>CAVWZV010000001.1:0-136835 GCA_963759555.1 uncultured Chitinophagaceae bacterium
CTTTCGTGAATTTTACGGCCACAACAAAAATTTTGAGCCGCAAATATAAGCGCAAAAAACCTTATGCCAAGTTGTGCTCTTTATAATGCAATTCATTAAAAAATTTGCAGAATATATTTGTAGGAATAATGAGCTATTCATTAAAACAAATTACCACGCTTGTTAAAAAAGACGTTTTGCTTGAAACACGGCAGCAGTATACATTTTACGGTGTGTTGTTGTATGTAGCTTCAACTGTGTTTATAATTTATCTTTCCACAGGCCAGCCTGAGAATGAAATATGGAACGCACTTTTCTGGATTGTACAATTATTTGTAGCGGTAAATGCCGTTGCAAAAAGTTTTTTGCAGGATAGCAAAGGCCGGATGTTATATTACTATACAATTTCGGGAGCAGTAAATTATATACTTGCCAAACTTATTTTTAATGCAGTTTTAATGTTACTGATGAGCCTGCTAACGCTGCTGATTTTTATTTTATTACTTGGCAACCCGCTTGTACATTTTTTTCAATTTTTACTGATAAGCTTTTTAGGTTCTGCAGGATTAAGTTTTGTATTTACATTTCTTGCGGCTATTGCCGCTAAAGCACAACAACAGGCAGCGCTGATGGCAATAATGGGTTTTCCTGTAATTGTTCCGCAATTATTATTGTTAGGAAAAATTGCAAACAAATCTTTTAGTGATGCATTGCAAAGCGGCTGGTGGCAAATGGTTTTATTATTATTTTGTTTCGATGTTTTAATTGTGCTGCTGTCAGTTATTTTATTTCCTTTTTTATGGAGGGATTAAAATTGTTTCGCTCTTCTGAACAATTTTATATTTATTAATCTTCTTTGCAAAGCTTTCCTATAACTTTGCGGCGCAGAAAGAGAAACCCTTCGTAATCAATTAAAACACATGCATGCTTAAAAGCTGGTGGTGGAAAATATTAAGTTTTGTTTTGTTATTGTATACCTGCACCATGGGCTTTCTTGTAAAAATTCCTGTTCTTGATGGCAGAATGCAGCAAACAGTTCGCAATCTTTTTTTTCATGTGCCGATGTGGTTTTGCATGCAAACATTATTTATCGTTTCAGTAATTTATGCCATAAGATTTTTGGCAAATCCTAAACCTGTTTACGATATTTATTCGCATGAGTTTGCACGCACAGGTTTAGTGTTTGGCATTCTTGGAATAATAACCGGCGCTATATGGGCAAACTATCAATGGGGTAAACCGTGGAGCGGTGATCCAAAGCAAAACGGTGCTGCCATCGCATTGCTGATTTATCTTGCTTATTTTGTTTTAAGAGGTTCGGTTACTGATGAAAGTAAACGCGCAAGGCTAAGTGCCGTATATAATATTTTTGCTTTTGCAATGTTATTTCCAACCATATGGATTTTACCGAGACTAACAGAATCTTTACATCCCGGCGGACAAGGCAGCGAAGGTAATCCCGGCTTAAATCCAAATGATACAACACCGGAAATGGAAAGGGTATTCTTGCCTGCCATTATCGGCTGGATTTTACTGGGCGTCTGGATTTCAACTTTGCGAATAAGATTACAGAACCATAAAGAAAAATTGTTGAACCGTGTTTAATTATAAAAAATTATTGCTTCTTATTTTATCTTCTTTTATGCTTGCAGGCAGCTATGCACAGCAAATGGATTTTAATAAAGAAGAGCCAACTGATTTTATGAACAGTAACGGAAAAATTTTTGTAGTAATGGCTGTTGTAGTAATAATAGTAGTTGGCTTATTTATTTATCTCATAAATCTCGATAGAAAAATTAAGAAATTAGAAAAGGGCGAAACAGAGAAAGTATAATTTTTTTTCAAAATAAATAAAACAAACGTTCATTAGTGATTATAAATCTTTAAATACCTAACGATGGCAGACCAACAGTATAATTTTTTTGAAAGCGTAATCAAAAGCTTTGATAAAGCAGCAAAGTTTACTAATTGGGAATCAGGCATTCTTGAACAAATAAAAGCATGCAATGCAGTTTACAGAATGAAATTTCCTTTACGCAGAGATGATGGCAGCATTGAAGTAATTGAAGCTTACCGTGCGCAGCACTCGCATCATAAAACGCCATGCAAAGGCGGCATTCGTTTTAGCGAAGAAGTAAACCAGGATGAAGTAATGGCATTGGCCGCATTGATGACGTATAAATGCGCCATCGTAAATGTTCCGTTTGGCGGTGCAAAAGGCGGAATAAAAATAAATCCACGCGATTACAGCACATTCGAATTGCAAAAAATTACGCGGCGCTATACATCAGAATTGGTGAAGAAAAATTATATAGGGCCAGGCACCGATGTTCCTGCACCTGATTATGGAACCGGCGAACGCGAAATGGCATGGATACTTGACACATACACGGCGATGCGGCCTGGCGAAGTAGACGCAATGGGTTGTGTTACGGGCAAACCGGTTACGCAGGGCGGTGTTAGAGGCAGAAAAGAAGCAACAGGTTTAGGCGTTTTTTATGGTGTGCGCGAAGTTTGTAATACTGCAGATGTAATGGAGAAAATTGGGTTAACCACAGGTATTGAAGGCAAGCGCGTGATAGTGCAGGGTTTGGGAAATGTAGGCTATCATACTGCAAAATTTTTTAGAGAACATGGCGCCAAAATAATTGCCATTGCAGAGTTTGAAGGTGCTATTTTTAATGAGAACGGATTGCATGAAGAAGAAGTTTTTCAATACAGGAAAACAAATAAATCTATTCTTGATTTTCCGGGTGCAAAGAGCCTGGAAAACAGCGGCGATGCGTTAGAACTTGAATGCGATATATTAATTCCGGCAGCACTCGAAAATGTTATCAATGCAAGCAATGCAGAGCGTATAAAAGCAAAAATCATAGGCGAAGCTGCAAACGGGCCATTAAGTCCCGAAGCAGACGAAGTGTTTATAAAAAAAGGAACGCTTGTAATTCCGGATATGTATTTAAATGCAGGCGGTGTTACCGTTTCTTATTTTGAATGGCTGAAAAATCTTAGCCATGTGCGTTATGGCAGAATGGAAAAACGTTTTACAGAAAATCTTAATAAACACATTCTCGGGCAAATGGAAGAACTAACCGGTAAAAGTGTAAACAGCGCTGAAAAGGTTTTAATTGAGCACGGAGCTGATGAAGTGGATCTTGTTTACAGCGGCCTGGAGCAAACCATGATTGAAGCTACACGCGAAATTATGCATTGCTGGAAGGCAAATGATCAAATTCCTGATATGCGCACCGCAGCTTATGTGGTAGCAATTGATAAGGTGGGAACTAGCTATGCGGAGCTCGGAATTTTTCCGTAAACCCAGGTTTAGCCTATTATTTAATTCGTTTTTTAAGAGTTTGCAGAATGGCCTTCATTTTACAAACTCTTTTCATTTTGTAGTAGTTCTTATAAAGTTACTATCTAAACTCAAATAATGCAATTGTTAACTTTATTATTAAATTAGCGATATATTCGTTTTAAGTGAAAGGGATTTACAACATACCGTTACCTTTCATTTTTCCGTATTAACTAACCCCAACATTAAGAAGACCGTACTGTTTATGAAAACCTTTTTTCAAAAAATTGATATTGATTTTAAGAGAAACACGCATATTCGTTTTCTCGATGGAATCAGGGGCGCAGGAATGATAACAGTTATGCTGTATCATTTTTTTGCGATACCATATGCTGCATGGTTTTCCATGGATTCTTTTTTTGTTCTTTCCGGTTTTTTAATAACAGGAATACTTTTAGACACCAAAGCGAGCAAGCATTATTTTAAAAATTACATCGCCCGCAGAATGTTAAGGATTCTTCCTTTGTATTATGGGGTTTTAATTGTTTTTTTTATCATCGTTCCCTTGTTTGTAAATAAAGCAAGTTTGTCACAATTTTCGGTATATTATGATAACCAGGCATATTTCTGGACTTACCTGCAAAACTGGATTTTACTTGTAAAAGAAGCGCAGTTAAAAGGCGCCGACCGTATATTTTTACATTTGTGGTCGCTTGCTGTTGAAGAACAATTTTATATTGTTTGGCCCTTTTTAGTTTTGTTGTTTAATGTAAAGAATTTAGTTAGAGTTATACTTGCATTAATAGCCTTTAGTATAGGTTTAAAATGCTATTATTTTTTTTCAGGCTATACATGGCATTATACATATTTTAATACCTTCTGCCGCCTCGATTCGTTGTGTATTGGTGGATTAATTGCGATAGCGGTAAGAAATAAATCCGTTACATCTGCACTTGAAAAAATAGTTCCCTATGTTTTTAAAATTTCATTTGTTGTATTGTTTGCCGCCATCCTGTTGTTCAGGCCTCTGGCGCCTAAAAGCCAGTTTTTGGAACCGGTTGGCACCACGCTGTTCGGAATATTTTTTGCGGCCATGATATTGTACTGCTTATCTGGTAATAAAAAGAGTTACACAAAACGCATATTAGAGTCAAAAATTCTTTTATTCTTTGGAAGATACAGTTATTCAATGTATATATTTCATGTTCCTATTCTTGCTTTGCTAAGACCAAATTTGCTCTTGTTTTTTCACAAACATTTGCCAGGCAGTGTAGCGTTTTTGTTGGCCAATTTCTGTTGCTTTGTTTTAACGCTTTTAATTAGCCAGCTAACATGGATTTTAATAGAAAAGCCTGCTTTAAAGCTGAAGAGATTTTTCAAGTATGAAATAAGAAAACCTGATTCAGTAGTTTATCACACAACAACCATTGCTCCCCAAACAACCGGTGCGCATTAATAACATTGTATAAACGGAACTCAGGTAAAATAGCCCTTAAATTGTGCGCTTTAAAACTGTACAAACAGATTATGGAAATATCGAATCAAACTGCAGCGTTAAGAAAAATTAGTATCAAAACAGGTATGGCAGAATCGCAACATTCCGGCATAAAACCGTACATCTATGCAGTAACACTTGCTGCCTTGCTTAGCACTACCGGCATATTGTGGGATATTTCATGGCATACTACCGTAGGGCGCGATAAGTTTTTATCTCCCCCGCATATTTTAATTTATATGGGTGCCATTTTTGGCGGTCTTTTTTCTGTTATCCAGGTGATGATAAACACATTTGCAACGCCGCGTGAAAAGAAAGGAGGCTTTGTAAAAGTATGGGGCTTTTTTTACAGTTCTTTGGGTTCTATGTTTTGCATTTGGGGCGCTGTTGCTATGTTAACTTCTGCACCTTTTGATAATTGGTGGCACAGTGCCTATGGATTAGATGTAAAGGTTTTTTCGCCGCCTCACGTGTTGCTTATTTTAGGAATTTGTTGCCTTGAACTGGGCGGTTGTATCTGCATAACCAAGTACATAAATCTTTCACATGAGAATGATAAGTCTTTATTGGTGCTGCAGGTTCTGTTTGTAATTACTGCATCAAGTTTTTTGTGTTTGTTATATACAATTGCTAACCCGATTATTCGGGTGCGGCAAATGCGTACCGCTGTTTTTTACCAGGTGGCTACAGCATTAACCTTGCTTGTTTTGCCGGCTTTCAGGCGTGCACTTCGTATGAAATGGGGAATGACCGCTATTACGATCGGATACTTTCTTTTAGCTGCAATAGCCAACTGGATTTTACAGCTTTTTCCTGCGGAACCCAAGCTGGGACCTGTATTAACACATCTCAAAAATTTTCAGCCTGCCATGTTTCCTATGTTTCTTATGGTGCCTGCTGTGTTCATGGATATTGTAATGGCAAAGGCCAATTTAAATGATTGGATAAAAGCTGTTTTAATAAGCGTGATTTTTGTGTTGTTATTAATAGCTATCGAATATCCTTTCAGCGGATTTATATTGCAATCCCCGGCTTCACGCAATTGGTTTTTTGGCGGAAATGCCTGGTATTTTCAAAGCCCGCCAGATTCTCCATACCGGTATAAATTTAGCCCGGCAGACATTCAAAAATTTCCAAAGTTTGCTGCAGGTATTTGCATTGCCGTTATTATCGGAACAATAATCGGCAGAATTAGTTTGAGCTGGGGAAACTGGATGCAGCGCATTCAACGCTAAATAATATCATCATCTTATTAGTGTAATAATGAGAAAAAAAATTTTAGTTATTGTTTTATTGCTTCCGTTGAATTTGGTGTATGCGCATGTTGGTAATTCCAACACTACGCTTGAAGGCGTGGCGGGCCCTTACCATGTGCTCATTAATATTAAAGCTCCTGATGTTATTCCGGGAACCGCAGCATTAACCGTGTTTACCAGTAATCAACCGGGCGTTAAAGTATATGCACGGCCCATTTATTTCTATTCCGGCGAAGGTGGCGCACCTAATGCAGATTTGTTAGATGCAGTATCTGCCAGCCCTGGCCAGTTTACAGGAAATATTTGGTTGATGAATAATGGTTCTGCAAGCATCGAAATAAGTATAAAAGGCCCTGCAGGCCAAGGAAAAATGATTGTTCCTGTGGTAGCTATTTCTACAGTCACACAAAAGCTTCCGCCATCAACAAAATATATGCTTATCGGCCTTGGCATTTTTCTTTTCATTTTAATGATAACCATTGTTGGCGCCAGCGTTTCAGATGGTATAACAAAAAGTGGCGAAGCCATTCCTGTAACAAGCAAACGTGCTAAACGAATTGGGTTTGTAATTGCAACTGTTTTATGTTCCTGTCTTGTGTTTGGAGGAAACAGGTGGTGGACAAGCGTTGAGAAAAAAACACGTGAGTATGTATTTAAACCAATGCATGCAACCTACCGGCAAAATGCTGAAAATGGCACTAATAAATTAGAGTTTGCCATTGATACTGCCAATTCGCAACGCGGTAAATGGCTTCCTTACATTATTCCTGATCACGGAAAGATTATGCATTTTTTTGTAGTGAGCTTGCCAAAGATGAATGTGTTCGCACACCTGCATCCTGTAAGAGAAGGCCCGATAAATTTTGCTGTAAGTCTTCCGCCGCTTCCAAAAGGGCAATATCTTGCTTTTGCCGATGTTGTATATAATTCGGGTTTTACTGAAACGATAAAAGATACTGTAACCATAAATGAATCGGGCAATACAAGCGATTCCGGTTTTTCTTTGGATAGCGATGATGCGTTTGATTTTTCGCAGCCACTTAAAACTGATAACAAGTTTTTACAAATAAATAATAACACAACTATCGGAAAACATACAGGAGAAATATCACCATCAAAAGATGGTACCATAATCCTGTTTGATAACAATGAGAAAAAAGAAGAACACTACTTCAATAATGAATTAAACTCACTGAAATTTTCTTTGTGGGATGCAAAACATCAGCCAGTAACGCCGGATTTATACATGGGTATGAAGGGACATTTGATGATTGTTCGCATAGACGGAATGGTGTTCTCGCATGTGCATCCCATCGGAACATATTCAATGGCTGCCCAAACAAGTTTAATGGATAGAATGAACCTTTCAGAAAGCATTTACCGTGATCCCAATGGTGCAAAATTTCGGGACAGTGTTGATCATGTAATTAAAATGCTGCAAAACATGCCGGAAGCTCAACGCGAAGATTTTTTAATGAAAGAAATGCAAATGCCGGGAATGGATTCAACGAGCATGAGCGGCCATAATATGAAAGGCATGAACATGCAGATGAGTGCAGATAATACAGTTAGTTTTCCTTATACATTTCCTTCACCCGGCCGTTATCGCATTTGGGTTGAAATGAAAAAAGACGGCAAAGTATATACAGGTGTGTTCGACAGAGATGTAAAATAAAGCCTCTATTCGGAAATAGATAGCGCAGGCAGCTTTCCAAATGGTAACTCACTGATATTTAAGCGTTTTCCGGTAGTAATGGCATCAATTCTGATACCACGGAATTGATTTCCGATACCACGGAATTGATTTTCGATACCACGGAATTGATTTCTGATACCACGGAATTGATTTTCGATACCACGGAATTGATTTATTTCGATACCACGGAATTGATTTTCGATACCACGGAAATGATTTCCGATGCCACGGAAATGATTTCTGATACCACGAATATCGAATGCAGTAAAGCGACGGCGGAAACTAAAGAATGTGAAAAGCAAATGTGGTTTCTATCAAACGTCCGCTTACAAGAGGTGATGCAAACCGTGAGTGAAAATAGCATGGAAAATATCGTTAATCTTTGCCTTCAATGCATTTCGCTTTAACACATCAATTCTTTTCAAACTAACAAATGTTACTTTTGCATCCTCAAAATGATTTATGGATAAAAGAACTGTTTATATAGTATCGGCAGTAAGAACACCTATTGGAAGTTTTGGTGGCGCATTAAAAGATATTTCAGCAACGCAATTGGGCGCAATCGCTATTAAAGCCGCAGTGGAAAGAGCCGGCATAAAGCCCGAGCAGGTGCAGGAAGTTTTAATGGGCTGCGTGTTGCAGGCGAATCTTGGCCAGGCACCTGCGCGGCAGGCCTCTATGCTTGCAGGTTTACCTGATAATGTTATTAGTACAACCGTAAATAAAGTTTGTGCCAGCGGAATGAAAGCAATTATCCAGGGCGCGCAAAGTATTATGCTTGGCGATGCTGATATTATTGTTGCAGGTGGAATGGAAAGCATGAGCAATGTACCGTATTATTCACCCAGGCTGCGCTGGGGAAATAAGTATGGTGATGTGACATTAATTGATGGGTTGGCAAAAGATGGTTTAACCGATGTGTATAAAAATTATGCAATGGGTAATGCTGCTGAATTATGCGCAAAAGAATGCGGTATTAGCCGGGAACAACAGGATGCATTTGCGATTGAAAGTTACAGGCGCAGCCAGGCTGCGTGGAATGAGGGAAGGTTTAACGATGAAGTTGTTCCTGTACAAATTCCACAAAGCAAAGGTGAGCCAATAGTTTTTGCAAGGGATGAAGAGCCATTCAATGTGAAGTTTGATAAAATACCGGGATTAAAGCCTGCATTTCAAAAAGATGGAACTGTTACTGCAGCCAATGCAAGTACAATGAATGATGGCGCTGCAGCCGTAGTATTAATGAGCAAAGAAAAAGCAGAATCACTCAACATAAAACCATTGGCAGTTATTATAAGTTATGCTGACGCAGAACAGGCGCCTGAATGGTTTACCACAACGCCATCGTTAGCAGTACCAAAAGCTGTTGAAAAAGCCGGCTTGCAAATGAAGGATATGGATTTTGTAGAATTGAATGAAGCATTTTCCGTGGTTGGCGTTGTAAACACACAAAAAATGAATTTAGTTGCATCAATGGTAAATGTAAATGGCGGCGCAGTCTCTATTGGTCATCCGTTGGGTTGCAGCGGTGCAAGAATCGTTGTTACACTTATAAATGTGCTTAAACAAAAATCCGGCAAGTATGGTGCTGCCGGCATTTGCAATGGCGGTGGTGGTGCAAGCGCCATGGTTATACAGGTTGTGTAGAACTGTCAACAAATATTATAAAATTAAAAGTGGCCTAATTGCCACTTTTTTATTTTACATCCTAATACCGGCAATAACGGTTGCAATTGGGTTGATTTAGTGTTTGGCACAAGTTTTCTTTAGTACTAATATCATCAACCAGGATAATAACAGTAAACCCGCAATTCATTTAACAGCATATGAATCCCGACAAGCCTATGAAAAGTAGTATGCACACAAATACGCAGCATTTAGAATTATGGGGTGGTATTGAATGTACAATCAACCGCATAAAAAATAAGTATTTTGATCAGCTTGAATATGCCGGTTTTTATGAAAGAAAAGATGATATTGATGCAATAATTGCCTTAGGTATTAAAGCATTGCGATATCCTATCTTATGGGAAAAACATCAGCCCAAAAAAAACTTAAAAATTAACTGGGAACGTGCTGAAAGTGATTTGAAAAAATTAAGTAATCATAATGTTGAACCAATTGTGGGTCTTGTGCATCATGGCAGTGGGCCTGCACATGTTAATTTTTTTGATGGAAGCTTTGAAACAGGTCTTGCGGAATATGCCAAAAAGGTTGCTCAGCAATTTCCCAACATAAAATATTATACACCTGTAAACGAGCCACTAACCACTGCAAGATTTTGTGGTTTATACGGGCATTGGTATCCGCATAAAAAAAATGATTTCGGTTTTGCAAAAATTCTTATCAGCGAATGCAAAGCAATTGTTTTAGCGATGAATGAAATCAGGCGTGTTAACCCGGAGGCCAAACTTATACAAACTGAAGATATAGGAAAAACTCACAGCACGCCTGTGCTTGCATACCAGGCAGCGTTTGAAAATAACCGGCGATGGCTCACCTTTGATTTGCTTTGCGGAAAAGTAAAGCCTGATCACGTTTTATGGGATTATCTTACATATGCAGGTATTGACGAAAATGACTTATACTTTTTCCTGCAGCATAGTTGCCCGCCTGATATTTTAGGTTGTAATTACTACATCACTTCAGAGCGTTTTCTCGATGAACGATTGGAAATTTATCCTTTACATACACACGGTAAAAACTTCAGGCACGAATATGCGGATGTTGAAGCAGTAAGAGTTAATGAAGATGCTTTTAGCGGTCCCGGCACTGTAATTAAAGAGTTATGGGAGCAGTATGAAGTTCCCATTGCTGTTACTGAAGTGCATTTGCATTGCCACAGGGATGAACAGGCCAGATGGTTTAATTACGTATGGACAACGGCGAACAAACTGCGGGAGAAAAACATAAATATTATTGCTGTAACTGCATGGGCATTGCTGGGTTCGTTTGGATGGAATAAACTACTTACACAACCTAATGGAGATTATGAACCAGGTGTGTTTAATGTACAATCCGGCGTATTACGACCCGTTTTATTAGCCAATCTTTTGAAACAAATTGCCAATAATCAATCTTATTATCATCCGGTTCTAAACAGGAAAGGATGGTGGCAAAGAGATTTGCGCATTCTTTACCCTTCACCTCAACCAAAAAAGATCAACGAGGTGCATACGGGTGATATAACCGGGCCTTTATTGATACTCGGCAAAACAGGCACATTGGGTAATGCCTTTGCTAAAAGTTGTGAAAGCAGAAATATTAATTATAAATTATTAGGCAGAAACGATGTTGATATTCGGAATGAAAAAGAGATCAACGAAATTATTTGCAAATTGAAACCATGGGCAATAATAAATGCAGCGGGTTATGTAAGAGTTGATGATGCAGAAACTGACGTTCAAAATTGCTTTGCTGTTAATAGCTACGGACCGGCTTACCTTGCAAAACGCTGCAATGAACATAATATTCAACTGTTAAGCTTCTCTTCAGATCTCGTTTTTAACGGACAAAAAAAGCAACCTTATACAGAAAATGATACTGTAGGTCCGCTTAATGTTTATGGCAGCAGTAAAGTGGTTGCAGAACAAAATATTCTAAAGTTTTTTCCGGGAGCGCTTATTGTTCGAAGCAGTGCTTTTTTTGGCCCGTGGGATGAATTTAATTTCATTGCGGCTTTAATAAAGCATTTAAAAAACAATAAACCTTTTGCTGCTGCAAACGATGTAGTTATCTCTCCTACTTATACTCCTGATCTTGCGAATGCAAGCCTTGACCTTTTGCTCGATAACGAAAAAGGGATTTTTCATGTTGCAAATGAAGGAGAGATTACCTGGGCAGAACTTGCAACAACCGTTGCAACAAAACTAAATTTAAATACAGCATTGATTCAAGCCAGGCCTTTGCATGAATTACGTTTTACAGCAAAAAGACCTTTGTATAGCGTTTTAAAAAGTAATAAAGGAATCAGGTTACCGGCACTCAATGACGCTTTGGAGCGTTTTTATTCCGAAATAAAATATTCGTTTTATGCAGACAATTATTCTATTGCATAAACAATACTTGCTCATATTTAAGAAAACTTTTCTTCGCACAATTGCATAGGGCTGATTAGAATACTACATTTGTTGCTATTAAAATTTAATTAATGGGATGGATAATATTTATACTCGGTGCAATTGGCTGGCATATTGGAATATATGGAATGTTTAAAAAAGCGGGCATAGAACCGTGGAAAGCTTTTATACCTTTTTATAATACATGGTGCATGGTTGAAAAAGCCAACATAAAAAAGTTTTGGTTCTGGCTTCAATTTATACCCATTGCTGGGCAGTTTATCACGATATGGATAACGATCATTTTTGTAATGCATTTTGGCCAGGTTACTTTATTGCAGCATACCGCTGCAGTTTTCCTTCCTTTCATTTATTTGCCTTATGTAGGATTTTCAAAAGATATTAAGTGGGGTGGTGAAGCTGTTATAAAGCGTTATAAAAAATCTGCAGCACGTGAATGGATTGATGCAGCGGTGTTTGCCGTTGTGGCAGCTACACTTATCCGAACGTTTATTTTTGAAGCGTACACCATTCCTACGGAAAGCATGGAAAAAACGTTACTTATAAATGATTTTTTGTTTGTAAGTAAGATGAGTTACGGCGCACGTTTACCGGTTACGCCAATCAGTTTTCCTTTTGTGCATAACACCATGCCCAGCGCCCCTACCACGCCATCTTATTTAAAATGGATTCAGTTACCGTATAAAAGATTACCGGGTTTTACTGATGTAAAAAGAAATGATGTTGTAGTGTTTAATGTGCCTGTTGGTGACACGATAATAAACGATGTTGATCATGGCAGTAAGAATTTATATTACGACGTTTTGAGAACCAATTTTAATGGCAACCGCGATGCACTGTTTGCGGAGTATGCCGTTCTTGTTCACCCGTTTGATAAAACAGATAATTATATAAAACGATGTACCGGTTTACCCGGCGATGTAATTCAACTTAAACAAGGCGTTTTGTTTGTAAATAATCAACCCGCTTATGTTTCACCAACTTCACAAATAGATTATCTGGTAACTACGAATGGGCAGCCCTTTAATGCTGATTTTTTACAAGATAGTTTAGACATTGATGTTAATAACCAGGACCAGATAATGAGCGATTCATCTACCAATCGCTTCAGAATAAATCTTACCCCTGGTAAAGCAGCTTTGTTGCGCAAACAGCCGAACGTGCAATCTGTTGAAATTTTCATTCTGGATGAAAGAGGGGCAACATTCCCTTTTGATGACACAAACTTTCCCTGGTCGCCGGACAATTTTGGCCCTCTTCATATACCAAAGAAGGGCGCAACAGTTACACTATCGCCACAAAATATGGCCATATACAGGAGAATTATTACAACGTATGAGCATAATACGTTAGAAGAAAACAATGGCACATATATCATTAATGGTAAGCAAACAAATTCATACACTTTTAAATATAATTATTACTGGATGATGGGTGACAACCGGCATCGCAGCCAGGACAGCCGTTTCTGGGGTTTCGTTCCCGAAACGCATATCGTTGGCAAAGCATCCCTCATCTGGTTTAGTTACGATAAAGGCCCGAGATGGAACCGGTTTTTCAAATCAATTCATTAAAAACTTAATCCCGCACGTGCGGGATTTTTTATCTGCGTAAAATGAGTTTAAAAGAATATAAATTTTTGTTTGAAGAATTTGCTGGTAATAAAGATTTAGATACTCAATATCTTGAATTACTAAATAAGGCGCGTGCAATAACAAAAGATGCGTATGCTCCATACTCAAATTTTTTTGTTGGCGCCGCAGCACTGTTATCAAACAAAAAAATTATAACCGCCACTAACCAGGAGAATGCAAGTTTTCCCGCCGGCATTTGTGCTGAAAGAGTTTTGCTTTCTTCCGCCAGTTCATTACATCCAAATATTTCGATTACCGCAATTGCAATAAGTTATGATAATAAAAATGGCTCCAGCAACCATCCCGTTTCCCCATGCGGTATTTGCCGGCAATCTTTAGTTGAATTTGAAAAAAGATTTAGTCAACCAGTTAAAATTATACTTGCCGGGCAAACAGGTAAAGTTTTAATTATAAAAACTGCAGCAGATCTTTTGCCTTTAAGTTTTAGCGGCAATGATCTTTTATAAGAAATTCACCGCTTGGAATTACAAGCATAAAAAAGCTACAAACAATATAGCTTTTTTAAAATGGAGAAAGAGCCTATTGCTTAATTATAGCTTGCGTATAAGTCTTGTCTCCTGCTTTTACTCTTATAAAATAAGAGCCACTTGCAAGATTTTGTACGTTGAAGTTTAGTTGTTGCTGTCCCTGCGGTAAAGTTCCTTTGTCTGCATTCAAAAGCTGCCTGCCATCTTTTGAAATAACCTGCACACTAACTTTTGTATCTGCCATTAAATTAAGTTCAATCGTGAGCTTATCTTTAATTGGGTTTGGATATAATTTCCAGCTGAGTATATCTCTTAAGCTTAAAGGAATAACATTTGAGTAATTTATTTTACCATCCAGATCAATTTGCTTTAAACGATAATAGATTGTAGCGTTGCTAAAGTCGCTTAACATCGCATCACTGTACGTATAATCTTTACGTTGCGTAGTGCTGCCTGCACCGTTTATAAAGCCAATTTGTGTAAATGTCTTTCCGTCTCTGCTTCTTTCAATTTCAAAACCTTTATTATTAAATTCAGTTGCCGTACTCCATGTTAGTAAAGCTTTATTATCATTTATACTTCCTTTAAAATTGAGAATGCTAACGGGTAAGGTTGAACAGCCAGCAATTGAATTACTTACATAAGGAAATAAAAAGAGGTTCGCATTCAACGGTGTTATTCCATCAGTTGTCCAAACCTGGTTCACAGGAATCCATCCAGTTTCACCAGAAGTTAATTCAATGTTTTGATAAGCTGCAGCAGGCGCCTCGTCACTTGAATCTGCAATAATTGCAATTGAATCTCTTGTTCCGCCACCCCAGCCGAAATTGCTGTGATCAACAGATACATAAAATATCTTATTAGCAGGAATAGCGATTGGGGTTGTGAAAACAAACTCGGTTAAAAGGTCATGTTTTACATCACTTTTTGCCTGCGAAAGTTTTAGCGTGGCAGAACCTAAAAGATTACCCGGGAAGCCCGATCCATCGTCGCTATATACACTGAAAATAAGGTTTTTTGATAAGTTAGCGCTTTTATTACTATTGGCAACCGCAAAAAGTACAAGCCCGCCCGATATATAATTGTAATTCGAACCTGATACATCATAATAATTTGCATCTTCATTTACCGTAAAGCCTGTCACAGGAGAAAGGTTGCCGGTTCCAAAAACGTAGCCGCTTGTTCCGAATGAGTAATAAAACGGAGTCCAGTTAAACGCACTGTCTAATTTTAATGTGTCACAGGCAGCCGTTGGTTTTTGAGTAAAAGAATGCTTGCCAATACCTGATATTTTTTTGGCAGGCGCAGGTGTTGCAATAGGTTTCTGTGCATTTATTGTGAAAGTGAGAAGGAGCAAAGTAATTGCAGTAAGTAAAAATTTTTTCATAACTGAATTTTAATTGTTTTTTCCAAATGGTGAAAGTAGCACCTTATTTCAAATTTTGTTTTTTAGACTGACAATTTTTCGTCTATTTTGCCGCTGGCAAAAATTTTGACCACTAACTCTTTATTAAAAAAGTATGGAAGAAAAAGAATTTCAGCAACAACAGGCAACAGACAATGAAGATTTTGGTATAAATGCTGACGAAAATGCAGCAGGTACAACACATCTCAATGATGTTTTGGAAGACGAGTCTGCTCTTGAAAAATTAAAGGCAGAATTGCAGGAACAAAAGGATAAATATTTACGCCTGTTTGCCGAATTTGACAACTATCGCAGACGCACCGCAAAAGAAAATATTGAATTACGCCAAACAGCCGGTAAAGAAATAATTATCTCGCTGTTAGATGTTTTGGATGATTGTGACCGGGCTGAAAAGCAAATGGACAATGATACAGATATTCAACATGTAAAGGAAGGCGCCTTGCTTATTTTTAATAAACTGCGTAAAGTTTTAAAAAGTAAAGGGTTAAAAGAAATGAATAGCTTTCAGAAAGAGTTTGATGTAGAAAAGCATGAAGCTGTTACCGAAATACCTGTTACCGATTCAAAACAAAAAGGCAAAGTAGTAGACGAAATTGAGAAAGGATATTACCTCAACGACAAGCTTATACGCTTTGCAAAAGTAGTAGTGGGAAAATAATTTATGACAAAAAGAGATTATTACGAAATATTAGGTGTTTCAAAAAATGCTTCTGCTGATGAGATTAAAAAAGCATACCGCAAAGTGGCTATGCAACATCACCCTGACAGAAATCCGGGCAATAAAGAAGCAGAAGAAAAATTTAAAGAAGCAGCCGAAGCTTATGAAGTTTTAAGCGATGCTGATAAAAAAGCAAAATATGATCGTTACGGGCATGCAGCCTTTGCGCCCGGCAGTGGCGGCTTTAGCGGAAGCACGAATGTAAATATGGAAGATATCTTCAGCCAGTTTGGAGATATTTTCGGGGAAGATATTTTTGGAAACTTTTTTGGGGGCGGAAGAAGAAGCGGTGGCAGCAGTCGGGGTCACGGTTCAAGAGGCAGCAATCTTCGTATCAAACTAAAATTGAATTACGAAGAAATGGCAAAGGGTGTAACAAAAAACATCAAGGTAAAAAAATATGTTTCCTGTAATACCTGTAACGGAAGCGGGGCAAAAGACAAAGGTGGTGTTCAAACCTGTTCAACATGCGGTGGCAGCGGGCAGGTAAGAAAAGTTACGAGCACTTTCTTAGGCCAGATGCAAACCGTTTCTACGTGTCCTACCTGTAATGGTGAAGGAACAATCGTTACAAATAAATGTACGGTATGTAAAGGCGAAGGAAGAGTTTATGGTGAGGAAACTGTGAACATAAATATACCAGCCGGAGTGCAGGAAGGAATGCAGTTAAGCTTAAGTGGAAAAGGAAATGCAGGCGAACGTGGAGGAATGCCGGGAGATTTAATTGTTTTAATAGAAGAAGAAGCGCACAAAGAGTTGCAGCGTGATGGTTTAAACGTTGCATTCGAATTGCATATTTCATTTCCAGATGCGGTTTTTGGAACGAATGCTGAAGTACCAACAATTGATGGAAGAGCCAAAATTAAAATACCGCCGGGCACACAAAGCGGGAAAATATTCAGGTTAAAAGGTAAAGGTTTTCCTGAAGTTAATGGGTATGGGCGAGGCGACCAGTTGATTCATGTAAATGTGTGGACGCCGCAAAACATTACGCACGATGAAAAAGAAATGCTGAATCAAATGAATGCAAGTCCTAATTTTAAACCACAACCCGGTAAAAGTGAAAAAAGCTTTTTTGATAAAGTAAAGGAAGTGTTTTCATAAACAAAACCTCACCTAATTCTCTCCAAAGGGCTTTGAAACATCGGAGTTTTGAAAACGGATAAATGAGGTTAGGCTTCTTGCCTTTCTGCCTGGAAAAAGAATTGGATGAGATCTAATTAGCAATCGTTTTCAATCTTCTTTTAACTGGTATATCGCCGGAATATTTCTTCCAAATCCATCATAGTCCAGGCCATAGCCTACTACAAATTTGTCAGGAATTTTAAAACAATTATAATCGAGCGGAACATCAAACTTTTTTGCATCAGGCTTATGCAGCATAGCTGCAATCTTTAAAGATTTGGGTCGTTGATTTTTTATTTGCGGAAGAAACAGGCTTAGCGTTTTGCCTGTATCTAATATATCTTCAAGTATAATTATGTGCTTATCTCCTACTTCCGTATCCAAGCCGATGGAAGTAATAACATGTCCTGCAGATGTGGTGCCTTTATAAGATGCAAGTTTTATAAAACATATTTCGCAGGGAATATTTACGTGTTTAAATAATTCCGCTGCAAACATGAACGAGCCATTAAGGATAGGAATAAACAAAGGGAATTTTCCCTCGTATTCTGCGCTCAGCTGCTCTCCAAGTTCCTTTATGGCTGCTTCAATTTCAGCTTGTGATAAGTAAGGAATGAAATCTTTATCGTGTATGTGCAGTGTTTGCATTCGCCGGAATTATAATGCAAACTAAATGTAATCAAAACAGTTTCCTGTTTTCTCCCCGCAATAAAATTTTATCGCCGGTTTTTGGCTGCATATTTTTAGGCAGGTTGTTATAAACAAGCAAACTTTCTAACTGTACGCCTTCTTCCTGGGCAATATCATGTAAATTTTCATCGGCCGTTACTACATGATAATCTTTGGCCCCATGTCTTTGTTTTTTTTCCAGGTAAATAAGCGTTGGCTGCTGTAAAATATCAATGTTATCTAAATCATTGTAATCAAGAAGTTTTTTATAGGGAATATTATATTGACTTGCAATTGCAAACAAAGACGTGCCTTCATTTACAAGCAAAACATTTGTTTGATTAATACGAAATACACTGTTTTTTGGATATTTCAAAACATCTGCGCTGTAGTGTGGGACATTTTGTTCTGCATCTTTGCTTTGAACAAATGAAGCATCTGCGAACTCAATATTTTGCTGCGACTGAACGTTTGATGAAGCAACATTCAACTGGTTGCTTTGTAAAAGTGCAACATCTGTATATTGTTCTAAGTCATATTTCTCAATAGTTGTTATTAATGATTGTGCGTAAACAGGATTAGTTGCATAACCAGCTTTCTTTAAACCGTACGCCCAATCTTTATAATCGGTTACATCTATATAAAAAAGTGGCGCATAGTTCGGGCGATTTTTTAAGAAGTCAGAATGATCGCGGTAAGAATCTTCTGCGCTGTTATATCTTCTGAAGCATTCGCCTTTCCTGTCATCGTCATGATAAACTACTTTTCCTTCCCAATCGCTTTTGCATTTAATGCCAAAATGATTATTCGATTGCTGTGTAAGCGAACATTGGCCCGCATTGGATTCCAGGATTCCCTGTGCCAGCGTAATAGATGCAGGCACACCGGTGCGAATCATTTCATCCATCGCCAATTGTTTGTATTGAGTGATATATGCTTCTACAGCTTCATTTGTTTGTGCCTGTACGTTGAAGTATACAGAACCGGCAAAAAATAAAAGAAGAAGTTTCTTCATCAGTATTTCTTTTTTATCAGCAACAGGCCATCTCTTACTGTTAAAAGCACCTGTTCTGTTCGCGTATCTTTTAAAACGTGGTCATTAAATTGTGCAATGGCTATTGCACTTTTATTGTCAATTTTATCTTCAAGCACCTGTCCGTGAAATAAAACATTGTCAGCCAATATCCATCCACGATTACTTAAACGTTTTAAAACCTCTTCATAGTATACTATATAAGAAGTTTTCTCGGCATCAATAAATACTAAATCCCAGCTATACTCTAATGTTTTAACAATTTCTCTTGCGTCGCCTGTATGTAAATGTATTTTTTCATTCATGCCTGCCAAAGAAATATTTTTCCACGCAGTGTTAGCATCGTCTTCGCGCAGTTCAATAGTATGCAGTTCCCCATCTTGTTGTAAACCTTTTGCCAAACATATTGCACTAAAGCCTGTAAATGTTCCTATTTCTAAAATGTATCTTGGCTGAAGCAATCTACTGATGAACTCTAAAAATTTTCCCTGCACGTCGCTGCTCATCATGTGAGCATGTTCGTGATGGGTTAATGTATCATCATAAATTTTTTGTAAAGCGTCATCCAGCTTTGTTGTAAACTTTTCTGCATAATCTTCAGCAATTTTTTCAATCCACTGCATTTTTATTACTTTTTGATATAAGCGAAAGGCCGGCAAAAGTAAGCAAGCCATTAATAAGCAGCAATTCATACCCTATCTGATAACCACTAAACCATTTGGGCGAATTATTACTAAGAATATAACAGAGCACCGGTGCAAGAAGGCAAATAACAATAACCGAAACATTTTGAGGCAATTGTTTTTTTGTAAAAATCCCGAGCATAAATAATCCCAGCAATGGGCCATAAGTATAAGTAGCCACAGTTAGTATTACTGCAATAATTGATTTATCATTTATCCATTTAAAAATCATAATGCATAAAAAGAAAATGATGGCGAATGTTATATGTACAAGTATTCTTGTTTTTTTTGTTTGCCTTTCAATAATGTCGCTTTCATGAATTCCCTGAATGGTATCTGGCTTTTCAGATGTTTTGCGCTTCAATCCTAAAATATCTATACAAAAAGAAGATGTGAGTGCGGTTAAAGCGCCGTCTGCGCTTGGAAACAATGCGGATATTAAACCAATAATAAAAATGACGGAAACAGCCGTAGGCATATAACTTAATGCAATGGTTGGAAATAAATCATCCCCTTTTATGTTTATATTTTTTGATGCTGCAAACACATATAATAATCCGCCTAAAAACAAAAACAGGAAGTTTACAACCACAAATATGCTGCTGAACGTGAGCATATTTTTTTGAGAATCTTTTAATCTTTTAACGCTGATATTTTTTTGCATCAGTTCCTGGTCCAGTCCTGTCATGCCCACTGAAATAAATGCGCCGCCAATAATTTGTTTCAGGAAAAATGAACTGCTCTTAAAATCGGTATTAAAAATTTTTGTGTACGATTTTTCGTGCAATGCCTGTAGTGTATCGCCAAAAGAAAAATTAAGCGCATTCATTATAAAGTAAATGCACACAATTAAACCGAGCAACATACACGTGGTTTGCAGGGTATCGGTGAAAACAATTGTTTTAACGCCACCTTCAAACGTGTATAATAAAATCATTAATAAAATAATAAATGTGGTAAGCCAGAAAGGCACATGCATATTATCAAGAATAAAAATCTGCAATACATTTATTACTAAATATAACCTTGCGGTTGCACCGAGAATTCTCGATATAATAAAAAATATTGCGCCTGTTTTGTACGATATTTTTCCAAAACGATTTAGTAAATAGTTATAGATAGATGTTACCTGCATTTTGTAGTACAGCGGTAATAAAATAAACGCAATTAAACAGTACCCAATTAAATTTCCAATCACAACCTGGAAATAACCAAATGCGTTGCTGCCAACGGTTCCCGGTACACTTACAAACGTTACACCACTTAGTGATGTACCAATCATACCAAACGCAACGAGCATCCAGTTGCTGTTGCGGTTACCTATGAAAAAAGAATTATTATCTGCATTGCGGCTTGTGTACCATGCAACACCAAGTAACAGCAAAAAATATATCAATACAAAAACAAAAAGAAGTGATGGAGACATTGGCTAAATTCTTATGAATACCGGCAAAATACAACTTCGCTATTAAATGTTCTTTAATATTGTTATGTGGTATAATTGAATTCTTAAAAGCAATAATATTTTTTTTGGACAGCAATAATATAATCAACAAAATAATTAAATTCCCCTGCAGTAGACTTTCTGCAAATAAATTGTAGTGGAAATCATTGACGTAGGCTTAAGTATTAAAACATCAATTCATTTTTTAACTGATTTATTATTTACAGAGGATATTGCAATTATATTGGATAACAATTTATAAGCACCTGCTTCACCTGACGCAATTTGTGATGGCAATGATAACCCCATAAACACAAACTTCCCTTTGCCAAAGTCTTTTATCAGCAAACCGTTATTTACACTTTTGCTTGATTGTGTATTGTGAAAAATAAGTGGCGCTTGAAAACTTGAATCAAATCCGTAAAAAAGAAAATCACTAAAACTATTTTTCCACTTAGTAAAATCACTAGCCGTTATTCTATTTGGATAATTAAAAAGAGACGTATTATTTGCCATTATTTGCACCTCATTGCTTTCAACATTTAACTTTTGAGGCGCGGAGGAAATCTTAAAAGGCCTTTTTAAGTCTAGCCGGTTATTTGAAAAAATAACAATACCTCCTTTTGATACATAATTTAATAAGCTGTCGTAAGTATCTCCCAAATAATGTTCAATATGTTCTAAATTCATGCCGGTTATTACGGCTGTATATTTTTTTAAGCTGTCCTGTATATAATCATTTTTCAATAATGTTTTTACTGTAAAACCTAGTTGCTGCAAAGCATAAAGCGTCCAGTCGCCATTGCTAAAAATATATCCCACAGAATTTCCGGTTGTTTTAATTTCATCAGAGATAATCTTTGTTAGATCACGATAATAATAACTAAAGCCAGGCAAATAATTGTAATCAATTGTTTTTAAAAATGAAGAATAAGAATTTGTTTCTCCATTTCTTAAAACACTAACTGAACCACCAAGTGAGCCTGAATAATTTTTTGGCAGTAATAAATTTTTTACCGGAACGCTGATTAAGTATACCTGCCCTGTATGTACATTTATAACGCTGTCTTTCTCAAACACAGTTGCAGTATTAGTTAACCCGATTGTTTCCCTATCGGATATAACCATGAAATCTAATTGAGAAATTTTTATTTTCACACTAACAGAATCCTGCGAAAAATTTGTTTTAAACTTTAATGTTACTCCGGCATTTTTTGTGAAATCATTTCCGGGTTTTACGTTGGTTAATATATTGTTTGGCGATAGTGATACAATAACAGGCAATACGATAGAAACATTTTTTGCAAGTAATTCATCACCAAAATTTTTATCCGGTATATATGTTACAGGCATACTTAGCCAGAAATCTACACTGTCAATAGACAAAATAATGCTGGCTGAATATTCTGCATCATCACTGCTTTTTCCAATTAAATATTGATCATCTACATTGTACATGTATGGTTCGGTTCTGCTGTTTCTTAGCCAATACGGCTGCGTTGCCGTTCTTTCTGAATTAATATTTATTGTTTTGCTGAATGAAAAAGTTTTAAGCGGAATTAAAGCAAGATTGATAGCTGAATCAAACTGTGAAATGCCGAAATTTTTTAAAATAACATTGCAAGAAGTTTTTTTACTGATTGAAAAATTTACCTGCAAGGTGTCACCCGTTACTGCATATTCCTGGGTACTAAAAACTTTTATTTGAATGCCACAACATAAAAAGATTAATCGCTGTATGTCATTTAGTTTTTTGTCTTTCCAGTTATTGTTTATCTGAAGGTGAAAAAGCAGTTGATAAATTTCAATTAATGCTTTAACCGAAAACTGCGGCTGCAAAAAGTTGTAATGTTTTATAACACTGTCTATACGTGGCTGGATAGTTGTAAAAGCAGTTTCATTGATTCGATGCCAGTTTGTAACTACGCCATCCATTATATTTTTGCATGCGCTGTCTTTTTCAATTGAATAAAAAGCATTCGTATATTTTATAGCAGTTGTATCGTCATCAGAAAATATACTTTTTTGATATTGCTTTGAAAATGAAATTATATTATCAATGCTTAAACCGGTAACCGTGTTAAATGTATTGGTATTAATTTGGCGTTGAATTTCGTCGTCAGTATTATCATTCCATAACAACTTTTTCGCTTGCCAGCATGTAGTGCCATATTTAATTTGCTCAGGAAAAGCAGTAGAATCAGCAGCAAGTTTAAATGCCTGCTTAGCAATTAAAGTTGAAACTGCGCCCTCACCATTTAAAGTTTCATCCGGAGAATATTTTGTTATGATAACATCGGGCTGAAAGGTTCTGAGAATCCAGACAACATCATTTAAAATTTTGTTTGTATCCCAATCATGAAAAACTTCTTTTTCGTCGGTAAAAGAACCAACATCATAAGCTCGTGTGTAAAAATTTTCCACATCATCAATTTTGTTTTCAATATTCCCTTCGGCAACATGTATTAACCCCAGATCAATACCTTGTTCATAGCCATATTTATTCTGTAAATTTTCACCACGGGTAATACTCAAAAAACCGGTGCGGTAATGTTTTTCTCTAGATAAGTAAGTTAATAGCGGAATATTTTTATCTGCCGGTGTTACGCCAATATATAAAACACTGGCCAAAACATTCAAACCCTGCAATTTTGTATAGATGCCAGATGAATTATAATCAGAGTATTGAGCAGGTATTTTTTTGCAGGCAGTAAGAAGAAATAATAATAAAATGAATTTTAAGAGCCTAAGTGTGATTCTTTGCATAAGATTTTGAGTTGGGTGAATAAACGCACATTATTTATTGTACGCAATATAACTAAATATTTAGTTATAGAGTTCTTTTAGCAAGACTGCGGCGTGTAACATTTTACATTATTGAAAGTATAGCTAACTTACATTTAAAAATATCTTGAAATCCGTAGCAGTTTTTTGTGGTTCGCATTTAAGTAAGACTGCATTATTTGCACAACACGCAGAGCAGGTTGGTTTAATACTCGCACAAAAAAATATTCAGCTTATATATGGCGGCGGCAGCAATGGCTTGATGGGAATTGTTGCAAATACAGTATTAAAAAATAATGGGAAGGTGGTTGGTGTAGTCCCATCCCTGTTAAATGAAAAAGAAAAACAACATGAGTTGCTTACCACATTGCATATTGTTGAAGACATGCACACGCGAAAAAAGATGTTGTATGAATTATGTGATGCAGCTATTATTTTGCCCGGCGGGTATGGCACCATGGATGAGTTATTTGAAATAATAACATGGAATGCTTTGAGCATTCATGACAAAAAAATTGTGCTGCTTAATTCGGGTAATTATTACGATAACCTGCTTGCGCATTTTGACAAAATGCAGGAAGAAGGATTTTTATATGAGCACTGGAAAAAAAGCCTTGCTATAATATCGGACCCGATGGCCTTGGTTTTTTTGCTGGATGAAGATAAACATCAAAACCACCGCGAATAATGGGCTGTGCATGATTATAAGAATCGCGATAAGGAGAGTTTTCGTTGGTTAATAAATCAAGGCCAATCATAAAAAAATAACTGCCTTGTGTAACGATGCGTTGCGAGTACCCTATGCCACCAATTAAACTTGCTGCATTTACCTTATTTTTTAATTGAATGTTGGTTGAAAAATCTTTTGAATTATAGTTTATCCAATTCTCTTCGGGCTGAAGTTGCACAAACAAAAAACTTACCGGATAGGCTCTTAGAAAAACACCGGCTCCATAATTAAAGCTTGAAACTTTACCAATATCTGCGCCGCTGTAAACATCATAATAACGCTGCGAATTATAATTTAAATTAAAGGCAACACCTGCATCGAGAAATTGCGAAAATGAATAACCTATTTCCGGGTTTGCTCCAATACCAAAAGAACCGGAACCAAATCCCAGCGAAATACTTCCGCCTACAAATACATTTTCTTTTTTAAATCCTTTGTTGTCCCCATAATTATTGTCATCATAATTATCCTGGGCATTAACAGCTTTAATACTCATAACTATTAGCAGGCTTAAAAAAACTTTCTTCATTTGTTTTGTTTGATGATTAGTGCAAAGATGTAGCACAGATTTTACAGGTTGAAAATTTTGCCCGGATTTAAGATATTATTAGGGTCGAACGATTTTTTAATGGCACGCATCAGCTTAAGATTTGCTTCATCAAAAACAACATGCATAAATTCTTTTTGTATTAAACCAATGCCATGTTCGCCACTAATGGTTCCACCTAAGTTCTTTACAAGCTTAAATAACTCGTGTAAAATCTTGTTCATTTCTGCATTACCATAACTGTTTGGAACACCTTCCTTTTTTATACGTATATGCAAATTACCATCACCCGCATGCCCATAACAAACTGCCAGGAAATCATGTTCTTTACCTAACGCTTTTACGCCTTTAATTAATGCAGGTAATTCTGCACGGGGAACAACCGTATCTTCTTCAATTGTATAACCGGCAATTTTTACATCTTCAGCTACTCTCCTTCTCAATTTCCACAATTCATTTTTTTGTTGGGCATCATCTGCAAAGAAAATTTCCCCGGCATCAAATTGTTGCAGCAATTCTGCAATTGCCTCCATGTCGCTCATTAAAACATTCATATCATTCCCGTCAACTTCAATAATTAAATGCGCAGCAATTTCATCATTCACTGGCACAACATAATGGTCAACTGTTTTGCTTACAATTTGCAAAGCATCTTTTTCAATCAATTCCATTGCGCTTGGTGTAAAACCTGCACGAAAAATAGCACTCACCACTTCGCTTGCCCTTTCAAGCGATGCAAACGGCGCAAGCATCAGCAAATCATATTTTGGTAAAGGAATTAATCGCAAAACAATTTTTGTAACAATGCCCAGCGTTCCTTCGCTGCCTACGATTAATTGTGTAAGATTATAACCCGTGGAATTTTTTAAAACGTTGGCGCCCGTCCAGATAATTTCGCCGGTTGGCAAAACAACTTCTAAATTTAAAACATAATCTTTTACCACACCATATTTCACAGCTTTTGGCCCGCCGCTGTTTTCGGAAATATTTCCGCCAATAAAACAAGAGCCACGACTCGCAGGATCGGGCGGATAAAACAAACCTTTCTCTTTTACGGTGTTTTGTAAAACTTCGGTTATAACTCCGGGCTCAGTTGTTACCTGCAGATTGCGCTCATCAATGTTTAATATCTTATTTAATTTTTCTGTTGATACAACTACACCGCCATTGCGGGGAATAGCGCCGCCACTTAAACCTGTTCCTGCACCACGCGGCGTAACAGGAATTAAATTTTCGTTACAGTATTTTAAAATTTTACTTATTTCTTCTGCAGATGAAGGTTTAACAATAACATCCGGCGGGTAATTTAATTTTTCTGTTTCATCGTGCCCATAACGATGCAGAGATTCTGCATCCGTAAATACATTTTCACTACCTGAGATATTAATTAGCACTTCAATCAGTGCGTTTTTTATATTTTCCCCCTGTATCATTACAGCAAAAGTAGTTACTGCAGTTATTAACATTCGTACAAAACATAAATTGATTTTATAAAATATATTTGCAAAATTTGTTCTGCAAACGCATAAACCGTACAAGCATTATTTTTGCGTTTTGCAGCTTGCTTACTTCCAACACTTCAATAGAAAATTATTGTTATGGCAGATATTTTTGAAAGACTGATTAAGAATTACGGGCCTATCGGCGAACATCGCGAACAAGGCTCATGGTTATTACACGTTTCCAAAATTAGAAGGCGAAATAAGTAACCGCATGAAGTTTCGCGGCAAAGAAGTTATTGTGT
The DNA here is from genome assembly GCA_963759555.1 of uncultured Chitinophagaceae bacterium. GTDB lineage: Bacteria > Bacteroidota > Bacteroidia > Chitinophagales > Chitinophagaceae > Parafilimonas. The sequence goes on from CAVWZV010000001.1 coordinate 26,826, forward strand.
GGAGTTTGAATAATTATTTAGGATTGGCAAATCATCCTGAAGTGCGCAAGGCAGATACAGAAGCCACGAAAGCTTTTGGCCTTGCATATCCAATGGGTGCACGTATGATGAGCGGCAACAGCAACTATCATGAACAACTTGAAAAAGAACTTGCAGAATTTGAGCATAAAGAAGATTCGATTCTTTTAAACTACGGATACCAGGGCATTATGAGTGCGATTGATACATTGTGCGGAAGGCATGATGTAATTGTTTATGATGCAGAATCGCATGCGTGCATAATTGACGGTTTGCGGCTGCATCCCGGTCATCGTTACGTTTTTAGACATAATGACGTTGAAGATTGTGAAAAGCAATTACAGCGCGCAACTTCTTTATTAGAAAAACAACAGCAGGGCGGCATTTTAGTAATTACTGAAGGTGTGTTTGGAATGGCGGGTGACCAGGGAAAACTGAAAGAAATCTGTGCTTTAAAAAGTGAATATAATTTTAGGTTATTGGTTGATGATGCGCATGGTTTTGGAACGCTTGGCAAAACAGGCGCAGGCGCAGGTGAAGAACAAGGTTGCCAGGATGATATTGATTTATATTTTTCAACGTTTGCAAAATCTATGGCGTCTATTGGCGCTTTTATAGCCGGCCCAAGAACGATTATTGATTTTATCCGGTACAATATCCGCTCACAAATTTTTGCAAAGAGTTTACCGATGCCTTTTGTAATTGGTAATTTAAAAAGACTGGAAATGCTGCGCACTATGCCTGAACTAAAAAACAAGCTTTGGAAAAATGCACTGGAACTTCAGAATGGTTTAAAAGAACATGGCTTTGATATTGGTAAAACCGATTCTGTTGTTACGCCTGTTTACATGAAGGGCGGTGTTGCAGAAGCCAGCGCAATGGTTACAGACCTTAGAGAGAATTATGGTATATTCTGTTCGATAGTTGTGTATCCTGTAATTCCTAAGGGGCATATTATTTATCGTTTAATTCCAACCGCAGCGCATGTTGATGAAGATATTGAACGCACACTAAAAGCTTTCAGCGAAACAAAAGAAAAGCTTGATGCGGGTGCATATAAAGTTGCCGATATTCCGGCAATGGCAGAAACGAGATAAATACGAAAGCAGGAGGTAAAAAATAGTAAAAACCCTTTCAAAAAACAGAGAGGGTTTTTTATTATATTGAAATTTGTATATTCATTTTTTAAAATTACCGGCTAAATTATTTGTATGAAAAACAGTTTGTCTATTCAGTTACTTATTCTTTTATTTAGCTTAACATCACATGCTTTACATGCACAGCATAGCGCTACAAAATTGTGGAGTACAGATTCAACATTAGCTATTCCCGAATCTGTTTTGTATGATGCACAAGGCAAACAATTATATACATCGCTCATTAATGGCAAATCGGATTCTGCGGATGGAAACGGGCAAATAGCCAGGGTTGGTTTAGACGGAAAAATATTAAGTGATAATTGGGTTAGCGGTTTGAATGCACCAAAGGGTCTTGGCAAATTTGGCAACACTTTATATGCTGCAGATTTAACGCAGGTTGATGTAATTGATATTCCAACAGCAAAAGTAACTAAGAGAATACCGGTGCATGGCGCAGTGTTTTTAAATGACCTTACTATTGATGCAAATGGTGTGGTATATGTTTCAGATTCACGAACAGGAAAAGTACATAGGATCGAAAATGATAGCGTAACAGATTATCTCGAACATTTTGAAAATCCTAATGGCTTGCTGGCTGTAAATAATGATTTATATGTGTTGGCAAGCGGCACTTTATATAAGGCAGGTGCAGATAAAAAATTAATGACAATTTCTAATGGCATGGATAAAAGCACCGATGGCATAGAACAGACGTCAGATGGTGATTTTATCGTTTCATGCTGGAATGGAATTGTATATTATGTAAAACAAAATGGCATTAAAGAAACATTGTTTGACACAAGAGAACAAAAAATAAGTTCTGCTGATATTGGTTATGATGCACAGAATAAAATTATTTATGTTCCAACATTTTTTGGAAAGAGCGTGATGGCGTATCAGTTGAAGTAAGTTAATCTATTATTCTTTTCTACCTATTTCATCTATCTTCTTTTCCCAATATTCATCAATGTAAGGGGATTCATTTTTATATTTTGATTTAATATAAAATGCAATTATTCCCGCCAAAATAATTCCTCCGCCAAAAAGCATCATGTGCCATTCTGTTGAATAAAAAATAAACAGCCACATAAAAACAGCTATAATTACGGGAACGGGATACAACGGCATTTTCCATTTAAAAAAGTTTTTACCTTTTCTCTTGTGCAGTAATACCAAACCAATTGCCTGCCCTACAAATTGTATTAAAATGCGCATAGCAAGAATAGCGGTTATCACTTCAGATAACCTGAATAATAAACTAAACACAAATGCAACAGCGCCTAATATAAGTAAAGAAATATATGGGAAATTTTTTGTGGGATGAAGCTTTGCAAATATGGAAAAGAATGCACCGTCTTTTGCAGCAGCATACGGTATGCGGCTATAACCAAGCGTTCCTGAAAATACGGACGCAAATGCAACCCATAAAATAATGCCTGTTGCAATTAACGCTGCTGTTGGGCCGGCAATAACATGAATATATTCGCTTACAACAAAATTGCTTTTTTTAATATCATCCAAAGGAAGAACAGAAGCAACGCTAATATTCATCATCAAATACAAAACACAAATAGCAGCAATAGAAATAAACATGCTGCGCGGAATATTTTTTTCAGGATTTTTTATTTCACCGCCCAACAAGCAAACATTGTAATAACCGAGATAACTGTAAACAGATTTTACACTGGCAAAACCCAACGCAGAAAAAAATGTCCAGTTTAAATGCAAGCCATCATTTATATGTTGCACAGGTTCTAAAAAATTTCCATGCAGAAAGGCGCCACCTATTATCCAGCCCATAATTACAAAAACACCAACCCAAAGTAATACACTTATTTTTCCTATTGTTTCAATTTTTCTATACAATAAAAAAACAATCAGCACTACAACACTACCGCTTACAATCTTACTTTCAATTGTGTTCAGCGGAACGATGTACGTAAAATATTGGGCAAATCCAATGGCAGCAGAAGCAATAACCAGCGGCGCTTGTATCATCGTTTGCCAAACAAAAAGAAAGCTCATCAGCTTCCCTCCTTTTTCGCCAAAACCCTGCTTTAAGAAATTATATGTGCCGCCAGCCAAAGGAAATGTTGAACCCAATTCACTCCACACCATTCCATCAACAAAACTTAACAAAGCACCTGCAATCCACGCGTATAAAAAAGAAGGCGCGTTCATCGTTTGTGCAATCAGGCTTATTACCACAAACGGACCAATGCCCACCATGTCAATCATGTTAATAGCAGTTGCCTGTAATAAACTTATTTTTCGCGGCAGGTGTGTTTCATTCATCGCTTTAAAAATAGGTTATTTATTAAACCGCAATAGTTGATGTATTAAAAACGCATGATTTAATTTGCCGAATATTTTAAACTGATGGATACAAATAAAGCAAAGTGGCTAAACAGTATTAATATTTATGAGGCAAACGTTCGTCAATATACAGACGAAGGAACATTTAATGCGTTTGCGAAACATTTACCGCGCTTAAAGGAAATGGGTGTGAAAGTGTTATGGTTAATGCCCGTTACGCCGATAAGTTTACAGGAACGCCAGGGAACTCTAGGCAGTTATTATGCGTGCAGCGATTATGTTTCTATCAATCCTGAATTTGGAACGCTCAATGATTTTAAATTGCTGGTTAAAGAAGCGCATGATTTAGACATGCAATTAATTATTGATTGGGTGGCTAATCATACGGGTTATGATCATCGCTGGACCAAAGAACACAGCGATTGGTATGAGCATGATGATGCAGGGAATTTTATTGAAAAGCATGGGTGGAAAGATGTGATTGATTTAAACTATGAAAATAGTGAACTGCGCGATGAAATGATTAAATGCATGCAATACTGGGTAACCGAATGTGATATTGATGGCTTTCGTTGTGATATGGCGCATTTGGTACCGCTTGATTTTTGGGTTGATGCAAAACAGCAATGCGAAAAAATAAAACCATTGTTTTGGTTAGCCGAATGCGAAGTGCCGGAATACCATAAAGTGTTTGATGTTACATACGCCTGGAAATGGATGCATATCACGGCAAAATTTGCTCAAAATACTGTTGGTATCAATGATTTGAAAGATGTGTTGAGATTATATAATGAATATCCGCCGGGCGCTTTAAAATTATTATTTACATCTAATCATGATGAAAACACCTGGAACGGAACGGAATGTGAAAAATATGGAGATTTGGCAAAAGCGTTTGCCATATTCACTTTCACCTGGCCCGGCGTTCCATTAATCTACAGCGGCCAGGAGTTACCCAATTTAAAACGCTTACATTTTTTTGATAAAGATGAAATTGAATGGACTGACAAACAACCTGCTTTACAGGACTTTTATACACGATTATCAAATCTTAAATCAACCAATGCAGCATTGCATATTTCAAATAACATTGAAATGTTATCAACAGACTACAATGAAAATATTTTTGCATTTCTGCGCACTAACGGCAACGATAAAGTAATCGTAATTCTAAATCTGAGCAACAGGGATAAACTGCAGTTTCATATAGCACATCCTTTGCTGAAGGGAAAGTTTCAAAGTCTTTTTTCAGACATGCAATATAAATTAGGCGACGTACAAACTTTTGAAATGCAGGCATACGAATACACGGTTTTGTTTGCAGTTTAATTCAGGTAAAAAAGCAAAGTGCCGGCAGAAATTAAATCAGGCGCCTTTGTGTTTTGCGATCTTATTTCTTTACGTGATAAAATAAAAAAGTCTTTAAATAAATTTTAAAGACTTTAATAATGTTCTTAGTGGCAATTATTTCCCAAAAATTTTTGATCCGAAAATCAAAACAAGAATAAATAAAACCAAGAAAATAAAGAACAATATTTTAGCTATTGAAGCTGCACCTGCGGCAATACCGGTAAAACCAAATATGGCTGCAACGATTGCGATAATAAAAAATATAGCTGCCCATTTAAGCATATAAAAGATTTTAATAATTATATTAAAATTTCATGCCAGACTTGCAGGTTTTACAAGTAACTTATATTGCAAGCGATTATTTAAACGAAAAAGTTTGAAAAAACGATTAAGTGAAATCAGAACAATACTTACAGCTTTTGAGCGTCGAAGGTTCGTAGCCTTAATCGTTTTAAACACACTCCTGAGCGTTGCAGACATTGCATCCATTGCGCTTGTTTTTATTGTGTTGAATATTTATAGTGGTCAACCTTTAAAATTTATTACTCCATTTCTTCATCAACTTAAAATTCAGCAACAATCGCTTTTACCGGCAATACTTCTTATCGTTGTTTTTATTTTTAAAAGTATTGCAGGTTATTTTATACTTAAAGCGCAAGCAAGATATATTGCTGATATTGCAACAAGACTTGCATCAAAAAACTTACTATTATATTTCGAAGGCAGTTACGAAGATTATGTAAACGTAGATTCTTCGGTTTGGATGAGAAGAATTTGTTTCCAGGCACAGGAGTTTTCGCAATACGTTTTATCAGGGGTTCAGCAAATCATAAACGAAATTATCCTTATCATCATAACAATATCAGCATTGGCTTTATACAATGCAAAAGTATTGATGATCGTTTCGCTGATACTTCTGCCTGCAATCTTTTTACTTTCTTATATAACAAAACAAAGACTAAAAAATATGCGGGAGAACATAAAGACTACTAATGAAATTTCTTTACAATACCTGAATGAATCTATATCTGCTTTTGTTGAAAGCAATATTTATAATAAGAACAATTTTTTTACAGAACGTTATAGAAAAAGTCAGTTTGTGTTAAACCGATTTATTGCTGATATGCAGGTTACGCAAATGATGCCGGCCAGATTTTTTGAAACTTTTGCGGTACTTGGTCTTTTTATTTTTATCGCCGTGATGAGTTTTAATAACAGTAGCAGTAATGAAGGACGTTTTTATGTTGGGCGCTTTTATTGCTGCAGCGTATAAAATTATTCCTGGCATATCAAAGATTATAAATTATGCAAGCCAGGTTAAAACTTATTCATTTAGCATCAATGAGATTGGAAAAGCAATTGTAAACAGGGTTTCGAAACAATTGCCGTTAGGAGAAAGTATTGAAAAGATTGAGTTTCAAAATGTATGTTTTTCTTATAAAGAAAATAAAATATTAAACAATTTCAATTGTATTATTCAAAAGGGAAATTTTTATTGGTATTACTGGTGATTCAGGAAAAGGCAAAACAACTTTAATTGATATAATGCTTGGTTTCCTAGCACCCCGGTCGGGAAAAATTTTATTTAATGATGACCAGCTAGCTCCACCCTGTATTAAAAAATACTGGCCCCAGATTGCTTATGTAAAACAAACAAATTTTTTATTGCATGATTCTATTTTAAATAACATCATTTTGTATGAAAATAATTATGATAAAAAACGATTGAATGGTATTATTGGCATAGTTGGTATGAAAAATTGGTTGGGTGAGCTAAAAGATGGCCCGGACACAATTATAACAGAAGGCGGTAAAAATATTAGTGGTGGACAGAGACAAAGAATTGCTATTGCAAGAGCTTTATTTAAAGATGCACAACTTATTATTTTGGATGAACCTTTTAATGAACTGGATGAAGCTTCGGAAGTTAGCTTACTAAAATATTTTAAAGAAATATCCGAAGCTGGTAAAACTGTTTTATTAATTACTCATAATCTTGCAAGTTTTAATTATTGCGATAATGTGATTTATTTGAATGAAATTGAATAAGCAAACATTTATAATCTTAATTCCGGGGTTTGCCAAAAACGAAAATGATTCAACGTGCCTGCCTGCACAGCAACTGTTAATTAAAAATATTAATCGATTATTTCCTGAACTTGAGATTATTATAATCGCCTTTCAATATCCTTTTACAAATGAAGAATATTTTTGGTATGGGAACCTGGTAATTCCTTTTAATGGTTGCAATAAACGAGGAATATTACAAAGGTTGTTGTGGTTGAAAATCTATAAAAGATTAAAAAAATTAAAAAAGCAAAAGAATATTAGTTGGTGTCTTTTCTTGCTGGTGTACAGAATGTGCTTTAGTTGGAAAGTATTTTTCTAAAAAACATAATTTGAGGCATTACATATGGATTTGCGGACAGGATGCGAAAGCCAACAACAGGCTGGTAAAACTTATTAAGCCGCAAGCTGAATCGTTAATTGCCATTTCAAAAGCCGTTCAAAAAGAATTTATAAAGAATCACCGGGTACTTCCAAAATATATTGTTGAGAATGGAATTGATATAGATGCTTATGATAGAAATAATGTTGAAAAAGATATTGATATAACCGGTGTAGGTTCGCTTATCCCTTTAAAAAGGTTTGAAATTTTAATTGAAACAGTTCATCGGCTTAAACAAATAAATCACAATATCAAGGTAATTATTTGTGGCAAAGGACCGGAGAAAGATAATCTCGAGTTGACCATTAAAAAACTGCAACTGGAAAGTAATATTCAACTTTTAGGTGAAGTTGATCACAATGAGGTTTTAAAATACATGCAAAGAAGCAAAATTTTAATGCATCCATCTTCTTACGAAGGGTTTTCCGGTGTTTGCATTGAAGCTTTATACGCAGGCGCGCATGTGATAAGTTTTTGCGATCCGGTTGAAAAAAAAATTAAACACTGGCATATTGTTGATACTGCCGAAGCGATGTGTGAAAAAGCAAAGGAAATTTTAAACGATGCTGCAACTGATTTTTCGCCTGTTTTAGTAAATGATATGAAAGTCAGCGCGCAAAACTTAATGGAGTTGTATGATTTAAAATAGCGATTGAATCCGATCGTCAATCTGTTTAGCAATAGCTTCGAAAGACAAATCTGCATGGAACTGATGTAATACTTTTTTCTTTTCTTCCTCAATATTTAAATGTTGTGTTCTTAAAAGCGCTTTAAATAAAGCCTCATCGTCATTAACGTCGTAGAGGATTCCGCAATCACCGTTTGCGGTTACTTTTTTGAATGGCGCTATGGAGGAAAGAATTGGAATGCAGCCACAAGACATTCCTTCACAAACAGCAACGCCACCAGCTTCATGGTGTGATGCAGAAATTATGTAATCAGTTGCGCTAAACCAATAGGGCATTTCTGAATGATCTCTTTGTCCAATCAGAGCAATGGAATGCTTACTATCTTGTTTATTCAAAATGTCCTGTATGTCATCAAGCAATTCTGCTGTATGATACAACATGTACAATTTTGAAGATGGCTGCTGTTGATTAAACTTTAGAAATGATCGTACAACCTTCAAAGGATCTTTATTTTCATCCAACCTTCCAACGAACAAAAACGAAGGTGCACCATTTACATTAAGTTTGTCTTTTGCAGTTTGTTTATTAACGGGTGAAAAAGCAGAAGATGCTTCCATAACACCCCAAACTTTTTCTTCTGTAATTAATTTTTTATGTATCCAGTCACTGGCCATTTCAACGGAAGTGAACAGATACGCATTAATACTTTTATCTGCTAACTTTTGCAAATACCTTATTGGCCAGCGAAAAGGTGTTTCGGCATGATTTTGTTCAATAATTTTTACGCTTTTACCAACCGCCTTTCTTAATTGAATAACCTGTTTCGGAAAATGCATTCCATGTACTACAATTATATCAGGATTTAAATTTTTAATAAACTTATGTTGCTGAACCGGTGAAGCAGAATTTTTTTTATTAAATTTTTTAAAGAAGTATTTAACACCATTTCTATCAATCTCACCTTCATAATTTATCTGTTCAATGCAAATAACATTATGATACCTGCTTAAAGCTTCAGGTATTCCAATATAACCCTTTATTCTTTTAAGCCATACTTCCGGATCAGAAAACGAACTAACCTTTATATAACTTGTAAATACAATTTTCATTAAAGAAGCGGTTAGAAAATATCAATATCGGCAAAAGTGAACTTGATTTTTTTTATGTCAATATAATCTGTAAAGTTTTGAAATAACGCGGGAAATGAAGGAACACTTTGGAATATTTCAGAAAACAATTTCTGCGTTGATGTGTTTTTACATGCATGAAAATAAATTACAGGAATCCCAAGGCTTACGGCGATCTTTTTTATCGCATTTATTGTATTCTCAAAATTACTTTTATTACATAACATATCACCGATAGTTAATGATCCACCCACGCTAACCCAAATTTTTGATTCACCATTTTTCAAGACATATGTTTTACTATATGTTTTGTATTGCATGTAATTTTCATCGCGATACACACCTGAAAACCCATCTTTAACAACAGAGTTTGTTAACCCCTTTTCATTTGTAATATATGGCTTAAGCACTCTGTCAGTATTTCCTTTATCAATCTTTTTTAAAATTTTCTTGTATATTTTTTGTTCTACGTTTATTTGAAAACATTCCATTACCTCAGATAGTTGCCAGCCAAGTTTTATAGCACCATGATATGAATTTTGATTGGGAAAACCGAATATTAAATTGATGTTATTTCGCTTACACAAATCAAAACACATTTTGGAAAGTTCCAAAAACAAACTTTTATAACGATGGTCTGGATGCGTCATTGTATCTGCAGATTGAGCAGATAATATTATCTCATTTTCGTACCGGATAAAGCAAGGAATCACACCATAGAAAGCGATCGGTATTTCTTCTTTGTAAGCTATATAACCGATGTATGAAACCCCTGTGTAAGCGGTATCGTATTTTTTAAAAAAATAGTTTTGCGCACTTTTCTTTTTATAAACTGCAGCAAACAGCATTTCAAGATCTTTAATCCTGCTTTCATCAAAGCGTTCAATGTAATATTCGTTTGTATCACTCATATTTACCTTTTACAATCGCATACATTTGGTTTATTGTTGAAATATATGGATTAACAATGAACCTTTCTTTCACCGAGGTATCTTTCATCTCTTCTCCGAACATATAATTCAACACCAGCAATTTTTTGTAACCAATATTTTTTGCTTCGTTAATTGTTGCTCTTGAATAATTTCCGTAAGGAAACGCAATTGCATCAATATTTTTATTACAAATTTTTTCTAAAAACAACTTGCATTTTTCTAACTCGTTTTTACAATGGGTAATAGGAATTTCCGAAAGATCATTGTGATAATATCCGTGCGCTCCTACTGTTGCATAATTTGAAGCAGCCAGTTGTCTTATTTCGTCTGTGGTCAATTGTTGCCAAAAATCTTCATCATCTTTTTTATTTCTAAATGAAACTTTATCAGCAAAATATTTCATCATCTCCTTTTTGATTTCGAAATCATTTTTTTGTAAAAGCGTTCGTAAAGCTGACCCATTACGCAATGAAATATAATTGTTACTGCGTTTTATGAAATCAATACTTCTAAATTGAATTTTTTGCGGACCATATTTACTTACAATCCCTAAATAATCATTCCATAAAATATCAAACCCCGCATCCCTGATTGCCGTTATAAAGAAACATATCGGCACTTTATATTGTTCCATTAAAGGCAAAACATATTTGAAATTATTTAGATACCCATCGTCAAACGTTATACATATATTGAATTTATTATCGGCAAATTTGCCGGCGAAATAATCATCCAAAGAAACAATGTTAAAGTATCTTTTATAGAAGCGCAGATGTTCTTCAAAGGCAACCCTGGTAAGGAAAATACCGTTAAACTTTGTATGATTTTTAAGGCAAATTCCATGATAGACAATCATTCTGCAACCTCTCGCAGTTTTAAAAAAGCCTTCATTCGGTTTAAACTTGTTTTTTCCATTCTGCCAGGCATAAACAAGTTCCCGTTTTACTTTTTTAAAAATGCGATTTATTAAATGCATGAGTGGCTGCAAAATATCTTATAAATATACATTTGCAAAAAGAACACTACATTGGTAAGTATAATTATACCAACATATAATAGGGCAAATCTTATCGCAGAATCTATTCACAGTGTTTTGCAGCAAACCTATACAGATTTTGAATTATTAATTATTGACGACGGCTCTGACGATAATACTGAAGAAATAATTACTTCGCTAAAAGATGATCGCATTAAGTACTTTAAAAAACCACATAGTGGTCATACAAGTATTCTAAAAAACTTTGCGCTAAGCATTGCAAAAGGAGAGCTAATTGGGTTTAATGATTCTGATGATGTTTGGAAAAAAGATAAATTGTTACAACAAGTTGAGTTAATGCATGCAAATTCATCTGCAGGCTTTTGCATGTCTGATGTTACAACATTCAGAAATGATATCGTTTTAATTCCTCGTTCTTATCAATTGCAAAATACAATTGTATGTGAAAACATATTTACCAAATTAAAGAATGGCAAAATGCTGGTGTATAATCCAACGTTGTTAATAAGAAGGGAATGTTTTGACAAAGTCGGTTTGTTTAATGAAAAAATGCTCTCCGGGGATTATCAGTTCAATATGCGTCTTTCATACTTTTATAAAGCAGCTATCATTTATGATACACTGGTTTTGCGCAGGGCGCATGATTCAAACATGAGTGAGCTTATGCCTTTTGAAAATTATGCCGAATACATCGAAACTTATGATTATCTGTACCAGCATAAAATGGTTAGCCTGTTTGATGTTTGCAAAGCAAAAAGCAATGCATTTTTAAAAATTGGTAAGATTTATTCTTCAAGAGGCAATAAAAGAAAAGCAATCAGCAATTATTTTAAGTCGTTAAAATATGGTATTCCCGTTCCGCTGCATTTTTTTCGGCTTTGGCGTAGTTTAATACTCGTTAAACATAAATAGTTGCAATTTTGTAAATTGTTTTATAGATTTTTTAAATGAACAAAATTCTTTTTTTTAATCCAAGGGCGTCAAGGTATAAACCGAGAATTCCGAATTCAATTCTTGCTGTTGCAGGTGCGGTAGAGGGATTATATGAATATGTAATTGTCGATGGTAATCTTGAAACAGAACCATCAGAAAAAATATTTCAATACTTATCTACAGGTGAGTTTAGGTATTTTGGATGTACTTGTATGCCCGGCCCTCAACTAAAACAAGCCATTCCTATTTCAAAAAAAATACGGGAAGATTTCCCTGGTGTTAAAATTATCTGGGGTGGCTATTTTGCATCTAATCAATCAAAAGTTGTTTTAGAATCCGGTTTTGTAGATTTTGTTATTAACGGACCGGGTGAAAAATGTTTTCCCCAGTTGCTGGATGCCTTAGAAAAGAATACTTCATTCAAACAAATACATAATTTAATTTATAAAGAAGGCAATTCAATTATAAAAACAGAACGTGATTCTTTATATAACCTTGATGCTTTGCCTCCGTTGCCTTATGAAAGATTGAATACGTTCTATTCTTTACAACGCTATCTTGGTAAAACGTATCTCGGCACAAAAACTATTGCTTATCATTCAAGCATGGGGTGCCCCTTTAGTTGTTCTTTTTGTGCGGTTGTGCCGATTTATAACGCAAGATGGAGGGGAAAATCTGCTGCAGGAATTTTTAAAGACATAAAATTTTTAAAAGATAAATACGGTGGCAACGCCATTGAATTTCATGATAACAATTTCTTCGTTTCTGAAAAAAGAACAGTCGAGTTTGCAAACTTAATCAAGCCGGAAAATATGGTTTGGTGGGGCGAAGGCAGAATTGATACAATAAATAAGTACAGCGATGAATCACTTGCTATAATGCGTGATGCAGGTTGTAAGATGATTTTTTTTGGGGCAGAAACAGGTAATGATGAAGTGTTGAAGAAAATGGACAAGGGTGGAACGCAATCCGGTAAACAAATAAGAGAATTTGCTGCACGCATGGCGAAGTTTGATATTATTCCCGAATACTCATTTGTGTTGGGGATTCCAGGCGAGACGGAAGCCGAAGTGAATAAGCAAATTGATGAAGACATTGCGTTTATAAAAGAAATAAAAGAAATAAATGCGAAAACAGAGATTATAATTTATGTGTACAGCCCGGTGCCAACAGAAGGTTCTGATATGTATAAAAAGGTATTAGCGTCCGGGTTTCATTTTCCTGAAAAGCTAGAAGATTGGATTAGCCCCCATTGGGAAAATTTTGATTTGCGAAAAAACCCGTTAACACCGTGGCTCACATCTGAAATGATTGATAAAATAAAAGACTTCGAAGTAGTGTTGAATGGATATTATCCAACAGTTTCTGATGTAAAAATAAGCAGTTTAAAACGCAGGGTGATACACGCTGTTTCAGCCATTCGCTACAAAACAAATTTTTACCGGAAACCTTATGAAATAAAAGCATTACAATCATTGTGGAAATATCGTCAGCCGGAAATTGAAGGTTTTTAAAATTTATTTTTTTGAGTACGCTTACAAAATATATCACTTCAAAAACCGTACAGCCGGCTGTAAAAAAATATCTTAGCAAAACAAGAACGTATCAGTTTAAAAATATTTCATTATTAATTCCACCCGGCGTTTTTCACCCGGGGCTATTCTTCAGTACGAAAATATTATTGAATTATATTTTGCAATTTGATCTATCTGGTAAAAAGTTTTTGGAGTTAGGCGCAGGTAGCGGTTTAATATCCTTTGCGGCGGCACAAAAAAATGCAATTGTTACAGCAACTGATATAAATGAACTGGCAATTGAATATTTAAATCTTAACAGCAAAAGAAATAACAGCACGATAAATATCATCCAGTCAGATCTTTTCGAAAATATTCCTCAACAAGCATTTGATATTATAGTAATCAATCCGCCTTATTTTAAAAAAGATCCGCAAACAAAAGCAGATTATGCATGGTATTGTGGCGAAAATGGCGAATACTTTTATAAGCTGTTTGGTTCGTTAAAGAATTATATCAGAACATCTACTTCTGTATTAATGATTTTATCTGAAAGTTGTGATATCGCCATGATAAGAAGTATTTCAGGCAAGAATGATTTTTCTTTAAAATTAGTTCAGGTAAAAAAAAATATACTGGAACGAAACTTTGTTTTTAGTATAGAAAAAGCAACATTACGATTTGGTGATTACTCACTCGTGGATGGCGTTTATGTAAATGTTAACGCTACAATCAATAAAAAATTTGAAGAAGACTATATTGCGCTACGAAGAAAAGAGAACAGGGTTTACACCGATGATGAAGTAAAGCATTTGCCTTCGATTGAAAACACCAATTCACATTATAAAGAATGGCTTATACGTGCAAAATCATCAAACAGGCTTTTTAAATACCTGGCTAAGAAAAATAGAGCTTTGAAAATACTGGAAGTAGGTTGCGGTAATGGATGGCTTTCAAATTTGCTATCAAAAACATCAAATAGTTTTGTTGTAGGATTAGATGTAAATTTTACTGAGCTGAAACAGGCCGCACAAGTTTTTAAAAAGCAGAATTTGTGTTTTATATATGATACCATATCTGAAAAAATGCTATCGAATTTCAATTTTGATGTAGTAGTTTTTGCTGCTTCTGCGCAATATTTCCAATCGCTCAAGCAAACAATAGAAATGATAATTCCTTTGCTAAATACAGGTGGAGAGGTTCATGTAATAGATACAAACTTCTATAAGCCGGAAGATGTTGAAGCAGCGCGTAAACGAACCGAAGAATATTTTTTAAAACTTGGTTTTCCTGAGTTTGCAACAAACTATCATCACCATTCTCTTAATGAGCTGCAATGTTTTAAAGTTGATAAATTATATGATCCGGCCGGCCTAAAAAATGTTTTCAACCAACAAAAGAATCCATTTCCATGGCTTAGGATAAAGAAATAAAAAAATAAATTTTTCGCAATGAAGAATAACGCACGCATATTATTTTCTCACTCCTATTTCATGCGTTTTGATTCCAAGCAATGGAAACAAGCGCAGCCTTATCCCCCGCTTGGAACTTTATATGCTGCTGCTTTAATGCGTGAAAATGGGTATGATGTTGAGTTATTCGATACAATGTTTTCAAAAAATTCGGATGAGGTAATTCCTTCAATTGAAAATTATAATCCCAGGTATTTCGTTTTATATGATGATGGTTTTAATTACCTCACAAAAATGTGTTTAACCAACATGCGGGAAGCTGCTTTCCGCATGATGAAATCAGCAAAACAAAGAGGTTGCACTGTAATTGTATCAAGTTCTGATTCAACGGATCGTTACGAAGAATATTTGAATGAAGGTGCTGATTTTATTTTATTGGGCGAAGCCGAAATGACATTGCAGGAATTAATCGATTCATTAGAAAAAAAAGAAAAAGATCAACTGCATATTCAGGGTTTAGCAATGAAAAATGATAAGGAGATCACGAAAACAACGCGCAGAAATGTGTTGAAGTTTTTAGATGGGTTACCGCTTCCTGCGTGGGACATTCTTAATATACAACCATACAAAGAAATGTGGACGAAAAGTGCAGGCTATTTTTCAATAAATATGGCTACAACAAGAGGATGCCCTTTTAAATGTAATTGGTGCGCAAAGCCTATATATGGTAATCGTTATAATTCAAGGTCGCCGCAAAATGCAGTTGAAGAATTAAAGATGCTGAAAGAAAAATTCAATTTTGATCACGTGTGGTTTTGCGATGACATATTTGGATTAAAACCAAATTGGGTAAATGAATTTGCTGATCTTGTTGAAAAAGAAGAATTTAAAATTCAGGTTTAAGATTCAATCAAGAGCCGATCTTTTATTGCAGGAAAATTATGTTTCTGCATTGCAAAGGGCCGGTTGTGAAAATATCTGGATGGGTGCAGAAAGCGGCTCGCAAAAAATTTTAGACGCAATGGATAAAGGAACCACGGTTGAACAAATTGGGGACGCGACAAAACTTATTAAGCAATATAAAATGCAGCCTTCTTTTTTTATACAATTTGGTTATCCGGGCGAAACAAAGGAGGATATTAAAAAAACCATTAGCATGATTAATACCTTGTTACCGCACAGCATTGGTATTTCAGTTTCTTATCCCTTGCCCGGAACAAAATTCTATGAGAATGTGAAATCGGAATTGAAAACAAAAACGAACTGGACAGATTCTAACGAGATGGCGTTAATGTTTAAGAATACATTTCAACCTGCGTTTTATAAACAATTATATAATTATGTTCATAAAACGTACAGAAGACACCTTGCAATAAATTACTTAAAGCAAAATATTATTCATCCGGCTACAGTAAAATTACATTCACTTAAAAAACTGTTGTCGGTTGCATACTATATTCCGATGGAGCTTATCGCAAAGTTTAAATTAAATGCACTTGAAAAAAATTGAGCGTAATGTCAATTTCTTCCAATAAAATTGCTGAACAAAAAACTGCCGAAGCATTTACCAGGCAATCATCGGTATTCGATGCGATCTATTCATCAAATATCATCATTCAGTATAAACGTGACCGGGTAAGAAAACATGTTGAAAACTTTCTAAAACCAGATAGCAATATTCTTGAACTTAATGCAGGTACAGGCGAAGACGCTATTTATTTTGCGCAGAAAAATCATCATGTGCACGCAACAGATATTTCTGAAGGAATGCAGGCCGAATTAAAAAAGAAAAGAGACAGCGAAGGATTAACACGTTCAATTTCTACAGAGATATGTTCGTTCACTGAACTTGAGAATTTGCAAAACAGCGGGCCTTACGATTTCATTTTTTCCAATTTCGCCGGCTTAAATTGTACAGGTGAGTTAGATAAAGTTTTACTTTCTTTCAACAAACTATTAAAACCCGGTGGCACAGTTACACTCGTAATTATGCCGGGCTTTTGCCTTTGGGAAACATTGCTTGCATTAAAAGGAAATTTTAAAACTGCTTTCAGAAGATTTAATAGCAAAAACGGTGTTCGTGCACACATTGAAGGCGTTTATTTTACCTGCTGGTACTACAAGCCTTCTTATATAAAAGAAATTTTAAAAAATGATTTTGAATTGATGTCTGTTGAGGGCTTATGCAGTATTGTTCCGCCTTCTTACATGGAAAATTTTCCGAAAAAGCATCCAAAATTCTTTAAATGGCTTTGCAGTGAAGAACAGCGATATAAAAGCATGTTTCCCTGGAAAAACATTGGCGATTATTTCATCATCAGCTTACAGAAAAAATAACTACAGGCTTTCTTTCTATTACTTCACCTGCATTAAGTACATTTTTTCCGTCATAATTTTTTTGCTGCAGCAAATCT
This sequence comes from uncultured Chitinophagaceae bacterium, assembly GCA_963759555.1. Taxonomy (GTDB): domain Bacteria; phylum Bacteroidota; class Bacteroidia; order Chitinophagales; family Chitinophagaceae; genus Parafilimonas. The sequence continues at coordinate 44,056 of CAVWZV010000001.1, forward strand.
TTCAAAAAACTGGTAATTACTTTTTTCTGAAAAAATTGAGGCAAAGGTTTAAAAATGTGAGCATTCGCAATTACGCCTCCTAATCTGAACCCTGTTTCCGAATGTTTGTTTTTAGCAAATAATTTTCCCCATCTTTTACTATAAAACCTTAAAATTCGTGCATTTATTTTATCACCTAAGCCATTATTTAGTAAACGTTCAATTAGCTTTTTTAAAAACCCTGGCCGCACATTTTCTTCTTCAACTGTTTTACTAAAATGGTTTGGCAAAAAATCTTCCACCCAATTATTAATACAAAAAAACTTATTATAATCTTCTCCGCCGTTACAGGGCAATAACGTTGCTATTTCAATTGCAGTAAAAATATTTTTTTCGTCTATTTCAAAAGCAATTTCATCAAGCATATAATTCAGGCAGAATAACTTTTTATGACCAAGCAAGGAAACTATCCGGTGAAAAAAAACAAAGAAAAATCTGCTTATCCATAACCGGTTAGTTGATGTAATAACAAAAAAGTCAAAATCAGATTTTTCATCTGCAAAATTTTTAGACAATGAACCCGAAATAGCAACTGCTTTTATATACGGAAACCATTTATATAAAAAGCTGGCCGCCTTTTTAGCTTTCCGTAATTCATTTACAGCGGCATTATTACCTTCAATCCTTCTTTCAACAAGACTAATATCATTTGATAAAGAATAGAAATCGTATAGTTGAAATAAAACTTCGTTTTTCAATAAGTTGTTTAGTGCACGATTTAATGCGCTTTCATCATATTTCTGATCTAAAAAATAACCAATCTCATTTCTTGAAACCGGGTATTTAAAAACATCAAAATAGGAAACAGCTTTAAGAATACTTAACTCTAATGAATTCATGCTTAAATAACTTCTTCGAATTTAAATTTATAGAATTTTTTCTTTGAAAAAGAACTGCTGAGTGGGAAGAATGGTTGCCTGAACAGGGGTTTTTTTCATTTGGTGCATAAATATTCGTTTATTATTATAACCGCTAATTCGTGCCATAAAAGTTGTTTATATGATTTTTGTACTTTAAATTTCGCTAAACGAATGCTGGTATGGGAAAAAACGGAGACCGGAAAGCAAAAAAAATCCCTGAAAAATATCCAATAATAAAAAAAACTTTAATTCTGAATAAAGAGAGTGAGGATCTTTTTAAAATTGCTTTTCGCAATTACCTGAATCTTATTGCCATTGCTGATAGAAAAGCCGGTTTACTAATACAGGTAAACGCCATTTTAGCTTCTGTGATAATTGGTTTTGTTACAAGAAAAATTGAGGAAATGCCTTTGCTCGTTATTCCGGCAGCAGTCATATCTAGTAGTTGCAGGTGTTACTATACTGTTCAGTATAATGGCAAGTAAACCTCTAGGTAAAAGTTTTTTAAAAGACGTAACATACGAAAAAGAACCTTTTTTCTTTGGCAGTTTTGATAAAATGGATCCCGACTTTCAGCATAAAAAATTAGACAGCTATTACAATGATATGACCGAACTTTTTAGTGATGAAAAAAAACTTGGTTTTTGATGAGTTGATTAAAGAATCTTTTGAGGTAAGAAAGGTGTTGTCAAAGAAATTCAGTTACCTGGATGTTGCCTATAAAGTTTTTTTTGCAGGATTGGTTTTAGTAATAGTAACCTTTTTAATTATAATAGCTGGCTTCATGCAGTCTTAAGAAGCAATAGAACTTGGTGCTATTGCAGACTTATTACCATTTATGTTACTAGGTATTAAATAATAAAAATGAAACCGATAAAATTTAAAATACATATAACCTGCGGTTTTTCTGGCTGAATTGTACATGATTTTGAACTGCCTCTTTAGGTTTTTAGTGCTTCATACACTATCTTGCCGCCCTTAACGCCAATAACCATATTCAATACTATGAATGCTCTATTGAAAACATCTATAACCGCAGCAATTGAAGCCGGAAAAGAAATCCTTTCTGTTTATCGAAAACGACTTTGCGGTTGAAACTAAAACCGATAATTCACCACTAACCGAAGCTGATAAAAGAAGCCACAATAAAATAAAAGAAATTCTTTCACCGCTTTCAATCGAAATGCTAAGCGAAGAAGGCAAACAACTTTCTTACGAAGAGCGCAGACACTGGAAAAAATTCTGGTTAATTGATCCGCTCGATGGTACAAAAGAATTTATTAAACGCAACGGGGAATTTACGGTTAACATTGCCCTGGTTGAAGAAGGTGTGCCTGTAGCAGGTGTTGTATATGTGCCCGTTACCGGCAAAGTTTATTATGGTTCGATAAAGAAAATGGCAGCTTCACTTTTACAATTGATGGAAAGGAAAGCAAAGGAATAGATTCCTATTTGCAATCGGCAGAAAAATTACCTGATGCTGCACCGCCGGAAGTATTTACTATTGTTGCAAGCCGCAGCCATAATACATCCGAAACAGAAGAGTTTATAAATGAGAAAAGAGAAAAATATGGCAATATAAATTGCGTTAGTTCGGGTAGCTCCATTAAATTATGTTTAGTAGCAGAAGGCAAAGCAAATATTTATCCGCGTTTAGCGCCAACCATGGAATGGGATACTGCTGCCGGGCACGCTGTTGCAAAGTTTGCAGGCTGTAAAGTTTACGATTATAAAACGGGGAATGAACTTCAATACAATAAAGAAAATTTATTAAACCCATGGTTTGTGGTTGAACGTTCATAAAACACAGTTCGGCATAAATAATTTATATCAATGAATGATAAAACTGCCGGGGTAAGAGCTCCTTTCCCAAATACTTTTTTAATAGGTGTTCAAAAGGCAGGCACTACTACGCTTAATAACTGGTTGAGCCAGCATCCGCAGGTATATTGTTATACATCGCTGAAAGATATTCCGCTGTTTGTAAAATTTCCTGAAGAAAAACAATTAACTAAAAGACTTTCACTTGAAACACCTGCATACAATGGCGAACCTGTTGTATTGCATGCGGCAGTGAATTATCTTTTCTATCCATCGCTATTGCAAAAGCTTGCAGCAAAAAAGCCAGATGCAAAGCTTATTGTTATTTTACGCAACCCGGTTGCAAGAGCCATATCCTCTTATTTTTATTTCGCGAAAATGTTGCGCGAAACACGTGACATAGAAAAAGCATTAATCTACCAGCCCGGAAAAGATTTTGAAATAACCAGGGATAATAACGATTTTACATACATAGAGCACGGCTTTTATTATGCACAACTAAGAACATGTTTGCAATATTTTTCAAGAAAACAATTAATTGTTTTGGATTATGATGATCTTAAAACCAGGCCGGCCGGGTTATTAGAAAATGTTTTCCATTTCTTAAACATTGATGAAGATTTTAAGCCAGATCTTACTGCTAAAAATATCACCGGCGATGTAAAAAGCAGGTTTTTGCAGGAGCGTATGCTTAAAAAAAATAAATTCAGGAAATGGGTTGTCGATCACTTGGTAGATCCTTGGTTTGCTGTAAACAAAAGAAAAATGCTGAAAAATAAATTCTTTGAATTAAACACTTCAACACAAAAACAACCTGTGGTTTCATCAGCAATAAGCGAAGAACAAATGCAGGATATTAAAAACAGTTTAAGAGAATTTTATCTGCACGATACATCGTTGCTGGATGAAATGCTTGGCACATCATTTTATAAAAAATGGTTTGCACACGAAGTAATACCTAATAACTGACTGCATGTATAAAATTGTACAGATGGTTCCGGCATTGGGTTGGGGCGGAGCGCAGATATTTTGTATACAATTATGCAACCAGCTTGCAACGTATTCCGGATACAACGTTACGCTAATTTCAATGTATGATTATAATGCAGAAAAGCACCTGCCGCTTAACATGCTTGATAAAAGAATAAAATTTATTACGCTGGGCAAAAAGCACGGTGTTGATTTTTCAATGTTTAAAAAAATTTATACAGCGTTAAAAGAAATTAATCCTGATGTGGTGCATACACATTTACATTCCGGCTACTATTGTTATTATGCTTACAAAAAATTAAAATATCCATTCAAAAAAATACATACGCTGCACAACCTTGCAAAAGAAGATGCACCACTGCACGGCAGAAAGCTATACAAATATCTTTTCAAAAAAAACATTATACAGCCTGTTACAATTTCAGAAGAAGTGCATAAAAGCGCAGTAAAAGAATATGGTAAGAGTATAAAGACGCTTATTAATAATGGTTCAAACCCTGTTACACCAACAAATGCATTTGAAAATGTAAAAGAAAAAGTTCAAACGCTTAAAAAAAATGCCTCAACAAAAGTTCTGTTGAATGTTGCGAGAATAAGCAGGCAGAAAAACCAGGTACTTTTAATTGAATGCATGCGAAGACTTGAAGAAAAAAATATAAATACTGTGGCCATAATTCTGGGTGATTATGTTGCAGAAGATAAAAATATTTATGAAGAACTCATAGCTAAAAAACCGGGCAATGTACACTTGCTTGGTAAGGTGACTAATGTAAACGATTATCTTTTAAATGCAGACGCTTTTGTGCTTACTTCTTTATTTGAAGGATTGCCAATTAGCCTTTTAGAAGCGCTTTCTGCAGGTGCAGTGCCGGTTTGCACACCGGTTGGCGGCATAATAAATATTGTAACAAAAGATATTGGTTTTTTAAGTGATGATATAAGCGCAGATGCGTATGCAAAGGCACTTGAGCGGTATCTTAATACAAATAATACAGAATTAAACAGAATAAAAGAGAATTGTAAACGTTTATACGCACAGGAATTCAGCATGCAGAGCTGTGCTGCCAAGTATGATGCTTTATATCATGCGTTATAAACCAAAAAAGATTAACTGCACTGTTAGTGCTTTTTTATAATTAAAATAAACCTAAATGAAGATTGTAGTTGTTGGCACAGGTTACGTTGGACTTGTTACCGGTGCCTGCCTTGCAGAAGTTGGAACCGATGTTATTTGTATTGATGTGAATGAAGAGAAAATAAAAAATCTGCAAAAAGGAATTTTACCGATCTATGAACCCGGACTTGATGAAATTGTTGAACGCAATTTTAAAAAAGAAAGGCTGCACTTTGGCACTTCGCTTAAGGATGCGATTGTAGGGGCACAAATTGTTTTTATTGCTGTAGGAACACCGCCGGGCGAAGACGGAAGTGCAGATTTAAAATATGTACTGCAGGTTGCAAGTTCTGTTGGTGAATATATGAATGGCTATTTAATAGTTGTTACAAAAAGTACTGTACCGGTTGGCACTGCGTTAAAGGTTAAAAAAGCAATAAAAAAAGCACTAAAAGAAAGGCAGGCTAATATTGATTTTGATGTTGCATCAAACCCTGAATTTTTAAAAGAAGGTGCTGCTATAGATGATTTTTTAAAGCCTGATCGCATCGTAATTGGTGCAGAAAGTGAAAAGGCAAAAAATCTTTTGCGCCAGTTGTATGATCCTTTTGTATTAAATGGCCACCCACTTTTGTTTATGGATATTCCATCTGCAGAAATGACAAAGTATGCAGCCAATGCGATGCTGGCAACCAAAATATCATTTATGAATGACATTGCAAATCTCTGCGAGCTTGTTGGTGCTAACGTAAATGAAGTTCGTAACGGTATTGGATCTGACCCGCGTATTGGCAATAAATTTATTTACCCGGGCATAGGTTATGGCGGCTCCTGTTTTCCAAAAGATGTTAAGGCGCTTATTCATACCGCAGAACAATATGAATATAAACTGCGCATACTTAAATCTGTAGATGCAGTAAATGACGATCAGAAAAAAATCCTTTTTAATAAGATAAAAAAACACTTTAAAGGCGATTTAAAAAATAAAACATTTGGCATTTGGGGCTTGTCATTCAAACCGAAGACAGATGACATGCGTGAAGCACCTTCACTGGTTTTAATTGATGCTTTGGTTGATGCAGGCGCCAAAGTGCAGGCGTATGATCCTGTTGCTATGCATGAAGCAAAACATTTACTCAAAGGAAAAGCTGAATTAAAAAATGATGCAATTAGCGCTGCAAAAAATGCTGATGCTATTGTGCTTGTTACCGAATGGCCAGAATTTCGTTTGCCCGATTGGGAAGCGATTTGCAAAATAATGAAGCAAAATGTAATGTTTGATGGAAGGAACATTTATCACAGGAAGGATTTGGTAAAAATCGGGTTTACTTATTACTGCATTGGTTCAGCAAGCTAATTTTTTTTAGAAGAGATTTACTTTGCGGTTTTAAAATAATCCAAATAACACAGCATCTATTTTGGTAATAATTTCACCGAGATGCTCTTCGTTTTCCGGAAATTTATTTTTATCAATATCAACAGTAAAAACAGGGCCTTCTTTATAATTATCTATCCAGCGGTTATAGAGCTCATTTAATTTCTTAAGATAATCAAGCCTGATGTTTTCTTCGTATTCCCGGCCGCGTTTTTGAATGTGTCCAACCAAAGTAGGCACGGAAGCTTTAAGATAAATTAGTAAATCCGGCGGCTGCACCATTGATCGCAGTGTTTGAAAAAAATTAAAGTAATTATCAAAATCGCGTTTGTTCATTAAACCCATATCGTGCAGGTTGGGCGCAAAAATGTGTGCATCTTCATAAATCGTTCTGTCCTGAATTACGGTTTCGCTGCCGCGTTGTATATCGAGCAACTGGTTTAGTCTTCCGTTTAAAAAATATATCTGCAGGTTAAAACTCCAGCGCGGCATGTCTTCATAAAAATCCATTAAATATGGATTGTGATCGATATCCTCAAACTGCGGTATCCATTTGTAATGTTTGCTCAGCAATTCAGTTAGTGTGGTTTTTCCTGCGCCGATGTTTCCTGCTACAGCAATGTGCTTAGGTTTTTTTTGTTTCGCCATACCTAAATCCCTAAAGGAACTTTTTAAGATTAAAATTTATTGCGAACTAATATAAGCAATCAAACGGCATAAATAACTTTTCGGCCTTTAAACTTTAAACATAATTCAAAGCCATTGCCTTTCTTATAAGCTGTAAAGTTTTAGAAGCGCTTGCTCTTGCTTTCTCCTCTCCCATTTTTATTATTTTCGAAAGATAGGCTTTATCATTTTGAATCGAGGCAGCTTTTTCGCGGATGGGTTTTATAAATGCAACCATGTCTTCCGCCAGTTGTTTTTTCATGTCGCCATAGCGAATATTGCAGCTTTCATAATCTGCTTCAAAACGCGCAACTACATCATAGGTGCTTACAAGCCGCATTAATGAAAAAAGATTTTCAATATAATCCGGTTTGGGCATTGCTTTTTCTGTGGGGCCACTATCAGTTTTTGCTTTCATTATTTTTTTATGAAGGAGGTCGTCGTCATCAGCAAGGTAAATTGTTGCCATTTGGTTTTCACTCTTGCTCATTTTGCCTTTTCCATCAAGACTTAAAATTTTTGAAAGCGACTCGCCGTAATTGAAAGCAAACGGCATTGGAAATACTGCATCATAGCGGCGATTAAAACGCTCTGCAAGATTCCGTGTCATCTCCACATGCTGCTCCTGGTCTTTGCCAACAGGCACTTTCACTGCACGGTGAATTAAAATATCTGCTGCCTGCAAAACAGGATAAGTAAGCAAACCGGTATTCACATTTTCAGGCTGCTGCCTAACTTTGTCTTTAAATGTTGGCGTCTTTTCCAACTCGCCTTTGTAGGCAAGCATGTTTAGATATAAATACAACTCTGCAATTTCCGGTATATCACTTTGTACATAAATAACAGATTTTTCAGGGTCAAGTCCTGATGCAAGTAATTCACCCAAAAGCCTGTGTACATTTTCGCGCAGTTCTTTTGTGTCCGGATGCGTAGTTAAACTATGCCAGTCAACTACACAGAAATAACAATCATATTCATCTTGCATACGCACCCAGTTTTTTATAGCACCAAAATAATTTCCGAGATGCAAAAAACCTGTTGGTCTTATTCCGCTTAAAACAATTTCTTTAGGCATGCGGCGAAGATAAGGATTGAGATTTTTCATATTACAAATCCAAGATTGAGTACTTACATTGATGCTTATTGCAGCAATTGGAGGGCAAAGCGCACTTCGCCATTTTAATTATATTCACTCTTCAATAAAGATTAAGATGATTTACATAACGCAGTTAATATACATTCAGCAAGGGCAGGAAAAAGTATTTCAAGAATTTGAAGATGTTGCTATACCTATAATTTCAAAATACAATGGGCGGCTTTTATTGCGAGTAAGGCCACACGAAGATTCTTTTATTGAAAATGAAATTGAGAAACCTTACGAAATACACCTTGTTGAGTTTGACAATGAAGAAGATTTTAAAAATTTCATGCACGATGAAGAAAGAAAAAAATTCATGCATCTGAAAGAGCAGTCTGTAAAATCGTCTGTACTATTCAAGGGAACCAGGATATAACAGGCGTCCAAAAATTAATTGTCTCAATAAACAAAGGCTTATGCTTTTCTGCTGCCATCAAAGAAAATAAAGAATTGCAGTTAATTGCGGCGTGCAATATGTTTTATTCATTCAACTTATAATAATCCCACATCTGCTTAAAGATTTTTTCTTTTAATTCCTGCGCACTGCAATTTGTGCTTTCAACAGCGGGCAGGAAATGCATTTCCAAAGTATGCGGTAACATAAAAAATAACTTGCTTGCAGGCAACACTTTTTTTGTATTAAAAACAAGTGTTGGTATGATGGGTTTTTTTGTGTCAACAGCCAAACGAAATGCACCATCATAAAATTTTTTTAATGGTTCATAACTCCTGTTACGCGTGCCTTCGGGATAAATTACCATATCCAAACCAAGACGCAAAACGCGCTTCATATCATCAAAACTTTTCCGCCGGCTTGCATCACTGTTCCGGTCAACCAGCACACTGCCGAAACCGTAAATCCATCCGAATACGGGAATAACAGAAAAGCTTTTTTTAGCAATGGTTTTATTAGCGCGTGGCATAAATGGCGTTGTCACCGGCACATCCATTAAACTGTTATGATTGCAAACAATAATGCAGTTGGGTATATTCTTAAAATTTTCTGCGCCTTGAATTTTTAGCGGGCAACCAATTGCCTGCAGAAAAGTCCACATCCACACCCTTGAAACACTGCGATGCCATTTGGCTTTTTGCGGCTCTTTTAAGAAATGACATGGAATATAAAACGGGTAGGCAATAAACATACTTGAAATAAAAAACAATAAAGCCCACAGCGCCCAAATACGTGCAAAAATTTCTTTAAGAAGATTCATTAATAATTTGCCTTCGCGTTTTGTGTATTACGTTTTATTAGTTCGTACTTCGTATTTCTTGCTTCGTAATTAAACTTTATTTCTCAAAAAAAACCAAACTTCCTCCTACCCATTCGCGGTCTTTATTATAACGCACACCAATCATTTTTCCTTTGCTCATGCGTGCAAGATTTTGCGTGGCCACAGGCCTTGCTTCTCCGTCTTTCCAGAAATAAAAAATTCTTATTTCAGCCTTCGCTGATTCGTCGGGCGTTTCAATTACATCAGCATATTTTACTTTGCGCTGAAGTATCCAGTTATGCGGATCTTTTACGTTATCTATATCTTCTTTTTGTATATCGATTACAACGCCCTGGCCGGCGAAAGAAAACAATGGTTTCAATACATAATTTTCAAGATCAGCGGGAATCGTTTTTACATCACTTAAAAATTTCGTTTCTGGAACATACGGGTTGTTTATAAAAGGCAGCGTATACTTACTAATACGGTAAAACCAGTTTGGATGCGGTACCCACTCAACATCCAAATCTTCAAATAAAACTTTGCCCTGCCTTTGCACCTCCGGTGATTGTTGCTGCAGGTCATCAAAAATTACGCGGTTATAAATGCGCTTAATTTCTGTTTTTTTTCCATTCTGTACATAAAATAATTTTCTGCCATCCCGCACGAGTTCAGTTATGCAAACAATTGGTATGTTTAAATAATCCTGTGTGTAATAAAAGTCTATCCTGGTTTTTTGCTGATGCGGAAAAATTTCAAGCAATATTACATTCTCAGGATTATGATTGGCAACAATAATATCTTTTAGTAATTGCAAGTATGTTGCCTTTGTAAAGCCGTTTAAATAAGAATCGTAGTTCGGTGGAATGTCATAATGTTTCCTTGTTATTTCATCATCCCAAACCTGGTAAGCAAATAAAGTAGGAAAGCCCTGCATTTCTATTAACTGCGGCTCAAGTTCGCCTTTTTCGTTTTCGCAAATGCCAAAATCGAAAGCAATAAAATGCGGGTGATCGTTTTCATTTGGCACACTTAAATTTTGTGGAACAGCTTTCGCGGTAAGCGTTTTAAAACCCGGTTTTACAATAACGTCAACAATACTTTCGCAGGCCGACAAGATTTTTTGCTTAAACGCTTTATCAACAAATATGGGCGTTTCTGCAATCCTGAATTCAATATCTCCCTGGTGTTGCGAACTTAATTCCTGCAAATAATCTTCATATTGTTTTTTTGAAAAAGATGCATTGAATTTTTTGCGCAATACAGGTACCATAAAATGTTTTAAAATCAAAAATACGATAGGAAGTATGAAGTAAGAAGGACGAAATATAAGTGAAATGTGAACTATTACCTATGAGCTAATGTCAAAAATCTTTTGGGATATAAAACTTATTGCGCTCTTTCAGTTTTTCATTTTCATACAACTCGAAATAAAACCAGCCCGATTGCATGAAATCTGTTTTATCAAGCAGAAGCAGTGGTTGTGTTATATGCTTAATCACAAAAAGCTGTTTGCGGTTTTCATCCAAAACGCGCAACCGGTAATTATTTTGCAATGCATCCGCCAAAGATATTTGCACGTATCCTTCGGCGTTTGTATAAATGTGTGTTGATGGAATCCATTTAATGTCGTTGTTGTAATACCTTATCAGCACATCTGCATCAGTAAGCGAGTATAAAGTATCCCGTGTATAATTTATAATTGAATCCTTAAAATGTTTGTAGCCATTAAGACTTAATTGAGCAATAACAGAGTCGTCGTCGTGAATTGTTACAAGAAAACTTGTATCATTAATTTGTTCCTGTGGAATTTCATTTGTGAAATCAGATCCGCTGGTTACTTTTTTTGCTTTTGTGAAAAAGAAACTGCCATTTGCCAGCACATAAAATGCACGGTAATACATGCCCGGGTAACCTGCAGTTTCATCAACATAACCATTTTGTGGCAACTCGGGTGAAAGCGGTACGAAGATGGTTCTAAAATTTTTCACACTGTCCCATGAACGCTGAATATTCAACTGCACAATACTGTCGCCGTAAGGGTTTACCCACTCTACTTTTACTTTATTATTAACGGCTGAAACATTTATTGCAAATTGTTGCGCCTGGGAGTGAACATAAAAAACATACAAATAATGCAAACAAAAATATTCTCTTCATAACTATTTACGGCGGCAAATATAGCGTTGCAGATTTTTAAAAATTGATAAAGTTTGCGCACATTCGCATTCAAGAAACATTAATAATCCGTAAAACAACTTATGAATAAAACTATACTTGTTACAGGTGCAACATCGGGGTTTGGTAAAGCTATCGCAGAAAAATTTGCGTCAGAAAAATGGAATTGCATTATCACCGGCAGAAGAAAAGAAAGACTTGATGAACTGGCGCAGCAATTAATTTCAAATTATGAAATAAATGTTTTACCGCTGGTATTTGATGTAAGCAAAAAAGAAGAAGTATTTGCAGCCATAAATAATTTAAAAGATAATTGGCAGAATGTTGATGTACTTGTAAATAATGCAGGTCTTGCAGCCGGAAGGGATTTGTTTGATAAAGCTTCGCTTGATGATTGGGAAACGATGATTGACACAAACGTGAAAGGATTGCTCTATGTTTCAAAAGCTGTTCTTCCATTCATGATAAAAAATAAGAAAGGACATATTATTAATATCGGTTCAACTGCCGCAAAAGAAGTATATAAAGAAGGTAATATTTATTGCGCAACAAAACATGCAGTGCAGTGCAATCAGTGAAGCACAGCGTATAGATTTGCTTCAGCATAAAATAAAAGTTACCGCCATTCACCCGGGCGCTGCAGAAACAGAATTTTCGTTAGTGCGTTTTAAAGGTGATGAAGAAAAAGCCAAAGCTGTATATGAAGGTTTTGAACCACTGCATGCAGAAGATATTGCGAACACTGTTTTCTATTGTGCCAATTTACCGACTCATGTTTGTATAAATGATTTGGTGATAACCTGTACTGCGCAGGCTAATTCATTTTATACATTTAAAAAGTAATCAAAATATCAGGTATTTTACTGATTGAAAACTTCTGAATTTATTTTATTTTCGTTATAACTAAATCAAAACGATATGTGCTTAATGAAAAAAATTACCCTGCTTTCCTTTGCATTTATTTTGTGTTTCAGTTATAAAAGTAATGCGCAATTGCTTAAAAAATTAAAGGACAAAGTAAACAATGCAGTAAACGGCAGTACCACCAACACTACACAAACCACCGAAAACAGTAATAACACTGCTACCAACAGTTCAGGTGGTTCGCCTACAAATAAAAAAGGCGGTGGTTTAACCAACACAACACCTCCGGATGTAAACCAGCAAATGACTGATGCTGAAAAAAGCCAGGCAGCCGGTAATTACAGCGATGCACGTTATTCAATTCAGCAGGCACTAATGGGCGTTGAGTTACAGATTGGCAAAGAAGTTTTACAATCGCTGCCTGCAAGCGTTACCGGCTTGGAAAAAGATACCACGCAAAATAAAGTAATGAGTACGCAATGGGGCTGGAACAACCTCACTATTCAAAGCGTATATAAAAAAGCTGACCAGCAAATGACGGTTACTATCGGCAACAATTCTGTGTATTCAGGCTTTGTTAATCTGTATTTTAATAATGCGGGTTATACACAAACAACCAGCAACGGCAACGACCAAAATGTAAAGCAAACCAAAGTAAAGAGTTACCGCGCTTTAATTACTTATGATGATAATAAAGGTTATACTTTAATGGTACAGCTTGGCCAGTCTTCGCTGGTAGTTTGGGAATGCATAAATTTTGCTACCGAGCAGGATGTTATGAACGCGGCAAATGTTTTTGATATTGATGGCATTAAAAAAATGCTTGGAGAACAATAATCCTATTAAATTCTATTAAAAATTAAAACAATGAAATACTTAATTATACTTGGCTGCATTTTTTTTACAACAAATAGTTTCTCGCAGGATTTTAAAACAGATATTGCCTCTGCAAAAACTGCTTATTCATCCGGCAAATTAGAAGATGCACATTTTGCTTTACAGCAGGCAATGCAGGAAATCGATATTATTATTGGTAAAGAAGTTTTGGCTTTACTTCCTGCAAACATGGACAAGTTTGCTGCCAATACAAAAGATGATAATGTAATGAGCAATGTTGGGTTTATGGGCAGCACCATCCATCGCACATGGGGCCAGAATGATAGTGTTGATCTTTCTATTATCGGCAACTCACCGTTAATTACTACACTGAATGCATTTTTAAATACACCTTTATTAGGTGGCATGATGAGCAATGGCAATAATAAAATAATAAAAGTGCAGGGTTATAAAGGTCAGCTTACAAAAAATGATAACGATAATGGGCAAATGAATTATACCGTTCAGATTCCTTTGGGAAATTCGCTGGTAACTTTTACCGGAAAAAATACAACTGATACACAAATGATGGCTATGGCGAATACACTGCCCTTACAGCAAATTGCCAAGCTCATTCAATAAAAATTTTTACTGTAAAAAAAATTACTACAATGTTGTAAGAGAATTAAAACAATTCTTTTACAACATTTTTTATTACACGTGGTTTGCCTAAAGTGTAGTAATGTAAAACAGGAACACCAAATTTTTTTAATTCTTTGCTTTGCTGAACAAGCCATTCAGTACCTACCTTTTCGCAATCATCATCTGTTTTGCAGCGCGTAATTTCTTCTGATAAATCAGATGGAATATCTACATGAAAAATGCGCGGTAAAATAGATAATTGTTTTTTTGTTGTGATAGGTTTTAATCCCGGAATAATTGGTGTATTAATACCATTGTTGCGACAGGTTTTTACAAAATCAAAAAATTTTTGATTATCAAAAAACATTTGCGTCATTACAAATTCTGCACCGCAGCAAACTTTATCTTTTAAGCGCTGCAGATCAATATGCGGGTTCGGCGCTTCAAAATGTTTTTCAGGATAACCTGCCACACCAATACAAAATTTTGTTTTGCCGCCATCGCGAATATCATCATCTAAATAAATTCCGTTATTAAGATTTACAATTTGTTTCAGTAAATCACCGGCATATTTATTGCCGTCAGGTTCCGGTTCAAAAGAAGCAGCATTTTTATCTGCATCACCACGAATAGCAAGCACATTATCAATTCCTAAAAAATTTAAATCAATCAATGCATCTTCGGTTTCGCGTTTTGAAAAACCACCACAAATAATATGCGGCACAGCATCAATTTTATAATAGTTCATTATCGCGGCACAAATGCCAACGGTGCCCGGGCGTTTACGCACTTCTACTTTTTCAAAATTGCCATCTGCCTTTTTCTTAAATGCAGTTTCGCTGCGGTGATATGTTACATTAATCCACGAAGGCTTAAACTCCATCAGCGGATCAAGATGTTCATAAATTGAATTAATGCTTTTGCCTTTTAAAGGCGGTAATATTTCAAAAGAAACAAGCGTATCTTTTGCGTTGCTTATGTGCTCGGTTATTTTCATTTAATAAATAAATCGTCGCAAAATAAAGCAGAAATATTGATTGTATGTTATTTGATGCAGGTTATTTAAATTATATGACTTAATTCTTTTATTAGGTTTGCAACCATTAATTAAATATGCAGAAAGAAAAAATTTTAGTAATTGGTGCCAGCGGCCAAATTGGTGTTGAGCTTACAATGGCACTTGCGCAATTTATATGGAAATGCAAATGTTGTTGCCAGCGATCTGCGCGAAGAAAATGAATTACTAAAAGGTACCGGCCCTTATGTTTCTTTGGATGTGATGAATAAAGAAATGTTGCATGTGCAGGTTATTCGCCAAAATGTAACACAGATTTATTTGCTTGCCGCAATTCTTTCTGCCACAGGAGAAAAAAATCCAAACCTTGCATGGAATTTAAATATGCAGGGTTTATTAAATGTGCTGGATATTGCAAGAGAAGAAAGCATAAAAAAAGTTTACTGGCCAAGCAGTATCGCGGTTTTCGGGCCAACATCGCCAAAAAAAAATTGCCCGCAGCAAACCATTATAGAACCAATAACCGTTTATGGAATCAGTAAATATGCCGGTGAATTTTGGTGCAATTATTATAACAAGCGTTTTAATGTTGATGTAAGAAGTTTGCGTTATCCCGGTTTAATAAGTTATAAATCTGAGCCCGGCGGCGGCACCACAGATTATGCAATTGAAATTTTTCATGATGCGCTCGAAGAAAAAAGTTATGAATGTTTTTTAAAAGAAGATACTTATTTGCCGATGATGTATATGCCTGATGCAATTCGTGCAACGATTGAATTAATGGAAGCGCCGCAGGAAAAAATTTCTGTACGCACATCATATAATATTTCCGGCATAAGCTTCTCTCCTGCTGAAATTGCTGCATCAATAAAAAAACGCATTCCTGAATTTCAAATAAAATATAAACCGGATTATCGCCAGGCAATTGCAGAAAGCTGGCCGCAAAGTATTGATGATTCTGTTGCACGAAAAGATTGGAACTGGAAACATGAATATGATTTGGAAAAATTAACTGATGATATGTTGAAGAATATAAAACACAATTAAAATGCGTATTCTTATTTTGCAATTTTACTCTGCTCTTTTATCATATTTCTTTTGCGCAGGATGATATTCCTGATTACCGCAGCAAGAAAGATAATTTTTCAAAAATGATGGAGAAAGATGTGCGTGCAGATCTTGCGCAGTTCACGTTTGCCGGCATAAGTGAAAGTCTTGAAAAACATAAGCTCGAACAAATTCCTGTCAACAGAAATAAAAAGTGATGAAATAATTTTTTCAAACGATACATGCAGGTAAAAATTACAACCGGCGGTTTTGATGCAACAAAACATAAAGTAACATGGTTTGATGATAAGTATGCAGTTAAATTAGATAACCATGCTTTTTGGGGAACGGAAAATAAAGTTCCGAAAACATCTATCACTTCTGTTATTGCAATTATGGGTTTAGATACGGTTGTTGTTCCGCCGGCAGCTTATGCAGATTTATATGAACCGCGACTTTATTTTAATGATGCAAAAGGTAGTACAAAAAGATATTGCAATGTGTATGTTTCTCCGGATCACCGAAAAGTATATATCTATATGTTAAACGGCGAAGGCACCGGCCGTTATGAAGTAACATGGGTGATAGAAAATAAACATTATTTGCGCCGCGTGGTTGACTGGGGATTTTAATATCAACAAAAATTCTTGCAAACACTTATAAAAAATATTGCCTGCCTTGTTAATGTTCGTGAAGAAAATAAATTGCTTCGCGGAAAAGAATTATCGCATCTTGCCATCCATACAAAATGCATATTTAATTATTGAAGATGGAAAGATTGCAGAGTATGGAAAATGAATGAATTGC
The DNA here is from genome assembly GCA_963759555.1 of uncultured Chitinophagaceae bacterium. GTDB lineage: Bacteria > Bacteroidota > Bacteroidia > Chitinophagales > Chitinophagaceae > Parafilimonas. Next base: position 60,642 of record CAVWZV010000001.1, read on the forward strand.
CAGATCTGACCGCTGACCGCCGAACCGTTGACTGAAATTGATGCCAACAATGCTTACGTTCTTCCCTGCTGGTGCGATAGTCACACACATTTAGTTTTTGCAGCAAGCCGTGAAGAAGAATTTGTTGATAAAATAAAAGGATTAAGTTATGCTGATATTGCGGCAAAAGGTGGCGGCATTTTAAACTCTGCAAACAAGCTGAATGCAATGAGCGAAGATGAATTGTTTCATCTTGCACAAAAAAGATTGAATGAAGTTATTCAGCTTGGAACCGGGGCAATTGAAATAAAAAGCGGTTATGGTTTAAGTGTTGAAGGCGAATTAAAAATGCTGCGTGTAATTCAGCGATTAAAACAATCTTCATCTATTCCAATTAAAGCAACATTTCTCGGTGCGCATGCTTATCCTTTACAATATAAAAACAATCATGAAGCATATATAAAATTGATTGTTGATGAAATGCTGCCCAACATCGCCAAAGAAAATTTAGCAGATTATATTGATTGTGTTTTGCGAACAGGGATTTTTTTCTGCGGATGAAATGAAACGCATTTGCGAAGCCGGCATAAAATATAATTTAAAACCAAAGCTGCATGTAAATCAGCTCAACAGTATTGGTGGCATTGAAGCTGCGATTGAATTAAATGCCTTAAGTGTTGATCATCTTGAAACAATGAATGATGAAGAAATAAATAAACTTTCAAACAGTAAAACAATTGCAACACTATCTGCCAACTGCTGCTTATTTTTTAAGAATGAATTATCCGCCTGCAAGAAAATTAATTGATGAACAATTGTGCAGTTGCATTGGCTTCAGATTATAATCCCGGCTCCTCTCCTTCCGGCAATATGAATAATGTTGTTTCAATGGCTTGCATTCAAATGCGCATGTTGCCTGAAGAAGCAATTAATGCTGCAACTATAAATGGTGCTTATGCAATGGAATTAGAAAATGAAGTGGGCAGTATTTCAATTGGTAAAAAAGCAAATCTCATCTTTACAAAGCAAATTCCTTCGCTTGCTTATTTGCCTTATTCGTTTGGAAATAATTTAATTGATAAGGTAATGATTAATGGAAAGTTTGTTACTGAATAGCGAAACAATATCTTAGCCTTTTAAAACAGTTTCATGCATCAGATAATTGAATGTGTTCCCAATTTTAGCGAAGGAAATGATGCTGCCATCATCAAACAAATTACAGACGAAATTGAAAGTGTTGAAGGTGTGCGGTTATTAAATGTTGATCCGGGCAAAGCAACAAACAGAACAGTTGTAACTTTTGTTGGTGAACCAAAAGCGGTTGTGCAGGCTGCATTTAAAGCTATAAAAAAAGCGGGCGAATTAATTGATATGAGCAAACACAAAGGCGAGCATCCGCGGATGGGTGCAACAGATGTTTGCCCGTTAATTCCGGTTGCAAATATTACGATGGAAGAAACAATTGCATATGCACATGAGCTTGCAAAAATGGTTGGCGAAGATTTGAAGATTCCTGTTTATTTATATGAACACGCGCAAAAAGATAAGCTACGGAATAATCTTTCCATCATTCGTGCCGGTGAATACGAAGGATTTTTTAAAAAGATAAAATTAGCTGAATGGAAACCCGATTTTGGCCCGTGTGAATTTGATGCAAAGCGTGGCGCAACAGTAATTGGCGCGAGAGATTTTTTAATTGCTTACAATGTAAATCTGAATACAACTTCTGTGCGCAGAGCAAACGCAATTGCATTTGATGTGCGTGAAGCCGGCAGAACAAAAAAAGAAAATGGAAAAAATGTTTTTGACGAAAACGGAAAGCCAATAACAATTCCCGGCAGTTTAAAAAGTGTAAAAGCCATTGGCTGGTATATTGAAGAATATGGCATTGCTCAAATTTCAATGAACCTAACCAACATCGGTATAACACCTTTGCACATTGCATTTGATGAAGTGTGTAAAAAAGCAGATGCACGTGGCATTCGTGTTACAGGAAGTGAGTTGGTTGGTTTGGTTCCTTTAGAATCAATGCTTGATGCAGGAAAATATTTTTTAGAAAAGCAAAAACGCTCAACCGGCGTTTCAGAAAAAGAAATGATTCGCATTGCAATTAAATCGTTGGGTCTTGATGAACTTACGCCTTTCAATCCTGAAGAAAGAATTATTGAATATTTATTAAAAGATAAAACTGATAGTAAACTTATTAGCTACAACACTTTCTGATTTTGCAGACGAAACAGCAAGCGAAAGTCCTGCGCCCGGCGGTGGTTCTATTGCAGCTTATGTTGGTGCGCTTGGAGTTTCTTTGGGAACAATGGTTGCCAATCTTTCGTCTCATAAACCTGGCTGGGATGAACGCTGGAAAGAATTTGGCGATTGGGCAGATAAAGGGCAATACTATAAAAATGAATTGTTGAAATTAGTTGATGCAGACACAAAAGCATTCAGCCAGATTATGTCTGCATTTGGTTTATCAAAATCAACTGAAGAAGAAAAAAAAGTACGCACACAAGCCATACAGGAAGCAACAAAATATGCAATTGAAGTTCCGTTTACCGTAATGCAATTATCTTATGAGAGCATGAATGTAATTAAAGCAATGGCTGAAGTTGGCAATCCAAACTCTATTTCAGATGCGGGTGTTGGCGCATTGTGTGCACGCAGTGCCGTAAAAGGTGCATTTATGAATGTGCGCATTAATGCAAGAGATTACGCTGATAAAAATTTTGTTGAAGATATTAGTTGCAAAAGGAAAAGCAATAGAAGAAAAAGCAATTGCATTGGAAAAAGAAATAATAAAAATCGTAAATGAAAAAATCGGGCTGTGAATTAGCCAATCATAAAAACAGCTAGAGCTGCAGCCTCTCTCTTTGCTTCATTTAACTACTAACTTGATATCCGGTTAATCATTAAATGATAAACGTTATTTTAAACAATAAACAAAAATCAACTACAATTTGAAACCACGCCGTTTTTTTACACCCGGTGGATTCTGCTTATATTGGTTAATTAAACTGTTTTTATGAAATCTAATTATCTTTTATTTATTATTCCGGCATTGATGATCTCCTGTTCAAATCCAACAAAGAATGCGGATGAAAATACTTCAGACAAGGGCATGCTGGCTGCTCAGCTCTGGACATTCCGTTACGATCTGGAGAAAGATGTTCCCGGAACATTAAAGAAGATCAAGAATCTGGGCATTGACTATGTTGAGGGATTTGATGCGCCGTACATTGTCGGCAATCCGGACGAATTCAAAATACAGCTTGACAAGGCGGGCTTGAAGATGTTCGCTCTTCACTGGAATGATCTAAACGACTGGCGAAAAAATCCAACCATTATTATCGAGACAGCAAAAAAATTAGGTGCACATTATACCGGCATCGCCTGGCTTAAACAGTCTAAGGCTGACGCCGTAACACTCGGTGTGGTCAACGAAGCCGCCGACATACTGACAAAAGCCTGTTCGCAAGCAAAGGCAGCGGGGCTTCAGCTTTATTATCACATCCATGGATATGAACTGCAGCCGATGGATGATCAAAAAACTTTCTTCGACAGCTTTGTTAGTCGTATTAATTATGATTGTGTTCGCCTGGAGGCGGATATATTCTGGGTAACTTATGCCGGTTACGATCCTGTAAAGTTTATGGACAAATATCGCGACGGCGTGGAGTTGCTGCACATCAAAAATATGGCGGATAACGTGGCGACTGGTGTATTTACCGGCGCAGACTTCATGCCTTCAGACATGCCTGCCCAAGATTGGGTGCCTCTCGGCAAAGGCAAGATCGATTACAAATCTGTCTTTCAGAAAGGTAAAGACATCGGTGTGAAATGGTATATCCTGGAGATGGACAAATACGACGGCGACGTTTATGCCGCCGTGGATTCATCACTTACTTATATTAGAAAAGAGAAACTGTTGCACTGATTCAACCATTCGGTGCCCGAAAGCGGCTGGCATTTTTATCGATTATTTTTGATGAAGGCACAAACTATTTCCATCTAAATCTTTCAGCCATGCAAATTTGCCCCAGGGCGTGTTGTCAATTTTTCCAACTTCAACGCCTTTTGCCTTAAGCTCTTTTATTTCTGTTTCAATATTGCCGGTTTCACATATAATACCCTGGAAACTTGCAAGTGATATAGTTGCACTGCCATCTGGCAAGCCCATTTGTATCCACGTTTCGCCATGAGGGTCGGGCGCTTCAATAACAACCTGAAAACCCAGCTTCAAATAAAATTCTTTTGCTTTTTGTCTGTCCTTTACCGGAATCATAATGATTTCTACTGATTTCATTTTAAATATTTTTACTTGTTTGCATTTATTTTACAACACAAAACTACAGTCGTAATTTAATAGCACAGGCAGGTAAATACGACAATATTACCCGTTGATTGCGACAAACCGGCGAGGTATATTTACAACATGAAACACATTTCTATTTTACCGCTGTATGATGCGACACTAACGAGCATTGACAGCAGTCATCAAATTCTAACAAGGGTTAATGATTTTATGAAGTATCAAGGCAAGACACCTTTTTATAATGTGGAGATAGTTGGGTTAGAAAAGAAAACGAAACTTGGCGGCGGCCTTTACAATATTAACGTGAATAAGACCATAGATGAAATCAAAAAAACGGACGTAATTGTTCTTCCTTTACTGTGTGGGGATTTTCCTAAAGCTATTTCAAAAAATAAAAAATACAGAGACTGGGTTATTGCACAGTATCATAACAACGCTGAAATTGTTTGCCTTTGTGTGGGCTCATTTTTTTTAGCATCAACAGGATTACTAAAAGACAAAAAATGCGCTGTTCACTGGGCCGCGAAAAATGAGTTTAAAGCTATGTTTCCCGATGTAAAAATTATTGATGACACAATTATTACCGACGAGAACGGAATTTATACTTGCGGTGGCGGATATTCTTATTTAAACTTACTTCTTCACATTATTGAAAAACATTTGGGCAGAGAAATATCAATCCTTGCATCAAAGATGTTTGAAATTGACATTGAAAGAAAAAGTCAAAATCCGTATGTGATATTTGTCGGTCAAAAAAGGCATGGTGATGAAGTTGTTCTGAAAGCACAGGAGCATATAGAAAACCATCCGACGGATACTTTCACAGTTGATGCGATTTGTGATAAATTCGGAGTTGGACGAAGAACATTTGAAAGGCGTTTTAAAAAATGCACCAGCAATTCAATAGTTGAATACATTCAAAGAGTAAAAGTTGAGTTCGCAAAAAAGCATTTAGAAACAGGAAGAAAAACAGTGAATGAAATTATCTATGAAGCAGGTTATAACGACATTGATGCGTTTAGGAAAGTATTTAAAAAATTTACTGACCTGTCTCCAGTTGACTACCGCAAAAAATTTGCAGTATAATATTGGGCTTGCACATTTCCGGATCGACGGCAGCACAACCAGCAGCAAGTGTATCGCCAAAATGCAGGCTAACGTCAATCCTGCTTCAACATTTTATTTTCAATTTAGTTTTATATTCCGGTTTTGATGGAATTCTATTGCACCACTTTGGTAAGCTTCACGGTTAACAGCCATTGTAAATCATGCTCACATATTAAAATGAAAAAACTACTGACAGTATTAATTCTTACTTTTTACATGTTCTCAATCTACGGTCAGAAAACTGAACAGCCTGACAGCAGCAAACCGTTCGTACTTGGAGAAATTCACGATTTTCAATCAAAAGTTTTAGGCGAAAAAAGAACTTTGAATATTTATTTGCCAGACGGTTACAATTCGTCCGATAGCATAAAATACCCGGTTATATATTTACTTGACGGTTCTAAAGACGAAGATTTTATTCACATCGTTGGGCTTGTGCAATACAACAGTTTTGAATGGATAAACCAGGTACCAAAATCAATTGTAGTTGGCATTGCCACTGTAGACAGAAGAAGAGACTTTACTTTTCCAACAACTATTGAGGCAGACCAAAAACGTTATCCTACAACCGGGCATTCCGATAAGTTTATTGCCTTTTTAGAAAAGGAATTACAACCTTACATAGAAAAGAAATTTAAAACAACAGCGTCTAAAACTATAATAGGACAGTCTTTAGGCGGTCTTCTTGCAACAGAAATTTTATTTAAAAATCCTACTCTTTTTAATACGTACATTATAATAAGTCCAAGTTTGTGGTGGGATAACGGCTCATTATTAAATATGAGTTTAAAAAAATGGAATGAGATTTTTAAGCAACAAACGGATATTTATATAGGAGTTGGTAAGGAAGGACTAACACCCACTGTTATTCCACGGGTTATGGAGGTAGACGCTAACCTTTTGGCAGAAAAAATTAAAGCAACAAAAAGTAAAAGTGTAAATGTATTGTTTGACTATCTGCCGCAAGAAGACCATGCTACAATAATGCACCAGGCAGTTTTAAACGCCTTTAGACAATTAAGTAAGATTAAAGAAACTAAAAATACAGCAACGAATCGCTAATCTGCAGGTTTGCTAATTACTTCTTCAACAATCTTTGGAAAATATTTATATTCCAATTCGTGAATTCTTTTTGACAAAGTTTCTGTAGTATCATTTTCATAAACAGGGCAGGTTGTTTGAAAAATAGTTTTACCGTTATCATAAAACTCATCAACAAAATGTATCGTTATTCCGCTTTCTTTTTCTTTAGCTGATAATACAGCTTGATGCACAAAATCCCCATACATGCCTTTACCACCAAACTTTGGTAAAAGCGCAGGATGAATGTTTACAATTTTATTTCGGTATGCATTTATTAATGTTGATGGAAGCTTCCATAAAAAGCCTGCGAGTACAATAAAATCAATGTTGCTATTTTTTAATTCAGATACATAACCATCTCCTTTAAAAAACTTTTCTTTTTCAATTAATATATGCGGAATATTATTTCGCGCAGCAATTTTTATAACACCTGCGTTAGGATTATTGCAAACGATTAAACAAACAGTTGCTGTTTGTGTTTTATTAAAATAGCTGGTAAGATTATCAGCGTTTGTACCGGTACCGGAAGCAAATACTGCAATATTTTTTTTATCAATCGCATTCATGTAAGATGTGCAAATTAACTTTATTAAAAGCGCTTAACTTAAACATTAAAACATGTCAAAAAAAATTTTTCATGAAATGTGAATTGTCAGCATCGTGTCATATTTTTGCACGCATCGCAGAATTTTCCAACATCGCAACAACCGATTTGTGATATGTTCAAATTAAGACGAATAGCCACGATAAGATTAATTACCCCTCTTTTTCTTTTAGCCAGTCTAATATTTTCAAACACTTCTTTTGCGCAGGATGGGCATGCATTGTTTCAGACAAATTGTGCATCGTGCCATAAAGTAGATCAAAAATTAGTAGGTCCTGCATTGGCGGGTGTTGAAAGCCGCTGGCCAAGCCGCGATAAACTCCATGACTGGATACATAATAGTTCAGCAGTTATAAAAAGTGGTGATCCTTATGCGGTAAGCTTATTTAATGAGTATAATAAAACGCAGATGACTCCGTTTCCGCAGTTATCTGCTAAAGATATTGATGCGATTTTGATTATGTAAAAAATGAAGCCGGTAAAGCTGCTACAGTTGCAACGCCCGGAACCGAAACGCAACAAGCGACACAAGATAACGGCGACAAATCTTTGCTGTTTGGAATACTAACATTAATACTCGCAATTGTTGCCTTTACTTTATTGCAGGTAAATGCCAATCTTAAAAAGATGGCAGATGATAAAGAAGGCGTTCACGCACATGAACCTATTCCTTTCTGGAGAAATAAAACATATATAACTTTCGGTACACTGATTATATTTCTTATCGGCGGATATTTTGTAACAGAAGGCGCTATTGGTTTAGGTCGTCAGCAAAAATATGAACCCAAACAACCTATATTCTTTTCACATAAAGTACATCCGGGCATAAATCAAATAAACTGTCAATATTGCCATGTTGGTGTTTACCAGGGCAAGCAGGCAACCATTCCTTCAGTGAATATTTGTATGAATTGCCACATGGCAATAAACGAATACAAAGGCGAAAAGCTTGTTGATGGCAATGGCAATGAAATAAACGGAACAGCAGAAATTCAAAAATTATATAAATATGCAGGATTTGAACCCGGCAAACCATGGGATGCAAACAAGGCAAAACCTATTGCCTGGGTGCGTATTCATAATCTTCCTGATCACGTTTATTTCAATCATGCGCAACACGTAAATGCAGGCAGGGTACAATGTCAAACCTGCCATGGTGAGGTAACCAGCTATAACGAAATGTTCCAGTTTGCTCCTTTAAGCATGGGCTGGTGTTTAAACTGTCACCGTTCTACAAAAGTTCAGTTCGCTAACAATGGATTTTACAGTATGTATGAAAAATACAAAGAAGATATCAAGAATCATAAAATGGATAGTGTAACTGTAAAAGATATTGGCGGTGCTGAATGTCAGAAATGTCATTATTAATAATTAGTTTTTAGGTTACATACAGCAATATGGATAAAAAATACTGGCAGAATTTTGGGCAGAGAAATGATACCGAAGCTTCTAAAAAAGTTTCAGAAGATGAGTTTCGTGAAGATTTGCCCTTTGAGGTTGGTGACAAGTTATTAAAGGCTCCAACACAAAGAAGGGACTTTTTAAAATATCTTGGCTTTAGTACAACGGCTGCTTTACTTGCTGCAAGTTGCGAAGTACCGGTAAGAAAATCTATTCCTTTTGCCAATAAGCCCGAAGATATTGTACCGGGCATCGCAAATTATTATGCTACTACTTATATACAGGATGGCGAAGCCATAAGCGTTTTGGCTAAGGTGCGCGATGGGCGGCCAATAAAAATTGAAGGCAATGCTTTATCACCTGTAACCAAAGGTGGAACTTCTGCAAAGGTGCAGGCTTCTGTTTTAAGTTTATACGATACTGCGCGTTTGCGCTTCCCAACAATTGATGGAAAAGAAGTAACGCTTGCTTATATAGATCAAACAATTGGAGGGGCACTCTCTAATCTCGGCGGTGCACCGGTGGTATTGCTTACCAGCACCATCAATTCGCCTACTACATTAGAAGCCATCAATCAATTTTTAGCAAAATTCCCGGGCAGCAGGCATGTGATGTATGATGCAGATTCATACACAGGATTATTGCTGGGCAACCAGGCTTCTTACGGCCGAAAAGCGATTCCTTCTTATGCTTTTGATAAAGCAAAAGTTATCGTAAGTCTTGGGGCAGATTTTTTAGGAACATGGTTAAGTCCCATTGAATTTGCAACGCAATATGCTGTTGGCAGAAAAATTAATGAAGAGAATCCTGCGATGAGCAGGCATTTTCAATTTGAATCTATTCTTACTTTAACTGGTTCTAACGCTGACGAAAGATATACGCACAGGCCGTCTGAAACAGGAGCGGTTGCTGTTGCGTTATTAAATGCTGTAACCGGCCAGGGCGCATCTAACATTAATGATGCAAAATTAAAAGCAGGTATTGCAAAAGCTGCAACTGAATTATCAGCAAATAAAGGAAATGCACTGGTTGTTTGCGGAAGCAACGACCCAAATATTCAACAGGTAGTGAATGCAATTAATAATGCAATCGGCGCATCCGGCAATACAATTAACTGGTCTTCTGAAAATAAAACAAAAGCAGGTATTGATGCAGATTTCGCGGCCTTATTAAATGATATGAATGCAGGACGAGTTGGCGCTTTACTTGTATATGGTGCAAACCCGGCTTATACATGGGCTAATGCAAAAGCGTTTACAGATGCTTTAAAAAAAGTAAAGGTTACGGTTTCATTCAATCCTAAAAACGATGAAACCACACAGCTTTGTAAATATGTAATTCCGGATCATCATTATCTAGAAAGCTGGGGCGATGCAGAACCAAAATCAGGATTTATTTCTTTAATGCAGCCTACTATCAACCCGTTATTTAAAACAAGACAATGGCAGGATAGTCTTTTAAAATGGAGCGCAGGAACAACAGATTATCATACATTTTTTATAACATACTGGACAGGAAAATTAGGTGGTGCAGACGCTTTTGACAGAGCTTTAGAGGATGGTGTTATAAATAATGGCGGCACAACAAATGCAGGTGCTTCACATGCGGTTAATCATGCAGGTTCAGGTATAACAGATACAACTGCTGCAACTGTCCCGGTGGTTAACACACCTGTAAATTCAGGAGGTGCGGCTACTTACAATAACGCTTCTTTAAACACGGCTGTTGCTGCAATAAATAGTGCACCTAAATCAACTGCGACAGAATTAGTATTTTATAAAAAAATGGGGATTGGTTGCGGCGAAGGTGCCGGTAATCCATGGCTGCAGGAATTACCAGACCCGGTTACGAGAGCAACCTGGGACAATTATGTTATGATTTCGCCTAAAATGGCAAAAGAGTTATTAGACATTGATTTAAATAGCGATGGCGACACAGATAACTACGAAGTACACCCGGCTAAAAGAGTTTTAAAAGTTACCATAAACGGGAAAGGCACTGTTTCGCTTCCGTTTTTAATTATACCCGGTGTTCAGTCAAATACAATTGGTATTGCGCTTGGGTATGGCCGCACCGAAAAACTTGGTAAGGTGTCAGAAAACGTTGGAAAGAATGTTTATCCTTTAGTTTCTTTCAACGGAACTTTTGTAGATTATTCCGCATTAAACGTTAACGTTGAAAAAACAAATGATACATACGATATTGCGCAGATTCAAACCCACAATACTTACAACACGTCAATGGGTTTGCGCACGGATGTAATGAAGGAACTTACATTAGCCGATTTTAAAAAGGAGCCTGAAGAAATTTTAAACGAAAGAGAAGAAGAATATAAACCATATGGGGGGCTTCCTGCTTTTGAAAAGCAGGGAACTATTTATCCGTTTTACGACAAGCCCGGTATACACTGGGGAATGAATGTTGATTTAAATAGTTGTATTGGCTGTGGTGCCTGCGTAGTTGCCTGCCATCTTGAAAATAATGTTCCTATTGTTGGCAAAAGTGAAATAAAGCGCTTTCATGATATGCACTGGATGCGCATTGACCGTTATTACAGGGGGGATTTAGAAAATCCAACTGTAGTATTTCAACCTTTAATGTGCCAGCACTGCGATAATGCGCCTTGTGAAAACGTTTGCCCGGTAAGTGCAACCAACCATAGCAGCGAGGGCTTAAATCAAATGATTTATAACCGTTGCATCGGTACAAAATATTGCGCCAACAACTGCCCTTACAAAGTACGCCGTTTTAACTGGGCCGATTATACAGGTGCTGATAGTTTTCCTGATAATCAGAATTTTACCGGTGTCGGGCAGCTTGATCCCGCTGTACATGTAATGAATGATGACCTTACAAGAATGGTTTTAAACCCAGATGTTACTGTACGCGCAAGAGGTGTTATGGAAAAATGTACTTTCTGTGTTCAACGTTGCCAGGATGGTAAATTAAGAGCAAAGAAAGAAAACCGCCCTTTAAAAAGCGGGGAGAATAATGAATGGGATGTGCAAACAGCTTGTCAGCAATCCTGCCCTACAAATGCAATTGTTTTTGGTAATGCGAATGATAAAAATAGCGCAGTAACCCAAATGAGAATGAATAATAAGTTGAGGTTGTTTCATTCACTTGAACAATTACACACTTTGCCTAACGTAAGTTACCTGGCTAAAGTGCGTAACAGGGATGAAGAAATGGAAAACAACAAAGAAGGATAAGTAAGCATTAGATAGATACGCTGTTGTAACAGCACTGAAAAACAAAAAGTATGTCATTATTAAAATATGAATCTCAGATAAGAGAACCATTAGTGGATGGCAGCAAAACGTATCATGATGTAACCGAAGATATTTGCAGACCGATAGAAGCGAAACCCGGCAGATTATGGTATATAGGTTTTTTTATTTCTATAGTACTGCTTCTTTTTGGCATATATAGCGTGTACCGTGAAGTTACTTATGGTATTGGTCAGTGGAACGTAAACCACACAGTTGGCTGGGGTTGGGATATAACTAATTTCGTTTGGTGGATTGGTATTGGGCACGCCGGCACATTGATATCTGCGATTCTTTTACTTTTCAGGCAGGGATGGAGAACCGGTGTTAACCGTGCTGCTGAAGCCATGACGATTTTTGCGGTAATATGCGCCGGTCAGTTTCCTATCTGGCACATGGGCCGTGTTTGGATGGCGTTTTTTACATTGCCTTATCCAAATACACGCGGACCTGTTTGGCCAAATTTTGCTTCTCCCCTAATGTGGGACGTATTTGCTGTATCAACATACTTTACCGTATCGCTTATATTTTGGTACGCTGGTTTATTGCCCGATTTGGCAACCATACGTGACCGTGCTAAAACAAAAATCAGGAAGCTTTTTTATGGTTTGGCTTCTTTTGGCTGGAGTGGTTCAACAAAGCACTGGCAAAGGCATGAATCGCTTTCATTAGTGTTAGCAGGTTTAGCTACACCGCTTGTACTATCAGTGCATACAATTGTATCTTTTGACTTTGCCACCTCTGTAATTCCCGGCTGGCACACAACAATTTTTCCCCCTTATTTCGTAGCCGGTGCAATCTTTTCGGGATTCGCAATGGTGCAAACATTATTACTTATAACAAGAAAAGTTTTAAGTCTTGAAGACTATATTACCATTGGGCATATTGAGGCGATGAATAAAGTGATTGTATTAACAGGCTCTATAGTAGGCTGCGCATACTTAACTGAATTGTTTATGGCTTTTTATAGCCAGAATCAGTATGAACAATATGCGTTTTTTTATAGCAGGGCTAATTTTTTCAGTCCTTATGGATGGGCTTATTATGGCATGATGTTTTGCAATGTGGTAGCTCCTCAAATATTCTGGTTTAGAAAAATGCGCAGGAACTTATGGGTTACTATGTTCTTAAGCATTATCGTTAATATCGGTATGTGGTTTGAGCGCTTTGTAATTATCGTAACATCGTTATTCCGAGATTATCTCCCTTCTTCATGGCCTGTTTACTATAGTCCTACGATTTGGGAAATGGGATTCTATTTCGGCACATTTGGTTTATTCTTTACATGCTATTTCCTGTTTTCAAAATATTTCCCGGTAATAGCAACTGCCGAAATAAAACATATATTGAAAATATCAGGCGAAAGTTATAAAGACAACATGGAAAAGCTCGAAGTACAGCCTGCAGAAGAATTCGCACATGAATATGCACATTAGTGCATCGGGTACGCAAGGAATTGGGTTATTTATTTGATAAACTAAATTCTCCCCTTAAGTGGGATTAATATGGCAAAGAAGAAATTTGTAGTTGGTTGTTTTGACGACGAAAGCGTTTTGTTTCCGGCAGTTAAAAAAGTACGGCTGGCGGGATACAAGATTCACGATGTATACACACCTTTTGCTGTACATGGTTTAGATCATGCTATGGGATTAAGAGACACAAGTCTTCATACAGCCGGATTTATTTATGGTATTACAGGAACGAGCATTGCTTTGGGTGGCATGAGTTGGGTTTTTGTGAGCGACTGGCCTTTGAACATTGGCGGAAAACCCCATTTTCCGCTTCCTGCTTTTATACCTATTACTTTTGAAGCAACGGTTTTATTATCCGCCGTAGGCATGATAATTACCTTTTGTTATCTCTGCCAATTGGCGCCTTTTGTAAAAAAACATCATTTTCATTTACGCGCTACCGATGATTTATTTGTGATGGTTATAGAAGCTACATCAAAAACGAACATTAATGATTTGCAGGATTTCTTAAAAAATGCTGGGGCGGTAGAAGTAAATGTCCAGGAGGCTGAATCAGGCTGGTGGATTGGAACATACGATAAAGATCAAAAATTAATTAAAGAAGATACGCAGGTTGCTGTTTAATTATAATAAAATGAAAATTCAGCCAATAATATATCTTATAACCGCAGGTTTTATAATTACAGGATGCAGTGATGTACGCAGAAGCCCCGGTCATGTGTATATGCCGGATATGGGCTACAGCCGTGCATATGAAACGTATGCGGCGCTCGACTCAGATAAATTTACAACCGATTCAAGCCAGGCAGGCAGAAAGATTTTCTTCAATAATATGCCTGTAGCCGGCACTGTTTCCAGGGGCGAAACAACTCCGTTTTTATTAGCCAAGGATGCGCCGGGCGACAGCGCAAATTATGTAGCATCTAAACAAATTATAAATCCCCTTTCGAATTTAGATGCTGCACAAATGAAGGAAGCAGAACGTTTATATCTTATTAATTGCGGTGTTTGCCATGGCGCAAAATTAGATGGCAATGGGCCTTTATATAAAGACGGTAAGGGACCTTTCCCATCAAAACCTGCAACATTTGTAGGTGACGCAAAATATGAATCCATGCCGGAAGGTCAAATGTTTTATTCTGCAACTTTTGGTAAAAACCTTATGGGTTCTTATGCATCTCAACTTACGAGAACGCAGCGCTGGATGGTGATAGCTTATATAAAATCTCAGCAAAAAAATAAACCTGCTGCTGTATCAACAGACAGCACTGCTACAATTTCGGAAGCAGCAGATAAAAAATAAAGATTGATAAAAAGAATACAATGGCAGCAATAACTGAGCAATTTGAAATACCTCCTAAAATGAAAACATGGTCAATGGTGTTCATCATCATTGGGGTTATTACTTTCATTCTTGGATTGATTACAAAAGGACTTAGCGACAACGAGCACGAGAGAGCCATTTTCGTTGGCACTTTAATGTATAACAGTATTTTCTGGATGCTTATCTGTAATGCAAGCATGTTTTTTATTTGTGCTACAACACTTGCAATGGGTGGCTGGTATACTGTTATAAAGAGAATACCTGAAGCCATTTCAACCTTGGTTCCTGTATTTGGGATTATTACGTTTGTCATTTTTATATACCTTGTTGCAATAGATAATACACACAGCATTTATCACTGGCTTGATAAGGCAGCCGTTGAAAAAGATAAGCTTCTAAAAGGAAAAAGCGGGTTTCTCAATCCCGTGTTTTTTATGATATGGAGCATACTGGCTATTGGATTATGGAGCTTATTAGGTTACAGAATGCGTAAGTTAAGCAGCCAGGCCGATGAGCCGATGGATAATGAAACCGGCAAAAATTATATCTGGAAAAACACAGTTACCGGCTCTTTATTTATTGTTTGGTTTGCACTAACTGTTGGTTCTACTGTTCCCTGGCTCTGGATGATGAGTATTGATGCACACTGGTACAGTACAATGTATAGCTGGTACACATTTGGAAGCTCTTTCGTTACAGGAATGAGCCTTATTGCCTTGTGGTTAATTTATCTCAAGAATAAAGGATATCTGGAATATGCAAACCAGGAACACCTGCATAATATCGGGATATTCATGTTTGCGTTTTCAATTTTCTGGACGTACCTCTGGTTTGCGCAGTATATGCTGATATGGTATGGAAATATTCCGGAAGAAACGATTTATTTTAAGCACCGTGTACAAGGCCCCTGGAAAGGCATATTCTTTATGAACATAATAATTAACTTTGTGTGCCCGATACTTATTTTAATGAAGCGCGCCACCAAGCGTAATTATACATGGATGACGTTTATGGCAATGCTGATTATTTTTGGCCACTGGATAGACTTTTATCAAATGATTATGGGCAGTATACGGCCTGAAGACTCCACATTAAGCTGGCTGGATTTTGGAACAGCATCATTATTTATAGGATTGATGATTCATTTTACCGGAAAGGCACTTGCGAAAAAGCCACTGGTTCCAAAGTATCATCCATTCCTAAAAGAAAGTATCGTTCATCATACATAAATGTTTTAACTGAAAATAGAGCAGAATCATGTCAATGTTTTTTACGATAGCCGTTATTATCCTGGTTTATCTGATTATCTTCCAGATAGCAAAAGCCAGTGAATATGTTTCGGTAATAAGAGGAGAAGAAAAGAGCAAAAAAGAGCAAAATAAAATAAACGGATTTTTTATGATTGCTTTTTTAATTGCCGGACTTATAGGCGTATATTATTGCAATAAATTTTTATACCCAAAAACTTTATTAGCCCATGATTCCGCCAGTACACAGGGTGACAAGGTAGATTCAATGCTTTGGGTAACAATTGCAATCACCGGTTCTGTTTTCTTTATCACGCAAATTATTCTTTTTTGGTTTGGATATAAATACCAGCAGAGCAATAAACGTAAAGCATATTATTTTCTGCATAACAACAGGCTTGAACTTATATGGACCGCAGTACCAGCAATTGCCATGACGATTTTGGTTGTAATTGGTTTACGTAACTGGTATTCTTTTACAGGGCCGGCACCCAAAAATGCCTTGCAGATTGAAGTTACAGGTAAGCAGTTTGGATGGATATTTCGTTATGCCGGTTCAGATAATGTTTTTGGAAAGAAATATTACAAGCTTATCGACGACGCAAATGGTAATTCTTTAGGACAGGACTGGAATGACAAAACAAATTTCGATGATAAAGTATCAAATGGAACCGTATACCTTGTAAAAGGTAAGCCCGTTAATTTTATTATTAATTCAAGAGATGTAATACATGATGTAGGCTTACCGCAGTTTCGTCTTAAAGATGGATGCGGTGCCCGGTACACCCACTTCTTTGTGGCTTACACCGAAATACACCACAAAGGAAATGAAGGAAATGACCGGCAATCCTGATTTTCAGTATGAATTAGCTTGTGATCAGTTATGTGGCAACGGACATTATTCAATGCGTGGAGTGATAGAAGTTGTAACACAGGAGGAATTCGATGTTTGGTTAGCACAGCAAAAACCAAATTATTATGCGGTGTTTCCCGATAAAGATCCTTCAAACAAAAAACCGCAATTGCAGGCAGATAGTACAAAAACTACGGCCCATGTTAACGCTGCTGCGGGCGCAAAAACAAAAATGTAAATTAGCACACATCCCGCAAGGGCGGGATTGTTTTTAATATAAAGACACAATATCATGAGTAACGAATCATCAATGCACACAGATACGAGCGTAAGTGTTCCGGTAGAAGTGCATCATGAAGAACATGTTCATCATCACCATCATGAAAGCTTTATTACAAAATACGTTTTCAGCCAGGATCATAAAATGATTGCCAGGCAGTTTCTTATGACCGGCATGTTCTGGGCGGTTTTAGGAGGTTTAATGTCGGTGATTTTTCGGTTGCAGCTTGGATATCCTGAAGCATCTTTTCCCTTCCTGCAGAATTTATTGGGAAAATGGTGGTTTGAAAACGGACATCTTACAGCGCAGGCCTATTATGCTTTGGTAACAACGCATGGTACAGTTCTCGTATTTTTTGTATTAACTGCAGGTCTTAGCGGAACGTTTGCAAATCTTCTTATTCCCCTGCAGGTAGGCGCAAGAGATATGGCCTCGCCCTTTTTGAATATGCTTAGTTACTGGTTCTTCTTTTTGGCCAGTGTAATAATGTTGTCAAGCATTTTTGTAACAACAGGGCCGTTCAGCGGCGGATGGACAGCTTATCCCCCGTTAAGTGCTTTGCATGATGCATCCCCGGGCTCACAACATGGAATGGATTTATGGGTGATTGCAATGGCAACGTTCGTAATCTCATCACTGTTAGGCGGCTTAAATTATATTGTTACTGTTTTAAACATGCGTACAAAAGGCATGAGCATGACCAGGTTGCCATTAACCATATGGTCGCTTTTCTTCACCGCCATTCTTGGTGTACTTTCTTTCCCCGTTCTTTTGTCAGGATTAATATTATTAATATTCGATCGCAATTTTGGAACGAGCTTTTACCTGTCTGATATTTTCATCGCCTCAACCAATACCGCGCTTCCTAATGAAGGTGGTAATGCAATTTTATTTCAGCATTTGTTCTGGTTCCTCGGGCATCCAGAGGTATATATTATTCTTTTACCTGCCTTAGGCATGGTGTCTGAAATTATCTCTATTAATGCAAGAAAGCCAATTTTTGGCTACATGGCTATGGTTGCATCGCTGTTTGCTATTGCAATTTTATCTTTCCTTGTATGGGCGCATCATATGTTTGTAAGCGGTCTTAATCCATTCCTTGGATCAATATTCGTGTTACTTACTTTGTTAATAGCAGTGCCTTCTGCAGTTAAGGTATTCAACTGGCTAACCACTTTATGGCGGGGAAGTATCCGCTTTACACCGGCAATGCTTTTTGCGATTGGTTTTGTAAGTTTGTTTATTTCAGGCGGATTAACCGGGATCTGGCTTGGTAATTCTGCCCTCGACATTCACTTACATGATACATATTTTGTAATTGCTCATTTTCATATAGTAATGGGTGTGGCATCTATGTTCGGAATGTTTGCAGGTATTTATCACTGGTTCCCGAAAATGTTTGGCCGCTATTTAAATAATACACTTGGATATATTCATTTCTGGATAACAATCGCCGGCGCTTATCTTATATTCTGGCCTATGCATTACGAAGGATTAGCAGGTATGCCACGCCGTTATTACGATTATTCTAACTGGACAAGCTTTAATCAATTTGCAGATTTAAATCGTATTATCAGTACCGTAGCAATGATTGTATTTTTTATTCAGCTTTTGTTTTTATTTAATTTCTTTTATTCCATTTTTAAAGGCAGGAAATTAACAACACCAAATCCGTGGGGCGCAAATACTTTGGAATGGACTACACCAATAAATGCAGGCCATGGCAATTGGCCCGGCGAAATACCCGAAGTACATCGCTGGCCTTATGATTATGGTAAAGATGGCAGAGAATTCATCCCTCAAAATGTGCCGGTTGGCCATGATGAAGCAGCACACTAATAAATCTATCAGCAATATAAATGCTCCCGGAAAACCGGGAGCATTCTTTTTTTATTGACATTTGCGCCGTGACGACAAAAAACAACTCCGCATCATACAAACTGGTTTTAAAATTCAAAGATTATTTTTTGCTGATGAAGTTTACTTTAAGCTTCACAGTTGTATTTACCTGTGTTATCAGTTACCTGCTTGCACCCAATATTGTTGCATTTTCATGGCTGTATATAATTATTTTATTTGTTGCCGGTTTATTGATTACCGGTAGTGCAAATGCTATAAACCAGGCTGTTGAAAAAGATACAGATGCTTTAATGAAACGAACAGATAAACGGCCTGTAGCAAACGGAAGAATGAGCGCAAATGAAGCATATGCGTTTGCTTTTATTGCCGGCCTTGTTGGTGTGCTGTTAATGTATTTTTTCTTTAATCTACCTTCCGCACTCCTTTCTGCATTCAGCATTTTTTTATACGCCTACATATACACACCTTTAAAAAAAATAAGTTCAATCGCTGTTTTAGTGGGTGCTTTTCCGGGTGCTCTCCCGTGCCTCATCGGGTGGGTTGCAGCAACCGGCCTGGTTAGCCCTTTTGCAAGCATTAATGTAAATGGAGAGATATATTCAAACGGGGCAGGCTGGGCCTTATTTGGAATCCAGTTTTTATGGCAGTTTCCGCATTTTTGGGCAATTGCGTGGCTTGCTTATAAAGATTATGCAAAAGCAGGCTTCAAATTATTGCCTTCAAAAGAAGGACCTACAAAATTCACGGCTTTACAATCAGTTTTATATACAATTGCAATGATACCTGTTGGTATTCTTCCCTTTTATTTTCATATATCAGGAATGATAAGCTTGTGGATTGTTATTGTGGCAAATATTTTTCTGCTTATTCAATGCGTACGTTTGTATAACGAAGTAAATGTTACGGCAGCCAGGCGTGTAATGTTTAGCTGTTACATTTATTTACCGGTTGTTTTTCTTGCACTGCTTGCTGATAAAACATAACCATACCTAAGTTTATCCTCCATCGCACATCTTATCTTTATGTATGAATAATTTTGAGATTGTCATTTTTCTCATGACCATTCTTATTGTTCTTTCAGCATTCACTGATAAGATTAGAATCCCCTATCCAATTGTTTTGGTTTTTATTGGGTTGATAATTGGTTTTGTGCCCTTTTTACCAAATCTCAGGCTGGATCCTGATATTGTTTTCCTTATTTTTCTTCCTCCCCTGCTGTACGATGCAGCGTTTAAAACATCGTGGCTTGATTTTAAGCAAGCCATCAGGCCTATATCAACACTGGCAATATCGCTGGTTTTTTTTACAACGGTTATCGTTGCTGTAGCGGCGCATTATTTAATTCCTGGTTTCAGCTGGCCTGTTTCTTTTGTATTGGGTGCAATAATATCTCCGCCAGATGCAGTTGCAGCAACAAGTATAATTAAGGGTCTTGGTTTAAACAAAAGAGTAATAACTATTATTGAAGGAGAAAGCCTGGTAAATGATGCCTCTGCACTTATTGCTTACCGTTATGCATTAGCTGCCACGCTTAGCGGCAGTTTCATTTTATGGAAGGCCGGCTTACTATTTATTCTTGTTTCTGCCGGCGGCGTTGCTGCAGGTTTAGTAATTGGCTATCTGCTGGTTTTTGCACACAAAAAGATAAACGATAATCCAATAGTGGAAACAAGCCTTAGCCTTATTACTCCTTTTCTTGCTTATCTTTTAGCAGAACAACTTCATGTTTCGGGTATACTTTCTGTAGTTACTGCCGGAATTTATATCGGCTGGCATGCAAGAAAAATCTTTTCTTTTCAAACAAGGTTACAAACAACAGTAATCTGGGATACTGTAATTTTTCTATTAAATGGAATCGTATTTATTCTTATTGGCCTGCAGTTGCCGGAACTTGTAGTGGATCTAAAAGTTTCAACTTTATTTCAGCTTATTACTTATGGTCTTATAATTAGTGTTGTTACGATTATAATTCGTATTGTTTGGGTATTTGCAGGAGCTTATCATCAAAAAATTTTCGCCTGGAAAAAAACAAGCGTTGATGAAAATAATGACGCAATAGACTGGAAAAATGTGCTTATTGTGGCATGGACGGGAACGCGGGGTGTTGTAAGTCTTGCTACGGCGTTGGCTTTGCCTTTTACTTTAAATAGCGGAGCAGATTTTCCAAAACGGCATTCAATTTTGCTGCTTGCATTTACAGTAATATTGGTAACGCTGGTTATACAGGGTTTAACCCTTCCCTTACTGATAAAGCTTCTGAAAATAAAATCTGAAAAACCGTTATTACAAAAAGAAGAAAATGAATTAAAACTTGTATTGGCTGAAAGCAGTCTTCATTTTATTAATAACGATTTTACCGGCGACATTACTGAAGATGTTGTGGAACGATTAAAGAAACAATATGAATTTAACTACAACATACTTTCAAATAAAAAGGGCGATTATAGTCAGCGAAAAGAAAGCGAGCAACAGGTAAATTTTATAAACAGGCTTTTAAAAGCGCAGGCAGAAGTTGTAAAGTTTCAGCGTGAATTATTAATAAAATTTCAAGCTGATGGCAGGTTCAGTAAAGAAGCACTTACCAACGCTGAACGGGAACTTGACATAGAAGAATTGCGTCTTGATTCGATGATGCAAAAAACCGAGGATCCGCTAAATATTGGAAACACACCAGCACCTGCTTCTACAGACACTATATAATTTTAAAACATCTTATTAAAAATTATTCGGCAAAAAATTGGATAGAGTATCAAAAACGCTTTTATGAAGAATATTTTTCTTTCAATTTTTACACTAATATTTTTCAGTTGCGGTGGAAGTAATCAAAAAGCGCCTGTGACTGATTCTGCCAATGCAATTGGAAGTTCCCAAATAGAAGATACACAGGTTACTCCGATTCCTGACGGTTATGCGCCACCTAATGCAGAAGTTGATACGAGTAAAAAAATGAAAGATTCATTAGATACAATGAGGCATTAGTTATTTAACCAGTGCACAAGCAAGGAAATAATTCCTCATTAGCGAAAATTTTTACCCTTGCGGATTCCCAGAAATATATCTCACCAAATATCTTTTTGCAACAGGTAATAAAGTTTCTTCAACCGGAAGATTTACGTCTGCATGGATAACATATACGGCCGGGTTTGGCAAATAAGTCCGGGTTTTAACTAACTCAGATTTTATATGCTCATATGAATTTGCAATTGTTCTGTACCATGAGTCAATAAATTCTGTACGTATGCTGCGGAATTTTTCTTCACGCTTTTCATAAATACTCAGCCGGTAATAATATACCCTTATAAGCGTTATGGTATTGCTCAGAAAAAAATAACCTTCATTTTGCTCAAGCGGAATAATTCCAACAGGAGAAATTTTTATTTTATCTTCTACCATTTCATAGAGCTCTGTACCGTTATTAATTGTTGAACGCATTTCGCTTGCTGCATAATGGATAATTTCTTCTAATTGTTGCATCAGTTCATCATCTTCCATCATCTGTTCATATAAAACCTGCAATTTTTCTATCTGTATGCCGCTAAGTTTTTTCGGAAATTGTTCCTGCAGAAACTTTTTATTCTCCCTGAAAGCAACAAGGTTATTGTAATGAAAAATTATATCCGATAACTGCGGATATAATTTGTGCTCATGAAAATATTTATTCACTTCCTGCAGGTAAGCAAGCAGCGTATACTTCTTCAATTCAAAATCTATGTATCCGTCTGCAAACCATGTTTCTGATAAAGACTTCATTTTTCAAAAAATTAAAATTCAATTTACAAAAATCCGGCTATCCCCTGATAGTTTAAACGTTAGATGTTATTATAAGTTGCCCGTTTAATTTATTTTAAAAAGAATCCTAAAACTTTCACAGTAATTATATAAGTGCTGATAAAATTTTTTAAGGAATTATATGCCCCGTTGGAAAAAAATTTATACATGAAATCAAATCTGTATTTTCATAATTACAAAACGATTGCTATGAACAACTGGAGAATTAAACTATCGCTTTTCATCAACTACTTTGTTTTTGCTATTTTATTAAACAGCTCGGGCATTGCAATATTACAGGTTCAAAATAATTTTGGTGTCTCCAAACAAGCCGCTGCATGGATTGATCCGTGTAAAGATTTAAGTATAGCGATTGTATCATTCCTTGTTGCATCTTTTATTGTACGCTTCGGTTACAAACGCGCCATGTTATTTGCGTTAGGTGTTATAGCTGTTGTTTGTTTTATCATTCCGAATGTGCCTGAATTTTTCACGATTAAATTATTGTTTGTTGCTGTTGGTTCTTGTTTTGCGCTGATAAAAATGAGTGTATACAGTACCATTGGTATTGTAACAAAAGATTCAAAAGACCATATAAGCCTGATGAATTTTATCGAATCATTTTTTATGGTTGGTAACCTTTCTTTGTATTTTATATTCGGGTCGTTTGTTGATGATGCAAATCCCCAATCCACTTCATGGCTCAATGCCTATTATTTATTGGGTGGCTTATCATTGCTTGCGTTTCTTTTATTACTCACAGCTTCGCTGGATGAATCTGCTGCTAAAAACGAAGCGGGCAAACCGCAATCGGTAAGGTTTACTGATATGTTTAAACTGATGAAAGAACCAATTGTAATAGCTTTTATATTTTCTGCTTTTTTTTATGTTTTGATTGAACAAAGTATTCAAAATTTCTTGCCCACATTCAATAACAAAGTGCTTTTATTGCCTGCTGCACTTAGCATACAGATGGGAAGCATTTTAGCAGGCTCAACTGCTTTAGGCCGGTTTCTTGCCGGCGTAGTTTTAAAAAAATTAAATTGGTTATATGTGCTGATTGCAAGTTTATCGTTAGCCGCACTGCTTATTGTTATTGCAATGCCACTTGCAAAAAATGAAACAGGCAGAAATATAACCGGATGGCTGGATGCGCCCGTTGCTGCTTATGTTTTTCCGTTAATCGGGCTGTTGCTTGCACCTGTATACCCGGCCATTAATTCCGTTATTCTTAGTTCGTTGCCTAAGCCAAAACATGGAGTAATGTCAGGATTGATAATAATTTTTTCTGCAATCGGCGGTACAACCGGTTCTTTACTTACCGGCTATATATTTGATAAGTACAATGGGCAGACTGCATTTTATTTTTCACTAATACCGGTAGCTATTGTAATTGTACTGCTTATATTTTTTAATAAGTATCAGAAAAAATACGCGCTGAAAAATCCTGTTGCAATGCCTGTTATTACAGATCCAATCGCTGAAGAATATAAACAATAAAGCCCCCGTTGTTCACGAAGGCTTTACTTTTTGTTTTGCTAAGAATTACCGTATCCATCTGTAATTACGATCGTAGTGCATGTAGTTGTACTTATTTCTTTCATCGAAGAAACGATTGTTTACATTTTTAACCTGTGAAGCTTTTCCTTTTTGCAACTGCTGAATTAACTCAATCTTTTTACCCACTCCAATATTTAAATGCATTACGGCATTTACTTTTTGGTTATACTCAGCATTAATATTTGCAATTTGTTTATCCCTTTGATACTGGGTAAAAGAATAAGTTTCAACATAACGGTGTCCGAAATTAATACTGAACACAGGTCTTGTAAAAGATATTCTCGTGAAAAACGATTGCGAAAAAGCAGCGGAACTTAAAATGAACAAGGTTAATGTAAGCGTAAAAATTTTTTTCATGTTTTGTTTTTTTATTGTTTAATGTATTTACATATGAGATGCAATTATTTCATACACGTTTATCAATAGATTGTTAATGATAAATACAAGCATGAAACGCCCGGATAAGTATGCATACGAAAACAACTACAAACTGAAAACTATAAACTGTAAACTATAATATTGCCCTTATGCTTGCAGTTCCTGTATTAATAATTCTGGTGCCCGCGGGTTTACGGCCTTCATATTGAATGCTTATTTCAAGATTATTTATAAGACGTTTTGTAAGATTAATATTCCACAATAAATTTTTACCAGGTAATAATCCTTCCAGCATTATATAACTTACAGTTGTGTTATCAATGCCTTTAAAATTTATATCACTGAATTGAAAGCCTGCCATTAAACTGGTGCTTGATACAGTATTGTATTTCGCATTAATATTTAAAGAATTAAACACAGCTTTTTCACCGCCAAACATCATTTCATTTTTTTTAACCTGGTATTGGTAATAAGTTTCTATGCGAAACGTGGTGGAAGATGTATAAGTAAACTGCGGTGTGGAAGAATATGTTTGAATACTATAATTTCTGTTGGCGAACGACGGTGTAGTTAAACTGTTTTTTATAAGTTTTTGTTCAAACTGAAGCGAATAATTTCGGCTGATATTTGCGCGGCTTTTTAAAAGCCATAAATTTTGCTGTGCCGTTTCAAAGCCATACGTTAATAGTGATTTATTGTACGATGTAATATTTGAAAAATCAATTCCCCATACGGTACTGTAACGGTTAAAAGATAAGGTATTACTGTATGTATGATTTAAATTGATTAGGCTCGTGTCGTTTATATTTCCTTTGAATGGCATGTACGCAGGTGCTCCGCCTGATTGTTCTTTCTTATATGTTTGCAAAGATGATTGCAACATAAAGCGCGTAACAAATTTATTAAACGCTGATGCGCCGGAGTGCTGCAAAAAAACTTTTGGATTTAGTGTTATTGCGTAATTAAACTGCGTGTAATTTGCTTTAATGTATTCATCTGTCGGCGTGTAAATGCGAATAAATTTTGCCTGGTCCGGAAATGCCGCCAACTCAAATTCATTTAACTGCTGAATGTTATCACCATTATAATCAATCCATGCATATTGGCCTGTGCCTGCAGGAACCTCCACGTAAGAAAAGCTTCTTTTTTGCTCCTGGCCGCTTCCTATTTCATATAATGCATTGCCTGTTAAAAAACCCTTCCATTCATTCACGGTATATTCGGCCCTGCCTAATAAACTATTATCTGGCTGCTCCGCAATTAACTGCGTATTGTAAACAAACAACTGCCGGTAAGTTGCATTTATGCGAAACTGGTGATGCTTATTTTTATATAATTCGGCCTGCAGGTTATAATTATCGCTCCGGTCAGTTTGCACCAGCGATTTAAAAGATGGCAAATGGTTGCTTCTTGTAAAATAATTAAACGACCAATGATTTGCGTTTTGCTCATCAGATTTAATATATGCAGTAAACGTTTCAAACGCATAGCTTAAAGGCGTAATGGTATCACTTGAAATATTCCGCTGCTCATTGTGTTCAATATAATATGATGCGCCGATTGTGTAATTTTTTAAACCGGAAAATGTTTTATGCACATCAATATTTGGACGAAGAAAAAAGCCCTTATCGATTGGCGTTGTGCTGTTGGTTAAGCTAAAAGCGTCTGTGAGTTCAAATTTATTTATTGTTTGGTGATGCGCAACCTCGTTGCGGATGCCTGTAAAACCGTCGCTGCGTATATAACTTGAAAAGCGGTATAGTATGTCGTTTTCTTTTTCATCTTTTAATTCTAAAATAAGTGTTGGCAGTTGTTCCGTTGCAGCCGCAGTTAGTATGGGCAAACCCCAATCACGCGTAAATTCAGGAGTGCGTAAACGTTCAACCGGCTGAAAATTTTTATCAACCCATTCATAATCTGCGTTTGCAGTCAATTGCAGTATTTTCTTTCTTGTTTTCCAGGTTGTTGTTCTTGTTAAATTAATTTTAGTTGCATAACCTTTATCATCGTGTTTATCTTTTGATGAGAAGGTGTTTGCATCATAATCGCTGAAAGCAAATTCTGTTTTTAATAAAGTCCTGTCATCAATCTGCCATGTAAAACCAGTGCTTATAACCTGTTGTTTTTTGGGTGTAACCAAAAAACTTGCTGCTTCAAAATTGCCTTGTGGTATGCCATTTAAAGGCTGCACCCATTGATAAACATTTCCGTTTGCGGCATTAAATAAGGGTATATAATTGCCTTTGTTTGCACCCACTTCAATAAAATTCAAACTATACTTTGCACTGTCGGCATTGGTTGAATAAACAAAAATAGAATCATGAATACCATTATAAGCCGTATCAATTTTTGCATATAAAATTCGCCCGGCCGAAAATGTATCGATGCCGCTTACCGGGTAAAATGCATTCTGAATACTATCGCCAAGATTTGCCAGAAATTGTTTTTGTCTGTTGTCTAATGTTATATCAATCGGAGAATTTTTTGCATCCGCATTGCTGTACGCAGAAATATTTACAGTAAATTTTTTTCCAAACTGAAAGTTATTATTAATGTACAGCATCGAATTTAAATAATTACGATCCGCATACTCAAATTCAACCTGTATACGCGTATCTTTTGTAATCATTTGTTTTGGCGTAAACATTATTTCTGCGGTGTTATAATTAATAATGTAATCCTGGTCTTCACCACGCTGAACCTGTACACCGTTCAAAAATACTTTTTCAGTTCCGGCAAGCACAATAAAAAATAATTCGTTGTTATTGCCTTGTAATTTGTATGGACCTTGATTTCCTTCCTGTCCTTCAAAAACATTGCGTGCAAATTTTCCTTTTGCAATGGCGCCTGAAAGCAAAGTATTTCCTTTTACGTTTTGTGTAACGTTATATTGCTGCTGATAAGATAATCCCTGCAGTCTTTTATAAAATTTCAAAAAATAATTTTCATCCTGCCTTAAATCAATATCACCCAGATCCATCTCCCAGTTTTTTTTACTGAACTGGAGCAATACTTTATCAAATTCATTTAACTGCTGCGTGGTACCATCAGGCTGAATGGGAATATTGTTATCTGTAATAGCGGCATTTAGCTGAATGCTGTCGCCTATAAACCCGTTTAACTGAAGATTAAGTTGCGAATTAAAAACAGCATCCTGTGTATTGCCAATGCTTAAGCTTCTTCCAAAACTTCCGCTGTAATTAAGTTTACCAAAGTTAATAAAGCCTTCATCTGTTTTGTTTCTTAAGGAAGGTGCCACAGGTATGAAATTATTTTTAATGCTATCGTACCTGTATTGTTGCTGAATTGCATTTAATTTTTGACTGAACACGCGATAAGAAACCTGAACACTATCAACAGGCAACGCTTTTTTAAACTGAAGTGTGGCATTTAACCAATCAAGATCGTAGTAAGAAGTATCATATCCTTCAACAAAAAAAGTTTTTGGAACAACACTTACTGAATCCAGCTTTATATAATTATTTGCAGCAATTTTTTTTGACCGAAGATTAGAAAGCTGCGCTGAGGCAGGCAAAGCAGTTATTACAAGTAATAAAGCTAATATCTGTCGTGTACCATTCAAACAATCAATTTTATTGTAAACTACAGTGCAGTAAAATTATTGTTTGAACAAATACGTATTACATCATGCCTGCATTTAGTTATACATTTCTTCTCTTAAATTATGCACCCGCTCATTATTTATATATTCATCAAAGTTCATTAACCGGTCAATCATTCCGTTTGGTGTTAATTCAATGATGCGGTTGGCAACAGTTTGCATAAATGTATGGTCATGTGAGGTGAGCAATACAATACCAGGAAATACCTGGCAGCCTTCATTAAATGCCTGTATACTTTCCAAATCCAGATGGTTGGTTGGCTGATCAAGCACAATTAGATTAGGATTCTGCAACATCATGCGGCTAATCATGCAACGCACTTTTTCGCCGCCGCTTAAAACATTTGTCTTCTTTAAAATATCATCACCGCTAAATAACATCTTGCCTAAAAAGCCGCGCAGAAAAGGTTCATCGGCATCAGTAACATGCCCAGGAACATATTGACGAAGCCAATCAATCAATGTTTCTTTTCCAACAAAAAAGTCATTGTTCTCCAATGGCAGGTATGCTTTTGTGATCGTTGTGCCCCATTCAAATTTTCCGCCATCTGGTTTTTCGTTTCCATTAATAATTTCAAAAAAGTTGGTAACAGCCAACGCATCTTTACTTAAAAATGCAATCTTTTCTCCTTTATTAATACTGAAACTTACTTTATCAAAAAGCTTTCTGCCATCAACGCTTTTACTTAAATTTTCAATATTTAAAATCTGGTTCCCCACTTCTCTCAGCGGCTGAAATATAATACCGGGGTAACGGCGGTTACTGGGCTCAATTTGTTCTATCGTTAACTTTTCCAGTGCTTTTTTACGGGATGTTGCCTGCTTGCTCTTAGACGCATTGGCAGAAAAACGTGCAATGAAATCAAGCAATGCAGCACGCTTTTCTTCCACTTTTTTATTCTTATCGTTTATCTGGCGGCTCATTAACTGTGAACTTTCATACCAGAAGGTATAATTGCCGGTAAAGATTTTTATTTTTTGCCGATCAACATCTGCAACATGTGTACACACAGCATCTAAAAAGTGACGGTCATGGCTTACCACCAACACTATATTTTCATAATCCGCTAAAAAGTTTTCAAGCCAGCCGATGGTTTCAATGTCCAATCCATTGGTAGGTTCATCCAATAACAAAATATCAGGGTTGCCAAACAATGCCTGTGCGAGTAATACACGCAATTTCAAATTACCGGGAACATCTTTCATCAGTGTTTGATGAAATTCCTCAGTAACACCAAGACTGCTCAATAAACTTGCGGCATCACTTTCTGCCTCATATCCGCCCATTTCGCCAAAGTCTGCCTCCAGTTCGGCAGCACGCATGCCATCATCTTCATCAAAATCTGCTTTGGCATAAATCGTTTCGCGTTCATGCATCATTTTCCACAGTTTTGCATAACCCATCAAAACGGTATTCAAAACGGTTTCTTCATCAAACTCAAACTGGTTTTGTTTTAGTACAGCCATCCGTTCGCCCGGCGTTATTTCAATCACACCCTTGTTCGGTTCAATTTCGCCACTTAGAATTTTTAAAAAGGTAGATTTACCGGCACCGTTTGCACCGATAATTCCATAACAATTACCTTTTGTAAAACTCAGGTTTACTTCATCAAACAAAACACGTTTGCCATAGGCCAGTGTTACATTTCTTACACTAATCATTTCGCTGCAAATTTTTTTTGAAGGCGCAAAATTAATATAAGTCGCCGTATTTTTTAAAGTTAAAAATGTGTGCCGGAAATGTTGTTAAGATCAACAAAAAAATCGGCATGATGCACCCAAATAATTCGAAAGCATATTTTTTAGAATTATTCATAGCTACAGCTTGTCTTTCACGGTTATTATAAAACCTCTTTGCAAGGCTGTTTTAAAACTATTATACAGAGATTTGTATCCCCGTTTTAAAAGATTCAAACCGAGAAAACCAAAACTTACTGCTTAGAGAAATTTGCTACCCCCGGCATAAGCAACTTATCGTTGATTCAATCAATCTCATTAATCCCTTTCATTCTTTATTATTGAATACTTTTGATGGCATAATCTATTTGTATGCCTGTGGTAAAAAGAACATCTTCATTTGCCGTACGTTTAGCTGCGATACTTATTTCAGTTATGGCAATTGGTTACATAGCTGTTATTGCTGAAAATATTATTATACCGCTTGTGTTTGCATTGCTTTTCTCCATACTGTTATTACCGGTTGCTAAATTTTTTGAAACAAAATTAAAGTTTGGAAGAGGCGCAGCGTGCGGCCTTGCTGTGTTATTATTTATAGCTGGTATTGTAATAATATTTTATGCGATAGGTTCACAAATTTCAAATTTGTTGCAGGATTGGCCTTTGTTCCGTAACCAATTGGAAAGCTCTCTTACGGATTTGCAAAACTGGATAGCGCTTACGTTTCATTATAATATTCAAAAGCAAAAAATTTATATAAATAATGCTGCTTCAGGTGTGCTTTCAGGTGGCACTTCTTTTATTGGGTCAACTATTGTTTCTGTGTCTTCTTTATTTCTTTTTATTGTATTAACGCTGATATATACATTTTTTATGTTGCTATACCGGCAGGTATTACTTAAATTCTTAATTGCCCTCGCTAACGAAGAAAACAATGCAGTGGTGCATGACGTAGTAAGTAATATCCAGATAGTGATACGAAAATATATTTTAGGTTTATTGCTCGAAATGCTGATTGTGGCATCACTGTGCTGGATATCGTTTGGAATTCTTGGTATTAAATATTTTATATTGCTGGGATTGATAACTGCGCTTTTTAATATCGTACCTTATGTAGGAATTTTTACCGCATTACTGCTGAGCGCGCTTGTAACTTTTGCTACCACGGGCATATCAACACATCTACTGCTTATAGTTATTACCATTATTATTATACATCTTATCGATAGCAATATTCTTCTTCCTTTTATTGTGGGTTCTAAAGTAAGCATCAACGCATTGATTACCGTAATTGGCGTTGTTGCAGGAGAAATGCTATGGGGTTTGCCGGGTATGTTTCTTTCAGTTCCCGTAATTGCAATGGCAAAAATAATTTGCGACAGAGTAGAACCTTTGCGACCATGGGCAATTATTCTGGGGCATGAAAAAGAAGAAAAAAAAGTAATGAAATTTCCCCGGCGCAAAAAAGGAAGAAAACCTGATCAAATTGTGCAGGAGTAATTATTTGATAGTACTGGTGTATGCTTTACTTAAATCTTCAACATTCGTTATTTTCAGTTTTGAATATTCTGCATCTTTTACCTTTTTAAGAAAATCATATTCTTTTCCATTCCATCTCCAAACCGGAAATTCGAAGCCCGGGCCACCAATCAATAAATCAGCATAACCCGAATTACCCGTGGCAAGTGCGTCGGGCAATGCTCCGGGAAAACCGAGATTCATCCTGTAGCTGTCATTTTTATCGGCTATAAAAACAATTATATTACTGCCTGTCATTCCGGAAGTATAAGAGTTTCCAAAGAGTATAAAAATTTCTTCTTTACCATCTTTATTCATGTCTGTTGGATATACAAAAGCATCATAGGGATAATCTGCAGATTCATTGTCCAGGATAAATTGTTTTCCATCTTTTGAAAGCACAAATCCAAGGCTATCAAAAATTATATTTTTTTGTGAAGTAGTTAGTTTTGTTTTAGTATTCTTAAACAGAAGCGCAGCGCCTTTGCCTAAATCGTTACTGGTGGGAATATTTTCAGTTGTTTTGGCGGTTTTTACGGTTTCATTTTTTGCCGCAGGCGTTTGCTCCTCTTTTTTTGCATAACGGTAATCAAGACTTGCTATTGTATCATTTATTTGATTTACAGTGAATGGTTGTTTCGCATTAGCCGATAAAGTATTCCATAAATCAGTTGCTTTTCCTTTGTAAGAAATTTTTAGTGTTGTTGCGTTTGCCTCAAAGCTGTCTTCAACTTTCTTTACATTCAGTGTTTGCTGAATAGTTTTTTTCAGTAATAACAAATCATTATTGGAATTATCAATACCATTAATAACAAATTTTACAGCAGCTGCTTTCTTAAACAGGTTACCGATATTTCTTACACCCTGTTTCAGCGTATCCATGCTACTGTTATTGTTTGATTGTGCATGCAACACGCCCATCGAAAAAAGGCAGCAGAATAATAAAATTGATTTACGCATAAACATTGTTTTTACCATAACAAGAATTATTACTGCCAGCCATTTTCACTTTTAACAAGTGTTACCATTTTACGGTCAAATGCTTCCTTATAACCTGAAGGCAAATTACCAAAAGCTTCGTCGCAACCGTTGGTCCATTCTATTTCTCCTGATACGGTATATTGTAATGCAGGCAATCCAAAAATGCTTTGCGTTTCCTTCTTATCTATAACTTTCAGATTGTTAATCTTTGCGTTTTCAGGACATACGTATTCAAGTAAAATTTTTTTATTAATGTCTTCCTGCGAAGGTTTGCTTTTGCAACTGGAGAAACTTAACGCCGCTATCGTTAAGCAGCATAAAATTATTGTTTTCATAAAGTATGTTTTAAAGTTATAAAAGTTTTGATTTTAATTGTTGAAATTCTGCTTCCGTAATACTTCCGTTTTCTTTCAGCTTGCTTAACCGTTCTATTTCTGCAATTTTATCTGCACCGGAAGCCTGTGTTGTATTTGCTGAAGAAACAGGTACTGAAATAGTTTTCTTCAGACTTTCGAAACCGCTTTTAAAATCGTGTGCCGGGTTTTTAAACATCCAGGCGAAAACCGTAACGCCAATTGCAGCAGCCAATGCCATCCAAATGCCAAACCCAAACGCAGCGCTTATAAATCCAAAGCCACCACTTGAAGATAACATCGTAATAATTACAGAAAGTAATGCAACAGCACCACAAACAATTGCTGCAAGCCACATCGTTTTATCAAGCGCCTGGGTTTGCACTCCTAACAGCCCGATAACAATTGCCGCGATAAAACACAAAAAAGCTAAAATACCCCAGCCGTGAAACCCATTAATATGTACGCTGAAACCAAATGCACCCGCCGAAAACCAGGGCAGGAAAATGGAAATAATTCCGATGACAGCAGAAATTAATATAAATTTTCGCTGCTTGTTTAATGTTTGAAAGTTCATAGTAGACAGATTTATTTTGATTGCATAAACCTATTCATAAAAGCAGCCACTTACAAGCCGCATTTATTATTCGTGCGGCAATACTTATTATTCGCACAAGGTTAATTGAAAGCCGATCTTCTCGTATCTTTTATGGTAATCATTCTAATAGTAGTTTAAATTTATACCATGAGAAAACTGCTTATACTGTTTCTTTTCATTATTACCGCCGCATCATGTTTCAGCCAAAATGAAATTGATTCTTTAACAAACGAATTGGATCATCATCCGCAGGAAGATACGGTTCGGTATTTTTTATTAAAAAGACTTTCGTTTGTTTACAGTTTATCAGATCCAAATAAAGGCGTTGAAGCTGCGGATGCAGCCATCGAACTGGCAAAAAAATTAAACAGCAATGTAAAGCTGGCGGGTGCTTATTCAAACAAGGCAACCAATTTTCACAAGCTGGGAAAAGATTCCGAAGCTGTGGCCTTATATAAAGTTGCAATAAATCTGCACTTAAGCGAAAATTATAAAAAAGGTGCAGCCAATGCATATTTTAATATGGCCTATGTAAGTTTTGATATTGGCAATTATGTTATGGCTACCAATTACGAGCTTAAGGCACTTGAATTATATAAAGAACTTAATCTTACCGCAGATGTTGCAGATACGTACACCAACATTGCTAATAATTACATGCGGCTTGATGATTATGTTTCAGCATTAAAAAACCTGATGCAGGCGCTTACCATTTATCAGCAGTTAAATATGAAAGAAAGTGAAGCGTTGGTATTATCAAATATCGGGATGACATATCATGCATTATCTGATTCAACCAAAGCTTTTATGTATTACAAAAAAGCCTTACTAATTGATGAGCAAATGCAAAACAAAACAAATCTGGCACATGATTACCAGCATATTGGTGTTTTATATGATGATGCGGACAAATTTGATGAGGCACTTTCTTATTACAAAAAAGCATTGCAGTTAAATCGGGAGCTAAAAGATAACAGGAACGTTGCCGCAAGTCTTGTAAACATTGCAACAACTTACGGCAAACTAAAAAATTATACGCTGGCTTTTGATAACCTTAATGATGCATTGAACATATATAATGTGCTTACAGATAAATATAATATTGCGGCGCTTTTAAACGAAAAAGGTAAAATGTATGTTGATTGCCCGGAGGCATTTTTAAAAATGCATGCACTTAAATCTTCAGAACGTTACACAACTGCGTTGCACTATCAGCAACAGGCATTACAGCTTGCACGGGAAACAAAATCATATTCGCTGGCTGCGCAAATACTGGAGGATATCAGTAGAACATATACAAAGCAGGGTGCATTTTTAAATGCGTTAAATACTTATAAGCAATCGATCGCTTTGCACGATACTATTTTTAATGATGACCAAAAAAAGGCCATTACAAGACTCGAAATGCAATATGATTTTGATAAAAAAGATGCAGCAACAAAAGCGTTGAATGATAAAAGGCAACTGCTGGCGGCACAGGAAATATCCAAACAAAAACTGATAAAAAATATTTCAATTATCGCGGGTTTAATCCTGCTTACTGCAATAATTGTAAGTTTCCTGTTTTATAAGAAAAGAAAAGACGCTTTGTCTCAAAAGAAAGAAGCTGACTTTAAAACACAGGTTGTTGAAACAGAAATGAAAGCGCTGCGTGCACAAATGAACCCGCATTTTATTTTCAATTCTTTAAACTCAATTGCAGATTATATTGATAAAAACGAAACAGAAACCGCTGCTGATTTTACAGCAAAATTTGCAAAGCTTATGCGTATGGTGCTGGAAAATTCAGAGCAAAGCGAAATACCATTGGCAGATGATTTGAAAGCACTTGAGCTATATATGCAATTGGAAAGATTCAGGCTTAAAAATAAATTCGATTACCAAATTAAAACGGATGAAACTATTGATAAGGAAAACACGTTAATCCCGCCACTTATTTTACAGCCTTTTGTTGAAAACAGCATCTGGCATGGCGTTGCAAAAAAAGAAGGTAAAGGAAATATTATCGTTTATATAAAACAGGAAGCCGGTATGATAAATTGTATTGTTGAAGATGATGGCGGTGGCATGAAAGAAATAAAAACAATTCCTGATGAAAAAAAATCACTGGGCATGAAAATTACCAGGGCGCGTATTGATATACTTAACAAGATTAAAAACGCAAATGCTTCTGTAAATGTAATAAACAAAGAAAGCGGTGTAAGAGCAGAGGTGAAATTACCGTTGGCGTTAAGCTTTTAAATATTTGCGTTCATAAAATTACAAATAAAAAAACCTGCACTTACATGCAGGTTTTTTTTAAACTAAAACTGAAATTATTGTTTAATGAACTTCGCTGACTGTGTTATTTCACCATCTTTTAATTGCAAAACATACGTTCCGGCAGCTAGTTGGCTTATATCAATCTTTGAATTACTGCCACCTGTAATTATTTTTTGCACCACAGCTTTTCCATCAATATTAAAAATTTGCAACGTGGCAGATTTATTTTTTACCCGGTAACTTACATTAATCATTTTTGTTGCAGGATTTGGAAAAACAGAAAATACTTTATTGCTAATTGTTGAACTCAATGCATCTTCAGCTTCCACATTAGAATTTGTATTTGTAAGATTTGAAGGAACTGTTACCACTACTTTATTGGCCTGGTAAACTACACCGTAACCAGTGGGCAGGTTTTTAACTTTAATGGTGCCGGATCTTAATCCTGTCCATTTTAAAATAGTGTAAGAACCTGCGGGCATTGTATCTGAAGCAATAACTTCAAGTGTATCATTACCGAGCGTTACACTGCCATTTACCAACAGCCGGTCAAATCCTGAGCCCGGTGTGCTGCTGTTCATTTTAACAGACAATTTTTTATTGGTGTAATTAGTGCCAGTTGTAAGAATCCCCGTAGCATCGGCAGCACCCGGAGCAAACGTACCGGTGTTGGTAAGATTAGCAGCAAAAGCAAAACTTCCAATACCTTTTATGGTGCCCGCGTTTGTAAACGGAATTGTTACATTGGTTATACCCAAAGAACTTTTTGTTAAGGTTCCTGTTTTGCTGTTTGTGAATGTGCCGGAACTTTGCTTATATAAATAACCATCGCTGAGAATATTGAAAGTTTTGTTGTTGACAATACTTCCTCCATAAAAATAAATATAACCGCTTGCCCAATTAATTGTACCATTATTTGTTAAGGTTGAGTATAGTGCTACATTGCTGCTGCCTGTGTACACCGTTGCACCATTTAAAATTGTAAGCGGCACATTTATATTACCCGAATACCAATACATATCACCGCTAATTTTTAAAGAGCCCGTACCTGCAACAGTAGCAGAGCTGATGATATACAAAGCGATGTTTGCCGGCAGTGTAACAGCAGTATTCATATTCATGCTATTATAAGATGCAAGCAGGGAACCCTTACCTGTTAAAGATGTACCTGCATTAAAATTAGCAGTAGAAGCATTCTCGAAATTACCGCCGCTAAGATTTAAGGCACCTGTATTTGAAAATATGCCACCGTTATTATAAATTTCTCCTGAGCTGATATCTACAGTACCGGCATTGGTAAATGTAATTTGATTTGTAACATTACCTGTGCCAACGAGTCTCGCAAAGGTTGCACCTGCATTATTTGTGAATGTGCCTCCGCTTGAGTTATATAAAATACCATTGCCGTAAGCATTAAACTTTTTATTGTTTACAATCGTGCCTGAAAAAAAGCTTATATATGCACTCGACCAGTTGATAACTCCATTGTTTGTTATAGTTGAATATAAACTCACATTGCCATTACTGATATTTAATATGCCTGTACTTTGAATATTTAAAGCAACGTTCACTGCCCCTGCTTCCCAGCCCATTGTACCGGCAATTTTTAATGATCCGGAGCCTGCCACAGTACCGCCTGTAATATGCATGGTTACACTTGCAGGTAACGTCAGTGCAAGATTTATATTTAATAAATTATAAACTTCTGTAAGATTGCCGGTACCGGTAATTACAGTACCGCTGTTGAAGTTAGATGTAGCATTATTCTCAAAGTTTCCGCCATTAAAATTTATCTTTTTGGTGTTTGTAAAAACGCCTGCACTCACTCTGAATATACCGCTGTTTAAATTCATCACACCTTTATTATTAAATGTAATAGCGGATAGAGAAACAGTATTGCCGTTTGCTTGATTATACGTACCGGTACTGCTGTTTGTAAATGTGCCACCATTACCATTATACAGGTAACCATTACTATAAACATTAAATATGCTGTTGTTTGTAAGACTGCCATTTTGAAAAGTGATATAATCGCTATACCAGTTAATAGTTCCCGCGTTTGTTAATGCAGAATATAAATTGATGTTTCCAGAAACAGCGATAGTTCCCTTATTTGTGAGGGGTGATTGTAACGAACCGCCTGACCATAGCAGCGATCCGAATATTTTTACAGCACCGGTGCTGGCTAATGTTCCGGAGGCCCAGCTAAACAGGCCATTTACAGTAAGTGCATCGCCCGAACCTGCAAGCGTAACAGTATAGTTTGAAAGTAGGGCTAACTGACCGCCCGGAGCTACAACTGTTTGATCGATAGTAAGGTTTAAATTAATCGTTACGTTCGTTGTGTCTTGTATCGTAATAATGCCGTTGGTGTTTGTAGGGTAAGTGGTTGCCGCCACCCATTTGGTTCCATTATATTTTTGCCAAACGTTGGCAAAGTCGGTCCAGTTGCCGGATTTCACACTACGGTAATCGCCATTATTTTGCGCATGTGCGATTAATGCACAGCATACAACACAGAAAAGTGTAATTAGCTTTTTCATTTGTGTAATTTTAGTTGTTAAAAGACGTACAGAAATTGATTTGATTGTAAACACAGCCAGGATTAATATTCTTATATTTTAACCGCAATCACGGTTTATATGCGGAACAGGATCGCCAGGCTGGTAGGAAATAATTTTGGTCTCATAAAATTCGATTTAACGTTTATATTTAACAGGCGCGAATGATTTGTATGTAAAAATTGATTTAAAAAATTATGATGTCAAACGCAATTGATTATTTGCCTGCGTTGACTTATTTTTTGCTGAAGTATTTACAAATTAATTGCAATTATTAATAAGCATGATTAAAGCAGTAATTATAGATGATGAGCAACATTGTATAAGCAGGCTTGAAAATCTGCTTGGGCAATACTGCGTTGATACTGTGGAGTTGTGCGGCAGTTTTCAATCTGTAGAAGACAGCCTTACCGGCGTTAGTGCGCTGAAACCTGACCTGGTTTTTCTTGATGTAGAGATAAAAAACAGTACCGGCTTTGAGTTTTTAAAACAGCTTTCAAAAATAGACTTTGAAGTAATTTTTACAACTGCGTATGATAAATATGCAGTACAGGCATTTAAATTTAGTGCAATAGATTACTTACTAAAACCCGTTGAGGCCGATGAATTGGTAGCATCCATAAAAAAATTAAATGAAAAATTTTCGCAAAAAGAAATGTCGCAAAAATTTGATGCGTTGTTTCATAACCTGAAAAATTTACAAGGATCTTCTAAAAGAATTTGCGTGCCTGTTTTAACCGGTTTTGTTTTAATAGATGTAGATAATATAATACGCTGCGAAAGTAATATAAACTATACAACGCTTTTCTTAAAAGATAAGCAGAAGTTGCTTGTGGCAAAAACGCTAAAAGAATTTGAAGAACTTTTAAGAGATTATAATTTTTACCGCGTACATAATTCGCACTTAATAAATCTTGCCTGCATAAACGCTTATAATAAAGGCAAAGGTGGCATTGTAATTTTGAAAGATGGCACCGAAGTAGAAGTTTCTACAAGACGTAAAGAAGATTTCATAAAAAGATTGATGGGCGCTTAACGGCTAAGATTCTTCCAGACATATTGTGCAAATTCGTCGAGACCGGGATCTCTCGCTCCCATTAACAATACAATACAATTATCACTTAAGTGAGATTGTATGGCTTCCGGAAAATCATTCCTGTTCTTAATAAAAAAAGCGTTTTTATAAAGCGCTTTTAAATCAGTAATTAAATCGTTGGCTGAAATATCTTTAACTGTTGTGCCCCCGGCATAAAAAATTTCACTCATCCATATCTCATCCTGCGGCCTTAACGCTTCCGCAATCTCATTTACAAAATCATTACGCAAAAATTTTGTTGGTGCAAAACCATGCGGCTGAAACCAGGCAATTAATTTTTGTGCAACAGGCTGGCAGGCTTTAATACTGGCTGCACATTTCACAGGATTATGTGCATAATCATCAATAAGCCAAAAACTGTTTCTATGGCCTATTAACTGGTGACGGCGATAAATGCCTTCATATTTCTGCAAAGCATGTGCACAGGTTTGCAAATCAACACCAATAAAATTGGCAGTTGCTATTGCAGCCAAAGCATTTTCTGCATTGTGTTTTCCCGGCGCGTTTAATTTAAATTGAACATTGTGTACAGTAAAATTTATTTGAAAACCTGCCTGCTTAAAATCTTTACTGATAAAACGAGCTTTGAGGTTTTCATCCGTTGAAAAATCCTGTTGCGTATTTTCAGATAGCGTTGCTGCGAATTTGTTGTTTTGATTGACAATAAAAAAATTGCTGTTGTTTTTAAATTGCGTAAACAACTGCATCAGCTCGGGCAAATCTTTATGATCTTTATCCACGTTAAGTAAAACACCAATTGCCGGTTTGTATTTAATAATGCTGCCATCACTTTCATCTGCTTCAATAATCAGCCACTCTCCCTTTCCGGCCTGCGCATTACCAATTTTATTTTGCTTTATCAGGCGCGTTAATCCTGCACCGCTTATCAGGCCAGGGTTTAAACCTGCGCTGTCTAAGATTTCAAACAACATAGCTACAGTTGTGCTTTTGCCGGAAGTACCACCAACCGCAATTGTTTTTTTACCTGCTGTAATTAATGCCAGCAAATCGCTGCGTTTAATAATTTGAATATTTAGTTGTTGTGCTTTTTGCACTTCAAAAACCGTGTCTTCAATAGCCGTTGAAACAACAACAAGCTGGATCGCTGAAGTTATGCCTTCACCATTTTGTTCAAAACAAACGATGCCTTCTGTTTCTAATTTAGTTTTTGTTTCGTTTGTAATGCCCGTTTTAAAATACCTGTCGCTGCCGCTTACATTTTTTCCTGTTTCCTGTAAATATTGTGCGAGTGCACTCATGCCGGCGCCTGCAATCCCAATAAAAAAAATATTTGTATAACCGCTAAGAGAAGAAATCATTTTAAAAAGATGAAGCAGCAATATAATACAGACACTGATAAACTACGGCCACATCTTTCTAACACGTAAAATTGTGTAAACTGTAATTTTTACGCCAATGGTAATTCAACAAAGAAGATAGTACCTTCATCCGGTGCTGTTACAAACCAGATCTTGCCATTGGCTTTTTCCACTATCGCTTTGCAAATGGCAAGCCCTAAACCGGTTCCTGAAGTTTTGGTAGTGAAATTGGGATCAAAAATTTTGGATTGCAGCTCTTCCTTTATACCATTACCATTATCCTTAACTGAAATAATGATGTGATTATCGACTATAAACTGTTTTATAAAAATTTCAATTGATTCGCTTTCTTTTGCTGCCTCTGTTGCATTTTTTATAAGGTTAGTGAAAAGACGATTTATTTGTGCTTTATCATAAAATATTTCTGCTTTATTATTATCATTTACATACCTGATTTTTGTGTGCGTGCCCATTTTATAAATGTTTACAAGGCTTCTGATAATTTCAGTGACCTCGAATCGTTCCGGATTTATATGTTCAATATTTGCAAACTGGGAAAAGTCACTGGCTATTTTAGAAAGCTGATCAATTTGTTCAATTAATGATGATGCGAGTTTCTTTGAAAGCTTAACTGCATTAACCGTATTGCTTTCCATTGCACGCTGTAAATATTGTATGCTAAGTTTCATTGGCGTTAGCGGATTTTTTATTTCATGTGCTACCTGTCGTGCCATTTGCTGCCAGGCGCCTTCACGTTCACTGCGGGCTAATGCTAAGGCACTTTGTTCAAGTTTTTTAACCATCTTATTATATTCTTCCACCAATGTTCCTATTTCATCGTGCGTATTCCAGGTTATCTCTTCATTTGTACTGCCAATATTTATTTCTTTCATTTTATTGCCAATTAGCTCAAGCGAAGAAGTAATGCGGCCTGTAAGCGTAACGGCAATTGCACCGGCAAAAATAAATATGAGTGCATTTAAGAATTATCACTGTAATGAGGAAGTCAGAAATCTCCTCCTGCAACTCTGTATGTGAGCTTAATAACGGGACATTCAAATAGGCGATTGTTTCATCATCTTCATTTTTCACAGGCATGTAAATGCTTTGATACGAAAAGTTTCCTATGGTTTCCGTATGCACAAATCTTGTGCTGTGGCGAAAATGCATTTCATAGTATGCATCTGGATTAATTTTATTGCTTAGCACGTCTTTGCTGTAGATATACGGCTGCGATGAAACAATCAGGTTTCCGCTCTTGTCGTAAAAATTTATATCTATGTTATGTATGGCGGCAATATCTGAAACTCTTTTTTCAAAATCTTCATCTGTTCCTATATCGGAATTTAAAGCCTGCTTTATTTCATTACTAATCACCTGCGATGAATTAATCAGTTGCGTGGTAGTATTCTTATTAAACCTGTAAATAAAAAATGAAATTGTTGCGATACCAATAATCAAAAAAGAGAAAATGCTTAAACCGATTATAGTGGTTTGAATTTGCGTTCGTATATTAAACTGAAACAGTTTACGCAACGAGAATTTTTGAACCGGCCCTTCTAAAACACGTTTACTTTCATGAACTAAAAAAGCGAGTATTATAAATAACACAAAGAGGTAAGCAAACAACGTAATAAAATTAAACAGCAGGTTATTTCTCTTAGCGATGATAATAAGTTTATCATTGTTTGCATTATACCATAGCTGGCTGTAACCAAGTGAATCGAGATAGTAGTATTTTAAACGGGGAATTTGATTTGATGCAACAGAATCAGCGAAGTTAAAACCGGCAAGCGATGAAACCAGCCTGCGTTTGTTATAAATACCAAACGCGTAACCTTTATCAACATGCGTGGTAACATCGTTAATCTGTTTAAACAATTCAGGAACCAGCGCATTATTCTTGAGCGATTTTGACTGCATTAAAACAATTACGCTGCCGAGAAATAAGCTATCATTATAAAGCTGTTTTTTAAAAATATAATTATAGTTTCCGCCGGTAGTTTTGTAATACCATAAACTGTTTACACCCGTCGGCAAACTTTTATTTTCTACGATTGAGTTTATAATATCATAGCTTGTTGAATCTTCATTATACAACGGCAAATTCCGGTTGTTAAAAGAATATATATGCGTTACATATTTATTTGCATACGCAGAAACTATTTCGTTTGTTAAACTATCTTTTAAATGCCTGTTTAAATCTTCGTTTTCAAATTTGTAAAAATTATTTTCTAAAAAATCATCTGTTAAACCGGCCAATGCAATCTTTACCAAATACATCGCAGAAGAGTCCACATCCTGCTGCATAGTTTCTGCTATTTTTACCCGTTTTGTTTTTTCCGAAACACTGTTTTGATAAACGATTAATGCTGATGCCGCAGCAGTAACAATTAGCGCCCAGATAATAAAAAACGAAGAGCTTACGAGCGAAGAAAGGGTGGGATTATTTTTATATTCAATAAACAACAAAACCGCTAAAAGGAACACGCTTGCAATAAGCAACACCTGCGTTTGAATTTGAAAAAGGCCAATACTTATAAGCAGGAATGAACAGCAAATAAATAAAATTACCCTCCAGTAAAGCGGCAGTGATAATGTTAATAAAGCCTGCAACATTACGCCGGTTATATAAAGCCACACATAAACGAGTATACAAATAATTGCAAAACCGAGGAATGAAAAAATATCAAGCGAAAAAAAATCAGCAGCGTTAAAACTAATGGTTGACTTTATAACAAGGCTGCTTATAAGGTATGCCGTGTAAAAGGTTAGCAAAGGAATAAGCAGGAAGACAGAATATTTTGATGCAATTCTTACAACACGAAATTTATAAAGTTCTGAATTGTCTATACGGTGATATCTTCTGAAAAAAATAACAACCCACAATAAAACGACTGCATTAAAAAAAAGGCTGCCCAGAGAACTATTCATTATATCGCCGTAATAAACAGAATTGCTGAATAAAGTAAACGAACGGTAATTGAAAGGGAAAGGAAACAGGTAAACAACCAGCCGCAACAGCAAAAACAAAACCAGCAAAAAGATAAAACCGCTGATAAAGTTTTCATTTCTTACAATTTCGGCGGCGACATTATTTATAAAAACAAATAAAATTATCAAGGCAATAACGCGTAACAGAATCGAGAAGGTGCCAGGGGTATCTGTATGCGATTCTCTCTTTTCTTTAATAGCAAAAAGAACTTTATTATCTGAATTTTTAACCGGCGCACCGTCATAAGTATCTGTAATCTTATATATGTTGCCGATTTCCTGGTGCACCGCAAAAGAAGATTCCAGGTATTCATTCTCTAAAAAATATTGCCAGTGAATGGGAATAAGAGAACAGAAATAATAAGTGGTATTGTTATATACAATAGTCTTTTTTATAAATTCAAAAACACCATTCTGATAATTTACAATATAATTTCCGTCGGTATTATACAGGTCTGACAATGCAACAGACATTTTATTTGTATTCCAGAAAACTTCTATCGGGTTGCCAAGGTCGTTTACCTGGTAAGCAAAAATTCCCTGCGCATCTGTAACAAGTTGTTCTTTTAACGGAGAAGGTGTATCACTTATAATAGACCTGATGGCGCTGGTATCATGAATAATATTTTTAAATGAATTTTCCTGGCCCTTAATATAATCGCTTAAAATATTTGCAACTTTCACCGCAGAAGAGCTATATGAAAGATAATTGGTGAAAATAAAAGAAAGCGTATATAACCAGGCTGCAGCCAAAAACAACCAGGCATTTTTATTAATCCCGTTTTTAATATTTTCAATCAAGTAAGCGGTTTTTCTTTTTTTACAATATTCCAGATGGCATCCATTTCTTCAAGTTTCATATCGTGCAGGTGTTTGTTTTTTTCTGCCGCAATAGATTCCATTCTTTTAAACCGATGAATGAATTTCTTATTCGTTTTCTCTAACGCATTTTCTGCATCAATATTTAAAAACCGTGCGTAATTTATAAGACTAAAAAGCAGATCGCCAAACTCTTCTTCACTGCGCTCGTTGTTGTTTTCAGAAATTTCTGCCTGTAATTCTTTCATTTCTTCTTCCACCTTCAGCCAAACATCTGCAGCGTTACTCCATTCAAAACCTACCTGTTTTGCTTTTTCCTGGATACGTGTTGCTTTTACTATTGCCGGTAAAGAAACCGGTACGCCATCAAGCACAGATTTTTTTCCCTCGCTTAATTTAATTTTTTCCCAATTTCTTTTTACATCTTCTTCATCATTTACTTTAACGTCCCCATAAATATGCGGATGCCGTATAATTAGTTTATTGCTAATTGTTTCAATAACATCATTTAAACCAAACCTGTTTTGTTCCGATGCAATGCGGGCATAAAAAAGGATATGCAATAAAATATCGCCCAAGTTCTTCTTTGATATCGTTCCAATTTTCAGTTGTTACAGCATCGGCTAATTCATAAGTTTCTTCAATCGTCATTGTA
Source organism: uncultured Chitinophagaceae bacterium (assembly GCA_963759555.1). Lineage (GTDB taxonomy): Bacteria > Bacteroidota > Bacteroidia > Chitinophagales > Chitinophagaceae > Parafilimonas. The sequence continues at coordinate 105,594 of CAVWZV010000001.1, forward strand.
CGCAATGTTTGAACGGTTTGCTTTTTATCCCATGGACATTTTTCACGCAATTCATCCATAATCTTTACAAGCTTTTCAAAATTGTCTTTATAGTCCATATTAAACCTGTATTAATGATGTTAATAAAAAAATAAGCATTAATAATGTAAGTACAACAGAATAACAGAAGTATAAAATAAAATATTTAAAAATTGTTTTCCATCTGCGTTGTTCGTAAAAATTGCGCATCGCTTTGTATATATAATAAAAAATAAAGATTACACCAACAGTTTTTAATATGCTTATTAATTTCCAATGCAGGTAATTATTTAAAACACCAAGACCATATAGAATAAGAATAAAAACAAAAACTGCGCTGTAAACATGTACAGAAAAAACACCGTGTTGCACATAAGTAAATTGTTTTCTTCTTCTTATGTAAAGCAAACTCAAAATCAACGCCACTACAGGCAAAGAAATAAACATCATACTTGGCAGTGAGTGCAAAAAATGTTCTTTTAAAGAATCGTAAAACTCAGTTTTATCATACTTATATTTATTATTTAATGCAATTAGTTTTACGGTTATAGCATGTTTCAGCCAGTTATCTTTTTTTTGCGCAGAAAGCGTTGCCTGTTTTTTGTCATATTCTGCGAAGGAAGCCGGTACATTACCTGTAAAACGGAGGCCTTGAGATTCGCTGCTATCAATTGCTTTTATATCAGCAGAATCCAGCTTGGCATTTGCAGGCAAAAACGGAGACCGCTCTTTCAACAAAAAAAAGTCAGGCAATTTTTTTAAAGCAATAATTTCCTGTTGAACTTTTTCTTTTTGAACTGTATCTGAAATTTTAGGCAGTGTATCGTTTAACTGATCTATTGTTTTTTGAATAGCGCCTTGTTGCGCCGAGGATAACTGGTTTGCATTTTCGTGAGAGTTAGCTTTATCTCCGAAAATAAATGAAATGAAAATGATAAAGAAAACAGCAGAAATAAAAATATACAATCTTATAGGGTGCAGGTAGCTGGCTCTTCTCCCGCGTACATATTCGTGTGTTAATAAACCGGGTTTAAAAATCAGCGTTTTTAAAGTAGAAAGCACTTTTCCGTCGTAGTGAAAAAGATCGTAAACAAAATGTGAAACAAGATTAAAGAATGTTTCTTTCGGCTCAATATTTTCCTGCCCGCAAACACCGCAGAATCGCCCGTAAACCTGTGCATTACAATTTAAGCAATTTTTTTCCGTTCTTAATCTTCCGTGAGCCATTTTAAAAATTCACTAAAAATACACAACACATTTTACGCAGCAATATATACCTTGCCACCGTTTTACTACAGTTATAAGTAAAAAATTGTTTATAAATGAAAGGATTGTTTTCAACTGTTTTATTTTTTTTCATTTTCAAAATATCCTTATGCCAATATTACTATAACGATATAATTTCTTTAAAGCAATCCAATGAAATTTATAACACGTTGAAAAAAAATAATGTTAAACTGGTAACTGCCCTAAGCGAAGAAAGTGATAACACTCCTACCACCGGTTTTTCATACAGAAAACAAATACTTAACAATGGCGCTTTGGTCGTAACTGATGTTTCACTTGAATCAACGGGCCCCACTGAAACGCTGGAGTACTATACAAACAATTTGTTATCGCAATCTGCAGACAGTTCAGCTAACGTAACCACAAAAGTTAAGTATGGGTATAACCAGCAAAAAAATATTGAATTAATAGAAACACAAACTGACGACACTTCGCGCAATATGCATTCTGTAGAAATACATAAGTGGTTTTACAGCTATAATATTCCCGATTCAATGCTGCGTATAAAAGACAATGCCGATACAACTGTTGTACATTTTAAGAAAGATGAAAGGCATAATGTTATTGAAGAAACATGGATGAAAAACAACAGGATAATTGAACATTACTTTTATTTCTACGATAATAAATCTCAAATAACAGATATCGTTCGCTATAACACAAGAGCGCAGCAAATGCTTCCCGATTTTCTGTTTGCCTATAATGATAACGGAATGCTTTCTCAGTTAACACAAATACCACAAGGCTCTTCGGAATATATTATCTGGCAGTATGTTTATGATGAAAGAGGGCTTAAAACCAAAGATGTGCTATTTGATAAGCACCAGCAATTACTGGGTACCATAACCTACACGTACCGATAGTTACTAATAAAATCAAAAAAAAAATTAATTAAACGTTTGTTTAATTTTAAACAAACGTTTAATTTTGCACCTGTTTTTAAAAATCGTATATGAAAGATAAACGGGTGCACATAATTGAAACCGCAACGGATTTATTTGCCGGCAAAGGTTATGAAGGCACATCAATAAGAGATATTGCAGAGAAAGCTTCTGTAAATCTGGCCATGGTAAATTATTATTTCGGCTCTAAAGAAAAATTGTTTGAAAATATTGTTGAATATAAATCCGCTTTAACACGTGGCTTACTCGATGAAATTTTACACAACAAAGAATTATCAGGCATCGAAAAAATATATGCTGTGATAGATTCTTATCTGGAAAAACTTTTTACGCACCGCTCCTTTCACCGCTTAATCTACCAGGAACTTATACTTAACCAGCGGGAAGAATTACAAAACTCAATTGTAAACAGCCTTTTTCCAAACACGGTTATTATAAAACGCATAATTGAATCCGGTATAAAAACTGAAGAATTTAAAAAAGTGGATGTAGAGCTAACGATGGCTTCAATAACAGGAACAATTAACCAGATTTTATTATCAAAAAAACTTTGTAATAAAATCATGAATAAAGACGACGATTATGTGCCATATGATGATGTTAAATTCAGGAAACGGTTACGCAATCATTTAAAACAATTAATGAACGACCATTTATTAAATAAGTAAATCAACTAAGATTATGGCTACAGAAAACCAGGAACAGAAAACAGATGGTGAAAACAATCAGCCGAAAAAGAAAAAATCGCCCGTACGATTTATCGTTATAGGCATTATTTTACTTGCAGGCATCATTTATGGATGGACTAAAATTTCTTATGCAATTACGCATGAAACTACAGACGATGCGCAGGTGGAAACACAAATTTCGCCGGTGCTGCCGCGTGTAGGGGGTTATGTAAAATATATTGCGGTTAATGATTACGATTCAGTAAAAAGCGGCCAATTGGTTGTGCAGCTTGATGACGCTGAATTGCAGGCGCAACTATTGCAAATGCAGGCAGATTATGAAGCCTCAAAAGCAGATATTGTAAACGCACAGGCTGCATTAAAAAATGCACAGGTTTCGCTTGGCACAGAACGTGGTAATATTCAGCTGGGCTCTATAAAAGTGCAGCAGGCGCAGGAAGATTATCAGCGTAATCAAAATCTTTTTAGCGACCAGGCAATTACAAAAAAGCAATTAGATGACAGCCGTTACAATTTAGACCAGGCAAAGCAACAGGCATCTAATACGCAAAGCGAGCTTTCAACAGCGCAAAGCAGGATTGCTGTTTTACAGGCTGGCTTAACAAAAGCCCAGGCAGCTTTAGGTATAAAAGAAGCTGCTATAAAACAACAGGAATTAAAAATTTCTTACACACAAATATTTGCACCGCAATCCGGCAAACTGGGTAAATTAAATATTACAACAGGCCAGTATGTGCAACCGGGTGCGCCGCTATTTTCTATTGTAAATGATACAACGTATTGGGTGATTGCTAACTTCAAAGAAACGCAGATAAGAAAGTTTCACCAGGGCATGCCTGTTGAAATTTCACTTGACGCTTACCCTGATTCAACCCTGCACGGCCGCGTGGGCAGTTTAAGTGAAGCCACGGGTGCAAGATTTTCTATTTTACCTCCTGATAATTCGAGCGGAAATTTTATAAAAGTCACGCAGCGTGTTCCTGTAAAAATCAACATCAGCAATGTGCCTGCATATAAAAATATTTTACGCGCAGGCTTAAGCGCTTATGTAAGCATTCCAACAAAATAGCAGCATTTAATTTCTTTAATTGAAAAATTATTTTCAAATGAAAAAGCTCGCTAAATATATTATAGTTATTACCACGGTATCCGCTGCCGTTATGGAACTGGTTGATACTTCAATTGTAAATGTGGCGCTTAACGATATGGCAGGAAGCCTTGGTGTAAGCATTGAAGATATCAGTTGGGTAATTACATCTTATGCAATTGCCAATGTAATAATAATTCCGCTTACAAGTTTTTTGGCTGAATATTTTGGCAGGAAAAATTATTATATCGTTTCGATGATAATTTTTACACTGGCTTCATATATGTGCGGCCAGTCTACAGGACTTGTTGAAATAATAATCTGGCGGTTTGTACAAGGTGTTGGCGGAGGCGCGTTGCTGTCTACATCTCAATCAATTTTATTTGATGCATTTTCAGAAAAAGACAGGCCGCTTGCTGCGGGACTTTTTGGTATGGGCCTGGTATTAGGACCAACTTTCGGGCCTACGCTTGGAGGCTATATAATTGAACATTTTAGCTGGCCCCTGATATTCATGATTAATGTGCCTATTGGTTTCCTGGCAACTATTCTTGCTTATGTTTTTGTTGAAAAGAAAGATAAAGAAGGCGAGCATAAAAAGGGAATGTACATTGATTATACTGGCATCTTATTTCTCGCCGCAGGAATAGGTTGCTTACAATATGTACTCGAAAGAGGACAGACGGATGATTGGTTTGCCAGCAATACCATTCGTATTTGTTCTGTTGTTGCTGTTGCCGCTTTAGTCGGTTTTATTGTTCGTGAATTGCGAATTAAAAATCCTGCGGTTAATTTAAGAGTGATGGGTAACCGCAATCTTGTGTTTACTACCATTTTTACTTTTGTTGTTGGTTTCGGATTATTTACATCTGTGTTTGTATATCCTGTTCTTGCACAACGGGTGCTGGGTTTTACAGCTTATGAAACCGGTTTATCTTTATTAGCACCATCTTTAATTGCGGTGATACTGATGCCTGTAATCGGTAAGTCTATGAGCCGGGGCACACCTGCAATTCCATTTGTTATTGCCGGTTTTATTTTGTTTGCTTTATATACAATATTAACAGCACGGGTAAGCCCCGATGTTGGCAGATGGGATTTCTTTCTTCCATTGCTTCTGCGCTCTGCCGGCCTTTCTATGGTTATGTTGCCTTTAATAAACCAGGCAGTGGTGGGGTTGAAGCCACAGGATTATCCTTCGGGTATTGCATTAAACAATATGATACGGCAATTAGGCGGCGCTTTTGGAATTGCTATTGCGAATAATTATATAGCAAATCATTACACTGCCCATCGCATGAATCTTGTAAGCAACCTTACACAAGGTTCGGCGGCGTTAACACAAAGATTAAATTCTATTTCGCAGGGTTTAACATCAAGAGCAGGAATTGACAGCACCACTGCGGCGCATTCGGCGCTTGCAATTGTAAATAACCAGGTTGAGCGGCAGGCATACTATCTCTCCTATCTTGATACATTCAGGTTGATAGCACTATTTTTTATAGTGATTATTCCATTTGTAATTTTTTTAAGAACAAAAAAAGAACCAGCCGGCAATGCAGGCGCAGTGTTGGAAGCGCATTAATTATGCAGCCACGAGAAATATCCGGTTTAATTAAAAAGAATAAAATGAAAAAATATTTTGTAGCATCAGCTTTAATAATAATTGCAATTAGTGCAACAGCACAGGTTACATCTAATAATGAATTAAAGGGACTGATTGGTGAATCTTTCAGTTATTACCCAAGAATGAAAGAAGCATTGAACCAGGTTGATATTGCACAGGAAGGCCTGAATCTTGCGAAAACAAATGTGCCTGTTATTAACGGAACGGCAAGCTATGAATACGTTCAGCCAAAAATTACCTTACCACTTGAAATAAATGGCGAGAAACAAAATTTTCAGTTTGCACCGGTAAATAATCTCAATGCCAACATCGGCGCTGAATTTGTGCTGCTTGATTTTGGCAGGCTAAAAGCAAATATTGATAAATCGAAATCTGATTTAAAGTATGCAATTGATAATGTATTAAACGCACAAACACAACTTGCCAGCCAGGTATCAACCGTGTATTATAACATCATCTATTTAAAAAAAGCAATAGCAGTTGAAGACAGCGTTTTAAATTATCTTGATTCAAACAAAATAATAGCGCAAAATAAATTAAAGAATGGTGATGCAATAAAACTTGACGTGCTTAACCTGCAATCGCAAATTGATGTGGAAACAAACCGCAAGAAAGACCTTTTAAACAGTTTACAAAAGCAGCTTACATTATTGCAATACACTACCGGCAGCACACAGGTGGCAGATGATTCGTTTGATTTTGATGTGAACATCCGGCCTGCACAGGATGCATTAACCGATGCAAAAGAAAATATTCCTGATTTTGTTCTGGCAGAAGACCGCGTGCAACAGGCAAGAGCAAGTCTTAACATTACAAAACTTACTGATAAACCTTATGTATCATTAAATGCAAATGCAGGTGTTAAGAATGGTTATGTGCCCGATGTTAATACACCGAAATTTAATTATGCAGCAGGCGCTACGCTTAAAATTCCTATTTATAATGCAAGAACAAAAAAGCAGGTTGCTGTTGCAGAATCGCAGGTTAAGCAAAACCAGTTAGCCCAGCAAACTTTGGGCAATGAATACGAAAAAAATATTCAGCAGGCGCTTACAGATATTCAAACCAATACTGAAAAAATAAACAATATGCAATCGCAGATTGAAACTGCAACTTCTGCAGAACAAATTGCATCGAGCCGTTATTTAAATGGCATTGGTTTAAATACGGATATTACAAATGCGGCTGTAAATCTGCAGCGGATTCTTTTAACCAGGCTGCAGTACGAGTATCAATTATGTTTGGCAAAGATTGAATATGCAAGGTTAACAGGATATAAATACTGGTAACAAACGATGCAGTATAAACCTGCAAAAACATCGTTAGTTAATTGCCTGCGTAATAAAATAAATATTTAAAGCAACATACAAAAGCAGCATTACCTGCGCCGCAATTATATCAAACCTGTTGGCTTTTTTCAGCTCGCCTTTTTTACTTAGATGAAGCGACCAGATATTGGCTGCAATGGTAGCCAGGATAAACAATAAAGTAATTCCATGCAACATATCAACCAATGTAAAAGTTACAGTTTCCGGCAGCGAAGCATCAACAATATATTTATTACCAATTACTGCAAATAAAGCACCCACACTTAAACTAAACCTTGAATCAATGCTATCTGCATGAATATAAAAACATACATAAGCAATAAGAAAAGCAATGTACATGCCGATAAAAAGTTTCCAGAACAAGCCTATTGCATCGCGGTGAATACTAAGCCTTACCCGGAACGCACTATAATCCGAATGCGGTTTATCATACCCGGGATCACCAAATGCTGTTTCATAAGCCTTTGGCGATACGGCCATGTGAAAACTATCAATCGTCCAGCCGCGCAACGCAAAACGCGGATCGTAATGTTTGCCTAATGTATCCGTCTTAAAAACCATCGCGCTTAAATCGTATTGGGAATTTTCTATAGAAAGTCTGAGCGTTTGCTTGTCAAAAGGAAAATTGTTTATTCTCCACGAGTCCTTCATTACACATTGCAGCTTCATAAGTATGTAAATGCTTCCGTTTACGGTATCAACTGTTGTAAAAGATTTGTCAACGCTTTTAGCGGATGGTATTTCGAGATTATGTATAAAATCGAAATCAGCATTTTTATATTTCAGCCACAACCAAAAGTCAACAGTATACTCCTGTTGCTTAAAATCAATATCGTGAATACTCGTAATATAAATGCCTGTGCGCACAGTATCGGGCACTGCATCCTGTGCAAACAAAACAGAAGTATAAAAGCAAAGAATAAGAATAAAGATGAAGCGGGCCCGTGCTTTTTTCAAACTATAGTTTTGGCGGGTAAGATAAAAGATTTTTGAATTGTAGTTTATAGACTTCCAAAGAAATATACTTTTGATTATTGTGAGACATTACAAATTTTAAATACCATACATACAAAACGAATGAAACACTGGTATGCAAATCCCCATAAACTATTGACAGAATATGTGAGAACGGTTCTGATAATAGAAGGTTTTACACAGACTAATTCTAACAGCCTGCCGATTTTTACTAATGGTATGCCAACACTTTTCTGCAAAACAAAAAAAAACAAAAAGGGCTATGAAGATCTTACCTTACTGTCTTTATTTGGCAAATCGCCTACAGACATTTGGAAGGCAAACAAACACACAACTATAATTGCCTACTTCTTTAAACCGTTCGTTACCACAACCCTGTTTAATATACCGGCAAACAAATTATCGGATAAACCTTTTGACTTGAGTATTTGGAACCCCCACAAACACACGGCACTTAAAACACAGTTAATATACGCAAACGATACGTCACGAAAAGTTGAAGTGATTGATAATTTAATTATTCAGCAACTGAATGAAAATAAAGAGTTGTGCAAAATTGTTCAATATTCAACTGACCAGATAATGAAAAACACAGGTAAAGAAATAATTTCTGAAATTCTTGAAACACTAAGCCTTAATGAAAGAACCTTTCAAAGAACATTCAAAAAGTATGTTGGCGTAACTCCTACTCATTACAGACGTATTTGCCAGTTTCAGCAAGCTTTCGGGCAACTTCATGGAAAACAATTTGACAGAATTTCTGAAGTGGCTTATGATAACAGCTTTTCCGACCAAAGTCATTTTATTCGTTCTTTCAAAGAGTTCACGCAAATAACACCAAATCACTATCTCAAAAAAGGATTGAAACCTAAAAATGGGTAGTGTCGGTTTTATTCTATTCTTTGGTTACTATCCCGAATAATTTTGCCTCTGAACAATTAAAAGAATTAAAATGAATAAACAAATTACTCCCTGCCTTTGGTTTAATAACCAGGCAAAAGAAGCCGCCAAACTATATTGCTCAGTTTTTGAAAAATCAAAAATTACAGCCCAGTCACCCATTGTTACGGAGATCGAAGTATCCGGACAAAGATTCATTCTTTTAGATGGCGGACCAATGTATCGGCCCAATCCTTCTATTTCATTTTATTATATCTGCGAAACAGAAAAGGAGCTTGATAATATTTGGAATGCCTTCAAAAAAGAAGGGAATGTAATGATGCCACTGGATCAATATCCCTGGAGTACAAAATACGGATGGATTACCGACAAGTGTGGCATTTCATGGCAATTGGCTTTAGGCGAAATCAGTGAAGTGAGCCAAAAAATTACTTCATGTCTGATGTTTACCGGTAAACAATACGGCAGAGTTGATGATGCTATTGAGTTTTACACTTCCATATTTAAAGATGTAAGTGTCGACGGAATCCTGCGCTATGGACCGAATGAGTTACCCGACAAAGAAGGAAAAGTGAAGCACGCTCAAATTGCTATTAACAGGCAGAAATTTATGCTTATGGAAAGTGCAGCAGAACACAAGTTTACTTTTACCGAAGGTGTTTCACTAACTGTGTATTGCAAAACGCAGGAAGAAATTGATTATTACTGGGAAAAATTTACGGAAAGCGGAGAAGAAAGTATGTGTGGCTGGCTGAAAGATAAATTTGGCGTATCGTGGCAAATTGTTCCCACCATGCTTGGACAAATCATGAGCGATCCTGCCAAAGCCGGTAAAGCAGCACAGGCGTTCATGTCTATGAGAAAACTTAACATTGAGCAAATTGTCCAGGCATCACTTTCATAAAGTCACAGCCGATAACAAAATGTTTATGCGAGGCTGGCGGAGAAATAACATCGGCAGTTGTATTACTATCAACTAAAGCCGCTGAATAATCTTGTCTTTCAGCTTTAACCTAATCATCAGTTTATTTCGTGCTGAAACAGGTTGACTGAAAACAAATATTTTATGAACATTAAAGCACGCGTAATTCATGAGTATTAGCGGGTGCTACAAGTTGACAGGCAATAAAAAATTAATTTTAGCTTCGTACCGGCTAACAAGGCGCTATTATTCTCATGGTAAGCAATACATAACCATTGTCCGTCACCCGTTTGAAACTTTAAACATTTAAACTAAAGAAGAAACTCAGCTTATAGAACGTATAATCCATGGACAAAATATTAAAAAACATCCAGGTAAAAACTTCCAGGGAAAAAGCATTTATAAAATTCATTGATGAATTGAATAAGTGGTGGCCTAAAGAATATACCTGGTCACAAGACACCTTAGTTGATATAAAAATAGATACCAACATCAATGGCTTATGTACTGAAATTGGTCCAAATAGTTTTAGATGCGATTGGGGCACAGTAACAGCGGTAGAAAGGTATAGGTATCTGATATTTAAATGGCAAATTAGCATTAACCGCTCGCCTATACCAAACGCTAACAAAGCAAGTACGGTTGCAATAACGTTTAACTCAAGTTCTGATTTTGAAACAAACATAGAGTTAGAGCATACAGATTTTAAAAATCATGGCGGAAATTTTCAAGAGTATTTGCAAGCCATGGACTCGGACAAAGGTTGGATTCGTATTTTAAATGCTTTTAAAGATTATTGTGAAAAGTAAGGTGAATGCACAACAAACACATTTGTGGCCTTAATACAATTTCTTTTTAAGCAAAACATGATAGCGGTTCATCTTAAGATAAATTTAAATTACATTCAATAAACAGCATTTCAAAAGCAGCTTGATGATATTAGATCTTCCTTAAAAAAAACCGTTTACTTTAATCAGGTTTAAATTTTACCGCACTTAGCACAACCGGCGACATTGTAATATCAGCAGTAAAAAATATTAACAAGTAGCAACTAATGTATAGCGGTATGAGACTTTGTAGTTCAATAAAACATCAACAATAAAACATTATTTTGCCTGCCGGCACCAGGTTTAATCCAGGTATCAGCAATACCAGACAGTGACAAGGGTTTAATTAACACATGCATATAATATGGGAAAGTTAGCGGTAATTAAGACTAAACAAAATTCTTCAAGTGTTGAAGATTTCATTAACAGTATTGCAGATGAGCAAAAACGAAATGACAGTTTAGTTATTTTAAAATTGATGGAAAATGCTATGAAAGAAAAACCAAAAATGTGGGGCAGCTCAATGATTGGTTTTGGGAAAGTAAGATATAAAAGTCCGGCTTCCGGCAGAGAAGTAGATTGGTTTAAAATTGGCTTTTCCCCACGCAAAGCCAATTTATCATTACACCTAATTGATCTGCAGCGGCATGCTGAGGCGTTGACTAAGTTAGGTAAATACAAGCTTGGCGGAGGTTGTCTTTATATTAATAAACTTCAGGATGTTAATATAAAAATCCTGGAAAAAATGATTGATGCAGCTGCGAAATAAAATAATTTTCTTACAACACTGCAGAAGCTTCGGGCGTATTGTCTTTTAGTTCATTCCGCAAAACCAGGCGATGAACGTTTATATTTTTATAAAATTTAACTGTGCTCAAATTCAATAACTTAGAAAAAATTTTACAATCCGCTCCTATTTCCCCATTTTTTTAGCACAGTTTTACTAATTAATTTAGCAGAATGGGTGTAGTAAGCAGGGATGTGGTTTCCCGACTTAAGCGGGATATTTTGCCTTTGCAAGGTTTTAAAAAGCTTTGCACTGACAAGGATGTGAGTTTAAATTGCTCATCTATTGAAAGCGCTTTTCCAAATTCAACTTTTCCAATTGGTTGTACACACGAATTTATAACGGGTTGCTTTGAGGATGCAGCTCCAACAAACGGTTTTATTGCAGCTATATCAGGTAAACTAATGCGGTTAAGTGGGGTATGCATCTGGATAAGTACAACCAGGTATTTATTTCCTCCGGCTTTGGTAACATTTAATGTGAACCCCGAAAATGTAATTTTTATAGACCTGAAACATGAAAGAGATGTGCTGTATGTAACAGAAGAAGCATTAAAATGTAATAAGGTTACCGCAGTAATATCCGAGGTTAAAAACATTAGTTTCAAAGAATCCCGACGATTTCAATTAGCAGCAGAACAAAGCAGGGTAACTGGTTTTATTGTAAGGCATCAACCCAAAATCATTAACACTATCGCCAGCGTTTCCCGCTGGCATATTACTTCTTTACCCAGCCAGTTAGAAGATGGTTTGCCAGGCGTTGGCTTACCAAGATGGAAAGTAAAACTACTTAAAGCACGAAGTGGCACTCCGTGCACATGGACAATAGAGTGGGCAAACAATAATTTCAACGTCATTAAAGAACAGGAAGCAGAGGTTACCTGGTATAAAGGATTAAGAAAAGTTAGTTAGCATGATTAAAAGATTTGTAGCGGTATGGTTTAAGCATATTAAAACAGATTGGATGCAGAAAAAAAATCCGAATCTGAAAGATGTTGCTTTTGTTTTAGCAAAGCCTGATCATGGAAGAATGATGATAACAGAAGTAAGCAAAAATGCAAAAGCAAAAGGTATTGGTGCAGGTATGATTGTATCAGATGCAAAAGTAATCTGCCCTGCCTTGAAGGTTATAGATGATATATCTGGTTTGAATGAGAAACTATTAAAAAATATTGCTGAATGGTGCATTCGCTATGCACCTGTTGTTGCAATTGATTTACCGGATGGCATTATTCTCGACGCAACAGGATGCACACATTTATGGGCAGGTGAAGAAGCTTATTTAAAAGATATAATCAACAAACTAAAAAGCTTTGGCTATAACATAAGAGCCGCAATAGCAGATACTATTGGCACTGCATGGGCTGTATCAAGATATGGAAGACTAAAAGCAATTATTAAAAGCGGTGAACAGGAGCTGGCACTATCGCCCTTACCACCGATTGCATTAAGAATAGAACCTGATATAAACGAGAAATTACAAAAGCTTGGTTTAACAGAGATAGGCAGTTTAATAAACATGCAGGCATCCGCTTTGCGCAGAAGATTTGGTGCTGATTTTTTATTAAGACTTAACCAGGCGTTGGGCGCTAAAGAAGAATTCATACAATCTATAATTCCATTAGCAGAGTATAGTGAACGGTTACCATGTTTTGAACTTATTCAAACCAAAACAGGTATTGATATCGCCTTGCAGCAATTGCTGGAAACACTATGTAAAAGATTAATAAAGGAAGGTAAAGGTTTGCGTCACGCCAACTTTATAGCGCATCGCATAGATAATAAAATTGAGATGATAACTATCAGAACCAATCATGCTTCTAATAATCCCAAACACCTTTTCAGATTGTTTGAGTATAAAATAGAAACTATAGAACCGGCATCAGGCATTGAATTGTTTATACTGGAAGCAACAAATATTGAAAAAGTTATTTCAATACAACAAAGTTTTTGGACAACAAACGGAAGCCTGGAAAGCAGGGAAATTGCAGAGTTGCTCGATAACATTGAAAACAAGTTTGGCGAGAATATTATCCATCGTTATTTACCGGATGAACATCACTGGCCGGAACGATCCTTAAAAAAAGTTTTTTCATTAAAACAAAAACCTCACATCGATTGGCAAAAAGATAAACTTAGACCTGCAAACGTTTTACCAGTACCACAGCCAATAAAAGTTACAGCGCCGATACCTGATTATCCTCCAATGAATTTTCAGTTTAATAATAAGCTGCATAAGGTTATAAAAGCAGATGCCTGTGAGCGTATAGAAGCGGAATGGTGGATTGAAGGCGGCTTACACAGAGATTATTACATAGTGGAAAATGAAGAAGGTAAGCGCTATTGGCTATACAGGTTAGGGCACTACAATGAAGAAGAAAAACCGCAATGGTTTATGCATGGGGTTTTTGGATGACAAAGTAATATTATATGAGTTATACAGAATTACAGGTAACAACCAACTTCAGTTTTTTAAGAGGCGCATCACATCCTGATGAATTAGTAAAACAAGCTATTGCATATGGATATAATGCAATTGCGGTAACAGATCGTAATACATTAGCCGGTATAGTAAGAGCTTATGCGGCGGCTAAAAAAAGCAACCTTAGATTAATAACAGGTTGCCGCTTAGACTTGCAAAATGGTATTAGTTTGTTGGCCTATCCCACAGACAAAGAGGCTTATGCTAATTTATGTTCGCTGCTTACCAAAGGAAATTTAAGAACGTCAAAAGGTAAATGTGTTTTATATAAAAATGATGTATACAAACATGCAAGAGGGTTAAAGTTCATTACAGTTTCGCCAACACATTTAACTGTAAATTTTGAGCTTGATGATAAGTTTAAACAAAATGTAAAAGAATACAAAGAAGCATTTGGTGATGATTTATACATCGGTGTAAATCGCTCTTATCAAAGTGATGATTTTAAAAAATTGTTCAGATTAAAACAATTAGCTGAATACATTAACAGACCACTCATTGCAACCAACGATGTGCATTATCATAATGCTGAACGAAGACAGTTGCAGGATGTTCTTACATGCATACGGGAAAAATGTACCATACATAATGCGGGATATAAATTACATGAAAATGCAGAGCGGCATTTAAAATCAATAAGCGAAATGAAACGCTTATTCATGCAATATCCGGATGCTATTGAAAAAACTCAGGAACTTGCGGAAGCTTGCCAATTCACCCTCAACAGTTTAAAGTATAACTATCCCGAAGAATTAACTACTGAAGGAAGAACGCCGCAGGAAGAATTAGCTATGTTGGTTTGGAAAGGCGCAAAAGAAATATTTGGTGATGCAATTCCTGAAAAAATTCTGACCAACATCAATCATGAATTGAAGTTTATTAACGGGATGAATTATGCTTCTTATTTTCTTGCAGTTTACGATGTTGTAAGATTTGCAAGAAGCAGGTATATACTTTGCCAGGGCAGAGGCTCTGCGGCAAACTCAACAGTTTGTTATTGTTTGGGTATTACCTCTGTTGACCCTACAAAACACGATTTATTATTTGAAAGATTTTTATCCGCTGCACGTAACGAGCCACCGGATATTGATGTTGACTTTGAACATGAGCGAAGGGAAGAAGTAATGCAATATGTGTATCAAAAATATGGCAGGGACAGAGCTGCAATTGTTGCCACTGTAACACAACAACATCAAAAAGGGGCAATAAGAGATGTAGGGAAAGCAATGGGGCTGTCAGTAGATATTGTTGACCGTCTTGCTAAATCAGTATGGGAATTTACAGATGAATGGTTTGACGAAAAAAGATTAAATGAGCAAGGCATTAATACTGATGAAACGCAGTTAAGGAAAGTTTTGCAATTAACCAGGCAGTACATAGGTTTTCCAAGACAGCTAGGGCAGCACACAGGCGGCTTTGTTATATCGCAGGATAAGTTGCACTACTTGTGTCCGTTGATAAATGCTGCGATGAAAGATCGCACCAACGTTGAATGGAACAAAGATGATTTAGATGTTTTGGGGTTTTTAAAAATTGATTTGCTGTCATTAGGCATGTTAACATGCATTCGCAAATGTTTTGATGAAGCCAAAAAACATTACAACCTTGATTTAACGCTTGCTAAAATAAACAAAGAAGAAGACAACAAAGTATACGAGATGATTAGCAATGCTGATACTATTGGTGTGTTCCAGATTGAAAGCCGTGCGCAGCAATCTATGTTGCCGAGATTAAGACCAAAATCTTTTTATGATTTAGTAATTGAAGTGGCGATTGTAAGACCAGGTCCGATACAAGGCGATATGGTGCATCCATATTTAAGAAGAAGAAATGGCAAAGAACCGGTGGTATATCCTTCAAAAGAACTAGAAGAAATTTTAGGCAGAACATTAGGTGTTCCTTTATTCCAGGAGCAGGCAATGAAGATAGCCATAGTAGCAGCAGGCTTTACACCAACCGAGGCAGATGAATTGCGAAGAAGCATGGCAACCTTTAAAGTGAAAGGGATGGTAAAGCAGTTTCAGGATAACCTTATGAATGGCATGACGAAGAATGGTTATTCAAAAGAATATGCTGAAAGAATATTTAAACAACTCGAAGGCTTTGGCAGTTATGGTTTTCCTGAAAGCCACGCAGCAAGCTTTGCTTTACTGGTGTATGTTTCTGCATGGATAAAGTATTATTATCCTGATGTGTTTGCCTGTGGTTTATTAAATAGTCAGCCAATGGGTTTTTATGCACCTGCTCAAATTGTAAGAGATGCAATTAATCATGGTGTACAATTCAAACCTGTTGACATTAATCATTCTTATTGGGATAATACATTAGAAGTCGCAGACCCCGGCAACGCCGGGAATAATGCAAATAATTATTATGCTGTAAGGTTAGGATTCAGGCAGATAAAAGGTATTAAAGCAAAAGACATCGATATACTTATCAATGCAAGAACAAAATCTTTCACAACTATCAATGAACTATATGATGCAGGTTTATCCTTTTTAACATTGGAGAGACTGGGAGACGCGGATGCATTTAACTCTATTGGTTTAGACAGAAGAAAAGCTTTATGGGAGATAACAGCCTTACATGATAATCCTTTAGGGTTGTTTAAAGGCCAGTTATCAGAAAGCAAAAATGAAACTCCCGTTTTATTACCTGGAATAACATTAGCTGAACATGTGGTATACGATTATAGTATACTCAGGCTTTCATTAAAAGCCCACCCCGTAAGTTTTCTCAGGGATAAACTGAAAGAACGAAAAGTTATTTCAACAGGTGAAATTTTAAATTGTGATAATGGTGATATAATTAAAATTGCAGGCTTGGTATTAGTAAGACAACGACCAGGCACCGCAGGTGGTGTATGTTTTATAACCATTGAAGATGAAAAAGGTAATGCAAATCTTATTGTATTCAGGCAACTGTTTGAAAACATTTACCGGAAAGAAATATTGAAATCAAAATTATTAATGGTGCAGGGAAGAGTGCAAAAAGAAAGTGGAGTAACACATATTATTGTAAGGCATTGTGAAGACTGGTCTAAACTGTTACGCAATCTTAGTAAAAAAGATTACAACAAAATACCCATGCACACATTATCTCCGCGTGATGAAAGAGACGGCTTTCCATTTAAAACCGAAAATAAAAAAACACAGACAAGACAAGTGTACCAGGAAGAGCTGTTTCCGGATGCCAGAAATTTCAGATAATAGTACAATTTATAAATGCATGCAACTGCTATTTATTCTTAAAAAATAGAATCGTACAGGCCATAATAAGAATTTTATTGTTTACCTGATTTCACCTGATAAAAAATCCCCGGGGCTTGAGATGAATTCTATTTTTTCAACTTATGGCGATCACTAGCAGTAGTTTCTCCATGCGCATCCTTCCATTCTCTGATTCTTGTAAATGGCAATTTCAAAAGATGACCAATTGTTAGTTCATGTTCGTCATGATAAACCGGAACACCAACTATAACTTCATCCTGGTGAATGTTTAAGCGAATGGTTTTATGCAAACGATCCCAGAAAGAAAAGATAGTCGCGTAGTTGCTGTCTGTTTCATGTTTGATTATAGAATGATGAATGCCGTGCATGCGTGGCGTAACTATTATTTTGTTCAGGATTTTTTCAAACTGAAAAGGCAGTTTTGTATTGCTGTGATGAAACTGTGTTTCCGCTTCAAAAATTATTTCATAAATTAAAACCATTAAAGGTGAAGTACCGATTAATAAAACAATTGCTCCGCGATAAATGAGCGAGCCAAACATCTCACCAAAATGAAAACGAAAAGCTGTCGTAACATCCAAATCCAAATCGGTATGGTGCACCAGGTGAAAGCGCCACATCAGCGGCATTTTGTGAAGAATAATGTGCCACCAGTAAATAGCATAATCAAGTAAGATAAATGTAATAACGTTTTCAGCCCACGTTGGTAATTCATACAAATAATTCAAACCAAACTGCCAGCTTTCATTTTTATAAGCCAGCCAAACCATTGCCGGTATCAGCATAAATCGCAACAGCGCAAACGCAGGCAGAGCAAGTATAGTGTTGATGATAATTCTTTTCAGTCTTGACTGTACTCTTCTTCTTAATTTAAAAATCGTTTCAAGTATAAATAATATTATCAAGGCAGATGTAAGAATGATGAAACCATAAATATCAAATACATGATGTATCATTCGTCTCGCAGTTTTTCGCCTTCAGTTTTTTTTGTATGCCATGTGGCATCTTTATTTAAACCCAATTTTTGTTGAATTGCAGGCGATGAACCTTTTGGCGGTTTGCCCACCATCATTTTAAAATATCTTATTCCGTCCTGCACATTTGCCCATTTATGCTTTGGCGGTTTAAACCCATAAGCACGATATTTATTTGGTTCAGCTTTTCCTTTCTGCCGCACAAAAGTTTCAAACGAAGTAACCCAATTATTGAACGCGTTCATAAACATTGCATCTTCAATCATGTCTTCACTTTGATTATCGCTATACTTCTTTTCTTTGCCGGTTGTACAATGCTGCCATAGATCGTCAGGCACTTCAACACCACCATAACGGCATTGCCAAACAAGTGGCGCATAAGCATCACGTTCATTTTCAAACGGCTCTTTGTCAGGGTTAAAATAATTTTTATGCATTAAAATTTTTGGTCTTCCGCTTTCATCTAATTCATCACTACCCTCATCGCCATAACAAAAAAATGCAGCCGTTCTTCCTTCAAGATGATTTAGACTCATCGCTTTCCATTCTTCCGAATGCTCAAGTTTCATCGCCTGTTCAGGATTCTTGTGATGAATTGTTTTTTCATCCGGGTTGCCGCCATTCATGCAAACCAGCCGATCAAACATCAGCTTTAAATTACTCGGCGGCGCATACCAGTTTATCGGGCCAATAATCGCCCACGCATCCGCCATATCAAGCCGCGCATACATATCTGAATTCCACATTAAATCCGGCTCTTTCCTGCTATTTTTTTCATAGCAATTGCAGGGCCACACACACAACGCCATTGAAGTAGATACACAGGCATTACAACTTTGAATTTTTTCACGCCCATATACATTGCCCAAATCTTCATAATCAATTTCCCAATCCTGTGGTAACATTTCGGCCATCTTCAGCATCAGTGTTCGTGACTTACTGTCAACGCCGGGGCAATCATATTGTCTTCTTTCTGAACCCGAAATAATCAGCACGCGAAAAGGCCGTTGCGATGTTGGAAGTTTGGCGTTATCATCGTTAGGTTTCATAATTTCCAGGTAGATGTTTATTTAAAACGTTATCAACTGTTGTTTTCCATTGCTTTTATAAATCATGAATAAAAACCGGTTTACTTTTTTACTTACCCGGTTTATTCACTGATTTTATCGTTTCTGACATAGGATTGTGTATTTTAGGAATTACAGTTAGACTTCCATCAGTTTCTAAAACAATTGCATCCGTTTCGCTTAGTGAACTAAGCCCTTGCTTTCTAATTGTTGCATATATTTCATCTTCATTAATTCTTTCTTTAAGCATAGCTTCTTTTAATAATCGGCCTTTGTAGGCAACAAGCGAGGGCGTTGCTTTTATAAGTTTGCTTACCTTTTCAGAGCGTGCAGATAAATAAGTGAGGGCATATTGAAGAAGAATCAGTAGAAAAAATGCTAATACACCGTCTATTAGCGCAACATTTTTATTAAGCATTACGGTTGCGAGTGTAGAACCCAAAGCAATAGTTACAATAAAATCAAATGCATTCATCTTGGACAAAGTTCTTTTACCCGATACACGCAGCATAATGATAAGAAAAACATAAGCAAAAATGGTAATTATCACCGTACGGATAATACTGTTCCAGCTATCAAAAAATATGTTTTGCATGTAACCTTTTTTTAGTGTAAAATCATCAGCAAAAAATTCATTCTACAATTTGTTCTTTTTTATTAATCGCTTATGCAGTTTTAACAGGTACTCCTGCGAATAACCCATGTAATACAAGAACCATATACGAAAAAATATTGCCTGCATTCTGTAAATGCCGTTGTCATGATACTTTCTTGCAGATGTTATCACTACATCATTCATTACAATAAATCTTCCATTTTGTTTTATACGATGGATAATTTCCTGGTCTTCCATCATGTATAAATCTTCGCGAAAGCGACCGCACTTATTAAACACGTCTTTCGTAACAAATAAACTTTGGTCGCCAAAGCGAACTGCATCTACATTAAACCTTGTGAACCACGCATTCGCTTTTAAAAACCAGTGATTAAAATCAAACTGCAGACGAAAACAGCCGCCCAATAAACCTTTATTCAATGCATCAGAAATATATTGTAAGAAATTGTTTGGCGGAATGCTGTCAGCGTGCAAAAAATATAAAACATTGTATTTCGCATTCAAAGCTCCATAATTCATTTGTGCCGCTCTGCCTTTTTTATCGCAGGTAAGAGTTATTGCGCCTGCCGCTTTTGCAATTGAAACAGTTTCATCGATGCTTCCACCATCAACAGCAATAATTTCATACGCTTCATTACCTGCATTTCTTTTAATGACTGCAATCGTATTTGCAATTTGCTCAGCTTCATTATATGTTGGTATAATTATGCTGAACATAGAATTAAAATCTTAAGTAAGCCAAATCTTTTTCTTCATCTATATCATGCAACTCTTCTAATAAAAAATAAGAAAGATAATTGTCTGCACAAAGCTTAATTGTTGTTTGCAAAACTTTATCTGTACTCCATTCTACTTCTGTAAATAATTCTCTGTTTATTGTTTTTATGCCTAACAGGTAATAACCACCATCTGCAGCGGGACCGATAACAACGTCATATTTATTCAATTTTTCAAATGCATTCAATATAATATCCTGGGTGAGTTCAGGGCAATCTGTGCCAATAATAATCGCTTCAGAATAACTGTTTTTAAAAACACAATCAAAAGCGTTAAACATTCTTTCACCTAAATTATTTCCATGCTGTAGTTGCTTTTGATATCCATTTTGCCACATGTCATTTTGATCTATTGCATCAGAATAAAAGACAATTTTATCTGCTGGAAGTGGAAGCATTATTGAATGCGTATATTGAATAAGCTGCTTATAAATTTTCAGCGCCCTGTTATCCCCCACTGTTGCGGCAAGCCGTGTTTTTACTTTTCCATAAACAGCATTTTTAAGAAAAATAATAAGTACTTGCTTTTTCATAAAGCAATAATTGTTTCGTACAAAAGCTTGCCTAATTTTTCATCGGCCCTGGCCAGAGTTTCAATTATATCGGCAATATTTATTGGTTTTAAATTGTCTGGGTCGCATTCGTCTGTTATTACAGAAATAGCTGCACAAGGCAATTGCATATGATTAGCCGCAATTACTTCTGGCACAGTTGACATTCCAACCATATCGGCACCGATAATTTTTAAATAGCGATACTCTGCTTTTGTTTCAAGATTGGGTCCGTTAACAGCAGCGTAAACACCTTTTTGTAATTTAATATTTAGTTCATTCGCTTTCTGTTGCAGTAGGCTTTTTAAATGAACATCGTATGGCTCGGTCATATCAGGAAAACGGGAACCCATGGCATCATCATTTCTTCCTGATAAAGGGTTACCCGATTGCAGGTTGATATGGTCATCAATCATAACCAAATCACCTTTTTTAAAATTTAAATTAATTCCGCCCGCAGCATTTGTTATAAGTAAATGTTGGATACCGAGCAACTTCATTACGCGAATTGGAAACACAACCTGCTGTAACGAATAGCCTTCATATGCATGAAAGCGCCCTTGCATCACTAATACTTTTTTATTTGCGACATTTCCATAAATTAAATTGCCTTTGTGAAATTCAACCGTTGAAACAGGGAAGCCGGGAATATCAGCGTAAGAAATTGTTTGTTCAATATCAACATAATTTATAAGTTCATGTAATCCCGTTCCCAATACAACGCCAACACCAGCATCTGTAAATTTTTTTGAGAGAAGAAAATTGGCTGCTTCTGTATAAGTCATCTGATAAATTTAAATAACAGCACCACCGCAACTGCTGCCGGAGCCCGCAGTGCAACCATAGCAATGTTGGCCGATTACAATTTCTCTTTGGTTCAATTCATCTAAACTAAATTGAGTGATGTGCTTTTTTTTATTGCTCACTTTCAATTCAAGCATCTGGTTAAAATCGCAATCGTACAAATAACCATCCCAGCCAACAGAAATGGTATTGCGGCACATCACATTCATTGCGGCAGCCGGGTTATAAGCGTCTGCAAGCTTCTGCATATATTTTTCATAATTGCCGCTGGTGAGCAAATAATCCAGGTAACGGTTGATAGGCATGTTGGTAATAACATACAAATTATTAAACCCGATATTAAACTTATTCCACAGGGCCTGCTTGTATTCTTTTTCAAGCGATGATTGTGATGCGGGCAAAAATGCACCGGCAGGGTTATACACCAGGTTTAATATTAAACCGCTGTCTTCTTTTCCATAACCAACACCGTTCAGCATCTTTAAAGCGTTTATGCTGCTTTCAAAAACACCTTCGCCTCGTTGCCTGTCTGTTCTGTCGTGTGTGTAAAAAGGAAGCGAAGAAACAACTTCCACACGGTGCTGCCTGTAAAATTCAGGCAGGTCATAATATTTTTTGTTTGCAAGAATAATGGTAAGATTACAACGAATAATGATGTGCCTGTTGAGCGCTGCAATTTTTTCAACAAACCATTTGAAATTTGGATTCATTTCAGGTGCGCCACCGGTGATGTCAACTGTTGTTAATTGCGGATTTTCTTTTAATGCGTCAATACATTGCTGCATTGTTTCAATGCTCATAATTTCTTTTCTGTCGGGGCCTGCATCCACATGGCAATGCCTGCAGGTTTGGTTGCACATTTTGCCAATATTCACCTGGAGAATTTCAATCTGTGCCGGCCTTAAAGGGTACAGGCCTGTTGCTTCAAGTTTTTGCTGAATTGGAATTAAACTGAAATCATGGTTAAAACCATGTTCAATAATTTCAACCTGCTCATTTGCATCAGCTAAAAAACAATCGCGGGCTTTCAAAGATTTAATCATCACATGGCAATTTCTTTCACTTTATTCATCATCTGCACACCATGCACCAAAGAAGCGCCGCCGCGAATAGCAGCCGCCACATGCAGCGCTTCCATCATTTGCCCTTCGCTCCATCCTTTTTCATAAGCATCGTTACTATAAGCATCAATGCAGTAAGGGCATTGCACTGCATGCGCAACAGCAAGCGCAATCAATGATTTTTCTTTTGCACTAAGTTCACTGTCTGCAAAAACTTCATTGTAATAAGAAAAGAACTTATCGCCTAAGCTTTTTTGAAAGTCGGCGATATTGCCAAAATTTTTTAAATCTCCGGCATTATAATAATGATCCATATATTTTTGTTTTTAAACTTTTTGAATGTGTAAGTAGTGCAATAATCGGGCTGCGTTTATGGCATTCATATCGCTTAAGTTACCAAAAAGCGGACTACAACAATTCTTTGTTACGCAATATTTGGATGCAATAAGAAGGTATATTTTTAAATATCCAGATGCCTTTCTAATTCTTACATTATATGCGATGCAAAAACCGCGTGGGCGTTTTAAAACCATAAATGGAATTCAATCAGCTA
Organism: uncultured Chitinophagaceae bacterium; assembly: GCA_963759555.1. Lineage (GTDB taxonomy): Bacteria > Bacteroidota > Bacteroidia > Chitinophagales > Chitinophagaceae > Parafilimonas. Next base: position 129,056 of record CAVWZV010000001.1, read on the forward strand.
CTTTATATTTTTCCATTTTTAGCAGGAGCCGGCAACATTGAATACAAGCGCGAAAGATCCAAGTAGTGTGAAATCAAGGGTAAGAAAGCGGCCCAAAAGTGGTCAAAAGCGATGTTGGAAAGATTACACACAGGATATAACTAAGCAGCTAATTGCATAACGCTTATCCACCCAATGCGTATTCAGTAAAATCCAGTTGAACTATTTTAGCGTTTCTCTTTTGAAGGCGATGGATAGCGTAAATAATGCCTGCTGTAAAACTTCCTCCGATTAAAGACATTATAATTACTCTCTTCATAAAATAATATTTACAGTGTCTGCTGGGGCGAATATATGCAACCATTGTATTTTTTTTATTTGAATTAACAATTAAGCAACTGCTATTTTTTTTAATTAATCACTTTTTTTTTGCAGTTCGATACCCGGAAAGCTGCATAAGATAAACCCGGTACAAATAAAAAAGACTGACTTTAAAAATCAATCTCTTTTTGGTGACCCCGCCAGGATTCAAACCTGGAACCTCTTGATCCGTAGTTGGAAATTATTCTTAATTGATTTTGATGTGATTTTACTTCTTTTATCCTAATTCGATAAATTTCAATTCGTTGCATAATTGTTGTCGCGCAATGCTCATTAATTTGAATGCCTTTTAACAGGCGTTTGTTTGCAAATTGTTTGCAAATCGAGCATTGATTTATGAAGTGAGAGTGATTAGTGAAAAAGTAAAATCATAAACCATGTCGGCAACATTTTCTATCATCCTCGACACGAGAAGGGTGAAACAATCAGGTAAGTATCCAATAAAACTTCGCGTAACATTTCAGCGTAAGCCTAAGCCTTATCAAACTGTATTTGACATTACAGAAAGCGATTGGGAAAAGTTATCAGCTCCAAGAATAAGCAGTGAACTTCAGACATTAAAGAACAGGTTAAAAGAAATTGAAAAAGAAGCGTCAACCGTCATTGAAAATTTGCAGCCTTTCAGTTTTGAAGAATTTGAAGATAAATTTATTCGTGTTAATTCTTACTTCAAACAACGAAAACAAAAAGCCGGTGCTATTGCATCAGCGAACAAAGATGAATTTGATTACACACCATTTCACAAAAAATTTCCGATCCTGTTGGAGCAAATTGGTTCGCCTGGATTTATTTCATACTCTTATCTGGCATATATCAAAAAATTGTTACGAGAGGGTCGCATAGGTACAGCCGTAAGTTACCAGTGTAGTTATATATCGCTTAAGAAATTTAAGGGCGATGTTTCATTTCATTTCATTACTACTTCATATTTGATCGAGTATGAAAATTGGCTGAAAAATCGAGAACTTTCAAAAGCCACTGTAGGCATTTACTTACGACCGTTGAGAGCGATTTTTAATGAAGCCATTGCAGATGGATTAATCAAACGAGAAAAATGTTATCCATTTGGTAAGCGTAAATACAGAATCCCTACAGGAAAAAACAGGAAGAAAGCACTTGAACTTTCAGACATTGAAAAAATATTTTTTTACGAGTGTAAATCCGACCTGCCTAATGAACAAATAGCAAAGGATTATTGGCTTTTCAGCTATTTCGGAAATGGTATTAATCCGAAAGATATCGCTAACCTAAAGTATAAAAATTATGATGGTGAGTTTATCACATTTGAGCGCGCAAAAACAGAACATACCCTTCGTAATGAACCTAAAGTGATAACAATTTTCGTGACTGATGAAATGAAACAAATTATCGAACGCCTTGGCAATAAAGATAAATCTCCAAACAATTACATGTTTCCAATTTTAGAAAAGGGATTAACTCCTTTGAGGCAATATGAGCTTATTGCAAATTTTGTTGGTGTTATCAACGACTGGATGAAACGAATTAAAAACGATTTAGGGATTGAAAAGAAGGTTACTACTTATGTAGCGAGACATTCTTTTTCAACGGTTTTAAAACGTTCAGGAGCAAGTACGGAATATATTCAGGAAGCGCTTGGACATACAGATATAAAAACGACAGAGAGTTACCTGGACAGTTTTGATAGAGAAACGAAAAAACAATTCGCTTTAAGGCTAACATCCTTTAAACACAACGCCGATTAAATTGCAATTTCCAATAGATAAACGCAAAGGTTGAAATTAAGACACAGGACAAGGAAGTTGTTTGACAGCTTTTTAACAACATTTCGGATTTGACAGAGCAAAGCAAAAGCGTGCTGCCCATAGCTGTGAATTGCGAAATCACAATGCTATATGGCGAATTGGAGAGCTCATAAAGTTTGTGCAACAACGTGTGTTCACTTCCGGTATCGTTAAGTCCATCATTGGCGCACAAGGCATTCCAAGATTCCAATTTCACCGAATGATTAGATTTAGTAAAAGATTTGATTGTCGAAACAATGTACATAGCTCTTAACTGTCCTCTCCACATCGGTGTGATTATGACGTAGCAATTGGGGGAGCTGACTGAGCTAAGTGAAGCCGCAAGAAGTTAGACGAACTGCAAAAGCACCCGAAAGGCATTGTGTTATGAGTATCCTTAAAAGAGACAAATAGATTATGCTATTTCCTGCAATGGTTTGGGGTACTACTTACCGACACTTTGGGAGGGAAATCTATTAATTCATAATAAACGCAAAAGATACCAACAATAGCAGTAAGTTTTAATTTGGCAAGCCTGAAATTTTATACATTTGATTTACTATTTTAACCCAAATTGTAGGTTGATAAAATTAAATAACTGCCGCATGAGACAAACGTTAATGATAGTATTGCTATGTACTTCTTTACTAACCAAGGCACAACAAGCACTGTTTACTTCTAATGATTTCCCAGGTATTGAAAGAAGTATGATTAATAGTAATCGTTATTATCTACCACTTAATAACAGTGAATTTTTATTTGCCGTCAGTAAAGCACACAGCGATGATGTTACCATAATCAAAGCAGATAAAACTTGTAAAACTTTATGGACTCTTCCTAATATTGAGGGATATCTTTCTGTAGCCGTTCTTGGCAAAAATATTCTTGTTTTTTCGGCCGGTAATTCAGGCGTATCGGATTATTACTTTCCTGATTTTGTTCATGCAACACTACTTGACAATGCTTCCGGTAAAATTATTGCGGAAAAAGATATTCCTGATAACGCCAAAGCATGCACAGATATACATATACTTACAGATTCCGTTGGCAATTTTAAATATTTGATACTACGCCCAACCGAATTGGAAGAAGTAAAGCGCGTGCCACATTTTAATGCCCGCGAAAACTTTGGCCATACAGTAAATCTGCAGGTTATTACTTTTGATAATAATCTTAACATCAACACTAATAATCTTGATGTTAGCACAATTCAAAAAGCTGCGTTTTTAGGATGCACTTCCAATGATAATAATGATATATTTCTTGCTTTCATTCAAAACAATACAATCAGTGTTTTCAAGTATAACGCCGGCGCCTCTGCCAGTTCTGCCACCGTAACCGCCGAATGCAATTTTGAACACGATGTAGCTAAAGAGGATGGAATAATAAGGCTGTATGAAAACAAAGTCTGGCTTGCCTGTAAATTGGATGACGGGAAAAAAACACCATTATCACTTGTAACAGGGATATTCGATTTTAATTCTAAAAAAGGACTTGTTCAACAGGTTCTGCTGGAAAAAGATTACCTAAAAAAATATGTAGAAAGAACGGGTGGCTTATACATTTCTCGGCATTGAGTTCTATAACGATAAATTTATTGTTATTAAGGACCTTTATACGTCTGGGATGATGGCCAGTAACACGGGCCACACCACTTATGGACCTGTAGTTGTTTCTGTTTACAATTCATCAATGAAGCTGTTAAAAGAAGTTTCCGCAGACGAGCAATTTAGTGTATTCTATGATTTTTCCAGCGCTTATTATAAATTAATAGGTAATCAATTGTACATATTTTACAACGCAACGAAATTGTCCGGTATCCGTTCGAAATATCAAATAATGGACCTTGACAATCTTTCTTTGTCAGATGCGAATGAAATTAAAATTGATGATGCAAAACTGAACATGATTTTATACAGCCCTGGAACAGTTTGGTTTAATCATGATGCCCTACTTCCATATATACAGCAAAATAACATGTTGAATCCAAATAAATTGTTTACCAAATTCAAGGTTGTAAACTTTTAGTTCGTAAGAGGGTGTTTTTGCTTCGAAATTGTCGCTGATGCTTGCACTTTAGAACACATCACTTGTTTTCACCGCTTTTATTCTTTTTAAATTTTCTGCACACTATCGGATATTAAAACAGTTCAGGACACGCGTAACATAAACGCATACGGGAGATACTCGGCATTAAACAGGATGCACTTGCCATGGAACTCTGTCTTAGCCAGCAGGTAATTTCTCAACTCGAGCAAAAAGAAACACTCGATGTACCAACGCTTGATAGAGTAGCTAAAGCACTTGGTGTAAGTACAGAGGTGATTAAAAATTTTAAAGAGGAAGCTGCTATTAATATCATGTCAAGCACATTGCATGATAATGCAGGTTCTGTTTTTTATAATCCAACCTTTAATCCCATTGATAAAGTTGTTGAACTCTATGAACGCATGCTTAAAGAAAAGATGAACTGATTGAGAAGTTGATGCAGAACAAATAAATGCGTAAAAATGGAAGCTGATATTCTAACCATCGGAAAAAAAATTGAAGCAGTGCGCCGCTTTCCTGGTATAACGCAATCTGATTTAGGTGAAGCTTTAGGTATATCAAAACAAGCTGTTTCTAAAATAGAACGAACTGAACAAATGGATGATGAGCGATTAAATGAGATAGCTAAAGCGCTTGATGTTAGCTTTGGCTTTATTAAAAATTTTTAGTGAACAAGCTGCTATTAATATCGCGTCAAGCACTTTGCATGATAACGCTGGTTCTGTTTTTTATAACCCTACTTTTAACCCTATTGATAAAGTTGTTGAGCTGTCTGAAACGCATCTCAAAGAAAAAGATGCGCTAATTGATAAGCTGATGAAGGATAAAAAGTAATAGACATCAACTATTGCTTTTTTAAATTATTTATTTCATGTGTCTTTAGGTATTTCTTTCCACTCATTATAAGGAACGTCGGTAATTGTTAAGCAGTATGGAACTTTTATATCCTGAAGAAGCGATGCATCAGGTTTATTAGGAAGTGTTTTTATAAAAACTAAGTCACCACTTTTTATACCTAATGCTGTTGCCTTTACACTGCTTACGTACCTTTTCCCTTTTAAGAAAAATTCATAAGTATAAGTTGTTCCTCTTGCAGAAAAATCGGCATCAGTTATTTTACCAATAATATATACTCCTGTTTCATTTAGATTTTTTTTATAAAACAAAAAATTGACTACTAATACAAGAGTAAATATTCCTAATAAAATAAGAATAAAATATTTTTTAATGCGGTGCCCCCAGGTATCTGTTGAGTTCATATTTAACTTGGTCTATGTTTGCGTTATAAATGTCACTATATAAACTCTTTCCAGTACTTGCCTTTAAGATACCAAAGCCTCCATCAATTATTGTTGTTCTTAAATCTTTATTATATCTGCCAGGAACAAATGAATTTTGCCAACCATATTGAACACTAAAATCATTTGTAGCATTAAACATTTCTGCACCTGCTTTACCCCAAAAACCGAATTTAGAAGCGGCTGTTGATACAATTATATCACCCCAATCCATTTTTCTCCGACGATATTTACACTAATTACCTAAACTTATACTTAAAAATTTTTTGAGAAAAATCATAAAGATTGTGTCTCCACACATACATGCTATGACCTCCTTCCATTTTCGACAACTCGGATTTAAGACCGTGCTTTTCAAACACCGCTCTTGTGAGGTCATTGTTTTTGTCGGCGATGTCGGTTGCCCCACCTGTAGTGAAAATGAAATATTTAATAGTTTTCTTCAAAGCGGAGCGGCTGCTTTTACAAGCGTATCATATTTTTCATAAGTACCAGGCCTGTTTGCAAACCAGCCCGAACTCATTACATTTACATAGGCAAACTTGTCTGGAAATTTAAGCAGTGTTTCTATGGTTTGTATTCCACCCATCGAAAGTCCGGCAATAGCACGATGCGGCGCATCAGTTAAAGCTTTGAAATTATTTTCTACATAAGGAATGATGTTGTTTCCTAAATCTTCGGCAAACTTATCAATGGGAATGCTTCCGTCGGGCATTACTACAATCATGGGAACAATTTTGTTTTCGGCAAATAAATTATCAAGTATCCAACCTGCTTCACCCTGCCCGGGCCAGTTGGTATCGTTATCGCCGCCTCCATGTAACAAGTATAGAACCGGGAGTTTTTTGTTGCCTGCAAAATAGTTTGGAGGTGTCCAAACAAACATGCGACGTGTAGTATTGGTAGCTTTTGATGATAATAAACAATGGACATCAACCCATGCGGCACATCTTTTTGTTGCCAGAAAAGCTTTTGATTTTTTGGCACTATTTCAACCATCGGACGAAAGTCAGGTACCATTGGATTTTTGGGATCATTCACTTTATTTCCATCCACCAGAAAAAAATAACGGTAGGCACTTGGGTTCAAGCCAGGGAAGTAGTAATCGTCCATACACTATCGGCACCCATCTCTGATTTTACACCTCTAAGATCGCCCCCAAGGGTAACGTTTTTTGCATTGGGTGCATAAATACGTAGGGTCGCACTGCTATCATCGTTCACTTCAAACGGTACATAATTTACAGTTGGAGCGGATAGCCGGTGGTTGAGCATAGATACAGAGAATGCTATTCAAAAGCAATAGTAATAAGATGAGACGTTTCATTTTTTAAAAATTAGTAGTAAGTATTTTTGTTTGTATATAAAGCGATGCGCGCCAGAAATTTTCAACCAAATATTCTACTAGTCGCTATAAAGTCTTCAAAAACTCATTTAATACTTCCACGGTTTTAGCCAATTTATCGTGATGCAGATTGTGGCCCGCTCCATCAATATGTACCAGTTTTCCTTTTTGCATTACCCGTGCAGCTTCTTCATGAGTTTTGCGCACTTCGGGTGTTGCATCTGCTTTTAAAATAAGTGCAGGCACTTTAATTTTTGCAAGGGCATCCGCGGTATTCATGGTGCCTGTCATTGCCTGCCCTTGTTCGGGTGTATACGGTCCATGGTACTGCTTTTTTGAAAAAGCCCAATAATATACATCCACACTATCCCATTTTGGATTTTGACGATGGCCTGTTGCTACCAGGTCTTCAAACCTGGTATTGTTCTGGCAACCAATGTATCAGGGCTTTTGAAAAATCTTGGCCGGTGCGCTGTAGTTTGGCGTGCTGTGAAGTGATGACTGATTGTTACGGGCAGTATCAGGTCTGAACAGGCACGGTTACCAACAAAAGGATCTAACATGATGATAGCTTTTGCAAATCAGGATATTCTGCACCCACCCGCATTACAGTAGCGGCTCCCATTGAGTGGCCCATAAGAATGGGTTTTTCAAACTTCATTACCCGTACAAAATCCACTACATCTTTTATCAGTGTTTCTCCGTTATCCGAAGGGGTGAATGGATCGGACAAGCCATGTCCCCGGGCATCAAGCATATAAATATCATAAGCGTCCTGCAGCTTCAATGTTAATGTGGTCCAGCTAAGTCCGATATCGGTAACACCATGCACCATTACCATCACAGGTTTGCCTTGTGCCGGCTTTGGCGTGGTAATAATGAATGCGAATGCCGTTTACATAGGCATAGCCATCGGACCATCCATCGGGAATTTTTGGAAACTGGGCGTTGATCATCATTGTTGGA
>CAVWZV010000002.1:0-482932 GCA_963759555.1 uncultured Chitinophagaceae bacterium
TTGCGAGAACGGCGTGGTGCCGGTGTTGCCCTCGTTGGCCGAGACATCGCCGATGGAGATCGTCGGCGGCGGCGTGGAGACGCCGTCGTCGTCGGCGTAGATCGTGCCGACGCCGGTGTTGTCGACGATGGTGGTCCCGGTCGGGTTGGTGAGCGTAACGACGAAGGTCTCGTTCGACTCGTTCGGTCGTATCGCCGTTCACGTTGAGCGGTGACCTGCTTGCTCGTCTCGCCGGCGGCGAAGGTGATCGGTGCCGCTCCGTGGGCACGTAGTCATCGGCGCCGGTGGTCTGGTTGGAGGTCCCTCAACCTATTGTGCTGACGCTCCGTCGTGCTGGCCGGAGCGGGTGATGGTGAAGGTGAAGGGCCTTGGTGCCTTCGTCTGGCCTTCGGTGCCTGGTGACGTCGTTGATTGCTTGCGACGGCGTCGGGGGCGGCGGCGTGACGCCGTCGTCGTTGACGATCGTGCCGTCGCCCTGGCCGTCGGCGATCGTGCGCTCGGCCGCGCCGCTCAGGTTCACGAAGAACGTCTCGTCGCCCTCGACCTTCGTGTCGCCTTTCATGCTGATCGTGACGGCCTTGCTCGTCTCGCCGGCGGCGAATGACAGCGTGCCGGACGCGACCCCGTAGTCGCCTTCGCCGGCGGTGCCGTTCTGCGTGGCCCAGTTGACCGTGCTCGCGCCGGTGGTGTCGCCGGAGCGGGTGACGGTGAAGGTGAGCGGCTTCGTGCCGCTGTTGCCCTCGTTGCCCGAGACGTCGCTGATGCGAGAGCGTCGGCGGCGGCGTCGGACGCTGTCGTCGTTGACGATCGTGCCGACGCCGGTGTTGTCGGCGATCGTGCGCGCTCGGCCGGGCTGGTCGAGCGTGACGAGGAACGTCTCGTTGGGCTCGACGTCCGTGTCGCCGTTGACGTTGACGGTCACCTGCTGGCTCGTCTCGCCGGCGGCGAAGGTGACGGTGCCGCTGGCGGGGACGTAGTCGTCGGCGCCGGTCGGTCTGGTTCGAGGTGGTGAAGTCGACCGTGCTGGCGCCGGCGTGCTGCCGCTGCGGGTGATCGTGAACGTGAACGGCCGTCGTGCCGGCGTTGCCTTCGTTCCTGGACACGTCGTTGATCGCGAGCGTCGGGGCGGCGGCGCGGCGCCGTCGTCGTTGACGATCGTGCCTGCGCCGATGCCGTCGGCGATCGTGGCGCCGGTCGCGGCGCTCAGCACGACGCGGAACGTCTCGTTGCCCTCGACCTTGGTGTCGCCCTTGATGCGACGTTGATCGTCTTGCTGGTCTCGCCGGGCCCGAAGGACAGCGAGCCGGTGACGCCGGTAGTCTCCTTCGCCGGCGGTTACGTTCTGCGTGGCCCAGTTGACGGTGCTGGAGCCGGTCGTGCTGCCGCTGCGGGCGACGGTGAACGCGAACGGCGTGGTGCCGCTGTTGCCTTCGTTGCTGAGAGCGTCGGCGATGGACAGCGTCGGCGCGGGGTCGTGTCGCTGTCGTCGTTCTGGATGGTGGCGACGCCGGTGTTGTCGGAGATCGTCGCGTTCACCGCGTTGGTGAGCGTGATGACGAAGGTCTCGTTGGGCTCGACGGTGGTGTCGCCGTGAACGCCGATGGTGACCGGCTTGCTCGATTCGCCGGGCGTGAAGGTGAGGGTGTCGCCGCCGCCGGTGTAGTCGGTGCCGTCGGCCGTCTGGTTGGAGGTGGCGAACGAAACGCTGCTGGTGACGGAGAGGTCGCCGCTGCGGGTGATGTTGAACTGGAAGCCCTTCACGCCGGAGTTGCCTTCGGTGGCGGAGACGTCGCTGATGGCGAAGCTCGGCAGCGTCGGCGTGCCCGTCGCGGGCGAGACCTCGATGGCGCCGAGCAGCGCGTTGCCGACGACGCTGGTGAACTGCACGCTGACGGCGCCATCGTGACGTTGACGGGGAACGTGCGCGTGATCGCCGCCCGGCCGCCGCCGTTGGCGATGATGTCGAAGTCGTTGAGGACCTGGGCGCCTTCGACGTTGACGTCGAACTTGCGGCTGTTGGTCGTGGTGTTGTTGTCGGCGAAGTGCAGCTAGGCTGTACGTAGCCGTTGGCGACGGGGACGTTGTAGGTGAAGTTGCCGCGTTCACGCGAGTTGTAGAGCGGTCGTCGGTCGTGTTGGCGACGGCGAAGGCGCGTCGTGTTGCCGCCGCCGCCGGTGTAGTTGCGGTCGCTCAGCCAGACGTTGCCGGGGCCGTCGGTGAAGTTGGTCGTGCGGCCGGAGTCGATGCGGATCGTGCCGGGCGGGCGGCGGGGTCGTGCTGTCGTCGTTGACGATCGTGCCGATGCCCTGGTTGTCGGCGATCGTGCCGCCGACGGCGTTGGTGAGGTTGACGAAGAACGTCTCGTTGCCCTCGACCTTCGTGTCGCCCTTGACGTTGACGGTGACGGTCTTGCTCGTCTCGCCGGCGGCGAAGCTGACATCGTGCCGCTGGTGGAGACGTAATCGCCGTCGCCGGCGGTGCCGTTTTGCGAGGTCGTGAAGTTGACGGTGCCGGCGCCGGTGGTGGTGCCGCCGCGCGTGACGTGAACGTGAACGCCTTCGTGCCGCTGTTGCCCTCGGTGCTCGAGACGTCGTTGATCGCGCAGCGTCGCGCCGCGGGGGCGGCGGGGTCGTGCCGTCGAATTGCCGCGGCCGAGGTCGCGGACGGCCTTGAAGCCGAGCTCCTTCGGCTGGTTGTAGTTGGTTGATGTCCTCGGTGATCGACCAGGTGCCGTTGATGCTGTTGAAGCTGCGGGCGCCGAGCGTGTACCAGTTGAACTGGTTGCCGCCGGCGTCATACCAGACGTCGAGGTAGTCCTCGACGATCTGCTGGATCTGCGGGTCGAGCACGGCCGCGCGCTTGGCGGCGATGCTCTTGGCGCCGAAGGTGTCGATGCCGCCTTCGTACGCCGTCAGCTTCAGGCCCCACTGGTTGGCCTTGGCTTTGCGCGTTGGTCAGGCCGCTGCCGTTGCTGCATCGCGGTGATGCTGCCGCGCAGGCGAGTTGAGGACCTGGTCTTTCGTCAGGCCGTCGACGTTCTGGTTGCCGCCGAGGTTGATGTACGGCGCGATGCCGATGCCGTAGAGGTAGTTGCTCGGGCGTGCCGTAGAACTTGTTGAGCCAGGCCAGCTCGTTGTCGAAGCGGCCGAGGTTGGCGTACTGGCCGCCGAGGACGACGTTGACCTCGTCGTTGAGCGGGTTGGCCTGTGCCGCCGGCCTCGTCCAGACCGTGCTTGAAGATGTCGGCGATGTCCTTCGTCTCGCGGGCGTAGCGGCGCTCGGCCCACGTGTTGCGTGTCGGTCGTGCCGTCGTCGTGCAGCGTCGAGTTCGGGTTCGCCGCGACCTCGGCCTTGGCCTGGCTCGGTGTTGAAGCTGGCCTGCGTGAACAGCGTGTTCCAGACCTCGTTGCTGTACTCGACGTAAATGTCGAGCTCGGGCTCGAGCGTGTTGCGGAGCAGCGTGGCGAGGTTGTTGATGTAGTCGTCGTTGGCCTGCGCGGGGACGTTGATCCAGATGTCGACGTCGAGCGCGTTGGCGAGCTCGATCGCGTACTCCCACGCGATGCCCTTCTGCGGCACGAGGTCGCCGGCGACGCCGACCTTCGTCTGCGTGGCGTCGGTCGGGTGCGGTGCGGTCGGCCCAGTTGACGACGGGGTTGTTGTTCGTCTGCGTGAAGTCCATCAGCCGCAGGACGTTGGGCTGGAGGTTCGTCGAGCAGGTTGACGTACTCGTTGCGTGAACGTCGGGTAGCTGGCGAGGTCGTAGCCGGGCTGGAGGATCTCGATGTCGCGGACCTGGCCGCCGGTGTTGCGGAACTCGAGCGCGAGCGTGAGCACGCCGGCGGGGACGTTGATGTCGTAGGTGTGGACGCCGGTGGCGGCGTCGTAGCTGAGCTTGGTGAGCGTCGGGAGCGGGGCGTTGGCCGGGACGGTCGCGCCGCCGCCGGGCGCCTGGCGGCGGACGCCGACGGTGATCGTCGACCGGGCCCTTGAACGACATCTTGTAGATGCCGGCGTCGATCGGGCACGCCGTACTCGGCGTTGTCGGCGACGGAGAACATGAACGACTTCGGTCGGCCAGCCTTGGGCGTTGGTGTTGGCGAACGCGGGCTTGCCGTTGCTCGCGACGCGGCCGGCGAGGTTGTAGAAGCCGCGCGTGGTCTTGACGAGGTTGGTGAACGGATGGTCCTGGATCCGGTCACTCTGCATGTTCAGGTTGCCGCCCAGGGCCGACTTGCCGCGGCAGGCGCGTCGGCGGCCGGAGACGGCGTGCGCGGAGTCGTCGGTCGTCGCGAGGTTGAACTGCTCGAGGCCGCCCGGCAGGCCGGCGGCGATCGTGGACCCGGACATGACGAGTCGGGATTCGAGCGACTCGAGCGAGGCGCGGCGACGGGACACGGGACTCAACGAACCAAAACGCGAGGAAATCCAACGCATAGACAGTTTCTCCACGAGCCGTTCCCACCCCGCAAGACACGTGGGTGAACGGACGATTCAAACCACCGCATCGCCCTGACGAGGCCGCGCGGGATCAGAAATCACAACGATACGTAAGCGAAAGCGGCGGGTGCAATTCTTGAGCAGCCTCTACCGCGAGGGTTCCGCTGGAGGGAACCGTAGCAGTTTCTACGGATTCTGGCAGCGTGTCAAAGCGATGGGCCCAAGGAAGCTGAATTTTTTGACATCCGTCATCCCGACCACGTAACACCTGACGCAGTGCTGACAATGCGTCACTTCGGCGACTGGCGCGGGAAGGATTTGATCCGCTGATCGGCGGAACGAAGATGCCCTCGGCGACCTGCATCCCGCGCTCGCGGTCTTCGGCCCTGACGATGAGCTCGATCGTCTGGTCGATCGCCGGCCCGTCGTGCGTGCGGAACACCGGCACGCCATCACGCTTCAGCTGCAGCTCGATGGCGGCCGCGGCGGCCTGGTCCTGGGTGTGGGCGATCACGACGTCGAATTCGATCGGAATCACCTGCCGCGGGCCGCGTTTGCCGCTCGGACCTGCTCCATCGGATCGGCAGCCTTGCGGGCCGTTCGGTACTCGAGCGGCAAGCGGCGGCGGGGCCTCCGGCTCGGGCGTCCGGCACTCCGACACGTGCACCGCGCCCGCCACCGACTCGTCGGCCGTCGCCGGCGTCGGCACGTACCGCATGCGGACGGTCCGGGCATGGAAGCCGTATCGCTCGTAGAACCGCAAGGCGGCGTCGTTGCACGACATGCACGTCGACCACGATCGCCCCGCCGCGCACCGCTCCTGAAGCCAGGGCATCGCGCGGGACATCATCGCGTCGCCGATGCCCCGCCGGCGGAGTTCGGGCGCGACGAAGAGGGAATCGACCTCCCCTTCCGCGTCGCGGTTCACCGTGCACACGCAATACCCGCACGGCTCCCCCGCTGCACCGCCAGCACGACGAGCAGCGCCCCGCCGTCCGATTTGCGAAGGAGCCCGGCCTTCCGCTCGCCGAAATCCGCGACGATGCAACCCGCTCCGCCACAGCGGCGTCATGTCGGCGTGGTGCTGCCGGAGCATCAGCCAAAGCGGCTCGATGTCGTCGAGCAGCTCCGTCCCGCCGGAGAGCAGGGAAATCTCGTCGTAGTCGAAATCGAGGTCGAAGTCGTCGTCGGCACCGGTCGCGTCGGGGGCAGAGGCAGGCGCGTGCATGTCCGGGGTGTCGGGAGTCACGACGACAGACATTATTCTCCGCGAGCGAGCGTCGAAGTCTACGATCGCACTTCGGGGCGGCATCGGAGCGGTACGTCGCGCACCGTCCGGTGTATCGCGGAAACCGATCCCGGTCTTGCTGGCACAGAGGCAGGCGTCCGGATCTCCCGCATCGCGGCAAGTGTGCTCACCCGCCGAACGCCGCAGCCTGGCCGTCGATCGGAACCTCGTTCCACACGAGCTCCCCCACCACGCCCGGGCGGAGCACCGGCTTGATCGCCAGCACGCGGTTGGTCTTGCTGGCGGCGAAGATGACGCCGTCGGGCTTGAGGTTGGTCGCGAACGCGACGAGGTCGCGGCGGTTGCTCTTGAAGCGCTGCTCGCCGCTGGCTTGTCGACCGCGACGATCACGTTGTCGGCGCCGCGGAGCAGGTACACGAGCTTGTCGTCTTCGGCGAGGAACTGGGTCATGCCCTCGCGATCCAGAGCGGCTTGCGGTTGAACTCGCCGTCGCCCTTGTTGAACTGCGGCGATGCCCTGGCCGGGGATGGGCAGGTAGACGCCGGTCGGCGTGAGGACGGGGTCCTCGGTCAGCGGGCGCCCGCCGTAGAACTGCCACTTGAGCCGGCCGGTGCCGCGGTTGAGGCAGTAGAAGCGGCTGTCGGTGGACGCGACGTACACGCCGGTCTCGTCGGCGGCGACGTCGGCGACGATCGGGCCCTCGGTCTTGAACGCGCCGTCCTTCAGCGGCCACAGCGCTTCGCGGTTCACCGCCGCGACCGCGTAGACGTTCCCGTCGCCGCCGCCGATGTAGCAGCACGTCCTCGAAGATGGCCGGCGTCGATGCGAGGCCGCCTTTGGGGATCATGAGCTGCCAGATCGGTCGGCACGTACTCGCTGCGTGACGTCGAGCGCGACGACGCGGCCCGCGCCTTCGTAGTCGCCGCCGAGGAAAACAGGTTGCTCAAGCCGACGGCGTTGCTGCGCGCGGCGACCTTGAGCGGGATCGAGCGGAGCAGGTGCGCCTTCGGTGGGCTCGAAGATCTCCAGCGTGCTGCTGGTCGGGAGCGACGACGCGTTCCTTCTGAGCACGACCGGCGGGCGCATGCCGCCGCGGTCGGTTGCGCGGATCTGCTGCGACCCAACAGCAGCTTGCCGGTGTCGCGCCCCATGGCACAGGACCTGGCCGGACTTGGTGTAGACGAACACGATGTCGCCGCGCGGGTGCAGCTCCTTGACCGAGTCGCCGGCGGGGATGTCGACGTCGACGCCCAGGAGCGCACGAAGTGTTGAGCGGGATCGGCGCCGGCGGCGGGGATGGGCTCGGGCGGCTCGGGCTTTTCGCTGACAGCCGGCCCGCCGACAACAGGCCGGCGGCGCGCACGTGCAGATCAGGAGGCTCAGAAGGTGCTCGCGCATGGGGTGCTCCGGGGAAAAACGTCGCGTCTGGCTGCCCCGCCCCACCGCTCGCGCCAAGGTGGGACCGGGCCGGACTTTATCATTCTAGCGGCTCACCCGTCAAAACACCCGCTCAAGGGGACAGGTCGGCTGACGAGCGACGTCAACAGCGGAGCCCTGTCAGTGCATGTGCATTCGATGCCGACAATACGCCTCGCGCAACCAGAATATTGTCACGTCCCCTGCCGTTTGAAACCGGAGCCGAACGAGGCCCATGCAAGCGGGGACCACTCAAGGAGCATGCGATGCGATTCGAGAAAGCGATTGGGGATCGGGCCTGTTGTCGGCGGGGCTGGCGCTGGGGTGGCCACGGGCTTGGGCTTCGGCGAGGACAAGCCCCCCGCCGACCGCCCGCCGCCGCCGGCCGGCGGGCGCCCGGCCGGCCGGACGGTCGCGACCGGACCGCCGCGGTTCGAGCCGAAAACGATGCTCGACCGGATGCAGGAGCACTTCAACGACACGCTGAACCTCAGCGACGAGCAGAAGACGAAGGTCAAGGCGATCATCGACAAGGCCAAGACGGACATCGACGCCGCCCTCAAGGGCGGCGAGGGCAAGGAGCCGCGCGAGCGGTTCGGCAAGGTGCGGGAGATCATGGGCCCGTCCGCGAGAAGCTGATGGACGTGCTGGACGAGACTCAGCGTGAAAAGCTTCGCGAAAAATGCAGAGACGTCGGCGGACCGCGGCTGGGCGGGCCCGGCGGTCCGGAGGCCCGGCGGTGGCCGGCCGGGCCCGGTGAACCGGGCGGCAAGGGCGGCCCCGGCGCCCCGGCGAAGGCCGCGGGCTTGGGGCCGGCGGCCGCGGCGGGCCCGGCGGACCCGGCCGCGGTGGTCCTGGCGGACCCGGTGGACCCGGCGGCCCCGGCGGCCGGCAGGCCGCGCGACCCGATGGCGGATGATCCATCACCTGAAGGACAACCTCGGCGAAGCTCGAGCTCAACGACGAGCAGAAGAAGAAGGTCGACGCGCTGCTGTCCGAGACCGAGAAGAAGCTCAGCGACCTCCGACCGAGGCCGAGAAGGTGCAGGCGGAGGCTCGCGGCAAGTTCCGCGAGGCGATCCAATCGAACCGGAGACAGCTCGACTAGATCCTCACCGACGAGCAGAAGCAGAAGCTCGCAGGAAATGATGCCCCCGCCGGCCACGCGCCCCGGTGAGGAAGGCGGCCCCGGCGGCGGCCGAGGCGGCGAACGCCGCGGCCGCGGCGCCGGAGGGGCGATCCGGAAGTCCGGCCCGAAGGCGCCAGGGCGCGGGCGCGCAGACCCCCCGCCGCCGCCCCGGGAATAGCGGACAAGACGGACATCGAGATCTCGAGTGCGAAGCCGCGGACGACCTCCGCGGCTTCACTCTTTTATGTGACGTGCCGCCAGATCAGCGTCCTCGCGTGCGCCGCACCAGAACGCCGCCCGGAAACTGCTGCCGGGCGGGGTCGAGGCGATCGTCGGCCATCGTGATCAGTCGCCGCACCACGCCCGGATCGATCCGATCTTCCGGCACGCCCGCGGCGCCAGCCATCGCCGTGCGAACTGACGCTGCACCGGCGCCGGCAATTTCAGCAGTCGCTCGGCGCGACAACGCTCGGCTGGCGTCGGCGTCTGCGCGTGCAGCCAGTCGCGAAGTCGCGGCACGCCGCCGACAGCGCAAGAGCGAGTCCGATCAACCCCGGCCGCGCCGAGAGCAGCCGGCGGAGGCGGTTGCGGAGGTACTCGTCGGACGTGTTGCTCGAGTCCTCGCGCCACGGCTTCGCCGATTCGCCGCAAGCAGCTCGCAAGCGCGCGCGCGTCACGTCGAGCAGCGGGCGAAGGATCGGCAACCCGCCGACGCGGGTACGCGGCGACATCCCCGTCAATCCGGCGCGGCCGGATCCGCGCAGCAGCCGGTGCAGGACGGTCTCGGCCTGGTCGTCGGCGTGGTGGGCGAGGATGACGCCGGCGAGGCCGTGCTCGGCGAGACGTGCCGGAACAGCGCGAGCCGCGCGGCGCGGAAGCGCGCGGAGAGGTTCGATTCGATCAGGACTCAGCCTCGCCTCGATCTCGATCGCGTCGCGATCGTGCAGGCGAGCGCCAGCCGGGCGGCGAGCTCGCGGACGAACTCGGCGTCCTCGCCGCTCGCGCCGGCGCGGGTTTCGTGATCGAGGTGAACGACGTGAAGCGAGAGGTCGGGCCGGTCGCGTGAGCAGAACAGCAGCGCGACGCTGTCCGCCCCGCCGCTCACGCGCGACGGCCCAGCGGCCGGCGGGAACGCGCGCCGAGCGCGCGGCAATCAGTTGGCGCGGACGAGGCCGGCGCGTCAGCCGCGGAAATGGTAGTCGAGCGGCGCGACTCACTCGCGAACACGAAGTTGAACAGCACCGACACGCAGGATCAGGCCGACCAGCACCGCGCCATGATCACCACCCGCTTGCGGTCGCCGGTCGGCGCCGGCGGCGGCCGCGCGGCCGCCGGACGCCACCGTCGTCGGCGCTGGTCGTCGCGCGGTGCCGGCGCCGATCACGCCCGGCGCCGTGGCTAGTGCCGGTGACGCGCCGTCGGCGGCCGTGCGCCTTGCCTTCTTCAGGCACGCCTTGCAGAAGAAGATTCGCCGTGCTTGATCGAGCTTGCCCTTGGGGAACGGCTTGTGGCAGCGGCACAGGTGCGGTGGGTCGAGGTGATCTGCTTCGTCGGCGCTGGTCGGCCTCGCCGCAGGGCACGCACCAGTAGCGTCCCTGCGAATCCTTCATGCGCGGCTGCCGTTGACGTCGGCCCCGCACGCGCAGCATGCCTTGTCGCACGTCAGACGTGTCGTCGTCGTCATGGACTGCGTCCCTCGTTGCCTCCTCCGCCCGTTGATCACTCGCCAACCGCGTCTACCTAGCGCTCTGCCGCGCGCCACCGCGCAGCGACGACGCGTGTCCGAATCATCCTATACGAACCGAACGCGTCGGCGTGAAGAGTGAGCGAAATCCGCGCCGACCGCCATAAAGCGTCATCCGGATGTCGCGTCGACTCTGCGTCAACGTCGGCCGGTCGACATTCACCGCATGTTACGCGCCGTCCGGCATCCAGATTTCTCGTGCTACCCTTTTGCATTGCGACAGGCGTGGAAACATCTCCGCACGCTCCCTAACAATCGGGGTCGCCCAGCGCGTAATGCTCCGCTGCGTGCAGGACCCTCCGGCACGGATTGTGCATATCGATCCACGAGTTGGCGATATAGGGAAAGGATGCGCCGCCGCAGCCGGAGAGACGCACATGGCCCCGCATTTACCGCTTTGCTGCTCGTCGCGTGGTTTCGACCTGCTCAAGCGCCAGCTTCCGCTGATTGAACTCGCCCGATGCGCTGCTCCAAGGCGCGATCGCCATCGCGATGCACCAGATCGACGACGTCGACCCGGGCGACGTCGACGCGCAACTCCAGGCGTACGCCGACACCGTCCGCTCGCGCGTCCGCGGCCGGCAGCCGCAGGCGATCCTGGCCCACCTGCACGATGTCCTCTTCGAAGAAGAGGGCTTCCGCGGCAACACCGACGACTATTACAGCACGCTGAACAGCTATCTGCCCGCCGTCCTGCAGACCAAGCGCGGGCTGCCGATCACGCTCAGCCTGATCTACAAGATCGTCGCCGAGCGGCTCGGCCTCCGCGCTTACGGCATCGGCCTGCCCGGCCATTTCCTCGTCGGCGTCGACGTCGACGGCGGACAGATGCTGGTCGACACGTTCGCCGGCGGACGCATCCTCACCGCCGACGAGGCCCACGGCCGCCTGCAGGAGATGTTCGGCCCCGAGGTCGAGTGGTCCGATGAACTGCTCCGCCCCGCGTCAAACCGTCACTGGCTGACGCGCATGCTGCAGAACCTGCTGAACGTCTTCGGCTCCACCGGCCACTACCCGACGTCGCCGCCGTGCTGGAAATGGAAATGCTCCTCTGGCCGGAACAGAACCACCTGCAGCGCGATTTGGGCCTGGTGCTCGCGCGCTGCGGACTTGTCGCAGCCGGCGTCGATCTGGCTGGACCGGTACTTGCAGAGCAACCCGGACGACCCGCAGAAGCCGCAGTTGACGGAATTGCTGCAAGTGCTGTCGAACTGAACGCGGATTCCGCGATCACGAATGGCACGAATGCAGACACGAATGAAGAAGACGGCCGAATCACGATTCGGTTCGGCCTTCTCTTGTTTCGTCGTGACATTCGTGCCATTCGTGGCTAATTCTGTCTTCGCTCGAAGTACTCCTGCAGCGGCTGCACGCCCCAGTCCTCCTTCTGCATCGCCTGAATCGCCTGCGCCGCGGCGTTGGCGCCGGTGATCGTCGTCACGATCGGCACCTTGTTCAGCACCGCCATCGCGCGGATCTTCCCTTCGTCCGTCTGCGGGCCCTTCTTCGTCGGCGTGTTGATGATGAGCTGGACCTTGCCGTTCTTGATGTAGTCCTTGATGTTCGGCCGGCCCTCGGCCAGCTTGCTGATCCGCGTGGCGGGGATGTCGTTGCTTCGCGAGCGCCGTCGTACGTGCCGGCGCTGGCGATGATCTCGAAGCCCAGCTCGGCGAGCATCTTCGCGACCGGGACGATCGCCTCCTTGTCGGCGTCGCGGACGGAGATGAAGACCGTGCCCTTCGTCGGCAGCACCGTGCCGGCCGCGATCTGGCTCTTGGCGAAGGCGATCGGGAAAGTCGCGGTCGATGCCCATCACTTCGCCGGTGCTGCGCATCTCCGGGCCGAGGATGACGTCGACGCCGGGGAACTTGGTGAACGGGAAGACGACTTCTTTGACGCTGACGTGTGCTTCGGGTCGGGCTGTTCCGTCACGCCGAGCTCCGCCAGCGACTTGCCCGGCCATCACCTTCGCCGCGATCTTCGCCCACGGGATGCCGGTCGCCTTGCCGACGAACGGCACCGTGCGGCGAGCGCGCGGGTTCACTTCGATCACGTAGATCTCGCCGTCCTTGATCGCGTACTGCACGTTCATCAGGCCGCGGACGCGCAGCGCCTTGGCGAGTGCCCGCGTCTGCTCCTTCAGCCGCTCGACGATCTCCTTGGACAGCGAGTAAGGCGGCAGCGAGCAGGCGGAGTCGCCGGAGTGAATGCCCGCCTCCTCGATGTGCTCCATGACGCCGATGACGATCGCCTGCCCCGTAGGCGACGCCTGCGTCGCCCTTCGTGCGCGGCGCGTATCGGTTCGCGAGACGCAGGCGTCGCAGCTACGGCGTAGAAGTCGGCCAGGCAATCGACGTCGACCTCCGTCGCGGCGTCGAGGAACTTGTCGACGAGGATCGGTCGTTGAAGTAATATAGATTTATATGCAGCAATACTTCCTGTAATACCCAATAATATTTTTTTTCCTTTCAGCATGTATGCAGATAAAAAATCCCGCCGTTGGCGGGATTAAATTTACATGTAATAAATATTACCGGAAAAGATCGTCATCATTTTTACGATGATAAATTTTACCATCCATAAATTCCTGGGTGGCAAGAATTGCAGGATTTGGCATTTTTTCATACGCCTTCGAAATTTCAATCTGTTCTTTGTTTTCATGAATTTCTTCCAGGCTATCGGTATGGCTGGCAAATTCTTCCAGCTTGTTATGTAACTCTTCCTTTAGCGCAATATTTATCTGGTTTGCTCTTTTTGCAACGATGGCAATAGATTCGTAAAGATTGCCTGTTTTAGCTTTGATTTCTATCAAGCTTTTTGTTTCAACGCTGCTTGGCATGTTAGCGCTGAGTTGTCGCCTTAATTTGCTCATTATTACTTTGATTTTGAATTTTCTTTAAATAATTTTCTGACTGGGTTTTATAATCGTTTGCTTCTGCAATTAATTTGCTTTCCGGAAACCGCTGTTGAAAATCTGTAACATCTGATATCACTTTATCAAAACGTTGTTCCTGCTTGTCTGCAACACTTAATTGCGCGTATTTAAAATAAGACTTTATTGAACTTAAAGCATATTCATCCCCCTGGTCAGAATCAGGGAAATCATCCATTAACACGGAAAACGCAACGCCCGCAGATTGGTAAAATCCAAGATCATAATACAGCTGCGCATTTTTATATTCTTTTTGTTCAAGTTTTTTTCTGCACTGATCAATTATGTCCGTCGCATCACTCACTCTTTTTGAATCAGGATGTGTATTTATAAAAGCCTGCAACAGCGCAATTGTTTTCGTAGTATTTGTTTGGTCCAGATCAACCTTTGGCGACTGTTTATAATAACAAATGCAACGCATGTATTCGCACTCTTCTACTTTTGGATTGTTAGGAAAATTTTCCGTGTATGTTTTAAACAAATTTTCCGCATTTTCATAATCCTTCAGATAATAAGATGTGTAAGCGTATTTATAATAGATGTCTTCAAACCGCGGATCGCCCTTAAACAACGGCATTATATCCGTATATATTTGCTGCGCTTTTGTATACTCTTTTTTAGCATAGTATTGCTCAGCCATTTTCAATTTATATTCTTTGTCTTTACTTTTTACAATCTTGCCGAATTTTGATGCGCAGGATGTAAAAACAAATGCAGCTATAAATATTCCTAAAACAAATTTCATAAAAGCGGGCAAAGATAATTTATTTGGGCAAATTAGCTATAACTGCTTTTTAGTTGAGAATTAGGTAGTTAATAAAATGAGAAATATCATGTTATATAAGATGCGATAAACCATTCAGAACAAAACACGTCAGAAATTTGCAACATTATATTACAGTATGAAAAAGCATTTCCTTTTACTTTTTTTATTTGGGTTGATTGCTGCACAAAGCTTTTCGCAGAGCGCAACAGATGCACAAAATATTTTAGACAAATTATCGGCGAAAGTTAAATCGGCAAAAGGGATAAGCGCAACATTTACTTTGGCACAATACGATAAGTCGAATCACCCTTTAAGCACTTCACAAGGATTAGTTAAAATAAAAGGCAATAAATATTATGTAAAAGAAGATAAAACAGAAATTTATTGTGATGGTGCTCAAACATGGAATTTTGACGGCAGCAACGAAGTAACCGTTTCAAAAAATGATGGCTCATCAGATGATGTTTCGCCACAGCAGATCTTAACAGGTGTTAGCAAAAATGATTTTAACTATAAACTTGTTTCTTCGGCGGGTAATAATTTTGAGATTTTATTATTGCCTGTTGATAAAAGAAAAAATTTTAAACAGGTAACTATTTTTATTAACAAGTCTACCAACCTTGTTTCAAAAGCAAAAATTACCGACAAATCTGATAATGTATTTCAGCTAACTTTTTCTTCCATTAATCTGAACACAACTATACCCGACAGCCAGTTTAGTTTTAATGCAATAAAACATCCGGGCGTTGAAGTAATCAATCAATAAAACTTCTTTTGCTTTTAGCAAATTTTATTCAGTTTTGCCAAATGCGGCAAAAGATAATAATTGCAATAGACGGTTATTCTTCCTGTGGCAAAAGCACGCTGGCAAAACAACTTGCAAAAGAGTTGCTGTACCTGCATGTTGACAGCGGTGCCATGTACCGCGCCATTACATTATATTTTTTGCGCAACGTTATAAATATTAACAAACCGAAAGAAATAAATGAGGCTTTAAGAAATATCCATCTTTCTTTTTTATTTAATAACGCTTCCGGCGAAAGCGACATTTATCTTAATGATGAAAATATTGAAGCACAAATTCGCGATATGGTGATAAGCGAAAAAGTAAGTGACGTAGCTGCGGTGGAGCAGGTACGGCATTTTGCAGTGGTGCAGCAACAGGAAATAGGAATAAAGAAAGGTATTGTTATGGATGGAAGAGACATTGGTACAACTGTTTTTCCTGATGCCGAACTAAAAATTTTTATGATTGCTGATATTGCTATTCGCGTGGAAAGAAGATATAAAGAATTGTATAAATCAAACAAAAACATAACTATTGAAGAAGTGAAAAATAATCTTGAAATGCGCGATTATATTGACAGCAACAGAGCTATAAGCCCTTTGCGAAAAGCAGATGACGCGTTTGTGCTCGACAATAGTAACTTAACTATGGCACAGCAATTGAAAATTGCTTTAGATAAGGTAAATGAAAAACTAAATGCTACGTATTAATATAATAAGGTTCATGAAAAGTAAACAGAGTAATTATGCATGAGATAGAACCATTTTATAACTGGAGACATATATATGTTGCAGAAGAAGATGAAAAGTCTCCGTTTTATGGTCGTGAGTATAGTGAATTTGAATTCTCTCATTCCATTTATAATTATTATATACATCCGCAGTGGGATGAATTTGGAAGCCGCACATTATATCTTAAAATAATCTATGCAGATTATGAATTGGGTTATGCAATTATTGAAATGATAGGAGAGTGGAATGATGCGATAGAAAATGATATTATGACTTTGAAAAGAGATGTGATTGATGCAATGATGCTGGAAGGAATAAATAAGTTCATTCTCATTGCAGAAAACGTTTTAAACTTTCACAGCGGTGATAAAGATTATTACCAGGAATGGCAGGAAGAAAATACAGAAAACGGCGGCTGGGCGATTGCTTTAAACATGAGCGAACCCGCACAGTATGATTTTAGAAGAAAAAAGCTTAATAATTACATTGAATTAATTGATTTGCCGGAATGGCGTATTTATAAGCCATATCACCTTTTCAGAAAAATTAACGATGCCATTCACATGCGGTTGCCGAACGATTAATTATTTCTGATGAAAGCTATCACCGATAAAATGTAATGCATCTGTAATTCCTGTTCGCCAGTACGTCCAGTTATGCGCACCGTCACGCACACGAAATTCGTGGGGCACGTGTTTTTCCGTTAAAGCAATATGCAGTAAACAATTTCCTTTTGTTAAAAAATCATCATCCCCGCAATCAATCCAATAACGTACACGGCTTAAATCTGCAGTTGATTCTTTTGCAACAATATCTAAAACTGAGTTTGCATGCCAGCTATCATTTAAACGATCTTTACCTTTTAGATTACGACCAAAAACTCTGGCGAGAACATTCGCATAATTTTCATCAGGCATTGCAATAAGCTCATCATCTCCAAAAACACCGGCGCTTAAAGGTGCGGCCGCTGCAAATAAATCCGGATGTTTTAAAGCATAAATTAAGGTGCCATACCCGCCCATTGAAAGACCTGCAACACCGCGGTACTTTTTTTCTGCCTTAATGCGATACTTCCTTTCAACATACGGCATAAACTCTTTTATAAAAAAATCTTCATAATTTTCTTTGCCATCATACGAGTTAACATACCAGCTTGAATCTCCGTTCGGCATAATAATTATCATCGGTGGAATTGTTCCATCTGCAATCGCCTGATCTGCAAAACGGTTAATTTCACCAAACTGCAGCCAGCCTGTATTATCATCGGTAAAACCATGCAATAAATAAACAACCGGATAGGAGCGTTGTGAAACATCATAATCCGCAGGCAGGTAAACTGTGTACCGCACATTACGGCCAAGAATATCGCTCTTAATTGTTGCTTCTTCCGTTACTTTTCCGGTTGGTTGAGCAAAGGCAATCGTAGCTATTAAAATGCAACAGGTGGCAGAAATAATTTTATGAAAGAAATTTTTCATATACATTGTTTAAGCGATGAAGATATTTAAATTGATTTTTAAATTAAAATCGTTTGCCTGTTAAATACTGTTTTAAATCATTGGTACAAGAATTGACCTAATTTATTAAAGCTTTTATATGCCACAGAAAGATGACATGAACACGTTAAGCCAGATCATGAATAAGCTTACGGTTAAAGGATATGACAACGAATTTCGCTGGACAAAAGACGGCTTCTGTGCGAAAGACAAATGTTTTCAGCCGGAAGATTTAACCATTGTAAAAACTTACCGTTTTGAAGGTGTTTCAGATCCATCAGACATGTCGATACTGTATTTGATAAAAACGAAAGATGGATTTATTGGATATAGCCTTGACGCTTATGGTGTGTACAGCAACCATGATGATGAAGAAGGCTACGATAATTTTATCCGCAAAATACCTTTAAAAGATAATGATGAGCAATTAACGTTTGAACTTTAAGGCTGATTAAAATACTGAACGTCGTGCTCATGTTTCTGCTGCGTTAACTATCAAATGTTCCATAGTCTCTGCGTTTAATTGTTTTAAGATTTTTTTGTTTTTTGATACAGCCGGTATTCACCTGTTTTTAGCAAGTGCATCTTTTTAAATTTTATAATTTATAAAAATTATTTTGGAAACAATTATTGTAATAGGTGCAGGTGCGGCAGGATTAATGACAGCTTACGAACTGTCAAAACGCAAAAAGAAAATTATTGTATTGGAAGCGGCAGATCGTTTAGGCGGCAGAATTCATACTTACACAGGTTACGAATTTTCTGAGCCTGTAGAACTCGGCGCAGAATTCATTCATGGAAAATTACCACTCACATTAAACTTATTAGAAGAAGCTGCAATTAAGTATTATCCTGTAAAAGGCAAAATGTTTCATTTGGAACATGGAAGATTTAAAAAACAAAATGGTTTTAATCAGTACTGGAGTGAACTGATGAAATGTATGAAGGAATTAAAAGAGGATATGCCTTTATTAGATTTTTTACAGCAGTTATTTGGGGATAATAAATATGAAGGTTTGAGAGAATCCGCAAAGCGTTTTGCAGAGGGGTTTGATGTTGCGGACGTTTCAAAAGTTAGCACACGTGCGTTGTATAAAGAATGGTCAGAAGAACATGATCAGCAATACAGAATTGAGGGCGGTTACCAGCAGTTAATTTCTTTTCTTGAATCTGAATGTAAAAAAAATGGTTGTGTTATTTATAATAATTGCTGTGTAAAAAAAATCAACTGGTCAAAACATGAAGTGAATATACTCACCATGTGCAGCCGTTATTTTAAAAGCAATAAAGTAGTAATTACGGTTCCGCTAAGTGTTTTACAGGTTGATAAGAGCGATGTCAGTTATATCGAATTCACTCCCGGAATAGAAACCTATTTGCAAGCCGCAAAAAACGTTGGTTATGGAACAGTAGTAAAAATTATTCTTGAATTTAATGAAGCATTTTGGCAGGAAGAAAAGAAAAATGCCGGGTTTTTTTTAACGAATGAAAAAATACCGACATGGTGGACACAGCTTCCAAAAAACAATTGCATACTAACAGGATGGATGGGCGGTTTAAAGGCCCTTGACTTTAAAGATGCTGCCGACGAAGATATTCTTAAAGCAGCGCTGGAATCTTTATCGTCTGCATTTGCAAAACCGGCAGAAGTTTTAAAAGATAACTTATCAGCTTATAAAATAAATAACTGGATCAATGTGCCAAATATTTATGGTGCCTATTCCTATGAAACGCCACAAAGCGCAAATGCAAAAAAAATATTAACCCAACCAGTTGAGGAAACTATAATTTTTGCCGGCGAAGCTGTATATAATGGTATTGTTGACGGAACAGTTGAGGCAGCGCTTGTAAGCGGCATGCAGGCCGCCCAAAAAATTTTACAATAAGAAAGCATTGCGGCATAAATTTTTCAGGTAATAAATTAAACATCATGATAATTCCGAAAGAAAAAAATAAAACGAATAAACAAGAGGAAGATGAAAATAAAGTTTCATCTGTAAACAAAAACGAAACTGATACTGATGAAGAAATTTATTCTGACGGTTCGGGCGAAGCTTTTGAGCAAACAGAAGAAGTAAATGAAGACAATTTTGATGACCTTAAAGAAAAATAAATTATGGAAGAAAAATCATCTGAAAAAGAAAATAAGAAAGTGCAAACTGATAAACAGTTTGATGACAATGAGGTGCGGGAAGGAAAAGCAAACAATTCTATTTCCAGTGAAGAAAATAATAAATCAACTTACCCATATAAAAGCGATGAGGATGAACAGTTTAAGAACCAGCCTGAATTTATCGACAGAAACGCAGAGACAAAGAATAAAAGTTGATTAAAACGGTTTAATTATTTGCATTAAAGTAATAAGCATTGCTTAAAACTTAATTTTCATTACAAAGCAGACACAATTACACAGTATAAGACCAGGAGCCAGGGGTGCAATAACCGGCGCGCCTGTCTTAATGCTAAAAATATCTTACTGTTTGTTATCGAAGCCTCCGTTATGCATTTGCGTAGTGCTCTCCGCCGGAATATGTATAAAACCTATAATAAATTCAAGCATTAAAACTGAAACATGCAGCATTAATAAAATAGCAGTAGCTTAACCATCTAAATTAAGCATATGAAAAAATTGGTTACGCTGTTTTTATATATAGCAATTATGTTTTTGATTAATGTACATGCAACAGCACAAAGCAATACTGCATCTTCTTCTTTTTTAAGACATGTTGTTATTATAACTTTTAAAAATGACGCAGCCGCTGACACGATAAAAGCGCTCGATAAAATTTATGCTGATTTATCGAAAAGCTCATTGGTGAAAGATTTCGAAATGGGCGTAAATGTATCAAGCCGCGATAGTGGGATAATAAAACACATTTATGTTACAAGTTTTGCCTCTAAAGAAGACCTTGATAACTACAGGAAAATTCCTGAGTACAGTAAACTGTTTAAAATTTCGCTTCCCATTTCAAGCGATGTTGCTGTTGTAGATTACTGGGCAAACAAATAATTCGCCGCCTTTATTTAAGTCACATGAAAATCTAATTACTAACAACGCCGGCAAACAGATTATGCCTTCAACCGTAATTTCAAATTTCTATTATGATGCAGACAGCCGCATATTAAAGATTGTTTTTGTTACAGGAATGGTTTATGAATATAAAAATGTACCCGAAACAATTTACCAGGCTATGAAAATATCCAGATCAAAAGGAATTTATTTTAACCGGTATATTAAAGGAAAATATGAATTTGAAAAGACAGAATAAAAACTGATGCTGTTTTTCTTAATGCCGGAAATAATTTGACTGTTTCGTATAGAATATTAATTTTTTGGGTGATTGAAAGTGGTAATCAATTTTAAACTTTGCTTAAAATCTAAAAAGATTCTATGAGCTTTACCTTTACCATTATTGCCATAAGCTACGTTGCAGTTGTTGTTATGATTTTAGCAACATTTCGTTTTCTGCGTGATAGAAATATATCTTCAGAAGCAGAATACTATTCTCTCCATTCATTTCCGGCTGAGTCGCAGGAAGGAGCAGCATAAATCTCCAGTTACTTGTTTTGAGCCGGCCATCATATGCGCCAAATTTGCACTAACTGAAGAAAGATAATGATTGTTTTAATGCGCGAAAAATGGTTGTCTTTACGGGGATTCGCAGATGTTTAAGAACACATACACGGCTAATCATGTTCGACCAAAACTAAAGCTCCAGCATAAAAGCTGCCGCTGCTTACTGCTATCAATAACGCAGTAATATAATACCACCTTTGTCCTAAAATCTTCGTTTAAGAAAGCAGTTTGCGATAAACACTTAATAAGTTGTTTTTATAGCACAACTGTAATAATTTTTTGTTAGAATTGCCTCTTTTTGCTTCGTTTGCCATTTCTCAAATTTCAAATTCTGCAATCAGTCAATCTGTTACCTTTGCCGCTCATTTTTTTATATGAAGGATAAGAATACGATTATTGGAATTGTGCTGCTGGCAGTGTTGTTTTTTGTTTTTTTCTGGTATACGAATAAGGAGCAGTCGGCTTATATGGCGAATCAAAAACACATACAGGATTCGCTTCATATTGATTCACTGGCTAAAATTACACCGCAACAAAAAGCGGCTTTGCAACTGGATTCTTTACAGGCTGATTCACTTTCTAAGGTTTCAGCCGCGGGAAATTTTGGTAATAATACTGCCGCACCCGAGCAAACTGTTGTGGTAGAAAATGATTTAATAAAAGTTATTTTTAGCAGCAGGGGTGGCAAAATAAAAAGCGTTGAACTTAAAAAATACAATTCCCAAACCGGCGGCAAGGTTATGTTAGGTGCAACCGGTAAAGATGGCGTAACCTATAATGTAAATACAGGCAATAATAAATCTGCAACCACTGCAGATTTAAATTTTATTTCATCGCAGCCAGTAAAAAATGCAGATGGCAGCCAGACCATTCAATTTACGCTGCAGGATTCATCGCGTGCTGGTATCGTTCATCAATATATAATAAGACCTGGCAGCTATTTAATCGACTGGAACATTCTTATCAACGGCACCAACCATTTACTCACCAATAACACCGTTAATTTCCACTTTATATCTCAGCCTGTGCAGGTTGAAGAATCTGTTGACTACGAACGAAGAATGAGCGACGTTTGTTTTTCAGAGGGCAATGAGTTTGATTATATTTCGTCACACACTGATCATACATTTGAGAAGCCAACACAGTGGGTAGGTGCGGTACAACAATTTTTTAATACCACTGTAATTGCAAAAAATAATTTCAACAGTGGCAAGGTGCTTTGGGCGCGCAGCACAGATAGCAGCAATATAATTGGTTTGGTTGATGCAACTATGCAAATGCAGGTTCCCGCAACAGCATCAGTAAATATTCCCATGCAATTGTATTATGGTCCAAACGACTATAAAATTTTGAGTAGCGCGGCACCGGAGATGGATAAAATTGTTAACCTCGGCAGGGATATGTATTCGTTTGTAAGGCCAATAAACAAATACATTATTTTGCCGGTGTTTAACTTTTTTGCAAGTTTTATTTCTGTGTTGGGATGGGCGATTGCTTTACTTACAATTTTTATACGTTTAATCACATCACCGCTGGTTTATAAAAGTTATAAAAGCGGTGCAAGAATGAAGTTGCTGCGGCCGGAATTAGATTCCTTGCGGAAAAAATTTGGCAAGGATCAGCAAGGTTTTGCCATGGAGCAGATGAAACTGTTTCGGGAAGCCGGTGTAAATCCTTTAGGTGGTTGTTTGCCTTTAGTGCTGCAGATTCCTATATTCTTTGCATTATATAGCTTCTTTAATTCGAATATTGCTTTGCGAGGCGAGCCTTTTTTATGGTCGCATGATTTGTCAACCTATGATATCATCCTGCAGTTTCACACCAAATTATGGATTATAGGTGATCATATAAGTTTGTTTTCGTTGCTTGCAGTAGGTACAAGCTTTCTTATTTCAATTTACAATATGAATATGACGCCGCAAGACCCGAATAATCCGGCGCTTAAATACATGCCTTATATATATCCCATTTTTATGCTGCTTATTTTTAACTCGCTTCCTGCGGCATTAACGTGGTATTATACGGTATCAAATCTTATTACATTGGGCATCCAGTTCACTATTCAGAATTATATTTTGGATCATGAAAAAATTCTTGCTCAAATGCATGAGCGCAGAAAAGCGCCGAAAGTAAAAGCCAAAAGCAAGTGGCAGGAACAGTATGAAAAGATGATGGAAAACCAAAAGAAAGTGCAGGCAATGAAGCAACAGTCTCCTAAAAATAAAAAATAACTGTAGCTTTAGGTTCGAAAATTTTAAAATGAGATGTTTATTTATTACGCTTGTTCTTGCTGCAAATTTCTCATCTGCGTCGTCACAAACAATGTCTCAGTCTTTTGGCAACAATATGGTTTCAGTAGCAGGCGCCACGGCCTTTGAAACGATACAATTAACCGGCGGTAATTATTTTCAGAAAACCGGCCTTGTAAATAATAACGATGTGATGTTGCCTTCATATGGATTAAATGGCGAAGGCGCAGATAATACATACTTTAGTAAAGATTGGGTTAAGGGCTCCGTTACCACTACCGACAGGCAAACATATAGTGATGGAATGGTTTTTATGTTTGACAAAGTAGGTCGCCAATTATATTTTAAAAAAGTTGATTCTGCAACAATTATGGAAGCCGATATGAGTAAAGTTTCTTTATTTTCATTGGTAACTGATAAGCAACATATTTTTATAAAAGGAGATTTATTAAATAAAGATTTTAACGGTGAAATATTCGAAATTCTGGTTCTAGATGAAAAAAGATTTTCGCTTCTAAAATCTATCATAAACGTTTATCAGCAACCTTCAGGAAATTCTGCTGCACAGGCTATGACTCAAACACAAACACCAGGAAAATATGTAGATAAACCAGTATACTACATTTATGGTAATAATAGTTTGCAACAAATAGAACTTAGAAAAAAAAGCTTTTTTAAAGCGTTGGGTCCGGACGAACTTAAAGCGGAAGCATATACGCAAAACCACCATGGCAACTTTAATGAAGAATATGCAATTAATCTTATTGCTTTTTTAAACCAATAATTAGATTGTTCTTTTAACCTTAAATTTTCTTATGAAATATTTTTTTTCTGCACTGTTGCTGTTTTTATACTTTTATCAGAATATAAATGCTCAGGTAACAGGTGGCAATGCATTTCAAACACAAAGTATTTACACAGGGTACGCTTTAAGTGGGAACGACGTGATGTTACCCGTTTTTAAAGGCGGCTCAGATATACAAGGCAGCCCTTTTTTTAGTAAAGATTGGGTAAAGGGCGCTGTTACAACAACAGATAAAAATACTTATAGTGAAAATCTTGTTTTTATGTACGACAAAACAGATAACACTTTATACGTTAAGAATATTGACTCTGATAAAATATTGAAAGCTGACATATCCAAAATTTCCTCTTTTAGCTTAATTACCGATAAACAACACACATTTATTAAAGGCGATCTTGTGGATAGAGATTACACAGGCAAATTTTTTGAAGTGCTTGTACTGGATGAAAAAAAATATTCCCTTTTTAAATTAACACGAACGGAATTTCAGCATACGCAAAGCAGTGCGGCATCCCAGGCAATGACACAGTCAATTACTCCCGGGAAATATGTTGATAATGTAACTTATTTTCTTTATGCAAACAGCGTTTTGCAACCGGTTGAGCTAAAGAAGAAAATGTTTATAAAAGCTATAAGTGCAGATGGAGATAAAGCACAGTTGTATATCAACACGAACAAGGGCAACTTCGATGAATCGTACGTTGTTTCAATGCTTAATGCTTTAAATGTTCAAACTGAATAGTTTTTAGTGAACAGGTTTGCATAAAATCATAATTATTAGAACTAAATTTTATAATTTTATAATCGTGAAAAAAGTATCAGACATAATAGCCCGTAAAGGAAGCCATGTTGAATCAGTATCACCTGAAACAATTGTAATTGAGGCACTAAAATTAATGGCTGATAAAAATATTGGCTCAGTTGCCATATTACACGGCGACAAATTTGTTGGGCTTATGACGGAACGCGACTATTCGCGCAAAGTAATTTTAAAGGGTCGTGCTTCAAACGAAACAACAGTAGGTGAAATTATGACGTTAAATGGCCCGTCAGTTACAGCAAAAGACTCAGTTGAACACTGCATGGAGATTATGTCCTCTCAAAACCTGCGTTACTTACCGGTAATAGAAAACAACAAACTTGCAGGCATCATTTCAATTAATGATGTGGTTACAGAAACTATTCTCCATCAAAAAGAAACAATAGAGCACCTGCAAAACTATATTCATTCTTAAATTACCTGCACGTTCTTAATTTCCCGATATTTTATTAATTTTGCAACCCCCGAAATAAAAATCAAACGGGGGTTTTAATTATGAGTGAAAATAATATTGTTAACACAAACGCTGATGCCCAGGAACCTGCCGGTGGCGAACAAAACGCCGAAGCAGTTACAGCGACAACAAATGCACCTGGAACAGAAGCGCAGGCTTCTGAAACAAATCCGCAACCTATAGTTGAAAATTCTGTTGCAGAATCTTTGCCTCAACCTATAGAAGAAAAACTTGCAGCGCATGACGATTTTGACTGGAGCGTTGACAAACGTAACGTAACCCATTACGGTGAAGATGAAAAACACAAGTACGACAAAGTTTATGAAAACACTTTTGTTACAATCGAGGATGGCGAAATAGTTAACGGCTCTATTGTAGGGCTTACAAAAACCGATGCGGTTATTAATATTGGGTTTAAAAGTGATGGTCTTGTTTCGCTCAACGAATTCCGCGATAATCCCAACACAAAAATTGGTGATGTTGTAGAAGTAATGGTGGTTGAAAAGGAAGACCGCGATGGAAACCTGCACCTTAGCCGCAAACAGGCCCGTGTATTTAGAGCATGGCAAAGAATTGTTGAAGTGCATAAAACCGGTGAAGTTGTTACAGGTATAGTTACCAGTAAAACCAAGGGCGGTTTAATTGTAGATGTTTTTGGTCTTGAAACATTTTTACCCGGCTCTCAGATTGATGTTAAACCTGTTACAGACTATGATCAGTTTGTTGGTAAAACAATGGAGTTTAAAGTTGTAAAAATTAATGAAGCCATTAAGAATGCTGTGGTATCTCATAAAGCATTAATTGAAAGCGATATTGAAGCACAACGTGCTGAAATAATGAGCAAGCTTGAAAAAGGCCAGGTGCTGGAAGGAACTGTAAAAAACATTACAGACTTTGGAGCGTTTATGGACCTCGGCGGGCTTGATGGATTACTATATATTACTGATATTTCATGGGGCAGAATTTCTCATCCTACCGAAGTGCTTAAAATGGATCAGAAGCTGCAGGTTGTAGTATTGGATTTTGATGATGATAAGAAGCGCATCAGCCTCGGCTTAAAACAACTTACACCGCACCCGTGGGATGTGTTGCCCGAATGGATACATGAAGGTGCTATTGTAAAAGGTAAAGTTGTAAATATTGAAGATTATGGTGCATTTCTTGAAATTTTACCTGGTGTTGAAGGTTTGGTGCATGTAAGTGAAATTACATGGGCAAACACGCCTATCAATGCAAAAGAATTTTTCAAGTTAGGAAACGAGCATGAAGCAAAAGTTGTAACGCTTGATAAAGATTCCCGTAAAATGAGTCTTTCTATCAAACAGCTTACAGAAGACCCATGGAATAACATTGAAACTAAATTTCCTGAAGGCAGCAAGCATAAAGGTGTTGTTAAAAACATTACACCTTACGGAGTGTTTGTTGAATTACAAGCAGGCATTGGCGGCATGATTCATATAAGCGACCTTAGTTGGTTAAAGCGTTTCAATCATCCTGCAGAGTATACAAAAGTGGGCGAAGAAATAGATGTGGTGATTATGGCGATTGATAAAGAAAACCGTAAACTGCAGTTGGGTCATAAGCAACTGGAAGAAGATCCATGGACAGCATTGCAGGATACGTTTGCGGTAGGCAGTGTACATGAAGGAACGGTTGTAAGAAAAGATGATCGTGGCGCTATAGTTCAGCTACCTTATGGTTTGGAAGGTTTTGCACCTAACCGCCATCTGATTAAAGAAGATGGAAAAAGTTTGGTTGCCGATGAAACCGCACAATTCATGGTAATAGAATTTGATCGTAATGAAAAAAGAATTCTTGTAAGTCATTCAAAGATTTGGGAACAGGCTAAAGCACAGGAACAGGAAACTGCTAAAAAAGAAGCAAGAGCTGAATCTGACAAAGCACGTAAAACTGTGAAGACAATTCAAAATAAGGTTGAAAAAGCAACGCTTGGAGATCTTAGTGCGCTTGCACAAATAAAGGAAAAATTAAAGAAAGAAGAAGAAAAATAAAATTCTCAGTGTCATTGTAAAGCCCCGCAAACAGCGGGGCTTTTTTAATATCTTTTTAATTACTTCCCCACCTAAAACTTTTTTGTTGCAACCCGCCAAGATCAATAAGCCGGTTAACAACAGTTAGAGCAATTTCTTCTACGTTTGTTGGTTTACTGTAAAACGATGGTGTTGCAGGACAAATAATTCCGCCGGCTAATGTTATTGCTTCCATGTTTTTTATATGTATAAGATTATAGGGCGTATCTCTTATTGCCAAAATAAGTTTTCGTCTTTCTTTCAAAATAACATCTGCAGCCCGCGTGGTAAGATCATCGCTTATGCCGGCTGCAATTCTGCCCAGCGTGCCCATGCTGCAGGGAACAACGAACATAATATTATATTGCGCCGAACCTGAAGCAAAAGGTGCATTAAAATCGTATTTATCGTAATAATTTACAGGATAGTTTTTATAGTTATCATTGTTTAATTCCATGCTCCAGATTTGCTTTGCATTATTACTCATAACCAAACCAAGGTCTGTCCATTGATCTTTAATCTGCATTAAACTTTCAAGCAAAAGATTTGCATAAATAGCTCCGCTGGCACCGGTAACAGCAACAATAATTTTATTCGGCATACAGGTTGCAAAATTAATTTAAGTGCTTAGTAATACATTAATATATCGGAACATTTATTGAATACATTTTGAAAGCGCAATAAAAATTAAAAATAAAATTGCGAAAAGTTGTTGCTTTGAATAAAATAACTAATTTACAAGCCCATTTTAAAAGTTAATTCATCAGTTGCTTGCAGTAGATGAATTGCTTAAATTAAGAATCAAAAAAAAGTAAAAAATTAAAAAACAATTTTGTTATGGCTGAAACAAAACCTACTGCTACGGCAGCATCAAGAAGTATCTCTTCTGTGCAACCTAAAAAATCGCGCAATTCCATTTCTTGGCTTGCACCTTTAATCTGTATTATCCTTGGTTATGTTATCTGGCGTTTTGTAATCGGGGCAGACTCGAATTTCGATCGTCCTGATAAAGCGGGTGGCTTTTGGCCAGATCATCAGGGTCCGAGAACGGCTTTATCACGCATGTACCTGGGTGGCATAATTGTACCTATTCTTATTGGTTCTTTTTTAACTGTTGTAACCTTTGTTATCGAAAGGTTCGTTACAGTTTCCAGAGCATCAGGAACAGGAAATATTGCAGAGTTTGTGCGCACAGTGCAATATAACCTTGCTAACAGAGATATCGATAAAGCTATCGCGGCATGCGACAGGCAAAAAGGTTCCGTTGGTAATGTGATGAAAGCTGGCTTACGCAAATACAAAGAAATGATTTCAAACACAGAGCTTACAACCGACCAAAAAGTTTTGAATATTCAAAAGGAAGTGGAAGAAGCTACGGCACTTGAATTGCCTATGCTGGAAAAAAATCTCGTGTTTCTTTCCACTATCGCATCAATAGCCACGTTGTTAGGCCTGCTGGGAACTGTAATAGGTATGATACGTTCATTTGCTTCCCTGGCAGAAACAGGAGGAAGTGATGCATCAAGCCATTTGTCTCAAGGTATTTCTGAAGCTTTATATAACACAGCTTTAGGTATTGGTACCTCTGCCGTTGCCATTATAATGTATAATGTGTTTACTACAAAGATTGATGCGATTACTTACGGCATTGATGAATCTGGTTTTACCTTAACACAAAGTTTTGCATCTAACTACAAATAATGCATTTTTATTTTATGGAATTTAAATGTACCTGCATCTTATACAGAAATTAAAATTCAGAAAATGGGACGACCGAAAATTGCAAGAAAAAGTACGATTGTTGATATGACGGCTATGTGTGATGTGGCTTTTTTACTTCTTTCCTTTTTTATATTAACCACAAAGCCGAAGCCTTCTGAAGCAGTGCCTATTCAAACACCGAAATCTGTAGAAACCAGATTTATTTCTGATAAAAATATATTGATGATCTCTTTAAATAATCAAGGGCATGTTTATTTATCAGCGGGAGATAATGCTTCAGACAGAGGAAAAAAGCAGTCTATGCTTGAAGATATTAACAAGAGATATAGCTTAGGACTTACAAAAGACGAAATAGCTACATTAACAAAACAGCCTTTTATTGGCGTTCCGATTGCCCAGCTAAAACAACAGGCGCATTTAACACCCGATCAAATTAACAGTAAAGTTTTGCCCGGTATTCCTGTGCAGGATACAACAAATAATCAGATGACGGAATGGATCAGTGCGGCGGTAACAGCTTATCAGGGCTCAAAATTAGATTTTATTTTAAAAGGTGATAATGTAGCAAAATATCCTGTGTTTAAAAATATTTTAACTGCCTTGAAAAAGAACGAGCAGTTTAAATTTCAAATGGTAACAAACCAGGCAAATGTTCCGCAGGGTACTGACCTGTATAAGAAAAATATGGGTGGAAAAACTGCGCAATTGTAATTGTTAATCAAAAAAAATTTTTTATATGGCTGAAATGGATACTTCGGGCGGTGGCGGACATAAAAAAGGCCCGGGCGTAAAAAAAGGGAAAAAGTTATCTACAAGAGTTGACCTTACGCCAATGGTTGATCTTGGGTTTTTGCTGATTACGTTTTTTGTTTTTACTACAACAATAAGCCAGCCTACGGCTATGCATCTGGGTTTGCCGGATGATAAAGTAAAGCCGGAAGATCAGAACAAGATAAAACAGTCAGGTGCACTTACAATTTTACTAGGTAAAGACAACAACATATTTTATTACGAAGGTGAATTAGCGCCGGACGCCTCTAATTTTAAAGCTTCTAATTTTAAAGATATAAGAAGTGAAATTATGAGGAAAAAGGAACAGGCTGATACCAATCTTGTTGTAGTAATTAAACCCAATGATGAAAGCACCTACAAAAACTTTATTGATATTCTGGATGAAATGCTTATTAACGATGTGAAGCGTTATGCAGTTGTTGATATTTCTCCTGTTGAAGACCGTTATGTAAGACTTACGGAAGGTGAATCTGTTCCCGAAGCTCCAGCTACTGAAGCAAAATAAATCTATGGAATCTAAAACGTTATGCATCTAAGAATTAAATTCTAATTGTAATGGAAGCAAATAAAATTTTAAACGCTGAGTTTCTCGATATTCTTTTTGAAGGACGAAATAAGGAATATGGCGCCTATGAACTTAGAAAGGCTTATAACAAGCGTATGGTACGATCGATTATCATTATGCTTGGTGTTTGTCTTTTAATATTTCTGGCATCTATATTAGCAAAAACTATTGAGAGCAAAGTGCCTAAAAAAATGGTTGTTCAGGATGTGCAGCTTGAAGATATAAAGCAGCCAAAAGAACCTGAGCCACCGCCGCCACCTCCTCCTCCAAAAGAACCACCTAAGGTAGAGGTTACGAAATTTACGCCTCCCAAGATTGTTAAGGATGAAGAGGTAAAGCCCGAGGAAAAACCACCGGAACAGGAAAAGCTCGAAGACACAAAAATCGGTGCATTCAACCAGGAAGGTGTAAAAGACCTTGGTGTTGCTCCGCCTGTTGAAAAAGGTACCGGCCAGGTAGCTGCACCTAAAACACAGGAACAGGATTATGATAAAGAATTTACCAGCGTGCAGGTTGAAGCAAAATTTCCCGGCGGCCAGGATGCATGGAGAAAATTCCTGGAACGTAATCTGAATAATCAAACGCCAGCCGATAATGGCGCGGCACCTGGTAATTATACAGTTACTGTTTCATTTCTTGTAGATAAAGCTGGCAATATATCTGAGGTAAAGGCTTTGAATGACCCGGGTTATGGTTGTGCAACAGAAGCAGTAAGGGTTATTCAAAAAGGTCCAAAGTGGCAGCCTGCTATTCAAAACGGAAGAAATGTTATCTATCGTCAAAAACAAAACATTACTTTCCAGGTTACCGAACAATAAAAAATTAATTCTAACAGAAATAAAAAGCCGCACATAGCGGCTTTTTTATGCATTAATTTAACTGTGGGTCGGTTGGATAATGGATGAGTTGCTCAAATTTTCCTCCTAACTGCTTTAGTGCTTCGGCCCAAACAAGTTTTTCATCGTTAATAAAAACAAGTTTACTTGTGCCATATGTAGTCAGCCAGCTTTTTTCCGCAATTTCATCTTCCAACTGATTTTTACTCCAGCCGCTGTAACCTAAAAATAAACGGATTTCGTCCTTTGTAATTTTATTATTTTGAATCAGCGAAAACATCTCATCAAATTCACCACCCCAATAAATATCGTCAACAATTTTTTCTCCTCCGGTTATTAAACCAGGACAGCGGTGCAAAAAATGTATCGTATCCTGCTGAACAGGACCACCATAAAATACCGGAAAATTGCATGCCTGCAAATCTGTAAATAAATCGCTCATAACATACTCCGACTTTTTGTTCAATAAAAAACCAAAACTTCCATCATCTTTATAATTGCATAGAAACACTACTGACCTGAAAAAGTTTGGGTCTTTTAAAAATGGATCAGCTATGAGGATTGTGCCTGATTGTAAATTTTCCATGTTGTAAAATACAGCGAATAATAAAATAAAATTCACTCGCGAAAAAAATATTGCAGTTAAAATGCTGGTAAAGGTTTTTGCATATTTTTCACTTGCACTTATACAAAATATCTTTGTTTAAATGAAAAAGGTTTTCCCTGTAATTATTATTTTAATTTCTCTGTCACTAATCGGGATAATCGTTATACAGGTTAATTGGTTTAAAAATCAGCTTGTAATACAACAGGAGCGATTTATTGACAAGGTTGATAAAGCAGGGTTTGATGTATTCGGAAGAATTAAGCAAACGGTGCTTCGTCTAGTTTTTTCAATTTCAATAAGACGGCCCGGGTTACAGGCATTTCCCGAAAATCTCTCATTTAATATTATTCGGCCTTCTACAATTTCAGATAGGTATACAGCTGCCCGAAATTAAAGATAAATTCAGGAAGGCCTTTAATAAAGAAGGATTAGATGATGTGCGTTTTGAATTTGCCATTACTTCAAATGCAGACAATTTTGAACTCGAAATGCAGAGTGAGCATTTTCAACAGGAATCATTTGACACAACGCATTTCAGAAGGAGAGTTATTCCTATAATTCCGGAAAACGCAACCGACCTGGAAAGTGTGATGGCGATATGAACATCTTTTTATTTTGATACCTGATTTTAAAGTACAGGTGTGGCATTCATTAGGTTGGATGATTGTTTTTTCTGCCTTGTTTACCGCAATAATTATTGCCGCATTTTTTATTACGGTAAAAACATTGCTGAATCAGAAAAAGATAAGTGAGATAAAAAGTGATTTCATTAATAATATGACGCATGAATTTAAAACACCATTGGCAACAATTTCACTTGCTGTTGATGCGCTGAGGAATGAAAAAGTGCACAGCGATAAAGTTAAATGGCAATATTTTAATAACATTATTAAGGAAGAAAATAAACGAATGAATAAGCATGTAGAAACAATACTACAGGCAGCACTAATGGAAAAACAGGAATTTAAATTGAATTTAGCACCACTTCACGTACACGAATTAATAAAAAATGTAACTAACAATTTTCAACTGCAGTTACAGGATAAAAATAGCAAAATTGAATACCTGTTAAATGCCGGCAACGATATGATTGAAGCCGATGAAGTGCATTTTTCAAATGTTATATCCAATCTTATTGATAATGCTATTAAATATTCAAAGGAAAATCTCATCATAAAAATAATTACACACAGCACTGAGAAGTATGTTGTGTTGCAAATACAGGATAATGGAATTGGAATGAGCAAAGAATCTGTAAAGCGCATTTTTGAAAAATTTTACCGTGCACATACCGGCAACCTGCATAATGTAAAAGGTTTTGGCCTGGGTATGAGCTATGTAAAATCTGTAATTGATGAGCACAAAGGCAAAATAAAAGTAGAAAGTGTTTTGGGAAAAGGCAGCACTTTTACAATCGAAATTCCTCATCCTGTTAGCAACTGATTTTTTTAATTTCTTAGAATGACAATAGAACAGGCACAACAAAAGGTAGATGAGTGGATAAAAACCGTTGGCGTTCGCTATTTTAATGAGCTTACAAATCTTGGTATTTTAGTGGAAGAAGTGGGTGAACTTTCCAGGATAATGGTGCGCACTTATGGTGAACAATCGTTTAAAGAAAACGAAAAAACTGAAAATTTAAGCGATGAATTTGCAGATGTGCTTTGGGTGCTGATTTGTCTCGCTAATCAAACAGGTGTTAACCTAACGGATGCACTGGAAAAAAATTTTGAGAAAAAAAATGTACGTGATGCAGTACGCCATAAGAACAATGAAAAGCTGAAATAAGATTGTTCTTTATGCAAAAAAACTTCCATCTCTCAGAAATAAAAAACATTGTTGCACAACTTTGGCAGCAATTCTACTCCTATAAAATATGGGCTTTTGATGCGCCGATGGGCGCCGGTAAAACAACATTAATTCACGCGCTTTGCGATGTATTAAATGTAAGCAGCACTGTTACAAGCCCAACTTTTGCTATAATAAATGAATATTCTGGTACCGCCGGCGTTATCTATCACATGGATTGGTATAGACTGCAAAATAAAATGGAGGTGATACAGGCCGGTTGCGAAGATTGTATAGAAAGCGGAAATCTTTGTTTTATTGAATGGGCCGAAAAGGCGCAGGAATTGCTACCTCAAAACACCTTGCATGTTAATCTGGAAATTATAAACTCACATGAAAGAAGATTAATTGTAAAATGAAACAGCTAAATATTGTTATTTTTATGTGCTATAATAATTATTTGTAACGAATGGCCGCAAATAAACCATTTATCAGCAGCGGATTTAGT
Source organism: uncultured Chitinophagaceae bacterium (assembly GCA_963759555.1). GTDB lineage: Bacteria > Bacteroidota > Bacteroidia > Chitinophagales > Chitinophagaceae > Parafilimonas. The sequence goes on from CAVWZV010000002.1 coordinate 33,443, forward strand.
TTTGAAACGCAGGAAGAAACCCTCGATATAAAGCCAAGCAGCGCCAGGCTAACTATAGGCATTCCAAAAGAAACGGTGCTGCAGGAAAACCGCATCTCGCTTATTCCGGAAGCTATAAATGTATTAGTAAACAACGGTCATGAAGTGATTGTTGAAACCAGGGCAGGTGAAGGCAGTAAATATAATGATGATGATTTTAGTGAGGCGGGTGCACAAATTGCCCATAACAAAAAAGAAGTGTATAAAGCGCCGGTGCTTATAAAAAGTGCGCCGGTGATGGAAGAAGATGTTCCGTTTATGCAGCTGAACCAGACAATTATTTCTCCCATTAATATTTCTATGCTAAAGAAAAGTTTGGTGGAGAAATTAATGCTAAAAAGAATTACGGCGCTTGGTTTTGAAATTATAAAAGATGACAGCGGTACATTTCCTATTGTACGCAGCATGAGTGAAATTGCAGGTAGTGCTGTTATGCTTATTGCAGGCCAATATCTCAGCAGCACCAGCGATGGCAAGGGCATTTTGCTCGGCGGTATCAGTGGTATTCCGCCAACAAAAGTTATTATAATAGGAGCAGGTGTGGTTGGCGAGTTTGCTACCCGCACAGCCTTGGCCATGGGTGCATCAGTAAAAGTTTTTGATAATAATGTTTATCGTTTAAAGCGGTTACAAAATAATCTTGGTATTCGCGTTTGGACAAGTGTTATAGAGCCACGCATTCTTGCAAAACAATTAAAAACATGCGAAATAGCAGTAGGTGCGCTTACGAATGAAGGCGGCAGAACACCTATCGTTGCAACAGAAGAAATGGTGCAAACCATGCGCCCCGGAAGTATAATAATTGATGTAAGCATAGACCGCGGGGGTTGTTTTGAAACCAGTGAAATAACTACCCACCAGCATCCAACATTTGTAAAGCATGGTATAATACATTACTGCGTACCGAATATTCCAAGTGGTTTTGCACGTACCGCAAGCCATGCAATAAGTAATGTGTTGATGCCGCTGTTGCTGGCTGCCGGTGATGAAGGTGGCATTGAAGAAATGGTATGGCACAATTTTAATTTGCGTAACGGGGTCTATTTGTACAAAGGCCACCTTACAAACTTTTATATCAGCCAGCGGTTTGATTTAAAGTTTACCGATTTGAATTTACTCATCGCCAGTAAGCGGTAAACTGCGGTTATTTTTTTCTTTCCGTCATTTGGATGTCTCTCAAAAAACTTTCTTCCAGCGATATGATAGTATCTGTCCGCTCAATGCCTTTTATTTTTTGCAGTTCATCATGCAATACAAATTTTAATTCGCTGATGTCTTTACAAACCACTTCTGCAAACATGCTATAATTTCCGGTTGTATAATTAAGCCGTACAATCTGCGGAATTTTTTTTAATTCTTTTGCAACAGCATCATACAAAGAACTTTTTTCAAGAAATATACCGATGAATGCGATAACATCATATCCAAGCAATTTATGATCAACATGCAGTTTAGTGCCCTTTACAACACCCAGTTCCTGCAGTTTTTTTATGCGCACATGAATTGTTCCGCCTGAAACAAATAATTTTTTTCCCAGTTCCGCATATGAAATATTAGCACTTTGCATCATTGCCTGGATAATCTGCAAATCAAGTTTGTCAATATTTAATTGGTCTGCCATAAACAGGTATTGTATTAGAAAATATTCATTCGAATATAACATTTATTAGATGTTTTATATAATTTTAAATTTTAGCTTAAAAAATTTCTATAAAAAGAATAAGGCGTTTAATATTGCATCAGCAAATAGCTCTTTATACTGTGGGGTGATGAAATCTTGGCAGACATACCCTCTCGTCTCGGGGGTGGGGATTACAGGATAAACAAAATGTAGAGCCGACGTTACTTTTGGTAAGGCCGACCAGGGTTGACCACTAAACTTTGCATTTTGGCTAACTGCCCCGTGGAGGTTCGAATCCTCCCCCTACAGCTTTTTCAACCATTATTATATGAACGGTAAGCACCACCTACGAAAGATTTCCTAAAACCTGTATCTTCGTATCGCTAAACTGTCAAAAATGAAATCTCCTGAAATGCCAGTATCAAATTATATTTCCCTAAAAAAAGTTTTACCTGTTGTGGGTTTAATATTTTTATTTTATTTTTTTTCAAGTATAAACGGCAGTACACAAACCACTCATTTTTCCTATCATAAGCAGTCAAAGGAAATGAACAGCATGAATTTCTTTTCCAACTATGAAACAGATTATTTTTACTTTCCTGTTCAGGATCGTAAAAAAATTAAATTCATTTTTTTGCCTGTAAATAATACTAACATTAAAAAAGTAAAAAGCAGCCGGCCGGTTTCGCCTGTCTCTGGTATTTCCTTCACCGGCGTTGTTTAAGCGGGTTTTCATCTTTATTTCAATAGCAACGCATCATAAGCAAAGCATAGTTACATTTGTTTTACATAAATTATTTTATGATGAAAAGTTATTCCTATGCAGAAGCGTTTTTAAAAGAACTAAATGCAGAAATACCTGCATCGCGCAAATGCCTTGAACGTATTCCTGAAGATTTATTTGGATGGAAACCTCATGAAAGATCTATGACGCTTGGTTATCTTTCTTTGCTGGTTGCCGAAATACCAAGATGGATACGTATTTCAATTGAAGAAAATGTAATAGACTTTGCAACCTTCAAGCATTTTCAACCAGCTACTACAGAGGAACTGGTAAATCATTTTGATGAAAATATACAAGGCGCAAGAAAGGCTTTGGAAAATGCAACAGAAGAAACTCTTTCAAAAGATTTTGTTTTGCAAACCAATGGCAAAATAATATTTAGTCAGCCGTTGACTGAAAGTATTCCATCCACATTAAATCACTGGGTGCATCATCGCGGGCAGTTAACTGTTTTTATGCGGTTAAAAGATATTGCCGTGCCTTCTATTTATGGGCCGTCTGCAGATGATAACCAATTTCGTGTTTAACATTATGCCTTTAATTTAATAACTGCTTTAATTTTAATACAACTAACAGCTTATGAGAACTTCTTATAAAATTATATCGTTCATTTTACTTTCATTTTATTTTTCATGTTCCAACGCGCAAATCATAAAAACATCAGGTAACCAACTTGCTTCAATAGATTATAAAAGACTTGCGAATATTGACACGCTTGTTAATAATTATATTAACCGGGATTGGGTAAAGGGCGTGGTAACAATAATTGTAAAAGATGGCCAGGTTGTTCAAAATAAAGCGTATGGCTATAGTGATGCGGAGACAAATACGCAAATGCAGCCAAACAGTATTTTCCGCATTGCATCGCAAACAAAAGCCATTGTAAGCGCCGGTATTTTGGTGCTGTATGATGAGGGAAAACTTTCATTGGACGATCCGGTTTCAAAATATATTCCCCAGTTTGCCCATGAAACAGTGCTCGATAGTTTTCACATGTCAGACACAACATACACTACTGTTCCCGCCAAGAGAGATATAACAATAAAAGATTTGCTAACACATACTTCCGGGCTTGATTACCCGGGTATTGGCAGCGACAAAATGAGGGCTATTTATGCGAAAGCAAATATTCCATCGGGGCTGGGTGTGTTTGATGAAAGCCTGGTGGAAAAAATGAAAGCGCTTGCAAAATTGCCGTTGGCATTTCAGCCGGGCGAACAATGGCGGTATGGGTTAAGTATAGATGTGCTGGGCGCTGTTATTGAGGTAATAAGCGGCGAAAGCCTTGAAGATTTTTTGCGCAAAAAAATTTTCGATCCGTTAGGCATGAAAGATACATGGTTCAATTTACCGGCTAATGAATTTAATCGTTTAACAACTGCTTATACTGAAGATTCAACACACCACATTATACCATGGAAAATTACTGAAGGCATCGATGCCGATTATCCAAAAATTAAAAAAAGATATTTTTCAGGCGGTGCAGGTTTGTCTTCTACCGCTTTTGACTACGCTGTTTTTTTACAAATGATAATGAATGGAGGTACATACAATGGTAAAACAATTCTTTCTAAACGCATAACAGAAATGATGCTGCATCCGCAACTTGATTTTCTGTTCAACGGAAAAAATAATTTCGGTTTAGGTTTTGAAATTGTAACGGACAAAGGCAGCGCAGACGGTAGTCGTAATGCAGGTAGTTTTGACTGGGGCGGATTTTTCGGCACCACGTATTGGGCTGATCCGAAAGAGCATCTTATTTGTTTGATTATGACGCAGCAAACGCCTAACTCCCATTATGAATTATCATCGAAATTTGAACAACTGGTTTATGCAAGCTTAAAATAACTGCATGGGAAAAAACAGGCTCGAAGCATTTAGTGATGGTGTAATCGCTATCATTATTACCATTATGGTGCTTGAATTAAAAACGCCGGAAGGGGTTAACTGGAGCGCCATTAGACCGATGGGCCCTGTGTTTATGAGTTATATATTGAGCTTTATTTTCATTGGTATTTATTGGAACAATCATCACCACCTGCTGCACCTGGTAAAACACATAAGTGCAGGAATTATGTGGGCAAACCTAAATCTTTTATTCTGGCTTTCACTGGTTCCTTTTGCAACAGCCTGGATGGGCGAAAATCACAATGAATCTTTTCCCGTGGCTTTATATGCGATACTGCTCGATCTGTGCGGCCTTGCATATACAATATTGCAGATAACCATTGAGCGATGTCACAAAAATGATACAGATTTAATTGGTATAATGCAGCGGCAAAGAGGTAAAGGAATGGCTTCTTTATTTTTATATACGGCTGCTATACCACTTGCTTTTGTAAACACTGCTATATCAGCAATAATATTTGTATTTGTTGCTATAATATGGTTTATCCCTGATAAAAAAATTGAACGTATATACAGCGAGTAATTATTGTTGCCGCAAAGCAGGCAGATTCCTGTAATATTTTTCTTCTCCGCCTGAAAGTGATGCTGGAAATCTTATTACCATTTTTCTTTGGTTGAAGTACAACTTGTTTCGCAAACGTTATTAACAAGAGTGAATGTATAGAAGTAGCCGGACCATTGCATTGTTATATTGGTAAATGCCAAAGCGATACTGCAATTCTTCATTTTCATTTGTTATCTGTTATTCGTAACAACATTAAAAACTGCAATATGTGCGAATTAATTCCCTGCAAGAAAAACCGCATTGGAAAACAGAAGTTTTCCGTTTTCCCAGAATAACCGAAACAACGGATCTTCATTTATAATAATTATGTGCCCGCTTCCGTAGCGTTTATCACCAATTAAAACACCTTGTTTTATCTGCGATTTTAATTTGCTGCCTACAAAACCGGCTACATAGGCATTTGCCGGAAGTATGCCCACATTCCAGCCACCTTTAAAATTAGTATAAGCTCTGCCGTCTTGTTTTAAAGTAAAATAAAAATCCGGATAACCATAACCCAGCGGATGTGTATTGTCCAACTGAATTTTATAAATAGCGCCGGGAATAAATGTTGTTATTCTTTCTCTTTCGGCATTACCATAATTCTTTTGTATGATGCTGTCAGAATCCTGCGCAGAATCTTTTTCCAGTTTAATACCAGCCCAGTCAAGCGAAGCAAGTTTTGCAGCACCGCCTTCTGTTGCAATTAATTTTCCGCCCGCTTTTACAAAAGCATCCAGTTTATCCGAAAGATTTTTTTCATCATCAAGCATATTGTAATTGCCATCAGGCATTATCAGCACATCGTAGTTAGAGAGATTTATGTCATCAAGATGTTCTGCAATTAATTGCGAAACAGGATAATTTAATTCCGTATCAAAAAAACACCAAACCTCGCCGGCTGCACTATGTGAAACATTATTGCCCGTAAGCAATGCAACTTTTGGAGCCTTTATAAAATGTACATCTTCAGATCCAAAATCTGAACCTGTGTCCATAAAACCTGTTTGTACTGCATAAGGTTGAATGTTATACATGCTGCAGGTTTTGTTTACAAGATCATTCCAGTGAGCAATATTGTTGCCTTTTAAAACGATTAGTGTACCGCGGCCAAAAGATTTACCATTGTATGTAAATGGGTCTGCCGAAAAACGAACACGTACATTACTTGCCAAAAGGCCCGACAAAACTTTTGCAGCGTTTAACGAAGTATAAGGAATTAATATTCCATAATTACTTTGAACTTCTGTTATTGTTTGCGAATCGGCCGATGAATTTAATTGCAGATTTTCTTTTACTGCCCATGCATTTACACCATACGAATAAGGAATACTCCATGCGGTAATATCATACGTGGCAGAATCTACCAATTTGCTGCGTTGCTCAAACAACACTTTTACCATTCTGCCTTTTGGCTGCAGCGTTGATACAGCAATATCATAACCTTCAGAACTAAAACCTGAATTCTTGTTGGTGTAATAATTATAGCCGCTGAAATTACTGCTGGCTAAACTGCCATAACTAATCTTATTCGCATCAAGTAATTTTTTTACCGCTTCAATTTTGTTTTGGTCTGATGAAGTAAGCACATAGGTCTTATACTCCATGTCCGCACCTTTTATGTTATTATCAAAATATTTTTTGAATTCACTTACCAATTTCTGGTAATTGGCTGCACTTATTTCAATGGTTGATATGCTGGCTGTGTAATGATGCGCTATCCTGTCTGTAAGTGTAAGTGTATCGCCGGTGCTTGTTTTTATGCCAAGCCCTGCGCCTATGCCGCCTTGTTCATACGTCATACCAATCGCACCGCTATAGGTTGGATAAGTGTCGCCATAAGAGGGGTAAAATAAATCGAATATCTGGCGGGTAAAATATAGCCATCCGTTTGCATCAAAATATTTTGCATTGTTTTTTCCAATCTGTACCTGGAAATCCCGTTGCCATTGTGTTATCACTTCATGATAAGGCTGAGCAGCCGGCGCAAAATAATAAGGCGCATTATATTCCTGCTCATGCAAATCAACATGCACCTGTGGTAACCAGTCGTTATACAGTTTTAATTTTTCCTGCATTTCTTTTTGTGTTTGCCAGGCCCAATCCCTGTTCATATCAAAATTGTAATGATTGGTTCGTCCATACGGCCACGGCTCATCATGCTCACGGCTTTGCGGGTCTGCATTAAAATGCCTGCCAACGGCTGTGTTGTACCAATTTACATAACGGTCTCTTCCATCAGGATTCTGGCAGGGATCAATAATTACAACAGCATGCTGCAGCCATTGCTTTGCCTGTGTGTTTGAAGGATCAACGAGTGCATATAAAACTTTCATTGCCGCTTCTGTGCTCGACGGTTCATTGCCATGAACATTATAGCTTAACCAAACAATGGCGGGGGCATTTAAATCAGCCGTTTGATCTGTTTGCATATCAGCCAAACGCAAATTATTCTGACGGATATTTTCTAAATTCTGAATATTTTCAGGTGAAGAAATAAATGCAGCAATCATGTCTCTGCCCTCAGTGGTTTCTCCGAATTTCTGAACTTTTACAATTGATGATGCAGCCTGTGCAACCGCATTAAAATAAGCAACAACTTTATTTTGGGGTGTAAAGTGTTCGCCTAAATCATATCCTAAAAATTGTTTTGGTGAGGGAATGTTTTGAGCGGAGAGAAATAGAGAACTTAATATTAAAATAGTGGCAAGAAGATTTTTTTTCATCCGCTAATTTAAGCATGCGGGGCATTAATAAAACAAATCATACTGAACTTCTTTCTTTCAATACGAAATAAATCAGCGATTACTTATTGCGCGTCATTCAGGTACTCATTTTTTTCAATAATAATTTTTCCATTAGGTATATAGAGCACAAAATTTGTAAAAACAATGGCTGGCAAACAAATACTTTAGCTCAAAAAGAAAAACTGTACGCAATGGTCAGGCAGTTCTTCGTAAATCAGTTTCAATCTCGATAAATCAGTTTTTTCACGTGTATTATTTCCCCCTGTTGCAGCAATGCGTTTCTGTAAAGAATTGGATGAATCTGTAAACGTTTTTCCATTTTTTTCATTCTCATCCTGTTTATTATAGTTGTACGGCATAACATTATATTGAATACTGTTTTTATTTCTACTACATTAATCGGGATTTTTATAAAAAGGATAATAAAATTTAAAAGTTTAAATATTTAACAACAAACAATAAAACATTTAATACGGATTGCATAAAGTTTTGAGCAATACTCTATTTTTATGCCAAATGAAGGAGCGCTTTTGTGATTGATATTATTAATTTATTACCGGACAATATTGCTAACCAGATAGCGGCAGGTGAAGTAATTCAGCGCCCGGCCAGCGCCGTAAAAGAATTACTCGAAAATGCAGTGGATGCCGGCGCAACTTCTGTTCAACTATATATTGCTGATGCCGGGAAAACTTTAATTCAGGTTATTGATAATGGCAAAGGCATGAGCGAAACCGATGCGCGGATGAGCTTTGAGCGCCATGCAACAAGTAAAATAAAAAAAATAGAAGACCTTTTTTATATACGCACGATGGGTTTTCGAGGCGAAGCACTGGCTTCGATTGCTGCCGTTGCGCAGGTTGAGTTAAAAACGAGACGTGCTGAAGATGAACTGGGAGTTTTTATTGAAATAGATAACAGCATCGTACGTAAACAGGAAGCTTGCTCATGTGCTGTTGGCACAAATATCTGCATGAAAAATCTTTTTTTTAATGTGCCCGCACGCAGAAACTTTTTAAAAAGCAATGCTGCCGAAATGAGGCATATTGTGGATGAATTCATTCATGTAGCGCTGGCTTTCCCGAACATATTCTTTTCGCTTACCAGTAATGGCCAGCAGGTTTTTTATTTAGAAGCCGGAAATTATAAACAACGGTTTTTACAGTTACTCGGTAATCAATATCAAACCAAATTAGTAGCAGTAAAGGAAACCACAGATTATTTGGAGGTAAATGGCTTTGTGGGTAAGCCTGATGCTGCAAAAAAAACGCGGGGTGATCAATATTTTTTTGTAAATAACCGCTTTATAAAAAGCGCTTATTTAAATCATGCAGTTACATCTGCTTTTGATGCGTTACTGCCAAAAGACAGTTTTCCTTTATATGCTTTGTATATTGATTTGGATCCTTCACAAGTCGATATAAATGTTCATCCAACCAAACAGGAAATAAAATTTGAAGATGAAAAAATTGTATACGCGTTCGTACAGGCAGCTATAAAACATGCGCTGGCACAGTTTAGTATTTCACCTTCACTTGATTTTAGTTTGAATGCGGAGATAATGCAAACCGAAGCAGTTACGCAACCATTTACTGAACATAAAAAAGATACGTTAACCACATCTGACCTGTATAAGAAATTTTCGCAGAAGCACCAGGCGCATTTAATTGATCCTACAGGAAAAAATGAATTAAAGCACTGGAAAGAGTTTTATACAAGTACGAACTATGAAGTGCGGAGTACGAACGATGAACGCCTGAATTTTAATTCACCTGAAAACCGGCAACCGGAAACCGGTGGCCTGAAACCGGAGACGGGTGTTCCTTTTTATCAGCTACATCAAACTTATATTATTGTGCACTTACAAAATGGTTTCTTATTAATTCATCAGCAGCATGCACACGAAAGGATTTTGTTTGATCGCTACAGTAATGCCATGCAATTAAAACAAGCCGTAACGCAGCAAACATTATTTCCTGTTTCCTTAGAACTTTCACCGCCGGACGCAGCTTTGTTGCATGAACTTTTGCCGGACTTGCAACTTTTAGGTTATAAAATTGAGTTGTTTGGAAAAGACAGTTTTATTATTCAGGGAACACCTGCAGATGTTTTACAGGGTAATGAAAAGCATACAATTGAATTATTGATTGAACAATTTAAACATTTTAGCAGCGAATTAAAATTCAGCAAACGTGAAAAATTAATTCATTGTATGGCAAGGCAACAGGCAATTAAAGCGGGGCAAACGTTAACTGATAAAGAAATGAAAGTGTTGGTTGAAGAATTATTTCAGTGCAGCACACCTTCCATTACACCGAACGGTAATCCTGTATTTGTTGAATTTAATGATGAGCAGTTGCTGAAGATGTTTGGAAAATAAGTTGTAAGACGTAAGTTTGATGCTTGTGTATTGCAGCAATACATCTGTTGGCAATAATTTTGACAACTCTCGGTTAAAAAGTGCAAATAAAAAAAGGAATTTATAGGAAACAGCCGGTTTCCAGGTAATGAAGTATATCGGATAAAGACTTGTATGAGACACCTTCAATCAGCACTCATTGCCGGCAAGCCTTACAAACAGCACTAAGTTTGAAATAAGGTAAAAATAATTACATAAGATATGGCAAACGTTTTAATAGCAGGCGGAACATCCGGAATAGGACTGGCAACAGCAAAATTTTTAGCACAGAAGAATTATCAGGTCACAATCTTAGGTAGAAATCCGGAAAAGATAAATCATGCATTGAATGAAATTGGTAAAAATGCAAAAGGGAAAAGTGTTGATGCAAACAATTCTGAATTGCTCAATCAGACAATAGCTGCTATCGGGCAAATTGACCATCTTGTAATTGCAATTAGTGGTGGTAAAGGGATTGGATTTTTTCGTGAATTAAATTTAGAAGACTTAAAAAAAGGATTTGACGGAAAGTTTTTTGCTCAATTAGCCACAGCTCAATCAGCACTACCTTATATTAGATCAAATGGCAGTATAACTTTTATTACCTCAATCAGCTCTCAATCAAAAGCTTTGGGTACAGCAGGTTTGGGAGCCATTAACGGAGCATTAGAAATTATGATTCCAACACTTGCAAAGGAATTAAAACCATTACGGATAAATGCAGTAGCACCCGGTGTTGTAAATACAACCTGGTGGGACTTTTTAACACCCGAAGAGAAACACGAAACTTTTAAGCAATATTCTAACACAATTCCGCTTGGAAGAGTTGGCGAACCTGAAGACATCGTAAAAATGATATTGGCGTTTATTGAAAATGATTACATAACAGGACAAATTATTGCAGTTGACGGTGGACTTAGTTTAGGACAATAGTTTTTAATTAAAAAGCAAGCTTCCGGCAAAAGGAAAAAGCCGGGCTGTAGCATTTAATTGTACAAGCCTAGCTTCTTTCAACGGCTCTTAGCCATCTTTCAGGTATTTCATTGTTTAAAGCAGTTGTGTAATCTTTTCCGCTGCAGGCCACAAAAGTTTTATCCGGCAATTGCATCCACCAGCGCTGTGTTTTTTTACTTTGTAAAAACAGGGTTTCAAAGTCGGCAAACATTAATTTAAACTCATTAAAACTTTCACGCTGTTGCAAGGGCGCTTCCGTTTTGCCTTTTTGTATGCCATCACATAAATACCAAATCATGTGGCTTATTTGTTTTGCGGTAAGTTCACTTACATCCTGCTTATAATTATAACCATAAATGCCAATGCTGTTTGATAAACTGCTCATGCCCGCATACTGCACCAGGCTGCACGCTTCCTCGCCATTAAAACCGTTGGGAGTAATACGGTTTGCAGGTGCATGGCTGTGCTGGATGGCTGTAATATCAAACGAAAAAATATTTGTGTTGCGGATAACCGGCTCCATTGTTTCAATATGTTCTTTTACATTACCCACGCGATAACAATCGAAACGCAGTTTGTCAATTGTTTCCAGCATGGCCGGGTGAACGAAATAACTTTGAAAACCGATATGATTATAATGTTTTAAATAATTGGGTTCTTCTGTAAACATCTTCATCAAAAAATTTTCGGCCGGCGAACGGCTTTCTGCATTCATATCTAAAAACGCATCCACACATGTGGCTTCTATTATTTTTTGTTCAGCAGCAAAAACATTGTATTGTGCCAGCATTAAATCGTGTGCGCCGCCAAGTATTAAAACTTTTTTATTCAACGCTGATAATTCACCCAGCACCTGTTGCAATGCCGAATAAGTATCTTCCAGTGAGGCACCCGGTTTGATATTTCCAATGTCTGCAACAGCAACTTCTGTATGCCACTGATAAAGCTGGTAGAAATGGCTGCGCACCGCATCAATACCAGTGTTGTCATGCAAACTTACACCCGCTCCGCGAGTTTCTGCACACCCAATAAGTACCAGGTCCGCAGCTTCAACGTCAGGGAAATTTTTTATGTAAGCGTCAATATAACTGCCAACTTGTTTTTGATTATATGTTTTATCATCATTAAAAAAAAGCAGGTTTCCAACAGGCTCTAAAAAATCAATAATTGTATCCACGGATGAAAAGGCCATAAATTATTTATTGCAAACAAACATAGTAATGAATGATGAATTATGAACGATGAATAATGATTGTTGATAATTGAACGTTAACTGCCTTTAACCGTATATTAACCCTGCTGCCTGTAGACAAAATACTTTCGGATTTATCTTTGTGTGCTCATGAAACGCTTCGCTGCAACCGTAATTTTTATGCAACTTTTAATTTTTGCCTGTGCCGTATTATGCAGGCATGAAGCTGCTGCGCAATTACCTTCTTTAATCACTACAAAACAATATAAAAGCGATAGCAACAGCATTGAAAATTTTTTAAAGCGCAGCATGTTTGTAAAAGTTTTTGTAAGCAAGAGTAAAATTTTTGTGGGTGAACCTGTTATGGCTTTATATAAATTTTATACGTCGGTAAGCGGCCAGGCAGTTGTTTTAAAACAACCGGAATTTACCGGCTGCAGCGTAAAAGAATTAAATTTTGGCGATACTCCTGAAACGGAAAAAATAAACGGCGAAACCTACACCGTTTATACTATAAGAAAAGTACAGCTTACGCCGGTACAGGCCGGTGCACTTGCTGTGGGCGTTGCCACGGTAACCAATCATGTTGAAATACCCGATGCGCAGGATTTTAATCCGGATAAATACGATATTACAGTAAGCAATACACCAACATCGGTTGATGTTTCATCATTGCCTGAAAAAAGTAAACCCGAAAAATTTTATGGTATCACGGGGCTGTTCAGCATTACCGCCTCAGTGCAACAAAATAAAATTGCGGTTGATGAAAATGATCATCTTATTGTTACAATAAAAGGCGCGGGTAATTTAGATGCGATTAATAAACCTGATATAACATGGCCTTCCGGTACAGAACATTTCGATGGAAATGATTCGCAGCATATTGATCAAAATAATTTCCCGATAAGCGGCAACCGGATTTTTGATATTCCTTTTATTGGGAAGAAAGAAGGCCGCATTGAAATACCACCTATCAGCTTAAGTTATTTTAATACCGATTCAAAAAAATATGAAACAGTTAAAACAGACAGCATTCCCATAACTTTTACAAGAGCGCTTGCAAAAAATAATGAATATACAGGCATTGTTCGTTACGATATTTCAAACAGAAGATATTTGTGGATTGTGCCTGCCATCGCTGTAACTGTTGCCCTGGTTGGTTTTATAAGTTATAAACGCAATAAGCTTCAACTGAAAAAAAACGTTGTTGCACAGCCAGTCGTTACACCGGTCCCGGTTTTTGAGCCTGTTGTGCAGTTAAGATATAAAACAGATTTTTCAAGGCATTGGGGTGATTTGCAAAATATAACAGATGTGAAATTATTTTTTGTAAAAGCAAAAGAATTATTGTTAAGCGCCATATCAGAAAAAACAGGTTCCCAACACCACGCAGAAACTTTTTTAATTGCTGAACTAAAAGAAAAAACAAGTGCTGCTTTATGCAATAAAACTTTTTTATTGCTTGACTTTTGTAATGAAAAAATATATGCACCTTTTGAAACGGAGACCGATTTGCAGGTATACTTTCTTGAAGTAAAAAATGCGATAGAAGAATTACAGGCCGAAACCTAATCTGTGTATTTATAGCCCACGCCGCGCACAGAATGAAAATGTTTTGGATTGCGGCTATCTGCTTCAAAATATTTTCTGAAGTTTAAAATAAAATTATCAATCGTTCTTGTATTCGGATACACTTTGTAACCCCAAACCGATTGCAGAATTTTTTCTCTTGTTACCACCCGGTTTTTATTTTCAATAAGCAGCTTTAACAACATGGTTTCTTTTTTACTCAGTTCAACCGCAGTACCGTTTTTTAACGTTACCTGCTGCGCTTTAAAATCAATCGTGTTATTATCGAATGAATAAGTATCAAACGCAAAATCCTTTTCTGAAATTTTTTTGTTTTTTATGATGAGCTTGTCCACACGCAGCAAAAGTTCCTCGAGATTAAATGGTTTTGTAAGATAATCGTCGGCGCCTTTTTTTAAACCCAGCACACGATCCTGCCCGGTATTTTTTGCGCTTAGTATTAACACAGGAACATCATTATTATCGAGCCGTATATTTTCTGTAACGCTTATACCATCCATTTCGGGAAGCATAATATCCATGATCACCAAATCGAAATATTCATTTTGTACTGCTTTCATGGCCTCGTTGCCGTTAAACGCAGAAGTAACTGCATAACCTTCCATTTCAAGATTAAGCTTTAATGTTTCATGAAGATTTTCTTCATCTTCCACCAATAAAATATTTGCCTTTTCTTCTTTCATCATGCATTAAACTCAACTGTAAAAATACTTCCTGTAATTTGGCTGTTGCTTACTTTAATTTTTGCTTTATGGCTTTCTGCAATGCGCTTGCAAAGATATAGGCCCAAGCCGGTGCCTTTCGTTTTGCGCGTAGTTTCGTTACCGCCGCGATAAAATTTTTCAAATATTTTTTTCTTTTCGTCCTCACGAATTCCTTTGCCTTCATCTGTAACGCTTAAATAAATTTTACCCGGTTTATTTAATTCTACGGCCACCGTTTTTTCTTTTGCTGAATATTTTAAGGCATTATCAAGCAGGTTATTTACGAGCAGCTCTAACAATAATCTTTCGCCGGTAATTAGAACATTTTCCTCAATACTTTTTTTTATAAAGCGATTTGGATAGCGGTTAGCAAAAGCGGTAACACATTTGTTGCATAATTCAGAAAAATTAATTTGTTCTTTATCCGGTACATAATGGCTTTCCAGTTGAGACGTTACCAAAATATTTGTGGTAAGATCATTCAGCCTGTCCGCTTCCTGTAATGTTGAATGCAAAATATGCTGTTGTTTATCTTCGTCCAGTTTTCTTTTTCGCAGCGTTTCAAGGTTAAGATTAATCACAGCAATTGGCGTTTTTAATTCATGTGTTACAGCCATCATAAAATTTTGCTGCTGTTTGCCAAGTAAAAATTGCTTGCGTACAGCACGGTAAACAAATGCCGCCCCCAATAATGTAACCAGTACAAACGTTATTCCTTCGCTTATATATTGTGCTGTTTTGCGGCGCTGTTCTTCCTGTATTAAATTTAATTTCTGAAAATAGGCAACATCATTTTTATTTAATTGTTCCAGTTCATATTTCAGCATCAGGCTGTTCTGATTTTGCAGCGAAATAAACCACCAAACCCATGCAGCCACAATAAACAACAACAAAAACCAGTAGATGATTGTAATAAAAGTTAGCCTGCGTTTTTTGTAAGCCGAAATCATTATTGCAAAATAATGCAATAGATGCTTGCAATGTTATTACTTAATATAAGGTTTGACTATATTTAATTTTTGTCATGCTTAAAAGAAATACGAAAATTGATTACAAAATTTATTTGATTTTTCTTTTTAAAAACGACTTATGAATAATCTTACAGAATATGATGATGCAGCAAATTCGCCTCTGGGTGTTAGTGGTAAAATTCTTTGCATTGGCGAAGCATTGATAGATATGATTTGTACCGATACAGGCAAATCGCTTTCTGCAGGTAATAATTTTTTAAAGAAACCCGGTGGTGCACCAACCAATGTTGCAGCCGCAATTGCGGCACTTGGAGGTGAAGTTGAACTGGCAGCGAAAGTGGGCAGCGATCCTTTTGGTAAACATTTGATTGAAGTGATGCAATCGGTTGGTGTGTCAACAAAATGGATGCTGCAGGATGAGCATAATTTTACCACGATTGCTTTTGTTTCATTGATGGAAGATGGTGAACGTGATTTTCTTTTTAACCGCGGCGCAGATGGTGAATTAAGCCGCGCAGAAATTGAAGAAATTAATCTTAACGATTTTCGCATTATACATTTTGGATCGGCAACGGCTTTTCTTCCCGGGCCGCTACAGATTGCATACCAGGGTTTGCTGCAAAAAGCGTTACAAAAAAATAAGTTTATCTGTTTCGACCCCAATTACCGGCATCTTCTTTTTAAAAACAATGTTCAAACTTTTATTGATCAATCGTGGAATTTTATAGAAAGCTGTAATTTTTTCAAGGTAAGTGAAGAAGAAGCTATATTAATTACAGGCGCTGCTACTTTAAATGATGCAGTAAAAATGTTGCATAAAAAAACAAATGCAATTTTCACGGTTACGCTTGGCAAAAACGGAACAATGCTTAGCATAAACCAGGAAACTGTAATCGTTCCGAGTATCCGGGTGAAAGCCGTTGATGCTACCGGTGCAGGCGATGCTTTTGTGGGTGCCGTCCTGTACCAGCTCAGCACCTTGCAGGAAGATTTGGATAGTATCTCCTTTGAAAACTGGAAAAACATTATTTCAAATGCAAATAAAGCCGGCGCCCGAACCTGCGAATACATGGGCGCAATGGAAGCTTTTAAGCATTTAAGCAATAAAATTTTTTCGTAAATTTTTTAGATTTTTCACTAAAAAACTGTATTGATTTTTGTTAATAAATTTTAATAAATAAGGCTGAAATAAAGCGCCTTTTTCTTCATTAAGCGCCTTAATTTAAGTAACTTCGCCCACCTTAATTTAAGAATACAACTACAAGAGAAACTTTCTCATTTATTATGAATGATCAGGAAATAAATCCTGCACCACAGCAGGGAAATTACGGAGCAGATAGTATACAGGTTTTAGAAGGTTTGGAAGCAGTGCGTAAACGGCCTGCGATGTATATTGGCGATACCGGCGTAAAAGGATTGCATCATCTTGTTTATGAAGTAGTGGATAATGCAATTGATGAAGCGCTTGCCGGTTATTGTAAAAACATTTCTGTAACCATACATGAAGATAACAGCGTAAGTGTGCTGGATGATGGCCGTGGTATTCCGGTTGGCATACATCAGAAAGAAGGCGTAAGCGCACTACAGGTTGTAATGACCGTGTTGCATGCGGGCGGAAAATTTGATAAGAATACGTACAAAGTTTCTGGTGGTTTGCACGGCGTTGGTGTTAGCTGTGTTAACGCTTTAAGCACAAAGCTGCTTGCGGTAGTACATCGCGAAGGCAGAATGTTTGAACAGGAATATCATATCGGTATTCCGCAATACCCTGTGCGTGAAGTTGGTGCAACTGATATTACCGGAACGCTTATTCATTTCTGGCCTGATACAACAATTTTTCAAACAATAAATTTTAATAAAGATATTCTTGAAGGCAGGCTGAGAGAATTAAGTTACCTGAATAAACGCATCCGCATTTCAATAGCAGACCTGCGTGAAAAAACTGAAGACGGTAATTTTTATTCAAAAGTTTTTTACAGTGAAGGCGGTATTGTTGAATTTGTTGAGATGCTTGATAAAAACGGCAAGCGTACACCGCTTATTCCAAAAACAATATATGTTGAAGGTGTTGATGAAGCAACGAATGTAGCGGTTGACGTAGCACTAACATATAATGATGATTTTAAAGAGCATATTTTCTCTTATGTAAACAATATAAATACCATTGAAGGCGGTACGCATGTTGCCGGCTTTAGAACGGCTATAACAAGGGTGTTTAAAAATTATGGCGAAAAATATAACCTGTTCGAAAAAGCAAAAGTTGAAGTTGAGGGTGACGATTTTCGCGAAGGAATGAGCGCAATAGTTTCTGTGAAAGTACCCGAACCGCAGTTTGAAGGTCAAACAAAAACCAAGTTGGGCAATAGTGAAGTAAGTGGTGTAGTTCAGACAACCGTTTCGCGTGCACTGGAAGCTTACCTCGAAGAAAACCCACGTGAAGCAAAGAATATTATCAGCAAAGTTATTCTTGCGGCGCAGGCGCGTGTTGCCGCAAAAAAAGCCCGTGAACTTGTACAGCGAAAAACTGTTTTAAGTGGTGGCGGCCTGCCCGGTAAACTTGCAGATTGTAGTGAACGTGATCCCGAAAAATGCGAACTGTATTTGGTGGAAGGAGACAGTGCAGGCGGAACAGCAAAACAGGGCAGGGATAGAAGTTATCAGGCTATTCTTCCATTGCGCGGAAAAATTTTGAATGTAGAAAAAGCAATGGAGCATAAAATTTATGAGAACGAAGAAATTCGCAACATCTTTACTGCAATGGGTGTAACGGTTGGAACTGTTGAAGACCCGAAAGCACTTAACATGGTAAAGCTTCGATATCATAAATTAATTATTATGACAGATGCCGATGTTGATGGCTCGCACATTGCAACGCTTATATTAACCTTCATCTTTCGTTATATGAAAGAGCTGGTTGAACAGGGTTATGTTTACATAGCGCAACCACCTTTATATCTCGTAAAAAAAGGCAAGGAGCAGGAATATGCTTTTGATGAAGATCAGCGTAAGGTTCTGGTAGAAAAATTAAGTAATGGGAGAGAAGATGGTGTACATGTGCAGCGTTATAAAGGTTTGGGTGAAATGAATGCGGATCAGTTATGGGAAACAACAATGGACCCTGCGAGAAGAACCTTAAAGAAAGTTACAATTGAAAGTTTGGCTTATGCTGATGAAGTGTTCAGTATGTTAATGGGTGATGAAGTACCGCCACGCCGCAGCTTTATTGAAACACATGCTAAGTATGCAAAGATTGACATTTAATAAACCGATTTTTAAATAAAGACTTCTGGGGTTTAATAAAATCAAATGATTCTTTGATTGAAGGATTTTTTTTATTTCAAAGAAATTTTGTTTCCGGTATTTGCAGCTTTATAAATTCCTTCCATTATTTTCAGGTCTTTAAGCCCTTCTTCTCCTGTTATATGACTGGGCAAAGGTTTACTTTCCAAAATCAATTTTCCAATACCATCAAGCTGTGCTGCCTGTTGATTTATATCAGGAAAATGTAACACGCCGTTACTGGTTTTACCTTCAAAAGGCCCGTAGCTAATGCCAGGACTTAATTCAAACTGGCCATCATCAGCGGAAGCAAAAAAACGATCAACACCACAATTATATGTGCTGGATGAATTGCATACTGCGCCGCTTGGAAATTCAAGTTGCCAGATAATAGATGCTTCTACTTCTTTAAATAATTTTGGATCAGTGTTTGGCCCAAATTGCGCTGTAACAGAAACCGGCTCTTCACCCAACACATATCTGCTGCTTTGAATGCAGTAAATACCCACATTCATTAATGGCCCGCCACCGGATAATGCTTTATTTAAACGCCATTGTGCAGGATCGCCCGTTTTATAACCAAGCGACGATTCAATTAAACGCACCTGACCAAAAACTTTTTCCTGGCCTAATCTTTTTATTTCAAGATTGTACGGTTCATAGTGTAAGCGATAACCAATGGCCAGTTGCACATTTGCATCTTTGCACGCTTTAATCATCTCTTCACAATCCGCAGCAGATGTTGCCATCGGCTTTTCGCATATCACATGTTTACCTGTTTTTGCTGCTCTAATAGTATATTCTTTATGCATGGAATTTGGTAACACTACATACACCAAATCAATGTCTTTATTCTGCGCAATCGTATCGAAGTTTTTATAATTATAAATGTTTTTGTCAGCAATATTGTATTGCTTTTTCCATGTTTCTGCTTTTGCAGGGTGGCCCGTAACAATGCCAGCCAGCTTACAATATTGCGATTCCTGTAATCCAACAGCCAATATACCTGCATAATTACCCAGCCCTACCAAAGCAACATTTAATTTCTTTCCTGCATATGTGTTGGTTTTATTTTTTTGTTTTATAAAGGATGGGAGTGTAAGCGCAGCGGTAGTTGCAGTAGCTCCGGCACCGGCACTCAATAAAAAAGAACGGCGCGAAATGTTCTTCATATAAAATTTTAGATTTAAACTTACAGCAGTAAACAATAAGAAATTATAAAAAGCATATAAAAGGTATAATTAATTGTTGAATGCCTGTCATAGAATTAAAAACACTAATTAAGTGTGATATAGAAACCTGTTTTGATTTATCGCGAAGCATTGATTTGCATGAATTATCTACTGCACAAACAAACGAAAAAGCAATTGCAGGCCGAACAAGCGGGCTTATAAACCTTGATGAATTTGTTACATGGCAGGCAACCCATTTTGCAATAAAACAAAAACTTACTTCAAAAATTACGGCTTATAACAGGCCGGTTTATTTTAGGGATGAACAGCAAAAAGGCATATTCAAGTTTTTTACTCATGATCATTGCTTTCAAAGCAAAAATGGAATGATTGAAATGACAGATATTTTTACATTCGGATCACCGTTTGGTTTTATTGGAAGAATATTTAATGCGCTTATTCTAACAAGGCATTTAAAAAATTTACTTTTAAAAAGGAACGCATTAATAAAGGAGTTTGCAGAAACAGATAAATGGCAAACTGTCTTAAATAATTTTAAATAACAAAAACAAGCAGCGTGTTTATAAAAATTATATTCTTTGCAACGGTTATTGTTTTCTGTTTCGTTGCATGTATTAAATGCCAGGCACAGGTAGGTTTTAAAAAACATATTGTCAGCAATCGTTTTGTTTCAGAAGGAGCAGCTGCCGGAGATGTAAATCACGATGGGAATACAGATATTCTTGCCGGAAATTATTGGTACGAAGCGCCGGCATGGAAACCGCATTTGTTACATGCAGACACACTAAATCCTGTACCTGAATACAGTACTACATTTTTAAATTATGCAATGGATGTAAACAATGATGGCTGGATAGATTTGATACGGTTTGATCAGCCCGGCGGCGTTTGTGTCTGGTATGAAAATTCAAAGAATAAAAATGATTTATGGAAGCGGCATTTAATACTTGCTTCCGCAGGTATTGAAAACCCTGCTTTTGTTGACGTGGATAAAGACGGAAGAAATGATATTATCTGTAACGACACCCTGGCGAAACAGGTTATCTGGTTAAAATCACCCGTTAAAAAAAATGATACAACGTGGCAACGCTTTGTAATCAGCAATGATAATACAAGAGGTACCAACAGGTATACACATGGCCTTGGCTGGGGCGATATAAATAAAGATGGAAAGAATGATGTAATCATAAAAAGCGGTTGGTGGCAATCACCTGCTGATGTAAAACAACAAGACTGGCAGTTTCATGCCGCTGATTTCGGCGACGATTGCGCGAATATGTTTGTGCTGGATGTTGATGAAGACGGTGATGAAGACGTGTTAAGTTCTTCTGCGCACAACTATGGTTTGTGGTGGCATGAACAAAAACAGGATAATCAAGGCAACGCTATTTGGCAAACACATGAGATAAGCAAATTGTTTTCACAATCGCATGCACTTGCGCTTGCAGATATTGATGGCGACGGTCATCTTGATTTAATAACAGGCAAACGTTTCCGTGCACACAACAATGGCGACACGGGCGCGTTTGATCCTGCGGTTTTATACTGGTTTGAATTTGTACCCGGAAAAAATCCGCAATGGATACCACACTTGATTGATGATACCTCGGGTATAGGTTTGAGCTTTGTTGTTGAAGATATAAATAATGATAAACTGCCTGATATTATTATATCCAATAAAAAAGGCGTTTTCTTTTTTGAACAGGTAAAGCAGTAATTAAATAACCGGCAGCAGAATAATAAATGTGGTGCCTTCACCTTCTTTTGTTTCCGCTTTTAATTCGCCGCCGTGGGCTTTTGTAATAATATCGTAACTGAGGGATAAACCTAAGCCTGTGCCAACGCCTGTTGGCTTAGTTGTAAAAAAAGGCTGAAATATTTTATCACGTACTTTTTGCGGAATGCCATTGCCGTTATCGCTAATGCTTATTTGTATTTTGTCATCCATTTTTTTTGTACTTAACGAAACAGCTGGCGTATATTCATTGTCATCCTGTTTTGCCTTTTCATTCACCGCATAAAATGCATTATTAAAAATATTCAGTAGAACACGGCCTATTTCCTGCGGCATGATATTTACTTTGCCAATGCTGTCATCAAAATCAGTTTTTAGTGCAACATTAAAAGAAGGATCTTTCGCTTTAATGCCATGATAACCTAAACGTAAATATTCGTTTGCGAGGGCGTTGATATCGGTTAATTCCTTTTGTTGTAAACCTGTTTTCGAATGTTGCAGCATGCCTTTTACAATTGCGTCAGCGCGCTTGCCATGATGCAGAATTTTTTCTAAGTTTTGAGAAATATTCTGCAGCAATTCATTTTCAAGTACTTCGTCTCTTTCAGTTTTTGACTTTTCATTTTTTAGTTCTTCTATCATTTCTGCATTTAGTTCAGAAAAGTTATTTACAAAATTTAGCGGATTTTGTATTTCATGTGCAATGCCCGCCGTAAGCTCTCCTAACGAAGCCATTTTTTCTGATTGTATCAACTGATTTTGTGTCACTTTAAGCCGGTTCAATGTTTTTTCAGTTTCTTCTTTTTGCCGCCTCAATAATAAATTGGCTTTTTGTTTATTCTTAAAACCTGCAAAAGCAACAGCAGCGAGTGCAAGCATTAATACAAGCCCGATAGTTAGCCCAACCTGTTTTGTTTTTTGTACAGCATCTTTTGATTTTTGTTCTGCCTGTTGCAATTGCTGTTTCTTATCAAAATCATACGTCATCGAAAGCTCCGTCGATTTTTGTATATTATCCCTGCTTCGAACAGAGTCTTCGATAAGAGCAGCTTTTTTAAATGCTTCCAATGCTTTAACATGGTTGCCGGTTCTTTCGTAACACTCAGATAATTCTTTATACCTGTCGCCAAAATCAGGCGTATATATATCGCCGCTCTGTACAGGCAATAAGCCTTTTTCGTAAAATGATATTGCATCTTTCCATTTTTCTCCGAAATACAAAAGCGAGCCCCTGTCTGTGTAAGCCTGGTAAATATTCAAAGGCTGGCCTGAAGAATCTGCTATTGCAATGGCTCTGTCCGACAGTATAATAGCCGAATCCTGCCGCCTGCTATGGGCCAATGCAATAGCCGCCCTTGAAAGGCTGGAAGCTTGTATGCCCTGGTCACCGGTTTGCTGGGCAAGTATTGCGGCCTTCATGGCATAGTCATATACAAGGGTCCAGTGTTTTTCATCTATATACAATGATGAGAGGTTGGAGTAAGCATATAATTCAACATTTTTAAGACCATTTTTTTTGCCAACTGCAGCAGCCTGGATATAATTTTTTTTAGCCCTGCTCTTGTCGTTTAAGGCGGTGTAAATAATTCCTATGTTTACATACGCATATGCTGCATCTATTTCGTCCTTCATTGCTTCAGCAATCTTCAGCGTTTTTTGCTGATAGAGTAAAGCCATCGGGTAATTAGATTGCTGCTGGTAAGAAATTCCTATATTGATATAGTTCTGCATAAGGGCTGATTTATCTCCTGAACGCTCTGCTATCCTTATTGCTTTTTCATAAAAAATAATTGATGTATCATACTTGTTTTGCTGACTGAAATAAAATCCATACGTTCCATAAAAATCCCCGAAGTCAGATGAATCTTTTGATGATTGTATAAAATGCTCCAGGTAATCTAACTGTTCTTTTGCTGCTTTAAAATTGCCTTTGAAAATGTAATAGCTGGCAATACTTCTTCTTGCATTTACTTCTCCTTTGTAATAATTAATTTTTTTTGCTTCTTCCAATATTTTTAAGCCAAGAATAATAGCAGTGTCAAGATTTATATTTGACATGGCTCTTATCTTTTTTATTTCCAGGTTAATTCTTCCGGTGTCTGTTTTTGCCTTGGCTATAAGTTTATTTAAGCTTTCAATTTCCGAATACTGGCCAAATAGAAATGAGGAAATTAAAAGTATTGGCAACAAAATTATAGCGGTCTTCATTTGGCGTGTTACAGTATTAGTTTCAGCATATTTGGTTTAAACCGGCAAAGTACACAATAACCTTGTTGAAATGCTTTCAAATTATTTATTCAGATACACCCGATCTTTTTTTGCTCATATTTCTCTTCAGTTGAAAGCAGGGAGATGAACTTAGAAACTAAGTATAAACGGGCAAATATTATTGCCCATTTTATATAGAAGGAAAAGATATTTCTTATGCTGATAAACCTGTAGCCCGCGCTATTTATTTTTATTTTTTTCGCGTGTTTTTGCGGCCTTCTTCGCCGCCTCTGATCGATTGGAAGCACTGCGTTGTTTAGCTGCAGATTTTGCCTGTTTTGAAAGTGCTTTTTTAGAAACCGTATTGGTAGGTTCTTTCTTTAAGGCTTTTACTCTCGCCCTTGATCGTTTTTGCGATACAGGCTTTTTGGATTTTGCTTTTTCTTCGTCCTGTTTTACTTTTTTCTTTAAAGCTGCGCTGCCCTTTTTAGGCGTTGGTACTTTTACACCTGCGCGACGTGCTTCAGATAAACCTATAGCTATGGCCTGTTTTGCAGACCGCACACCGTGTTTTCCTTTCTTTACTTTTTCTATTTCATCATGCACAAACTCACCTGCCTGTGTGCTGCCTGATTTGCCGGCTGCTTTATCTTTCTTTGCTTTTTTAATTGTGCTTTTATCCGGCATAAAAAAAGTTTTTATAAACGTAATGCACCAACTAATGTGCCATGTGTATGATTAAGTGAAACGGTAAAACATTCTTTTGCCAAAAAAAATAACAAGGCGTTACTTAATCCATCCGTAAGTTTTAAGAAATTGAATTAAGCGCGGATCATTTTCAGACATGGCTGGCAGCCAGTCGCCGATTTTTTCGCGCGTCCACCAAAGTCCTTGCGGATTTCCGGGCTTTGCAAACGTATAACGATATAATACCGCCCTGATGTATCTCGGTGGTTTGCCTGGAAAAGGATTGCCAGCGAATAGACTTACAATGTTCGGATCATTATGCAGCAGTTTCCATTCAAGGTTTAACGTCCACGGGTATTCATCTGCCGACGACATAGAAGCAAACCACATTTGCCAATCCAAACGCAATTGATAAGGGGCTATTTGCGGCGGCATTTTATCGAGTTCGACAGGCAGGCCTTTGTATAGGTAAGGTTTCCAGTTTGCTTTGTCACTCGAATCTGCATCCATTGTTCCTTCAAATACAACATTTAAACGCTCACGGCCCACGGTTCCAAATGCACCATAAGTATTTACAAGATTTAAAGGATCGAACGATGTATTCATGATTTGGTTTGGAGAAAACATATTAATTACAGGAGCCACACTAAGAAATATAATAACAACGGTAATAACCCATGCGGTAGTTTGCATTGGCTTTGATGGTTCTGTTTTAGCCGCAGCAGCTTCTGCTTTGCGAACAAGCCGGCCCGGAAGAACTTTTGACCAGAAGCCATCATCAAAACAAGCCAAAGCAGGAATTATTGTAAGCCAGTTTAAAAACGAAAGATTTCCGCTGAGAATAATGTTTAACTGAAATAAAATAATTACTACACCTGCAATGTGCCTTGCTATCCTTGGCCAAAATACAAACAATGGCGCAGCAAGCTCGGCAACAAAATTAAACCATACACCCGTCTTCAAAACAGCACGCGGTAAAAAATGAAACCACCGGCTCAGTGGCCCCGGAATCGGTTGTGTTTCGAAATGATAATAAAGTGCAGTACCGTTAAGCCAATCCGTATCCCAACGCAGTTTAATCAACCCCGAACCCAGCATAATCCGAAATATCAGCCACCGGAACAAAACAATTATTTGTACAGGCGGAGGTTGCTTTGGAAACGGGCGCATGTTTAATAACGGGCAAAGAAAAATGGCAAGAAAACCTGTTTCAAGCAATTGAATTTCCCAACCGTAACTATACCAGTCCTGGCCTAAATGAACAAACGACATATAAAAAAACCACAACACTGCAAGCAATAACGCATTTGCGTAACCCGCCACAACAATGCATGAAAGCAAAAAACCAACCCATGCAATAACTAAGAGTGCTGTATCAGAATGGGTAAACCAAAATATGGATGGCAATCGTATAAAGCCTTCCGTTATGCCAATTGCATTAATTACCTGTTGTAAATAAAGGTTTACAGGCATCAGGCCATGCGAACCAATTAAAGGAACGATTTCATTAATTGCAACGAGAAATGCGATAGCATATATTACGCCCAGCAAACGAAGAATAACAAAACGCGTGAGCCAATAAGTTTTAGGAAAGGCCTTTGTTTCAGCAAATCTTTTTAACAAACTTTCCATTCATTTTCAGTTTCAATTTATGTGCCTTACTGAGAATATAATATTATGTTGTTGCGGAAAATAAGACAAGATTCGGGATAGAAAAATATATAGTGCAATATTGTTGCCAACACTGTAATGCTAAAAATATTCGGCAGTCTATTTAGAAAGTATAGTGAATGTAGAAGCGCTAATTAATAAAACTACTGTCTATTTATTAAATATGATTCTGCAGAGAAATAATAAGCGGCTGCTTTACTTATCACCTTTTATTTTTTCGGAAATACTTACTAGTGTTCTGAACATAGTAGGATCGTAGCCTACAAGAAATGCAAGCATGCTTACAACACCTGCTGCCTGCGTATATGCCTGCGCTGTAGGTTCAGTAAGGGCGTTTGAACTAGTAATGAAAACACCTGCCAAAAAAGCAAAAAATACAAGTATGCCGCGCAGCATAGAGCTAAAAGGATTTTCGCTCATATAAATTTGTGAGCTGGATTTGGCATTGGGCGCTTCATCCAATCCCAAAGCTTTTTTTGCTTTTGTAATTACCAGCAAACTTGCACAGCCACCGGTAAATGCAGATACAAGGCAAAGAATAGCAATATTTGAAGGTGTGAATGTGAGCATCGTCATAATAAATTTAAACCATGTAAAATCTGTGGTGAGCGTGGTTCTGTAATGCGATGAATCAATCAGCATTCCAAGACTAAATAAAACTATCCAGCCCATAACACCGAGACTGCCTGATATGGCAATTACTAAATGGTTATTGCGACGCGGCCTTTTTTTATTCGATATTAATTTCTGTTTGTTTTCCATTGCTATCGGCTCTGCCCTATCTGATGGCACCACCGTAACTTTTATTTCAGTGTTTTCCATAATAAATGATTTTAATTTTAATCAGCCAGATGCCTTAGTTCTTATTCTTAGTCGTATTTCTGCTCACCATGGAAAATAAGTTGGTGAGTGTTTGCAGGAGCTCAGCTTTTCAATTATGTATTAACAGTATTCGTTTTCAAATATACCAATCTTAGTTGCATCATGCAACTGCCGTTTTGAGAATTGTTTTCATAAATATTTTGCTGCCTGTTTGCATAAGCCTGTAAATTTTTTGCCGCCTGTTTCTAATGATAAAAGATGTAGGATAAAATTGCAGGTGGTAACCGCAAAATCATAATAAAGCACCTGCAGGCTGGCCTGTGCGATGATAGAATATGCTGCGCCCATCAAATCCAAAAATAAACCTGCATAATCCCATTCTTAAATTTTAGGAAATGTATTAACCGCAGAAAAAATATCCGGTATTGCTGATAAAAGCATTAATGGGGCAAATAAACATATACTTGCTATGCTTCTTTAGTAAAAAAATTATTTCGTTTATTCCACCACAAGTTTGCTAACATAACTAACCAAAATGCTGTAAAAAAATAAATAAGCTGCATGGTATACGATGGTGACAGTATATTAAAGTTTATTTCCGGTTCAAAAGGATGCGCAACAAAGGTTACAATCAGCAGTGCCATGCAGGCAAATGCAAATATGCCAATTAATATTTTTGCTAAAGCACCTTGAAACATAGGCACTACATAAGGTTTCGGTGTTTGTAAAGCTTCAATCTCATTCATTACGCCTGCAGTAAAATCTGCTCCGGTTTCTTCCATTGCATGTTGCATAAGCAACTCGTTCAATTTTTTATCTTTTTGCATAAGAACTTAAATTAAATTTTCTGTTTCCTTTTTTAATAAACACTGCAATGCATTGTATAAATGTTGTCTTGCTCGGTACAAAATTACTTTAACGTTTGCAGCACTTAAACCCGTTAATTCGTGAATCTCGTTTACCTGTAACTCGTTTAAATAAAAAAGTGTCATACAAATTCGCTCATCGTCTTTAAGGTTTTGCAAACCATGTTGAATAAATTTTTTCAGGTCTTTGTTTTCATACTGCTGCAATAAATTATCAAAATCTGCCGGTTCATTGTTCGGTGTTTCCTGTGTTATATCAACCACAAATAACTTTTTCCGTTTCTTTTTATTTAGTGCGGTATTTATAACGATGCGATATAGCCATGTACCAAATGCAGCTTGTTTTTTAAACTCCTTAAGTGCGCAAAATGCTTTTACAAAAGCGTCCTGTGCTACCTCTTCGGCATCTTCCCTGTTCAATAAAATATTATGTGCCAGCGTAATCACCCTGTTTTTATACCTGTTCACTAAAATGCTATAAGCATTGCTGTTGCCAGCCAGTATGGTATCAATAATTGAGTGATCCGTCAAGCTCATTTTACTTTTAGACAACCGTACAGTTGTTCCGGTTACAAAATAATCTTAAAAGAATTTGTAACCATCTTTTTCCTTCCGCTGTCAAAACATAAAACACTCATTATGCAAAATCAATCTGTAAGTTCCTTCTTCTTTGTATTACTTGTAATACTGGTATTGCTTACCATTTTTGGTATTGTTTATATTTATGTTTCTTCCAAATCCAAAGAGCGATTGGCGCTCATCGAAAAAGGTATGGATCCAAATCTTGCCAAGAGCGATTTCTGGATACAGGTAGGTATTATTGGTGCAGGATCAGCTTTGGGTTTAATCGTAGCAGATATATTGCCTGGCAAATACGGCCCGTTGGTAGCTATATTATTTGCAGGCGCAGGACTGGTCATTTACAATTTAATCCGTAAGCGTAAAATTAAAAATACAGGTAAGTAAATGCGAGGTCTTGTTTACCAAACCTGGTAAATTTCCCTTGAGCCTGTTGAATACATATCATGATAGCCCTGCATTTTCTCTTTCATTTTTTTCATCTCTTCATTATCCTGCATATATTTTTGAAAACTTTGTTCATAAGCAGTAAGGCTATCGTATTTCGTTACCATAACTACTTTATTAAAATCGCCTGTCATGTCGGTCATAATATTAACCAATTCATCGTTATCAGCCATAACTTCTTTAAACAGTTTGGCAAACTTGGAAGCATTACCGGGCTTGCAGATAAAAATGTCGTGAACAATAATCATAGTGGTAGTTTTTAAAAGTGAATAATTATAAATTGAGTAGTACTGTACTAAGTTAGTAAACTTTCGGGGTGCAGGTTCGCTTATGCATATGTGCACATAAACAAATATGCTATCTGCCGGTAACAACCAGGTGCTTCTCCAAAAAGCCTGCATAAGTATTGAAGCTTTTTATCAAATCATTTTTTATGGCTGAGGCGGGCTTTATAAAATATTCTGTTTTAATATGCAGTTTATCGTTTGCAATTTTCCTGCTCCACATGCCTGCAACTTTTCCGTCAGCAATAATTACCGGCCAGAAAATTCCGTTTGCAGAAATATTTTTTTTGTTTGAATGAAGCATAGCAGAACGTTCTTTATAACTGATTAAATATTCGTCAAACGCGGGCAAGGCAAACACAGAGGATGTTGTGTTGAAGGTGCCGGTTGGTGATTTAAAATAATAAACCGCGTCATTAATCTTTTCTTTTTCCAATACTGATTGAACTGATTGCAATCCTTTTTTTGCATCCGTAACCGATAAACCTGACCACCACGCAAAATCAGCAACAGTAGCCGGCCCCCGGCTTATAAAATATTTTTCAGCCAGCGTTCCAAGCGCTTCTTCGCGCTTAAACGTTTTCTTTTTTGTTACACGCTTTGCCAGCAGCGCATACGTGTTTTTATTGTATTTGATTTTTCCGCTGCAAATAATTGCATCCAGTTCGGCACGTATTAAAAAATGCGAAAGCCGGTTTTCATTCACCGCAATCTTATGTTTATTGAATAACTGAATTATTTCATCACGGTTTAACTGTTCATGTTCGTTTAAAGCTTTTTCAATAATACCATTTGATTTTTTAAATAACGCTTCAGTAATGCCAAGCTTTTTGTCGTTGGTGCGCATTCTTGCTTTTATGTTCGCAGCAGTTAATTCAAGCATCCAATAAATATCTTCGGCGCTGACCAAATGCCAGGTTGGCCTTAAAGCATGTGTTCTTAAAATGCTTCCTTTGTTCATTGCAGCTTCAACCTTTTTTTGTGTTGTGTTTACCGTTCGTACGCCAATTGCCCATTTGCTCATCGCAAAATCCTGTGCCTGTACCGCACCCAGATAATTTACAAGCTTTGATGCAGAATTATAGATTGGCTTTATAAGATGCTGATTATTTAATCGCAGGTTTAACAGTTGCGCATCATTCATACATTAAATTGAAAAAATAAAACTACATGAATTTTTATGTTGATTGAGTATATGCTTATGAAAATTAATCCAACATTTAAATGATAAATTATATTGAAAATATTTTATGTTAACGTTGTACCGCTTATTGGCAATACAGTAAATAAAAAATGCAAAACCGTGTAAATCCTTTTGGAGAAATTATTGAAACAAAAGCACGTTGTTTGTGGATGGGAAACCGCGGCCATATTCATAACCGCGATCGCAAAATTGCGCGGCCGTTTAAATTAAAAGCATGGATAACCTGCAGGCTTGAATTTAAAGGAAGACACCGTGAGATAATGGCGCCAAATCTTTATACAGAATTATTTTTTTTGGATGAAGCAACGGCATTTGCGGCGGGCCATCGTCCATGTTGCGAATGCAGAAGGGAAGATTTCAATAAATTTAAAGCGGCATGGCTTGAAAGGCAATGCAGAATACAAATTTTCCAATAAAACATCTATACGAGACATAGATGAAATTATACATCGGGAAAGAATCAATAAAGATGGTTTGAAAAACACCTACGAAGAAAATAATAAAAATCTTCCTGACGGCACGTTTATAATAGAAAATCATCAGCCTTATCTTGTTTTAAAAAAACAATTGCATTTGTGGAATCCGTTTGGTTATACAGAACGAAAATCATTTAAATTGAATGGCAAGTCAATGGTGCTTACGCCAAAATCTATCGTAAACGCATTTAAAGCAGGTTATATACCTCAAATAAAAATAAAAGAAGAGCGGCGGGATTAGTTATAAATTTTTAAGCGAAATATTTCTTCTTTTGAAGGACAGAATTCAATTGAAATAACATTGTTACAGAATAGATTTAAAACACTTAAATTACTATCTTCATAATAGATTATTTAAAACCGATATGCCAATTTACATGGATGTACATATTGTGCCTGGTGTAAAAGCTTTGGATGTAGCGGAAGCGCATCGGTTGGATTTAATGCACCAGGGAGAGCATGAATGTAAATGCATGACTTATTGGATAGATGAACAAAGAGAAAGTGTTTTTTGCCTGATTGAAGCGCCGGAAAAAGAGGCCGTAATAAAATTGCACACCATTGCACATGGATTAACGCCGAACAAGATAATAGAAGTAAGCGACGCAGTGGTGAAATCATTTTTAGGCAGGATATATGATCCCGAAGAAGCAGAAATCAGAGATGACGGTTTAAAAGTTTTCAGTGATTCATCGTATCGTATTTTGCTTGTTACAAAAACTACTGATCCTGTTTTACTGCAGTATAAACTGGGTGTTGAAAAAGCAAATGAACTGCTTAACAATCATAATAATATTGTAAGAAAAAATATTGCAAAATGCGGTGGAAGAGAAGCAGAGCACGGCAAAAACGGATTTATCATTTCGTTCACTTCCGCTGTAAAAGCAGTTTCATGTGCACTGGCTATTCAAAAAGAAATGCAGGAGGCAAATGGAAACGCAATTGATTTCAGGATTGGTATTAATTCAGGTGAACCGGTTGAAATAAGTAACCGCATGTTTGGCAATACCATACAGTTTGCGGCTAACCTGTGCTCAATTGCAAATGACAATAAAATAGCCATTGCATCGTGTGTAAAAGAACTGGTAGAAAAGGATTTTTTTCAAAAAGATAAACAATATTTCCTGGCCTTATCACCCAACGATGAAAACCTGCTTGCATTACTGTTCAGCAAACTGGAAGAGAATTGGCAGAATCCTGATTTTGATATTACAGAATACTGCCACGCCGTTGCGATGAGTAATTCGCAATTGTATAGAAAAACTATTTCGCTTACCGGCTTATCACCCAACATTCTGCTTAAAGAATTCAGGCTTGAAAAAGCAAAGGAACTGATGAAAAAACAGCGCTATTCCATTGCACAAATAACTTATGATACCGGCTTTACGAGTGCTTCTTATTTTACCAAATGTTTTAAAAAGAAATACGGCCTGCTGCCGATGGCTTACCTCGACTTGCTGCATTAATTCCCTCTTTCGCACGAATTATTTTTACTATTTATTGAACGATTTGTTCTATATCGTTTACCATTTATTGGATGATTTGTTATACATGTCCGCCTGTTGCCAACGCTACTTTTGACTTATCAATTAACAATTAAACTAAATGTTATGAAAACGATTTCCAATGCTTGCAAAATGCTAATTGCAATTCTTCTTTTCAGCGGTTATTCTGCTATGGCACAAAACACAACTGAAACAAACAATTCACAAACGGTAAAATCAAACGAAATGAAAACGTATTTAATTGAAAGAGACATTCCTGAAGCAGGTAAGCTTACGCCAGACCAGTTAAAAGCTATCTCGCAAAAATCCTGCAACGTATTAAAAGAAATGGGCCCCGATATTCAATGGGTGCAGAGTTACGTAGTAGACGATAAGATTTACTGCGTGTATAAAGCTAAGAGCAAAGAACTGATTAAAGAACACGCATCAAAAGGTGGATTCCCGGCCAATTCAATCATGGAAATTGGTTCTGTAATAAGTCCGGCTACCGCGGGTAATTAATTATTAAGGTTGT
Organism: uncultured Chitinophagaceae bacterium; assembly: GCA_963759555.1. Classification (GTDB taxonomy): domain Bacteria; phylum Bacteroidota; class Bacteroidia; order Chitinophagales; family Chitinophagaceae; genus Parafilimonas. Next base: position 66,365 of record CAVWZV010000002.1, read on the forward strand.
TTAAATGCAAAATGAAACCTGCTTAAAAAGCGGGTTTTGTTTTTTATTATAGCTGGTTGTACGATGCCTGTTTCTGCAATTATTTTATTGTGATAGGCGATATGCTGTCTCTACACCAACGCCGTTGATTAATGTTTGATATACCACGCAATATCTTTCAGTGAGTTTTTTAAGACTTGCCAGTTGCTCTTCGTTTGCATTCGAATCAAGATCTAACTTTAAACGGATGGTTTTAAAACCTACCGGAACTTCTTTTGAAACACCTAACGTGCCTTTGAAGTCAAGATCACCTTCTGCTGAAATGGTTCCATCTGTTACTTCAATGCCAAGTGCTGTTGCCACGGCTTTTAATGTAACACCGGCACATGCCACCAATGCTTCAAGCAGCATATCGCCTGAACAGGCAAGTAAACCGGTTCCGCCTGTTGCAGGGTGCAAACCCGCTTCACTTAAAGCTTTGCCTGTTGCAACTTTACACGATACACCCTCGCCAATTTTTCCTTCAGCCTTTAATGTGATGACTGCAGATTCCGGTTGCGCACGATATTGTTCTTTAAGTGGCGCCTGTAAATTTTTTAACTCATTAGCGTTCATAGATACAAGATTAATTAAAAAATATGACGTATATAAGTTGCCGTTTACAATAAAGATTTACCACAACAACAAATTAGTTTTCCTGTTCGCCTATCTTAATTATTTTAACGCTGCAAAAATTCACGTTGTTAAAGATTTATTTTTTTACCGCTGTTTATGTGTGCTGCTTATTACCGTTGAAAGGCAACCGGTCGGTTTTGCATTCGGCACTTCATTCATCAATTCTTAAAACAAATTTTTTAAATATTCCTGTTGTTGCTATTGATTCTGTTTCATGCATTATTCCTTTTACCAGGGCCGGTAATTTAATTGTTGTAAAAGCACAGGCAGATACTACAACTGGTAATTTTATTCTTGATACAGGAGCGCCTTCGCTTGTATTAAACATTACTTATTTCCGCGATTATCCAACAACACTTTTAACCGATGCTGATCATTCCGGTATAACAGGCAGTTCTGCATTTGTTACACAAACACAAGTAGGAAGTTTTGTTTTTGGCTCACTAAATTATTTCCGGATAAAAGCTGATTTAATAAATCTTGGAAATATTGAAAACAGTAAAGGCATTAAAATACTCGGGTTGCTGGGTGTTGATCTTTTTAAAGATTGTGAAATGATAATTGATTATGAAAATGATCTTATTTACCTGCATCGCATCGCAAGAAAAGAAGCATTGGCTTATCAAAGCAAAATGTTGAATAACGTTTCGGCATACAGCACTTTGCCAATGGATATAATAAACAACCGCATGATTATTAATGGGCAGATGGCCGGCAGGAAATTAAAGTTTGTGATTGATTGTGCGGCAGAATCGAATATTCTCGATAGCCGTTTGCCAGGCAAAATATTTGACAATGTAACTATTATAAAACGTGTGGTGCTTAACGGCATCGATGGCAAAAAGGTAGAAGCTTTATCTGGTGATGCAAAAAATATTAAAATTGGCGATCAAAATTTAAGCAGTCTTCCTTTTCTTATCACCAATCTTGAGTATAGCTGCTTTTCGCAAGAGACTTGTATTGATGGCGTGCTTGGTTTCGACTTTCTTTCTCAGCATAAAATAGGATTTAATTTTGTAAAACGTAAAATGTATATATGGAAACAGGCAGCCGCTACACATTAAATAAATACCTGCGCTTATGCCTGTGCATTGTTTTAACGATAACAATGCAATCAAAACTTTTTGCGCAAAGTGCAGGCAGTTATACAATAAAGAATAATAAAATGTTTATCGAGATAAATAAAAAAGCAGACGCTGTTCGGCTCGATGATTTTATTAAAAAATATAATTTATCTGATATTCCCCTTAAAGATTTTTATACAAACCAATTCTGCAGATTCACTTAAGAAACTTGGCTGGACAATTAATGCGAACAACGCAAAAACACTTATCATCAGCAAACCGGTAATGGCATTTGATGACATAAATAATCCAGCGGATAAAATAGTTTTCACAGAAAAGCATCCAACATTTTCAGAAATGTTTCCTGCTGTAAATAATGGCTTGATGTATGGTGTAAACCATTTTCACAATAAACCTTTATTTGCTGTAAATAATTCGGTAGTTACTTTTTTCTTACGTGGTTATTCAAAAGCGCATCATGTAATGCTGGCCGGCAGTTTTAATAATTGGTCTGCCTAATGCATTAGAAATGAAAAAAACAGAAGATGGATGGACAGCAAATGTTAAACTAAACGCCGGGCAAGTACTGGTATAAATTTATTGTTGATGGCAACTGGACAACGGATGATGACAACAAGCTTAAAGAAAATGACGGATTAGGAAATATGAATTCTGTTTATTTCAAACCAAACTTTGTTTTTGTATTACATGATTTTGAAGATGCACGAAAAGTTTTTGTTGCGGGTAGTTTTAATAACTGGCGGCAGAAAGAATTACAAATGATAAAAACGCCAGCCGGGTGGATGTTGCCGGTTTTTCTTGCTGAAGGCACACATACCTATAAATTTATTGTTGATGGAAAATGGTATGCGGAAGAAAAAAAATCTGCGCGCTTACCGGATGGAAATGGTGGCTATAATTCGATGATTGAAGTCGGCAAACCGTATCTCTTTAAACTGAACGGATATACAAATGCAAAGCGGGTGGTGCTTTCCGGAAATTTTAATGGCTGGCGTACTGATGAATTGCTAATGCAGAAAACAAATAATGGCTGGCAATTGCCGTATGTTATCGGTGGCGGCAACTATGAATATAAATTTATTGTTGATGGTAAATGGATAACTGATCCTGAAAATCCCCTCACCATGGATAATGAAGCCGGTTCAAAAAATTCCTACATAATTATCAATCCGAATTATACATTTCGTTTAAAGGGATATGGCAATGCACAATCTGTTTTTCTTGCAGGCGATTTTAATAACTGGAGTCCTAAAGCACTTGCTATGAAAAAAGATGGTGATGACTGGGTTTTCAGCGTGCATCTTTTTGCCGGAAAACATTTATACAAGTTTATTGTTGATGGCGAATGGATGATAGATCCCTCGAATAAATTGTGGGAACAAAACGAATATGGCACAGGTAATTCCATTGTTTGGGTTCGACAGGTAATACGTTTGTTGTAAACAACCATACCGTTTCGTGTTAATCAATTCCTCGTAGTTTCGCTTTTATGAAGCAGTTTTTTTTGTTAATCGCTTTATTATTTTTCTCTTTTTCAGTGTGGGCGCAACTTTCAATAAGTGACTCAGTATTTAGTAAGGTAGCAACAAAGCAGGCAAAGGAAGCGCGCTATCGTTATCTGATGGACACAGCCATCAAACAATATCTTGCAGAACCATTAACCGATACTACAGAAGGTGACTGGAACGATGCCATGTGGAGCATGGAAGTAATGCAATACAAAGATGACTTCACAAAAGAAAAATTAATGATTGCATGGAGCAAGGCCGCAAAGCTTTCAGATGAGTTTCAAAGAAATTTGATAGAAACAACCTTCTCTTTATATAAAAAAGAATTTAAGCAGCAGGTTTTACAATTCATGCAGCAAACTAGATCTGTAAGAATTTTTATTCGCTGTGCAGAATATGTAATGCGTGCTGATGCAATAAATGGTAAAGCAACTGTTGCGGCATTAATAAGACAAAAATTTCCGCGGGATACAAGTGTTGGAATGCAAATTTTAAAAAGCAGGATTGCTGCAAGACCGCAGGTATTGCCTCCTTTAAAAGATATTTTCAGCGACAATTTTTTAACCGGGCAAACCGTTATTTATAGTTTGCAAAGAAGCAACCGGGACTATGCGGGTCTCGTTCTTATTCGCAAAGCCGATGGCACATTTTTAAAAGATTCAGGGGGAAATTATTTTCATACTTCGCAATTGGCTAAAGCAATTACGGCGTATCCCTTTTATATTACCAATGGCAATACGCCACAAGGTATTTTGCGTTTCAGCGGCTTTGATGTATCGCGGCTTTTGTATATCGGCCCAACACAAAATTTACAACTGCAGTTACCGTATGAAGATTCGCCGGATATATTTTTTAATGACAGCAGCTTTATTGACACCACATGGAGTTCCGCATTGTATGCATCATTACTTCCACCTACATGGAAGAATTATGCAGGCATTTATGAAAGTTTTTATGCAGGCGAAATGGGTAGAACGGCTGTTATTATGCACGGCACAACCATCGACCCTGAATTTTATAAAACACAAACATATTATCCGCAAACACCTTCACTTGGTTGTTTATGCAGTTATGAAGAATGGGATAGTTCCGGCTATCGCGTCAGCAGCAATCAGCAGCAAATTGTAAATGCCCTGATCAGTATTGGCGCCACCAATGGTTACGTAGTGGTGATTGATATTGATGATAAGAAAAAAAATGTAAGCATTGACGAAGTGCAGCCTGTATTGGACGAATTGATTAATCGATAGGTTACGGTGTTAACACTATTCTTCTGCAAACTTTAGCGTAATCTGCATGCGCTGCTTTATTACACCATCGCGCAGCATACATAAAAGCTGTTATATACACTATCATACTCTTGCATCAAAACCATAACTTTCATGCATGAAAAAAAATAACCGCGACAGGAGAAATTTTGTGAAGTCTTCTGTATTTGGCTTAAGCAGTGTTGCACTATCGCCTGTACTTTCTGCCGAAAATTTATTTCATCCACCACAAGGGAAAGCACAACAAAGATTAAATGTGCTTTGTGTAGGTGCGCATCCCGGCGATCCGGAATTTGGCTGCGGAGGAACGATGGCGAAATATAGCAAAGCCGGCAATGCAGTTACATTTTTATATCTCACAAAGGGCGAAGCCTACAATAATAACCAGTCGTTTGAAAAGTCTGCAGCGTTAAGAACAAAAGAAGCAGAAACAGCGTGTAAAATTTTGAGTGTAACAGCCATTTTTGCCGGGCAAATAGACGGTAACACAGAACTGAACAAACAAAGCAACGAAGCAATAACCAAAATGATTCTTGATCAAAAACCTGATATCGTTTTTACGCATTGGCCTGTTGATGCTCATCCTGACCACCAGGTTTCAGGTTTGCTAACGCTTACTGCATGGATTCGTTCAAACAAAAAATTCCATTTATATTTTTATGAAGTAAACACAGGCAGCGAAACGATGGCATTCACACCAACCGACTATGTTGATATCACCGAGGTGCGAGCGATAAAAAAAACGGCATTGCTTGCGCATCAAACACAAGACCCGCAAAGTGTTTACGATTCTTTTTTTAAAGCGATGGAAGAATTCAGGGGACTGGAAGCAGGCGTAAAAGCAGCGGAGGCTTTTATTTATTTCAGGCCGGGAAATGAAAGGGCAGTAATTACGGGATTATAGAAACAATAAGCTTACATTTTTTTCGATGGATTCATAAATAAAAAATTTTCCACTTACGATTACTTATTTTATCGGGTTATAAATTTTTATGCAAAATCTGTATAAATTCTGCCGTTCAAATTTCCTCCCGGTGGTTATTATGAAACACATTTGTGAAGTCACCTGCGATAGCTTTATTGTTATTAAAACGTAATCGCTCCAATTTCAGCAACGCAATATCTTCTTTAAAAACTTTTCTATACATAGGATGCATAGTGCCGCCGGTAACGCCAGCCGGTTTTGTTGGATCATATTGAAACTGCGCATCCACCAACGTGCCTCGTGGATACATAATGCGGGGAACTCCTTTGCCGCGGTAATCCAAATCAACAGGATGATGAAGGCCAAGCGTGTGACCGTATTCATGTGCCGCAGTTGTAGAACCGGCATATAAATTCTCTACCATAAAATAACCGCTGTTGCAACCAATGCCATCAACAAAAGAAATATTGCCACTTGCATATTCTTCAACCCTAAAATAATTATTGCGCGGATTGGTGTTTGTATATACGTCAATTATTTCAATGGAACGGGTTTAATGCTGCTGTTATACGAAACACAACCTGGTAAACATTTTTTTTAAGGATGATGTTTGCCTGCGGCTCATTCCACATCGTTTCAATTTCTGCTCTTATATTTTCTGTAAGTTTTTCATCCGCCGCATTTCCATAGGTAATAATGTGCGAATGAATAATTATCGTGTGATTAAATGCATCTATTTCAGCTTCGCCCATTGTATGATTGATTAAAAAGCAAGCAAATAATTAGCGGAGTGTTGAACGAAGTATTTATAAACTTCCCGTTCTTCCTCCGTCAACAGGAAGATTAATACCGTTAATATACGCCGCCGCCGGTGAACAGAGAAAAGCAACCGCCGCACCAAGTTCTGCAGGCTCGCCTAATCTGCCTGCAGGTATTGTTGCTGCCATTCGATTAAAAATATCTTCTTTATTTATGCCTTGTTCTGTTGCCTGTTTTGAGAAAAGATAATCGAGCCTGTCTGTATTTGTATAACCAGGCAACACATTGTTTACGGTAATGCCGAAGCCGGTTATTTCATTGGCTAAAGTTTTTGCCCAGTTGGCAACAGCTGCTCTTACCGTATTAGAAATTCCCAGGCCATTAATAGGTTGTTTTACAGAAGTGGAAGTGATATTAACGATGCGCCCAAAGCCAGTTTTTTTCATGCCGGGAAAAAGCAATTGTACTAAAATATGACTGCTGATAAGATGTGTGCGAAAAGCTTTTTCAATTTCAGCAGCATCTGTATCAATCATCGGCGCAGAAGGAGGCCCGCCTGCATTGTTTATGAGAATATGAATAACATTATTTTTTGCGATAAAAGCACTAACTGTTTCTTTTACTGCATCAGGATTTGAAAGATCCATAACAAGGAAACTATGTTGCTGCCCTTTTGATGTATCTAATTTTTGTATAGCTGATTGAAGTTTATTTTCATCACGGCTAACGGCAATAATATTTGCACCCATTAAAGCCAATTCGTTTGCGCAGGCAAATCCAAGCCCTTGCGAAGCACCGCAAACAAGCGCTGTTTTACTGGTTAAATCAAGGTTCATAATTTAAAATTTATAGTCTTGTCTTTCAGGATAAAAAACATCGAGTAACTCGCAATAAGTAATAGCGCGGCCACTGTGTTTTATGTTCGATGGAATTACAGCTACTTTGCCCGGCTTAAGTATTTCTGTTTGCCCTTCAACGGTTAATTCGAATTCACCTTGCAAAACGTTCGCAAACTGTTCATGCATGTGCGCATGTTCAGGTACAGCTGCGCCCGCATCTACTTTCCAGAACATGTAAGTAGCGGTGCCGGTATGTATTGCTCTTCCTCTGTAACCGGGAAAAACTTCCCTTTCATTCAGCGATTCAATATTTATAAAATGCATAATGGTTATTTAGCAAAAATGCAAAGTTGTTAGTTTTATTTATAACTGCCACCACGTTTTATCAGGATAATAACTTCCGGCAATCACTGGTTCTCCAATTTGTGGAGCGGTAATTTTTACATTTAACTTATTGGCCTCGGCATAAACGCGTTTTACAGGTTCATCCCACGGATGCAGTGAGATTGAAAATTTTCCCCAATGCACAGGCATCAGCACTTTTGCATTTAAATCAATGCAAGCCTGTACCGTTTCTTCGGGCAGCATATGTATATCATGCCATGCTGAATTATATTGCCCGCATTCAAGTATGGCTATATCAAACGAACCAAACTTTTCATGTATTAATTTAAAGTGATTACCATACCCGCTGTCGGCACCAATAAATAAAGAATGTTGTTTGGTGATTAATACAAATGAAGACCAAAGGGTTTTATTTCTTACAAAACTTCTTCCTGAAAAATGTCGTGCAGGTACTGCCGTTAACTGTATCTCATTACCTAATTCATAAGTATCCCACCAATCAAATTCTATAATCTTTATATTGTTTATTCCCCAGTAATTTAAGTGAGATGCCACGCCAAGCGAAGTACAGATTAATGAAGTTTTTAGTGCTAATTTTTTTACGGTATAGTAATCCAGGTGATCATAATGATCGTGGCTGATAATTAATATATCAATGCTGGGAAAATCTTCAACACGGTAAACATCTGTTCCTGCAAAACTTTTACCGGTAAAAGAAAAGGGAGAAGCATGACCGCTCAGTACCGGGTCAACCAAAATATGCTGGCCATTAATTTTAATTAAATAAGACGAATGGCCAAACCACACAATAACAGGCGCACCATCCGGCAACGATTTTAAGTTTGTTTTTACTGAAGGCAATGGTTTAGGCGGAATTGTATTTTTGGGTTTATTCATAAACTTCCATAAAAGCGGTAACATAGAATTGTTATCCATCAGTTTTGTGGGCATTGGATTTATGAAATTATTGTCCTGGTAATTGGCCGATGCCTGCACTTTTTTTAATTCACTGCCCGAAGGATTTTTTCCAAATACCTTAAATAACATTCGTAAAATTAAGTAGTAGCAAAATCTTTATTTAAGAGTTATTTGCATAACTGCGCAAGGTTGTGTTAAATCATTATAATTAATCATAGATTTTGGTTTTTCTGCCGACTGCAGATAATTTTGAATTCAATTTTGCCGTTATTCAATCGTCCCGTCTTACCAATTATTTTTTACAATAAAATTTATTTAATGGAAACGAATGCACAACCGCTTTCGCAACGGGATAATTATACACCATCAGACTTCACACGCTTTCTATGGTGGCTTGCTACAGCCGAAAAAGATTTAATAAAAGATTGCACTGTTGACCGTAACCGGTACGCAATCACCGGCATGGCGGTAATGGGTACGTGGTTGTTTGCCACGCTTGCATGGAGTTATTTTTTTAGTACAGTCGTCCATAATACAATTATTGCTGTATTGCCTGGCATTTTTATGGGCTTGATTATTCTTAGTATTGACCGCGCCTTAATTAAAGGAATTACAGCAGCCAATAAAAGAAAAGCAGCACCTCTGCTTTTTCGCTTAATACTCGCACTTACCATTGGAACTTTTATGGCGCAGCCTGCGTTATTGTACTTGTTCGATAAAGAAATTCATGTGCAAATTTCTTTAGACAATGAGCACCGTAAAATGGCTAAGCAGCATGAGCTTGACAGTTTATATGCACCGCAAGTTGCACAACTGCAATTACACAAACAGCAATTACAGCAACAGCTTAGTTCAAAATACAACGAAGTGGCTGCAAGCCGCAATGCGTTTATTGCAGAAACAGATGGCACGGGCGGCAGCGGCAGAATTGGTTTAAAAGATATTGCAAAAGCAAAAGAAAATGAATATACAAAACTTGATGCCGGCTATAACCAGTTAAGCGTTGCACTTCAGCCGGAAATAAACAGTGCAGACAGCGCATTAAACAGCATCAATCAATCCAAACAAAAAGAAATGCAATCGTTTAATATATTAATGAATGATGGGTTTCTTACACGCATAGAAGCGCTGCACAATCTTATTAAAAACAATTCAGCAGCGCAGTTTCGCTATTATCTTCTGATAATTATTTTGGTATTGATTGAACTGATGCCTGTAATTGCAAAATCTTTATTACCCGATGGAACGTACGACGAAAAGGTGCGGTTGAAAGAAATAATGGAAAAACAAATTGCGAAAACAAATATTCAGCACGAAGGCAGCTTGAAGGAAATGTATAACCGCTTGGCTTATGAGCAGGATAAGGAATTTATAAAAGAATTTTTTGACGCAGCACGGAATGAACGCAAACAAAAAATGCGTGATCGTTTGCAACTATGGAAAGAAAGCGATAACAAAAGTTTCGATACGCTTTGGGAAAGCTTAAAAAGAGATGTATTAACGCGGCAGGAGAACTAAAAAGAAGGCAGGCTTGTTTAAAACCTCAACCTGCCTTCCGGGGTACGTTATTTCTTCTTATATGAAAGCATCCACTCGTAAATATTCTTATTGTTTTCTCTGTAAGTTGGGTCAGTGGCTTTCGTCCATGCATCATGCCCGCTGGCCTGGAATAGCGTTAATTTAGCTTTTATCTTCGGCTTAGATTGATTAATGTATTGTACATAATCAACGCTGTACCATGATGGAACCGTGGGATCATTATTATTATGAAATGCCCACACCGCCAAATCATCTTTAGCGATATCCTGTCCTTTTTCTGTAGTGGGCCACGATGCGCCTGAAATAGGAACTACAGCAGTTACACGTTTGCCGTAATTCCATGAATAGTCCCAATTGCCTCCGCCACCCATGCTTAATCCGCAGATATAAAGCCGCGTAGAATCTACTTTGTAATTTTTAATTGCGTAGGTGATCATATCATTAATATCCGAAGGTTGTGGCCATCCTTTAAACTGCGGTGAAAGAACAACGAATTGATAAGATCCGCCATTAACTATAAAATTTTTTGGAAAAGCTTTATTGGCAATTAATTTAGGGATAGCATTATCTGCTACTTTCTTAAGATTGGTTTGCGAACCATCGCCCATTTCTCCCTGCCCGTGTAAAAAAATTATTAGAGGGTATTTCTTTTTTGGATGATCACCGTAATGTGCGGGCAGTGCTTCAAGGTAGCCGCCAATATTTGCATCTACCTTGTGCGTTATAGACTTTTGTACCATATACCCTGTTTCAGTATATAATTCGCTAACACTTGAAGCGGCGATAGCAACCGGTGCCAATTCTTCTTTCTTGCAGGAGGTTATTATAACAGCAAGAATTGCCGCTGAGATAAAAAGTTTACTTCTCATTTGGGGATGGATGTTGTTAAAAAGAATGCCTTCCATTACCAAAAACCGGGCTAAGTTTTAAAATTGTACATTTTGTAGAAAACTTTTTTCAAAAAAACCTTTTATAAACGAATTGATTAAATTTTTCCCTGATCCTGTTAATGGAACAAGCAGATACAAACTAACATTCATGAGTAAACAAAATTTCATTCATTCATAAAAAAATTCGTTCTTTAAAACTTTTCAGGCGATATATAAACACTCAGATGAAAGTTTTAAAGTTTGGCGGCACTTCAGTTGCAAATGCTGAAAATATTCAGAAAGTTGTAAATATTATTATCAGCAATAACGAAGCGCAGGTTATAATAGTTAGTGCATTGGGTGGTGTAACTGATGCATTAATTAATGTTGGAACGCTTGCAGAAAATGCCAATGAATCGTACAAAGATGTTTTGAAAGAATTAGAAACAAAGCATTTAGATACAGCACGGGCATTGTTGCCGGTAACACACCAAAGCAGTTGCTTAAGCATGATAAAGCAACAGTTTAATGAACTGGAAGAAATCTGCAACAGTGTTTTTTATTTGCAGGAATTATCGTTGCGCACAAAAGACAGGATTATTAGTTTTGGCGAATTGCTTTCCTCAAGAATTATTGCCGCCTTTCTTCAATCAAAAAATATTAATCATGACTGGCTTGATACGCGTCAACTTATAAAAAGCAACAGCAATTACGGATTTGCCGCGGTTGATTTTACCAAAACAAATAAACTAATTGAAGAAGCAGTAACAACATCCGGCAAAAAAATATTTCTTGTTCCGGGCTTTATTGCCAGCGATGAAAATAATAACACAACAACTATAGGCCGCGGTGGCAGTGATTATACAGCAGCAATTTTTGCCGCCGCACTTAATGCATCATCATTAGAAATATGGACAGACGTAACCGGCATGATGACCGCAGACCCACGTTGGATACCGAACGCAAAAACCATTGAACGTATTTCTTACCAGGAAGCGATGGAACTTTCACATTTTGGCGCTAAAGTCATCTATCCGCCAACCATTGCACCGGTAATGCAAAAAAATATTCCAACATGGATTAAAAACACGTTTGCGTCAAATGAAGCAGGAACTGTTATAGAAAATATTTCTAAACATGAAGGCGATATTATTACCGGCATTTCAAGTATTAATGCGATTGCTTTGTTAAGCCTTGAGGGCAGCGGCATGATTGGCATTCCCGGGTTTTCAAAACGTTTGTTTGAAGCGTTGGCCAATGAAAAAATTAATGTGATCGTTATTACGCAAAGTTCCTCTGAACATTCTATTTGTGTTGCGATAAATACAAACGATGCTTTAAAAGCAAAACTGGTTGTAGATAAAGCTTTTGAAACAGAGATTGCGCAAAAAAAATTAGAGCCATTAAAAGTTGAAACTGAGCAGTCCGTTATTGCGCTGGTGGGCGATAAAATGAAAAGCCATCCGGGTATCAGCGGAAAAATGTTTGACGCGCTTGGAAGAAACGGTATTAACGTCCGTGCCATTGCGCAGGGCTCTTCCGAAAGAAATATTTCTGCAGTTATTGCACATGCCGATATAAAGAAAGCTGTAAACGTTTTGCATGAAGCGTTCTTTGAATCGTCTTACAAACAACTGAATATTTTTATTGTAGGTGTGGGCAACGTTGGAAGCAAACTGCTGAACCAGATTCATCAGCAACAAAAATTTTTAGAGGAACATTTAAATCTGCAGGTAAGAATTAATGGCATCGCTAACAGCAAAAAAATGTTTTTTTCAAATGATGGAATGGATATTAATTTAAATACATGGCGGGAACAATTACAGCAAAGCACTAACATGCATTTAAATAAATTTCTTGAAACCATCATTCAAAAAAATCTGCGCAATTCTGTTTTTGTCGATGTAACAGCAAATGAAAATGTAGCTGAAGTGTATGACCGGCTGCTGGCAAAAGCAGTTTCTGTTGTTGCATGTAATAAAATTGCCGCTTCATCTTCATACAAAAATTATTGTCATTTAAAATCGCTGGCTAAAGAATACAGTGCTTTGTTTTTACTGGAAACCAACGTGGGTGCAGGTTTGCCGGTTATTGGCACATTGAATGATTTGCGCAGAAGCGGCGATACAGTTACTAAAATACAGGCGGTATTATCAGGCACGCTCAATTTTGTATTTAATAATTATAATGCAATAAGGCCTTTTTCTGAAGTAGTGAAACAGGCACAGGATGAAGGTTATACAGAACCAGATCCGCGCCTTGATTTAGGCGGAACGGATGTGATGCGGAAAATTTTAATTCTTGCGCGTGAAGCCGGTGAAAAAATTGAAATGGAAGACATAACCAACAATGGCTTTTTGCCTGCATCGTGTTTTGAAGGAAGCGTAAAAGATTTTTATAAAGAGATGCAAAAACATGAAGCACATTTTAAAAAGTTATTTGAAGAAGCTGCAAAGGAAAATTGTAAGCTGAAGTTTGTTGCGGAATACGAAAACGGTAAAGCAAGTGTTGGGTTAAAACACATTCCTGCTGATTCTGATTTTTATCATTTATATGGAAAGGATAACATTGTTTTATTTTATACACAGCGTTATCCGGAACAACCGTTGGTTGTAAAGGGTGCGGGTGCCGGCGCCGATGTAACCGCATCTGGTGTATTTGCAGACATTATAAGAGTGGCGCGGGTATGATGGCGAAAGTTATCATACAAAGTCCTGCAACGGTTGCCAACATTGTTTGCGGTTTTGATATTTTGGGCTTGTGTTTAAATGAACCATGCGACGAACTGCAACTTGAAATTTCGGATAAACCCGGCATCTATATCATCCATAATGATGATTATGATTTGCCAACTGACGCAGAAAAAAATGTAAGCGGCGCTGCTTTATTAGCGTTATTAGAGGAAACAAACGATGTAAAAGGGTTTACATTAACCAGCAAAAAAAACATAATGCCCGGCAGCGGTATTGGCTCAAGTGCTGCAAGTGCTGCAGGCGTTGTTGTTGCGGCAAATTATTTATTCAATAATCGTTTTACAAAACAAGATTTGGTGCGCTTTGCAATGAATGGAGAAAAGGTTGCCTGTGGTGTAAAACATGCTGATAACATTGCGCCCTGTATTTATGGCGGCGTTACATTAATACGTTCAGTTTTCCCGTTAGATATTATAAGTATTGATGCACCGGAATTACATGTAACAGTTGTGCATCCGCAGATAGAAGTACGCACTTCTGATGCAAGACAAATTTTAAAGCAACAGGTGCAATTAAAAGATGCTATCAAACAATGGGGAAATATTGCCGGGCTTGTTGCGGGTTTTATCAAACATGATTACGATTTAATTGGTCGTTCACTGGAAGATGTGATTATTGAACCGGTTCGCAGCATTTTAATTCCGGGTTTCGATGACATAAAAAAAACAAGTAAAGAAGCAGGCGCATTAGGCGGCGGTATTTCCGGTTCTGGTCCTTCAATTTTTATGTTGAGTAAAGACGCACAAACTGCAAAGCAAGTTGAAACTGCAATGAAATGTGTGTATGATAAAATAGGCATGGCATATCACACGCATGTAACAACAATTAATAAGGAAGGCGTTAAAGTGGTGCGTGAATAGTAAACAGAGAGCCGTGCCATAATTCGTAATTTATAATTCATAATTCGTGTATTACTATAGCCTCAATAAAATTTCGCCGGCCGTAAGTTTTGAAGAAGCAGCCGTTAAAGGTCAAGCGCCGGATAAAGGGTTATACTTCCCCTCATCGATACCAACACTTTCAAAAGATTTTATTGCTAACATTAAATCACTTTCAAAAGAAGAAATTGGCTTTGAAGTGATGAAGCCTTTTGTTAGCGAAAGTATTCCGGATAAGGTTTTACAAAGCATTATCAACGAAACAATCAATTTTAATTTCCCTTTAATCAATGTAACTGACAATATTTTTTCGCTTGAATTATTTCACGGGCCAACACTTGCTTTTAAAGATGTGGGTGCAAGGTTTATGAGCCGCTGCCTTGGTTATTTTAACCGCAACCATAAAAAACATACTACTGTTTTGGTTGCTACTTCCGGCGATACGGGCGGCGCTGTTGCCAATGGTTTTGTAGGTGTTGAAGGTATTGATGTAATTATATTATATCCGTCTAAAAAAGTGAGCAACGTTCAGGAGTTACAATTAACCACTTTAGGTAAAAATATTTCTGCAATTGAAATAGCCGGCAATTTTGATGACTGCCAGGCAATTGTAAAACACGCATTTGGAGATAACGATTTAAACAAAAAATTATGGCTTACTTCTGCCAATTCAATTAATGTAGCAAGATGGTTGCCGCAACAGTTATATTATTTTTATGCATACCGGCAATGGCAACATAATGAGCCGCCGGTTATAAGTGTTCCAAGCGGAAATTTCGGAAATATTTGTGCTGGTATTTTAGCACATGTTTCCGGCTTGCCTGTACAACATTTTATTGCGGCATGCAACGCAAATGATGTAGTTCCGCATTTTTTGCAGAGCGGAGAATATCAGCCTAAAAAAACAATAGCAACTATTTCAAATGCAATGGATGTTGGCAACCCAAGCAACTTTATTCGTGTGCTTGAATTATTTGATCAACAGTTAAATGATTTGAAAAATATTTTAAGCAGTTATAGTATTGATGATGTAACAACACAGCAAACCATTAAAGAAGTTTATCAAAATTATAATTACGTTTTAGATCCGCATGGAGCAGTTGCCTACAATGCGTTGAATAAATATTTAGTAAACCACCAAAACGACAATGGAATATTTTTAGAAACTGCACATCCTGTAAAATTTCCCGAAACGGTAGAGTCTGTTACAAATAAAACAATTGAAATTCCACAAAGCATCCAATATTTATTTTATCAGAAAAAGCAAAGCATACGAATGAATGCGTCATTCAGTGATTTTAAAGAATGGCTGATGAACAAATCGTAATTTTCCCTACATAAAACATCAATCTTAATAAATGTATTTTCGTTTCAATTAATTTGAAATGGCATACAATAATATTATTAAAACACCTGTAGAAAAATTAGGTTACAATTTTATAAAACCTGAATTTTTACCCGCCGGAAAAGATGAATATTACTTACGCAATTTGCAAAACCGCAGCGGCATTAATTACAGAAATCTTACGGCTTATGAAATTGAAGCGCTTGTAAAAAACCGTAATACCAGCGATGACTGGAATAAAATTTTAGTGAGCGATGCATTTAATCCTGAGCTGGTAAAGAACTGCAAATTTTTCGGGCTTGTGCGCATTGGAAAACTTGAGCCTTATTTTCTTGAGTTCAGTGATATGAAGTATTCGGTTGGCCTGTATAACTCAACTATTATAAGCACTGATATTGGCGATAATGTTGTTATTGATAATGTGGATTATTTGTCGCATTATATTTTAGGTAATGAAGTAATTCTTGTAAATGTGAACGAGCTCGTTACAACAGACCATTCAAAATTTGGCATTGGAATTTTAAAAGAAGGTGAGCCGGAAGATATTCGTATCTGGATGGAAATATGTAATGAAAATGGCGGCAGAAAAGTAATTCCTTTTAGTGGCATGTTGCCCGGCGATGCGTATTTATGGAGCAAGTACAGGGATGATGAAATTTTGCTGCAACGCTTTAAAGAATTCACTGAAAAAGAATTTAAAAATGAACGCGGTTTTTATGGTAAAGTTGGCGACAGGACCGTAATAAAAAATTCAGCTATTATTAAAGACGTGTGGATTGGAAGTGATGCTTATATAAAAGGTGCGAACAAACTTAAAAATCTTACCATTCATTCGTCGCCCGAAGCAGCTACTCAAATTGGTGAAGGCTGCGAAATTGTAAATGGAATTATCAGTGCAGGCTGCCGTGTTTTTTATGGCGTGAAGGCTGTACGCTTTGTAATGGCTTCGCATTCACAATTAAAATATGGCGCAAGATTAATCAATTCTTATCTTGGTAATAATGCAACCATTTCATGCTGCGAAGTATTGAATTCATTGATATTTCCGGCACATGAGCAACATCACAATAATTCATTTTTATGTGCCGCACTGGTAATGGGACAAAGCAATATTCCTGCCGGTGCAACCATTGGTTCAAATCACAATTCACGAGCAGCCGACGGAGAAATAATTGCCGGTCGCGGATTTTGGCCGGGCTTATGCGTAAGCTTGAAACACAATTCAAAATTTGCAAGTTTTACCATGATTGCAAAAGGCGATTATTTATTTGAAATGAATATTCCGCTCCCGTTTTCTTTAGTGAGTTTAAATAATGCAAATGATACTTTAACCGTTATGCCGGCTTATTGGTTTATGTATAATATGTATGCCTTGGAACGCAATGTATGGAAATATGAAGACCGGGATAAGCGTCATGAAAAATTTCAATTGTTGGAATATGATTATTTAGCGCCCGACAGTGTGAATGAAATGTTTGATGCGATTAAATTGCTTGAAAAATTTACAGGTAAAGCATGGTTTAAAAAACAACAGCAATCATGTGATGAAGATGATTGTATAAAAAAAGGAAAAGAATTATTGCAGCAAAAAGATGAAAGCATAAATGAACTTGAAATTACTGGTGAAAAATTTGAAAATGCAAAACGAAAAACCATCATAACAAAAGTGCAGCAGGCTTATGATGCTTATGCAGAAATGATATTGTATTATGGGTTGAAACATTTAATATTATTACTAAATGAGAAGAAAAACATTGATGAATTAAATACTGAAATATCGTTTTCGAAAAGAAAAGAGTGGTTAAGCATTGGCGGCCAGTTAATGCCTGCGAATGAAGTTGAAATAATGAAGGATAAAATAAAAACAGGCGAAATTACATGCTGGGATGAATTACATGATTATTATGCAGCGCAGGGTGAAAAATATCAGCAACAAAAAACAGCACATGCGTTAAGCAGTTTGTTTGAAATAGAAAATATTCAGCCTGGAAAATTATCAGCAGAAAAAATTAATGCATGGCTTGATAAAGCGTTGCAAATTTCATCCAACATAACAGAAAAAATTGTGCAATCAAGAAAGAAAGATTATACAAATCCATTCAGGCAAATGGTTTATAATTCCGAAAAAGAGATGAATAATGTTGTTGGAGATTTTGAAGACAACAGCTTCATCAAACAAAAACAAAATGAGCTTGAAAGTTTTCAAGCTGCATGTACAAACATTAGAAAAAACTATATCGTTTATAAACATCGTTATTTAAATTATTTTGCTCCCGGCGGACAATATTGTCTTAAAAAAGTAGTGTATAAATTTCTTAAATGTTGTTTGTGTTCCTTCACCTTCACTAATAGCATGTGTTCTGTTTGGATAAGGCATAAATTGAAAAATCTTATTGTATTTTATCAGTTCATTAATCATCATTTCTGCATTTGCATAATGCACATTATCATCGCCGGTTCCATGAATAATTAATAAATGTCCCTGTAGATTTTTTGCATAAGTAATAGGTGAACCTGCAATAAAATCTTCTTTATTTTCCTGCGGCAAACCCATATAACGTTCCTGGTAAATATCATCATACGTTAACTCGTTATCAACCGCAGCAATTGAAATTCCTGTTTTATAAATTTCAGGATATTGAAAATGCAATTTAATGTTGCAGAGCCACCGCCGCTCCATCCCCAAACAGCCACACGGCTTGTATCAATAAACGGCCATTGCAAAATTTTTTAGCCGCCATTCCCTGGTCGTGAATATTTATGCGACCAATATTTCTGTAAATTGATTTACGCCATGCTGCACCTTTTGGCGCCGGTGTACCACGGCCATCAATACTTATATAAATATATCCGTCGCCTGCAAAATCGCCATCATATAAAAAATTATACCCGTTGCCATATTCATCTGTTACAGTTTGCGCAGCCGGTTCGGTATAAACATAAAATACAACAGGATATTTTTTTGTTGAATCAAAATTCGTTGGCTTCACCATCCATCCATCCATTGTAATACTATCTTCTGTTGTAATTTTAAACATGTCAACATGCGGCATTTGAAATCTTGAATTTTCGCTGCTCTTCTTTTTTAATTACTGTATGTTTTGGAAGACTCACCCAGTCTTCAACAGGCGATGTATTAACATTTGAAAATCCATGCGAAGCATACAGGCCATTTGTTGAGAGATCATAATCGTGCGTGCCGCTTTCATCTGCAGGCGATAAACGTTCTGCTTTGCTTTTGCCATCCATTTTTACGCGGTACAAATAATTCTGTGTTGCATTTTCAGGCGAAGCCATAAAATAAACATAACCGCTTTTATCATCATAACCTTTTAATGTAATAATATCATAATCGCCGTTTGTTAGCAATGTTTGATTTTTTCCATCTTTACTTATTAAATAAATATGTCGCCAGCCATCTTTTTCACTCACCCATAAAAATGCTTTTCCATTTTTTACCCATTCCCAATGATTGCTAAATCGTTCATCACTCCATGCATTTTTATTATCAATCCATGCTTTATCGCTTTCTGTATAAATTTCATTGGTTGCACCGGTTGCAGCATCGCAGTACATGATTTTAATTTCATTTTGTTTCCGGTTAAATTGTTCAATAATTAGTTGTGATGAGTTGGCAGCCCATTCCATGCGTGGAATATAATGCTGCTGCGGATCGCCCGGCACATTCATTTTTGTTGAATTGCCTGTTGCAAGATTTACAACATATACATAACAGGGTGAGGGATCTGTGCCGGCAACTGGGTATTCAACCGGCTTTATAAATGAATAGATAGAATCGGTATTATTAATCATTAAAAAGTTTGGAATTTTTGTGGCGTCAACTTTCCAATATGCAATGGTTTTTCCATCAGGGCTCCAGCGAAAACCATCACGGCAATCGAACTCTTCTTCATATACCCAATCAAATGTTCCGTTAATCATGCGGTCTGTTCCATCTGTTGTAAGTTGTTTTATATTGTTTGATGTTAAGTCTTCCACATATAAATTATGTTTGCTTACATAAGCAACACTGTTGCCATCAGGAGAAAATTTTGCATACATCAATGATGACGGAGGCAGCGATTTGCCGATTTGTTTTAAACTGCTGTCCGCAATATTCAATACCCAGTAATCGCCGCGTGTATCGTAGCGCCAAACTTTTTTGCTGTTTGTATAGATGAGAATTTTTTTGCCATCACCAGAGAAAAAAAAGTTGCGCACTTTTAATGCATGTGAAGAAGTCTTTTGGTGTTAATTGTTGTGTTGTTGCAACAACTGTTTTTGCAAATGATGGCATTTGATATTTTACAATACCTTCTTCATTATTATCGTAATAACTATTACCATCTTCAGACCAATGCAAACCATGCGGTGGCTGCGCGTTTACTTTAATTAAAAAACAAAAAGAAATAAACAGGATAAACCATTTAACCGTTTTCATGTGCGTGTTTTTATTTTTTCGAATGATGTGCGATGAATAATTTTCTTATGCGGTTTGAAGTAGTGAAAATAAAATATCGGCAATAAATAAAACAACCGTTTATAATTTTAGTATCGTCTTCACCACAATCTCCCGATAAATGGGAGCTTTTAGCAACCTAATTGATTTTTTGCTTTTTCCGGCACAGCCATTATTTTTTTATTTTGATAATCGTAACAAAACATGCCTGTTTTTGCTTTGCCTGCAAGAATTAAATTTTCTTCAGTTATTATTTCAATCTTATAAAAAATATCAAAGCCATATTTATCAAAGCCTGATGCCGTTACAGATATTTTTATTTCATCACCATAATTCAATTCTTTTTTAAACTCAATTGAAGCATCAGCCATAATTAAAGAAACGTTTTCGAACTTTAATTCAGAATAACCATAATGATTTAAAAATTGCTGGCGTGCTTCGTGAATAAGTGAAAGAAAACTATCGTTACCTACATGTCCGCCATAATTCAAATCGGTAATGCGTATTTTTATATTGGTTGAAAAATTAAAATTTTCCGGCAGGTTTATTTTAATGCGTTGCATAAACATCAATAACAAATCAAATTATTAAATTAAACGTGAGTTCGGGGATAAAAAGAATTATAAACTTAAAACATAAGTGCTGTTTGAACAAATAGACCTCTCACCCGTCATTCCCGCGAAGGCGGGAATCTGCTCTTGCAATACGTAAAGCATAAATTAATTCAAACAACTCAAACATTAATCAGCAGATGCCCAATCAAGTTGGGCAAGACGTCTAACATTCTAAGTTTTATCTTTCCTGATGCATATTTATAAGTAAAATAAAGTATACTGCTTAGCATCTTAAACCGAACTCAAATTATTTTAATATGCCTGATGGTATTTTACCCGTTGCTGTTGGAAACGGAACATTTAATAATTTGGCTACCAGTGGGGCAATATCTCTAAGATTCATTTCATGTATCATTTTGCCGCCATCTTGTATGGCCGGACCAACAGCTATAAAACCGGTTTGTATTTCTCTTGAATCAGGAAAGAAACCATGAGTGCCTCCTTTACCTGGCTTAATTGCTTCTCCGGTTAATCCGTTATTAAATGCTGCACCATTCTCTCCTGATAAACATAATGCAACTTCAGGATTGCCACCAATTGCATCTATTTTCTTTTTGTCAATAATCGTAAAATATTTTTTTATTGAATCTGGTTGCGATTTTAAAATATCCAATACTTTGTTTAAAGTTTCAACGTCATTTTTATCTTTCAGATACAGGAAAGTTGAGCCACCAGCGGTATTAAAAATAGCTTTCCAGTTATTGCTTTTTGCATCCTGAATTAAACCAGCCTGCGCCAGCCAAACATTCGGACTTACTGTTGTTGTTACATTTTTAAATCCGTGATCGCCGGTTACTATCAAAACCGTACTATTGGCAATGCCTTGTTTAATAATAGCATCATAAATAATTCCTACACCGCTATCAGCATCAGCAATAGCATGCTCAACCATTTCTCCTGTTCTGCCTACGGTATGCTCAGCATGATCCACTGAAAAAAAATGAACTGTAATTAAAGCAGGTTGCGCTTTTTCAATAACATAAGCAGCAATGCGTGCAACGTTATAGTCTTTCCCATATTCAATTTTATCTGCGTTATTAAATACATTTTGCTTAAGCGCATCAACAAAACCGGCAGGCTTGCTGTAAGCATTTCTAACACTGTCTCCCAAACTGCCTATATCCGGTATATTATAATCAACCGGTGCGCCTGCAGAAACAGGCCATAACAAGGCAGCCACTTTTTTGCCTTGCTGATGCAACACGCTCCACAAAGTTGGAACATGTATAGATGAATCGTACCAATATGGTTGCGACTTGCCGGACGGATTGAAAAAATTATTATAATACACGCCATGCTTTGCTGGTTGTACGCCGGTAACAATAGTGGTATGCGATGGATAAGTTATTGAAGGCAATACACTGTTTACGCCGTAAGCATATACACCATTATGCATTAATTGTTTTAAATGCGGCGTATGCCATGATGAATCAAGATAAAAATCCGGTCTGAAGCCATCAATGGTTACAATAATTACGTGTTGTATTTGCTGTGTATAAGCCGCAATAGAAAATGGTATTACAGCAACAAGCGTGAGTAATTTTTTCATGCGTATATTTTATATTTTTCGATGGTCACATCGAATGAGCCATAAAATTTTATAAGTGTTTAATATAATTACTTCAAAAATTTTATGACCCATTTTATTATAAAAACTTTATTGCCAGCCTGGGTTCTGCTGTAAGTTTGGATTTAATTGAAGTGATGCATAAGGAATAGGATTAAGATACATGTAATCTTCCCATACTCTTGGAATATTATCTTCCCAATGCAGTTCACCGTATGTGCCATGCTCAAGTACCAGTGGTTGTTTGCTAACATCTACATAAGTTACACCAGGCAACTTATCTGGTGGCTCTGTTGTATAAAAATCAACATCAGGTGTGCCGTCTTCATTTAAATCCATTAACGTATTTGCAGCCGGAACATAAAATCCGTTCCATTTATTTAATAATAATTCGCCATGTTTCCATCTGAAAAGATCATTTAATCTAAATCCTTCCAATGTAAGTTCAATACCTCTATCCCTTCTTATTTCAAGAATTGCCGGGTCTGTAATATCAGGAAAATAATGCGCCTGCAGATATGGGTCTGCCATTGTTGGTTTTGCAGTAAGCCCGCCTGTAATACCTGCTCTTGCACGCAAAGCACCTATTGTGTTTGTCCAATCATCATCTGTAAGCGTGCCCAATTCTGCTTTGGCTTCAGCATAATTAAGCAATATCTCTGCATAACGCATAAGGCAAATTGAATTAGTATTTGTTGCACCATTATCATTTACCATATCATCCAAACACCATTTTATTGGCTGATAACCTGTATAAGTGTAAGAAAAAACGGGTGGCGCAGGCACTTGTATTCCGTTACTTATACGTTTATAATTGCCCGTTCTTATTGTTTGCTGTAAACGCCAATCTCTGTTCTTTACTTCGTTTGAAAATTGCATAGTATCATAACCAGGCTTGCTTGTAAAAGGTGTGCCATCAATATTCAAATATGTATTTATAAAAGTGCGTATAAAGCTAAACCGCGGACCATAAGTAGCGCTTGTAAAATACCAATTAGCATCAGTATATTTTCCCAATGCCGTGCTTGTTACATCTGCTAACATAATCTCATTGGCGATGGGAGCAGCACTTATAAAAAGGCTGCGGTAAGCTGTATTTCCACCGGTGTTTAAAGAGAAACCGGCACTATCCATAATTGATTTTGATGCATCCGCAGCTTGTTGTAAAAAAGTATTTGCCGTAGCGCCAAGGTTATAAGAAGTTTGATATTTTCTAAAGGTTCCTTCATACAAACAAACTCTTGATTTTAACCCGTAGGCAATCCATTTTGTTATAGTACTTCTGGAATCATCTTTAGTAACCGTAATATTTGCAATAGCATAATTTAAATCTGATAAAATAGAATCCATAATCAAAGTGCGTGAATTTCTGCCGCCGTATAAAATAGCTGTATCTGTAATGTCTAAAGGTTTATTTATCCAGGGTACATCTCCGAATTTTTGCACCATTCCAAAATAAAAATAAGCACGGAAGAATTTTGCAAGACCTATATAATTATTTCTTACAGCTTCCGGAACATTAGGATTATTACAGTTTTGAATAAAATAATTTATGTTCCGCAAACTGCCCCACGACCAGCCAGAACTAAGCAATGAACTAAACGCGCCCGGCTGAATATATGTTGGAACACTGCTAACTGCACCATAGTCAGATAAATTGCAATCTGTTCTAAATGGTGTGGTAATATCAGGCAAAATATTATAGAAGGAGTTGGTGTATAACTTAAGACCATCTTCGCTTCCAAACACAGCATTTTTATCTGCCGTACTTTGTGGTGACTGATTTAAATTTTTTGTACAAGATGTGAGCGCTGTTATTATAATAACAATTACGCTTAAGCTATTTATAAGTGTTTTATTATTCATAATATTTGCTTTAAAAAGATACAGATAAACCAATGGTTACGTTTTTAAGAATAGGATAGTTATTTGTGTTGCCGGAATTAGATCCGCTGGCAATGTTATCAGACCTTCCAATGTTTTCTACATCGAAATCTTTTGTTATTTTATATAGCGGAGATATCGTCCATAAGTTTTCACCTGAAACATATACACGTGCACTGCTCATATAAATTTTTGAGATAAGGTCTTTAGGCAGGTTGTACCCGATTTGTATGCTTTTCAAACGTAAATAACTAACGTTTTGCAGGTACTTTGTTTGTGCAACATATAATTCCCTGTTTGTGTTTTGAGCAACATAACCGCGGTACCGCGGCCAGTATGCGTCTGGATTAGATTCAGACCATATTTTGCCAACCTGCGATTGCATTAAAAAATCATAAGGCCGGTTGTATTGACCCCAAAAAGCATCAGCTTCACTACCTGGCCACCAATCCATTTTTCCTACCCCCTGGAAAAAGGCGCTGAAAAAAATATTATGGTAATCTGCACTTAATTTAAAACCATAAGAATAGCGCGGTGTAGAATTTCCAATGATAGATAAATCACCATGATCGCTCACAGTATTTGCACCATTATTAATTACCTTGTCGCCATTAATATCTTTAAATTTTATATCGCCGGGTAAGTAAATATTACTGGTTGATACTTTAATAAAATCCTGGAATGCTTTAGCATCGCCAACATTACTCTGCGTCCAATAACCATCATTTGTATAACCCCAAATTTCACCCACTTTTTCGCCCGCATAATAATCTGTAAGTGCGCCCGTTTCGTTATTGTACTTTGTAATTTTTGCAGAATAGTCACTCATCCAGGCAGCCACGTTATAGTGAAACGATTCACTGCCAACTTTAAATTCATCTCTCCATTCAATTGTAGCTTCCCAACCCTTTGTTATCAAATCGGCATAATTGCCTTTGGGAACCGTAGCACCAAAAACATCCGGCAACGTTTTGCCAACTGTAAACATGTTAGTTGTTTTTCTGCTATAAATATCTCCGGTAAAACTTAACCTGTTATTTATTGTTGTAAAATCAAGACCAAGATCAGCAACTGTACTTGTTTCCCAGGTTAAGCCCTGCGGCAAAACATTTGGTGAGTTTGTATAAGCAGGCAATGCGCCATTTAATACACGGGAAGATTGTGTAATAGGAAATAATTCAAGGAAATTATACGATGCAATATTTCCATTACCTAAAGAACCATACGAGCCACGAATTTTTAAATCTGAAATAGCCGATGTTGGTACATGCCAGAAAGATTCTTTCGAAATACGCCAGCCGGCAGATACCGAAGGAAAGAAACCAAAACGCTGGTCTGAGGGGAATTTTGATGAACCATCGTAACGGCCATCGCCTTCAATTAAATACCTGTCTTTATATGAATAATTTATACGGGCAAATCCACCAAGGATAGCCCATTTTTCATACACACCTGATGTAGTTGTATTTTGTCCAACCGCTAAATTTATATTATCCGCATCGCTAAATATTAATCCATTGCGTAAAGTGGTGGATCCATTATTTACAGATTGTTCATAATTGTATCCAACCAAGAATTTTAAATAATGCGCGTGTGCAAAAGTGTTTTCATACTCACCATAAATATTCGATGCCAAATAATTGGTGCTTGCGTTGGCAACAGATATATCATTATAAGAATTTCCCAAATAATTAATAACACCCGGACCTAAACTGTAAGGAACAGGCACACGAATTTGCTGCTGGTTAGACCGCATGTTCTGAAAAGTAAAATCGCCTCTTATACGAAATGTATTTTTAAAAACATTGGCTGTAAAACCGGTAGTATTTCTAATAAACTGATCATTAAAATCAATTCCATTTTTTCCATACCAAAAATCACCTACCGAATATGCGCCGGCGGAAGTAAGCGTGCCATCAGGATTAAACATGGGTGTTGACGGATGCGAATTATCGGCAATATTGCGCCAAATGCCACCGCCTTCTCCAACATTTATGGGATTATGATATTTTCTGCCGGCATACATAGTAGTGTTATAAATATTCAACCATGGATAAACCTGCATCGAGCCTTTTGCGGTTAATGTTTTTAATCCATAGTTATCGGAATTATATCTGAATAATCCATCCTGTCCGTAATATCTTCCTGAAACATAAAAACTCGTTTTATCGTTATCACCCGAAACTGAAAGACTTTGATCCGTAGCACCAATGGTGTTATTATATAACAGTTTGTACCAATCAGTATTTGAATAATACACATAATTACCGGTAGCGGGGTCAACATCAACTTTAGGCAAGCTGGGGTCTGCATTTCTTTTTGCATATTCCGCTAAGTATTCATCAGAAAAAACCTGTGTTTTGTTTACGTTTTGTGGTTTCGAAGAGTAATCATTCCATGCAATCCATGCTGTATCGAACATCACTGCATATTCATATCCATTTGATACAGTATTAGGTACTGCTGTTGGTTTTTTAATAGAATAATTTGAAGAATAATTTATAGAGAACTTATTTTTCTTCGGCGTTTTTGTTGTTATTAATACCACACCATAAGCAGCCCGTGCACCATACACCGCAGCAGATGTAACATCTTTTAAAACAGTTACACTGCCAATATCATTTGGGTTAAGCAAACTCGGGTCCCCCTGCACTCCATCAATTAAAACCAAGGCGCTGCCACCCTGACCTATAGAAGTTGTTCCCCGTACATTATAGCTAGGCGATGTTAGCGGCTTTCCATCAGCCATTATAAGATTTAAGTTTGGTATAGCACCCTGCAAGCCCTGCGTTATGTTTGGCACAGACCTGTTCTCAAAAACCTCACCGCTTACAGAAGCAACAGCTCCGGTTAAGTTAGCTTTCTTTTGTGTGCTGTATGCAATCACCACCACCTCATTTAATTGATCGGTGCGATTTGAAAGTTTAAAAGAAAGAGACTGTGTGGAATTTTGCTTAAAATTATATTCGTTAGTTGTTAGGGTTTGAAACTGCACATGCGATAAAGTAAATTTATAAGAACCACCAATTGGTAAATTGATAAACTGAAAACGCCCCGAACTATCAGTTAATACGCCTTTGCGAAAATGTGCTTTGACATCCTCAATCAACACACTTGCACTTTGTACGGGTTTCCCCGTTTCATCTTGTACAATTCCCTGTACGCTGCCGGAAGTTTGTGCGCTTGCAGCTAAACAAAAAAACAGTGCGGCACAGTTTAGTAAAACGATTCTTACAAAACATTTGTAAAATGTAGTTGTCATAAACAAAGGTTTTAAAGGTTATTAAAAAAGATTTTCCGATATTCAATAGAATGGCGTTCGTCAAAACTTTGTAGAATTTATTGTTTGGGCATAGCGAAGAGCGAACAAGTTTTTCTTGTGTATTTATTCCGCATCTTATTTATTTGTATTAATGCCGGCAAAAGTAATAGCTCGCCTTTTGAGATGCTTATTATCAAATTGTAAAGAAAATTATTAATCAGGGTTTTGCTTAATCGTTAAAACAGCATAAAAGTAGGATATAATTTTATTTTGAGTGAAATTTTCAAAGGAAAAATCTACATGAATAAGCTTATTGTTGTTTCAAAAATTCAATCAATTTATCTGTTGCTTTTCTGCGATGACTGTATTTGTTTTTTTCTGACAACTCCATTTCTGCAAACGTTTTATTACTGCCTTCAGGAATAAAAACTGAATCATAACCAAAGCCATTTTGGCCGCGGCGCTCAAAAATAATTTTGCCTTTTATTTTTCCTTCGAACAGATGTTCGTCACCATTCCATATTAATGAAATAACAGTTTTAAACTGTGCTGTGCGGTTATCAACTCTGTTTATTTTGTTTAACAACTTATCAATGTTTGCTTCAAAATTTTTTTCATCGCCGGCATAGCGTGCACTTTTTACGCCGGGTTCACCATTTAATCCCGCCACTTCAAGGCCTGTATCTTCACCAAAACAATTTTGTTTTGTGAGATTATAAATTGTTCTTGATTTTTCTGAAGCGTTTGCTTCAATTGTATCATGCGGCTCAGGAATATCAATATCAATTCCTGCTTCTTTTAATGTAATAATTTCAAAATATTCACCAATTACAGAACGAATTTCTTCAACCTTATGCTGGTTATTAGTGGCGAATATGAGTATATTATTTTTCAAGGCTAAACATTTTTTGTAAGCTTTTCCAAAGCTTCTTTTTTTCAGCTATTGCTTTCGTTGTTTCGTTATTTAAAACGATTAAAGACGGCGCAATTACAATGTGACAATTATCATATTGCTGAACCTGGTAATCGGGCATGGTAAAAGGCAATTCAATTTGCAATGCAGTAATTCCGAACGACAACAAAAATGCGGGTTGCAATTGCTCTCTTCAATTCAGTAAAACTTAAAGCATTATTTTCAAAATTTATTATAGCAATATGTGCAAGATTTAGTTTGCACGCATTTAAAATGCCTGATAAAAATTGAGGTTCTCATCACTTAAATAAATATTTTCAGCATCATTTACCAGCACAATAATTTTTTTTTCATAATTGCCGAGATATAATTTTTGTGATTGTTTAAACCCTTCCTGAGCAGTTTTTTGTTTTGCACCATCACTAACAAACACCAGCGATTTATTATACAATTCAGCCAAAACAAAATCGGGTAACTGCTCTGTTATTTCCATTTAATTAATGATTGTACAATGCAATTTTAAAACTATTGCATGATTAGCGGTAAAATCTTCTAAAAGATTTTTATTTTCTTTGCATCAAATTTAGATATATGACAGAGGTATCTGGATATAAACGTAACTAAAATAAAAAGAAGCAGGCTGAGTACTTTGCCACTTGAAGATATTCCGTTTCGGCAAACATTTTACAGATCATATGCTTGAAGCAAATTTTGAAGATGGCGAATGGAAAAACATCGAAATAAAACCTTATCATCCTTTACAGCTTGACCCGTCAACATCTGCGCTGCATTATGGGCAGGCAATTTTTGAAGGCATGAAAGCTTTTCGAAATGAAAAGGTGAGGCATATATATTTCGCCCTTATGAAAATTTAAGGCGTTTTAATCTTTCTGCGCAGCGCATGTGTATGCCTGAAGTTTCGGAAGAACTTATTTATAGAAGGTTTGCGCCAATTAATTGAAATTGATAAAGATTGGATTCCGTCAAAAGCAGACCATTCTTTATACATACGCCCGTTAATGTTTGCCACTGATACAATGATTGGCGTAAAACCATCTGATAATTATAAATTTTTAATTATAATGTGCCCCGTTGGCCCTTTTCATGCCGCGCCAATGAAAATTGCAGTGGAAGAAAAATATACACGTGCTGCACCGGGTGGCGTTGGATTTTCAAAAAATGCAGGTAATTATGGCGGAAGCATGTTGCCTGCAACTTTAGCAAAGCAACAAGGTTACGACCAGGTTTTATGGACGGATGCTTTTGAACATAAATGGCTGCAGGAAGTTGGTATGATGAATGTTGGATTTATAATAAATGACATTTTTGTTACGCCACCTTTAGAAGATACTATTTTAAAAGGCGTAACCAGAGATAGCGTTATTGACTATTTTAAAAGATATGAATATTAACATGTGAGGAAAGAAAAATAAGTATTGATGAAGTGATAGAAACAATATAACAAAGGTGAAGTAAATGAAATATTTGGTATGGGTACGGCGGCTGTAATTTCTTATGATAGAAGAATTGAAATATAAAGACACAATAATGAAGTTTGACACTCACAAATTTTCTATTGCAAAAAAAGTTAAACAGCAGTTAAACAATATTCGCCAGGAAAAACAGCGGATATATATGGATGGATGTTAAAAGTATGAGCTATAAATGAAGTCATCAATGAGATAGATTAGTTATCTGATTTATTTTTAACATATCTCTAGAGTGGGTAAAGTATTTCATTTTTTTGGAATTTCCTGCTAAGGCCGTTACCTTTGCCTCCCCGAAAAAAATCGGTGAATAAAAATTAAGGTAAAGAATGCCTACAATACAACAGTTAGTTAGAAAAGGTCGCGAAATAATCAGGGCAAAAAGTAAATCAAGAGCTTTAGATTCCTGTCCGCAACGCCGCGGTGTTTGTACAAGGGTTTACACTACAACGCCAAAAAAGCCAAATTCAGCTTTGCGTAAAGTGGCAAAAGTGCGTTTAACCAATAAAATTGAAGTTATTGCTTATATTCCGGGCGAAGGCCATAATTTGCAGGAACACTCTATTGTGCTTATTCGCGGCGGTCGTGTAAAAGATTTACCGGGTGTTCGTTATCATATTGTACGTGGCAGTCTTGATACTGCCGGCGTAAAAGACCGTAAA
The DNA here is from genome assembly GCA_963759555.1 of uncultured Chitinophagaceae bacterium. Classification (GTDB taxonomy): domain Bacteria; phylum Bacteroidota; class Bacteroidia; order Chitinophagales; family Chitinophagaceae; genus Parafilimonas. The sequence continues at coordinate 96,898 of CAVWZV010000002.1, forward strand.
AAAAGCCGTTCTAAATACGGTACCAAGAAAGAAAAAGCAAAAAAATAATATCGCATAAATCATCATAATAACGATGAGAAAAACTCAGGCAAAAAAATTACCGTTAGCGCCAGACGCAAGGTATAACGACAAACAGGTTACACGTTTTATAAATAATATTATGTGGCAGGGAAAGAAAAGTACTTCCATTAATACTTTTTATGATGCAATTGATAAAGTAAGCAAAATTACCGGCGAAAACGGTTATGAAATATGGAGAAAAGCATTGCAGAATGTAACGCCTGCCGTTGAAGTACGCAGCCGCAGAATTGGTGGTGCTACTTTCCAGATACCTACTGAAGTACGTGCTGACCGTAAAATTTCTTTAAGCATGAAATGGCTTATCCGTTACAGCCGCGAACGTAATGGTAAAACAATGGCAGATAAACTTGCCAACGAAATTATTGCTGCCAGCAAGGGTGAAGGCGCCGCTTTTAAAAAGAAAGAAGATACACATCGTATGGCAGAAGCCAATAAAGCTTTCTCACATTTTAAAATTTAATTCAATTATAAATAATTATAGAAACCCCGCATAGTCCGGGGCTTTTTTATTTCTTTCATATTTCAAATAACTAATTATACATGAAAAAAATTATTGCTCGTTTGTTTTTTGCTGATTAATACAGCAATTGCATTTAATCAAACCAAACAATTTACTGTTATAAAAAATAATGTGGCAACGCCGGTAAAAAACCAGGGGCATTCGGGTACATGCTGGTGTTTTTCTTCAACCGCAATGACGGAAAGTGAAATGCTTGGCGTAAATAAAACGCCGATGGATTTATCAGAAACATTTACTGTTTATAATTTATATATTGATAAAGCGATTAAATATATTCGTCGCCGTGGCAACACACGGTTTACTGAAGGCGGGCTTGGACAGGATATGTTGAATGCAGTTGCAAATTATGGTGCAATGCCGCAGGAAATTTATCCTGGTGTTGGCAGAGATACCATGATGAATCATAATTATAAAATGGCTGATATTTTAAAAAATTATTTAGATAGCGTACTTGCTGCAAATCCTGATTCAATTCCTTTAAACTGGAAAGATGAATTCGTAAATATTTTAAACAGTTATTTAGGCGCGCCGCCCGCTGAATTTGATTACAACGGCAAACACTATACTCCACAAAGTTTTGCCACAGCATACATAACAGAGAAAGCCTGTCAGATTTTATTGGCTTAACTTCTTTCACACATCATCCTTTTTATACAGAGTTTGTAGTGGAAGTACCCGATAATTATAACAGTAATGCTTATTATAATTTGCCACTGGATGAATTCATCAGCACTGCAAAAAAATGTATTGAAAATGGTTATACATTAACGTGGGATGCAGATGTAAGCAATATAGGTTTTCGCCAGCGCAATGGCATTGCTATGTGGGTTAGTGAATGAAGCAGATTCGAACAGCATTTCCAAATTTTACAGAGCCTGCTTATTCGCAAGGTATAAGACAAGATTTGTTTGATAAACAGGTAACACAAGATGATCACTTAATGCAAATTACAGGTCTTGCAAAGGATGAAAAAGGAGATGAGTATTTCATCGTAAAAAATTCATGGGGCGAAGTTGGTCCATATAAAGGATATATTTATGTAAGTATTCCATACTTTGCAATTAATACAATTTCTGTTATCGTGAATAAGAAAGCTGTTGATAAAAACGAACTGAATAAACTTGTACTTAATTAATGGATGCACCAATAAAAACTTATTGCGATTTTGTTGCAACGCTAAATAATGATAATGTGCATAAGCAATATCATGATAAAGAATATGGCTTCCCGATTAAAGATGATAATGGTTTGTTCGCGCGGCTTGTATTGGAAATAAATCAAGCCGGTTTAAGCTGGACGACGATTCTTAATAAAAAGGATAATTTTTTTAAGGCTTATGACAATTTTGATATTGCAAAAGTTGCGAAGTATAAGGAAAAGAAAATTGAAAAATTGTTGAATGATGCAGGCATTATTCGCAACCGTTTAAAGATTAATGCAGCAATAGAAAATGCAAAAAAAATTCTTCAGCTACAAAAAGAATATGGCTCATTTAAAAACTGGCTTGATAAACATCACACTTTATCAAAGGAAGAATGGGTTAAGTTATTTAAACAAAATTTTCGTTTTACAGGCGGTGAAATTGTAAATGAATTTTTAATGAGCACAGGATATTTACCCGGCGCACATTCGCAAACTTGTCCTGTGTATAAAAAGATTGAGAAGCTGAAACCAATGTGGATGAAGTTGTAATGAATGCTATTGCAGTGAAAAAGTTTTACTATCTGCAAAATGCGGTTCAATAAATATCTTTTTTATATGCGGATACTGATTTTGAATATTGTTCTGAATTCTCTCAACAGCTTCATTTATTTCTTTTGTAGTAAGCGCATCTTTAAAAACCGTCTCCAGCACTAACACAATTTCATCAGGCGATAAATAAACGGTAAGCGGGTAAAAAACTTTTTCTATTGACGCATCATTTTCTGCTATTTCTATTACAGCTTTTACCGTAGGTTCGTTTACGCTTTCACCCATTAATAAACTCCTGCTTTCTCTTGCAAGCAAAAAAGAAATCGCAGTTAAAATCAGCCCGATAATAATAGAAGCAAACCCATCGTAATAAGGATTCTGATATTTATAACCAAAATAAACACCGGCTAATGCCACCGCCACACCGAGCACATCACCGGCATCTTCAAATAAGATAACAATATTAGAAGGGTCTTTACTTTGTTTTATTTGTTTCCAGAAAGAATTGTCGCCCCTGTTTTTATTAAACTCTTTTAATGCAATTAAAAAAGATATAAGATTAAAAATTAAAGATGCAATAAGTACGATATAACTCCACAAAGGTTGTTCAATTGTATGCGGATGCTGCAAATGCGTAATGCCCTCATAAAACGCAATGCCGCCACCCAGGCCAAATATCAAAATAGAAACAATAAAACTCCAGAAATATAATTCCCTTCCATAACCAAAAGGTCTTTTTCTATCTGCAGGTTTTTTGCTTTTTGAAATGCCGAGTAAGAGGAGTAATTCGTTCGCCGTATCAACTACGGAATGTATGCCTTCAGAAATCATTGCAGAGCTTCCTGTAATTGCGGCGGCAATAAATTTGGTGATAGCGATTGCAATATTTGCAACGAGTGCACTGTATATGGGAAGTTTGGATGATTCCATGCTGCAAAAATTTCCGGACGGTTTTTGCATTTCACTTCTCACATTTCACGCCAGATTTATTTCATCTCTTTCCACGCATTAATCAATCCATTGGTAGATGAATCGTGCGAATTAACTTTCTCATCGTTCTCTAACTCAGGTAAAACATTTTTCGCTAATTGTTTTCCTAATTCAACACCCCATTGGTCAAAGCTGAAAATATTCCATATCACACCCTGAACAAAAATCTTGTGTTCATATAAAGCAATCAGGCTGCCTAATGTTTTAGGTGTAATTTCTTTTATTAAGAATGAATTAGTTGGTTTATTTCCTTTAAATACTTTAAACGGCAAAAGCTTTTTTATTTCCTGTGCAGATTTTCCTTCTGCCTTTAATTCTTCTTTTACTTCCGCTTCATCTTTTCCTTTCATTAATGCTTCTGTTTGCGCAAAAAAGTTGCTCAGCAATTTTACATGATGATCGCCGATTGGATTATGCGTAATTGCAGGTGCAATAAAATCGCAGGGAATTAACAACGTGCCCTGGTGTATCAGTTGATAAAAAGCATGCTGGCCATTTGTGCCAGATTCACCCCAAACAATTGGGCCGGTTGCATAATTTGTTTCACTTCCGTTTCTGTCAACATATTTGCCGTTGCTTTCCATATTCCCCTGCTGAAAATATGCAGGAAAGCGATGCATGTATTGATCATAAGGGAGAATAGCTTCTGTCTGTGCTTTAAAAAAACTGATGTACCAAATTCCAATCACGGCCATCAGTACAGGAATATTTTTATCGAATGATGTTGATTTAAAATGAACATCAGCTTCGTATGCACCTTTTAGCAGCAATTCGAAATTATCGTAACCAATTGTTAATGCAATTGATAAACCAATTGCACTCCATAAAGAATATCTTCCGCCAACCCAATCCCAAAACTCAAACATATTATCCGGGTTGATACCAAACTTTTTTACTTCTTCTGTGTTCGTGCTTAGCGCTGCGAAATGTGCGCCAATCCAGCCTTCGTCATTACAATATTCCAGAAACCATTTGCGTGCAGTGTGTGCATTCGTCATGGTTTCCTGCGTGGTAAATGTTTTGGATGCAATTAAAAACAGTGTTTCATCAGGCGTAACTTTTTTTAATGTTTCAGCAATATGCGTTCCGTCTACATTACTCACAAAATACGCCTGCATACCTTCAAGCCAGTAAGGTTTCAACGCTTCTGTAACCATTACCGGGCCCAAATCACTTCCGCCAATTCCAATATTTACAATGTATTTTATTTTTTTGCCTGAATAGCCTTTCCAGTTACCGCTATGAATTTTTTCACAGAATTCTTTCATTTGCTTTTGCACGCGATGCACGTCCGGCATTACATCTTTACCATCACTCATTACAGGTTCACCACTGAAATTTCTAAGAGCGGTGTGCAATACAGAGCGGTTTTCTGTTTCATTAATCTTATCACCGCTAAACATTTTTTCAATGGCTTCTTTTACCCTGCAATCATCTGCAAGCTGTAAAAGCAGTTGCAATGTTTTTGGTGTGATTATATTTTTTGAATAATCAAAGAGCAAATCATTCAGCCTGATTGAAAACTTTTTAAACCGGTCAGCATCTTCATTAAACAAGCGCTTCATCAGTGTATTGCGCATTTCATCGTGATGTTTGGTTAGCAATAACCAGGCTTGTGTATTTGTCGGATTAATTTTAGGTAGCATGTTTTTATTTATAATAATTCAGGTTAGAGTTGGGCGAATTTACAAATGATTAATTATTTCAATTGTTTTGGCGATCATTTCAGCAGTTACATTTAAATGCGTAACCATTCTTATTTCACTTTTTGAAATGGGTATAACATGAATATTATGCTTTTTAAATTTATCAGCTCAATTCTGCAGCGGTATATTTTCCTTTCACTTCAAAAATTACAATGTTTGTTTCCACAGGAAATATTTTGCCAACAAAATCTTTTTGCTGTAAAGCGGCTGCTAATTGTTTTGCATGATGATGATCTTCGTTTAATCTTTCAACATTATTATCTAATGCATAAATGCATGCTGCTGCCAAATAACCAGCCTGCCGCATGCCGCCGCCAAACACTTTTCTTATACGCCTTGCTTTTGTAATAAAGTTTTTTGTGCCGATGAGAACACTGCCAACCGGAGCACCAAGACCTTTACTAATACAGATAGAAATACTATCGAAAAATTTGCCATAATCTTTTGGTGATTCTTTTTTTGCAACGATGGCATTAAATAATCTTGCGCCATCCAAATGCAAAAACAAATCATTTGTGTCGCAGATTTTTTTTATGGCTTTGATGTCTTTAAAATCATAGCAGCTTCCGCCACCACGATTAGCTGTGTTTTCTAAGGAAACGAGTTTTGAAATGGGTTTATGAACATCGTTTTTATTATTGATGGACACCTCGACCTGTTCCGCAGTTATCCTTCCGTAATTGCCGTCAATCAGCCTTACAGAACAACCTGAATTAAATCCAATACCGCCACCTTCATATTGATAAATGTGCGAAAGCTTATCACAAATAATTTCGTCGCCGGGTTGTGTGTGGCATTTAATAGCGATTTGATTCGTCATGGTGCCGCTCGGGCAAAAAATAGCTGCCTCCATTCCAAACAAATCAGCAGCTTTTTCTTCCAGTTCATTTATAGAAGGATCTTCGCCAAAAACATCATCACCAACTTTTGCATTAAACATTGCTTCCAGCATGGCTGGTGTCGGCCTCGTAACGGTATCGCTTCTAAAATCAATCATTGCCGCGAAGATAACAGGTTCGCCTTTAGGTTTTACCTAAAGAAATATTAGAACGCGAGCTGCATGATTAAAATTTTGAAGCCTAAAAACCTCAACCATAAATAATAAAAAAGGCGATAAAATTTATCGCCTTTTACTCTACAGTGTTGACCTTCTCAGGTACCTTTTCTTTGAACGTTGTATACGCCAAAGATCAGCTGTACTAAAAGATTTATTATTGGTTTCATTAATTACTTCTTTTGCCAATGTCTCTTTTACTTCCTTAAAAAGTTGATTAATCTCATTCTTGTCAAGATGCACTTTAGAATTGTTTAGGTCCTGTTCCATAATTATCATTTTTAGTTATCAAATAATTATATAGCAGGCAAATGTTAGTTGTTGCTTTATCAGCAATTACCAATGATTTAATGTACATTATAGGATTGGCGCCGCAAATATACGACACATTTTGTTGGTGGAAGATCGATAACTGTTAAAATTAAATGCGTAAGTACTTATATAAATCATATAAGTACTTATGTAATTTACGGAAGCTTTATTAAAAATTGGGCAAGCCAGTTTTATGGCTGCCTAACATAATCGCCATCTAATTTCCATTGATTATTAAAAAAACCTGCCAGCTTTACAGCACTGCTTCCGTCCTTCAGCATATCAATAGAAAAAATCATAAAATCAGGAAAGCCACTACCACCGGCAAAATATTGATTTGCATACGCGGCTTTCATTCCTTTAACGCCCGTTGCAGCAACCACACCTGTTAACAATTTAGAATCTTTCTGCGGCCATACAAAGTATGCAGCTAAATTATCGCCATTAAAATGCAAACTGTCTGCAGTTATTTTATTTGCAAAAACCTGTATCGGGCAATCTTTTAATAAAATATTCCACGCAAAATTATTGTTGGCGTTACCATAAATAATCACATTTCTCCCTTTATATTTTTCCGCAGAAAATTGTTTATCGGAAATAATGTCAATTGCGCCATTACCACGATAATACCAACTCTCAGCATCGAACATAGCCTTATTAAGATTCGTCTCATTTTCTTCTTTGTTTCCCTTTGTGCCAACAACAAAAACCATGTTATGATTAAACGCTTCTTTAAAAGTTCCGTAACGGAGCGGATTTTTATGATTTACATCAGGCTTTTGTGTTATGTTCCATGCATCATTATTTTTCAACAAATAAATACTATCGTTATTTGAAATTGTTTTATAATGAAGAACGTTTAAACTGTCCAACTGAATTGAAACATCTGAATTACTCCCAAATTCATTCAGCGCTAACTGCAGCAATAAAATATTTTCAGTTTTACCTGAAATGATTTTTGCATTTCTATTTCTATTTAAAATAATGCGGCTGTATGCCAAAGGATGCTGTTGCTGCACGATAGTTGCCCAGCGATACGTTGCAGAAATACCCGGGCTTGATGTTGTGAAATCAATATTATTAATTGCTGAATCCGGCAAAATGCTATGCCATTTAAAATATTCGAAAATATGTGGCCAATCCACACTTTGATTTCCAAACCAATGCTCGCCGCCGGGATATTCATAATAATTAAAATCAGCATGAAATTCTCCGAGAATTGCCCGCATTTGTCTTGCATATTTTACCGGCACCGTACGGTCTGAATCGCCATGCAAAATATAAACGCCTAATGGCTTATAATTATAAGCAAGTTTTGGAACATCACTTTGATTGCCTGCTCTTAATAATAATTGTTCAACCGGCTGTTTACTGCTGTCAGGAATTTTTCCATCGGCAGAACCATAATCTTTTAATGAAGCATAACCCGAACATGGAGCAATAGCAGCCCATTTATCAGGATAAGTTGCACCAAGAAACCATGTGCCATGTCCGCCCATGGAATGACCGGTTAAATAGATATGTTGCGGGTTGGGTTTAAATTTTTGCTTTGCAATTTCCAAAACTTCTAAAGCATCCAATCTTCCCCAATCTTCCCAGTTAAAGCCACGCGGCCTGCGGTTAGTAGCGGCCACCAATGTTCCCCAGTCTTTTGATTTGTATGCTCTTGCCTGGCCTATTGCTTCTACGCCTGCACCATGAACAGAAAGAAATAAAGCTGCATTTTCTTTTGCACCGTTTATCTGCGGCGTAACTGCATAATATTGCAAACTTCCATCGATGCCACTTACAAAAGTGCTGCTGTATTGTGTTGAAGAATCAACGGCATCAATGTTTATCGTTGTTTCATCAATTGTTTTATTTTGATTGAGTAATGATAACTTAATCCCAGGTTTCCCTTTTTCAGTAACAGCGCTTGCATCAAATTCAAATATTACTTTTCTTGTTGCCATTGCAGGCACAGATGCAATGGTGATGGTTTTTTCTTTTCCATTGCAATTTGTTTTTATCTGAAAATCTTCTGCAGCTTTTGATGACGTATTGATTACAGTTATCGCTCCTTTTAAAATTCCTGTCTGCTGATTAAGAACAATGCCCGGTAAGGTAAGGTCAGCAGCACTTAAAAAGAGTGGATTTATCTGGAAGAATAATTGCAGGTAAAACATTGGCACCACGAATGTAGATTTCATTCAGTCCTTTTTTTAATACAACCGGAATAAACATATAACCAGAACTGTATGGATCGCCCATGTGTGGTATGCCATTAAAATATGCGCCGCTGTTTCCTTCAATATACAACACTGCCGGTTGCTGTTTTTCTGCTTCATAGGTAAAATATAAATAATCTGCCCGACGAATAACGCTGCCGGGATTTAAAAATGGATTTGTTGAGCGTTGAAAATCTCTCCTCGAAAACGTGCGGAATCTTCCGGCACTGTCTGCATCTACTTCTTTCCATAAAACCGTGTCTCCCTTTTCGTTTATATCAAAAACACCATTTTCTTTTGGCGTTGTTAGAGCATTATTGTACATCTTCCAGGCAAGCACATCAGTATAAATTGCCTCACGGCCATAGCGGCTGTTACTTGCAACCATTAGTGCTTTTTCAAAATGAATGGTATCCTGCGCAAAAACTGTATTAAAACCTAAAAGGAAGGATATATAAATAACTTTTTTCATTGTATATATTTCTAAAAAAATTTGAGTAAAACAAATCTAAACGAAATAATGTTTTGCTACGAAACGCTTAATATCTCGAATTATAAAAAATTACTAATGACACCTAAGCGAGTTTTTAGAAAAATGGATAGAAGCTTTTAATAATGCTGATGCAGAAGTTATTTCAAATCTTTATAGTAATGATGCAATAAATCACCAGGTAGCAACCGCACCGGTATATGGCAAACCAGCTATAAAAAAAATGTTTGAAAACGAATTTGCAGCGGCTAAAATGGTATGCGTACCGGAAAATATTTTTGAAGATGGCGAGTGGGGAATTTTAGAATGGAAAGATCCAAAAGAATTTCGCGGTTGCGGGTTTTTTAAAATTAAAGATGATAAAATCATTTTTCAAAGAGGTTATTGGGATAAGCTATCTTTTTATAAACTTCACAATATTCCGTTTGTTTAAAGTAAGTATGATGCAAACAAAGTTTGTTATCTGAATTATTGCTGATGTTATTGAAACAGACCAGTGGCTGCGGGATTGCAGTGAAAAACCCGGTGAAGCCTGGTGTGCAGCACTGTGCCGGATTTGCAACGGAAAGCCCGTACAGAAGCTAAATATGTGATAACGATGAGAGCCTAAAAATGATTTTAAAAAATTATAATCAATCTGTCTAAAAAGCTAACTGCTGGTAGTTAATTGTACTTGTAAACAAATTCTGAGAAATATGCACAAATAAGGCGGAAATACGTTGTAAGATTTGTAACTTTGCCTCCCGCAATTTAATTTAGAGCAAGTTTAACGTATCGCAAGCACAGTTTTTGCGTATTAGAATATAAATAACAAAGGATCAATATGAGGCAGCTAAAAATTGCTACCCAAATTACCAATCGTGATTCGCAGGCAGTTGAAAAATATCTGCAGGAAATCTCTAAGATTCCGATGATAACTCCCGAAGAGGAAACCACACTTGCACAGCGGATTAAGATGGGTGACCAGAGAGCACTGGATAAACTCGTGCAGGCCAATTTACGTTTCGTGGTATCTGTTGCTAAGCAGTACCAGCACCAGGGCCTTTCCCTTAGCGACCTAATCAACGAGGGTAACCTCGGTTTGATAAAAGCAGCCCAGCGTTTCGATGAAACAAAGGGTTTTAAATTCATTTCGTACGCCGTATGGTGGATTCGCCAGTCAATCTTACAGGCGTTGGCAGAGCAGGGCAGATTAGTCCGCTTGCCTCAAAACAAAATTGGCACCTATAACAAAGCAAATAAAGCCTACATGGCTTTTGAGCAGGAACATGAACGTGAACCTTCAACGGAAGAATTGAGTGAAATTCTTGAGATGAGTGAAACGGAAATCAATAACATTTTTCAAAGTAACACAAGGCACACTTCGCTGGATGCACCAGTGCATGAAGCAGAAGATGTGGCGATGGGTGATTTGCTTGAAGGAAGTGATGATACCGATGAAGATGTGATGAAAGATTCTTTGCGTGAAGAAATCAAACGTGTGTTAAAATCTCTTAGTCCACGTGAAGCTGAAATTGTAAATGCATATTTTGGTCTTGAAGGCGAAAATGGTGTGACCATTGAGCAAATCGGGATGAAGTATGATCTTACAAAAGAACGCATTCGCCAGATTAAAGAAAGAGCAATTAAACGTTTGCAAAAAGCACGTTACAGCAGTTCGCTTAAATCTTATTTAGGATAAATTTATTTTAGTAAGAAGCTTTAAAAGCCGCCGCAAGGTGGCTTTTTTCTTTTGAATAGTTCACGGTTAAATGCAAAGAAAAAGGAATTTCCAAAAATCAATTATTTAGATTTTTATGTCTGTCGAAAATTTGAATATAATAGATTTTATAAGCACTGATAAAAATCGGCTATATTGTTCTTACAATAAGCGATCATTTAGAATGGGATAAGAAAGATGAACATCTTATCATATTGCAAAACAAATTGAATGCATATCATTGATTTTATTGAAACTGGACAATTGGAAAAACGATTATCCGCATAAAAAAAATAAGAACATTATAGTAAGTGTTGTTGCCAAATACAAACCAAATCAAAAATGCAAATGCCTTTTTAAAAGCAATTGAAGAAAAAATTAAATCATTTGGCTATAGCTTTGTATTTAGTATTAAATCTTAATGTTCTATACTATTGGCTCACCTTCTGTTTCTGTAAGCTGCTTATACGCTTTATATAATTGTTCGCGAATGTTTGAGTTGGATTTGTTTTGAATTGCTCTTCCATCAATTTCATAAACCGGTGTTAGTTCACCCATAGTACCGGTTGTAAAAACTTCATCAGCATTATAGAATTCTGCAATGGAGATATTTTTTAAATGAACAGGAATTTTTAGTTGTTGCGCAAGCTTAATTACATTTTTTCTTGTAATGCCTGGTAAACATGCATCAGCATTTGGTGTAAGCAATAAACCATCTTTTACCATAAAAATATTGCAGGCATTTGTTTCGGCAACAAAGCCAAGATTATCCAGCATAATTGCATCATCAGCGCCGCAATAGTTGGCTTCTATTTTTGCGAGAATATTATTGAGTAAATTATTGTGATGAATTTTTGAATCTAGATGCATAGGAGAGTTGCGGCGAATGTGTGATGTTATTAAGTTTAATACCTTTTGCATTATCATACACCGGTGGTTTATATTCAGCTAAAACAATTAAGCAACTTCCTTTTTGATTTAAACGAGGGTCCATGCCTGAAGTAATTTTTTCTCCACGTGTTAAGTGTTAAGCGAATATGTGCATCTGTAAAAAAATTATTTGCTTTTAATGTTTGAAAGATGGCATTCTTTATAAATTCTTTTGTTGGAATATCTGCAAACATTAATGTATGTGCCGATGCATGTAAACGATCAAATGTTCATTTAAACAAAAAACTTTATTGTTATAAACACGCAAACCTTCCCATACTGCATCACCGCCTTGTACAGCGCTGTCAAACACAGAAATTTTTGCTTCGTTGCGATGATATAATTTGTCTTTAATAAAAATTTGTATGTTCTCGTTTTGCGGATAAAATTTTTGTTGCATGATTGGCTATTCTGTTTTTTAATGAGACAGTAAATGTGAGATTTACTTCGCAATTTTTATTCTAATTCATATACGGCGGCTTCATAAGGGCGAAGCAAATTACTTGTATTAATTGAAGTATAATTACTAATTAAAATTTTTGCGTTGTTTATATCAATACCTGTATTTACTTTTGCATCTTGTGCAGAGAAATTTAATAGCACCAATAATTTTTTGTTACCTAATTCACTTGTATAGGCATAAACCTGTTCGTTATCTTTATCAAGCAATGTATATTTTCCATACACTAAAACAAGATTATCTTTTCTCAGTTTCACCATTCTTCTAAAATAATTTAAACAACTGTTCGGATCATTTTCTTGCTGCTGCAGCATTTATCGTTTTATAATTTGGATTCACTTTTAACCAGGGTGTTCCCGTTGTAAAACCCGCATTAGCGGAATCATCCCATTGAAAAGGTGTGCGGCTATTATCTCTTGCCATAATTTTTTGCGCTTCAAGAAAAGCTTTTAAATCACCGCCATTATTTTTTATTTGCTGATACATATTGAGTGTTTCAACATCACGGTAATCATCAATTGAATCAAACTTAATATTATTCATTCCCAATTCATCGCCGTTGTAATAATAAGGCGTAGCACGCATCGTCATTAAAAAAGTAGTGAGCATTTTAGATGAAAGCTCACGAAACTCAGGCGCATCATTTCCCCAGCGTGTTACCATGCGTGGCTGGTCGTGATTGCCAAGATAAACCGTTCCCCAACCTTTATCTTTAAAAAGATCATCCCACTGTGTATAAATATTTTTGAATTCAACAAGATGATAATCCTTTTGGATCAGGCACTTTAAATTGATTAGGTAATAAACCCAAACCCATTCCTTCAAAATGATACAACATGTTTAATTCATTCCTGTCTTCATCTACCAAAAGATTCGCATCATTGGTTGTAATTCCAACGCCTTCTGCAACTGTCATCACATCATACTTACTTAAAACTTTTTCATTCATTTCTTTTATATATTCATGCAGGTGCGGACCGTGCGCATAATAGCTGATGTAATCTCCATGATATTTTTCAGGCAGTGGCGGAAAACTTATGTCTTTTGAAATGAAAGGAATTACATCCATTCTAAAACCATCAACACCTTTATCAAACCAAAACTTCATCATGTTAAAAATTTCTTCACGCAGTTTTGGATTTTCCCAATTCAAATCCGGTTGAAAATCTCCGAAGTAATGTAAATAGTAAGCATTGGTTGTTACATCATGTTGCCAGGCATCTGCGCTCACATCAAAAAAACTCCAGCGATGCGCAGGCTTGCCTTTTTCTGCAGGCCACCAATGATAGTAATTTCTGTATGGATTATCTCTTGAACTCTTTGATTGCTTAAACCATTCATGCTGATCACTGCTGTGGTTCACCACTAAATCCATTACTAATTTTAGTCCACGTTCATGCATACCGTTTAGTAAATCATCAAAATCATTCATCGTTCCAAACGCCTGCATGATGTTTTTATAATCACTGATATCATAACCATTATCCTTATTCGGAGAACTATAAATTGGATTAAGCCATATTACATCAACACCTAAACTTTTTACATAATCAAGTTTTGAAGTAATACCTTTTAAATCACCTATACCATCTCCATTACTATCTTTAAAACTGAGCGGATAAATTTGGTACACTACTGCTTCTTTCCACCATTTTCTATTAAGGTTTGTTATGTTTGAATTTGAGTTCATTTGTTAATGATTATTCCAAACCACACTGCAAAAACCATGTAAATAAAAAAAAGAAAATTTTTCTATTCTTTTAGTGCGACGCAGTTGCTTTTATGGAATGCGGATTCAGTTGCTCATAAAATACTTTGCATTCTTTATACAAAGGCTCAAATTTAGCAGGTAAATCACGTGCACTTGTTTTTTGTTTTTCAAAACCTGTTGACTGATGCACATTTTCATACCAATGCTGTGCCCACACGCCGTCATAAGCTTTTGGTCCGGCAGGCCAATGCAACATTTTTTCAGTGAATGAAATTTTCAGTGCGTTACACAATTGCTGTAAAACATTTCGTGGCGATTTTAAAATTTCATTTGAATCAAGCACAATGCACGAAAGGTTGTTTTGTTTGAAGTGATTAAATAAAAACCATTGCTTTTCTATACCGATATCCTGCATAATAATATTATTTCTAACCTGCGCATAAGAAGCAATGATTTGTTTTGGGATCACGAATAAAAATGATGTTTTCTGTTTGTGATAAAAAATCGAGATTAATGTTTACAAGGTGATGTGTCATCTGTTTAAAAAAAGCAACGGGTTTATCATAAGAAGCCAAAATAATTTCCTTAACTACTTTGTCTGCATCGTTTAACTGTGCTTTTAAAATTTCTTCTTTACCCGGGTGATCACTATCAGTAAGTTTTAAATAATGTGCATATAAAGGCTCATCAATAACAATGGTGTCATCGCGCTGCGCAAATGAATACATCATCGCGGTAGAAATATTGCGCGGACTGCTCCATAAACAAATACGCTTCATCAAACTAAATTAAAAAAAACCCCGCATTTGCGGGGCTTAAAACAAAAGATTAATGAGTTAGTTTTAATGAAACTGAATTTAATTTACACTAATCTTTTCTGTTTGTGTTTGCTCACCTGTTGATATTTTAAGAAAATAAACACCTTTTGTAAATTGTTGCAACGAAATTTTTTCTGTTGAACCCTTTGCAATGGAGCTTAATGTTTTATTTAAAAGCACTTTACCATTTGCACTTGTAAGAACAAGTGTACAATTTTTTAACGCTGAATTAAAAATTACATTGGTATAACTATTAGCAGGATTTGGGTGCACGCTTATAATTTTTGCAACAGCAGGAAGTTCAGAAGCAACACTATTTTCCGGCTTGCCGGCTGCTGTTATTTTAAAGTTTGTGTTTGAAATATCAAAGAATATGTTATCTGCCGCAACTACTTTTATCCTGGCCTGCGTGGTAGTGCCCATCGGCAAAATAATATTTGCCACACCATCATTAATTATGTTTGATTTTAGTTTTATTGGGAATGTACAACCACCATCCAGTGAAAGCGTAACATTCACGTGTGTGCAATTAACGGGAGCAACGTTGGTGTTGGCGACATTCCATTTTACGGTGTGCTGAGATCCCTCAACCCACGATACATTTGTGTTGGGCGTTGTAATAGTAAATGGCCCGGAATTGCCATCAACAGTTACGGCCACATCATCACTATTTGTACTGCCCCGGCCTGCATGATTATCTCTTACAGTTAGCCTGAAATTCAAAATCCTGCTTACTTTAGGCAATACTTCCCACTCATTATTATTCGAGCCATCTAAAATAGAATGTAATGCAGGGAAATTTCTTTTGGAAGAAGTTACAGGCGGAAGTGACCGAAACACAGGGCCTGTTGTAGAAGTAGAATCAGGAAACTTGCGAGATGTACCATTGTTTTTAAAAACATCGTATTGTTCCCAGCAATAAGTGAGTGAATCGGAGCCATCGGCGTCACCGCTGTTTGCAGATAAAACAAAAGGCGTTGATTTTGGAATGATATAATCTTTGCCTGCTTTTGCAACCGGAATAAAATTACCTGTTGCCGTGAGCACTGCACAGGAAGCGCCGGTGCTGTTTGTTATGTATTTATTAACCTGTTGAATACTTACAGCATGAAAATATGCATCACTATGTTGCTGAATATCGGTTGACCCGGTATAACCCGCATAACCCATAATCGTAGAGCCGCTGCCCGGTTCCATCTGTGCAATAGTGCCTTCATAACTATAATCAAATGTATGGTTGGCGCCAAATTGGTGGCCAATTTCATGATCCCAAAAATCAATAATAAAAGGATCGGTTGTAAGATCAGTTGTGAAGCCGGTAACACCCGAGCCTTTAAGTGTATTATCGCACACACACCCGATGCAACCTGCATTGCCGCCAGTTGCATAACCCATTAATAAATGACCTATATCGTAATTGCTGCTTCCAATATAACTATCCAGCGCAGTTTGTGCTTGTGTGTTCCAGTGACCTGAAAAGTATCCGTTCTCACTACTTTGAAAGGGATCCGTATTTCCGTTCAAAAAAATGATCGTGTCTTCATTATCCACATAATTAAGATGAACGCCAAAATCTGTTTCAAAAATCGCATTTGTTCTTACAAGATCTGTAACTAAAACGGATAAAACGCTTGCCTTTTTCTGAGCATTTGTTGTTTCGGTTCCGTTTAAACATAGTTTGGAAAACTCGCCGCCGGTTGCCACCGCAAAACGATATGTTCTTAAATTGGCATCGACCGTTGTAAACGGACTTTTAATACCTTGTACATTACTGTTTAATATTTTATCAACATTACAATCAAACACCTGTTTTTCCCGCAGAATATTGCTCCTGTCAAAAACAGCATATAATTGTGCGGCGGTGGAAACAGGATTAATATAAATCGTATTTTTTTCCGGCGAAATAATTATTGCATGAAAACCCAGCGATGTAATATCAAAGTGAATGATTGAAGAAGCGTCTTCAATTCCCTGCCCCGCATACGTTCTTATATATGGATATTTAGCCTGCAGTTTGGGTTGCATTACAGGAGATTCGATTATGCGAAAATGTTTTATACTTCCGTCTGCCAGAGGAATGGGTATTATAAAATTTGACTTTTTAATAGCTTGTATCCGTGCCTGTTTTAATATGCTGGTAAAAGAAGTTTCATCAAGACTGAATAATTTGTAAACCGCCGGTTTAAATGAGCCGGGGAAGAGTTGCTGGCCTTTTGTAAACGCCGGAACCTGGGTTGCTTCAACTTTTTTCCAGAGATTATTTTGAGAAAACGAACCTGCACCAATACAACAGAGGATACAGAAAAATAAAAGTTTTTTCATAAGACATGTGTTAAACTGACCAAATATATCTTTTTCGGTAAAAAGGGAAACTGATTAAGACGTAAGCGGTTAATGATTTACCCTTTTTTGCGGAACGCTTCTACAAGCTCAATTGCCTGCATTGCTTCTTTTACATCGTGCACACGTAAAATATCGGCGCCATTGAGTAAAGCAATTGTATTTAGCACGGTGGTACCGTTTAGCGATTCTTCTGCGGTAATATGCAGTGTTTTATAAATAGAAGCTTTTCTTGAAAGACCAACCATTATTAATTTATCAAGCATTTTAAACGATGACAGCTGATTTAAAAGTTGAAGATTATGTGTCGTTGTTTTACCAAAGCCAAAACCCGGGTCAATTATTACGTCATGTATATTATTAAGCCTGCATTTTTCTGTTTGTTGAATAAAAAAATCAAGCACCTCTGATGTTACATTATCATATAGTGGATTTTGCTGCATCGTTTCAGGTCTGCCTTTTATGTGCATGCAGATGTAAGGCACATTAAGCTTACCAACTGTTGCAAACATGCTATCGTCCAATGTTCCCCCGCTTATATCATTAACTATGCAGGCGCCTGCGGCAACAGCGTTTTCTGCAACTTGTGCATAATACGTATCAACGGAAATATATGCTTCCGGAAAGTTTTTATTAATTGCTTTTATAACCGGGATTACTCTTTCTGTTTCTTCGTTTGCAGAAATACGTGTGCTGGCAGGCCGCGTACTTTGGCCGCCAATGTCAAGAATTGTCGCGCCTTCAGCAATCATTTTTTCTGCCTGTATTAAAACCTCATCAACATTTTGTTTTTGGCTTGCAGCGTAGAATGAATCTGGTGTAATGTTTATAATGCCCATTACAATAGGTTTACTAATTACAAGTAACCCGCCGTTGCAATTGAGTGTAAACATTCTTTGTTTAGTTTATTTTTGACGCGCAGCAAATGTATGAAACGGTAATTAGTAGCAGAAAACCGAAATATCAAAAAACAATGAGCACGGAAAAACAGTTTGATAAAGTAATAGAAGGTTGTAAAAGTATCTTTATTAAAAAAACAATTGATTACGGAACGGCCTGGCGTGTGCTGCGCACTATTTCTGTTGTTGACCAGATCTTTATTAAAGCACTGCGCATACGGAATGTTCAAAACCTGCAACAGCAAAAAGTAGATGACGATGTGCAAAGCGAATTTGCCGGTATAATTAATTATGCATTGATTGGTTTAATTCAGTTAAAAATAAATAATGCAACTGTGGAGGAACTTGCTGTTGAACCAACCTCAAAACTGTATGATACTGCTGTTACTATCACGAAAGAAACAATGCTGAACAAGAACCATGATTATGGAGAAGCATGGCGCGAAATGAGCCAGGAAAGTTTTGTTGATCTTATTTTGATGAAGTTGTTGCGCATTCGCCAGATTTTGAATAATGACGGCCGCACATTAATAAGTGAAGGCATTGATGCAAACTATATTGACATTATAAATTATGCTGTTTTTGCACTGATACTAATAAACGAAGGGAAGCATAAAGCATAACGCGAACCTGGAGCAAAAATATTTTAGATGAATGCATATAAAAAAAATACGCTGCTGATTATACGCTGGATTGTTGGTTTGCTTTTTATTTTCAGCGGACTGATAAAAGCGAATGATCCGCTGGGATTAAGCTATAAAATGCAGGAATTTTTTGAAGCGTGGAATTGGTATTCACTTAATAATTACACGCTTGTTCTTTCACTTGTGATGAATGTGTTTGAAGTACTTGCAGGCATTGCTGTAATTATTGGCTGGCGCATGAAATTATTTAGCTGGTTATTGTTATTGCTGATAATATTTTTTGCATTTCTTACAGGTTATGCAGTGTTCTCCGGCAAAATAAAAACATGCGGTTGTTTTGGCGATTGCCTACCCTTAACGCCTGTGCAATCATTTATAAAAGATATTGTTTTACTTATATTGATTTTAATTTTATTCCTCAGTAAAAATCAAATCTCATCGTTCGTAAAACCTGCTGTTGCCGTAACCGCTTTGGCATTATGCATTTTACTTGTTGGTTCTTTGCAAGCATATGTAATGAAACATTTGCCGGTGCTTGATTGCCTGCCTTATAAAAAAGGAAATAATATTTTAAAAGAAATGCAACCGCCGGCGAATGCAGTTCCAGACAGTATTGTAATGGTTTTTAAATACAGAAAGAACGGAAAGATTATTGAATATACAATGAATAATTTACCTGCTGATCTTGATTCAACTTATGAATTTATTGACCGCCGTGATAAAGTGGTAAGAAAGGGCAACGCTACACCGCCTATTGCAGATTTTGCCTTGTTTACCCTGAGTGGCAATGACACAACCGCTGCTATTTTAAATTCACCGGTATACAGTGTTTTTTTATTTGCAAAAGATTTTGAAACTTTTCCCAAATGGAATAACGCAGACTTTAAAAAATTGCAATCACAACTTCGGCAAAAAGATATTTCTTTATATATTATAACTGCGGATAAACAAAATGGGGAAACATTATTTGGCAACAAAAAAGATGTAACAGTTTTACTGTGCGATGGAACAGTTATAAAAACAGCGGCAAGAGTAAACCCAACTTATTTAGTAATGAAAGGTGCTGATATAGTTAATAAATTCAGTTATGCTGATTTAAATGAAAATCTCTCTTCAATAGAAAGCATTAAGAGTTTACAATAAAAAAGCAGCCGTATTCGGCTGCTTTTTACTTACTTTAAAATTACTTACGTTTTCTTCTTTGTTTCGGCAGAACCCAAAGGTTTATTTCGTGCGAAATCAACGAGTATCGGTGCAGCCACAAAGATGGACGAATATGTGCCTGTGATAACTCCAATTAACATGGCAAATGCAAAACCATGTGTAACCTGGCCACCAAAGATAAACAGGATAAGCAGCGTTAAAAATACGGTAAGCGAAGTCATTACCGTTCTGCTTAAGGTTTGATTAATTGCCCTGTTAATAATTTCTTCTTTGGTAGAGCCTTTCATTAGCCTTGAATCTTCGCGAATTCTGTCATACACAATAATTGTATCGTTCATTGAAAAACCAATTACTGTTAGTATCGCCGCAATAAAATACTGGTCTATTTCCAGCGGAAACGGAACCACTTTTCTCAGAAAGCTAAACACTGCAAGCGTTACAAAAACGTCGTGCAATAAAGAAACAATTGTTCCGAGTGAATATCGCCAATCTCTAAACCGCATAAAAATGTACAAACAGATCATAATAATAGAAACAATGGTTGCTGTTTTTGCGCCATTTTTTAAATCATCAGAAATGGAGGGTTGTACCGTTTGTGAACCTTTTTTATATTTTGTATCGAATGTATAATACGACGTTCCGGCGGGCAGATAATTTTTCAAACCTGTATATAATTTAGCTTCAACAACCGAATCAACATTCTGCCCGGTTTGATTAATCAGGTAGGAAGTTGTTATATCCATTTGGTTTGGCGATCCGATAGTTTTAATAACAGGGTATTCACCAAAAACGGGCTTTAGTGCATCTGCTATTTCAGTTCTGGAATACGTTTTATCAAATAAAACAGTGTAACTGCGGCCGCCTTTAAATTCAACGCCTTCATCAAATCCGTTTATCAATGAACCAACACCTAATATTAATACAACTACAGAAATGCCATAGGCAATTTTCCTGTATTCAATAAATTTAAAAGTTGCATGTTTAAATACTTTGCGTGAAATACCGGTAAAATATTCAAAATGCCTTTGCTTATTCGTATAGAAATCTGTGATTAATCTTGAAACAAGAATGCCGCAAAATAATGAAAGTGAAATACCCAGCATTTGCGTTGTAGCAAAACCAAGTACAGGTCCTAATCCAAAAATGAAAAGAATTGCTGCGGTTAAAAATGTGGTTACGTGCGCATCAATAACCGGCGCGTAAGAACGCTTATAGCCATCGTTTACAGCGAGTATATAACTCTTGCCTTTTGTAAGTTCTTCTTTTATTCTTTCAAAAATAATTACGTTGGTATCTACGGCCATGCCAATAGTTAAAACCAAGCCTGCAATACCGGGAGCTGTTAATGTAAAACCTAATGCGCTTAAAATACCTATCGTAAAAAGCAGGTTTAATATTAAAGCAATGTTGGCAACCCAGCCTGCTGTATTATAATAAACAAGCATTAAAGCAAAAATTACCAAAAACGAAATTATAAAAGCCATAGAACCGCCATGCACTGCGTCTTGGCCAAGCGTTGGCCCAACCTGCTGCTCTGCTACTATTCTTGCTGGCGCAGGTAATTTACCTGACTGAAGAATGTTAGCAAGGTCCTGTGCTGTTTGAACTGTAAAGTTTCCTGTTATCTGCGAGTTGCCGGTTGTAATTGCATTTAAAACATTCGGGGCGCTGTAAACAAAATTATCCAGTGCAATTGCAATGGGTTTGCCTTTGTTATCAGTCGTCATTTTACCCCAGGTTGTAGTGCCCTGCGGATCCATATCCATACTGATGGCTGCGGCCCCTCTTTCATCAAAATCCTGGCGTGCTGTTCTAACATGAGAGCCGTCTAATTTCGCCTGGCCGTTATCCAGTGTTTTGATGGCATATAAAGAAAGAAGATTTCTGTCGGCTGCTTCTTTTTGTTCAGGTTTGCCATACATAAATACGAGGTTCGCCGGAAACTTATTTTTTACAAAATCAAGATTAAGGTAAGAATTAAGTAAGCCCGTATCGTTGGTTGAAACATATCCCAGCTCAGCAGAAAAATGGGTTTTACCATCTTGCTCCTGTCGTGGCGGAATAAATTGTACAAGACTTTGAATAGGATATTCTTTTCTTCTTATTTCTGTTGAATCAGTTGTTTTTGGTTTGGCTGTTGTTTTTGCAGAATTATTATTTTGTATATTATTAAAACCACCAATGGCATTGGTATCAACCTGGTTTGTTGCAGCCGCTGTATTTGCTTTTGCTGTATCTGTAATTTGTTTTGAAGTATCTTTTGATAAAGTATCTGTCGTACCCTTCAAATAACCTGATAAAGCTTTTTGTGCTGCATTAATATTATCATCAAGATCCTGCAGATTGTAAACTTCAAAAAATTGCAGGTTGGCTGTTGATTGAAGATATTTACGTACTCTTTCAGGATCGTTTACGCCGGCAAGTTCAATATTAATAATGCCTTTTTTTGGATCTGGATTTATATTGGGCGACGCAACACCGAAGCGGTCAATACGTGTAGTTAATATTCTAACTGTATTTTGAAAAGCGCTGTTAGCCTGGTCTCTTAAATAAGAAATAACCGCGTCATCAGAAGATTCGGCTTTTACTGCACCGTTGCTGCGGGCAATAAAATAAGGCGCGAGCCTGTTGCCTGCACTTGCATTTTTAAATTCTGCAGCAAACAATGTAATTAAATCTGCTCCGCTTGTAGCCTTTTTTTGTACTGCTGCAGTAAGCGCTTTATTAAAAACAGGATCCTTGGTATAATTGGCAAGCGATTTAATTAAACCATCCAAACCAACTTCCATCGTTACGCTCATGCCGCCCTGCAAATCAAGACCCAGCATTAACTCTTTGTCTTTGGCGCTTCGGTAAGTTGTAAAACCAAAGGGCCCGATTTTAGAATCTTTGGTACTATCGAGTAAGCGTTTTAATCTTTCTTTTTTAAAGTTTTCAAGCGAATCATTATAAGCAGCCTGCAGCCCTTTGTTGCCGGGGTACTTTGTTTGTGCCGATGGAAAATTTGCTTTTACCCAAAGCGCAGCCTTATCACTCATAGCAGATTCATGACTACGAACAATCCAGGTAAAAGATAATTGATATAAACAGATTAGTATAAGAGCAAAAGCAAAAAAACGTACCAACCCTTTTAGTTGCATATAATGAAAAATTTTAGAGAGCGGCAAAGATAATGGTTTGCAGCAAACAGAAAGAGACAAAAAAGCATGTTGTAAAAGGTTAACTTTTCGCGCAGAAGCGTCTTAATTAGATACACTTATCAGCAAAACGTCATAATACAATGGCGAATTAGGCGGCACAAGATTTTGAATACCGGTGCAGCCATAAGCAAGCGAAGAAGGTGTTACCATTTTTATATGACCACCTTCCTGTATGTATGGAATGGCGATGCGCCATCCTTCAACAAACTGGTTTAGCGGAAGCGTTATCGGGGTAATAAAATGACTGGTATCAATTAATTGCCCGTTTAAAAGGCTGGTAGAATACGTTACTGTTATTACAGAATCCATGGTTGCTCTTGAGCCCGAACCCGGATCTACAACCTGGTAAAAGATCCCGTTGCTGTCAGTAATATAATTTATACTATTAGCCGAACAAAAGGCGGCCATTGATGCAGATTCTGCGGTGGGTGTTGCCGGAACGCAACTATCAGTATGCTGTTTTTTACAAGCAGAAAAAATAAACGATACAGAAAGAAGTATAAAGATTTTTTTCATGGTTACTTACTTTCTGTTGAATGCTCTTCTGAAGCTGTTTTATTTTTTTCAACTTTTATTTTTAATTCTTTATAAGCCTGTTCATTCATTTCCCAACGAAATCTTTTATAAAAAAAACCTGTAAATGCAACTATGCCTGCAATGGCAATAAAAATTACAAGGTAACTGCTTTCAGAAAAGGCAACCATATCTGCACGTACATACCAGCCAGATTCAAGCAACAATAAAATTGCAACGCCTAACGCAAGACCAATAGGTAACCCCGGAAAAAATTGTTTTAAAATAGATTTTTCTTTAAAGCGGTTTTCTTCCCAATATTTTAAAAATGCTTCTTCTTTTTCTGTCATGATACTGCACTAAAATTCAGTAACATTTGTAGGGAAACGTTTATTATGATTTAATATTGCATTTGATTTTCGCAACTATTTACCTCTAAAAAGATAACTGTGAACCTGTACGAGCAATATATTTCTGAATTTTTAACTGAATACAAAGAAGTTTCGCTTGAAAAAATAGGAGTTATAAAAACATTAGGTTATCAAAACACTGAAACACAATCAGTGCCTGTTGATTTTACGTTTGATAAAAAAGCTATTACCTCACCTGAATTAGTAGATTTCATTTCAACAAAAACCGGCAAAAGCAAAATGCTTATTGCTTCAGACCTTGAATCTCATTTAACACAGGCAAGAGAATTTATAAATATTGGCAAAACATACCAAATTATAAACGCTGGTTTTATTAAAAAAAATAACGCGGGGTCGTACGAATTCCTTCCATTATCACAAGCGGTAAAAGCGCAAAAAAATTTTAGTCAGCCGGCAACAAAAAATCAAAGAAGAAAAAAAAGGGCTCTGCAGCAGTACAGCTTTTTACTTTGATAATTGTACTTGCTATTGTAGCTGGATTAGGGTGGGAGGCATACCAGTTTTTTTTGAAGCCGGTAGTACAAAATAATTTTGAACCCGAAACAGTAACTACTAGTGATTCTATTAAAAATGATACTGCTTTAAACAGCGGTCAATCAACAATAAGCGCGTCTGGTTTAGCTGCTGATACCACGCGTAAAGTTTACAACAGCGATGATACTGTTTTGGTGCATTACATTTTTGAAACAACAAATCTTTTATTAAGAGCGCAATCAAGAACGGCAAAACTTAAAAGCTACGGAAATGAAGCAGGTTACGATAGTGTTGCTAATGGCCCGGGCCAATTATATTCATTGTATATTGTAAAGCACACAAGAATTTCAGACACGCTTGCCGTAAAAGATTCACTTGCAAAATTTCTGCAGAAAGAGATTCAGATTAAAATCGTTTCAAATTAATAAGAAATCTTCTAAGAACCTTCTAACAAAAAAGCCGCTCCAGATTGAAGCGGCTTGTATAAACGAAAACTTTTATTAATAATCCATTCCCATTCCACCACCTGGCATTGCAGGTGCGGGAGCTGATTTAGGTTCAGGCTTATCAGCAATTACGCATTCTGTTGTTAACAACATACCTGCTATAGAAGCTGCATTTTCCAAAGCTACACGCGTAACTTTAGTAGGATCTATAATACCTGCAGAAAATAATTTTTCATATTTTTCAGTGCGGGCATTAAATCCAAAATCACCTTTTCCTTCTTTTATTTTTTGAACAACGATTGAACCTTCGATACCTGCATTGGCAACTATCTGGCGAAGCGGTTCTTCTAAAGCGCGCTTTACAATATTGATACCGGTTGATTCATCTTCGTTATCATTCGTTAATTTATCCAAAGCTTCAACGGCACGAATGAAAGCAGTACCACCACCGGGAACAATTCCTTCTTCCACAGCTGCGCGTGTTGCATGTAATGCATCATCAACGCGGTCTTTCTTTTCTTTCATTTCCATTTCTGTTGCAGCGCCAATATTTAATACAGCAACACCACCACTTAATTTAGCAAGACGTTCCTGTAATTTTTCTTTATCGTAATCAGAAGTTGTTGTTTCAATCTGTGCTTTTATCTGGTTAATGCGTGCAGTTATATCTTCCTTCTTACCAGCACCACCAACAATTGTTGTATTGTCTTTATCAATTGTAACTCTGTCAGCACGCCCGAGATAAGTTAAATCTGCATTCTCTAATTTATAACCTTGTTCTTCGCTTATTACAATACCCTTTGTAAGTGTTGCAATATCATTCAGCATTTCTTTTCTGCGATCACCAAAGCCAGGCGCTTTTACAGCAGCCACTTTAATTGTACCGCGCAATTTGTTCACGATTAAAGTTGCCAAAGCTTCGCCTTCCAGGTCTTCAGCAATTATTAATAATGGCGCGCCTTGTTGTGCAATTTTTTCAAGAATGTGAAGTATATCTTTCATGGCGCTTATCTTCTTATCATAAATAAGAATGTAAGGCTTTTCAAGTTCAACTTCCATCTTTTCACTGTTGGTTACAAAGTAAGCAGAAAGATAACCGCGGTCGAATTGCATACCTTCTACAATTTCAATATTTGTATCAGTGCCTTTTGCTTCTTCAACGGTTATCACACCGTCTTTACCAACTTTACCAAATGCTTCTGCAATTAATTTTCCAATTGTTTCATCGTTGTTTGCAGAAATTGAAGCAACCTGTTGAATCTTGCTTGAATCTGAACCAACAGTTTGAGACTGCCCTTTTAAATGTTCAACAACAGCAGTTACAGCCTTTTCAATGCCGCGTTTTAAATCCATAGGGTTAGCACCTGCTGCAACATTTTTTAAACCTTCACTAATAATTGATTGCGCAAGAACTGTAGCAGTTGTAGTACCATCACCGGCAATGTCTGCAGTTTTAGAGGCTACTTCTTTTACCATTTGTGCGCCCATATTTTCAATTGAATCTTCAAGTTCAATTTCTTTGGCAACGGTAACACCATCTTTGGTAATAGAAGGTGCGCCAAATTTTTTCTCAAGCACTACATTACGGCCTTTGGGACCTAACGTAACTTTTACTGCGTTCGCCAAAATATCGACGCCACGCTTCATTTTATTTCTTGCATCGATTTCGAAGAAGAGTTGTTTAGACATAGTTATTTAATTTGAAATTTTTAAAAATTAGGTAATTGACAATTTAAATGAGAAGTTCAATTGGCATGTAGTTTAACGCCGGATTGACTAATTAATTAAACTATCGCCAGAATGTCGCTTTCTCTCATAATAAGATAATCAGTTCCCTCAATGCTAATTTCAGTTCCTGAATATTTACCATACAGTACTGTATCGCCCGCCTTTACTGTAACCGGCTCATCTTTTTTGCCGGGACCGGCAGCAATAACAGTTCCGCGTTGCGGTTTTTCTTTTGCTGTGTCAGGAATGATAATTCCACCTGCAGTTTTTTCTTCAGCTGGTGCAGGCTGCACAATTACTCTGTCGTGCAAAGGAGTAACCTTTAAATCTTGTTTGGCCATAATTTTATAGA
This sequence comes from uncultured Chitinophagaceae bacterium, assembly GCA_963759555.1. Lineage (GTDB taxonomy): Bacteria > Bacteroidota > Bacteroidia > Chitinophagales > Chitinophagaceae > Parafilimonas. The sequence goes on from CAVWZV010000002.1 coordinate 123,759, forward strand.
TTTTAATTTTTAACGTTAGAAAATCGTCAAACCTCTCCTCAAGAATTTTGCCATGCCATCTAAATGGTCAAAATGTTTTATTTAAAAGAAGTGTTGACAGCTTTAAATGAGCGCGCAAAGAAATGCTTTCTGATATGAATGACAAAATTTCATTTGTAATAATAATGATAATAAAATCTGAGGCCGACTTATTCCATACTACGCATAGTTATTGTAACTGGATAAGGAAACTATATGCGGTTAATTTTTTCTATTTCATTAGTGCTACTGTCAGTATTAAAACTATCAGCACAAATCGAATATGCTTATCCTGTTCATTTTTTGCACCTTACTATCGAAAATAAGCCATTAAAAATGGCATATATGGATGTGTTGCCTAACTCAAAAAGTGAGAAAGCAATTATACTTTTTCACGGTAAAAATTTTAATGGATACTATTGGAAAAATGTTGTCCCTATGCTTGTAAGCAAAGGTTACCGTGTGATTGTTCCTGATCAATTAGGCTGGGGGAAAAGCGATCGCCCGGATTTGCATTATAGTTTTCAAATGCTGGCCGTAAATAACAAAACTTTGCTTGATTCTTTGCACATTAAAAAAGTAACGGTACTTGGCCACTCAATGGGTGGAATGCTCGCAATTCGTTTTGCTTTGATGTTTCCCGGCATCACCGAGAAATTAGTTCTGGAAGATCCGATTGGCCTTGAAGATTATAAAACATTTGTGCCTTATAAGTCCCTGGAAGAATTGTATCAAAAAGAAAAGTCTGCCACATACCAATCATACAAAACATATCAGCAAGGTTACTATCCCGCATGGAAACCGGAATATGAGCAATATGTACAGGCACAGGCACAAGATTTAAAGTCAGAAAATTTTTCAGCTATTGCATGGAACAATGCGCTCACTTATCAGTTAATTTATACACAACCCGTAGTGTATGAATTAAAAAATTTGACGGTGCCAACGCTGTTAATCGTGGGAAGCGAAGACAAAACGATTGTTGGTAAAGGTTATTTAAATGACAGTGTGAAAAGTGAACATGGCAGGTATCCTGAATTAGCACAGCAGGCTAAACAACAAATTTCTGGCTGCACATTAATAATCGTTCCAGGTGTTGGCCATATTCCGCATATACAAGAACCGGATAAATTTAAAGAAGCTGTCATCAACTTCCTGGAACGATAAACTGAACTGTACCGCAATAATTCTGAGTGCAATACATTTTTGCTCTTGAATGGTTAATCGTTAATTATAGCCTGCAATAAAATAATGGTATAAAATTGGCACTATGTATTTGACTAAAAACAATTTTATGAATAAGAAAGTAGTTACAGGCGCTTTAATTGCAATTGCTGCCGGTTTAGCAACCTATTTTTACAGAAGAAGAAGAAACAAACTGAGTGCTGTTGCTTCTGACACTTACCATACAATGGACAATACATTACGAAGTGTGGAAGATAAAGCTGAAAACTTTTTTTAACTCAGAAATAAGCCCCGGATTGCGGGGTTTATTTTTTTACTTTATTTCTGATTAAGCGGGATATCTCTTTTAAGCATTTCATCGCGGTTTGCAATTGCCCACGCTGTATAAAAAACAAGTTTTACTCTTTTGGCCATTAAATCAAAATTTATTTTATCTACTGTATCTGTTGGCCTGTGATAATCTGCATGAACTCCATTAAAATAAAAAATAATCGGTACGCCTTTGCTTGCAAAGTTGTAATGATCGCTTCTATAATAAAAGCGGTTTGGATCTTTGGGATCGTTGAATTTCCGGTCGAGCTCCAGGTGTGCGTATGTATTATTAATACTGTCTGATAAATGCATCAAATCGCTGCTTAATTTGTCTTCACCAATTGTGTAAACGTAATTTGTTGAATCACCGTAATTGCGTGAAGGATCTATTCTTCCAACCATATCAATATTTAAATCAACAGATGTTGAATCAAGCGGAAAAACGGGATGATCGGTGTAATATTTACTTCCCCATAAACCTTTTTCCTCTCCGGAAACAGTCATGAAAACAATGGTGCGTTTTGGCTGAAACCCTTTATCTCTTGCTGCTGCAAAAGCCTCTGCAATTTCAAGCACACTGGTTGTACCGCTGCCATCATCATCGGCGCCGTAATAAATTACAGAATCGCGTTTACCTAAATGATCGTAATGACCGGTTATAAAAACATATTCGTTTTTCTTTTCAGTGCCGGGAATAAGTCCAAGCACATCTGTGCTTTGCAGGTTGCTGGTTGTTTTATTTATGTTTATGTTGAGATTAGCATCATAACTTTTACGCGCGGCAGTTGAATCAACATGCATATTTAAAATTGCGTCAGCAAGATTTTGCGAAATAAAAAAGACAGGTACGCTGTTTTCCTTTGATTGCGCTAAATACATATTGCCTGTTGCTTTAAAATTTTTGCGCGGAAAATTATTTGATACAATTAATAAGCCTGCTGCCTTATACTGTGGAACGAGATTTATTACTTGCCGGAGACCTCTCATAGATTGTTCTCCTGAAGACGGAGTAATTAATATCCATTTATCTTTTACATCAAGGCTGTCGTAATCGTTATGTGTTGAATCTTTAACACCCTTACCTGCAAATGCTACATTTTGAACCTGCCATGTACCAGCCGGGATGGTATTTCCGGCCGGAGCAAAATCATTACCTAAAGAAAAATTTTTACCATTGGCAATCAGGGTTGCAGCAGTAATAGAATCCTGGTAAACAGGAAAAGCCATCTGATATTTTCCAGAATCGCCTGGCACGAGCTTTAATTTTTTAAAAAAATCTTCTATGTACGATGCTGCTCTTCGCTGGCCTTCGGTTGCGGTTTCCCTGCCTTCCATTTGGTCACCCGCTATTATAGTAAGCTTAGCCTTTAAATCGGCAGGCGTAATTGTAGCTGCAAATTTCGCTGCCGTTTTATCCTGGGCAAATAAATTAAAAGCACAAACAGAAAAAATGAAAACAAAAACAATCTTCATTGCAATTATTTTAGACATCATAAATTACCGGTTAACTCCATTCTTCCATTTCTTTTTGTTTCTCTTTTTTATACACCCTTGCAGAAAGATAAACACCTAATTCAAACAAAGAATATAACGGAATAAATACAATTGTTTGGCTATACCAATCGGGGCTTGGTGTAATAATGGCTGCCGCAACAAGAATAATTACAATGGCGTATTTGCGTGACCTGCGCAGCATTTGCGGTGTTATTAAACCAATTTTTGTAAGTGCATAAGTAAGTACCGGCATTTCGAAGGCGATGCCGCAGCCCAAAATAAGATTGGTAAGATTATCAAGATAATCGTTAATGGTTGGCTTTGTTTGTACAATATTTAACGCACTCACCTGGAATGTTGCAAGAAAATTAAAGGTAAACGGTCCTAATACAAAGTAACCGAAAGCCGCACCCAAAAAGAAAAAGAATGAAACCCAGAAAATGATAAAACGCGTGCCCTTTAATTCTTTTGGCTTTAAAGCTGGTTTTACAAAACGCCAGAACTCCCAGAAAATAAATGGAAAAGCTGCAAGCAGCCCACCGATAAAGGCAATAGAAAAACTACCGAAAAATTGCCCGCCAAAAGTGGTGGTTTGCATACTGATGCTAACGGGTGGAAGACATAAATTATCACCTAAGTTCAACTTATGGCTCAGTGCACATATTGCGCGGTAACTTATAAAGTTTGGATTAATGGGGCCGGCAATTATATTATCGAATACCCACTGTATTTTAATAAAAATAATTACCGCAAAAAGCAGTATTGCAATTAATGAACGAATAATGTGCCAGCGTAATTCTTCAAGATGATCTACAAAAGCCATTTCGCCTCTGCCTTGGCTACGCCGCCCGAAAAAACCTTCAGCCATTCTTTATTTTTTGTTAAAGGCCACAAATGTACGTGGCAGATAAAGATTCGGATGTATAAATATTTTGAGTTGAATAATTTAACGAAGCAACTTTACTTTAACCATTTCAATACGGGTGTCGCTTACACTGAGAATATCAAATTCGTACCTGTCAAAAATAATGCGCTCTTTAAGGTGCGGAATGGTTTCGTGCTGATTAATTATATAACCCGATAAAGTTTCTGATTCGTCCTCCGGAAAATCAAGCTCGTACTTTTCGTTCAGGTAATCAAGCTCAAGCCTGCCTGAAAAAATGTATTCATTATCGGCAATCTGCTTTTCAACAAATTCTTCTATATCATATTCATCTCTTATTTCTCCAAAAATTTCCTCCAGCAAATCTTCCATGGTTACTATGCCTGCAGTACCCCCAAATTCATCAACTACCCAGGCAATGCTTTTTCTTTCTTTGGTAAACTTATTCATAAGGTCAGTTGCGCTCATGGTTTCGGGCACAACAGGTATGGGTAATAAAATTGAATGCAGATCAGGCGGCTTTTTAAAAAAATCAAGCTGGTGCACATAACCTTGTATGTTGTCAATATTTTCTTCATACACCACAAGTTTGCTAAGCTTGGTATCAATAAAAAACTTTATAGCATCTTCTGCAGGCGTATTAATTTCCAGCGCTTCTACTTCTGTACGGGGCACAAGGCATTGGCGAACTTTAACCAGTGGTAAAGACAACGCATTTTCAAAAAGTTCATTATTTAATTCCTGGCTGCCAGGATCCTGATCTTTTGTTTGCTGATAAAAATGTTCAAGATCAACCTTTGAAAAAGGCTCTTTATCTTTTATGCGCACGTTAAAAAGATATTTTAAAATGGCTTCTGCAAAATTTACAAACAACGAAGAAATTGGATTAAATAACCGGTAAAATATTTGCCCGACCGGCGCAAAAAAACTTAATAAGCTATCATTGCGTGCCCTGAAAATTGCTTTCGGCAAAAACTCGCCGATGATTAAAACAACAAGCGAAGAAAGTATTGTATCGAATAAAAGCTTTACATATTCATTTACAAGATGCAACGGGTTCCATAAAGACGTGCGCATTAGTTCACTAAATAATAATCCATATATAACAAGACAAATGTTGGCGCCAATAAGACAAACACCTAAAAACTTCGATGGATTCTCCATGAAGTTTGAAAGAATAATGCCGCTATGTAAACCCTGCTTCTTTTTTAATTCAATGGTAAGCCTGTTTACACTTATGAAAGCTATTTCAAGCCCTGCAAAAAAAGCCATTAATAACAGCGTAACAAAAATCCATAAAATGAGATTCAATGAAATCATACATCGAATATATAGAAAAATATCTAATATACAATTATTTCTCGGATTCAAGCTGCTCAGGAAAATGCTGGTTTTTTCCCATTTCTAAAATCCAGTCTTTACGGCGCAGTTCAAAGTTGGTGCCCAGGTATAAACTCCGTACCTGTTCGTCGGCCGCGAGTTCTTCGGCGGTTCCGTGTTTAAAAATTTTCCCCTCAATCAAAAGGTAAGCACGATCGCAGATGGAGAGCGTTTCATTTACATTGTGGTCAGTAATTAAAATGCCAATGTTTTTGTATTTTAATCTTGCAACAACACTTTGAATGTCTTCAACGGCAATCGGGTCAACACCGGCAAAAGGTTCATCCAGTAAAATAAATTTCGGGTCAACAGCCAAGGCCCTCGCGATTTCTGTTCTGCGTCTTTCACCACCGCTTAAACTATCGCCATTATTTTTTCTTACATGATGAAGGTTAAATTCAGTTAATAAGCTTTCCAGTTTGTCTGCTCTTTCTGCTTTGGTTAAATCGGTCATTTCGAGCACCGCAAGCAAATTATCTTCCACGCTAAGCTTTCTAAATACAGATGCTTCCTGCGGCAAATATCCAATACCCATTTGCGCACGCTTGTACATGGGCAATTTGGTTATGTTCAGGTCATCTAAAAAAACTTCTCCTTCATCTGCTTTTATTAAACCAACAACCATATAAAACGTTGTGGTTTTACCGGCACCGTTTGGTCCGAGTAAACCAACAATTTCGCCTTGTTCAACTTTTACAGAAACATCGTCTACTACAGTTCGTCCGCTATAGGTTTTTATAAGATTTTTTGTGCTGATGGTAAGGCTCAAAGAAAATGTGTTTAAACAAAAATAAACGAAGCCATGTTACGAAGCATAAAAAGCGTGCATCTTAACAAGTTTTGTTTAAAACAGCAGGCTTCTGCAAAACTGGTTGGGTATGATAAGAAACGTTACATCATTTTGAGTAAAATAAGCCTGTTTGATACGAAACGTTACATCGTTATGAGTAAAATAAGCCTGTTTGATAGCTTTTCCTTTCGTTGAAGGCATAAACAGGACTGCCTAATGCGTTTGGAGATTTCCAAAGACGTTAATAAGCATTCTTATCGAAAAAAACCTTTCATTTTATGGAGGTACGCACTGTTTTCACTTCAGCCGCAGTTATAGCAGAAGATTTATTGCCAAAACTACCGCGTATATAAGTCAGCACATCTGCAATCTGCTGGTCGGTTAAATAACTCTGTGCCGGCATGTTATTAGAATAATTTTGCCCATCAATCGGAACTTTTTCTACCGAGCCCTGCAGCACCCATTTTATAAGCTTTGTTTTGTCGCCGGTTACATAAGATGTTTTAATAAGCGGCGGATTCATTCTTGGCACACCGCTACCATCTGCCTGGTGACAAGTGAGGCAGTATTGTTTATACAATGCATTACCTTTTTGTTTGGATGTTTGCGCAGGTTTAAATGCAGCAATACCAATAACAGAACTGCTTAAAAGAAAAATTACAATTATTTTTTTCATACTATTTTCCTGAATAGGTAATACGATAAATGGTTCCTTTTACATCATCGCTAACATATAAAGAGCCATCAGGGCCTTGTGCTAAACCGCATGGGCGATGCTCTGCCGAACCGGGCGAAGTAACTGTTTTTTTACCTGAAAATCCGTCTGCAAAAATTTCCCAATTGCCGCTTGGCTTACCATCTTTAAAAGGAACAAAGACTACGAAGTATCCTTTCTGCGGTTCAGGTGCACGGTTCCAGGAACCATGGAAAGCTATGAAAGCACCGTTTTTATATTTTTCAGGAAACATATCTCCTGTATAAAATAAAAGACCATTTGGTGCCATGTGTCCCGGAAATGCAACTACAGGATCCTGCGCATCTTCCCCACCTTCTTTTTTTCCATCGCCGCCGTATTCAGGCGCTAACATTTTTTTATGTTGAATTTCATCGTAATAAATATACGGCCAGCCACAATTACTTCCTTTATGTACTTCATACATGCATTCTGCAGGTAGCTCTGCGCTTTGCTTAGCATCAAAATATTCCGGAAAGTTATCGTAGAGCTGGTCACGGCCATGCTGCATTACAAATAAAGAATTGGTTTGCGTGTTCCAGTCCAGCCCAACCACGTTGCGCAATCCTGTTGCATAATGAATGCCATCACCATAAGTTTGATTTTGTTTATCAGCATTAAACTGCCAGATGCCGCCAGCTGAATCGAGAATCGGGCAAGGCTTAATACCTTTAGAACCTTTTTCCCTGTCATGTTCCTGGCAGGCATTTGAATATGCACCCACGTTTACGTAAATATTGCTATTATTGTCAAGTACTATGGATTTTGATTCGTGTTCACCCCGTGCCAACAAGCCTGTTATTATTTTTTCCTGTGAAGCAGTATCGGGTTCATAATTATCATTAAGCTTATACCTGAAAACCTCTGTGTTTGAAGAAGCATAAAGATAATGGCCGGTGATATACATTCCTGTACCTATGAAATTTCCGAAACCAATCATTTTATCCATCCTGCCATCTTTATTATCATCATGTAACCAATAAATACCCTTTCCGTTTTTTAAATTTTCAAGCTTTACATAAATATCGCCACCAGGCGTAATGGCCAAATGTCTTGCAGCGCCTAATCCATCGGCAGCTTTCGTTGCTTTAAATCCAGCCGGAAGCTTTAAACCGGCATTATTAATTTTTTCTTGTTGGGCATTAAGGCAGGCCGTATTAATAAAGCAAAACAAAATAAAAATCGCAAGGTGTGTTTTCATAATTAAGGTTTATGCAAAAATATATATTAAGGCTAAACACTTCGCCATTGAAGAAGGGCTGTCTAAAAAAAGAGGTTGTCTTTATTTTAGACAACCTCTTGAGTTTACCACTCTAAGAACCCCCAAAAATTTGTTTTTTTCAGGCCGGGCGCAAAGGGAACATTAACACGTTAAACAAGATTTTATTATTTCAAATCTTTTATAATTCCGATGTTTAAACCAAAATTGTTTACAGGTAAATTGCCTACACCCAGGCCTTTGGTTGCGGCCTGAAAATAGGGCTCTACCTTTACATCAAAAAACTTAGAAACCGGAGTTTGATACCCAATACTTACATTAACCGAAGAGAAAAATTTTGTTCCTGTTAATGCACTGAATTTCCTGTAAACATCACGCGGCGCTCCATTTTTAATAACATTATAGTCAAACTTTTCAGTATGTGTTATTAAGGCTATAGTAGTGCCGCCGGTTGCGAAAAAGTGATTATTATTTTTTAACAGGTTATACCTTAAAGCAATTGGCACCTGTGTTAATTTATTATTTCCGTTTAACTCATCTAATTTTGCAGATGGTTTTAATTTAAGATTGGCTGTCTCAACGTATTTTCCATCACTATAAAAATTTGCATGTACCCGTTGTAAACCAAGCTCGGCACTAATGCGATTATTTATCCTGTAGCCAAGCGCTACACCTATTGAATAACCAGGTTTATTTATATGCTGAAACCTTATAGTAGAAAAAGCGGGCGAAAAGAAGAACATGCCATAAAAAGTTGTTGGTTTTGACTGCAGGTGTATGCGTTTGCTTTTGCGGTTATTAATATCAGCATTATTATTAGTTATGCCGGCGTTTTGTGTGATTTCTTCAGATGATTGTTGTGTAATACTTTCTTTGAGTAAAGGAGCCACATTGTTTTTTTGGAAGTTTAGCGGGCTGCCATTGTAAGCGGAATTAGCAGCAGTAAGTTTTGGTTGCGTGCCCGGCTCTATTTGATATGGAAAACCGTTAGTTTCCTTATTCTTTATTTTAAAATCCAGTGATGCATTACTTATAAGCGCTCTATTTGCTTTTTCAAAACTGTTTTCACTTTTTGTATTGTTGGTTAGCTGTACCAGGTTGCTGTTCTGCGTGCTGGCAGCGTGCTGAATATTTGCTTTCTTAGCCTCAGTTTGCTGTTTGCTCTTGTTATCACTTTTTTCAAGCAAAGAACTTTGCTTACTGGCCGGAGTTATTAAACGTTTTTTATTTATGCTGTTGATAACAAAAAAACTTCCGCCTAAAAGCAAGAATAATAAAACTGAATACTGCCATTTTCTACCTTTCTTAGTTTGTACAACGTTTGAAGAAGTGTGTAATTTGGCAGCAACGATATCCCAGTTTTTGTTATTCGTTTTTAAGGGATATTCTTCGGCGGCTTTCTGAAACAACGCATCTAAATTATTGTCTGACTGTTGCCCCATGATTTGATTCGGTAAATCTTTTACTTATAAATTTTTTTAGCTGTGCTTTTGCCTTTGCTAATGCAGATTTTGAAGTACCTTCTGATATACCAAGCATACCTGCAATCTCGTTATGTGAAAAACCATCAATCACAAACAAATTAAAAACAGTTCGATAGGATTGTGGCAATCGTTTTATTTCGCAAATTAATTCTTTATACAAAATTTTCTGATCTGAGCTTTGCGTCCTGTCATTTTCTTCCCAAATATAATCAGGTAACTCACAAATTTCCGGCGCTGACTGACTTCTTCTTAACTCGTCTATAGCTGTGTTAATAAGGATTCGTTTCATCCACCCCATCAAAATCTTTTCCGTATCTAAGTTATCCTTACTTAAATTAAATTTTGCAAGGCTGTTAAAGACCTTTACAAAGCTATCGTTTACTACATCCGTTGCTTTTTCGTACTGGTAAATATACCTGAAAACCGTTTTTAAAGCAAAGCCATAATAATGTTCATAAAAGACTTTCTGACTTTTATAATCATTAGCAATACAACCCTTTATTAATGTATATAAAGAATCCAATCTGCAAGGGTTAATATTTGTGAATAAAATACGTATAACATTGGATATTGGTTGCCCATATCGTTATCAACGGGCAATAATTTTGCTTAAGCAGTTTGTATGATTTTCGACTTCTTTTCATAACTAAAACTTTGAAATGTGATATTATATTGCAATTTCAGGTTTATTTTTTCCAAAATAAAAAGATTTGAGTGTTGTATAATTCTGGTTTCGTATCCGTTAAAAAATCAGCCGTAATAAACAAAAAAGCCCGCCAAAAAGGGCGGGCTATTATATAAACCTGTTGAAATTAAACCTTTGCTTCTTCTTCTTTTTTGCCGAATTCGAACTTTATCTTCTGATTTTCTTCGTCTAAACCGGCTATCAAAATATCTCCCTGCTTAACATTAAGGCTAAGTATTTCTTCCGCCAATGCATCTTCAAGATATTTTTGAATTGCCCTGTGTAACGGCCTTGCACCAAATTGTACGTCGTAACCTTTTTCCGCAATAAATTCCTTTGCTTTATCGGTTATCTGCAAAGTAAAACCCATTGTATTCAAGCGTTTAAACACACCTTTCATTAAGATATCTATGATTTCAAAAATGTGTTCTTTGGTGAGTGAATTGAAAATAACTACATCGTCAATCCTGTTTAAAAATTCCGGAGAGAAAGTACGTTTTAATGCCTTTTCTATTACAGCCTTATTATTCTCGTCTGCATTTTGCACACGTGCTGCGGTAGCAAAACCAACACCTTCTCCAAAATCTTTTAACTGCCGCACACCAATATTGGATGTCATTATTATTAGTGTGTTCTTGAAATCAATTTTTCTTCCTAAGCCGTCCGTTAACTGCCCGTCATCCAAAACCTGCAATAATATGTTGTAAATATCAGGATGCGCTTTTTCAATTTCATCAAGAAGAATCACACTGTATGGTTTACGACGAACTTTCTCTGTAAGCTGGCCACCTTCTTCATAACCTACATATCCCGGAGGTGCACCAATCAAGCGGCTTACCGTAAATTTTTCCATGTATTCGCTCATGTCAATGCGTATTAATGCATCTTCTGAATCGAACATATATCTTGCCAGCGCTCTTGCCAATTCTGTTTTACCAACACCTGTGGGGCCAAGGAAAATAAAACTACCTACCGGTTTTTTAGGGTCTTTTAAACCAACACGGTTTCGCTGTATAGCTTTTACTACTTTTTGAATGGCTTCCATTTGGCCAACTACCATAGTTGCCATATCTTCTGACATTTTGCGTAGTTTGTCACTTTCAGCCTGCACCATTCTTTTTACCGGGATGCCCGTCATCATACTAACCACTTCAGCAATATTTTCTTCGTCTATTGGGTAGCGTTTGTGCTTGCTTTCTTCTTCCCAATCACCTTTTGCTTTTTCCAATTCTTCACCCAAACGTTTTTCGGTGTCACGCAAGGCTGCGGCTTCTTCAAAACGCTGACTTTTTACAACACGATTTTTTTCAAGCTTTATATCTTCAATTTGTTTTTCAAGCTCTAATATTGTTTGCGGAACATTTATGTTTTTCAAATGCACTCTCGCACCAACCTCATCCAGTACATCAATTGCTTTATCAGGCAATAAGCGATCTGTCATATAGCGGTCACTCAATTTCACACAAGCATCAATTGCATCATCACTGTAGGTTACATTGTGATAATCTTCATACTTTGTTTTGATGTTAGTAAGAATCTGGATAGTTTCTTCAACCGTTGGCGGATCAACCAACACTTTTTGAAAACGTCTGTCTAAGGCGCCGTCCTTTTCAATATACATCCTGTATTCATCCAAAGTAGAAGCACCGATACATTGTAATTCTCCTCGTGATAAAGCGGGCTTAAATATATTGCTTGCATCAAGTGAGCCGCTGGCACCCCCTGCGCCAACTATTGTATGAATTTCATCTATAAACAGAATTACATCGCGGTTTTTTTCAAGCTCATTCATAATGGCCTTCATGCGTTCTTCAAACTGCCCGCGATATTTTGTGCCGGCAACAAGTGCAGCAAGATCCAGGCTGATAACTCTTTTATCATATAAAACCCTGCTTACTTTTCTTTGTACAATGCGTAAAGCCAAACCTTCTACGATTGCTGTTTTACCAACACCTGGTTCACCAATTAAGATAGGGTTATTCTTTTTGCGGCGGCTTAAAATCTGGGACACTCTTTCAATTTCTTTTTCTCTGCCAACTATGGGATCTAAAGCGCCTGTCTCTGCCAGTTTTGTTATATCTCTTCCGAAATTATCCAGTACAGGCGTTTTGCTTTTTGCATTTCCTGCCGGTTTGTTTTTTTGTTGTGATGAATAACCTTGCTTTCTTTCATCTTCAAAATCATCATCGTTGTCTTCGGTGTATTCGCTGCGCGGTTCGTTACTTCTTACCATACCTAATTCGTTTTTAAAATTTTCATAATCTACATCATACTGATTTAAAATCTGCGTAGCAATGTTTTCTTTGTTCTTTAAAATAGATAACATAAGATGCTCTGTTTCTACTAACGGGCTTTTTAAAGCCTTCGCCTCAAGCACTGTAACGCGGATTACTTTTTCTGCCTGTTTTGTAAGTGGTAAACTATTTATGTTAGCTATGTTCTTTCCGGTTTTGTCTTTAACAGCAAGCTCAATTTCTTTACGCAATTCATAAAGATCAACATTCAGTTGTTTAAGCACTTTTATAGCTGTATTTTCTCCGTCTCTGATTAAGCCCAGTAAAAGATGTTCCGTTCCAATAAAATCATTACCTAATCGTAATGCTTCTTCCCTGCTATAAGAGATGATCTCTTTAACCTGGGCAGAAAAGTTATTATCCATTTAATTGTGTTTGTACAAGTATAAGAAATATTTTTGAGGAAGTTAAATTATCAGTTTACACATAATGTTAATGATCTTTCAACAACCTCTATGAATTTCAAAATTGATACCAGAGAAAAATTTACGGTTATTACACCACTTTCAGATTCTTTTTCTGACAATTTAACAGCAGAGTTTCTTTCAATAATAAACGGTTTCAAACAAAATAAAATTAATCTTGTAATCAATTTTAAAAACGTCGTCTTTATTAACGAGCAAGTTATTGAACAAATTGCTGCTTTGCAACAGCAATTTTATAATAATAAACTTTCGTTTGTTATTTGTGAAATACAACAACCCGTTAAAACTGTTTTAGAAAAACTGGAATTAAATGATGTGCTTAATACAGCACCAACAGAAACTGAAGCATGGGATATCGTTCAAATGGAAGAAATAGAAAGAGAATTATTAAGTGATGAATAACAACATAATTTTAATATAAACACTTGCCAACCGTTGCCCTAAAATCTTCAGCCGGTAAATGGATAATGGTTTCTACCATACTTGCATCTGCAATGGCTTTTATTGACGGTACTGCACTTAACGTTGTTTTACCTGCATTACAAAAAAGCCTCAATGCAACAAGCGCAGATTTATTCTGGTTGCTTAATGCCTATCTTTTAATGCTCGCATCATTAATATTAATTGGTGGCTCCATGGGTGATAAACTTGGCCGAAAGAAAGTTTTCATGCTTGGCATTTTCATTTTTATCGCGGGTTCGGCGGCTTGCGGTTTTGCGCCTGATGTACATTTCTTAATCGTATTCAGAGTTATACAAGGTATCGGTGGGGCATTAATGATTCCCGGCAGTCTTTCTTTAATATCATCATCAATTAATGAAAAAGAAAGAGGTAAAGCAATCGGTACCTGGTCTGCATTTACAACGGTTGTAACAATGGGTGGACCAATTCTTGGCGGCGCTTTGGCTGATGCAGGTTTATGGCGTTATATATTCTTTATCAATGTGCCGATTGGCATTGTGGCTTTAATAATGCTTACATTCCGTGTAAAAGAAAATATTGATGAAAATAAAAACCGTTCTTTAGATTTTCCAGGAGCAATTACAATTGCGCTTGCTCTGGCATCAATAACATTTGGTTTTTTGCGTATGCCTTTACTCGGATTTAAAAATTGGCAGGTATATATTTCCTTAATTGGCGGTTTCGTGCTTTTAATTCTTTTTATAATTATTGAAAAGAAAAGTAAACACCCAATGATGCCGCTAAAATTGTTTTCAAATAAAACTTTCAGTGGCGCAAACCTGCTTACATTTTTTTTATATGCGGGATTAGGAGCAGGCATGTTATTTCTTTCATTAAATCTTGTGCAGGCGCAAGGCTATACACAATTGCAATCAGGACTTACTTTTTTGCCTTTCACTATTTTAATGATAAGCATTGCACGCTTCGCCGGAAATATTGCGGATAAACATGGACCAAGACTATTATTGATTATTGGACCTGCTGTTGCAGGCGTAGGCTTATTATTGTTATCGCTTGTTCAGCAAACCGGTGGTGCAAAAGATTACTGGACAACTTTTTTTCCGGGCATACTTGTTTTTGGTTTAGGTATGTCTTTTACTGTTGCACCACTTACTGCTGCGGTAATGGGCTCTGCAGATAATCATTTATCAGGAACGGCATCGGGTGTAAATAATGCAATGACACGCATTGCAAATGTTTTTGCCAATGCAATCTTTGGTGCTTTGGCTGTTATCTTTTTTTCAAATGCATTACAATCAGACATAAAAAATATTCAACTTCCATCACAATTAAAACAAGCGGTTATCGCACAGGCTGTAAATCTTGGTGATGCAAAAATTCCCGAACACATAAACAGTAATTTCAAGCCATTAATTGAAAAATCTTACCATAAAAGTTTTATTGCATCTTATAAAAATATTATGCAGCTATCATCATTACTCGCATTTCTTGGTGCGTTAATGTCTTTTCTGTTTATAAAAAATAATGCCGTTAAACAAAATTAATAATGTTTGGCGTTGGGCTTGCTATTATTCCGGGTTAATCTTATTAAATAAAACAATCACTATTTCTATTTGTGTGTTGAAAACTCCATCCAACCCATCGCCCAAAAATTTTATAATTTTGCATGATAATGAACGATAAGAAAAAAATTAAAATAGCAGTTCTCGATTTAAATAATGGTTTTGCAAACCAGGGAATGCGTTGCATTCAGCATATTATTAACGATTGGGCTGCAAACAATAATCATAATATTCAAACAGATATTTTTGATGTAAGACAAAAACTTGAGCTTCCCGATTTATCTTATGATGTTTTTATATCAAGCGGTGGTCCTGGTTCGCCTTTAGAATCAGCCAGCCTTGAATGGGATAAAAAATATATGCAATGGATTGATGACGTAACTGAATTCAATAATAGTTATTCTAATTATCCTAAGAAACATATCTTTTTTATTTGCCATAGTTTCCAGTTAGCCTGCCGGCATTTTAATATTGCAAAAGTTTGCAGACGCAATTCAACTTCCTTTGGCGTGTTTCCGGTACATATGACAAACGAAGGCAGAAATGAAATTGTTTTTGCCGGCATGCAGGATCCTTTTTATGCTGTTGACAGCCGGGATTACCAGGTAATTGAGCCGGACGAAAATATCATTAGTGAAATGGGTGCAAAAATTCTTGCCATAGAAAAAGAAAGACCGCATATTCCACATTTAGAAAGAGCTGTTATGGCGATACGTTTCAATGATTATTTCATCGGAACACAATTTCATCCTGAAGCTGACCCAACAGGAATGACAATACATTTGCACAGCGAAGAAAAAAAGCAAACTGTTATAGACAATCATGGTGAAAAAAAATGGAAAAGCATGATTGAACAGTTAAATGATCCTGAAAAAATCTTGTGGACGCACGACCATATTCTCCCAAATTTTTTAAATATTGCTGTTGAGCAACTGGTGCTCCAATCTTAAGAGGTTTATTGCCTGACTTTATGCTTCCGGTAGTGCGTTTAACTCATTCGCACCCCACTTCATGGCTTCCGATAGTGCGTTCAGCTCATTAGCACCTTTGGTTTTCTATATTCAACAAATATTTATTGCAATAACATTAATACGATTTGTTTTCAATCAAATTTGTGTTTTGAATTAGTGCAAATTGAAACTTAAAAACACAAAAGGTTATTCAATAATCAAAGATTGGCTTGCATCAAAACAAATGCAGGCTTTTCGTTTCCAGGAAGAAACCTGGCAGCATATCATCAATAATAAAAGCGGCTTGGTAAATGCGCCAACCGGTTGCGGAAAAACGTTTTCTGTTTTTTTAGGAAGCATCATTCAATTCGTCAACGAACATCCTGATAATTATCAAACCAAAAAAAATAACGGCTTACAACTTTTGTGGATTACGCCTTTGCGTGCTTTGGCAAAAGATATTGGCAGAGCAATGGAAGATGTGTTTGCTGAATTAAATATGCAATGGCAAGTTGGCATTAGCAATGGCGATACTGATGTTGCGGAGCGACAAAAGCAAACGCGTAATATGCCGGAAGTATTAATTATTACACCCGAAAGTTTGATGCTGTTGCTCGCGCAAAAAAGTTATCCAAACTTTTTTAAGTCTTAAAAATAATTGCTGTTGATGAATGGCATGAATTATTAGGCAGCAAACGCGGCGTGCAGGTTGAGTTAGCAATAAGCAGAATTTTAAACGTGAATCGTCAAACGTCAAACATGAATGATCTGCTCAACTCAAAACAAAATAATCAACAATCAATAATCAATAATCAATCTTCAAAAAAACTCTCAACTCTCAATTCTCAACTGTCAACTGTTCTCTGGGGTATCAGTGCAACTATCGGTAATCTTGATGAAGCAAGAGAAGTTTTAGTCTCATCTTTATCAGCCCAACAAAAAGGAAAAGCAGAAGTTGTAAAAGCAAAAATGGATAAGCGCATTGAAGTGCTTTCTATCATTCCCGATGAAATTGAAAAATATCCGTGGGCTGGTCATCTGGGCATTAAGCTCGCAGAAAAAATAGTTCCAATTATCGAGCAAAGCAATACAACACTTGTGTTTATCAACACACGCAGCATGAGCGAGCTTTGGTATCAGACATTATTAAATATTGCGCCTCAGTTTGCGGGTGCAATTGCATTACACCACGGCAGTATTGAACATGAATTAAGAACCTGGGTCGAAGAAGCGCTGCATGCACAAAAATTAAAAGCAGTTGTATGCACAGCGAGTTTGGATTTGGGTGTTGATTTTCGCCCTGTTGATACAGTAATACAGGTTGGCTCGCCAAAAGGCGTTTCGCGTTTTCTGCAACGCGCCGGCAGGAGCGGCCATAAACCAGGTGATATTAGTAAAGTATATTTTCTTCCCACACACTCTTTGGAATTGCTTGAAGCAGCAGGGTTAAAAAATGCCATCAACGAAAATGTAATTGAAAGCCGGCAACCAATGTTGTTATGTTTTGATGTGCTGATGCAATATTTATGTACGCTGGCAATTGGCGAAGGCTTTAATGAGCAGGAAGTTTATAATGAAATAAAAAACACATTTTGTTATGCTGATATTACACAGGATGAATGGAGAGAATTATTGCAGCAAATAACGGGCGGCGGCAGGGCGCTTGAAAACTATGATGAGTATAAAAAAGTTGAAGTTGATGAACAAGGATTATATCGGATAAAAAATCGCCGTATTGCTATGCGGCATCGCATGCAGATTGGAACCATTGTAAGCGATGTAATGATGAAAGTAAAAATGATGCATGGCGGTTATATCGGCATGATTGAAGAATGGTTTTTAAGCAGGCTTGAACCCGGTGATGCATTCACATTTGCAGGAAGAAATTTAGAGCTGGTAGTAATTAAAGAGATGACAGCGTATGTAAAAAATTCACCCAAAAAGAAATCAATTATTCCAAGCTGGATGGGCGGAAGAATGAGCTTAACAGCAAATCTCGGAATGATATTGCGCCGCACATTTAATAAGGCTTTAAAATCTGAGATGATTGAATTAAAAGCGTTGCAACCGTTATTTGAATTACAAAAAAGTTTATCGCATATTCCGCAAAGCGATGAATTATTAATTGAACAGATTGAGGCGAAAGACGGATTTCATTTACTGGTTTATCCGTTTGAAGGAAGGCAAATACATGAAGCCATGAGTTCTATTCTTGCCTATCGCATTAGTCAAATTACACCGATTACTTTTTCTATTGCGATGAATGATTATGGTTTTGAACTATTAAGCGACCAGCCCATACCTGTTGATGATACAAACGTGCGTGAACTGTTTACAACAGAAAATTTAATTACAGATATTCAGCGCAGCGTAAATTCTGTTGAAATGGCTTCGAGAAAGTTTCGTGATATAGCTGTGATTGGCGGATTGATTTTTACAGGTTATCCTGGCGAACCTAAAAAAGCAAAACATTTACAGGCTTCTGCTTCGTTATTGTTTAAAGTCTTCAGTGAATATGATCCGAACAATATTTTATTGCGACAAGCTTATCACGAAGTGTTTGAACAACAAATGGAAGAAGTTCGTTTACGAACAGCATTAGAACGCATCAGTAATAATGATATCATTCTAAAATTTCCTGAAAGGCTTACGCCGCTTTCATTCCCGATTATTGTTGACAGTTTAAGCCGTTACAATTTATCATCAGAAAAATTTGAAGACAGCGTTAGAAAGATGCAAAAGCAGTTGGAGGGATGACAAAAGAATGCATCGGTCTGACGCTTTTTAAGCGTCTGACCGTTATTATACTTTTATGGAATTATAGTTTTATTTCATCTCATAAAAAAACTTATGGGAGAAATATTACAACACGAACGTGGTAAAAAAGAAGGCGTTTACAAAACAAAAAAAGCAAGTTTAAGCGTTGATTTAACACCAATGGTTGATCTTGGTTTTCTGCTGATTTCTTTTTTTGTGTTTACAACTACATTGGCTAAGTCAACTGCGATGCGTCTTGCAATTCCTGATGATAATAATATTAAAAACCCTTCAATTGCACCGGCAAGCAAAACTTTAAATCTTATTCTTGGTGTTAACAATGATATATTTTATTATGAAGGCGACAGCTTAAATCAAATAAAAAACATCGGCGCAAAAGCATCCGGTTTAAGAGATGCAATTATCAACAAAAAAACAAGATTGAAAAATTTTGGCAGTGATTCAGGCCTTATCGTTCTCATTAAACCAACGAAAGATGCCACTTATGCCAATGTTGTAAACGCGCTTGATGAAATGCTTATCAACGAAGTAAAAACCTATGTATTAATGGACGCTTCCATGGAAGAATCGGACAAAATATATCAGAAGCTGGAATTTTGATTTATTTTCGGCTTTTCATTTTTAAACCAAAAAAACTGCAATGAAAAATTTCAAACCGGCATTGGCCACCCTTTTGTTTTTCTTTTTAGTTCACAACGCATTTTCAGCTTTCGTTCCTTCAACATCTCAAACACAGGAAAAGCCAAAACAGCATGGCAAACTAGCTGTTCAGGAGCAACGCGCAATTATGGAACAGTTTGTAAAGCTTACGCCACAGGAATATGGCCTGATGCGTGGGAAAAAATTATCGTTTGTTGAAAAGGTTGAATTTAAAATCCTGCAAAAAAGATTTAAGAAAAAGCTTTATGACGGAGATGATTCTAGCGGATTTAATCTCGGCGGATTTGCGCTCGGATTTTTGTTGGGATTAATTGGTGTATTATTGGCATATATTTTTTCCCGGGACAGAAATTTCAGAAAATGGACATGGATTGGATTTGGTGTTTACGCAGTAATAATTATTGCAATTCTTTTGGCGGGAGGTGCCTGATAGCCATATAAACAAATAATATTTTTAAAGGATGCAATACGCATCCTTTTTTCTTTCCACACACCGGTAACTATTATTCGGATTTTTACCTTCATCTCCTTACCTTCGCGGCAATTTTTAAAAAGCGTAAAATTTATAAATATTTATGGCTAATATAGGTAAGGTAAAACAAATAATAGGCGCTGTGGTTGATGTGCATTTTCCTGACAGTTCGCTGCCGGAAATTTACAATGCATTGGAATTAAAACGTCCTAATGGTGATAAACTGGTGCTTGAGGTAGAACAACATCTTGGTGAAGATAGCGTGCGTTGCATTGCAATGGATGCCACCGAAGGGTTGGTACGCGGCACAGAGGTAATAGATACCGGCATTGCCATTGCCATGCCTACCGGCGAAGCCATTAACGGCCGGTTATTTAATGTAACCGGCGATGCAATTGACGGTTTGCCTGCTGTGAGCAAAGAAAATGGAAGGCCGATTCATGCTTTACCGCCTGCATTCGAAAATCTGAGTACCGCTACAGAGGTTTTGCTTACCGGTATTAAGGTTATTGACCTGATTGAGCCGTATGCAAAAGGTGGTAAGATTGGTTTGTTTGGTGGTGCCGGTGTAGGCAAAACTGTATTGATCCAGGAACTCATTAATAATATCGCAAAAGGTTATGGTGGTCTTTCTGTATTTGCCGGTGTTGGTGAAAGAACGCGTGAAGGAAATGATTTGCTGCGTGAAATGATTGAAGCCGGAATCATGAAATATGGCGACGGATTTAAACACAGCATGGAAGAAGGTGGCTGGGATTTAAGCAAAGTGGATATGGAAGGTTTGAAAGATTCAAGAGCAACATTTGTTTTTGGCCAGATGAATGAGCCGCCGGGTGCACGTGCAAGAGTTGCATTGAGCGGTTTAACCATTGCAGAATATTTCCGTGATGGTGATGGAACCGGAAAAGGAAGAGACATCTTATTCTTTGTTGATAATATATTCCGTTTTACACAGGCAGGTTCGGAAGTATCTGCGTTGTTAGGCCGTATGCCTTCAGCCGTAGGTTACCAGCCAACACTTGCAACAGAAATGGGTTTAATGCAGGAAAGAATTACCTCAACTCGCAACGGTTCTATTACGTCTGTACAAGCGGTATATGTGCCTGCGGATGACCTTACTGACCCTGCTCCTGCAACAACATTTGCGCATTTAGATGCAACAACTGTATTAAGCCGTAAGATTGCTGACCTTGGTATTTATCCTGCGGTTGACCCATTGGATTCTACTTCAAGAATATTAACGCCAATTATTGTTGGCGACCAGCATTACAATACTGCAAACCGTGTAAAACTTACTTTACAGCGTTATAAAGAATTACAGGATATTATTGCAATTCTTGGTATGGATGAATTGAGTGAAGAAGATAAATTAGTTGTATCAAGAGCACGCCGCGTACAACGTTTCTTATCACAGCCTTTCCATGTAGCAGAAGCATTTACCGGGTTAAAAGGTGTGTTTGTAAGCATTGAAGACACTATTCGCGGATTTAATATGATTATGGATGGTGAGGTAGATGAATATCCGGAAGCTGCATTTAATCTTGTAGGTACAATTGAAGATGCGATTGAAAAAGGCAAGAAGTTAATTGAACAGGCAAAGGGATAATCAATTAGCAAATTTGCTAATTAGCTAATTTGAAAATTATGACTTTAGAAATTCTAACACCGGAAACAAAATTATACAGTGGGGATGTTTATGGCATTCAACTGCCGGGCATTGCAGGTTCGTTTGAAGTGCTGGATAAGCATGCTCCGTTGGTTGCAGCTTTGGGTAAAGGCAATATTAAGGTGCTCAAAACAAAAACCGATGTTGCCAATTACACAATTCAAAGTGGGTTTGTAGAAGTGTTGAATAATAAAACCACTGTTTTGGTTGAAGGTGCAAGCGAAAAAATAGAAACTTTATTTTATTGAAAAAGCCTTCAATATTTTGAAGGCTTTTTAGTTTATCCATTCGTACGTTTAAACTTCAGGAAATATAATTTTAGTTCCGGCTATAATTTTTCAGGCTTTGGAGTTTTAAAGAATAAGCATATTTGTTTAAGTTGTTTATTGGAGCTTAATAAACTATTCAAACCTTGCTATGAGAAATTTAAAACTGCTGCTTGTTTTAATATTCCAGTTTATTGCATTGTTGCGCATTTCTCAAACAGAAACAAATATGTTTAGAGGAAACCTCTGCATAATTCTGTTATCACATCAAACAATAAAATAATTTTTGGTGAAAAAGTATGGACGTTTAATGCAGATGCGCCCATTCGCGCCACAGCAGTTTGTAATAACAATTTTATTTTTTTTGGAACCAGTAAAGGAATTTTTTATGCGCTGGATAAAAACACAGGTGCAATAAAATGGCAATACAATGCTGGTTATGCAATTGAATCGTCTGCCGCATTATTTAGCGGCAATGTTTTTTTTAGTGACAACAAACAAACTTTATATGCACTCAATGCAACAACAGGCAAGCTTGTTTGGAAATTTGACTTCGGAAAAAATTTGAATTATGATTGGGGTTTTGATTATTACTATTCTTCGCCAACAATTGCTGATGGCAAACTTTTAATTGGCGCAAAAGATGGATTTGTTTACAACATCAATGCTGCAAATGGCAAAAAGATATGGAAATTTAAAACAGACGGAATTGTGCGCAGTACACCTGCTGTAGAAAATGCTGACGTTTATTTTGGTGACGTTGATGGCGTTTTATACAAAATTGATTTTAACAGCGGCAAAGAAATATGGCGTTTTAAAACAACAGGCAATGGTTTAAAGAATGAAGATTTTGGTTTTGACCGAAGAGCAATTATTTCATCACCGGTTATAACCCAAAATAAAATATTGGTTGGCTGCAGGGATGGTTTTTTATACGCAGTAAATAAGGAAACAGGAAAAGAAGACTGGCGCATGGATCATCACGTGTCGTGGGTTATTTCTACGGTTGCGGTTAAAGATTCAATAGTTGTAACGGGCACTTCCGATGGACGATTTGTACAGGCAGTTAATCTAAATACAGGCAACGAAATCTGGAAGTTTAAAACAGTTTCTATCGTTTGGTCGTCACCCCTCATTTTTAATAATGATGTTTACATTGGCAGCCAGGAGGGGATTTTGTATTGTCTCAATTTACATAATGGAAAAAAAATAACATCGTTCCAGGCATCAGGCAAAACTTTTTCATCGCCGGTTGTCAGCGATACGCTTTTATATTTTGGAACAGATAAAGGTTTAATGTACGCACTCAAACGTTCTAACAATCTTTTTCCATCAAACGATTTTAAAAAATATGTTTTTTGGCAAAATGAACTTGATCTATACTTTCATTACGGCAATAGTGAAAGAATCAAAACTTATCTTAATGCACATGATTATGCAACTTTAGATACAACTGCTTTAACTGGTATTTTACAACAAACGGATTCGGCTCAACATTCAGTGATTGTTTTTGCAAATAACTTTTTTCCCAAAAATATTACCAATGGAAATGAGCATTCTTTGCTGAGAAGTTATTTGCACGCTGGCGGACGAATTGTTGTATTAGGAATCAACCCGGCTATATATGAATTTGATTCTACCGGAAATTTGATTAATTATAAATTTTCTTTGGCAGATAGCTTATTAGGCATTCATTACGGGCCAAATGATTTGCGCTCAATGGGCGGTATTCAGCCGACATTCGTAACAGAAGAAGGAAAGCAATATGGTGTTGAAAATTCTTTTACCGCATTTCTTCCGTTAGATGAAAAACAAGTTGATGTTGCATTGGGTAAAGATGAAAATGGAAAAATTGTTTCATGGGTTAAAAGATATAACGCTGATAAAAATTCAGGTTTTATACAATTGTGGATTGACCCCGATTTTATTGACGATATGAGTTCAATTATTCATGTTGCAGAACATCAAGAGAATTAGTAAGAACATTAGCTGTTAACACAACTTCATTCAATCTTTGAATTCATTATAAACTGCTCTTGTTAACTTGCAATAATGACAACCGTTGCAAAAACATGGGAAAGCAAAAGCCTTATCCGGTTTCCTGATTGTGATCCGTTTAATCATTTAAACAATGCCCGTTATCTTGATTATTTTATTAATGCAAGGGAAGACCATGCTATGAAATATTTAAATTTCAATATTTACAAGTATGCAGCAGAAATGGGTTTAAGCTGGGTAGTAAGCAAAAACCAGATTGTCTATATTAAGCCTGCTTTTCTTATGGAAACGGTTATAATAGATTCAACCATTTTAGAATTAAGAGAGAAAGATTTGTTGGTGGAAATGAAAATGTGGAATGAAAAAAAAGATAAATTAAAGAGTATTTTATGGAGCAATTTCGCGCATGTTAATCTTAAAACACAAAAGCCGGAAAAGCATTCAGAAGAGCTTATGGAAATTTTTAAACCTCTCGAAAATGTTCTTTCAACACCTGTAAGTTTTGACGAACGGGTTGAAAATTTAAGAAACATTTCAAGCATTTAAGTTTCATTAAATATTTACGGCAATACTATTCTGATTACAACTTTCCGCCGTATTCGCTAATCAATTCCGCAACTAAAGCTGTCCAACCTGTTTGATGGCTCGCGCCCAAACCTCTGCCATTATCACCATGAAAATATTCATAAAACAAAATGAGATTTTCATTGCCGGGTCTTTGATAAAACCAATTATAGTCACCATATACTTTTCGCTTACCCTCTCCATCTTTTTCAAATAAACTTATCACTCGTTTTGTAAGTTCATCGGCAACCTCTTCAAGATTCATTTTTATTCCGGAACCAACGGGGCATTCAACCAATAAATTGTCGCCGTAAAAATTTCCGTATTTGCGAATAGATTGTATGATTAAATAATTAATCGGCATCCAAACAGGTCCGCGCCAGTTTGAATTACCACCGAACATATTGGAAGTGCTGTCACTGGCATCATATTGAATTGTGTATCCTACCCCTTCCACCGTTACGGAATAAGGATTCGTTTCATGAAATTTTGATAAGGCACGGATTCCACCGGAGGAAAGAAATTCATTTTCATTCAACAAATATTCAAGTAAATGCGTGAGCCTTTCTTTACGTACCAGCGAAAGTAAAATTTCTCCCTGTTCATCACGTTCTTCGTTTGGCCAGAATTTATTATTTGTTTTCCGGTAATTTTCAAACCATGCAATGCGCTTTTTAAAATCGCTTAATTTATTCCGTTCATCGGCCGTAATATTTGAAACAGCAAACAGTGGTGATAATCCTACAATTGAACGTATGCGCAAAGGCAAAGGATCTGTGCCGGGCATGCTTAATACATCGTAAAAAAACTTGTCTTCTGCATTCCATAAATGATGCTCATTCAGCGCTTCTGCAATTAATACAAAATGCTCAAAAAATTTGGTTGCCGTATCTTCAAAAGAATTATCATGCAATGCAATTTCAATGGCAATGTCCATCATATTCAGTGCATACATTCCCATCCAGCTTGTGCCATCTGCCTGCTCTAATTGCAGGTTTGCTGTGTTATTAAAACTGCGGTTAAATACGCCAATATTATCAAGCCCTAAAAATCCGCCTTCAAAAATATTATTGCCATAGCGGTCTTTACGGTTTATCCACCAGGTGAAATTGATGAGCAGTTTTTGAAAAATCTTTTTTAGAAATTGTACATCGCCTTTGCCTGTTTGTTTTTGTTCTATATAATAAACCTGCAAAGCTGCAAATGCCTGCACCGGCGGATTTACATCACTGAAATTCCATTCGTACGCGGGCAACTGGCCGTCAGGCTTCATATACCATTCGCGCATAATCAGCAGCAACTGATGTTTTGCAAAGCTTGGATCTGCCACCGCCATAGATATAGTTTGAAATGCAAGATCCCATGCAGCATACCAGGGATATTCCCATTTATCGGGCATGCAAATAACATCCTGGTTTTTAAGATGTTTCCAATCGCTGTCGCGGCCTGTTGCTTTTGTATTGCTTACCGGTGTTATGCCATCGCTGGTAGTAAGCCATCGTTCCACATCAAAATGATAATATTGTTTGCTCCACAGCAAGCCTGCAATTGCCTGCCGCTGAATATTGGCCAAATCCTCATTCAAACCTTTGGGTAAAATAGCGGCATAAAAATCATCTGCTTCCTGTTTGCGTATTTTAAAAATTTCTTCGAAATTGTAACCAAAGGGTTTCTTAATTAAATTATTGCTGAACCTGCAATAAATTGTTTTCGTTTCACCGCCTTCAATATTTAATTTATATACAGCGGCGAATTTTGTTCCTTCTTTTTTATTGCGTAAAGCCGTTAGGTTTTTCTTTTTTATAATCGCGGTATGAAATGCATCTTTTGTAAAAATATCTTTATTCGGCTCGCCGGTTACAATAGCTGTATTGGTTTCGTTTTCTGTGAAAAGCCTGTCATTCGAATCTAAAAAATATAAATAGCGACTGCCCAAACGGGGATGCGTTGTTTGCACGCAATTCCTGTTTACGAAAGAGATAGATGGTTTTGTAAAATCTTCTGAATAAGACCAGCGGTTATAAAACCAAAGTGTTGGCAATACAGTAATATGCGCTGCTTCATGATACCGGTTATGTACATTTATTTTTATGCAAATATCTTCATCATCATATTTGGCATATGTTACCAGTACATCAAAATATTGGTCGTTATCAAACACAGGCGTATCTAAAATTTCATACTCGGGATCAAGCTTGGTTCTTGTACGGTTTTCGTTACGCAATAATTCATAGGGAAATTCCTGCTGCGGATATTTGTACAAATATTCCATGTAGGTGTGTGTAGGAACATTATCAAGGTAATAATACAATTCCTTCACATCTTCACCATGATTGCCTTCAAAATTACCCAAGCCAAAAAGCCTTTCTTTTAATATGGAATCTTTGCCGTTCCATAAAGCCACACCAAAACATAAATTTTGAAACAAATCTGAAATGCCTGCCAGTCCATCTTCGCCCCACCGATAAGCACGGCAGTGTGCATGATCAAAAGGAAAATAATGCCAGGCATCTCCGTCGGGGCTATAATCTTCTCTAACCGTTGCCCACTGGCGTTCGCTTAAATAAGGTCCCCACTTAACAAGCGGAACAGGTTTTTTTGCATTGTCAATCAGCCGCTGATGTTCAACTGTCATTTGCGCATAAACTTAACAAAAGCCGTGCATAAAAATTTGTTCTGTGATTTATTGTAAATAAAAAATTGCCCTTGAAAAGTTTTTAATTTCATTACAGGTTCTGCCAACTAATGGTTTGGTTTTTGATTTTATAATTAGTATAAAATGCTAACAATATGAAATCTTTACAGGGAAAAAAAATTGCCATTCTCACTGAAAATGGTTTTGAAGAAGTTGAATTAACAAGCCCGAGACAAGCTTTGGAAGAAGCAGGAGCATCTGTTGAAATTGTTTCTCCGCAAAAAGAAAAAGTAAAAGGCTGGGATCATGATCACTGGTCAATTGAATTAAAGGTTGATAAAAACGTAGAAGATGCAAATGCAGATGAGTATGATGCAATTGTTTTACCGGGTGGTGTAATGAATCCCGATAAATTAAGAACGAATGAAAAGGCAGTTGAATTTGCGCAACAGTTTCTGGAGGCAGGGAAACCTGTTGCTGCTATCTGTCATGGCCCGCAAACACTTATTGAAACGGGCTTGCTCGAAGGCAGAACAATGACTTCTTACCCGTCGCTTAAAACAGATCTTACCAATGCCGGTGTTGACTGGGTTGACAGGGAAGTAGTGGTGGACAACGGTCTTGTTACAAGCCGCAAGCCTGATGATTTAAAAGCATTTAATAAAAAAATGATTGAAGAAATTAGCGAAGGCGTGCACATGTCTGCGCCTGCGCATTAAAAAGTTGAGATTGATTTTTGATGTTGAATGCAAAGCCCGTTGTAACAAACGGGCTTTATTTTTGTAAAATGTTGTGTAATAAAATAAGCTATGAAGACGATAACAGCAATTGTAGAAACGCCAAAAGGCAGCGCACAGAAATATGATTACGATGAAAAAAATAAATGGTTTAAACTAAAAAAAGTTATGCCGGCGGGCATGGTTTTCCCTTTTGATTTCGGTTTTATCCCCGGCACAAAGGGGGAGGATGGAGATCCGCTGGATATTATTCTTATTTCCGAGCTAAAAAGTTTCCCCGGCTGTGCCATGGATTGCCGCATAATAGGCGGCATTGTTGCAAAACAAACAGAAAAAGATAAAACGGTGCGTAACGACAGGTTTCTTGCAATACCTGAAGCATCACAAATGTTTGTTGATGTAAAGTCAATTGAAGATTTGCCGAAAGAAATTATTCAGCAACTTGAAAGTTTCTTTGTTAATTATAATGAAGAAGCAGGAAAAAAATTTAAGCCGTTAAAAAACATTGATGCTAAAGAAGCTTATAAATTAATTAAACCAAAGTAACATGAATACCATAAATTTTCTTTTTGGTGAAGGCGAAAAACTCGATATGCTTCAAATGGGCATGCGGGCTTTTACAATGTTTTTTATTATGCTGGTATTAATAAGATTTACCGGCAGACGTGCATTTGCAAAAAAATCGTCTTTTGATAATATTATTGTTATTATGTTGGGCGCTGTGCTGGCAAGAGGTGTTGTGGGTGCGTCACCGTTCTGGTCTACAGTTGCAGCCTCTGTTGTAATGGTTATTATGCATAGAATTACAGCATGGCTGGCAGTAAAAAACAAGCTTGTTGAAAAATTAATTAAAGGAGAATATATAGATTTGTATCACCACGGAAAAGTTGTTGACAATAATCTTGAAAAAACCGGTATCAGTAAAAATGATTTGCATGAAAGCCTTCGGCTTGAAACAAAAAAAGATTCGCTTACAGAAATTGAAACCGCCTACCTTGAAACAAATGGCAGGATAAGTTTTATTCTAAAAGAAAAAGACGAAAACCCGGTCTTAATTCAGAAATATTTTTTCATCACCTGGAATAATACTTTGTATTGAGCGGAATCCAAACCAGGCAATGTATCCTGCAGCCAATGTCTTTTAAAAGCAATTGTGGCTGCAGTTGTATCTCTTACATCATAACCAATAATTCTTAATGCTTGCGTAGGTTGAAATGAAACCGGCAAAACAACATTGGTTGTGTCATCATACCATAAACTATAGCCGCTGTCTGCAAGCCTCTTCCATGGAAAATAAACATTCGGATCATTTTTTCTTGTCGGCGCAATATCAGCATGACCAATAAAATTTGCAGTTGGAATATTGTACTGTTTTTTTAATGCAGCCAGCAAACGAAGCAAGCTATTTATCTGGTCACCGGTAAAAGGTTCATAACCGTTATTATCCAGTTCGATGCCGATGCTGCTGCTGTTTATATCCGCATCATTTCCCCAGCGGCTTATACCTGCCTGCCATGCACGCATGTAATCATTCAGCATGTGATGGATTGTGCCGTCTTTACAAATAACATAATGTGCACTTACCTGGGAAATTTTTGTAGTAAAAGTTTGCAGTGTTTGCGCACAACTGTTTTGCGCTGTGTGATGAATAATGACGAACTCAGGTTTACGTAAATTAAAGTTTGTAGTGCCAATGAACGGCCCGCTGTTTAGTGAATCGTTTAGCGGATATGTTCTTATTGTTTTTGCCAGCGCTTTTGCCTGTTGTTTATACGCTTTATTGGTGGTTCTGTAAGGATTGTATGCGCAGCTTAAAAAAAATAATATCAAAATGCAAATGGAATATTTCATGGCGTGTAAAATAAAAAATTTTACTGTATGCTTGTGTGATAAATAAAATAATCGGTGACTAGTTTTGTAATTGTCCTGCTAACAGTTATTAGGATAAAATAGCCTTCTTTGAGTATTCCAAAACCTTTTCTACTCCTACGGTTTTATAAAGATGATAGATATTTGCACTGCGCTTTTAACAGAGGCCGCAGCCAATATCCTAACAGTCCGTATCACAATTTTCCATTTTAGACAAACATAGACGGCAGAGCTTATGTTCTGCCGTTTTGTTTTTCGACTATTTCAAATTCATTTTATTTCTTTAAATATTCTTTGCTTATTTCATCATACATGTATAAATATTTATTTGCCTTTCCATCTTTATCAAAAAAACTTTCCCACGTGCTTAATGGTTCCCATATACAGCTGCCTTTGCCTCTGCCGTTTGCAACATTGAACGAAATTTGATTTACTTCTTGTTTTTTATGTGAGTACTCAACAACAATAATATCTTTATTATAATGCTTTGAAAGATCATCGAGATTATACTGAAGGTCATCTAAAGTTCCATGCCATCTTGGATAATATGACAAACCAATCACATCAAAAGAAACACCACGTTCAGTCATATTATCTAACCAAAAACGTGCTTCATCATTTTGTCCGCCCAGAGCAATATGCAGCATGATGGATGTTGTTGGTGAAACTGTTTTTACGCCATCAATGCCAGCATAGATTAATTGCGATAAACTATCAAGATTATTAATGTATCCATCCGGCCAAATCATTCCATGATTGATTTCATTGCCAACCTGTACCATATCAGGCGTTGTGTTTTGTTCTTTCAATCGTTGCATCACCATCTTTGTATAATCATACACAGATTGTTTTAACTGCGTGAAATTTTCGCCTTCCCATGCTTTCGGCTTGAATTGTTTTCCAGGGTCAGCCCAATAATCGCTGTAATGAAAATCAAGCAAAAATTTCATGCCCGCAGCTTTAATTCTTTTTGCCATTTCTTTCGTATGTGCCAAATCACAAAAACCTTTTTGCGGTGAATAGCCGCTATCATTTTGCGGATCAACAAAAATTCTTAATCGCACATAATTAAATCCATGGTCTTTTAAAATTTGTATCGCATCTTTTTCAACACCATTATCAGAAAACTTCATTCCTTTTGCTTCGAGTTCCGGCAAAAAAGAAATATCAGCACCCAAGCATTTTATCAACTGGTGTTGAATGTAAATTTTGTTACAGGAAATGTATTGTTTGATTTTGAAACGAATGCGGCTCGCCGGGTTGGATGGCAGCAATATCGGTACCGCCGCTCCATTGCACACTATCAGCTTTTGCAACAAAATGAATTAACGATTTTGTGGTGCCTGCCTGAACAATCACCTGGCATTTGCCATTAAATAAATGCCGTTGGGCAATAGTATCATTAAACTTATCCTGTTCATGACTGCTTGGGTCACCGTTGCCAACACCAATAATTTTTGCATCACCCTGTAATGAAAAATGAATGAGATTATTTGCATCTGGGACTTCAACGCCATTCTTATCGATCACACTAATGTTTATTACTGCAACATCTTTCCCATCTGCAAGCATGGTTGTTTTATACGGCGTAACAATAACGTTTGATGGCTTATCACTTGTTTCAACTTCACTTAATAATTTTCTGCCATTGCGATAACCGATTGCCCGCAAAGTGCCGGGTTCATAATTCACGCTCCAATTTAAATGACTGTTGCGCGGCATATCTTTTTTGCCCAAACTTTTTCCATTTAAAAACAACTCAACATTATCTGCATTGCTGTTTACCCAAACATCAATTGGTTGTCCTTCTTTACCTCTCCAGTTCCAATGAGGCGAAACCTGCAACACGTCGAAATTGCTCCACCAGCTTTTATAGTAATAAGAAATATTTTTTGGAAAGCCACACATATCCATCACCCCAAAATGCGAATTAATGTTTGGCCAGTTATAGGGCGTTGGTTCACCGCGATAATCGAAACCCGTCCACACAAATCCGCCAAGCCACCATTTGTGCGGCACACACAATTTCCACCATGTTTCGGCAGTGCTGCTCCACCATGGATGCGTTGTATCTTCATCAGGCACGTAAGCATTGATTGTATCTTTTATATATATGCCGCGTGTTGTAACGGTGCTGCCCATTTCAGTTCCGATGACAGGTTGTGCCGGATGATCGCGATGATAATCTGCAACAAATTTTTCCCGGTAATTAAAACCGCGAACAGGAATTACCTCGTTCACACCTTTAAAAACGTTGGGTACATCAGCTGCATACGTTGATATTCTTGTAGGATCAAGTTCATTTTGTTTTTGTATAAAAGTTTGCGCAATGCGTTTTCCATAACTTGTAGTTTGCATTCCGAATTCCTCATTACCAATAGACCACATAAAAACGGAAGGGCGGCTTCTGTCACGCTTAATAATTCTTTCAAACTGGCTAATGTATTCGTCGCTGCTGTTGAGCAAACGTTGTTCTTCCATCACTAACATTCCCAAACTATCACATGCATCTAATAACTCCGGTGTTGCTGCGTTGTGGCTTGTGCGATATGCGTTCACGCCCATTTGTTTTAATAAACGAATTCGAAAGTATTGAAGATAATCAGGTAATGCAGAGCCAACACCCGCAGCATCCTGGTGATTACACGTTCCATAAATTTTTACAAACTTTCCATTCACAAATAAGCCGCTGTCTGTAACATTTATTGTACGAATGCCGAAGCGAATCTTTTCACTATCAATAATATTATTGCCGTTTTTTACAAGCACAACTGCGCGATACAGATACGGATTATCAATACTCCACAACTTTGGATTTGTTACAGTTATTTTTTGTGTGATGGTATTTGTATTGTTTGATGCAACTAAAACTGGTTGTGAAGTTGATTTGCCAACAATGTTTCCATCGCGGTCTGTGATATAAGATACAATTGTATTATTAAAAGATGTGTTGCTTTGATTTTGTATGGTTGCCTGAACATTGATGGTAGCATTATTGGCTTTTACATCGCTAAAAATAAAAACACCATCAGTTGCAATGTGCGTGTTGTTATATTTATTCAACCAGGCATGGCGATAAATACCGGCGCCTTCATAAAACCATCCTTCATATTGCGTTGCATCTACGCGCACAGTAATAATATTCTCTTTATGAAAGTTGATGAAGTCTGTAACATCATAAGCACAGCCAACGTAACCGCTTTTATTGTTGCCAACAAAAAAACCATTCACCCAAATCATTGCATCACGAAAAATTCCATCAAACTGAATTTGGAAACGCTGACCACTATCGCTGGCTGAAACTGTAAAATGTTTTCGATACCAGCCAATGCTTGTTTCAGGAAATAAACCACCAACAGGTTTGTAACCGTGGCTTTCCACATCATTGCTTGTTGAGTTTACGAACGGCAATTCAACCGCCCAATCATGCGGAAGATTTAATGTACGCCATGAACTATCACGAAAACTTACATCCGCAGGCGTGCCCGGCGCATAGCCAGATTTTGAAAAAATAGTAGCTATGCTGTAATTAAAATCTTTTGCAGGATTGTTTGCACTGCCAAAAGCAAACTTCCAGTCATCATCAAAATTTATTTTTCTAACTGATAGTTGAGAAAAACAATTTGCACTTGTTGCTGTTAAAATCAACAATAAAAAAAATCGTTTGGCTTGCATAATGAAGAATATTTCGCATTTGATGATGGTAAAATTATTTATAAATCCCTTCTCCGGAGTTTAAATAAATTAAGCACAAATTATTCTTATAATTATAACACCCTTTCGGATTTATATAAAATTTGCGTCAAAAATCTAGTTTTTAAATGCATCCAGCGCAACAGTTGGCTTACCATTACCATCAAACGCACCCAATGAGTAACCTTGCCAATTGTTATAGCTTTCGGGTTCCCAATAAAAAACACCCAAACCATTTCCGTTTGCAACGGATTTTGTTTTAGAAATGATATCAGTTAGAAAAGATTTGCATGCAACAGAATCTGTCCAACTCATTCCTACTTCACAAATCATAACCGGCTTATTATAACGTGCAATCATATCATTTATGTTCGATAAACATTGCGCATCTAGTGTTGACCAATTTGTTGATGAAGGATATAACGACATGCCAATCACATCCCATTTTGCATTGTTGCTTTTTAGTCCATCAAACATCCATCGGAATAAATTATTATCAAAACCATTTGAAATATGTACAACAACTTTTGCAGTATCGAATGTTGATTTCACTGCATCATAACCAGCAGTAACCAATGTTGCAAAGTTTGCAATATTGTTTGATGCACGTCCATCTTCCCATAACATACCATTATTGGTTTCATTGCCCACCTGCACCCATTCCGGGTAAATGCCATTTGATTTCAAAGTATCCATTACATGTTTTGTGTAACCTGATAAAGCTGTTTTTAAATCAGCAAAGTTTAATAAAGCCCATGCTGCCGGTTTGTTTTGTTTGCCGGGATCTGCCCACCAGTCGCTGTAATGAAAATCTATCATAATACGCATGCCTGCTGCTTTTGCGCGTTTTGCTTTTGTAACCATATCAGCCGTATTGCACCACCCCCCGGTTGGATTTACCCAGGCACGTAAACGAATTGAATTCATGCCTTCGTCTTTTAAAACCTGGTAGCAATCCTCTTCTTTTCCATCGCGGTTAAAAAATTTATAACCTTCATTTTCCATTTGTGTAAGCCAGCTTATATCTGCACCCTTTGCAAAGTTTGTATTACTTATAATAGTTGTATCAGATGGCGGATTGGTTGTTGTATCACCACCGTTATTACCAGGGGGTGCAGAATTGCCTTTACTGCAACTGATAATACTAATCATAAAAAAACATAGGAGCAGGTTACATTTTTTCATTAAGGCACAAGATAATTTCTAAATGCATGCAGCATTTTTAAAAAAATTTTTGTTTATAAAGTGTAAAAGTTACACATTTGTGGTCTGTTGTGTAAAACATACACTAATTAATTTGCTTGTTATATGACTAACTGCCTTCGCAGGGTTTCATCGAAATTGGTGACGAAACATGCAGCTAAAGCTACCGCTCAGGTGTCATTTTACTATCACTTAGCTTGCTTTAAATCCAATTTAATTTCTCTTCAATTTATATATACATTTTTCAACAAATAATCAATTGTTTATGAATTTGAGACGACTGCTTATGAGTTTATTGTTGCTTTTTACAGGCGGCATTTCTGTTTTTGCACAAAAAACAATTACGGGAACTATAACTGATTCAGCAAATGGTAAACCGCTTCAATCGGTATCAGTAACAATTAAAAGTACGGGTACCGGCACCCAAACCGCCGCTGATGGAAAGTTTACCATAAATATTCCTGCAAACGCTGGTACTTTGGTAATTTCTTCTGTTGGCTATACAAGTAAAGAAGTTGCTGTTGGTTCCGGCGGCACGCTGAACATTTTTTTGAGCGCGGCCACCTCATCTTTAAATGATGTTGTAGTAATTGGCTATGGTACTTCGCGGAAAAAAGACCTGACTGGATCTGTTGCCGTAGTAAATGCCAAAGATTTCAATAAAGGCGTTATAACAACTCCCGAACAATTAATTTCCGGTAAAGTTGCCGGTGTATCAGTTACACCAAATAGCGGGGCGCCTGGTTCTGGAAGCACAATAAGAATTCGTGGAGGTTCTTCTTTAAATGCAAGTAATGATCCATTAATAGTTATTGATGGAATGCCATTGACAAATTCAGGTATTGCCGGCGTTGCAAATCAACTGGCATTGATTAATCCAAATGATATTGCTTCTTTCAGCATTTTAAAAGATGCTTCTGCCACTGCAATTTATGGCAGCCGAGCTTCTAATGGCGTTATATTAATAACTACTAAAAAAGGTGTAGCAAGGCAAACCCAAATTCAGTTTTAATACACAATTATCTGCAGGAACTCTTATAAAAAAATTTCCTGTTTTATCAACAGACCAGTTTCGTGATTTAGTAAATACTTATGGTACTCCTGCTCAAATAGCTTTAATGGGTAATGCAAATACTAACTGGCAAGATGAAATTTATCATACAGCTATAACTTCAGATAATAACCTGAGTATTTCAGGCGGATTTAAAAATTTGCCGTACCGTTTATCTGTTGGTTATTTAAATCAAAGCGGAATATTAAAAACAGGTTATCTGCACCGCATTACTACGGAACTGAATTTAAACCCTGTATTACTCGACAATCATTTAAAAATTGATTTAAGTATTAAAGGCTCATTTTCAAAATCAAGATTTGCGAACGAGGGTGCGGTCGGCGGAGCAACCAGTTTTGACCCCACTCAACCAATCTATTCAGGCAGTTCAAGATATGGCGGCTATTGGGAAAGATTAGACTCTTCAAATACCATAACGGGATTAGCTTCTCTTTCTCCAAAAAACCCGGTTGGATTGTTACAACAAAGATTTGATATTGGAAATGCCGAACAGGTTAATTGCTAATGTCGCCATTGATTATAAGTTTCATTTTTTGCCAGACCTGCATGCAATAGCTAATGTTGGTTATGATTATTCAAAAGGATATGGAAATGTAACAATTAATGATAGTGCGGCCGTGGCTTATATGGGCTTTAAAGCTAACGATAGCACTCTGCACGGAGGGCAGAGAACCCATTATCAAACCAACATGAATAATTTATTTACGAACTTCTATTTGAATTATTCAACCAACATAAACAGTAAAAATAGACTCGAAGCATTAGCAGGCGTAGAATACCAGGATTACCTGACGAAGAATTTTGGTTTTAATTCTTATGCTTATGATACTGCTGTAACTTCAACTCCTAAGTATCCATTTGATAAACCGGAAAACAGGCTTTTATCTTTTTTAGGTCGTGTAAACTATTCTTATAACGACATCTTTTATTTAACCGCTTCAATTCGCCGTGATGGTTCTTCAAAATTTGCGCCTGCATTCCGCTGGGGTAATTTTCCTTCCGGAGCAATCGCATGGAATATCAGGAATATGGCTGGTATAAGCAAATTCAAAAGTGATTTCTAACTTGAAGCTCAGAGTAGGATATGGTGTAACAGGACAACAAGATGGCATTGGTAACTACGACTATATTTCTTATTATGATTTAAGTGACGTAAAAGCGCAATATCAATTCGGTAATACCTTTTACCAGATGTATCGTCCGGGAGGATATTATGCCAACAGGAAATGGGAGCAAACAGCAACCAGCAACGTGGCTATAGATTATGGATTTTTCAATGAACGTATTTCGGGTAGTTTAGAATTTTATTATAAGAAAACAACTGATTTATTAAATCAAATTACACAGCCTGCTTTTACCAACTTTAGTAATACAATTGTTGCCAACGTGGGAAGTATGACAAATACAGGTGTTGAGTTCACTTTAAACTTAGAACCGGTAAGAACAAAAGATATAGTGTGGGATTTATCTTTTAATGCTACATACAACAAAAACAAAATCACAAAGCTTACCATAAATGACATTCCAAATTATGTTGCCCAGATTGCAGGTATAGGTGGTAATGGAGGTTTGCAGGCAAATGCAGTTGGCTATTCAAGGAGTTCTTTCTATGTATTCAAACAAGTATATGATGAAAAAACAGGAAAGCCAATTGAAGATTTATTTGTGGATTTAAATAATGATGGAATAATCAATACGAGTGATTTGTATATTTTCAAATCACCGGATCCTAAAATGTTTTATGGCCTTAGTACCAATCGTAAATTACAAAAAATGGAGTGCAGGATTTTCAATGCGTGCAAACGTTGGAAACTACGTATATAACTGGTGCTGCAACAAATGGGGCAATAAGCAAGTTTTTGTTTTCTTCTTTCCTTGCAAATGAAAATTCTGATGTGTTGAATACAAACTTTAAAGGCATTGGAGATTATTATCAGTCAAGCTATTATATACAAAATGCTTCTTTCATAAAAATGGATTACCTAAATATCGGTTATAACCTGGGAAGGTTGAATAACAGTAATATAGGCCTTCGATTTAATGCAGGTGTGCAAAATGTTTTTACTATTACCAAATACAAGGGCATAGATCCTGAAATTGGCGGTGGTGTTGATTTTAGCCAATATCCAAGACCAAGAACTTTCCTTTTAGGAGTTGGTGTTGATTTTTAATCTAATTAAATCTTAATAAGCATATGAACAATAATATATTAATATACAGCATAGCATTATATCAGTTTCCGCTATGTTATTTACATCATGTAAGAAATTGTTGGATCTTACGCCAACCAACAGTGTAACAGTTGATATTGCTTACAACTCTCCTGAAGGATATAAAGAAGGCCTGGCCAAAATGTTACGGAGCGTTCGCTCTAACGGGTAACCAGGGTGGAGCCGGCAATCCTGATATCAGTACTCAAACAATTGATGAAGGAAACTCAGATTTTCTGCGCATGTTTTGGAATGTGCAGGAGCTTAGCACAGATGAAGCTATAGACAATGCTTCATGGAACAGCAATACAGATGCAGGTTTGCACGATTTTCATAATATGAACTGGTCTGCAAGCAACCCGAATGTTAGAAGGCTTATACGTTCGCTCTGCATACCAGATTTTATTATGCAATGAATTTATGCGTCAATGTTCTGATGCAAATCTTTCAAGCAGAGGCATTTCAGGTGCAGAGTGCTGAAACCATTAAAGGACTTATATTCCGGAAGTTCGGTTTTTAAGAGCATTTCAATATTGGGTGTTGATGGATGTTTTTGGTAACCCATCTTTTGCTACAGAAAACGATGCGATTGGTTCAGTGTTACCTCCGCAAATTAGAAGAGCTGATCTGTTTAATTATGTTACATCAGAATTAAGAGATATTTCAGCTACTTTGCCTGCACCCAAAACAAACGAATATGGAAGAGCAGACCAGGGTGCTGCATGGGCTTTATTGGCTCGTCTTTATTTAAACGCAGAAGTTTATACGGGAGAGAAAAAATATGATTCTGCCGTAATCTACTCAAAGAAAGTAATTGATGCAGGGTATAGCCTTGAATCAAATTACAATTGGTTATTCCTGAATGATAATTATAAGTGCACTAATGAATTTATTTTCACTATTAATTACGATGGACAACAATCGCAGAATTTTGGTGGAACAAATTATATTGTGTATGCAGGCACAAGCGGTACAACAGCCCATGTCAGAAATTGGTATTTCAGGCTGGGCAGGTAATCGCGTAACTAAAAATTTACCTAACCAGTTTCCTGATTATACCGGTACCATTGATAAACGCTCTCAGTTTTATACAACAGGTTGCAATATTAATATTGTTGACCGCACTTCAGATGGGTTTTGGGCAGTTAAGTTTAAAAACATTAATAGAGATGGCAGCCTTGGCTATTCAACCGGAGGCAATTTAGGAGTAGGCGTAGATATGCCATTATTCAGGCTTGGTGAGCAATATTTAATTTATGCGGAAGCTGTACTAAGAGGCGGCGAAGGAGATCAAACACTTGCTCTAACATATTTTAATAAATTAAGACAAAGAGCTTATGGAATAATTCCGGAAATGTAGGCGCACTCACTTTAGATTTAATTATGGATGAAAGAGAAAGAGAATTATACTGGGAGGGATTTCGTCGCACAGACTTAGTTCGTTTCGGAAAATTTACATCTTCTACTTACCTGTGGCCATGGAAGGCAAATGTTGCTAATGGTGCAGGGGTTGATTCACACTATAATCTTTATCCTATTCCGGCACCAGAGATTAATGCTAATAACAACTTAATACAAAATGACGGATATTAATTAATTCAAGCAATTTATTTCAATATGAAAAAAGTTATTAATCTTATATTTTGCGCAGTTGTTGTTTTTGCGTCGTGTAAAAAACAGGAAACTGTAGCATATTTTCAAGGCGGTACAGATCCTGTGTTGACAGCAATCAGCAATTCCGGCTCCGATGTTATTAACCTGGCAGCCTCAGATAGTACTCAAACAGCGTTACGGTTAAGCTGGACCAATCCAAATTATATGTTTAATTATGGAGTAAGCAGCTTAAGCGTAAATTATTTGGTGGAAATAGATACTGCAGGAAGCGATTTTACGAATCCGAAACGAGCACAAATATCTATTTCGCAATTAACGGATACTGTTTTAACGGAAGGGTTATTTAATAGTTATCTAACCAATATAATGGGATTAGATACTTCATTTGCACATGAAATAGAATTGAGAGTAACAGCTTCGATAAATACTTCCGGCAACGGAGCGGGCACTGTTCTTAATTCTAACGTTTTAAGTTTTAATGCGAAACCTTATTATCCGCCACCGGCAGTTGCACTTCCTCCGGATAATACTTTATATCTCGTGGGCGGCGCTAATATAATGAATGGTTCGAGCTGGGATAATTCTAACCCTTTTAAAGAAGGCTATGAATTTACAAGAGTAACTGATAAGCTATATACAATCACTGTAACCTTAGCTGGTGGCGATAATACAACTGATGCAGATCAGTTTTTGTTGCTTCCGAAAGCAGGAGACTGGAGCAATAAATATGCTGTCCACGAAACTTCTTCGGATGCAGTAGCAGGTGGTACGTTTGGATACAACGGGGGAAACAGTAATTGGAATGCAAATTTCCCCGGCCCAACAGATGCAGGTACTTATAAAATAACTGTGGATTTTCAAACAGGAAAATATACGCTTGTTAAACAATAATTCGTAAGCTCAAAGAAATTCATATGAAAAAAAATATAAAAGGATTGTTTTTAATACTTGCGGGAATTTTCATTTTAAATTCCTGTCAGAAATTAATAGATAAAAAAGATGGGTTGCCCGCTTATGCTTCTGCAGGCAATGCTCCTGTTCTTACAAGCGATGTAACTGCAGTCAGCCCAAAACCTGCTGATTCAAGTAATGCAGTTATCAACTTCACATGGACGAGTCCGAAGTATGCTACAGATTCAGGCACCGTTAAATACATTCTTGAAATAGATTCATCAGCCACAAGTGCCGAGGGCATTTTTAAAAGAGAAGTAACAGGTCTTTTAGCTACGTCTTTAACCGGTAAAGAATTAAACAGCATTTTGCTCGATTGGGGCTTTGCACTGGGCGAAACGCATACAATTAATGCAAAACTAATTTCATCATATGCCAATAATAATCAACAATACACTTCAAATGTAGTAACTGTAATGGTGAATTCTTATGGAGATTCATCTGTGCTTACAAGTTCAAGCGATAACGTTACCTGTACATTAGCAACTGCAAGTGCGCCTGGTGTTGATTTTAATTGGTCAACTTCTTTTAATGGATATTCAGGCGAGGTAACATATACTTTGCAATACGATTCTACCGGAGATAATTTTGCCAGTCCGAAAGAAATAGAAGTAGGAAAGAATGTATACACTAAATCCTTAACTCAGGGCGAACTAAATGAAACAGCTACCAACTTTCGCGTTATAGGTGGCACATTGGGCAAAATTGAATACAGGTTAAAAGCCGCAACTGCATTAGGTGCTGTTGTATATTCTAATATCATTTATATAAATATCCAAACTTATCAATCTACGTTAAGATTTTATTTAGCGGGAAGTTACCAGGCTGCAACCGGCAATGGCAGCGATTGGGATCCGCCAACTGCGCCTGAATTAATAAGAGATCTTCGTCCCGGGTTGTTAAATAACATGTACTATATCTATATCTGGTTACCGTCTGGCGCTCAGTTTAAAGTTACACAAGGCAGAAGCTGGGATGTGAATTATGGAGGCAGCAGTGGTAATCTTGCACCAAACGGCGAAAACTTCACCGTTGATCATGATGGCGTTTATAGAATAACTATTGATCGCTCAGCTATGAAATATGATATTAGGGATGGAAGGATGGGTTTTGTTGGCGGTGCTACAGGAGCAGGCTGGGATCCGCCAAGCGTATTCCCAAATTTTGCAATGGGTAATGCAGCGCCGGATTTGTTCGTTGGTATAACAGATCTTACTGCTGATGGATGGAAATTGATAGATAACAATTCATGGAATGATGGCAGCAATAGTGTTGGCGAAACAAGAAGCTATGGTTCAAATGGGGGAGATGGCAGCATGATGGAAGTAAACGGACCGAATTTTCCAAACATTACTACTGCCGGCAGGTATAGAGTTGTTTGGGATGGCCGTAACGTAGATAAAATTGTTTATAATATTTCACCTGCAACTGAAATGCGAATTGTGGGTGATGGAATAAGCGGCGTTAACCAATGGGATCCTCCCAGCAGCCCGCAAATGACGTACAAGGGACAAGGTGTATGGCAAATAAGTGTTGATCTTATAGGCGGCAAGGATATTAAGTTTGTTGCAGGTGATGCCTGGGGCGCTCTTGATTATGAAGACAACAGCGGCGGAAGCAATGCAGTTGGTACACCAAGAAAAATTAAATGGGAAGGGGGCGATAATTTTAAAACGCCTGCTGCCTCAGGAAAATATACTGTAACGCTTAATGAGTATAATCAAACAGTAACAATTACACAATAGTTACAGAATAAAATACTAAAAGCGGCTGCCTGAAAATGGTGGCCGTTTTGCTTTTGTATTATTCCTTTTTAGAACTGAGGGTAAAACCAATTGTTGTACCTACATCGGGCTTGCTGCGCACATGAATGTTTTGACCATGTGCTTCAATAATGTGCTTGCAAATTGCCAAACCCAAACCTGTGCCGCCGGCATTACGGCTACGCCCTGTATCGGTGCGATAAAAACGTTCAAATAAACGCGGCAGGTGTTCTTCATTTATCCCGATGCCATTATCTGTTATTTCAATCAACACATGTTTATCGTCCGTCTTATAAATTCCGCTTGTAACCAAACCGCCTGTGTTCCCATACTTAATTGCATTATCAACCAGGTTAATTAATACACGTGAAATTTTTTCTTTATCAGCAAAAACTTCAATCGGTTGCTCACAACCTTTTTTTATATTCAGGCTAATGTTTTTTTCATTGGCTTTTGCCGATAAGGTTTCATATACTTCACGCAACAAATCCTGTATTACAAAATTTTCTTTATGCATGGATTGTTCACCGCTTTCAAGTTTGGTTATCTCATCAAGATCATTAACAAGATGCACCATGCGGTCAACATTTCTGCCGGCACTTTCTAAAAATCTTTTTGCAGTTTCAGCGTTTTCCAGAGCACCGCTTAAAAGAATATCTATATAGCCCTGTATGGCGAAAATGGGTGTTTTAATTTCATGTGATAAATTCTGTAAAAATTCTTTGCGGTAATTTTCATTGTTCTTTAAATCTTCAATAACTGCTTTTTGCTGCTGCGCCCAATTTTCAACATCTTCGTTTACCTCTTCTATACTTTTTGCAGGCAGGATGTATTTATAGTAAACTTCTTCTTTTTTGTTTGCCTTTGTTTGATAAATGTATTTATAAATAACTTTTATTTTCCGGTAAATAAATTCATTCAATACAAATTGTATTAAAAAAAAGAGATGGCAAAAACAAGTATTAAAGCAATTAGTGAATCGGTTATTTTAAAGCTTATTAAATAAAATGCAATGGAAACAGGCACAGATATACACAAAGCAGTAAAAAAAGAAAGTTTTGCGGGCGAAATATTTTTTGCTTTGAACATGCAACTGCTTATCTATTAAAATTACAAAACATTCAATCAGGCGGTGTAGTCAAATTTATAGCCAACACCCTTTACGGTGGTTATACAATTCACGCCCAGTTTCTGCCGAATCTTTCTTATATGCACATCAATGGTTCTGTCGCCTACAATAACCTCGTTGCCCCAAACCTGTTCTAAAATTTCATTTCTTAAAAAAACACGCCCGGGTCTTGAAGCGAGCAAATACAGCAATTCAAATTCTTTTCTCGCCAGTAAAACAATCTTTCCGTTTACGCTAACCGTATACTTAGATGCGTCAATAACAACATTGCCTGCAGTAAGTACATCGTTATCTTCCTGGATTGTTCTTCGGAAAAGCGCATTTACGCGGCTTAATAACACCTTAGGACTTACAGGTTTGCTAACGTAATCATCTGCACCGGAATCAAGGCCTTTTACATGAGAGCCTTCGTCGCTTAATGCAGTTAGGATTAATATAAGCGTATTATTAAATTTTGTTTCGCCGCGTAAAATTCTGCAAACTTCAATACCGCTCTTATAAGGCATCAGCACATCCAGTATCAGCATATCCGGGTCTAATATCCGTGCTTTTTCCAACGCTTCATTTCCATCCCTTGCCGTATAAACTGTATAACCTTCTTTTAAAAGATTGTAAGAAATAATTTCAAGTATATCTTGTTCATCGTCTGCAACAAGTATTGTTTTTGCTTTGGTCATTAACACAAAGTTTACACAAAAATAATCTGCACCTTTGCATTATTCCGGATAAACATATTATGTTATTGTTAAGAGGAATGGCATAATATTCGTTTTAAGTTTGCATCGCAACAACAACTAAACATTATTCATGAAAAAACTTTTGCTCTCGTTTATTTTTTATCCTGCTGTTTTATTTGTTAATGCGCAAAATTCCACTAAACCGGATATTCCGCTGGTGAGACTATATTTTCATGAAAAGATCGACAGCACACAAAAGCTTATT
This sequence comes from uncultured Chitinophagaceae bacterium, assembly GCA_963759555.1. Taxonomy (GTDB): domain Bacteria; phylum Bacteroidota; class Bacteroidia; order Chitinophagales; family Chitinophagaceae; genus Parafilimonas. Next base: position 167,818 of record CAVWZV010000002.1, read on the forward strand.
GAAAAATTTGACGGCACACCGGACGGTGTTTTTGCACCATCTGACAATGCTGATTTGAACAATCGCCTTAATGAGGCGCTTAACCGGCCAGGTGGATGACCTGCAAAACGGTATTGAAGCAAGCAAGCTTACAGAAAATAATGATAAGATAAAATACCTGCGCGGCTTAAACGAATGCCTCGAAAGATTTTTGAATGCTTATCGTTTTCAAACGATAAAATCCCCGGCTTTACTTGAAATAGTTTCAGGCTATAAACAATGCATGGCGCTTGAAATAAAAAAAGAATCCATATTTCCGGTAATTAAAAATTTATCATACGATGCGGGCAACATTCTTGTTAATTCAGTAAGTTTTGCGGATAATGAAGGTTTAGAAGATTCTAAAAATATATTGGTTTTAAAAGTATGCCATGAGCATCCTGAAAAAATGATGATGGTATTAAGCCAGCATCCTGATTTACCATACGTTGATAGCCTGGTTGTGCTGTCTGCACGCAAACAACCCGATAACTTATATACTTATGCTGCTGCTTACAATAAATTGGCACAACGTATTCGCAGCAATGCCTGATAGTTTAGTGCAACTGATAAGTAAGCTATCGCAAATGCGTGAGGGCAGAATGTACTTTCCGTTTTTAGATAATTTAACAAAGGGTAAAACAACATTTGATGAAGTTGACGCAGCATTAAAAGATGATGAAAAATATTATTCATTATTAGTGAAAACAGAAATTGATTATGCAGATGAAATGCGCCGGCGGGATACGCCATTGGCGGTTATTGCCATGCAAAGTAAACTGGCAGATAAAGCGAAAGAAGTTTATGTAAATGTTATAAACGGATTACATGAATCACCTGATAATATCCGCTTCAAAAAAATTCAACATCTTTCACCGGAAGAGTTGTATTACCTGGCTGTGATGACGGAAGATGAAATTTATACCAGCAGTTATGTAAAAGGGGTATATCCAAGAATATGGGCGCAAATGAAAACAACAAAAGGCGGAGATAGTTTATTAATGCGGGTGCGCTTTGACCATTTTAAAAAATGGATAAAGATGGCAGCAAACTATAACACACTGGATGATTTTTTAAAACGCATGGACAAAGGCAATGCCCAAATATTAATGAAAGCTTTTGTTAACAAGCTTGATCAAACAAACAGCCTTGAAGATGCAGTTGATGTTGCGGACTCCTATGCCAGCATTAATGATAAAAACCTGCATGATCTTATTTTAAACCAGGTGCAGTATAACTTAAAGCAGGCAAATCAAACAGGTAATAAAAGAGCCGAAAGCATTTATAAAATTCTCAATACACTTTTCCTTTCTATCGATAGTTCAAACCACGTTGATGTTGCTGCAACGCTGGGTATACCACCGGTGTATTTTATGCCGAATAAATCTATGCGCAATGATAGCGGCAGAATTATTATACAGCAATTTTTTTATGGTGACAAAGATGGTAATAATATCTTCAATTCTTTCTTAGCCAACTTTAGAAGTGGCAACTGGCGCATAACTTCAAATAACCAGTGGGTTACCGTTTCATCAACCAAAGGTGTACCTGTAAGCATTTATTCAAACCGCCCGCTTGACGATGAAACTTCAAAAGATGAAGAAGCGCAACTTGCTTTGGGAGATTATTTAATTGATCATGATTTACATCCGTCGATGGTCATTCATCGCGGTCACAGTTATTATCTTAATTCAACTTTAGATAAACTTGATACTTCAGGTAAACTGGTGCTGTTGGGCAGTTGTGGAGGTTATCAATCTTTAAGTAAGGTATTACAAAATTGCCCTGTAGCGCAGGTTATTTCATCACGTCAAACGGGTAGCGGAACTATTAATGGCCCTATGATTAATATTATCGTTGAACAATTAAGGCAAGGGAAAAATCTTAACTGGCCCGCACTTTGGAAAGTAATTGGAACCCAGGTATCGCACAAAGAATATTTTGATGATTATGTTCCGCCATACAAAAATCTTGGCGCTGTATTTATAATGGCCTATCAAAAACAACAGATGAATACAGAAGATTGATAAAGCTTCCAATACGTTTACTAGTTACTCAATTTTGAAAACCGGAATTTTCATGTATACAGCTTCACTGTATGGCGAATGTGTATAAACAAAATATAATTGTTGTTCTGCAGAATTTGCAAATGCAGTATCGCTTTTTTTCTTTTCTTCTAATTGATTGCGAATTTCAGGATGTTGTTTTAAGTAATCTGCAGCAACATCTTCCCAGCGGTAATCACTGTAAAATTCTTTACGCTGTAAAACGGCATCAAAGAAATTCCAGCTAAAAAAACTATCATCGCTTAAAGGTTCAAGTGTTTCAACAATATACCTGTTTGCAGCCTGGTCAGTGTAAATTATATAATCACCTTTTAAAAAATATACGCTGTCTGTTTTTGTACTTAAATGAATATCATAATTGCGGTGATGCTTTTCATAAACTTTAATCATGCTTTTATAATCATCTAATAAATAATATTCAACATTGATTGTTGTGTCTTTGTTTAATTGTTGCATGATAACCCCGTTTAGTTTCAGCCGCGCAATTACATCATGCCAGCCCTGGGGTATTATATAAGCTTCAGGTTTTTTTATGCTCATGGAAGGAACATAAGTATTATAAATTTTCACCTGCTTTTCAAACGGCTTTGAATGATCATAATATAAACGTGGCAAACCAGTAACATCACTTGTTTTTATTGAAGTGTCATAACCTTTAAAATCAATAACGTCATTTTTTGATGAATCAACTTTCCAGCTTAACGGAAAATTTTTTTGTTGTTTTATTGCTGCGATAGAAGCGCTTCTTTTTTCGATAATCTTGTCAGAAAACTTTTCTGATTCTTCAATAACTGTCTGCATAAAAGCATAAGTGCTTTTAACGCGATCAGCGAACGGTTTCAGCATATGTGTTTCCGGCATAAAACCAATTGTCTCAAACAATGCAGCATAACCGGTACTGTAACGTGGCGCATCATAAAATGCGTCCCATCCGGTTGAAACATCACCTTCCTCAAAATTTACATAAGGGCACATTGGCCAGTTTTTTTCTTTCATGCTTTTATATAAAGCGGGCTCAAATACATCATGTAAAAAATCACCAATTCCACCTTGTAACTTATTATGCTGTGTTGTTAGTAATGTCATCGTATGTTGATAGTCCGCACCATCGCTAACATGATTATCTATAAAAATATCCGGGTTAAGCAGATGAAAAATCTTTTCAAAAGCAAATGCATTTCTGGAATCAGCTTTAATAAAATCTCTATTCAAATCAAGGTTTTCTGCGTTTCCGCGAAAACCATAGCTTTCCGGTCCGTGCTGGTTTACTCTTGAAAAACTGTTTCTGTTTAAACTTCCGCCAATATTATAAACAGGAATTACGGCAAGTGCAATATTGGATGGTGCTTTGAATTTTTCATCGGCCAAATCACGCAGTAACATCATGCTTGCGTCAATGCCATCGGGCTCGCCGGGATGAATGCCATTATTTATTAGTATAACAATTTTATGTTGCTTATGCCACGTACTAGCATTAAAATTCTTATCAGCAGAGAATAAAATTACATGCAGCGGATAACCTGCATCAGTGGTATCGCCCGTTAATATTTTTATAGAAGAAAAAGATGCAGAAAGCGATTTGTAAAACGCGATACATTCAAAATAAGTTGCAGTTTGTTTTCCGTTGCTCTTTTCAAAAGGTGTTGCAAAGCCTTGAGCGCTTACATAATTAAAAAACAAAAGAGTTAAAGCAGCAAATGAAATTTTTTTCATGCTTAAATGTAATAAGCAATTACTACCGAAGGCGTATTAATAAAAAATCCTCCCGTTTTTGCGGAAGGAAAATTATGTCAACAATAACCGGTTTTATGCTGCTACTGTTTTCTTGGAAAGTTTTCTTTTGAGGTTACTTGCTTTGTTTTTATGTATCACGCCTTTCTTTGCAAGTTTATCGATCATGGAAATTACAGAAGGCAAACTTTCGCTGTAAGCTTTATCATCTGCTGAAGTTTTTAAATCACGAATAGCATTACGCGTTGTTTTTCCATAATACTTATTACGTTCTCTGCGTTTTGCCGCCTGCCGCATGTCTTTCTTTGTAGCTTTATGATTTGCCATAAAAATTTTTTCGGATGGCAAAGGTAAGGGAAATGGCTCTTCAAATTGCAAATCAAAAACTCTAAAATTTAAGTATTACTGATTTGGGTGATATTTTTTATTTCTTTAACGCCTGCTTTACGGGTTGAAATTTTAATTCTCCCTTTAAAATAAACGATATTTGCAATGAAACAACATGATAAACTGTCCAGATGAACGATTTTTCATATATAACAAGTTCACATCCCGCCTATATTGAGAATTTATACCAGGATTTTGTAAAGGATCCAAATAGCGTTGACCCTGAATTAAAAAAGTTTTTTGAAGGATTCGATTTTGCTATTTCAAATGTAAATGGAAAAATAAACGGCAAACACACAAACGGTACCGAGGTTCTAACACCGGTACAAACAAGCGAAACATTAACCGGAAATATTGAAGCGCAAACGGATTGGATGAAAGAAATCCGCGTGTATAGATTAATTCTCGGTTATAGAAATAAAGGCCATTTAATTGCAGACACAAATCCTATCCGCAAACGAAAAAACCGCGGTGCAAATCTTGAACTTTCTTTTTTTGGATTAGGCGAAGCTGATCTTGATAAAACTTTTGAAGCAGGTAATATTCTTGGTCTCGGTAAAACAACGCTTCAAAACATTTTAAATCATTTGAAGGCTTGTTATGCATCGCACGTTGGTATTGAGTTTAAATATATCAGTGATCAAAAACAGATTGACTGGCTCAGCAACGAAGTAGAAAAAAAGTTTACTGATTCACTTCCTATTGAACGTAAAAAAAGATTACTTGAAAAGCTTAACCAGGGCGTAATCTTCGAGCAGTTTCTTCAAAAAAAATATGTTGGTCAAAAAAGATTTTCGCTTGAAGGCGGCGAAACAACTATTCCTGCATTGGATGCAATTATACAAACAGGCGCAGAACACGGAGTGGAAGAAGTGGTGATTGGTATGGCGCATCGTGGCCGGTTAAATATACTTGCAAATATTATCGGTAAAACATACGAACAAATTTTTAGCGAATTTGAAGGCACGGCAAAGCTCGATCAAACAATGGGCAGTGGTGATGTAAAATATCATTTGGGTTACGGCAGTGATGTGGAAGCAAAAGATGGCAAAACGGTGCATTTAAAATTAATGCCGAATCCTTCGCACCTTGAGGCAGTGGATCCTGTTGTTGTTGGCTTTGCAAGAGCAAAAGCAGACATAGTTTACAACAGCGACTTCGATAAGATACTTCCTATACTTATTCACGGTGACGCTTCAATTGCAGGGCAGGGAATTGTATATGAAGTGATACAGATGAGTGAGCTGCAGGGTTATTATACGGGTGGTACCATTCATTTTGTAATAAATAATCAAATTGGTTTTACAACAGATTTTGATGACGCAAGAAGCTCTGATTATTGTACTTCATTAGCTGGTGCCATACAGGCGCCGGTGTTTCATGTGAATGGTGATGATCCCGAAGCTGTGGTTAAGTGTGTTGATATTGCAACGCGTTATCGCCAGGAATTTAACCAGGACATTTTTATTGATATGGTTTGTTATCGCCGACATGGACATAACGAAGGTGATGATCCTAAATACACACAGCCGCATATGTATAAGCTAATCGAGGATCATCCCAATCCGCGTGAAGTTTATACTGAATATTTAAAAAAACATGGCGAAGCTGATGCCCAGGAAATGGCGAATGAAATGGAAAAGAAATTCTGGAACGATCTGCAGGAACGCCTGGATGAAATAAAACAGCATCCCTTACCATATAAATATCAGCAGCCGGAAAAATGGTGGCGCAGTTTACATAAAGCAACTGCAGAAGATTTTGCGGTTTCCCCAGACACATCAATTAAAGAAGAACAATTTAAATTGTTGTTTGATGGCTTAATGAAATGGCCACAGGATTTTCAGCCATTGCGAAAAGTGGAAAAAATATTGCAGGATAAAGTAAAATTATTCGATACAGAAAAGAAGGTTGACTGGGCGACGGGCGAACTACTTGCTTATGCATCTTTATTGGCTGAAGGAAATATTGTACGCATGAGCGGGCAGGATGTTAAGCGTGGTACTTTTAGTCATCGCCATGCGGTCTTGCGCGACGAAAATTCAGACAAAGAATATAACAGGTTGAATCATTTTAATGACACACAACAAAAGTTTAGAATTTATAATTCTTTATTAAGTGAATATGGTGTTTTAGGTTTTGAATATGGTTATGCATTAGCAAACCCAAATGCACTGGTTTTATGGGAAGCGCAGTTTGGCGATTTTAGTAACGGAGCTCAAACAATGATTGACCAGTTTATTGCAGGCGGCGAACAAAAATGGAACAGGATGAACGGTATTGTAATGTTATTGCCGCATGGGTATGAAGGCCAGGGCCCTGAACATAGCAGCGGCCGCATGGAGCGCTATTTGCAAATGTGTGCGCAACTTAATCTCGTTATAACAAACATTACTACTGCCGCTAATTTTTTTCATGCGTTAAGAAGACAATTAAAATGGGAGTTTCGTAAGCCGTTAATAAACTTCTCTCCAAAAGCATATTTGCGTTATCCGGGCAGTTACAGCAGAATAGAAGAATTTACCGCAGGCAGGTTTAACGAAGTAATTGATGATGCATCTGTTGAAAATGCAGCGCAGGTGAAAAAAGTTCTGCTGTGCACAGGTAAGTTATATTTTGAACTGGCAGAAAAAAAAGAAAAGGATAAACGTAATGATGTGGCGTTAATCCGTATGGAACAATTGTATCCTCTGCCATTAAAACAATTGAATGAACTATATAAGAAGTACAATAAAGCTGTTTGGTTTTGGGTGCAGGAAGAGCCACTGAATATGGGTGCTGCATCGTTTCTGCAAATGAATTTAAAAACAATTAATTACGGTGTGATAAGCAGAAGTGCAAGTGCATCTACAGCGAGCGGTTATATGAAAGTGCATACGCAGGAGCAAATCCAAATTATAGAAACAGCATTTAATATTTAATTTTTACTCTTTTAATTTTAGATGTTCGCAAATCATACTCATTAGAAAAGCACAATTAAATGATCGAAATAAAAGTTCCCGCAGTTGGAGAATCTATAAGTGAAGTAACATTACTTAAATGGTTAAAGAAAGATGGTGAATATGTTGATCGTGACGAAGTAATTGCTGAGCTTGAAAGCGAAAAAGCAACGTTTGAAGTAAATGCAGAACAAAGCGGCGTTATTAAATTAATAGCGAAAGAAGGCGACACATTAAATATAGGCGCCGTTCTTGCAAACATCAACGAGAAAGCAAAACAGTCAGTTGCCAGCAGTCAACCGTCATTAGCGGTTGAAAATGCCGGAGCCGAAAATGAAAGTAAACAACCTGAAAAATCAAAAGGATTAAACAAACCGCAAGTTGTAACTATTGAAGAACAGGAAGAGCAACCGGCAACGGTTAACAAGCAACCGGCAACCAATACGGAAGCTGTGCCTTCAGGTAAAGGAATGATAGAATTAAAAGTGCCAACGGTTGGGGAGTCTATAAGTGAAGTAACATTATTGAAATGGTTGAAAAATAACGGCGATTTAGTGCAGCGGGACGAGGTGATTGCAGAACTGGAAAGTGAAAAAGCAACATTTGAAATGAATGCTGATGAAGGCGGTGAATTAAGACAGGTTGCAAAAGAAAATGATGTTTTAAAAATTGGAGATGTTGTTGCAACGATTAATACAGATGTGGCTGTGCCTGTAAACCAGTCAATAGCTAACGGCAAACCGTCAACAGGCGAACCGGCAAAAGATGAATCATCAAACGCGAAGGATGAAACCGGAAATAACAAACAGCAAACTGAAAACATACAACCCGCAATAACGGTTCAGCAACCAAAAGCAACACCTGTTGCTTCTGCAATGATTGCAGATAAAAAAGTTAATCCGTCGGAAATAAAACCAACGGGAAGCAATGGCCGGATTTTAAAACACGATGTGCTGGAGGCTTTATCACATCCCGCAAAACAACCTTTTAACGGCCAGCAATTAAACAGCCGCAATGAACGCCGGGAACGTATGAGCAACCTGCGAAAAACCATCAGCAGGAGATTGGTTGAATCGAAAAATACAACGGCAATGCTCACTACTTTTAATGAAGTGGACATGAGCCGCATAATGGAAATACGCAAGCAATATAAAGATGCCTTCAATAAAACACACGGCGTTAATCTTGGCTTCATGAGTTTTTTTATGAAGGCAAGCGCAATTGCTTTGAGTGAATGGCCCGCTGTTAATGCATACATTGATGGCGATGAATTAGTATATCACGATTATGCTGACATAAGTATCGCTGTAAGCACACCGCGTGGCTTAACAGTGCCTGTAATTAGAAATGTTGAAAGCCTTAGCATGGCTGATATTGAAAAGAAAGTGATTGAAGTGGCAGGCAAAGCAAGAGACAGTAAATTAACTGCAGAAGATTTACAAGGCGGAACTTTTACCATTACCAATGGCGGTGTTTTTGGAAGTTTAATGAGCACCCCAATTATAAATCTTCCGCAGAGCGCAATACTTGGAATGCATAAAATTCAGGAGCGGCCAATGGCGATAAATGGCCAGGTTGTAATTAAACCGATGATGTATGTTGCTGTAAGTTATGACCATCGTATAATTGATGGAAGAGAAAGCGTAAGCTTTTTGGTGCGCGTAAAAGAATTGCTTGAAAATCCTGAACTGCTTTTGTTTACGAAAGACCCGGTGAAAGCGTTATTGGAAATTTAGATTTATTCGATGCTTGTTATAAATGCATCTGATAATAATGCGTTCTGGCTGTATGTAAGTATTAACCACAACTTTCAGTTTAGACACAAATCCATTATTTCCTGTGTTATAAAACAACTGGCTTTTGCTAAATTTACTGTCGTAAACCCATCAGGAGTTGTCAAACTGGTTAAACCTTACACATATGAAACCCAAGACTAAAAAATTACTGCCTTTTTTTTATTTACTTTTTTTTATCTCTGCTCTTTTTATAAATAAATCAGAGGCACAAAAATTTACGTATAGTGCTGCTTTAAATAATCTGTCAAATACAGAATCAAAAATAATTGGCCGTGTAAAAGATAATATAGTAGTATGGATGTATAATTATTCGGGTGATTGGCGAAAAGCAAACTCAGATATTTTGGTTTACAACAACGAAATGAAGCTGTTACACAAAACTTCTTTTAAACCGATTGCGCCTGAAATTTCGTCCATCTATTTTTTAAACGAGGAAAATTCATTTGCCGCTGTTTTGCAATACCCGGTAAACGAGTCAATTATCTGGAATCTGATGCGATTTGATGCAGAGGGAAATATCATCGATACACAAACCATTGCGCATGCAAAAGATTATGAGCTTTTAAAATCGGGAGATGACAAAAGCTTTGCTTTAGTAAGAACGGTTCCTGCAGAAATGAAAAATGCGGTAGCTATACAGTATGTATTTGTAAAGAATGATGCCATTGCTCATTCAGGTAAATTTACATTACCGTTTGATACGCTTTCCTGTGCAATTGGAAAAGCTTTTCTTAATGATGATAAATTAATTTTTCCTGTTATTGATTCAACAAGAGATAATTCAAAGGTTACGGTTTACAAACTTAATCTCAGCAACAATTCTTCAATCAACACCATTCGAAAAATAAATATTGGTTATTTAAACTGGGCAAATATTGATATAAATGAAAGTGATAAATATTATCTACTCACTTCTCAATTAATAAACCATGATTCTGACGTGGCTGGCGCAAAAATCTTTATCTGGCAATTGAATAAAGATCTTACGGATAAAAACACAGACACGCTTTTATCTTACACAGACAGTATGAATAATTGCCTGCAAAATATTTATTATTACAAGCTAAATAACGTTACCTTAAAAAATAATACTTCCGATGTTCTTATTACGGCAGAGCACATAGGCAATACACCCATTCAATTGTTTTCGCCTTCATACTATGGAAATGATGGAATAGCTTCATCCGGAAGCTCTTTTTATGAGGGGCGCGTTTTGTCTATGACACCCCAGAAATCCCTTAATGGTAATGGCTATTATGCGCTTTCAAATGTTTCGGATGGACCAACATGGTATAGTGGCGGCTCAAAGCCATATCAGCATTTTACATCATCTGGCCAGATTATAAAACCGCGTCTGCAAAACGCAATATTTGCCGTTTTAAATGTAGATGCACAGAATAATTTAAAATGGTCACAATGTTTTAATGCTTCCGGAGTAACTGATATTTCTTACTTAATTAAACATTCAGTTTTTATCAGCACACCAGATGCGTTACATATAATTTATGCTGCACCTGTTGATAAAAACAACAGGCAGTCTTTAACTGATATCGTTTTGCATGCTGATGGCAGCTATACCACGCATCCAATTATTTCAATGAATTTAAAATATGCATACATCATTGAGGACGGAATTCAATTAGATGAAAATTCGGTTTTGTTTCCCTGTGTTATAAGAGGCAAACGTGCTTTTGCAAAATATACAATTGAATAAAAAACAACTTGCCTAAAATTGCTGCGTGCTTTTTCGTTTGAGATACTGTCGTTTTCTGTAAACTAAGACAAAGGCTGTTGCTAACAAAACTGCAGCCGCAATAATAACCCAATATAATTCAGAAGATTTTCGTGTAAAGCTTATTGCATCTGCATTGCCGGTTAAAATCATGTTTGCCCAATAGTAAGGCAAAAGCTTTTCGCTGTTGCTGTTATGTTGAATGAAATATAATTTTGCTTTTTGCAACGCTTCATCTTTATTCATTCCTCCGGATAAATATTCATTTAGCTTTTCTGAGATATTATAAATAGCCTGCTCATCAGCTTTCCATAATGTAGCGGCAACAGAAGAAATTCCTGCTGTTGCAAAACCCCTCGCCAAACTGTAAATGCCTTCTCCCGCCGCGGCCTTACCCACATTGGTTTGGCAGGCACTTAGTAGAACGAGTTTTGCCGCAGGCTTGTTTAATAACTGAAGTTCAGACAAATGAATAACAGAATCATGCATGTAGAGTACCGGCTCATTATTTGTTGTATCACCGCGTGCATGTGAAAAAATACTTACAATTGAGTAAGAAGATGCGTACTTAAAAAAGTTATTACGCGTAGCATTTTGATAAGTGAATAATTTATAATTGCGATAGGATGCAGCAGATAATTTGAGCGCAGTTCCGGCATTTTTTAAATCGGGCACATTAAGATAAGAAGTGAATGATACCGGGGCAAAACCAAGAAAATTTCCTGCAGGCTTTGCATTATTAAATGCCTTGATTAAGTACCGCGCAGAGTAAACATAACTGAAACTGTAATCATTCAATAAAAAATTCTTTCCGCCTGTATCTGTGCATAAAGCATCAAACGGAATTATAATACGCTCGGCACAAATAATTACCCTGCTTTTCGGCAACTGCAGCGGTTGAAATATTTTTTTATAAATTGAATTAGACAATGCAGCAAAACGAGTATAATCATTATTTAATACCTCTTTGTTTGAGCAGAATTTTAAAAATGTAAACAGATCATTCTTGTCAAAACTATTTTTTGTAAGACGCAATAACCTTGTATTACCTGCAGTTATAGCCAGGATGTAAGAAGCTGTATCATCGAAAAAATAATAAACAAAGCTTTGATGGGTTTTTGCCAGATGCTGTTGCAGCACTTGTAATGCCGGCACTTCGTCTTCATATTTATATTGATAATAAGCCGGGTATTTTTGTTCAAGTGATTTTATGTATTGTTCAAAATCATTTTTTGCATTAAGCAGTTCCAGCGCTGTAGCCTGGTATTGCTTTGATGTATCGTTTAAGGCAGTTAATTTTTGCTCCAGTTCAACCATTTTAATTTCGTAACCTTCCTGTTTTGCTGCATCGGTTTTTGATAAGTAAGAAGAAGCATCGAGCTCGTTCAGCTTATCATTTAATAATACTCCGCGGCTTCTTTCTATAAAATAAAAAGCAAGATTCGCGTTGTTATCAAGATAACAGGCGTTTATGGCGTTGGCATATAAATCCCTTGTCTTATCCCGCCAATACAATTTGCTTTTTTCACCTATTTGCTCATGACGGATTTGTGTAATTACAGAATCGGCAATCAGCGCAATTTGAAGACTACGCTTTAAATAAGTATTTTGTTTCGTGGTTAGATATTTATGCAACAAATAATTGTTTGTATTATACAGTAAATAGGTTGCAAGGCTTTTATCACTTAAATTACTTAATTGCGTGCTGGTTACATTTGTGAGATCTATTCCCAGTTTAGTGAAAGCGAGCTGAATATATTTTTGAGTGTTGTTTAAATTGTTTTGCTTTAGGGCCGTTTCGCTAAGGTTAGTAAAAGCTACGGCTTCTTTTAGCAACCGGGCTTTATCGTTGCTCATTTTTGAAGCATAGTGTAAAACAAGGTTATAGCAGTCATCTGCTTTTAAATACCTTTTTAACCTGGTGTAAAAATTTCCAAGATCATTAAAATCACTGGCGATTAACGAATAGTTATTTAAACGCTGGCTGTTATTTTTACTTTTAATATAGAATATTAAAGCAGAATCAAACTGTTCTTTAGTTTCATAAATTCTTGCAATTATTTTATAAGAAGTACTAAGCTCAAATAAATCAATATTATCATTTAAAGTAATAGCGGTTTCTGCATTTTTTAAAGATTGATCTAAATTGTTTTCATAAAACAGGGCGAGCGCTTTTCTGTTTAAAAAATACAGATATCCTAAGGGATCTTTTTTTTGATCGGTTAGGGACAATCCAAAATTGCTTTCATCAACAGCCTTTTGATAATCGCCAATCTGTAAATAGATGTCAGCTTTTATCCACCGCGTATTTATTTCATAGTAAACATTGCCTTTATATTTTTTATAAAGTAAATTGGTAGAGTCAAAATAATTAAGGGCCTTTAGATAAGAAAATTGATTATAGTAGAACAGGCCGAGGTTATAATTTGATATAATTGCTAAATTCTTTGAGTTTATTTTACGGTTATACCGCATTGCCTGATTTGTATAATTAATAGCGGCATTATCATTATTATTTAAAGAACTTTCGTATTCGCCAATTTTAAGAAGCGTAAAAATATAAAGGCTGTCATTTGTCATTGCCTTTTTTTCGCAAGTTGCCTTTAGTGTATAAAAAATAGAAAGCTTCTGCTTATCCGGAATTGTTTTGCTTTTACTTATATTTTCAAGATCGGAAAAAACAATATTGTTATAAGGTCTTTGAGCCTGTGCCGTAACTAATAGAAGACAGAATACTATTGGCGTAAATAGTGCTTTAGCATTCATCATTTGTTCTGCCGAAAGTATCAATATTTATCCGAACAGGAAAAATCAGCGGGTTTGTTGCACAGCGGTGTTATTTCCAGGCAGCTCATTTTTAAGTGCATTCAGCTCATAAATCGTAAATAAAACTCCTGCCAGAATTAAAACTAAAAGAAAAATTACTAAGGGATGGGGTGGAGGCGGGCGCCTTGGAACATCAGATACAGCCATAGTTATAGTTTTTTGTATTTATAAATGTAAAATAAATCTGAATATTTATGCTTTTTTACTACCGATTTAAAACGAAACGCTCTTTAAACTTCTTATTTAGTGCTGGTAGTTTTAGGCTTTGGGCGCGGAGGGCGGCTGGGAGTATCTGAAACAGGCATAATAAAGTAGTTGATTGTGATTAAATATATTAATTATAGAATTACAATTTTTTCTGCCATTCTGCAGCCTTTTCACTGCCTTCTTCTTTTTTCACCACCACTTTCTCTAAAAGCTTTTCCGCCATTTCTTTATCACCGGGTTTACCTCTTTCTATTAACGTAACAGCTTTTAAAAAATCACCGGGATTATTAAACAATCCTTTCATGGCAGCCAGTTCATCAAATTCTTGTAGCGCGCTGTCGTAAGAATTTTGTTGAAGGTAAGCCAAACCTGCATATTTTTTTGCATCACTGTTTGAAGGATCTGTTTTTTGTACACCCATAAATAATTGTAAAGCCTTTGTGTAATTTTTCTTATTATATGCTTCTATACCGCTTTGCAGGCTGTCATGCGATGCATCCATTGTCTGGCTTAAATTGCTGTAGTTTGTTTTAATATAATTTTCAGCGAGTTTTTTAGGTGATGTATTCGTTTCGAAAAAGTATACAGACGCTGCTAAAACCAGGCAGGCTGCAGCCGCATAAACAATCCACTTGCTTGCAAAAGATTTTTTTAAGGTTGGTATAAAAGGTAATTCGTCAATAATATTTTTTGCTTTCCATGCAGACTGTTTTTGCTGCAGTAGCTCGTCGAGCAACGATTGACGGGTGGTTATGTAAAAGGCAACTTCCTGTGCAAACGTTTCATCTTCTTCACATCTTTTTTCAAACACCCTGCGTTCGCCTGTGTCCATTGTTTGTTGAAAATAAGAATCTATATATTCGATTGTGTCCATAACAACTTGTTTCGTAAGGTTGATTTTTAGATGAGCTAATATTGTGCTCATGTGCGTTATCTTTCTGTAACCTTTTCTCTTAATTTTTCAAGGCACCTTAGCCTGGTTGTTTTAACAACCGCGGCATTATTATAAGATAACTCCTGTGCAATTTCTTTATCAGTTAAACCATCTTCAAACATCAATAATAAATCTTTACATTTTTTACCAATTGTGCCGAGTTGTGTATTAATTTTTTCCTTCAACTCGTTGTGCATCAGCCGTTCAATACTTGTTCTTGCATTATCCGGTAACTGGTTCATCATTTCAGGTACGGGCATTGTTTTATGTACCTGATGTTTATTAGTCGCATTTTTTCGAATAAGGTCAATACATTTATTGCAAAAAATTTGATAGAGGTAAGTTTTAATTGAAGACCGGCCATCAAAATGGTTATTTATAATGTTGTGTACAGCAGATAAGACCGCATCACTGTAAGCGCTGAAACTTTCGTCGTAAGTAATATTTTGTTTGCGGCAGCCTTCATCTATAAAATAGGCGTATTGATTATACAAGATTTTTTCGTGTGTAATACGAAGCTTATAATCAGCTTTTAAGCCGGCTAATATATCAGAATCCTGGTGTAGCAATGAAAAAGTTTGCACTAAAATAAAATAATATTAGTTTCTGTAATTAAGAGATTTAATAATAATGAATATCAGGCGTTGACTATCTCATTATTTCTCATTCATTTCCAATAAAAAACCGGCTTTCGCCGGTTGCTATAAATAATATTTTTCATCCAGGTAAAAAAAGCCATCTTTCTTTTTCCAGTACCAAAATTTCTTTCCCAATACATAAAAAGTTCCTCTTGCAGATTTTTGCTCTTTCTGTGGATTTACATATAAAACCCTTGGCGGAATAGTTTTATAACGTGCTTTAAGATTGCTTAGCTGCTGCGCGCTAAAACCTTTTGAAAGTTGAAAGTTATTAAACTTAACATCGGCATCTGCCGGCAATGTATTTTGCCCGTTAATTATTTTTCCGTATCCATCTGTAACTACGATAAAAGCAAGTGCAGAATTATTTACGGTAACTGCGCTGTCTGCCGGCTCTGTACTAACAGAATCATTATTGCTTGAAGGAGGATTATTCGTTTCGGTCGGATTATCGCCTGTAACAACGGTTACATTATTGGTTTTGGCGGGAACTGTTTTTCGGCTGCAGGCGAATAATAATGCGCAGCAGCTTAACACTAACAATAAATAAGTTTTCATTTTTACAATTTACCGAATATTATGCCAGAAGAGTTTTACTAAATTATAAAAGATGTCAGCATATCTTAACCTAACAATTCTTCATGATCGCAATCATTCGTATGGCAATGGTTGGCCCGCCTGCAAAAACGGAAGTTTAAAACATGTGCGCTTATAATTAACACGGCCGCAGGCAGCAGAAGCAGTAATTCAACCGAAATAAAAATTTCTTTCAATATTAAAAATGTAAGCCCTGTTATAAAAACAAGCAAGGGCATTTTTTTATGATGATGTTTTTTAAAACCATGATATAGTGAGTAGCAACCAATAACTGCTGCCAGGCCAATCATTGTATATTCAAATAATTTATTGTTCAAAATCTCTAAACCAAACACCGGTAAACTGCTAAAAAACAAAGGCAAAACAGCACAGTGTATGGCACACGCCAAAGAAGTTGAAATACCGAGTGTATCTGCATTTATCTTTTTAATGAACGCGCTCATATTAATCAAAAATACTCGTTTGCAACAATGTTGCAAAATTATTTTAGTTAACAAATATTTACTTAAGCCTTTTATAACTTTGCTTCATGCGCAAAAAAGTAATTGGCTACGGTATTTTTTTTATTGCATTGATAATTGTTTTCCTGGTATGCGTTTTTGCCGGCACCAATAACTGGAAATCAAAATCACCGATTATCAGTTATGTAAAACCTTTCGCTTTTACAACGCAGAACGGCCAGGTTTTTACTGAAAAAGATATGGCTGGTAAAGTTTGCGCAGTAAATTTCTTTTTTACTTCGTGCAAAGGTGTTTGCCCGGTAATGAATAACAATCTTAAAGTTGTTTATGATGAATTTAAAGATCAGCCCGGTTTTATGCTTGTGTCGCATACCTGCGATCCGGAAACAGATTCGGCTGCGCGTTTACAACATTATGCCGATTCAATGAAAGTGGATACACGCAAATGGGTTTTTTTAACCGGCAGAAAAGACAGTTTATATCTCGCTGCAAGAAATAATTACTTAATTGACGATCCAAACAACAATGTGGGCAATATAAACGATCAGTTTTTACATTCACAGTTCATTGCATTGGTTGATAAGTTTGGTAATGTACGCGGTCAGGTATACGATGCTTTAAAACCGGGTGATCTGAAATTGCTGAAGCAAAACATCAACACTTTATTAAAAGAAAACGAACCACCTTCCACCACGGTATCAGGTACTTCATTTGCAAATTAATTTGAATGAGTGAAGCAATAATTGAAATATTAAAAAATAATCAGCTTAGCATAACCGATAACCGGCTCAAAATATTAGAGCTTTTTCATAAAAACGGTAAGGCGCTTTCTCATGCAGATATTGAACATTTGAGCGGCAAAAATTTTGACAGGGTTACTATTTACAGAACCTTACAAACTTTTGTGGAGAAAGGCATAATTCATACAATACCTACTGCCGAAAATTCAATTGTATACGCTTTGTGTAAAGAAGCCTGCAGTGAGGGCCATCATCATGATGACCACGTGCATTTTATTTGTGATTTATGCGGCGCAACATATTGCCTTGAGCAAACCGGTGTTCCGGACATCCATGTTCCGAAAGGTTTCTCAGCGCACCAGGTAAATGTATTGGTGAACGGTATTTGCAAAAACTGCAAATAGATTTACAGCGTAAATGCTTTGTCTGCAATTAATTTATCTGCAATTTTTCGCTTCGCATTTTTACTGTTAAACGGTTGTGTTTTGGTAAAGCGTTTTATGCCGATATTCATCATTCTTAATTCATCGCCATCAGCAAAAGCATTTAATGCGTCTTTTGCTTTTTTATTGATGCGATCCGCTGCATCATAAATATAACAGCGTGTAATATCGGTTTGAATAGAAATGTTTTCTTCACCTGATTTTTCCGCAAGTTTTATTGTGCGCAGTAAACAGCTTTCTGCGTGAAATGTATCAATCGCCATATCTGCAATATGCATTAATATTTCCTGCTCTTTATCAAGATTCATCATCAGCTTTTGAACGGCAGCGCCTGCAACAAGCAGGATAGCTTTCTTAAAATTTGCAACGTGTTTTTTTTCTTCGGCTAAAAAACTTTCATCCGCATCACTAAAATCAGGAATGCTTACCAGTTCTTGCGAAACAGCCATTGCCGGCGACATTAAATCAAGCCTGCCTTTCATGGCACGCTTTAACGTCATATCAAGAATAAGCAAACGGTTAATTTCATTTGTACCTTCATATATCCTGTTAATGCGACTGTCCCGGTAAACTTTTGAAATTAAATACTCATCGCTGAAACCGTTGCCACCGTGTATTTGTACACCTTCATCTGCAACAAAATCAAGCAGCTCGCTGCCAAATACTTTTAATATCGCACATTCAATGGCGTATTCTTCTGCTGCACCTAATAATGCTTCTGTATGTGTTTTACCTTTTGCAGAAAGTTCTTTTTCTTTTTCATCAATCCATGCAGATGTTCTGTACAAACTGCTTTCACATGCCCATAATCTTATTGCCATATCAGCAAGCTTTTCTTTGATGGCACCAAAGTTTGAAATGGGTTGTTTAAACTGTTCACGTGTTATCGCATATTCAACTGACATATTCAATGCACTCTTTGCACCCTGGCTGGTTGCTGCGCATAATTTCAATCTGCCGATATTTAAAATATTAAAAGCGATGAGATGGCCTTTGCCAATTTCTCCCAATACATTTTCAACAGGCACTTTACAATCCTGGAAATATAGCTGCACAGTGGAAGATCCTTTAATTCCCATCTTATGTTCTTCGGGTCCCTGCGTAAAACCTTCAAAGCCACGTTCAACAATAAAGCCCGTAAATTTATCACCATCCACTTTTGCAAACACTGTATATACATCCGCAAAACCACCATTTGTTATCCAGCATTTTTGTCCGTTGAGTAAATAATATTTTTTATCATCACTTAAACGTGCAGTTGTTTTTGCACTTAATGCATCACTGCCGCTGTTCGGTTCCGTTAAACCATACGAACCAATCCATTCGCCGCTGGCAAGCTTTGGAATATATTTTTGTTTTTGTTCATCAGTTCCAAAATATAAAATAGGCAATGATCCAATGCCTGTATGCGCCGCAATGGCAACAGAAAAAGAAAATCCATCACCAAGGCCTTCATTTACTATGGTTGATGTAACAAAATCTTTTGCAAGTCCGCCATATTCTTCAGGAAAAGATGTACTGAGTAAACCCTGTTCGCCTGCTTTTGACAGTAGTGAACGCATTAAGGCCAGGTTCAAGACTATCAATACGGTCAAGTATAGGAAACACTTCAGTTTTTACAAACTGCCGGCACATATCCATAATCATTTGTTGCTCTTCTGTAAAATCTTCGCGGATAAAAGTTTCAGATGCATCACTTTCTTTTATCAGCCATTCGCCGCCTTTTAATACAGTTTTATTTTGTACAACTTCCATACTGTTTATTTTTTTTGAGTGAAATCAATTGGTATTTCCGTTTAAATTATCATATACTTTTTGTAAAACGGTTTTTACAATTTCTATATCGTCTTTTTTTACACCATTCAGCGCTTCATCCATTGTTTGATTAGCCAGCGCAATTGTTGTATCCTGCAATGCACGCCCGGCATCTGTTAGGCAAACAAGGTTAACACGTTTATCATTTTTATGCGATGCTCTTTTTAAAAGTTTTTGTTTTTCTAAATTATCAATCAGCCTTGTAATGCTTGGTTTATCGCGATAGGTTCGCTTGCATAATTCCTGCTGGCTTAAACAATCTTCTTTCCATAAGTGATATAAAACAGTCCATTGTTCAATGGTAATTTCAAGCCCGGCATTACGAAAACTTTTTTGCAAACTGCGCGCCACTGCCATACTGGCCATTCCATTAATAACGCTGTATAATTCGCCTCTTTTAAATTGATTAACCGGCATATAGTTGTTTATGCAACTATTTTCAAAATTATATATCTTTATCGTACTGCCAGCTTTTAAAGAAAAATTTTGTGTTAAGATGCCGCAGCATAAATTAAATTTTAAAAATTCCCTTATAAATTATTATAAGTATGGTAGTGGCAGTAAGGTTTTATTTTGTTTACATGGATATGGAGAAAACGGAACATCATTTTCATTTCTCGAAAAATATCTTGGCGAAAATTATACTTTGTATGCAATAGATTTTCCATTTCATGGTGAAACAAAATGGAAGGAAAAACGGCCACTGTTGCCAAACGAGCTTATAAATATTTTTAATTTAATCAACCCAAGAGAGAATAATTTGTTTTCTATTTTGGCTTACAGCATGGGCGGAAGAATTGCATTGCATCTGCTGCAAAACATTCGGCAGAAAGTTGAACGTGTTGTTTTAATTGCACCGGATGGATTGTATGCAAATTTCTGGTACCGGTTATCTACGCAAACCTTAATCGGCAATAAATTTTTTAAAAGAACAATGCAGCAGCCGGGTTTGTTTTTTTTGTTTTTAAATGCTGCGGGCAAAACCAACATTTTAAATGAAAGTATAATAAAATTTGTGCATAATTATTTGGACGATAAAAATGAACGGATGCTTTTATATAAACGATGGACTGTGTTGCGGGCATTCGAACCAAACCTTTTTGCCATAAAAAAAATATGCAGTGAAAACAATAAGCAACTGTATTTATTGTTTGGAAATTTTGATAAAATAATCTTAAGTAAGCGCGCTGGTATTTTAGAAAGAACAAAAAATATTCATATCAAAACAATAGATGGAGGTCATCAATTGCTTAAAGAAAAATATGCATCTTTCATTGTGCCTTTGCTGAATAACTAAATCTCTCTTTCTTTGCTTATGCCGGTTATAACCTATTTCATTTACATAACTGCAGTTTTGCTTTGTGTTTATCTCTTACTTATTAATCTCTATCTTTTTTGGTTTAGCAGGTTAAAAACGTTTCAGCCACCCGCTGGTACGGTGCCGGTAACTGGTTTTTCAATTATCATCCCTGCAAGAAATGAAGCTGAAAATATTGAAACATGTATTCAATCAATCTTAAAAAATAATTACCCCCAACATTTGTTTGAGATAATAATAGCAGATGATTTTTCAACTGATGAGACGCCTGCAATTGTTGAAAATATTTCAAACAGTTTTTCAAATGTGAGATTAATAAAACTCGGAAACTTTATTGATCAGAATCTTAATTCCTACAAAAAGAAAGCAATTGAACTTGCGATTGCACAAAGCAATTTTGAATGGATTATTACAACCGATGCCGATTGCGTTTTGCCCGAACAATGGCTTGTTTTATACGATGCATTTATTCAAACAAATAAGGTTGTTTTTATAGCGGCGCCTGTAATGTTTAATTGCGATAATTCTTTTTTATCCGTTTTTCAATGTCTTGATTTTATAAGCTTGCAGGGTATAACAGCGGCATCGGTATCGGCGGGTTTTCACAGCATGTGCAATGGCGCCAACCTTGCTTACAATAAAAGTGCTTTTTATAAAGTGGGCGGCTTTAAGAATGCCGATCATATTGCCAGTGGAGACGATATGCTGCTGATGCATAAAATAAAAAAAATGTATCCGTCAGCTATTGGCTATTTGTTTAATCAACATGCAATAGTAATTACAGCGCCCATGCCCGATTGGCAAAGTTTTTTTAATCAGCGCATACGCTGGGCAAGCAAGGCAACAAGTTACAAAGACAAAGGAATTTTTATCGTGTTAATGCTCGTGTATCTTGCCAATCTTTCTTTATGTATTTTGCTGGTGCTTTGTTTTTTTCATCCCGGGTTATTGTATTTTCTAGCAACATTTATTTTAACCAAGGCCTTGTTTGAATTGCCATTTATGTATCGCGTGGCTAAGTTTTATTCTTTGCAAAAAATAATGATTTGGTTTGTGCTGATGCAGCCTTTTCATATTGCATACACCATTATCTCCGGCTGGCTGGGAAAATTCGGAACGTATAAATGGAAGGGAAGAAAAGTGAAATAAAGTACGCGGTTAGAAATACGAAGTACGAATTCTTGCTTCGTAGCTTGCACTTCCATTTTGTACTTTGTACTTGAGTTCATGCACCCGGTACGACTTTCTTACTTCGCATCCTGTACCTTGTACTTTCACTTTGTACTTCGTATCTCGTACTTGATACTTAAATTTGTAACATGGCAAGAATAAGAACAGCTAAAGATGTTTCCCGCAAAGAAGTTATTCTTAAAGCGGCCGCATTGCTGTTTCGCGAAAAAGGCTACAAGGCTGCAAGCATGCGCGACCTGGCAGAAAGTGTGGGTGTTGAAGCTGCGAGCTTGTACAACCATATCAGGTCCAAATCAGAATTGTTACATGATATTTGTTTTGATGTGGCTAATATTTTCTGGGAACACATGAACCAGGTTGAAACATCAGATAAAAGACCAATTGAAAAGCTCGAAATTCTATTACGGTTTCATATACGCCAGATGATCGAAAATTTCCAGGAAGTATATGTAAGCGATCGGGAATGGCGTTACCTCGCAAATCCTTATCTCTCAAATTTTCAAAGCCAGCGCCGCAATTACCGCAAGCGTTTTGCTGCTATAATTGAGCAGGGAATTGAAAGCGGTGATATTAATAAAATTGATGCATCAACGGCTGTACTTATTGTATTGCACGCTGTAAGCGGCATCGAGAGCTGGCACAGAAGTACACGCAAAATAAGCGGCGAAGAACTGGAAGAAAATATGATTATCATTCTAATTGATGGTTTAAAAAAATAATTGCAGAACAAATTTTCATGTCAACACATTTTGAAAAAGTGCGTGTTAAAGAGGTGCGGAAAGAAACGGATGAATGTGTGTCCATTTTGTTTGACATACCGGAAAAACTTCAGCAAAGTTTTGCCTATTTGCCCGGTCAGCATATAACTATACGAACCGAAATTAATCATGAACCGGTAAGACGATCTTATTCTTTATGCAGTTCACCCTTGCATAATGAATGGCGCATTGCAATAAAAAAAGTTGAAGGCGGGATTTTTTCTGCGTTTGCCAATCACGAGATAAAAGCGGGTGATACAGTTGAATTGCTGCCACCAATGGGCAGTTTTGTATTACAGCATACCGATGCCGCAAAAACATATATATGTTTTGCGGCGGGCAGTGGTATTACACCTGTACTGTCAATTATAAAAACTGGTTTGGCAAAACAACCGCACAGCAACTTTACAATTATTTATGGCAACAGAACTACGCAGTCAATAATATTTAAAGAGGAGATTGAAGCGCTGAAAAATAAATATATGGATCGCTTTGAAGTGATATATATTTTAAGCCGTGAACAAACAGAAGCGCCGTTAAATGAGGGAAGAATTGATGCGCGTAAATGCGAACAGGTTTTTAAGTACGTCGCGCCGCTTGCAGCCGATGCATATTTTATTTGCGGGCCCGAAGAAATGATTTTTACGGTGAGAAACTGGCTTGTTTCAAAAGATATAGAACAAAAGAAAATTCATTTTGAATTATTCAATACTGCAACAAAAAACACGCAGCAAAAAATAAATCAGCCGCCGCAAACAAATGCCGCTGTAGCGCATATTACCATCAGGTTAGACGGCAGGAATTTTAAATTTGATTTACCCTTCAACAGCAAAAGCATTTTAGATGCTGCATTAAGCACCGGCGCCGATTTGCCCTATGCATGCAAGGGCGGCGTTTGCACAACCTGCAAAGCAAAATTGTTACAGGGAAAAGTGGAGATGGATGTAAACTATGGTTTGGAACCTGAAGAGGTTGAAGCAGGTTTTATCTTAACCTGCCAGAGCCATCCGTTAACCGAAAATGTAGTGGTGGATTTTGATATAAAATAGTTGTTGAAAACTCTCATATAAGCAATGGTATAACGATAAATTTTTTCTATACTTTTTCGAATTTTGTTATATTCGTTTTGTAAAATTGTCAACCCCAATCCAACTTCCCATCTAAAACAAAACGTGCTTCTATAAGTAGCCATGATATTAATCAAAAACTTTTTATAAGTTTTTATACTGCTGATAGCACAAGTATTTTAACCGGTAAACTTAAAAAATGAAACTACCTGCAGGCTTATTTTCTATTGTGACGTTTGTTGTTTGTTTTCTTGAGTTTCCTGTCTTTTATTCTCTGCGCATTTTTTCAACCACTACTTTATTTATATCAATCCCTAAAAATGGAAAAGTTAACCCTGATTGCATTTTACCAAAAAGCTTTATTGGTATTTGCTTTTGTAATTGCAAACAACGTAAAAACCCAGAACTGCTTTTTACATACTGAATCTTCTCGATCAAATTCATCTCCTCAATTCAGCAATTTGCTGTGTTCAAACTGGACGGGTAACATCAATACAGATTGGAACAATGCAGGCAACTGGTGCGGTGCCAGTATACCATCTTTCGCTGATAATGTAGTTATACCAACTGGCGTTCCTAATTATCCGGTAATATCGGCAGGTGTTAATGCATCGGTTAACTCGATAACTATAAATAGTAGTGCAAGCTTAACATTAACCGGAAGCGGAAACTTAACACTCAGTAACAATGGTGCATTTACGAACAATGGAACTTTTACTGCAACAGGCAGCTCAGGCGCAGTAATATTTTCGGGCTCGGGTACCGTAAGTGGCAGTGTGAACTTTAATAATGTAACTATAAATGGCTCGGTTAATTTTGGCTTAACCGGTGTATCAACAATATCAGGTAATCTTACACTTAATAATGGTGGTACAGCCAGTGGTGCAAGCACGCACCTTGTTACTTATACCGGCACATCAACATTAATATATAACGAAACAACAACAACAGCCAATGAATGGTCTGCGGGCGCTTCCGGCACAACAGCAGCAGGCGCAGGTATTCCTCAAAACGTAATTATACAAAGCGGTACGGTATCTATAAATTCCGGGGGAACTAACCGCGCAATAGTCGGGAATTTGAATATAAATCCAGGTGCAGTATTGCAAATTTCCGGTAGCCAGGATTTGTTTATTTCAGGCAATTGGTCAAATTCAGGAACTTTTGTTGCTAACGGAAGAAAGGTAACTTTTAGAGCTTCGGGTGGAATCCAGGTAGCGTCAGGGAATACTACATTTTTTGATCTTACACTTGATAATTCCGGAGCTATTACAGATTTTGGCTCATGCATTATTACCGTAAATGATGAGTTCAGAATAAGCCATGGAACTATGAACGGAAACACGTCTACTTTTATATTTAATGGAAGCACTTCAACATTAGAAGGTGCCGGTGCTAAAAATTTTTATAATTTCCAGATAAATGCGGGTACGAACCTTGCAGATTTAACTGCAAGTTCAGGCAATACCGTTATTGGAAATAGCTATGTAAATGATGGCTCGTTTATACAGCACAATACACACACTATTCGTTTCAATAAATCCGGTGCAACAGAATCTTTAAATGGAACAGGAACAAGCATATTTGGTAACGTAACTGTTGGCGGTCCCAACCTTAGCTTTCCCACTGTACTAAATGCAAATACGCATAGTTTTACGGTAACCGGAGGATCACTAAATTTTACAGTAGGAAGTACATTTAACGGGAATAATAATACAGTTATATTTTCTAATAAAGACGCAGTTATAAGTGGAGTGGGCACAGCAAATTTTTATAATCTTACAACAAATGTTGCTGTTGATCCGGGAAATATATCTAACCTAAACAATAATCTTTTAATCAATGCCGGGGGCTCAATTGTCAATCATTCACCTGCCTATAGCGCTTCATCAACATTAATGTATAATACATCCAATGCCACGTATAATACCGGTTTTGAATGGACAGGAAATACAGTCCTCGCAGGCATTGGGGAACCGCAAAATATAATCATTCAAAATACAAATAACATTGTACTTACAGGTGCTAGAACATTACCCGGTAATTTAAATATTAGTGCCGGCGATGCTCTAAATATTAACGGTAACATACTTACGCTAAATGGTACGGTTTATGGCACCGGCACGTTAACCGGAAGTAATACCTCCGGTTTAATCGTTAATGCTCCAGGCAATGCAGGAACCGTGTATTTTACACCCAACAATTTTACAACCGGCAACACAACGAATAATTATCTGCAAACATTTACGGTAAATAGTAATGCGGCTGTAACGCTGGGTGACTCTTTAAATATTTGCAGTGGTACGGCTGTTACCACTTTTGGTAAACTAAAAGTTGATGGCACATTATATACGCAGGCTAATTCTAACGCCGGTACAAATCTTACGCTTAAATCAGGTAAATATGGTGACGCTGTGGTTATTCAATCTACAACGGGCGCCATTAAAGATACTGTTACAGTGGAGCGTTTTATACCGGCAAGAAGAGCATGGCGTTTTATAGGAGTACCGTTTAGCAGCAGTAGTCAAACCATAAGAGATGCCTGGCAGGAAGGTGTAAACAATGACGATTTGATATATGCCAATAATAAGAATCCCAATCCTGGTTATGGCACACACATAACATATACACCAGATCCTGCTTTGGGTTATGATCCAAATACAACCGTTAATCCCTCATTAAAAACCTGGGTATCGGCTACAGGCAGCTGGTCACCGGGAGCGCCATCAACTGCTACAACAAACCTGCTTGATTATGGCGGCGCATACTGCTTATTTGTAAGAGGCAGCCGTGCTGTGAACTTATCGTGGGCGGCCGGTTCACCGGTAGACAATACAGTGCTCAGGATGAAAGGTATATTAAATGAACCCGGTACAGCAAACAACGCCGTGCAAATGAATGGTAGCGTAGCTGCCGATAAATATATGTTTCTCAGCAATCCTTATGCTTCGCCTGTTAACTTAACAGGAGTATTTACAAACTCAGGCGGAGTATATGCGGGACAGGTGTGGGCATGGGATCCCAAGTTAAACGGAAGTTATGGTGTAGGCGGATATGTAACGTTTGATAAGGCCACAAGTGTTTGGGTGCCTTACACTGATCAAACTGAAACAGGCAGTTACAGCGGCATTAATGAACCTCTCATTCAAAGTGGCCAGGCCTTTATGCTAAAGGCTAAAGTGGCAAACCCGCAGGTGTTTTTCCAGCAAGCCGATAAAACGTCCTCAGAAAACAGCGTATCATTTGCACCAAAGGCAAAACCATCACCACGTATGTTTATTAACCTTATGATGAAATCTGCAGACAGCCTGTTGTTGGTTGATGGGGTAGCAGCAGCATTTGGAAAACAGTTTTCCGCAAAAACCGATGAGGATGACGCATCCAAGATTTGGAACTTTAATGAAAATATTGCGCTGCTCAGGGATACAAACTACTTAGCAGTTGAAGCAAGACCTGTTCCGGTATTGGCCGACACCGTGTTTATCTATATGGGATTATATAAAAATACCCCAGGCTATGCACTGAAGATATTCAGCGATTATTTTGATCCGCAGGTACAGGTATGGCTGGTAGATAAGATTACAGGCACAAAAACCCTCGTCAACATAAACGGAACAGTTTACCCGTTTGCCACCACAGGTTCTGATACAAGTTACAGGCACCGCTTTATGCTGGTATTCAGGCGCACATTTATAGCAACACCGGTAGCGGTTACAAGAGTTGCAAACCAGGCTAACCCGGACACAACAGGCGATGCAAACAGCATCGCAAGCGGGAAGAGCAACGTAAGCGTACACCCTAATCCAATTAAAACAGGAGAAAAGGTGATGCTGCAGTTTAGCAATATGAACAAAGGAAAATACCAGGTAACGGTAACCAGTACCGCAGGAAAAGCATTGGCCGGGAGAAGCATTGAGCATGATGGCGGAAGCAGTACATACGCAATGCAAACAGACGCACGGTGGTCAGCAGGAAGTTATTTTGTAAGGATTACCGGTGAAGATGGGTTTACCTTAATCACTAAACTGGTAATTAGTAAATAACGGGAGTCCGGTTAAGAACTTGAATTTAATTTTCCAATACAGGGTTTGATATTCTTAAACTTTGAAAAGAAATAAGAAAAGCGCAACAGCGCAGAACGTCATTTCGGCGAAGGAGAAATTCCTGCATTACCAACAGTATTAAATTTGAAATGCCACTGTTATTAAGTGCGATGTTCGAAGAATGATTATTTTTTGCCGGTTTATAGGGTAAGTGCTTATTCCAAACGCACCTTAATAATAGAGACGAGCCTTCTATCGCAACTTAATTCGCAATTTTAAAACCCTGAAGTTGAAATTATGTTGACAAGGACTAGACCCTGGTTCATACCTCCTTCGTGGATCCTTCATACTTCCTTCATGGTTGGTTGCTTATAGTTGCTGCTCGCTGCAATCAACTATCAATTCTCAACTGTCCATTCTCACCTTGCTTATAGTTGCTGGAATAAACTGCGCCCAGTTATTACAAAACCACCCGTTTTCCCGTTGCTGCAGATTTGCGTGCCGCTTCCAGTATCCTTACAACAATTAAGTTAACCTCCAGCGAAGTGGGATCGTTCGCTGTATGCACGCCGCCCTTTAATGCGGCAGCGAGGTAGGCTAAATTATCTTTATAAACATAAGGCTTAACATTAACTTTATAATAGGCTGTTGAATCTCTTTCTTCAAGCGTATTACTATTCAGCACATGCAAATAGGCTTTATCACCAAATACCTCCATATCCTTAATTCCGAAAGGCCAGTTCCATGATGCTTCAATAATGCCTGTTGCCTGCGGATATTCCAGCAAAATGGTGGCATCATCATCTACCTTGGGATACTTGTTTGGCTTGATGTGTTTGGTGATTGCGGTAACTGCCACAGGTGCCTGCCCGTTCATCATCCATGTCATCAGGTCGGCGCCATAGCAACCGAAATCCATAATAGCACCGCCGCCGTTTTTTACCGGATCGGTGAGCCATTCTAAAAAATCTTTACTGCAGCCAATCTCTATCGGGCCCTGGTGACCATCATGCACCACCATTTTCCTGATACCGCCGATCGTGTTTTCATTATGCACCATGGTATATGCCTGCTGGTTGCCCGGGTACCAGGTGGTTTCATAATTGGTTAATACCTGTATATGGTATTGCTTCACCAGGGCGGCCATGCGTTCTGCATCATGAAGCGTAGTTGCCAATGGTTTTTCTACCATTACAGAAATACCTTTTGGTGCGCAGGCTTCTACAACCGCTAAATGATCCACAATAGCATTATAGGCGAGCACCGCGTCCGGTTTAATATGTTCCAGCATTTGCGCAACGGTCTTATAAAAAATGGAATCGGGCAGTTGGTATTTTGTCTTTATAGCGCTGCACCAGATCTGTGTTGGGTTCAGCAATACCGAGTATAATTACTTCGCCATTTTTATACTGTTGCATCAACCCGTAAGCATGATCATGATTAAGGCCGGCAACGCCTACCTTTAATTGCTGCGCTGATGTAATCAATGCAAAAAATAAAAAGCATGTTGGAACGATAAAACATTTGCACCGGTGTATTAAATGAATGATTGTTTTCATGGCACAATTTAATAAAGATCGGTTAGCAGAAATTTAATGCATTTGGATAACCAAGCGTAAAGAAATATCACCAATCAACATAACTTAAAATTCGCGGATGTAATTAGTTTATGAATGATTAATTATACAGGAGGTTTCAATTAGCAATATCGATATGCTAAAGAAGTAGAATATCACAGGAAAGAAGGGCTCAGTCAACAAAAATGGTATCTTCTGCATTTTTCTCGAAACTTAAGTTAACCGTTCTGGTAACTGCGCTTGTTTTGTGAATAGTTTTAGCCGGGATTTTAATAAATTCTCCTGGTTTCAAAAACAATGTTTCATTGTCTTTAATTTCAATTTTCAATTCGCCTTCCAAAACAATAAACAACTCATCTGTGTTGTTGTGATAATGCCATCGGTATTCGTTTTGCATAACTGCAATTCTTAAGCAATGATCATTTATTGTTTCAAGAATAAAATTGTCGTAAATTTTTTCCACCCTGTCGCTAATTTCCTTAAGGCTTTTTTTAGATAAAATTGGTTGCCCGTGCATTTTGTAATCTTTTAAGCTGCAATTTAAATAATCGTAAACTGTTTACTAATGTGAGTCGTCTTCCGGTAGAGATAATGCCCGAAACAAAAACCCCATCGTTTCGCTTTCCGGTGAAGTTTTCAGCTTCGTCAAATCATATTAAGTTTTCAACTTGCTTTCATATCTCACCGCAGAACAAAATGAAAAATACTTTACCTGTGGGAAACGATTTTCGTCCCTGCGAAATGAATTTTCATCCCTGCGAAACGATTTCTCATACCAGCGAAACGATTTCTCATACCGGAAGAAATGAATTCTCATACCGGAGAAATGAATTCTCATGCCAGCGAAATGATTTTGCATACCTGCAAAACGAATTCTCATACCGGAGAAATGAATTCTCATGCCAGCAAAATGATTTTGCATACCTGCAAAACGATTTCTCATGCCGGAGAAATGAATTCTCATGCCAGCAAAATGATTTTGCATACCTGCAAAACGATTTCTCATACCAGCGAAATGAATTTGCATACCGGAGAAATGCATCTGATGCCATAATTTTTAAAACCCGCTATGCGAAAATTAAATGGAGTGAAGCCCCTTATGCGAACATTTGAAAAAAAATTTACCTGGATATTCCTGTTTTTTTTAAATTGACGTATATATATATAAAATATTTTCTTTCAGAAAGGGTTTCTTTCTGAAAAGAATTTATATTCGTAGTACCAACGTATAATCCGTACGCTGTCCGTATTCCAACATCCCATCAGAAACATAGTGTAATGTCGTCTTTGCGAATAAAATGAAGCAACCTGCATCGGTGAAAAGATGTATGCAGTAAGCAGGTTATTCGTTCACGCACAGGCGAAATATAAACGCTTAAAAAATTAAAACTAATCGTAGCGTGTAAAGTAAACCTGTGAAGATGAATAAAGGCTTGCATTTTCTAATTTGTGCACCGTGCCGCTTTTGCAATACCGCATCAAAAAATGCGGCTGCTCAGAAACTGCAATTTCGTACGCTTACTTTAAGAAACGATGCTTTCACGAGAATCATTAATTACACTTTAGGGCATTGTGTATTTTTATTTACTTATGTGTGTACCCACACATTTGCGATATCAAAACTGAATATTAAACTGGTTACCCTGCAACGGGCAGAAAGCCAAAACTAAAAATAATTGTATCGATAAAAATTTACCAATGAAATGAGTCTGCGCCTTTGGCGTGGCGAATTCTATTTGGCAATTGAAAGACAAAATCTACCAAATGAAAATTTTTACAACCAAAACTAACTATACAAAAACAGTATCGGAATTGGGCAAACAACCACTACCATAAATTGTACAGGAACCACTGGCTTCATATAATTCTGGAAACAGCTAATAGTTCTGGAGTAAGAACAGATGGTAACATAACTGGCTTAGATGGCGCTTCCAGTACAACAGTAAGAGGTTGGGCATATTTTGATCTTTCTACTATCCCCGCTGGGTCAGTGGTTAATTCTGTTACCTTAAAATTTACAGTTACTTCAAACAACGCCGCATCTGGAGTTAGTAATGAAATTCATGGTTTTAACAGGCAGCACCGTCGGGTATCGTAGCGGTTGCGACCCTTTATACAAAATGCACGAAACGGAGATATCGTTTGCAACTCAAAACTTGGAGTCAAAACGGTGTTAATTCAATAGCTTTGAATGCTACAGGAAGTTGCCTTCATCAGCGCTAACCTCGGCGCAAATTGCAATATTGGATTTTGGAGAGGAAATGGAACATCCCCTAATTTAAATATTGATGAGTTATCCAGGTACTAGCCCCCGGTGATGAGTCCATCAATTTTACTCCACCAGCACCTAACTAATTACAAGCTTTAGTCCTACAAATGGGTGCATAGGCTTCAACGATAACTAATTAATGGGTACAAATTTTGACCAATCCCATACAACTGTTAAGTTTAATGGAACTACGGCTACATCTACTTTTTGTCAAATACTACTAAGCTGTGACTGCTATTGTACCAGTCAGGGCTCGCTGACCACAGGTTCTATTACCTGTTAACAATGGTGGTGGAACTGCAAACCAGTACAACTTTTACAGTTAATGCAAACAATACAGCAGGGCGCACCATCATCTTCGCCAAATGTCTGTATATAATAACTGCGATCCCTATAATGTCACAATTGCCACAACAGGCGCAACAGGCATTGGTGCACAAACAGGGATTACCTGCAGGGGTTATTCTCGGCTGCTTTTGCATCAAACACCATAGACGATTAGCGGAACACCGACAGCATCAGGCACGTTTAATTATAGTATACCGTTAACTGGAGGTTGCGGTGTTGTAAATGCAACAGGAACAATTACGGTTACAGCAAACAATACAGCAGCAGCAGGCGGTCAACAACAGACAGTGTGTATCAACACAGCAATTACACCAACTATTACCATCATACAACAACAGGGGCAACAGGTATCGCAACAGTGGAGTATCAGGAACAGGATTACCGGCAGGCGTATCTGCTACATGGGCAGGCAATACAATCACCATTAGCGGAACGCCAACTGCATCAGGAACATTTGCCTACAGTATTCTATTAACCGGTGGTTGCGGAACTGTAAATGCTACCGGTACGATCATAGTTACTGCAAACAATACAGCAGCAGGAGCATCAGTACTAAACCAACACTTTGTATCAGTACAGCAATTCACCAAATATTACCATCACAACAACAGGGGCAACAGGTATTTCAGTGGCGTATCCAACGGATTACCTGCAGGCGTATCCTGCTACATGGGCAGCAATACAATCACCATTAGCGGAACGCCAACTGCATCAGGAACATTTGACTACAGTATTCTATTAACCGGTGGTTGCGGAACTGTAAATGCTACAGGAACGATCATAGTTACTGCAAACAATACAGCAGCAGCAGCGTGAAGTACAACAACACTATGTATCAGTACAGCAATTGCACCAACTATTACTCATTACAACAACAGGAGCAACAGGTATTGGTGCTCCAACGGATTACCGGCAGGCGTATCTGCTGCATGGGCATCCAATACAATAACGATCAGCGGAACGCCGACTGCATCAGGAACATTTGCCTACAGTATTCTATTAACCGGTGGTTGTGGAACTGTAAATGCTACCGGAACGATCATAGTTACAGCAAACAATACAGCAGGAGCAAGTACATCTAAAAACACTATGTATCAGTACAGCAATTTCACCAAATATTACCATTACACAACACAGGGGCAACAGGTATTGGTGCCCAAAGGATTACCGGCAGGCGTATCTGCTGCATTTGCAGTCAAATACAATCACTATCAGCGGAACACCGACTGCATCAGGAACATTTAACTACAGCATTCCGTTAACAGGTGGTTGCGGAACTGTAAATGCTACCGGAACAATTACAGTTACAGCAAACAATACAGCAGGTACTGCCTCATCTTCGCCGACGCTATGTATCAGTACAGCTATAACCGATATTACAAATACAACAACAGGAGCAACAGGTATATCAAATAATGGCGTATCGGGTGCGAACGGATTACCGTCAGGTGTATCTGCACATTGGGCAGCAAATACAATCACTATAAGCGGAACACCAACCGCATCGGGGACATTTAATTACAGTATACCGTTAACAGGAGGTTGCGGAAATGTTAGTGCCACAGGAACAATTACGGTTAATCCTTTGCTCTGACTGCACCTGGAACAATAGCGGGCACTAACGCCGTATGTCAGGGGCAAACAGGTGTAGCTTATTACAGTTCCTGCTAATTACCAATGCAACAAGCTTATACATGGGCTTATAGCGGAACCGGGACAACTTATAAATGTAACAGGTAATTCAATTACTATAGGATTTTTTTCCGCTAAGCAGTCAACTAAATTAGGGAATTTTGACGGTTACTCGGTAGGTTAACCGGAGTAGCAGTAATGGAACAGGTATCAGCAGTATTATCCGATCGCTGTAAATCAGCCACCCAGTATTACAACAGATCCAGGCCCTGCTACTCAAACTCTTTGTGCTTACTTCTAAGTGTTAAGTTACACTGCTAGTTGCATCAGGTACCGGTTTAACTTATCAGTGGTATTTAGGAAGTAATCCGGTAGTGAATGGCGGAAGAATAAGTGGTGCCACTTCAAGTACATTAAATATAACAGGAATTACTTCAGCGGATCAGGGAGATTCATACAGTAGTTGTTTCAGGTACGTCTCCTTTTGTTCTCCTGCTACTTCTGCCATTGCCCATTTAGATGTAGACCAGTCAAAAATTACCTTCACAGCCCAGCCTTGTTACGCCTCAAACAATTTGCGACGGGCAGCTCTTATAACTATTTATTGCTCCAGGCGACTGGCGCTACGGTGTCGTGCTATTTATCAATGGCGTCATAACGGGAACCTTTTATCGCAACCGGCACTTTTGATGTGCGTTGGATAAATATACGCTTACCATCCCTGCTGTAACCTTGCAGAATGCAGGTTGTTCTTACCGTTTATTTCTTGATGATGGTAAGGGGTATGCTTGTACTCAAGCTAAATTCAAACATTGGTAGTATTAAATGGTTAACCTCTAACAATTCTGTAGGGGGTACAGTAAGTTCAGACGCTACTGTATGTACTGGTAGAAACGGTATGCACTTTAACTGTTAGCGGGTTATACTGGTAATGTAGTTAGGATGGGAGTCTTCAACAGGACAACTTTGCTACCCAATAATTACACCTATTCAGTCCAATACAACTACTTCTCTAACTTATACGTGAACTTAACACCAGACAACAACCAAGTATAGAGCAGTGGGTTCAAAGCGGAGTTTGCCTTCTGATAAATTCTACGGCAGCAACTATTACGGTCACACCAAATAATACAGCAGGTGGTACCATCATCATCACCAACATTTATGTATTAATACAGCAATTGCACCAAATATAACCATTGCTACAACAGGTGCAACAAGGTATTGGTGCTCCAACAGGGTTACCTGGCAGGCGTAACTGCGGCCTTTGCATCAAATACAATTACTATAAGTGGAACACCGACAGCATCAGGAACATTTAGCTACAGCATTCCGTTAACCGGAGGTTGCGGTGCTGTAAATGCTACCGGAACTATTACGGTCACACCAAATAATACAGCAGGTGTACCCATCATCTTCACCAACATTTATGTATTAATACAGCAATTGCACCAAATATTACCATTGCCACAACAGGCGCAACAGGTATTGAGTGGCTCCAACAGGATTACCTGGCAGGGGTATCTGCTGCTTTTGCATCAAACACCATAACGATTAGCGGAACACCAATAGCATCAGGAACATTTAACTACAGCATTCCGTTAACCGGAGGTTGCGGTGCTGTAAATGCTACCGGAACATTACGGTCACACCAAATAATACAGCAGGTGTACCATCATCTTCACCAACACTTATGTATTAATACAGCAATTGCACCAAATATTACCATTGCCACAACAGGCGCAACAGGTATTGAAATGTGGCTTCCCACCACAAGGATTACCTGCAGGGTATCTGCTGCTTTTGCATCAAACACCATAACGATTAGCGGAACACCGACAGCATCAGGAACATTTAACTACAGCATTCCGTTAACCGGGGGTTGCGGTGCTGTAAATGCTACCGGAACTATTACGGTCACACAAAAACAATACAGCAGGCTGTACCATCATCTTCGCCAACAATGTCTGTATTAATACTGCGAACTCTCCAAATGTTACCCATTGCCACAACAGGCGCAACAGGCATTGACAGGTGGCACACCCAACAGGATTACCTGCAGGGGTATCTGCTGCTTTTTGCATCAAACACCATAACGAATTAGCGGAACACCGACAGCATCAGGCACGTTTAATTATAGTATACCGTTAACTGGAGGTTGCGGTGTTGTAAATGCAACAGGAACAATTACGGTTAAAGCAAACAATACAGCAGCAGCAGGCGGTACAAAAACATTATGTATTAATACAGCAATTGCACCAAATATAACCATTGCTACAACAGGTGCAACAGGTATTGGTGGCTCCAACAAGGGTTACCTGCAGGGTATCTGCGGCTTTTGCATCAAATACAATTACTATAAGTGGAACACCGACAGCATCAGGAACATTTAGCTACAGCATTCCGTTAACCGGAGGTTGCGGTGCTGTAAATGCTACCGGAACTATTACGGTCACACCAAATAATACAGCAGGTGTACCATCATCTTCACCAACATTATGTATTAATACAGCAATTGCACCAAATATTACCATTGCTACAACAGGTGCAACAGGTATTGGTGCACCAACAGGATTACCTGCAGGGGTATCCTGCTGCTTTTGCATCAAACACCATAACGATTAGCGGAACACCAATAGCATCAGGAACATTTAACTACAGCATTCCGTTAACCGGAGGTTGCGGTGCTGTAAATGCTACCGGAACTATTACGGTCACACCAAATAATACAGCAGGTGTACCATCATCTTCACCAACATTATGTATTAATACAGCAATTGCACCAAATATTACCATTGCCACAACAGGCGCAACAGGTATTGGTGCACCAACAGGATTACCTGCAGGGGTATCTGCTGCTTTTGCATCAAACACCATAACGATTAGCGGAACACCAACAGCATCAGGAACATTTAACTACAGCATTCCGTTAACCGGGGGTTGCGGTGCTGTAAATGCAACAGGAACAATTACGGTTAAAGCAAACAATACAGCAGCAGCAGGCGGTCACAAAAAACGTTTATGTATCAATACAGCAATTGCACCAAATATTACTATTGCCACAACAGGTGCGACAGGTATTGGTGCTCCAACATAATTTGCCGGCAGGCGTATCAGCTACATGGGCAAGAAAATACAATAACCATCAGCGGGACACCGACAGCATCAGGAACATTTAACTACAGCATTCCGTTAACCGGAGGTTGCGGTGCTGTAAATGCTACCGGAACTATTACGGTCACACCCAAATAATACAGCAGGTGTACCATCATCTTCACCAACATTATGTATTAATACAGCAATTGCACCAAATATAACTCATTGCTACAACAGGTGCAACAGGTATTGGTGCTCCCAACAGGGTTACCTGCAGGCGTATCTGCGGCTTTTGCATCAAATACAATTACTATAAGTGGAACACCGACAGCATCAGGTACATTTAGCTACAGCATTCCGTTAACCGGAGGTTGCGGTGCTGTAAATGCTACAGGAACTATTACAGTTACACCAAATAATACCATAACATTATCATCAGGCGCGGGTACAAATGCACAATCTATATGTATAACCTCACCCATTAGTAATATAACATATTCCACAACAGGCGCAACAGGCGCAACATTTAGTGGTTTACCAGCTGGTGTAACAGGCAACTGGGTAGGTAATGTAGTAACTATAAGTGGTACACCAACGGCATCAGGAACATTTAGTTATACTGTTGCAACAACAGGTGGTTGTACTACGCCTCCTGTAACAGCAACGGGATCTATAACAGTAAACGTACCACCAACAACTACAGGCTACAGTATTTGCCAGGGGCTATCGGTACCAGCAGGACAAGGGCTTACTTCTTCCGCTGCGTGTGCTCCGTCTATACCGGGAACGGCAGGACCTAAGCTTGCAGGAGCCGGTTCTTAGCGGTGGTGGAGGCGGGTCAAAATTGGAAATACCCCGGGAAATGTAAGTGCAAATGACAATACTTATACCACAACGACTCCCGGATACCGGGTGACTCCATCTGATGCGCTCAATGCAACTCAGTTTGGTTTTAGCATCTCCTTCTAAATGCGGCAAATAACGGGAATAGTGGTAACTGTTGATCGTTTCAGAAGTGGAGGTACATCTGGGTCAAATTCAAGACAATTCCGTTACATTACTGGGAGGATCTGGTGCTAGCGACGATAATGCAAATGTCGGAGGTAGCTGGCCTACAACGCAAACAACAGCAAATTACGGCGCTGCAAACGATACATGGGGGCTTACCTGGACACCAGTTCAAGTAAACTCCAACTGCCTTTGGAGTAGCGCTTAGAGTAATTAATACAAAATAACAGAACGGCTAACGTTGATTACATACAAATAACCGTTTCTTATACCATACCCGGTACTTTAAACTGGTACACGGCTTCATCTGGCGGTACACTAGTTGGTAATGGCTCGCCGTTTAACCCGGTAGGTGCTACCGGTTCAGGGCTAACTAATACAAATACGCCTGGTACTTATACTTACTATGCAGAATGTACTTCTGTACAACCGGGTTGCCGTACAGCTGCAAATTTTGTTATTAATCCTACGCCAACAATAACCGGTAATTTAACTATTTGCTCAGCAGGGGCAAATACAACGCAATTAACAGGCTCAGGCACACCTGCTGCTTCAAATCCATGGGTTTCAGCCACACCATCCGTTGCTACAGTCAATGGCACTGGTTTAGTAACCGGAGTAGCCCCGGGCACCAGTGTTATAACCTATACAAACAACAACGGCTGCCAGGTTACAGCAACAGTTACCGTAACACAACCTACTTTAAGCAGCACATTAACGCCGGCCGCAAGATGTAATAATGTCTCGGGCACTTATACTGCAACAAGTGCTACAGCAGGTGTAACGTATACGTGGACACGGGCTGCAGTAGCTGGTATTAGTAATGCAGCTGCAAGCGGTAACAATGGTACAATAACTGAAACACTCATAAATACCACTGTTGCACCGGTAAACGTAGTTTATGCAATTACTTTAACTACACCGGCTGGTTGTACAAATACGCAGAACGTTACACAAACCGTTAATCCAACTGCTGCGGCAACAGCAAATCCGGCAAGCCAAATCAAATGCTCAGGTATAGCTATATCAACAATATCTTTAACAAGCACTACAGGATCGGTTACATTCGCATGGACAAGGGATAATACTGCTACAGTTACCGGGATAGCTGCAAATGGAAGCGGTACGTCTATTACCGGTACGCTTACAAACACAACAGCCTCGCCAATTACCGTAACATTTACTATAACACCTACTTTCAGTGGGTGC
This sequence comes from uncultured Chitinophagaceae bacterium, assembly GCA_963759555.1. Lineage (GTDB taxonomy): Bacteria > Bacteroidota > Bacteroidia > Chitinophagales > Chitinophagaceae > Parafilimonas. The sequence goes on from CAVWZV010000002.1 coordinate 206,664, forward strand.
CCAGGTACACCTACTACGGCAACTGTTCTTGTTAATCCAAAACCAACTGCAGCGGCCATTACAGGTCCTTCTCATAATGTATGTATAGGAAGTACATTGGCATTAACTGCCAATGGCTCAGGAATAGGAACATTAAATTATTCGTGGTCTTCTTCAAACGCTTCCGTGGCAACTGTTAACAGTTCCGGTGTTGTAACAGGTGTTGGAACGGGAACAACCCAAATAACCTACACTGTTACAGACGCGAACGGGTGTACGTCTGCCACTTCAGCTAATTATGCTGTTTCTATTACAAAACCAACCGCCGGTGCCATAACACAGGCATCGGGCATTACAGATGTTTGCGTTAATAACACATTACAACTAACTTCAAATGCAACCGGTGCAGCAACATTAACTTATACGTGGGCATCATCAAACCCGGCAAAGGCCACCGTATCAGGTACCGGTCTTGTAACAGGTATTGCCGCTGGAACTACCAATATAACTTATACAGTTACTGACGGCAATGGATGTTCAACAACATCGGCCGCTTATGCCGTAACTGTAAATGATATTCCCACCGGCAACATAGCAATTACAGAAATTTCAGGCAATACGCCGGATGATGGGATTATTTGTGCAGGCGAAGCCATTAAATTAACCGCACCACCAGGTAATGGAGCTTATACATTTTATGTTGTCGGAATTGATGATACACTGCAAAGAGGTCCTCTCAACACATACAGCTCATCCGACTTGCCGGTTGGAAGTTACCAGGTAGCAGTTATAGTTGCCAACAACTCTAATTGCGGTGCTACATTAGGTCCTGTAACCATAACTGTAAATCCCATCACTACACCAATACTTTCTGCAGATAAAGCTTCAATTTGCCCGGGTGATATGGTAACCTTTACCGCTTCACCTGCACCTGCTGCAGGATATAGCTATAATTTTAAAGTAGGCGGCTCTTCTGTTCAAACAGGTCCTTCTAATATTTATGGCCCTGTTCCTTATACCGGTGGTTCCGTTACAGTTGATCTCACGAATGAAAATGGCTGTACGGCAATCTCTGCACCTGTTACGGTATCGATAAATCCAGCGCCTTCAGGTACGCTTGCTGAATCTGATAATTCAGGTACAGCAAATGATGATAAAAAAGTTTGCGCCGGCGATAATGTAACCTTCACTGCAACGCCCATTGGTACCGGCACCGGTTATTTGTACACATTTAAAGTAAACGGCACGCCGGTAGTGGGCAGTCCGAGCACCGTTAACACATACAATACAAGTTTTGCAACTGCAGGCAGCTATGTGGTAACAGTAGATGTAACCAATGGCAGCGGTTGCACAGCTTCGTTCGGCCCGTCACAAACCGTGACTATTTTTGCATTGCCTACAGGTACGGTAACTATTGGTGAAACTTCAGGAACCGCTAATGACAGTACTATTTGTAAGGGCGCTAATGTAAGATTTACAGCCACTGCATCCGGCACAAACTATAAATTTTACCTGAATGGAACCGGTGCGCCGATACAGCAGGGGAATACAAAGTTTATAGACCTTAGTACACTAAACAATGGTGATTTCATCACAGTTTTTGTAACAAATGGCAACAGTTGCTCAACAACATTTATCTCAAATAAGATTACAGTAATAGATTTACCTGCAGGTACGCTTACAGCATCATCCTCAACAACCATCTGTGATGGTGATAATATAGATTTTACAGCCACACCATCCGTACCGGGAACATATACCTATAATTTTAAAAGGAATGGCGTTTCATTCGCTAGTGGCTCATCTAACACAGCCAGCTATTCAGGCTTTAATGATAATGATGTAGTTACAGTGGTTGTATCCAATACACAAACCTGCTCGGCTGCATTTAATGCGGACACTATACATGTGAATCCTTTGCCAACAGGAACGCTTATTGGGGTTGAAAATATCTGGTAATGCAGCGAATGACAGCACTATTTGTAACGGCGATACTGTAGTATTTACAGCAACTTCCGGTTTTGCTAATTACAATTTTAAACTAAATGGTACAACCGTAAAATATAGTGCAGCCAATACTTACAGCACCGATACATTAAAGGATGGTGACGTGGTAAGTGTGGAGGTAACAAGTGCATTTAGTTGTGTCGCTTCATTTAATTATGTTACAATGTCGGTTAAACCGAGACCAAATGTTCAGCCGATTACAGGTACAACAAATGTTTGCGTGGGCAGTACCACAAATCTGTCATGCACTCCGGCCGGCGGCGTTTGGGGCAGCAGTAATAATGCAGTAGCTACTATAGATGCCTCATCAGGTGTTATTACAGGTATTACCTCCGGAATTGTAACCATTTCTTATACAGTAACAAATGGTAACGGCTGCAGTAAAACTGTAACCCAACAAGATACCGTGAATGCGCTGCCAATTGTAGGCACCATTACCGGTAACGTAAATATTTGCACAGGTGATAATTACAGTTAAGCGATACAACGTTAAATGGTATATGGAGCAGCGATAATACCGCAGTGGCAACTGTAGATGCTACCGGTTTGGTAACCGGTGTTTCGCAGGGAACGGCTATTATCAGTTACGTGGTAACCAATGCGAATGGATGTGTTGGAAAAGATACAGCTAAAGTAACCATCACACTTACACCTACAGTTTCCCCGATAACCACAACAGCCTTATCGTTTGATGTGTGCGTGGGCAGCATTATTCCACTTAAAGATGCAACGGCGGGTGGTGTTTGGAGCAGTGGTGATGGAAGTATTGCAACAATTAGTTCAACCGGTGTGGTTACTGGGGTTTCAGCAGGTACAGACAGTATATTTTATACAATAACTACAACCTGTCTACAGGTAGTGGCTGACACAGTTATAATAACTGTTCATGCATTGCCAACTGCATTTAACGTAACAGGAGGCGGAGCCTATTGCAGCGGTGGTTCAGGCGTTGACATTAGTTTATCCGGATCAGAATCAGGAGTAAATTATCAATTGTACAAGGGTGCAACCGCGGTGGGATCACCGGTAGTTGGGACAGGTAGTGCGATAAGCTTCGGCAATCAAACTGCAGCAGGAACTTACACGGTTGTTGCCACAAATGCTACAGGTTGTACAGGTAATATGACCGGCAGTGTAACAGTATCCATTAACCCATTACCGGCAACATTTGCTGTAACGGGTGGTGGCGCTTATTGCAGCGGCGGCTCTGGAGTTTTAATAGGATTATCCGGTTCACAATCAGGCGTAAGTTATCAATTATATAATGGCGCATCCGCAGTGGGAATACCTGTAAGCGGAACCGGCAGTGGTATCAGTTTTGGAAACCAAACAGCAGCAGGAACCTACACGGTTGTAGCTACAAATACCACTACCAGTTGTACAAATAATATGACAGGTAATGTAACGATTGCTGTCAGTCCATTACCACTAACATTTAATGTTACCGGCGGTGGTGCCTATTGCGTCGGAGGTTCAGGACTTGCGATTGGATTATCAGGAACAGAGTTGGGTGTAAATTACCAGTTGTATAATGGGGCAAGCGCCCTGGGATCACCTGTAAGCGGAAATGGGAGCGCTATCAGTTTTGGAAACCAAACTGCAGCAGGAGTTTATACGGTTGTTGGTACAAATACTTCAACCGGTTGTACTGCTAATATGAACGGTAGTGTTATGATTTCTATTAGCCCGTTACCAACGGCATTTAATGTAACCGGGGGCGGCTCTTATTGCAGCGGCGGTTTGGGCGTTCCGGTTGGTTTATCCGGTTCAGAATCAGGCGTAAATTACCAGTTGTATAATGGTGCAAGCGCTGTAGGAACACCTGTAAGCGGAACCGGAAGCGCTATCAGTTTTGGAAACCAAACTGCAGCAGGAACTTATACAGTTGTAGCTACAAATAATTCAACGAGTTGCACAAATAACATGACCGGTAGCGTAATGGTAACAATAAATCCATTGCCAACGGCTGCTCTTAGTGGTTCTGCGCCAATATGCGTTGGCGGAAGTGCAGCACTAACTTTAACTGTTACAGGCTCTGGTACAATAAGCGGTACCTTATCACCGGGTGCTATTCCTTTTAGCGGAACTGCTCCAACTATAACCGTCAATGTAAGCCCTGCTTCAACCACCACTTATACAATAGCATCATTGAATGACGGTTTAGGGTGCGCAGGAACTACTTCCGGCAGCGCCACAGTTACCGTAAACAGTCCAACACCAATAACTAATATTGCAGCCACACCTTCAACTATATGTTTAGGTAGCTCAAGCAATTTAACAGCTTCTGTTGTAAGTACTTTATTATCTGAAGATTTTGAAAACACACTAAGTTTTACAGTAGCAACTCCGTCGCCGCCTACAAGCGATAATCCTGCAACATCAAAATGGATAAAACAAAATGGTACAATTACTTATAATGGCAGCGTTGTTGTAACTATTGGTAACGGTTCAAAATTCATGCTGACCGTAAGTGATCGACTTCCTAAAAGCACATCAAATAGAATTAATACAACTCTAACTTCACCAACGGTTAGTACCGTTGGGTACAGTTCTTTAATTTTTAGCTATAAAACTTATTACCGTCGTGATTTTCTTGCGGATGATGATGTGGTCGTTGAAGTATCAACAAACGGAACTTCATGGACATCCGTTCAGAATTTGTATACCGGAGGTACTACAGGTGCACCTACCAGTTTTGCAAGCAAATCAATAGATTTAAGCAGTTATATAAACAAGCCAAACTTTCAAATACGCCTTAGGTATAATTCAAATAACGGTTATTTCTGGGCGGTAGATGACATAAGTTTGACAGGCGTAAATGCTTCCGGTAACTACTCATGGACGGCTTCTCCTGCTGCAGGTGCAGGCCTTCCGGCAGGTGCTGGTACGCCTTCGACTGCGAATGCAAGCATTATAGTAACACCAATATTGGCAAATACATATACATATACTGCTACATTAATAAACGCTTCGGGATGTACTTCTACTAAGGATGTTTCATTAACAGTGAACCCTACCCCCGTGGTAACAATCACAGCAGATTACTGTGCAGTTGCGGGCAAAGTTAGATTAACGGCAACATCAATTCCTGCAGCCACAAGTTATACGTGGAGTACCGGCCAAACAGGATCTACCATTGATGTAGACATTGCGGGTGACTACCAGGCGTATGGAACCTTAGGTACTTGTACCGGCACAGGAACTATAGCTGTTGCCCAGGAACTGGTAACAAATGGTGATTTTGAAGTGGGCGGGCTTTCACCGCAAACCAATGCCGGCTTCGGTTTTACAAGCGACTATGCATTTCATCCAGATTTGACAGGATGTCAACAATGAGGCTGATACCTGATAATGGTAATAACGGATACTCAGTTACACCGAGCGGTAGAAATGTGCATACGAATTTCTGGGGACATGACCACACGAGGTGGCAGTGGAAATTTCATGGCAGTAAACGGTCATGGTAACACCCTGGTAATATGGAAGGAAACAGTTAGTGTTCTTCCAAATACAACATATTATTTTTCTGCATGGGCAATGAGTTTAAATAGTGCGGGAAATAACGCTCAACTACAGTTTAGCGTTAATGGAGTACTTACCGGAACAACGGCTGTATTAGCAAATCACGGAGAAAGCACTGGCTCACCTGACAACTGGGTACGCTTTTATGGTACGTGGACATCAGGACCAACTACAACCTCTGCAGATATTTATATAAACGATTTGCAGGCTGCACTTGGAGGGAACGACTTTGGTTTGGATGATGTATCTTTTGGTACGCTTTCTACATTCCTGACACTGGTTTCTGCTGATAGCACAGATGCGCAGACCGTTTGCGTGAATAATCCTATAACCGATATAGTTTATAGTTATGGTAACAATAGCTCAAATCCAACAGTTACGGGATTACCTTCAGGAGTAGATGTTACATTTACCAGTGATAAACTCACTATTAGTGGCACACCAACTGTGACAGGTAACTATACTTATCATATTACAACATCTGGTTGTAAACCATTTACTGTAACGGGCACTATAACCGTTAATCAGCAAAAAATTACATTATCTGCAGGCAGTGCTAATCAAACAATATGTATAGGCAACCAATAACTAATATTGTCTATACTGCTGCTAACACTGATGGTACTCCTGTCACCGATGTTACAGTTAAAGGACTGCCTACAGGGGATTATGCAGGTAGCTATAACATAGCAACAAGAACAATTACAATTTCAGGCGCGCCAACAGTCGCAGGCATTTTTAAAGATACTGTTATCACTACAGGAAACTGTAAAGCAGATACTGCCTATGGCATTATAACAGTGCAGAATCAAACGATTACTTTAAGCGGCGGCAGTTCAAAACACACAGTATGTATTAAACCATGATACCGGATATTGTACATACGCTTGGCGGTACTGCAACAGATGTTCAGTTGATGGTCACCAGTTCGCCTGCGGGTGTAACAGGTAATTTAACTGACAGTATCTATATTATCAGCGGCATACCCACAGTAAGCGGAACATTCATTGCAACAATCTCAACAACGGGAACTTGTTCGCCGGTAGCCACAATAAAGGATACTATAATAGTTAATCCGGATGCAATCATTACACTTTCTTCTGCATCCGGAACGGATAATCAAACAGTATGTAACAACAGTGCGATAACAGATATTACTTATGCAATTAGTGGGTCTGGCAACCGGAGCAACAATTAGCTGGTCGCCATCCGTGCCTTCTGGCAGCTTTTCAGGAGTTTACGACAACGTAGCCCATAAATTTACAATCAGCGGAACCTGCGACAACTCAGGTACATTTGATTATACGATAACTGTAAACGGCAGTTGTGGTTCTAATGATATAGTCAGGAACAATAACAGTTCAATCGTCAAGTATTACACTTGCTTCGGGGATACCCTCACAAACAGCATGTCTAGGATCAAGTTTAACAAATATTGTATTTACAGCAGGTGGTGGCACAGGAGCTGTCTATAACCTGGACTTCAACAACGCCAGCAGATATAAACGGTACTATTTAAAGTGGGACATTTACAATCAGCAGTGGCACACTAACACAGTTGGGTACATTTAATTATACAATTACTACCACAGGTGGTTGTTACCACCGGATACTTGTAAGCGGTAAGATAATAGTAAATAATGGTTCTGTCGGTGGCACGCTTACCGGCATTTACTGCAGCATGATGGGTTCAAGCGGAACACTTAATCTTTCCGGATACAGGAACTGTTACGAGATGGGAGTATTCGTCTGATGGAGGAACTACATGGGCCATTCTATAGTAACACCGCTTACGACAACGCTTCCGATTACAACCTTATTGTTCCAACCAATACAGAGCTTTAGTACAAAGTGGTAGTTGTACGGCGGTATATTCTCAGTTGCTGTAATTGCACTACATAACTATTGGACAGGAATAAATTCTCCAAATTGGAATATGGCATCCAACTGGTCAGACAACCAGGTTGCCTCAACTTCATGCGGAATGGATATAATACCTTCAGGAACGCCTAATAAACCGCAGCTTACAACTGATGTAACGTAGGAGGTTTAAGCATAGCACCAGGCACTAATGTTGATTTAAATGGTCATACATATGGAGATTGATGGTGTGTTCAGCGGAAGCAATACTGGTTAATTAACTGGTAGCGCTACATCGGGCGTGGTTATAGGTGGTAATGCAACTTCCCTTTTTTTGACCCGGCAAACAATGTTTTAAAAGCACTAACAATTAACAGCGGGGGCAGTGCTACACTGGGCAATGCATTAGACATAACGCCAGGCAGTGCGTTTGGAACTATAACTGCAAACGGAACGCTTACTTCCAATGGCAATCTTACCTTAAAATCTGATTATAACGGAACAGCCATGGTAGGTCCATCTTCCGGTACAATCAGCGGAAATGTAACTGTTGAGAGATTTATTCCTGCAAGAAGGGCATGGCGTTTTTTAAGCGTTCCATTGAGCAGTACTGCTCAAACCATACAAGAGGCATGGCAGGAAGGTGCCACTCCAAATCCGGATGTCTTTACCCGAAGCAATCCGAAACCAGGCTACGGTACGGAAATTACTTATGATAATCTAACATCGCATGGGTTTGATGTAAACACTACGCTCAACCCATCATTAAAAACCTGGGTGCAAAGTGCAAACAGTTGGACAACAAGTGCTCCATTTACCAATTCAACACATTTGCTTGATTATCCTGCTTATTGTTTATTTGTAAGAGGCAGCCGGGCAGTGGATTTGTCTTTAGCTGTTAGTGCACCGGCAGATAATACAGTGTTACGTATAAAAGGATCGCTAAATGAAACAGGAATTGCTGCTAACAGCATAACAAGGAATTTAACGGGAACCCTGGTGAGTACCTGTTTATAGGAAATCCATTCGCTTCCTCTATTGACTTATTGCCCATGTTTGGCCGTTCAGAATGGTATCGCTGATCAGCAATTCTGGGTATGGGATCCTGCACTGGAAGGAAGTGCAGGTGTGGGCGGATATGTGGTATACGATCATGGTGTTCAGGCACCCGACCACTAACCGGGAACCATTATACAAAGCGGGCAGGCATTTATGGTAAAAATTGCAACCGGTAGCAGCGCCGCTTCTTTGAAATTCCAGCAGGGCGATAAAAGCACTTCCCAGGCACAGGTATTTGGTTTTAAAGCAACAAGTCCGCCGTCACATCCTGCCATTTATACCAACTTAATGCAGCAATCAGGAGATAACTTATCGCTGCTTGATGGTGTTGCTGCAGGATTTGGCGATTATTCAACTTCGGTTGACGATAACGATGCACAAAAGCAATGGAATGTAGATGAGAATATGGCGCTGATACGTAATGAAGCACGGCTGGCTATTGAATTACGGACATTGCCTGTTTTATCAGACACATTATTTTTTAAACTGTTTTTAAGACAGCATCCATATACACTACAGATATTTTCGCGTGACTTGCCGGCGAAAACTTTACAGGGTTGGCTGATTGATAAATACTTAAATACAAAAACGGCCGTAAATCTGTATGATACTACTTTATACAGCTTTACACCAAACAGCGATACAAACAGTTATCGTAACCGCTTTATGCTGGTATATAAACGCATCTTTATTGCCACGCCTGTACCTGTTACTAAGGTTATTAATCAGGCCAACCCGGGAACAACGGGCAATGCAAATAGCATCGCAACCCAGAAGAGCGGCGTAAGCGTACATCCCAATCCAATTAAAACAGGAGAAAAGGTGATGCTGCAGTTTAGCAATATGACTAAAGGAAAATACCAGGTAACCGTAACAAATACCGCAGGAAAGGCGTTGGCAGAAAGGACCATTGAGCATGATGACGGAAGTTATACATACACATTGCAAACAGATGCACGCTGGGCAGCAGGCAGTTATTTTGTAACGATTACCGGCGAAAATGGTTATAGCCTGGTTACAAAAATGGTAATTAGTAAGTAATAACAACAAGAGGAGCCATGCATAAAAAACGCCTGGCTCCTTAAAACCAAACTCATCGTATCTATCAATTTGAACTTATTCTGATACTTACACCACCCGTCTTAAACCTTCCTCTTCTATTGAGAGGGAGTTGGTTGGTGAAATTCCGTACTCCAACATCCCATTTAAACCAGTAATAATATGCATTGAGTATTTCAATGCAGGTAACCATATTAACTGTTCGGTTATTGCCGCTGCATGCAGCCTTTAACCTATAATAAAAATTTATGACAAAGATTTTTACTTCGCACCCTTTCAGATTATTATGCCTGTTTTTCCTTGTTGGTATGCTTAAACCTGGCCCGGGCAACGCCCAAAAAAAAGCAATCGCCTACCTCGCAAATCCGGTAGTGTATATAAACCTTATGCTGCCGTCGGCAGATAGCCTGTTGCTGGTTGATGGAACCGGGGCTATGTACGCAAACAAATTTTCAGCAAATGTAGACGAGGATGACGCAGGCAAATTGTCTAATTTCAATGAGAACATTTGCCTTTTCAGGGATGGATATAAGCTCGCCATTGAAGCGAGGCCGCTACCAAAAAACCCCGACACCTTGTTTATCCATATGTGGGGTATGCACCAGCCTGCTTATACTTTGCAGATAAATCTGCGTGGCGTAGCCTTATTATTGCCTAACCAGGCATGGTTAGTGGATAATTATTTGCATACACAAATTCCTGTAAGCCTGTTTGGCAAAACAAAATATAGCTTTAATGCATCTGCTGATACAAATACCTATTTAAATCGTTTCATGATTATTTTCAAGCGCGATAGTAAAAAGGACAATAATACAATCAGCACAGGCAACGTAACCCACTTAAATACCTGCGGCGTAACGGTGTATCCAAACCCCGTAACTGGTAATAAGCTTACACTCCAATTTAATAATATGCCAAAAGATAACTATGATATAAAAATAAATAGCTTATCAGGTAGAATTTTATCAGGCTTAAACATTATGCATAATGGTGGTAATAGTGAATACTATTTGCCGCTGAATTCCGTTTATACAAAAGGTATTTATAGCCTTACAATATCAGGAAAAAATACTGGAAAAATAATACATTTGTCCATCGTTGTAAATAAATAGTATGATATGGCAATAGTGCGGAAAAGAATTTTGTTGCGGACATTACTTTTTATGTTTCTAAGCATTTCTCTACATAATTATGGATGGTCTCAGCTTGATCAGGGTGATCCCTGGTCTAATGAACCGGGTGATGTCGGGTCTAATGATCCGGGTGAGTTCGCAGCTGGTGATCCAGGCGACCCCGGCGAAGATCCTGATTTACCCATCGATACAAACATCCTGGTATTGGTAGCAGCAGTGGTGGGTTATGGTGTAAAAAAATGGTGGGATGTAAAGCAAAATGTCAAAAGAAAGGGTTTGCAAACAACTGCAAATTATGAAGACTATGTAAAATGATTTCTAACCGATAAAATTGCAATATTATCATCTTTGCTGCGTTAATCTTTTCTATATTTAGCCGAACTAAAATTAAACTGCTTGAAGTATCTTCTTTTAATTTTTTTTATATCAATTGAGGTTATTACTTCTGCGCAACCAACGCTTTATTTTAATGGAGGGGTTGGTGTTATGAATTATGGAGGCGATTTACAGGAAAAGAAATTTACCTTAAAGGAATGTAACCCGTCTTTAACCCTGGGCGCCACATATTATTTTAGGCCAAATATCTTGGGTAATCTCAATTTCACCTATGGAAAGATTAGCGCCACTGATTCAAAAAATGGCATAAAATGGGTCTATCGCAACCTGGATTTTAAATCAACCATTTTTGAAGCTGCGCTTACAGCAGAATATGATCTGTTTGATATACGCGAATCTGCTACTGCTGAATTTAAAAATACGGATCAGCAAACCACCAGGTATTCTCCTTATGTTTTTGTTGGCCTCGGACTGGTTAATTTTAATCCTTATACTACCTACAACGGTAAGAAGGTGTTTTTGGCCCCTTTGAAAACAGAAGGGGAAACAGTACCTTATTCATTATGGCAGATGTCTCTTCCATTCGGCATTGGAATAAAATATGCGCTTTCAGAAAACATTATGATAGCGGGTGAAATGAATATTCGAAAAGCATTTACCGATTATATGGATGATGTAAGCCAGTTTAGTTATATAGACACCACTTTGCTTTTAAATACAAACGGCCAGCTTTCTGCCTCTTTATCGTACCGGGCTGATGAATTACCCAACGGTCATTATGCTTTTTATGCGCAACGTGGCAATCCGGATAAACAGGATAAGTATTATACTTTCATGATTAAAGTAATATTTAGATTTGGTGAAGGAACATCGCTTTTCAAATATGGTTACGGTAACTAAATTTTAATTCTCAAACTGCCTTTACATTATTTTACGTTTATTTTGTGCGCTAAACTATCTGAATGCATTTTGTAAAAACACAAACGGATAAATTACGGGTAATATCTTTTTTCGTTTTTATCTTTTATTCTTTTACATTAAATGCGCAATCACCAGTTTTAAGAGTTACCAATAATTTCAACCAGCAAAATCTTCTATATAATACAGATACGTTTGCGCACACAGCGTGGAAGCCCGTTATCTACACAGATTCCGCCTATATAAAATCAAACCGCTCCTGGTTGTACAGGAAATTTTTTGAAGAGCATTTGCTGCAGGTACAACATGAATCGTTTAACATTTTTGCCGATATAATAGTAGATGAATACATAGGCGCCGGTAAAAGAGGCATACCTACTAATCAGCAAATAGCTGGCAAATCAAAACTGCATTTAATGAATACCCGCGGCTATGAAGCGGGTGGCAATATTGGAAATAAATTTTACTTTGAAACAGCTATTTATGAAAACCAGGGACGGTTTCCCGGCTACATTGATAGCTCAATCCGTACAACCGGGGTAATACCTTATCAAAACCGGTATAAAAATATTGGCGATGGAAAAGGGTTCGATTTCAGTTACTCTTCTGCACGCCTTATATATATTCCAAACAAGCATTTTCTATTTGATCTGGGTTTTAATAACAACTTTATTGGTGATGGCTACCGCTCCTTATTGATGAGCGATTATAATACGGTATATCCTTATTTCAAAACTGCATTTACAGCCGGTAATTTTCAGTATTCGGTTATGTGGTCTCAATATGTAGGCAAGCGGCAGCCGGGGGCAATTTATGCATTGGGTTATCCGCGCAAATGGGGTCAAACTTATTTGTTAGACTGGCATGCAACCAAACATTTTAATATTTCAATTTTTAATGCAGTGATTTCTCCGAACGAAACAGCGGATCATAAAAAAGATGTGGGCATTTCACTGGCAAGTCCTTTAATGTTTGTGCATGCAGACAAATCGCCTTCCGGTATTCAGCTTAATAATATTTCCGGGTTGAATTTAAAATATACTTTTATTCCGTCTGCTAATATATATGCGCAGTTTATGCTTGATGAAGCCGGAGATGCAGAATGGCAAAAACGTTATGGCTGGCAGGCGGGTGCGCGTATCGGTAATTTATTTAAAGTGCAAAACTGGAATGTGCTTGCAGAATTTAATACAGTAAGGCCTTACGCTTATGCGGCTGATAACGACGAAACGATATATGCACATAACAACGAACCTTTAGCGCATCCGTTGGGTGCAAATTTTAAAGAAGTTATTGGTGTAACTGACTATACATATAAAAACTGGTGGTTTAGGCTGGAAGCATTTGCAGCACATTATGGCGTAGACTCTTCTTCAACGGTTAATTTTGGACATGATATTTTTAAACCCACTTCTTTGCACAGCACAGAAGATAACGTAAAAACAGATCAGGGCCTAATTACAAAATTGTATTATGCAGATATCAGGGTGGCGTATATTTTAAACAAGAAAACAAATTTGCGTATGGAAGCAGGTGCCGTTTATCGCAATGAAAAAAACAACGTGGCAACATATAAAGACATGTATGGTTATATTGGTGTGCGCATGAGTTTTAGAAAATTGATTTATGATTTCTAAATAAATACCATTGAAAGATCGTAGCTGTAAAATATTTCTTTTATTAATCGTGTTGATGGTTTGCAATAGCTTGTTTGCGCAGCAAATTCCATTGAACACCCAGGTGCAAAACAGGCTGAATGAATTAATGCTTGAAGCAGACTCTTCCGTATTCAGCGGGTTTAGAAGTATGAACTGGCTTGAGTTAAAACAAACAGGCGTTATACATAAATCATCTGTACAGGACAGCGTATTTGGATTAGATCAATCATTAAAAGGAAGTGTTGGTAATTCAAACTTAATTAGGGCAATCGGCAAAAACAGTGTGTTTGCAATCGATCCATATATAGAAGCCGGTATTTCAAAATCAAGCGAAAAAAATAATGCCCTTACAAATTTTGCAGGCGGTATAAGAATGCAGGGCGTTTTTAATGATAAGCTTTCATTTAATCTTTCTGTTATTACCAACTTCAACCAGTATCCTGCTTATGTTGACAGTGCTGTTCTAACAAAATATGATCGTTACAATCCTGCATCAAACAAATACATTATTCCCGGCGCAAATGGTGCAACCTTAAAAAACAACAACCGGTTTGCTTATACCAATTTTGATGTGAATGTAACCTATACGCCAAATAAATATTTTCTCGTGTCGGCAGGTTATGGCAAACAATTTATCGGCGATGGTTACAGGAGCTTGTTGCTGTCAGACAATGCAAATAACTATCCTTATATAAGATTGCAGGCAAGATTATGGAAGCTTACGTATAACGTTTTATATAACCACTATACAAACAATTTCTGGGATGAAGTTTATGGCAAACCGCAATCGAAATACAGCACCATTCATTACCTCGGTTTTTCAACAAAAAAATTCCAGGTAGGCGTGTTTGATGAAGTTACATGGCTGGGAAAAGATACCGGCTTTTCACGGGGATTTGATGTGCAATATTTGAACCCGTTAATTTTTATACGGCCATTAGAGTTTACTATAGGCTCACCCGATAATGCAATGATTGGTTTTAATCTGAAATATAAATTGTATAAAAACGGGTTTATTTATGGTCAGCTTGCGTTGGATGATATTAATATAAAAAAATCGCTCGACAGCCACAAACAGTTTTATGGCAATAAATATGCTTTACAGTTAGGCATATGGAATAAAGACATTTTTAATGTAAAAGGTTTGTCGTACAGGGCTGAGTGGAATGGTGTTCGGCCGTATCAATACGGGCACGGTGTGCAGGGCGTTATCGGTTTAAATTATACGCATTATTATCAGTCACTCACAGATCCGTTTGGTGCAAATTTTAATGAATTTATTTCTTTGTTCAATTACCAGAAAGATCGTTGGTATGGCGTGTTGGAAAATCTGTACACTATACGCGGAGAAAATCCGGGATTGCCATACAATAACGGCGAAGATCTTTGGGGTGGTGAAGCAGGCGTGCCAGCGTTAGGCAGTAAAACAATGCAGGGTATCAAATCAAAATATTCATTTAATCAGCTTACCGCAGGTTATCTTTTAAATCCGGCCAACAGGTTAAGTTTGGAAATGAATATTGTGTACCGGAGCCGTAATTCATCAATAGTTAATCAAAGTGAATGGCTGTTTGGTATTGGTATAAAAACAAATCTGTACAATTTTTATCACGATTTTTAATAGCGGTTATTAACTTCCATACACATGCGTTTTAGTTTTTCATACACAAAAAATAAAGTGTTGCAGGCTTTGCGTTATCATTTTATTGCGCAAACAGAAATACGTGTAATGTTTGTTGTGATAATAATTTTCGATCTTATTTCTGCTGTCTTATACTTTTATGGTAAAATACATCCCGAGCCATTTTTAATCGGTGCATTTGTTTGGTTTGTGTTTATACTTTCATTCTGGTTTTTTATGCCATATACAGTATATAAACGCTCGGCAACATTCAGGGAAACATTTACCATTGCATTTCAACCTTTATATGTATCGTTGGAAAATAATCAGGGCAGGGTAGAGTGGGAGTGGAACCGGTTTATAAAATATTTTGAAAGCCCGAATTTTTTTCATTTATACTTTTCTGCAAAAGCCTTTTTTTTGGTACCCAAAGAAAACCTTGACAGCGATCAGCAGCATGAACTAAGAGTGTTACTAAGCAGCCATATAAAAAAGATGTGACGTAACATGGTCCGGGTGCGATGCCAGCGAAGCGCATGAATTGTCAGACCAGCTATAACCAATTATAAATCTTTCTCCATAACATAGTGCTGTATGGTTACTTCCTCAAATTCATCGCTTGTTTTTTTGTATCCAAGCTTTTCATAAAAACCAATAGCAGTTTTGCGTGCATGCATTATGATTTTAGTGTAGCCCCTGTCTCTTGCAATGTTTTCTGCAAACTGCATCAGTACTTTTCCTATGCCTTTGCCTTGTAAACCGGATACAACAGCCATTTGTCTTAACCGTACGGTTTTGGGGCCAACAGCAGTAAGCAGGCAACAGCCTTCTAATCTTTCGTCATCAAAACATCCTAATAAAATATCGTTATCCTCTCTTTTAAGTTCTTCTTCATCAAATGTTAAGCCCAGTGGCTTTCTTAAAAGCAGGTTGCGCAGGCTTATCATCTGCCTGTATTCATCAGTGCCATAATCGATTATTCGGAGCGCCATAAAATATCTTCAGAATTTTTTAGAAGCAATCAAATTTATAATTTATATGAAAGTAAAAATTCTTTAATTATTTCTCGTATAAATTTAGTCCAGAAATATCTCAAACAAAAAGCAATGAAAAACTTTGTTTTTAAGTAAAAATTATATTTTTGCGTCTAACAAAAACTTTTATAAAATGTCAGACATTTCCACAAGGGTAAAAAAGATAATTGTTGACAAATTAGGTGTTGAAGAAGCAGAAGTAACGAATGAGGCTTCCTTTACAAACGATCTTGGGGCCGATTCGCTGGATACAGTTGAATTAATTATGGAGTTTGAGAAGGAGTTTAATATTTCAATTCCCGATGAGCAGGCGGAAACTATTACTACCGTTGGACAAGCTGTAACGTATCTTGAAGAACACGCTAAATAACTATTACTGTACTTATTTTATAAATCCGCCTTTGGTGTACACTTCACTTCAGGCGGATTTTCACATAACACATCTTCTGTATGGAGTATGAACGGGTAGTTATTACCGGTATGGGTGCATTAACGGCCATCGGAAGTAACGTAAATGACTTTTGGCAGGGATTAGTTGAAGGCAAGTCTGGCTGCGGTACAATAACAAGGTTTGATGCATCAAAATATAAAACAAGGATTGCCTGCGAAGTAAAAAATTTTGATGTAAACTTATATTTTGATAAAAAGGAAGCAAGAAGACTTGACTCAAATGTGCAGATTGTTATTGCCGCTTCTGATGAAGCTATGACAGATGCAGGCCTTGTTAAAGACAATTACGATCCCGACAAAATTGGTGTTATTGTAGGCAGCGGCATCGGAGGTTTTGAAAGTTTCCAGGAAGAATGTATCAATTATGGTATTAACAATCGAACACCAAAATTTTCTCCCTTTTTTATACCAAAGATTATTACTGATATGGGCGCCGGCGTAATCTCAATGCGCTATAATTTACGCGGACCCAATTTTGCTGTGGTAAGTGCCTGCGCTACCAGCAACAACGCAATGATTGAAGGGCTTTATCATCTCAGGCTGAATAAAGCAGATATTATGGTTTGCGGCGGCACAGAAATGGGTATTTGCGAAGGTGCTGTAGGCGGGTTTAGTTCTATGAAAGCACTTAGCGAACGCAACGATGATCCTAAAACCGCAAGCCGGCCTTATGATAAAGACAGGGATGGATTTGTTATCGGTGAAGGTGCAGGTATTTTAATTTTAGAAAGATTAGACAGCGCGCTGAAAAGAGGTGCAAAGATTTATGCAGAATTAGCCGGCGCCGGCGCTTCAGGCGATGCTTATCATATGACTGCTCCGCATCCACAGGGGCTTGGTGCAAAAAAAGCAATGTTGTCTGCACTTGAAGATGCAGGTATGCAAACATCAGACATTGATTATATTAACACACATGGTACTTCAACACCATTGGGTGATATTGCTGAAACAAAAGCAATAAAGGATTTATTTGGTGATGATATATACAAGCTTAATATCAGCTCTACAAAATCCATGACCGGCCATTGTCTTGGAGCCGCGGGTGCTATAGAAGCGATTGCTTGTATAAAAAGTATAAATGAAGGTATTGTGCCCCCAACTATAAATCATTTCACCGACGATCCTGAACTGGACAGTAAAATAAACTTTACTTTTAATGTTGCACAACATCGTAAAATTAAAGCGGCACTCAGTAACAGTTTTGGTTTTGGCGGGCATAATGCAACACTTATTTTTAAAGAGTACTTACCTTAACGATTAACTTGTTAGGCAGACTTCTAAAATCAAAAAAAGCAATACATTTTGAAACACAAGTTCAAAATGTGCTGGGCATCAAGCCCGGCAGGTATTCTTTATATTATACTGCGTTAAGTCACCGTTCAATAAAAGAAGGTGCTTCTGAAAATAATGAACGGCTGGAGTATCTTGGTGATGCCCTATTGAGTGCAATTGTAGCAGATTATTTATTTAAGCGTTATCCATATAAAGGCGAAGGTTTTTTAACCGAGATGCGAAGCAAAATGGTTAACCGCCAAAAGCTTAACGACATTGCGTTAAAAATGGGGTTAAAGCGCATAACCATTTATAATAAGTTTGATACATTTCTTAAAGCCAGCCAGATATTTGGTAATACACTTGAAGCATTGGTAGGTGCAGTTTATCTCGATAAAGGATATAAACGTACACAACAATGGGTTTTGCAAAGAATAATTATCCCGCATTTATTTGTAGATGATCTTGAGTTGATAGATATTAATCTAAAAAACCGTTTAATAGGCTGGGCCAGCAAAAACGGAAAGCTGCTCGAGTTTGAAACCCTAAACGAAAAAATGGAAGGCAGCCGCAGGATTTTTACTATCGCCGTAAAACTGGATGGACAAGTTTTATCCGAAGGAAAAGGCTTTAATAAAAAAGATGCAAGCCAGGTAGCCGCGCAGGCTGCTATTGAGTTATTAGGTATTTAGTTTAAGTCAGGTTCCCTTCTGGCTTTACAAATAAAATCCCTCCGCTAAAGAATCAACTTACTCCGGTAATTTCTGCCAACCAGTATTCACTAAAATAATTTTTATAATTTATTTGGAACATTCATTCCAGAATTATATATCTTTGTGGAACAATCATTCCAAAATAAAAAATTATGGCAAACAAAATTGCATTAATAACCGGCGCCAATAAAGGCATTGGTTTTGAAACTGCCCACCAGCTTGGACAACAGGGCATCACTGTTTTACTTGGCGCAAGAGATCTTGTAAAAGGTCAGCAAGCTGCTGATAAGCTAATTAAAGAAGGAATAAACGCTTATGCTGTAAAGCTCGATGTGACTTCCGATTCAGATATTGTTGCAGTGAAAGATTTTATTGAAAAAAAATATGGCAGGCTGGATATACTGGTAAACAACGCAGGGATAGCACAAGGCGAAGAGTTGTTTGGCAACAGTACACTTGATGTATCGCAGCAGGCACTTAAAACAACTTTCGATACAAACTTTTTTGCTGTTGTAAACATTACGCAGCAATTACTTCCGCTTATTGAAAAAAGCGATGCCGGACGTATTGTAAACCTGTCGTCTATTCTTGGCTCACTTGCCGAACATAGTAATGAAAACAGCCAGATAGCTGCTGCAAAGGGTTTGGCATATAATTCCAGCAAAACGGCATTAAATCAATTTACCATACACCTGGCTGCTGCTTTAAAAGATAAAGGCATTAAGGTAAACAGTGCACACCCGGGCTGGGTAAAAACAGATCTTGGAAGCGATGCTGCACCGATGGAAGTTACTGATGGTGCAAAAACATCTGTAACACTTGCAACGCTTGATGAAGATGGTCCCAACGGACGTTTTATTCATGCGGGACAAGAGTTGCCGTGGTAGTTTTTTGTTGTGATATAAAACCCGGCAATACAGATTGCCGGGTTTTATAGTTTATAGCCGGATGTTCTTAATTTTACGGTATGGCAAGAGATAAAAATTTTAGTGAGAAAGAAGCACTTAATAAGTTAACCGATGTGTTTTGGCAAAAGGGTTATAACGGCACATCTATGGATGACTTGTTGCAGAACTCGAATCTCAGCCGCAGCAGTTTGTATGCAACGTATGGTGATAAGCGCAATCTTTTTTTACTTGCACTAAAAAGCTATGCGGAAAAACAGGATGCATATTTAAGTGAGTGGATACGTAAATGGAACAACACATCTGAAGCCGTTAATGCATTGTTTCAAAATGCAATTGATAATAATAAACAAAACGATTGCAATGTTTCCAAAGGCTGTTTTTTAGTAAACTCGATTGTTGAATGGAGTACTGCCGATAGCGAAATAAATGAAGTAGTACACAAGAATAAATCTGCTTACATTAACGCGCTGGTAAAACTTATAAAAGCTGACATACAGAAAGGAATTATTGCAGAAGGGCATTCGCCAACTGCACTGGCTTCATTTATTTTTAATAATTATACAGGATTAATTATCGCCGTAAAAGCGGGCGCTTCACGCAGAGAGCTTACCGATATAAAAAAGATGGTGTTGGAAATTTTGAAGAAATAACACTTCACCGTTTACTGTTAACTGCTCATGTTTTACTTCGCTGTATAACGCCGCCGCCAATCACATCGCCACCTTCGTAAAACACAGCACTCTGGCCAGGCGCAATACTTTTTACATTTTCATAGAAACGAACACGAATATTATTGCTTTCCTTATGCAGCACACTTAGTGCACCCTTATCTTTATAACGAATCTTTGTCAGCACTTCCATTCCATTTTCAACGCTGTCATATTTCTGCCAGTTTATTTTAGTAACCAGCATTTCACTTTCTTCTAAATCTGTTTCATCACCCAGCACAACTGTATTGGTTGATGGTTCAATCGCTGTTACATACACCGGCCTGCCCAATGCAATATCCAAACCTTTGCGCTGACCAATTGTATAAAACGGGTAACCTTTATGTTCACCTAATTTCAAACCATGCTTGTCAACAAACCAGCCGCCACTTACCTGTTCTTCCAAACCCGCAACACGATGTTTTAAAAATCCGCGATAATCATTATCCGGCACAAAACAAATTTCATAGCTCTCACTTTTCTTCGCCAGTTCAGGATAACCAAAATCCGAAGCCATTTGCCTTATTTCTGTTTTATGATAATTTCCCAGCGGCAAAATAGTGCGGCTTAATAAATCCTGTTGCAAGCCCCACAACACATAACTCTGGTCTTTCGTTTCATCTAAACCTTTACTTAAGTAAAATCTTCCGTTTGTATGCTGATGAATATTTGCATAATGACCGGTCGCAATAAAATCGCAGTTCATGGCATCGGCGCGTTTTAGTAAAGCGCGCCATTTAATATGCGTGTTGCACATCACACAAGGGTTGGGCGTTCTGCCCGCAATATATTCTTCCACAAAATTGTCAATCACAAAATCGCCAAACTCTTCGCGTATATCCAAAATAAAATGCGGAAATCCATGCTCCACCGCCGCCGCACGGGCATCATTAAAACTATCCAGGTTACAGCAGCCCGTTTCTTTACCACTGCTGCCGCTGCTGGCATAATCCCACGTCTTCATCGTAATGCCCACCACTTCATAACCTTCATTATGCAACATCAGCGCACACACGGTACTATCAATACCGCCGCTCATCGCCACCAAAACTTTTCCTTTCCTGCTCATGAAAATTTATATCAAGCTGCAAATATACAACGGTTAAAAAAAGACCTAACAGGTTTCTCAAACCTGTTAGGTCCGTAACTTGTTCTACTGTCACATCATGAAACTATAAAAACCAATCAACCACTTGCACGGTTTCCCGCGCAGGCGGGAATTTGTTCTTAAAAAACAAAACTTTATCCAAATAACACCAATCTTAAGTCATCAGATGCCCATTCAAGTTGGGCATGACGTGCAGCGACGTATGTTTTGCACTTGCCTTATTAAAATTTAAAAAACCAATCAACCATTCATTCGTCATTCCCGAAGGCGGGAATCTGCTCTCACAATAACGCAGTATCTAATCAATGTCAACTTCAATCTCAGGTCATCAGATGCCCAATCAAGTTGGGCATGACGTGCAGCGACGTATGTTTGCACTTGCCTTATGAAAATTTAAAAAACCAATCAACCATTCATTCGTCATTCCCGAAGGCGGGAATCTGCTAACTTTAAATAAATGCAATTTGGAGGAACGGCGTTACTTCAGACTTGTTTACAAGAATTCCTGAACACATTAATAAAGCTTATCCTGATTCTTTTACAACAGTTGAAAAAATGGAACAGAGAATGGAAAAATAATTTGATAAATAATTTTAGTCCTGAATGGAAAGACTTATTTCCAAACCCTTTAAATGTTTAAGAGCAGATGCCCAATCAAGTGGGGCATGACGTGCAGCAAGGTATCTAACACTTAACTTATTAAAGTTTAAGAACCAATCAACCACTCATTCGTCTTTCCCGCACAGGCGGGAATCTGCTCTCACAATAACGCAGTATCTAATCAATGTCAACTTCAATCTCAGGTCATTAGATGCCCCGTCAAGTTGGGCAGGACGTGCAGCAACGTATGCTTTACACTTAGCTTATTAAAGTTTAAGAACCAATCAACCACTCACACGTCTTTCCCGCGCAGGCGGGAATCTGCTCTTACAATAACACAGTATTTATAAATGTCAACTTCAATCTCAGGTCATTAGATGCGCAATCAAGTTGAGCATGACGTGCAGCGACGTATGTTTTGCACTTGCCTTATTAAAATTGAAAAATCAATCAACCATTCATTCGTCATTCCCGAAGGCGGGAATCTGCTAACTTTAATAAATGCAATTTGGAGGAACGGTTTATATATTAACCAATGCACATTGTGAAGTTTTGTATATCGGCGTTAGTTCAGACTTGTTTACAAGAATTCCTGAACACATTAATAAAGCTTATCCTGATTCTTTTACAGCAAAATACAATTGTAATAAGTTAGTTTATTATGAAACATTCGGCAGAATTGAAGATGCTATTGCAAGAGAGAAACAGTTGAAAAAATGGAATAGAGAATGGAAAAATAATTTGATAAATAATTTTAATCCTGAATGGAAAGACTTATTTCCAACCCTTTAAATGTTTAAGAGCAGATGCCCAATCAAGTTGGGCATGACGTGCAGCAAGGTATCTAACACTTACCTTATTAAAGTTTAAGAACCAATCAACCACTCACACGTCTTTCCCGCGCAGGCGGTAATCTCATTCTTAATAACTCTTAATTGCTGATGATGCGATGCTCAATCGAGTTGGGCATAAAGTGCAGCAGCGTATGTTTTACACTTACCTTACTAAGGTTTAAAAACCAATCAACCACTCAACACTAAACGAAATAAAAGTACATACCCGGATATTTTTTACCTTTCCTTTAAATTAAAACTGCAATGAAATACCAACGATTAATCATAATTGCTGCAACACTTTTTCTTGTTTCATTTCAATCAATAAAATCAAATAAACCCAACAATAAAAAATGGGTGAGCTTGTTTAATGGAAAGAATCTCGATAACTGGACTATAAAAATTGCAGGATATAAATTAGGCGAAAATTTCGGTAATACTTTTCGTGTTGAAAATGGAATACTCAGCATACGTTATGATGCGTATGATAATTTTAAAAACAGGTTTGGTGCATTGTACTACAATAAAAAATTTACCAATTACAGGCTGCGTGTTGAATACAGGTTTACAGGTGATACCGTAGCCGGTGCACCCTCATGGGGCTACCAGGACGGAGGCATTCAGTACGATTGCCAGGATCCGGTAACTTTAGATATTAATCAGTCATTTCCTGTTTGCCTGGAATATAACTTGGTTGGTACACGGCCATCCGGTGAAATATGTGCGAACGGCATTTATATAGAAATTAACGGAAAAAGAAATGAAGACTATTGCACGCCACCACCTGTAAAAAAAATTATGCCCGGCGACCAATGGGTTACTGCGGAGATTGATGTGCATGATGGAAAAGTTACACATTATGTTAATGGCGAAGAAGTGCTGCAGTTTGAAAATCCAAAATATGACTCCGCAAATCCTGTTGCAAAAAAATTTATTGTTGCCGGAAATGATGTCGTAAAAGATGGAAATATTTCACTTCAATCAAACAGTCATCCTATGGACTTTAGGAAAATCGAAATTATGGAATATTGAATCCAACAGATGTCAATCCAGGTTGCTTATAACGCGTAGCATCGTTGGTTTTACAATTGCTGTAAAACATTCAAGAACCAATCAACCTTTCAGAATAAACATCAAAGCACAATAGCCGGAGAAGCAATAGTAAAACAAAAGGCGAACGAACGGATTTATCGCTTATCATCCGTTCTTAAATTTTTGGTTACTTTCTTTTTTTCAAAAAAAAAGAAAACGTGGTAAAATGAGGCGGAATGAAACAAAATTACTCGTTAA
The DNA here is from genome assembly GCA_963759555.1 of uncultured Chitinophagaceae bacterium. Lineage (GTDB taxonomy): Bacteria > Bacteroidota > Bacteroidia > Chitinophagales > Chitinophagaceae > Parafilimonas. Next base: position 230,731 of record CAVWZV010000002.1, read on the forward strand.
GTTTACTTAACTCATCGCTTAAACTGTCAAAGCGCAGTTGTTCAACGCGAATTTCTGACTTAATACGATTATAACTTTCCGAATCACCCACATGCTGAAGAGAGTCTGCCAAACCAGTAAGTCTTTTATTAATCATCTTTTGCCCATCAATAATGCTTTGCTTTTTTGTATCGCACGAGGCAAAAATGAATAACAGGATCGGCACCAGGATTAACTTTTTCATACCATTGACAAAGCCAATCTGGTGCCAGAATTAGATTGTTGTGCAGCCGAAAATTGCATGACTTTTTAGCATAAAAAAGCCCGGTTAAATGCCGGGCATATAGTTATACAGTTGATTTTTATTACAAACCAAAAGCCTCTTTTATTTTATCAACATAATCTAATTTTTCCCATGTAAAAAGTTCAACTGATTTTTTTATTTCTCTTCCTTCCGGAGAGCGAAAAACTTTTTCAACCGTTTGATTTTTCCTGCCCATATGTCCGTAAGCTGCAGTTTCACTGTAAATAGGATTGCGGAGTTTTAAACGCTGCTCAATGAAATAAGGGCGCATATCAAATATGCCTTCAACTTTCTTACTTATTTCACCATCTGTTAATTTCACTCTTGCAGTACCGAATGTATTTACATTAATGCTCGTTGGTTTTGCAACACCAATGGCATAAGAAACCTGCACCAGCACCTCAGAGCAAACGCCGGCTGCCACTAAATTTTTTGCAATATGCCTTGTTGCATATGCCGCGGAACGGTCAACCTTGCTTGGGTCTTTTCCGCTGAATGCACCACCGCCATGTGCACCTTTACCACCGTATGTATCAACAATTATTTTTCTGCCGGTTAACCCTGTATCGCCATGCGGTCCCCCGATTACAAACTTGCCTGTTGGATTTATGTGATACTTTATATCACCATCAAAAAAATGTGCGTATGCAGAATTCTTTTCTTTGATGCGGGAAATAAGGATTTCTTTTATATCACTTTCGATCTTTTTCTGCATTGTCTCTTCATCAGCGAAATCATCATGCTGTGTTGAAACAACAATCGCATCAATGCGCGTTGGTTTATTGTTGTCATCATATTCTAAAGTAACCTGGCTCTTTGCATCGGGACGTAAATATTTTATGTCTTTATTTTCCCTGCGTAATTCCGCCAGCTCAATTAAAATTTTGTGTGCAAGGCTTAATGCAAGCGGCATATATTCTTCCGTTTCATCTGTGGCATAACCAAACATCATTCCCTGGTCACCTGCACCTTGCTCTTCTTTCTCTTTCCTGTCAACACCCTGGTTAATATCAGCAGACTGTTCATGAATGGCAGACAATACACCGCAGGAATGTGCTTCAAACATGTATTCACTTTTGGTATAACCAATTTTGCGTATTACACTTCTTGCTATTTCCTGAACATCCAGGTAAGCCTTTGAACGTACTTCACCGGCAAGCACCACCTGGCCTGTTGTTACAAGCGTTTCACAAGCTACTTTACTGTCAGGATCGAAAGCAAGAAAATTATCAATAAGCGCATCAGATATCTGGTCTGCAACTTTATCAGGATGTCCTTCAGACACACTTTCAGATGTAAACAAATAAGGCATAATTATTTTTTAATGGCTGCAAATATACTGTTCAGTCAATAAAAATTATTGTAAGAGCGAGTAAACTATATGTAGCCGCATCTTATAATGCTCATTATTACCACCACCAAGCCGTATTCTGCCTATAGCAGCCGAATTAAGCGCCGGTGTTGAAATTGGGTAAATGTATGGTGTTTGCAAAATGGGAGAAATATAATAATTATAAGGTGCCCAAAGTATAAAATCGTATGTGGTATCACTTCTGCTAACAACACCCTGTACGTAACGGCTTATATCAAAGCTGTAAGTTGATATAGGACTGCCTGTTACCGGATCCGTTTTTTTAATAGGTAAAATGCCAAAAGATGAAAGATTTATATAGGCCCCGTTTGAAAATATCAAATCGTTGGGCACCGCAAAGCGCCTGCCTGAATCACTAACTGCCGCAAGAAAAAGATTGGGAGCCGTAAAAATTTTATCAGTGGTGATATCTGGCACCTGGCTCATTAAAATTTCGGCGCGGTGAACAATCATGTTCGGCAAACTGTCTAAACCCGGAATTTTTATTTTGGCGTAGGTTCCCGGACTTGTTTGAATAAACAACAAATCATCCTGCGTATTTAAATTGGCCGGAAAATAATTTGGAATTACTGTTCCTGTATAATTTCTTTTTATGGTATTTGAACTGGCGCAGGTTAAAGCGCTTGTTGGAAATCTGCGAATACCGGAATCGAGGGAACCATCTGTACCTTTATAGTGATAATATAACGACAATCTGGTACTGGTATCAGATAAGCTAACAGAGAGCAAAGCATTTCCCCGCTGTTCTGCTTCAATAATAAAACCCCTTAAATAGTTGTGAAACGTAGAATCATTCTGGTATGCGTTCGTTGCTTTAAACTGGTATAATAATTTTTGCCCGAAAGCCTGGTTTAAACGTATGCGAACCTGGTTGGTTGCATCTTCGTTATAATATTTAAGCGTGTCGGGATCATTCAATTTTAAAATATCAATGTTTGTACCCGCAGTAGATTCAGTAAGCTCGTTTCCTTTTTCAAAATGCACTGTATTTTTATAAGCTGAATCAACTGTAAACTTGGTTTCAGGATCCATTTCATACACATGCAAACCAAGATTTTGAATTGTATCGCCCCATGTATGCTTATAACTTAAACTTAAAACAACCGAATCGAAGAAAAGACTGTCTGAAGAGTTTCTTTCAAACGTTAATGATGAGTTTGGCAATGCAACCTGGAAATTAATTGAAGCATTGGTAATGCCAAAAACCGGATCGTTTGTATAACCTAAAACATGATCATCTGAAAAACCAACCGCCACTGTATCGAACGATTGATTTTTAGTAACCACATCAATTACCGTATCTTTTGTATTAACGCCATCAACCGGTGGAATTAAACCTGATCCTATATCAGTGTTTGTAATCTTTGTGCAAGCAAAAAATGCAAGTAATAAAGAAGAAAAAAAAATAAATTTTGTAAGGCGGGATTCAATAAAATTCATGCAATATTTTACTTCGACGCAAGCTCGTTATACAATTCTAAATACTCTGTTAAATCAGTTTCCCTGTTAAACGGAAGAATTTTTTTACCCTTCATTTTAGCAAATTCTTCTACTAATTTTTTGTCAATCTTATCAGCGCCAAAAGTTATTGCATCTGCATAATAAGCACCGCCCTTAAACATAGCCGTGTTATTAGCTTCTTTGTAAGGCTCCAGTTCTTTTTCTTTAATACCCGAATGTATAGCGGCTTTTTCCAGGAAGGATTTTCCAAACTTTTCTTTAAATGTATTTTGTCCGATTGTGAAAATTATTTTGCTGTGTAAAAAAACCGGTTCACGCTTATACGCCGTTTTAAGGTACATAGGTATTAAACCGGTCATCCAGCCGCTGCAATGAATAATATCAGGTGGCCAGCCAAACTTTTTTACTGTTTCAAGCGCCCCTTTACAAAAGAAGATTGTACGCAGATCATTATCATCATACCAATGCTCATTTTCGTCCTGGAAAATATATTTGCGTCTGAAAAAATCTTCATTATCCAAAAAATATACCTGCAGCCTTGCATTGGGCAGCGATGCCACTTTTATCTGCAAAGGATAGTCATCATTATCAACAGATACATTTATACCGGATAATCTTACCACTTCATGCAGCCTGTGCCTTCTCTCGTTTATAACACCAAATCTCGGCATTATACAACGCACTTCATAACCATTATCATTACATTTAATCGCAAGCTTATTTATGATTTCTGCAAATTCAGTCAGCTCCAGGTAAGGCGACATTTCTGTGGCTATAAATAAAATTCTTTTCTTTGTTGACATTCAAATAACTTGGTTTCTGTATGCTATCTAAAATTTTTAAGATTTGCAAAGGTAAAGAAATGCTTTCAAAATCAGGACTGACCTTAGCTTTTGAGCTGTTAAAACGCTGCAATGATATTATTTAAGAAATCGCAACCATTAACGCAGTATTTGCAAAAAATAAAAAGCAACACGGTTTCTATAGGCTTTGTGCCAACGATGGGTGCCTTGCATAACGGGCACATTTCGCTTATTAAAAAAGCAAAACAGCAATGCGATATAATTGTGTGCAGTGTGTTTGTAAATCCTGCTCAGTTTAATAATAGAAATGATTTTGAGAAATATCCCGTTACTATTGAAAATGATATTTTATTGCTGGAAAATAATCAGGCAGGCATCCTTTTTCTTCCTTCAGAAAAAGAAATTTATCCCGAAGGAACAGGCAATCTTATGCATTTTGATATTGGGTATTTAGAAAATATTTTAGAAGGGTTTTACAGGCCGAATCATTTCCAGGGTGTTTGTAATGTAGTACATCGGTTATTAAACATTGTTACACCTGAGAAATTGTTTTTAGGACAAAAAGATTATCAGCAGGTGCTTGTTTTAAAAAAGATGATGCAATCGTTTCATCCAAATGTAAAAGTATTTGTGGAGGAAACTTTGCGTGAAACTGATGGACTTGCCATGAGTAGCCGCAATACGCGTTTAAATGATAATGCGAGAAAAAATGCAACAGCTATTTACGGGGCTTTGAAACACATTAAACAAAATATTGAAAAAGACAGTTTTGAGAACTTAACCCGGCGTGCAAAAGAAATGATATTGAATAACGGGTTTGAAAAAGTGGATTACGTAGAAATTTGCGATGCTGAAACTTTATTGCCGCTTGATAACAGTAGTGCCGGTAAAAAATTAATTGTACTTGCTGCTGCTTTTATATGTGGTGTAAGATTAATTGATAACATTGTACTATAACCTTCTTATGGCAGAATTAAAAACAAAACAAACTGACGAAAGCGTTGCCAAGTTTTTAAAAACTGTTGCTGATGAAACAAAACGCAAGGACTGTTTTGAAATAATTGAGATGATTAAACAAGTTACAGGCATGCAGCCAAAAATGTGGGGAACGGCTATTGTTGGTTTTGGCAGTTATCATTATAAATATGAAAGCGGGCACGAAGGCGATATGTGCGAGATTGGTTTTTCACCACGTAAGCAAAATATTGCTTTATACATTCCCGGTGGTGCGCTTAAATATGCAACTCTTTTAGAAAAACTGGGAAAACATAAAACAGGAAAAGGTTGTTTGTATATTAACCGGTTAAAAGATGTAAGTACTGATGTGCTGAAAGAGATAATCACAAAATCTTTCTCTGACTTAAAGAAGTAAGCGCTTAAGAAATCACAACCTGCTTAATCTTCCGCCATCAACTCTTATAGCAGCACCTTGCACAAAAGCAGCTTCATCTGAAGCGAGATAAGCGATTACATCAGCAATATCTTCAGCCTTTCCCACATCACTCATTTCTATTTTTTCCAATCCTGCTTTTACGTTTGGATTATCCCACAACATTGGCGTATCTATTGCGCCGGGCAGCACCGCATTTACTCTTATTTTTTTTGGCTTTCCTTCAACAGAAGCAGAACGTGTAAGCGAAAGCAATGCAGATTTTGCAGCGGCATACGTGGCAACATTCGGCGTGGTTTCGATGGCATGAATACTGGATACGTTTACTATAGCTCCGCCATTTTTCATTTGCAAAAAAGCCTGCTTTGTAAAGAAGAAAGCGCCTAATAAATCAACACTTAAAATTTTCATCCAGTCTTGCTGAGTTTGTTCTTCTATTTTTTTAAAAATCATCATGCCGGCGTTATTTACAATCACATCAAACCCACCTAAATTTTTTATGGCGCCATCAACTGTTGCTTCTACATTTTGTTCATTACTTACATCACACTCGCTTGTCCAGGCATCTGTTGCGCCTGCATGTCGCACTTCTGTTTCTGCCTGCTTTAATTTATCCGCATTTATATCGGCCAGAACTATTTTTGCGCCTTCTTTTGCAAAACGTTTTGCGGTTGCTAATCCAATCCCGCTTGCGGCACCGGTTATAATCACAACTTTATTTTGAAATTGCATAACTTAATTTTTTCCTGCTTTTAATAATGTTGAAGTAGGTTGATCATTGTTTTCTTCTTTATCTGCCTTTTCATTTTCCTCGTGGGTTGGTTTATTATCTTCAGGCAAAACAACAGGAACATTTAAACAAATGCTTTGTGTAGGCAGCACCTGTCTCCAATCCGAAATTATTTGCTTATATGCTTTACCAACCGGGCGAATATTTCTATCCAAATCAAATAAACCAAGCGGGTTTACATTGCCGTTATTTTCCCGCAATGCTGTATCCCAATCCACCTGGTCGGTTAAAGAATACCACGTAAAACCAACAATCGGAATTCCATCATTTCTTACACGAATTACGTTTGCCCATTCTTTCCATAACCAGTTTACGGCTTCATCGCCATTCGGTCCCTGCCGCAAATTTGTTTCTGTATGCATTACAGGTAAAAGGTAGCGCCTGTAGTATTGCGCAGTGATAACATGGTAACCAAAAATTTCTCCTGCAGAACGTGTGCTTCCATCCTTACAAACACGGTGCTCGTTGGTCACATAATAATCATTGCCCATTATGCAATGATGTTTTAAATTGTTGTGCAGAAAAAAATGATATTCATCTCTCGTCATGCCATTATCCATTAAATATTCATACATCTCAGATTCTATGCGTTTTCCATAATTTAAATCCAGAGAAAGAAAGCGTCTTGCATTCATTAGCTCCGCGGGTTTAATCGCTCTGGGGTTTTCAGCATGATAATATTCTGACGATTCACTTTGAATAAAAATGGCATCCGTTCGTACTTTTAAAATGGCACGCATAGCCATTACATTTGCCTTTACTATATGCTTTAAAGCCGTAACAAAAGAGCGGTCTGTTGTAAGCTGTTCATTCCACCACCCATAATAGGCAGAGAATAATGCGCAGATATACATTTCGTTTACAGGCGTATATAATTGTATCCACGGAAAACGTTGCGCAAAGGCTTCCGCATACCTGGCAAACAGTTCGGGGAAATCAGGGTTTTGAAAAGTGCCAATCCAATCGGGCACACCAAAATGACAAAGATCTGTAATCGGGATAATTTGTCTTCGCCTCAATTCCCCAAAAACTTTATCTGCAAAACTCCAGTCGTACTTATCCTTACCCAAAAACGTTTTGTGTAAAGGCACACCATATCTCAGGAATTTTATTCCTAATTGCTGAACAAGTTCAAAATCTTTTTTCCAGTGTGTGTAATGACCACCTTTCTCCAATTCATCAACCCTGAGCTTTCCGTTTTGTATGGTTGGGTTGCTGTTTTCAATGCCGGTGGCAAACATAAATCCTCGAAACATAATTTGTGTAGTGTAAAAGTTGTGCCATGAAAAATATTACCCGGTTATTTTCGACAGCACAAACGCACATAAAAAGCCGAGCACCGTAATCAATCCGGCATAATTATGCGCAACTTCAAACGCTTCGGGTATCATTGTGTCTGAAAGCATGGCGAGTATTGCACCGGCGGCAACAGCAGTTGTAGCAGCAATTACATCAGCACTAAAATGCACAAAGATGGCAAAGCCGCAAAGCGAAGCAATGCCTGAAATAAGCGCAATCACAATCCACATAGAAAAAACGTAAACGGCGGAACGATGTGCTTTTTTCATGCCCGAAGCACTGGATAAACCTTCAGGAATATTGGAAAGAAAAATTGCTATGACAGCTACCATGCTTACTGCACCTCCTTTAATCATGCTTACGCCAATTACAATAGATTCAGGAATACCATCTAGCAAAGCACCTAATGCAATGGCTGTTCCGCTGCCTTTTTGTTTTGATTCAGATGCTTGCTGGTTGCCCGAACGTTTGCGATGCTTTCCGCCTTTTTTAGATAAAATAATATTCGCGACAGTATAAATTAATGCACCACTTACAAAACCGATAGAAGTAGAATCAAAGCCACCTCTTTTATATGCTTCTTCCATCAAATCAAATGAAAGCGCGGAAATTAAAACACCACTTCCAAAAGCCATGATGGCTGCTATCCAGCGCTGCTGAATGTTTACATAATATCCAATGGCTGCACCTGCTATCAATGCAGAACCAGAAAGCAATCCCCAAAAACCAGCCTTTAACCAAAGCGGAATCATGCAATATTTTTTTATGATTGAAATAGCTTTTTAAACACAAAAACTAAACCATGTAAAACTGTGCATTGTTAGATAAATGCTTGAATAAAGTACGTGCCAAATACAAAAAGCAAGACAAGGATTTATTTTGGCTAACCTTTCATGCTTTATCGTTATTCTGATAAAAGGCTTGATATAAAATAAAACGCACAGAAATGTCCGAAGCAACATTTACAAACAAATTGTAATACAGAGTTTTAAAATGTATCCCGTTGATAACCCACAGAGATAAAAAACATCAGAGACGGCCAGCGCAATCTGGGGAGTAATTTTCAGACTGATAAACTGCTGAACAAACACATAGTATTAATCAGTAAAATTCTGCTCTTATCTTCGCGCACTATGACAATAGAAAAACTACAGGATATGCGGTCCCGCTTAGCCGGGATAAGGAGGTTTCTTTGACGTTGATAACCGTATTCATAAAATAGAAGAAGACCGGACACTTTCTCTTTCTCCTGGTTTCTGGAACGATAACAAACGTGCTACCGAAACCATGAAGGAAATTAAAACAAATGAATTTTGGTTAAAGATTTATAAGCAGGTTGAAACTGCTGTTGAAGATTTTGCTGTGTTGTTTGATTTTTGGAAGATGGGTGATGCAACTGAAGAAGAAACAAAAAAAGCATATGATAATGCATTGTCAATGCTTGATGATGCGGAATTTAAAAGTACCCTTAATCAGCCGGAAGATGAATTACCTGCAGTGTTGCAAATTAATCCCGGTGCCGGCGGAACAGAAAGCCAGGATTGGGCAGAAATGCTTTTACGCATGTACAGAATGTATGGCGATAAGCAAGGTTGGAAAGTTACAGAACTTGATTTCCAGGAAGGCGATGGGGCAGGAATTAAAACCGCAACACTTGCAATTTGATGGTCCGTTTGCTTATGGATTTTTAAAAGCAGAAAGTGGCGTACACAGGCTTGTAAGAATTTCTCCGTTTGATAGTAATGCAAGAAGGCATACATCTTTTGCCAGTGTGTTTGTTTATCCGTTAATTGATGATACAATTGAAATAAATGTAAATCCTGCAGATCTTGAATGGGAGTTTTATCGCAGTGGTGGTAAAGGCGGTCAGAATGTAAATAAAGTTGAAACTGCAGTTCGCTTAAAACATATTCCATCAGGAATAATTGTTGAATGCCAGCAAAGCAGAACACAGGGCGAAAACCGTGAGCTTGCATTAAAAATGTTGAAGAGCCGTTTGTATGAAGAAGAATTACGCAAACGTGAAGAAGCAAAAAATGCAGCAAATGCAGGCAAGAAAAAAATTGAATGGGGAAGCCAGATAAGAAGCTATGTTTTTCATCCTTACAAAATGATAAAAGACCACAGAACAGATTATGAAGTAGGTAATGTGCAACCTGTAATGGATGGCGAACTGGATGGCTTTATAAAAGCATATTTAATGATGGAGAAAGAACCTGCCAACCCGTAATCAATTTTAGTTATGGCGGAAACAATTGAAACAAAAGTTTGCATTGTTGGTGCGGGGCCAGCCGGTTCAACAACTTCTATTATACTTTCAAAATTAGATATTCCGCATCTTATAGTTGATGCTGCTGAATTTCCAAGAGATAAGGTTTGTGGCGACGGTCTTGATTTAAAAGTAGTGCGTGTATTGAATAATATTGATCCTTCAATTGTTCAACATGAATTTTCAACAAGCGATTTTACACATTCGCTGGGTATGCGTTTTATTTTGCCAGGGGGCAGGCATGTAGATTTAATGTGTGGCAACAAAAACGATGAACAGCTTTTGAATCAGCCTTTATTTTATACTTCGCGCCGAACAAATTTTGATACGTTTTTATTTAATAAGATTGATAGAAAAACGACAGATATAAGAACCGGCTGCAGCATACAAAACATACGTAAAGAAGGAACACACTGGATACTGGAAGGGATGTTGGCATCAAAGCAAATATCAATAAAAACGCAAATGCTTGTTGGTGCTGATGGTGATCATTCAATCGTCTTAAAACATATAGGCGATAGAACCGTAAATCGAAAACATTATGCGGCTGCATTAAGACAATACTGGAAAAATGTGGACGGCATCAACAACAAAAAATTGATTGAAATTTATTTTCCAAAGAAATACCCGTTCGCTTATTTCTGGATTTTTCCTTTGGATAATAATGAAGCCAATATCGGTTTTGGAATGGCAAGTCATCACGTGGCAAAAAAAAACATCAACATTCGTAAAGCGCTTGATGATGTTATTAAAAACGATGTTTACCTGTCGCATCGTTTTAAAAATGCAGTTGCTTTGGAACAACCAAAAGGCTGGGGAATTCCTATGTCAACATTAAACCGCAAAGCACATGGCGATGGCTGGTTGCTTACCGGCGATGCTGCATCATTGGTTGCGCCCAACTCCGGTGAAGGGATTGGTCCGGCGATGTTATCCGGGTATATCGCTGCGCATTATATTCAACGTGCTGTTAAAGAAAATTGTTTTGCAGAAAGCATTTTCAGCAGTTATGACAAGGAAGTGCATAAACGTTTACAAAGCGAAGAAAGATTATACAGGTTTGCAAATGCAATGCCCGCGAATATTTTTATTAAAGGTGTTAATGCGGTTTTAGGAAGTAACTATTTTAAAAAATGGTTTACAGAAAAAGAAATGAAAAGGTGGCTCGTTACTGCTTATACAAAACCAATTGATATAAATTTTTAAATTTCATTTCGGCCGTTTTTCAAAAAGAAAAATAAAATCTTACTTTATAGCTCGCGCTTTTGCCACAAATTCTTTCCCGAACTTTATTTTTATTTCATCAATTGCTTTATACAAATTTGTTTTCTTTGAAACGTCATCAAACAAATTCCCCTGAACAGTTATGTTGGTGAAATCTGTTAAACGCACACCCAGCAAACGCACGGGTTTTCCTTTTTTATATAGTTTATGAAAAAGGTCAATCGCCGCTGGAATTAATTCATCATCTCTGAAAGTATAATCAATCGCAATTTGTTTTGAAGTCGTTTCAAAATTTGGATAGCGGATTTTTACGGCAATGCAACCTGCAAGTTTTTCATCCCGTCTTAATTCAAATGCAATTTTTTCCGTCATTCTCACCAATTCACTCAATAAAAATTTTTCATCGCTTGTATTGGTTTCAAAAGTGTTTTCTGTTGAAATAGATTTTGCTTCGTGCCATTCTGTAACACTTCCAAAATGCAAACCCTGCGCCTTATTCCATAAATCAAATCCCCATTTTCCTAAATGCGTTTCCATTTCAGATTGAGATTTATTAAGAATATCGCCAATAAATTCAATACCCATTTCATTCAGTACACTTAAAGTATGATTACCCACACCCGGAATTTTTTTTACAGGTAAAGGTGCAAGAAACTCTTTTTCTTTTCCATGCTGAATAAAAAGGTAACCGTTTGGTTTCGCTTCATCAGTTGCAATTTTTGCTATTAATTTATTGCTGGCAAGCCCAAAAGAAATAGGAAGCTTTGTTTCATTGATAATTTCTTCGCGTAAATCAATCGTCCATTTAAAAGGATCAAAAAATTTATCCATGCCTGTTAAATCAATATAAAATTCATCAATGCTTGCTTTTTGAAATTTGGGCGCTTTTGCGGCAATAATTTGTGTAACCCAGTTTGAAAATTTACTATACTGCCCGCGTGTACCGCGAACAAGTATTGCATGCGGACAAAGCTGCATCGCTTTTTTCATGGGCATGGCAGAATGAACACCATACTTTCTTGCTTCATAACTGCAGGTGGTAACCACACCTCTGTTCTCTGGAGCCGCCAACAATTACAGCTTTGCCTTTAAGTGTAGGATCATTTATAACCTCAACACTTACAAAAAATGAATCGAGATCAAAATGCGCTATGTATGTTTTAGCTGCCATGAAAATTGAAAGTATAATTTTTAAATGATTTTTAAACAGGCAATAAAAAAGGTCTCCGTAAGGAAACCTTTTTATTCTTTTAATAATTTTAATTAGTTATCCATTTTTCCATTGCGCATTTCCTTTTGCATTTCTCTCATTTTTTTCATTTGATCCTTTGTTAAAATAGCGTTTAAACGTGTCTTCATTTCTTCTCTCAGGGGTTTCAATTGTTCTTTTCGCTGGTCAGCGGAAACCGAACTGTCCTTCATTGTAGTTTTTAATCTTACCCATAAATTCCTGACGGATGGATATTACTGAATCAGCCTGTACATCGGTCAACTGCAATGAATCTTTCAGCATCTGCCGCATTGCTTCCTTGCCGTGTTTTCCCTCTGTGGATGTTTGAGCGTGTGCAGTAAAGGTTAATGAAAAACAAACGATAATTGCGGCAAATAATTTTTTCATGATAAAAAGTTTAGTGGCTTATGACTTTAAAAAATAACCGGGGTTTAGTAAGATTATAAATAACCCAAAATCTTAAGCATACTTTGTGCCGATTGTTGTTTTGCATGGAGCCAATCTGTGAGCTTGCCATTTCTATCATAACCAACAATAACATGTTTTGGAGAAGGTATTAAGCAATGTTTAATTCCGCCATAGCCGCTAATCTGGTCCTGGTATGCGCCTGTATGAAAGAAACCAACATATAAAGGTTCAACATTTGATTTGTCTGCACCGTTATTATCATTAGAAATTTTTGGTAGGAAAACTTCGTTAATATGTTCTTCGGAATCGTAATAATCATGACTGTCGCAGGTTAAACCACCTAACACAACACGCTGGTATTCGTTCTCCCATTTATTAATAGGAAGCATTAAAAATTTTTCACCGATTCCCCAGGTATCAGGCAGCGTAGTTATAAAAGAAGAATCAATCATATACCAGCGCTCCCTGTCGTTCTGTACCTTCTGGCCAATAACACTATAAATATGTGCCATGCTTTCGCCAACAGTATAACTTCCAAACTCGGTAAAAATATGCGGCATGGGTACTTTGGCTTTTTTACATGCCTTCTTAATATTTCCTACAATTTCATTTATCATAAACTGGTAGTCATATTCAAAACCCAGTGAATGTTTTATCGGAAAACCGCCACCAATATTTATTGAATCGAGCTCAGGACAGATTTTTTTAAGCTGGCAATACAGGTTGATTATTTTGTTTAATTCACTCCAGTAATAAATATCATCTTTTATGCCTTTATTTAAAAAGATGTGCAGCATTTTAAGCTGAAATTTTTCTTCATAACCTTCTATCTCATCTACATAAAATTCCAAAATATCTTTTGCGCGAATGCCTAATCTTGAAGTATAAAAAGGAAAGGTTGGTTCTTCTTCTGCGGCCACGCGAATACCTAATTTAAAAGGCTGTTTCACCGTGCGGCGATAACGCTGTAACTCTTCTTTATTATCTAAAATAGGAATAACATTACTAAAACCTGTATTGATTAATCTTGCAATACGGCTAGTGTAATTTTTTTGTTTATAGCCATTGCAGATAATAAAAGTGTCTTTAGATATTTTTTTTCTTTTGTACAGTTGGTTAATAATTTCAATATCGTATGCATAAGAAGTTTCAAGATTAATATTATACTTCAGCGCTTCTTCAATTATAAAAGAGAAGTGCGAACTTTTTGTACAATAACAATAATTATAACTGGCTTCATACTTATGCTTTTTAATTGCAGACGCAAACATTTTTTTTGCTTTATTTATCTGCATCCCGATTTTAGGCAGGTAGCTTAGCTTTAAAGGTGTGCCGTATTTATCAATCAAAGATTTTATGTCGAGCCCGTTAAATTGCAGGTAACCATCGTCGTTTATATTAAAATCTTCCTGCGGAAAATGAAAGGTTTGTTTAACCAGCGAGGTATAGGAATTTGTCATTCGGTTTTATTGAGGCATAATATATTATCTACAAAAATAATTGTTTGGAATAATCAATAAATAAAAAAACCCTCCCATAGTGTGGGAAGGTTTAATAAATATGATAGAAAGATTATTTAACTGAATTAATTAATGCTTTAAAACTTTCGGGTTCATTCATCGCAAGGTCTGCCAGAATTTTGCGGTTTAATTCGATACCGTTTGCTTTTAATTTATTAATAAACACACTGTATGTTAAGCCTTCTTCTCTTACAGCTGCATTTATACGTGCAATCCATAATTGCCTGTAATCGCGTTTTTTGTTTTTGCGACCTACATAACTATAGGTCATCCCTTTTTCTACAATATTTTTTGCAACAGTGTAAACGTTTTTACGCTTACCATAAAAACCTTTGGCTTGCTTAAGAATTTTTTTTCTTCTTGCCCTTGATGCAACAGCATTTACTGAACGTGGCATATAATTATTTTATAAGTTGAATTAATTGGGTTAACCTTTTAAGCGTAATAAACGCAGCACAAAATCACGGTTGGTAGAATCAACCAAACCTTTATGGCGTAATCCTCTTTTGCGTTTTGTAGATTTTTTTGTAAGAATGTGGCGTTTGAAAGCTTTCTGATAACTTATTTTACCGGTAGCTGTTACTTTAAAGCGCTTTTTGGCGCTGGAGTTTGTTTTTACTTTAGGCATTATAATCTTTTAAAGACTACTCCCTGCTGGCGTTCCCGAACAGTCGGGACACTTGTTGAGCCTTACGGGAACAAAAAGGAGCGCGAAGTTAAGGGTTTGCTGCTTACGTGCAAAGTAATTATGTTACGATTTCTTTTAACGGATTATATGATTTTATCTGCCACACAGAATTCACGATAGTAAGTATGATTTATAAAGGCCACTGTTCATTTCATATTTATAAATTGCAGCGGTATTGATAAACCGGCCTGTTTGCATGCCGCAATTGCATGTTGTAAATCATCTATTTTTTTACCTGTAACTCTTACCACATCATCCATAATCTGGGCCTGCAGTTTCAGATTACTGTCTTTTATAATTTTTACAATCTTCTTTGCATCTTCCTGCTTTAAGCCATTTGTAACCGGTACATCTTTTTTTAAAACTTTACCACTTTGATAAGCATCTTTTGAAAAATCAAATGCATTTGCATCAATGCCTTGTTTTACTGCGCGGCTTATCAGAACGTCCATCACTTGTTTCATTTTCATGTCACTTTCTACTTCAAGTGTTAAAGTATAATTTTTTTTGTCTAAATCGATTTGCACAGGCGAGTCGCGAAAATCAAAACGGTTTGTAATCTCTTTTTTTGCTGTGTTTACAGCGTTATCGAGCGTTTGAAGATCAACCTTGCTAACTATATCAAATGAAGGCATCGCAGTTAAATTAAAATGTTAATAATCGAGTACTGACAAAATTATCGGCATATTAAACTTGTAGCATCATTTTGCGTCATAAAATCATAAAAAAAGTTTTTATTTTTCTGGAACAACAATTGACCTATCTATTAAAACAAATTCAAGATAATTACACATATGAAAACGAATTTAAAAAAGATTGCTTACCCGTTGCTTATTTTAATAATAGCAGCGTCGTGCAGCTCGCCGCGCTATGCGTCGGCACAAAATGACGGTTATTACGATAATAATAACAACTCATACAATAATCAGAATAACAATGATCCCAATTACAATAACCAGGACGATCAAGCCTACCAGGATCAGAATGGTAATAGCGGGAACGACGATTATACTTATGATGAGGATCAGGAAGATTATGATAACCCCAACGATTACGATGAAGAACCATCTGAAGTAAACATTAACGTATTTAACGATGCATTAAGCCCTTATGGACGTTGGGTTGAGTCTCCTTCCTACGGTCGCGCATGGATTGCAAGCGAACGCGGATTTGTGCCTTATTCAACAGGCGGTCATTGGGTTTATACATCTTATGGATGGACATGGGCATCTGATTATAGCTGGGGTTGGGCACCTTTTCATTATGGCCGCTGGGCTTATGATCCTTTTTATGGCTGGATGTGGGTTCCGGGTTATGACTGGGGTCCGGCATGGGTATCCTGGAGAACAGGTGGCGGCTATTATGGTTGGTCTCCGTTAGGCCCGGGAATGGGAATAGGTATCGGTATAAACATTGGTATTCCGTATAACAGGTGGGTATTTGCTCCGTGCAGGTATATGGGCAGCCCGTATATACACAGGTATTATGCTCCAAACAGAAGAAATGTTACCATCATTCATAATACCACAGTTATAAATAATACAACTGTATATAATAACCACAGGTTTGTAGCAGGCCCCAACAGAAGTGATGTTGAAAGAGTTTCAGGCCGAAGAATTAATACAGTTAATATTCAGAATACAGCAAGGCCGGGTAAAACAGTAGTAGCTAATAATAAAATTCAAATGTATCGCCCGGGTGTAAAAACAAAGGTGCAGAATCGTATTCAGAACAACAACCGCGATAATGTAAACAGGCGTCTTCAAAATCAGAATAATAACAATAACAACAATAATAAGCAGGGCCAGCACAGGAATACAGATATAATTAATCAACAAAAGCAAAATAACAACAACAATAATACGCCGCAAAACAGGGAATTCAATCAAAAACAGAAAGACAGGCTTAACCAGTTAAATAACAGTAACAGGCAAAAGCAAAATTCACAACAGAATAACCAGCCCAATGATCAGCCAAAACCTGATCAGCGGGACAGGATTCAAAATATGCGCCGCCAGCAACAACAACAGCAGAAGCAACAACAACAGCAGCAGAGGCAACAGCAGCAACAACAGAAGCAGCAAAGGCAGCAACAACAGCGGCAGCAAAGAGATAATCAATTTCAGCAACAGCAGCAACAGCAGCAGCGTAATCAAAGTCACAGGCCGCCGCAAAATGATAACAGGCAGTTTAATAATAATAACCGCCAGCAATCTAAGCAGGAATTCAGGCAGGAGCGGCAACAGAAACAACCGTCATTCAGGCCGCAGAACAATGGCGGCGGAGGTGGAGGCAGAAAAAATCACCCCTAAAACAAATAGCCACGTTAGCGTGGCTTTTTTATTTCTGTTGGTTGAGATTCCTTATTTTGCACAAACAAAATTTTGGATACCAGTTCTGTTATATTCGTTATGGTGGTTTCTATACTTGTTACCGCAAGTGTAATGTACATTATTTTAACGCGGATGAAGGTGACTTCCACAAACGAACCTTTAAAAAGAACACCGGGTGCTACCATGCAGTTACAGGCTTATGAAAGGCTGCTTATACTGGTTGACCGCATAGCTTTACCGCATCTCATAAGCAGGGTTAACCAGCCTCATGCCACTGCCCGTGAAATGCAATTATTGCTTACACAAAACATACGATCCGAGTTTGATTATAACATCACGCAACAAATTTATGTTTCGCCTGATGCCTGGAACGCGGTTAAAAACCTTAAAGAACAAAACCTGCTTATTATAAACCAGCTTGCCAATGTGCTTCCGCCCAATGCAACCGGCTTGGATTTAAATAAGCTCTTACTCGAATTTTTAATGAATGATAAAAAAGGAACATTGCATGAAGTAGTAAGCGAAGCTTTAAGTTATGAAGCCAAAAAATTAATGGAGTAATTTTACTGCTACGATTGCAAATCTCTTTTATGCACGATAAAACAAAATGTTTTACTGACAGCGGCATTGAAATAAGAAAAGTTTATACAATAAAGATGTTCATTTCTCCCCTCCACCGGAGGAACCGGGGGAGGTGCCTTTTACCCGCGGTATTCAGCCAGATATGTACCGGGGTAAACTATGGACGATGCGGCAATATGCCGGTTTTTCTACCGCTGAAGAAAGCAATAAGCGTTATCATTATTTATTGTCACATGGTGTAAACGGTTTAAGCGTTGCTTTTGATCTTCCTACCCAAATTGGTTACGATAGTGATCATGATTTGGCAGAAGGTGAAGTAGGAAAAGTTGGTGTTGCCATTAACAGCATTGAAGATATGCAGGCATTGTTTAATGGAATTAATTTACAAGATGTAAGCACTTCAATGACGATTAATGCAACTGCATTTATTTTATTAAGTTTGTACGTAGCCACCGCAAAAAAACAAAACGCAGATTTAAAAAAAATTACAGGTACTGTTCAGAATGATATTTTAAAAGAATACGCTGCAAGAGGTACCTATATTTATCCGCCCAAACCTTCTATGCGGATCATTACAGATATATTTCAATGGTGCAGCAACGAATTACCAAAATGGAATACTATTTCAATTTCGGGTTATCATATCCGTGAAGCAGGCAGCACCGCTGTGCAGGAAATTGCTTTTACATTAAGCAATGGAAAAGCTTATGTAAAAGCTGCGTTGGAACAAGGCCTTGATATAAATGTTTTTGGTAAGCGTTTATCTTTCTTTTTTAATGCACATAATAATTTGTTTGAAGAAGTTGCCAAGTTTCGTGCGGCAAGAAGAATGTGGGCAAACATCATGAAAGATTTGGGCGCAACAGATCCAAAAGCAATGATGCTGCGCTTTCACACACAAACAGGCGGCAGCACTTTAACAGCACAGCAACCACTTAATAATATTTCAAGAGTTACTGTACAAACACTGGCAGCAGTTTTAGGCGGCACGCAAAGTTTGCATACGAACGGATATGATGAAGCTTTAAGTTTACCTACAGAAGAAGCTGCCCGCATTGCATTGCGCACACAACAAATTGTTGCTTTTGAAAGCGGCGTTGCAGATACAGCTGATCCTTTGGGCGGAAGTTATTTCGTTGAATCACTTACAAACGAAGTTGAAGACGCCGCATGGGAACTGATTAAGCAAATAGATGAAATGGGCGGCAGTGTTTCTGCGATTGAACAGGGGTTTATTCAAAATGAAATTGCCCGCAGTGCATATCAACATCAGCGCAAAGTTGAAGCAGGAGAAAAAATAATTGTAGGCGTTAATAAATTTCAATCGCAGGAAGAAAAAACAATTCCTCTTTTAAGAATTGATGACAGCATAAGAAAAGTACAGGTTGCAAAATTAAAACGCTTAAAAGAATCAAGAAATAATCTGCAGGTAAAAAACTGTTTACAGTGTTTACATAATAAAGCAACATCCGGAGAAAATATTATGCCTGCTGTAATTGATGCTGTTGAAAATTTTTGTACACTTGGCGAAATTGCTGATGAATTAAGAAACGTATTTGGTGAGTACAGATAATAGCTTTCTGGGCAATTGCTTATAAATTTTAATTATTATTTTTCCCTTTTAAATACTTGCCATGAAAAAATTGTTGCTTTTACTTTTTCATTTTTATTTTTTAATTACTTAACAGGCACAACCTTCATTTGTAAAAGATAGTATCGATAATTATATAAATAAAGGCATGAAAGATTGGAATATTCCGGGTCTTGCAATTGTTATTGTAAAAGACGGGCAGGTGGTATTAATGAAAGGTTATGGTGTGCGCAATCTTGAAACAAAAGAACCTGTTGATGAGAACACGCTTTTTATGATTGCGAGCAACAGTAAACTTTTTACAGCAACATCATTGGCGCAACTTGAACATGATAAAAAACTTTCGCTTGATGATAAGATAACAAAATATTTTCCCTGGTATGCTGATTATGACTCAAACACAACGAATCTTGTTACCGTAAGAGATATGCTTGCGCATCATCTTGGTACAAAAACTTTCCAGGGCGATTTTACATTCTGGAACTCTACACTTTCCCGCGATTCTATCATGTATAAAATGCGTTTGCTGAAACCAACCGGAAATTTTCGCCAGCAATGGGGTTATTGTAACAGTTGTTTTTTAACGGCCGGCCAGGTAATTGAAAAAGTTACAGGCAAACCATGGGAAGTTTATGTTTATGATAGCATTGTTGAACCGCTTGGAATGACAAATACACATACGCTTGGAAATAATATGGAGCAGATGCCTGGTGCTGCAAGCCCTTACACCAATACATTTTCGGATTCGCTGAAATTATTGCCGTATGATAATGTTGATAATCTTGCACCCGCCGGCGCTATTGTGAGCTGCGTAAAAGATATTTCAAAATGGCTGCTGATGCAACTTGACAGTGGTAAAGCAAATGGCAAACAAATTATTCCATGGCAGGCAATACAACGCACAAGAGATATGAATACAATTATCCGCAGCCGTAAAAATCCTTTTTTGCCTATAAATATTTATGGTTATGGCTTGGTGTTTTTATAAGTGATTATGGCGGGCATCTTACTTATGAACATACCGGTGGCGCTGATGGTTTTGTAACCAATACCTGTTTTGTACCGGAAGAAAATTTAGGCATATCAATTTTTACAAATAACGATAACCAGGAATTTTTTGAACTGTTGCGTTACCAGGTTCTTGATGCGTATCTTGGTTTGCCTTACCGCAATTATAGCGAATTGTCATTAGCCAATTTTATGCAGAACAGGAAAAAACAACTTAGATGATATTGATGCACTGAAGGCCCGAGTAAGAACATCATGAGCCGCCATGACTGTAAACACTTATGTTGGTACATACAAATGAGTTATTTGGAAATATTATTATTACATCAATGGGCAATGATCTGCTTATAAAGTTCGGAAATCATAAAAATCTTAACGGCAACATTGCAATACATGGACAGCGGTGAATGGCTGCTTACATACAACAATCCTGGCGTTTGGAATTTTTCCGTTAAGGTTTACAACAGAAGAGATAAAGTAACTGCAGTTACAATTAAAGTGAATGATTTCCTGGAAACCGATCCTTATATCTTCACCAAACAATAAAATAATATTGTTTGTGGAAATAATTCGTCTTATCGGCAAATAATTTAACTAATGCTTCGTACTGTCTTTATTCGTTTTTGCATCATTAAACGATTTTTCTGTGCCCGTATTTGGCGTGGCTTCAGATGAATTTATTTTATCAGTTCCAATGGTGTTTGACGAATCAGTAGAAGGAATTTCCTGCCTTTGATCAGGATGATAATCCAGTGAATTTGTTGTAGGGTTGGTACTTGTTGTATCGTTAACAGCGTCTTCGTTCCCCGTTTTATTTACTGCATTGTTATTACAGCTAAAAACTAAAAAGCTGCCCAATACAAACGGGAGTATAGTCTTAAGTATTTTCATAATCTTTTTATCAGTTTAATTCAAAGATTATTCCATTGATGCATTAAAGGCATAAAATAAAAACAGGCCATAGAGATGACCTGTAATCATTATTCATATTATGGGTAAATACCTTGTTTAACTTACTAATATTATGCCGTTATTATATTACTGAAAAGTTATTCTGCCGCTATAGTAATCAAGAATTGTAGAACGCAGTACATAATCGTAGCGGGCGATGATAAGATTAATATTTGCGTTATCTAAATTGTTCTTTGCTATCAGATAATCAACCGAAGTAATTGACCCCGCGTCAAATCTTGCTTCTGCTTCACGAAAAGATTCTTTAAAAGCGGCTACCTGTTCTGTAAGTACATCGAAACGTTTCTGTGCAGAAGTAAGATTTACATATGCCTGTTCAATATTTTGCTGTAACTGTGTTTTTGTTGCATTCAGGGTAATTTCTGCATCCTTTTCTATCAGCTCTGCTGTTTTTATCTGTGTTTTGTTTTGCAGCCTGTTCAGCAACGGTATACTTACGCCAATGCTTACTGAAGTATTGAAATTATTTTTAAACTGGTTTGAGTAGTTAATTTTATTGGTAGTAAAATTATCCTGTCTTGCGATAACCGGTGCTTTATCGCCATCAACCAAAACATAATTGTCTGTTGTTACTTCTGTTGTATTAATAAATTGCTGCGAAGTAGCGTTGCTTGAATAATTTGTATTTAAGCCTCCGCTCAAATACAAAGACGGAAATCTTAATGAGCGGTAAGTTTTTACACCATACAGAGCGCTGCGTTTTCTTAGTTCGCTTGCTTTTATAAGGGCAAGATTTTGCAATGCTGCCTGGTAAATTGAATCGGTGCTGCTGTTGTTTGCGGTTGATTCGGTTAGGCCAACACGTTCCAGCATAATGTTTTTATTGTATTGTATATTCAGCAACTGAGCCAGCAACACTTTCGCTGATTCAAGATTGTTCATTGCATTCACAACATTTAATTCTTCCTGTGCATATTGGCCTTTTAAATCGTACAGGTCGCTAGGTTTAATTGCACCCGCACTGTTTAATACATTCAGGCGCTCAACCTGTTTGCCAGACACATCTTTTTGCTGCATGGAAACTTCCATCAAATCCTGGTTGGTTAAAACCTGCAGGTACTCAAGTATTACGTTTAATGCAATGGCATCTTTATTTTGCTGCACTTCCATTTTTGTGGCATCAAATGCAAGCCTGTTTTGTTTGATGCTGTTTTGTATAGCAAATTCGTTGAACAGTGTAACATTTGTGTTAAGGCTGTAATTGGCGTAAGTTATATTCTGGTTTGCATACGTGTTAGTAAAAGGATCAATACCTCTGCCCTGGCTTAAACCATGTGATATATCCCCGTTTAAAGTTGGCAACATATTACCTCTTGCCGCTGTTAAATTTGCTCTTTGCGTTTGAGATGCAACCTCACTGTGCTGAATGGTAGGATTATTTTTTAAGGCAAGCTGGATACATTGCTGCAACGTAAATTTTGTTGCAGACGAATCCGGCAATTGCGCCTGTGCAGAAAAAATTAATAATAAAAAAAATGTACAACTTGAAAATACTTTACAAACCATGATCATCTAAGTTTATATTAAGATTCTATTCTTCCGTCTAATAAATTAATAATGTGCGAGCCATAACTTGCATTTTTTTCTGAGTGTGTAACCTGAATAATCGTTACACCATCTTCCTTATTCAGCTTTGCAAAAAGTTCCATAATTTCTTCACCCTGTTTTGAGTTTAGATTTCCGGTAGGCTCATCTGCCAGCAATAATCTTGGATTGGCAACCAATGCCCGTGCAATACCTACCAGTTGTTGTTGCCCGCCCGATAACTGCGTTGGAAATAAGTCTTTTTTACCTACAATATTAAACCTGTCAATTATGTCGGCAACAATTGCCTTTCGCTCGGCGGTTTTCAAATTTTTATAAATAAGCGGTGTTTCAATATTTTCATAAACAGTAAGCTCATCAATAAGATGATAAGCCTGGAAAACAAAACCTATATATTGCTTATATAATTGCGACCGCGTTTTTTCTTTTAATTTATGTACCTGTTCACCCATAAAAATATACTCACCTTCATTAAATTCATCCAGCATACCCACCACATTCAGCAAAGTAGATTTTCCGGAACCGGAAGGCCCCATTACAGAAACAAACTCGCCTTCGTTTATAGTAAGATTTACGTCTTTTAGCAGAAATGTTTTGGCGCCTCCAATGTTTATCCACTTAGAAAGGTGTTCAAGTTTTATCATGCCTTTATTTTATTTTTTTTAAAAGTATCTTATTTACTTTAAAGATATACCAATTGCAAAGGCCATTGAAAAGCAATGGTTTAGTTTATGCAATAAAAATAAAGTGTTCGGTTTTGATACAGCGAATGTTCAGTTTTAGTTCGCGTTGTTTTGGTGCCGGCACGTTATTATATTCATCAGGTTAGCCCATTTTCGAGAAATATTTTTTGTATTCCCACATCCTAAAGCGCCTCATTTTTCGTACATTATAATACAGCTCTAAATAATGACATTAGACGTTAAAATTGAGATTCGTGCTATTACTACTAAAATGCGGTTACGCCGGGAAACGCTAAATTATACCCAGGCTTATGTTGCGGGTAAGTTGGGCATTTCGCAAAATGCATACAGTAAAATTGAATCGGGGCAAACAAACTTTACCGTAAGAAGGCTTTATGAAGTAGCAAACATTTTAGATGCGAATGTTTCAGATTTTATGCATTGATCATCAGTTGCGGTTTGCAATTTATAAATTAACAGATAGCGTTTTAAACAATTGCAATTATTTATAACATGCGGCTAACTTTGCAGCATGAACAATGCAGATGGCATAATTGAATTAATCCAGGCTGAAAAAAATAACGATCTCAAAAATATTGGTGAAAAAATTTTAAATAACGTACGGCTAAGTTTTCAGGAAGGCATTTTGCTTTTTGAAAAAGCTTCACTTCCTTATGCAGGCGCACTTGCCAACTATGTACGCGAAAAACTGCACGGCAACAAAACTTATTTCAACAGAAACTTTCATATTGAGCCCACAAATGTTTGCGTGTTTTCCTGCAATTTCTGTTCGTATTCACGTTTATATGCGCATCGCGATGAAGGCTGGGAGTTAAATAAAGAACAAATGATGCACATCATACAAAAATATGATGGCAAACCGGTTACAGAAGTGCATATTGTTGGCGGCGTTCATCCAAAAATGAATTTGTATTTTTTTGAAGATTTATTACGTTCGATAAAACTACATCGGCCTGATTTACACATAAAAGGTTTTACTGCGGTTGAATTGGATTACATGTTTCGGAAAGCCAAACTGAGCGTTGAAGATGGCATGCGTTTATTGCATGAAGCTGGTCTTGATTCGTTACCTGGCGGCGGTGCCGAAATTTTTCATCCTGAAATACGCGAACAAATTTGCGCAGATAAAGTTGATGCCGAAGGCTGGTTGCACATTCATAAAACTGCACATCAATTGGGCATGCATACAAATGCAACAATGCTGTTTGGTCACATTGAAAAATATGAACACCGTATTGACCACATGGAACGTTTACGGCAGTTGCAGGATGAAACACATGGCTTCAACACTTTCATTCCATTAAAATTCCGTAATAAGGATAATGATATGAATAACGTTGCAGAAAGTTCATTGGTTGAAGACATGAAAACTTATGCAATTGCACGTTTATATCTTGATAATTTTCCGCACATGAAAGCATACTGGCCAATGCTCGGCAGGCAAAATGCACAGCTTAGTTTATCTTTTGGTGTGAATGATTTGGATGGAACGATTGACGATACCACAAAAATTTATTCAATGGCTGGCGCTGAAGAAAAGAACCCTGCTTTGTCAACAGCGCAACTTGTTTCATTAATAAAACAGGTAAAGCGTGAACCCGTTGAAAGAGATACATTGTATCATGAAATAAAAAACTATGTAACCGAAGATGTACATGAATTAGAAATAAATCCATACTACAACTAACCTTCATTACATTAGCAATATGAAGATTGCAATTATAAATGGTCCTAATCTTAATTTACTCGGCAAGCGTGAAACAGAAATTTACGGCAACGTTTCGTTTGACATTTATATAGAACATTTAAAGCTCGCATTTCCATCTGTTGCATTTCATTATTTTCAGAGCAATGTAGAAGGCGAATTGATAAATGAAATTCAAAAGCTTGGTTTTAATTATAATGGAATCGTATTAAATCCCGGCGGATATACACATACCTCAGTTGCATTGGGTGATGCAATTGCTGCAATTAAAGTTCCTGTTATTGAAGTGCATATTAGTAATGTTCATGCACGGGAAGAGTTCAGAAAACTATCGCATGTTTCAGGCAAAGCCGTAGGCAGCATTTTTGGTTTGGGTTTAAAAGGATACGAGCTTGCTGTAAAATGGTTTGTTGACAAAACTTCTGAAGGTTAATTAAAATAATTTAATTCCCAGGCCAATATTGAAAGATGTAAAATCAGTTCTTTTTGTTTCTTCATAATTAAGTGCGCGGTTAAAAATGTTTAAATAAGAAACCTGCGCTGTTATCCTTTTACTTTTTGAAAAATAAAAATCACACGATGGCTTTATACTAAAATAAGTATTGCTGTTTATAAAGCTTGGTCCCATAGCAAAAGAGAAATGAAAATAGTTTGTAAACCTCGCCGATGGCCCTGCAAATACATTTATTATTCCGCGTGCATCAGGTGCCGCTTCTCCGTTTTTGGTTAACCTGAAAACATCATCATTTTCTAAAGCACCTTGTGCATTTATCTCTATAAGTGCACTAAATATTGATTTTGTATGTATCATTATTTTAGCCCCAATGCCAACACCAGAAGGATTATTGCCAAGTGTTCTGTCATGCAGGGTTGTATAATAATCAAGTAAAAAATAACCCGAAATCTTGTCTTGTTTTTGTGCAAAAACATGAAGTGTTATAAAGCATATAAAAACGAGTATTGAAAATTTTTTCATGTTTTTTTATTAATGACAAATAAACTCTTAAACGCGTTGCAATCATTTTAATGTTCTGATTATTTAGTAGCATTGCAGCGAAATCTTCTTTAAAAAAATAAATTATTTATGTCGATTAATCAAGCATTACTTGCAGAATTTAAGCACGAATCAAACAATACCAGAAAAATTTTAGAACGTGTGCCAACGGATAAATTAAGCTGGAAGCCGCATGAAAAATCTATGACTATCGGAAGGCTTGCAACGCACATTGCAGAATTGCCAATTTGGATTGACAGAGCCTTAACGGAGGATGAATTTGATTTTGCCACTGCTGTGTTTAACCGCGAATCAAAAGAAAGTACAGAAGCTATTTTACAGTTGTTTGATGAAAGAAAGGAATCTGCAATAAAATTAATAGAATCAGCATCTGACGAACTTCTCAATTCGCCTTACACCATGCGCAGGGGAGAACAAATTTTCTTCACCATTCCAAAAAAAGTTAACATCAGAAATATCGGCTTCAACCATAATTATCATCACCGCGGGCAGTTGTCTGTTTACCTGCGTTTGCTTGATGTAAATGTTCCCGGCATGTACGGCCCTTCGGCTGATGAAATGTAATTTAATTTTGATGGAAAGCAATTGGAGGAGCGATATTGTTTCCCTTATTCATTGCTTGTAAAATATTTCTTGCCGCAATTCTCCCCGTAACTGCTCCGCCATTCATATAACCCTGGAAATTGTAAGAGGTATGTTCGCCGGCAAAATATAAATTACCAACCGTTTCAATTTCGCTTCCTGCGATGGTTGTGTACTGACCAACACTCCATGCACTGTAACTTGCTTTTGTAAAAGGAAATGTTGGCCAAACCATTCTGTAAGCTTTATTATTGAAATTGTTTTTTATATCCGGATAAATTTGATTTAGCAAATTCAAATATTTATCAGCCTGCGATTGTACACTGCCGTGGCCAACAGTGATTCCGTCATTGCCTCCAAAATAAACTGTTAGCCCGCCATCGCTACCGCGTTGAAGCTGGCTGTTATCCCACGTGTTTCCTGATCCGTTATCCGAATAACTCATGCCAACACTTTTATATTTTGTACGCCATGGTCTGCCATTAAACCCTAATAAAAGTTTTGAATTCGTGCCATAACTTAATGTGTTTATGGCTTTACGTTTTACACCAGGCAAATCAACATTTATCTCTACTTCTCTTAATAATGTAAACGGCAAAGTAAGTACTACAATGTCTGCTTTTACCGGCGCGGATTTTCCTTCAAAAAATAATTCATAGCCACCCGCATTTGTACTTTTTATTTTTACCAGTTTGTGTTGAAGATGTATGTTGTTTTTGAATTGATTTGCCAAAGCATCAACAATTTGCTGATTGCCACCGAGTACTTTAAAGCGCTCATCACTCACACCATACAATGCAACCGAACCTTCGGGCGATACACCAAACAAATACAAAAAATTTATTGCATTACATTCATCCGCTTCTAAGCCATATTCGCCTACATAAGCAACCAATAATAAACTGCGCAACCAACCGGTTAAATTAATCGAATCAAAATATTGCTCAAGATTCATGCTATCAAACTTCTTGTCTGTTGCTGAGTAAGAATAATAACTAATAAAATCACTCAGGCTATTTACGTCTTTTGCAATTCGCGGTAAATATGGTTTAATATCCCGCAGAAAATCTTCATCAGAATAACTTACTCCATTTATGTAATAAATATTTTGCTGAAGTTCGAGTTCCGATGGTGAATACACGTCAATTAATGGTAAACCAAAATATTTTGCATAACCACGAATATCATAATGGCCTGTATCAATAAACTCACCACCGAGTTCTGTACTTAAACCAGGATTTAAAATATTTTGTGCTGTAAACATTCTTCCGCCAGCCCTTGTATTTGCATCATACAAATCAGCATTAAGGTTACCGGCTTTTAAGTTAAATGCAGCGCTTAAACCGGCAATGCCTGCGCCAACTATTACAATTTTTGGATCGGTGCTTTTTGCGTCGTCTTCGCTGAAAGCATTAATTCTTGCAGGGGTATCAGCAATCTTACTGCAACCTGCCAATACACTTGCGGCCAGAGCAGCTTTGGCAGAAGTACTCAGAAAATTTCTACGGTCATAAAAATTTTTTTCAGCAACTTCTTTTGCAGAAATATTTTTTTTGTTAGAATGATGGGCAACCCTGGTTAGCGTGAGTAATCGCTGCATTAATGGTGTACGGGCCATAAACTGTTTGTTTTGGTTTATGCAATGTATATTTTTTTTGCATGCCGGTTAAAATTTTTCAGACATCAGATAAAACAATAGTAAACTGGCGAATGATTGCTGATTTGAGTTAATCAAGCTTCTTTAAAATATTTTCTGCTGCCCTGCGGCCCGTTGCGGCACCGCCATTCATATAACCCTGGTAATTGTATGATGTATGTTCACCTGCAAAATATAAATTACCAACTGTTTCAATTTCGCTGCCGGCAATGGTTGTGTATTGGCCAACCTTCCATGCACTGTAACCGCATTTTGCAAACTGGAAACTTTGCCAGTTCATGCGGTATGCTTTGTTGTTGTAATCGTCTTTAATGCCTGGATAAATCTGGTTTATTAAGTTTAAATATTTTTTTGATTGATGTTCTATAGTTGAATCGCCTAATCTAACAGCGTCAGCGCCACCTAAAAAAACGGTTAAGCCTCCGTTTAAACCGGGTTGCAATTGACTGTTATCCCATGTATTTTGTGAGCCGTTATCAGAATAGCTCATGCCCACACAATTAAATTTTGTACGCCACGGCCTGCCGATAAAACCCAATAATAATTTTGAATTATGGCCGTAGCCAAGCGTATTAATCGCATGACGTTTTACGTCAGGCAAATCAATATGTAATTCAACTTCTCTTAAAATTTTAAATGGTAAAGTGAGTAAAACAATATCAGCTTGTACAGGCTGTGGCTTGTTTTCAAAAAACAGTTCATATCCTGTTCCTTTGCTTTGCAGTTTAACAAGTTTATGTTCAATGTTAATATTGCCTTTTAATTTATCTGCCAGTGCATCTGCAATTCTTTGATTACCGCCGCTTATCTTATAACGTTCATCGCTTCCTCCATAAAGTGCAATATCACCTGCTGGTGAAACACCAAACAGGAATAAGAAATTTATGGCACTGCATTCCCATGTATTCAATCCATATTCGCCTAAATATGCCACTAACAGTAAACTGCGCAGCCATCCGTGTAAACCAATTGAATCAAAATACTGCTCAAGATTCATGTTATCAAACTTCTTATCAATCGCAGAATAAGAATTGTATTTTATAATGTCACTTAGTTTATTATAGTCATTATCTATTTTTGGTAAGTAAGTGGATACGCCGGTTATAAAATCATTATCCGAATAACTAACGCCATTAAAATAATATAAATTCTGCTGCATTTTTAGTTCTGAATGGGCATATAAATTCAACAATGGAAATCCAAATTCCGCAGCAAGATTGCGCATGTCACGATGATCGCTGTCAATAAATTCTCCGCCGAGCTCTGTGCTTAATTCAGGGTTTAAAACATTTTGTGCTGTAAAAATTCTACCGCCTGCGCGTGTATTAGCTTCGTATAAATCAGAATTAACACCTTGCTTTTTTAATGTATACGCAGCATTTAAACCTGCAATGCCCGCACCGATAATTGCAATTTTTGGCTGGCCGTTTCCAGAAGAGTTACGGGGCGGGGTCGCCATTTTTGCACAACTTGCCAGCACAGTAGATGCAATAGCCGCCATGCCGGAGTTTTGTAAAAATTGTCTCCGGTTATATATATGTTGTTCTGCAAGTTCTGCAGCCGGAATTTTTTTGTTTTGCGAATGATGCGCCAGTTTAGTTAACGCAAGCAGTTTTTGCATCAGGTAAGAATGGGCCATAAAATATCAGGATATAGACTTTAAATTTTGCTCTGCAATGATAGGGTAACTTAAAATTTTTTACAACACATTGCGGCTTTTTGAAACACCATAAAAGGCATTGTACACATGTGTTTAATTGTTTATTTCATAGGTTTTTTCAGCTAATGGTTTCAGTATAGACAGTTCAAAAAAAACATCACTTTTACGGGCGTTACAGAAAATAAAGTGCCCGGTGCTGCGGCGCTGCATTTCTTGTAAATCGCCTAACTTACAACAGGATTTTATTGCTTTATATGAAACCTTGCTTAAGTTTAATATTATGAAAAATAAATTTTTCTTTTTTGTATTGATGCTATTAATGCTGGCTTCAACAATTCATGGGCAACAAAAAATAATTCCGCTTTACAATGGAGCTGCACCCGGATCAGAGAACTGGAATTGGGATGAAAAATTTCAGGACAGCAGTAAAAACATGTTTAGAACAAATATTGTGTTTGATGTATCAAAGCCAACACTTAACTGTTTTTACACCAGACCCATCGGTTGCAAACGGAACTGCAATTGTTATTTGCCCGGGCGGCGGGTTTCATCTCTTATCAATAAACAGTGAGGGGATTGACGTTGCAAACTGGCTGGTAAAAAAAGGGGTTACATGTTTTGTGCTCAAGTATAGAGTGATGCATAGCGTAACCGGCAACCCGGCCCAGGAAATGATGAATATGATAAACAATCATGAAGCTGAAGAACAAATTAAAAATGTAATTATGATGGCGATAAGCGACGGTCGCACTGCACTTGCTTATGTGCGCAAACATGCAGGTGAATTTAAAATTTCGCCTGATAAAATTGGCATCATTGGTTTTTCTGCAGGCGGCACTGTTGCAGCTTCATCGGCATTTAATTATACTCCTGATAATAAACCGGATTTTGTTGCGCCTGTTTATGCATTTATGCCTGATTCTTTACAAACGAATGTTCCTGCAGATGCACCGCCTATGTTCCTGGCCGCTGCAAGTGATGACCAACTTGGCCTTGCTCCAAATAGTGTTAGTTTATATAATCATTGGCTGGCCGCAAAACACCCGGTTGAATTGCACATGTATGTGAAAGGTGGTCATGGTTTTGGTATGCGTGTTCAACATCTTCCAACAGATGAGTGGATTGACCGCTTTGGCGACTGGTTAAATGTGGAAGGATTTTTAAAAACAGATTAATACATAAACGCATTGTGCGTCACCGCACAGAAAGGTGTTCGGAAATGAACACCTTTTTTTATTTTTTCGCGCATTATATATTAAGTATCAAAGGCTTTTATATTGGCATAAGCGTTGAAACGTACTATGCGCGAGCAGAAGTGTGCCTGTTAATGAAAAGCGTCCGTCCAAAACTTATTTAATCAAATCCGAAATCAGTAGCATGTTTAAAAACTATTTTAAAACTGCATGGCGCAATCTTATAAAAGATAAGATGCATTCATTCATCAATATTATTGGTTTATCAATTGGAATGGCTGTAGCCATTTTAATTGGGTTGTGGATGTATGATGAAATTTCATTCGATAAAAATTTTGATAATTACAATCGCATTGCCCAGGTATATCAAAATCTAGATAACAATGGCGAAAGAGTAACATGGACAAGCGTTCCATACCCGCTTGCAGAAGAATTACGCAAAAATTATGGCAGCGATTTTAAGCGCATTGCAATGGGCGTAAATTCAACCGACATCATAACATACAAGGATAAAAAATTAAAAGAGGATGGCTTTTATTTTGAAAAAGATGCGCCTGAAATGCTTAGCCTGCAAATGTTGCAAGGCTCTAAAAGTTTGGCCGATCCTTCTTCGGTTTTATTATCAGCTTCTGCTGCCAAAGCATATTTTGGAAATGATAATCCGATAAATAAGTTAATGAAGATCGGGCAAAATCCGCCCGTAAAAGTAACCGGTGTATATAAAGATTTTCCGCGCAATTCAAGTTTTGCTAATATTAATTTTATTTCAACATGGGAATCGTTTTATGTAAATAATAACGTTGAAGGCACAGAAGATCCGTGGCGCCCAAACTTTACAACATTGCTTGTTCAGCTAAATGATAATGCAGACATTAACAAAGTTGATGCAAAAATTAAAGACGCCAAACTAAAAAGAATAAATCCGCAGTTACAAAAGAAAAAGCCTGCTTTGTTTTTACAACCGATGAGCAAATGGCATTTATATTCTGAGTTTAAAAACGGCGTAAATACCGGCGGCGGAATTCAATATGTTTGGATGTTTGGTATCATCGGTTTGTTTGTGCTGCTGCTTGCCTGTATAAACTTCATGAATTTAAGCACAGCAAAAAGTGAGAAACGTGCAAAAGAAGTTGGCATTCGCAAAACGGTTGGCTCTTTAAGAAAGCAACTCATCATACAGTTTTTCAGCGAATCATTTCTCACCGTTGCTTTTGCATTTGTTTTATCAATAATAATTGTTTGGCTTTCGCTTCCGTTTTTTAACCAGGTTGCAGATAAACAAATGTCAATCTTATGGAGTAATCCTTTCTTTTGGCTGATAAGTGTTGGCTTTATTATTATCACCGCAATAATTGCCGGCAGTTATCCTGCGTTTTATCTTTCTTCATTCGAACCTATAAAAGTTTTAAAGGGCACATTTAAAGCGGGTCGCTTTGCAGCTATTCCGCGTAAAGTGCTCGTGGTTTTGCAGTTTACTGTTTCTGTTACATTAATCATCGGAACCATTATCGTGTATCAGCAAATTGAGTTTGCAAAAAACCGTCCTATCGGTTATTCACGCAACAATCTCATCAGCATACCAATATGGAATTCAGCTATTCATGATCATTTTAATGCAGTAAAAGATGAATTGATGCAAACAGGTGCTATTACAGCCATTGCAGAATCAGCAAAGCCCTACAACAGGCATTTGGAACAGTACCAGCGGTTTTAGCTGGCCTGGAAAAGATCCGAATCTTTCTATTGATTTTGGTGTGGTAAATGCTTCTTATGATTATGGTAAAACAGTTGGCTGGCAACTAAAAGAAGGCCGCGAATTTTTCAAGAAGATTTTGCAGACTGATTCATCTGCCATTATTTTAAACGAAGCGGCAGTACAATTTATGGGTTTAAAAAATCCGATTGGTGAAAAACGTTACCTGGTGGGATCAGCCATTTACAATAATTGGCGTAATTAAAAATATGGTGATGGAATCTCCGTATGATGAAGTAAGGCCTATAATTTATGGTCTTACCAATAGATGCGGGAAATATGGCGTTGCTAAAATTAAATCCGGCATTAAGTGCAAAAGATGCTTTAAGTAAAATAGAGCCGGTATTTAAAAAATTTAACCCGGAACAACCATTCGAATACAATTTTGTAGATGATGATTATGCACAAGAAATTCGGCAACGAAGTAAAGGTTGAAAAACTTGCCGGCGTATTTGCTGCGTTAGCAATTCTTATTTCTTGTTTGGGTTTATTTGGATTAACATCTTTTGTTGCAGAACAACGCAAGAAAGAAATTGGTGTAAGAAAAGTATTGGGCGCATCAGTATTTAATGTATGGAATTTATTGTCGAAAGATTTTGTAAAGCTGGTAACTATTTCATTCATTATATCAGTTCCGCTTATCTTATTATTTCATGCATGACTGGCTGCAGAATTATAATTACCGCACGCAATTATCATGGTGGATTTTTTTAGCAGCAGGTATCGGTTCATTAATTAATTACAGTGATAGTGGTTAGTATGCAGGCAATAAGAGCCGCAATTGCAAACCCTGTAAAGAGTTTAAGAACGGAATAAATAATAGCTAACAGCTAATGGCTGATAGCTATTAGCTTAAATACACAATATGTTCAGAAATTATGTTAAAACTGCATGGCGAAACCTCAAAAAGAATAAAGTTTTTTCATTCATTAATATTCTTGGGTTAACTATTGGCATTACAGTTTGCATGATGATATTTCTTTTCATCATGAATGAATTTAGTGTTGATACGTTTCATAAAAATGAAAAGAATATTTATCGTGTAATGCGCAGTTACGATGCGTCAAAAACACCCGCGCCGTGGCTTTCGGGCCCTTATGCACCTGCATTGCTCAATGATTTTAAAGGCGAAATAAAAAAAGCTGTACGTGTTATGCCGTCGAATGATTTGTTCTCATTTGGCAATACTTCATTTAATGAAAAGAAAGTTTATCTCGCCGATTCCGATTTCTTCAGCTTGTTTTCTTTTCCATTAATAAGAGGAAACGCTTCAACCGTTTTGAAAGAACCCAATAGCGTTGTGTTTACAGAAACAACTGCAAAAAAATATTTTGGCAGTATAGATAATGCTATGGGCAAAGTGATTGAAATGGATAAAGACAAACAATTAAAAGTTACAGGTATTGCAAAAGATGTTCCTTCCAATTCTCATTTATATTTTGACTTGGTTGTGCCGCTTTCTAACTGGTATAAAGAGCCATGGTTTAATGTTTGGATTAACAACAACAACTTCACGTATGTTTTGCTTGATGAACATGCAAACAGAGTGCAGTTGGAGAAACGCTTTCCGTACTTTATGGATAAATATATGGGAAAGGATATGCAGCAAATTGGTGCACGTTTTAACCTTACACTTATTCCTTTAAAAGATGTTTATTTCAGTGCCGGCGGTGATTTTGACCCGGTAAAACATGGCGATAAAACCGTTGTGTTTATTTTTCTTTCCATAGCAATATTAATCTTACTTATCGCATGCATCAACTTCATGAATCTTTCTACCATTCGTGCAGTGGAGCGTTCAAAAGAAGTTGGGCTGCGCAAGATGCTGGGTGCATTACGCAATCATCTTGTCTGGCAATTCATCGGCGAATCCATTTTATTAACGCTTATTGCCTGCCTGCTTTCTGTTGGATTTTTAGAATTGCTGATGCCATTCTATAACAGCTTGCTCGGTTACACATTAACTGTTTCGTGGAATGCATTGCCAATTTATTTATTCTTAGCAGGGATAATTATTATTGTTGGATTTTTAGCAGGGAGCTATCCCGCATTTTTTCTTTCTGCATTCAAACCAATTGAATCATTAAAAGGAAAATTAAAATTGGGCAAAGGCGGTTCAATATTCAGACAAGCATTGGTGGTAGTGCAATTCAGTATTTCTGTGCTGCTTATTGTTGGAACCATCGTCATTATAAAACAAATGAGTTATGTAAAAAGTAAAGAGCTGGGTTATGATAAAGAACATGAAGTGGTTGTGCCGATTGACAATGGAGATATTTATAATAACATGCGCACTTTTAAAAATGAATTGCAAAGTAAAAGCAACATTGCTTCTGTGTCCTTAATGTCCGGCGAGCCGGGTGGTTTTTTTGATGAACATACTTTTGAAGCCGAAGGCCAGCACGATATATGGAAATCAAGAACAGAGTTTGCCGATTTTGAATTTGTAAAAACATTGGGTTTAAAGATTATTGCAGGCAGAGATTTTTCTCCGCAGTTTGCAACCGATACAACCGACGCTGTTCTTATTAATCGAACTGC
This sequence comes from uncultured Chitinophagaceae bacterium, assembly GCA_963759555.1. Taxonomy (GTDB): domain Bacteria; phylum Bacteroidota; class Bacteroidia; order Chitinophagales; family Chitinophagaceae; genus Parafilimonas. The sequence goes on from CAVWZV010000002.1 coordinate 266,310, forward strand.
CGCCGCAAAACTTGGATTTACTGCTGAGCAGGCAATTGGCAAGTGGATAAAAAATACAATTCGCGACAGTACACGCAGAAGAATTATTGGGGTAGTACAAGATTTTAATTTTCTATCCCTGAAAGAAAAAATGGACGCGCTGGTTATTTCTCCGGCTGAAGACAGAAGAGTTGCTGTAATAAGAATAAAGCCGGGAAATGTTCAATCCGCAATTGCAACGATAAAAAGTGAGTATAATAAAGTTGCGTCTATATATCCTTTTGAATACAGTTTTCTGGACCAAAAATTTGATGAGTTATATAAAACAGATATTCGTCAGCAAACCATTTTAACTGTGTTTGCGGGCTTAGCAATTTTTGTTGCCTGTCTTGGTTTGTTTGGCCTGGCTTCATTTACCGCAACAAAACGCTTCAAAGAAATTGGCGTACGTAAAGTAGTTGGCGCATCTGTACAAAGCATTGTTGTTTTATTATCAAAAGATTTACTGAAACCGGTTTTAATAGCAACATGTATTGCATTGCCTGTTGGTTATTACACTATGACTAAATGGTTGCAAAATTTCGCATATAAAACAACATTGCATTGGTGGATTTTTGTTTTGGCAGCATTAATAACATTTGGAATTGCAATTATTACTGTAAGTATTAAAGCGGTGAAAGCTGCTGTAACGAACCCCGTTAAAAGTTTGAGAACGGAATAAATTAATCGGAAAAAATGGAATGGAAATTTTGAAATTACAATTTTCCAACCTTTCAATTTCAAAATGGAGTATATGCTTAAAAATCATTTCAAAACTGCGTGGCGAAACTTGATGAAGAATAAAATCTTCTCCTTTGTCAATATTATAGGTCTTACAATTGGCTTAACGAGTTTTCTGCTGATTGCGTTATATGTTTTTGATGAACTTACTTTCGACAGTTTTCATAAAAATGCAAATAATATTTATCGTTTAGTAAATAATGAAACATCAGCAGACGGGAAAGAGGCCAAAATTGCTGCAGCCGGTTACCAGGTTTCGGCAAGAGCAAAAAAAGATATACCGGAAGTAAAAGATGTTATACGTATAACGGCTTTTGGACGAGCCAATGTTTCTGCAGCAGAAAACACAAGCGTCTTCTACGAAGATTTTACAGTTGGCAACCCGGGGTTCTTAAGAGGATTCGATTTTAAATTATTACAGGGCAACCGCAATACCGCATTATCTGCGCCGCACTCAATAATTGTTACGGAAGAAACAGCAAAGAAATTTTTTGGTAGAACTGATGTGCTCGGCAAAATATTAAAGATTGACAGAGACAGTATTCCTTTTAAAATAACCGGAATTTTGGAAAATTTTCCTGCTAATTCATCTATTTCTTTCAACCTGCTTATTTCCGAATCAAGTATAACCGGCGATGATTTTAAGGACTTCATAAATTCAGACTGGACCTCTGATGCGTTTACAACTTTTCTGTTGCTCAATAAAAATGCAGATGCACCTAAAGTTGCATCTGAAATAAATCAATTGGTTGCCGCCAATGAAAAAAAAGATACTAAAATCAAAAGCAATTTTATACTGCAGCCTTTGAAAGATATTCATTTTTATTCTGAAGATATTGAAGGTGCGTCTTCAAATGCAGCAAGTATTACATATATCTATGTTTTTTCGGTAATAGCACTGTTTGTGCTTTTCATTGCATGCATCAATTACATGAACCTGACTACCGCACGTTTTGCAAGCAGGGCCAAAGAAATTGCAGTGCGCAAAGTGGCTGGCGCATCACAAAAAAATCTTATCGGCCAGTTTCTTTCAGAAGCATTTTTATTAACAATGGTAGCATTGATTTTTGCTTTAGTACTTACCAAAATTCTATTACCAGCGTTTAATGTTTTCACAGAAAAACAGTTAACGCTCGGAACACAAACCGATTATCGCATATGGATTGGAGTTACAGCTATTCTTATTGTTGCTGGTTTGCTATCAGGAATGTATCCGGCATTATTTCAATCCCATTTACGGCCACTGCTGTTACTAAAAAATAAACTTCCTGCAGGCAAAGGAAATATTTCATTGCGCCGTTCGCTGGTAGTGTTTCAATTTACACTCTCAATAGTTATGATTATTGCAACGCTGGTTGTTTATTTTCAAATAAAATATATAAACACCAAAGACATGGGCTTTAAAAAAGACCATTTGGCTGTTATAGATATTAATAGCGGTAAAGTGCGAAAAAGCGCAGAAACCATTAAAGCCGAGTTTGCAAAATTGCCACAGGTAAAAGATGTATGTGTAACCTCAAGAGTGCCGGGTGAATGGAAGAATTTACCAAAAGTAAAAGTGCAGCCTGCAGGCGCAGATGTTGCTGATAAAAAAGACATGTATTTTATTGGCGCAGATGATGCGTTTTTAAAAACATACCAGGTAACACTTTTAAGGGGAAGAAATTTTTTACCGGGCAGCAATGCAGATTCTGCATCTGTGCTTGAAACGAAACAGCTGCAAAAGCATTACATATCACTAACCCTTCAGCGCAGTTTGTTGAAATACCTTCTGTAAATTATGGCGGCGGGGATTTTTCAGGGCTTGATAAACCATTTACAGCAAGGGTAATTGGTATTGTAAAAGATTTCAACTTCCAATCATTACACGAACCGCTGGCACCGATGATAATTGCTTTTAAAGAAAACCCTGTACATAGCATTGATTATTTTACTGTAAGGTTTGTGCCTGGCGATGGAAGCGCCGCATTTAAAAATATGGATGCCATTTTGCACAGCATCGATCAGAATCATTTATTTGAATATCATTTTCTGGATCAGCAATGGAATTTGTTTTATCGCAACGATAAAATCAGACAAACCATTTTTCTGGCAATTGCTGCACTTGCCATTTTTATTGCGTGTTTAGGATTATTCGGACTTTCTACTTATGCAGCAGAACAGCGCATAAAAGAAATTGGTATTCGCAAAGTACTTGGCGCCAGCGTTACACAGCTAACACAAATGCTTTCGAAAGATTTTTTGAAACTGGTATTTATTGCATGCCTTGTTGCTTTTCCTTTAGCATACTGGATAATGCGTAAATGGTTGCAAAGTTTTGCTTATAGAATTAATATCAGTTGGTGGATGTTTATTGCCGCAGGCGTTGCTGCTGTTTTAATTGCGTTGGTTACAGTAAGTTTCCAGGCAATAAAATCAGCAATCGCAAACCCTGTGAAGAGTTTGAGAACAGAGTAACAATGCATAAATACAATCGTCATAAGATAAATAAAACTCATGTTTAGAAATTATTTAAAAGTTGCTTTGCGAAATCTCTGGAAAAACAAAGCATTTTCTGCCATAAATATTATTGGGCTTGCAACCGGTCTTGCAGTTTGTTTATTAATAGTATTATATGTGGTTGATGAATTGAGTTACGATAAATACAATAAAAATGCAGACCGCATTTATCGTTTGGATGCAGATATTTTTTTCAATAATACTTCAGCAATTTTTGCAGTTGCGCCAGATCCATTGGCACCAACTTTAAAAAGAGATTTTCCTGAGATTGAAGAAGAGGTAAGAATAAATAATCAGTCTGATATTCTTAGTAAAAAAAGATAATCAAAACGTACAAGATCACAATGCAGCATTTGCAGATTCTACTTTTTTTAAAGTGTTTACTATTCCAATGATTGCAGGCAATCCTGCAACTGCATTAAAAGAACCTAATTCAATTGTTATTGATGAAACAACTGCAAAAAAATATTTCAACAGCACAAATGTTGTTGGTAAAACTTTAGTTGTTGATAACACACAACTATTGTAAAATAACCGGCGTTATAAAAGATATTCCAAAGCAATCGCATTTTCATTTTCATTTTATTCGGCCTAAAGCAGGAAACGTAAATCGATTCATGGCTTAGCAATAACACATATCAATTATGTTTTGGTGCGCCCAGGCGTTACACAAGAAAAATTGCAAAAAGATGTTGATGCAACTATTAATAATTATTTAGGCAAAGAATTAGAATCGCAACTGCATGCTTCATTAAAAGATTTAACACAACAAAGGCAGTCATTTTATTTATCATGCTAATGCCGCTTACTGATATTCATCTTCACTCAAATAAATCTTATGAAATAGAAGCGAATGGCGATATTACTTATGTTTATATTTTTTCAGTGATTGCAATTTTCATTTTATTGATTGCATGTGTAAACTTTATGAATCTTTCCACTGCACGTTCTGCTAATCGTGCAAAAGAAGTTGGTATAAGAAAAGTAGCAGGTTCATTACGCTCGCATCTTATTACACAATTCTTAACTGAATCTGTTTTACTAAGTTTCTTTTCACTTATACTTGCTATTTTAATGGCAATGTTATTGTTGCCATTATTTAACCAGCTTGCAGCCAAAGAAATGAGTGTTAGCTACATTATTTTCAACATGGCTTTTTCCTGTTATGATAGCATTGGTGTTTGTTGTAGGATGTATTGCCGGCAGTTATCCTGCATTTTATTTATCAGCATTTCAGCCAATAGATGTATTAAAAGGAAAAATTGCAAAAGGTTTTAAAAACAGTTGGCTGCGCAGCAGGTTTGGTAGTTTTTCAATTCAGCATTTCAATTATACTAATCATCGGAACAATTGTAATTTATAATCAGCTTGATTATATACGCAGCAGAAAAATTGGTTACAATCGCGACCAGGTTTTTGTGCTGCATAATGCATGGTATCTCGATAAACAAATTCATACATTCAGAAATGAATTATTAAATATTCCCGGTGTAACCAATGCAACTGTTTCCGGTGATTTACCTACCGGACCAGTTTTGATAATGAAGGTTGGTTTCGCGATGCAACAATGGATGCAACAAAAGCAGTTGTACTAACTAATTTTTATGTTGATGAAAATTATATTCCAACACTTGGTATGCAAATGAAAGAAGGCAGAAATTTTTCAAAAGATTTTCCTACAGATTCTGTAGGTGTAATTCTTAATGAAGCTGCAGTTAAAGTGCTTGGTTTTAAAGATCCGTTTAAAGAAATATTGTATCGCCCAAATTTTAATACGGAAGTATTAATGGTGCAACTGCTAATCATATAGTAGGTGTGGTAAAAGATTTTAATTTCAGTTCCATGCATCAAAATGTTGGCCCGCTTATTATGAGCAATGCTGAAAATTGGGGTTCTATTGCAGTGCGCATCAACTCAAAAAATATTCCTTCAATAATTAAAGCATACAAACAAAATGGAATAGTATGACGTCAGGGCAACCTTTTAATTACACGTTTATGGATGCAGACTTTAATAACATTTATACTGCAGAACAACAAACAGGAAAATTGTTTATAACGTTTGCAGTGTTTGCCATTTTTATTGGTTGCCTTGGGTTTGTTTGGATTGGTAACATATGCAGCAGAACAACGCACAAAAGAAATTGGTGTGCGAAAAGTGTTAGGCGCAAGTGTAGGTGGTATTGTTGCGATGCTTTCAAAAGATTTTGCAAAGCTTGTGTTGATTGCTTCTGTAATTGCATTTCCTGTTGCATGGTGGGCAATGCATAAATGGCTGAAAGTTTTGCATACAGAACTAATATTAGTTGGTGGATTTTTATAGTTGCCGGTGTTGCAGCAATTGTAATTGCATTAATAACAGTAAGCTTCCAGGCAATAAAAGCAGCAATTGCAAACCCTGTAAAGAGTTTGAGAACGGAATGAAAAATTAGCTAACAACTAATGGCTGATAGCTATTGGCTTAAATAAGATTTATGTTTAAAAATTATTTCAAAATTGCGCTTAGAAGTTTTCAGCAAGATAAGTTGTATGGCATAATAAATTTATTGGGACTTGCCATCGCACTTGCCAGTGTGTTTACGATAATCACATACATCCAATATGAACTGATCTTATGATAAATATTACAGCAATAATAGCAGAATATTTAGATTAGTATCAGAAAATACAAACAACGAAAACACTGAGACAACTGTGTTTGTGCATTCGGCTCTGTCATCCGCTTTGCGCCGTGAATTTCCGGAAATCGAATCGGTGACAACATTAAATAGTTACAAAGAAGAATTTCTTATTAACGATAAACCCGTACAATTAAATGCCGTTTCCAGCGACAGCAATTTTCTGCATGTTTTTAACTTGCCTTTCAAATACGGTTCCGCGGCGGCTTCTCTACAAGGAAATAATGATATTGTTATTACTGAAACAATTGCTGATACTTATTTTCATGACAAAAATCCTATCGGTTTACGGGTTAAGCAAAAAAGATATGACGGGTCAATTACAACTTATATAGTCAAAGGGTTATAAAAGATATTCCGGCTAACACGCATTTTAAAGCAGATATAGTAACATGTGTAAGCCATAAAGAACAAGTACTTAGCTGGGGGCAGATGTATACAAGTTGTCCGCAATATATATTACTGAATAAAAATGTTCAGGCAGACAAATTTGAAAAAAAGATTAGTTCTATATATGCCAAATATAATTTTCCTGCACAATCAAAAATTTTATTACAACCTGTAACTTCTATTCATCTTCATTCCCACATTATCGATGAGCAATTTGTCAACGGCAGTATAAAAAACATATATATTTTCCTTTTTGCAGCAATACTTATTTTGTTTATTGCCTGTATTAATTATATCAATCTTACTACTGCCCGCTCCTTAAAAAGAATAAAAGAGATAGGCGTAAGAAAAGTAATGGGCGCTTTAAAAAAACAACTTGCATTTCAGTTTATTACAGAATCTGTTTTATTTGTTCTTGCTGCTGCCTTTGCAGCCTTTTTAATCGGGTATTTGCTTTGGCCGTTGTTTGCGAAGATGATGGATATTACCTTGTTTCAAAATTACCTGCTAAACGCTTCTCTTATTATTACATTATTATTGGTTAGTATTATTACAGGAATACTTTCCGGGTTATATCCTGCAATTTTTATATCCGCGTTCCGCCCTGCACTTATTTTAAAAGGACAGCAAAAAGGTGTTTCGCTCAATATGCGTATCAGGAAGGCTCTCATTGTTTCGCAGTTTGTTGTCTCTATCGGGCTTATTGTTGCTACCATTATAATAAATGCACAATTGCATTTTTTAAACAATATGGATCTCGGATTTAATAAAAATTTTCTTATTACACTTAATACCGGAAAGTTTAATAATAACTCCGAAGCTTTTAAAAACGAACTATATAAAAATAAAAATATTAATGCTGTAACCATTGCAAGTTGGAGGGCGGGAGAAAGATATGGAGCATCTTCCAGTATGGATGACCCTTCGGATTCTGCGAAGCAATGGAAATTTGCTTTTGTTGATGGCGATGTTGATTTTTTAAAAACTATGCAATTAACATTATTGGAAGGCAGAAATTTTTCGTCTCAATTTGCCGCGGATGTTGTAAACCTTGATTCCTTATCTAATTTATCCGGCAACAAAAAACTTTCGAGTGAGGAATGGACTAACCTGACGGCTTCTAAATCTATTATTATTTCAGAGCAGGCATCTAAAATGATGCATTTAAAAAAACCTGTTGCGGGACAAGTTTTAAAATTTGGTGCATTACAGGGCACTGTAGTGGGCGTGGTAAAAGATTTTATTGGCACTTCTCTTTTGGAGCCTGAAACATCTGTCATCATAAGAGCGGATGCAATAGAAAATTTTGGAAATACATACATTAGAGTTAATCCCAATAATGTTAGGCAAACCATCGGTTATATACATTCAGTATGGAAAAAATTTTTCCCCCAAAAAGTATTTGACTTTTCTTTTGTTGATGATAAGCTGGCGCAGTTATATGATGCACAAACAAGAATGGCATCTTTGTTTAATACTTTTTCTATACTGGCCATTATCATTGCTACACTAGGTTTGTTTAGTCTTGTTGCCTTAACGCTTCAACACAAAACAAAAGAGATAGGTATTCGTAAAGTATTAGGTGCAAGTGTTAGTGAAATTGTACAGCTTGTATCAAAAGATTTTTTAAAGCTGATTTTTATTGCCATTTTAATTGCATCACCTGTTACTTGGTGGCTGATGAGTAAATGGCTAACGGATTATGCTTACAGGGTAAATATTAGTTGGTGGATGTTTGCGGTTACAGGATTCATTGTCATCTTCATTGCATTAATTACTATCAGTTTTCAATCCATAAAAGCAGCGATTGCAAATCCTGTAAAGAGTTTGAGAACGGAGTAAGATTTAGCTAACTGCTAGTGGCTAATAGCTATTAGCTCAAACAAAAAACATGTTTAAAAATTATTTTAAAACTGCATGGCGCAATTTGATGAAGAATAAAACATTTTCTCTCATCAACATTACCGGGCTTTCAATTGGTATGGCTGCATGTCTTCTGATTCTGCAGTATGTAAGTTTTGAACTGAGTTACGATCAGTTCAATAAAAATGTATCAGATATTTACCGTGTGACGAATGACCGCTATCAAAATGGTAAGCTCATTCAACACGGCACTATAACTTACTCCGCAATCGGGAAGGCAATGCAGGATGAGTTTCCTGAAGTTATCAATCATGCAAGGGTTGAGCCTTTCGGAAAACAAATTATTACACATAACAATAACAGGATTGGCGAAGAGGAAGTATTGGCTGTTGATAATTCTTTTCTCACTATGTTCTCTTACCAGTTCACTGCAGGTAATATGCAAACTGCATTAAAAGATCCGTACACTGTAGTACTTTCAGAAACTTCTGCACGGAAAATTTTTAGCATAAAGGATAATAACTTTTCAAACGTGGTTGGAAAAGTTATTACAATGGGAACTGATTCGATGCCTTATAAAATAACAGGTATTTGTAAAGACGTTCCGCAGAATTCTCATCTGCAGTTTGATATGCTTGCTTCATATACAACTATGCTGGCAGGAGCCCATCCATATACGCAAGCCGATTATGATTTTACGGATTCAGATTTCTGGCATTATATACAATTAAAACACGGAACAGATTATAAAGCACTGCAGGCAAAATTTGCAGCATTTAGTCAAAGGCATTTCCAGGGAAATAAAGTTTCCGGCAGTGTTGAAAAGTTTTATCTGCAGCCACTTTCAAATGCGCATTTGTATTCTGACTTTGAATATGAAATAGGCACCATAGGCAGTGCAACAGTAGTGTGGGGATTGCTGATAATTGCCATGCTGATAATTGTAATCGCCTGGGTAAACTATATAAATCTTGCTACAGCCAAATCAATGGAGCGTGCAAAGGAAGTAGGTGTAAGAAAAGTTTCCGGCGCTACAAAAAAACAACTTATAAGACAGTTTCTTACAGAATCACTCATCATTAATTTTATTGCATTATGTCTTGCATTATTGACTGTAGTACTTACACAAAACGCCTTCAATAGCCTGGTACAGCATGAACTATCATTATCTTTTTTATTTCAGAAAGGATTAAGCGGTTATAACATAGCCGGGTTATCCATTGTATTAATATTGGCCGGAATATTTATTTCTGGCTTGTATCCTGCATTCGTGCTTTCATCATTCAAACCCATTCTTGTTTTAAAGGGAAAGTTTACCACATCGTCAAAAGGAATTGTGTTGCGTAAAGCATTGGTGATTGGGCAATTTGCTATAACCGTAACACTCATTATTGGGTCATTTATTGTATACCGGCAAATGAAGTTTGTGAATAATCAGAATCTTGGTTTAAATCTGTCACAAATACTAATTGTAAAGCCCCCACAACTTTCTTCTTTCGATTCAACTTTTATAGACAGGGAAAATGCTTTTAGTGCAGAATTAAAACATTTGCCGGGTGTGTTAGCAGCGTCAAGCTCAAATCGTGTTCCGGGAGACGAGCTTGGCAGAGCTTTTGACGTACACAGAACAGATGTTAATTCGAAAGATCATTTTACCGTGCGCAACATGGGTGCAGGATACGGATTTCTTGATCTTTATGGAATAAAATTACTTGCAGGAAGAGATTTTTCTCCTACAGATTATAACCCCGATTTTAAAAAGTTGCACAACATTCTTATTAATGAATCTGCAGTTAAGGTGCTTGGCTTTGCTTCAAAAGATAATGCTATAGGAAAATCTATTTCGCTGTTCGGCTCAAATTGGGATGTTGTTGGCATTGTCAATGATTTTCATCAAAAGTCTTTGCGATACCCATTAGAGCCAACTGTTATTCTGCCAACATATGGAACCTCTAATCCTATCTCTGTAAAAATAAACACGCAGAAAGTAAAAACAACAATGGCCGCTATTAAAGCAAAATATGATTCATTCTTTCCCGACAATTTGTTTGACTATTATTTTCTTGATGAAAAATTTAATCAGCAATATGCTAATGACCTATTATTCGGAAAAGTGTTTGGCATCTTCGCAGGCTTTGCTATTTTCATAGCGTGCCTTGGCTTGCTTGGGCTATCATTATTTGCTACTACACAACGAACCAAAGAAATCGGTGTACGAAAAGTGCTTGGCGCATCGGTTTCAAATATTGTAGTGCTGTTATCAAAAGATTTTGTGAGGCTTGTATTGATCGCCTTTGTTATTGCTTCACCTGTTGCATGGTTAATAATGAATAACTGGCTGCAGAATTTTGCTTACCGCATTAATATAAGTGCATGGATATTTATTGGTGCTGGATTACTGGCAATATTCATTGCTTTGGCTACCATAAGTTTCCAGGCAATTAAAGCAGCAATTGCAAATCCTGTAAAAAGTTTAAGAACAGAATGAAAATTCGCTAACAGCTAATGGCTAATAGCTATTGGCTTAAATAAAATTTATGTTTAAAAATTATTTCAAAACTGCATTCAGAAGTTTAACCCGCAACAGGAATTATACTGTTATCAACATCGCAGGCTTAGCTGTTGGTATTGCTGTTTGTATGATGATATTTATGATCATACAATACCAAACAAGCTTTGATACTTTTCATTCAAAAAAAGATCACGTTTATCGTGTGTTGACAGAATCTCATCATGCAGATGCAGGAAATATTTCTTATGCGAAAAATGTTCCTTTTCCAATGCCCAACGGATTGAAGGCAGAGTTTCCTCAAATAGAAGTTACTCCGGTTTATGCAAGCCACAATGATGAATTACAGGTATTAGATGATAACGGAACGCCCGTAAAAAACTTTAAAGAGCAAAGTGGTGTGTTTTATACATCGCCATCATTCTTCAACATGTTTAATTTCCCGCTGCTCGCAGGTTCATATGCTTCATTAAAAGATCCGAACAATGTATTGCTTACAAAAGAGATTGCGCAAACATATTTCGGCGACTGGAAAACTGCAATGGGTAAAACCATTAAAATAACAGGATATTATAGCATGGGTGCAGGATTGTTTCAGTTTCCTGCAGCAGCGTTAAAAGTTTCAGGTATTCTCGCAACCATACCGGCAAATACAGATTTTCAGCTAAAACTGGCAGTTGCCTGGGGAACAGATTTTACAGGTGATGCGCAATACGGATTTCAGCAACCCGGATGGAATGGAACAGCACCTGATTTTGGTTGTTATGTTTTATTACCGCCAAATATTTCTGCTAACAATTTTAATCAGCAATTAAGCGCGTATGCACAAAAAGTTCAATCTTCCGACAATAAGGATAGTTATATTATTCAACCATTAAGTGATGTGCATTATGATGCAGAAGTTGGCAATTACAGCAACAAAACAATCAGTCACGAACTGATAAACGTGTTGTGGCTGATTGCGGCGTTCATCCTGTTAATTGCCTGTGTAAACTTTATAAACTTATCCACTGCACAGGCTGTTAACCGTGCAAAGGAAATTGGCGTAAGAAAAGTTTTGGGAAGTAATAAATCTCAATTGCGAACACAGTTTATTATTGAAACGTTTTTGATTGTTACAATCGCCGTAATACTTGCAGCCCTTATTACACTACTTGCATTGCCTTATGTAAATCAATTGTTAGAGCTTTCGCTCTCATTCAACATACTCAACAATCCTGCAATTATTTTATTTCTTTTATCGGTAACAATTGTTGTAACCACACTTGCCGGCTTTTATCCCTCTATTGTTTTATCACGTTTCAATCCTGTTACTGCTTTAAAAAGTAAACTCACAGCAAATACTGTAAAGGGAATTTCATTAAGAAGGGGATTGGTAGTGTTTCAATTTATTATTGCACAGGCGTTGATTATCGGAACGCTCGTTATTATACAGCAGATGAATTATTTTATGAATCAACCGCTGGGCTTTGATAAAGATGCAATTGTAAATGTTCCTTTTCGTCCGGATAGTACCGGTACCAAACTGACGGATTATTTAAAACAGCAGTTATTGTCAAGCGGTGCGCAGGCAGTAAGCTTCAATTCCAACTCCCCGATAGAAGATAACAGCAATATGTTTACTACGCTCAAATTTGATAATGCAATCAAGGATGCAGACTTCCAGGCGATTTCGAAATTCGTGGATAATGATTACGTATCAACTTATAAATTACAATTAGTAGCCGGAAGAAATTTGGAACCATCCGGTTGGACAAAAGAATTTTTGGTGAATCAATCATTCGTGAAAAGTTTAGGACTAAAAAAACCCGAAGATATAATTGGTAAAGAAGTAAGCATAATGGGTGGTGTAATAAAATGCCCGGTTGTTGGTGTAGTAAAAGACTTTAATGATAGGTCTCTGCGTAATAACCTTTCGCCATTGCTTATGGCTACAAACAGTACCATGTACCGCCAGGCTTCTATAAAGCTTTCCACTACTAACATTACTTCGGCAATGCAATCCATCAAAAAATTATGGGAGCAAACATTTCCAAATAATGTGTATGAATACAGGTTTCTGGATGATAAAATAGCAAGCTTTTACAAGCAGGAAAACCAGTTATCGCAACTGTATAAAGTTTTTGCAGCCATCGCAATATTCCTTAGCTGTCTCGGATTGTATGGTTTAGCCTCATTTATGGCCGTGCAGCGGATAAAAGAAGTTGGTATAAGAAAAGTATTGGGAGCAACTGCATCAAACATTGTGTATTTATTCTCAAAAGAGTTCATCATACTTATTTCAATTGCATTTTTAATTGCCACACCGCTTGCATGGTATTTCATGAACAACTGGTTGCAGGATTATGCTTATCGCATCAATATCAGTTGGTGGTTATTTCTTGCAGGCGGACTTGCTGCAATAATTATTGCATTGGCAACAATAAGTTTTCAGGCCATTAAAGCAGCGGTAGCAAACCCCGTAACGAGTTTAAGAACGGAATGAAAAATCATGAATATAACAGAATATAAAACGTTTTGATGAAGCAGAACTAAATTAAAAACTAAAATGAGAAAAACATTAATTCACGACTAAATTAAATTGTATGTTGTATCACAATCTCAAATTAGCTTTTAGAAATTTATTAAGGCACAAAACTTTTTCACTCATTAATATTCTTGGTCTTGTAATTGGTTTGGTGAGTTGTATTGTAATTGGCTTGTATGCTTACAACGAGTTATCATTCGATACATTCAACAGCAATTATGCAAGCATCTATCGCATTAATAAAAACACAAACGAGAAAGGTAAACAAGCGCAGCAGGATGCAATAACGCCTGCCGAATTAGCACCTGCAATTACAAGAGAAATTCCTGAAGTAGCAGCCGCAACACGTTTCAGACCATGGTTTAATGAAATGCTGGTTAGCTATGATACTGTTCATCTAAAATTAGACGATGTTGCTTATGCTGATGCATCCTTTTTAAGAATGTTCAACTTCCCGTTAATTACAGGAAATAAAAACACTGCATTATCAGAACCATCAACAGCAGTAATAACTGAAACCACCGCAAAAAAATATTTTGGAAATACAAATCCGATTGGAAAAACACTCATCACTTTAAATAATATTCCTGTAAAAATTACAGGTGTTTCCAAAGATGTTCCGAATAATTCTTCGCTTGCGTTTACCATGCTTATATCATGGGCAACCACGGAATCAACTGCAAACAAGGATTATTTTTTTTGGATGAATACATGGACATCGAATGTTGCTTACACATTTGTTCAGTTAAGATCTAATGCAGATGCAATAAAAGCAGGCAATAAAATTTCTGCGCTGCTGCATGCACATTTCCCGGAAAAAGAGTTTCAATACAGTACTTATCTGCAACCGCTAAAAGACATTCATTTGAAATCTGCTGATATTTTATATGCAGAATACTTTCGCACTAACAGCGGAAAAATTATTTCTACGTTGATGATTATTGCCTGTTTCATTTTATTAATTGCGTGTTTCAATTTTATCAATCTTACTACAGCAGGCGCATTAGGTCGGGCAAAAGAAACAGGAATTCAAAAAGTGTTAGGCGCAAAGCAATCGCAGCTTATAAAAAAATTTCTTTCCGAATCATTTGTGTTGTGCTCGATTGCATTGTTGCTTGCTTTAATAATAGTAACAATTGTATTGCCTTTGTTTGATAAGTTGGCGAATACACAATTAACATCAAGCCTGTTACTAAAACCGCAAATCGCATTATCGTTAGTTGGTCTTTTATTGTTGCTAAGTTTTATTGCGGGAGTTTATCCAGCAATATTTTTAGCAAGATTTAAATCGGCTGATGTATTTCGCAATGTTATTAAAGCCGGGAAAGATAACTGGCTTCGCAAAACACTTGTAACAACGCAGTTTGCATTGTCGGTTCTTTTAATTATTGCAACGATTGTTGTAAACAAACAAATGAATTATTTAAGCATAAAAGATTTGGGTTTTAATAAAGACCAGGTGGTTGTGTTGCGGCTTACCAATACAGGTCTTGAACAGAAAAGCAAAGAATTGATGAATGTATTACAACAAAATCCAAACATACTTTCTGTTTCATCAAGCAACCGTGTGCCGGGGCAAACAATGAATGGTTTTGGAATAGTTCCGGAAGGGCACAGTTTGGATGAACATATAATGGTTAGTGAATTAGAAACAGATGCAAACTTTGCTTCAACATATGGAATTCAATTAACACAAGGGCGATATTTTTCTTCACAAATGCCTACCGATACCACCAATTCAATTGTTATAAATGAGGCACTGGCAAATATGCTTGGATGGAAAAAACCTGTTGGAAAACAACTCGAAATTTATGAAGCACGACAAGGAAAAGTGATTGGCGTAATGAAGGATTTTAATTATGCTTCGCTGCGCGAAAAGGTGCAACCGCTTGCAGTAATTCTTACAGATAACCCGCTGTATTTATCGTTGAAAATAAAAGCAGCAAATATTCCGTCCTCACTCGATTATATACAAAAAACATGGAAGCAATTCACGAATGAATATCCTTTGGATTATTTTTTTCTTGATGAACAATTAAATCATTTTTATTCATCTGATGAACGCCTGTTGTATGTGCTGAACATATTTGCAGCATTAGCCATTTTTATTGCGTGCATTGGTTTATTCGGTTTAAGTATTTACAGTTCCAAACAACGCACAAAAGAAATCGGTATCAGGAAAGTTTTAGGCGCATCAGTAACACAACTTACCATGTTGCTATCATCAGAATTTATTTGGCTTGTTGTTATTGCGATTGTAATCGCATGGCCATTGGCGTGGCTGATAGCAAATAAGTGGTTAGAGGACTTTGCATACAGAATTCATATAAGCGGATGGATGTTTTTCACTGGAGGTATTACAGCTATACTGATTGCTTTAACAACAATCAGCTTCCAGGCAATTAAAGCAGCGGTAGCAAATCCTGTAAAGAGTTTGCGAACGGAATGAATAATTTAAAAATTGCTGAGTTGTAAACATCAACAACTCTTACATTAAAATCATATCTTTTAAATCAATGGATTTAACATGATGATGAATGCCTTCAAGCACGCCGGCTGACAATATGTTTTTTGCAAAATAAACGGACTTTATTTTTTTCAATTCTTCAAGTTCCGGGCTGTAATTGGCAACCACAATTCCTTTAATTTTTCCTTTAAGCATATCTATATCATTGCCACTGTTACCGGCAGTTATAAAATTTTCCAACGGTGCTTTCCATTTATAACTCAGGTATCGCACTGCGCTGCCTTTGCTTGCACGAAACGGAAGAAAATCGAGGTATTTATTTTCGGTCAGCAAAATTTTTGCGCGCAGTTTGCGGTCATCAATGATATTTATAAAGATTCGCAATATCATCTTCATCAAAACTATCATCTACATAGTAACTTAATTTAAACCGCCACTGTGCTGCTTCTTCCTGTAAACGAATACCCGGAAATTTTGACAATGCGTTTTGTAATTCGTTTCTTCTCCATTGATAGTCTATGAAACTTTCATACCCATAATCCTGTAATTAATTTTTCAGTATAATAAATTTCCGAACCTGCTGAACATATTAATATATCAGGATTTGGCAAATCATAATCTTTAAAAGCTTGTTGTGTTATTTCTTTATTTCTTCCGCTGGCTACACCAAACACCACTTTATTTTTATTATCAGTAATCCATTTTTTTAATTCGGTTAAGCCATCTGTTTTTTTCCCTTCTACAAGTGTGCCGTCAAGATCAGAAATAATAAATATTCCGCTTTTGGTTAACTTTTTTCCATACGCTGTTTTAGGCGATGAAGAAGGCGTACCTGAATCTTTTTGTTTAAAGAGATCCTGAATAACTTCTACATACCGGTTTGCATGTGCAGTCCACGAATACAATTGGTTTACTGCTACTATGCCATTGGCTGAATATTTTTCCCACAACGCCTGGTCAGCAATTATTTTCTTTAATGCATCAGCAATGGCTGCCGGGTCATCCACATCAACCAGCAAACCGTTTTCACATTGAGTAATAATTTCTTTTGGTCCGCCGGTTGGCGATGCAACTACAGGAAGTCCGCACGCTGCCGCTTCTACTATAGTGAGGCCGAAATTTTCTCCCGGCGTTCCGTTTACAAACACACCTTTTTTGCGTGCAGCCACACGGTATATTTCCGGCACTTCTAATTTCGGATCATTCTTTTTTGGAATTGCCATCTTTCCATACAAATCATATTTATCAAGCAACAACAGCAGGTTGGTAAGTATCTCCTGTTCATCGTTTGGCATTTGCGTAATATCTTTTCTTACGCCGGCAAAAATGGCAAGGTTTGCCATAGCCTGTAATTCTTTATCCTGGCCGTAACACTGAATGATTCTTTCAAAATTTTTACGTTTATCTGCACGGCCAATAGAAAGAATTAATGGTTTTGCAGGCGCAAATAAAAATCGTTCTATATCAGAATTAACACGGTATAAAGCCTGTTCCTGTTCAATCGTCATTTGAAAAGAAGGCATATCAAACCGGTAAAAAGGATAGAACATATCTGTATTAATTCCCGGTGGTATTACTTCAAATTTTCCTGCACTTTTATTATCGTATAAATCATATTGCGTATTTACTACATGCTGCGTACTTACAATAATTGCATCAGCAGTTTTCAGCATATCTTCTTCCACTGCAATGCGCCGGTTCATGTTAAATTTTTCATTGATTTTTTCAGGCGTTAAGCCTTCCTGCAACAAAATATTTTTTTTATTTCGACCGAGTGAATGACTTGTGGCAATAAACGATATTCCAAACACTTCACTCAACTGCCCGGCAATGTAATTGCCATCAGCATAGTGCCCGTGAACCACATCAGGCAAATCATTTTCCTTCTCAATAAACCGTATTGTTTTATCAACAAACTCATCAAGATAATCCCATAAAGTTTCTTTTGGGCGATACGTATTACCGCCGCAGCTTATACGTATTATTCGTGCTTTTTCATTTACTTCTTCAATTTCTTTTTCATAAGCAGAAGAAACTCTTTTATCAATTATTCTGCGTGTAAAAAGATCTGCTTTGCGTACCTGCGGATGCCTGGAAAGATTTTCCAGCAATTCAAGTACATATTTCACCTGGCCGCCCGTATCCTTATCTCTTCCAATTTCAGGATCATTAAAGCGGATAAGCCCGTGCGGACTGAATAATTGTATATAATATCCATTCATTATTTTATGTTCATAGGTGATGGCTGTAAATGTAACCAAATCAATATAATTGCCGATTTTGTACTTTTGCGCAAATTTTTTTAAAAGAATTATGTACACAGGTTCGGGATTCAGTGACTGGGAAATCGGCGATATAACCGTATTTATACATGAAGGCTCTTACCACTTATTTCATCTTATTATTCCTAACCACGATTATATTGCACATGCGGTATCTGCAGATGGAATTTCGTGGAAAAGAGTAAACAATGCTTTGTTTGTTGGAGAGCCCGGCGAATGGGATGATGACATGCTCTGGACGATGCATGTATGTGAGGCAAACAATAAATTCGAAATGTATTATACAGGTTTACAGCGCAGGGATCGTGGGGTAATTTCAAGAATAGGATTGGCAGAATCAGATAACCTGGTTGATTGGAAAAAAGTTCAGAAGAATATTTTTCCCATTGAACCGAAAGGAATTTTTTATGAAACAAAAAATAACAACCCGAGAAAATGGTTAAGCTTTCGCGACCCTTATAAATTTGAGCATAATGGGGAAGTATACCTGTTGGTGTGTGCACGCAGTATTACAGGGCCGGTATCGCGCAGGGGTTGTGCAGGCCTCGTTAAAATTACCAATGACAATGTAGAACTGATGCCACCATTAATGTACCCAATGGTGTATGATGATATTGAATGCCCGTGTGTATTTGAGTTGCATGGAAAGTATTATTTAATCGGGTCAATACGAGAAGATATTAAAGTGCGTTATTGGTTTGCGCCTGAATTTTTTGGAGAATATCATTCTTTTCATGAAGATGTGCTGTTGCCGCAGGGCAATTATGCGGCGCGTGTTGTGCGGGACGGAGAACATTTATTGGTATATAATTTTTTCTATGCGTTTGGAAAAATTGATGCATTAAGAGTATTGCCGCCGCCAAAGGAATTGGATACAGATAATAAAGGAAGGCTATTGTTAAAAAGTTATTACCGTTGGCAAACGATGGTAATAAAAACCATTCATCAAAACGAATTAGGAGAAGTAGAACACCTGTTGGCAAACCCAACCGCTTCTTCTGTTATTGATGCCGATAAATGGACATGCGGTTCAAGAAGTGGTTATGAAATATTTACTTTTCAAAAACCATCTGCAAGTTTTATCTGGGAAGGATTATTAAATATAGAAGGTATGGGAAAACTTGGGTTGGTAAGCGATATAGATCATGAAGGCAGCGGATATTTCATTGCGTTTGATATTTCTAATGGGCTGTTGCAAATAAGATCATGGGGCTTTAATCCTTTGAACAACCGCCAGAATTTTATTTTTACTGATATACAACCCGGGGTTTTTGCTGCACGCGGTCAAAGATCTTTTTATTTTAAGCTTATCCGCTATGGCAATTACATTGAATTATCAATTGACGGTGTTGTAAAACTTACGTTAATGGACTACACTTACTGCGGCAACGGGCTTGGATTATATTCTTCTTCATCTGTTATATCACTACAAAATTCAACACTAAAAATATTGCCTGATCCGCAGGAAGAATATGGCAGCCAGGAAGAAGCGGGAAAAATTACTGGCTGATTACCAAGTTATTTTCTTTAACAACGTTAGTCATACATTTTTGTTTTCCTGTATCAAAACCGCACACTGCTGTATCAAAAATGAACTGGCTTAAACAGCGAATAAACTATCATTCCATTGTAAATCATGCGTGTTTATTATGGCATATGTTTGGAATATTTTTTTTGCGTGCTTAAAATTATTCAGAATATCTTTTCTGCGCCGGCACAATACGCTGAACAAAAACGTGCATTGTTAATTGTAAATGACAAAATAAAAAATTATACATAGTGCTTAAAAATTATTTCATCTGTTAATAACATGCATATCAATTGGCTTTCAAACAGTAAAAGCCTCTTACTAAATATGAACAGCTTTAAATTATAATCACTCTAAAAACCCTTGCCAACCGGGGAGATGGAGGCAACTTTATGTTTCGCAATTATTTCAAAATCGCATTCAGAAATTTTAGTAAGAACAAAGTTTTTTCTTTCATAAATATTTTTGGTTTGGCAGTTGGCATAACGTGTTTTATGCTGATTGCTGTTTTCGTTTATAGCGAATTAAGCTTTGATAAATATCCTGCGGAGTCAAAAAATATTTACAGGGTTTTATTATCTGCTGTTGGCAATGGCGACGTGGCTGTTTACCCGAATGTTGATGTTGCCGTTGGTGAAGGAATGAAAAATGCATTTCCCGAAATAAAAGCATCAACAAGAATTTCCCCCGCAATTGATTTTGTAAAATACAACGATAAACAATTTAAAGAAGAACACCTTGCATTTGCAGATTCTAATTTTCTGCACATGTTTTCTATTCCGCTCGTAGAAGGAAATGGTAAAACCGCGTTGGTAGAACCCAACAGCGTTGTTATTTCAAAAGCATTCGCAAAAAAATATTTTGGTGATGAAGAAGCCATCGGTAAATCGCTGGAAATAGGTGCAAACAAAGGCGTGTATAAAGTAACCGGTATTATCGATAAAGTGCCTGATAACTCACATTTTCATTTTGATGCGTTTTTAAGTATGTCTACTTTTCACATTACAAACGGAACCTGGAGCAACATCGGATTCTTTACTTATCTTCTCTTAAATAAAAATGCAGACCCGAAAAAACTACAGGCAAAATTTCCGCAATTGGTTGCAAAATATGTTGTGCCCGAAATACAACATGATATGGGTGTTAGCCTGGCAGAAGCGCAGAAATCAGTTAATACATTTCTTTTTTCGTTACAACCGCTTACAGATATTCATCTTCATTCCAATACAAAGTATGAACTGGAGCCGAACGGCGACATACAATATGTTTATATTTTTTCTGCATTAGCATTATTTATATTATTGCTGGCTTGCGTAAATTTTACCAACCTGTCTACAGCACGTGCTGTAAAGCGCGCAAGAGAAGTGGGCATTCGTAAGGTAATGGGCTCAATAAAAAAGCAATTGATATTCCAGTTTCTTACAGAGTCTGTTTTGGTTGCTTTCTTTTCAATGTTGTGTGCGTTAGTGTTAATATTTTTCCTGTTGCCTTATTTTAACCAGGTCGCCAATAAAAATATAAGCTTTACTTTTTTCTTTCAGTATCAGTTTGTGCTGGCAATACTTTTAGTAAGTTTTTTGGTTGGATTATTAGCGGGCATTTATCCTGCATTCTTTTTATCATCTTTTAATACTATAAAAGTTTTAAAAGGCTCATCGCAGCAAGGCTCGCAAAAAAAGCCGCTGCGCAGCAGTTTAATAGTGTTCCAGTTTTTTGTTTCTATAGCATTAATTATTGCTACTATAATTGT
Source organism: uncultured Chitinophagaceae bacterium (assembly GCA_963759555.1). Lineage (GTDB taxonomy): Bacteria > Bacteroidota > Bacteroidia > Chitinophagales > Chitinophagaceae > Parafilimonas. The sequence continues at coordinate 287,561 of CAVWZV010000002.1, forward strand.
GTACCAGCAATTGCATTACATGCAAAATAAAAAGCTGGGCTATGATAAAGAACAGATTTTATACCTGCCCGATGCAAGATTGTTAGGCAGTAATCAAACTGCATTTGAACAACAGTTGTTGCAGGATAATCGTGTTGCTTCTGCAACAATTGCAAGGGCAATTCCCGGCAGCCGTTTTATGGATGGGACCGAAATTTATCCAAAAAATGAAAATGGAAACGGAACAGAAATTCATGCGAACATTTATCATGTTGATTATGACTATCTGCGTACGTTAGGCATGCGTATTATTAAGGGCAGAAATTTTTCAAAAGATTTTGCGACGGATTCTGCAGGCGTTGTAATTAATGAAGCTGCGGTGCGCGAACTGGGATGGACAAACGAAAATGCAGTTGGAAAAAGAATCGTTCGATCCGGTCAGCACGAATTTAGAGTGGTTGGCGTAGTTGCAGATTTTAATTATGCATCTGTAAAACAAAAAATTGCGCCGCTAATGATGCTGCTTGGCGGAAATTTCGGCGGTTTAATTGTAAAAATTAAAACAACCGATGTAAAAGGTTTTCTTAATAGATTTAAAAAAACAATGGGAAGCATTTAATCCTTCGGGCCCGCTTGAATATAATTTCTTAGATGAACAATTTGCCGCATTATATGCAAGTGAAATAAGAACACAACAAATTTTTTCTGCATTTGCAGTGCTCGCAATTATTATAGCAAGTCTTGGTTTGTTTGGTCTGTCTGCATTTGTTATAGAACAGCGCACAAAAGAAATCGGCATCCGTAAAGTATTGGGCGCTTCTGTGCAAAATGTATTGCTGCTTGTTTCAAAAGAATTTTTGTTGCTTGTTGGTATTGCATTCCTCATTTCAGTTCCGGTAACATGGTGGGCAATGAATACATGGTTGCAGGATTTTGCTTACAGGATACATATCAGTGCTTGGGTTTTTGCTATTGCGGGTATCTCAGCTATTTTAATTGCATTGCTTACAATTTCATTCCAGGCAATTAAAGCCGCAATCGCAAATCCTGTAAAATCTTTACGAACAGAATAAGCAAGCCCTGATTTTTGGAGGCGTTTACGTATTCGGATATTTCATCAAAACAAATAAACGCGGTGTTATATTTAAGCATGTAGCTTTCTTCTTTTTAAAACATGTATCAGCAAAACATAATTTCTTTTTAAATTGCGCGCCGGTGTTATAGATTTTGCCGACGTATTCTTTTATTAAATTAAACAGCTTCAAAAAATATTAACAGGAAAAACAATTATATGAGTAAAAATTCAGGTTACCTTTTTCTTTCAATTTTAATAAGTGCATTTACCGCTTGCAATAATTCCAATCAAATGAATACCGATAATGCAGACAGTACAAAAACTGATTCCACAACAAGCACAGAACTGGTTCCTTCAGCAAAGAATTTTCAAACTACAATTGATGGAAAGCAAACCAATTTATATGTTTTAAAAAATGGCAACATGCAGGTTGCTGTTACAAATTATGGTGCAAGAGTAGTAAGCATTATTGTTCCTGATAAAAATGGCAATCCAACAGATGTTGCTGTTGGTTATGATGCGGTGCAGCCTTATGGAGAAGGCGGCGATACTTATTTTGGTGCAATCGTTGGGCGCTATGGCAACCGTATTGCAAAAGGTAAATTTAAACTCGATGGCAAAGAATATACGCTGGCAACAAACAATGGTGCAAATCATTTACATGGCGGCAAGAAAGGTTTTTCACGCGAGGTGTGGGATGCGCAACAACAAAACGATTCTACAGTTGTATTAACTTATGTTTCTAAAGATGGGGAAGAAGGTTACCCGGGTAATTTAAATGCGAAAGTTACTTATACAGTTTTAGGTAATGATCAGCTTAAAATAGATTATGAAGCAACAACAGATAAAAACACCGTTTTAAATCTTACAAATCATACTTATTTTAATTTAAATGGCCAGGGCAGCGGCACAATCAATAATCATTCAGTAATGATTAATGCTGATAAATACACGCCTGTTGATTCTACACTAATTCCAACAGGAAAATTTGCCCCGGTTAAGGGAACACCGTTTGATTTTACAACACCAACTACAATTGGTGAAAGAGTTAATGACTCATCAAATCAGCAAATAAAATTTGGTCATGGGTATGATCACAATTTTGTTTTGAATACAAACGGAGATATAAATGCAAAAGCCGCAGAGGTTACCGGCGATCAATCAGGCATTGTAATGGATGTTTTTACATCGCAGCCCGGTTTACAATTTTATGGCGGTAATTTTATGGATGGAAGTCATAATATTAAAGGCGGAAAAAATGATGATCATAGAACGGCTTTCTGTATGGAAACGCAGCACTATCCTGATTCGCCGAATCAGCCCAACTTTCCATCAACAGAATTAAAACCCGGGCAGCAATATAACAGCACAACTATATATGGTTTCTCCGTAAAAAAATAATTGCTCAGTTTTTTATTAGGGCTATCAATAAACGTGAATGATTAGTTTTTCATTCACGTTTATTGTTTAACAAATACCAATTGTTTAAAATTAAATCCGCCTTTATCAGCATAAACTTTTATTACGTGTTTTCCTTTATTAAGAGAAAGAGTTTTTATTGTTTGTGTTTGCCAGTCTTTCATTCCGCCGGTTGATGCAATTGCTGTTTGACGGGTTAACATTTTATCATCCACACTAATTGAAATAATACCATTATTATTTTCAGAAGCTGTTACAAGTTTTAATGCATAGCTGCCGTTTGCAGTTACGTCGATAGTGTAATGCATCCATTCGCTGTCTTCAATATTGCCAACAAAATATGTTTCGTAATGCGAAGAATCTTTATAAATATCAACGCCATCATTTCTGTAAGTATAGCCTTTATTGCCTGTGTTTCGTTTACCATTGTTCGAGATATAATAATTGCCCGTGTCTTTATCAGCATAAGCAAAACCGTTTCTGCCTAAATCATAATCAACTGCATTAATTACAGAATCTTTTGCATCAATAATATTTGGTTTGAAAGAAATTGTTTTTGTACTGAATGGCTGGCGAAACATTGCATCTATTACATCTTTATGTACAATGTTCGAACGGGCGTTTGTATAAATCGCAAGCTCCAATAAACCGCTGTACACATCACTTTCTTTTGGCGGCTTTGCTGCTTTACCATTCCAGAAATTTACAAGGCGGCTATAATTCAAGTTTGATTTTATTTCAAGCGGATTATTATTGCCAATCTTTTTAAGCGGCCACCAGCTCCAGCCAATATTGTTTTCTTCATATAATTTAATCGCATCAGTAAACCACACATTACTGTTTTCACCTGTTTCACCAATCCATACCGGTACATTATATTGATTGCGTGTATCAAGCATGTGTTGTATTGATTGAACATCGTTGTTGTTCCAGTATTTATGAAAACTCACAACTATATTTTTATCCCATGCAGGAAAAACGCCTTTATAATTATTTCCCCATGCATTGCCTTCAATAATAATAATATGTTTTGTATCAACTGAACGAATTGCCTGCGTAATATTCATGAGTAATTCACGCAAAGGTTTATTGTTTATTTCTTTTTGCCCGTGTTTATCATTTGCATCATCAAAACCCCAGTTGGTTTCATTTAATAAATCGTAACCGCCAATGTTTGGTTCATCTTTATAACGCTCTGCGAGTTTTTTCCATAAAGCAATTGTTTTTATTTTATTCGCTTCACTTTCCCATAAAGATGGTTTTGTTGAATCCCTGTCTGCAATGTTTAAATCATTTCCTTGTCCGCCTGGCGCCGCATGCAAATCAAGAATTAAATACATGTTGTTTGCTTTGCACCAGTTTAATAAACTATCCGTTAATTCAAATCCTTTTGTAAGCCATGTTTGTTTTGTTGAATCGGGTTCCTTGTCAACCGGCAGCGTAAATAAATTATAATGCATGGGCAGGCGCACAGAATTAAAGCCCCATTTATGCAATGAATCTATATCCTCTTTAGTAACAAAATTGCTCAGCCATGTATCATAAAAATCCTGCGTTTGTGCAGGGCTTAATAATGAATCAATTCTTTTTCTTATTGAATATTGCGGATTTATTCCCTGCAGTTTCAGCATATAACCTTCCTGCAACATCCATCCGCCCAAACCAATTCCGCGCAGTAAAACATTTTCTCCTTTGTCGTTTATAATTTGTTTGCCTGATGCTTTTAAAAATCCCTGCGCATAAATTGTTGTATCGATAAAAATGCAGATGAATAATAAATATGCAAGCTTCTTCATGCTAAAATATTTTTTATTTATTTCCAGATGTAAGTGGCAACTGAGCGCGGTTTTAAAATTGCTGTTGCAGTTTTATTATGATAAACAATAGTAAAATTTTGTTCATCATGACTTGTATTGGCAACAATTAAAACTTTATTGCCGGTTGGCGTTTTGTAAGCAACGTTTGGTAAACTATCCAAATTATTCGAAGCAATTCGCACACTGCCCGGGCGAACAAATTTTGATGTATGCGCCATAGTGTAATAGGCAAGATTATAACTTACACTATCATCACTAATCGTTACTGCGCCCTGGCATCCACTGCATCCGCCACGATCTGTATAAGGTTTGAATTGCGCATCGGCAGCAAGATTCCAAAGCAAAACATTTTTGCACCAATTGCGCGGCGCATCAATTATTAAACGACTTACCGGCGAAGCAATGTTTAAATTTTTTTCATTGTTATCATCGTCATTACGATGGCGGTTATATTGAACAACCATTTGCTCAGTGAAATAAATATTTTTTTCAGGATGCGCATTGTGCACATCTGTTAATGCATCAATCGTTCCGCCGTATAAATGAAATGCAGAACCATCAATATATTGCGCTGCTTTTTTATCATCTAAAATTGAAATAGGATAATCAGGACGATCTGCATTGTGATCATAAACAAGAATTTTTGTGTTGATGTGTTCTTGCTTAAACAACGGTCCTAAATAATTTTTTATAAACTCAGCTTCAACCGGCGCAACCATTAAAAGACTTGGATTATTACCCGGATGTAATGGCTCATTCTGAATTGTAATTGCATCAATAGTAATTCCATTCTTCTTCATTTCCTGTATATATTTCGCCAGGTATTTTGCATACACATTATAATACTCAGGCAACAATCTTCCGCCACGTGTATCGTGGTTTGTTTTCATCCATGCAGGCGGCGACCATGGCGAACCTAATATTTTTATGTATGGGTTGATAGTAAGAATTTCTTTCATTACAGGTATCACATCTTCTTTGTCTTCACTCAAATCAAAATGCGATAAAGTTGTATCGTTCTGTACATCATCGTATGAAAAAACCTGTTCATTCAAATCAGATGAACCAATGCTTAAGCGCAGATAGCTTACGCCGATGTTATTTCCGTTGTATCAAAAATTTTATGCAGCAATTCATTTCTTGCTGAAGCACTCATGTGAATAATATGTTGTGCACTGCCGCCGGTTAACGCAAAACCAAAGCCATCCATCGTTTGAAAGGTTTTGGTATCATCAATAATAATGCTTTGCGTGTCTGTTTTGCCTGAACTGAAGCTTAAGTTTTCATCCTGTTTTTGAAACATGGCAGAACGATCCGCATTCGTTAACCATGCTGATATACTTTGTGCATGCGCACAAAATGAAAACATACAGATTAAACAAAAAGAAATTGCCGTATATATTAATTGTTTTTTCATCATTATAAAATTATAAAGGAAGCGATGCTTTTTGTAGGATTAACCCGACGCTCTAAACTAAAACAAGCTGGTTAATTTTTTAAGTAGAAGGCTATATTTATTCTTAAACTTTGAAAGAATAAAAAAAATACAACCGTTTAGAACGTTATTTCGACAAAGGAGAAATCCCTTGTGTTGTTAACAGGTTTAAATTCATGAGACGTCTCGTTCCTCGACATGACGCGCAAAGAGGATTATTATTTCTTAAAGGTTTAAAAGAAGAAAACTTATTCAGAACTCACGTTAAAATAATAATGCTAAATCCAAATTAAAAGGGGAAAAATTTATACTGTTATCAGGCAATGTTTTCTAAAACAGACCTGGTAAATAATTCGCGGAAGCGTGCTAAATATTTTCCTAAAATATCAAACTCAATATTTACAGTTGAATTTTTTTTAATTGAATTGATATTGGTGTGCTCGTACGTGAAGGGAATAATTGCAACTTTAAAACTGTTGAACTTAATATCAAAAGCAGTAAGTGAAATTCCGTTTAAACAAACAGAACCTTTTTCAATCACAAGATGCGCAAACTCTGCAGGAAACTGAAAGCGGTATTCCCAACTTCCGTTTTTTTCCTCCACATCAATACAAGTTGCAACAGCATCAACATGGCCTTGTACAATATGGCCGTCAAGCCTGCCATTCATTTGCATGCAACGTTCTAAATTTATTGTGTTATGTTCTTGTAAATAATTAAAGTTTGTTTTTGCAAGTGTTTCTTCAATTGCTGTAACGCGGTGCATGTTGCCGGCTGTTGCATCAACCGTTAAACAAACGCCGTTATGGCTAACGCTCTGATCAATTTTTAATTCATTCGATATAGGTGAAGTAATCCAGAAACTTTTGTTTGTACCATTAATTTCGACTGAATTAATTTTTCCTGTTGCTTCAATTATACCTGTAAACATTTTTCAGATTTCTATAAAGTGCAAAATTATTTATTTCCGCCACCATCTTTTTTAGGCATCACTGCTTTTGGTCTTTGGGATGTATCTGCAGGCTGCTTGTTATTTTTATTTACAGGCGGTTTTTATTATCGTTTAAGGGTTTTGCTTGTTCTCCGGTTGGCGATTGATCATTTTTGTACAGATCTTCAGTATTACTTTCCGGCGCAATGTTTTGCGGGTTTGTATTATCATAGCCTTGTTCATAATCCTGTGATTGACCATTACCGACATCATTACCCTGTGCTCCTAAATCCATTTGTATGCTATTCAGGTAATCATAATTTGGTTCATCAATGCCAACGTCGGGTTTTGCAAATACTGAAGTATCGGCATAAGGCAGCGTTTTATCTTTTTCAACCTTCTCATAAAAATATGCCCACACAGGCAATGCTGCAGAAGCGCCCTGCCCGTTTGTTGTGTTGCTGAAACGAATAAAACGATCATCGCATCCAGCCCAAACGCCACACAATAATTGCGGTGTATAACCCATAAACCATGCATCGCTGTTATCATTTGTTGTGCCCGTTTTACCTGCAACAGAACCATGTACACCATAGCTCCACATTCTCCGGCCGGTACCGGATCGTACAACACCTTCCATCATACTTATCACATAATACGCTGTTACGTCGCTTATCACTTCTTTCCGTTGTGGCGTGTAAGTGGCAAGCACATTGCCATTTTTATCTTCAATGCGTGTTATATACATGGGCTTAACATTAAAGCCTCTGCCCGGAAACATGCTGTACGCCTGCAACATTTCATACAACGAAATTTCGCACGCACCCAAAGCAATAGATGGATAAGGTTCAATTTTAGAAGTTCTCACATTGCAGTTTTTTAGAAAATCAATAAAACGGCGTGCTCCCTGGTCTTCTTTTGAACCACTAAGTTGTTTCATAATATATGCTGTTGCGCAGTTGCGCGACCACATTAATGCAGCACTCATCGGCATTGTGCGGCCTGTGCACGAAGCACCTGTTGCAGGTACCGTTCCATATTCACCAAATGTTTGCTGTACATCTTCAACCATTGTATTAGGTGTAAAACCTGCATCTTCAATTGCCAAACTATACAGCAATGGTTTTATGGTTGAACCCACCTGCCTGCGCGTGTTTATGTTTACATGATCAAATTTGTAGGTTTTAAAATCAATACCGCCAACCCATGCTTTAATGTCGCCTGTAACCGGATCCATCGCCATAAAACCTGTTTGTAACATTTGCCGGTTATACTTTATAGAATCGTACGGCGTCATCACTGTATCTTTTTGCCTGTTATCATTCCATGCGAAAACTTTCATCGGCGTTTTTACAAAAAATGTTTTATGTATATCATCGTCTGCTAAGCCCGCTTCTTTTAAATTCTTCCAGCGATCGCTTGCACGCATGGCTGCATCCAGTACATTTTCATGCCCTTTCCAAACAGTTCCCTTTTTTATATTGGGCTGAGTGTTCAGAATTTTTTGCATATAGCTCATGTGCTTTGCCACGGCTTCTTCTGCATACAATTGCATTTTTGGGTTGATGGTAGTATAAATTTTCAATCCGTCTTTATACAAGTTATATTTATCTCCGTTTGCTTTCTTATGATCTTTGCACCATCTCTTCATGTCTTCACCCAACACCATTCTGAAAGTATGGTGCAAGCCCTGCATTTTCATTTAGCTTTTGATAATTTAGTTCAATACTTTGGGTTTTAATTTTGCTGCTTCTGCTGCACTTAAATAATTATTTTTAACCATTTGATCAAGCACAACATTTCTTCTGTCCTGCGAATATTTCGGATAAGTACGCGGATTATAAATTGAAGGCGCTTTTAGCATAGCAACTAGCGTTGCCGCTTCTGCAACATTTAAACGATCAGGCTCTTTACCGAAAAAAGTTTTTGCGGCATTGCGAATTCCATAAACATTATCACTGAAAGGAACCGTGTTTAAATAAATAGTTAGAATTTCTTCTTTGGTAAAATTTCGTTCAAGTCTTATGGCAATAATTCCTTCTTTTATTTTTTGCGGAATGCGTTTAAAAATATTTGAACTGTAATTTGTAAAAAGATTTTTCGCTGTTTGCATAGTAATAGTGCTTGCGCCACCTTCGCCACCTAAAGAAAAAACTGCACGTGCCAATGAACGCGGATCAACACCGTTGTGATCATAAAATCGCTCATCTTCTGTTGCCACCAATGCTTCAATTACATACTTGCTTATATCGCTGTATTTTACATTAACTCTGTCCTGCAAATAATATTTTCCCATCAACGTTCCGTCATCAGCATACACCTGGCTTGCCAGTGAAGCAGACGGGTTTTGCAATTCTTCAATAGAAGGCATTTTGCCTAACAAACCTAAATCGGCTGCAACAATTATTAATATTCCAAACCCAAGCCCAACAAAAAAGTAATCCATAAAATGCGAACAGATTTTTTTATTCCGGAAGTTTTGCCTTTTTTTTTTACTGTTTTTTTACTCATGATGTAATTAAAATTTTCCCGGTAAAACTTTTTCAATTAAAGATTTATAACCCTGCAAATCTTTTGTATCATTTAAAATATCAAGATTAGGCTGGCTTATAATCGTGAAACTATATTTATCAGGCTTTAAGCCAGGGAATTATTGAGCCTGCCGCCTGTGGTTTTACTTTATCAACATATATTAACGCAGATGCAGCATCACTAAACGGCCCAAGTAAAACAATATTTAAACTGTCATTTACTTTAGATGAAGTGCATTTATTTTCTGATTATAAAAATTTATTTGATTATAGCGATTAAATGCATTGCGTGTTTCATTCGCATAAACAGGATCAACTTTATTCAATAATATCGCCACAAACTGCTGGTCTGATGCATTAAATACATAAGTTTTTATAGCGGCGGTAGTTGCTTTCATTGTATCAACCTGTGGCTTTGCAATTTTTTCTACAGGTTTTGAAACAACCGAATCTCTTTTGAGATCAGGTTTTTTTTCAGAATATTTTCTACAGGGTTAAGATTTACAACAGGCGATGGTTCATCATCCGCCAATCTTGTTATTTTAAATTGGTGAGATAAGATTCGATTTCGCCCCGGCGCCTTAATACATCAACCATTGTTTTTGCTTTCTCTGCAAGCGGCGAATCTGAAAACTGGTCTGATAATGCAGTAAGTTTATCAATAGCAGTGCTGTCTTCACGCTTCGATACATAATATATTGATTGGATGTATAACAACTGCGGCGTCCAATAAGAATCGCCATAAACACTGTCTGCTTTTGCCTGAGCTGCTTTTGCTTCTTCAAAATTTCCTTCAATAAATAAATTATAAATATTTTCGTAAGCTTTGGTAGCAGGATCTTCTGGTTGGTCTTTTGTTGCTGCTAAGCAGGATTTGCGAGAAGCTTTGCATAGTTACCGTTTTTAAATTTTGTATTTAAAACATTTAATGCAGAGTCTGCTGAAAATTTTTTTCCAATCTTATTATAGCAATAATATAGGGCCGCTAAAGATTCTTCAAGATGCTTATTACCAGGAAAACGTTTGTTTAAAGAATCATAAGATGCAATGGCGGCATTATAATCTTCCAATTGATTTTGAAATTGCTGTGCATTGGTAAAAAAGGCTTCAATTATTTTTGAATTAGAAGCATTTATTTGCTCATCTGTTAAGCGGAACATTTGCGAGCAAAGCATCATAACAAATTTCTCCGGTACCTGCAGAAAATTGCTGGTTACGCTGATCATTATTCATATTAGTCATAGAAGAATCAATAGCTTTGTCCGGATCTAAACCAACTGCTGCCTGTTGCGCAATTTGTTTATTCACCGCATCAATACGCTGCCAGTTATCTACGTTTGGCCTGTTGCCCCATGCTACATGAAAACTATTTGAGCCTGATGCTCTTACTGTTGCGTTATTAAAATACCAATCACCTTTTGCAGATGAAGCAAACAAATCTGTTTGTGCGGCATTACCTTTATTCCCGGAATATCTGATGCCTGAACAGCAGGATTAATAAACACGGATGTATCCGCATCATTTAAACCCTGCGCTTTTCTTAATTGTCGTACTGTTTTTTTAATGAAGGCAATACGTTGTGCTTCGGGCATGCGTGCAACAATCTGCACACTGTCTTCGTCATGAATAACATCAATATTAGAAGCAATTATTTGCAACGCGGAAAGTCTTGTTGTTAATCGCTGTTGATCAATCGAATCTTTAAGGCCGCCGGCATCAACACTATCATAAAAATTTTTTGCGGCTATATAATCGGGTTTATTATAACTAATATCACCCAACAACATAAATGAGTGGCTTCTTTGCCCGGGATTATCTATATTATATTTTACACTCTTTTGTAAATATTTGTAAGCGTCTTCATAGTTTTTTCTGATCTGTTTCAAATTCTGCCGCAGTATAATAAATAAGGTCGCGATAACTAATAAATTTATCTCGCTGTGCAAGATGTAAAAGCGCTGCAACTTTTTTATCCGTTGTGTTTAAAGAATCGTTGGAAGCGTTAATTGCATTTAAGCTCGCATAAATTTCCATTATTGGATCCGTTGCATGATCAGCGCTGCGCGCAAAATATTTTTGCGCATCTTCATTCATTCCTGAAGCCATGTACAACTGTGCCGTTAGATATTCGCGTCTTGCTTTTTCCTGCCTGTCATCATCCATATTTGTTGCAAGGCTTAAATGATAGGCAGCACTGTCGTAGATTTTTTCTTTGTAAAACAGATAGCCAAGCGTTTCATGCAGCTCAGGTTGCAGGCGTTCAGGAAAATTTGGATCACTTCTTAAAATTTCAAGAATAGAAGATGCTTCATAAGGTTTGCCGGCATCCATATAATTTTTAGCAACCCAAATTAAATCTTCATTTCTGCGCGGTGGTGTTGAAAGCTTTTGCTGCAAACCTGTTTTTTCTTTTGTTGCGATAGAAAATTCCGTTCCGCTTGCATTGCTTCCGATTGGAATGTCATAACCATCTTCTTTACGTGCAAATGCATAATTGATGTATAAAAAAACATGCTCCGCAGAATCAAAATCTTTACGCAGGTAATAAGCTTTGCCCATTACAAAGTATAAATCATCAATCCAATCATTTCTTAAATCATGCAGTAAAATACCGGCATTGCATTTATAAATTATGCTGTCAATATCAGGATCTGTAGCCGTTAAATCAAGTGAGTAATTATAATAGGGAAGCAGTTGCGTATAATCATCTTTTGTGCTTTGTTTTGCACGTTCTATAATCTCAGCAATTCTTGTTCTGGCATTAAAATAATAGTTATAATGTGTTATGGTGTTCTGGTAAAATTTTTTGCCTTTTCCAATCTTTCCTTCGGTGGTTTTTTCAGAGGCCAGGGTGCGATTTTCGTATTTGGCAGGCTTTTTAAGATCAATGGTTGAGCCGGGCTGCGCAGTTGCAAAAAATGCTACATGCGTTAACAAAAAAATCAATAATAAATTACCGGCAATTCTCATGCAGCAAATATTCATATTATTTAACTCAATTCAGCCTCAAATATTTTAAAATTAGCGTTATTTTTCTGCTTAAACCGCAAGCATCGAAACACTATCTTTGATTTACAGGTAATATGTCAAAAATAAGCGACAATACATCTTTAAAACGTTTGCGTAATCGTTACCGCCTGGTGATTATGAACGACGATACGTTTGAAGAAGTGATAAAATTCAGGTTATCGCGAATAAGTGTATACATAGTGATGAGCACGATGTTTTTACTGCTGGTTGGTTTAACGGTGGCATTGCTGGTTTTAACACCACTTAAATTTTATATTCCCGGTTATGGCAAAAAGGAAAATAAAACCGAATTGCAATTATTAAAATTGCGCACAGATTCTCTGCAGCAGGAACTTCATTACAAACAGCAATATCTTGATGGACTGAAAAGGGTTTTGGGTAACGATAAAACGGCGCCCCGTGATACCGCCTCACTCAAAGTTTCGAAAGCAGAAATTTCAAATGACTGACAGCCGAACCAAAAAAATACTTCAAACAAAAATCTTTTAATACAATATGCCGCGCTGGGTACGCAATTACTGGCTGGTTTAATTATCGCTGTTTTTGCCGGAAAATGGCTTGATAAAAAAGTAAATTTCGCATTTCCGATTTTTATATGGCTGTTTCCGCTGATTGTAATTATAGGTATGATATTAAAAGCAGTAAACGACACATCAAAAAAGAAAAATGAATAAAAGCATAATGCAATTTTTAAGGCCAATGGTTATTGTTTTTATAATTATTACTGCAGTATGTTTAGTTTTTTCGCAGCAACTTGAGAAGTATAGTATCAATCATGAAATTTTATTGGGCGCTAATATTATTTTATTTCTTTTGATGATTATAACTTCTTTATTGCATGTAAAAGCGTCGCGTAATCCAAATCCTTATGCGTTCGTGAGAAGCATAACATTGGGCGTGTTTCTAAAATTGATTGTTATTGCGGCAACAGTTCTTATATATTTTTATAAATCGCACACGAAGATTAATATTTATACAATTGCTTTAGCAATGGTTTTTTACCTCGTGTACACAATTTTAGAAGTTGCAGCAGCAATGCGTTTAAACCGTAAAAAAAATGTCGAAGGTTGAGCATCCGCTGCATGCACTTGCGAATTATTTACCTGAAAATAGTTTCGAACAGGTTGCATACTATCTTCAATTTTACAAAGTACATCTTACTTTAACAAGGCAACGTCAATCTGTTTTGGGCGATTACAGAAATGCGCTACATGGAAAAAATCATCGTATAAGCATCAACAGTAACCTTAATAGGTTTTCGTTTTTGATAACGTTGTTGCATGAGCTTGCGCATTTGCTCGCTTTTGAAAAATTTGGTAACCGTATACAGGCACATGGTAAAGAATGGAAATCTGTTTATAAAAATTTATTGGCAGATTTTGTTGGTAAGAAAATTTTTCCTGCAGATGTTGAACAGGCTTTAGCTGAATCAATGCAAAATCCTGCGGCAAGCAGTTGTGCAGAAGAAGGCTTAATGCGTGTATTGCGCAGGTACGATAATAAGAAAAACGATTTTGTTTTAATTGAAGAGTTGCCGCTAAACAGTTTATTTAAAACAGATGAGGATAGAATATTTGAGAAAGGAGAGCGGCTGCGTAAGCGTTTCAGGTGTACAGAAAAAAAAACAGGACTGGTTTATTTATTCAGTCCTGTTTATGAAGTGAGATTAATAAAATAACATGAATTACTTCTTTTTTAAACTTACAAGTAAACCAATATTCAGTTGCAAATTTTTATTGTGGTTATTGTTGTCATCTTTTGAAACGTTTGTAAAACCATTGTAGTAAGCAATATCTGTATTAAGCCATGTGGCAGGTGCAAGCCTGAAATTTAAACCTGCCGCAACAATGCCACCTAAATCAAAACCTTTAATAAATTCTTTTGTATCATACTTTACATTTCCATAATCAAAAACGCTTTTGCCTCCAACAAAAAATCCAAAGTCTGGTCCAATATATAATTTAGGACGAACTGCATTGCCATATTTCCCAAGGAAATAGATTAGCTTAAAAGGGATTCGTATATAGTTAGCATTTAAAGTATTTGTAACTGTTATTAAGCCATCGGCAGGACCTTCAACTGTATATTCGTTTTTAATTCCTTCAGCAGAATATTTCAGGTCTGCGCCTATACCAAAATTAGTTTTAGTGCTGTAGATAAAAGATAGACCTGCATTCCATGTTGCATTAAATTTTGTTTTATCGCTATAGTTTGTTATCCAGCTATGGCCGAAACCTGCGGTTGGACCGATTGATATATTTTGTGCATTAAGCAAGGTTGATGTGGTTGAAACAACAACTACAAGAGTAATTATTTTCTTCATATAATTTTATGTGTTTAAAGTTGAATAAACGAATCTATATAAACAATAAAATCTTAATTATCGTTGTAGTAAAAGAGTTTCCGGAATTATATAAGTGCCTATATATAGTTTTAAGCAACCGCTTTTTTTACCAAATCTGCAGCTTCGCTGAGAAGAATGGCAGACTCAACTTTTAAGCCACTTTCATCAATTAGTTTTTTTGCTTCTTCAGCATTGGTGCCTTGTAAACGCACAATGATGGGAATATTAATGTTGCCTAATTTATTGTAAGCTTCAATTACACCGGCAGCTACACGATCGCAACGTACAATGCCGCCGAAAATGTTTATAAGAATAGCTTTTACATTCGGGTCTTTTAAAATAATTCTGAAACCGGCTTCAACCGTTTGTGCATTTGCAGTGCCACCAACATCTAAAAAGTTTGCAGGTTCACCGCCACTAAGTTTAATCATATCCATTGTTGCCATTGCAAGTCCGGCGCCATTTACCATGCAGCCTACATTGCCATCGAGCTTTACAAAATTCAAATTATATTTTCCTGCTTCAACTTCTGTTGGGTCTTCTTCAGAAATATCACGCAGCGCTTCCAAATCCGGATGACGCATCAGCGCATTATCATCCAAATTCATTTTGCAATCCACGGCAATTATTTTTTCATCGCTTGTTTTAAAGAGTGGATTTATTTCAAGCATGCTGCAATCCAATCCGGCATATGCATTGTATAAATTAGTAACAAACTTTACGCAGTTTTTAAATGCTTCACCGCTCAACCCAAAATTGAATGCAATCTTTCTCGCCTGGAAGGGTTGTAAGCCGCCGGAAGGATGTACCCATTCTTTAAAAATTTTATCAGGTGTTTCATGCGCTACTTTTTCAATTTCAACACCGCCTTCGGTGCTATACATAATTACATTCTCACCTTTGGCTCTGTCTAATAACACAGATAAATAAAATTCTTTTGTAGGATTAGGGCCGGGATAATACACATCCTGCGCAACTAAAACTTTGTTTACTTTTTTTCCTGCAGGCTCCTGTTTGAACTAGTAACCAATGTGCCACCCAAAATATTACCGGCAATGGTTGCAATTTCTTCCAGGCTTTTACCAACAGCAACACCGCGCTGTTCTGTGCCGTCAATTTTTCCTTTGCCACGACCGCCTGCATGTATCTGCGCTTTTACAACGGCAAAATTATTTTGTGTTTGATTTTTTATTTGCCTGTATGCATCTTCCGCTTCATGCACGGTGCTGCATGCAAAACCTTCCTGCACAGGAACATTGTAGTTTTTTAATAATCCTTTTGCCTGGTATTCGTGAAGATTCATACAGATGTGTTTTTGCGAAGATAATAGTTTAGTGTTTTTAATTTGAGAGAGATGATGTGAGTTGCAGATAATTTACGGAATATGATTGTATATATTTGAGAATTTGATTAATTTTTTTTTCAAAAAACAAAAATCATTTACTGAATGAAAGGGAAAATGGTTTCGGCTTAATGATGCAGATATAGAAAAAATTAAGAAAAAAGAGTTTCCGGTTTAAATGCAATCATTGATATTTTAATTTTTCTTTCATTCAATTTCTTTTAAGACTATTGCACAGTAAAAAAACTATGCGATGTTATATGTAAATATTAAATAGTTTCAGAAATAAATAAAATGAAGCTCACCATCAAATCAGCTTTACCACGACAATTCTATTTCGCATTTTGTTCACAGCTTTTGGATGCTGGAAAACAAAACAGGAAAAGATATCCCGTCAACTATACTGCCGAATGGAATGGTTGATATGACTGTGATAAAAACAAATTCAGCGAATTGGAAAATGTTAGTGAGAGGCATTGATACTATACCGAGCCGGGTAACAATTGCAGCAGACACAAAAATATTTACCATAGGACTTAAACTGCTGGCTGTGGAATATTTGTTAGGTAATTCAATTAAAGATTTGTTGAATGAAGAAAGGAATCTTACAAATAATTTCTGGCAATTTGAAGAAAGCGACCTGAACAGTTTTGGAAAATTTTGCAGCAAGGCAACACAAAAAATAAAAATCATTTCAACTGCAAACATTGACAGCCGAAAGAAAAAATTATTCGAACTTATCTATTCTTCTCACGGCTCAATAATGGTAAACAAACTTTCTGAAAAAGTATATTGGAGCAGTCGTCAAATAAATCGCTATTTCAATCAGCAGTTTGGAATTTCACCCAAAGCATATTGTAACATTCTTCGGTTGGGCGCTTCGTTTAAACACATCAGCGAAGGCAAACTTTTTCCTGAGCAAAACTTCACCGACCAAAATCATTTCATCAAGGAAATAAAAAAATATGCCGGCGTTACACCAAAAGAGTTGAGTAAAAACAAAGACAACCGTTTTATTGATATTACTGCAATCAAAAAATTTCCTTCTTAAAAAACGGCTGATTTTTACTATTTCATTTCTTAATGCTGTAAGAATTTTGCATGGCAATTAAGAATGTAAAAATCATGTTACTTAAAGATAAAAAAGTTGCAATCATTGGTGCGGGGCCAGTTGGTTTAACAATGGCAAAATTGCTTCAGCAAAAAGGAACAAATGTTACTGTTTACGAAAGAGACAAAAACGCACAAATAAGAATTTGGGGCGGCACGCTTGACCTGCATAAAAGTTCAGGGCAACGCGTAATGCAAAAAGCAGGATTGTTAGAAAGTTATTATGCAACAGCAATACCTATGGGAATAATTTTTACTGATGAACAAGGCGACGTATTGTTCACGAAAAAAACTACACCCGAAAATCAATATGACAATCCAGAGATAAACAGAAATGATTTACGAAAAATGTTGCTTGACAGTTTAACAAACGATACAGTTATTTGGAACAGAAAACTTACAGCATTTGAAGAATACGATGGAAAATGGTTATTACAATTCGAAAATAAACCTGATGCAATCGCAGATGTTGTTATCGTAGCAAATGGAGGAATGTCCAAACTAAGAAACTATGTTACCGATACAGAAGTGGAAGATACCGGAACTTTTATTATACAGGGAGATGTACCTCAACCAAAAATGCAATGTGCGGAATTTTATAAATTATGTGATGGTAACAGATTAATGACCTCATACCAAGGCAATTTATTAGTTGCAAATCCCAACAATAACGGAGCATTAACCTATGGCGTAATTTTTAAAAAGCCTGAAGAGTGGGTTGATGACAATGCATTAGATTTTAAAAATGCAAACAGTGTTATTGCATTTCTTTTAAACAGATT
This sequence comes from uncultured Chitinophagaceae bacterium, assembly GCA_963759555.1. GTDB lineage: Bacteria > Bacteroidota > Bacteroidia > Chitinophagales > Chitinophagaceae > Parafilimonas. The sequence continues at coordinate 305,356 of CAVWZV010000002.1, forward strand.
TTCGAATTGGAATGAGCGATACAAACAATTATTCCGCGCAACATCTTTTTTTGTTGGATTGCCAACAAGAAAATTACCGTTGGATAAAGCATGGAAAAATAATCGCCCTTTGCCCATAACACTTATTGGAGATGCCGCACATTTAATGCCGCCCTTTGCTGGTCAGGGCGTGAATATTGGATTGATGGACGCATTAATCTTATCTGATAACTTAACAAATGAAAAATTTGAAACCATAGAAGCAGCCATCAACGATTATGAACAAAAAATGTTTGTTTATGCAAGAGAAGCACAACGTGAATCAGGCGAGAATGAAATTGAGATGCACCAACCTAACTTTTCTTTTCAAAAATTTATTCATTAAGTTGTTTAACCTTGGTAGCAAGCAGCGCATTATTTTATCAATCTTATTAATTCCGGTTTTTACAAGGTAAAAAGTACCTATAAACCTATCAATTTTTTTCTACTAAAGTTGAAAATAAAAAAGGCTGCTTCGTTAGAAGCAGCCTCAACAACTATTGAAAAAAGTTTATTCAAATTTTAAATCCAAACCAAGACCTCTCAATTCATGCACCAACACATTGAATGATTCAGGTACACCGGCTTTGGTGATGTTATCACCTTTTACTATTGCTTCGTACGTTTTAGCACGGCCAATAATATCATCCGATTTTATGGTGAGCAATTCCTGTAAAATGTTTGATGCACCATAAGCTTCAAGCGCCCAAACTTCCATTTCACCAAAACGCTGACCACCAAATTGTGCTTTACCACCCAACGGTTGTTGTGTAATTAAACTGTATGGTCCGATTGAACGGGCATGCATTTTATCATCAACCATGTGGTGCAGTTTAATCATATAAATTACGCCAACAGTGGCTTTCTGATGGAAACGTTCTCCCGTTTCACCGTCATACAAAAATGTATGACCCATTGCCGGGATACCAGCCTTTTCGCAGTTCTCAGCAATTTCATCAGTTGTTGCGCCATCAAAAATTGGTGTTGCAAATTTTGCACCTATCTTTTTACCAACCCAACCTAAGATTGTTTCATAAATCTGTCCGAGATTCATACGGCTTGGTACACCGAGCGGATTCAATACGATATCAACCGGTGTTCCGTCTTCCATGAAAGGCATGTCTTCTTCGCGAACGATCTTCGCAACAATGCCCTTATTACCATGACGGCCGGCCATTTTATCACCCACTTTCAACTTACGTTTTACAGCGAGGTAAACTTTTGCCAGTTTTAAAACGCCTGCAGGTAATTCATCACCAATTGAAATATTGAATTTTTCTCTTTTATATCTTCCTAATTCTTCGTTGTATCTTATGTTGAAATTGTGCAATAAAGTATTGATACGATCATCAATGTCTGCATCGCCTGTCCAACCTAAAGGATTTACATTCTGGTAATCAATTGCACCAAGATTTTTTGCATTAAACTTGGCAGATTTACCAATAAGCATTTCACCGAAATTGTTGCTAACACCTGCAGAGTTTTTATCTTTTAAAAGTGTTTGCAATTTGTCCAGCAAAACTTCTTTCAGATCTTCAACATTTTTCTCATGCACTTTTTCAACCCTTTCAAGCAATGCTTTTTCACGAACCTTTCCGTTCTTATCTTTTTTTGCGCGCTGGAAGAGCTTTTTATCAATTACAACACCTTCAGTTCCGTTTGGTGCTTTTAATGAAGCATCTTTTGCATCACCGGCTTTATCACCAAAAATGGCGCGTAATAATTTTTCTTCCGGCGTTGGATCGCTTTCACCTTTAGGTGTAATCTTTCCAATTAAAATATCGCCTTCACGTACCTGCGCTCCAATGCGGATAATACCGTTATCATCCAAATCTTTTGTTGCTTCTTCAGATACGTTTGGAATATCGGGTGTTAACTCTTCTTCACCCAATTTTGTATCGCGTACTTCCAGTTCAAATTCATCAATATGAATGGATGTGAAAACATCTTCTCTTACAACACGCTCGCTGATTACGATTGCATCTTCAAAATTGTAACCTTTCCATGGCATGAATGCAACCTGCAGATTGCGGCCTAAGGCAAGTTCGCCATCTTTTGTTGCGTAACCTTCTGTTAAGAAATCACCTTTCTTTAAAGCCTGACCTTTTCTAACCGCAGGTTTTAATATAATAGAAGTTGACTGGTTTGTTTTGATGAATTTAGTAAGCCTGTAAACTTTTAAATCGTCTTCAAAACTTACCAAACGATCATTGTCGTTACGTTTATACCGAACATGAATTTCCCTGGCATCAACATATTCAACCACGCCATCGCCTTCTGCATGTATTTGTATACGTGCATCGCGTGCAGCTTTACTTTCCAAACCTGTACCAACAATTGGCGCTTCAGGGCGAATAAGCGGAACCGCCTGGCGCTGCATGTTTGAACCCATCAGCGCACGGTTTGCATCATCATGTTCAAGAAATGGAATGAGTGAAGCACTTAAACCAACAATCTGGTTGGGCGCAACATCCATATATTCTACTTCATTTTTTTCAAGAATAGGAAAATCACCTGTTTGACGGCTTGCAATTCTGTCTTCTACAAAATGCCCGCTGTCATCAAGCTCTGCACTATTCTGTGCAATCTTCGCTGTATCTTCTTCTTCAGCACTTAAAAAAGTAAGTTTTTTCATATCAACCTTACCTTCTTTTACTTTGTGATAAGGCGTTTCAATAAAGCCCATTTCATTTATCTGCGCATGAACACACAATGTAGAAATCAAGCCGATGTTCGGTCCTTCCGGTGTTTCAATTGTACACAAACGGCCATAGTGAGAATAGTGAACATCGCGTACTTCAAAGCCTGCACGTTCACGGCTTAAACCACCGGGGCCTAATGCAGAAATACGACGCTTATGTGTTATTTCTGAAAGTGGATTTGTTTGATCGAGGAATTGTGATAACTGCGATGTTCCAAAGAATGAATTGATAACAGAAGACAGTGTTCTTGCATTAATCAAATCCACAGGCGTGAATACTTCATTATCACGCACATTCATTCTTTCGCGGATAGTACGTGCCATACGCGCAAGACCAACACCAAACTGGGCATACAATTGTTCGCCAACCGTACGTACACGGCGATTGCTCAAATGATCAATATCATCAATGTCCGCTTTCGCGTTTGTAAGGCGAACGAGATATTTAATTATCTCAATTATATCTTCTCTTGTTAAAACTTTTGTTTCCAGCTTTTGCGTTACAGCAAGTTTGCGGTTGATTTTATACCGGCCTACTTCGCCAAGATCATAACGCTTATCGCTGAAAAATAATTTGTCAATAATACCACGCGCTGTTTCATTATCCGGCGCATCTGCACCACGTAACTGGCGGTAAATATGCTGAACAGCTTCTAGCTCACTGTTAGAAGTATCTTTATTTAATGTGTTATAGATGATGGCATAATCTCCGCCTACATCTTCCTTTTGAATGAAAACGCTTTTTACGTCAAGCTCTGCAATCATTTCTATTGCATCTTCATCAAGAACGGTATCGCGTTCCATCACGATTTCATTACGCTCGATGCTTACCACTTCACCGGTATCTTCGTCCACGAAATCTTCAACCCAGGTTCTTAAAACGCGGGCTGCTAATTTTTTTCCAACATAACCTTTCAGCGTTTTTTTGTCGGCTTTTACTTCAACAGCCATTCCGAATAATTCGAGAATGTCTTTATCTGTTTCATAACCGATAGAACGAAGCAAAGTAGTTACAGGAAATTTTTTCTTGCGGTCGATGTATGCATACATCACATTATTAATGTCTGTTGCAAACTCCATCCATGCGCCTTTGAAAGGAATAACTCTTGCAGAATAAATTTTTGTTCCGTTTGGATGGATTGACTGACCAAAGAATACGCCGGGTGACCGATGCAATTGTGATACAACCACACGTTCAGCACCATTTATAACAAATGTGCCGCGCGGAGTCATATAAGGAATATTTCCTAAAAACACATCTTGTACGATGGTTTGGAAATCCACGTGTTCTTCATCGTTACAGCTTAAACGCAGCTTTGCCTTAAGCGGAACGGCATAAGTTAAACCGCGCTCCATACATTCTTCAATTGTATAACGTGGCGGGTCAATAAAATAGTCAAGAAACTCAAGAACGAAAATGTTTCTTGTATCTGTTATAGGAAAGTTTTCCTTAAACACTTTAAACAAGCCTTCGTTGTTTCGCTTGTCTGGTGTTGTTTCCAACTGAAAAAATTCTCTGAAAGACTCTAATTGAATATCTAATAAATCTGGTGATTCAGCTAGGTTTTTTGCTTTTCCAAAGCTGATTCTGTTTTGAACTTTAGTTGATGACATATCTGATTGATAGTTTTCCGGAAAAAATATTTTTGGCAGAACTTACAGGTCCTGCAAAGATTAAATTAATAAAGCTTGCAAATTTTGTGGCCATTAATGATGCTCCTCTGCCAAAAAAACCAAAAAGGAGGGCAAAATTAAGAAAAAAATCAGTATAAATAATTAAGTATTTTTCTTATTAACCTAAACCTGCAGTTATTCTTCTTATTTGGAGAAAGGTTAACATCTGGCATATACTTTTTGAAAGTTAAATTTTAAACTTTAAAATAACCGTAACGTCAGAAACAAAAAATCAAGCGCATGAAAAAACAAACGACCATCCTTGCCGTGATATTTGTTCTTATATCGGGAATAACTGAGGCACAATTTTACGGCGGCGGCATTTATATTCAAAGAGGTTACAGGCGGCCACCACCGCGTCCCATGCAAAGGTATCAGCGTTACCCGAGGCAGAGACAGCAAACTTATCACCCAACTGTAAACCTGAGTTTTGGTTACGGATACCCAAACCTTGATAAAAATTATTTCCCCAGCCAGTTTAATGGCGCCATTAACGCCTATGAAGGAAATACATTCAAAGAAACCGGACCGGTTACAGCTGCACTTGATTTCCAATTTAGTAAATATAATAGCATCGGTGTAATGGGAACCTATGGAAAAGTGAGTGTTCCTTATTACGACTTTAATTCAAACAGCAATATTGCTTCTTTTAACGGCGATATAAAGAGCTGGAGTGTATTATTTAATATGATGACATATTTTCCAAGTTATCAAACCGTTAGCCCATACATAAGAACCGCAATTGGCGTAAGCACACATAATGAAGATTACACATATCCCGATGGCAGTAAAGCAGTGGTTGGCGAAACAAATTTAACCGACCTTGCCTACCAGGTTTCAATCGGTGCAAGATTTAATATGTCGCCTAATGCAGGATTTTTTCTTGAAGCAGGTTATGGCAGATATATAGCCAGTGGTGGTCTTACCTTCCGGTTTTAATCAATTATTACATAAAACTCCCAAAAATGTCTTCTCAAAAGGAAGGCATTTTTATTACCGGACCACTATTTGATAATCCTTTTAATCTTGTTTGCATTCTCAATCAACTCAACCAGGAAGTCTACATTTTCCTTTTCAAGACTTGCTTTAAATTTTCTTAACTGTGTAATGTGTTCGTTTAAAACGTCTAAAACATTCTCCCTGTTTTGCATAAACACGGGAACCCACATAGAAGCGCTGCTTTTTGCCAAACGCACCGTGCTTTCAAAACCACCGCCTGATAATTCAAAAATGGCTTCTTCTTCCCTTTCTTTTTCCAAAACAGTATTCGCAAGCGCAAAAGAAGTTATATGCGAAATATGACTTACATAAGCTGCGTGAATATCGTGGTCTTCCGCTTTCATGTATACTACATTCATTCCTAATTGCCGGTATAAATACTCAACTGTTGCCGCAGCATCTGTGTCCGATTTTTCTTTATCACAAATTACACATGCTCGTCCGGCAAAAGCATCTTTCACGGCAGCTTCGGGTCCGCTGTATTCGGTTCCCCACATTGGATGTGATAAAACGAATCTTTTGCGCATAGGATGATTTTCAATTTCGCTGCTCAGCGCAAATTTTGTTGAACCCGCATCTGCTACTACTTGTTTATCATTTATTAAATCCAATACTTTAAGCGCCATTGGAATCGTAACATCTACAGGTATGGCAACATAGATTAAGTCGGCTTTTTTCACTGCTTCCTCAAGCGGCAACATTTCATCCACCAATCCAAGTTCAAGGGCTTTTTTCGCGCTGGCTTCTGTTCTGCTTACACCTATAAAGTGTTTTGCAAGGTTTTTTTCTCTTAAATTCAATGCAAAAGAACCGCTTATTAATCCAACACCTACAATAGTTACGGTGTTTAATTCTTTTATTGTTGAAGCCTGCGTGTCATCATTATTTGTGTTCATCTTAAATTATCCGCCTTTATTAAATTATTATTTTATTCTTGAAACAGCTTCCTGAATTTTTTCGCTGGTTGCGCATAAACTTATTCTTACATAATTATCACCATTGCTTCCAAAAATTCCACCCGGTGTTATAAACACACTGCTGTTATATAAAATCTCGTCGCTAAAATCATAAGCATTTTTATATGCTGATGGAATTTTTGCCCACACAAATAAGCCGTTTTGTTCTGTTGAATAAGTGCAGTTTAATTTATCCAATAAAGTATAAACATGTTCTCTTCTTTCTTCATAGATACTGTTTATATAATCAAACCAGCTTTTATCAAGTGATAATGCTTTTGCGGCTGCAAGCTGCACAGGCAGAAACATGCCGCTATCCATATTGCTTTTAAAACGCATCACTTCGTTTATTCTTTGTTCGTTGGCGCATAAAACGCCAACACGCCAGCCCGCCATACTGTGCGATTTACTTAGAGAATTTAATTCAATCGCCATATCCAGTGCTCCATCAATTTCTAAAATGCTTTGCGGCTGATCATTCAAAATAAAACTGTATGGATTGTCATGGCATATTAGAATATTATGTTTTTTTCCAAAATCAATTATTTGTTTAAATATTTTGTTCGATGCTTTTTTCCCTGAAGGCATTTGCGGATAATTCACCCACATCATTTTTATACCGGAGAAATTTATTTTTTCCAGTGCATCAAAATCGGGATAGAAATTATTTTTTTCTTCAAGATTATAATCAACACAAATACCACCTGCTAATTGAACCGCACTTCTATATGTAGGATAACCCGGGTTAGGAACTAAAACTTTATCACCTTCATTCAAATAAGTCATGCAGATGTGCATAATACCTTCTTTGCTGCCGATGAGCGGAAGAATTTCTGTGTCAGCATTTAAAATAACGTTATACCATTTCTTATACCATGCAGCAAAAGCGTTACGCAAAACCGGCGAGCCTTTATACGATTGATATGCATGTACATTTGGCTTTGCACTTTCTTCCTGTAAAACTTTAATTACATCATCGTGCGGTGGAAGGTCAGGACTGCCTATACCAAGGCTGATAATATTTTTTCCCTGCTTATTTAAATTTTCAATTTCTCTCAGCTTTGTTGAAAAATAATATTCGCCAATGCCTTCTAAACGTTTTGAAGTATTTATCATACAAAAAATGCTATTTCAGTTTGCCATTTTTATAAATGCCGTAAATTTTCAAATATTCAGTTATTCGTTTTATTTTTTCTATTACAGTTTCAAATTGAGCGATATTATCAAACTCAAGGTCTGCATGAAAACTATATTTAAAGTTGCTGCCCGGTATAGGAAAGCTTTGCAGCTTACTTAAATTAACATCGGCATCAGCAATATCTGTAAGCACTTTTGCCAGGCTGCCTTTTGAATGATCTGTATGAAAATTTACAGAAGCTTTATTGGCTTCAGAAACCGGCAGCGCGCTATTTACATTTTGTAACACAAGAAAGCGGGTGTAGTTATTTTTCATTGTGTGAATATTAGGCGCAAGGATTTTTAAATCAAATAACTCCGCAGAAAGCTTACTTGCTATTGCCGCAATATGTTTGCTTTTATGCTGATGAATGTGTTTGGCGCTTAAAGCAGTGTCTTCAGTTTCTATCAGTTTCCAGTTATGCTTTTCAAGAAACGTTAAACATTGCTGCAGTGCCATAGGATGTGAATGCACCTCTTTTATGTCATCAAGTTTTACATCTTTATTCACAAGCAGGTTTTGACCGATTTGCAAATAAATTTCTCCTGTAATAACAAGATTACTTTTTTGTAAGAGATTATAATTTGGAAGAATGCTGCCTGCAATTGAATTTTCTATTGCCATAATGCCTGCATCTGCTTCTTTTGAAAAGGCAGCTTTTATCACATCATTAAAAGTGGCGCACGCCAAAATGTTGGTATGCTTTCCAAAAAATTTTTGTGCAGCCATTTGATGAAAACTGCCTTCGTAACCCTGTATTGAAACTTTAATATTCATATAAAAAAAAACCCGGCTGATGACCGGGAATGGAATGTTTATAATTTATACAAACGCCTACCCGGTTCTTTTTTAAAATAAAAGAAAAAACCAAAAGCGTATGCGTTAAATGTCTTCATAAAAAATCAAAAATATAATTAAGCAATAAGTATAACAAGTTTTTTTTGAAACTGGTATAACGAAAAAAGCCCTTCCGTGGAAACGGAACGGCCTCTAACGATTGCTTGCCATATGAAAAAAGTTAAACTAAATTTACCATGCAAGCATACTCCTCAAAATCCATCTCACATTTAGCTTTAATTACTTCATTGAATCTCTGTGCGTAGTATCGCTCATCATCATATTAGATGTATCACCCATCATAGAACTGCTTGTATCGGGTGCCATTGTTGATGTATCTGTCATAGTACTTGTAGAATCTGTAGTGCTTGAATTTTCGCCACTGTTACATGCGGCAAAAGCACCGATAGCTAAAACGATTAATAACTTTTTCATTTGTTTGTGTTTATTGTTATGTAATTTTTCATTAATACCCAGTTATGCAAAAAGTAACCTTGCAGTTCAAACTTTTTTTTAAATAATTTGAAACAGCGATTTGGGTTACTTTTACCCCAATCCCGTATTAAAAACAGGCAGGTGAAGGCAGACACGAACGAACAGCTATTATTGAAAGGACTTGCGCATCATGATTCCAAAGCCATAGAATTAATTTACAAGGATAATTTTAATATGGTACTGGCTTTCATTCTGAATAACAGCGGTTCTTATGATGAAGCAAAAGATATTTTTCAGGAGGCAATGATAACGCTTTATGAAAAAGCAAAATCAGATTCATTCGTTCTTACATGCCAGATTAAAACCTACGTTTACTCTGTTTGCAGAAGATTATGGTTAAAGCGCCTGCAACAACTAAGCAAAACGAGCGTAGAAAATGAAAATTTTGATCAAACGGTTTCGGTTGAAGAAGATCTTGAATTACACGAAAGAAGGAATGCAGAATTTAACATGATGGAACGGGCTTTAAACAGCCTGGGAGAACCATGTAAAAGTTTGCTGGAAGCATATTATTTGAATAAAAAAGGTATGAACGAAATCGCATCAATGTTTGGTTATACAAATGCCGACAATGCAAAAAATCAAAAATATAAATGCCTGATGCGCTTAAAAAAATTGTTTTTTACACAGTATAATATAGGAGAGTAATGGAAGATATTTTATTATTAAACTCAATTGAGCGCTATCTCGAAGGTAAAATGCTGGCTGACGAGAAAGCATTCTTTGAGGAATTGCGCAAAACCCAGCCGCAAATTGATCAATTGGTTGTTGAACATAAATTCTTCTTGCATCAAATGGCTGAGTTTGGCGAGCGCAATGATTTTAAAAACTCGCTTGAAAATATTCATGAAAGACTTTCTGCGACCGGTGAAATTAAAAACGGTAGTCAATCTTTTGGCTTTACAGCAAAAGTAATTCAGTTATGGAGCCGCTCTAAAAGAGTTGCTGCCATTGCTGCAACCATTGCCGGTATTACCGCGTTATTTATTACAATGCTGGCAATGTATTTTTCACCTTCTGTTAATAAAACACAGTTAGAAAAATTAAGCAGAGATATTGATCAGATTAAACAATCACAACAAATAACAAATAGTGTTTTAAGAAATGCTGCGGAACCTAAACCAAAAATTCCTAAAGGCGCAACATTAACCAGTAGCGGTACCGCTTTTTTAATTGATGGCAGCGGATACCTTGTTACCAATGCGCACGTTTTAACAGGTGCAGGTGCTATTGTTTCAGATAATAATGGAAACGACTTTAACTCACGCATACTTTCTGTTGACAGGGAACATGATCTTGCTATCTTAAAAATTGACGATAAAGATTATAAGTCCACCGGCGCATTGCCTTATTCAATAAAGAAAACACAACCAGATTTGGGTGAAGAGCTTTTTACACTTGGTTACCCGCGTGATGAAATAGTTTATAACATGGGATATTTAAGTGCTAAAACCGGTTATAACGGAGATACATCAAGCTGCCAGCTTTCGCTTACTGCAAACCCCGGTAATTCTGGTGCGCCTGTATTTAATACGAATGGTGAAATTGTGGGTATTATAACTACAAAACAGGCACAGGCAGAAGGCGTAGTGTTCGCATTAAAATCAAATAATATTTTTAAGATGGTTGACAGCTTAAAAACTGTTGATACTTCTTTCAAAAAATTAAAACTGCCTGCAGGTACTGCATTAAAAAAACTTGACAGGGTAAGCCAGGTTAAGAAAGCAGAAAACTATGTTTTCCTTATAAAATCATATAACTGACTTCTACGGTAAGCATATATAAATTCCTTCCCGCACTGCGGGAGGGTTTTTTATTTTAGTTAAATTATGAAAATTATTGCCACAAGTTTTGCGGGTATTCTTTTTTCTCTACCAGGCGAAGCACTTCTCTTGTAACGATTGGCGCATCTTCTTTATAGGTAACGCCAAACCACTTTGATGAAGTTGGTATAACTGCTACAACACCTTTGCCTGATTTTATAAAATAATCCGTCATGCTTGGAATTAAAAATTCTGCTTTTAAACTCTGCGCATTTTCGTCAAGAAATTTTTGAAATTGTTCTTCGCACAAATCAATAAAAGTTGAATCATAACAGAAAAAATTCATGCTCACTTTTGTATCCTCAGCCAATTCAAAAAATTTATTTTCACTTTCTTCGTCAACAATTTTTGCATCCTTCCTGTAAATCTTCAGGCGTTCTTTTATTCCTGCCATTTTATTATTATCACTTATAGAAATTACGCCACGGCTTACGCTGCCGTGTTCACTTAAAGTGTTAGGTAATTCATAAGCAATTACGCCGTACGTTTTTTTATTGCACTGCGCCTGTAAAAAATCAAAAGCTTTTCTAAATGCATCTTTACCATAAAAATCATCTGCATTAATAACAGCAAACGGCAAATCTATTTTGCCCTTGCAGCAAAGCACGGCATGTGCGGTGCCCCATGGTTTAACCCGCTCAGGATTTATTTCTCTGCCTTCTGTAAACTTATCCAGGCTTTGATATACATAATCAATTTCAATTTTTCCTTTAAGCTTTGGTTCAACAATATTTTTAAAAGTGTCTGCAAAGTCTTCGCGAATAATAAAAATCACTCTTCCAAAGCCGGCATTAATAGCATCATAAACTGAATACTCCATTATCGTTTCGCCCGATGGCCCAAACGATTGTGTTTGTTTCATACTTCCATAACGGCTCGCCATGCCGGCTGCTAATATTACAAGTGTTGATTGCATAGATATTTTTTGCGGTGCGAAACTAATTAAATCATTCAAAAAAACGCAACATGCAGATCAAAACAAACAGCAAGCCAGTTTCAATATATTTGTTGCCATTAACGAATCTGCATGAATATTGAAACAGAACGCGATAACAACTGGATGCACTTATTAATAAGTGATGTGAAAAACCGTTTTGAAAAAATTAAATCGGGTGGTGGAAAAAAATCAATTCAAAAACAAAAAGAAAAAAATAAACTTACTGCAAGAGAGCGTATTGAATATTTAATTGATAAGCAAAAACCATTTATTGAAATTGGTGCTTTTGCCGGTTTTGAAATGTATGAAGAATATGGCGGTTGCCCTGCAGGCGGAACCGTTGCCGGCATTGGCTATATAAGCGGAAGGCAGTGCATTATTGTTGCCAATGATCAAACAGTAAAAGCAGGAGCGTGGTTTCCCATCACCGGCAAAAAAAATCTCCGCATGCAGGAAATTGCAATGGAAAATAAACTGCCCATTATTTATTTGGTTGATAGCGCCGGTGTTTTTCTTCCTATGCAGGATGAAATTTTTCCGGACAAGGAACACTTCGGCCGCATTTTTCGCAATAATGCAAAAATGAGTGCGATGGGCATTACACAAATCGCAGCAGTGCTCGGTGCATGTGTTGCAGGTGGCGCTTACTTACCTATAATGAGCGATGAAACATTAATGGTTGAAAATAATGGCAGTATTTTTCTGGCAGGTCCATATCTTGTTAAAGCAGCTATAGGAGAAGATATTGATGTTGAAACTTTGGGGGGCGCTGAAACGCATAATGCCATCAGCGGTATTGCTGATTATAAATTTAAAACGGAAGAAGACTGTCTCGATAAAATAAAAAGCATAGTTGGTAAAATTGGCAAACCTTCTGTCGCAGGTTTTGACAGGATTGAAACTGTTGCCCCATCTAAAAATGCTGATGACATTTATAAAATTATTCATCAGAATAATGCGAAACCGTATGATGTTGTTGCATTAATTGAATGTATCGCTGATGCAAATTCTTTTGAACAATTTAAAGAAGAATACGGCAAAACAATCGTTTGCGGGTATGCAAGAATAGATGGGTGGGCAGTTGGAATTGTTGCCAATCAACGTTTAATTGTAAAAAATAAAAAAGGTGAAATGCAATTGGGCGGTGTTATTTATAATGACAGTGCTGATAAAGCAGCACGTTTTATTCTTAATTGCAATCAGAAAAAAATACCCTTAATTTTTTTGCAGGATGTTACAGGTTTTATGGTGGGCAGCCGCAGCGAACATGCTGGTATAATTAAAGATGGTGCGAAAATGGTGAATGCCGTTGCTAATTCTGTTGTTCCAAAAATTACAATTATTACGGGCAATAGTTTTGGGGCGGGCAATTATGCAATGTGTGGTAAAGCATATGATCCAAGATTTATTTATGCGTGGCCCAGTGCAAAAATTGCTGTAATGGGAGGTGAGCAAGCTGCAAAAACTTTATTGCAAATCCAGGTTAGCGGCAAACAAATTAACGAGGCAGAACAAAATAATTTATTAAATGAAGTTACCTCGCGCTATGAAAAACAAACTTCGCCATATTATGCTGCTGCGCGCTTATGGGTTGATGATATTATCGACCCTGCGCAAACAAGATTGGTTATAAGCGAAGGCATTTCTGCAGCTAATCATAATGCGGACATAAAAGATTTAAAGCTGGGTGTTTTCCAGGTGTAGGAATTATTATTTTCTTTTGTAGTTGAGATGCCAGTTACTCTTCCAGGTAATTCCGCCATCTGTTGAGCCTTCCCAATCCCATTCAAAAGATGTGGGTTTCATGTTATGATACACCATGCGCATAATTATTTTCCCTGTTGCACTTATGTTTGTTGGCACTGTTCTTTCGGGCGTAATTAACACCATTGAATCACCCTGCATTCCGCCGGTTAATGCAATATACCCGCCCTGGTTATCTACCCATGTTTGTTGCCACATTTTATAATTTTTATTATACACGCTCCAGCTTTTTCCAATATAATTTCCATTGGGATCATTAAAACTTTCCTGCACAGTGCAGCCACCCATAATTTTTTCTACGTGGTTTGATGCGTGTAATGTATCGCTGTATGTAATATTCCAGTCGCCAATCCAGAAATCAAATTGAGAAGTTTCCGGCAGAGAACATGCAGATTGGTTATTGTTCTGCGCTGTTAATTGAATGCATGATATCAAACTAATAAAAAATAGAATTATTCTCATAGCAAAGTTTTATTAAACTTAATTAAAAACCTTTAGAAGATGTTTAATTTATGAAGAATAGCTGAGAAATAATCTATCCATTTTTCAATCTATTTTTTCATTGCTTCCGTAAAGATTTTACAGGTTTCAAAACTATTCCGTTCTCAAACTTTTTACCGGGTTTGCAACTGCTGCTCTTATTGCCTGGAAACTTATCGTTAATAATGCAATGAATAAAGCAGCAAACGCGGTAATTACAAAAACAAACCAGCTAACATTTATACGGTAGGCAAAATTTAATAACCATTTATGCATTGCCCACCATGCCAGTGGGGATGCAATTACAATAGCAATGGCAACAAGCTTTAAAAAATCTTTTGATAATAATGCAACAATGCTGGTAACACTTGCGCCAAGTACTTTACGAACGCCAATTTCTTTTATTCTTTGTTCCGCACTAAAAGAGGCAAGACCAAATAAACCAAGACAACTGATTAAAATAGCAATGGCGGTAAAATATCCAACAATTGATGACAACCTGTTTTCTGCTTCGTAATTTTTTTGAAAGTCAGCATCTAAAAAACTGTATTCAAAAGGTTCGGTAGGATTAAGGCCATGCCAAGTATTTTGAATGATATGTAATACGGAAGAAATATTTCCGGGCCTTGCATGTATAACCATATAATTAAATTGTTGCTGGCTGTTTAGCTGGAAACCATAAGGTGTAATTGGCAAATGCAAATCTTCGTAATGAAAATCTTTTACCACACCAATAACCTGCAGGTTGTAAGTGCTGTCGTTAAAATCAAAATATAATTTTTTGCCAATAGCATTCTGTGCAGAATTTAAACCAATGGCTTTCACTGCGTTTTCATTTAAAATAATCCTGTTGTTTGTGTCAGCGGGGAATTCGTCTGAAAACAATCTTCCTGCAATCGGTTTTATATTCAATGTTTGCAAAAAACGCGTATCAACATAATTCATTCTAACATCTTTTCCTTCCTGCATACTTGTGCCTTCCTTGTACAAAATCATATCGCTGAAATTTGTTACGCCCGGATAGAATGCAGACGCGCCAACATTGGCAATAGAAGTTTGTTTTAATAATTCGTTTTTTAATGAAGGGTAAATTTTCTTTGCATTGCCGCTGCGTAATGCCACAACAATTTGCCTGTCTTTTTCAAAACCCAAATCTGCAGAACGCAGGTAGTTCATTTGATTGGCAATAACAACCGAAGCGATAATTAATGCAACCGAAATAACAAACTGGAAAATTACCAGGCCTTTTCTTAACGAAACTGCTGCCAGCGAATTAGAAAATTTTCCCTTTAAAACTTTTATAGGCAAAAAAGACGATAAGTAGAAAGCAGGATAGCTGCCGGCAAATAAGCCTGTAAAAATTGAAAGCAATAAAAAAGCTGCAAAAACTAAAATGTTGTTTGAAAAGTTTAATGAAAGATTTTTGTCTGCTACTGAATTAAATGCCGGTAATAAAAGCTCTGTAGATATAATGGCAATAACAAATGCCATTAAGCTCATTAATACAGATTCGCCAAGAAATTGTACAATTAAAAATTTTCTTTCTGCACCTAATACTTTGCGAACGCCTACTTCAGACGAACGTTTTGAAGAATGTGCCGTAGCAAGATTCATAAAGTTAATGCTGGCAATTATTAAAGTAAATAATGCAATAGAACCAAGAATGAATAAGTATGTTACACTGCCGCTTGCCGTAACATTTTGTTTTACATCTTCACTTAAATGAATCTTTTTTAACTGAACCAAAAATTGCCGCTTATTAAAACCTGATGCTTTTAAATCTTTGCCCGCATACTGTTGGAGAAAAGCCGGAAATTTGGCTTCAAGTTTTTTTGGATCTGTTCCGGGCTGCAACGAAAAATATGTGTAATACATATTATTATTTACAAGGTTAGTTCCCGCAGATTTTATATAGTCCGCAATATTGCCGCCCATGATGCCTAAAAAAAATCTTGCATCAATATGCGAAGGCTGATTAATGGGTTTAAAAACGCCGGTAATTAAAAAATCATGATCTCCGTTGGTGCTGCTGCTTATATGAATTACTTTGTTTAGTGCGGGTTCTTTACCAAAAAGTTTTTGTGCAATTTCATTGCTTATTACAATTGTGTTTGGATTGCTTAATGCTGTTTTTGCATTGCCTTCAACAAAATTGTAAGTAAAAATTCTGAAGAAAGTGGAATCTGCCAGGTAACCTTTTGTTTCGTAAAATGATTTTGGTTCTCCGCCGGTTTTTTGCGTGTACTGAAAAAGGGTTTTGTCTTCAGAGAAAAGCCTGATTAACCTTGTTGTTTGTTTGATTTCAGGAAATGATTGTTTCATCATTTCGCCCATTGCGGCCGGCGTGTTTGGTAATTTTTTAAAATTACCAAGACCTATGAATTCAGTGCCAAGCTGGTAAATATTGTCTGCGTTTTTTTGATACTTATCATAACTGAGTTCGTTTAAGATATACAATGTAATAAGCATGCAGCATGTAAGCCCTATTGATAAACCGATAACATTAATGAAGGAGAAAATTTTATTCTTCATTAAATAGCGCCACGCAATTTTGAAATAACTTTTAAGCATGATAAGTCGTTTTCTATTTTAAAATCTCGTATTCTATTTCAACCCAAAAAAGTAACTTGAATTACTATTGGTTCTGACAACATCCTGCATTACTCAATGCATATGCCAACCTTAAAACGCTTTAGCTTATAGTAATTTTTGAAAGTTATGATGTAGTAAAAGTGTTCGGAAACGAACACTTCGTGTACAAATTTGATATATGATTCGAAATGTTTTAATTAATGATGCGAAAGCTTTTCGCTTAACGTATTAATTATTTGCCTGCCTTTTGAAACATCATCTATTAATTTCTTTTCATTGAAAGTTTTTTCATCATTTATTGTTTCAAGAATCGTAGTCAATTGAGATAACAAATTTTTTACTGCAACATCGTTTGATTTTTCAGCAACCGATTTTATAATCCTTATTTTTTCGTAATCAACAATACCTTCCCTCATTTTTTCAAAACGAATGCAACTGTTGCCGCCCGGATAAACCATATAGCAATCACCCGCAGGCCACGAACCATAACGTGCATCACGCATCGGATCTTCGGGCCATGCATCATAAGCCCAGCGAAGAAAACCGCTGTAGCCGTGTGCCGATGCATACCAACTTATCCATCTGCCTTCGATTGGAGGGGAAAACAAAAATGTATTTGGTTTCGCAGGATTACAACAAACATAATAGGTTGTTGTTTGCCCTCTTTTTGTCCTTGCTTTTACTGCTTGTGTGTCTGCTTCATTACCGTACAAAAAACAATAATCATCTAATAAAGTATCAAGCTCCTTGTGCCAATTACCAGCATACGTAATCTTCCAGCCTTTTGAGTGCGCTTTAATCACTTTAATGGCGGCCAGCGTTTGCTCCATCGCATTCTCATTAATGCCGAGATACGTTTTGTCAAACCAACCTTTCTTTTCAAGATGGGCCCTTAAATCAGTTAGAAAAAAGTTCCAGTTTGTTTTAAATGTATCAGAAGTTGGAAGCCATTGTTGCTGTATATGATTGCGTGTTGTTTCATCAACGTAAAAAAATCTTTCGCCCCATGGCAATGGTGTATAAATAGTAATCGCTTTATCAATTCCAAGGCTCATGGCAAGCTCCACATATTCATCGAAGATTGTGTAATCAAATTTCCATGAACCATTTTTTTGTTTTATCCATTCTATCATGCCGCCTTCGATAGCATACTCATTATCGCCCCATGGCGAATGAACACCATATGTTGTTATATAAGTGCCGCCTGCATCGGCATATAATTGCAAATGTTTTTTCAATAACGATTTATGTTCATCGCTCCATGGTTTCACATGATAATAATTTGCAATCACCCAGGGATTCTGCCACAGGTCAAGCCTGTAGTGCCAGTCATGTGGTTTAGGCAATAACTGGTTTTGCACTGCAATTTTTATGTGTAAAGTCTTTTGCTGATGTTTAGTAATAATTTCAATGTCTCCGCTGTAATTTCCTGCCTCTGTGCTTTGAGGAATATTCACAGACACCCAAACAGGCCTTACTGTTTTGCCGGGCACATCAAAACGATCGAATACTTCAAACCTGTCTGGCATAAGAAAACCATTTTTATAGGGTGTTTCGCCGCATACTGCATCATTTGAACCGTACGGATAATTGGCAAGCACATAACAAACTTTATTCAGTTGAATATTTTCTTTAGACAACGGTTTCCCTTTTTCATTTTTTAGATCGCTTAATTTAAAACGTACCTGTTCTAATGTATCAACAGACCAAATAACAATTTGAGTATTTAATCTTTCACCTTTCCAGCCAGTTGCATTCCAATCTTCGGTTTCATTATTTGTTGATGGAACCTCTGTTCTAAAATAAAGCCGGTCTTCAGAACCGAATGCCGCGTGTATGCCGGGCTGTTCTTTTGTCCACGCCGCAGCATTAACGGGTTTGTCAATATCATACTCGGCCTGGTAATGCGAAGGTGTGATTGCAGGCAGATTTGCCAAGTCAACCTCGCCATTATTTTTTTGTGATAAGGCAACACCGACGAATAAAAAAATCGCAGAAAAAAATATGATTGTTCTTTTCATTGTTTCATGCTTTATTAACTTTGGGAAAGGCAGGCAAGCTATTTAAATTTAAGAAAAGTTATGAGCATTAAATCATACCGGTTATAAATAATAACTGAAAACATTGCAGTACTCTTCGGTACTGCAATAAGAGCACTTAAGCTTGTATTATAACCTTTTTACGCTTGTTGATTTTTTTGAATTCACTTGAAATTCAAAGGCAGTTTTTTAAAAGTGATAATCACCGCAATTAAACCAATTGCAGAATGTCCTCACGAAAAACCGCAGTTTGTATCTTCTTTCCATCAGACCACATGCATTCATACTTGTCGGGTATTAGAGTAATTACCTGCTGCGAAGAAGTAGTGGCATTCCCTTTAATGGTCATTGAATGACTGCCGATTTTCAACTTAACTACATCTCCTGCTTTAAATTTATTGGCCATGATAATTGTTTAAAATAAAAGTTATTTGGAATGCATAAATGTAAATCTATTTATGCGCCGCTGCTATATTTTCTTAGTTAGATGAATTTAAAAATGTGGCACAAGGCGTTATATTGATTTATTTTTTGCTTAAATTCTTTCGGCGCAAATCTCTAATATTAAACCAAATACTTAGTACAAAACTTGCAAAAAATACTACTACGGTAACTGTGTCTACCAATTGCGAAGAGAAATTTATATCGGTTAATTTTTGCGCAAGAAACTGTATATATGAATTTGTATTGTCATGATAGCCGAGACGTTGCCTTACAAGCCAGTGCCAGTCTGTGCAAACACAATAACCCCATCCATACCATATACCTAAACCAAACCAGGATAATGCAGTTAAGAGTAACGTAATTAAATTCCATTTTCGTGTTTTACGAAATATCCATCCAAACGTGTTGAAAAAAATAAGTGCGGTATGAAAACAAAAGAAAAAATAATTAAGAAACTGATACCACCACATATCTTATTTTTAAGAGTACTGAAGTTAGATGAAATTATATCCGCAAAGTTCAGCCTGATAATAAGATCGGACAGAAATTTCGTCAGTTTTCAGCTTCATTTCTGCAATTTTTTCATCGTGAAAAAATCTTTACAGCGTTGGCAGAGGGTTTGACTTACTTAGGCAGTTCTTTCATCAATCATTTTATTAAACATCATCGAATTAAATGCTGTTTTATGAAAAAGGATATTTCTTTTGATGTTGACTTTAATTATGCGTTATCAGAAAACATTATCATTCGTCTTACGGCGGATGTTCAGCTAACCCATTCTACACCGCATTATATTATTTCCAATTTTCACTTTAAAAACAACCCCGGCGGCAGCGCCCTTTTGAACGATATTAATATCATGGCAGTTAAAGATGAAAAAGGTATTAACTGGGTACACACAGATTCACGAAAAGAAACAAAACTGAGCCTTGCAATTGGTAAAGCCATTGAAGAAAAAGGCCTGGTTGAAATTGCAGAATAAATAATCAAAACCTTACAGGTGTTTTTACTTCTTAACTTTTTTTATTCATGTGTGCGAATATTTCTCTTAAGCTTTATTCAAAAGTTATATTTCAATAATTACTTTTAACACATGAAAAATTTTATTGCCTGCTTTTTGTTGCTTGCAACTACTATCAATGTTTCTGCACAAAAAAATTTTACCATAACAAAAGAAACATTGAAAGATAAAATTATGGGTGGATGGGCCGGGCAAACGATTGGTGTTACGTTTGGTGGGCCATACGAATTTCGCTTCAACGGAAGTTTTATACAGAACTATCAGCCGCTTGTTTGGAAAGATGGATTACTAAAAAATAATATGGTTAATAATGCAGGATTGTATGATGATTTATATATGGACTTAACTTTTGTTGATGTGCTTGAACGCGACGGTTTTGATACGCCCGTTGATTCTTTTGCCAATGCGTTTGCGCAAGCAGGTTATATGCTGTGGCATGCAAACCAGGCAGCGCGGTATAATATCTTAAACGGAATAAAAGCACCGCAAAGCGGGTACTGGATGAATAACCCGCATGCAGATGATATAGATTACCAGATTGAAAGTGATTTTGCAGGATTGATGAGCCCGGGAATGCCAAATGCTGCATCTGCTATAAGCGATAAGATTGGCCACATTATGAATTATGGCGACGGTTGGTACGGCGGTGTTTTTATTGGTGCGATGTACACACAGGCTTTTGTTTCAAACAACATAAATTTAATTATTAGCGAAGCACTGAAAACGATTCCGCAGCAGAGTGAATTTTATAAATGCATTGCTGATGTTATTCAATGGCATAAACAATATCCAAACGACTGGCATCAAACATGGTTTGAGTTACAAAAAAAATGGAGTGAAGATATTGCATGTGGTGAAGGTGTGTTCAACACATTTGATATTGATTCGAAAATAAACAGTGCTTATGTTGTATTAGGTTTATTGTATGGAAATAGCGATTACACAAAAAGCCTTGAAATAACCACGAGATGCGGCCAAGATGCGGATTGTAATCCGTCAAGCGTCGGCGGAATTTTAGGAACAATGCTCGGCTATAAAAAAATTCCGGATTACTGGAAAATGGGTTTGAATGATATTGAAGACATGGATTTCAAATACACAACTATGTCGCTGAATAAAACGTACGATATAAGCTTTAAACATGCGTTGGAAAATATTAAACGCAATGGTGGCAGTATCGATGGCAATAACGTAAATATTAAATTACAGTCACCCGAAACTGTAAAATTAGAACAGGGTTTTAAAAACATGTATCCAAAAGAACAAATTCGTTTTTCAAATGAAAACATCAAAGACATAAGTTTCGATTTTGAAGGAACTGGTTTTATTTTAAGAGGTGATGCAAGAAAATTAAAAGATGATGCGGCCGGGTATAATTTTGAAGCAGCGCTTTATATTGACGGCAAAAAAATTGAAACTGCGAAACTGCCGACAAATTTTACAACACGCCGTTACGAATTATTCTGGAAATATGGATTAGAAAATAAAAAACATACTGTGCAAATAAAAATCCTTAATTCAACAGAAGATGCGGAAGTAAATACCTGGGATTATATTGTATATAGTGATAAGCCCGTTGGTAAATAATTTAAAATCGTAAATCTGTATGAATGCCTAGTCCCGCTTCATTTGAAACTGAAACCAACCCATTGTCATAACTTAAACCGCTTGCAACATCTTCTTTCAATAACAACGGTCCATCCATATCTACATAGTCAAGTTGAGGCAAAAAATGTGCGATAGCAGCGGAACCAATTGAAGACTCATTCATGCAACCCATCATAATTTTCAGATTTAGTTTTTTAGCTTCTTCAATCATGCGCAATGCAGGTGTTATGCCGCTGCATTTTACCAGTTTTATATTAATGCCATGAAAACAGTCAACGCATTTTATAACATCATTTTCAAACACACAACTTTCATCAGCAAATAATGGCAGTGCTGAATGCTCATATAAAAATTTCATCTCGCTCCAGTTATCTTTTGCCAATGGTTGCTCAACCAGTTCAACACCCAAATCTTTTAAGGCAGGAATTTTTTCAAGTGCTTCGTTTATGGTCCAGCCTGCATTTGCATCAACTCTAAAAATTGCATCTGTATTTTTCCTTAATGCTTCAATCAGTGCAATATCATCACCGGTTCCAACTTTTATTTTATAAATTGAAGATGGATGCGCCTGCATTTTTTCAACCATCTTTTCAATACTGTCAATACCAATTGTGTAATCTGTTATTGGAATATTTTCCCACTGCGTATTCCATAATTTATATAATGGCTTATTGTTCATTTTGCCAAACAAATCCCATGCAGCTATATCCAGCGCGCAAACCAAAAAAGGATTATTCGGAATTAAATGATGCAAATAATGCCAGTAACGCTCAGGCGTAGTGAAAGCAAATTTTTCTATCATTGTTTTTTTGCTCTCAATATCAGCAATCATTTGCTCAACCGTAATGTTATAATAAGTAATGGCAGGCGCTTCGCCATAACCAATTAGATTTCCTAACTGCAGCGCAACAATTAAAGATGGCTGGTGTGTTTTTGTTCTTCCGCCCGAAATCGTAAACGGGTATTCGAACGGAAGGTTTATTTTTTTATAACGAAGTTTCAATGTGAATACGTATTGATTTATTTTCTGTCATTACCCTGCCGTTCGAGCATCCACGCAGGATATTCTTTTGTTAACTTACTCGCGTCGTCAAGTTGTTTTAATTCATCATCGGTTAATTCGATATTTACTGCATTTAAATTTTGCGCTAATTGATCTGTATTTTTTGCACCAATAATTACACTTGTTACAGCCGGTTGATGTAACAACCATGCCAGCGCAATTTGCGCAACAGAAACGTTTTTTGATTTCGCGATTGGCTCTATTACATCAATAATATCAAATGCTTTTTCTTTATCAATCGGCGGAAAATCAAAACTTATCCTGCGTGCATCTTCGGGATTTTTATTGCGTGAATATTTACCGCTTAAAAAGCCCCCTGCTAACGGGCTCCAAACCATCAACCCAACTTTTTGATCATTCAATAAAGGAATTAATTCGCGCTCTAAATCTCTGCCTGCAATGGTATAATAAGCCTGCAGCGAAACAAATTTTGCGAGATTATTATATCGGGAAAAAGAAAGTGCTTTCATCAATTGCCATGCAGTGATATTACTACAGCCAATATAACGCACTTTGCCGCTTTTCACCAAATCATCCATCACGCGAATAGTTTCTTCAACAGGTGTTAATGCATCGTAACCATGAATTTGATAAAGGTCGATGTAATCAATATCCAGTCGCTTTAAGCTTTCATCAACCTGTTGCATAATATGCTTTCGTGATAAACCAATTTCATTTACGCCTTCACCCATTTTACCACGCACTTTTGTTGCAATAACAAGGTCATCTCTTTTCAAACCTAAGTTTCTTATCGCTTTGCCTGTAAGTTCTTCTGCAAGTCCTTCTGAATAAACATTTGCTGTGTCAATAAAATTTATGCCGGCATCAATTGACTGTTTCATAATTTCATCAACAGCCTGCTGGGGTAACTGGCCAATTGCAGTCCAGTAACCTTTTCCACCAAACGTCATTGTCCCTAAACATAATTCTGAAACTTTAATGCCTGTTGTTCCTAAAAGCTTGTATTTCATATTTGCCTTAAATTGTAAATGAAAAAAATCGTTGCAAAAATCTGCAACGATTTCAATATGTATCTAAAATCAGTATTATTAATTTTTTAAAGCCCTGCCACACGCAACCAAATCGTCCTGCAATTCACTATTAAAATTATCTGCATTAAGCAAATCTTCAAGATTTAAATGCATGCGATACTTCCAATAATATTTTGGTATTGCCGGAACGTTAATACGCTCTTTATGCGGATTTTCACGCCGTAGTTCTTTACTTATTCCCAATAAATCCTGTAACAGAAAAATACTCCACATAGCCGGTGAATAAAAATGCATGTTAAGAATTGCTTTACTAATCCACGCCTCACAGAAAAAAGGTGCATTGCCCCATTGGCCCATTTCATAATTAAAAAAACGCTGGCTTTTATTCCTGTCTTCTTCCCACCATGCACGAATGGTATTCATGTCGTGCGTTGAAGGTGTAACCACGCTTAAATACGGCGCATCATCCGGATGAAAAAATTCCCGGTTTGTTTGTTTGGGCATGCGCTGAATTTCCAGGCTTAACAAGCCAAGCTGGTTCATAACAGCAGGAACAGAACCCGGAACAAGCCCGAGATCTTCACCACAAACAAGCATATTGGTTGCACGTTTTAATGCGGGCAATTTTTGCATAGCTTCTTTTTTCCAGAAATCATCCTGCCTTCTGAAAAAATAATCTATATACAAATCTTTTAACTGCTGCTGCGTATTGTAGTCGAGGTATTGAAATGATTTTGTTGATTCAATATTAAAGCGAAAATGAAATTGCTGACCATTTGAATTTTTAACTTCAAATAAAATAACATTAGAAAGAATGTCGAATAATTTTTGTTTTTTCCAATCGTTTGTTTCTTCAATCACATTAAAATATTCTTCTACTTTTTTTTGCGTTGAAAATTCTTGGCGCAAACTGTATTTACCATAACCAATATCCTGTAAATAATTTTGCTTGAAATAACTTGCTTCACTGCCAACTAAATCATACAAAACCTGGTCTGTAATAAATGGTTTTGTATAACGATCAAAATCGAACCAGGTATTTCTTTCACGAAACTCGTTTATATGCACAGGAATGCAAGGTTCAAAATGCCCCATAATACCCTCAACCGCATCCATTGGAATACTCCATATTCTAAAAAAGCCAAGTATGTGATCAATGCGAAATGCATCAAAGTAATTGCTCATTTGCTCAAAGCGTTTCCGCCACCACGCAAAGCCATCATCTTCCATTTTTTTCCAGTTATAAGTTGGAAAACCCCAGTTTTGTCCTTTCACTGCAAAATCATCTGGCGGCGCTCCTGACTGCATATCCATATGATACAAACCCGGCTGCTGCCATGCATCGGCACCATAACGGTAAACGCCAATCGGAATATCACCTTTAATGATAATCCCATTTTCATGCGCGTATGTAGTTGCTTCCTGCAGTTGAAGATGTAAATGATACTGAACAAAAAAATGTATTACTATTTTATTGCCTCTGGATTTATCATTAAACAAATCCACAACTTCTTCTTTGGTGTATTGTTTATGTAAAGGCCATTGATTAAAATCGGCAGTTTTATATTCATCTCTGAAATAACAAAACGCAGCATATGGTACCAGCCAGTGTTGATTATTATGAAAGAAAGTTTTGTATTCTGCAGAAGAAAAAGTTTCTTTTTTCTGCGCTTCATAAGCTTTCGTAATAATTTTCCATTTTAATGCATTTACGGCTTCATAATCTACAGCGTCTTTGGCGTTGAGTTCTTCTTTTTCTTTTTGTAAATCATCCAAAAAACGTTTGTCTGATTTATTTAAAAGTTGTTCAGGATTAAGATACATCGGATGCAACGCAAAAGCAGATATAGCTGCATAAGGGTACGAATCAACCCATGTATGCGTAGCACTGGTGTCGTTAACAGGCAAAATTTGAATAAGCTGCAAGCCTGTTTTTTTCGCCCAGTTCACGAGTAATTTTATATCTGCAAATTCACCAACGCCCCAACTGTTCTCGCTTCGCAAACTAAATACAGGAATTGCAACGCCGGCGCCTTTCCATGTGGTTGATGGCAATGAAATAAAGCCATCGTTTTCAATTGTAATTTTATTTGCAGCCGCAGCATGCGCATGATATAAAACACGGTTTGCGCCGCTTTCAAATTTTATAAATTGTTTTTTAATGGTATCGTAAACGCCATATTTATAATAAAGCGGTAAATCAACTTTAGATAAATCAAGTGCAGCACTAAAAAAATCTTCACCTTGTTTCCTGCTTAATAAAACAGGTTTTTTTTCATTCCAGGTTCCAATTTCCAATACTGAACCCAACATGCAAACTGTTTCAGTTTTGTTTAGTAAAGGCGCTTTTATTTTAAAAATGTGTGTGAAATTTTTAGGCTGCTTAGGTTTTAATGTGGTAAAATTTTTTTTGAGCAACACATTTTGAAATGGTTCTGTATAAAACACATTCTGAAAATAGCCGGCATGATTCCATGAATCATTTATCAGAACTTCTTCATAACTTAAAATGCTTTTGTCAATTTTTTTATCGCGGCCCCAATCATAAATAACCTGGCCGTCTGCATATTTAAGCAGGTAATTATAAGTAATACCATTTGAAGGAACGGATGCAACATCAATATCTATTGAAACAACCCACATTTCATCATTCAGATACTGCAACGGCAGCGCCTGGTTTAATTCGTTGTCGCCAAAGGCAGGATGGTCTGCGGTTATAAATAAATTTTCTCCGGGTTTAGTAGCAAACTTTAGTTGGAAAATAAGCCTGGTTGTTTTTATGCGTGCAGATTTTTTCGCGGCGGTCTTACCTGCTTTTTTTGAAGCAGGTTTTTTTGAAGCAACGGACTTGCTTTTTTCAGAAGCAGAATCAATAATTTTTCCAGGCGTATTTTTTAAAGCCTTTTCTGTGTTCCTGCCATTTTTATTTAACAACAACGGCGCATCTCCAACCTTTTTTTCATCTCCATTTCCGTTTATATGCGTTATGTTGCTTTGATTAGAAGCGGGCTGTTCAATCGTTTTAAATTGTTCTTTTGCCAACGTGAAAATTTTAATGCGATTATTAAAATTGCATAATCTATAATAGTGCTGCAATGAGTTAGCAGATAGCGAAAATATGTATTGTGTACTTAATACACAAATCTATTTGGTAATAAGGTAAAATTATCCGGGCAGCTAAACCAGATATCATAATATCAATTGTTTTATAAAGTAATCTCCAAAAACAGATGTGTTTATCTCATCGGATTTATTATAAATACCAAACACTGTACTGCCACTGCCGCTCATGGCCGCATACACTGCACCGTTTGCATACAAGCTTTCTTTTATTTTTTTTATGGAAGGGTGAGCTTCGAAAACCGGCGGCTCAAAATCATTTTTTAAAAGCTGCCTCCATTCAAAAACCGGCTTTTGAATTATTTCTTTGATTGATAATTCCGGTGCCGATGATTTTATTTGAGTAAATGCCCAGGCTGTATCGGCATGAATTTGCGGGTTAACCAATAAAATTTTATAACCTGGTAAATTAACCACAATCTTTTCTAAGATTTCACCGCGCTGCTGTGCAAAACATGGTTTATTTATTATGAAAAAAGGACAATCGCTGCCCAATTGCAAAGCATATTGCAGCAATTTTTCTTCGTTTAGTTCTAGATTAAATTTTTCATTTAAAAGTAAAAGCATAAAAGCGCCATCCGCGCTGCCGCCACCAAGGCCTGCACCAGCCGGAATATTTTTTTGAAGATAAATTTTTATAAAAGGTAATTGCGGGAAATCTTTTTTTAAAATTTCGTATGCTTTCAGGCAGAGGTTATTTTCTTTTTCGCCCTTTATATCTATACCCGAAATAAATAATTCGTTCTGTGTGTTATTACTTTGAATTATTTCAAGCACATCGTAAAAGGGCAATGGATAAAATACTGTTTCAAGATTATGATAACCATCACCGCGTTTGCTGATAATGTTTAAACCGAAATTTATTTTGCAATTGGGAAAAACTATCAAGCGGAATGTTTATGAAGTGAGATGTGAAACGCAAAAAAGACTATTTACGTTTTTTTATTTCGTCTCTTATTTCTATCGCTCTTATATAATCTTCCTGTTCCAATACTTCAGACAATAGTTTTTCCAGTTCCTGCAAACTCATCTTACTAAGGTCTCTCGAAGCAATTGTTGCGGCTTCCTGCACAGGTATCTCAGATTTTTTTTGTTTGCTTTCATCTTCCATTAATATACCTGCATTTTCCAAAATATTTTCATAAGTATAAATAGGGCAACCGAACCTTACCGCCAGTGCAAGCGCATCGCTGGTCCGGCTGTCGATTTCTACGGTATCATGTTCATTTACACAAACCAGTTTTGAATAAAATATGCCTTCCTGCAGATCATTAATTATTATTTCCATTAACTCCACGTTAAATGCATGCATAAAATTTTTCATCAGGTCGTGTGTTAATGGCCGGCTTGGCTGCATGCGTTCCAGTGCAACTGCAATTGCCTGCGCTTCAAAGCCGCCAATAACTATTGGTAATCTGCGTAAACCATTTATTTCACCCAAAACAACCGCATAAGAATGGGTTTGAGTAATACTATGTGATAAAGCCACTATTTCTAATTCTATTTTCTTCATTAATCCGTTCTTAAAAAGCGCAAAAATAAAGATTTCAAAGTTACCCGCTTAAACTTGCACCATTCAAAAGCTATGCTATAAATTTTTTAAATTCAATTGTTTAATTTCAGCGCGTAACGATATTTTAATTATTATGCTGCCATATGAAAATATTTATTACCGGCGCTACAGGATACATCGGCAATAACCTTGCAAAAAAACTGGCGGATGAAGGAAATATCATTCATGCTTTATGCCGTAATGAAAAAACACCCGTTTTATTGCATCCAAACATTAAAATATTTAAAGGTGATATTACTTACACAGAGTCAATAGAAAAAGCTATGAAAGATTGTGTGCAGGTTTATCATCTCGCTGCATATGCACGCGTTTGGTCAAAAGATCCATCAACATATTATAAATTAAATGTGGAAGGATTAAAAAATGTCTTGGATGCGGCGCGAAAATATAGTATGCAGAAAATTGTTTTTACATCAACCGCCGGAACGTTAGGTCCGTCTGGTACACGGCCTGTAAAGGAAGATGATGAAAGAATAGGGCAGCCTTTTACAGAATATGAACTAACCAAGACGCGGGCAGAAACATTGTGCAAAGATTATTGTAACAAATATGGCATGCATATCGTAATGGTAAATCCACCGCGTATTTACGGGCCCGGAATTATTTCGGAAAGTAATGCGGTAACAAGACTGATAAAATTATATATGGCAGGTAAATGGAAAGTTACTCCAGGTGATGGAAAGCGAACGGGAAGTTATGTGTACATTGACGACGTTGTGAGCGGTCATATTTTAGCAATGCAAAACGGCCGGAGCGGCGAACGGTATATTCTGGGCGGCGTAAATGCATCGTACAACGCGTTTTTTGAATTGCTTGCAAAAATCACCGGTAAAAAAATCAATCTAATAAAGCTGCCTGTGTGGGCAATGATGGTTGCAGGAAATATAATGCAGTTATATACAACAATTACAGGTAAGCCGCCGCTGCTTACACCGCCATGGATAAAAAAATATTATTACGACTGGAGTTTAAGTTCTGAAAAGGCGCAACGGGAATTAGGCTATACTTATATTCCGCTTGAAGAAGGTTTGCAAAAAACAGTTAATTGGTTAAAGCACCAACAAATATGATGTACACACTAATTACGGGCGCGAGTGCGGGTATTGGCAGAGCGTTGGCAAAAGAATGTGCAAAAAGAAAAATGAACTTGTTGCTGGTTGCGTTGCCTGGTAAAGATTTGCAAAGCTTGCAGAACGAAATAGAAGACATTCATAAGGTCTCGTGCCATGTTTTGGGTCTTGATTTAACCGAAGAACATTCGTTTTGTAAACTGTATAAATGGGTAACAGAAAATAATTTCAGCATAAATATTCTTATCAATAATGTAGGCATCGGTTCCAAAGGAGATTTTGCTCATACAGAAACGTTGTTTTATGAAAAGCAATTGCAGTTAAATGTGCGCGCTACTACTATGTTAACCCGCTTATTTATTGATGAACTGAAAGCGAACGCCCCATCGCATATTTTAAATTTGGGAAGTATGGGAGGTTTTTTTACGATTCCCGGCAAAACGGTTTATTCTGCCTCGAAAGCCTATATATATTATTTCAGCCGTTCGTTAAGACTTGAATTATTGCCGCACAATATTGTGGTGAGTGTTCTTTGCCCCGGCGGAACGGACAGCAATCACAAAACAATCGCCATTAATAAAGAATTAAAAGGTTTTGCTAAATGGTCAATCATGCAACCCGAAGATGTAGCAAAAGAAGCCATTGAAAAAATGCTTCAGGGAAAAGCACGCATTATACCCGGATTTTTAAATAAGCTCTCTTATCATATAAGTCGTGTTACGCCCGGATTTATAAAAGCTATTGTTGTAAGCAACGCTTTTAAGCATGTAAAAAAACACAAGTATTAAGCAGTAATAATTTTTTCACAATTAAATAAACAGTAATTTTCTTTTTCCAAAACTGTTTATATGAAAAAAGTACTTCTGTCGTTTGCGATTCTTGTTTTTCTATTTTCTGCCTGTAAAAAAAATGCTGACGATGAAATGCTCCAGGCAAATCAGCAACAAGCATCACAGCTTTCCACACAACCTGTTTTAACCACGCAACAAATCAATGCTTTCATTTACCAAACATTAAAAAATACAGGTGAGTTTAACTGGAAAGATGCATCAGACATTATGCTCTACAGCGCCATCATGCACAGCAGCGACCACATGGTTTCTATCGGCTTTAAGCCGGTTGATGAAAAAAATGTAGATGAGCGTTTAGCAAAAATTAATATTCACGACAGCAAATGGGCTACAACAAAAGTGCAGGTAATGCAATTAATTCTGCGGGAAGAAAAAATGGTTCACCCGCAAATGAAATTTACTGATATAGAAGTATGGAAAGAAAATAAATTGCCGGTGATTGATGCAAAAATTGAAAACCTTAACACCATAAAACTTTTACGGCAAAGCAAGCTTATACGTTATGTAGAACCTATGGGTTACGAGCCTGAAAAATATGATAACACTGAAAAAGAAACTGCAAGTGCGTTAGGCGGCAGCGGCTGCGGTGGTTATATAGGTGATAATACTTTACAGGAAGGAATTGACTTTACAACTATTTTACCCGGCACAAAACAATCATGGAATTATGCTTACCATGGTATTCCTGCAGCATGGACAAAATCTACAGGCGCAGGCATAAAGATTATGGTGATTGATACAGGTGTTAGCCCCGACCAGGAAAATATGGGCAGCGATTTTAACCAGGGTTATTCATCATCCCGCACAATTCAAAAAATATTTACACTGCCCGGCGCTACCAGTGCAAACGATGATTGCGGGCACGGAACCACCATGAGCAGTACGGTAGCGGCGCCACGCGGCATTGATGGTAATGCCTGCGGTGTAGCATACAACAGCGATTTAATTGTTTGCAAAGCAACCACTGATGTTATTATTGATGAAAGCAAAGAAGTAAAAGGTGTTGCAGATGCGTATACTTATGCCGCCGATGATGCATCAGTAAAAATTACCAGCATGAGTGTTGGCCGCGTTACTTCATCGTCACAAATAAAAGACGCAATTGTATACGCTTATGGCAAAGGCAAGCTTATGTTTTGCGCAGGTGGCACGTCCACAGCATTTACAAAATTTGTGGGTGTAGTTTTCCCGGCTACCTTACCGCAGGTTCAGGCCATTACCGGCATAAAAGAACAATCCACACTGGCTGCATGTTACGATTGTCATAAAGGTGCTGCAATTGATTTTGTAATTGTAATGCAGCAGGCCGGCGATGGCGACAACCCGATTGCGAATGCTGTAAGCGGCGATGTGCCCACAATGGTTGGCGGTTCATCTGTGGCAACAGCAACTTCTGCAGGTATTGCGGCGCTGGTGTGGAGTAAACATCCAACCGAAACAAGAGAACAAATTGTACAAAGATTAACCACAACAGCAAGTTTATATCCGGCCAAAAACAAAAATTTTGGTTATGGAAAACTCAATGCTGATGCGGCTACTAATTAAAATCTTTTTTGGGCTCTCGTCTTACAGTAAATCATCAGCGATAGTTCCGGCTATTCGTTACAAAGCCGGCACAAAGCTAAGCGCAAGTCTTCACCGTGTTTTTCACTTCTATCCGGCATCCGCTGGTCGAAAAAATTTTGGTCAGCGCAAGATCTGTCAGGTTTTAAAATATGGCAGGTTTTATCGCAACAATTCATTCAGCTTTTGCTCAAGCGCATCGCCGCGTAAATTTTTCGCAACAATTTTTCCGGAAGGATCAATTAAAATATTCTGCGGAATTTGGTTTACGTGGTATAATTCTGCAGCGCCATTTTGTTGTTTTAAATCACTCACATGCGTCCATGTTAACTTATCAGCATGAATTGCCTGCAGCCAATTATTTTTTTCAACATCGAGCGAAACACCCAACACTGTAAAGTTTTTGTCTTTGTATTTATTATATGCCGCAACAACATTTGGATTTTCCATGCGGCAGGGTCGGCACCAGCTCGCCCAAAAATCAACCAATACATATTTGCCTTTAAACTGTGAAAGTGAAACTTTTTTTCCGGCTGTATCAGTTTGTGTAAAATCTAAACTCTGCGTACCTACTGCACCAATTTTATCTTCTTTAATTACGTTGGCAAGATTTTGCGCAAACTTACTTTGCAACGCAAAAGTATCAAGCTGGTTATATCTTTTTTCGAGCAATAAAATATCACGGTTAGGGTCGGTATCGTAGCTGTAGGCGAGTAATAACGCCGCTACCGGCGAACTTTTTTTACGCGTAATAAAACGGTCAATTGCATTTTGATACATGTTGTAAGCCGTGTTCAGTTGGATCGTTGCAGAATCATGCAAACCCTGCGTAGTTGCACTCATCATTTGATTGCGGTAAAATTCAACAAAATCATTCAGCGGTTTAATATCATAAATAAATTCCTCATAATCCAGGTTGCTGGGCGAGCCGCTGATAGTAACATCACTTTCACTCGTGCCATTAATATTCACCGTATCATTTCCCATAAATAAAACCATGCGCCGCTGCAGCGTTGGAAAAAGAATAATACGCGCATCTGTATTTGCAACAGAACCTTTTAAAACAAAAGCTCCTTTTTCCACATTGGTTTGTGTAATGGTATCTGTGCCGTTAAAGCCAAGTAAAAGCACCTGCGCATTTTCCGGAACTGACTTTAATTTACCAGTAATTAAAAAAGCCTTTTTGCTTTGCGCCTGTAAAAACAAAGGGAATATTAACAGGAAAAAAACCGAACGCCTCATGAAATTATTTTATTGATTGAATAATGAACTATGCAAAATAAATATGATTTACTTAATGTATGCTTAATTTATGATGGAATTTAAAAACGCTTTTGTTGATGATTGAATATCGTTTGCGTTTTCAAGCGCTTTAATAAATGCTGTGCCTATGACCGCACCGTTTGCATATTTACATGCAGACTGAAATGAAGATTTATCTTTTATGCCAAAGCCAACCATTAACGGATTTTTTAGTTGCATATTTTTTAATCGCTGCAGATATTTTTCAACAACCGTAAAATCTTTTTGATTACCGGTAGTTGATGAAGACGAAACTGCATATAAAAATCCTGTGCTTAGTGCATCAAGTTTTTTTATTCTTTCTTCTGAAGTTTCCGGTGTTATAAGAAAAATAAAATTCAGCCCAAATCTTTTTATGATTGCACCGTATTCATTTTCAAATTCGTATTGCGGTAAATCGGGAAGAATAATTCCGTCAACAGGTAAGCTGGCAGCTTGTTTGCAAAAATTCTCAAAGCCAAATTGTAAAACAGGATTTATGTTGCCCATTAAAATTACAGGCACATAAATTTCTTTTCTGAAATCTCTTAGTTGTTCAAACAGTAATTGCATCGTCATTCCGTTTTGCAATGCTTTGTTGTTGCTTGATTGTATTACGGGTCCATCTGCAAGCGGATCGCTGTAAGGCATTCCTAATTCTATTATGTCTGCACCATTATCCTGCAACGCTTTCATTACTTCCAACGTGCTGTTCAGTTGCGGAAATCCGGCGGTGCAGTAGACGTTTAAAAGATTTGTATTCTTTCTTGTAAATAATTCTTCGAGTCTGTTCATTATAAAATTCAAAAGTTTAAAAGTCAAAAATCAAAATTCATTTCTATCCGTTATTTATTTCCTTCATGTACGTCGCCATGTCTTTATCACCTCTTCCGCTTAAACAAACAACTACTACATCATCTTTTTTAAATTGCATTTGCTTCAATGCAGCCAATGCATGTGCACTTTCCAGCGCAGGAATAATTCCTTCCATTTTACTTAAATTAAATGCAGCCTCTAGTGCTTCTTTATCTGTTGCAAATAAAAATTTTGCGCGGCCGCTTTCATATAAATGTGCATGCAGCGGTCCAATGCCCGGGTAATCCAACCCCGCTGAAATGCTGTGTGGTTCAGTAACCTGCCCATCTGCGGTTTGCATCACCAAACTTTTGCTGCCGTGCAATACACCAGGTTTGCCAAGTTGTGTGGTAGCTGCACTCATGCCGCTGTTAATGCCGCAACCCGCAGCTTCTACTGCTATTAATTGTACAGACAAATCATCTAAAAAATGATAAAAGCCGCCGGCTGCATTGCTGCCACCGCCAACACAAGCCATCACATAAGTTGGTAACTCAGTTCCTGTTTTTTCTCTAAGCTGATATTTTATTTCTTCACTTATCACGCTTTGAAAACGCGCTACCATATCCGGATAAGGATGCGGCCCAACGACAGAACCGATTACATAATGTGTATCATTAGGATTATTTATCCAATCTCTGATTGCTTCGTTTGTTGCATCTTTCAAAGTTTGGCTGCCACTTGTTGCGGGAATAACTGTTGCGCCCAACATTTTCATACGCGCAACATTTGGTTGCTGTCGCTCCATATCTTTTACGCCCATGTACACAATGCATTCAATTCCTTTTAATGCACATACAGTTGCCGTTGCTACGCCATGCTGGCCCGCACCAGTTTCTGCAATAATCCTTTTTTTGCCTAATCGCTGCGCTAACAGAACCTGGCCGATAGCATTATTTATTTTATGTGCGCCCGTGTGATTTAGGTCTTCACGCTTTAAATAAATTTTTGTGTTGAACTGGTTGCTTAATCGTTCTGCAAAAAATAATGGTGTTGGCCTGCCTGCGTAATCTTGCAATAAAAGCTGAAACTCTTTTTGAAAAGTTTCATCATACATTATTTTTAAATAATTGTCGCGCAGTTCTTCTACATTTCTGTGCAGCATTTCAGGTATATAAGCGCCGCCAAAATTTCCGTAATAACCAAAAATATTTGGTTGTTTATATGTGCCTTTGTTATTGGGAATTGAAATGTTTATCATTTTTAACTAATTAATTTATTCATCTTGTTACTTCAATACACTTACATCCGCATTCAATCCTGTAAAGTCTTTTATTCTTTGAACGAAATCTGCTTGCATATCAGCAGGCATACTTTTTATGCGTGCTGTTGCATGAGAAGTATTCGGAATAACATATCTTTTTGAACTCACTTTATCAGATGGAATTACACCTGCGGACGTCCACGTATCAAAACCTCCGTAGATATATAAAATATTATTGCCTTTTTCATCTAACCAATTTTGAACATTCATGTTTAATGTAGAATCAAATGGTTTGTATTGTACATTCTTTGGCGGAAATATTGCTGAAGGGTTTGATGTAAAATATTTCAGATATTTTTTAAACGGCGCAATGTTGTAACCATAATATCCGCTTTGTGTTTGGGCCTGGTAATAATGCGCTTCAAACGCTTTTATACCTTCATCAGCAAAAGACCAGATATCAGTAACAGTTTGTAATGTTTGTGTGTAATCATCAATATTTCTGTTTGAAGGAATAATATCACAAATTCCGTTGTATTGCCAGAAAGAAAACGGAAATTCAAGCACAGCATATTCAAATGATTTACCAATGTTGCCCATATAAGTATAATGCAAATTGACGCCTTTAGAATACCATTTTAATTTTTCTACTGCTTCGCTTTCATGCTGCAAGAGAAACACCTGAAAATCATAAATTCTTTTTCTGCATTCCGGCGTACCTATAGTATCGAAGAAATAATAAATCCTTTTATCTTCTAAACTATTATTTAATGGTCCAACATAAGGCACGGACAACGATACATCACCAGGATAAAAATATTTATAGTAAATAGCTGTTTCGCCGCCTTTGCTTATTCCTGTACTGATAAATTTATTTTTATAAATGGTTTTAAAGAGCTCATTTATTTTATGATAATCTGCTGTTGCCTGTTCAATGGTGAGATACTGCCAATCAATTGAATCGGGCAAAGAATTTCCGTAAAAACGATATTCTATATCAAGATTGTTTGCGTTTAATATGCTTTCAATTTCATTGCCCATGCCGCCGTTCCAAAGCCAGTAACCTTCTGTTTCCATTACAGTTGGATTATTAAATCCTTTATGTGTCAGCTGAACGCGCTGATAAAAAAAACTTTTTTCAGGATGCTGATGATCCATAGGTTGTTTAATCAATAAATCATATTTAAGAAATTTGTCTTCCGGTTTTGAAACTTTTTTAAATGATACATCAGGCAAATTATATAAAGCTTTTTCCAAAGCAGATTCATCATTTTGCGCTGAAACAAAAAGCGATAAAAAAGAAAATAAGACAACCAGTTTTGTTTTCATTTTATTTAATTAATAATTCATAACATCAGTTGCAAAAATTTTAAATCCAGCCATCTGTCAAACTTATAACCTACTTCTTTAAAATGTGCTACTTCAGAAAAACCAAATTGCTTATGCAAAGCGAGACTCGCATCATTATCTGCAACAATGCCGGCAATAATTGTATGCAGTTGCATTTGCTTTGCAGCATCAATTAAAGGCTGCAATAATAATTTGCCGGTTCCTTTTCCGCGGCAGTCTGCTTTTACGTAAACGGAATTTTCAACACAATGTTCATAGGCCTGCCAGTTCCTGAATTGTCCAAACGTACTAAAGCCAACGATTGCATTATTTTCTTCTGCAACAAATACGGGATACTTCTTTTCCTGCTTTTCCGCGAACCATTGTTTACGCATTTGTATCGTTTGCGGTTCATATTGAAAGATGGCTGTACTGTTTGCAATAATTTCGTTGTAAATATCAAGCGTTTGCTGCAAATCATTTTCTATTGCGTGGCGAATGGTAATCATGGTGCATCATGAAATAAAGTTGGCGAATAGGGTTCTGATAATTTCTTGCGAAAGGCTTTTATCATTTCAATATCTTTTACGCCGGGTGCTAATTCAAACTTGCTGTTAATATCAATTGCAAAAAGATCCTTCGCCACATTTTGTTTTTCAAAAAGTTTTAGTGCTTCAACATCACCTGGTGCAACTCCGCCAGCTAAAAAAAATGGTTTATTTATCTTCAGATCCTGTAAAGTTTTCCAGTTAAATTTTTTTCCTGCACCGCCGTATAAAGTAGTTTCTGCATCAAACATAAACATGTCAGCGGCATCATAATAATCTTTCATCTTCCATTCAATATTATCATTTTCAGTAAGCCTGAATACTTTAATAACACCTACATAATTTGAAATTTTTTCGCAGTACCGCGGCGATTCATCTCCGTGCAACTGCACGAGGTATAAACCGCATTCATCAACTGTGCGCAGCAATTCATCAGGATCTTCGTTTACAAAAATGCCAACCTTATTTATTTTGCTGCGTATTGCTTTTATCGCAGTTGCCGGCATGTTCTTATAAACATATCGTGGTGAACGCGGGTAAAAATTAAAACCCGCAAACTCAATCCCCATGTCACTGAGCTGGCGAACCTGGTTAACGTTGGTTAAACCGCATACTTTAATTCTCATACATTTTTGCTTTAAGCTGTTTCATAAAATCAGCAAAAGCAATCGCAGGATTATGTTGTTTCATAAAATATTCGCCTATTAAAAAACCTTTAAAACCGTGTTCGCGTAATTGCAAAATAGTTTCAATATTATCAATACCGCTTTCTGAAATTGCAATTTTATTTTTCGGCAACAGTTCTATTAAATGCATTGAAGTTTTTATATCTGTTATAAAAGTTTCCAGGTTGCGGTTGTTAATTCCAACCACATCAACCTCGTCACAGATATATTCTATTTCTTTTTCTAAATGGATTTCAAGTAATACTTCCAATTGTAATTCTTTTGCTTTTACAGCAAGCGCTTTTGCCTGTTGTTTTGATAAGCAGGCAGCAATTAAAAGAATAACATCAGCTCCAAAACTTTTTGCCTCATACAATTGAAATTCATCAATCATAAAATCTTTGCGCAACAAAGGAATTTCTGTTTGATGCCGCGCTAATTTTAAATCTTCCAAATCGCCGCCAAAGAAATTTTTATCTGTTAAAACAGAAGCTGCTGCTGCATGGTGCGTTTCATATGCAGGCACAACATCAGTAACATTTATATGTTCGTGTATCCATCCTTTTGATGGAGATTTTCTTTTAAACTCAGCGATAATTCCCGCATTGCCCGGCTTGTTTAACGAGTCTTTTAATGAATAAAAATTGCCACTCACATTTTTCATCAATGCATCAATGCTTGTGCTTGCTTTTTTTTCAGCAACTTCTTTTTTCTTTTGCGCAATTATTGTTTCAAGAATATTCATTGCAGGCTGATTAATTTTTGTAAACAGTTATACGCACTGCCCGATTCAAGACTGTCAACAGCAGCCGTGTAAGCATCTTCATAATTTTTATATCTTCCTGTACATTGCAATGCCATCGCTGCGTTGGCAAGCACAACAGCATTCTGAGACCATGTGCCTTCGCCTTTAATTGTTTTTAAAAATATTGCTGCTGCTTCTTCTGTACTGCTGCCGCCATAAATATTTTCTGCTTCAACAAAACGCTTACCCAATTGTAACGGTGTTTTTATTTGTTCACCTTCATTGGTAATAACTTTTGTATCGTTGGTTAATGATATTTCATCATAACCATCAAGGCCATGAATAATGGTAAATGCTTTTCCTGTTTGTTGTAAAAGATAATTATAGATTCTCGCCATTTCTAAATTATAAACGCCAATCAACTGGTATTCCGGTGATGCAGGATTTACAAGCGGGCCGAGCATATTAAAGAATGTTCTCAATCCAAAATTTTTACGAATTGGCGCAACTGTTTTTAACGCGGGATGAAATAGTGGCGCATGCATAAAACAAATATTCGCTTCTTCAATTTCTTTTTTCAAATGGCTGCTGTCGTTTTTAAACTTATAACCTAATTGTTCCATAACATTTGATGCGCCACTGATGGATGATGCTCCATAATTTCCATGTTTTGCAACTTTCTGGCCGGTGCCTGCTGCAATGAAGCAAGCGAGTGTTGAAATGTTGAACGTGTTTTTTCCATCGCCGCCAGTGCCAACAATATCCAAAGTTTTATGGCCATTTAAATCAACTTTTACACAAAGTTCAAGTAACGCATCACGAAAGCCTTGCAGTTCTTCAATGGTAATGCTGCGCATTAAATACACAGTAACAAATGCCGCAACTTCTGTATCATTATAAATGCCTTTGGAAATATTAAGTAATATTTCTTTTGCTTCCTCCCGTGAGAGCGATTTGTATTCAAATAAATATTGTAAGATTTTTTTCATTGTCTATTGTTTCAACCAATTCCGCATGATTATTTCGCCACCTGGTGTTAACACACTTTCAGGATGAAATTGCACACCTTGTACATCTAAAGTTTTATGCTGTAATGCCATGATAAAACCATTGTGATCTTCCGCGGTAATTTCTAACTCATCAGGAAAATTTTCTTTACTTATAATCCATGAATGATAACGACCGGCTAAAAACGGAGTGTTTAAGCCATCAAATAATTTGCTGTTTACAGTTAACTGCTTACCGTTTACCGTTTTCATCTCTGTTGCCACACCATGATATACTGTTGAAAGATTTTCAAGCTTTCCACCAAACACCTCACCGATTGCCTGGTGGCCCAAACAAACACCAAGTATTGATTTTGTTGAAGCATATTCTTTTATTAATGGCAATAATAAACCTGCCTCTACAGGCAAACCCGGGCCGGGTGATAAAATTATCTTATCATATTTTTTTACATCTTCCAATGCAATCTGATCATTTCGAAAAACATCAACCTGTTCATTGGTAATTTTTTCAACCAAATGAACAAGATTGTAGGTAAATGAATCGTAATTATCGAATACTAATATTTTCATAACGTTCCTGCTATTTCAATTGCTTTTTTTAATGCGCCCAGTTTATTATTTACTTCCTGTAATTCACTTTCAGGTTGTGAAGCTGCAACTATGCCTGCACCTGCCTGGTAGTGCAACGTATTATTTTTGCTTAAAAAAGTACGTATCATAATTGCCTGGTTACAGCTTCCGTCAAAACCCATAAAACCAATGCAGCCGGCATAGTAACCGCGTATGGTGGGCTCGTATTCATCAATCAATTGCATGGCTTTAAACTTAGGCGCACCACTTAATGTGCCCTGCGGAAAAGTAAGTGCAAGCAATGCAAAAGGGTTCGCATTTGGCCGGATGTTTCCGCACACTTCGCTTACAAGATGTATAACATGGGAATAAAGATGCACCTGCCTGAAGTAATGAACAGCCACATCATCACAACACCTGCTTAAATCATTTCTTGCAAGATCTACGAGCATGGTATGTTCCGCATTTTCCTTTGCATCTTTTAATAATTCTTCTGTAAGCTGCTTGTCTTTTTCTTCATTGCCCGTGCGTTTAAATGTTCCGGCAATTGGATGAACAATCGCCTTTCCGTTTTTGATTATTAATTGTGATTCCGGACTTGAACCCATTAATTTATAATCGCCGTAATCAAAATAAAACAGATAAGGTGATGGATTTACGCTGCGCAAAGCACGATACACATTAAATTCATCACCCGTAAATTTTTGGTTGTATCTTCTGCTTAAAACAATTTGAAAAACATCGCCGCGGTAAGCAACTGCCTATTCCTTTTTCAACCATTTTTATATAATCATCATCAGGCATGTTTGCGCTTTCAGCAGATTTTATTTTAAATGGATATGCAGGCACATTCTTGCTGGTGATAAGTGATTCTATTAATTCGAGCTCACTGTTTAAATCATGTATAATATTTTCACACAAATACATTTCATCTTTAAAATGATTAATTGCAATTATGTACTGATACAGCCTGTAACGCATTAAGGGAATTTCAGCCCCCTCTAAATCTTCCCCGGCAGAGGAGACCTTTGAAGTACTTAAATTTTCATAATGTTTTTCTGGTTTTTTCGATGATTTTAATTTTATCGTTTCGAAAAACTGAACGGCATCATACGTGCTATAACCAAATAAACCCTGCGCAATTTTTACGTTGGCATCATCAACCTCATTCACTTCAAACTGTTGCATAAAATTCCATAGCAACTCAGGCACACTTGTATTAACACCAATCTCTTTTTTTTCGGGATTATGGTTAGGATATTTAAATTCGATGAGTTCGAAGTTTCTTATTTCCATTCCGGCAATTGCATTGATGCCGATAAATGAAAAACTGTTTTCCGGCGAAGCACTTTCGGCACTTTCAAGCAGAATAGTATCTCTGAAACGATCTCTTAAACGTAAGTAAATGCCCACAGGTGTGTAAACATCTGAAAGCATTTTTTTGTATTTTGTTTCTATCCTTATTTTTTTCATCATTATAAAAATTAAAAAAGCCCCGACACACTTGTCGAGGCTCAATATTGTTATAAGGCAATGCCATTACAATCCCCGACACGAGAATGTTTGCCACCACCAATTGATATTTAAAACTGATTTTATCATTTATGCTGCGAATGTAAAACAATTTTTAAACTGAGAAAATAATTTTAGTATAACATAAGCATTAATGCAAGCGGACCATATTTGAAAAAAAATATTCGCTGATTGCCTTTTCTTCAGCATTGAGTTGGTTAGGCCCAAGCGGATGTTGCTCAAAAGGATCGGTTATTAAATTATAAAACTTCCCACTTTTTGAATTTTGCATTGTATCATATTGCTTGTAAGAAGCATTCTGCATCCACCTTCGTAAATGTTTTGGGTCACCTTCAAATTTACCGGCGCCGGGATAGTGATTAAACACCCAATCACGTACGTTGTATTGTTCTCCCTTTAACTGCGGCGCAAAACTTAACCCATCATTTTTTCCATAAGAAACAGGAATAGAAACGTTTGCTATATCCGCAAACGTTGCCATAAAATCAACAAAGCTTACAAGCGTTGTATCTGTTCTTCCCGCAGGTACTGTTCCCGGGCAATAAGCAAGCAGCGGCAGATGTGTACCTATGTCTAACGTCTTCGACTTGCCACCCGGCAGGTCTTGTCCTTTATATTTACTATAAATAACGCTGGTTGTTCCATTGTCTCCTGTAAACAATACTAGTGTGCTGTCTTGTATATTATCAGCGCTTAGTTTACTTAATAATTGCCCGATTTGCTTATCCATATATTTCACCATAGAGGGGAAAAAAAGGGTATCTGCATATTCGGGTGGTTTAGAAGAATTCCATGTTGCATACTCTGGATCATCAGGTGTAGGAGAAAAAGGTGTATGGCAAAGATCCATTGCCCAATAAACAAAGAACGGTGTTTTCTTAGCATTGCTGTCTATGAAGTTAAACACATAATCCTTAAACATATCCTGTCCGTATTTGCCATTTGTTTCGTTATCCGGCAAATATTTGCCATTGGTGTATACTTTCGGATTTTTATAAAACCTGTCTTCGTCTTCATTCTGGCCGTTTACGTTAAATGGGTTATTCACCATATATTTATCATACCCAAATGCTTTAATCGAACTATCGCCTCCATCAAATTGCCATTTTCCTGCAACACATGTATTGTAGCCGGCTGATTTAAAAATATTCGCAAAGGTGCGCTGGGAACGATTCATGGTTCCCCAAACAGTATAATTTCTAAAATTATATTCACCGGTAGATAGCATAAATCTTGATGGTGAACATAAAGGGCTGCCATAGCATTGCGAGAACTGCGTACCATTTGCAGCCAAAAAATCAAGGTTGGGTGTTGAATAAGATTGCCCCCCGGTATATGTAGGAATCTCATAGCCTATATCATCTGCCAGAATAAAAATCACATTTAAGTGAGAGCCTTTAAATACGGGTGGATTTGTATCAGTTGGGTTTTTAGGAGGTTGCGGTAACAGGTCCGTTTTGTGACAGGCAGAAACATCAAAAAAAATAAAAATAATTATAACAAAGTATAAGCAGGGTTTTATAAAGGCGAAGAGAGTATGCTTTTTTATTCGCATGGTGTTAGTTAAATTTCGGGTTAAATGTAATTTTGATTTCTACGGTGCGGCAGGTTAAGGTTTATTTACATTGGTTTCTTATTAAGGCTGCAAATATATCTTAAGAAAAATAATTTTATATAAACATCTTCCGGATTAAAACAACGGTTTTTGATTTGTTATTAATTAAATAACCGGGATAAATCAAAAAAAATTATTTTGTAGCGGATAAAACCACGCTTATGGAGCCGGTAGCTTTTCGTCCGCAACTTTCTCAAAGATTATTATCGCTTGATTTTATGCGCGGTTTTATAATGGTATTGCTTGCTCTGGAAAGCACAGGATTGTATGAACATCTTTCTGATGCATCAAATGGAATATTTCACGGCTTCATGCAGCAGTTTTTTCATCATCCGTGGAATGGCTTGCATTTTTGGGATCTCAT
Organism: uncultured Chitinophagaceae bacterium; assembly: GCA_963759555.1. GTDB lineage: Bacteria > Bacteroidota > Bacteroidia > Chitinophagales > Chitinophagaceae > Parafilimonas. The sequence continues at coordinate 348,869 of CAVWZV010000002.1, forward strand.
TCAACCGGGGTTTATGTTTATGGCAGGTGTATCAATGGCATATTCACTGCGCAAACAAAAACAAAATGGTTATACCTGGAACCGTTCGTTTAAAAAGGTTTTAAAAAGATGCGGCTGGCTTTTTTTCTGGGGTGTGCTCGACTACGCGGTGCGGCCCGGCGGTTTGTCTTTTGAATTGTGGGACGTACTTACACAATTATCTTTTACAACACTGGTGGCATTTTTAATTTTTGAATGGAGCACAACTGCGCAAATAATTTTTTGCATTTTTCTTTTATTGCTGACTGAAGTTTTATATCGTTTTACAAACGTTCCAAACTTTAATCAGCCGTTTACAAACCAGCACAATTTTGGAAACTATATTGACCTGATTTTAATGAATAAAATAAACAGGGACGGATGGGTGGCTATTAATTGTATTCCAACGGCTGTGCATACAATAGCGGGCGTTTTAGCCGGAAAGTTATTTTTAAGCAACCGGAAAAACAAAATCAGGGCGCTGTTATTCTGGGGTTTAATTTGTTTGCTAAGCGGCTACCTTTTAAACGCAACGCATATAACACCGATTATAAAACGAATAGCCACATCTTCTTTTACATTGGCTTCGCTTGGATGGTGTTTGTTTGGATTGTCTTTTTGTTATTGGTGGATTGATCTGCGCAACCATAAAAAATATCTCAATTTTTTTATTGTGATTGGAATGAACTCTTTATTTATTTATTTGTTTTTCGAAATTGTTGGCTCGCGCTGGTTTAATGGCTATATAACGGCAATAGCAGGCGGTCTTATGCAGGTAATAAATGTGGCTGATATTCCAAAAGCAATTATTTCTTCGCTTTGCATTTTTGCCCTTGAATGGAGCCTTTGTTATTTTCTGTACAAAAACAAAATATTTTTCAGATTATAACTTATCATTTATATACACGCGCCTATTTTTGAAGTTATAAATCAGCGCCTGTGTATAAATTAAAATCGCAATCTTCAGTCTATCTTTACCCATATAACAAGTTGGTTTGGTAAAAACAATTCTAAAAATATTTGTTGGTTTAATATTGGGCGTGGGAGCGTGGATGCTGGCCTGGCCAAACGCACTTCTTTTTACTATACTTTGCCTGCTGATAATATTTCTGCTGGTCTGGCCAAGGATATTTCTTCGTTTTTTTATTGGCGTGGTGGCGCTTATTCTGTTGGTTTGGCTGCTTGTACAAACCAGCCCTGTTCAAAATTATATTGCAGACAAAGTTGCAACAAGATTATCTGAAGATCTTAATACAACAGTAAAAATTGGCCGTGTTGGTTTGTCTTTATTTGATAAAATGGATTTGAATAATACATTCATTCTTGATCAGCATAAAGACACACTTTTAAGAGCGGGTTCCTTAAAACTGCGTATTACAGACTGGTTTTTTCTGAAACAAAATATTGAACTAAAATATATAGGTCTTGAAAATGCGGTTATTAACCAGCAGCGTACCGATTCTGTTTGGAATTACCAGTTCCTGATTGATCATTTTACAAAACCCCAGAAATCAAAAAAACACAGCAAAAACATTGTACTTAAAATACAAAAGATCGATTTAAAAAATGTTGTGTACAATAAATATGATGGCTGGTACGGGCAACATACTATTTTAAAAACAGGCAGTTTGTTATTAGATGCTGATAATATTGATATCACCCAAAATTTAATCCTTATCAATTCCATTGATATTGATAAAACATATTATACCATTGAAAAATTTACCGGCAAAAAACCTGCAACAAAACAAACGCATAAAGATTCAGGCCTGTATTTTAACCCGTCGCATCTCATCTTTAAAATTGCTTCTCTTAAGCTTAAAGACTGCCGTTTTGCAACCGGCACAAAAGGTGAAATGCCGCGTAAAAACATTTTTGACGGCAAGCATATCGAAGTGTCAAAGATTAGTGGTACTGTAAACAATTTCAGTTTTGTACAAGACACAATAAAGGCAGACATTAATTTAACTGCAAGTGAGAGAAGCGGGCTTAAAGTAAAAAAGTTACAAACAGCATTTAAGTTAACGCCGCAAATAATGGAGTTTTCAAAACTGCTGCTTAAAACAAACAACAGCACGGTAAATAATTATTATGCCATGCAGTATAAAGATTTAAATACTGACATGCTTAACTATAATACCAATATTGTTATGAACGCTGTTTTACATAACAGTTCTGTTTCTACCAATGATGTTGCTTACTTCGCGCCGGGACTGGATAAATGGAATGAAAAATTCTTGGTAAACGGCAGTTTTTTGGTACGGTTTCAGATTTCAGAATAAAAAATCTTTTCCTGCGCAGCAGCAGCAATACATTTGTTTCAGGCGATTTGGCTGTAAGAGGATTGCCGGATGCGAATAAAACAAATATCACTTTAAAGCAGGCAAATCTTCAAACAAACAGTCGTGAAATTGCGTTTATATACCCAAAAATTTCAAACATAAAATCTCCGGATTTGGCTGCATTGGGGAATGTGCATTTTATAGGAAATATCAGGGGAACATTTCATAACGTAAATGCGAAAGGCGTTTTAGCAAGCGCATTGGGCGGCATCTCTGCAGATCTTGTGCTTTCTTTTCCTTCCAATGCGCAACCAACATACAAAGGCATTGTAGAAACGCAGCAATTTAATCTTGGTAAATTTTTAATAGCACCTGATTTAGGTAACGTAAGTTTTAAAGGAGATATTGAAGGCAGGAGTTTTGAGCTTGATAAAATCTCAACCAAATTAAACGGGAAATTTAATTCTTTAACGTTTAAAGATTACACTTACACAAACCTTACGTTTAATGGCGAAATAAAACAGAAAAATTTTACCGGCGATTTTAAATCAGCCGATCCCAATTTTATTTTTACGAGTAATATTATAGTTGATTTAAATGGCGATGCGCCTTCGTTTAATGTGTTGGGCGATTTGGTAACGGCCAATTTAAAAGCGCTGAAGTTTTCAAAAGATAGTGTTGCCGTTACAGGCTTGTTTGACCTTGATTTTCGCGGCCATAACATAGACGATTTTTTAGGTTATGCAAAAATTCTTAATGCCAGTGTTATACACAATAGTCAGCGGCTCGATTTTGATTCACTCACTTTAAGTACATCGCTAGACTCTGTAACCAATAATAAAAAGTTAACACTTGAAAGCAATGAATTTGTTGTGTCTGTTGAAGGGCAGTATAAAATTCTGCAGTTGCCGCAAAGCTTTCAATCGTTTTTAAATCATTATTACCCTTCGTATATCAATCCGCCAAAAATTGAATTAAGCAATCAGAATTTTGTTGCCAGCATTTCTACGGGAAATTTTGAACGATATGCCCAACTTATCGATTCTAATTTATCAGGCTTTAATGACGCTTTTCTTTCAGGGAAAATAAGTACGCTTAATGGAAATAAGTTTAACCTTGAGGTAAGTATTCCCGCCGCCAGATATAAAAAAGATTCGATTGCCGAAGCAAGGTTTACGGGCATCGGCAATAGCGACAGTTTACTGCTTGAGGGTAACATCGGAAGAATTTATGTGAGCGACAGCATGTATTTTCCTGACACGAAGATTTCTGTGCAATCTTCAAACGACCTTTCGCATATAAAAATATCAACACGTGCCAACGCAACTTTAAACGATGCCCGGTTAGATGCTGATGTGCGTACAATGACGGATGGTTTGAAAATAAATTTTCATCCCTCAAGCTTTGTGCTGAATGATAAAAAGTGGAATCTCGAAAACCAGGGTGAAGTGGTAATTGCCAAACATTCAGCATCTGCCAAGAATATGAAATTTACACAGGGCTTCCAGGAAATTTCTATTGAAAGTGTAAATGATGACAGCGCATCAAATACGCTTGCAGTGCGTCTAAAAGATGTTGATTTTGGTGATATTATGCCATTGGTTGTAGTAAGGCCGCTGATGGAAGGCATTGCAAATGGCGATATTTATCTGAGGAATATTTACACGAATTTTCATGCAGATGCAGGTTTGAAGCTTACGCAATTCAGGTTGAATAATGATTCGATTGGCGTAGTAGATGTTGCCGCGAAATATAATGGTGATAATGGCAGACTTACATACAACGTAAAAGCAGACAACGAAAATTTTGTGATGAATGCAGATGGCACTTATAATACCAAAGATTCAACACAAAATCCTTTGCAAACAAACATTCGGCTTGATCACGCAAAAATTGGAATTCTAAATTCATTTCTCAGTACTTTGTTTGATGATATTACAGGGCTCGCAACAGGTAATCTTGCTATTCATGGTGATTTAAAAAACATGTATCTCACGGGCAAAGCACATCTTGATAGCGGGGCACTTACGGTAAAATTTACAAAAGTGCGCTATACCATTCCTTCGGCCGATTTTGTGCTAACGGAAGATGCTATAAACTTCGGAAGTTTTGTTATAAAAGATAAATTCGGTAATACGGGTAACGTAAAAGGAACGATGTACGAAACTGCTTTTAAGAACAATAAGTTTGACCTCGACATGTCAACAAATAAATTATTGTTGTTTGATACAAAAGCAAAAGATAATGATCATTTCTACGGCGATGTAATTGGTAAAGCAACCTTAAGTTTAAAAGGCCCGGAAGAGGATCTGCACATGAATATTACAGGCGAAGCTGTAGAAACTTCGCACATTTACATTCCAACGGATAACAGTAAAAAAAGTGCAGATGCAGACTATATTTTCTTTAAGCAATATGGCACACAGGTAGTGCCGGATGTACTGGCAAATACAACAAACCTCAACATAAATCTTGATCTTACTGCAAACAACAAAGCCGTTGTTTCCGTAATACTTGATGAGCTTACCGGGGATATTATTGAGGCAACCGGGAATGGAAGATTGCTGATAAAAATTCCTGCAAAAGGCGATGTTACCATGAACGGGCGCTACAACATAGAGCAGGGAAATTATAATTTCAATTTTCAATCGCTCGTAAAAAAGCCATTCGAATTATTAGCCGATCAAAACAGTTACATTGAATGGAGCGGCGATCCATTTGATGCATCTATAAAAATTACGGCGCGGTATACTGCAAAAAATGTTTCATTGGGAGATTTGGTTAGTTCAACACCATTTACGCTTAATGGTGCCGTGCAGGGCTATCGGGGAGATGTATATGTGCTCGCAGATCTTACGGGTAAATTAAGTAAGCCGGATATACATTTCAGACTCGATTTTCCGCAGGGAAGCGCAATTCGTAACGACGATAACTTTAACCGCCTGCTTGCAAAAATTACCAGCGATGAAAATGAAATGCTGAAGCAGGTTACATGGCTTATTGTTTTTGACTCATTCTCGCCTTATGGGGAAATTGCGGGCAGTTCAACATTCGTGCAATCTGCAGGTATAAATACCATCTCGCAAAAAATTGCCAGCGAAGTAAACAGGATTGTTTCTGATTTTCTGTTTAAACTTACCGGCGATAAAAGCCTGCAGTTTGATATCGGCACAAAAACATACAGCAGTTATAGTCTTAACCAAACATCCGGCAGCACGTTAGACCGGCAATCGGTAGAGTTAAAACTGAACAAGAGTTTGCTTAATAATAATCTTATTATAACATTCGGCGGCGATCTTGATTTTGGTGTAAGCGGCGCTGCAGCAGCAACATCAAATAACTTTCAATGGTTGCCTGATATATCTATACAAATCGTTCTTTCAAAAGATAAAAAATTACGTGCAATTGTTTTTAACCACAGTAGTTTGAGTGCAACATATGGCAGTGCAACTATTGGGCGTGTTACTAAACAAGGCATCAGTATTTCTTATACAAAAGATTTTGATAAATTTTTTGGCGGAACAGGGGATATATATTTTGAGCCTCCAAAAAGAAAAGATTCTTTATCGATACCGCAAAAATCAGAAAAATAACAGTGCATAATTGCGCAATTGCCATTTGGCGCTTATACTTAAATTTGCCGCATGGATAACCTTGCTACTTCTTCAGAAATAACAAACGAAATGCTTTCGTATGAAGATTTCCGCGGTGAAGTGCTAAACGATTATCGTTTGGTAATGGAAAGCCGCGAAGTAAGTTTAATCGGCAGAAAAGAAGTGCTGACGGGAAAAGCCAAGTTTGGCATTTTTGGGGATGGAAAAGAGGTAGCACAGGTGGCACTTGCAAAATTTTTTCAACCGGGAGATTTCCGTTCGGGTTATTACAGAGATCAAACTTTATTGTTTGCTTCAGGGATAGCAACTGCACAGCAATTTTTTGCACAGTTATATGCCGATCCTGATTCTAAGCATGAGCCGTTTAGTTCCGGCAGGCAAATGGTTAGTCATTTTGTTACCGCCTAACGCTGATGAAACCGGAGATTGGCTGAGTCTTGCAAAGCAAAAAAACATTGCCGCGGATATGGCGCCAACCGCATCGCAAATGCCAAGAAGTGTTGGGCTTGCGCTGGCTTCAAAATTATTTCGCAACAGCAACGTACTTAAACCGCTTGCACATCTTTCTGATAACGGAAATGAAATATGTATTTGCACCATTGGCGATGCAGCAACATCTGAAGGGCAATTTTGGGAAACAATAAATGCTGCCGGAGTTTTACAAATTCCGCTTGCCGTTTTTATTTGGGATGATGGATACGGCATTTCTGTTTCAAAAGAACTTCAAACAACAAAAGGTTCTATATCTGTTGCTTTAAAAGGGTTTCAAAAAAAACCTGATACGAATGGCATTGATATTTATAATGTAAAAGGCTGGGACTATGCAGGTATGTGTGAAGTATTTGAAAGCGGATTACAAAAGGTAAGAAACACACATGTGCCGGCGCTGTTTCATGTTGAAGAATTAACGCAACCACAGGGCCATTCAACATCAGGCAGTCATGAAAGATATAAATCGCCTGAACGGTTACAATGGGAGCGTGAATGGGACTGCGTAAAAAAAATGCGTGAATGGATAATTGAAAACAGTATTGCAACCAGCGAAGAATTAATGGAATTAGAAAATGCTGCCAAGAAAAAAATTGTGCAAAGTCGTAACCAGGCATGGAAAGACTATGTAGAGCCTGTTAAACAGCAGGCGTCAAAAGCACTGGAATTAATTAACGCGGTTGACGTAAATGATCTTGATGTATATAACAGGCTTCAGTCAATAACAAAAAACCTGCAGACCGAAACGGAACCTTTGCGCAGAGATATTATGAAGGCTTTATCTGTGGCTGTGCAGGTGACAAAAAGTTTTTCCGGTAGCGAAGTGCTTGCCGGTTATTATAATGAATTGAAGCAATTAAATGATGCAAAGTATAATTCAAAGCTGTATAACAACGGCGCAAAAAGCGCAATGCATGTTGCAGAAATAAAACCGGTTTTTTATGAAGATGCTCCCGTTTATAACGGCTACGAAATTTTGAATAAATATTTTGATAAAGCATTTTCAAAAGATGAAAGATTGGTTGCGTTTGGTGAAGATGTTGGATTGATTGGCGACGTAAACCAGGCATTTGCAGGGCTGCAGCAAAAACATGGCAGTACCCGCATATTTGATACAGGTATTCGTGAATCAACCATAATAGGGCAGGGCATTGGCCTTGCGTTACGTGGACTAAAACCTATTGCAGAAATTCAATATCTCGACTATCTCGTGTATGGTTTGGAACCGTTAACAGATGATGTTTCAACGTTGCAATACAGAACCAACGGACTTCAGCATTGCCCGCTTATTGTGCGTACACGTGGCCACCGGCTCGAAGGCATTTGGCACAGCGGTTCACCAATGGGAATGATTATAAATGCACTGCGCGGCATGTATGTTTGCGTTCCGCGTAATATGGTACAGGCTGCGGGCATGTACAATACTTTATTGCAAAGCAACGATCCGGGATTAGTGATTGAATCTTTGAACGGGTATCGTTTAAAAGAAAAAATGCCGGCTAACATAGATGAATTTACAGTGCCGATGGGTGTTCCTGAAATTTTAAAGCAAGGCAATGATGTAACGATTGTTTCTTATGGTTCTACACTGCGCATTATTATGGATGCGGTTACAAGATTAGAACGGGAAGGCATTAGTTGCGAAGTAATAGATGTTCAAACATTATTGCCGTTTGATGTAAATCATTTAGTTTTAGAATCACTTAAAAAAACAAGCCAAATTGTTTTTATTGATGAAGATGTGCCCGGCGGCGCTGCTGCTTACATGTATAATAAAGTAATGGAAGAACAACAAGGTTATAAATGGCTTGATGCTGCACCGCGAACAATTACAGCAAAAGCGCACCGCCCGGCATATGGCAGCGATGGCGATTATTTCAGTAAGCCCAATGCTGAAGAAATTTTTGAAACGATAATGGAGTTAGCGGCTGAATAATTTTAATGTAGCATAGTTATTCGTGATTCCCGCAAAGGCAAAACTCTCTGTAGAATGGTAAGATTATTAAAGAAAAGGGCAAATTTTTTTTGTTTGAATTGAATAAAGCGGCACCGCGGCTCGCGCCCTTATTAAAAGTTGGCAGAAGGTTTGCAAAATTTTGCACTGCCAGTTAAAAAAGTGCAATTCACTTATTAATCATTCCATCAATACTAATTCTGCCGGGTCCGCAAAATAAAAGCGTAACAAATGCGCCGAAATATAACAATGCAAGCTTCTGATTCAACCAGCGGCTTGCCTGCATTAAAACCAAAAATGGCGACAAGCATTGTAATAATTAAAGGTATCGTTGCAAGTCTTGTAAATAAACCAATACAATAAATAATGCACAAAGCACTTCCGCAAAAATGGCGAGTACTAAAGATATTTTTGTACCAAGCCCAAGAAAATTATAAAATGGGTATTGCAAAGTTGAGAATTTCATCATCTTATCATAGCCATGTTTAATAATCATCAGCAAGCCAAAAACAACACGTAAAAACAACATAGAAAAATTAAATGCGCCTGCACCATATTTTGTTGAAAGAATTTTCATCAGTTAAATTTTTATTTTGTTTTAGCCGCATGTAACCTTTAATCATAAAATTTTTGAACACTGCGTAGTAAACTTAAATTTTTATGATCAGTTTCAGCGGCATGTGGGCAAAAATAATTTTTTCAACCGTTATTCCACAATTCAAACTTTGTATTAATTTGACTAATGTAGCTGATTACCTTTATGCGGTTTTGCTTTAATTTAAGAAAGCATTTAAAATATTTGATAAATCACAATCGTTGAGGCAAGTTATGCAGTACAAAAAGTTAACAACTTTACTTTGCTTTTATTTCCTGTTACATTTTTCTTACGCGCAATCCACAAAAGTTTATAATGATCCGGATGCTGATTTTAAATCTGCAAAAGAATTATACCAGCAACAAAAATTCAGCCTTGCTTATCCTTTATTTGAAAAATTATATTTAGATAATGCACGGCAAAGCAATATTCCCATCAGCGTACAAACCGAAGCAAAATATTATTCTATTGTTTGCAGGCTGCAGTTAAATGATGTTACTGCCGTTGCTGCGGCCAATGATTTTATAAGTCTTGAACATAATGCGCCGCGCATTGAAATGATGTGTTACCAGTTTGGTGAATATTATTATAAACATGAAGATTTTGCTGATGCGCTGGATAATTATGAAAGAGCGAATATTGCCAACTTAAGTAATGACAGAAATTGCAACGATGAAATTTCATGAAGCGTATGCTTATTTTACTATGCAACGATTTAATGATGCAAAGCCTTTGTTTCAATCAATTGCGCAAATACAAACCGATCCGAATTATTACGATGCAAATTATTATTATGGCTACATTGCTTTTTCAGACAAAAATTATGCGCAGGCATTAACATTCTTTTCAAACAATAGAACAACAGCAAAAATATCAGCCCATCATTCCATATTATATTGCTGAGATTTATTATTACCGTGGGGAAAAAGATAAGGCATTAGAATATGCGGAAAGAAACTTTGCAAAGCAATAACCAGTATTATGATTTGCAGTTGCGTGAATTTGTTGGCCATATTTATTTTGAAAAAGGCAACTACAAAAAAGCTTTGCCTTATTTGGAAAAATATGTAAGCAGTACAAAAAAAGTAAGCCGCGAAGATTTGTATGAATTATCTTATTGCTTATTATGATGCGGAACAATATAAACAGGCAGCGCAGGGTTTTAAAGAATTAGGCGGCAAGCAGGATACAATTGCACAAAACAGCATGTATTTATTGGGCGATTCTTATTTAAAGCTTGGCAATAAACCGGCGCAAGAAATGCATTTTTATTTTGTTCATTAAACAGTTCAGACCCGCAGCAGAAAGAAGTTTCAAAATTTAATTATGCAAAGCTTTCTGTTGAATTAGGTTATACTGATGTTGCGCTTACTGAATTAAGAGGTTTTATTTCTGCATATCCAAATTCTGAATATAACACCGAAGCAAAAGAATTATTGGTAAATGTTTTATCCAATACCAATAATTATGAAGATGCGCTAAATCTTATTCAAACATTACAATCGCAAAGTGATATTGTAAAAAAAGCATACCCGAAAATTTTATATGGACGTGCAGTTGAGTTGATAAACGATCAGCAGTTATCGCAGGCAGATGATTTACTGAACAGGATTTTTACTGTTGAATATAACGAACAATATATTCCTTATGCAAACTTTTGGAAAGGTGAAATCGCTTATAGAAATAACACATTTGATTCAGGTGTTTATTATTTGCGGGAATATTTAAAAACGCCTTCAACATATGGAGAAGTAAGCGCTTTGCATGCAAATTATACATTGGGTTATTGTTATTTAAGACAGGAAGATTATGATGATGCGCTGAAAAGTTTTACAGACAGTTACTACTTCAATCAACAATAATTCGCAGCCTTTGCAAACAGATGCTTATTTACGCGAAGCGGATTGTTACTTCATGAAAAAAAATTACAGCAAAGCATTGCAGATGTATGAAACAGTTATTAATGATCAGTTGCCTTCTGCCGATTATGCGTTGTATCAGAAAGCAGTTATTGCCGGCGCAAATAGTCAGTATGCACAAAAAGTATCTTTGCTTCAATCTATACAAAACCGTTATCCTTCTTCGCCGCTGGTTGCAGATGCAAACATGGAAGTGGCAAATACATACCTGGCAAGCGAACAATATGATGCTGCTATTAAACCATTAAATGTAATTATTGCAGGAAAAAATAATGCATTTAAACCGCAGGCTTATTTAAAACTTGGTGTGAGTTATTATAATTTAAAAGATAATCAGAATGCGCTGAACAGTTTTCAAAAACTTGATTACAACTTATCCAAATGCACCGGAAAGTGATGAAGCAGTAGAATATGTGCGTGATATTTTTATTGATATGAATAAGCCGGATGATTTTGTTGCTTTCATGCAAAAAGCCGGAAAGCCGGTAAGTTTTTCAGAACAGGATTCTTTAACTTTTATAACAGCGCAATCAGCTTATAACAATCGTTCTTACGATAATGCATTGCAGGGCTTCACAAATTATCTTTCAAAATTTCCTGATGGACAAATATGCTGTTGAAGCAAATTATTATGCGGCTGATATTTATAATACAAGAAAAGATTTTCAGCATGCACTTACCTATTATAATAATGTAGCATTAAAAGCGCCAAACAGTTATGCTGAAACAAGTGTGTTGCAGGCTGCACGTATTTCTTATTTTGAATTGAAGGATTATAAACAGGCAGAACAATATTTTACGCAATTAAAATCTATTGCAACCACGCCTGAAAATAAACTGGAAAGTGAACGCGGCTTGTTACGTTGTCAATATAAATTAAATGAGTTTGATAGTGCGTTAGCCAATGCGCAGGATTTATTACAGCAAAAAGGAATTGCTTCAGATGATAAAGCAATGGCGAATCTTATCATCGCAAGAAATTATCAAAACAACAATCAACTGGATGAAGCAAGTGATGCTTATAAAGCATGTGGTAAGTACAGGCAAAAGCGAATATTCAGCAGAGGCGCGTTATCGCATTGCAGAAATTTTATTTCTTCAGAATAAATTACCGGATGCAGAAAAAGCCGGCTTTGATGCAATAAATAAAGCGGGCAGTTATGATTACTGGATTACAAAATCATATATTTTATTGGGTGATGTTTATTTAAAAGAGCAGGATTATTTTAATGCTGAAGCAACATTGCGCAGCGTGGTTCAAAATGCAACGAATGCAGATTTGAAAAAAGAAGCGCAGCAAAAATTAGATGCAGTGCTTGCAGAAAAAGACAAGAACAGTAAAGTACAGCAGTAATCAAACCAAACAATTAAAAAATGAAAGCAGTAATATTATTCATCACTTTAATTTTTATAGCACAGTTTTCTTTTGCGCAACGCAGGCAAAGCAAAAAGCAAAAGCAGAATCAAACAGAAAATCAGCAGGAAAAAAATTCTTCTGATACAGTGGTGCCGCCAAGAACAGTTGTAATAACTTCCGAGTTTGCGCCTGCTTTAAAACAAACTTCAAAAATTAATTTCAATGCTGCAACGCCTTTGCCTGATTCTGTGCGGCCTTCATTAGAATATAATATTCCGGTACAAAATCTTTCTTTCGGTTATAAATCTGCGGCGCTTAAAGCAATGGCAGAAAACATAGATTCAACTGTGCACTGGAATAATACAAGTTATTTAAAAGTAGGTTATGGTAATTATTCAACACCTTATTTGCAGGCAGGTTTATCATTTGGCGATGGTGTAACTTCTGTTTTAAATGTGAATGGAAAATATACACGTTCAAATGGCTCATTGCCTTTCCAGGATTATAGTAAAATGCATTTGGAAGGCATTGGTATTTTTGCTTCGCGTGATAATAAAAATGAATGGACGGCCAATGTATATCTTGATAACAGCACGCAATATGAATACGGTTATCAGCCCGATACTTTGCAATTCACCAAAGACGATTTGAAACAAACATTTACAAGTTTTGGCGGCAAGGTTGGTTTGCGTAATAAAACAGAAAATCAGTTTTGGTATTAATTATAATCCTTCTGTTTCACTTGATTTATTTACAGACAATCATTCAGGCAAGGAAAATACGTTTGCATTTGATTTGCCTGTTACAAAATCAATTACAAGCATTCTCGATTTTAATGTTGCCTTAACCGGAAGTGTAAGCAGTTACAGTACGCCGGGCGTAGAGCATTGATAATACGATTTATTATGTAACGCCTTCTTTAGCTTTTAAAACACCGAATATAAAAATTATTGGCGGCTTTACACCATCGTGGGATAACAGCACATTTAACCTGTTGCCCAACTTTACACTCGATGCAAAAATTAACGAAGAGAAATTTATTTTACAGGGAGGATGGATTGGTTATTATAACAAAACAACGTATGAATCGCTTGCCAATTTTAATCCCTGGATTCAGCAGCCAACTGTTTTAAATAATGCTTTGGTAAAAGAACAATATGCAGGGTTTAAAGGCAGTGCCGGGGATCATGTTACATACAATGCAAGAGTTTCTTTTTTAAAAATTAATAACCAGCCTTTGTTTGTAAATGATACAATAACCGGCAGATCTTTCCAGGTTGTGTATGAACCTTCTTTAAATGATATCCGCATTCATGGCGAACTTGGTTATACAGCGGGTGAACAATTTTCTTTATTGGCTGGTGCAAGCTTTAATCAATACAGCGGTTTAAGCGTGAATGAAAAAGCATACGGTTTATTGCCGATTGAAATAAATGGCGCATTGCGTTACCAGGCTATAAAAGATCTATTATTAAAAGCCGACGTATTTTTTTGGGACGGCACACGTTATCAGAACCAAAGCTATACAAACCGGTAAACTTGATCCTGCTTTTGATTTAAATGCAGGTGCAGAGTTTTCTTTCTTGCCGCAATGGAAAGCATGGCTGCAGTTTAATAATGTATTTAACAATAAATATGAAAGATGGAAACAATACCCTGTGCTTGGTTTTAATATGCTGGTTGGAGTTGTATATTCGTTCGGGCAAATAAAAATGAAATGATGTACAACGCCGTAAGAAAATTTTTAGCACTCAATCATCATCTTGCATTACCGGGTATTGGAAATTTTACGTTGAAATTGTTCCTGCACAAATTGATATTGCCAACAGAATTATCTTGCCACCAAAAACAGAAATAAAATTTAGTAACGAAAAGTTGCCTGCAGAAAAATTTTTTTACAATTTTCTTGCGCGGGAATTAAGTACAGATGAAGTGCAGGCTGTTCGGAGGTTTACAGATTTTACAGCGCAGTTGCAAACAAACATACAAGACGATAAACCCATTGTTTTAAACGGCATCGGCGAATTAAAAAAACAAACAACCAATGTAATTAATTTTCAGCCTGAAATAATGCCTGAATATTATCCCGCCCTTACTGCAGAAAGAGTTATCCGCAAAAATGCCACGCACATAATTAAGGTAGGTGAGGAGGAAAAAACTTCTGATGAAATGCAAACCGCTTTAAACATACAAGAAGAATATTGTTCGTGAAGAAAGATGGTGGATACCTGCCGCAATATTTGCTTAATTGGGTATTGCAGCAATTGTTTACTATTATCTTGTGCTGCATCCAAAACAATTTTAAAATCGGCTGCCTGCCATCAATAAAGTTGCTAACGCCTGTACAAATTATAAAACGCTTGTTACAACTTAATAACGTACCTTCGCGTTTCAGTTTGAGTTATTACAATCAGTAATTGAAACGAATTTTTGCTACAGTAAATCTGCACATAACTTCTCTTTTTTTACATTGTCCTTCCTCAAATAATTTTTAAATATTAATAAAAACAAATGAACATTTATGTATCAAATCTGAGTTTCCAGGTTGGGGATGAAGATTTAAAAGGATTTTTTACAACTTATGGAGAAGTAACTTCAGCAAAAGTAATTACAGACCGAGAAACCAATAGAAGCAGGGGGTTTGGTTTTGTTGAAATGCCAAATGATGCGGAAGCAGAAACTGCAATAAAAAATTTAAATGGCTCTGTTGTTGACGGCAGGTCTATCAGCGTTAATGTTGCAAGACCAAAAGAAAAAATCGGGTTTTAAAAAGAATAATAACTTCTGGAAATAATCTTATAATAAAGAGAGTAATTGTAGCTCTCTTTTTAATTTACACTAATGCATAATAAAACTTAGTTCAAGCAATTGCGACTATTAGTAAATGGAATAATGACAGAGAACTGTTGGATATCAGGCCAGGAAACCAGATATTATTTAATGCATCCGGTACAAAAGTTACAGTACTTAAAGTTGAAGATGATAAGCTAGTTATTGGAAACTTTTCCCGAAAATACATATTGTTCAAATACTGAAATTTCCGGCATTCCGCTTACAACTTCTCTCTTAGCGGAGTTTGTCTTTTTCCAATGAAGAAGAAATACTACATGGTATGGGCAGGGAATAAATATTCATGTAAAGCCTGATGGCTTTTTATTATGGCTTAAGAATTTTCCGTACGCGGGCCAAAATGCAATACCTGCACGAGTTGCAGAATTACCTGGCTGATTTTTATTTTCATTTTAAAGATGAAAACCGCTCGCTTAAATATTTTGCAAATTTAATGTAATGCGTTTAACTTTAACGTAATGCAAAACACGCAAAATTTTTTATAACATAAATAATATATATGGCTAAATCAAAAGAAACATTCGGAAAAAAAGAAAAGGAAAAACAACGTTTAAAACACAGGCAGGATAAGCAGCAAAAAATGGAAGAACGAAAAGCTAATATGCAAAAAGGGAAAATCGCTTGATGAAATGATGGCTTATGTTGATGAGAACGGAAACCTTTCTTCAATGCCGCCAGATCCAAAGAAAAAGAAAGTGTTTAAACAGGAAGATATGAATACAGGCGTTCCTGTTCATGAAGAAGAAGATCCCATAAGACAGGGGATTGTAACTTTTTTTAATGATGCGAAAGGTTATGGATTTATTAAAGATTTAAAAACGCAGGAAAGTGTTTTTGTACATGCAAACCAGCTTTCAGAGCTTATAAAAGAAAAAGATAAAGTAAGTTTTATGGTGGAACATGGCCCAAAAGGCTTAAATGCTTTAAATGTAAAAAAAGAGCAAGCCTGATATCCAGGCGTCAGCTCTGTAACAGTGGCCCACACATTGTCGGAATCATGGTCAATGGCTGTGTAAATCTAACATGTATGTACAGTAAGTTTTTTCAGCAATCAAATATAGACGTCCTCGAACAGCAATTGGATACATTTCTGCAGGGAGCTTAATGACGTTACAGGGCAAATTGTTAGCCATGAAATTGCTTCAGCGGAGATGACAGTGTAATTGTTTTAATAATATACAATTGCTGGAAGAAATTGTAGATAACCTTCAATATATTACACGATAAATAAATAAAGCATTGGTAACAGTAAACTTAATGCCCTTTTGCAACTGATAAAAGCGTACATTTGCAAAAATTTTTTTTATGACGAACGAACAGATTGAGAAATTTCTTTCCTCAGATATTAAATCCAATTCCTTAGTCCGCATTAGTTTTAAAACACGTAATTCCATTCTCGGTATTTTTATTCGATACACCGGATTTTAATGAACTTAAATCAAAAAATTTCTGGCGCATAGTTTCTGAGGCAAACATTGAACAATGGAAGAAATCGCATGATTTTAATTTATGCCGCATGTTTAATGGTGCAGAATTTACTAAATTAAGTGTTGCCTAAATTCAATTCTAATAATCTTTTTAGTTTTACTTGATTCACTGTAATCAGCGAGCATGTAATGGCTTGGGAAATCCCCTGTGAATGTACCACAGGAATGTTGCCATTATGCCTGGTCTACGTAAAGAAGGCTTAAAGCTTCTCTTTACGTGAATGTTAGACGTTCGCCATGATCCTAAACGAGTTTACGTACACTTCGAACGATAAACAGTTGTACCTCGAACTTTTTCTTGCAATAATTGTTGAATAATAGCGCGTTTCAGTAAAAAAATTTTATCAAATAAATAATGCCGCTTGTGGGCGTAAAACTTATCTTTACAGTCCTGCGCAATAGATAAATGTATATACTTGTATTTTCCTTTACTTAAGTATCATCAACTATGAGTATAGTTTTAAAGTTGCCGGGCAGCGGCACTACCAAACAGGTTTATTTAATTTATGATTTTAAACAGGTAAGCGATTCAATCATGCTTATTATGTATGTGGAC
The DNA here is from genome assembly GCA_963759555.1 of uncultured Chitinophagaceae bacterium. GTDB lineage: Bacteria > Bacteroidota > Bacteroidia > Chitinophagales > Chitinophagaceae > Parafilimonas. Next base: position 365,990 of record CAVWZV010000002.1, read on the forward strand.
GAACAGCAGAGCTGGAAAAAGTTTTTTATAACTTATGAAGATGGCGCCTGGAACACAGACATTCTCAAATCTTACACAGATAGCGAAACGCTCCAGCGTATATGCGACAAACTACAATTCATTTTTTCTGAACAGGCACATGTAAGCCAGCCTGAAGGATTAAACCTTGAACAAACCATGCAGGAAGAAGCCGAATTTATACTCGGTGTATGCACTTAATTCGCAGTTATTTCGACTCTCTAGCTAATTATTCATAGCAGGCATTATCGTAAAACTCATTTACAGAAACTTTTTTACTGTAAAGTTTGTACTTTTATCAAACCTAACGCTCGTTAGCGCTTTATATCTCGCGTTTTTTTTACACATTTATCTAATTACACGGTATGAAAACACAAAGTAATGCACTGCTCGTAGATAAGCTATATAGGCGGATTGCAGATGCCGAAGCAAAGCTTAAACTAAAACAGGATTTGTATACCGCCGCTTTAAAAGACGACGAGCCGTTTGAGAAAACAAAAGAACTGCGGCTTGAAATTAAAGCACTGAAACAATTATTACAAGAGTTGCAGGCGGTGGTAATAATTTCTAATCATTTAGCTGAATACTAAAATAATTTTTTTATTTTTTTAGTGGCGCAAATAAGAATTCAGTTGACACATATGTTTGACAGAAATAGTCGCTGTATTGCAATACAGTTTACTTTCTTCAACAGAACAGAACCCCTCTTTATTAATACATAACAATAATTTTATTGGGTCGGTATTTGTGGCATAAAGTGTATGGCGAATGAAGGATCCATTCGTTTTACCCTTTCTGATGATACCCGTGTAATCGTTAAAAAGGTGACGAATAATAAATATGATTTTGAACTGACGTTAGCAAATGGCAACCGGAAAACATTCAGATGGGCCAACGATGATGTAAATGAATTTGGCGACCGGAATGGCAATGTTGATAAAAGAATCACCGAAGCCGTTCAGCAATTTCGAAGTACCCTGAATGATTAATGGGGAGTTATTATCTCAGTTTTTACCGTTTTTAAGTTGAACGGTACAAGTATGTTAAGTTGTAACTCAAAGAAAACTTTTTGAAAATTATGATCAAGTTTGCGCCTGTTATTATTGTAGACGATGATCCCGATGAACACGACCTGATGAAGGAAGTTTGGAAAGAATTAAAGCTTTCATATCCTCTGCTTTCATTTTCTGAAGGAAAGCAGTTGCTTGATTATTTACACTCCGGTGAAGAAATACCCTTTCTTATCATTAGCGACATAAATCTTTCGCCGATGGATGGTTTTGAGCTGAGGGAAAAAATTCTCCAACACGATTTTTCGAAAAGCAGAAGCATTCCTTTTATTTTTTGGTCGGGCTCAGCAACAGAAAACCAAATTAAAAAAGCATATGATTTATCTTCCCACGGCTTCTTTATAAAACCTTCAAGTTTTAGTGATTTAAAAGAGTTCATTAAAGATATAATTGCTTATTGGCGCAAGAGCGAAATCCCATTTTTACAAGGTCGGTATTAATCTAACAGCCTTTTTGCTTACAAACACGTATAAATTATATTACGTCATTAAATCATTTCCTGTTTTAAATTCGTATAACGCTAGCAATTCCCGGATTGCTTATATCCCAGCAGGCGTGAAGTAAATTGAGGTTTCTAAAAAGTAAACATATCTAATTGGAAATACCAGACATGTTACAGTTTCAGCATCACAAGAGTGATTTTGGGACGACTGCATAATTCTTCAAACGAATTTTAGGAGTGCTGGATTTCTGCCTGGCGTCACGATGGAGTGGTTTTATTTCATTTACAAGTTAACTTTTAAAACAACTAACCTTCAATCCGTTTCCACGAAGGTGACAATTTTACATGCATAATTAGAGATTAGTTTACAAAGTTAAGCCGCCTGCCCGCGGCTTTTTTTATGCCGAAATGAAACTTGGTTTTTGCAAAAATTTCAACCCGCTTGCCAAGCCGTGGTTACATCTAAACATCCAAAAAGTCTGGAAGTTTTTCGTTTGAAAATTAAAAAAACATCGCCTATCATATATAATTTTTTATATGGATATTAAATTTAGCACCGCATGTTTAAGTGTCTAAAAGCATTAGGCTAATATAAATAGCTATCTTTAAAATATAATAAGCTTATAATCTTGAAGCTTTTATTCATTTCTACTTATAATAAAGTTTATATTCCTGCCCAATTAATTACATGAATGTTTTACATAAGGATAAGCGGCCGTTTTAATGCTGTTAAATTTAAGTAATATATATTAATATATTGATTTATAATTTGTTAGACTAGATATTCATTTTTTAAGCTCAACAGTTATTACAAAGTATTATTTATGGCAATATGATTTAAAATGGTCGGTTAATTCCAGAAGAAATAATTTGATTTATTCATTAGGTAATTCTCTTTGAACGGAAAATGCGGAGATGCAGAATGATCGGGAAGTAGAGCTATAATTACGGAAATCAGGAAGCTGCTACGATTTATCGAATCGCCACATTTAAACCGAGGCAACGTTTAACGCAACTGTTGACCGGTATACCATAATTGGCAGGATATAAATATTAGGGTTTTTTAGTTGCGTTAGGAGTTCACGAACGTTTAAAAAGAGCCCAATAAGATTTGCTGCTGGCAATAAATAGTTGCCGCGGTACGGCGTTATTATAACTTTTCCAAAAGCGGAATCATGTACACATCTGCGTACTTTTGCCGCCCATATGGAATTCTTACAACAGCTTAATCTGGAAGCAGACAACGCCGGAACATCTACCGGCTCAAAGTCACTAACCGGCAAAGGAGAAATCATAAAATCTTACTCGCCTGTTGATGGTAAACTGGTGGGCAGCGTTCGGGCTACAACAAAAGAAGATTATGATACGGTTTTGCAAACAGCAGAAAAAGCTTTCTTTGAATGGCGTAAATGGCCCGCGCCCAAGCGCGGCGAAATTGTACGGCAGTTTGGAGAAGCGTTACGCAAATACAAAGAACCACTGGGTAAACTGGTGAGTTATGAAATGGGCAAGAGTTTACAGGAAGGCTGGGGCGAAGTACAGGAGATGATTGACATTTGCGATTTTGCCGTTGGCTTAAGCAGGCAGTTATACGGTTTATCGATGCACAGCGAACGGCCGGGTCACCGCATGTACGAGCAATGGCATCCGCTGGGAGTGGTAGGTATCATTTCCGCTTTTAATTTTCCTGTGGCAGTATGGAGCTGGAATGCAGCGATTGCCTGGGTTTGTGGTGATGTTTGTGTTTGGAAACCTTCTTCAAAAGTTCCTTTATGTGCTGTTGCCTGTCAACAGATAGCGGCAGAAGTTTTTGCAAAGAATGACGTACCGGAAGGTGTAAGCAATCTTGTTACGGGTAATGCCTGCGGCGATTTAATGAATGCCGATGAACGCATTCCGCTGATATCTTTTACCGGTTCTACGAGGGTTGGAAAAATAGTTGCTGCAGCTACGGCAGAACGTTTTGGAAAATCTATTCTTGAACTGGGCGGAAACAATGCCATAATCATTACGGAAAATGCTGATTTGAACATGGTATTAACCGGCGCAGTCTTCGGAGCAGTAGGAACAGCGGGACAAAGATGTACTACCACGCGCAGGCTTATCATTCATGAAAATATTTATGATAAAGTAGTTGACATCTTGAAATCTGCTTATGCGCAATTAAAGATCGGTGATCCGTTGGATTCGGCAAACCATGTTGGCCCTTTGATTGATACAAAAGCCGTGGACGATTATTTAAAAGCGATTGAAAAAGCAAAAGAGCAGGGTGCAAAAATTATTGTTGAAGGAGGTAAGCTCGACGGCAAAAATTATGAAAGTGGTTGTTATGTGAAGCCTTGTATTGTTGAAGCCGATAATGATTTAGAAATTGTGCAAACAGAAACTTTCGCACCTATATTATATGTAATGAAATATTCCACCATTAATGAAGCGATTGCAAAACAGAATGGTGTGCCGCAGGGATTATCGTCTTCTATTTTTACGAATGACATGCGTGAGATGGAATTGTTTCTTTCGTCCGAAGGAAGTGATTGCGGTATTGCTAATGTAAACATTGGTACCAGCGGTGCAGAAATAGGCGGTGCATTTGGTGGTGAAAAAGAAACAGGCGGTGGTAGGGAAAGCGGGAGCGATGCATGGAAGACATATATGCGCCGTCAAACAAATACCATTAATTACAGCAGCCAGTTGCCTTTGGCGCAAGGAATTAAGTTTACGATTTAGAGCTTAAGATGATGCGTATGGGAAGGACCGCTCGAAGAGTGTTATTAGTTCTTACATTAAGATAAGGTATGAATAAATACAACCACTCACACGTCATGCCCAACTTGATTGGGCATCTGCTTTTAAATTTTAAGGTGCTAACTATATTTAATCAATTTAAAATACAGATAGCGGATTCCCGCCTGCGCGGGAAAGACGCTCGAAAAGCGTTAATTGTTCTTACATTAAAATAAGTATAAATAAACGCAACGTCTCACACGTCATGCCCAACTTGATTGAGCATCTGCTTTTAAATTTTAAGGTGCTAACTATTTTAATCAATTTAAAAATAAAACAGCAGATCCCCGCCTTCGCGAGAATGACGTGTGAGCGTTTATTGAAAATCTATAGCAAAACATTTTAATACTCCATCAACCTCTTCACACTTTCATCTAATCTTGCTTTTGCCAAAAAGTTTTTTTCTAATTCTGTGTTGAAAGGAATAGGGGTATCTAAAGACGCGCAACGAATAACGGGCGCATCCAGCAGTTCATAACAATGTTCGTTTATCCATGCAGAAACTTCTCCGCCAATGCCTCCGGTTAATGTGTCTTCATGCAAAACCAAAATTTTGCCGGTGCGTTCAACACTTGACCTGATTGCATCGTAATCTAAGGGCAAGAGTGTTCTTAAATCTAAAATGTCAACTGAAACATCCTGATGAGCATTTGCATATTCCGTTGCCCAATGCACACCTGCGCCATAAGTTATAATGCTGATGTCTTCGCCGTAATCAACAATCTTTGCTTTGCCTATTTCAATTTCATAATATTCCTCGGGCACATCGCCGCTGATACTTCTGTATAAAGCTTTGTGTTCAAAATATAAAACAGGATTTGGATCATTTAACGCAGCAATCAGTAAGCCCTTGGCGTCAATGGGCGTTGAGGGATAAACAACTTTTAAGCCCGGTGTATGCACAAACCATGCTTCGTTGCTTTGCGAATGAAATGGTCCTGCACCAACGCCGGCACCTGTCGGCATTCTTATCACAACATCTGCGTTTTGGTTCCATCTGTAATAGATCTTGGCTAGATTATTTATGATCTGGTTAAAACCAACACTCGCAAAATCTGCGAACTGCATTTCCATCATTACTTTAAAACCTTCCATGCTTAAACCCAGTGCTGCACCAACGATTGCGCTTTCGCAAATGGGTGTATTACGCACCCGCTCTTTGCCAAACATATTTACAAAGCCTTCGGTGATTTTGAATGCACCACCATATTCTGCAATATCCTGCCCCATTAAAATTAAGTTAGGATGTTGTTCCATGCTTTGTTTTAAACCATCGCTTATGGCGTTGATAAAACGTTTTTCTGTTGCCGGTTGCCGGTTGCCAGATGCAGGTTTAGAATTATCAACTATTTCTACTGTTGACGGTTGACGGCTGGCCGTAGATTTTTCTGCATAAACATCCTTCAGTTCATCTTCTGTATTAATTTTCAGAGCCGGTGCTGCAAAACCAACAGCAAGTTCTTCATCAATATAATTTTTTATTTCTTCTTTTATTGATTCAACCGTTTCATTTGTCAGTACTTCTTCATCCAGCAAAAAGTTTTCAAAATTTAGAACCGGGTCTTTTTCTTTCCATTCTTCAAACAGCTCAGGCGGAATATATTTAATACCGCTTGCCTCTTCATGTCCGCGCATTCTGAAAGTCATGCATTCAATTAAATAAGGTTTTTGATTATTGATGCAATAATCACGCACACCTTTTATTGTATCATATACTTCTAAAATGTTATTGCCATCAATCTGCACGCCTTCCATACCATAACCTTTGGCACGGTCGGTTAATCTTTCGCAACGATATTGTTCACGCACCGGTGTACTTAAACCGTAACCATTATTTTCAATTAAAAAAATAACTGGTAAATTCCAAACAGCAGCAACATTCAACGCTTCATGAAAATCGCCTTCACTTGTTCCCCCTTCACCCGTAAATGCTAATGAAACTTTATTTTCTCTTTTTAATTTATGTGCCAGGGCAGTACCATCTGCAATAGCCATTTGCGGACCAAGATGTGAAATCATTCCGCAGATGTGATGCGCTTTAGTGCCGAAATGAAAACTGCGTTCCCTGCCTTTACTGTAACCTTCATAACTGCCCTGCCATTGCATAAATAATTTATGCAATGGCATACTGCGCGTTGTAAATACGCCAAGATTCCTGTGCATGGGCATCACCCATTCATCTTCCTGTAAAGCCAATGTTGCACCAACTGCAATTGCTTCCTGGCCGATGCCGCTAAACCATTTTGAAATTTTTCCCTGTCGTAAAAGCACCAGCATTTTTTCTTCAATCATACGCGGCAACAAAAGCTTTTTATAAAAGTCAATTAGCTGTTCGTTTGATAAATCTCTGCGTTGAAATTGCATCATACAGCGAAGTTAAGCAGCAAAGGTTTTGATTTATAGTTTAGGATTTTAAGTTTATATTTTCAATGATGATGTGCACAAATCGCTTTCCTCTTTGGTTTCGTCGAAGAATTTTGCCTTTAACAATTAGCCGCATATAATTTGTTCATCCTACCAAAAAATATATCATGAAGAAAATCATTTTATTCTTAGCAATTGTTTTATCCCTTGCTGCAACAAGGTCATTTGCGCAAAACGGACAGCGAATGCAGGAAGCATGGAAATCATATTTAAAAGATTCTGTAAAGCTTTCTGATGCCATGACAGATTCGGTAATGGCAGTTCGTACGCAATACAGGCCGCAGATGCGTGAAATTTTTATGGACCAATCTGCAAGTGCGGAAGATAAACAGGCAAAGATGAAAACTCTGAGAGATGAAATGGATGTGAGATATAAGGGCGCTGGATTAACTGACGACCAAATAAAAACAATTCATGACCACGAAGCAGAAATGATGCGGCGGATGATGAACAGAAATAACGGCGGACGGTAATTATAAATAAGGCACAACTAAAAGGGCTGTTTTAATAACAGCCTTTTTTGGTTAGGTAAAGTATTTATCGGTTTACACATACGTCAAGCCATTTTAAACAACCACCTTTTCTAATCCCTGCAAAAATTCTTCATCCACATCAGCACCAATGCCAATGCTGTTGGGAAGTTCAACAAAGAAATTATTATACGTTACGCCGCCGGTAACAGGATCAATTTTATGACCGAGCATGCAGGTATCCATATCATAAAACTTTACATTATCAAAAGCAGTTGCAAAATGTGCAAATGCAGTTAAAGCCACACGACTTTCGAGCATGCCGCCCATCATACAAGGAATATTTTTTTCTTGGCAAACCGCATTTATTTTCTTCGCTTCTAAAATGCCACCACTTTTTGCAAATTTTATATTGATGTAATCGCAGGCATCATCTTTAATCAATCGCTCCGCATCATAATGATCAAACACACTTTCATCTGCCATAATTTTTATAGGAGAAATCTTTTTTAATTGCGGCAGGAATGAATCATCATGTTTGCGCATAGGTTGTTCACAAAATTCAATATTAAATTTTCCTAACTCGGTTAAAGCATATATGGCATCATCATAATCCCATCCCTGGTTAGCATCAACTCTTAATCTAATTTTTTCACCAATCGCTTTACTTATCAGTTCGATTCTTTGCACATCTTCTTTTGCATTTTTGCCCAATTTTATTTTAAGAATATGCACACCGCGTTCAATAAATTCTTTTGCCTGTTCTGCCATTTGTTGCGGCGGATTAATGCCGACTGTTAAATCAGTTTCTAATTTTTTTATTTTATCTCCACCTAAAAATTTATACAAAGGAAGATTTGCATTTTGTGCAGCAATGTCATGCAAAGCCATATCAAATGCGCTTTTAGCTGTGTTGTTGTAAGCGGCAAAAGCATACAGTTCATTCATTCGTTCTTCAATTTCTAAAGCATTTTTATTTTTCCAAAGTGAAGCAAAATCTTTTGCCATTTCAAAACACGTTGCCTGTGTTTCTCCGGTAATCATTGGAAAAGCTGAACATTCACCAACACCGGTAATGCCTGTATCTGTGTGAATTCGTATAAAAATATTTTGCGCATAATGCATGGTGCCGGTAGCAATAGTAAAAGGCACCATAGGAATACTGTATTTATAAATTTCGGTTTTGGTTATTTTCATTTTTTCGGTTGATTATAAACTTCATTTTTTATAAAAATACATTGATTGCCCATTGTTGTATAAAGAAGCGACGGAATAATTTTTCAAAAATCCTTTTCTGCAAATAATTATCTTGTGTTGCCATGATGAGAAAAGCCATAACTAATAAAATTCAAAACAGGAACAAAGAGTTTCGCCTGCGTGGCCACGAAGTAAAACGTATAGAAGCTTTTAGTGATGCAGTGTTTGCGTTTGCCGTTACATTGTTAATTGTTTCGCTGGAAGTACCAAAAACCTTTGAAGAATTGCTGGCAACTATGAAAGGTTTTTTTGCTTTCGGCATCAGCTTTTTATTTCTTATGCTGATATGGTACGAACAAAATATGTTTTTTCGCCGCTTTGCACTGGACGATATAACAATTATTTTTTTGAATGGCTGCCTTATGTTCATCGTATTGTTTTATGTGTACCCGCTTAAATTTTTGTTTTCGCTGATGTTCAATAGTTTTTCTACTTCGGTAGAAATTGAAAAATCGCAGGTACCGTTGCTTATGTACATCTACAGCGGTGGATATATTATTATTTATATTCTTTTCTTTTTTATGTACCTGCATGCCTGCAAAAAAAAGGAAGAACTGGAATTAACGGAAAAGGAATTATTCGACACTAAAACAAGAATGTGGGCACAAATGATACTGATATCTGTGGGTGTGCTTTGTGTTTTTGCAGCTTTTCTTTTGCCTGCCGAAAGAGCCGGCTCTGCCGGGTTCGTTTATTTTTTAATAGGTCCTGCTTTTAGCATTTATTATTCCGTTCGGGGTAAAAAAAAAAAAATTGCAGGGAGCAACTATTGAATAATTTATTTAAACAGATTGACTTTTTCCCTTCAAGCCACAACTTTTCAATTTCTCATATAAATTCTTTTGCCCTTTTGCAGTAATAACTATTGCTCTTGAATTTTTAATTCTTCTTATCCAATCCTGCGATAACATTTTATCGAGCAGCGCTGCTGCAAAGAACCGGCCATGTGATAGCGGCGTTCACTCCAGTCAAGACAAGGGCGTAAAAAAGAACGGCGTTGTTGTTGTAATTCATCTGCATCAATATCCATTGCAAGAAACCATTTTTTTCCTTTTGCAGTAAGTTCAAAACTATTATCACTTTGCGTAATTATTTTTTGCTTTAGTAAAGCATCTGTTATCGCAACACCGGTTTTCCCTGCAAGATGATCATAACAGGTTCTGCATTGTTGTACAGGAGAAATGATATTATCTACCTTTGAAATTTTTTTTGAAGATTGCGGTATAAGTGCTGCCAATGTTTCAACAGCATAAGCAATTTCTTTTCTTGAGAATGAATAATAACGATGACGCCCATGATTTTCTGCTTTCAGTAAATCTGCATTTACCAGTTTTGCAAGATGCATGCTGATATTAGAAGCCGAAGTATCTGCAGCAATAGCAAGTTCGCTTGCTGTAAACGCTTTTCCATCTAAAAGCGTCCATAAAATAGTTGCCCTTATTGGTTCTCCAATAAGATGCTGCGGTTTGTTTAAAATGATCTTTCATTGCAACCATATTTCATTTAAGATTGAAGTATTTCTTCTTAAAGTTATTTTATTTTGTACACATGAAGAGAAACATTATTAAAAATGAAAAAACTGTTTGCCGGTAAATGGGCAGGAGAAGGCTTTGCAAAATTTCCCACCATTGATGATACCGCTTACACAGAACAACTGGAATTTATTCCGGATGAATTTAAAGATGCAATATTCTTCAGGCAAAAAACATGGTATAAAAACAATACAGATAAAAACGGGCATACCGTTTTTTGGGATACAGGTTTTATTATTTTAAAAGAAGACAAAATTGTTTTACACAGTGTACAGGTTGGCGGACGAATGGAAACTTATGAGTTGGCTGAAACAGTAAATAACAGTTTTACTTTTAACAGCAATTCTATTTTACAGGATCCAAAAGCTACAAAATCGCAAAGAATATTTACAGTTAATGACGATAAGTTTCATTACGAATTAAACATGGCAACACATGCAGCAGATTTTCAAAATCATTTAAAGGCAGATTTAAAAAAATCAGATTTTAATAAATAAAAAATTACATACATGAAAACACAAATAAAAACTTCCAACGCACCAAAACTTATAGGTCCTTTTAGCCAGGCAATTATTACATGGCAATTTTGTATTTGTATCTGCACAGTTTGCAAAAACTATTGCAACTGGCGAATATGGTTATGGATAATATTGAAGCAGAAACCAAACAGGTAATGGAAAACATAAAAACAATTCTTAAAGAAGCGGGAGTTGATTTTAATAACGTTGTAAAGAGCAGCATCTTTTTAAAAGATATGCAGGATTATGCAAAGGTGAATGCGATTTATGGTTCTTATTTCAGTGAGCCATATCCTGCACGAGAAACTATACAGGTTGGCGCCTTGCCCATGAATGTAAATATCGAAATATCGGTAATTGCAATAAAGAAATAAACGTATAAATTCATCGAATTTATTATGCAGTTTGTCGAATTCATTTATACATCTTCATTAAAGAAAGGTAGCTTTAGTATATAAACTTCTGCTATGGAATTCGATAATGACAGACCGGTAAAAAAAGCTTACAGAATTGAAATATTATATTGGGTTTTGCTTGCCCTGATGAACCCGCTGGTAAATTGTCTTACTTTTTTTTTACACGACCCAAACATGTGGTGGTTTTTATTTGTCGTTAATCTGTTTTTATTACCCGCATATATTTTTTACTCATTAGTAATTGTTCCAAGATTTTTATTTGAAAAAAAATATATACATTTTTTTGCTTTAACCATTTTGTTCCTGGCAACTATACAATTACTGTTGTTTGGTATTTATTCACTTATTTGGGATTTCGCCAATCAAACTGAACAATCTTATTTTACTTACAGTTCCAGCACTTTTATAAGAGAGCTTTTATGGAATGGTATTTACACTTTAATTGCCATCGGAATTTATTTTATAAAAAAAGCGTTGGATGAAAGAGAGCTTTTAGATAGCGCTTCAAAAAGACAGTAACACTTTTCGTTTAAAATATTTGCGCTCACAATTAAACCCGCATTTTCTTTTTAATACTTTAAACAGTATTTATTCGCTTAGCCTGCAAAAATCTGATAAGACACCTGACGTGGTTGTAAAATTAGCAGACCTTATGCGTTATCTTATTTATGAATGCAATGAAGAAAAAGTTCCGCTGAATAAGGAAATTGAATTTATTCAGAATTATATAGAGATTGAAAAAATAAGATATAATGCAGACGTGCGGTTTACCATTGAAGGAAAAACAGATGAAATAATGATTGAGCCTTTTTTATTTATTTCTTTTATTGAAAATGGTTTTAAACATGCGTTTGATAATGCTTATTCAAATGCATTTATTTATATAACCATAAAAGTTCAGCCGGAACAGATTGAATTAAATGTGATTAATAATACCAGTATTGATCTGGAAACGCAGGCAAAAAAAATTACAGGGTACAGGCATGACGAAACAGCAAGAGCATTCTTGAATTACTATACCCAGCTTCACATGCACTGAATATTATCCAAACAGAAAAAGAAGAAAGCAGGAAGAGCGAATTGCGGATAAAAAATGCAAAAAAAAGATTGGAAAGCCTGTACCCGGATTCTCATACACTTGATGTAATTTTAAGCAATAATGCTTTTACTGTTTCATTAATTATAAAACCCGGCTTACTTGATAAAATGTATAATAGTTGAAGATGAAACGCTGGCGCAGAATGTTATCCAAACTCATTTGCAAAAAACCGAACAGTTTGAACTGGTAGGTATTTGCAACAATGCGCTGGAAGCAAATGAAGTTTTAACTAAACAGGAAGTTGACCTTATTTTCCTGGATATACAATTACCCGGAATGACAGGTTTAAATTTTCTGCGCAACCTGCCAAATCCGCCGCTGGTAGTACTTACAACTGCTTATTCTGAATATGCATTGGAAAGCTATGAGTTTAATGTAATTGATTATTTGTTAAAGCCAATTTCGTTTGAACGTTTTTCAAAAACCATCAATAAAATTGTTGAAGGAAAATTATTTGCGCAGACTGTAAAAGAAAATGAAAAGCTACCTGCTGATCATATTTTTATAAAAAGCAACAGCAAATTTTTCAAGGTAAATTTTTCAGAGATTATTTATATTGAGGGGATGAAAGATTACCTGAAAATTCATACTACAGATTATAAACTGGTAACCCATCAAACCATGAGCGAGATGGAAAAAATATTGCCTTCCAAACAATTTATACGGGTTCATAAATCATACATTATTGCATTGGCACATATCAAGTCTATTTACGGCAACAGTATAGAAACCGGCAAGACAACTATTCCCATTGGGATTAATTATAAGGAAAAAGTAATGCAGCTTACCGGGAGAAAAATGCACTAAAAAGCATCACCATTTCAGAAGACCGTTTTTACGGCAGCCTTCGTGCATGTAACCCTGTCATAATTTTAAAATACATACCCCGATCACTTCTTATTTGTTCTTCCTGTTACAGAAAATTTTAAGATATTCAAATACGTATGCAATATTTTGTTTACTGTACATGTCTTCAACCAGGAAGTTTGTTTTGTCTTATTATTGTCTTGGCCTGCTAATGATTAAAAATTAGCAGGAAATGTATTTCATTTGCAATTAGAACAACAAATAAGCCTTTCGAACGTATATTTAATGATACAAAATTAATATCTGAATGAAGCTGATACGCTACGCAGCCTGTTGCTTACTGTTAACCCTGTTCGTTTTTAATACCAAAGCACAGCTTTATAAAATTGCCATTGAAAAGAAAATAGATAAAGCATCTCTTATTATTGAAGGAAGGGTTGTAGATCAACGCGCTTTCTGGAATGCTGCACACACCATTATTTATACATCTAATACGGTGCAGGTATATAAATTATTTAAGGGCAAAATCATTTCACAACAAATAGAAATTTTAACGCAGGGCGGCAGTGTTGGTAACCGCAGTCTTGTGGTAAGCGATTTATTGCAATTACGTAAAAATGAAACCGGCATGTTTTTCTGTTTGGAAAATAGCTTAAACATACATTCGCCTGTTACAAAAAATATTTTGTATGATGTGTACAGCAGCACACAGGGATTTCTTAAATATGATTTGGAAAATGATGAAGCTTATGCGCCGTTTGCACATTATAAAAGTATTTCACAGGATTTATATAATATTATTATTAAACGAACCGGCGCATTAAAAAAGATAATTGATTCTTCTTTAAAAATATATTCGGGTAATGTAAGTAACGGTACAGGAGGAACATTGGGCACTATTTCATCTTTTTCTCCTGCTACTGTGCATGCAGGTGCTATAAACGATGATGCAAATAATATTTTAACCATTAATGGTTCCGGGTTTGGCAATTCTCCTTCCGGTTCTGCGGGTGTTAAGTTTAAAGATGGCAATAACGATAAACCTGCGCCAACTTATAAAATTGATTATAACGCTCCTAATATCATTTCGTGGTCAGATACTAAAATTGTTTTGAATGTTCCGGATCGTGCTGCCACAGGAAAATTTGCCGTTGTGTTAAGCGATGGAACTTCTGTGAATTCTTCAACAGACTTAAATGTGTTTTTCGCTGTACTGGATGCAGAGTTTACAGTAAGCGGTAAAGATTTTGTAAGCGAGCCCAGACTAATGAATGCAAACGGCTCGGGCGGTTACGATTATCAATTCAGTACAAGCACTGCGGGTGGCGGGATCAACTTTTCAACCTCACCGGCAAAAGAAACTTTTGAGCGGGCTGCAGCAACGTGGCGCGAGATTGTTGGCGCTAACCTCAGTGAAGGTGCAACAACTTCTGTGCAGGCAGTTAAAGATGATGAAGTTAATGTTATTGTTTTTGATAATAATAATACAGGTGTTCCTAAAATGGCCGACGGCGTTTTGGAAGCAACCTACAGTTGGTTTTCTGCGTGCCAATCCGGCCTGCAACTGCTTACAGCGCAAAAAACAGGGTTTGATATTTTAATCAGGAATGACGCCGTTTCTCTTGGCAGTGATATCAATCTGGATGAAGGCCCATGTTTTCCCACACAAAACACTTACGATCTTGAAATGATAATTTTGCATGAGTTGGGGCATGCATTAAACCTGGCACATATTAATGACGATTATGAAGATGGGGGCAACGGATATCCAACCGTTAATCCATCTGCGGTTATGCATTATGCAATTCTTGATTTTGTTAATCGCAGATCGCCTGACGCGGCAGCTTACCGTGGTGCGCTGTATGCCATAACACCTCAAAATAATACATACGGAAGTTGCGGTTTGTTTTCGCAGGAAATGGCGCCGCTTACCGTTACACCTGTCACAACCGATGAATGCCCTTCAACTTTTCCTGCAACGGAAATTGTAAATAACACGAAAATATTTTTTGATCTTACACATGCTACCAGCAATAAACTAACAGATCCTTCATTTAAACAGGTGAACTGTAAAAACACCGGAACGTTTGTAACAAACAATGCTTATTACGCTTTTATGAACGGCAGCAATACAACACTTACTTTAAATATTTCTGATTATATAACCTCACCTGCAGCATTATCAGATTGTAGTGGACAGGGCATAAAAATGGCATTGTATGATGTGTCTGCTTGTCCCGCAGGGCAGAATTATCCGCAACCTGTTGCCTGTTCAAACATTAGCAGCAATGGTATTTTAAATATAAACGGTTTGCAAACGTCTCATAAATATCTTTTATATTTTGATGGAATAAGAAATACAAAAGCCTCATTCAATGCCACATTTAACAGCGACAGTACAAACAACCCGCCAACAACCAACACAAGTGTAAACGTGTTTCCCAATCCTGTTTCTGCTGGTACAGCCACTGTTCAAATTGATAATGCAACAGGTTCTGTGTATAATTACGCTTTATTCGATATTGCAGGAAAACTTATCACTACAGGTAAGGTTTCAGTATCACAGGCTACGCAAACATTTACGTTATATATGAATAATCTTGCGCAAAGCGTATATGTTTTAAGAGTAACGGATGCAACAGGAAAAGTGGTTGCGAAAACTAAAATTCTTAAATTATAGCTGATAATAAAAGCAGCCTTAGTTTTTATTATTTTTTTGCATAAACCAAACGCTTTAAATTGGCATTTAAATCATTCATGCTAACGTGCTTGTTAATCATAAATCAATTTCACAAACTGCGGAAAGCTATAAATCTTTTTTAAAGAGAACAGAGATTGTAATTTTATTATTTCTGCCTGCAATTTTAAGTTACGGGCAAGCACCGTTACCGGATTCTGCATCACATAAACCAACCACAGACAGTATTATCGCCTTGTATAAAAATGCAATGAAAGAAAACCTGCGTTTGTATAATGGCAGAGAATATTTGTACAGCGGCCACAATGCTAAAGGATTTCCATATTTTAAATCAGAGAATATGCTAACGGGATTCTGTTATGTACGATGATAATGTCTACACCAATATTCCAATGTATTACGATTTGGTAAATGATGAACTGGTGATTAAAGATTATACACAAAACTTCCCGGTAAAACTTCTTACAGAAAAGATTAAATACTTTGTTATAGATGGCAATAAATTTATAAACGCCTCTGCCGACAGTGCTTTGGCTCCTGGTGTTGAAAAAGGCTTCTATGAAGAATTATACCATAATAAAACAATAGTACTTGCGAAGAAGCAAAAAATCGTTAGTCAAAAAACATCTTTGGAAGGCACTGAATTTTCGTACAAGGAATTTGACGCTTACTTTATTTATTACAACGGTAAGATTGATAGAGTAAGCAGCGAAAAATCGGTATTAAATGTTTTTAAGAAAAGGAAGAATGAATTAAGAAAATTTATAAACACCAATAAGCTAAATTTCAAAAGACGTTTTGAAGAAGCAATAGCAAAAACAGCTCAGTATTTTGATGAGATTGAAAATTAATATGGTAAAATGTAATCTTGCTTTAATTAGCTGCTTGTTTGTTTTTTCGTCATTAAAAGTTTGTGCACAAAACAAACAATTAATAAACGGAGAATATAAGAACTTAAGCTTTTCTCAGTTTGCAGATAGCATAGAGTTGCGTTATGCCTTCCACTTTTATTTTGATACAACTGAAATCAATCCGCTTAAAATAAACATATCAGCAAATAATTTTACTATTCAGCAATTGCTTGATAAAGCATTACAAGGTACTTCTCTGCATTATGCAGTTGATTCACTCAACCGTGTTTTTATTACAGATAGAATTACCGTACAAACAAGCCTTCCGGTTGATGTTTCGGACACCTGCGCGCACAAAGATTCAGTTGTAACAACAATGCCACAGCAGGATGAAGAAGACCCGACGAAAAATTAAAAGTGCACCGCTTGAAAATAAATTATTTTATATAGGAACAAAATGGCGAGCGATCGCGGTAATGCTACAATCGCCGGATATATTCGCGATGAAAAATCAGGTGAAGCGATTATTGGCGCATCCGTTTATCTTGATACGCCGCGCATCGGTGTAAATACAGATCAATACGGGTATTTTTCCCTTACCTTATCCAAAGGTTACCATACAATACATGCCAGTGCAACAGGAATGAAGGATTCCAAAAGACAAATAGTGCTGAATAGTGATGGCAAGCTGGATATAGAATTGGAGGAATATGTTGCCAGCCTAAAAACAGTTGTGGTTAGCACCGAAAGAAATTCAAATGTAAAAAGCCTGCAGATGGGGGCGAACATTATTAACATTAAAACTATTAAGCAGGTGCCTGTTGTTTTTGGTGAAGCAGATATTTCAAAAGTGGTGCTTACTTTACCCGGCGTTACTTCAGTAGGAGAGGCAAGCAATGGTTTTAATGTGAGAGGCGGATCGGTAGATCAGAACCTGATATTGTTCAGTGATGCAACGGTATATAATTCATCTCATCTTTTCGGCTTTTTTTCAGCATTTAATCCTGATGTGGTTAAAGGCATTGAATTATATAAAAGTGCGATTCCCGTAAAATATGGCGGCAGGTTATCTTCTGTATTGGATGTTGACATAAAAGATGGCAACACAAAAAAATGGACGGGCGCTGCAGGCATTGGCCCGTTAACAAGTAAATTTTACATTGAAGGCCCTTTAAAAAAAGACAAAACTTCAGTTATAGCCAGCGTAAGAACAACCTATTCAGATTGGTTGTTGCGTGAAATTCCGAGCGATGCTTATAACAACAGCAGGGCTAATTTTAATGATGCAACACTGCACATAAGCCACACAATCAACTCAAAAAATTCACTTTATTTTACCGGATATATGAGCAACGACAGGTTTAGATTGCATAGTGATACCACTTACAATTACAGCAACAAAAATGCAAATATTAAATGGAAACATATTTTCAACAATAAACTAAACAATGTTATTACTGCAGGCATTGATAATTATAAATACAATGTAAGCTCCGACTGGTAATGAAGTAAATGCTTTTAAACTGGCGTTTGATATCAGCCAATATAATTTTCGCTCAGATTTCAGTTATTCACCAGATAGCCGCCATGCAATAAGTTTCGGATTAAGCAGTATTTATTATAAACTCAATCCCGGCGCATCTTACACCGGATGGCAATAAGTCGCTTGTAGCTTCAAATGTTGTAGAGCAGGAACAGGCTTTGGAAAGCTGCATTGTACTTGGGAGATCAATATACAATCACTTCAAAGTTTTCAGTGAACGCGGCTTGCGCTATTCTATTTTTCAATTATCTCGGCCCGCATACTGTTAACAGTTATGCAGCAGGCGTGCCAAAAGATACCATCACTATAACTGCAACAACCAATTTTGCCAAAGGAAAAATAATTAAAACATATACTGCGCCTGAGATAAGAATTTCAGCACGCTATGCTTTAACAGATAATGCATCTTTTAAAGCAAGCTTTAATACAATGCAACAGTTTATTCACTTGCTCACCAATACAACAACTATTTCTCCAACAGATATATGGAAGCTGAGTGATCCAAATATTAAACCTCAAAACGGCTACCAGCTATCGCTTGGATTCTATCACAACTTCAAGGCAAACATGTATGAAACTTCAATTGAAATGTACTATAAGCGTATTGATAATTATCTCGATTACAGGAGTGGCGCCGAGCTTGTTTTAAATCATCACATAGAAACAGATGTTATTGCCACAAAGGGCAGAGCGTATGGTGTTGAATTATTGATTAGAAAAAATGCCGGTAAATTAAACGGCTGGTTAAGCTATACGTATTCAAAATCGCAGTTAAAGGCCGACGATATTATGGCAGGTGAGATTGTCAACCATGGCCGATATTATCCTTCTAATGTTGATAAGCCGCACATTGCTAATTTTATTTCTAATTACCAGTTTTCACATCGCTATAATGTTTCAATAAATATTGTTTACAGTACCGGCAGGCCAATTACTTTACCACTTGCCATTTTTAATTCCGGCGGAACAACAGGTTTATATTATTCAGACAGGAATGCTTACAGGATACCTGATTATTTCAGGGCAGATGTTTCAATGAATATAGATGGCAATCATAAAGTAAAACAAAAAACGCATAACTCCTGGTCTTTCGGCGTGTACAATCTTACAGGAAGGCAAAATGTTTATTCCGTTTATTTCATTCAGCAAAACGGTGTTCCGCAGGGATATAAATTGAGCATATTTGGTTCGCCCATTCCTTTTGTTACTTATACAATAAGATTTTAATGAACGGCAACACAAGATATTATTTATTGATTTTTATTATTGTATTTGCTGACTGTGTTAAGCCTTTCAATCTTCCTGCGTTACAGGCAAAAGATAATTACCTTGTTGTTGATGGTTTTATTAATACGGGATCGAACGGGGTTACAACCATTAATTTAACACGAACAACGAGCGTTACAGATTCTGTTTTTATAACCGAACCGGAATTAAATGCTTCTAGTACAAATCACCTCGAACGATGGCGCCGCATACCCGTTAATTGAAGAAGGAAACGGTGCTTATAAATCTGGTGTGTTAAACCTCGACAACACAAAAAGTTACCAGGTAAAAATAAGAACGTCAAATGGCAAAGAATATAGTTCAGAACCTCAAAACTGTTTGAAGCCGCCTCCTGTTGATTCGTTATCCTGGAACCAGGTGAATGATGTATCTATTTATTTGTATACACATGATCCTGCAAACAATACGCACTATTATAAATGGGATTATATCGAAACGTGGCAATACAACAGTATTTATCAAACAATCTATGGCGTTAAAAACAACCTGATTTATAAAA
Source organism: uncultured Chitinophagaceae bacterium (assembly GCA_963759555.1). GTDB lineage: Bacteria > Bacteroidota > Bacteroidia > Chitinophagales > Chitinophagaceae > Parafilimonas. The sequence goes on from CAVWZV010000002.1 coordinate 385,705, forward strand.
GAGATACATCTGACCAGATTGATTCATGCTGGAAAACGGATATTTCCACAAACATCTTGCTGGGCACTTCTGCAAACCTTTCTGCCGACGTAATTAATCACGCAAAAATTGCAATTGTGCCTTATAATGATGAAAAAATTTATGTGCGGTATAGCATTCTTGTAAGGCAATGGGCTGTAACGCCGGAAGCATATAAGTATTGGAAGATAGTTGAAAAAAATTCGCAGGATCGTGGCGGATTGTTTGATGTACAACCCGGGCAATTACAGGGTAACATTCATTCAGAAACAGATCCTACAGAACCTGTTGTTGGCTTTGTAAATGCTTCTTCACAAACTGAATCAAGACTTTTTATACATCATAAGCAGGTTAATAATTGGGGCGTTGGGCCGCATGGTTGTGACGTGATTACTATTTCACAGGACCCTAACACGTTCAACTATTATAATTACCCGGATACATCTTATGCACCGTATCATTATGTTAGTCCCAGCGGAATTGCATTGTCAAAAACAACATGCCTTGATTGCCGAACGCATGATGGAATAAATAAAAGGCCATCATACTGGTAGAAAACATGAAAACCATTTTTGAAAAATATTATCATAGAATTGCTGCTTCATGCCTTTTTGCAGGTTTTGTAATGGTATTTGCAACCTGTGTAAAACCTTTTAACCCGCCGGCATTACAGGCAAAAACTAATTATCTTGTTGTAGACGGATTTATTAATACCGGGGCAAACAGGGTTACAACTATTAATCTCTCACGAACAAGAAGCATTTCGGATTCTGTTTTTACAACCGAGCCGGAATTGAATGCTTTTATACAAATTGCTTCACAAGACGGAAATATATATGCTTTAACTGAACAGGGAAATGGCGTTTATCAATCTGCAATTTTACATCTTGATAATACAAAGAGCTACCAGATAAAAATTAAAACTTCAAACGGAAAAGAATACAGTTCTGAATATGCATCTTGTATGCAAACACCTGCCATTGATTCTTTAACATGGCGACAGCCAGGTGATGCAATAATATATCTGTACACGCATGACCCTGCAAATAACACCCGCTATTACAAATGGGATTTTACCGAAACATGGCAGTACAACAGTATATTTCAAACTGTTTACGGTGTTGATGAAAATAATATAATTAACGTCTTAAATACATCAAATCAAATTGATTCCTGCTGGGAAAATGATTTATCCTCAGAGATTTTATTGGGCACATCTGTTAATCTTTCTGATGATGTAGTCAACCGCGCAAAAATTGCAACCATACCCTTGAACGATGTAAAAATTTATGTGCGGTATAGTATTCTTGTACGTCAAAGAGCGCTTACAGCAGAAGCATACAAGTATTGGCAGATTGTAAAAAAAAATTCACAGGATCGTGGCGGCCTGTTTGATTTACAGCCGGGACAACTGCAGGGGAATGTGCATTCAGAAACAGATCTTACAGAACCGGTTATTGGATATATAAATGCTTCTTCTGAAACAGAATACAGGTTGTTTATAAACAACAGGGAACTTAATAGCTGGTACAGGGGGCCAAACAATTGTGACATAGGGAATATTCCGCAGGACCCAAATAATTACAGAAATTGGTATTACCAGGATACAGCCTGGCTGCCCTATTTTTTTTCGGGTTCAGTAATTGTTATTGCAAGAAAAATTTGCCTTGATTGCAGATCGCATGGCGGCACAAACAAAAGACCATCATTCTGGTAAACTATAACATGAAAAAAAATTTACTACGGATGCCATACAAACAACTTCTTGCTTTTATGTTTTGCATGATGGGAGGTGTATGTATTGCCCAAAATTTTTCTGCTGATAGCCTTACAAAAAAATTTGTTTCTTACCAGGCCAATAATTACACTGAGAAAATATTCGTTCACACAGATAAAACATTTTATCTAACTGGTGAAAGCGTTTGGTTTAAAATTTACTGCGTTGAAGAGAGTTCGAACAAGTTTTCTGCAATAAGTAAGATTGCTTATGTTGAAATAATCAATCCTGAAAATAAACCTGTGCTGCAGGCTAAAATTGCGCTTGATAGCGGAACCGGAAAAGGAGCCTTTATTATTCCGTCTTTTATTTCTTCAGGAAACTATGTGTTGCGTGCATATACCAAATGGATGGCGAATTTTGATGCAGATTATTTTTTTCAGCAACCGATCACAATAATCAATAATTTAAAACCGGTTGCTGGCAGTCAAACCAATCAGCAGGAAAAATATATCGTTTCTTTTTTTCCGGAAGGTGGAAATCTTGTAGATGGCATTACTTCAAAAATTGCATTTAAAGCGGTTGATGAATACGGCGAACCTGTTGATTGCAGTGGCAATATTTTAGATGCAGCACAATAACATTGTAACCCGTTTTCAGTCTTTAAAATTTGGAATGGGTAATTTAAATATTACTCCAAAGGCTGGTGAAAATTATAAAGCCGTTATAAAGCTGGGCGATACAACTATTGAAGAACAATTACCAACGGTGTATAAACAAGGTTATGTTATGCATCTTGAAAACGCAGACGAGGCACATATAAAAATTACTGTCTCGTCGAATGTGCAAAGCAATAATGTTGTATATCTTCTTGTACATTCCCGGGATATTATAAAAGATTTTCAGCAAGGCCACTCATCGTCATCCGGCGAAACAGTTTTCAGGATAGAAAAAAATAAACTTGCGGATGGCATTAGCAGCTTTACTGTTTTCAATTCCAACACACAACCTGTTTGCGAACGGCTTTATTTTAAAAGCCCGCGTTCCAAACTTAGCATACAGATGCAGCCGGATAAAACGCTTTATCAATCAAAAGAACCTGTAAGAGTTTCACTAAATATTAAAGATGCTTTGAATATGCCCGCAATGGCAAACATGTCTGTTTCAGTTTTTATGATTGATTCATTACAGTCGCCGGATTATTCAGACATAGCATCTTATTTATTATTAAGTTCCGAACTGAAAGGCCATGTTACATCACCTGAATTTTATTTTCAGCATACAAATAAAGAAGCAGATGAAGCTGCCGATAATTTAATGCTCACACAAGGGTGGCGAAGATTTAAATGGGAAGATATATTAACTGATAAAAAGCCTTACATAGAATTTCTTCCGGAGTATGAAGGCATGATCATTAAAGCAAAAATTACAGCCCGCAACAGTGACACTTTCTGCTAGTAAAACAAATGCCACACTTACCGTGCCGGGTAAAAACTTTCAGCTTGCAGGTGCACAAACGGATGCATCGGGAAACGTGTTATTCAATGTGCGCAATTTTTATGGCACTAATGATATCATTATTCAAACAGACAGTAATTTTAAAACAGAAATTTTTCCGCCTTACTCCAGTAAATTTTCTTCAACGTCTTCCGCTTTTTTTAAAACGCCTTTGGCATGGAAAGACCAACTACTCTTCAGAAGCATAAACGTGCAGGCCGATAATGCTTACCTTATTGATAAAAAACAACGCTCTTACGTGTACAGTACAGAAGACACTTCTTTGTTTTATGGCACGCCGGACAAACGTTATTTTCTGGATGAGTATACAAGGTTTACAACCATGGAAGAAGTAATGCGTGAATATGTTTCAGAAGTACATGTAAGAAAAGAAGCGCAGCAATTTCATTTTAAGGTTTTAAATTATTTAACGAAATCATATTTTAGATAACGACCCGCTGGTTTTGTTAGACGGACTTCCTGTTTTAAATACTAACAATATTATAGAGTTAGATCCGCTGAAAATTAAACGACTTGATGTTGTTGCAGGACGTCACTATTATGGAAATATAGTTAGCGATGGAATTGTTAGTTATGCAAGCTATAACGGTGACCTTGCTAATTTGCCTTTGAACGCAGAAGATTTGATAATTCAGTTTGACGGCCTTCAGCGCGAAAGAGAATTTTACTCACCGGTGTATAAAGGTGCGCCAGAATCAGAAAAACATTTGCCTGATTTAAGAAATGTATTGTATTGGTCGCCTGATATAAAAACAGGTGCTAACGGAAATACAAGCTTAAATTTTTATACTTCAGAATTAACAGGAAAATTTGCTTGTGTTGTTCAGGGCATTGCAGCAGACGGTACAGCCGGCAGTAACGTTATAATTTTAAATGTTGGGGGCAATTAATTTTAAAATCATTTCCAAAGCTTTTCCAAAGGCAATAAATAAAAAAGCCCGTTCACAATGAGCGGGCTTCAAATTTATTTTAAAAAACTATTCACCTACAACTTCAAACTCAACTTCAGTATTGTTGCCGTTGCCAAAGTCGATATTAGCTTTATACGTTCCCAACTCTTTTACATCGTCTGCAATTGAAATGCGTTTACGATCTATTTGATAACCTTTTTGGTCGCGTATAGCGCGTGCAATTTGCAATGAAGTTACACTGCCAAAAATCTTACCGCTGGTACCTGTTTTAGCGCCAATTTTTAGCGGGCTTTCTTTCAATACATTAATAACTTTGTTAGCCTCAGCAAGCATAGCATCTTCTTTTTTCTTTTGCACTTTCATGCGCTCATCAAGCTGCTTCTTGTTTGATGGATTTGCTTCAACAGCATATTTACGCGGAATAAGAAAATTGCGTGCATAACCGTTTTTTACAGTTACCAGTTCATTGGCTGCACCAAGATTATCTATATCCTGTATTAATATTACCTGCATGGTTTTTAATTTAGCATAAGCTATCAGCTATGAGACTCGCGTTGCCCGCAGCTTCTATTTTAATAAATCTGTTACAAAAGGCATTAAAGCCATCTGGCGCGCCTTTTTAACGGCATCACTTACTTTACGCTGGTATTTCAAAGAATTGCCTGTAAGGCGGCGCGGTAAAATTTTACCTTGCTCATTTACAAACTTTTTCAAAAATTCCACGTCTTTGTAATCAATGTATTTAATGCCATACTTTTTAAAGCGGCAGAATTTTTTCTTCTGCTTATCGGGCTTAATCGCCGTAAGGTATTTTATATCACTTGATTTGGCCATGATTAAACCTCCACTTTTTCATTGTTAGTAGGTACGCCACTTCTCTTTTTTGTATTGTACTCAACGGCGTATTTGTCGAGTGCAGTAATCAGGTGGCGCAGCACCTGCTCATCACGTAAAAGCTGAATTTTAAGCTTTTCATTGAAGGTGGATGGCGCACTATATTCCAAAACCCAGTAAATACCTGTGGTTTTTTTCTGAATGGAATACGCCAGTGATTTTAAGCCCCAGGGATTGCTGTGCACTGCAGTTCCGCCATTTTCTGTTACAAAATCGGCGTACTTTTTCTGAACATTTTTAAACTCTTCGTCAGAAAGCACAGGGGTAAAAATCACCATCAATTCATAATTGTTCATTACCCTGTTGTGTTTTATTGTTTAAATATAATTAAGGGCGGCAAAGGTAATGGAGAAACGCATACCAGCCAAGAGAAGAAACAAATGGGGCTGGCATTCGTGACGCTTCGTTTATCGGGTTGTATTATTGTGCAAACACTTTCAGCTGTACATCTATATTATTGCTTAGCACTGTGCTGCCACCGCCCAGGTTAAAATCTTTCCGGTTTATGCTGAAATTACCGGTAAAAAGCATTCCGCCATTTTGTGTAACTGTTGTAAAAGGAAAGGAGATGCTTTTGGAAATGCCTTTAATAGTTAATTGCCCCGAAACAATGTATCCGTCATTATCAGCTTTAATTGCGGTTGAAGAAAAACTGATATTTGGATATTTTTCGATATAAAAGTATTCTTCACGTTTCAGATGGCTGTCGCGCATATCAATTCCCGTGTTAATGGTATTAACATCAACAGAAACATTAAAAGAGGCATCCGTAAGCCTGGAAGGGTCAAACAAGATAGTTCCTTTTAATCCGCTTAATGTGCCATCTGTATTTAAACCAAAATTTTTTACAGTAAACCTTACTTCACTCTTATCGTTTACCGGCGTGTATTGTTGGGCGTAAACGGAGAGTATGCCCGTAATAAGAAAAATAAAACTTAAAGTTGCTTTCATTTAATATTATGTAGATGCGATAATCAGATATAATTTATTAAGGAAAAATTAAAATTTACTGAACAGGTGTTTTAAAATGCTGTGCCATGCGTAGCCCGGATTATCTTTTTTGAAAAGAGCGGAATTGTATTCATCAGCTTTAAAAACATGGTGGTAGAAATATTATTACCCATAAACCGTTGAACAAATCTCCCGGTTGCCAGCCTTACTGAAAAATTCCTTTTCCAGTTTACAACATAATTTTCTTCCATACTTTGTCTTGATATTTTTTGCTGAAGAAATAAGTCTATTTGTTTAAAGGCCAGCGTGGCACTGTGCATGGCCATACTCATTCCGTTGCCGCAAAGTGGCGTAATCATTCCTGCGGCATCACCTAACATTAATACATGATTTTCTGTTTGAGATTTTTTATTAAAACTGATTTGTGAAATGGTGAGCGGTGCATCAAATAAAAATTCACTTTCAGTAAAAATGTTTTTTAAAGCCGGGTTTTTAAACAACACATTCTCCTGCATTTGTTTTATGGAATTATTGTTTTTTGTGAGGTTGTCTGCAACGGTTAAATAGCACAAACAATAGGTATCGTCTTCAATTGCAGAAATGCCGCAATAGCCATTATTAAAGTTGTGCAGTGCAATTTTATCTTTTTGATGGTGTAAACGCACATGATATTTTACGCCGATATAATTGTTGAGTTTATTTGCTTTTTGTTCAGCAAAACCGCGTTTCCATTTCACATCAAGATTGCTGCGTTTGCCAAAACTGCCGGCAACTGTTTTAGCTGAAGCAATGTGTTTATTGGTTTGAATAGTGTGCACATCATTTTCAAATAAAACATCATTCACTTTTGTATGTGTAAAAAACCGTACTCCTTTTTTTATTGCAAGCTGGTATAAAGCATTATCAAGTTTAAAACGGCTTATTCCAAAGCCACCTAAGTCCAGTGGAAAATTATATGCATTGCCTTTTATATCAGTAACCAGCAATTTTTTTATAACAGGTAAATTCCATTTATGTAATGGCAAGCCTAAACGATCTAAAAAATCATAGCTTTCGAAGCTTATATATTCGCCGCAAACTTTATGAAAAGGATATTCTTCTTTTTCAAACAGCACAGCGTTGTAACCTGCATCCGCAGCTAAGAATGGCAAGCGATAAACCTGCAAGCCCGCCGCCAACAATGGCTATGTCATATTGCTCTTGCATGCTTGTAAGTTATCAAATAACGAAAAGCCCATTTCCACTCAATTTTAAAATTCTTTATACCTGTTTCTTGTAAAATCTGCAACCATTCTTCTTTGCGAAAACCACGTGCCACGCTCAGCGGTGCATCATTTTTAACCAGGTAAGAAGACGAAAATATTTTAGTAATAATTTTTATTGAATGATAAGCAAAGGCGTTTCGTTCCAAATCGTTTATAAAAAAACCAAGCGTACAATTTTGGTGCATCCATCGCAGTTGTTCAACCAATTCGTTGTTTGTAAAATGATGACAAAATAAACTTGAAAAAATAATATCGGGCTTTTGATTAAACTTCACTTCCCTGTAATCATTTGCAAGCCATTTTGCGTTTAGGTTTTTGTATTTTTTTTTGCCGCATCAATACATTCTTCTTTAATATCAATGCCGCTACAATGTAATTCTATATGATTTTTTTTGCACCAGTTTGCTATTACAAAAAGATTATTGCCATCGCCGCAGCCAATCTCGCATACATGAATTTTTTTTTTGCTGCCTGCTATTTTTTTTAAACCATCCAGTGTAATCTTATGGCCCCCGAGCCAGGTATTAATTGTATTTATTTCCTGCATGTTGACGCGGATATCATCGAACGGAATTACATCATTATCCAATAATTCTTTTTGGTAAGATCGGTTGCGAAAATCTATTTGCGGGTGCATAAAAAAGTTTCCATCGTTAAACCAGGACCAAAGGCAGTTCCAAAAATATTCGCCGGTTTATCGTCATCAAGACTTTCTAAAATTTCTTTCAAAACAAATAAAACCGTTGGAGATGACATGTTGCCGTATTTGCTTAAAATATTTTTAGAAAAACGCATGTCTTCATCTGTTAACTGCAATTGCTTTTTAATAGCACTGAGAATTTTTTTGCCACCGGGATGAATGCACCAATGTGTTATATCTTTTTGGCTAAGGCCTGAATGTTTTGCGGCTTCATCAACTAATGCTGCAATGTCCTGTTCAATTAAATCCGGAATATAACTGCTAAGTGTAATAATGAATCCTTTATGGCTTAGTTCCCATGCCATATCTTTTTTGCCGCGATAAGCAACCTTTGAGTAAAAATCGGTCAGTTCGATTTTTTTCTGCATAGAAATGCAATTTGAAACCAATACAGCTGCGCTTCCATCTGCAAATAAAATGGTGCTTGATGCACTATCAGGCGTGTACTCTTTTTGAAAATGTATGGAACAAAATTCTGTTGCCACGATAACAACATTCGAGTTTGGTGTACTGTCGCAAATAAGCTTAGCAAGTTTTAACGCATGCACAGCACCATAACAGCCCATAAAATTTACAGATGTTCTAAAAACCTGCGGCTGCATATCCATTGCTTCCGCAACCTGTAAATCCAACCCCGGTGCGCTCATGCCTGTGCAGCTTACGGTTATTAAATGTGTAACTTGTTTTGGCGTAATAATTTCTTTTAAACAATCATTTATTGCCTCAACCGACAAAGGCAAAGCTTCACGGTTATATATTTTCATCCGTTCATCAAGATTAGGCAGCGGTGCATCCTGCGAAGCCGTAACAAAATTCCAACTGGCTTCATTATCCGGTTGCGTATAATCTGCCAGCACAGAATATCTTGTTTCTATATCACTTTGACGATACATAAATGCAAGGCGGCGTGCTTCTGTTGCATCGAGACCGTATATTTTCTGCATCATTGGAATTACATCCTTTTGCTGAAAACTATGCGGCGGTACCGCGGTTCCTATAGCGATAATTTCAATCAAGTTGTTGCAAAATTAAAAGAGTGATAAACGCAAGATTTGTGCATACAGATGCCAGTTTATTCATGCGCATGGTGTGTTTAAAATCTGCATTTGATATGTTTTTAATAACCTTAAAAAACCATACCATAAAATAAGCAAGCACAGGAATAAAAAAGGCAATAAGAATAATAAATAAATATACCCGGTGAATGAAACTATAATAATAAAACAATAAAGCAAATACAATTGCATATACAATAGTGCAAAAAATAAATGTGCCTTTTTTTCCCAATAACATACTGATGGTTTTTACATTGTCTGCTGCATCATCTTTATGCTGATAAATTTGTGTGATAGGATAGAAGCCGCCAATTAATAAAGTAGCGCATAACATTCCAAGCCACGGTGCTGCTGCGTTTACACCATTATTGGCTGCATGGAAAACCGTATAAAAAATTAACCCGCCCTGGTTTAATATCACCACTAAATAACCAACAATTGCATATTTTTTTAAACGGATTTTTCGATAGCTGTATAACCTTGAAAAAGTAATGTAAATAAAAATACACACTGCCGTTAACGGGGAAATAATAAATGAAAGAAAAACGCTCATTATATCCATTAGAACAGTAAAAAGAAATAATTGTTTAGTGGGTTGGGATGGATTTTCAATACCGCCGATGCTTGTAGTATCCCTGTCCATGTAACTGTTGTAGCCATTGCTCGACGGATAAACCAGTACATGAATAATAAAAAAAATCAATGCTGCATTTGTAACATTAATATCTGTTAGAAACGATAGTGCGAACCAATAAACCGGCATTAAAAAAAATGAAAACGGAAAACGTAAAAGTTGTATGGTTGATTGTTGTATCAATTCATGTATAAAACTGCGGCTTTTATTTGGTTTGGCACAACAATTTGTTAAACCATTATTTTAGAGCTTCAAGCGCTTTTTTTATTATCGGGTCATTTTGGTTGCTCAATTCAAAATATCCTTCTGTTCTCCAAATTTGGCGCGCCAGCAAATTTTCCATTTGACTGGTTACAAAAATTTTTGCAGCAGCAGGTAATTTGCTAATGTTAATTGAATCCTGTTTTGCATAATTTACAAGTTGCTGCCAGTCTGCATCGCTAAAATGAAACTGATTATACAATTGTTCCGGCGATTTATATTGCTGAAACTGCGCCCTGTGTTCTACATAGTAATTATAAATAAATTCAGGTAGCGTATTCCTTCCATAAAGCTGCAGAACTTCTCTTGGCTGCATTGTTGTATCGTACGCTACAAATATATCGGGCGTTATTCCGCCGCCGCCATATACCAAATGCCCGTTGGGTGTTTTAAACGCCTGGCCTTTTGGTTTTGCGGTATCGCCAACAACCACTTCGCCATCATGAAAACGGTTAATCAATTCTTCTTCATATTCCTCTTTTCCTTTGTTGTAAGGCTTCTGAATATTTCTGCCCAACGGTGTATAATAACGTGCTATGGTTAAACGCAATTCAGACCTGTCAGACAAAGTAAACTGCTGCTGTACCAAACCTTTTCCAAATGTTCTTCTTCCTATGATTGTCGCCCGGTCCCAATCCTGCAAAGCGCCGGCAAGAATTTCGCTTGCTGATGCAGACGTTTCATTAACCAAAACAACCAGTTTGCCTTTTTCAAATACACCGTCTTTACTGCAACGGTAATCTGTACGTGGCGAATGCACGCCCTGTGTATAAACAATCAGCTTGTCGTTATCTAAAAACTCATCAGCAATTTCTACCGCTTCCTGCATTATGCCGCCGCCATTTTCACGTAAATCAAGAATAAGCTGCTGCATGTGTTGTTGCTGCAATTTTTCCATAGCAGACATAAATTCCCGGTAAGTGGTCTCTGAAAATTTATTCAGCTTTATGTAACCCGTGTTTGCATTAATCATATATGCCGCATCCAGCGAATAAAGCGGAATGTTTCCTCTTATAATTTTTATTTGTTTTGGTTGATTATTTCGGAAAACAGTTATCGTAACCGCACTGTTTGCAGGTCCGCGTAATTGTTTACGTACATCATTTGTGGAAACCTTTTTTCCTGTTAGGTTGAAACTGTTGTTAACGTTAATGATTTTATCTCCGATTTCTACACCAGCTTTAAAAGAAGGTCCGTCTGGAATAACGTTCATAACGTTGACCGTGTCTTTTATCATTTGAAATTCCACACCGATACCCTGGAAATTTCCCTGCAAATCTTCATTCATACTTTCTACATCACTTGCCGGAATAAAAATTGAATGCGGATCAAGCTGATCAAGCAAACCATTTATTGCGGGCGATTCCAGGCTGTCTAAACGCACATTGTCAACATATTTATTTTGTACAAGACTAACGGCTTCCTGCAAAGGAGATCTGTCACTGTTTCTTAAAAATGAATCGCCTCCTGAAGTATTTTGCCGCAGCTTATAACCGATAACCATTCCCAAAATCATCACCACCGAAAAAATCAGCGGAAGCCAAACCTGAACTTTTTTTCTAACCATATAATTTGAATCTTTATCTTGATGCCAAAACACGAATATCTGTATAAACCTTTGCAATTATAAACACATATTTTAAAACTAATTACTAAATACGTAGATGAACGGTATATTGATTGCAGACAGCGGTTCTACAAAATGTGAATGGTGCCTTTCCGATAGCGGAAAAAAGAAAAAAATTATTACAAAAGGCATCAGCCCGTATTTTTTAAATGCTGATGAAATTGCGGCTTCACTAAGTAAAGAGTTGCTTCCTAAACTCGGGCAAAATAATATCGAAAAAATATTTTTTTATGGCACCGGTTTACGGGATGATAATAATAAACGTTTCATTCATTCCGCTTTAAAAAAAGTTTTTACAGGCGCAACTATTGAAGTGCAAACAGATTTACTGGGTGCGGCCAGGGCGCTTTGTAAAGATGAAAAAGGCATAGCGTGTATTCTCGGCACAGGATGCAATTCGTGCTATTACAATGGCAAAAAAGTTATAAAAAACAGTCCGGGTCTTGGCTATGTTTTGGGTGATGAAGGCAGCGGCGCTTATCTTGGTAAAAAAGTGTTGCAACATTATTTATACAAAACGTTTGATGAAGAGTTAATGCTTGCTTTCGATAAAAAATATAATACAAATGTTGATGAAATTTTGAACCATGTTTACAAGCAGCCGCAACCCAACCGTTACCTCGCTTCGTTTGCTTTGTTTCTTGCAGAAAACCGCAATCATTATATGATTGAAAATATTATTGAAGACGGGTTAAACGATTTCTTTTTTACGCACCTGCGCAAGTATCATGAAAGCTGGTTGTATCCAATACATTTCACCGGGAGTATTGCTTATGGCTTTAAAGATGTAATCAAATCGCTTTGCAATAGCTACGAAATAGAATTAGGCAACATAATTAAACAGCCCATTGATGGGTTGATACAATATCATAACAGATAAGGCTTCGTGATAATAAATTGTGTCTTTGTTCTTATAAACAGTGCGTCTGTTATATTCATATTTGTTTATAGAAATTTGTGCTTATTTTGAGGCATCAATAAAACTCTCTAACGAAAAACTAGCACATGAACCAACCAATCGCTGCAACAGGCAAACATCCCCGCGGCTTATACGTTTTATTTTTTACCGAAATGTGGGAACGATTCGGTTATTATTTAATGGTTGGAATTTTTTTATTGTATTTAAAAGATACGCCTTCGCATGGTGGCAGAGGCCTGGATAACGCAGCAGGTATAAGTATTGTTGGAAGCTATGTTGCATTAATTTACTTATCGCCATTTATTGGCGGTTTAGTTGCTGACAGGTATTTGGGATATACAAAATCTATTTTTTTAGGCGGTTGTTTATTGGCGCTTGGTTATTTTTTAATTGCATTAAATGGAAGTGATTTAGTTATGTATTTGGGGCTTACTTCAGCAATTATTGGTAATGGTTTTTTTAAACCCAACATCAGCACATTGTTGGGTAATATTTATAATCGCCCTGATTTAAAGCCTAAAAAAGATGTTGCCTATAACATCTTTTATATGGGTATAAATATTGGTGCGTTTGTGTGCAATTTTGTAGCGGCTTATCTGCGCAATAATTATACATGGGGTTGGGCTTTTTCCGCAGCAGGTTTTGGAATGGTGTTAAGTATGATTTGGCTTGCCATTGGATTAAGGCATGTGAAATATGCTGATGTTATAAAGCCGGCTCACAAAGATGACATGCCTATTTCCAAAATAGTGGTAAACGTTTTTTTGCCAGCAATAGTTGGCGGTATTATTGGTTGGTTTATTCCCGGGAGTATTTTGGGTTCTGATTCAAATGATGCGTTCATTTTTGCATGTATTCCCATCATCATTTTTTATTTTAGTTTATTGTACCGTGCAAAAGGGTTTGAAAGAAAACGCATCAGCACCTTATTAATTTTATTTGGCGTTTCAATCATTTTCTGGAACATCTATAATCAAAACGCAACAGCATTAACCATATGGGCGCAAACTTATACTGACCGCGAAGCACCAAAAGCTGTTCAGCCTGCATTAAAACCATTTGGCTTTTTAGAAATAATAAACACAAAACCAACCGAAATTCCTGTGGTTGACCAACAGTTTCGTGCAGTAGCTGATGATAAAGGAAAAGTAATGACGAAGCAGGGTACTGATTTATATTTTCAAAATTTACCAAAAGAAAAATATCCACCACCGGGACAGGATTTAAAATTAATATCAACGGAAATTTATCAGTCCATCAACCCATTCTGGATAATTGTTTTAACTCCAATCATCGTCGCGTTTTTTGGGTGGATGAAAGCAAAAGGCAAAGAGCTCTCCACGCCCAGCAAATTTGCGTGGGGAACATTAATTGCAGGTCTGTCATCTGTGGTAATGGTAGTGGCTTGCTTATCAACCAATATATATATAGATAAAGTTTCGAGCTGGTGGATTTTTACCAGCTATGGCGTTTTTACGATTAGCGAATTATTTGTTAGCCCTGTTGGTTTATCACTTACATCTAAAGTGGCGCCACGAAGATTTACTTCTTTAATGATGGGCGGATGGTTTATTACAACATCATTAGGCGGAAAAATTTCAGGCATTCTTGCCGGCTTTTGGGATAAGTTTGATAACAAAGCTGTTTTCTTTGCCATCAGTGCTGTGGCAGCAATTATCGCCTGCTTTTTATTATTGCCTTTAACGAAAAAATTAAATGAAGTAGTGGTTGAGGCTGCGGCTTCTGATGAATAAATAAATTCATTTTATAATTGAAAGCGATGCAACTCCATCGCTTTTTTAATTTTAATTTTTTGACTTTTAATTTCAATACATGCACGACTCAACTTCGTTCAAACCATTTGTAGCACCGGAAAAAAACATAAAGGAATTTACACTCAAAGCAATTGTAATGGGTTGCCTTATGGGTTGTTTGTTTGGCGCTGCAAATGTTTACCTCGCATTAAAAGCGGGTTTAACAGTAAGTGCATCTATACCCATTGCGGTTATTGCAATTACTATCGGCAGAAGATTATTGAAGACAACAATTCTTGAAAACAACATCATTCAAACAACAGGTTCTGCAAGTGAAAGTATTGCAAGCGGTGTTGCGTTTACGCTACCCGGTTTTTTGTTTTTATCAATGGTGAATGGAAAAAGTGTTGGTGCTGATTTCTTTAATTATGTCACTATTTTAATTCTTGCAATCTTCGGTGGATTGTTAGGAACGTTAATGATGATCCCTTTACGCCGTTCATTAATTGTAAAAGAACATGCAACATTGCCTTATCCTGAAGGCACGGCTTGCGCCTCGGTTTTAAAGGCAGGAGAGAAAGGCGGCGATATCGCAAAAACGGCATTTATTGGTTTAGGCGTTGCGATGTTGTATGCGTTTTTTCAAAGGGTGCTGCATATTATTGCAGAAGTGCCGGCGTATACAACTAAGCTTACAAATAAATATTTTCCGGCGGCTAAAATCAGTGGTGAAATCACACCTGAATATTTAGGCGTTGGTTATATCATCGGCCCCCGTATTTCCGGTACATTGGTGGCGGGAAGCGTGCTAAGCTGGCTTGTGTTTAATCCTTTGCTGGCCACATTAATTCATGATCAAACTATCATTGCAACGCAATTAATTAAGCTCGGTTATTTAAAAGATGTAAATACACCGGGCGGCCCCGGTGGATGGAATCCGTCAACACATTTATTTGATGATACAGCGTCGGCAATTTACCGTGCGTATGTTCGCCAGATTGGTGCAGGCGCTGTTGCTGCGGGCGGGTTTATTACATTAATGAAAACCATTCCAACGATCATTTCATCATTTAAAGAAAGCATTGGTTCAATAAAAGGCAGAAAAAACGGCAACACACAATTGCGCACTGAAAAGGATTTGAGTTTAAAAGTGGTTTTATTCGGCAGTATTGCATTGATTTTTTTAATGGCATTCATTCCGATGATTCCGGGCGATTCGATTGGCAGTAAATTATTGCTTGGTGTTTTGGTTGTTTTATTCGGTGCTTTTTTCGTTACGGTTTCCTCGCGCATTGTTGGTATTATCGGTTCAAGTAATAATCCAATCAGTGGCATGACGATCGCGACAGTCATGAGCACATGTTTGGTTTTTATCGGCATTGGATGGAGTGGTAAAAGTTATGAGCCAATGGTTTTGGTTGTAGGCGGAATGATTTGCATTGCCGCTGCCAATGCCGGCGCAACATCACAAGATTTAAAAACAGGATTTTTAGTTGGTGCTACACCACGCAATCAACAAATCGCATTGTTTATCGGTGCGATTGTATCATCACTGGTTATTGGTCTCACTATAAAAATTCTGGATAAGCCAACCGCAGACATGGTGGCACAAGGTTATACGCATGCCATCGGTACAGATAAATTTCCGGGGCCCCAGGCTACATTAATGGCAACACTAATCAAAGGCATTTTGTCTTTTAATCTCGATTGGCAAGTTGTTTTTGTTGGTGTTGCATTAGCGGTTGTAATGGAATTATGCGGCGTAAATTCTTTGAGTTTTGCGGTAGGTGCTTATCTTCCGTTAAGTACCACACTGCCCATTTTTTGTGGGGGTGCTATTCGCGGTTTGGTTGATTGGCGCAGGAAGCGTAAAGGCGAAATTGCTGCAGAAGACGATTTAGGCAAAGGAAATTTATTTGCTACAGGATTGGTTGCCGGCGGCGCTTTAGCCGGTGTTATTGTTGCATTATTAATTGCAGGCAGTGATAAAGTTGCAGCTAAAATGGAAACGATAAGTGTTCAATCTTCATTAGAAAAATTTTTAGGTATTGATTTGTATGCTTTACTGGGTGTGATATGTTTTGCCTTGCTGGGATTGATGTTGTACAGAACTGCGATGAAAAAAAATAATAATACTGAAATTAGAATCTGACGCTAACAGCAAAAAACAAAGGCAGGTATTTTTCATACCTGCCTTATTTAAGTCCGTACAGTTAGTTTTGGAAAACTGCGGACCAAATCTCAAAGGCCTGCAACTTGAAAAAGAGAAATCAGAAAACCTAGAACGAAAGGTGCCGCTTTATTCCTTTGGTTAATGCTGAAATTGGTTTTCTCAATTTCCAATAAACAAAACCAGAACCGGTTTTTAAACAGTTTACCTGGTTTTGTGTTAATTGATGGAAGGGTTGTGCGGCAAACGTTTTGATTTGCTCGTTGTAATATTCTTCTAACGCTGTCATTACAATTGTTTTGGTTCTGTTGCAAGCTAAGTACGCAAAATGTTACGGAAATATGTATCGTGTTTTCTTGAATCAATTGCAGAATTTGGTAAGTGCTGAAATTTGAATGTTAAACGTATGGAGGCAGGATTGGGAAAACAAAAATCTTAATACATATATCAGGATAAAATTGGCAACGCAAGACGTGAATCAAATCCAACGGCAAAACAAGGCCACAATAAACGCGGTGATAAATGCAGTGATAACGCTGGCAGCGGAAAAGATGAAAGCAAGAAAATTCTTTTGCAAAAGCAGATGAAGATATTGATCGCAGCCACATTGCTTTTTGTTCTTTGGTACGCAGTTTGCAAAATTTTTGATTGGTGAAATTGGTATCACGGGCATTACTGCGGCTATTGCATATGCCGTGTAACAGGAAAACGTGTGAGAGATTTGCCGATTATTCCATAATCAAATCATCATTAATTATAAAAAATCCTATGCCCGAAATTTCATTGAACATAAATAAAAAGCAATACAAGATTGATGTGTTACCATGGGTTGCATTGCTTGATGCTTTGCGTGAACATCTCAATTTAACCGGCACAAAAAAAGGTTGCGACCATGGCCAGTGCGGTGCGTGTACTGTTTTGTGTGATGGCAAACGGATTCTTAGTTGTATGACGTTGGCTGTTATGAAAGATGGAAGTGAAATAACAACGATTGAAGGCCTGGCAAATGGTGATGATCTGCATCCTTTGCAAAAAGCATTTATTGAACATGATGCTTTTCAATGCGGTTATTGCACGCCGGGACAAATATGCAGCGCTGTTGGAATGTTGCAGGAAGGCAAAGCAAAAACCCGTGCTGATGTAAAAGAATTAATGAGTGGAAATCTTTGCCGTTGCGGCGCCAATGTTGGAATTATTGATGCGATTATGGAAGTAAAAAATGGAGGCACGAATGAATAATTTCGACTACATAAAAACAAACAGCATTGATGAAGCGGTTGACGCGGTTCAATCAAACAATAAAGCACAATTTATTGCTGGCGGAACTAACCTTATTGATTTGTGGAAATACAATCTTACGCATCCTGATTTACTGGTTGATGTAAATCACATTGAAGCCAATCATTCAATAGAAGAAAAGGAAGATGGCGGCGTTCGGTTAGGCGCATTTGTCACCAATGCAGATACAGCTTATCATCCGGTAATTGAACAACGTTATCCTTTATTAGCAAAAGCAATTCTCGCAGGTGCTTCAGGACAAATACGCAACATGGCAACAAATGGCGGCAACTTGTTGCAGCGCACACGTTGTTATTATTTTTATGATGCTGATGTGCCTTGCAATAAACGTGTTCCCGGTTCCGGATGTTCTGCAATTGATGGTTATAATCGTATTCACGCAATACTTGGTGCCAGTGAAAATTGTATTGCTGTTTTTCCTTCAGATATGTGCATTGCGTTGGCTGCGCTTGAAGCCGTTGTTAATGTAGCAGGAAAAAATGGTGAACGAAAAATTGCGTTTGAAGATTTTCACCGTTTGCCCGGCGATACACCTGAGCTTGATAATAATTTACAACATGGAGAAATCATCACTTCAATTGATTTGCCTGCAAAAGGTTTTGCAAAAAATTATTCTTATTTAAAACTGCGCGACAGAAATTCTTATGCGTTTGCGCTGGTGTCTGTGGCAACAGGTTTTGAACTTGATGGCGATATAATTAAAGAAGCACGCATTGCGTTGGGTGGCGTTGCGCATAAGCCGTGGCGCATAAAAGAAGCAGAAGATTTTTTAATTGACAAAGAAGCGACGCCGGAAAATTTTGCGCTGGCAGCCGAAATTATTCTTCAGAGCGCAGTTGCATATAAGTACAACAGCTTTAAAATTGAGCTTGCAAAAAAAGCAGTCATCCGCAATTGCATGATGGCGTTGCATCCTGAAACACAATTGCCGGGTGCGCAGCCATCGGAATAAGTTCTAAGTATAGGTTATAAGTTTTTCATGCATCGCATTAAAATAAATAATAGAAGATATTAACTTATGTCAGCACAACCGTTAGTAGGTCAACCCATCAGCCGTTTGGAAGGCAAGTTAAAAGTTACCGGCGCGGCAAAATATTCAGCAGAATATAATGTTCCTGGCTTGTTATATGGTTATGTAATCAACAGCACCATCACCAAAGGAAAAATAAAAAGCATTGACACAAGTGCTGCCGAAGCATTGGGTGGCGTGATAAAAATTTTTACGCATGAAAACCGGCCGAAACTTGCATGGTTTGATATTCAGTATGCAGATATGGATGCGCCGCCGGGTCATGTTTTTAAACCTTTGCATGATGCCGAAATAAAATACAACGGTCAGCCAATTGCATTGGTTGTAGCAAAAGATTTTGAAACAGCGCGATACGCTTCAACGCTGGTAAAATTTGAATATGAAGAAGCGCCGTTTGAAACTTGTATTGATAATAATCTTGATAAAGGGCGTAAGCCAAAACAAGGCATTGCATCATTATTAAAACCTCCGCCGCCAAAACCAACCGGCGATTTTGAAAAAGTTTACAACAATGCGCCGGTAAAAATTTCATTAGAATTTGGGCATAGTACAGAGCATCATAATCCAATGGAATTATTTGCCACAACAACTGTGTATGAAGGTAAAGGCAAGCTTACCATTTACGATAAAACGCAGGGCACTATAAATTCTCAGACTTATGTTGCAAATGTTTTTGGATTGCACTTTAAAAATGTGCGTGTACTTACGCCGTTTATGGGTGGTGGTTTTGGTTCCGGACTCCGGCCGCAATACCAGCTTTTTTTCAGTGTGCTTGCGGCGCTTCAGTTAAAAAGAAATGTACGTGTTGTGTTGGATAGAAAACAAATGTTTACGTTCGGTCATCGTCCGCAAACATTTCAAACCACAAAGTTCAGCGCCGATAACAGCGGTCATTTAACAGCGATGAATCATTCCGCTTTTGGAGAAACATCTCAATATGAAGATTACACAGAAAATGTTGTGAGCTGGAGTAACATGTTGTATCCTGCACAAAATACTCTACTTGAATATAAACTGGTGCCACTGGATTTACCATCACCTTTAGATATGCGTGCACCGGGTGGTGCCACCGGTATTCACCCGATTGAATGTACGATGGATGAACTGGCGTATAAATTAAATATTGACCCGCTTGAACTTCGCTTAAAAAATTACGCCGAAAACGACCCGTCAAAAAAGAAACCTTTTACCAGCAAAGAATTAAAACAATGTTATTTAAATGGTGCTGAAAAATTTGGATGGAGCAAACGCAGTCCGCAGCCTTGCAGCATGACCCGCGGTAATAAGCTTGTTGGTTATGGAATGGCAACCGGTATGTGGGATGCGATGCAAATGCCTTCGCGCGTTGAAGCGATGATTACAAAAGATGGAAAGCTGGTGGTAAACAACGCTGTTACCGATATTGGTACGGGAAGCTATACGGCGTTTACACAAATTGCTGCAGATGAATTTGGATTACCGTTGCAGGATGTAAGTTTTAATTATGGTGACAGTAAAAAACCATTTTCATTTTTGCAGGGCGGCTCTTTTACGACAGCTTCAACCGGCTCGGCAATTGTGATTGCATCAAAAGCATTAAAGAAAAAGTTGTTGAAGAAAGCAAACGATATCGATGGCTCACCGCTTAAAAACGCAGAAGAAAAAGACGTAATTTTTAAAGATGGAAACGTTTGTTTAAAAAATGATGCGTCTGTTTTTGTTTCCTTGAAAGATATAGTTGCTGCCAATAAAGGTCGCACCATAAAAACAACTAACATGGGTACGCCTCATGCTTTAAAATTGAGGAAGTACAGTCGTGCCGTACACAGCGCTGCTTTTGTTGAAGTGGAAGTAGATAAAGAACTTAAAACAATTAATGTAACAAGAGCATTAACGGCAGTTGCAGCAGGCAAAATCATCAATCCAAAAACAGCAAGAAGCCAGGTGTTGGGCGGGATGATTTGGGGCATCAGCAAAGCGTTGCGTGAAGAAACAATTTTAGACGGGAAGCTTGGTAAATACATGAATTCAAATCTTGCAGAATATCATATTCCTGTGCATGCAGATATACATGAACTTGATGTGATTTTTGCTGATGAAAAAGATGATATTATAAACGAATTAGGCATTAAAGGTGTTGGTGAAATTGGCATTGTGGCAATGCCTGCAGCCATTGCGAATGCAATATTTCATGCAACCGGAAAACGCATCTATAAACTGCCTATTCATTTTGATGAGTTGTTGTAATAATTATAATTTCAGCCGTGCAATGCAGATAGCCGTTAAAATTGAAAATAGAATCCGTCTTTCTTCAGCCTAAATAGTTATATCAAATCTTACTGCTCATAATAATTTTCAAAGAGTTTGAAAATTGTAATACATTGTTTTAAATTTTGTTCCGTTAATTATTAGGAAAATAAATTTGAGATTACTTATTATTTAAGACATTGATTTAAGACATTTTTAGTATAATTTTCTCTTATGATTACATTAAACGTAAACAACAAACCTTACGAGGTAGATGCGGACCCGAATATGCCTTTGCTTTGGGCAATACGTGATATTATTGGTCTTACAGGAACAAAATATGGTTGCGGTGTTGCGCAATGCGGTGCATGTACCGTTCATTTGAATGGTGAAGCGGTTCGTTCATGCGTTACAAAAGTAAGCCGTGCTGCAGGACAGAAAATAGTAACGATTGAAGGGTTATCAGAAAATAATAATCATCCGTTGCAACTTGCGTGGCAGGAAATTGATGTGCCGCAATGTGGCTATTGTCATTCAGGGCAGTTAATGTCTGCAGCTGTTTTGCTTCGCGAAAATCCAAATCCAACCGATGAAGATATTGATGATGCAATGGCTGGAAACATTTGCCGGTGCGGCACTTATCTGCGTATTCGTAAAGCCATTCACATTGGCAGCAGAAATGCAGAAAATATAAATACATCTATAATAATGGTGCATATCAATATTTCAATATGATATTAACTCGTTCAATTTATGAAGCATCAATTAAAACATAAAGCACATTATTTTTTTCCGTTGAAAACAATTACTGTTATGGCAGTTATGCTTTCGGTAAT
Organism: uncultured Chitinophagaceae bacterium; assembly: GCA_963759555.1. Lineage (GTDB taxonomy): Bacteria > Bacteroidota > Bacteroidia > Chitinophagales > Chitinophagaceae > Parafilimonas. The sequence goes on from CAVWZV010000002.1 coordinate 407,490, forward strand.
TGTTATAACTACTTCTGCTTATAAAAGCAAGGATGACATTATAAACGGTATTGCAAAATAATAATATTCATCAATACAGACAGTGTTGAATCTGCGCAGGCTTTTAAGCAGGTATATAAAGTATTGATGAGTCCGCGATGTATGAATTGTCATCCTGCAGGCGACAGACCTTTGCAGGGCGACGATAGTCATATTCACACCATGAATGTTCAACGCGGAAAAGATGGAAAAGGTTTATATGCATTGAAATGTTCCAACTGTCATCAGCCAACAAACACAGCCGGTTTACATACGCCTCCGGGCAATCCAAAATGGAAATTGCCGCCTGCTGATATGAAGATGGTTTTCCAGGGAAGAAGTGCGCATGATTTGGCTTTGCAGATTATGGATTACAATCGCAATGGTCATAAAAATAAAGAGCAGTTGTTGGAACATGCAAGAGATACTTTGGTAAAAGCAGGATGGAACATGGGTGGAGACCGTACACCGCCGCCACTGCAATATGATGAGTTCGTGAAAGTATGGGATACATGGATTAATAAAGGTGGTTATGCGCCGGCTAAAGAAAATTAATTATTGAATTGATAAGACTATAGTAAGCATCGTAATTCATTCAAAGATTAAAGTACAATCATGGTTACAAAAAATATATCACGAAGAAAATTTCTTCGTGCATCCGGTTTAAGCGGAACAGCATTATTGCTTGGGATTTTATTTTCCTGCAAATGCAAAACAGCCAAAGTTTGTAAATGCTGGCAATGATATTAATGAAGAGATAGAATTGAATGCATGGATATTTATTGATACTTCAGGCAAAACAACAATCATCAGTCATCGTGCTGAAATGGGGCAAGGTGCATATCAGGCCATACCGCAAATAATTGCCGAAGAACTGGAAGTGAATTTAGATGATGTAAATATTGTTTTTGCAAAGGGCGATCAAAAAAAATATGGCAGCCAGATTACAGGCGGCAGTTCTACAGTGCGCGGTTCATACAAAAATTTATTAAAGCTTAGTGCAACAGCCCGTGAAATGTTGATTGCAGCAGCAGCTGCAAAATGGAATGTTCCTGCAACTGAATGTTATGCAGAAGCCGGCATGTAATACATAAACCATCAGGTAAAAAATTTCATTATGGAGAAGTTGTGGTTGATGCATCAAAACTGGAAGCACCAAAAGATGTAAAGTTGAAAACGCGTTCAGAATATAAATTGATTGGCAAACCACTTCATCGCCCGGATACACCATTAAAAACAAATGGTGCAGCCATTTTCGGATTGGATAAAAAATTGCCGGGTATGTTGTATGCTTCGGTTGAACGTAATCCAAGATTGCGCGGCATTGTAAAAAGTTTTGATGATACTGCGGCAAGAAAAGTGCCCGGCGTGAAAGATGTTTTTAAAGTGACGATGAAAGTATTCAATACCTATCGCGAAGGCATTGCCGTAGTGGCAACTTCTACATGGGCTGCGATGCAGGGAAGAAAAGCGCTTAAAGTTGAATGGGATGACAGCGGTTTTGAACACGTGAACAGTGCTGATATTTATCAGCGCCATGAAGATATTTTAAAAGATAAAGAAGGATTGATTTTTAAACAACAGGGCGATGCAAACACCATTCTTTCACAGGCAGCAAAAAAAATTGATGTAATTTATCAAACACCATATGAATCTCATGCTGCTATGGAACCTTTGAATTGTGTTGCGCATTTTCAAAATGATAAAATAGAAATTTGGGGACCGATACAGGCGCCGGATTGGGTGCAGGATTTTATCAGTAAGGAATTTAATTTGCCGATTGATAATGTGATGGTGAATATGACATTTCTTGGTGGTGGTTTTGGGCGAAAAGCTTTTCTTGATTATCCGCATGAAGCAACATTAATTTCAAAACAAATTGGTGCGCCGGTGCAGGTTGTATGGACACGCGAAGATGATATGACGCAGGGACCTTATCGCCCGGGCATGTCTTATCGTTGCGAAGGCGTTATAACAAATGGCGAAATAGATGCATTTAAAGTACGGCTTGCAGGTCAGAACATGGATAATTTTCAGAACGATGACAGAAGCAAACCCAATGACAGTTCTGCCGAAGGTTTTCTAGCACCATATTATAATTCCATCAAAAATATCAGCATACAGGATGTTCCTTTTGAAACGCCGATACCTGTAATGTGGTGGCGTTCTGTTTATGCTTCCACCAATGGTTTTGCTTATGAAAGTTTTATGGATGAACTGGCACATGAAGCAGGAAAAGACCCGCTTGAATTCAGACGGAAACATTTAAAGGATGAGCGTTGCCAGCGATTGATAGATAAACTGGAAGAAGTATCAGGCTGGAAAAACAGGAAGAAAAATGAAGGCTATGGCGTGGCTATTACAGAATGTTTTTCAAGCACGGTTGGTCAGGTGGTGAAAGTGTCAAAAGATGCAGATGGAAAAATAAAGATAGATCAGGTTTGGGCAGTGATGGATTGCGGATGGTATGTAAATCCTGATACTATTAAAGCACAGGTGGAAGGTTCTATTATTATGGCTTTGGGTGCAGCTACTATGCATGAAATAACTTTTAAAGATGGCTTGGCAGAACAGCAAAATTTTTACAATTATACAATGCCGCGTATAATGGATATACCGCCGATTGAAGTTTATGTGATGGATAATGATGCGGATGCAGGTGGCGTTGGAGAACCGGGTTTGCCGCCTTTTACACCTGCACTTACCAATGCCATTTTTGATTTAACAGGAAAGCGCATAAGAAAACTTCCTTTTGATATGTCGGCTGTTTAAGCTAAATATTACGGCACGATTATTTTAGCCATTGTCACGAGCATTAAATAAATATTTATTAGCGTTTTCATAATTATCAATGAAAGAATTAAACGATATAATTCTTGCATACGATAAAGCTGTTTTGCAAAACAAGCAAACAGCGTTGGCAACTGTTGTACAGTGTTGAAGGTTCATCTTATCGCCGTCCCGGTGCAAGAATGTTGGTTACTGAAGATGGAGAAATTACAGGTGCAATAAGCGGCGGATGTTTGGAAGGTGATGCATTGCGCAAAGCACAGTTTGCTATGTTCGAACAAAAAAATAAATTAGAGATTTATGATACAACTGATGATGAAGATAACAAACTTGGTGTGCAGTTAGGTTGCAATGGCATTGTATATATTTTGTTTGAACCGATAAATAATGATGATGAAAATAATCCAATCAATTTATTAAAAAAAGTTGCGCAACAAAGAAAAGATGCAGTGTTGGTAACAGTATTCAATCCAAATAAAAATGCGTTGAACAAAAAGGAACCTGCTGCTGGTTTATAAATAATGATGAAATTTTTTTAGGATAATGAAATGACAAGTATTGCACATAGAATGCAAAACAATATTGCTTAACAAAAAATTCATTAGTAAAAAATTACGAAAGTATTGCTGTTTTATTTCAGTTTATTCCACCTTCAATTCAATTAATAATTGTTGGTGCAGGAAATGATGCGCAACCATTGGTTAATATGGCTTCGTTGTTAGGATGGAATATTATTGTTGTTGATGGAAGACCAACTTATGCAACGACAGCAACGTTTTCCAAAAGCAAATAAAATATCAATTACAAAACCTTCAGAAATTTTATCTGTTGTTAATATTGATGAGCAAACAGCCGTTGTTTTAATGACACACAATTATAATTATGATATTGCTGCATTACAACAACTCATCAATACAAATTGTAAATACATTGGTGTACTTGGTCCAAAGAAAAAATTACATAAGATGTTTGATGAATTAAATGATAAAAGGAATTGTGATTAATGATGAAATAATGCAAAACATTTATGCACCTGTTGGTTTGGATATTGGTGCAGAAACATGCAGAAGAAATTGCATTATCTATTATTGCTGAAATAAAAGCAGTGTTTGCGCAAAGGCAAGGTGCATCATTAAAAGAAAGAACAACAGAAATTCATGAACGTTCAATTTAATATCACAGCATGAATAATACAGGCATTATCATTTTAGCTGCAGGAAATTCTTCGCGTTTTGGAAGCGCAAAACAATTGCTTCATTTCAATAATAAAACATTATTGCAACATGTAATTGATGAAGCAATTGAATCAGGTGCAGAACCAATTATTGTTGTTACCGGTGCAAATGCAGATGAAATATCAAAAGATATTAAACATGAAAACAAGTTCAGATTGTTTTTAATGAAAAATGGGAAGAAGGCATGGCATCAGGAATTGTTGCCGGTGTTAAAAAAGCAATCACTTTAAATAATGATATTGAAAAAATAATTATTGCTGTTTGCGACCAGCCGTTTGTATCATCATCATTATTTAAGCAATTATATCAAACACAGAATGAAACTGTACAACATATTGTTGCATGTTCTTATGCAGATACAATCGGAACACCGGCACTCTTCACACAAAAATATTTTGATGCGTTAATGAGTTTACAGGGCGAAGAAGGTGCAAAAAAAATATTGAAAGCAAATAAAGAAGATGTTGCACTAGTTGATTTTCCGCAAGGCGCAATTGATATTGATACGCAAAAAGATTATGAAGAATTATTGGACAAGCAAAAGCATGTTTTATAAAATGAAAAAGATTGTTATCTGTAATTATTATTGTTGCATTTATAACAATGTACAACATCAGCGCAAACAAAAATTACTGTTGCTGTTGCAGCGAACATGCAATACACGATGGAAGCTTTAAAAGCCGAATTCAATAAAACAGATAAAACAGAAATTGATGTTGTACTGGGTGCATCAGGCAAGCTTAACACAACAAATTATGCAAAGTGCTCCATTTGATATTTTTATTTCTGCTGATACCAGCTTTCCGCAAAAAATTATCTGATAATAATTTTACTGCAGAACCACCAAAAGTATATGCACAAGGCTTGCTGGTTTTATGGAGTGCAAAAGATGAATGTTCAGCCAACAGCAGATTTAAAATTATTGTTGAATGATAACATTCAACATATCGCTATTGCAAATCCTAAAACTGCGCCTTACGGAACTGCTGCAGAATTTATTTTGAAGAAATATAATTTGTATGATAAGGTTGCATCAAAACTGGTAACAGGTGAAAGCATTACGCAAACAAGCCAGTTTATTGCAACGAAAGCTGCTGATATTGGCTTTACTGCAAAATCAATTGTAATAAGTCAGATGAGATGAAAGAAAAGGGCAAATGGGTTGAGTTAAATCAGAAAGATTATCCGCCAATAAAACAAGCAGCAGTATTATTAAAATACGGGCAACAAAATCATGCAGCTGAAGCAAAAAAGTTTTATGATTTTTTGTTTTCAGCAAAAGCGAAAGACGATTTATAAAAAGTTTGGATACATTGTACAATAAATGATTGAATTATCACCTTTATGGCTCACATTAAAGCTTGCATTTTTCACAACGCTTATTTTATTTTTTATTGCTATTCCGATTGCAAATTGGTTATCAAATAAAAAAACAATGTTTTTAAAACAATTGCAGAAGTTATCGTAAGCATGCCATTGGTATTGCCGCCATCAGTAATTGGTTTTTATATGTTGTTGGCATTTAGTCCGGGCAATGCTTTTGGTGCTTTCTTCAAAAATATTTCAACATACAATTGGTATTTTCATTTGAAGGATTATTGATTGCATCAATCATTTACAGTTTACCATTTATGGTGCATCCAATTCAATCTGGCTTATCATCTTTATCACCAAGTTTAAAAGAAGCATCTTATTCATTAGGAAAAACAAAATGGCAAACATTGATAAAAGTGTTGTTGCCGAATATTAAATCATCTTTGCTTACAGGCATTGTATTAACCTTTGCGCATACAGTTGGCGAGTTTGGTGTAGTGTTAATGATTGGCGGAAATATTCCCGGCAAAACACGCACTGCATCCGTTGCTATTTATGATGAAGTGGAAGCATTCAATTATCATAATGCAAATGTGTATGCAGCAATTTTGTTAGCGCTTTCATTTATCATTTTATTCGTTATGTATTTATACAACCGAAGGTTGCAACAGATAGAATATTTTTAGCGGCTAACTGTTTTTTTACTTACATCTTATAATGTGTTGCTTTCTTTGAGCACCTGCATTTTTCTGTCTTTACTCACTGCCATTCGTGGCGCTGGCGTTGCACCAAAAATCTTGCACATTAGTTTGAAATAAAACGCAACATTATTCTAAAATTCTTGTTAGGAGTTATTTAGATGTCTGAATGATAGTAAACCACGCGATTGAATAAAATAAACTCTTAGTGAAAGCACCGGTACTTAGTGAAAGCGCTTATTTAAGATACTTTACTTTTTTTTATTTGTATGTAATGCAGGGCATCCCCGCAGGATTTGCATTAACGGCGCTTGCCAATTACCTTATCGGCAAAAATGTTTCGCCGGAAAAAGTAGGAACGTTCATCGCATTTGTAGGCTTACCGTGGATTCTTCAGTTCGTTTGGGGTCCGTTAATTGACAGGTTTCAGTTTTCAAGCATGGGCAACCGTAAACACTGGATTGTTTTTGCGCAATGGGTAAGCGTATTGGCAACAACAGGGTTGTTCATCATTCAACAACCTCAGTATAGTTTATCAACTTTAAGTGCTGTATTTTTTACCAACAGCATTTTCGCATCCATACAAGTGGCAAGTGTTGATGCAATGGCAATTACAATTGCGCCAACCAATGAAAGAGGCAGAATGAATGGCTTTATGCGTGGCGGTTTTTTATTGGGCGTCGCTTTTAGCTCAACCGTGTTTTCTATCATGTTGCACAGTTATTCTTTTAAGATAACAGCAATAGTGCAAACACTAACATTAGCTTTTTTTTCGTTGATGTTTTTCTTCACAAAACTTGACAGCGGTAACACATTTTTTCCATCGCGAAGAAGATTGAATCCAAAAAGTTCAGACGAAAAAAATCCGCCGTTTAAAACGGTATTTAAAAATGTATACAATGGAATTACACGGCAAAAAAGCCTTCGCTATTTTTTACTGATAGCGCTGGTATATTTTTGTTCAAGCGTGTTCATTCGCTCGTACACTTACCATCTTATTAATGTGATGAAATGGTCTGATAAACAGGTTTCGCTTTTACAGGGTGGCTGGGGAAGTATCATAACTTTTGCAGCCATTATTGTAGCCGGCAGCATATCAGATAAGCTTGGTCATAAGTCTCTACAGGTAAAAGTAATGTGGGCTGTTTGTATTTTTTTACTAGTGATAAATATCAGCCATAGTCTTTGGAGTTATCATTATTACTCGGGCGCTGCATTAGTGTTGTGGAATCTCGCAGACCCGCTGTTAAGCGTTACCATATTCCCCATATTAATGGGTTTATGTATTAAAAAAGTTGAAGGCTCTCAATTCACCACATATTTAGCGCTGATTAATTTATGCGATGTAATCGGTTCGTATGTTACAGGCTGGAGTCTTACAGAAATAACGGCGCCAACACTTGGATTAATATGTGGATTAAGTCTTTTATGTGCTTTAATATTTACTATGCTCAATAAAAATTACAGCGTAATTCCTGATATATGATTTAAGATGAAATTAACCGCGTTTGAAAATCATCAATCAATTTTTTTATTTCCGGGTTACCTAAAGAAACTTTTAAAAAATATTCCTGAAGCCATGCCAGATAAAATAATCTTACTTTTTTATACATGGTTTCATCATTAGCAGCAGACGTCATGGAATCTTCTCTTTTTCTGTATAAATTATTTGCCTGTTCAGAGATATAAATAATTTCTTTAGAATAAATCTTAGTCAAAAAAGCCTGGTCTTCATACAACTGATAAACACCGGAAAATTTTTCTTCAAAACCACCCGAACGTTCAATTGCTTCTTTTTTTATTATAATACCGGAAGGGCATGGTGGCTGGCCTTCACCCAACGGATACAATCTTTTCATTAATTCCGCAGGTTCATAAATTCCTTGCGGGGCACCAATCAACATTATAAAGTCCTGGTTATTTCTATTGTTCCAGCTATACCAAAAACGTGACGCTTCGCAAATCATTTGCGCTTTGGGAAATGCTTTAAACAAATTAACCTGGTTAAACAGTTTATCCGGCAGCCAGCAATCATCCGCATCAAGAAATGCAATCAACTCACCTTTGCTTTTTTTAATCCCGGCGTTGCGACTGATGGTTAACCCTTTGTTTACGTGCCCGTGATGTTCAACGTAAAATATCTTACTGCAAAATTTTTCTGCATAACTTTTTGCAATATCTGCATCGTCTTTTACCGAGCCATCATCTACCAAAATAAATTCCCAGTTGGTGTAAGTTTGATGAATAACGCTTTCAATTGCCTCGATAAGCCACGTTCCCGGGTTCAGGAAACAGGTGATGATTGAAACCAAAGGAACATTACTCATTCATCTAAGGAATTTATGAAAATAATTAATGAAATATGAAAGCTTGGATTTCTATAACAAACTATCTGCCTAATTTGCAACAACTGTAAAAAAATAGCCAGATAACTTTTATGATTGATTTCACTTTACAAAAAAAGTTACACACGGCAGATGGTGAAATGTACCTGCACACTGAGATGCAGATTGAAACCGGAAAATTTCTGAGTTTATATGGTGCATCGGGGGCAGGGAAAACAAGTGTGTTGCGCATGCTTGCCGGCTTTTTGAAACCCGATAATGGTTATATCAAAATGAATGATATGGTTTGGTTTGATACGCAGCATAGAATTAATATTGAGCCGCAACAACGAAGTATTGGATTTGTTTTCCAGGATTATGCTTTGTTTCCAAACATGAATGTGCAGGAAAATATTGCATTTGCTTTGAAAAAAAAGGGGGATAGAAATTTTGTTGATGAATTGCTTGAGTTAACGGGTCTAACCATGTTAGCATCAAGAAAAATTGAAACACTTTCAGGCGGACAGAAACAACGTGTAGCATTGGCAAGGGCAATTGCAAAAAAACCTGCGTTATTATTGTTGGATGAACCGTTATCAGCAATTGATAACACAATGCGTTCGCAACTGCAAACAACTTTACTGGAAGTGCATAAGCGTTTTAATTTAACAACGATTTTAGTGAGTCATGACATGGACGAAATAATAAAATTATCTGACAGGATTATACATCTTGAATATGGAACAGTTCAGCAAAGTACAACACCCGCAGATTTTTTTATGGATGGAAACAATACATCAAACCTAACTGGTAATATTATTTCAATAGAAGAAAATGGAACGCAAACTTTCACGATTGTATTACTAAATAACCGAATGATGAAAATTGATTCAACAGAACATGATGTTAATTTTAAAATTGGAGAGAAAGTTGAAGTTGTTTATAGAAATGCTGTGCCTGTAATTCGTAAATTGTGATAGATGATTAAAGATAAGTTTGACAGAGAACATAATTATTTGCGAATATCACTTACTGATAATTGCAACCTGCGTTGTTTTTATTGCATGCCCGAAGAAGAATATGATTTTACGCCGACTTCGCGTTTAATGCAGATTGATGAAATTGAAACGCTTGCAAAAATCTTTGTTGATGAAGGAGTAACCAAAATAAGATTAACCGGTGGCGAACCTTTGGTGCGAAAAGATGCAGCAAAGATTATTTTAAGCTTATCAAAATTGCCTGTTGAATTAACGCTTAACAACAACGCAACACGTTTGCATGATTTTATTGATGTGCTGAAAGAAGCGAATATTAAATCAATCAATATTAGTCTTGATACATTACAACCAGAAAAATTTTTATTGATAACACGCAGAGATTTGTTTCATCGTGTAAGAAGCAATATTGAATTGCTGATGCATCACCAATTTAAAGTGAAAATAAATATGGTGGTGATGAAGGGTTTCAATGAGGATGAGATAAATGATTTTATTGCATGGACAATGCATAATCCAGTTGAAATTCGTTTTATTGAGTTCATGCCTTTTAGCGGCAACAAATGGACGAGCAATAAAGTTTTTACATTGCATGAAATATTATCAACAATCAATACATCAATATTCATTTCTGCCATTGCAAAATGATAAGCATGATACAGCAAAACATTTTATGGTTCCCGGTCATGTTGGTTCGTTTGCAGTGATCAGCACGATGAGTTCACCGTTTTGCAGCGGTTGCAACCGTATGCGGTTAACGGCAGATGGTAAGATGAAAAATTGTTTATTTTCAAAAGATGAAACAGATTTATTAACTGCATTAAGAAATGGTGAAGATGTTACAAAACTGATTCATGAAAATATTATGATGAAAGCAAAAGAATTGGGCGGACAATTTATCGATGTTGATGAAGTGAATGCAAATAAGATTGAGAACAGAAGTATGATAACAATTGGAGGATAAATGATTTCAGTTGATGAAGCAAAGAGATAATTAAAGATAATGTTGAGGTAATGCCTTCAATAAATATTGCACTTGAAAGATGCGGTTGGTTATGTGTTGGCGGAAGATGTTTATTCAAAAATTGATTTTCCGCCATTCAATCAATCCAATGTTGATGGTTATGCAATTGCTTTTAAAGATGCAAAGGAAAGATTAATCATAAATGGTGAATCGGCTGCAGGCAACAATGAAAATATTTCATTACAACCTAAACATGCGATGCGCATTTTTACCGGTGCGCCGGTTCCTGCAAATGCAGATACTGTTGTAATGCAGGAAAAAGTTATTGTTGAAAATGATTCATTAATAATTGAAGATGATAAGTTGCAGCAAGGATTAAATTTTCGTGCAAAAGCAAAAGATATACAACAAGGTGCAAATGGCTTTGCATAAAGATGAATATTTATCTGCAGGTGCAATTGGTTTTTTAACTGCACTTGGTATAACCGAAGTAAGTGTTTATAAAAAACCATCCGTTAGTATTATTATTACAGGTAATGAATTACAACAGCCAGGAAAAGATTTACAACATGGACAAGTATATGAAGCAAATTCTTTCATGCTAAAAGCTGCGTTACAGCAATTGCATTTTAATGAAGTTGAAGTTGTTTATGCTGATGATAATTTAGAAAGACTAACATCTATTTTAAATAATGCTTTGAATAAAAATGATGTTGTGTTGTTGTGTGGCGGCATAAGCGTTGGCGATTATGATTTTGTGTTGCAGGCTACAACAAATTGCGGCGTTAAGAAGATTTTTCATAAAGTAAAACAAAGACCAGGAAAGCCGTTATATTTTGGTAAGAAGGAAAACAAAGTTGTGTTTGGTTTACCGGGTAATCCATCTTCTGTGTTGACTTGTTTTTATGAATATGTTGTTGAAGCTTTAATGATAATGATGAATAAACAAAATGTAATTAAATTAATGCAAGCTTCTTTGGCAAATGATTATAAAAAAATTGCAGGACTTACATTTTTTTTGAAAGGATTATTTAAGGATGATAACGTAATTCCGCTTGATGCACAGGAGTCGTTATCGTTTAAGTTCATATGCAAAAGCAAATTGTTTAATTACGCTTGAAGAAGAAAGAACAGAATATAAGGCAGGCGAAATAGTTGAAGTGCATTTGTTGCCTTAATCTTAAATGTTTAAACAGAAAGTTGAAAAAATATTACAGAATGACAGTAAAAATTTTTGGACAGCTACATGATATAATTGGAAATAATTCTATTGAATTTGATAATGTTAACGATACAGATGAGCTTGATTAAACAATTGCAATTGAAATATCCGGCATTAAAAAAATCAAAATATAAAATTGCGGTGAACAGAAATATTATTCAATCAAACACGAACATTGCAACAAGATGCTGAGATTGCTTTGTTGCCACCATTTTCAGGAGGATAATGAATGATAATAATCAATATGAACGTTATGACCGGCAAATTCTCTTAAAAGAATTTGGTATTGCGTCGCAAGAAAAATTGATGCAGGCAAAAGTGTTGGTTATTGGTGCCGGTGGTTTGGGTTGCCCTGCCTTGCAATATCTTGTTGCTGCCGGTGTTGGAACAATTGGTATTGTTGATGATGATGTAGTTGCATTAAATAACTTGCATCGCCAGGTTTTATATAACGTAAATGATATAGGTTTATCAAAAGCTGAAACTGCTGTGCAGAAATTGAAAGTATTAAATGATGAAATAAGTATTCGTGTTTACAATAAAAGATTGACAAATAAAAATGCTTTAAGCATTATTAAGGATTATGATACTGTAGTTGATGGCACCGATAATTTTTCTTCACGTTACATGATTAATGATGCTTGCGTGTTGTTGAACAAGTCCTTAATTTATGGAGCCATTTCAAAGTTTGAAGGGCAAGTTGCTGTGTTTAATGTAAAAGATGAAGTAAATAAAAGAGCAATTAATTATCGTGATTTATTTCCTGTTCCACCAAAAGAGCATGCAATTTTAAATTGTGCAGAATGCAGGTGTGTTAGGCGTATTGCCTGGCATTATTGGAACGATGCAGGCAAATGAAACGATAAAGTTAATTACAGGAATTGGCACGCCATTAATTAATAACATTGCTTACTTATAATGCACTTGACAATAGCGTGTATCAATTTAAGCTATCGTTGAATGAAGAAGCACAGGATTTAATTCCGAAAAATGAGGAAGCATTTTTAAAGATGGATTATGAATGGCTGTGTTCATCTAAAACAAATAGAAATTTTGAAATTGATGCAGAACAATTTAATAGTTTATTGAATGATAATAATGCAACTATTATTGATGTACGTGAAAAAGATGAACAACCTTTTGTGGATGCATTTGAATATATACAAATTCCTCTGAATGAATTATTGGGAAATCAATGGTTAATTGAAAATGATAATGTAGTTGTGTTTTGTAAAACAGGAAAAAGAAGTTTGCAAGCCGCGCAAATGTTGAAGGAAATATTTAATAAAAAGAAATGTATAGTTTAAAAGGCGGCATTGTTGAGTGGAAAAAGAGCCAGGCATTACACCGGCAAAACATTTGATATGAAGGAAAAAAAACCAAAAAATATTTTTGTTGAAGGTGCAATAAGTGCATCGTTTATTGCTGAGCAAATACAAAAGCACAGTACAAAAACGAATATTGGTGCACATAATATTTTTCTTGGTCAGGTGCGTAGCGATTTGATTGATGATAAAACAGTTGCAGCAATTGAATATACAACTTATAAGGAAATGGCACTTGAAAAAATGCACGAAATTCGCGAAGCAATCTTTGAAAAATATGCATTAACCTGCATGCATGTTTATCATAGTTTGGGTGTAGTGAAAGCAGGTGAAATAAGTTTGTTTGTATTTACATCGTCAGCGCATAGGAGAGCGGCAATTGATGCATGCAATGAAGTTGTTGAAAGAATAAAAAGTGAATTACCGGTTTGGGGCAAAGAAATTTTTGAAGATGAAACTTACGTGTGGAAGGTTAATAGTTAATTATTAGTAGTTAATGGTAAACATCACACATAAACAAAATAGTTTACGCAAAGCAGTTGCAAGTGCTGTTGTAAAAGTTTCTTCGCAGGAAACAATTGAGGCAGTTATGAATAAGCAAGTGCCGAAAGGTGACGTGTTTGAGTTTTCAAGAGCTGCCGGTTTATTGGCAATAAAAAAAACAAGTGATGTAATTCCTGATTGTCATCCATTGCCCGTTGAATTTGCCGCGATAACTTATTCGATTGATGGCTTGCAGATTTTTATTCGTGTTGAAGTGCATACCATTTATAAAACAGGTGTTGAAGTGGAAGCCATGCATGGTGCATCTGTAGTTGCATTGGTAATGTATGATATGCTGAAACCGATAGATAAAAGCGTTGAAATTTGGTCTGTTAAATTAGAAAGCAAAACAGGTGGTAAAACAGATTTGAAATTTGATGTAAGCAATTTGAAAGCTGCCGTAGTTGTTTGTTCCGATACTGTTTCAAAAGGTGCAAAAGAAGATACATCAGGCAAAAAAATCATAGAAAAATTACAACAATTTAATATTCCCATAAATGATTATACAATTGTATCTGATGATGTTGATGTGATTCAATCCACCTTAAAAAAATATGTTGACACAAATTTTGATATGGTGATTTTTACAGGTGGAACAGGATTATCACAACGGGATAACACGCCGGAAGCAATTGCGCCGTTAATCGAAAAAGAAATTCCGGGTATAATGGAAACAGCAAGAAATTATGGTCAGCAAAGAATGCCTTATGCTATGCTTTCAAGAAGTGTTTCAGGATTTATCCAGGATACATTAGTACTTACATTGCCTGGCTCCGTACGCGGCGTTGAAGAAACAATGGATGCTTTGTTTCCGCAGGTGTTGCATGTGTTTAAAGTAAGAGAATAATTTCCTATGCAGTTCTGTACGCCAACAAAATAAGCCTGTAAAATATCGATTTCACAGGCTTGTGATTTTTTGTTTGTAATCGGACTTTGCTATTCCTGGTCTACATCGCTGTTTACATCGCTTCTATCGCTTGTTTTTGTTTTGCTTGATTTAGCTGGCTCATTTTTTTTAGGCGCATCATTGTGCTTTTTCTTTTTTACATTTTTTCCTTCTTCTGCAGTTTTCTTATTTGTTTCCCGAGATGCCATAACTTTTATTTTTATGAGTTTCTAAGATTTTATTTGACTCGTCCCATTCTACTTCATCTGCTTCCTCATCCATCAAATCGTTGTCTTCCAGGTCTTCTTCATCCAGCTCGGGTGTATCATCTTCCATATCCGCATTTGCGCCTGGCAACTCAGCATCTTCGTTTTCACTCAATTCATCTTCTTCTATTTCATCAAAATTTTCTTCGCCAGGTTCATCTAATTCATCATCGTCTAAATCATCGTCTTCTTCAATATCTTCATCGTCGTCTCCGCCGGGATCATTGCTGAGTAATTCAACATGAGTATCATTGCTGTTTGATACCTCATCGTTCGCAGACATTTTTACCTGCTTGGTGTTTTTACTGGTTATCATAAATTTTGTTTTTTGTATGATTGATTTTATTTGTTGTTATTAACTCCACGGGTCTAAAACAACCTTTACACAGTTGTCTTCCTTCTTCCTGAATATTTTATAAGCATGTTCTACTTGTGATAATGGCAGTCGATGAGTAATGATATCGTCTAATTTTACTTTCCCTTCTGAAACATATTGCATCAGCATGTCAATGTGTTTTTGTGCCGGTGCCTGGCCACCTTTAAGCGTAATGCCTTTATCAAAAAACTGACCAATGGGAAAGTTATCGTAGTTGGTAGCATACACACCAAGCACTGAAACAATACCGCCACGACGCACGCCGCTCATGCAGGCTTCTAAAACTTTGGGCGAGCCTTTTTCGAAATTTACTGTTGCTTTTATACGATCCCATACCGTTCTTTCCGGTTCAAAACCTACAGCGTCTATGCAAACATCGGCACCGCGGTTGTTTGTAATGGAACGTATAAAATCTATCACGTTTTGCCCATCGCCTTCCCACAAAACGGTTTCTGAATTGGCAGTTTCCTTTGCCTTATCCAAACGATAAGGAACCACGTCGGCATTTATTACTCTTTCAGCACCACGCAGCCATGCACTTTTTGCTGCCATAATACCAACCGGTCCTGCACCAAAAATCAGTACTGTTTCGCCGCCCTTTACTTCGCCCCAATCAACGCCGGTATAACCTGTTGGAAAAATATCGGTAAGAAATAATACCTGTTCATCAGTAAGATTTTCCGGAACTTTTCGCGGACCATAGTCTGCATACGGCACACGTACATATTCTGCCTGGCCACCATCATAACCGCCATATAAATCTGTATAGCCAAACAACGCGCCGCCTTTTTGTTTCAACAATCCACCTTCAGGTCCGTAATGTTCAGGATTACTGTTTTCGCAATGGCCGGGCAAATCATGGTTACAAAAAAAGCACTGTCCGCAGGCGATAGGAAAAGGTACTACCACACGGTCACCGCGTTTCAGATTATTTACACCGGAACCTGCTTCTTCCACAACACCCATAAATTCATGCCCCATTACAAGCGGCCTTGTTTGTGGCAGGCTGCCCCTGTAGATGTGTAGGTCTGAACCGCAGATAGCGGTGGCTGTTACTTTAATAATCGCATCCCTATTGTCTTTTATAACTGGATCATCAACGGTTTCATATTTTATAAAACCGCCGGTATGTACAACTGCAGCTTTCATAAATGTTTGTTGATTTCAACTTTCGTTATTTACAGGTTCTTGTTGTTTGAGCATATTTTGTGCTGCAATACTATCCGGCATTACATTGGCCATGGCAACCTGCATTTTATTTTTTAGACCTGAGACCACTTTATCATCGCCGCGCATTAAGGCATCAAAGCCGTCTTTTGCAACCTTTGCCGGATCGTCAAGTTTACCTTCCTGCACTATTTTAGCATCCTGCATATCGGCTTTATTAAAGAAGTCTGTATCTGTTGCACCCGGTAACAACGCTGTAATTGTTACGCCGGTTATGCCTGCATCTTTTACTTCCGCACGAATGGCTTCTGTAAAAGATTGTACAAATGCCTTTGTGCCATGATATACGGACTGATAAGGGCCGGGAGCTTTGCTCGCAATGGAGGAAAGGTTTAAAATTTTTCCTTCGCCACGTGCTGCCATTTCTTTTAAAAAATGTTTAGTGAGAATAATAAGCGAAGCAATGTTTAACTGGATGATGTCAAGCTCACGGTAAATATCTGTTTCAATAAATTTTCCATAGTAACCCTGACCTGCATCATTTACCAGCACATCAATTTTTACACTGCTTTCTTTTAATTCATCACATAATTCAAAAGCGCTGTCTTGTTTAAACAAATCTTTTGCAATACTGGTAACACTAATGCCGTACTGCTGCTTTAATTCATTCGCTGTTGCATTCAGTTCATCCTGATTTCTTGCAACGATGATGAGGTTGTAATTATTGGCTGCAAATACTTTGGCAAGCTCATAGCCAATACCGCTTGTTGCACCTGTTATAAGTGCACATTGGTTGTTTGTGTTCATAAAAAACATTTATTAAGTTATTTACACTGAGAAAGAAGTATAGTTCTTCCAGGTTTAGCAATTATTGTATGAAAAAAATCGTGCCGCAATGCTTAAAATGAAATTAATTTTCTATGAATTTAATGCTGTTATATCTGCCTGCATCAAGCGAGAGAATGCCACGTATTACTACAAATATTTAAGTTGTTTGCCGCATTTAAAATTTCCTGCGGTGTTGGGTAAGGTGTATTTGATGAATATCGTTGCCTGTTTACAAATTGTATCACTTCGTTTTGGCTTTGCTGATTGGAAGGAACACTAAAAGGCAATACAACAGATTTTGTTTTCCATGGATAATGTTGCGGATTTGTTTGTGCATATAAAACAATTGTGGGTGTTTTTGTGGCGGCTGCAATATGAACTGTGGCCGTATTAACTGAGACAACCAATTTTGCATGCGCTATCAGTGCAATAAACTCTTCAATGTTTAACAAACCGGCAATTGAAAAAATATTTTCTCCGGCTTGTTCCTGAATGTAATCAGTTAGATTTTTTTCCTGCGAAGAGCCGCTCAATAAAATGGGGATGCCTGTTTTATCCTGTAACAACTTTGCAGCCTCAATCCACTGCCCGGTTGGATATTCTCTTTTCTTTTCACTAACGCCTGCATGTAAAATGATAAAACCATTATCTATAATTATCGATTGAGACCGTAATTTTTGCACACATATTTTATAAGCATTTTTGGAAAAGTGTAAATATAATTTGTCATCTTTTGTTGTTGCACCTATATGATTTACAAGTTTCAAATCCCGTTCAACCTGGTGCCGGATAAATGAGTAAGGTTCTTTATCGGGAACCCAATCTGTTAGTAAAGCATAAGGGTTTTCCCTGCAGTATGCAAGGCGTAAAGGAATGTTTGCCATGTGCGCTAAAACTGCCGTTGGCAAAGAGTTTTGGCTATACACCGTAAAAATTATTGCGCCATCAAAATGGTAAGTTTTTAACTTTTCAATCAGTTCAAAACATTTACCGGCGCCTGCTTCGTTATTGGTTTTTATCCATGGCAAATCAAAAATAATCGTTTCATCAATTTCAGGTATAAACGGCGCAATCAAACTGCCCATTGACGAAGTGAGCAAGGTAATTCTGCAATTAAGTGTTTCTTTTAATGCTCGAAAAGCGGGCGAAGACATGATTACATCACCCATATTATCAGGGCGTATGCACAAAATGTTTTTGCATGCTTGCCAGCTATCCATCATTTAATATTACTTTCTTGTTAGCAAGAACTGTTGTTGTAATTGTTTTCCAGCTTTTAACAGTAAATGCAGGTGTTCTTATTTCATTTAAAAGCCATTCAGTTTCATTGCCGTTGTTTAGCAAAATTGTTTTACAGCCTGCTGCATTACCGGCTTCAACGTCATTTAAAATATCGCCAATCATCCATGAGTTGCTTAAATCAATATTATGACTATTTGCAGCCTGAAAAATCAAGCCGGGCTTCGGTTTGCGGCAGCTGCAATCAAAACTGTATTCGGCTATTTTGCCATATGGATAATGCGGGCAATAGTACATCGCATCCAGTTGTACATCGTGCTTCCACAATTTTTGTTGAATCGTTTGATGCATTTTTTCAACATCATTTAACGTGAAAAAACCTCTTGCAACACCGGACTGATTTGAAATCAAAATCAGCAGGAAATTATTTCGCTTCAGCTGCACAAGTGTTTCAATTGCATGTGGCAGAAACTCAATAAACGCGGGCTCAACATTGTATGGAATGTCCTTTATCAGGGTGCCATCTCTATCTATAAACACTGCCTTATTCATCATTGTGCATTCAATCGTGGTATAAACGTTTCATGCAAAATATTTTCAACACTTCTTAAACTAAAATCAGGAAGTGGTATAAGTTTATTTGCAGGTTTTGTTTGTCTGATCATTACCTGTTCATACAAGCTATTAATGGAATTGGCCACTGTTGCCCATGTGAAATATTTATTTACATGCCGTACTGCATTGCGTTTCATTAAAGCAAGTAAGGAATCGTTTAACACAAGTGATTCAATTTTTTCTGCCAGCGCAAATGGATCTTTTGGCGGCACAAGAAAACCTGTTTTACCATGCTGTACGCTATATTTTATACCACCCACATTCGAACCGATAACCGGTGTTCCGCACGCCATTGCTTCCAAAGGCGTGATGCCAAAAGGCTCGTACCATGGCGTTGTAATAAACACATCTGCGGCCGCATAAAAATATTTTAACATGTTCCTTCTTCTCCTGCCGGTAAATGTTACATGCGCACTAACATTTTCCTCTTCAGCAATTTTTTTAAGACGCCCGATTTCCGGTGTAATTGTTTCATCAGGCTCGTCACTTTCACCACCAACAATAACCAGCCGTACATTTTTTATTGCAGGGTTAATTTTGCTGATGGAACGAATAACCGTTTCCACACCTTTGCGCGGCACCATTCTGCCTAACTGTAAAAGAATAATTTCAGAATGGCTTAAACCGAGTTTTGTACGTGCGAGTTTTTTATCAATCACAGAAAATTCATTTGGATTAAAACCACAAGGTGCTATAGTTATTTTTGATTCATCGGCCTTGTAATAATTAATTAAATCGTCTTTATCCTGTGGGCATTCTGCGATAACCGCATCCGCATCTTTCACAATCATTTTTTCAATATCAAATCTTTCAACAGGAAATTTATCCATTTCTTTTTGATGCGCCAACCTCACCAAACCCAACGCATGAAACGTAACCACATAAGGAATTCCCGTTCTCTTTTTTATGCTTGATGCAACCAGCCCGCTCATAAAAAAGTTTGCATGCATCAAAGCGTAACTTAATTTCTCCTTCCTTATAAAAGAAAGCATGTTACAGGTAAATTCATTCATGTAACCCAATAAATTTTCCTTCTCAACAAATTTTTCGGGCCCTGCTTTTATATTAATAACTCTAACATTGGGTAACCAGTTTACAACATCGTCTATATCGGCATCATCTTTTCTGGTATATACATCTATTTTATAACCTTTTAATGCCAGTGCTTTGCTTAATTCCGCGACATATACATTCTGCCCGCCATTATCAACACCGCCAAGTGTTGCCAGCGGCGATGCGTGTTCACTAATAAATGCTATTCTTCTTTTCATAGTTGTAGGTTGAATTAATTACATATTTGAATGTTTCGTTCCAATCATTCACAAACCGCTGAATATTGAATCTTTTTTCAGCCGAGATTTTTCCTTGTTGACCGATGGCTTGTGCCAGCGTTTTATTTTCCAGGAGTTCCTGCATTTTTTCAATAAGATATCCTGTGTCTGTATGAATAAAACCAGAAGTTTCGTTGTTTACAACAGTTACATATTCTGTTGTTGCCAAACCAACAAAAGGAATTCCTGCCATCATAGATTCAAGCACGGCAAGACCGAGACTGGTATAACGGATGGGATTAAATAAAAAACGATAGCGGCTGATGAATGCCGGCAGTTGTGGATGCAGCACCTCGCCTAAACCACCATATTCTTTTGTACCCATTCCTACCAGGTCCAGCGGAACATGTTTGCGCACTTCTTCAAAAATATCAGCACCTAATTTTCTTCCGCGCTGGTGTAAATGATTTATGACAACGATGCCTTTTTGCAGCTCTCCGGAATAAGTAACAGTTGGCGCTGTGACACCATGATCAATTACTTTCACTTTACAGTTTTCATTGTTCCACATCAACTTATTAAAATGCGTAACATGCACAACCAAAATTTCAGGATCGTTGATGATGTGCCTTGTATCTGTGGGATGTTTTGCAGGTGGATCATGTTCCAGGTAAATCCGCGGAAGTTTTCTTTGCTCTTCACTTAAAACTTCATATTGATCAACCAAATAATTTTTATTTGTTTGGAAGAGAATGCAATCAAATTGCATGTTTTTTACTTCGTTTGCATCAATTTCAATTACATTTTTGCCAAAAGGAAAAGTAGAACCGCGGCCATAGTAACCTTCGTTCTTTTCTTTGTTTATTGGAATATAAATGTCATAATCACCTTGTGATAAATAATACAAGTAACTGCCATGGATATGCCATGTAAATATCTTAGGCCTTTCGGCCTGATAGGAAAATAGGTTAGCCATTATGTATTACGATTATCTTTTCACTTTAAAAAATGATGCCAACTGTATTTTTCTATTTTTATTACATATATATATCGAGAAAACCTTGATGCTGCATGATCTAATGGTTTTATGTACAACTTTCTACAATCCGTGCTCACACTGAGTTTTAGCGTTTCTTATTAGACATAATTTTTATGTATGTAATCAAAGCGTTGCTACTCTTGTATTATAATTCAAACTTATAATGTGTGTTGAAGAAACGGTTTGTTATTTGATGCGTTTAGATTTTATCCGCGTTAATTTTAAATAGCTAATCTATGTACACATTGGGCATCAATGCAGTGTTCCATGACTCTGCTGCATGCATTATTCATAATGGAAAATTGCTGGCCGCAACAGAAGAAGAACGCTTTACACATGTTAAGCATGGTAAAAGGCCAATTCCGTTTTCAACCTACGAACTACCTTTTCATGCAATTGATTATTGCTTAAAAATAGCGGGCATTCATCTAAGCGATGTTGATCACATTGCCTATTCATTCAACCCGTATAAGTTATTAGGTAAGCATGCACATAAAAATAACATTCGTTTGCCTTTAAAACCTGCTGAAAACAGTAAGTCGAAAGATTGGGATTCTGAATGGGATCCATTATTTCTTTCATTGATTGTAAATGCGCCGGGACAATTGGTTGATGGTTATCCGCATCATTTACAGAAACGATTTATTGGCGCTAAAGCTTCACCGGAAAAATGGCACTTTGTTGACCATCATATTGCGCATGCAGCGAGCGCTTTTTTGCCTTCGCCATTTGAAAAGTCTGCAGTTATGGTTTTGGATGGAAGAGGCGAAAGAACAACGAGCAGTTATTATATGGGCGAGGGAAATAATCTTGAAATGATTGGTGAAGTATGCATGCCACATTCGCTTGGCCTGTTATATGAAGAGGTTACTTCACACCTGGGTTTTTTGCATTCATCTGATGAATATAAAGTAATGGCACTTGCGTCTTATGGCAAACCGGTTTATCTGGACGTATTTAGAAAAATGATTAAGGTAAAAAACGATGGGAACTATACAATTGACAGGGTTGATTTTGAAAAAGTGCTGGGAAGAAAAAGATTAAAAAATGAACCGTTTGAACAGCAGCATTTTGATATAGCCCATTCACTTCAAAAAGCATTGGAAGAAACAAGTATAAAACTTTCAAACTGGTTGTATGAAACAACACAGTGCGAAAACCTTTGTCTTGCCGGCGGTGTTGCATTGAATTGTGTAATGAACGCGGTGATACGCGACAACACACCGTTTAAAAATATTTGGGTGCAGCCTGCTGCCGGCGACGCGGGAACTGCGCTGGGCGCTGCATTATGGGTTGATGTTAAAGAAAGAAAAAATGCAGAGCGTTATCAAATGGAACATGTTTACTGGGGCCCTGATTTTGAAGATAAAGAAATTGAACAATTTTTAAACTGGACAAAAGTGCCTTATCGCAAACTGGATAATGTAGCCGCAGAAACAGCAAAAATTTTAGCTGAAGATAAAGTGATAGGCTGGTACCAGGGCAGGATGGAGTTTGGCCCAAGAGCGCTCGGAAGCCGTTCTATACTTGCATCGCCGATAAACGCGTCGATGCAGCAAAAGCTGAACGAAATAAAAGACCGTGAAGATTTTCGTCCCGTTGCGCCGGTTGTTCTGGAAGAAGATGCAGGCGAATGGTTTGAAAATGCAGATTATTCCCCGTTCATGTTGTTTGTGTATAATGTAAAGGAAGGTAAAGCAGATAAAATTCCCGCTGTGCGCCATGTTGATAATACAGCACGTATTCAAACCATCAACAGAAATCAGCACCCGCTATATTACGATTTGCTGAGTGCGTTTAAAAAAGAAACGGGCGTTCCGGTTTTAATTAACACATCATTTAATACACGCGGCGAGCCGATTGTGTGTACACCGCGGGATGCGATTGAATGTTTCTGGACATCGCCTTTTGATGCATTGGTTATAAATTCTTTTTTATTGGAAAAGTAAGAAAATGTGTATGAAAGTTTCTGTAGTTATTCCAACATATAACCGGCCGGCGCTTTTATTAAAATGTGCCAATGCGCTGGCAAAACAGAATTTTTCAAAAGCGTTGTATGAAGTGATTGTGGTTACAGACGGCGCTGATATTGAAACAAGCTCCGTACTAAATCTTGTATTGCAGGAACACCATTTTTTTAATCTTTATTGTTACAGCCTTGACGAAAAAAAAGGCCCTGCCGCAGCAAGAAATAAAGGCGCTGCATTAGCAAAAGGCGAATTAATTTTATTTACAGACGATGATTGTATTCCGGATGTTGACTGGGTCGAAAATTTTTGGAATGCGTATCAATCCAATAAAAAAAAATTAATTGCATTTTCAGGAAAAACAATTGTTCCCCACAATAATAAACCTACTGACTACGAAAAAAATATTTCACATCTTGAAGAGGCAGAATTTATCACGGCAAACTGCGCGTGTACCAAACAAGCTTTTAATCTAATTAATGGTTTCGATGAAGAGTTTCCCATTGCCTGGCGTGAAGACAGCGAATTTCAGTTTAGGCTTATCAACCATCAAATAGAAATAATTAAAGTTACAGATGCGGTTATAACGCATCCTGTGCGTGTGGCGCGCTGGGGCATTAGTATTAAAGAGCAAAAAAAATCAATGTTCAATGCATTGCTGTATAAAAAGCATCCTGGCCTGTACAAAGAAAAAATAAGTAATCGCCCTCTTTTGACTTATTATGTAATGATTGCCCTGTTCCTGTTATTTATTATTTCAGTTTTCAGTATAAAAATTTATGTATCAATGGCAAGCTTTATATTATGGATGACGTTTGTTTTAGTCTTCACAAAAAAAAGATTGCGGGGCACATCAAAAAAACTCGATCATATAGTTGAAATGTTTGCAACATCAATAGTAATTCCTTTTCTTTCTGTGTATTGGACGTTGTATGGATCGATAAAATATAAAACCCTCTTATTATGAAATGCCCATGATTCAAAACTTTTCAGCAGGAATGAACTCATCGGCATCCCATCCGGCAAATAAAAAACAAAAAATATGCAGATGAAATTACCGGCGCACACTATACATAAGATTGCTGTTTTTCGCGCATTGCAATTAGGCGATATGCTTTGCGTTGTGCCGGCAATACGTGCTTTGCGCCTTGCGTATCCTCATGCAGAAATCACATTATTAGGTTTGCCATGGGCGCAAACATTTGTTGAACGTTTTAATAATTATTTTGATCGCTTTATTCATTTTCCGGGTTGTAAGGGTTTACCTGAACAGTTATACGATGAACAATCTTTGCGCGGTTTCGTCAAGCAAATGAAAAAAGAAAAATTTGATTTGGTGTTGCAGATGCAGGGCAACGGAACCATTGTAAACCCTTTAATGTTTTTATTTGATGCAAAACATGTCGCTGGTTTTTATAATGATGAAAGTTATATAGCTTCTGATTTGTTTTTAAAATATCCGGGGCGTGCTCATGAAATTAAACGGCATCTTGCCTTAATGAATTTTTTAGGAATTAAGTCCGCGGGAACAGAACTTGAATTTCCTCTACATAAGAAAGATTATGATAGCTATGAGAGATTATTAATTCCTATAACAAAAAAACATTACGTTGTTGTTCACCCGGGTTCGCGTGGCACATGGCGCCAGTGGCCGCCGAAATTTTTTGCAGCATTAGCTGATTACTGTATCGAACAAGGTCTTACCGTTATTGTTACAGGAACCAACGATGAAAAAGAAATAACGCAGGAACTGATTAAATGCATGCAGCATCCTGCCATTGACTTAACGGGTAAAACAAACCTGGGCGCTATTGCAGTATTATTGCAAAACGCTTTTATGCTTATTGCTAATTGCACTGGTGTTTCTCATATTGCATCTGCTGTAAAAACGCCGAGTGTTATAATAAGTATGGACGGTGAACCTGAACGATGGGCGCCTTTAAATAAACAACTGCATCGTACAATTGACTGGGCCCGGGATCCTCATTTTGATAAAGTGTACCTTGAAATGGTTAAGTTAATGGATGAATTAAAAGATACAACTGCATTACAGAAAGTATTTCATTAGATTTCTGATTTTTATTAACCAAAATCTGTGTTAATCCTTCACTTTTTTTCCTTGAAAAATTAAGTTTTTGAAAAATTATTGATTGCATTAAAAATGAAAAATTTTCGATGTTTAATTGTATTGAGAAAAATAATACTCAATGTATAAAAGCCAGTTTCTATAACCGGCTTAAATGCCTAAAGATTTCGCTTGGCACTATTATTTCTTTTATAATGTAGTCTATTTTTTAATTCATAAATACATTATTTAATGACGTTATTGTGTTTCTCGCATTTGAGATGGGATTTTGTATATCAACGACCGCAGCACTTAATGAGCAGGTTTGCTCGGCAATATTCTGTCTATTTTA
The DNA here is from genome assembly GCA_963759555.1 of uncultured Chitinophagaceae bacterium. Classification (GTDB taxonomy): domain Bacteria; phylum Bacteroidota; class Bacteroidia; order Chitinophagales; family Chitinophagaceae; genus Parafilimonas. Next base: position 432,989 of record CAVWZV010000002.1, read on the forward strand.
TAGAAGAAGCGGTTTTTCATAATGAAGCAGATTATTATGCAATAGTTGAAACAACGGAAAAAGTACGTATAGTTAAGCCCTATTTAAATAATGATAATAATACGAACATTCAGGAGCGCTTAAAATGCGTAATAGATGCATTCATAGAAGAACAGCAAATCGGGAAATTTATCGCATGGTATTACTCACCAATGAGCTTATTATTTACCAATCATCTGCAGCCTGCATTAACAGTATATGATTGCATGGATGAGTTATCGGCTTTTAAATTTGCGCCACCTCAACTTAAAGAAGCTGAAAAAGATTTATTACAAAAAGCTAATGTTGTTTTTACAGGCGGCCATAATTTATACAATGCAAAAAAACACCTGCATCACAACATATACGCGTTCCCAAGCAGCATAGACAAACAACATTTTATGCAGGCAAGAGATGCGGTTACAGAGCCTGCAGATCAGCGCGTCATTGCGCATCCACGGTTGGGTTTTTATGGCGTGCTTGATGAAAGATTTGATATTGATTTAATACGGGAAGTAGCAGATAAGAAACCTGACTGGCAGTTTGTTTTTATAGGTCCTGTAGTTAAGATTGATGAAAACAGTTTGCCAAAGAATCGAAACATTCATTACCTCGGCAGCAGGCATTATAATCAGTTACCAGCCTACTTAAGCGGATGGGATATTGCATTAATTCCTTTTGCTATTAATGAATCAACCAAATATATTAGCCCAACAAAAACGCCTGAATACCTTGCCGGCGGAAAGCCCGTGATTTCAACTGCAATTGAAGATGTAATTCATCCGTATGGTGATCATCAGCTTGTACACATTATACGTTCTGCTGATGAATTTATTAAAGCCGCAACATTAGAATTACAAAACCCTTCAAAAAAGAAATGGCTCAAAAAAGCAGATGCATTTCTTGCTAACAATTCGTGGGATACAACCTGGCAAAACATGTATCAGATTATCGAGGCATCATTGAAAACTAAACAAGCCACTAAACACACAAAAATGAAAACTTATGTTTGATTATTTAATTGTAGGAGCCGGATTTGCCGGCAGCGTACTTGCAGAAAGATTAGCCAGCCAGTTGCATAAAAAAGTGCTGATTATAGATAAACGAAATCACATCGGCGGAAACACATTTGACTATTATGATGACCATGGTATACTTGTACACAAATATGGCCCGCATATTTTTCATACAAACTCAGCTGACGTATTTACTTACTTAAGCAAGTTTACACAATGGAGGCAATACGAACACAATGTGTTGGCCAGCGTAGACGGGCAATTGGTGCCAATTCCAATCAATCAAAATACAATTAATTCTTTATACGGATTGAACCTGAACTGCAATGAGCTTGCAGAATTCTATAAGCAAAGAGCAGAAAAAAAGACCAGCATAAAAACGTCTGAAGATGTTGTTGTAAATGCAGTTGGCCGCGAGTTGTATGAAAAATTTTTCCGCGGCTATTCAAGAAAACAATGGGGTTGCGATCCTTCTGAACTGGATGCATCTGTTACCGCAAGAGTGCCAACGAGAACAAATAAAGACAATCGTTATTTTACAGATACTTATCAGTCAATGCCATTGCATGGTTATACAAAATTGTTTGAAAACATGTTGGCGCATCCTAATATAAAAATTATGCTGAACACAGATTACAGAGATGTGATTGATATAATTCCGCATAAAAAATTAATTTATACAGGCCCTGTTGATGATTATTTTAATAATTGTTATGGCAAGCTGCCGTACCGTTCAATAGATTTTAAGTTTGAAACATTTGATATCGAATGTTTTCAGCCAACAGGAACAGTAAATTATCCGAACTCACATTTATATACAAGAATTACTGAGTTTAAATATTTAACAGGTCAAAAGCACGGTAAAACATCTGTAGTTTACGAATATCCAACCGCTGACGGCGATCCATATTACCCGATACCATGCCCGGAAAATAACAGCATGTACAGAAAATACCAGTTGCTGGCAGATACTTTGCCCAACGTATATTTCACCGGCCGGTTAGGTACATATAAATATTATAATATGGACCAGGTAGTAGCGCAATCATTAACCTTGTTTAAAAAAATAGCACAAGAAAACGGCAAAGAAATAAATGGCCATAAACTTCCTGTTGTAAAGGTCTAAAAAAGGGATTTTATAAATGGTTGATGTTGCAACTGATATTTTATCACAAAAAAGACTATTCACTAAATCTCCTTTTTCAAGTTTTTGGATGGCGGGTTATGAGTGCACGGATAAATTAAATGCATTTGGTAATCGTGTTGACTTTTTAAATGTTACAGGTCATGCTGATTTAATTTATGAAGATTATGAACGGCTGAAAGATTTTAATATAAGTACGGTACGCGAAGGTATACGCTGGAGCTTTGTTGAAAAACAACCGTATGTATACGATTTTACTGTAGCCGGCGAAATGATGAAGGCCGCAAAATGTTATGGTATACAACAGGTTTGGGATTTATGTCATTTCGGTTATCCCGATGATCTTACGCCGCTACATCCAATGTTTGCGCGAAGATTTGCAGCACTGTGCAGAGCATTCCTTGATTTTTACCGTTCAATTAATTCTTCTGAAACATTACTTGTTGTTCCCGTAAATGAAGTGAGTTTTATTTCATGGTTGGGCGGTGAAGCATGTGGCACCGCACCTTATTGCAGTGGTGTTGGCTGGCAGGTTAAGTACAAATTAATGAAGGCTTATATTGAAGGCGTTGCCGCGCTTAAGAATGCAGACGATAATGTATTGATAGTAACATCTGAACCGTTGGTAAATATGGTTGCGCCGGAAAATCCGTCGGAGGAAGATCTAATGAATGCAGTGCGTGCGCATCAACTGCAGTTCCAGGCGACAGATATTTTGTGCGGAAAAATTTGTCCCGAATTAAACGGGCAGCCACACTACATAGATATTATTGGCCTGAATTATTATTACAACAATCAATGGATAACCGGTACAACAAATTTTTTAGGCTGGTATGATCAACCAAAAGATAGCCGCTGGCGGCTGTTCAGCGATCTCGTTAAAGAGGTATATGCCAGATACAACAAGCCAATTGTAATTACAGAAACAAGCCATCCAAAAGAAGATCGGCCATTATGGATTGCAGATATCACCCAACAATCAATTAATATTTTAAATAGCAATATTCCTTTGTTGGGTATTTGTATTTATCCAATCATTGATCGCCCTGATTGGAATGATCTAATCACATGGCATAAATCGGGTTTGTGGGATGTTGTAAACGAAAACGGAAAATTAGAACGAATACTTTACCAACCCTATGCTGAAGCATTTCTTCAATCACAGCAAGCATTAAAAAACAATTGCTTTGCTCAACCGCAACACGCAGGGATATTCTAAATCGACGGAAGATTTTTAGCGATAGAATACATACAGTTAACATTATAAATCTTTACGTGGTATAATTTTTATGGTATGATAAGAAAAAACTTATGGAAGACACACAAACCCTACCTAAACAGGAACAAAAGTTACCAGGCTCCGAACAAAAAATGAATCCGAAGCCAATTGTGGATGATCCGGATTATAAGCCTTCAGAAAAATTAAAAGATAAAATTGCTTTTATTACCGGTGCGGACAGCGGTATTGGGAAAGCCACTGCAATTCTTTTTGCAAAAGAAGGTGCAAAGATTGCCATTGTTTATTTAAGTGAAGATGAGGACGCAAATGAAACAAAAAAATTAGTGGAGAAATACGGGGGCGAAGCTTTACTGATTCGCGGCGATATAACTAAAGAACAATTTTGCAAAGAAGCAGTGCAAAAAACAGTTGATAAGTTTGGAAGAATTGATGTGCTTGTAAACAATGCGGCAGAACAGCATACAGCGAAAGAAGTAACTGATATAGAAACTGAAAATTTGGTACGCACTTTTGAAACGAATATTTTTTCAATGTTCTTTATAACAAAGGCTGCATTACCACACATGAAACCAGGCAGTGCCATTATTAACACAACTTCGGTAACAGCTTATAAAGGCAGCCCTGAATTACTGGATTATTCATCAACCAAAGGTGCTATAGTTGCATTTACGAGAAGTCTTTCGCAAAATCTTGTAAAGAAAAATATACGTGTAAACGGTGTGGCACCGGGCCCTATATGGACGCCATTAATTCCTGCTTCCTTTGATGAGGAAAGAACCAGTAAACACGGAGAAAAAGTGCCCATGGAACGCCCGGGCCAACCCGTTGAAGTTGCACCTTGTTACTTATTCCTTGCAACAAATGCATCTTCTTATATGACGGGGCAGATTCTACATCCTAATGGCGGAACAGTTGTAAACTCTTAAATTATTCTTTATGGACAATAATAAAAAAGACAAAAAGGAAGAAGATAAAACATCGGCTGAAGCATCAATAAAAACAGGCAAGCAAGCAATTGATGTTGCAAAAAAAACGGCGCCGCAGGAAAATGAAAAGAAGGATTCTGAACAAAAAAAAGATGCGGAGCAATGGAGAAATGAAGGCTGAGTTTAGTTCATAATGAAGCGTGTTGGCATTAGGTGCGCTTGTATGTGTTGTCTTGGCATATATTATGCAATAGTTATTATTTTAATATAAAATTTTTATTATGCCAACCATTGACACACTTGAAGCATTGCTTAAGCATGAATTAAAAGATTTGTATTCTGCCGAAACTCAAATTATAGAAGCATTGCCGCAGATGATTGACACGGCCAAAAATAACGGGTTAAAAGAAGCATTGAAAGATCATCTGAAGGTGACAAAAACACAAAAGCAACGCCTGGATAAAATGCAGGAACTATTGGGAGAAGAAAAACAGGCAACCGAAAAAAGAGGTTTTTTTGCCAACCTGTTTAGAAGCGATGAGGGCGAAGAACATTGTAAGGCGATGGAAGGTTTAATAAAAGAAGGTAATTCATTATTAGATGAAGATATGAGTGCTGAAGTGATGGATGCGGCCATTATTGCAGCAGCGCAAAAAATAGAACATTATGAAATAAGCAGCTATGGTACTGCACGCGCTTATGCTTTGCAATTACAGCTAAATCAAGTTGCTAAATTGCTGGAGGAAACCTTAAATGAAGAATACCAGGCAGATGATTTATTATCGAAACTTGCTCTGGCGGATGTAAATCTAAATGCAGATCCGCAATCTGAAGATCCTGTGAAAAAAAATAATAGATCTGCATCAAAAGGCGCGGCTAAATCAGCAAAGAAATCTGCTGCTAAAAAAGCAAAGGCTTCTAAGGCGGGTGCGGTTAAAAAAATCAAAAAAGCAAATCAAAAAGCAAAGTAATAAACGCTAACAAGCCTGGTTAAACATAGTGGTGGATTCGTCACGTTCATTAATCATCACAACGGTATTGTTTGTGATAAGTTGCCGTTGCTAATCTTATCTTATGGAATATAATGATGCCTTGAATAAATGCCCCGAGCCTGCAGGAATTTTAGTTGTAATTGGCGGAAAAGAAGATAAAGGAAATAAGGAAGACGACAAAAACGAAAACCGCGAAGAAATACTGAAAACCTTTATCGGGTTGATTGAAAAAGACAATCCGCGCATAGAAATAGTAACCAGCGGAAGTGCTGTGCCCGAAGAAATGTTAGAAGATTATAAAAAAGCTTTTGAAGGGCTTAAAGTGAAAAATCTCGGGCATATTCATCATAAAACACGCAAAGAAGTAATAGAAGATGATCTTAGTAAGCGAATAACTAAAGCAGATGCTTTTTTCTTTACCGGCGGCGACCAGTTACTGCTTACTTCTTTATATGGCGGCAGCAAATTTTTAACGCAGTTGAAGGAACGATATATTTATGAGCGGATACTTATCGCTGGTACCAGCGCAGGAGCAATGGCGCTTTCAACACCTATGATTTATGCTGGCAGTAAAGATGAGCAGGATATAACCGGCGCAATTAAAATTACAATGGGGCTGGAGTTTTTAAAAGATGTATGTATTGATACGCACTTTATTGACAGGGACAGGTTTGTAAGAATGGCACAGGTAATTGCAACGAATCCAACATCTATTGGTCTGGGCATTGAAGAAAATACAGCTATCGTTATTCGCAAAGGCCGCGAAGCAGAGGTAATTGGCAATAGCATTGTAACGGTGATTGAAGGCTTCGAGATAACATCAAGCAACATTACTGATTTTAATGAAGATAAAAAGCTGAGCCTGCATGATTTGCGTGTGCATTTACTGGGAAAAGGAAGCAACTACCATATTCAGCAGATTAACCCGCCACACAAATAATGTATTTGGCTGTAGTTAGCATGGCGCCACTTATTTATTTATTGCATCACACAATTTTAATTCTATGAAAAAAATTTCCGGCTTTAAAAAAAGAGGATATGTATGGATAACACTGATTCTTTTTGTTGTATCACTGGCGCTCCACTGGCTGTTTGGGTGGAAGGCTTTTATCCAGGAACAACAGGAACATCACCAGGCTGTATTAGTTTCTGATTATGTTGTTGAAATGATGCGGGATACCATGGAAAACTGGCAATCTGAATTTTTACAATTGATATGGCAGGTGGCCGGGTTGAGCTTTTTATTATTTGTTGGCTCTCCGCAATCAAAAGAGGGCGATGAAAGGAAAGAAGAAAAACTGGATTATATAATTAAAAAGCTTGAGCCGGAGAACTACAAGAAAATTCTACAGGAATTTGAACAAAAGTTTCCGAAAAATTGAACGTAAACAACGAGGCTAATTAAAAGTAGTAAAACAACATAGTTCATGTTGTAATTAATTTATTGCTTTGATCTTTTTTCTTTTAAAATAACGTTCGTGTTGCGACGCTATACTGGCCGCATAACTCGTTTAAATTGTAGCTTAATTCATGTATCAATATTTGCTTTTCACGCGATCTTCCAATGTCTTTTTCAATGTAAGGTAATCGCAAAAATGCGCGCAGTTTTTTACTTCAACACGAAACTCGTGAATGTCATGTGCATTAATTTTCTAATTATTTACGTGATAGTTTTTTAATCGCTTTAAAACCTGCTCTCAACAATCTTAACAATCTCTTTCTCTTTCATCTTATAAAAGTTAAAAAGGCATATACAATTATTTAGGTGCTGTTTACCGCTAACCAATTCAGAAACCGCGATGCCTTTTCCTCTTTTAGTACGTTATAACAATTTATTTACATAACAAAAGAAATGGATTACGATTGTATTCGTTATTCACCAGTATTATTAACAACTGAATGCCTGAATAATGACTGATTTCCAAAACCAAAATCAGGCAGTAAGCAGTGTAATTGATTTTTATCGCAGCAACGGTTATGAGGAAACTGTGCTTACCGCCTTAAAAGAAATGCTTATGAAAAACATACAGCATGCAAATGACTACGAACAACTTGCCGCATACTTTGACCAGCGATTGCAGGCAAACGGTATTCACTATGACAGCGCTAATGTTTATTTATTAATGATGAATGCTTTGCTTAAAGCGTCTGAATACAATGGATAAAATAGCAGTATAATTTTTAGCCGTAGAAATTAAAACAAACATTGGTGTTGTTAAATTTGGCGACTAATACATAACAGCTTTGCGTTTTATTATTTCTCTTACTTTTTTGATTGCCGTTTGCCCTTTCAATTTGTTTGCACAGCAACAATATCTTTTTTCGCCTATACATACACGCGATGGATTGGCTTCAGAAGTTGTAAATGCGGTGACGCAGGACGATAAAGGATTTATCTGGATTGCAACGAATAACGGTCTTCAGCGTTACGATAATAAAACTTTTCTAACCTTTTATCATAAGGATGATGATGCAAAATCTATAACATCTAACAGGGTTTTATGGCTTAAAAAAGATACGCGTAACAGGTTGTGGCTTTTGCTGGAAGATAATAAGATTGGTTATTTTAATCCTGACAATTTTACTTTTCACGAAGTGCATACACAAGCTTCCGGCAAAGACCTGCATAAACACAATGGAAGATTGTTTACAGATTCGCTGGGCTATATAGTTTTTTTACTGGAAGGTTTTTCGGTTGAAACATACAGTGAAAAAGAAGACGAATTTTCATCAGCTTATAACCCGTTTGTATTACCCAAAAACTGGAAGCCCGACTGGCTTTCTTATAATCATCAATATAAAACTTACTGGATCGGTTGCGATTCAGGATTGGTAAAATATAATATAAAAAACAAAACATTATCTTATCGCAACCATAACCCGGATAATGATGAAATCATTAATGCATTATCTTCTGTGCAGGTTATTTTACAACCGCACCTTGATAAATACGGAAGGTTTTGGATGGTAAGCTGGCATGATTACAGTCTTCATATTATAAGTTATGATTTAAAAACACATCTAAAGCAGGAGTGGCAGCAAACTTTAGGCAACTTAAGTACAGGCGTTTATTTTGAAATTACAAGCATCGTAGAGCAGCAGGATGGCAGGCTATGGCTTATTATTTTTGCCTTCTATTACCTGGAAACCATTTTGGCGAATGAGCTTATATTTTGCGCTGATATTATTTAAGCCAATGCGTGTAGATTTCATATTCAGTTGTTTTTTTTGAAGATTATTGTTTACAACAAGCTTATTACCTGCCGTTGTAAAAATGTCCATAATCAACGGATGTTGTTTTGAAACAATGTTATGCTTTACTGCATTTTCAACCAGTAATTGCAGGCTTAATGATGGAACCAGGTAAGAGTAATACTTTTTATCAATATTGAAATTGATATGCAGGCCATTGCCATACCGTGTTTTTAATAAGCGGTAATACGAGTCAATAAAATGCATTTCTTTTTCTACGGTGCTGATGCTGTCTTCATTCGTTTTTAGAAGATAGCGATACACTTTGCTTAGCTCATCTAAAAAATTTTCTGCTTCTCTTTTGTCTTCCTGTATTAGCGATGATAAAGTATTGAAACAGTTGAAAAGAAAATGTGGATTCAACTGGCTTTTTAAATTTTCAAAAGCATGTTCTGTATTTAATTGCTCAAGCATTTCTTTTTGGCCGAGATTCTCTTTGTACTTTGCAAGGCAATACAATACTTCCCATAAAGTATCAAACACAAGATTAACCGACAAGCCAACCAGGTAACCCCATGTAAGATCTTCCACCTGGAAATTATATCCAACAATATGAAATTTATCATACACAAAAAATATTAGCAAAACAGACGGTGTCATCACCAACAGGTTGGTGAAAATTTTGAAAAATATGCGTTTTGCTGTTTCATTTAACTCTGGAAGCTTTCGCCTGATGAAATGATCATATTGTATGTGAAAAAACCACGATAATGCACCAATTACATACAGCAACGGAAATGAAATAAGCCAAATCTTTACATCTTTAAAAAGCTGATCTTTATAAAGGATGCTGTTTAATACAAATGCTATTACCGGCATGGAAATTAAAAAACCGCATGTCTCAATTTTATTTGGTTTCGAAAAATTCATACAATTGCCTCCGCATTTTCTATAAGAGGAATTGTTATGCGCCTTTTCATTTCTATTTCTTCTATTGTTACCGGTTCAGATGAATGCATGCTGTACTTGCTAATCAAACTCTCTAATGTTTCCTTAGAGTTTATTATACTTATTGCTTTTTTTGGCTGAATTGTGTTTTCGATTACTACCCTATTTTTTTCAGTTGTATAAATGTTTATAAATAATGGTTTGGCTTTACTGAACGCATTGTTGTAAATAATATTTTCAATAACAATTTGCAGGCTTAATGGGGCAATCTTTTTTTGTTTTGCCTCTTCACTTATGTTGATGCTTACATTTAAGGCGTTTCCAAAACGTGTAATGCCAAGATATAAATATGATTCAATGAACTTAAGTTCTTCCTCAAAATCTTACAAGTTGTTCTTCATCGCCTTTTAGTAAATAGCGGTAAACTTTTGTCATTTCATTTAAGAAATTTTCAGCTCCTTCTTCATCTTCATTTATAAGGCTACTGAGCGTATTGAAACAATTAAAAAGAAAATGGGGATTTATCTGGTGCTGCAGGCTAAGTAACCGGTTTTTATTATATGCTGTTTGCATTCTGGTATTTTCTGTTACCGATGCTTTCCATTTTTCCCAGTTGGCAGCGGCTTCATTAATAAATGTAAGAATCGTACTTGCCAAACACCCGAAGCCGGTTACCCACCATTGCATGTTTCTTTTTACATTTATGTTGTTCCATTGCAAATTTTCATACATTATGTATAAACCTTGCACGGAGAGAATATTCATCGCATAAAACACAGGTAACATAACTGCTATCCGTCTGAACAAATCACCATCATGCGGAAAACGTTTTTTTACTAGCGTAGCTACCGCTCCGAATACGGTATAGATTACAACAAAATACAGTAATGAAATACCGAAGGATGAACCAAAATTTTTGAAAGAACTAACTGCATCAGCGCCAAATAAAATAAGGTTTATAATGATGGTATAAGGCAACATAAACCACAAGAAAATGATTGGCTCCCGTTTGCTGTACCTTTCTAATGGCATTCCTCAAATTAATACAAATGCGTAAACATATTTTCCTTTTTGAATGAATTGAGGTTTTCTGCGTTTCAACTGTTATAAGGAAATAATCAACTGTAAGATTAAAATCTTTTGCTGGCTGCTTCTGCTATTATTTCTAAAGTTGTTTTAATGCGCTGCAAATTTATTTACGATTTAAACCTTAGCGATTAATCCGCACAGAATATAATGTTGAATATTAGTTAACTGAATAAATGTTTGCTTTTCACGATGCGTTTTGAATTTATTTACGGGATTCGCCTCAATGATTTTGAGGAAGGAATTTTTTATCGTAAATTTCTTTACAGCATTTACTTTTATCTTAAAATCAATAAATGGAAATTTTAGGCATTGGTTCGCGTATCAAACATCCTTCATTTGGAAGCGGCGTGGTTATTCGCATAAATAAAAAGAATTATGACATTTGTTTTATTGAAAGCGGTATAAAGCAGGTGGCAAAAGATTTTGAGGTAGAAGTAATTGAAAAAATAGAATCCGAATACAACGTAAGCTTTAGCGAAGCAGAAGATGCGCTGATAAAAATATTAAGAACATGGAGCGATATCACAGAGATTGTTCCGTTAGGTGAGAAATGGAAGCAGGGTGTGATGATTCTTAAACCTTTTGATAAATCGCTCAAAGAAAAAGAAATTCCTATTGAAGCTTTCTTTCATAAAATTGTTATGCTGCGGGACAGGTTGCGTGTTATGGAACAGCGCATTAATGCGCATAAAATATTAACCGATGAAGACAAAATTGATTTGCAGCAATACATCACACGCATTTACGGCAGCCTTACTACGTTTAATGTATTATTCAAGCATACTTCAGACCAGTTTGTAGGAGATAAGAGTTGAATTGATATACCTATACTGCCAAGTGTTGTTACTTGACTGCTTTATTATTTTTACGTTGACGAAAGACTAGTGAATCTATTGAGCATCTGCCGGCGCCTGTAATAAAAAGTGATATTAAGCCGGCAATATATAATAGGTTGATTTCATAGCCCGGTGGCCCAAACACAGGGCCAGATGGAGTTAACCCGATTGTTTTAACGGAACTAAAACCATAATGGATTTGAACCGTAAACATAGCAACAAGCATAACGACAATTAGCGGTAATGCAGCAATTGTTATATACGCACCAATTAATAATGCAAGGCCTCCAATCAATTCTATAAAAGAAACAATCCATGATGTAATATGCGGCAAAGGAACACCTGTTTGAATAAGTAATTTCTCAAATCCTGCGGGACCTCTGCTTAACTTTGCCCAACCATGAACCATAAATCCTAAACCCATTGCAAGCCTTAAAAACAAAGGCGCCCATTGGTTATAATTTTTCTTAATCAATCATTTAAGATTTGCATCAAAATTAGCTGGTCGATTGGTTAAGTATGTAACATTAACTATGCTTTTAAATGGCATTCAGCTAAAATTATCCACCCGTACATCTTGCAACACCCGCCTTTGCCTTTTGATCTATCGAATCTTTATAATCATGATCATCCATGTTGAGGCATTTCTTATAATATTGAACAGCCAGTGTTTTGTTGCCCTGTTTTTCGTAAATCAAACCTATTTGTAAAGCAGCACGCGAAGCAAAATATTCAGTTCTGTTTTCACCAATGGCAATGGCGCTTAAATAATTTTTTATAGCAGTGTCATCATCATGCAGGTCATCATAAATTCTTGCAATGCGGTATGTAAACTCAAGCTGGTCTTCCATAAGCGGAAAATCTTTCGTTGTTTTTCCATTCAATGTTGCGAGTGCCTGCGCGTTATAACCGCCATCACTCAGCAAACGCGCTTTTAATAAAATTATATTCGGCCATCTTGCTGATTTTGCATTTTTATTTGCCTGTTTATCCGCATCTGTATCGGTGTTTCCCCTTTTTAAAATCATTTGCTTTGCATTATTTGCTGCCGTAACATTTCCCTGCAGATAATAACACCAGGCGAGTTTTTCGCATGCATCTTTTACATAAAACTTTCCTTTAAAGTGTGATAAGAAAAACTCAAAATTTTTTGTTGCTTCGGCAAGCTCAAGATTGCGCAATTGCACATACGCCAATTCAAAATTCCAGATTGGCGTTTGCATATAAACAGGCGAATCATTCCTGCTTAGAATTACATTGCGCGCAAACTCATTCATTTTATTATTGATGGCAAGGTTAGCTGCCATATAAGCAAGCAAATGATTATTTACCAGGTCAAGTTTTTTTTGGCTGATGTATTGAAATGGTTGCTCCGGCTGGTTTTCTATGTAAAACAAAATATAGCAATAATAAAACGATATTTCGTTTGAAAACAATCTTGCATAACTATCATTGCTGTTTAATACCGATTGCATTAATGCCATGCCATTGCTGATTGAACCCTTAATGCCAAACAAACCTGCGAGCCATTTATATCCATCCGGAATAGTGCCTGCTACAACCTGCATGGGGCCGTAAATCATATTATTTGGTACAAATGCAGGAAACTTTTTTTTGTTGTCTTTAATAATAGAAAAAGCTCTGCGAAAGTCCCAGCCTGCGCTCCAGCGCTCACTGAATTTTATTTCAACGCAAGCTTTTTGTATATATACTACAGCACGGGAATAATTGTAAAAAGGAGAGGAGTCAGGTCCATCTTCTATGCGATCAAGATACTTATCAAAATGCGGTTTACGGATTTTTAATTCGGCAGGGTCTTCATTAAAAAATAAAATAAAAAAATCAATATAGCTGTCTAGTAAATCGGGAATGAGATTATCAGGATTTTGCTGTCTTGCCTGCTGAACCAGCTTTTCGCCGTTAGTTAAACGAAGGCTTGTAATTTCTCTGTAAGCCTGTTGACAGGTTGTATTAAAATCAAACACTTTTTCGGCAAACACTGTAGCTGTAATAAAAAAGCAGAGCAAAAAGCAAATTGATTTCTTCATTACTACATACATACGCCCGAAAATAAAAAAGGACGCTGAAATCAACGCCCTTTTAAAAAGATAAAGATGTTAATGTTATTTTACGCCTGTGGCAGTATTTAAATCTTCATCAACCAAAATACGGCCGCAGTTTTCGCAAACAATAATTTTTTTATGCTGACGAATTTCGCTCTGACGCTGTGGAGGAATAGAATTAAAACAGCCACCACATGCATCTCTTAAAACAGGCACAACAGCAAGTCCATTGCGATAACTTGTGCGGATACGGTCATAAGAATAAAGTAAGCGCTCATCAATGCCTTCACGCGCAGCGCCGGAAAGTTTTGAATATTGTTTTTCTTCTTTTTCGGTATCAGCAATAATTTTTTCTAATTCGCCTTTCTTTTGATTCAATGCTGTTTCTCTTGTAGCAATGTGTTTTTTTGTTTGGTCAAGCAGTTTTGCTTTTTCAGCAATTTCTTCATTTGCATCGCGAATGTGTTTATCAGCCAGCTTACCTTCCAGTTCCTGCATTTCAATTTCTTTGGTAAGTGCTTCGTATTCGCGGTTATTTTTTACAGTGCTGCTTTGTTTTTCGTATTTTTTTACAAGCGCCTCTGACTCTTTAATGGTGTTTTTCTTTTGTTCGATGAATTCTGTAATGCCGTTTATTTCTTCCTCAATTCTTGTTTGCCGGCTATGCAAACCCTGTATCTCATCTTCCAAATCGCTTACTTCCATAGGAAGTTCGCCCTTCAAAATTTTTATTTCATCCAGCTTGCTGTCAATCTTTTGCAAACGCACCAATGATGCAAGTTTTTCTTCAACCGAGTAATCTTTAACTGCTGCCATATTAAAAAGTTATATAAAATAATAAACAGGATTTGTGTTTTTTCCTGTTTTGAGGACGGCAAAGGTAGGAAATTTAGCCTGTAAAAAATCATGCAATAAGTCTATGGTAAACTGCTCACTTTCCCAATGGCCAATATCTGCAATCAATATGCGGTCATTGGCGTCGAAAAACTCATGATATTTTATGTCTGAAGTAATAAAAACATCAGCATTTGCAACCAAAGCATTTTCAATTAAGAAACTTCCGGCCCCGCCACAAAGCGCAACTTTTTTAACCGGTTTATTCAGGAAATTTGTGTGTTTTATAACGTTTAAATTAAAAGCATTTTTCAAAAACAAGAGAAACTTTTCTTCGGATATTTCAACTTCCATTTCTCCGGTTAAACCGCTGCCGGTCTTATTAAATTCATTTAAAAGCATTATTATATCATATGCTACTTCCTCGTAAGGATGTGATTCGACTAAGGCATGAATAATTTTTTGCTTTAAATAAGCCGGAAATATCACTTCAATTTTTATCTCATGTTCTTCATGCCTTTTTCCTTGCTCGCCTGCAAAAGGATTTGCGTTTTCACCGGCTTTAAATGTGCCGGTTCCCTGAGCATTAAAACTTGCTTCGCTATAATTTCCAATATTACCTGCACCTGCATTAAATAAAGCGGAACGTACATTTTCAGCATGTTCTAAAGGCACAAATGTGTAAAGTTTAGCTAACACGTTTTGCTTTGGCAGTAAAATATTTCGGTTTATAAGGTTTAACTTATCGGCAATTTTATTATTAACGCCATTAATTACATTATCAAGATTGGTATGAATCGCATAAATGGCTATATCATTTTTTATAGCATTTATAATTGTTTTTTCAACATAATTTTTGCCGGTGATCTTTTTTAATCCGCGAAAAATAATTGGATGATGTGCAACAACAAGGTTGCAGTTGTTTGCTTTTGCTTCTTCAATAATTTCTTCTGTTGCATCAAGCGTACATAAAATGCCTGTGCAATCCCACGATGTGTTGCCGGTAATTAAACCGGCATTATCATAGCTTTCCTGCAAAGACGGCGGAGCAATTTGTTCAAGTGCATAAATGACTTCAGCAATTTTCATTCATGCAAATTATGAAATTGGCCTAACTATAATAAGCAATAAAAAACGATGATTATCCTTTCGGGTTTTGAAACACAATTGTAATGGTTCCGGTTTGTGGTGTATTGCCTTTATTGAATTTTAATTGACGTGCACGGCGTTCAGCAATCGCATTTAAATCTGCAAACGGGCTGCCCGGTTTTACATGTGCAGATGTTACGCTTCCGTTTTCATCAACGGTAATATCAACAGAAACTTTTCCGCCATATTTATACTGGTCCTGGAAACGAGCTGCACTTGAAATATGCCTGCCCTGCAAACCTCTTGTAATACTTATGCCCGCACTGCCGCTGCCACCGTTGCCTGTATAACTATCACTGTTAGGATTGCCATTCGGTTTTCCCTGGTCGCCATTGCCGCCCGCTATTCCCTGGTTGCGGCTGTTATTATAACTATCTGCATTATTGCCGCTGTTTGATGCGCTTTTTCCACCGGCATAAACTGCCTTTGGTTTTGGCGGTGTTGGTGTTGGGTTGGTTACTGTTTTCGCAACTGTTTTTTTAGTTTCATTATTAACCGGCTTAATGTCTTTTTTCTTTTCGGGTTTGGGTGATGTATGAATTACAGGCGCATCTGCTTCATTATTATCCGCTACTTCAGGATTTGTTTCTGCCTGTGCCTGTTGAGATGGCGGGGGATTATAATTTGTTTTTTGCTCCTCCGCAGGCTCGCCGGGAATTTGCGGCGCAACTGTTCCAAAACCCTGATCACTGTTGCCAAGATTAACTTCAACGCCTTCGTCAACGGGTGGTGGTGGTGTTAACGGCAGCGTCCAGCTCATCAGCACAAATAATAAAAACAATGCACCAAGAATTATAACGGTGTAACTAAGTGCTTTAATGTTTTTACTTCTTTCAAAATTTAATTCAGCAACGTTCATTATTACAAATTTATTTACATATAAGCATTGCGTTTGTTATTAAGATGCTAACATGTGTGGATACTGTTAACGGTTTATAGTTATTGTTTCTTGTTAAATTTCTTTATCTGATTAACCAATAACAATTAACTTTTCACTTCTAATAAACTGCTTTATGAAATATTTATTTTTTGCCGCGTTGATTTTAACTGTTACCTCCTGTAATCAACAAACAAAAACAAAAGCTGCTGAAACAGGCAACGACAAAAAGGATGCGCTTTCAAAAGCATCAAGAGAAAATAAAAACGGATGGATTTATGTGCATTTGGAAGGTTCACCTTCTGACATTGGTTACCAGCACGGTTATTTATTGGCAAATGATATTGACACATCCATACAGGCAATTGCTTATTATTTGCAACACTCAACAAACAGGGCGTGGAGTTTTTACCGGCAGGCGGCCAGAAATTTTATGTGGGATAAGTTAGACCGTGAATATAAAGATGAAATAAACGGAATCGTTGCAGGTCTTCATGCACAAAATAAAAATTACGATAGCCTTGATTTAACGGCTTACAATGCGTTGGAGGAACTTGCATTTTACTATGTGCCTTTGCTGGATAATGCAAAAAACAAAGCGCCCGGCAATTGCAGCGCCTTTATTGCAACAGGCAGTTACACTAAAGATGGCAAAATTGTAATCGGTCATAATAACTGGACGGAGTATATAATCGGGCAGCACTGGAATGTGATTGCAGATATAATTCCTGAACATGGACATCACATGTTGATGGATTGCATGCCGGGTTTTATTCACAGCGGCGATGATTTTGTAATTAATGATAACGGCATTTTAATTACGGAAACAACCATTACGCAGTTTGTTGGTTTTGATTCAACCAAAACGCCTGAGTTTATGCGGGCAAGAAAGGCGGCGCAATACAGCAATAACATTGATGACGTAGTGAATATATTTTTAAAAGATAATAATGGCGGTTATGCAAACGACTGGCTTATCGGTGATACAAAAACAAATGAAGTTGCAAAGTTTGAACTGGGACTAAAAGATTATCGTGTCTGGAGAAGCAAAGACACTGCTATTATTGGTTCTAATTTTGCCAGCGATCCAAAACTGATAAAAGAAGAAACCACGTTTAATGTAAACGACAACACTACTTCGCCCAACGCAAGAAAATTAAGAATGGAACAATTGGTTTTGGTTGATATGAAGGGCAAACTTGATGATGCAACAGGCAAAATAATTGAAGCTGATCATACAGATGCCACTGCAGGCAAACAGCAAAATAATCGTTGCGTAATCTGCGGGCATATTGATGAAGATCCTAAAGGTTGCCCCGAATGGGATTGCCCGGCCTACTGGCCAATGGGTGCTGTACAAAGCAAAGTAACCACTGCGGATTTAGCAAGCCACATGCAATTTTGGGCACACATGGGCCATCCATGCGGAGAAAATTTTATCGGCGCAACGTTTTATAAAGCACATCCGCAATATGCATGGCAGGCAAAATATTTAAATAACATGCTGGCTTATCCGTGGACGCTGTTTAGCGCAAAGAAGTAACTACCACTCCGCTCTCGCACTTGGGCTCACACTTAAATCAGCAAAATCTTTTGCTTGATACTTATAATAAGCAGTGATGGCAATCATTGCCGCATTGTCAGTGCAATATTCAAATGAAGGAATAAAAGTTAGCCAGTTATATTTTGCGCCATATTCTTTTAATGCAGTTCTTAAGCCACTGTTTGCGCTTACACCACCGGCAATGCAAACCTGTTTAATTTTTGTTTGCTCTGTTGCCTTCTTTAATTTCTTCATCAAAATATTGATGATAGTAAATTGAATGGAAGCGCATAAATCGTTCATATTTTTTTCAACGAAGCCTGCATCCTTTTTCAATTCATTCTGCAAAAAATATAACACTGAAGTTTTTAAACCGCTGAAAGAAAAATTTAAACCTGCAATCTGTGGCTCTGCAAACTTGAATGCTTTTGCGTTTCCTTCTTTTGAATATTTATCAATCAGTGGTCCACCGGGATAAGGCAAGCCCAGCATCTTTGCTGTTTTATCAAATGCTTCACCGGCAGCATCATCAATTGTTTCACCAATAATTTCCAATTGCAACGGCGAATGCGCAATTACAATTTGCGTGTGACCACCACTCACCGTCAAACATAAAAATGGAAATGTTGGTTTGGGTTCTGCAATCAGATTTGCCAGTACATGTGCCTGCATATGGTGAACGGCAATCAGCGGTTTATTCAACGACAATGCAAGAGATTTTGCAAACTGAGCACCAACCAATAAACTTCCGATCAAACCCGGTGATTGAGTGAAAGCAATTGCATCCATATCATGAATTGTCAAACACGAATCCTGAACTTGTAACGCTGCTTTTTTTATTGCCGCATCAACAACAGGAACTATATTTTGCATATGCGCACGACTGGCAAGTTCAGGAACTACGCCACCATATTGTTCATGAACAGTTTGATTGGCTGTTACGTTCGAAAGAATTTTTCCATCAACACAAACAGATGCGGATGTTTCATCGCAGGAAGATTCTATGGCGAGAATAACCGCCCCGCTCGCCCTAAAGGGGGAACTATAAATCTGCTTATCTTTTAAAATATTATCCACACGGCAAAAATAATCGAGTGACAAATTATAAACGAAGTTAAAAAGTTACGCAGGTGAGAATTTGAAGATTTTTTATTTACTTCTTATTGCATCAACAGGGTTCATGCGTGCAGCAATAGTTGCTGGAATAATACCGGAAAGAATTCCAAGAATCACACAAATTGAAAATGCAAGTAAAATTATTTTGCCGGATATAACAATTGCAAAAGGTAATACAGCACTAAGTATGGCAGCCAGGCCCCAAACCATTAATAAACCTATAAACCCGCCAATAACACAAAGAAATGCACTCTCTAATAAAAATTCTAAAAGTATGGTTCTGCTTTTTGCGCCGATTGCTTTCTTTAAACCAATCTGGCTGGTTCGTTCACGCACGGTAACAAACATAATATTCGCAACGCCGAATGCACCTACAATTAAACTTAAACCGGCAATTGCCCAGCCGCCAATGTTCACAGTTCCAAAAAAACCGCTTACCGCCTGTGCCATAAAGTTTATGTCATTCAATGCGAAATTATCTTCCTGCTTCGGGCTTAGCTTTCTTATCTGCCGCATTACACCTTCCAGTTCATCACTCAGCGCACCGGAAGGAATATCCGGTTTCGCTTTTACCATAATAAAGGGATCGCTGTTATTATTATTTACATTATAAACACTTGCATAAAAATAATAAGTGAGCATAAGCGAATGATCGTAATCAAAGCCGGGCCCAAAACTTTGTCCCTGCTTTGCAATCACGCCGATTATTGTTGCATGATGCCCGTTAAACGTAACCGATTTTCCCAAGGCGCGTTCTGCTGTTCCAAATAACTCCGCTGCATTTTCATAACCGATAAGCCCAACAGGATTACCATGCAAAAATTCTGATTCTGTAAAATATCTTCCTGCAATAAGATCTACTGTTTGAATTTGATTGTACTCTTCGCTAACGCCATAAATATTTACATTCTGCATTTCAGAATTTTCATAATCAAGATTGCCACCTGTTGATGTAAAGAATGCAACATTTTCCGCCAGTGAACTTCTTTCTTTAATATATTTAACATCCTGGAATTTAGGCATGGGCCTGTTTACAAACTTCCACCAGGGGTAATCAACATCATTGGTGTATTCCCATTTATCAACATAAATTGTATTAGTGCCAAGCGCAGCAATATCGCCCTGAATTTTGTACTCCAAACTATTTACAGTTGCCAGTACGCTAATAATGCAAAAAATGCCAAATGCAACGCCGGTAAGCGAAAGCGCACTGCGCAGCTTATTATTCTTTAACTCCTGCAGCGACATTTTAAAGCTGTTCCAAAGTATATTTAGCAACCTGCGCATATTTCAAAATTAAACAACTGAAATCTTATGCAGTTATTTTTTAGATGAACGGAATATAATAATTGATTTTTGAAATTATTTAAGTATTGTTTTTGAATAATTACACCTGCACTAAAGCAGTTGTTTACATTGGCTATTATAAACTTCTTATCTAAAAAACATTTTTTACTATTTAGTCTGGCAATCGTACGTTAATTTTGCAGCGGATTTTTTCTCAATAAATCTTGCACAAATATGACGTGGAAACAAGTCTTCACTTCTTCTATCGGACAAAAATTGGTAATGGGTTTTACAGGCATTTTCTTAATTCTTTTCTTAGTAATTCATGTTTGTTTAAACGCCTGCATTTTCGCAAACGATCACGGCGTAATGTTTAATATAGCCGCCCATTTTATGGGCACTACAGAAGTACCGCTGGTTCTAGAGTGGGGATTGTTTGCCGGGTTTATCATTCATATTATACAGGGATATGTTTTGGCTAAATCGAACATGTCAAAGCGCAATGTACCTTATGCAATAAGTTATGGTAACCGCGGCAGCCGCTGGTATAGCAGAAGCATGGGTTTGTTGGGAACAATTGTGTTATTATTCCTTGTAGTGCATCTTGCTAACTTCTGGATTCCGTCGCGCTTTACAGGTGTTGAAGAAATTCGTTTGCCTGATGGCACACGTGTACACAATCTTTATTTATTAATGCACCAAGTATTTACAGAATTATGGGTTGTTGTTTTATATGTAATAGGATGTATTTCTTTAGCATACCATCTCGCACATGGTTTTTACAGCGCGTTTAAAACAATGGGCGTTTATAATAAAAGATACTTGATTTTGGTACGATGGGCAGGCTATGCATTTGCAGTTCTGGTTCCATTTGTATTTGCAATGATGCCCATCAGCTTCTATTTAGGATGGTTAAGTGAACCGATGCATTAAATACCTGGCAATTAAATATGTAAGAACACAAAAGAAATAAATTGTCAAATTGAATAATTGTCAAATTGTAAATATGCTTGATGCAAAAATTCCTGCAGGAAAGTTAGAAGATAAATGGACGGAATATAAAGGCCATTGCAAGCTGGTAAATCCTTCCAACAAACGCAGGCTTGAAATTATTGTTGTGGGAACGGGTTTGGCTGGTGCATCTGCTGCAGCATCACTGGCAGAGTTGGGTTATAAGGTAAAAGCATTTTGTTTCCAGGATTCTCCGCGCCGTGCACATTCTATTGCTGCACAGGGCGGTATTAATGCTGCAAAAAATTACCAGAATGATGGTGATAGTATTTTCCGCTTGTTTTATGATACGATAAAAGGCGGCGATTACCGAAGCCGTGAAAGCAATGTGCATCGTCTTTCAGAAGTAAGTGCAAATATTATTGACCAATGTGTAGCGCAAGGCGTTCCGTTTGCACGCGAGTATGGCGGCTTATTAAGTAACAGGAGTTTTGGTGGTGTACAGGTGCAGCGTACATTTTATGCTGCAGGCCAAACAGGCCAGCAGTTATTAATTGGTGCATACCAGGCTTTGGAAAGACAAATTGCATTAGGCAATGTAACAATGTATACACGCCACGAAATGCACGATGTAGTTATTATTGATGGCAAAGCACGTGGCATCATTTGCCGTAATTTAATTACAGGCGGGCTCGAAAGATTTTTCGGTCATGCCGTGGTGTTATGCACCGGTGGCTATGGCAATGTTTTTTATCTTTCTACAAATGCGATGGGCTGCAATGTTACGGCTGCATGGAAGGCACATAAAAAAGGTGCATACTTTGCCAATCCATGCTTCACCCAAATTCATCCAACCTGTATTCCTGTTAGCGGCGAATATCAAAGCAAGCTTACTCTAATGAGTGAAAGCTTGCGCAATGATGGAAGAATCTGGGTTCCTAAAAAACAAAATGATACACGCAAGCCAAACGAAATTCCTGAAGAAGAAAGAGATTATTATTTAGAGAGACGTTACCCCGCTTATGGCAACCTGGTTCCGAGAGATGTTGCTTCAAGAGCTGCAAAAGAAAGATGCGATGCAGGTTATGGTGTTGGTTCATCAAAGCAGGCAGTTTATCTTGATTATGCTTCCGCCATTCAACGTTATGGAAAAGCAGAAGCGCATAAACGGGGCATTGAGAATCCTTCAACTGAAGAAATAAAAAATCTTGGCAATGAAGTAGTGAAAGAAAAGTATGGTAATCTTTTCGACATGTATGAAAAGATTACCGGAGAAAATCCATACAGTGTTCCTATGCGCATATATCCTGCGGTGCATTATACCATGGGCGGTTTATGGGTTGATTACGAATTGCAGACAACCGTTCCGGGTTTATATGCTTTAGGTGAATGTAATTTCAGCGATCATGGTGCAAACCGTTTGGGCGCAAGTGCATTAATGCAGGGTTTGGCTGATGGATATTTTGTGATTCCATACACGATTGGAAATTACCTGGCTGATGAAATTCGTACTGCAAGTATTCCAACAACACATCCTGCATTTGATGAAACAGAAAAAGCCGTTGCAGAAAGAATTTCAACATTAATGAACATTAATGGCACTGAAACCGTTGAAAGTCTGCACAAGCGGTTAGGAAAAATTATGTGGGATAAATGCGGTATGGCAAGGAATGCGCAAAATTTAAAGGAAGCGATTGAAGAAATACGTGCATTAAAAAAAGAATTTTGGAGCAACGTAAAAATTCCCGGAAGCGTTGATGAATTTAATCCTGAGTTAGATAAAGCAGGCCGCGTTGCAGATTTTATTGAGTTGGGTGAATTATTATGTATTGATGCGTTGCAGCGTAATGAAAGTTGCGGCGGGCATTTTAGGGAAGAATATCAAACACCGGAAGGAGAAGCTTTACGCGATGATGAAAACTTTATGTATGTATCTGCATGGGAAATGAAAGGTGAAGATAATTGGGAATTGCATAAAGAAAATTTGGATTATGAATTGGTGAAGCCAACGCAACGTTCGTATAAGTAATTAGCCAATTCGGCAATTTTACAATTAGTAAATGATAGCAGTAACAGAAAATATAATACTCAAAAAAACAATTGAATTTTCGTTGTTGATTATTGAATATTGCGAATTGCTGCAGACACAAAAAAAATTTGTTATTGCTCAACAGTTATTAAAAAGCGGAACTTCCATTGGTGCTAATGTGCACGAAGCACAAAACGCCGAAAGTAAAATTGATTTCATTCATAAATTTAAAATAGCTGCAAAAGAAGTAGAAGAAACAAAGTACTGGCTTATCTTATGCAGCAATTCAAAAAGCTATCCTTCATGTGAACATTTAAACAATGCGTTACATGAAATTGATAAGATAATAACAAAGATTATATCAACAAGTAAAACCAGTTAATTGGCAAATTGCCGGATTAACAATTGTCGAATTGATATGGAACATTATAATATGAATCTTACGCTAAAAGTGTGGCGTCAGAGAAACAGCAAAGAGAAAGGACGTTTTGAAACATACAAAGTAGAAAACATTTCAAGCGAAATGAGTTTTCTTGGAAATGTTTGATGTGCTGAATGATAAACTAATTCACGAAGGCAAAGACCCGATTGCATTTGATCACGATTGCCGTGAAGGTATTTGCGGTATGTGCTCAATGTATATTAATGGTAAACCACATGGGCCGTGGCAGGCAAATACAGTTTGCCAGTTGCACATGCGTGCTTATAAAGATGGCGATACAATTGTAGTAGAACCCTGGCGCGCAAAAGCTTTTCCGGTTATAAAAGATTTGGTGGTTGACCGCTCTGCATTCGACAGAATTATACAAGCCGGAGGCTTTATATCTGTAAACACGGGCAATGCGGTTGATGCAAACGCAATTCCTGTAGAAAAAGAAAATGCAGATAAATCTTTTGCGGCTGCTGCATGTATTAGTTGTGGTGCCTGTGTTGCTGCATGTAAAAACAGTTCTGCAATGTTATTTGTTTCTGCAAAGGTTGCACATCTTGCTTTATTGCCACAGGGAAATCCGGAACGCAAAACACGTGTGGTTGCAATGATAAATCAAATGGATAAAGAAGGCTTTGGCGCATGTACAAACATTAATGCATGCGAGGCGGCTTGCCCTAAAGAGATTTCTGTTACAAACATCGGCCGCTTAAATCATGAATATATGATGGCAGGTTTTGCGTCTGATAAATAATCAGTCGCTATTTGATTTTAAAAATTCCATCTCATTTGCATCTAAAGTTTTTCTTGCCTTTTTCGTAATCGGCCATTGCTTCGCGCATAAGATCGTGTATGGTAATGATGCCTTTAAAAGTATTACCATCAAATACAGGAAGATATCTTGCTTTTGAATTATTGATCAGCAGCATTAGTTTACTTGTAGAATCTTCAGGCGATGCATTGGCAAGATTTGTTGCCATAATCTCGCTCACTTTTGTACTGGCTGATTGCTTTCCTTCAAGAATAACTTTGTGCGCATAATCACGTTCGGAAAAAACACCGATGTATTTATCATTTTTATCCAGCACAATTAAATAACTTATGTTACCTGTTTTCATCAATCCAATTGCTTCCAGAACTGTTTTATCGAACTTTACAAAATTAAACTGAGTGCCTTTTTGCTGAAGAATATCTTTTGCAGTGCGCATAGCTAATGATTTACTTTGCAACAAATTTAATTGTGTCATCGTCAAATCAATATCGTAATTAGAAATTTTATTAAAAGTTTATTGTATGAATTATACAGTTCCCGCAGGCACACGTATCGGACATGTGCATTTAAAAGTTTCTGATATTGATAAAGCTTTATCTTTTTATAAAGATTTACTGGGCTTTCAAATAAAAGCAAAATATGGAGCGCAGGCTGTGTTTCTTGCCGCAGACAATTACCATCATCACATTGGATTAAATACCTGGTACAGTAAAAATGCGCAGCCGGCGCCGGCGCATGCAGCAGGATTATTTCATACAGCAATACTGTATTCAACACGAAAAGAACTTGCGGCTATTTTCAAAAGATTACTTGATGCAAATTATCCTTTCACCGGTTTTGCAGATCATGGCGTTTCTGAAGCATTGTATTTAAATGATCCCGATGAAAACGGTGTTGAATTATATTGGGACAAACCTCATGATCAGTGGCCATTTGAAACAAACGGTAATATTGATATGTACACGCACGAACTTGATGTAGAATCTCTGCTTTCTGAATTGGATAATCGGTAAAAAAAATAGCCCCATTTTTTGAGGCTATTTTTTTATTTAAAGTCTATGAGGCTTTCAAAGCTTCATAGATCTCTACTCATTTCTTCTCCGGATACAACACTGCTGTAATTACATTATCACCGGTTAACAACTGGTTGGCCGTTCGTTTAATATCATCAGGTGTAAGGGCTTTTACGTTTTGCTCATACTCAAAAATGCGTTGCGGATCATCATTTTGAAAATATATGCCCTGCAATTTGTTGCTCCAAAAACTGTTTTCTTTAATCTGAACTTTATATTGTTCCAGCCATGTTTTCTTTACTTTATTAAGGTCAGATGTATCAGGGCCATTGTGCTTAACTTTTTCAATTTCTTCATTTGCAGATTTTAATAGTGTGTCAACATTCTGCGGCCCGCACGGCAATTGTAAAACGAAAGAGTAATTATTATATGGCAATTTATTCAATCCGCCATAAATGCCGCCACCGTAAATAGCGCCGAGTTTTTCACGTAAGTCATCAAGAATTTTTATGTTCAAAATTTCTGTAAGCGCCTGTGCTTTTAATGCAAGTTCAGGATCGTAAGCAACAGTACCTGAATAATATTTTATGATGAGGCTTTTATCTTCAGAGCCTTTATATACATTCAAATCAATATCACCGTTTGCAGGCCGCACACCGTTATCAGCAAATAATGCTTTGTTCTTTGTATGAGGTAAGCCGCCAATATAAGTTGCAAGTAATTGTTTTGCAGAATCAACATTTATATTTCCTGTGAAAATGAAAGTGAAGTCGTTCGCATCGCTGTATTGACTGTTATAAATTTCAAGCGAACGGTTAAGGTTAATGCTGTCGAAATATTGTGGTTTCGGTATTATAACCGGCGTTAAAGCATTTTGCTGATATAATGTTTGATAGAACGTATCAACGAAGGCTGTTTGCGGATCCTGCATGGCATACTGCACGGCGGATTTTTGCTTTTCTTTCCACGCATTAAATAAGGCTTCATCTTTTTTGGGTGCAGTAAGGTAGAGATACAAGAGCTGCAGCATAGTTTCAAAATCTTTCACGCTGCTGCTGCCATTAACGTTTGCCGCCAGGTTTGATAGCCTCGGCGATACATTTGCGGTTTTACCTGCAAGATATTTCGAAAGATCAGTAGGAGAGAACCCGCCAATTCCCATCTGCTGTACAATGGTTGAAGCATAGGTTGCATTGTATTTGTCGATAGCATTGTAACGCGAAATACCCCCCTTATGAAAACCGGTTAGCAGAATTTCATCGTTTTTAAAATCAGTTGGTTTCAAAATTACTTTTGCGCCGTTTGAAAAACTGAGTTCTGTTGTACCAAGCGTTTCGTTCTTTGTTTCGCCGGTAATTGTGCCTGCAGCAGGTTTATTTTTTATTAAGGTTGATGCCACTTCATTTTCAGTGTAAGGTGTTACCGGAACTTTCATAGCAGCGTATGCATTTTGCAAAAGCATAGCACTATCAGGTAAAGTGTAACTGCCGCCGGATGGTCCGGTTAAGCTTACATAAATATGCTGATTTTGTTTTAGCGGATCGGTTAAAGTATTTACCTCCTCCAGGCTTATGCCGGGCAACAATTCGTTGTAATAGTTATATTCCGCAGCAACACCCGGTATCGGTTCCTGTTGTAAAAAATTTCTTATGTATTCTTCAACATAATTTGCAGACTCTTCTTTTGTTCTGTTATTATATGTCTGTTCAATAGAAGCGAGCAATTGTTTTTTTGTGCGGTCGAGCTCAGGTTGAGTAAATCCATATTTTTTTACACGTTCAATTTCCTGCATTAAGATATTTAGCGCTGTATCCGGGCCGCTTTTGCCGGCCACTGCAAACGCACCAAAACTTTCGTAACCTCTTGCATAACTGTTAAATCCTGTTGAAGCATACAGAAATGGAGGGTTATTGCTTTTTACACGTTCTGTCAATCGCTGGTTAAGCATTGATGTAAAAAGATTTTTTACAAGATCGTGTCTATAATCGCCTACTGTTACCAGGGGATTTACTTTATAAAAAGGATAGTCGGCTTCTATAAAATAATTAGTCGCTTCTTTATCGGTAACAACTATACTCTGATCCTTTGTACGTTCGGGCACGTCCGCATAAAATCTTGTTTTTTCGTTTGCAGGATTTATTAAACTGCTGAAATATTCTTTTACTAATTGTTCAGTTTCGTTTACGTCAATATCACCAACAATTATTACAGCCATTAAATCAGGCCTGTACCAAGTATGATAAAATCTTTTCACAGCATCGTAGGGAAAAGCTTTAAGAATACTGTCTTTACCAATAGGTAAACGTTGGGCATACAAAGAACCTTCATATTGAACCGGGAATGTTTTCCGAAAGATGCGATCATCTGCGCCTTTACCTAAACGGCTTTCTTCCAATACCACGCTCCGCTCTCCGTTTATTTGTTCATCATCGAACGAAAGACTGCCGGCCCAATCCTGCAAAACAGTAAGGCCCTTTCTAAAATTAGAGGTGTCTGTTAAGGGAATAGGCAAAATGTAAACCGTTTCATCAAAGCCGGTATAAGCATTCAGGTCGGCACCAAATTCTACACCAATGCTTTGAAGAAAATTTACCAGCTCATTTTTTTTAAAATGTTCACTGCCATTAAATGCCATGTGTTCATTAAAATGTGCAAGGCCCTGCTGGTCGGCATCTTCTAATATAGAACCTGCATTAACCACAAGTCGCATCTCCGCTTTGTTTTCAGGTTTTTCGTTGTGGCGTATGTAATAAGTTAAACCATTTGATAACTTGCCTACACGCACCGCCGAATCTAACGGAAGTGTCTGTGAAAGATTTTGGGCGTTAAGGGTTGTGCATGCACAAAAAAAGACAAGCACATAAAAGATAGATCGTTGCATTTAAAAGTTTTTATTAACAAAAATATTGTGTGAATTTATTTATTAACTGCCGTTTATCACAATCAAATCTTAAGAATAGTTTTATTGTTAGATATCATTACCTGATAGTTTAAAATTTGAATTTTCCCTGGTTCGGTTAATTTATATAATCAACAGATATAAACAGAAACGAGACTCCGCCAAGCTAAAAGGTAAACGCCGATTACTGTTCACCTCACCGCTTATTTCGGCCATATACATGCAATAATTCATTTCCAACTTGCATTTCTTTTTTAAATTCCAAACCCAGCTTATTCAACAACCTGATAGAACTTAAGTTTTCAGGTAATGTTGTTGCAAGAATATTGGAGTGTTCGGGGTTTTTAATAGCTTTTAATAAAACTTCTTTCGCTGCTTCGAAAGCATATCCGTGGCCCTCAAACGCCGGCAGAAATGCAAACCCAATATCCCAATGTTCCAGGTAGTCGCGTTTTATAAACGAGATAATTCCGATAGGAAATTTGCCTTCTTTAAGCCTTACAACGCGGTATATAATATTTGGATTGCTTAATATTTTTTTAATATACGCTGCCGCATCTTCTGTTGAGTGAACATTTCTATCACCAATGAATTTTAGCCAGCCTTTTGTATTAACAAGTTCAAGTATAAAACTTTCATCGCCGGTTTTTAAAAAATCTATTGAAAGTCTTTCTGTAGTAATTGAATCCTTCATCTTTTTAGTTTATAATGTCATTATTTTTTTTTGTGCGAAGATGTGGAGTCTTTTCTCAATAATCCTTATCAATATGAGAAATGGAAATTTCTTTCCTTGTGTCTATTTATATTGAATTGAAAAGGAATACAACCTGCTACCCGTTAGTTAAATCAATATTTTTTATACTGTTATCACCGCTGTTTTTTTTGTAATTCTATCGTGCTCTTTTACTAATTTACTTGCTAACGATTTAGTAAAAGGAGAAGATTAAAAGTTCCTGCACAATAAATTCTATTACTGATAATTCTGGTATGCATTGCAGCAATGTAATTTTTTCATCAATAAAGTCAGCGGGTTCCCGCATTTTCATAAACCGGGAAATGCAGAAAGTTGTTGCAGTATATTTTTTCTATTGTGGAAGAATAGATTCAAAATTTCCAGAGCGGTAAGAATGGTTCGAACATTCGGCCTTCCCGATGGAATCAGGATGCTCTACCACTGAGCTATTACCGCTGTTATTACAAAAAACAATTAATGTTTGCAATAGTCTTGCCAGCGATAAAATTACCGGAAAATTTGTGCATACATTTTATTATTAAAAATTTAATGCAGACAAAACAGAATGTAAGTCGCTCATATAAAAAATGCTATAGAATATGTATTTTTTATATCGCTTAATGTGAATAATATTTTAGGCACAATCTGGTAAGCAATTTGTAAATATGTGTGATATGAAACAGGCAAATCCAAAAAAAAATTCGGCTGAAAAACCTAAAATACCACCAGCAGTTGCTGATGTTTTGTTACTTCAATTTTTAAGCAGAATATAATCGCATGTTTTAATGTATGATGGCTTACATTTTTGGTACACTCAATACATGAAATAATTTTATCCTGTCGTTGAGTTGTTTGATTCAGAAGTGTTACTGCGGGGTGCAGCAAGCGGGTTCGTAGCTCAGCCGGGAATTACCTCCACTCTGGGTGCTTTCTCGTGGCTTCCGGGAATGCGATCCCGGAGAGAATGGTCGAATCTGGGACGCCTATAAATTCGTAACCTACAAATATCTCCACTGAACGCACGTTACATTGAAGCTCTCATTGACTACAAGTATATTTCTCTTTGTTTATACTCATCTAGCAAGATGGGCTCCTCCGAAGTCTATCTCAAACCGGTGAACATGTCTGATGATGACCTTGCCGTTCTTACGCTGAGAAATTTAATTTTCGATATCTGCAACCAGAACGGTGGGGGACATGGTGGATCTGCCATTGGAATGGCAGCAATCGGTGTGGCCCTGTGGAAGTACGTTATGCGATACAATCCTTCGAACCCGGACTGGTTCAACAGGGATCGATTTGTGCTCTCCAATGGTACGTGCACCGATATTAATAAATAACTCATACCAACCAAAGCAACAGGTCATTGTGCGATGTTCTTATATGCGCTCAACTATTTGACGGGATATGATGCCTGGACGATGGATGAGCTGAAGGGATATGGAAGTGGAAAAGAGAATGGCTATACCACGCTTGCACACGGACATCCGGAAATTGAGTGCCCTGGCGTTGAAGTTACCACAGGCCCTCTTGGACAAGGAATCGCTAACGCGGTTGGACTTGCTATTGCTTCCAAGAACTTGGCCGCCCAATTTAACCAACCTGGGCACGAACTCGTGAATTCCCGCATTTACTGCATGACTGGAGACGGTTGTCTTATGGAAGGTGTTGCCCTTGAAGGTAATTTCATTTGAATATATGGCACAAAATAACCAGTCACTGACACAGTTTTTAAAGCCATTGCCCTTGCCGGTCATTTGCAATTGGACAACCTCGTTTTGATCTACGATAACAACGGCGTTACCTGCGATGGACCACTCGCGTGGATCAACAGCGAGGATGTAAATGGCAAAATGCGAGCCTCCGGATGGCACGTCCTAGACGTCCTAGATGGCTGTTACGATGTCGAAGCGATCGTTTCCTCGCTAAATCATGCAAAGTGGCTGAAGGGAAAACCAACTTTCATAAACATTCGTACCGTGATTGGTCTTGGTACTAGTACCGCTGGAACCGCTAAGGCGCACCACGGAGCCTTCGATCCTGAGAGCGTGGCTCGATCTAAAATTGCCGCGGGCCAAAACCCTTCTACGACCCACAATCCATCAGAACGTGGCTTGAGGTACTTCCGCGAAAGGAAACAGCACGGCGAGGCGTTAGAAAGGGACTGGGAGGACCTCTTGATGAGATATGCTCGTGAATATCCAGAAAAGGCCAGCGACTTTTCCTTCCGGCTTCGGGGTGCGAAGCCAGACCTGAAGACGCTGCTAGAGCATACAGACAGTGAAAAATTCCGGGGGATGCCAACAAGAGAGTCAAATGGACTCATATTAGAAAAGCTTTGGGATTTCTACCCTTCGTTGTGTGGTGGAGGTGCAGATCTTGTCAACTCCAACAAATTCGTTTATTCGGACAGCGATGTGTTTCATCCATCAGTGAGCTATAAAGGGCGATACATAAGACATGGAATCCGAGAGCATGCGATGGCCTCCGTTTCAAATGGAATTGCCGCTTTCCATCCTGGAACCTTTCTACCAGTGACTGCAACGTTCTTTATGTTTTACATCTACGTGAGTATATCAATATCGCTCTTATTGTCCTATTTTGCTGACCCAGGGGTTTCAATAATCTTATAGGCAGCACCCGGTGTACGAATGGGTGCTCTCAGCCACCTTCCAGTAATCCACATTGCAACGCACGACTCGTTCGGTAAGACAATGGAATTTGATCTCAGAATTAAAATTTGTTCAGCCAGTACTAACATCGAGTAGCTGAGGGCCAGAACGGCCCTACTCATCAGCCTGTCGAACTTGATTCACTGTATCGTGCTATGCCAAACCTGACATACATCCGGCCGTCTGATGCTGAAGAGGTAATCGGTGCTTGGATGTGGGCAACGGCGTCAACTAACAGCCCCACAATGATCTCTGTGGCTCGTGATCCTGTTGATAACATTCCAGGCACCAGCAGGTCCAGAGTGCTCAAAGGAGCATACGTGCTTCAAAATGACACCGAAGCTGATGTGACGTTAGTCAGCTGCGGTTCAAGTTTGCAACATGCCGTTCGCGCCGCAAAGCAATTACGCGAGCAGCATTCCATTGGTTGTCGGATCGTCAGCTGCCCGAGCTTCGATCTCTTCGATCAGCAAAGCGGAGAATACCGAGAATCAGTCTTTCCCTTAGATGGCAAGCCGATCATCAGCGTCGAAGAGTACGTGGCCACGACCTGGGCTCGTTATGTTACTGCCAGTGTCGGTATGAGCTCTTACGGTTATTCTGCGTCAAACCCGAGCAACTATCAACGATTCCACTTGGACTCCGAAGGAATAACTTCTCGTGTTAAACAATATCTCGCATTCCTGGACGGCCGTAACGCACGACACATGGGTTGGCGATCGATCTAATGTGTTAGATTCTGGACGGGTGTTAGAATAGAATGTTAGGTTTTAGTAGTTGAGTATACAACGCAAACACGGTGAAATGAAAGATTTATCAATTCTGTGCCTCATGAATACGTTGACCGAAAATAATATTACACAAATCTGCATCGATTGAAGTCACCAAATCCGAAAGCTCAATCCTACCAACGCAAAAACGCTGGGTCTCACACCGATTAGGTGAATCCGTTCTCGCAGCTCTTGCGGCTTGCAAAGGGGTGCCCATGTAATTGTACTCCGGCCAGCCCTATGTACCTATCCCATTTGGAAGCCCTTTCTTGATCTTAATTGGGGCTTGGAAGCATCTTTTCAAGCGCCTTCTCTTCGTTCTCCCTGCGCCTATGCTACTGTTGCTGGACTGGGATAAGAAAGACATCTATGCAGTGTGTTTCATTTAGTTTAGGGAAATATATATCTGGCACTCAGCACGCGCGTATATTGAATACAGGTCCTCTGATTGCAGTGGACATTAATGAAATAAAGATCTACCGATTTTGAACCTGTGGAATAAGCTGAAAGGCAACCAGATAGTTGCCTGTCTTCTGCGAGATAGAGTGGAAAGAGAAAAATAAATTACAAAGGTCCCTCCAGCTATCAAATGTCGTCTTTTTGATGGACACCATTGCAGATTATAAAACCTCCAATAGGTCAAAATAGGAACACCTCCATATGTGACAACCGTGTATTGTATTTCAGCGGCGCCACAATGAGACCAGAAATATCCCCAACTGCCTGAAGTATGTATGGAACTGGGAGAGATATCAGGAAACACTGGCTGCTTGGAGGTAGCCTTGCCTGCTGTTGTGCTTTCTGTAAAAGCTAGAACCTCGCTACTAATACAGTAATGCAGGTATCTGGGTACATAAAAGCCCCGAGATCCTCGAAATGCTCCTCAATGAAGATCCTTGGATTTTATTCGCCCAATAGAAGTCGATAGATGTAGCAATGTACATGTAACATTTTTCCGCACAAAGAAAAAAATTGAACCGTTCTTTACAAATCGATAATCGTACTCGTTCGGGTTTACCAAGAATCCAGGGAAGGAAATGGACTAGGGAGTCTTCTCTCAAGCCTCAGTCATATTTTTTTGCAAAAACGCATGAAGCCGAATGCTGCATTACCATTCACTCTTTCGGCATTCTGCTTTCCACATTCGATAACTGAATCGCCTCCGGTATTCTTTCTAGTTCAAACATGGACTGCCGCAATCTGGTGCTGGTGGAACACTACCTAAAGATGCTACCGCTCCGCGATTCAAATCCCGCGGTCTTCGGAGTGCACATCTGGCTTCACTTTTCCGCTGTCCTCGCGGAGGCGTGATACAAAACAAAACTAGAAACGTGACTTTGGGGGTTTCCGTTCCCACTCCCATCCCAGCCGCTCAGTGGTTGTGACATAATATTTGAATACGTTGAACTGGCACGGTTCCCGTCTTTTTCCGGCGCAGCAATCCAGGGTGACTCGCGGTCTTTAACGGGGTTCCGGTTAACCTTGCAGACCCAGCGCAGTAGTACCCGTTTGCAAGTCGATCAACTTCCCGTGATGCGCCGGAGCACACTGCGCCGAGTGGGTTAACAGTATTTGAAGTCATATTGATACAAAATGAATAGTTATTGAGGATGAATAGATTGTCAGCGAGAACGGTCTATTGTCCCTTTGTAAAAATCTCGGTGGGAGCGCTTGGCACATTGCGCAAAACAGGGCGACACCTCCATCGCGTGTTACATATCTTGTGCAGCAAGTGCAGCGTCATTTGCACCCTTCAAAAATCGCACCTTGGGCCTTTCATTCCCCAGAGAACCGTATTGATTAACGGAAGTGCATCTGGTCGCTAGTTCCGGTGGCGGACCCTTCTAAAGCCCCTCTGGTCGCCACTTTTTTTCTCTTCCTAGTCCAACCGTCAATCCATCTCAGCAATCAATTACTGCTTCTGATTTACATTCGCTATGTCTTCCTCTCTCGAGCAGCTCAAGAACTCTGGTACCGTTATTGTCTGCGACTCTGGTGAGTCCCCTTGATCAGCCGGCTGCAATTATTGAACTTGGACTAATATTTACAACAGGTGACTTTGCCAGTATGCTCCCCTTTATCGTTTCGCCACTGGGTCGTGGTGATGATAGAAGATCTGATTCCTAACGTTCCACAGCAATCGACAAGTACAAGCCCCAGGATGCCACCACCAACCCCTCCCTGATCCTGGCTGCTTCCAAGAAGCCCGAGTACGCCGAGCTCATCGATGCCGCCGTTGCCTATGGCAAGACAGAAGGGCGAAACGTCGACGAGCAGGTCGACGCACACTGTGATCGCCTCCTCGTCGAGTTCGGCAAGGAGATCCTCGAGATCATCCCCGGCAAGGTCTCCACCGAGGTCGACGCCGCTGTCCTTCGACACCAAGGCCTCCGTTGACAAGGCTCTCCACATCATCAAGGTCCAATGAATTCCACTGAGTCATGCAATTACGAATCATCAAACGCTAACTGCATTCAACAGCTGTACAAGGAGCAGGGTATCGCCAAGGAGCGCATCCTGATCAAGATCGCCTCCACGTAGGAGGGCATCAAGGCTGCCGAGATCCTCCAGAGCGACCACGGCATCAACTGCAACTTGACCCTCATGTTCTCCTTGGTCCAGGCCATCGCCGCCGCCGAGGCCGGCGCCTTCCTCATCTCTCCCTTCGTTGGCCGTATTCTTGACTGGTACAAGGCCGCCAACAAGAAGCGACTACACCGACCAGGAGGACCCCGGTGTCAAGTCCGTCGGCAACATCTTCAACTACTACAAGAAGTACGGCTACAAGACCATCGTCATGGGCGCCTCTTTCCGCAACGTCGGCGAGGTCACCGAGCTCGCTGGCTGCGACTACCTGACTATCTCGCCCCACCTCTTGGAGGAGCTGTACAATTCCACCGCTGTCGTGCCTAAGAAACTCGACTCTGCCCGGGCCGCCGGGCTGGACATCCCTAAGCGCGAATACCTCCACAAGGAGGCCGAGTTCCGCTTCGACTTCAACGAGGAGACTATGGCTGTCGAGAAGCTGCGCGAGGGCATCTTCAAGTTCGCCGCTGACGTCGTCATTCTCAAAAATTTGCTCAAGCAGAAGCTTCAGGTTTGAAATTCTGCTGATTTAACTGGTTTCGTTTGCACTGTATCTTATTGAAGTTTGGATTATTTAGAGTCGGTAAATTGAAAACCATCTTATTAATATTCCGTAGAAAGCACTCGGAGTGTGAAACCATAGTCCTAAGTGATCTGAGTGGCGTACTGGCTAAATTAAACCTAGTACATCCCCCTTGAAGATAGACATGAGACAGTGATGAACTTAAAAATTTTCTGGTTTATGTCTCTGTTGTAAAGTTCATTTTTTTGCTAGATACCCACTGTGGTTGGTAAAGAGGGAATTGAGGCGCATGTAATAAGCTACATACAGCGGTGTTTTCCGATTTTCGAAAACAGTTTACGCATCAGACACTCACACTGCGTTTCTCGGCCCGTACCCGAGACAGCTCCAGGCCAGATCAAGCTAGCTCATAAATTAAAGAAATCCATAAGTGGACAATATCTTAGCATTCGTCCCAAAAAGGGTTCGGCTTGTTTCGGATAAGGGCCGACAAACAAAGTGTGAGTGTCTGAGGGGTAAACTGTTGTCGAATATCGCTGTAGGGTAGCCTGCATATCGCCAAAAGAGTGGATTCTAAACCACAACCCACTAGGCTGAGTACGGATTCGTATTTTAGCCTAGTTGGGAAATCAACTAAGAGCGACAGGTCAGTATAAATGAAAGTATCCGTATATCCGGAGGAAAGAGGGCAAAAACGACAAAGGAAGTTTCCAAGGCTGCAGCTACTAGAAAGTATCTTCCATCACACTTGACCAGCAACTTTGTACACTTAGTTATTTGCTGGGCCTTGAGCGCTAACTTCATTCACCACCTCTTGTAGACACATGCGAATAGAACGCTAAGATGTGGATGATCCTGTAGGTTTACCGTGGCTGCTTTCATCCAAAGGATGTCGATTAAAACAAGTACTATTTGTAAGGATGTTATGCGAAAATAAAAAAAAAAATAGAACGAACGGTACTGAATACTGATTTTGAATGGATCACCCTAAGGGCAGGATGACGCAGTCGTTTGGGATCTCCTTGATTGGCCCTTAACAATGATGCATTAGGCAGAAGTCACTTGTAGTTCAGTAACAGATATATAGCAAGACCCAACTTTGTCTTATATATGTTATCATGCACTGTGGGCGATGTTTGACACCTGTGAAATGTGCTCCGCGTTTTCCTTCTCCGACAGTGGCTCGGAGACGGAATCGGTTGGGCGAGATTCTCGGAGTACTTGCTCTCAAATAAGGAGTCGATTTGCTCAAGGGAGAGGCCAGCAGTCTCGACGTAAATATCCGACAATTGGAACAAACACGGCATTCAACACTGCGTGATCAGATAATACTTCCAACTGATGTTGGAAATTCCGATCGGTGTAACCAGGACGACAATGTAGTTGTTGATCCAGTTCGTAGCCGTGGCAATGCCGGCACCAGCAATGCGCATTCGCTGTGTGTTGACCTCAGCCGGGTACATCCATGGCACCGCAATCCAAGATAAACCAAATGTCGTGTAGTAGGCGAAAACAAATGCCACCGCAACTGCTTCCCACTGCTTAGTAGCGAGGGCAAGACCAGCAGCGACGAGGGAGAAGCAGATAGATTGCCCTACAGCACCCCAGAACATCATTTTCTTCCGGCCAAAGGTCTCAATATAGAGAGCGCCGAAACAGGTGGATATCATCAGGTTCATAGCATTACAAGCCGATAAAATGAGCGACATGTTCCGGCTGACTCCAAGCGAAGAGAAAACGACAGGGAGGTAATAATTGATGACATTTATGCCTCCCCACTGCTGCATGAGCTGGGTGCCTGCACCGAGGAGAACACGGCGAGTGGTTTGTAAGCTATCGTTCTTTGCCAAAGCCTTGATGTTGAACTTTGGTGCCTCCATTTCATGTCGAACGCTTTCCACGATGGCGTTCAAAACCTCCCTATTGCTTTCTTCTGAGCGTTCTTTACCACCGAGCCTCTTCATAATTAAGAAGGCCTCTTCAGTTCGAGCCTTCATGACTAGCCACCTCGGAGACTCGGGAAGCCATGGAAGGAAAACGAGGGTCAATAAAGCAAAGAAACATTGGAACGCAATAGGGAATCGCCAGGCCACGCTGTTTGTAGCCACAAAAGTGAGACCGTAGTTGATCCATTGGGCCATCACATTTCCGACTTGATTAAGAGCAAGCTGAAGGACAATGAATCTTCCTCGGTGGTGTGCAGCTGCTGTTTCCGACTGCCAAACAGGGATTGCCGCAGTATTCATACCGTTACCAATACCAGCAATGAACCGCCCCACTATCATTTGTGATACGTGAAAAGATGTCGCTTGGATAGTGGCTCCAATGATCAGGGTGACACAGCCCCAAAATATTGTTCTCTTGCGACCTGATTTATCTCCGAACCACATGGCAAATAGAGCGCCAAAAAAGCAGCCGAGGTCGTAGGTCGCCGTTATCTGGCCCTGGAGGGTTGAATCCGGGGAGTTGAATGTTTTGACAAACGAGTCATTCTGCAGAAAGCCGCCGAAGACGCCTTGATCATAACCAAAAAGGGCAAAACCAGAGCCGCAGGCGAATGTAATACACGCCGTAAGCAGTGATCCTTCGATGCGTTCGAGCCACATGATTTAGAATAAGAACGTAATTGAGTGAACGTAGAAAGTCATGGTAAACGAAACAAAGTTGGTCTGATATGGTTCTTCACAGCATATATATATTCGTCAATCGACAGGGAAACAAATCCCGGAAGCCTCTTACACACAAGTCAGTGGTCCGTCGTGTATTATGATTTGCAACGGGCAAGTCAAGCTTAATTTCGGCCGAATAAGCCCAAGAGCCTGGGGTAAATGCGGGGGAGGTATAGCAGAACATTTGGGAGAATCAAAATCCACCGCCCCGCTCCCCAAAGTGCGGAATTCCGCCTCCCAAAAATGGAAACTTAATTTCGCATGATACGGACAAACACACTTTGATGCCGCGGATTTCATATCCCGGAATAAGGTTTTTGCTATTTGCTATCCAAAGTTCTACGATCACCGCCTCCATCTAATTGGCTCAAATGTGATTTTTTAATTGCATTTTCTTCCACCTTTCCAAGGTGATATGTTCCGCCAATTCGGGTCAAAATCAGTCAGTAAGGTAGAACATAGCTGTAGGCGATCAATGGAACAGGACATATACTATTCTCTACCTCGTTAGCATGAATGACGAGTCTCGTCAGAAGAATGTACATTGGAAGAGAGCGGCACTTGAGACTCTTGGTGCTAGTCGGAGGAAACTCTCGACCTAAGCTGAACGAGCTCATAGGCATCAGTATGCTATAGGGAAGTAAAATAGAAGATCTACTTGGAACCAGTATGCCACATAAACTACCACAGAAAAAGATTAGCTTCACAGGAAGAAAGAAGGCGTTATTTGAATCTTCATGAGTGTTAATTAACCTCTTCCCTCCCCCACCTTCTACGCGAAGTAGAAACTAAACATACCAGAAACAAAACCAACGAATTTGTCTTATGTTAATTATAGAAATAGGACAAAGACGAATTCCAGATATTTGCAGCCCTGATTTATTCTACTTCTCGATTTCGTATCTATTTTCAAAATTTTGTAATTTTTTTTTTTCTTTTCCTGCTTTCTGAATTAAAAACCGAAGAACTATATTTAGAATCACTTTTAAATTAATCATAACTATTACTCTCTGTATTTTTATTATTTTTAGCTCGCGCAAAATCTTTTCTCCGTCCTAGCTACAGGCGTTGGAGTTGAGCGGCTATTCAGTTAAGCGATGAATATATGGCTAAGACAATCCAAGATTTCATACTGTTTCGTTCTATGACTAGAT
The DNA here is from genome assembly GCA_963759555.1 of uncultured Chitinophagaceae bacterium. Taxonomy (GTDB): domain Bacteria; phylum Bacteroidota; class Bacteroidia; order Chitinophagales; family Chitinophagaceae; genus Parafilimonas. Next base: position 472,460 of record CAVWZV010000002.1, read on the forward strand.
TTGATGTTGAGAACCTCGAGTGTGATCTACCCCTCGAAAGTGCTAATATAAAAAATCTTTTATTACCGATCGCGGAGATAAATAGCCAGCGTTCGGCAAGGAAATGGAAGCCTTGAGAGATCAGGTTGAAAACTTATATCTAAAGTGTATTGAACACTGTCCGTTCTAGCCTGCTAGTCTAATTCAACAAAGTGAATCAAGTAAATCAAAATTAATAAATATTGCCGAGTCGAAAACTTTACTCTGTATAATTATCTAGGCTTTGTCATTATGCTCGAAGTACCTAAAAGAATTAATCGGCTATTGCAGGGTGCAGATTTACTTCATATGCAGAAACTGTGCACATCTAGATATAGATGTTGAAAATTCGTCACTGCTCTCAATATTTCTCAGCATGTACTTCTGCTGTCTCCTGGTCTTGATGATCATATGAGATCCCATCACGGTACAGTGCTATGTAGCCGAACCGACACAACGTGTATGGAAATGAATTGACTAATTGGGGTAACTGGCTAGAAACTACCGACTGAAGCCCCCTAAAGAGCAACGTAACATCTATCGGTGGTTCACTGCTTGTCTGGGAAGCCAATGTCAACACCAAACGCTGGATATACATAACGAGTAAATCCCTGATTTTTTGCCAAGCTTTGAATGAAGAAGTTTATCGCTTCCAGTTCCTTCCGCCCAAGATTCACCAAACATTTGTTTTGTTCGATTCGGCTTGGAGTGATCGATTTTGCCAGCACAGACCGCCCACAGGACACTGAACGTAAAATATCAGTGAAATCGTTCTTCTTTCCAGAGAAGGTTTAAGACACTGCGAGAATGGAGACATACCGTGCCAGCTAAGTAAGATCACAGCAGGTGACACATTTCTATAAGTCGCTAAATTTTCGATCACGGGAAGTTGCATGAGCGGGCTTCCATTGCTGCCGAGCGGGCTATATGCAGTAACATGGATCGAGTGCTCTCCGCAAAAATCTACGATTTCCTGCTGAGGCAGCAAAACATGGTTCTCGATCTGATTCACTGCTGGTGTGATCGAAGCTTGGGATAGCAGCTCCTTCAGATATCTGAGGCTGTAGTTGGCAACTCCTATGGCTTTGACCTTGCCGTTGTCCAGTAACTTTTCCATGTCTTTGTAAGTTTCAACGTGAGACCGACCTGGCATCAAGTCACGGGATCCGTCACCCAGCGTCGGAAAATTTTCATGATTCCCTTTTTGGAAGGTTAAAAGTGTCCAGTGGTGGATTCAGCCCTAAATATGATGTACTCACCTTATGGGTTCATCGCAACAGGCCAGTGCATCAGGTAAAGGTCTATATACTCCAGACCCAGAGCCTTCAGGCTTTTTTCGAAGTTTTCTTCCACGCGCGTGTGATAGGTACACCACAACTTGGTCGTAACGAAAACATCCTCACGCTTAACAGCACCGCTCTTAAACGCATCTAGAAGGCCCATGCCGACTTCTTCTTCATTTCCGTAACAGTATGCAGCGTCTATATGTCTATAGCCGGATTGAAGTGCATGCTTGATGGCAGCTCGGACTTCTCCTGGTTTGGACTGCCATGTGCCTATAATGAATACAATTAGAACTTAGGCGCACAGCAAGGTGGACGGGAAGATAGCAACAAACCTAACCCAAGTGCAGGGATTTCGGCCCCTGTGTTGAGTTTAAAACTTTGGGGTGAATCTGCCATTCTCTGAATGAATCTGAATTTATCGTAACTTTAGTATGTGTAAGATTCACACCAAAAAGCCGAGATAGGGTGAACATCTGCGGAAAGTTGAAGTCTTAACGATTATCGCCCCTGATGCGATGTTTACCGGATTAAAGTAAACCATTCTTTTGGAAGTCTTCATTGTCCAAACTAGCTTGGGTGTTAACTTTCCGGTATACGCCCGTTCCGGAAGAAGATCCGGAACTCATATTCCAGAAAAGACCATAATCCATGTGGCGAAAGATTCGGCTTTCTGTCTGCAGTCGAGCTAATTCCGAATCACAAACTCGACAGGCCAGATTGGGAGACAACTAGGAAACGGATGCAGTGATGTCCGTGCTGCTGCTGCTAGAAGTTGTTGTCAGGTTTGATAAAAATACACACTTCGAAGTATCTAAGTCGGAATTATTTTTCCTTTATGGAATACCCTAGATCCTTAACTGCAGAACGGGTGATTTGTTGTTGGGAAGAGGAGGAAGTTGAATCTTTTGTCAGGATATGGAAGGGAAATGAATACATCCATTCGATTTAACTAAGCCTTTACTCATAATCTACGACTTTTCAATACGAGCTCTGCAGCTAATTCTCGTCTTCAGTAACGTACCCCAAAATGATGCCCAAGAATTTGGCTAAACCTCAGTTCCTCATTCGCCCCTCCCATTCAGCAAGAAAATTAGATAATAAGACACCAAAGGTTTCGCTTAACAGCTTGAATGCCCCACTACCAAGGACTTTCTATGGGTAATGTTCACGCAAATCTTGTTGTGATCAATTTCTAGCTACAACTTTCGGCATATTATTGGGCATAATATCCATGGCTTTATGATAGTTGTATTTATTAGAAGCGGTCTTTTTGTATGATCAATCATCTACCATAGAGTTAGGAGCGTCATGCTTTCGAAAAACAAATTGATTAACTTGAACCATAAAAACAGCGAACCCCTGTTGAACCCAGTGACCGGATTTATAAGGATAAAACGGATTTCACTCATCCAGTTCCAAACTCAAATATCCCCCGCTTTCGGGGGCTGATCTGGGGTAAATTCCCACCCACATCCCCCGCCGATGGTACCGAGACCATACCCCCACAGGGGTACGCGAAAAGCCAACCTCAAGGCCAGGGAAGCATCCCCGGATTTGTTGTCATCTACTCTAGGAAGATTCGCCGCCCGGCATTTGAAATCCCGGATAGTGAAAGATAAAAGCCACCCGCACATTCGTTCAGAAACGCAATTCCATCATACCCATCCATTTTGTCTTTCCTCACTCTTCGAACCTGTTACGGGCTACCCTCGCGATGACCCAGACCATCCTGAAAGCCAATATGGGCGTTGTTGGCTTGGGCCGAATGGAGCAAGCGCCATAGCACTGAATGTTTCCTTCATACAAGTCCACTTCGAGCAAGGCTCTTCGCTGTCTGCTTCAACGCAGCACCGCATGAGATTGAATGGGCTAAGAATGACCTCGAGCCGGAGGGCGTGCAGGTGTTTGATACTTTCGAAGCGATGATTCGTACGCCCGGACTGGATGTAGTGGTCATTGCGTCACCATCAGAGCTCCACTTCTCGCAGACACTGGCCGCCATGGAGCTTGGAATCCACGTTCTTTGTGAAAAGCCAGTGACCAAAGATACTGCTCAGGTACGAGGCAGAACACTGTCATAATGGTATAGTCGCTCATTTCCTTTCACCAGCTACGCCAGTTGATGCAAAAAGCAGAGCTGTATCCGCAGACAAAGGTCATGGTTGGATTTGTTCGCCGTTTCGATGAAAATTATCAGGATGCGCTCCGGAAGATCAAAGACGGTGCAATAGGTGAACCCATTATTGTGCGATCGCACGGTGCCGAGAAACTGGACAAGAGCGGATACTTTATCGAGTATGCTAGAGTGAGTGGGGGAATCTTTTTGGATACTGTCATTCATGATATCGACCTCACCTTGTCAATCCTTGGTGATGATATCAAGCCTAAAGCACTCTGGGCGACCGGAATCATCGCCCATCACCACGAAATGAGAGATTTCAAGGATGTTGACAACGCTGTGGCTGTGGTCGAATTCTGGGGTGGCCGGATTGCCCACTACTACCACTCCCGCACAACCTCTAATGGATATGACAATTCTACGGACATCATTGGTATGACGGGAAAAATCTCGATCAACTCCGTGCCGCACCACAACAGGGTTCAGGTGTCGAATGCAGCTGGAATCACGCAGGAAGTTAGTCACAGTTGGATTGACCGATTACAGAAGCCTTCGTGACCGAGTTGAATGAATTTACAAATGCTATATTAGAGAAAAGTGAACTTCCGATGACGCTTTCTGCTGCTCTTACCGGCTCAAATAGCATCTGCCATGCGGAAAAGCTTGGAAACCGGTGAGAAGATTGAATTTGACGACAATGGTAATGAGATAATTCCCGGGACGAAATAAATTATTGGAAATTACAATTTCGAGGACAGAATAGTGAATATTATTTGAAGTTCGACTTCCAATGTTGCCAAGTTATAGCCTATCTCCTGTGTATAGCTACACTGGTGCAAATCAGTATTGAGCGCATAACGACCACGTCAAAGACGGGATTCACGCATCGGCGCTGTCTTGGTTCTATTCATCTAGAGTGCTATGGTAGCGTTCTTAGGTGCTAATCGTACACCGTAATGGTACACCCAAGAAAACATCTCTAATTTTCAATCGCCATTTTCTCGATAAGTAGTAGGCGGTATATGCTTCGAATCAAATGGGAGATAAATTGGATAGTCTATTATAACTGACTAAAATTTTAGACCGATTAGATGTCATTTAAACCCTAAACCCCAGCGAGGAAATTTACCTAAACCCTTGCGGGACCCACTCTTTTTGTCCCATAGTTAAGGGAAAACCCTAACCTAAACTCTAGCAGAGTTCACCTACCCCCGTGGGATAGGGTCAAAGACAACGCAACGCAATCGTTTCTTTCCTGGGAAAGTTGAGCGCCAGCATTTGCCTCAACTATCGGAAGCATAAGGTTCCTGACCTTGCATGTATTTAAGGTTCTTCAGCCAACTTCATATATCTTTGCAAATTTGTCCTAATATGTTTCACCCGGAGGGGCAAATTAAGAAGGCGATTACGTCGACAACGATGTACATGCCAAAACGAGCAAGAAGGCAAACTTTACCAGATCCATTGAATAGTAAGGAGTGAAATAAATTTGTTAAAACTAGCCTAGGCTTCCATCAAATTCAAATTCCATCGATATCAATATTCACCAAGATCAATTTCCGCCAAATTGCTTTTCACAGAGCTCTAGGTCACAACGACCGAAGGCTTTTACTCCTTGTTTGGCAATTGCAACCTTATAGCTTTGTGCACATCGACCACCTTGGATTAGTTATTTGCCTCATAGTCCACAATAGGTATCAAGTTGTGTTCTTGCTTGAGACCCTTCCCAGCAAAATGGTAGAAGGCCTGAGCGCTGTCAATGTCCGAGGACTGCATTGTGGGAGGAAATTCGTAGGCCATCACTGATGTAGGGTTTCGTGGACCAGACTGCACCGACTTCGTTTCGGGCTCGTTCCCATCTTCCTCCTCGGGGGCAAACTCGTGACGAAATCCGAGTACATGACCCAGCTCATGTAGGAAGATATTTTTAGATACTGCATAGTCCCGGATTTAAATGCATCAGGGTACACATTCAGTGTATTCAAATCCAGATCATTTGGGAAAAAGGCCTCAGCAAGGACACCGGGAATGTTACTTTCCGCGTAAGAAAGGACGAACGCGGCATCCTCAATCTTGTAAACCCATTCAAACTGCACACCGAGTTCAAGATCATTCCATTCATCGGCGGCTTCTTTCAACATATTTGCCGCTAGAAAAGCGAGCCCTGGTGTTGGATACCCGTTTTCAAAGACGGCAAAGTTGACGGTCTTCTTCGATCCCGTCTTCCAGCGAGGAATTGCTTTTCCAAGTCCTCCGAGCTGAAGGGCCGCCACATTACTATTGCCAGAGATTGTGGTAGGCATTGGTTTCTGCGTAGTGCACGGATATCTCTCGAGTCTAGTTGTAGAGCCCGGTACGGGCGGTATGGCTGTGCCTTGGCCGTATTCGGGTCCAAGGTTTTTAAAGCCTCCGGACCAACAGCCTGCTTGAGGTTTTGGAAGTAGCTGGCCTTGGCAGGGTTGATAGTTTTTTGAGAATGGGGCATGGTGAATGGTTTTGGCGGATCAGTAGATGTTCCACACCAGTGTTTTCCTCTTCGTTCCAGTTTGGTTGAATAGATAAGACTTGAGCAAAACTTTCTTTTCGTGTCACTTTCACAAAACAGCTGAAGGACATCAGGCAAAATTTATAACTTGCGGGCTGTTTACTTGGACCAGAGCATGCTGAGAGTCACGAGAATACTGACTACCTCGTGACCACATCTCCCAAGAATTGGCCGAAAATCTAGACTCAAAGCGAAGAGTCAATTTACATAGAGCAACGATGGTGCAAACGTTATGTCGCCTGATCAATCACCAAAAGGTCAGTTGGGAAACTCCTCATTGCTGATTAGCCATTCTTTTCTGTTCGTGGAGATATTGGATCAGGCTAGACATAGCGACTGTTTGGTTCTAAGTTCCGAGGTGCCAAGCGACATGTTCTAGGATTAAAAGTTTGGCTCGTACGCAAGCCGGCCGCAAACGGCCGTGAAAGTTACGCGCACCACAAGGTTGGATATTGCAACTGCTTGGCGGATGATGGACTGCGCCAAGACTTCGAACCATGTCACATTGACTCCGGGACTTTCGGCTTTGGCGATGTTTATTTATGGTGGCTTTCCCTTAATTTGCCGTCCGTGCCGTGGCCAATGACTGCGGCACCCATTAAAAAAGTTAATTAAAAAAATCGATTGATAAACTTACACATATTCTAGAATATTGAGTCAATTAGTGGCTTTAGCTCAGAGCCTGTACTGGTAGAATTCTACGTAAGACATAATATGTAATGACATTTATCGTGATTCCTCGAACTATATAGCACACACCAGAACTCTAGATCAGGAAGGAACCCTGGTTCATAAAGGCAGCATCGGTTTAAGGTTTCGGATGATCGACCATGCCTCACTCTAGATTTTCATGGCCCCTAGTCCATAATTAGACACTAAGTGTGGCCGTGGCTGTGAGCTTGTTGAAACATGCGAGCCGGCAAGTTAGTGTTAGTGCCCTAAGGCTTATCTTCGGTTCGGGCTCATCACAAGTTGTGAGCATCCTATGAAGGACCCATTACCCATTTCCTGCCATCTACAAAAACAAACCGCGAACATGATTCTCGGCAAGATGCCAGTCGGCGTTATTCTGTGAAACTATAATGATCAATTGACGAGAATACACTACTGAAAATATACTATACCAAATACGGCTATGATGTGACTCATTTTGCTTCCGCTAAGGTGCCTTAGACGAGTCATAACATAACAAATTATGGTAATCTACACGGTACTAGAAAATATTTGACCCTTTGGATAGAGAACACTCAAACCCCCCTTGCCCGGACTGCTCCTACGATGACGTTGGACAAAAATTGCTGGCCTCAGAAATGAAGCACGACGCTGGTGTCATGCCATGCATCTGTGGGCGGGACATGGAAATGGGCTGCAATAGGGCATCTAAGCCATGGCTACTGTATAAAAGTACCAGTCCACGTTAGTAAGGGCTGTGGAGCCGTGAGACTCCAATCAGACGATGCCAAGGAGCAGACAGATTTGCTGGCCCTGCAACTTCTGATTCTCTGATATTTCCTCCGTGGCTGCCATCAATTATGAATCTCGTGAAGCCCATCTTTTTCCCAACAACGTTCTAGGTATCCCACACCCACTGAACTATTAGTGTCACGCCTTCAAGTCTCCATCTCTATCTTGCTAAGAACTTTCTATCACCTTAGCGTTATTGGCAACACACAATATATATAATGTAGGAGATTTCGAAAGCAGTGGGTTCTTTATAAGGGCATCATGTGCCATTTAATTTGCATTATCCAATCACACCGCCAAATAGCGGAATCACGCCCTAATGAAGACGTGCACAGATTACGTAGTTTCAGAAACAAGTATGCTTTCTTGACGTTCTGAACCCACTTCACAATATTCTCTACAAAACGTCGAGCGATACCTAATTTGACTCCTTTCTCAATGAATAAGTTAGGATATTGGTCCTTGTACTGTATGTAGACTTGTTCGAGGTCAAGACTTTTCTCCAGCGTCACATCACACACCTCTCGAAATGCCGCTTTGGGAGTATCGTTGTCTACATTGGACATTTTGCCACTCGCCGTATTCCTTGACAGCTAGATCGATCCGGCCAGGTATTTCAGGTGGCTCAAAGCCTGCAAGATATCTGCTGTCTTGAGAACCGAGATATCAAACCCATGGAGGGTAGACTGCGAGGGCAAAATATTAATGTTGATAGGTGGATATGGTGCTCCAGTCCCATTGACATGGTTTCATTTGCGCTTGTCTCTCTCCAATTCATTTTGCTCTTCGCCGTATAATTCGCCACGCACCGCTTGTGGAACGTCGTTGTAATCCTCTAGAACACCGCCCTTTTCAACGTGAGTTATCAGGCGTTTGATGTGATGAGATTTCAGTGGGTAGTTTCTTTCCCCATTGGGTCCACCCTACAATGAGGGACTTGCTGACACGTCGATGAGGCGCATCGCATCAAATTATAGACACTACGCTAGATCAGCTTCTCTCCAGAATCACTTTCCTCCGCATCGAGCTGTGAATCTCATTCACCGAGCATCTTTTGCGCGACAGATGACTTTCCTCTCTTCTCCCTTTCCGACCAGCCGGGGGGGAAGAGTGTGACGATCTTTTACGTAGTTGAAACTGATCTTCTTACCGCGGGAAAAAATATCTGACCACATAAGAAGTTGCTTCTCGATGAGGTCCAAACGATGCGGGTCTCGGAAAACCGTTTAGCCAGTTTGGGTTTAGTGCGATCGCTTCGCGATACTGTATAATCCCAAATCGGGACTACCTTTGTGGTCCAATTGAGCAGATCAATACGTTAAACCGCTATGGCAACCAGCATTCAGCAACCTAGGAGAAAATAAGCACACGATCTAGCATCCATGGCTTCTAAGGTACTGTCACTTGCTCCTAGCCAGCAATAATTGAGGGCCCGCACTTTTAAAATCGTTCTTCTCGAAACAAACAAGTTCCCTAGGAGCTATTTGTTATTTCCTTGTAGGAGCAATCCTCTTTCGGTGGTGAATGTACAGTCTCTACACCCACCGATTTCCAACTATCTCTTTTAGTCCAGTTGCTTTGTATAATAGGTTAAATAGCGCTCTTAGGAGCTCATTATATATCTAACATTAAAACAATATATGCCTCGGTGGCTATAAGCCCTTTCCATAACCGTATCTACCTAGTTACACGGCATTAATCTTATATAGGAAGTAGACCTAGCTATATCCCGTAAGTCACCCTTAACGAATCTTAATAACCCTTAATAACCCTACCCTTATTAAGGTTTCGACTTACGACCTCTACCTAAAAACAACAGACCTAGTGTTGGGGGACTGCGAGGTCCTAGTGTAGCAGTATGAGTACAGGAAGTAGAGTCTATCGGCAAATGGATGTGCAGGTGTAATAAGCGACTAATTGCTGGTCCTTCATGCCAAGGCCCGCCAGAGCAATAAATACATGGTGCGCTTCACTAATGAGCTAAGCGATATGCACGACCTTCATGGCCTATGCGTGCGCTCAACTATCCTCGTACTGCGAAGGTCAAGGCCCGCTATGTACCCTCAGGCAGCTTCAGGCACCTGGCAGGTCGGAGTCCTGACAGATAGGAGCCCCGTGGGGTAGGAATCGGAGTACAAATCACACTCGGAGGCTGCTACTGTGATTATCCTTACTTGCCTCAGATAGCCGTGAAACATAGTAAATTTTAGCAACCAACCTTGGGAGACTATATTCAAATCAATAGTAGAAGACTTCTGTTTGTAGACTACAAGTCTCACGAGTTGGCTTGATACAATACTGTCAAACATGGAAATGTTACAGGTCTAGATCAATCTTGTGTAACTATTAGTGCTCTTTAGTGCTTTTTTATCTAGGTTAAGGTTACGAGGGTAACCGTGAGTTTTAGGATTAATTGCACTTTTTCTTAGTATCTACTGTCCGTCAGTATAGATTAACTTTTAGGAGTTCGTACCTAGTTGATACCAATTGGTTACATACCTGCGGAGTGTGAAGAGGAACCACGGACAAATAAGCGCAACGTTACGGGTTCGGATGATCGACGTGTGTCATGTGGCGTACCCGAAATTGGCGGCGGTCATCCACTCCAAACGCCAAACTTTAAATTAACCTGAGGGCTAAGAAGGGTAAGTGCTCTGTCACTCTGTGTTAACAAGTTCGTATTTCTGTTTCCCCGCCGCAACTGAATCCGCCAGCCTAAGGGCATTGGGTTAGCTACCATTTGAGGCTTTATTTGGCTGCCTTAAGGTATCGCTGTTGTATCAAGTGTGTCCATACCTGGGCTCAATCCATCATCTATTAAAACTCAAAATATTACGTAAAGGGTATATGGAGGCCATCTTTATATACATATCAGAATATTATAATATAACCACACGTAATTTATGTCTTGGCAGGCGGGTTATAGAGGGTAGGGTGCCCATGGCTGCCTCAAACAAAAGCAACATGGCGAGGTTTCTCAGCAGTGTGGTCTGGACTATGGAATAAGACCTAGACAGTTTTTGATTAACTAAAACCATGGT
>CAVWZV010000003.1:0-98421 GCA_963759555.1 uncultured Chitinophagaceae bacterium
AGCCTTTCCAATTTGGAAAGGCTTTTTTATTTTATATACTTGATTTTTAACCATTCGGCTTTTACTTTTTTTGCATCTTCATCATTATAAATAAACCTGCAGATAGGTGGCGTTTCAGTAAATACAACTTTATTTCTTGACACACCTGGATCATCAAATATTTCAGGCAGAATTTCAAGCTGTTTTGGTTTGAGTCTTTCTGAAAGCTGCAGAATTGTATAATGCTTGGGCTGCCCACCTTTTCTTAATTCTTCAATCGGCACACCTACCAATTCCAAAAATTCGCCTCTCGGTATTATCATATAAGGTGGAATAATTCTAAAACCTTTATTCCCGTTTTCACTTTCATAATAAAATTTTTACAAAATGTCTGTTGAGAATTGCATTTCGCAAAAGCTCAATCACCGCTTTATAGTCTATTGCAACTTTAATAACTCCAAGTGCATATTTCTGCATAACTGATTATTTCAAAAATTCCGCCAACCATAATTATACTTTTGAAACGCTATAATCCTTGCTTATATTAATTCCCGACACATTTGATATAAAATTTTATATTAGCATATTAAACCATGCCTGCTTCCAATCCCTTAATCCACTTTAATGTACCTTATATTTTAATATGCGGTAGTTATCATATAAACAGAAATAATGATAAATTCTGTGATTTCTTAGGCAGTGGATTAGCTAAGCATAACATAGGCGTTATCTCCGGTGGGGGAAAGCCAGGCATTAGAGTGGCCGAAAGTTTAAACAGGCTACTTACAGATTTGGAACAATATCAATCATCTAAAATTATAACAGTGTATAGAAAGAAAAACACTGCGGAAGAATTAAAGATTAAGAGAATAGGATTTATTTTTTTTGAAGGAAAGAATGTAGATGAAATGAGGAGCTACCTTCTTGCAAATTCGAAAGTTATGATTGTAATTGGAGGAGCAGTAAAAACAAAGGAAGAAGTATTATTAGCTCAGGAAAGGAAGTTACCAGTTATTCCGGTTGGAATGACTGGTGGAACTGCACATAATGTTTGGCTTAAATACTATAAAGCTGAAAAATACGAGGATGAAAAATTGTTTTCAAAATTAAATAACCAAAACCCTTTTATAGCATCAGATGCTGTTATAGCTCTACTGAAAAATATAATTTCAAGCGATTGAAGATTTTGCCGATCACAACCCTCTATTAAGAGGCATAAATATTTTAAGATAATAATTCAATCTCTCGTCACTAACGCATCATCATTACTTGGCAATATATCTACACCGCCTGAAATATAGGTTTCGTTTACATCCACAGTTCCCGATGTAATAAATGAAGCAATGTCCTGCGTTAATCTTTCTTTATCTGTAATAAATAAACCATGCGGTGCACCATCATATACTTTATAAACTGCACCAGGTATTAGAGAAGCTGCCTGTTCACTTGTTGCTTTTATCGGTACGGTTTTATCAGCATCACCATGAATAATAAGAGTTGGAACCTTTATTAACGGAAGTTCACTTCTGAAATCAGTTTGCGAAAACGATTTCATGCAAGCCAATGTTGCTTTTTGAGAAGCTGTTGATGCAAGAGAAAACGTCCAATCCAGAATTCCCTGGCTTACGGGGCGATTTATAAAATTAACGCCATAAAAGTGCTTTCCAAAATCTTGTAAAAACGCAGAACGATCTTGCCTTATATTATTATCAAAACCCTGAAATTCTTCCAACGCTACACCTTCAGGATTATCTTCTGTTTTCAACATGTATGGAGCAACAGAGCTAATCAGCACCACTTTACTTACCCGCTCACAATTATATTTACTGCAATATCTTACTACTTCACCACCACCCATAGAAAATCCAACCAATGTGGCATCTTGTACGTTTAAGTTTTCGAGCAAACATTTTAAATCTTCAGCCAATGTATCATAATCATAATTATCTAAAGATTGATCTGATTGCCCAAATCCGCGCCGGTCATAAGTAATACATCTGAAACCGGCTTCGCGTAAAGGCGTTGCCTGGTATTCCCACATAGCATGTGTAAGCGGCCAGCCGGAAATAAATACAACAGGATTGCTTTTCCCTAAATCTTCATAATAGATTTGAATGTTTTCATTATTGCTTTTACAACTTAAATAAGGCATAAAATCGTTTTATATAAGAACTCAAATAACCTGCCATTAAAAAATATTAATATTAAAATTGAAACATAAGAATGCTATAAGTTGTGATTATTAGCCCAACTTTCAACAAAAATTTTTTTGATAGATTTTCTTGATTTTGAATTAATTTTATTGCAATAAGATTTGTGTTGATATGAAGCTGATGATGTGTTGTTTTTTTCTCTTATTTTTTTCTCTTGGTTTTTCACAAAAAAAGAATGTAAGCTTTTCTGCCATTGACTGGCGATCAGAAAATATAGAATCTACTTCACCTGATACTTTAGCAAAACTTCTTACTGCACCTTATACAACTGACCTTGAAAAAGTGCGCTCCATTTTCCGTTGGATAACGCAGCACATTGAGTATAATACCTTACGCTTTCAGCCGCATTCTGTAATTTATTATGATGATGGTATTGAATCTGCAGACGATAGTTTACCCGGCCTGCGTTCTTTAGATGAAAGAGTTGCACGCATTGTATTAAAAAGAAAACAAACTGTTTGTGCCGGTTATGCAAGGTTATTTAAATCGCTTTGCGATTTTGCAGGAATTAAAAGCGAAATAATTACCGGGTATGCACGAACGAATATGAACGCTTCAAAACAGTTTAAATGTAATCATAACTGGAATGCGGTTTTAATTGACAGCAACTGGTATCTGCTTGATGCAACCTGGGCAAGCGGTTATCTAAGTTTTTCGGGTACACAGTTTATCAGAGATTACAATGATTATTATTTTTTGACACCGCCAAAATATTTTATTGAGGATCATTATCCCGAAGATATAAAATGGACATTGCTAAACAACCCGCCGGCTGTTGCTGAATTTAAAAGCTCTCCGTTTAAACAATCTGCTTACAATCATTATAAAATAATTTCTTATTCACCTGCAAGAGGAATTATACATACACAGGTCGGTGATAGTATTAAAATAGAACTGCAAACAGATGATGAAAAGAAAACGCTTGCACTTACAGATGTTACATCACCTGATTCTGTTACTATTACTGCAGCAGATTCTGTTGCAACTATAAATAAAACTGCAACTGCAGATGGCAATAAAATCTATTGTACATATTACGCCACTTCACAAAGCCCACAATGGTTGCAGGTAATATATAAAGGTGATATCATCCTTCGCTATAAACTGGATATTGAAAAAGAGCCCTTTAACTTTCCGCCTATAAAAATTAAAGACATTGTTGCAAAAAATTAACTGCATTTAAAAAGAACAAATCTTTATTTGTCTTCTTGCATTATTTTTATTGCAATTTTAAAACAGCCACATGAAAAAATTTTTTTTATTTATTTGTTTTGTTATTGTTGCAACAACTGCATTTTGTATTGATTCATCTATCGCAATTGTTCCGCAACCTGTAAAAATTGAAAAGAAGCAAGGCGATTTTATCTTACCACATAATATAATTATTCAAACTGTTGAAACAACAGAACTTAAGCAAACGATTATAGATCTGCAAAAAAGGTTATCAATACCCACAGGTTATAAAGTTTCTGTTTCAGGCAATGCTGCAAATGCTGTTATAAAATTAGAGCTGAATAAAACAGAAGATAAAACATTGGGTGATGAAGGTTATAATTTATCTGTTACATCAAAAAGTATAATTATAAAAGCAAATAAGCCTGCCGGTATTTTTTACGGCGTGCAAAGCTTGATGCAACTATTTCCTGCCGGAAATTGAAGACAGTGTTTTAGTAAACGATGTTGAATGGAAAGTGCCTTGTGTTGAGGTTACAGATTATCCGCGTTTTGGCTGGCGTGGTTTAATGTTTGATGTAGCGCGACACTTTTTTACAAAACAGGAAGTTGAAGCTTATATTGATCAGATGTCAAAATATAAATTTAATTTATTGCACTGGCATTTAACTGATGATGAAGGATGGCGCATCGAAATAAAATCTTTACCAAAGCTTACAGAAGTTGGTGCATGGAGTGTTCCCGGAGTTGGGCAGTTTGGAACCTTTCCGCCACCGGCGCCAAATGCAGCACGCACATATGGCGGTTTTTATACGCAGGATGATATCAAAGAAATCATTCAATATGCAAAAGAACGTTTTGTAGATATTATGCCTGAGGTTGATGTGCCTGGTCATAGCCTTGCAGCCATCACTGCATATCCTGAACTCTCTTGCTCAAACGGTGTAAAAAATATTGGTGTTGCATCCGGCGAATCAATAAAAGACTGGGGTACACACACAGCAATTTATGATGATAATCTTTGCCCTTCCAGTGAAAATGTATATGAGTTTTTGGATAAAGTAGTAACAGAAATTGCCGCATTATTTCCTTTTGAATACATACACCTGGGTGGTGATGAAACCTTTAAAACCTTCTGGCAAAGCAGCGATGCCATAACTGCTTTAATGAAAAAAGAAAATCTGAAAACATATGAAGAAGTACAGAGTTATTTTGAAAAGCGGTTGGAAAAAATAGTTGAATCAAAAGGCAAGAAGTTTATGGGCTGGGATGAAATCCTGGAAGGTGGTATCGGGCCCAATGCTGCGGTAATGAGCTGGCGTGGCGCGCATGATGGTGTTGCTGCCGCCGGTGCTGCTGAGAATGCTGATGGCGGTACCGTTGCTGCTAAGCTGGGTCATTATGTTGTAATGAGTCCCACACAGTATGTATATCTTGATTACATGCAAAGTGATAGAATAATGGAAACACATATCTACGCTTCATTACGATTAAATAAAGTGTATAGTTTCGATCCTATGCCAAAGGGACTTCCAAAAGAGTATCAAAAATATATTCTTGGTGCACAGGGAAATTTATGGACAGAACAAGTGTTTAATTTTCGCCAGGCTGAATACATGACATGGCCACGTGCATTTGCCATTGCAGAAGATACATGGAGCCCGAAAGAAAATAAAAACTGGGATGATTTTGTAAGAAGAATTGAAGCGCAGTTTAAAAGATTTGATGTGGAAGAAGTGAAATATGCACCAAGCATGTACGATCCTGATTTCATTCCATCATTAAATGCAGACAGCACATTAAAAATTGCATTAAAGAACGAAGTGAACGGATTAGACATTCATTACAGTTTTGATAATTCATATCCGGATAAATTTTATCCTGTTTATAAAGAACCATTATCAGTTCCAAACTATGCAACACAAATAAAAGTGATCACTTATAGGGATGGCAAACCAATCGGCAGAATGATATCAATGCCGTTGGATGAATTGAAAAAAAGAGTTCATGGAAATAATGATGATGAATAACTGTTTACCATTCTTATAATTTCTTACAATTGATTTAAACAATTAACTATGATAATTCCCGTCATCGGCGGGAATTATTTAATTTAGAAATACCAATAAATTTTATGAGCAGGCCTGTTATTGTTTTATTGTTTCTTACACTTAGTGTTTTTGTAAACGGACAACAACCTCTTGAAAACACTTTGTTGTGGCAAATAACAGGGCCGGGCATTAGCAAGCCATCTTATTTGTATGGCACCATTCATTTAATGTGTGCCGGTGAAATTAAAGTAAGCGATACGTTAAGAGCAAGGTTCTATTCTACGCAAAAATTGTTTCTTGAAGTAAATCTTGATGATCCTTCTGTTATGCTGAAAACGATGCAGCAAATGAAGATGAAAAATGATACAACATTAATGCAGTTATTGCCCACTGCGGAATATGATTCACTGGCTGTTCAGTTTAAAAAATTAACCGGCATGTCTTTAAATATGATGAACACAATGAAACCTCAACTTGCTGAATCTTTAATATATCCCGCTTTGCTTGGCTGTGAAAGCACTGAAGCATGGGAACAAAAGTTCACGCAGCTTGCAAAGGCTAACAACATGCAGATTAACGGGCTTGAAGATGTTGAAGATCAGCTGAGAATATTTGATGAAATACCTTACGCAGATCAGGCAAAAGAAATGGCAGAAACATTACAAAATATTGACAGTACAAAACAAAACTTCAATCAACTACTTAAATTGTATAAAGAAAAAAACTTGGATGCTTTATGCAGGATGCTTAACCAGGACGCGTCCCTTTCTCAATACGATGATCTGCTTTTAAACAACCGCAATAAAAAATGGATACCTGAAATTATCCAACAAGCCAAACTGCAACCAACATTTTTTGCCGTAGGTGCCGGACATTTAGGAAATACCAACGGACTTATAAGCTTGCTGACAAAACAGGGTTACACGATTACGCCTGTAAATTATTAGCTGTTGAGTAAGCACATTTGTTGTTTTAAAAAGTATTAGCATTTAATTATTAATCCATGCAGGGTTTTAAAACTCTGAATATTAAACGCTGGCATATTGTTGGCAAGATTGTTAATATTTAAATCAGTTCACAATGAAAAAGTTTTTTTTTCTTTTAGCGTTGGCGGCTGGTATTTCAACATTTAGTGGTTGTGGTCCTACCCGCTATACAGTTTCTGCACGGCCTGCTCCTCCATACTACGCCCGGCCCGCGGCTCCCGGGCGAGGTTATGTTTGGGTTGATGGCGAATGGTATTGGCGTGGTGGGCGATACGTCTATAGTAATGGATACTGGGCGCGTCCAAGAGGCCATCGTGCGTGGGTAACCGGTACATGGGTACACACACCACGAGGTTATTATTGGAGACGCGGCGGTTGGAGAAGATAAATTTATAAAGGCTGTTATTTGCAGCCTTTATTTTTTTAGCTGAAGTATAAATGTTTGCAGTGAATCAATAGTAATTGTAGAAGATGTTTTGTAAGACGATTTATTAATCACATTAATGGCCTCAGAAAATCCGGAGGTGCGTTCTGCATAATTTGAGAAATCAACTGTTTGCTGTTTATTACCAGTATTCATTACACACATAATGGTTTCGTTATCGTCATACCTGAAATAAACATATAAACCATCAACAGGAATGTATTGCATCATCTTTCCTGTTTTTAATGCAGAAGAATTTTTTCTGAAATCGGCTAATGTTTTTATTAATGATTGAACAGACTTCTGATCTTCAGTTAAACCTTCTCCTGTAAATGCATTCACTTTATCGCCATTCCAGCCACCTGGAAAATCCAGTCTAACCCAGCCGTCAGGATTTGTATCACCGCCCATTAACACTTCATCACCATAATACATTTGCGGAACACCACGTTCAGTTAATAACCATTCAAAGCCCATTTTGTCTTTTTGAAGATTGCTGTCAACAACAGAATACCAGCGGCTCAAATCATGATTATCTAAAAAGATTGCATTACGCATTGGATCAACATATAAAAAATCGTTGCTTAAAGTTTCATATAATTTGTTCACGCCATTCGTCCAGCCGAATGGTTCCATTAATGCAGGTTGAATGCCATAAAACAAGCATTGAAAATCTGTAACGCCCTGCAAGTTGCTTTTGAAATTTGTATTGATATTATTCTGTGCGAAATAAGCTTCGTTTGCAACACCATGCACCCATGCTTCGCCAAACATGGTCATATGCGGATATTCGTTTGTGAGAGCCTGATTGCAACGATTCATAAAATCAAGGTCGTTATAAATATATGTGTCGATGCGCCAGCCATCAACGCCAAATTCTTCCACACTATAAAGCGCATGTTGAATTAAAAAATTTGCTACTAAAGGATTTGATTGATTAACATCAGGCATTTGTTGGGTGAACCATCCATCACTCATCTTTTTTATGTCTGATGGTGCAGCATGCGGATCAAATAGCGGTTGATCCTTATAATTTGTTTGTGTAAATGCCGGCCATTGATGCAACCAATCTTTTGCCGGCAAATCCTGTACCAAAAAATTATATAATCCAACATGATTATACACCGCATCCTGAATGAGTTTCATACCGCGTTTATGCAATTCATCGCTTAATTGTAAGTAAAGTTTTTCGCCGCCAATTCTTGGGTCAATTTTGTAATGATTGGTAAATGCATAGCCATGCTCTGTGCGGTTCGGCATATCATTTTCAATCACGGGTGTCATCCATAAAGTTGTAACACCCATATCTTTTAAATAATCAAGGTGATTGATTACACCCTGCAAATCGCCGCCATGTCTTAAAAAAATAGAATCCCGGTTTAACGATTGATCTTTCATGCCTGCAACGCGATCATTTGTTGTATCACCGTTGCTAAAACGATCAGGCATTAATAAGTAAATAAAATCTGATGATGTTACACCTTGCGCATACGAAGTTCCATTGCCTTTTCTTCTTTCTTTCAACTCATAATTTATATTGATTTTATTTTCACCCGTTCCAAAACTGAAAATTCTTTTACCTGCCTTTGCATTTTTATCAATAACCAAATCTAAAAAAATATAGTTTGAATTTTCAACGCGTTCAATCTGTTTGAGCGTTATTCCATCTGCTAATTTTATTCCGGCGGCAGACATCTTTATCATCGGAATTTTATCTGCAATATTTGTTGAACGAATCATCAACTGAAGATTCGGATTTTTCATTCCAATCCACCAATGCGTTGGATAGACCTCAATGTTTTGTGCTGATAATTTTGAAAAGCAAAAAGCAAAAACTAAAAAATAAAAAAGCTTTTTTATCACGATTGATTTTTTAAATAATGATTAGTTATCGGTCAGACGCTTATAAAGCGTCAGACCGCTTTAGACACTGCGCTCTTCTTTTATTTCAAGCAATGCAACCTCAGCTTCATCAATCGATTCTCCCTTTCTTTCGCTTACAATTGCATAACAAATTATGGCCGCAACAACCATAAGAACGCCGCCAATTTGAACGGCAAGCATACGATCGTTGTTTAATAAATGTTCCATTATCCATCCAAAAAATAGCGAAGCAATAATTTCAGGCAATACAATAAAGAAATTAAATATGCCCATATACACACCAATTTTATCTTCGGGCAAAGCGCCGGCAAGCATTGCATATGGCATTGAGAGGATGCTGCTCCATGCAATGCCAACGCCCGTCATGCAGAAATATAATTCATATGGTTGCGTTACAAAGCGCACGCAGATTAATCCTATAGCTCCGCATAAAAGGCATAGTGTGTGCGTGGCTTTGCGACCTAATCTTTTTGCGATTGCCGGAATTATTAGAGCAAACAAAAATGCAATGATATTATAGTAAGCCAGTGTTAATCCGCCATATTCAATGCCTTTTGTATAAACCGGATCGCTTGTATTTGCTGCATGAAAAACATCTCTTGCTACTGCCGTGTTATAATAGAACCACATTAGAAATAATCCGGGCCATGTAAAAAATTGAACGATGGCAAGCTGCTTCATCTTTTTTGGCATGTGCATTATTGAATCGTTTATTTCTTTTATGGCACCACTAAAACCGTTTTTGTTTTCTTTTATTTTTTCTTTAAACTTTAAATCAGCAGGAGGATATTCTTTACTCGTTAAAATAGTATACAATACGGCTGTAAAAAAAATTGCACCGCCTGTATAAAAAGCAAATCTTACTGACGACGGAATTTCGCCGTTTGCGGAAGTGCTTGAAACATGAAACATGTTTGACATAATCCACGGCAATGCCGATGCAATACTTCCGCCAAGACCTATTAAAAAGCTCTGCATGGCAAAACCCCGTGTGCGCTGGCTTTCGGGAAGTTTGTCTGCAACAAATGCGCGAAATGGTTCCATTGCAATGTTGCCGGATGTATCGAGTATCCATAATAAGCCTGCCGCCATCCAGAGTGAGCCGCTATTCGGCATAAGAAATAAACATATCGTGCTTAGTAAAGCGCCAACAAAAAAATAGGGTCGGCGCCTGCCCCACCATGGATGCCATGTGCGGTCGCTCATATAACCGATGATCGGTTGTACAATTAAACCTGTAAGCGGTGCTGCTAAAAATAAAAGCGGAATTTGATCGGGGGACGCTTTTAAATATTCATAAATCGGCCCCATATTAGCGCGTTGCAAATCCCAGCCAAACTGAATACCGAAAAAACCAAAACTCATGTTGAATATCTGTAAAAATCTCAGCTTTGGTTTTATAAATGAATTTGAAGTGGCAGAAGCAGTCGCAGGCATAGCAATTGTTTATGCAACAAATATGTGTAAAATAATGTTTGAAAAATCAATTATTTTTTATGGCTATTAATTGCACCTAACACACATGCAGAACTTGTGTAAACTATTTCAAAACAATTATTAACTTCAATCAGCACTTGGGCTATAAAAATTATATTTCAATCATGAGCAATTCAAATTATCCAACATCTAACAATGGTAAAATTTGTTACCTCGAAATTCCTTCGAAAAACGTAAATGAATCTTCTTCTTTTTACAATAAAGTTTTTGGCTGGAATATAAGAACACGAGGTGATGGAGCAACAGCTTTTGATGATAGTACCGGGCAGGTAAGTGGCGCATGGAGAACAGACAGAGAACCGTTTTCAGAATTTGGAATATTAATTTATATTATGGTTGACAATATTGAGACAACTATAAATCTGGTAAAAGAAAATGGCGGAAAAATAGTACAGCCCGTTGGCGGTGATGCGCCGGAAATTACTGCAAGATTTACCGATCCGTCAGGAAATATCCTTGGCTTGTACCAGGAACCTGGTTAACAGCGGCTCTAAACATTTCGTTAGTGAATAATTATTCACTTTAATCACAAATTGTTATAGAGGTCTGCATTTAAAAAGCATAGCGAATTCCTAATCCTCCCCAACCGCCTTCGAAGTAATTGTAACCAACAAAATTGAAAGAAGGCTGCCAGTCAATGCTTACATCCAAAGGCGCGCCCTTTACTTTATAATCCAGTCCGAGAACACCATCAATGCCTATCATAACACCGCCATCGCGTGAAGGAAAAACATTTTTCCAATGATTACTCCAAAAACCTACATGTGCACCCGGGCCCACGTACCATTTTAAGCCCTCAGCGCCGGTTACATCACCGTTGATTTCATAGAGGCCTGTAAAGCGTGTTCCATAATTCCAGAAATAAGCAAGTCCTTCAAGCGCAACATTAGACTTGGTAAAAGATTTCACCGATATAGAGCCGGGATAAAATTTAACACCAACAGCAGTTTTATAAGTTGTGCCCATTGCCATTTTTTGCGCATGGGTGCAAATTGTTATTGTAACAAGACTGATAAGAATCAGGAGTTTTCTCATGTTATAATTTTAAAGTGAATAATTAAAAAGTATATCTTATAGCAAAGCCGCCAAACGCGGGTGTGAAGCCGGCTGAGCCAAGTAAGGTTACAGCGGGCTGCCAGTCAACACTAACATCAATCGGTGCATCTTTTATTTTATAGTCAAGGCCGATAATGCCATCAATTCCTAAATCTATATGCGAATTATACGTGTCTTTAAATTCAGATTTCCAAAAACCAAGATGGGCACCCGGGCCAACGAACCACGATAATTCAGGTACTTTATCAAACGTATAAAAGTTAAATTCATATAATCCTGCAACACGAAAGCCTTTATGCCATGATGTAAATTGTGCTTCAAGATTACGTGAATCAGAAACAAATTTTTTATAAGTAAGGGATAAGCCGCCGGGAAATTTTACGCCAATAGCACGATCGTATGGTGCCTGTGCATGAGCAATAGTTATTGTTGTTGTTAGCAGAAGTACAAAAAGAATTTTTTGCATGGTGTTGTTTTAAGTAGAGGTGAAACGAAATTGATGAAAAAAATGTTATGAAGCAGTTGTTAATTCGTTTGTATTTATTTTATACAAATAATTATGTTTCGTAACGAGTCTCCAGCATGTGATAAGCGGCTTCGGTTTATAAAAATTATTTTGCAAAGTGTAAAAAGCAAATACATTTGTCGGTACTAATCAATTTTTAAATTAATTTATTATGAACAAAGCTGAACTGATTTCTAAACTTTCAGACGACTCAGGTATTAGCAGATCACAGGCTAATGCCGCTCTTAATTCTTTTATTGAAGCAGTTACCAAAACATTAAAAGCAGGAAATAAGGTTACACTTGTTGGCTTTGGTACTTTTTCTGTGTCTAAGCGTAATGCACGCACAGGCAGAAATCCACAAACAGGGGCCACAATTAAGATTAAGGCAAAAAAAGTTGCACGCTTTAAAGCAGGTAAAGAACTCGCAGCTAAATTATAAATGCTACGATTGATGAAGGGCTGGCTGAAAAAACAGGCAGCCTTTCAATTCTTATAAAATTTTTCAATTTAAATTTAAACAGTATGGGAAGAGGAGATAAGAAAACTAAAAGAGGAAAAATATCCAAGGGTTCATTTGGAAAAAGCAGGCCTGCAAAACCAGGAAAGAATAAGAAAGCAAAAAATGAAAAATCGGAATAATGTTGCTGGTGTGCTGTGTGATTATGGCGCAAGTCTATCAACCTTCCAACTCCCGTCACGGGTTTTGGTATATTGTATGCGATCGTGCAAACGGTTTGTACGGCCCTGCCAAAACTCTATTAATTCAGGCATTACCCGGTAGCCTCCCCAATGTGGCGGCCGGGGAATGCTGTTTTTAAATTCACCCGAAAATCGTTGTACATTTTCTTCAAGCATTGCCCGGTTTTTTATTATTTCACTTTGCGGTGAAGCCCATGCGCCAATGCGGCTACCTTCCGGTCTTGAAAAAAAATACGCATCGCTTTCTGCTACAGAAATTTTTTCTGTAACGCCTTCAATTCTTATTTGCCTTTCAATTTCTTTCCAAAAAAAACCTAAAGCTGCATGTGGGTTTTCAGCTAAAGCTTTGCCTTTTTTACTTTCATAATTTGTAAAAAAGATAAAGCCTCGTTCATCAAAACCTTTTAATAAAACAATTCTTGCAGATGGTTTTCCTTCTTTTGTTGATGTGGCAAGCGTCATTGCATTTACTTCAATAATTTCACTAACAAGCGCTTCATTCCACCAGCGGTTAAATTGCTCAATAGGGTTTGATGCAACATCGCTTTCATTGAGTGAGTGCAGACTATAATCTTTTCTAATATCTGCAATGTTTTTGTTCATGATTAATTCTGCCGCCGCAGATCAGATATTTCTAATTTACGAGCGTGCCTATGTTTAAACCTTCCACCACTTTTAAGAGATTGCCGGTTTTATTCATGTCAAAAACTATAATCGGCAAATTATTTTCCATGCAAAGTGTAAAGGCAGTCATGTCCATTACTTTCAGGTTTTTTAAAATACATTCCTGGTAGGTAATTCTTTCATATTTAACAGCAGCCAAATCTTTTTCAGGATCGGCTGTATAAATTCCGTCAACACGTGTGCCTTTTAAAATTACATCTGCTTTTATTTCCAAAGCTCTGAGCGATCCGGCAGTATCTGTAGTAAAATACGGGTTGCCTGTGCCTGCTGCAAAAATTACAACGCGGCCTTTTTCTAAATGGCGTATAGCGCGCCTTCGTATATAGGGTTCTGCAACCTGCTCCATTTTTATGGCGCTTAGCAGGCGTGTATCAACACCAATTTTTTCCAGCATCGCCTGCATAGCCATACCGTTTATTGATGTAGCAAGCATGCCCATATAATCTCCGTGTGCACGCTCAATACCACTTTCAATTTCATTTGCACCGCGGTAAATATTGCCACCGCCAATTACCAACGCTACCTGTACGCCATTTTCAGATATACTTTTTATATCGTTTGCATACTGTTCAATTATTAAAGGATTAAATGGCTCAAAACCGTTATCTCTATTGCCCATTAACGATTCACCTGAAAGTTTTAATACAACGCGTTTATACTTTGAAAGCATGCAGTTGATTTATTATTGGCTGCAAATTAACCGGAATTTTTTTTATCGTGTTTTTTAGTTTTTTAATAGTTAGCGCGTACTTGATTATAGTGATAAGTTTAATCACGATAATCCGTGTCACAATATTTAATAAAGGTTTCAACAATGTATTTCATTTGATCTGCATCTATGGGTTTTGTAATAAAACCTGCTTTATATTCTGCAGCAAATTTTTTGTCGGAAGGTTGTGACGAAGTAGTAAATAATATGGCAGGAATTTTAGAAAAGCGATGATTCTTTCTTATTTGCTTCAATGCCTCAATGCCATTCATCTTTGGCATGTTAATATCTAAAATAATTAAACATGGATCCGGATCAGCAGGTGAAAGATTATTGAGATACGATATTGCTTCCACACCATTATTATGGATTATAATTTCCACATCATGCGCGTAATTCTGAAGAGATTCTTTAATTAATTGCTGATCGTCTTCATCATCTTCTGCATAAAGAATTACATTTTTAGATTTTAGATCTTTAATCATGGTTAGGTAGTCGAATTTTTCAGTTAGACTTTAAGAACAATAAACAGTAGCTTTAAGTCAATTTCATTAGCTTCATAAAAATAAAATCTTTAAATAACAACAGGAAAACTTTTTTTTAAAAATCGCATTTTAAAACGTGATAATAATCTTATATACTCATAATTTTATTGAATTCACATTTAAAACATCAATCATGCAAAAAACATTTATGTGGATAAATTTTTTATTTGCTTTTATGGTCCTGCTTAACACGCAAACTGTATTTGCAAACAACATAAATAAAGATACAAGTGGCAATAATGTACTTACACAAAACGAAAAACAGGAAGGCTGGAAACTGTTATTTGACGGTAAAACGCTGCATGGCTGGCGTACGTTTAAAAATCAACCAGGCTCGTGGAAAGTAAATGAAGAAGCTTTGTGCAGTGAAAGATCAGAAGAAAATACCCATGCAGATTTAATAACCGATGATCAGTATAAGAATTTTGAATTATCCATAGACTGGAAAATTTCTCCAAAGGGCAACAGCGGTATAATGTACCTGGTAACGGAAAAATATGATGCAGCTTTTGAAAGTGGCCCGGAATACCAGTTGATTGATGATGAAGGTTTTCCTGAACATATTGAAGACTATCAAAAAACCGGCGCGAACTATGCGATGCAGCCACCAGCTATTAAAGCGGCAAATGCACCAGGCCAATGGAACCACACAATTATTATTGTAAACAAAGGACATGTTGAGCATTGGCTTAATGGCAAAAAAGTTGTTGAATACAATTTAGGAAGTGATGCATGGAAAAAACAAAAAACGGAAGGCAAATGGAAAGATGATGCAGGTTATGGCGCATCAACAACAGGGCACATAGCTTTACAATCTGCACATAGCAATGTTAATGATACTTATATCTGTTTCAGAAATATAAAAATTAAACCGTTGTAATTAAACTGTAATCTGACGGTTATTACTTGCGATAAGTGAAGTTATGCGTGTTAAAAATTTTTAGATCAACTGGTTCATTTGCTTTGCAGTTAAAATAAATTTCTTTTTGAATTAATTTTCCATCTACATAAAAAACGCAATTTGTTTCGCTCCAGCTGCCGTCAAATTGTTTATGATCACTGAAAATTCCTTCTTCTTTTTCGCCATGGTTATAACTGATAAATTTTACTGTAACAAGCTTTTCTTTATCAATCCACAACTGGTTTGTTTTTTCTGCAGTGTCGTTCGCGCCAATTACATAAGCCGGGTTTCCATTTACTGAAGCCTCGCAAAATTTACCCAGGTTGTAACCCATCCTTCCAAACATAGTTTTTACTGTATCAAAAGGATAAAAATACATACCACCTAAAATGAATGTAAGATCATCATCGTTTACAGATGTACGCATTAGTTTACCATTATGAAAACTGTAAACAGAATCTTTTGTAAAAATAGCTGCGCTACCATCTTTCGGGTCACCAAAATCGATACGGAATTTATCCGGGTAAACAATCGCCTCATGCCATTCAGCAGTTTTTAAAAGGCTATCGTTGCGATACATTTCTGTTGTTTGATCGAACGTAAAGCTATGCATCCATTTACCGGCATATTGCTGATACATTTTTTGCAACACTTCTTCACTGTTGTCGCTTGGTGATAAAAAAAAGAAACATGCAAGCGCAAAAAATATTTTCATACGGCAGATTTAAAAGATGGAGAGACAAGTTAATGCCGCAACAGTAAATGAATAAACTTTTTTTACCAGTGGTATTATCAGCATAATTGTTGCAATAAATTAAATAAATTTTTATGGAGTCTTTTGCCGAATTAATTAAATCTGAAAAACCGGTGTTGGTAGATTTTTATGCCGACTGGTGCGGACCCTGCAAAGCAATGGAGCCGGTGGTAAAAGAAATTGCCAAAACCATAGAAGGCAAAGCACGTATTGTAAAAGTAAATATTGATAAACAATCACAAATTGCCCAATCGTATAATGTAAGCGCAGTGCCAACTTTTATGGTTTTTAAAAAAGGTGAAATTCTCTGGCGCCATCCCGGTATGATTGATAAGAGCAGCATGCTTTTAAAACTTTCACAATTTGTATGATAATCTCATTTAAATTTTTCATGCACCCTGTTTTTATTCACGGTTTGTGTATAAATGCAAATAATTTAAGGGTTACTTTTCGCGTTATTTGCAATTAAACAGATTAAATAATTTATATATTATGGTGCAAAAAACTTATTTTAAAACTAAGGATTATTGTAAAGTGAAATTTGTGGTGAATTTTGAAAATGCCGAAACAGCAGAAGTGATCGGACTGAATAATGATTGGCAGAATTCAATAATAATGAGCAGAAAAAAAGATGGCAGTTTTAGCTGCGATGTGCAGCTTCCTAAAAATACAGAACACGAATTTAAATACCGCGTAAATGAAAATATCTGGCTTGATGAACCTGAAGCCGATAAACAAAATCCAAACATGTTTGGCGGTAATAATAGTGTAATTGTTCTGTAAGATTTTAGCTGATTAATTTCCGGTTATTCTACTGTAACGCTTTTTGCAAGGTTACGCGGCTTATCTACGTCATAACCTTTTGCAACACCAATGTAATAAGCCAATAATTGTAATGGAATAACGCTCAGCATTGGTGCAACAATTTCGTCGGCCGGCGGTAAAATAATTACATCATCAGAAAGTGTTTGAGAAACTTCGTCGCCTTCTGTAATAACGGAAATTACTTTTCCCTTGCGGGCTTTTATTTCCTGCATATTGCTTATTATTTTTTGATGATAGGCATCTTTTGTTGCCACAAAAACAACAGGCAGGTTTTCATCAACCAAGGCAATGGGCCCGTGCTTCATTTCTGCTGCGGGATAACCCTCAGCATGTATGTAGGAAATTTCTTTTAGTTTTAATGCGCCTTCCAGTGCAACAGCGAAATTATAACCACGGCCCAGATACAAAAAGTCGTCTGCGTTTTTATATTTTTCTGCAAGCGCTTTTACGGCATCATTTTGCTGAAGCACCAACGCAACCTTATCAGGAATTTCCAACAGCTCTTTACACAATAAAAAATATCTTTCTTCATCAATTGTTTTTTTTGCATGTGCAATTTTTAATGCAATCATTGTAAGTACTGCAAGCTGTGCAGTAAACGCTTTTGTGCTTGCCACCCCAATTTCAGGGCCCGCATGTGTATAAGCACCTGCATGCGATTTTCGTGCAATGGAAGAGCCCACAACGTTTAATACGCCAAGAATAATTGCACCCTGCTCCTTAGCCGTCTCAATAGCAACAAGCGTGTCTGCAGTTTCACCGCTTTGCGAAATGGCAATGATAACATCGCCTTTGTTTACCACGGGATTTCTATAACGAAACTCAGATGCATATTCCACCTCAACGGGAATGCGGCATAGCTCTTCAAAAATATATTCAGCTACTAAACCTGCGTGCCAGCTTGTACCACATGCAATCATAATTATGCGGCTTGCATTCATAATCTGATCAGCATATTGCTGAATGCCGCTCAGCGTAATGTCTCCTTTTTCTGCGTCAAGCCTGCCACGCAAGCAATCATAAATCGTTTGTGGCTGTTCAAAAATTTCTTTCAGCATAAAATGGTCATAGCCGCCTTTTTCAATAGCCGCCAATTCCATATCAAGCTTTGTTATAAATGGTGTTTGATGTTCATTGCCAAGGTTTTTTAAAGTAAGTTCATCTGCACGAACAATGGCAATTTCATAATCGTTTACATACACTACTTCTTTTGTGTATTCAATTATAGGCGATGCATCGCTGGCAAGAAAATGTTCGTTCTTTCCAATACCAATTACAAGCGGGCTGCCTTTTCTTGCCGCTATAATTGTATGCGGATCATTTTTATCAATCAGCAAAACACAATAAGCACCCACAATTCTTTTTAAGGCAATGCGCAGTGCTTCTTCAAGTGTGCCATTATTATTTTTCCTGATGTCTTCAATAAAATTCAACAACACTTCTGTATCTGTGTCGCTGCTGAAATTGTAACCTTTTTTTATCAGCTCATTTTTTATCTGCGCATAGTTTTCAATGATACCATTATGAATCATTGCAATATTTCCGCTGTTACTTGTATGCGGATGCGCGTTGCGGTCGCTTGGTTCACCATGCGTGGCCCATCGGGTATGCCCGATGCCTATACTGCCATGTAGATCTTTACCAATTAATGTTTCTTCAAGGTCGGCAACTTTGCCTTTCTTTTTATAAACTTTTAAGCCGCCGTCAATTAAAGCAATGCCAGCGCTGTCGTAACCGCGATACTCTAATCTCTTCAAACCTTTTATTACAATTGGATAAGCTTCTTTGTAACCGATATAACCAACTATGCCGCACATAAAAAAATTCTTTTTCTTTACAAGATTAATTTTGCGAAAGTATGAACCAAACGCCAGAACAATTTCCCAGTGTTACTTTACAGGATGAGCGGGTTTTATTGCGCCCGCTTGAAGAAAGCGATTATGTAAATTTATTACCCTTTGCTTTACAGGAACGCGGACTGTGGTTTTATTCTTTAGTTCGCCCGGAAGGTGAAGATGGTTTGCGAAATTATATGGATATAGCTTTTCGCGAGAAAGCTGCCGGCAGGGAATTTCCTTTCATTGTATTTGATAAAAAGGAAAACGAATATGCAGGCTGCACAAGGTTTTACGATATTAATCTTCCGTATAAAACCATACAGCTTGGCTATACATGGTATGGAAAAAAATTCCAGGGCACAGGATTAAATAAGCACTGTAAATTTTTACTGTTGCAATTTGCTTTTGAAGTATTAGCTTTAGAAAGATTTGAATTGCGTGCAGATGCAAGAAATGAAAGAAGTATTGCAGCCATGAAATCTATCGGTTGTAAAGTTGATGGTGTTCTCCGCAAAAATATGCCCACTGTTGAGGGTGGCAGAAGAGACTCAATTGTGTTGAGTATTTTGAAAGATGAGTGGTTTAATGAAGTGAAAAAAATGCTAATGCAAAAGTTAAGCTTATAAAAAGTCGCCGCTATATCTGCAACCCTGTAAGTGTTTACTTTTTAATTTTTAATTGATATTTTATGAATAAGGTAACCGGCATAGGTGGCATATTCATTAAAGCAAAAAATCCAGAAATGCTTGCTGCCTGGTACCGGGATAATTTAGGTATCGATTTTTGCGAGAATTCAAGCGCAAATTTTAAATGCATTAACGAACAGGATACTGCACCCGTTACAACTGTTCTCTCTTTTTTTAAAGACGAGAGTGATTACTTTAATCCATCTGAAAGTAAATGCATGCTTAATCTCCGTGTAAAAGATTTGCATGCATTATTGCGTGAACTTAACCATAAGGGAGTAGACGTTCTGGATAAAACCGAATACTACTCATATGGCAGTTTCGGATGGATAATGGATCCGGAAGGGAATAAAATAGAATTATGGGAGCCTAAAACGGAAAAATAAAAGAGCAGCTCAGTGCTGCTCTTTTTCTACATCAGTTTATTAAGATTAAGGTTTAATTATAATTTTTTCCCGTGAAGGAGGCGGCCTGCGGTGCCTTTCCCTATATGTTACTGAGCAGGATGAAAAAACAAGCGATATTAAAACTACCATTACTGCTGGTTTCAATATGTTTTTTAAAAAATTTTTTTTCATTTTTTTCGATTTGTCTATGTAATAATAAAATCATGCCATTTCATGTCTTAAATTTTATACAATCAGGGAGATTAAAACTTCCGTCGCGGCGGATTGGGGCTTAAAATCATAATTTTGCTGTATCATCATACATAAACTGAATGGAAATAACCGTAAAAACAGCAGAGGAATTAAGACTTACCGAAGACGAATTTGAATTGATAAAACAAAAATTAGGTCGAACACCAAACTTTACAGAATTGTGCGCATTTAGTGCAATGTGGAGCGAGCATTGCAGCTATAAAAATTCAATTAAGTGGCTAAAAACTTTGCCTCGCAGCGGTGGCAGAATGTTGGTTAGTGCCGGCGAAGAAAATGCAGGCTTAATGGATATTGGTAATGGCTGGGGTGTTGTATTTAAAATTGAAAGTCACAATCATCCTTCCGCCATAGAACCTTTCCAGGGTGCAGCAACAGGCGTTGGCGGTATTCAGCGCGATATTTTCACGATGGGCGCAAGGCCTATTGCATCTTTAAACAGTTTACGTTTTGGAAATATCAACGATAAAAAAACACAACGCTTATTAGCCGGTGTAGTGCATGGCATTGGGCATTATGGAAATTGTTTTGGTGTACCTACTGTTGCAGGTGAAACTTATTTTGAAGATTGTTATGCCACCAATCCTTTGGTTAATGCAATGAGTGTTGGAATAGTTAAAACTGATAAAACTATCAGCGCAACAGCAAAAGGTGTTGGCAACCCTGTTTTTTTTGTAGGCAGTGCAACGGGAAAAGATGGTATTGGCGGCGCATCATTTGCATCAGCAAATATTACAGAAGATAGTGCAGAAGATTTGCCTGCTGTACAGGTAGGCGATCCATTCCAGGAAAAAAAATTATTAGAAGCTTGTCTTGAGGTGATTGAAACCGGCGCTGTAGTTGGCATGCAGGATATGGGTGCGGCAGGCATCATTTGTTCAACAAGTGAAATGAGCGCAAAAGGAAATGTGGGAATGCGCATTGATTTGGAAAAAGTACCTACGCGCCAGCAAAATATGCAGGCATGGGAATTATTGCTGAGTGAAAGCCAGGAGCGTATGTTACTCGTTACGGAAAAAGGAAGAGAAAAAGAAGTTATTAAAGTATTTGAAAAATGGGATTTGCCCTGCAACGAAATTGGTGAGGTTACTGATGATGGTTTATTAAAATTTTATTTGCATGGAAATTTAGAAGCGGAAGTTCCCGCACATGATTTAGTGCTGGGTGGCGGAGCGCCGCAATATACAAGGGAATATAAGGCACCTGCTTATTTAAAAAATATTGAAGTATTTAATATTGATGATATAAAAGATATCAGTGAAAAAGATGTGCGGCAGGTTGCAAAGAAATTAATGGCTTTACCAAATATAGCGTCCAAGCGATGGATTTACATTCAATACGACAGCACGGTAGGCGCAGCGAATACCAGTACCAATGCACCGGGTGACGCTGCTATAGTTTTGGCAAAAGGCACAGGCAAAGCACTTGCCGTTACTGTTGATTGCAATGGCCGTTATGCATTTGCCGATCCGTATAAAGGCGCTATGATTGCTGTTGCAGAAGCAGCGCGCAATATTGTGTGCAGTGGCGCCGAGCCTATTGGGGTAACTAACTGTTTGAATTTTGGTAACCCGTATAACCCAGAAGTGTATTACCAGTTTGTAAAAGCGGTTGAAGGCATGGGTGAAGCGTGTAAAAAATTTAATACGCCGGTTACAGGTGGAAACGTAAGTTTTTATAATCAGAATCCGGAAGGGCCGGTTTATCCAACGCCTACAATAGGTATGGTTGGTGTGCTGGACGATTTTAATAACCGCATGACACTTGATTTTAAACATGCAGGCGACGCAATCGTTCTTATCGGCACACAAAAAAACGATATTGCTTCAAGCGAATATCTGCATAAGATAAAGGGCGTTGAATTTTCCGCTGCGCCGGCATTTGAAATTGATGCAGAATATGCGGTGCAAAAATTTACTGCATCTGTAATAAAAGAAAAAATAGTTGTTAGTGCGCATGATTTAAGTGAAGGTGGTTTAATTGTTGCATTATTTGAAAGCGCTTTTTATAATAACCTTGGTTTTGAAATTGACGCAGAAGTGGGCACAAGAAACGATGCTTTTTGGTTTGGTGAAGCACAAAGCAGGATATTAGTAAGCTGCTCAAACGAAAAACTTCAATCTTTAAAAAGAGAAGCTGCATCTGCGGGTATTGATATATGTGTTTTAGGTAAGGTTACGGGTGGCGAAATAAAAATTAATAAAGAAAACTGGGATGATATAAAAGAATGGAAAAGTTTGTATGATACATCCATCGAAAAAATGTTAGCCAGTTAAAAACTCTTATGAATGTTGGATAAAAATGCAAATATTATAGTTACAGGCGCTGCGGGTTTTATTGGCAGTTGTATGGTTGGCTATTTGAATGAAAACGGGTTTGAAAACCTGTTGCTGGTTGATAAATTTATTCATTCAGAAAAAGAAAAAAACTGGAAACCTAAGAAGTATAAATATTTAATTGACCGCGAACTTTTATTAGAATGGCTTGATGAACACAAAAAAATTAAGGTTGATTTTGTAATTCATTTAGGGGCACGGACAGATACAACTGAATTTGATTACAAAATTCACCGCGAATTAAATTTTGAATATTCGCAGGATGTCTGGAACTATTGCACAGCGAATAATGTTCCGCTTATTTATGCGTCTTCTGCCGCAACATATGGAGCAGGTGAATTGGGTTATGATGATGATGATAGTTTGATCCGGGATTTAAAGCCGCTTAATCCGTACGGCACCAGTAAAAACGAATTTGATCAATGGGCAACAAAGCAACTGAATGCACCTCCGTTTTGGGCCGGTCTAAAATTTTTTAATGTGTATGGGCCAAATGAATATCATAAAGGAAGGATGGCAAGCGTAATTTTTCATTCTTTTAATCAAATACAAAAAAATGGTGCGGTAAAACTTTTTAAAAGCCATAAAGAAGAATATAAAGATGGCGAACAGTTACGCGATTTTATTTATGTAAAAGATGTTGTGAAAGTTATTTTATGGATGATGAATCAATCTTTAATAAAAGATGAACAATCATTGGAAAGTACCAATTTTACTTCAGGCATTTATAATTTAGGCACAGGTAAAGCAAAAACATTTAATGATTTGGTGAACGCAACTTTCAATGCATTACAAAAAGAAAGTAACATTGTATATATAGATATTCCGGAAGATATAAGAGATAAATATCAATACTTTACCGAAGCAACAATGTTTAAGTTAAAACATGCGGGTTACACAGAATCTTTTACTTCATTAGAACAGGGTATTGAGGATTATGTGCGGAATTATTTAAGTGAAGGGAAATATTATTAAAAGAAAAGATTTAAAACAGAAAACTCAGAAACTATAACTACGAAGTGTTTACTCTGCCCAACTCATAATATAATTCTCATTCTCTATATCCAACGCATCCTGCGTAAGCATTAATGGATGAAATGTATCAACCATAACGGCTAATTCTTTTGTTTCCTTTGCACCGATACTTTTTTCAACAGCGCCCGGATGCGGACCATGGGGAATGCCTGCAGGATGTAATGTTATCATACCACGCGTTACATTTTTTCGACTCATAAAATCTCCGTCAACATAATAAATTACTTCATCACTGTCGATGTTACTGTGATTGTATGGCGCAGGAATGCTTTGCGGGTGATAATCAAATAAACGCGGCACAAAACTGCAAACAACAAAAGCATTTGTTTCAAATGTTTGATGCACCGGTGGCGGCTGGTGCACGCGGCCGGTTATTGGTTCAAAATCATGAATGGAAAATATGTATGGATAACAGCAACCATCCCATCCAACCACATCAAATGGATGATGGCCATAGTGAATGCCATACAGCATGCCGCGCTTTTTCGTCTTGATTAAGAAAATCTCCATGCTCATCAAATGTTTTTAAATCCTGTGGTGCACGCATATCTCTTTCACAATACGGCGAATGTTCCATCAACTGGCCATATTTACTTAAATATTTTTTTGGATAACGAATAGGATGATGCGATTCAACGATAAACAAGCGATTCTTATCATCATTAAATTCTATTTGATAAATTGTTCCGCGGGGCAATACAAGGTAATCACCGTAACCAAAAGGTAAATCGCCATATTGTGTATGCAAAATGCCGCTGCCTTCGTGCACAAAAATTAACTCGTCTGCGTCTGCATTTTTGTAAAAATAATTTTCAGTACCCGATGTAGGCGCTGCTAAAACAATAAAACAATCATTGTTTACCAGAACCGTTTTACGGCTTTGCAGGAATTCTCCGCCCGGATTTATTTTAAAACCTTCAAAGCTGCGATGCTTTAACATTTTTTCTTCTGCAATTTTTGGCTGCACATCTATCGCTTCATCTGTTTTAATTATTCTTGTTGGCGGATACAAATGATACAACAAAGAATAGTCGTCACTAAAACCTTCTGTGCTGAACAATTGTTCAGAATATAATGAGCCGTCAGGTTTGCGAAATTGTGTGTGGCGTTTATGCGGAATAGAGCCAAGTTTGTTATAATGTGCCATAAGCGCTCCTGATTTTATTAAAAATCTTTATCTCTGTATATAAAGTTGTGTAAAGGGGCATAACAATCTGTATATTCAAAAATACAAACTAAAATATGAATGATAATTTAAAAGCATTGCTGGTTAATCAATATAAAATGCTTGATGAATTTTTGAAAGACATTAATAAAGACACATTTGTAACCAGGCCCGAAAATGGCAAATGGAGCGTGTTTGAAAACGTTGCGCATCTTGGAAGGTATAACGAAGTTTCTTTAGGAAGAATGCAGGAAATACAGCATAAAAATAATCCGTGTTTTAACAGTTATGTCGCAGACAATGAAGCAGGATTTATTGAATGGTGCAGCAAACCTTTGGATTTGATTTTTGCAGATTTTTATTCATCAAGAGAAACTATCATTAAATTTTTTGAATTTCTTTCTGATGAGCAATTGAAAAGAACCGGAACGCATTCAAAATTTGGTGAACTGACAACTGAAGAATGGTTGTATTTTTTTCTTCTTCATGAAGCGCATCATTTCTTTATTATATTTAAGCTCGTACATCAAAAAAAATAAATTATTGTATCAGTTCTAAGAATTCGTCTTCACTTATAATTTTAATTGTGTTTATTTTTTTTGCTTTTTCCAGTTTACTGCCGGCATCTTCGCCAACAACCAGGTAATTTAATTTACTGCTTACGCCGCTTACAATTTTGCCGCCGTGTTTTTCTACCATTTCTTCTGCGTCTGTGCGTTTTAATTTATTTAAAGTACCGGTAAATAAAAATGTTTGCTCGTGCAAAGTATTGGTTACTGATGTTTGCCGTTTTGTGTTCTTCATATTCAAACCCAAATCCTGTAAGCGTTTCAGAATTTGAATATTTTCATCGTTCTGAAAAAAGCCATATATGCTGGTAGCTACTTTTATCCCTATGTCTTCCAGTTGCTGTAAATCTTCGATGCTCATCTTTTCAAAGTCATAAATTTCTCTTACAGCGTTGGCTAAAGTTTTAGCAGTTGTTTCGCCAACATATCGAATACCTAATGCATAAATTAAACGATGCAAAGGCTGTTGCTTAGAATCTTCTATGGCCGTTTGTAAATTAGTAATTGATTTTTTTCCAAAACCTTCAAGTTTACTTATCGCTTCAAAATCCAGCGTGTAAATGCCGGGAATATCTTTCAGCAGTTTAAGATCATAAAACTTTACAACATTAGCTGCACCAAAATGTTTTATATCCATTGCGTCTTTGCTAACAAAATGTATAATTTTTTCAACCGCCTGTGCAGGGCATTCAATATTTATACATCGCCATACGGCTTCGCCCTCTTCTTTAAACAATTCACTTTTACAAACGGGGCAATTTTTTGGATAATGAATAATGTGTTCTTTCCCCGTTCTTACTTCCGGCATTGATTTTACAATTTGCGGAATTACGTCGCCTGCCCGTTCAACCAAAACTGTATCGCCAATGCGCAAATCTTTTTCTTTTATGTAATCTTCATTATGCATCGAAATACTCGTAACTGTTACACCGCCGATATGAACAGGATCTAATTTTGCGACCGGCGTTACCGCGCCTGTTCTTCCAACATTAAATTCAACGCCTGTTAATTTAGTTGTGGCTTGCCTTGCTTTAAATTTAAAAGCGATTGCCCAGCGCGGGTGATGCGAAGTCATTCCTAATTTATCCTGTAAAACCAGGTCATTCACTTTAATAACCATGCCGTCAATTTCATAAGGCAGGTCATCACGTTTCGCCTCATACTCTTTACAATATTCAATTACTTTATCAATACCCTGAACAACCTTTTTTTCTTTTTCAGGGCTTCTGAAACCCAGGTCCCATAACATTTTAAGCGATTCCGCGTGTGTAATAAAAGGCGCTTCCCGTTTTGAGATGTTTTCTTTTGAATGATCTTTTTCGTCTGAAACCTTTTTGCCTTCTAAGGTGGTATAATAACTTACATGATATAAAAAGGCCTCAAGACTTCTTTTGGCAACAAGCTTTGGATCTTTAATACGCAAACTGCCGCTGGCTGCATTGCGTGGGTTTGCGAGTACCGGTAAGCCTTCTTCTTCCATCAGTTTGTTATACTTCTTAAATGAATTTTTATTCATTAAAACCTCCCCGCGTATTTCAGCCAAATGAATATTATATTCTGAAAACTTTGCGGCCAAAGGAATAGAACGCACCTGTTTTATGTTCGTTGTAATTTCCTCGCCTTCCACGCCATTACCACGTGTTGCTGCGCGGCTCAGCCAATCGTTTTCATAAATTAGTGAAATACTGGCTCCATCAAATTTCGGTTCAACACAATATTCTATTTTTTCAAGCCCGGTGTTTTCTTTTGCTTTTCTGTCAAAATCAATCAGATCTTCTTCATTATAACTATTATCTAAACTTAGCATAGGCACCAGGTGTTGTACAGTTGGAAAACTTGTATTTAAGCTGTTGCCTACACGCTGCGTTGGTGAATCTTGCGTAATTAGTTCGGGATTATTTTTTTCGATTTGTTCAAGGTGCTTGTAAAGTTGATCGTACTCAGTATCGGAAACAAGCGGATCGTTTAAAATATAATAGCGGTATTCATGAAATCGCAATATGGATTTTAAGTCGTTAATATCTTTTTCAGATAATTTCTTTGTAAGAAATTGCCTGGAAATTTTTTCGAGATGTTGTGTTTGCGAAGCTGAATACATATAAGCACTTTATTGGCAAATTAAAATGAAATTATAGCATTTAACAGTGATGTTTTGAAGATAAAGCCTGATATGTTATTTTTACATTCTTCTACAAAATAAATCTTGCCATGTTGAGTGATGAATCTTCTGCTATTGGATTGTACGACGAAAGTAAGCGCGTTCTAATTAAAGATGTGTTTAAGCTTGTTGAATCTTATCCGCGTGTGCCAATAACCGTTGACTGCGTAATTTTTGGTTTTGATAATAATGAACTGAAGGTTTTACTGATACGGAGCGATCTTGAAATGTACCGGGGAAAATGGAGTTTATTGGGTGATTTTGCGCATGATGATGAGGAACTGGATGATGCCGCTTACCGTGTTTTACAGGAAAGAACGGGAATGGATGATGTGTACCTTGAGCAGGTAAAAACGTTTAGCAATCCAAAGCGCCATCCCGGGGGCAGAGTACTTACGGTTGCGTATTGCTCACTATTAAATACTGAACACCATAGCTTAAAAATCCTGGCGAATGAATTGCACTGGCACAGTGTGAAAAATATCAGGAGCATGGCTTTCGATCATAAAGAAATTTTAGATACCTGCTACGCATGGCTGCAAAAAAGAATGCTGGAACATCCGCTCGGCCTGAACCTTTTACCTGAAAAATTTTCTTTGCGCGAACTGCAAAACTTATATGAAGTTATCCTGGATGTAAAACTCGATCGCAGAAATTTTCGCAAAAAGTTCTTCTCCATGGATTTTTTAATTGATACAGGAGAATACGAAGATGATGTGCCGCACCGCCCGGGAAGGTTATACCGTTTTGATTTTGAAAAGTACCAACACAATAAAAGAAGATGGACAGGAATTGAATTTTAAAAATGCAGATGTATTTTATCTTAAATCAAGTTCCTGGTTATTAAAATGAAAAGCATTGCATTTTCTAAATGCAACACTTTTCAATATCTTATTAATTTTTGCTCACAACAAGCGAGGTTTTTTGCACTAACTGGCCACTGCTGCTTATAACTGAAACCGTATAAATTCCGGCCGCCGTTCCCGGCGGTAAATTTGTTTTATAAGCGCTTTTTCCACCCGGGTGTTGCATATATGTAACGAGTAAAACTTTTCCATCGTTACTGTAAATTTCTGCTTTGTAATTGCCCTTAGTTACATTCACAAGGTTAATATTAAAGCTATTGCCTGTTACAGGGTTTGGAAGAA
This sequence comes from uncultured Chitinophagaceae bacterium, assembly GCA_963759555.1. GTDB lineage: Bacteria > Bacteroidota > Bacteroidia > Chitinophagales > Chitinophagaceae > Parafilimonas. The sequence goes on from CAVWZV010000003.1 coordinate 28,480, forward strand.
TATTTACCGAACCGTTCAACGTTTTTGCAACAGCTTCGTTCTTTGCTATCGGTATCGGCGTAGCTATAAATCCCTTACGATACACAATCATAAACCTTCGCATATAGGTTGTTGTATCATAATAGTTAGCTGTAAAATTATATAAGGTGGTATCCTCTAAATTAACAGGTGTTTTTGTGTTTAAATATTTATCTACAAGCCAGGCATGCATATTTTCCTGTGTGTTTATCGGCTTTATTAATAAAGCGTACGGTTGCCCAGAACCGAGGTAAGTCATTTTTAAAAATAATGTATCTGTTAAAACAGGCAATGGCCTTGCTTCGATAGACATTCTCCTGTTAAACCTCAGCATGGCAATACTTTCATTAAAGTTTGGAAATTTAATAGCATCGTCGCCATCAATTTCATTGGAAAACTTCGTACCAAAAATAGCAGCTGTGCCATCAACTAATAAAAGCGAATCTGCTGAATGCATCATTAGATTAATATATACATAAGGATTGGTTACGCGCTTAGGCTTCCCAAATATGTCGGCTTCTGTTGCTACCTTACAATTTTGATTAAATACAAGAGATGAACTGGTGGCGTTGGATTGTACCATAAAACCTTGTTCCCCTTGTATAATTGTTGTTGGAGTTGGATAATTTGTAGTTACCGGAACCATAATGCCGTTTGCATATGTTACATAACCTCCTACGCCGTAAGACCCATTAAAAGCAGGATCCCATACCCAGAATTTGTTTGTACTTACGCCGCTTGAAGAGGTCATTACGGTGGCAAGGTTGATAGAAGAAGCAAATGGGTTACCTACAAATAAATACTCGCCACTGTTACCGGTATAATTTCTTGTATAAGTATTATTATTTAACGTGCCTGTTTCACGAATTATGGTTGGGTCAGTAGGTGAACCTGTTGCCCATTCAAGATGTACAGCGCGGCTGCCTCTTATAAATAAACAATATGCAGGATAAGCATTCAAAAGCGTTGAACCAGTTGAAGGTGCCGCAGCATTCCAGTTACTGGCGCTTTGTACCCACACTTTTATTGAAGGATTATAAGTAGTATTTACATCAAAGCCTTTTGTATAATCGTTATCATAAGTAATATTAGTTCCGTAACCGGGATGCGGATCCTGGTGATTTGCGTAAACAAGATCATGGTTATTTGCACCTTCCTGCCATGCACTACGTATAGTGAGTGTATCATTATTTACAGGCGCAGCCATAAAGCGCCATGCACGCCTTGGCGGAACATATCTTTCCACTGTAACATTATTTAAAATAGTTCCTGAAGAATTAGAAACTCTTGCTGTTCCAAAAGCATCGGATTTTAACGTTAAAAAGCCGGCAGCATCAAAACTTCCGCTTACAGTCACTGTTCCAAAAACGCTGCCGGCTGTTACATTTAACGCGTTTCCCAATACGCCCGTGCTTAAAGATTGTACAGTTAAATCATGTATAGTATTTGCCGTAGGAGCAAAATAAATTTTATTGCCACTGGCTGCATTGCCATAAATTATAAGGTCAGAAGTATTCGTTACACTAAATGCACTTGTGTTTGTATAAAGCGTACTGATTTTTCCACCCATTGCCAGCGTATAACTATTAAAAAAAAGGCTACCTGTAACGGGAGAAATGGTCCCGCCCATTGCAACATTTAAGGTCATTTTTACACCAAACGGGTTTGTCCACATCACATCGTGAAAAAGAGGTGATTTTGAACCTGATATTTTTTGAATTTTTGTTGAACCTGAAAATTGAGTTGTGCCTGTTCCTTCTGTCATGAATGCCTGATCATTATTAAAATTTCCGGTGAGATTTAAATATCCATCGTTTTGATATAACGCAGTTGAATTGTTTGTAAAATCACTATCAATAAAAATATTGCCCGCAATGTATAAATTGCCTGAATTAACTACCTGCGCTTTTACATAACAACAGAAAAACACAAGTATAAAAAATAAAAAGTATCTTTTTTTGCCAGCGAATAATGGCAAAAAAAACTGAAACATTTTGTGTTTCATAACAGGATATTGATTTGATGCAATTTATTAAAATTCTAAGTCTGCAGCTTTTTAAAAAGACTTAGTTATATCCGTAAAGGTTAACGAGAACTAACACACTTTATATAGAAGGCGATTGAATTAGCGATGTATGATCAATTCTTATAAGGATTGCGTATAAATAAAATCTGCTCTTAATTGATTAAGAGCAGATTTAAAATAAAGAAAATAATTTTTAAAGAGATCCTGAGCCAGAAAGTTTTTGCTGATATGGTTCATCCGGCTCGTATAAGTTATGATACAAAGGATTAATTGAAAACGATGCAGGCCGGTTTTTTACAACTACAGCAGGTGTTCCAAAGCAAATTTTGCCAGCCGGTAATGAATGAAAAACAGAAGAACGTGCGCCTACCACCGTGCCATTTCTTATAACTATTCCGGGAGACACAAAAACATCGGTAGCCAGCCAGCAACTGTCTTCTATTGTTATGGGCAATGAATAAATAGCAAAATTTTTATCTGCATAGTTATGCGAGCCTGTGCATAAGTAGCTTTTTTGAGATATTACTACATTTTTGCCTATTGTAATATCGCCAAGACTGTAAAGCACAACATCATCGCCTATCCAGCTATAGTCGCCTATTGCAACTTTCCACGGAAACTGAATGTGCACAGAAGGCCTTACTTTTACTTTGGAGCCTATTTGGGCTCCAAAACAACGCAATAAAAATCTTCGCCATGCGTACATACATTGAGGCGAAGTTTTAAACAATAGTGTTTGTATAACCCACCAGCATTGTACAAATATGCCGGAGCGTCCTCTGAAGCCTTTGGGTAATTGAAATGATTTTAACTGCTGAAATTGCATGTAGTTAGATTGGTTTTATGCAACATAATTATTTAAACTAATTTGCTGCTTAGGTAACGAATTAAACGCGATTATAGTATGCAAAATATGATTTTTAATGAAGAAAATTAGTTTCAACGTTGTTTATTTTCTTATTGTGTTCTTCATACTTTACTACGGTTTTATTATATACGTAGGATTGAGCACACCCGGCGGAAAAATATATTCTTCTTTTCTATACTCCTATTTAAATATCCCTGATTGGTTAAGTGCTATAGTAGCAAAATCATCAACCTTTTTACTGAAAGTAATTGGGTATAGTGCCTATCAGCGATCGCCGGTAAATGTTACAATCAGGGGCAGCCGCGGAGTAACAATAGCCTGGGGTTGTATAGGAGTTTCAGTTATGTTTTTATGGTTTGCATTCATTGTTGCACATAAAGCAAAGGTTGCATATAAGCTAAAATGGATTGTTTCGGGAATTGTATTAATTTTCGTATTTAATATCATTCGTATTGCATCTATTGTATTAAGCTATTTTTATCACTGGTCGTACTTTCAATCTTTTAACGCACATACAACGTTTAATACTTTTACCTACGTAATAATTATTATTTTAATGATAATTTTTGTGATTAATTATAATAAACTTCAAAAGAAAAAAATAAATCTTTCCTAAGGCAGCCTGCAGATTATATTATGCATCGAAAAAATTTTACGCCAGGAATTGCGAGTGAATATAGTCAACCACATCTTTATAATTCTGCGTTTGATTGTATATAGCTAATTGCCTGTCTGCACCGGTGCCCTGTTCTAAAATTTTTTGCACATAGTTAATTGCATTCCTGCTGCCTAAGTCGTCAACCACGTCATCTACAAATTCGAGCAGCTCATAAATTAATACACGCGTATTTACCTCAGCTTCTTTTCCAAAGTCAATTAAACTTCCGTCAATTCCATAACGGCCGGCACGCCACTTATTTTCATTTATTAAAGCTCGTTGGTAAATAATGAAATTTAAATTTTGAGAACGCAGTTTATACAGCTTGGCACATATTGCCTGGAATAATGCTGCAATGGCAATTGTTTCATTAATTGTCATCGGCACATCACATATTCTAAACTCAACCGTATTAAAAAATGGGTGAACACGTAAATCCCACCAAATTTTTTTCGCATTATCAATGCAGTTCGTTTTTATAAGAAGGTTTACATAACTCTCGTATGCTTCAATACTTTCAAAATAATCCGGAATACCGGTACGGGGAAATTTATCAAACACCTTTGTGCGAAAAGATTTATACCCTGTTTGCCTCCCCTCCCAAAAGGGTGAATTGGTACTTAATGCATAAACATGCGGTAAAAAATATCTTGCCGAATTTGCGATATGAATGGCCATCTTCCGGTCTTCCATTCCTACATGCACATGCAAACCAAAAATTAAATTGCTGCGTGCCGCTTCCTGCAGTTCATTTACGATTTCATTATATCGAACGTGGTCAGTAATTAATTGTCTTTCCCAATGGCTGAAAGGATGCGTGCCGGAAGCACCCATCCAAAACCCAAGGCTTTCTGCAATTTGAGAAATCGTATTGCGTAAAGTGGATACATCGCGATAGGCTTCATCAATGTCCTGGCAAATATCTGTGCCTACTTCCACTACAGCCTGGTGCATTTCAGCTTTTACTTTATCCCTGATTATTTTGTGACCTTCACTAACAATTTTTTGTTCATGACTTTTTAGTTCACGTGTTTGCGGATCAACAACCATGTACTCTTCTTCAACGCCAATAGTAAAATGCTTATAAATGTTATGCATAGTTTATGCTGATGTGATGTTTTGCTAATGTGCTAATCTAATTACAAAACGCTTTCTTTAGTATAACACATTATCGAATCAGTTAGTTAAATTTTCTTTATTTGCGCTTGTTCTTACATATTCACCCCACGTTAAATTGGCTTCTCCTTCTTTATAAGATTGCGCTTTTTCAATGGCATAATTTGCAGCCGTTTCTACAACCCATGCAAAATTTTCTTCACCCACACTATTACGATCTGCATCGGGTGCAGGATTGCAAAAATCAATGGCATAAGGCACGCCATCACGCAGTGCTAATTCAACTGTATTAAAATCATAACCGAGGTATTTATTAATGCGCAAAACAATTTCTTCCATCTCTTTTAATTTTTCCTGCGAAGGTTTAAAATCAGCCACATAACGTAAATGATGTGCATTACGTGGTTCGTAAGGCATAATACGCACATGCTTACCGCCAATGCAATAACAACGATAATATTCTTCAAATACAATTTCTTCCTGCAGCAGCATTACAAGCTGTCCGGTTTCTGCATGTTTATCAAAAAAATCTGCCATTGCATTTAGTTTGTAAACATTCTTCCATCCACCGCCGGCAAAGGGTTTCATATATGCAGGAAATCCAACATAATTAAAAATGCCTTCCCAATCTAATGGATAAGCAAGGTTAGAAAAAGATTGATCTGCAGTATCAGGAGGCAAATCTTTTGATGGAAGAATAACTGTTTTTGGAACAGGTACACCAATTTTTGTAGCGAGGCAATTATTAAAAAATTTTTCATCAGCACTCCACCAGAATGGATTATTAATTACAGCGGTTCCGGTTAATGCGGCATTTTTTAAGTAAGCACGATAAAACGGAACATCCTGGCTTATGCGATCAATGATTACAGAATATTCCGTTGGTTCGCCCTGCATAACTTTATCTATATGTACTGCTTCTGCCTGTATTCCGTCAACATTCTTACTGTTTACTTTTTCTATAAAAGCTTGCGGAAATGTTCTTTCCTGCCCGAATAAAATGCCAATTTTTTTCATGTGGTTGTTTTAGTGTATTTGGTAACATGCAATTCGCTAATAACAGTTTTAATTGACTCAAAAACGTTGCAGCGCATTTCATATCAACAAAAATTTTTTTATAATTGAAGATAAGTGCTTTAAGTTAAAAAACTGTGCACGTACATTAACTAAAAAGAATTAATAAAAATTTTCTCGTTATATATTTGATGTGTTATGATGAATGCCGGCAATACACGAAATGTTATCACAGAAACACGCATAATTTATTCAGAATTTTTGCAGCGTGATGTAACCGTTGACGCTTATTTGCCGGTAAATGTTTTGCAACCTGAAAACATGAGCTTGTTGTTAATTAATGATGGCCAGGATTTGCCAAAAATGCCTTTTAATGAAATATTGAATGGGCTGCTCGCAGAAAATAAAATCAGCCCGGTTTTATGTGCAGGCATTTACTGCAGTGCAGACAGAAAAATGGAATACGGTGTAGCCGGCCTGCCGGATTATAAAGGTCGTGGCACTAAAGCTGCTGATTATACAAATTTTGTGTTTGAAGAATTGCTGCCGTTTCTCCATGAAAAATATAATGTGCCTTCTTTTAAAGAAAAATCATTTGCCGGTTTTTCTTTAGGCGGATTAAGTGCACTGGATATAGTGTGGAATCATCCTTATGAGTTTGCGAATGTTGGCGTATTCAGCGGTTCTTTATGGTGGCGAAGCAAAGGGTATCGCGAAGGTTATGATGATGCGCAGCATCGCATTATGCATCAGCAAATAAAAAGCGGCAAACTTTATTCGTGGCTTAAATTCTTTTTTGAATGCGGTGTTTTAGATGAAAAAGCAGACCGAAATAACAATGGTGTAATTGATGCCATTGATGATACGCTCGACCTGATAAAAGAATTAAAAAAATTAGGCTACGATGATACAAGTATAAAATACCTTGAATTAGAAGATGGCAAACACGACGTGCAAACATGGGCAAAAGCATTTCCCGATTTTTTACAGTGGGGTTGGGGCATCAAATAACAACACAGCTGCAATCTAAAAATACCGCAATGAAAAATTTTGTACAGGTGATAGTACTTTTTAGTTGCATGAGCTGTCTTTCCGCGCAATCAATTCCGGTTTTTGTTTCAGGATCCAATGGATATAAAAGTTATCGTATCCCGGCAATTATTTGCTTACCCAATGGAGATTTGCTTGCATTCTGCGAAGGACGTGTTAATGGTTCTTCCGATTTTGGTGATATTGACATCGTGATGAAACGCAGCAGTGACAAAGGAGAAACATGGGGTGCTTTACAGGTAGTAACAAACTATAGCCAATTGCAGGCGGGCAATGCTGCGCCAGTAGTTGATTTAAATGATCCGGCCTATCCTAACGGCAGAATCTTTTTATTTTATAATACCGGCAACAACAGCGAAAATGAAATAAGAAATGGCAATGGATTGCGTGAAGTGTGGTATAAAACTTCAACAGACGATGGATATACATGGAGCCAGCCAGTAAATATCACTGTGGAAACACATCGGCCTAAACAACCGCAAATACACAGCACTTATAGTTTTAATGAAGATTGGAGAAGTTATGCAAATACGCCCGGTCATGCCATGCAATTTTCGGCAGGAAAATATAAAGGAAGAATATTTATTGCGGCCAATCACTCTGCCGGAAATCTGCAGCAGGATTTTACGGATTATAAGGCACATGGTTTTTATACGGATGATCATGGCAAAACATTTCACTTAAGTGAGCCAGTTAACATTGCGGGAAGTAATGAATCTTCGGCTGCAGAATTAAGCAACAATAGGTTAATGATGAACAGCCGCAACCAACAAGGCGATATTAAAAACAGGATAATTTCAATCAGCAGCAATGGTGGTGAAAGCTGGGACACATCTTACTTTGATAAGGCATTAATTGATCCCGTATGTGAAGGAAGTGTTTTAACCATTGGTGAAAAAAGTAAACAATTTATTATCGCTTTTTGCAACGATGCTGACACGCTTAATAGAAATAACCTTACGTTGCGCATAGGCTTCGATGACGGTAAAACATGGCTAAAAAAGTATGTGGTTGACAAAAGCGATGCTAAAACAAAAAATTATACAGGTTACTCTGATTTGGTAAAAATTTCAGATAACCAAATAGGTGTTTTATATGAAAGGAAAAATTATGAAGAGATTAATTTTAAGATTATAAAATGGAAGTAGGCGATCCTTTGAGCTGTCTAAACTTCTTCTAAAATAATTTCGTCATCAACGGTAAGTTTATAATGCACACCAATTTTTAGCGCATGGTTTTCTTCTGCATGCCCAACAGGAAAATTAAAACAAACCGGATAATTGTACTCTTTCACTTTATCAAAAATTATTTCTTCAACAGCTTGCCCGAAAGGTATTGTTGTGTCTTTCATTTCTGTAAAACTGCCAACTATTAAGCCTGCGAGTTCATTTAATTTTCCCGCACGTTTTAATTGCATCAGCATCCTGTCAATATTATATTTGTACTCACCAATATCTTCAATAAAAACAATTTTATTTTTTGTGTTGATGTCTGATTTTGTTCCGATGATGTGGGCAAGCAAAGCGACGTTGCCGCCAATTAATTCTCCTTTGCAGGTTCCGTTTCTGTTTATAGCAGAAGAAGCTGTTTTGTAAGTTTGTTTATTGCCGGTTAAACTCTCATAGATTGCATAAATATATTCTTCACTTTCATCTATTTCATTAAAAGCGGCAGCCATTGGTGCATGTAAAGAAGCAACATTGAAGTTTGAATAAACATGTGCATGTAATAAACTAATATCACTGTAACCAATAATCCATTTTGGGTTTTGAATGAACTTATCAAAGTTGACATTATCAATTATCCTGCTTAAACCATAGCCACCTCTTGCACAAAAAATAGCCTTGATGTTTTTATCATCGAGCATCAACTGCAAATCATGCAAACGTGTTTTATCATCTCCCGAAAAATAATTGTTTTGGCTGCCTACTGTTTTTCCAATTTGAACTTTAAAACCCCACTGTTGTAAAACATCGATACATTTCTGCGCTTTTTCCAAAGGCATAAATCCCGAAGGGCAAATCATTCCAATGGCGTCGCCGTGTTTTAAATATGGAGGAATAATTACAGACACTAATCCAACGCCTGGTTCAAATCATTAATAATATCATCAGCATATTCAAGACCAACGGATATTCTTATCAGGCCTGGTGTAATTCCAACGCTTAATCTTTCTTCTTCTGTAAGTTTTGAATGTGTTGTACTTGCAGGATGTGATGCAATGCTTCTTGTATCACCAAGATTTGCCGTCATAGAAAGCAGTTTTAATTTGTTTAAAAAACTCCTGCCGCTTTCAACGCCGCCTTTTACTTCAAAACAAACAATACCACCGCCTGCTTTCATTTGTTTTTTTGCAATGGCATATTGCGGATGATTTTCTAAAAACGGATATTTAACCCATTCAACATTTTTGTGTTTTTGTAATGCTTCGGCAACCTTTACCGCATTCTCACAATGTCGCTGTAAACGCACATCGAGTGTTTCCAAACTCTTGCTTAAAATCCATGCATTGAAAGCAGACATTGAAGGGCCTGTATTCCTGCTAAATAAATAAATTTCTTTTATTAAATCCGCCCTGCCAACAACTACGCCGCCTAAAACCCTGCCCTGCCCGTCAATCCATTTTGTTGCTGAATGAACAATTAAATCTGCGCCATAATCAACCGGCTTTTGTAATAACGGTGTAGCAAAACAATTATCAACATTTAGAATAAGGTTATGTTTTTTTGAAAAATTTCCTGCCCACTCCAAATCTATAATTTCAAGTTGCGGGTTGGTAGGTGTTTCAATAAAAACCATTTTTGAATTTGGCCGCACTGCTTTTTCCCAGGCTTCATTATCATTTGCAGGAACGAGTGTTGCTTCAATTCCATAGCGTGGCAGAAATTTAGTAACCATAGTGTGCGTGCTGCCAAAAACAGAACTGCAACAAATTAAATGGTCGCCCTGTTTTAATAATGCAAAGATGGATGCAAACACCGCAGCCATTCCGCTCGCTGTTGCAAAACCTGCTTCAACGCCTTCCAGCGCACACATTTTTTTTATAAACTCATCTACGTTTGGGTTGCTGAAACGGCTGTAAATATTTTTGTCGTTTTCATCAGCAAATGCAGCCCGCATTGTTTCCGCCTCATCAAACATAAAACTGCTTGTTAAATACATCGGTGTGGAATGTTCCATTTCACCTGTTTGCGGAATCTGGATTCTTATTGCTTCTGTAACAGGATGTAAATTTTCGTTTGGGTTCTTGCTCATCACTTATATAAAATTTAATAACTAAAAAAGCGCGAAGTAACGCAAAGATTTAAAAGTTGATTTAATTTATTGCGGGAATTACAGGTCTGACGCTTTTAAAGCGTCTGACCGTTGTTATCTTTTTCAACTCTTACTTTCCACTTAATCGTGGCGCCGGCTTTCATTAATGTTGCTGCAACAGAGCAATATTTAGTAACAGATAACTCAGCAGCACGCTTTGCTTTATCTTCATCCACATCGCCGTGAATGATAAATTCAAGCTCTATAAACTTCCATAAAGATGGTTCAACACCATGTTCCCTTTCACCATGCACAATGGTTTTATAACCTGTAATGACTTGCCTTTGTTTTTTTAAAATGGAAATCACATCCATTCCGCTACAACCTGCCAAAGACATCAATAAAAGCTGCATTGGCCGCACGCCAAAATTTTCGCCACCATGGTCCGGACTGTTATCAATTTTTACAGATTGACCGTAAGCATCTTTTACTTCAAATCCATATTCACCATGTACCCTTTCTAATTCTACTTTATACATTGCCTTTGATTTTCTGCAAAAATATTCAAATCATTTTTGAGTATCCATAATAAGCGGTGTATTGCCTTTACCCATTACAATAATTTTTGTATTGGGCGATTTTGCAATTTCTAATTGCGCCTTAATACTTTCATACTGTAATTGCTTATCTGTTAAACTTTGGCTAATAACCGTTTGATAATCTGCAATGCCCTGCGCCTCTATTCTTTTGCGCTCCGCTTCCTGTTGCTCTTTCTGTAAAACAAACCGCATTTTTTGTGCGTCCTGCTCTGCATTTATTTTTTGTTCAATAGATTGTTTTACGCTTTGCGGCAAAGTAATATTTCTTACAAGTAATTGTTCAAGCAGAAGCCCTCGTGCGTTAAAATCTTTTTCTATAGTTTTATAAATGCGTTGTTGAAACTCATCTCTTTTTGTTGAATACAAAGAAACCGCATCATAATAAACAGCATTATCTCTTATACGTGTTCGCGTTAATGGCCGAACGATTTTGTCTTCATAATTCAAGCCTGTTTGCTGCAATAATTTAGGTGCATCGTTTGCAACAACGCGATACAAAACAGATAAATCAATTGTTACTTCCAAACCATCTGCTGTTAAAACTTTTATGGCATCATCGCCACTTTTCATGCCCTCATCTGTTACCCCACTCATCGTATAATTCTGCGTTTTCGTATCTATGTGTTGAACAGTAACTAAAGGATTTATAAAATGTAATCCACTGTATAAAACATTGTTTTGAATTTTGCCGAATAGCTTTTGTACGCCAATCTCTCCGGCTTCAATCTGCACAATGCAGGAAGTAAGAACACCAAGCAATAGTAAAATTAAACCAACAACACGTGTTGGGTTTGTAAACCGTTTTGTGGTTGGATTTTGTGTTAGAAATCTTGCTGCAAATATTATTATCAGCCCAAAAATTATCAGCGCCATAAAAAAAATTATTTTGGGTGAAATTACACTATGTGCAGACTTATAGTAGTTACGGGTAGATTTTTTTAAGTCTTTCTAAAATAAAATTCTTTCCGTTTTCAAAAAAGAGTTGATCTGCAAATTTATTTACATCAAAGTCTGCAGGCAGTGTAACCAAATCTTTATTTGCATGCGCAAACGACATAAATGTTTTGAGAAATTCTTTTTTAAAACTATCTAAACCGGAGGCTGCAGGGCAACACCAAACAGGATTAATAATGCCATCAAAATCTGAACCTATACAAATTTGCGTGAGTGCTTTATTTATATCTGTTGTTTGCTGTGCGATTTTTATAAAATGCAGTATGTGCTGCATAAAATGGCAAAGATGATAAAAACTTAAATCAGGATTAACTACACCACCCTGCAAAACTTCCTGTGTTGTGATGCAATAATCATTGGTCATCTTTTTACCTACAACACGTTTTGTGAGATATACGTCAGCCTCTGCATTTGAAATATATTCTTCTTCAAAAGCAAGCTCATCCATATTTGCAGTTCTGCTATCCGATTCAGAATAACCTAAAATTCTTTTATCCATATTAAGACCGATGATGCCACCTGATTCAATCACCGCTAAAATATCTTCATCATATAAATTAATACTGCTTGGATTAAAAGCTGTCATAAAATCAAGCATACCGTATTTTTTTGGCTTGCCCCAAAGCAAATAGCTGTAATCTTTTTTGCTGACTTTTTTAAAATCGATGTAATCGGGGATATCGTTATAAGAAAGGCCGGTAAAACCGGCATGCGTGCAAACAAGCGGCTGTAAAATATCCCGAAACTCGGTTACATTACGCACTTTTTCAATAAGCATTCTGCGTGTGGCGAGGCTTTGATGTTTTATATCAATCATGATATTGTTTTCATAACAATGTTTGATAATTTTTAAACCATCCCTTGAAATGCGGTTGCCGGTTGGGCGAAAATCTTCGTTCGCCACAAACTGAATTCCATAGGCCTGGTTAACAAAAGGATATTGCTCAAGATGCGTAATGTTGATAGAAACGATGGGAAACTTTGCACGGAGTTCGTCAAGATTTTTCAAAATAGTATCGCAATCAATTTTTGTTTTATCCATTGTTGGTGAAAGTGAATGCAAACCTTCTACGCTAAACACTACATAAGTTTTTGAAACATCATCCGGATTAAAAACCACATCTTTTGTAAGTGGTACAACTTCTTTGTCGGTAATGCCAAATCGTTTTGCGTTAAGCAATACATCTAAATCTTCGTTCACCAAATCAGGATAAGGTTTTAAAGTTTCATTGTTTATTTTTTGCAACCGGTCATAATTAAGATAGGAGTGCAGTGTGCCTTTTGCCTGTTGCAGGATAAGTGAATTATTCGTCATACCACGTTCGGGTACAAATATGGCAACGCATAGAAGGTCGGCCTTATTTTCATTTAACATGCGTAAGTCTGCCTGAGAGCCAAGAATATATTCGAATTCAGTGCACCATCTTAAAATCCATGAAATTTTTTTTACATCGATATCAACCCAGGGACTTGTTTTGGCATCGGCTTCTGAGAACATGCATTTTAATGTTGGATGCACATGAAAATCAAAATATGGCATAGAAAATTATTATTAATGAATGATGAAATATAATGTTCGTCATTTGAAGCTTACTTCTACCTGCATTCCATCAACCATAAATTTTTTACTTTACTTAAAGCGGTTTAAAAACAGGCAACTGAACACCCGTTGCTTTAGAAATAGCGCCCCATAATACGGATACAATTGCATTCCATAACTTTTCGATGGTAGAGATAATTAAGCCAACCAATGTGTTAACAAAATTGTGTGCTAGTTCAATTAACTGATCCAGAAAAAAATCCCTGGTGGCAGGCGTGATTTCGCCCGACGCAATGCCTGATGCAATTAAAGAGGTTTGGTTTGCTATTCCTTCTAACTGGCGATCTGAAAAACCCCTTACTGATGTAATGTCTTTATTTAGTATTCCGGAGACGACACTCTTAATGTCATCCTTCAATTCATTTGTATCGAGAAGCATAAAATAGAGTTTTAATAAGTTAATGTTATTGGTTTAAAAATCGTTCATAAGTTAAAGCCTGGTCTAAAAAAAGCTGGATATTATTTTTAAATACGAGCACTTCTGTTTTGGTTAATCCCTGCAGTTTATCCGTGTCTTTCATTTTGGCGATGTTTTCTGTTATATGCTTAATAGCTGTAGCGCTGGGTGCTGTTTCATTGGCATCGATGGCGGCAAGCCCTTTCTCTCTAAGCCGGTCGTTTACTTTCCCAATAATTTTATCAATCGATTTATTTTTCGGCATTGGCCTTGCTTCAATTTGTAACGCCAAAGCATCCAGCTCGCCAATTACATGATTGTACTTATCTTCTCTTGTACTGTAATCATCTTTTTTAACGCCATCCGTTACTTCAGCAACCAATTGAAAAATTTCTGTTGAAGTGGAAGACAGGTTATCAACTATTGCCTGGTCAAACTTAGGCGCCAGGCTTACGGCACAACCTGCAAAAAGGAAAACACAAATTAACCAAGCACTTTGTATGCATGTGTTTAATGGTTTTTTGTTTTGTAAATGATGTAAAGATGTTTTTGAAATTTTCATAATTAAATTTATTACGTAGTCTTTTAATTTGTTTTTTTACATGGCTTTAATCCAGGCATAAAATTGCGACACTCTTTGCGCATATTGTTCTGCCCTGCTTCCGCTGCCATTGTATGCTTTTACTGTGTTATACATATCGTTTGTATGTGCACTCCATTTTGTTTTTAATTCTTTAATTAATCGCGCCAGGCATTCATCAAACGAATACCAAAGCTTATCAGCAAAAAAGCTTTTGTCTGTTTTAATATGCTGCAAATCGTATTGAAATATGCCATAACCTTTATATAAAAAAGCAGCTGCGCCATATCCATGCGGAAAACCCGGCTGCGGCATTGCACGCATTTTGTTTCCTTCATCTACCAGCATTTGTGTAAGTATGTTTCCATATTCAGATATAAATTCATTTTTATTTTTTGGAAAAGCGCTGCGGCTTGTATCGGGAAAATCTCCGCTGGCATCGAATACAGACCGTTGCAAAACAGTTGCAGCATCTGCCATATTAATCCACATCTGCCATCGCTGCGCTGTTTCCTGGCAGGCAATTGCATAAACAAGATTTTCATCAAACGGTGTATTTCTTACAGCTGTAATTATTTTGTCCTGAAAATTATCTTTCATCCACGTTGAACAAATAATGCAATGCGGTTTACTTAAAGGCATGTCATGCGGAATAATTGCCGGCTGTTTAAGCAGAGCCGACGCAGATGATATTACAGGTGTTGCTGTGCTTACAGAAATAGATTCTGTTACTGTTCCATCAACCATCAAGCCACCGGCCCAATAATAATTATTCACTGCATCTTTAAACCATGTTCCTGCGGCGTTGTTTGTTTGTTCAACACTATCAAAACTAAAACCTTTGCTTACAGTGTCTATTATGTTGCTTTTATCAGCAACATTTGCAATGGGCGATGAACGCCTGTTTAATTTATTTACCGTTACAATCATGTGTGCCATAGGTTAGCCAACGGCCTCCTCATCCTTGTTTGAATTTACAGTTACATTTATCGGGGCGGGTTGTGCTATTGCAGCGTCAGTATTGGCTGAAGTATTAGTGCCCGGCTTACCGCCTGTGCTGCGCAGGTTGCTTACCTTGTTCAACAGGTCAAACCAAAACGGAGCGCCCAGCATAATGGCGAGTACAGTAACAAGAAGACCTGTAATTTTCGACAGTAATGCAAGTAGTCCACTCCCAAATTTATGCGGCAGAAAGAGCGTTGAAAAGTAAGTTGAACTCCACCCAAAAGGTAAATTTTCATAGAGTGCAGCTTTGGCATTATTAATATTATCAAGCCCTTTTTGCACGGTTGCTTTTAGCTGCGCAACATTGGTATCGTTCGCATTGCTAATTTCATCCAGCCGTTTATAAAACACCTGTGTACTGTCGTTTGCAGCTTTATATGCCTGTGATGCAACCTGTGCTCTTGCTTCGGGGTTACTGTAAAGATATTTTGCAATATTAATGCTGTCTGCGTTTAGCAGCAATGCAGTTATAGCAGCAACGAGCAGTGTAAAAGGGCGCGCATATTTCGTTTTTAAGTTGCCTGTAAGCCTGTCCATTGAAGTATTATACCAGTCCTCAATTTTTGAGCGGAATAATTCTATTTCACTGGTTGTTTTGTTGGTTAAAGCTTTGTATGTGTCTCTTGCTTCGTATGCATAAGTTATCAGCACACGTTTCAGTTCAGTTGAAAGAATAGTTGTTTGTTGAATTTTTTCAATGAAAGTATTCAGATCAGTGGCGATGTTATTTGGGTCATCCGGGTTAAACGTAAGCTTTTCAATAAGCGCCGAAGTAAAATTTTTTGCATCTATATACGAAGGTGATTTACCCTCACCAGATAAAACGGTTACGGAGCAATGATCCATTATAGCCTGGCCAAGCCGCACCTGTTTTCCGCCAACCCTTACAGGCTTATCAAATATGCTGCAAAGCCATTCTGATAACAGTTTTGAACGTGCTCTGCTGCCAGCCAGCAACATTTCAACTGCAGAACTGCAGATAATGCTCAGCAGAAAATAAACGAAAATCATTCCCGCTATCAGGTCAATAATTGGGAATCCGCTCATAAGAAATTAATTTTTGCCTACTCTTTATTCCGTTTTCGGCTTACCGGAAATAAAATTTATTAATTCTTTGTCGTTTAAAAAAGATAAAAGGTTTCAAATCTTAAAAAATTTTCATACTGCGGAATAAAACAGAAAGTTTTTCAATAAAATATAGGAGGCTATTGTTTGGTAATTATCCTGTTAATATTAAAAAATATTCCTGAGCTGGCAAGCTTTTCCCGGGAAATTATTTTTGAGTGTACTTTTGAATCGCATGAATACCTGTAAATACATCGCTTGTTTTATTTTTCTTTTTTTAATTGATGGATGCAGCCAGCAATATCCGTCAGCAACCACGCCGTTAGAAGGTGCGCGTGAATTTATTGATGGCTGCCTGAAAGGTGATTTCAATAAGGCCACTGCTTATATGATTGATGACAGCGAGAACCAAAAAGATCTTTTAAAAATAAAAAGAGATTATGATGGTAAAAGCGATGACCAAAAACATGCCTATGCACTGGCCTCAATTATTATTAATGAAGATGCAACGTTGAATGATACCATCCACATCGTTAATTATAAAAATTCTTATGACCAGTTTGCACGTAAAGTAAAAGTGGTTCAGCGCAATGGCAAATGGCTGGTTGATTTTAAATATACATTCAGCGGAAATTTATAAGATGAAAACGGCTTTTATAATTTTTGCGGGCAGTGGCGCAGGCGGTGTAATACGTTATTTTATTCAGCGGTTTTTTGTTGATGCAGGCTTCATCGCATTTCCTGCAGGAACATTTTTTGTAAATATAATCGGCTGTTTTTTAATTGGCTTGTTTGAAGCATTGGCCGCAAAAAACAATATGATTTCTCTCGAATGGCGATTGGCATTAACAACAGGTTTTTGCGGTGGCTTTACAACCTTCAGCACATTTGCAAACGAAAATATAAACCTGCTGCGCAATGGGGATTATATATATTTTTCGCTCTATTTAATATTAAGCGTAGTATTTGGTTTAGTTGCCGTGATACTGGGAAATTACACAGTAAGTCTTTTTTAAGGCCGCAGTAATCATCATTTTAAGCACTCTGTTTCTTTAAGAGTATTTTCGCTTAAATTAATTTACATGATGACCGTTATGCACCCGTGGCATGGCATTTCTTATGGAGAAAAGGCGCCAAGAATTGTTACTGCTGTTATAGAAATCTCGCAAGGCTCGCGCTGTAAATATGAAATTGATAAAGAAAGCGGGCTGCTAAAGTTAGACCGCGTTATTTATTCTTCCTTTTATTACCCGGTAAATTATGGTTTTATTCCGCAAACGTATGGCGATGATAAAGACCCGCTGGATATTTTGGTCATTACATCTTTACCCGTACAGCCGCTTACATTAATGGAAGCAAAAGTTATTGGTGTAATGCAAATGGTAGATGGAGGCGATGCGGATGATAAAATTATTTCGGTAGCCAACAACGATCCGGGCGTAAATCATTATAACAATATTGAAGAGCTGCCGCGCCATTTTTTTGAAGAGTTGCGTCATTTTTTCGAAGAATATAAGCGACTGGAAAGAAAAACGGTGATCGTGGAAGAATTTGGTGATAAGGCGAAAGCGCTTAATGTAATTGGCGATGCAATAAATTTATACAAAGAAAAATTTGCAAAATGAGCACATTTACAATTGTTATGTTGGTGGTTGTTGGCCTTGCGGCAGGTACACTGGCAGGATTAGTTGGTGTAGGTGGCGGTGTTATAATTATTCCGGCACTTGTATATATTTTAGGTTTTACGCAAAAAGAAGCACAGGGCACTTCGCTCGGAATTTTACTATTGCCAGTTGGCATTCTTGCTGTAATTAACTATTATAAGCAGGGTTATATTGATATGAAAGCTGTGATTATAATTTCGCTGGCCTTTGTAATTGGCGGGTTTTTCGGCAGTAAGCTGGCGTTATCCATCTCGCAGGAAACTTTGCGTAAAGTATTTGGTACTTTACTTTTAGTACTGGCTATAAAAATGCTTTTTATTGATAAATAGTTTCTCAGCATTTATTTCAAACTTATTTTTGCAAAAAAAAGATGTCTATGGAAGCACGTAAATCTTCTTCAAAATACTGGCTTTATTTTTTTATGTGGGTTGCTATACTCATTCTTTTTATAATTTTTTATCCTCAGTTTTTATGGATGTCTTTCCCCGGCATTGTTACCAATTTTGCGCTGGCCTTAGACATTATGAATAAAAATTCCGCTTAATCGTATTATTGGTTTGTGTCGATGTTAATATTTGGCAAGACTTATGCTGGATGTTCTAAAACATGCTATGCAAAAGTTTCGTGTAGAAATATTTAAGTACGAGGTAAAATCAGTAAATCTAACTGAAGAAGAAATACCGTCAAACGACACATTTTTAGAAGAAAAAACCGGTGATACTATCTGGGCAATTATACATGCAGAAGATGAAGCCAAAGCCCGTGAAAAAGCAGAAAAACTTGCACAGCATCTTAAAACCGGTTCATTAACTGATTAATTCAGTTTTCAAATTTATAGCCGCGCAGAAAATCTTCCGCATTCATACGCTTTTTTCCCTGCAATTGTATATCGGTGCACTTTATAAAGCCATCTGCGCATGCAAACTTTAAATATTTTTTTTTATCTGTGCAAACAGAGCCGTTTGAACAATCGTGCGTGCATAATTCTTTTTCACCAAAATAAATTTTAAGCATTTTATCATGCAAATATGTAAATGCACAAGGATAAGGTGATAATCCGCGGATTAAGTTATATATACCTTCCACATTTTTGGTCCAGTCAATCTTGCAGGTTTCAGTAAAAATTTTTGGCGCATGTTTTAACAGAACAGTAGACTGCTGGCCGTTAATTGTCGACTGTTGCTGTTCGTTTATATCTCCTGTTTCTATTTTTTTAATTGTTTCTAATAAAACTTTTGCGCCGAGTACTTTTAACTTATCATGCAGTTCACCTGCGGTTTCATCTTCACCAATCGTAATTTTTTCCTGTAATAAAATATTGCCTGTATCAATTTCATGCTGCAGTTTAAATGTTGTAATACCCGTTTCTTTTTCACCGTTAATTATTGCCCAGTTAATTGGTGCTGCACCACGGTATTGTGGTAATAAAGATGCATGCACATTTATCGTTCCCAGCGGCGGCATATTCCATACAATTTCCGGCAGCATTCTAAACGCAACCACAATTTGTATATCTGCATTTAATAGCTTCAGTTCATTTATGAATGCAGAGTTTTTTAATTTTTCGGGTTGAAGTATGTTTAATTTTTTTTCAACCGCATATTTTTTTACAGCGCTTTCATTCAACTGCATGCCGCGGCCTGAAGGTTTATCCGGCGCCGTAACTACACCAACAATATTATACCCCGCATTTACCAACGCATCTAATGGCGCAACAGCAAATTCGGGCGTGCCCATGAAAACTATTTTTAGATTTCCAAATTCCGATTTCCGATTTTTAGTACTCATTATTCATTATCTGATTACATTATAGAACTTTGGCATTCATGATTTACGTTTCGCATTCATCATTCAAAATCTTTATACAACAAATATTTTTTTCTTATTTCCTTAAACGCATTCAAAGCGGGTTGCCAGCTTGCACGAATTTGATCTTCTGTTTTTCCATCAATCAATTGTTGCATGAGTGTTCCATTACCGGCAAGCTTATTAAAATGAGAAGCTGTTAATTTGTTTGATTTGGTTTTGATAAAAAAATTTTGCTTATCCGGAAATAATTTATATGCTTCAATTAAATAATGGAGATTAAGCTTTTTTGTAGTTGCAGGTGAAACACTATCAGTTACATTCCACCCATAACAAACCTGATTCATATATTTCGGACTGGTTGCACCGGGTTTTGAAGCAGGCGTAAACGAGTACATATTTTTTGGTAAAGATGGCGCACCAAAAATGGCAAATGCATTATCTGTTCCCCTGCCTTCTGTAATATTTGTTCCTTCAAAAAAACACGTTGAAGGATACCAGTAAATCGCACTCATTGTGGCTAAATTTGGCGATGGGTTTACCGGCAACTGATACTTACTGTTATGATCATAATTTATACATTTTATCACCAAAAAATGAAACGGCGTATCTGCAGAATTTTGGGCATGTGCTTTATACCATTCATATTTTTTATTGGCTGCGTCCGTTGAAAGCCAACCCTCGCCGGCAATCATCATAGCATATTCGCCAACAGTCATTCCATACACAACAGGCACAGGCTGCATGCCTACAAAACTTTTGTAAGCTGTATCCAACACAGGCCCGTCAACATAAAAGCCATTTGGATTGGGTCGGTCGAGAATCATTAATGGTTTACTGTTTTCACATGCCGCTTCAACAAACATTTGCATCGAAGAAATGTATGTGTAAAAATGAACGCCTACATCCTGTATGTCAAAAATCAGAACATCAACATCACTTAAATCTGCAGGCGTTGGTTTATTTTTTTTGCCATACAAAGAAACAACCTGTATATGCGTTGCAGAATCAATATAACTTTCAGTTTGCTCGCCGGCATCTGCGGTACCGCGAAAGCCATGTTCAGGCGAAAATATTTTTTTAATGTTTACGCCTTGCTTTAATAAAGTATCAATCAAATTTGTTTTGCCTACAACAGAGGTTTGATTGGCAAATACGCCAATGCGTTTATTTTTTAGTAAAGGCACATATACATCCATCCGGTAAGCGCCGGGAATGATTTGTGTGGAAGAATCCTGGGCGATGGAAAATTCGTTTGAACAAAATAAAATGATGAAAGTGAAGAGTAATTTCATTGGATAAAATTAAGCGTCTCTTATTTATATACATGAATGCGCAGTTAAAAAATTAATTGTAAAAAGTAAAAGAAACTGGGATTCTCAAAATTTGAACAGTTTATTTTAATACATAGGTTTAATTCATCATTTACTCTAAACAAATATTGCTTAGTTAATTTTCACAGATACAGATTAAAAATTTTGGATCTTATTAACTTTAAAACTCAAAATCATAATTAAAAAACTACCGTTTTTTTATTTTTAAGACGTGGTATCGCTGCCACGTTTTTATTTTTTATAATTGTCATATAAGAATGAATTCGGCAATACTAATAACTTTGAATCTTTAAATTTATTTTGACAATCCACGAAAACATATCACTTAAACCTTACAATACTTTTTCAATTGATGCAAAAGCAAAATATTTTGCAAAGTTTTCAAACGTTGATGAATTAACAGAGCTGCTTACCTCAAAACATAAAAATCAAGACTCCAAACTTATTCTCGGTGGTGGAAGTAACATTCTTTTTACAGAAGATTTTGATGGATTGGTTTTAAAAAATGAATTGCATGGTATTGAGCTCATAAAAGAAGATAAACATCATTATTATGTGAAGGTTGCTGCGGGCGAAAACTGGAACAGCTTTGTAATGCATTGTATCAAACATAATTATGCCGGGCTTGAAAATTTAAGTTTGATTCCCGGTAATGTAGGTGCTTCGCCTATGCAAAATATTGGTGCGTATGGTGTAGAATTAAAAGATGTTTTTGAAAGCCTTGAAGCAATGAACCGGAAGGATTTAACCATCCATATATTCACTGCAAATGATTGCGCATTTGGTTATCGTGAAAGCGTTTTTAAAACAAAATATAAAGATGAATTTGTAATTCTTAATGTAACATTCAGGCTAAATAAAGAACCTGTGTTCAACACGTCGTATGGGGCAATTGAGCAGGAACTTGAAAAAATGCAGGTGAAAGAATTATCTATCCAGGCAATTTCTCAGGCTGTAATAAATATTCGCAGCAGTAAATTACCTAACCCTGCTGAAATTGGTAATGCAGGAAGTTTCTTTAAGAATCCAATCATAACTAAGAAACATTTTGATGCGCTTAAAAAAACTATCCTGATATGCCGGGTTTTGAAGTGGATGAAGCACATATAAAAGTTGCGGCTGCGTGGCTGATTGAACAATGCGGATGGAAAGGCTATCGTAAAAATGATGCCGGCGTGCATGCAAAGCAGGCGCTTGTTTTAGTGAATTATAACAACGCGACCGGAAATGAAATTTATAATTTGTCAGAAGAAATTTTGCACAGTGTAAAAAAGAAATTTAATATAACGTTGGAACGCGAGGTAAATGTAATAAATAGTCAATAGCAATTGTGAATTGTGATGCGTAATTGAAAGTTACCTGCCGCCACTATTATATGTTTAAAGCAAACAATTCCATTTCATTTGTTTTCCCTTTTAATTCAACCATTCCAAGGCTTTCATATTGCGAAGGGTCTAAGTCGGCGCGGCTAATAAAATCTTTTGATGCGATATATTTTTGATCCAAATCACTGCAGCAACTTCTTATTCTCGCGGTTGTATTCATTGTATCACCACTCATTGCAAGATCTTTTTTAATTACACCAATTTCACCAACGGTTACTATTCCTATGTGAATACCTACCCTGAATTCAGGGATAACGCCGTACTTCTTCTGAAAATCCCTGTTACGCTTATTAAGATTTCTGCGTGCCTGAATAAGAGCGCTGATGCTTTTGCGCGTATCTTCTTTACTATACAGCCATGACACAACAATTTCATCACCCACATATTGATAAATTCTTCCGCCATATTCAATCAATGCATTTGAAACCTGGTAAATAAATTCTCTTATTAACCTGAAATAACGCTGGCTGCCTAACTGCTCTGCAATGGGTGTTGAATCTTTCAGGTCCATAAACATTATAATACGCGTTTCAATTTTTGGTTCAACATATTTGCCGAGCAAAATATCCATAAAAACGCCGGGTGAATATTTTTCATTTAATTCAATCAGCAATTGCGTAACCACAAAAAGAATAAGCCAGTATAAAATTTTCTGAAGCAATTTATGAACGTCTGAAAATTCATCATAAAACTTATGAAAGGATTCTTCAAAAGGCACACCCAGAATAGATATAGAATTGAACGCAAACAATAAAAGATTAATTAAAAATGCGGCTATTATAAGTATAGCACTTTTAAGCAGCAACGTTGTAAGTAAATTAAAATCGCGAAATAAACGCCTTAACGCCGTTACCAACAAATATCCTACACCAACACTTGATATAAAAACGATTAATTCTCTTAACAATAAAGCGCCGAATTTATTTTTGGATGGAAGCGAGTTAAAAATCAGAACAACAATTATATCAACCAGCGTCCATAAAATAGCAATAGACAAAATAGTATTAAACCGGTATTTTCTAACCGAACTTACTTTGCGCATTATGCGTTTGTGATACTTCATGCTGTTTCTTGAATGTAAAAATAAATAGATTGTTGCGCATTTATTTTCTCCGGATTATCGCTTTGTACCTGGTGCTGATTGTAATCTTCTGTAAGCTCAACCATTTTATCGGTATCGCTCCACTGGATATTGAAATAATCTGTCAGCTCTTTTTTACATCCATTCTGTGTTATGGTTGCACAAACTTCAATGCGGTGATGCAGGTTCCTGTTCATCCAGTCCGCAGAACCTATAATTACCTCAGCATCATCATCTGCACCAAAAATAAAGATCCTGGTATGTTCAAGATACCGGTCAACCAATCTTCTTACTGTAATGTTCTCACTTAAGCCTTTAACGCCCGGTTTGAGACAGCATATACTTCTGATGATTAAACGCACTTTAACACCTGCCTTGCTTGCTTTATACAACAAGTCAATAAGGCCGTGCTCTTCAAGATTATTTATCTTAATTCTTATTAACGCATCTTTACCTGCAGCAGCCTTTTTTATTTCAGCGTTTATTAATTTTTCAAAGCGCTCATACATATTAAACTGCGAAACAAGCAGCTTGTGAAATTTGATTTTTGTTTTTGCATCCGCGTCGTTTTTTCTTAAAAAATCAAATAAAGGCATCAGTTCTTTTGTTATGGCTGCATCACTTGTCATAAGTACGTGGTCTGTGTAAAACTGCGCAGTTACTTCATTAAAATTACCCGTACTTAATAAAGCATAAAATAAACTTTGCGAACTGCTTTTCTTTTTAACCAATGCAATTTTTGAATGCACTTTAATATCAGGCTGACTGTAAATTATTTTTACCCCTGCTTCTTTCATAAGCCTGCTCCAGCGTATATTATTTTCTTCATCGAATCTTGCTTTTAATTCAATAAACGTTACTACGTTCTTACCATTTTTTGCTGCGCTGATTAAGGCATTTACAATATGCGATTCTGCTGCTACCCTGTATAACGTTATATAAATATCTGTTACCGCAGGGTCAACAGCGGCCTGGTTAAAAAAGGCAAGTACAAGGTTATAAGACTGGTAGGGCAGATGCAATAAAACATCCTGCCTGTTTAATACATTAAATATATCACCGCTGTTTAAAACTTCGTGTATGGTTAACGGTTTTTGTTTTTGGTATTGAAGATAATCTTTATTGAATTTTGGAAAATCTGCAAGGTCTTTCAGATTGTGATAATGTGCGCCCGCAAACATTTCTTCAAATTTCAAATTGAATCGTGAAGCCAAAAAAAGCTGAACGTTTTTTGGCATATCACTTTCGTATAAAAATCTTGACGGCGCGCCAAATTCTCTTTTGCTCAATTGCTTTTCAATTTTCTGCAACAGGTCTCCGCTGTATTCTGTGCTTAGGTCTATTTCAGCATTGCGGTTAAATTTTACACTGTAAACCGCCTGTATCTGCATATTGGGAAACAGGCGGCCTAAATTTTCACGAATTATATCATCAATAAAAATTACATACTCAACATTATCCTGCGGCTCCAATACAAAAAAGCGCTGCAGTCTTTCTGAAGGGATATTTACAACAGCATGCGTTAAAAATACCTTTTGCTCATCTTGTAAAGTAACCAAAAGATAAAGCCTGTTATTTACAGGCACAAATTTCTGGTTGTTTGTTTCATCTAAATATATAGGCTGAATAAAGGATAACACACTGGATAAAAATATCTCCCGTATTTCTTCTGCATGTACACTTAGTATGGGTGTATTGTAATAAAATACGATGCCGTTATCTTTTAGCGCGGGTATAATTTCTTCCTTTAAAATTTTTCCAAAATAATCTAACTGCGTATTTATTTCTGTTTGTACACGCTCAACAATATCTTCATCTGCAGATGCATTTAATTGCTTTCTTGTTTTTTTACCGAGCGTGGAAATGGCAATAATGTATGGATATCGAACTCTGAAAAATTCGTCGAGATTAGAAGAAAATATTGCAAGAAATTTCAATCGATCAAACAGCGGAACGGTATCATCTGCGGCCTGCTGTAATACGCGCAGGTTAAAACTCAGCCAGCTTAAATCTCGGTTATTATACATAGCGATTTTTACAAAGGAAATATGCCTGCAGAAGCCTGATTTTTATCAAAAAAGAAAACGGCAATTGCAAACGCAGCCACCGAAACTACAATACCAACCATAAAAATGTAATAGGCTATCCTTATCAACCTGTATTTTCTGCCTAACACTACAGCGAGCATATAAATATCTTTTATTAATGCGCCATATAAATAATCCGGGTCCTTCATCATTTTGCGCATTGCCGTATCATATTGTTCAATCGGCGCCCTGTAAAAGTTTCCGAAAAATAACAAATTGGTTTTTTTGTCAATAACATCCTGGTCTGTAAAAGTACCGCCGGAAACTTTTGGCCGGGTTGCAAGTATGGCAATTACAATAGTAGTAACCGACACCAGCAAAAAAATAATGGTTGGTATTGTTAATGCGGGTTCTTCTTCCAGTTTACGCATCAGCACGCCCAGTATAACCGAAATAATAATTGCGTTTACTGAAATGAGAATATTGGCTTTATGATCTGCCATGTCACTTAATTTTAAGTGGTTTTCAGACGTAAGCCGCAGCATAGTTTGAATGCCTTTTGATGTAAGCGAATTTGCATCGCTGATTTTAAGATCATCTTTTTTAGCTTCATACTTCTTCAGCTTCTTTTTGATTTTCTTTATATTGTTTTCTTTGGCGTTTTCAAGCATGTCTTTACAATAAGCGGTGTAAAATTGGTGTGCATTCAGCATTTCAAGTGTGCCTTTATCCCAGTCTTCTTTTGATATTCTTTGTTCGCGCAAATTGTATTCTTCGCGCATTTGTTTATTAGTGTATTTAAAATCTTTTGTACCGAAATGATAAGTGTCCGCATCGCAAATTATTTGCTGAACCAGCGTTAATGGATTGCGTGGCATTTTAGTTGATAGAATACATCCTTCTATTTCAGCTATTATTTCTTTATCGTTATCATACTCGTTCATAAATTTTTTCATCACCTCAACACTTTTGTCTTCATGATTTTTCATACCGGAAGAAAATAAATGCCCAACATCATGAAACCAGGCAGCCACAAACAGTACCAGCATATCCTTCTCCGTTAAATTATAATGTGCAGCTATTTCCTTTGTTCTTTGTACAACTGTTTCAGTATGTTTTAAATTATGAAAGAGTAATTTATTATTCGGGTTTTTTTCGAACAAATCGCCTACAAAATCCTCCACTTTTTTATATATAATATTTGTATCCATGTTCTTAAATTAAAACGTAATATTAAATTTTGTACCCAGCGAAAAGTTAAACAATTTCTCTTCCTTAGAAAATCCTATTGTACCAGAAAGTAATACGTAATTATACGCTGCAAAATAAAATCCTCCGCCATATGAATCATGCCACAATTCAGAATGCTGCCCTTTTAGCCAAACACGGCCAATTTCATTAAATGCGAGAACACCAACTTCGCCCGGCAAAAAATAAGATGCTGATTGAAAAACACGCATCCTTACTTCAAGGCTTCCATAAGCGATTGAAGTACCGGAAAACCGATCTTTTCTAAATCCTCTTAAAAAATTATTTGCACCGAGATTCAATAATTGAAAATACTCATAATGTTTACCGTAAATATGCCCTGCACCCACACGCAAAACGGCCATCACTTTGGCGGGGTCGGTAAGGGCACCATGCACTGCCATATCTGTTGTTAAACTGGTATAAGGTTTACTGGTTTTTGTAAGGCCGCCAAGCGATGTAAACGTTGTAAGCCAGTTAATGCCGCGTGTTGGCAACAATACATTATCAAGGTTATTTACCAATATAGAGAGTTTGCCGCCAACGTAAGTTTTTTGTGAATACACATCAGCAGAATCTAAACCCACTAAAGAAGGCTTTGCCAAAATGCGTTGGCTGTTATCTTCAAAATTATTCCAATAGTGATAGAAAACGGGGCCCGCTGATATGTGTAAAACATTATTTACCCTGTCGCGTATTAAAACGTTTGTTTCCGAATATTTATACCGTACACGATAATAATCTACGCCCTTGTCTTTATCAAATTTGGTTTCATTTCCCAGCCCAAAAAAATTGTTTAATGTAGGATCAACAATTTTTGAATTCACTATTAAATCTTCTTTGCCCAGAACATGATTAAATTCACCTGCATAATTTAACTGGTACGAACCGTGATTGGATGCAATTAATGCTGAAAGTCTTTGCTGTGTTGCAAACGGCTCTTTTCTAAACCCATATGTTCTTCTTAAAAAGCTAAGCCCTATCAGCAAACCGTCATCTGCATTATAACCAAAATTAAGGTTAGGAAAGCGGTTTACATTGTACTCAAAATCATTTGGAGAATATTGATTAATCTTCGGATTGGATGAAGTACGCACAGCAGATTTGCGCGGACTGGCTATAAAGTTTTTTACTGTTGTATTATTTCTGAGATCATATATATAGTTCTGCGCTTTTCCGCTTACATAAAAACTATCGTTGCCCTTTCCGCCTATCATGCGCACAAGTATTTTAGAATGTACCGAAGAATCAATATTGAAAATATCATCGTTGTTTAAACCATACAAGCGCACTTCCCTGGTAACATGCGGATCGAATATGCGGCTATACATGAGTGAGGTAGTATCAAGCTTCTTTTTTCTGCGTTTATATACTTCAACTTTTAAACTATCATCCACATTTGAAACACGAAAATATTCTTTGTCATTACTGCCAACAACAGTTACTATTTTACTTAAATAATTATAATATTTCATTACTTTTCCAGGCAAATCTTCACGCCGGCTTTGCAATTTTTTTATAATTGAACTGCTGTCAACCGCCAAAACTTCGGGTGGCATTTTATGTACGGCTGCTGTAATTACACTATCTGTTTCTTTAGCCTGGAAATCTGCGATAGTTTGCTTCCATGTGTTTTTGTCAAGACGGTTTAAAAAGAAGCGATCAAAATTTCTTTCTATATAATTAAACTGCTTTTGGTTTTGCAAATCGTATTTAAACCCTTTTAAAAAAGGCAATAAATGTATAGAAGCCAGCTTAAGCAATAAGCCATCGGAATGAAAAAATGCCTGGTCGCGATCTTTAGGTATTGCATAATATAATTTTCCTTTTCCCGTATCAAGCTTACCCCATTTCCATTGGTCTGCATGGCGATCGAAATCGCCGATAAACATATCAACCAAACGTGCTCTTAATACTTCATGCTGTTCTACCCGATTATCGTTGTCATCAATTAAATTATCGATGAGCTTGGCTGTGCTGATTGCATTTTCGCCGTTAATGGTTGGTTCTCTTACTTCAAGCAGTACTACCTGGTCAGAAAATTTTGAACGATATATTCCAAAAGCAGGATCATCAGGCACGTAAAATAATTCAGGCGCAGATTCGCGTACATCAACCGCATTGGAAAGTGTAGCAATGGCCAGCGGCGCATAAGGATGCGAGGCTGATATCATATCCTGTACAATAGATTGCGCAACGGTGCCACGAAGATTTTCAGGCAAAGCCAATTCAGGATTTTTATTTATGCTGCGTAGCGCCCATTCAACGCGGCTTGTATCCAGTAGCCGCAATGAGGCTGTTTGTTTTCCGCCGCCCAAACTTTCAATAGTGAATCCGCCCTGATTCTTTTGTATATCAAACACTTTCATTTTTACCGGCGTTGCCCATTCTTTCCTGTAATTATTGCCAAGGAAAAATCTTTTTATTGAAGAAACACTGTCGTATTCCGGATGAACTTTTGCGGTAACACCATTTTCGGAACCATATTCAAGCTGCGATTTTACAAGCGATGATTTTAACGTATCGATATTATCTTTTGGCAGGTTTGAAAAATTAACCAGTGTGCTGTCATATTCGTGTGATACCGAATCTCCGTAAACGGTATAAAAAGAAAAGTTTACATTCTTATTTGTTGAAACAGTAAGCGCCATAAAGCCATATTGCTGTTTTCGAAAAAGCAGGTGTTTATTACTGCCCACCCGCGTTTTATTTGTGCCTGCGCCGCTTATTACATAATAGCTGGAAGAATCTTTTATAAGCTGAAGATTATGCTCGTGCCCGGCAAGATAAATTACATTCAAATGCCGTTTTAATTTATCCTGAAAAGCGTTTATCATGTTTTGATAATCAGGATGCGGCAAATCTTGCGGTGTGCCAAAAACACTTCTTGTTATAGGATAAATTGAACCAATAAGCGGCAATGGAATATATAGGTTAGGCTTGGCATCTGTTAAAGGAAACAGGTGTTGCTTCCATGTAAAATATCCGCCATGAATGCCATAACTTTTTAATGGGTGGTGCTCTGCAAACAAAATAAGTTTATCCGAATTTCTTTGAAGCATATCATCTAATTCAGAAACAACCTGGTCTTTTGTTTTTGCAGAACAATCAGATTCTATACCCGGTTTATCATATTCATGCAGCCACCATTGGCTGTCCATTAATATCATAACTATGTCATCATTTATGGTCACTTGAACAGGACCCGGGCAACCATCTTTAGGAAGAAATTTTACATTTTTTCTTGCACCCGCTGTATCAATATATTCCTGTTCACGTTTAATGGCTTCCCATCCATCTGCCTGCATTTTATCCCAATCGTGATTACCAGGAATAAAATAAACTTTTGCTTTTGTATCCCGTGCTATATCCATTTGCGAATCCAAAACCTGCCTTCTTATATCGTATGTGCGCAATGCATTATCCGGCAGCCCTGTATAATATAAATTATCACCTACATATAAAATGATTGTTTTTTTATCTATGGGAATTGTTTTTTTAACTGCTGAAACCACATAATGCCTGTCTTTGCCATTAACATCTTTATGAAAGGAACCCGCGTCGCCGATTACAACAATGCGCGCCTGCACGGTATCATCATCATCCTGAGCAAAAAGAAAAACAGGGAATACAACAGCGGCAATCAGAGTAAAAAAAACAAATTTCATTTAGCCTGGGGTTTATATTTTACTATTAATACATTGGCGCTTCCTTCTTTGGCAGATTCGTTTGAAATAAGCAAGTTCCCGGATGGTGTAAATGCTATGCCTTCGGGTTGTTTGTATAATGATGGTCTTAATGCATAAGCTTGTTTCACGTTTCCGTTTCTGTCAGCAATCACCAGCATTTTATTTACGGATGAGAGAATAAAAAGTTCGTTGGTTAAAGGATTAATAGCAGCGGCTGATGGCTTAAACTTTAGGTCTTTTACATTCATCAATTTGCCGATATTCTGTGCATTTATTTTGTAGGGACCATCCGTATAAGTATTGGTGGCGATATCAAATGCACGTGTACTTACTGTTTTCTTTTTATCTGCTTTACAATCTTTACAAACAAGAATCAACTTATTCAAAGTGCTGTCAAAATAAAGCGTCTCAAACTCATTTTTTTCTTTGTCATGCATTTTGAAATTAGTGACCTGCATGGGCGCTTGTTTACTAAATTTTAAGCTCACAATATCGCCACTGCTTGATAAAATGTAAAATGTACTGTCAATTCTTTGCAAATCTTCGAAATCGTGATTACTCCCAAATTTCCATTTTTGAACCGGCATGTCTTTGCCGGGAAAGAATTTGTATAAAGAACCGGCTGCATCACTAATAGCGAAAATGCCGGTATCTTTTGGGTAATAAATTATACCTGAAATTTCAGACAGGTCAGATTGCAGATAGATTTTAACAGGATTATTGAGATCATAACCGGGAGGGGATGCAAAATTAATCTTGCTGTTACATGAAAAAGATGCGGTAATCCAGATGAGAATAAAAATATAAGTGATTATTGCTCGGTAAAAACCCATAAAACGATCCAGATTTTTTATTTAAATCTAACAGACTGAAAATGATTCAAAACCCTTGCCGTTTATTAATGTTAAACAATTCTATCTAAATGTTTTTAAACATTTCGCCGATAATTGCAATAAACGATAAAAATGCAGTCGTTTTAAAAATTTACCGGTTAAAATATTTACCTACAAGCCATATCGCTCAATAAAAATATTTTTATGATGTAACAAGTGGCCGTAAATTATAAATGCCAAAGCATTTACAGAAACCGGGTTATTTGATGCCGTGCCCATGCGCATAATTTGCTCATTATTTAGCGAAAGGAGAAAGATATCTGTAGCCGCACGAACTGAATTAAACTCCTGTTTTAAAGAAGAAAAAGCTCTTTGCTGCGAGAATCCATTTTCAACATATGCATTCTCATCAAAAGAAGCAAGAGGTGTTGTATCGTTACGGCTTACACGCAATGCACGATAAGCAAAAACACGCTCTGCATCAGTTAAATGCTGCAATACTTGTTTCGGTGTCCATTTGCCGGGCGCATATGCATAATTTTCTTTTTCTTCAGGCAAGCAATTAAAAAATTCCTGCAAATCAAAAGCATGATTGTTTACAATTTCACTAACAGAATTGCCTTGTACAAGATTAATGTACTTCATGTAATACGGCGCGCATTCGTTTGGTTGTGGTTTTGGCATTACTGATTTTTTTCTATGTTATTCTGTAAGCTGCTCTTATTTTTATCCTTGGTTTTTTCTTTCGCATCAGGCTTTAATGTAGCGGCAAATTCTACGGCCGCATCTGCATTTACAAAGCCACCGGATTTACTTAATTCACTCATAGAAGCTTGCTCAGTGCTGTTATAATCGCCAGGTTTATTTACTTCTCCTGTAAATGGTTTCACCGATTTTTCAATTGCAGTTTTAACCTGCTCAGCACTTAGCTGGGGGTAATACGAACGTATTAATGCGGCAATACCTGTTACAACAGGCGAAGCCATACTGGTGCCATCATGAAAGCCATAGCTATGCGGAACGGTGGAATAAATTTTTACGCCGGGTGCAAATACATCAACGGATTCTTTTCCATAATTACTAAAGTAAGCGATATATTTCCCTTCACTCACCTTCGGATCTCCATACGCACCTACTGTAATAAAATTTGCAGGTTTTGATTTTATATACAGAAAGTTGGGATTGGGAAAATTATCAACTGTGTCTATGTTGTGCGATTCATTGCCCGCAGCATGCACCAGCAATACATCATGATCATCCGCATATTTTACAGCTTCATCCACCCATTTTTTTTGCGGCGAAAATCCTTTTCCAAAACTCATGTTTACCACTTTTGCGCCGTTATCAACAGCATATTTTATAGCCAATGCAATGTCTTTATCATATTCGTCGCCATCGGGCACGGCACGAATCATCATTATCTGAACATTATCCGCAATACCATTAATGCCGAGATTATTTGTTCTGTCTGCAGCAATTATTCCGCTAACATGCGTTCCATGGTCGGCATCGGGCCCCATAATATCATTGTTGCCGTAATATTTATCATTAATGTCAAAATAATTGTCTTTAATTATTTGTGCACGATAATCAGGTGGTGCTGAAGTTTTATTATCCAACTGGTTTTTTTTCTGATTTAGATATTCTTCCAGATCGGCAAACAATGCAGTATTGGTTGTTGAGCTATCTACCTGTTCAAGTTTTAAAATATTTAAAAAACTTGTTTTAGCCTGCTGACCTTTTGAACTTGCCAATTGTGTTGTTTCAAGATCATTTAAAGAATATTCTTCTTTGCCGAGTTCCTGCTGCAAAATTGCATCTTGTTTGTGCAATGTTTTATCCAACGCATCCAACATCATTACTTCCATTTGCTCATCGCTGGAAATAGACATATCAGCCGATGCTTTTTTCCATTCTTCGTAAAGCCATTTATCATCTGCACTCAAAGAATCTTCATCAATATCTTTTCCGTCAAATTTATCTTTCAAACTATAATACACCCTTGAGCGTTCATCAGAAGCTTTCTCAAGATCCTGCCCGTTTTTATTGCCTAAAAAATTCCAGCCGTGTATATCATCTACATAACCATTGTGGTCATCATCAATGCCATTACCGGGAATTTCTTTTTTATTTGTCCATAAAACTTTTTTAAGGTCTTCATGTGTTGTGTCAACGCCAGAATCGATAATAGCAACAATAACAGGCGTTGATTTTTTGCCGTTTAAAAACTGGTACGCTTTATTAAGGCTGATGCCATTAACAGAGTCGGTAGCAGCATCATCTAAATACCAGGATTTAGTGTTAAAACTTTTTTGGGCGGTGGCTGAAAAACCAAGAATAATAAAAACCGGCAGCACAAGAATCTTTAGTAAGCGCATATATAAAAAGTGATTTTTTAGCTAACAAATATCTGCAATTAGTAAAACGGTTTTAAACAAAGCTTTGCAATTTAGGAAAGAATTAGAAGAAATGTTAACAGATCAGCGGCCAACTCTCAATAGTACATAGCTGTGAACAACGGCCTGTGGTCTATGGGCGACTTCAAACTATCTTTGCGGCTAAATTTTTTGTATGTTGAAAGTAGGCGTGTTTGGTGTTGGCCACCTTGGCAAATTTCATTTAAATAACTGGAAGGAAATGGAGGATGTTGAATTGGTTGGTTTTTACGATCCTGATGTTGCCACAGCAAAATCAGTTTCTGAAAAATATAGCTTAAAACATTTTACAAGTGCCGATGCCTTGTTAAATAAAATTGATGCCGCAGATATTGTAGCGCCTACAACGTATCATTTTGAATTATGTGAAGCTGCAATAAAAAAAGGCAAGCATGTATTTGTTGAAAAACCAATGGCCGATACACTGGAACAGGGAAAACAATTGGTGCAAATGGTTAAAGAAGCCGGCATAAAACTTCAGGTTGGTCATGTTGAAAGATTTAATCCCGCTTTTCTTGCATTACAGAATATAGAATTAAAACCAATGTTTATAGAAGTGCACCGGCTTGCGCAGTTTAATGCCAGGGGCACAGAAGTAAGCGTGATTCTTGATTTGATGATTCATGATATTGATATTATTTTAAAACTGGTGCAAAGCGATGTACGGAATATTTATGCAAGCGGCGTTGCCGTGATGACGGATACACCTGACATTGCCAATGTGCGCATAGAATTTAATAATGGCTGTGTTGCCAATTTAACCAGCAGCCGCATCAGCATGAAAAAAATGCGCAAGATGCGCCTGTTTCAAAAAGATGCATATATAGGAATTGATTTTTTAGAAAAGAAAACTGAAATCATAAAATTAAAATCAGATGAAGATGACAACGCGTTATCTTTTGATATAGACACGCCATCCGGAAACAAAACAGTTTCGATAATTAATGCACCTGCGCAGCCTGTTAATGCCATTAAAGAAGAACTGCAGGCTTTTGTAAATTCCATCAACCAAAATACAAACACGGTTGTGAACGAAATTGATGGTTTAATGGCAATGGAAGTGGCCCACCGTATTTTGGAAAAAATAAGTAATACTGCTATCTTGGCGTGATTGTTTTTGATGCAAAAAAATAAACCATCCAAAACTATTTGGTATGTAGCCTCAGACCTTATTGCTTCTGTTTTTGCATGGATTATTACCACGCATGAACGAAAGATTTTATTAAACGATGGGCCATTAACTTATGCGGGATTATTTACTGCGGATAGTTTTTTTTATCAGTCACTCACCCTTACTGTAATTTTCTGGGTAATGCTTTTTGCAGTTGCAGGTGCATACAACGTGCCATTGTATAAAAAATTAAAGCTGGAAGAATTTACTGCAACGCTGATTCAGTGTTTTTTTGGTTCTATCATTTTATTGTTTATACTTTTTTTAAATGATAACAAACAGCATTATTCTTATTTCTATATTGTATTTTTTACGTTATTTATTTTAGAAACATGTTTTGTTTCTATCGGAAGAATGTTTGTGATAAGCAATGCGTGCAGGCGTTTCAGGAAAAATGCAGCCTGCTTTAATACCGTTATTATTGGCGATAATTTAAAAGCTGTTGCCGCTTGTAATGAATTACAAGCAAATGATAATGCAGGTTATAATGTAATTGGTTTTATTGCGTTTGATAATTTTTCAGTTAACGGATTAAGCAGGCAATTGCCTTGTTTTGGTACGCTTAAAAACATTGAAACCATCATCAGCGAAAAACAAATTCACCACGTGATTATTGCGCTTGAAAATCATCAGCAGGCAACAACAGAAAAGATTATAAACACATTAAGTGATTTGGATGTTGAAATAAAACTGGTGCCGGACAACCTTGAAATTCTTAAAAGTTCAATAAAAGTAAATAACGTTCCCGGCGCTGTTTTTATAGACATCAATACAGCACTAATGCCTGCCTGGCAATCGAACATTAAACGTTTGCTTGATGTTACTGCCTCGTTTGCAGGTTTAATTTTACTGCTGCCACTGTTTGTTTACGTGGCCATTCGCACAAAATATTCTTCGGCTGGACGCATTATTTTTTCGCAGGAAAGAATTGGTTGTGATGGTAAACGTTTTCGCATTTATAAATTTCGCTCTATGCATGAGGATGCCGAAAAAAATGGCCCGGCTTTATCATCAGAAAACGATTTGCGCATAACGCCATGGGGCAAAACCATGCGCAAATGGCGGCTGGATGAATTGCCACAGCTATGGAATATTTTAAAAGGCGAAATGAGTTTTGTTGGCCCGCGGCCCGAGCGTAAATTTTACATAGATGAAATTAATAAACGCACACCTTATTTTCGCTACCTGCTGAAGGTAAAACCCGGTTTAACATCGTGGGGAATGGTGCAGTTTGGTTATGCATCGAGCGTTGAAGAAATGATTGCCCGTATGAAATATGATCTTGTGTATGTTGGGAATATTTCTTTACTGCTTGATTTGAAAATTATGCTTTACACTTTAAGAACAATTTTTTTAGGTAAAGGCAAATAATAAAAAAACAATTTAATTTAATTATTGATTTAAATGTTTTTAAATTTAATAATACCAGCAACAAGATTCCATTATAATGCAGATAGAAATTGTTTCATCTTTTGAAATTGATAAACAAAAATGGGATGACTGCATAAAAAACAGCAGCAACCCGCTTATTTATGCAACCAGCAGCTACCTTGATCAGATGGCAGATAACTGGGACGCATTTATTGCAGATGATTACAGGTTGGTAATGCCTGTGCCATGGCGCAAAAAATATAGAATTAAATATTGTTACAGTGTTCCTTTTGTGCAGCAATTGGGCGTATTTGGCAAAAGCTTTACGCAGGACGAAGTAGATGTTTTTATCAACACGTTGCATAAAACATTTAGTTACGGGGATTATCCTTTCAATTATTCAAATCAAATAAAAACTGCGAAGCCAAGCAATAATTATATTTTGCTGCTTTCATCAAAATACGAAACCTTAAAACAGTTTTTTCTTATCACATCTTGAAAAAAATTTGCAGAAAGCAAGAAAGTTTTCATTGCAATACGAAACCGGAGAGATTGAGGAATCTATAGAATTATTTAGGAGAATTTATGCAAACAAAATAAGAAGCATAACAACAAAAGATTATAATAATTTTTCAATGTTGTGCAAAATAAAACAACAGGAAAACAACATTATTGTTAGAAGAGTAACAAACAATAACCAATTACTTGCAAGTGTTTTGATGATGAAGGATGAACGCCGGTATTATAATTTAATGATGTGTGCCACGGAAGATGCAAGGCAGCAATCTGCCGGCGCATTTCTTATATAATGAACTGATAAAAGAACTTTCATACAACGGGATGATGATTGATTTTGAAGGTTCTGATATTGCCGGTGTTGAATTTTTTTATAAAGGTTTTGGAGCGGTTAACCAGCCTTATTATAAACTGCATTTAAATAATCTTAAATTTCCTTTACGCTTGTTTAAGCGTTAATCTTTCTTCTAAAATCCTTTCCGCAATCATCATATCAACCGGGCGTGTAATTTTTATATTTTCATATTCGCCTTCTGTTAAAAAAACGGTTTCGCCATATGCTTCAACCACCGTTGCTTCATCGGTAAATTCTTCATTATATTCCTGCTTAAAAGCGGGTAAAATTATTTCACTTAAAAAGGTTTGCGGCGTTTGTATAATGCGTACCTGTTGCCTGTTTGCAATGGTATGATGCGAGCCGTTTAAAATGCGAATGCTGTCTGTTGCAGTAACGGCAGGCACTGCGCTGCCTTTTTCAAGCGTTTGCTTATAACATCTTTGAATTAATGGAACAGAAACAAGGCAACGAACAGCATCATGCACAAAAACAACAGATTTTTCTTGTACTTCACTTAGCCCGCATTGCACAGAATGAAACCTTGTATCCCCGCCGGCAACAATTTTTACCTTGCTTTTGTCAAAAAAATTATCCGCAATTATTTTTCCCTTTTCCATGTGTTCATTAGGCAAAACAAGAATAATTTTCATATCACCATATGCACGCAAAAAAGTATCAAGCGTGTACCAAAGCAAAGGTTTATTTTTAAGTTGTAAAAATTGCTTTGGTACAATATTGCCCATTCGTTTACCTGTGCCACCTGCCACTATTACAGCATATTTATACATTACAACAAAGAAAGTTTTTTTTATTACGCTATTATTCAAACAAAATGTTACATATTATCTATATTGAAAATAAATAACTTAAAAAAAGATAATATATTCAGTCAAAAATAATAATCGAAATTATGCAAATACATTAGCATAGTAATTGCCATGTAATTTGTATTCAATTGTAATAAATGAAATTAGGATTTATTGGCACTTTTCCGCCACGCGAATGTGGCATAGCAACATTTACGCAAAACTTAATTAATGCAGTTGAAGCAGGCAGCAACTTTGCCACTGCTGATACGGTTGTAATTGCAATGAATGATTTTAAAAGCGATTATGAGTATCCTTCCGAAGTTATTTATGCCATTAACCAGGATAATCAGCAGGACTACATTAAAGCTGCCGATTTTATAAACGACAGCGACATTGATGCCTGTGTATTGCAACATGAATACGGAATTTTCGGTGGCGAAAGCGGAATCTATATTCTTTCGCTTTTAACAAGGCTTACCACACCATATATTGTTACATTTCATACCGTATTAAAAGAGCCATCGTTTCTGCAAAAGATAATTCTACAGGAAATTGCCGCAGGCGCTTTTAAGGTTGTTGTAATGAGCAATATGGCTGCGGAATTTTTAAAAGACATCTACCAGGTTTCTGCAGAAAAAATACGCTTTGATAGAACATGGCGTGCCTTCATTTGAAGAAAATTTACAGGTGCAAAAAGACCTGATTAAATTTCAAGACAGAAAATTATTACTCACGTTTGGGTTGTTAAACCGCAACAAAGGAATTGAAACAGTAATAAAAGCTTTGCCTGCAGTCGTTGAAAAACATCCTGATGTTTTATATGTAATCTTAGGCAATACACATCCTTCTGTTTTAAGACAGTCCGGCGAGGAGTATCGTAATTATCTAAAGCGGCTTGCCGTGCAGTTAAATGTTCAGCAAAATATTTATTTCATCAACAAATTTGTTAGTGATGAACAGCTTTTTAGCTGGCTTAAACAGGTTGAAATTTATATTACGCCGTATAACAACGAAGCACAAATAACAAGCGGCACTTTATCGTATGCAATCGGTGCAGGTGCAGCAGTTGTATCAACACCATACTGGCATGCACAGGAGTTGCTGGATAACAACAGGGGCAAATTTTTTCCTTTTAAAAACAGTGAGGCTTTAAGTGAAGTTTTAAATTCATTATTAGATAATCGTGAAGAACTTGAGCAGATAAAATATAACGCTTATCAATACGGGCAGCACTTAAAGTGGCCGCGCATAGGAGCGAGATATTGGGAACTTGCGGCAGAAGCAACGCGTTATTATAAACAATTATCAAAGCACATACGGTTTCCCGATGCGGATGATTTCCCGGTTTTCAATTTATCACACGTTACAAGACTTACAGATAATTCAGGTATTGTGCAACACGCTAAATATGGAATTCCTAATTTAAAAGAAGGATATTGCCTTGATGACAACGCACGTGCCTTGCTGATGTCAACTATGGCATACCGGCAATTAAAAGCGCCGGAAGCACTCAGGCTGTTGCCTATCTATTTAAGCTTTGTTCATTACATGCAAAAAGATGAAGGGCACTTCAGAAATTTTTTGCACTTTAACCGCCAGTATCTTGATGAGATTGGTTCAGAAGATTCTTTTGGCAGAAATGTTTGGGCTTTGGGTTATCTTATACGTTATGCACCCAATAATTCTTATCGCGAATTTGCTTCTGAACTTTTCTACAAATCTATCGGGATTTTTAAAGAATTAAAATGTTTAAGAGGTATAGCCAACACAATTATCGGCGTTTGTCATTACCTGAAATATTTTCAATCAGATGAAGGTATGATGAAGATACTTACAGAGCTTACTGATAAGTTAATGGATGCATTAGATGAACATGCAAGCGAAAACTGGTATTGGTTTGAAGATACAATGACATATGATAACGGAATTTTACCCCTTGCTTTATTGCACAGTTGTGAAATTACCGGCAGCTCAAAAGTTAAACGGGCGGGCCTGAAGACCTTAGAGTTTTTAAAAGAAAAAACATTTTCAAAAAAATATTTTACACCCGTAGGCAACAACGGCTGGTTTACAAAAGATGGTGAGATGCCTCTCTTTGATCAGCAGGCGATTGAAGTAATGGCAATGGTGCTGTTGTTTGAACAGGCTTACCGCGTAACAAAAGATACTTCGTGCATTGAGTTAATGTTTACATCGTTCATGTGGTTTTTGGGTGAAAATGAATTGCATATTCCTTTATATGATCATGAAACGCATGGCTGTTGCGATGGATTACAGTATAACGGTATAAACCGTAACCAGGGTGCAGAAAGCACACTCGCTTATTTAATTGCTCACCTTACTGTATTAAAAGCAATGGAAAGCGAATATGAATATAAAAAATCTGCGCAGGGAGATGAGGTAGAATTGTCATTAATACAGTAGCAGCTTTTTCAAAAAATTATTTAATGAAGATTGCAGTTCTTTCTCCTGTTGCCTGGCGAACGCCGCCTGAACATTACGGCCCGTGGGAACAAATAGCATACAATATTGCAGAAGGCATTACAAAAAAAGGATTGGATGTAACATTGTTTGCAACAAAAAATTCTTTTTCTTCTGCAAAAATTGATGCCGTAATTGAAAAAGGTTATGAAGAAGATAAAACGGTTGATGCAAAAGTTGTTGAATGCTTACATATAAGTTACTTAATGGAACAGGCTTCATCATTCGATCTCATTCATAATAATTTTGATTTTCTGCCGCTTACTTATTCGCGATTAATTAAAACGCCAATTCTCACAACCATACATGGCTTTTCATCGGAAAAAATAATTCCTGTTTATAAAAAATATAACAACACATCTTATTACGTTTCCATCAGCAATGCAGACAGGCACCCGTCATTAGATTATGTTGCCAACATTTATCACGGTATTCACAAAGAAAAATTTGAGTTCATAGAAACGCCAAAAGATTATTTATTATTTTTTGGAAGGATACATCCGCACAAAGGAACTTATGATGCCATACAAATCGCTAAACGAAATAAAAAGCAACTAATCATTGCAGGCATCATCCAGGATGAAAATTATTTTAAAGAAAAGGTTGAGCCATTTATTAATAATGATGATATAATTTTTTCGGGCCACGCCAATGCAGAAAAAAGAAAAGAGTTATTAGGCAACGCGGCAGCTTTGTTGCATCCGATTTATTTTAATGAGCCATTTGGTTTAAGTGTTGCGGAAGCTATGTTTTGCGGCACGCCCGTTATTGCATACAACCGCGGCTCAATGCCTGAGTTAATAGAAAACAATCTTTCGGGTTTTCTTGTACATAATATTGATGAAGCAACAGAAGCCGTAAAGAAAATTACAGGTATTAACCGTAAGGCTTGTTATGATTATGCAACAGAGAAATTCAGCTATGAAAAAATGATTGATGCTTATATTGAAGCGTATAAAAAAATAATCAGCAGAACAATTTAATCAGCTCCCGTTGAAATAATTTTTTCAAGTAATGGATCAAGCGGCACGGTTGCAAAGCCTGTTGCGTAATCGCTCAACCCATAAGGAATTACCAGTTCATTATTATGCATGATGCTGCCGCAGGTGTACAAAACGTTTGGTACGTAGCCTTCGCGCTCATCATCTTTCGCCATTAACAGCGGTTCCTTTAAACGGCCAATTTCTTTTGTAGGATCTTCCAAATCAAAAAGGCTTGCACCCAAACAATACCTACGCATAGAGCCAACACCGTGCGTTATCAATAACCATCCCTTTCTTGTTTCAATAGGTGAGCCGCAA
This sequence comes from uncultured Chitinophagaceae bacterium, assembly GCA_963759555.1. Classification (GTDB taxonomy): domain Bacteria; phylum Bacteroidota; class Bacteroidia; order Chitinophagales; family Chitinophagaceae; genus Parafilimonas. The sequence goes on from CAVWZV010000003.1 coordinate 70,173, forward strand.
TTACCGATTTGTATAAATTCCCACGGATGCTTCGGCTCCTGCAATAATTGCGGATTTTCCCACACATTTATTTTATCAGAAAACATGATGTAGTTATTCACACCGTCAATACGCGAAAGCATTGCATACTTGCCATTTATTTTTCGTGGAAACAAGGCGAGATTTTTGTTTTGCGCGCCTTTTCCATACAAAGGCATTACTTTAAAATCGTAGAAATTTTTCGTTTCCAAAAGTTTGGGTTGAATATTTAATCCGTCATACGCTGTATAAGTTGCATAATAAATGCAACTGCCATTATCTTTAAACTGAACAAAACGCGCATCTTCAACACCCTTAATTTCAAATTCAGAAATTGGAAAAATTACCCTGGCTGATAAATCTGTATCCATTGAGAAATGGATATAATGATAAGAATCTGCCAGCCATAAAACACGTTCGAGGCCAGTTTTCCATTCATCGCTGGCATCTTGCTTTAAGGCATTCACTGTTTTTTTCAGGGTACTGTAATCAAAGTTTTCAGGTAACTTATCCTGTAGTGCTTTTATTAGGTCTGTACTTATAGCATCAAGCGATTCGGCCCTCGCAAAAACATCTTTTTTATAAATAGCATTTCGAATAATATCCGCTTCATTAATTAAAATACCGGGGCTCGATAATAAAACATTATTATCTATGTCCAGAACCGCTCTTCTAAAAGTAATAGAAGAAATATGCCCCTCGCCAACAGCTCTAAAGCTGAGTATTACTCTTTTTTCCCCTTCATGCAAATCAGATTGATCCGGATCTTCTACGATAGAAGGATTAAAAAATGCTGCTGATTCGATAGAATATTCATGCGTGAAGTATGAGCCAATAAGCATTTTACGGCTTAATGAAAGTTCTTCTTTTTTTAAATTAAGCGATGTGAGAATATTAGTTACGGCGTCACAATTCTTTTCGAACACACGGGTAATGTTTCTGTGTCTTCTTGCAAATTCTCTTAAAATAGACGTTAGCGCTTCTTCTACATCTTCGTCACTCATTTGCATTACAGACTGAATAACGTTTCTTGCCCGGTCTTCTCCATTATAAAAAAAACGTGCTATTACGCGTGTGAGATCAGGATAGATTTTCAGTTGTTTTCGTACAAGTGGTATCCGCATATCGAAATTTGTTCTGGCTTTTATATTAACAACAAAGTATAAACAGTATATAAGTTATAACGTGTTATTGTAATCAACTTATATAAAATTATAAATTTAAAACAGCTAAGCTGTTTGTGCTTCTTTATTTTTTCTTCTCTTTCTAAAAGCAACTCTTGTTATTAATACAAAGAGCACGGGTATTATAAAAATACCAAGCAGTGTTGCAAAAAACATTCCACCTAAAACTGTCCAGCCTATAGTTGAGCGTGCCTGCGCACCCGCGCCTGTAGCAAATGCAAGCGGTGCCACACCAAAAATAAAAGCAAGTGATGTCATTAAAATGGGGCGTAACCGAAGCTTAACCGCTTCAATAGTTGATTGTAAAATATCCATGCCTTTATCAACTCTTTCTTTTGCAAACTCAACTATAAGAATAGCATTCTTTGCAGCAAGACCAATTAATGTTATTAAACCAATTTGCGCATACACGTTGTCTGATAAATCAGGCAAAAACGTTAAGGCTACAATGGCTCCAAACGCACCCAGTGGAACCGCTAATAATACGGAAAAAGGTACACTCCAGCTTTCGTACAATGCAGCAAGAAATAAAAACACAAATACAATGGAAAGCGCAAATATCATAGTTGATTTATTACCTGCATTTACTTCTTCCCTTGTTAAACCACCAAATTCATAGCCATACCCATCCGGTAAAACTTTATCCGCGGTTTCTTTTAACGCGTTAATTGCATCGCCACTGCTAAAACCTTCGCCGGCACTGCCATTTATTTCTGCTGTTCTGAATAAATTAAAATGCGAAACCAACGGCGGGCTTTCTATGCTTGTGTAAGATATTAATGTGCTCAGCGGAACCATACTGCCTGCATTATTTCTAACGTAGTAAGCGCCTATATCATGTATATCTTTTCTGTATGCAGTATCAGCCTGTGCAACCACACGGAAATTTCTTCCGTAAATTGTAAAATCGTTTACATAGCTGCTGCCTAAATAAGTAGCCAGTGTTGAATAAACCTCGCCAAGATTAATACCGAGCTTTTCACATTTCTCACGATCAACCGTTACACGGTAGCCAGGCGTTTTTGCGGTAAAGAATGAAAAGGCGCGGCTTATTTCCGGGCGCTGATTTATAGCGCCCACAAAACCCTGCACTACTTTCTCAAAAGCTTTTATACTGTCAGTGCTTTCTTGTTGCTGTAACTCGAAGGTAAAACCACCCGTTGCGCCAAGGCCAGGTATTGCCGGCGGCCGGATTACCACAACGTTTGCTTCTTTAATGGTTGCAAATTGTTTTTGTAATGATGCAATGATGGCATCTAACTGTTTGTTTTTATCTTTTCGTTCGCCCCAGGGTTTTAACTGCGTAAAGATGGTGCCACTGTTGCTTTTTGTAGCAAACGTAACTACGTTTAAACCACCGAGGGCTGCAAAATGCGCTACACCAGGTGTTGAACTAACAATCCGCATCATGCTGTCTAAAACACTAAGACTTCGGGAAGTTGATGCAGCTTCCGGTAATTCATACGTGATATACAAACGGCCTTCATCTTCCTGCGGAATAAACGCTGTTTGTTTGGATTTGAAAAGAAAAAATGTTCCAACAAAAATGCAGATTAATAGTATGATTACATACCGTGCATATTTAATTGTTTGATTTACCCATCTTGAATAACGATTGGTAAAACTTTCAAACCTTGTATTAAATCCATTAAAAAATCTTTCAAAAATTCCTTTTGGTTTTCGCGTTTGATCGTGTGGCTTTAAAAGAATTGAACACAAAGCCGGCGTTAAAGACAATGCTACAAATGCAGATATTAAAACTGAAATAGCAATTGTAATAGCAAACTGCTGGTATAATCTGCCCACAATACCGGGCACAAAACCAACCGGTATAAATACCGCCGCAAGAATAAGGGCTATCGCCACAACAGGTCCCGATATGTCCTGCATCGCTTTTTGTGTAGCTTCTTTAGGTGAAAGTTTTTGGTTATCGATGTAATGCTGAACCGCTTCTACCACTACAATCGCATCATCAACCACAATACCAATTGCCAGCACAAAACCAAACATGGTAAGTGTATTAATGGTAAAGCCAAGCGGAATAAAAAATGCAAATGTGCCGATAATGGAAACCGGTATAGCAAGCACGGGAATTAATGTTGCACGCCAGTTTTGAAGAAATAAAAATACAACCAGTGTTACCAGTAACAGCGCAATAAGTAATGTATGAACTACTTCATTAATTGAAACTCTTACTACAGAAACAGACTCAAACGGAACAATATAATTAACGTCTTTTGGAAAAGATTTTTTTAATACTTCCATTTGCCTGCTGATACCGTCTGCCACCTCGATAGCATTACTGCCCGGCGCCTGGTAAATAAGCAGGTAAGATGCACGCTGCCTGTCAACAAAAGAATTACTTGCATAACTAAACTTGCCAAGCTGTACTCTGGCCACATCTTTTAAATAAACAATTGCACCGGTTGATGGATTGCTGCGAACAATCACATTTCTAAACTCATCTTCAGTACTTAGCCTGCTGTTGGTAAGTACGGTATATTCAAAAGACTGGCTGCTGTTTTGCGGCGGAGCACCAACAGAGCCTGCAGCAATTTGTAAATTTTGTTGCTGCAATGCGGCAGTAATATCGGCTGGTGTTAAGCCAAGCTGCGCAAGTTTATCAGGCTGCAGCCAAACACGCATACTAAAATCATCTGCACGTGTAAAAATATCGCCCACACCAGCTACACGTAAAAGCGCATCTCTTATATAAATGTTTGTATAGTTATCAAGAAACGGAACACTGTGGGTGCCATTGGGCGAATAAATAGCAACCAGCATTAATATGCTTGGATTTCTTTTGCGTACAGTAATACCAATATTTTTTACCAGGTCGGGCAAACGCGGCTCTGCAATACTTACACGGTTTTGTACATCAAGCGTTGCAATATTAGGGTCTGTGCCAACCTCAAAGTATGCATTAATAGTGGTGCGTCCGTCGCTGGTACTGTTACTTTGCAAATAGGTCATACCCGGAGAGCCATTTACCTGCGTTTCAATTGGTGTAGTTACAGTTTGTTCTACGGTTTGTGCATCGGCACCGGTAAATGATGTACTTATCTGTACCTGCGGAGGTGTGATATCAGGATACTGGCTGATAGGCAGATTGGTAATTGCCAGCATGCCCACCAATACAATTACTATTGAAACAACTATTGCGGTAACAGGTCTTCTTATAAATGTATCTGCAATCATTCTTAATTCAGGGGTTTGTAATTAGGAATTGAGAATCAGTAATCAGTCTTTCGCACTTTTTACTTGTTATTTTATAACTCTTATTTTGCGCCTGTCGCATTTTTATTTTTTGTTGAATCTGATGGCAAAGAAACTACGGCACCTTCTTTTAATTTTTGAATTCCATCAGTAACAATTAATTGATTTGCTGATAAGCCATCTCTTACTACTGTATTCTCGTTAATGCGAATGCCGGGAACAATTTTTGTTTGTGCAACTTTATTACTATCGCTTACAACAAAAACAAAGTATTCGCCCATCTGTTCAGTTATTGCTTTTGATGGAATAGTAATCGCGTTGGCATCGCTGGTTTTTATGCGCACATTGCACGTCATACCGGGTTTTAAAATCTCCTGCGGGTTTGAAAATTCAAGCCTTGCGCGAATGGTTCCGGTTTGCGGGTCAACTGCACGATCCAATAAACTTATTTTTCCCGGTTGATTATAAATGCTTCCATCAGGCAATGAAATAGTAAATACAGAATCTGCGGGTTTAGTACCTTCTGCCTGCAATTTTGTAAACCGTGGAATTTGTTTTTCATCAACTGCAAAATCGATTGCCAAAGGATTGTTCTGCGAGATTGTATTTAACACTATAGCGCCTGGTGAAACTGCAGAACCAATTTTGACCTGCGATATTCCAATCGTTCCACTTAAAGGAGCATAAATGGTTGCATATCTTACATTGGTTTGAACAGAACTAACGTTTGCCTGCGCTGCATTCACCTGCATTTTCGCAGCTTCCAAATCTGCTAACGCATTATCTACTGTTTGCGACGCGATGGCATCATTTTTTTGCAGCTCCAAATAACGATCTGCATTTTTTTGCGCTTTAATAAGATTGGCTTTTGACACGTTTAAATTTGCCACTGCTTGCTCATATGCACCTGCATATTGCTGTTGATCTATTGAATATAACTTCTGGCCTTTTTTTACAAATTGGCCGTCCTTAAAATATATACCGGTTATATAACCGCTAACCTGCGCATGCAAATCAACCTGGTTAAGCGCATTTATGGTTGCAGGATATTCATCGTAGTAAGTTGCGGACGAGGCGCGTACCGTATCAACATCTACAGCAACCGGCGGAGGTGCCTGTTGTTGCTGATTATTGTTTTTACCGCAAGATGCTGCCACCGCAACTATCAGTATTAATAAAAGTATTTGTAAAAAGTTTTTCATGTTTAGTATGTTAATGTGCCCAATGCTTTTTCTACATCCAGCTTGCTGCTTAAAACCTGGTATAATGCGTTTAAATAATTTACCTGGGTTGTGCGTAAATCGCTTTCAGATATTATTACATCAAGATATGTTTTAACACCGGCCTTATATTGTAAGTAAATTGTATTGTAAACATCGTTTGCAAGATCAAGGTTTTCGTGCTGTACATAATAATCATTTAAATAAGATTTATATGTTGAAAGAGCCTGTGTATATTCTGATTGAATCGAATCACGCAGTGAAATAAAACTGTATTGCAACCTGTCTAACTGCAGGTTGGCGCCACGCACTTGCCATGTGCGTCTTCCACCCTGGAAAATGGGAAAGCTTAAGGTAAGGCCCGCATACGATGAAGGATAATCATGTGAATACAATTTTGAAAAGTTATCATTTGCATACACAAGATTATAATTTGCAAAAGCAGAAAGGGACGGAAGATAACTCCACTTATAATATTTCAGGTTGGCCTGTAATAAACTGCGTTGTGTTTCTAAAATTCTGTATTCTATACGGTTTGAATAATTAACCTGCTGCAAAGTATCAATATAAATTTCGCTTTGTTGTTTAAGACTGTCGTATGTAAGATTAAACGAAGACTGCTGCGGATACCCCATCAATAATTTCAGTACAGACAATCTTGCAGTAAATGCTTCCTGATATTGTTTCTTTTCCGCCTGTGCATTGTTTAAAGCAATCTGTGCGCGTTTATAATCTGTTTTATCTACCACACCGGCCTTATATTGATTGTATGCATCTTTTACACTTCTTTCCAATCTCGCAATATCCTGTTCAACCAAATCAATCTGTTGTTGAGAAAGTAAAACATCATAAAAGGCTTTGCTTACATTAAGCACCAAATAAATTTTATCGTTTTCTGTAAGCTGTTTTGATTGTAATCGCACATTGCCCGCTGTTTTACTGGCGAGTAAAACGTCAGGATTAAATATATTTTGATTCAACGAAAAATAAGCCGTGGAAAAATTCTGAGCGGTTAATGTAGTTGTTGCCGCGGCTGGGGTTTTAAAATAATGCTGTATTGCATAATCCAGGTTTACCTGCGGATACCAGTCTGCCAATCTTGCTTTTATTTCCGTATTAACTATCTGCTGATCGAGAAGCGATTGCTGCAAGGCAGGCTGATGCGAAAGTGCATACTGAACGCATGCTTCAAGGTTAGCTTCAGAAAGCAACGAATCTCTGTCCTGTGCTTTTACTGATGTAAAAAAAGCTAATAATATCAAAACACCCCACAATTGTTTGCTCATAAACTTAATTGCCGTACAAAAAAACTCAACACACTTAACCAACACGCAAATTTGAAGGCGCAAATGTAAAACCAAAAATTAAACGATCGTTTAATTTTTTTTTGAACAAATGAATTTTTAACACGCGTATTATTTTTTAATTAAGTGCAATCCTTATATTTTTTGCGGAAACTTAATCCGCCTGCAGTTCTAATTTGTTTGTTTAATATTGCAGCTATCGGAAATACCTGTTAGAAATAAATAATCTTTATGCTAACCAGGTTGATATAAACACTATGGCAAAAAATTTATTAATAGTAGAGAGCCCGGCGAAAGCTAAAACGATAGAAAAGATACTTGGTGATGACTTTGAGGTAAAAAGCAGTTACGGGCATATTCGTGATCTTGATAAGGATGATATGGGTATTGATATTAAAAAAAACTATGCACCACGTTATATAATTCCTGCTGACAAACAAAAACTGGTAAAAGAATTAAAGCAGCTTTCAAAAAAATCTGAAGAAGTTTGGCTGGCAACGGATGAGGACAGGGAAGGTGAAGCCATCAGCTGGCATTTGTGTGAAGTGCTTGGCCTGGATCCATTAAAAACAAAACGTATCGTTTTTCATGAAATAACAAAACCTGCAATACAAAATGCTGTAAAAAACCCACGTACAGTTGATATGAATCTGGTTGATGCGCAACAGGCTCGCCGCATTCTCGACAGGATTGTAGGCTTTGAAATTAGCCCGGTATTATGGCGTAAAATAAGCATGCGCAATTCTTTAAGTGCAGGCCGTGTGCAAAGTGTTGCCGTGCGTTTGATTGTTGAAAGAGAAAGAGAAATTAATGCGTTCACCGCAACAAGTAACTTTAAAATTGAGGCAAACTTTACTGCACAGGATATTAATAAACGTAGTGTAAGTTTTAAGGCAGAAGGCAGTAAACGTAAAACAGCAGAAGATGCAGAAACTTTTTTATCAGGCTGTAAAGGTGCAACCTATACAGTTACAGACATACAGGTTAAGCCTGCAAAAAAATCTCCGCCGGCACCTTTTACAACTTCCACTTTACAGCAGGAGGCGAGCCGCAAACTTGGATATAGTGTAAGTAAAACCATGTTGCTCGCACAAAAATTATATGAAAGCGGTAACATAACTTATATGCGTACCGATAGTGTGAATTTGAGTGATACAGCTTTGCAGGACATTGAATCGTACGTAGGCAAACAATATGGCAATAAATATGCACAACAGCGTAAATTCAAGAATAAAAACGAAAGTGCGCAGGAAGCACACGAAGCAATCCGGCCTACTTATATGGAAACAATAAACGTTGACGATCCGGATACGAAACGTTTGTATGAATTAATTTGGAAACGTACGATTGCCAGCCAGATGGCTGATGCTGAATTGGAAAAAACAATTGCCAGGATTTTCATTTCAACCAACAAAGAAGAATTAACGGCGCAGGGTGAAGTTTTAAAATTCGACGGGTTTTTAAAGGTATATATTGAAGATAAAGATGAAGACGAAATGGCTGAAGACAACGCAGAAGGAATGCTGCCGCCTTTAAGTGTAAATCAAGGTTTGGTATTGAATGAGCTTAAAGCGATTGAGCGTTTTACAAGGCCTCTGCCACGTTATACCGAAGCATCACTTGTAAAGAAACTGGAAGAACTTGGCATCGGGCGGCCATCAACATATGCACCAACGATTAGTACAGTTTTGAAAAGAGGGTATGTTGAAAAAAGAGATAAAGATGGTGTTCAAAGAGATTTCAGAATAATTGTTTTACAAAACGACCAGATAAAAAAGATAACTGAACAGGAAACAACCGGTGCGGAGCGATCAAAGTTATTCCCCACAGATTTGGGCCTTGTGGTTACAGATTTTTTAAAAGAATATTTTACTGATGTAATGGATTATGGCTTTACAGCTAAAATTGAAGAAGAGTTTGATGAAATTGCAAACGGCAAAAAAGACTGGACAAAAATAATTGATGGTTTCTATAAACCTTTTAAGGCAGACGTAGATAACACACTTGAAAAAGCCGAGCGTGCAAAAGGTGAAAGAGAATTGGGCATAGATGCTGCAACAGGGAAAAAAGTTTTGGCACGCATGGGGCGTTATGGCCCAATGGTGCAGATTGGTGAAGTAAACGACGAAGAAAAGCCAAAATTTGCGAAGCTTAAATCGAACCAAAGCATAGAAACAATAGCGTTGGAAGAAGCTATGGAGCTTTTTAAGTTGCCGCGCAATATTGGTAAATTTGAGAGTGAGGATGTAACAGTGAGCATTGGGCGGTTTGGGCCGTTTATCGCACACAATAAAAAGTTTTATTCACTTAGCAAAGAATACGATCCATACAGCATAACACTTGAAGAAGCAGTACCCATAATTGAAGAAAAACGTAAGGCAAAAGATGAGCGTACAATAACAGTATTCGATAAAGAAAAAATCCAGGTTTTAAAGGGTCCGTATGGCCCGTACATTAAACAGGGGCTGCGCAATTATAAACTCACAAAAGAGCAACAGCAACGTGCCGCTGAATTAACCGTAGAAGAGGCTAAGCAGATAATTGAAGAAATAAAAGCAAATCCTCCAAAAAAATCTTCAGCAAAGCGGCGAAAAGCCTAGCTCTTTCGTATATATAAACAACATGTTTCTGTAAACAATTTAACGTATAAAAACAGCGTTAAATATTAACATCATGTGATAACTTTTTAATTCAGTTTAAAGCAAAATGTAATTAGCTTGTGTATGATTATGCGTGCAAACTCTGAGATTACTGCTTTATTAAACCTGATTGATGATCCGGATGAAGAAGTGTTTTCAACGGTGAGCAGCCGTATCGTTGATTATGGTAAAGTAATTATTCCAAACCTTGAAAATTTATGGGAGAATACCATAAGTGAAGCGGTACAGGAAAGAATTGAAATGATCATTCATCGCCTGCATTTTACTGATCTTGTAAATGATCTAACAGAATGGAAAAACAGCGCGTATCATGATTTGTTGTTTGGCGCTTTACTCGTTGCAAGATTTCAATATCCCGATTTGCAAACCTCGCCTGTAATACAGGAAATAGAAAAAATACGCCGCAATGTTTGGCTTGAGCTGAATAGTTTTCTTACGCCGCTCGAACAGGCAAACGTAATTTCAAGCATCGTATATAATTATTACAATTTAAAAGGCGCTGAAGTGGGTTATACAAACCCTGATGATTTCTTTATTCATAAAGTTTTACAGTCAAGAAAAGGAAATACGCTATCTAACGGGATCTTATATTTAGTGCTAAGTGAACTGCTGGCAATGCCGGTTAAAGCAATCAACATTCCACGCCAATTTGTGCTTGCATTTTTTAATGATGATTACGATTCGGTTACATACAGCGGCAACCCACAAAAGAAAATTCATTTTTATGTAGATGCAACTACAGGCCAGCCGTTTACACATAAAGACGTTGAAAATTATTTTAAACGGATAAATGTTCCGCCAACATCTTCGCACTTTAAACCCTTATCTGCAATAAAAGTTATACAGGTTTTACTGCAGGAACTCGCCTGCTGTTTTGATTCGCCTGAAAAAATGTATAAGCGTAATGAATTGCTGCAGCTTGTTACAATTTTGAATAAATAAAAAGGGCACGAATTAGTGGCCCCTTCCTTTATTCATAAAATTATTAAAGCTTATTCTTCCAGTTTCGCTTCAGATGTAATTTTCATGTTCAGCGCTTTGCTTATCGGGCAGTTTTGTTCTGCATTTTTTACGCATTCATCAAATTTTTCTGCGCTTATTCCAGGCACTTTTCCTGTTACAGTAAGATGCGATTCTGTAAGCACGCCATTTTCGAAATTTATGGCAGAAGTTGTTTCAAGCTTATCCGGCGTAAACCCGGCTTCACCCAAAACAAAACTTAATTTCATAGTAAAGCAGCCGGCATGTGCAGCAGCAACTAATTCTTCAGGATTTGTGCCCGGTCCTTCTTCAAACCTTGATTTATAAGAATACTGTGTATCTTTCAAAACTCCGCTCTGAGAACTTACTGTTCCTTTTCCTTCTTTGCCGGAGCCGTTCCAAACGGCAGTTGCATTTCTTTTCATTTTTATAATTTTTAAAATTTGTTTATAAATTACAATCGTTTCACAAAACGTGCAAATTGAAATAAAAATCAGTATAAAAAAAATGTATGATAAGCTGGCAGGATTTTGAAAAAATTGATATACGCTGCGGAACTGTTATTGAGGTAAATGATTTTCCCAAAGCAAAGAAACCTGCTTACCAGCTAACAATTGATTTTGGTGCGCTCGGAACTAAAAAATCATCTGTACAGGTTACACATTTTTATACAAAAGATGTTTTGCTGAATAAACAGGTTATTGCTGTTATGAATTTTCCTGTAAAACAAATCGCAAATTTTTTTAGTGAATGTCTTGTGCTTGGCATTTATAATGAAGAGAACAATGTTGTTTTATTACAACCGGAAAGAAAAGTTTCCAATGGATTGAAGATTGGGTGAATCGAAGTATGAGTTACGAAATACGATGTAAGCAATTGAAAAACTGAAAACCGGAAACTGGAAACCGGAAATAATGAACGAACTTTATTACACATATTATCAAAGCCCGATTGGCATGCTTAAAATAGCAGGCACCGAACATTATATTGCTGAATTAAGTTTTATAGATAAACCCGAACAAGTTATACACGGCGAGCCGGGCGTAAGCGAAGTAATGCATCAATGCACAGAACAACTGATAGAATTTTTTAGCGGCAAAAGAAGAGTGTTTGATATCCCGGTTCATCAGCCCGGCACTTATTTTCAATTAAAAGTTTGGGGCGAATTATTGCAGATTCCCTTCGGCAAAACAATTTCTTATCTTGAATTAAGCCGCAATGTGGGTGATGAAAAAGCTGTACGTGCCGTAGCAGCAACCAATGGTAAAAATAAAATCGGCATTATAATTCCGTGCCATCGTGTTATTGGCAGCGATAAAAGTTTAACCGGTTATGCCGGTGGCTTATGGCGAAAAAAGTGGTTACTGCAACATGAGTTTAGAATTACCAATGGAATTCAAACACTATTTTAGAAACTTATTAATTCACCGGCACCATTTGCATACAAACAGGCTTTTGAATATCAGAAATTAATGTACTCCCGTTTTCTAACAATCCATAATTTTTATTAATTACAAATACCTGTATAGTATTATTATTTTGACTTGCTGCTAATAGAAAACGGCCTGTTGGATCAACCATAATACTGCGCGGGTTGGCATTAACCGCCTGGTGCCCATTTTCAAGCAACGTGCCATCTGTTTGTACTTTAAACAAAGAAATATCATTGGCAACGCCACGGTTTGAAGCGTATAAAAATTTTCCGTTGGGTGATATAACAATTTCTGCACTTCCCCTGTCATTTTTATCACCCGCAGTAGTTGACGCTATTGTTTGCACCGGGTTAAGTTTTCCGTTTGAATAATTATAAACTATTATTTGGCCTGAAAGTTCATTTAATAAATAAGCATTCTTCCCATTTGGACTAAAAACAAAATGGCGCGGGCCAAAACCATCATCAACTGTATAAAAAGCAGAATCGCCCACTGTTAAAACATTGGCCGCATCAGTGCCATTAAAATTGTATTGATATAACCTGTCATTACCAAGATCAGGTGCAAATACATATTTCTGGTCCGGAGAAAAAACAACCTGGTGCGGGTGCGGCATCTCCTGGCGCTGCACATTTACACCATAACCATCATGCGCAAGTACCTGCACGTGCGGTTGTAAACTGCCATCAGCATTTGTTTTAAAAACTGTAATATTTCCCCCACTATAATTTGCAGTAATTACATTCTTTCCTGATTCATCAACCACAATTGAGGCAGGTGCCAAACCATCTGTAGGTTGTTTATTTAAAAATGTTAACGCTCCTTTCTTTTTATCGAACGCAAAGGCACTCGCTTCTCCGGGTTTATCGCCACTGTTTTCATTTACACTGTAAACAAATTTTCCATCTTTTGAAATGCAAAGCCATGAAGGATTTTCAACGCCGCTTGTTTTGCTTACAAAAGTTACTTCCGCCTTATTTGGATTAAAACGATACACATGTATACCATCTGGTGAGCCGCCATCAGTATAAGTTCCAATCAATAAATAGTAAATCGGGTTTTGTGCATGCACATTCATAATGCAAAAAGATAAAAGAACTAAGAAGATTATTTTTTTCATGTAACGAATTATTATAGTATGCGTAAATGTATATAAGAATGATAAAGAAACTTGTTAAATAAACTGTTATTAAATGAATTGAAAAATGCTGCAGGTATGTGTGTGATTGCGGAAATTAATATTGGAATAACGGTAATTCGTTTATTTCTGTTATGCCATTGGATGAGCGTTCAAATGCAATCGTTTTTCTTCCGTTTGTAAGAACCAGATATTTTACAGGCACGGCAATATTATAACGGAGTATTTGCTCCAGTACCGGTACTTTCAAATCAACATTCATTTCTTTGCATTCCACTATCATCCAGGGAAAATTATTTTTATATACAATAATATCACAGCGTTTTCTAAGTTCTCCAAGCTGCAGAATTTTTTCAATTGATAGTAAACTTTTAGGATAATTTTTTACCTGTATCAGGTACTGTAAAAAATTTTGCCGTATCCATTCTTCTGGTGTAAGCGTAATCCATTGCAGGCGCACTTCATCAAAAATTAATTCTTTATTCTTTTCTTTTTTTATACGGAAATTATAAACGGGATAATTAATCTGGAGCATTAAATCTGAGATTATTCAACTTGCTTTTAATCGAAATTAGCTTTTCAGCCCAAAATAAAAAGGCGGCTTATCAATCAAAAATTATTTTATTTTCTAAATAAGAAACTTTTAATGCGTAATGAATTTTTTTAAATTAGCTTTGCACGCTTAATTTTTCTCAAGGTTACATTGCAACCGCCCCGTAAGGCGGAGGCGGGTTGAATGTGGCATATTAAATCAGCATTTAACACATGAAACTTTCACAATTCCGTTTTGACCTTCCACTAAATCTTATTGCACAAACACCTACAAAACGCCGCGAAGACAGCCGCATGATGGTTGTTCACCGCAAAACAGGGCAAATAGAAAACAAAAATTTTAAAGACATTCTGGATTATTTTGATGATAAGGATGTTTTTGTGGTAAACAATACAAAGGTTTTTCCGGCCCGCATGTATGGCCGGAAAGAGAAAACCGGCGCCAGGATTGAGGTTTTTTTATTACGTGAATTAAATAAACCTAACCGGTTATGGGATGTAATTGTTGACCCCGCCAGGAAAATTCGTGTAGGTAATAAATTATATTTTGGTGAAAATGACGAACTGGTTGCAGAAGTTATTGATAATACTACCAGCCGTGGAAGAACCATTCGCTTTTTATGGGATAACGATGAAACCAGTTTTAGAAATATGCTGGAATTTTTAGGCGAAACTCCGTTGCCTAAATATATAAAGCGTAAACCTGACGAAGAAGATAAAGAACGTTACCAAACTGTTTATGCAAAACATGAAGGCGCTGTTGCCGCACCAACTGCAGGATTTCATTTTAGCAAAGAACTTATTAAGCGATGTGAAATTAAGGGGATTCGCTTTGCTGAATTAACGCTGCACACGGGTCTCGGTACATTTCAGGCCAATTGAAGTAGAAGATCTCAGTAAGCATAAAATGGATGCGGAATACTACCAGATAGACGAAGAGTGTTGCGCAATAGTAAATAAAGCAAAAGAAACCGAGCACCGCGTTTGTTCAATCGGTACCACTACCATGCGTGGTATGGAAACAAGTTTTACAGCACAAAAACTTTTAAAGCCAAGCGAAGGCTGGACAAATATTTTTATTCATCCACCGTACAAATTCAATGTGGCTGATAGCCTGGTTACAAATTTTCATTTGCCAAAAACAAGTCTTTTAATTATGGCTTGCGCTTTTGCAGGGTACGATCTTATTATGGAAGCCTACAAGAAAGCGATAAAAGATAAGTACAGATTTTTTAGTTATGGAGATGCAATGCTTATTGTATAAACCAAATTACTGGTATAATTCAACTATTACTTTATAGATATTTTTATTGCCGTTCTTATCAATGGTTTCAATTGTAATAAGCTTGCGGTAACTATCCTTTGAGTGAGTGTCTTCCGTTACTGTAATTGAATCACCGGTTAAAGCAAGCATTGTTTCAAGTTGCTTAAAGTTCTGATAGGATACAACTTTCTTATAAGCGTCCTTATTTAATACCAGTTGCTTGTTCAAAGCAGAAGCGTAAGAAAGCTGGCCTGCTGTATCCAGTGGCTGAGGCTGGTTAACGTTAATTAAATATGGATTAATTGTTTGTGCGTATTCAGAAGCTTCAGCCTGTTGTGTATCATCAGACTTTTTTTCAGTGGCAATATCTTTTTTCGGCCTGGAAACAGTTGAAGACCTTTCTTCATTTACTAAATTATCAGCAATAATTTTTTTGTTGGATTGTAATTGCGTTGGAGAAGAAGGCTTGCCGGAAACTTTAAACGTTTTATTAAACCTGCTTTCGGTTACATTGGCAACCGGTTTATTTAAACTGGTGACAATTTCAGGCGTTTTTGTAGAAATAGACACTAACAGGCACATGGCAATTACCAGTGTAAGAAAACTAAAGCGCAAAACGGAACATTCATAAAAATTATTTTTTTCCGTTTTATGCACGAGGCGTTTTATCCTGTACAAAAGCATATTCTCTTTTTTGCCGGAAGCAGCCATAGCCAGGGATGATGTTTGAAGTTTTCCAAGTTTAAGCAGCGCTTCAGCATAATGATAAGAATTATATTTAAACTGAAGCACCCAATCATCACAGGCATTCTCTCTTTCCCGTTCAATAATGTTATTGAGCATTCTTGAAAAAACGTTGAAGAAAAATACTTTCTCAATTACGCATTGCAGCAAATAAAGAAGATAATCTGCGCGCTTTATATGCGCCAGTTCATGCAGAATAACAGCTTCCATTTGCTCTTTGGTAAGATAATTCACCGCTGCAAGCGGTATCAAAATTAAAGGCTTAAAAAAACCTACCGTAAGCGGGCACTTTATAGTTTTGGAAATATAGATTTTTACTTTCTTGTGTAAAGAAAAAAGCGCGGTTAATTCTTCAACAAAAATTCTGTTTGCGGCTGGCATCTTTACCAGGTGATTATTGCGCAGGTTTTTTGTAAGCCGGTAACTGAAAACAAATTTTATAATATGCCACCCAAAAAAGATCAAATAAAGAATGGCAATAAAAGGCATTGCATAATTTAAGAAACCAGAGGTACTATTTACATAGTTTATATTGGGTACACTAAACACCTGCAAAAGCTTTTCATCGTTATAATTACCAAGCAATGTGAAAATAAAAATGATAAAGCCAGCCACCTGTGCAGAAAAAGCAACCGTAAATTTTTGCGAAGAGGATAATTTAAATATGCGTAGAATTAATACAACCGCAAGCCATAAAATTCCCATTTGCCAAATGCTGTTTAATAAAGCATAAGCCAAAGCTTGCAAAAAACCAGATTGTAAAATTGTTTGCACTTAGTTTATTATTTGTTGGGCCTTAAATTTATTATTTATAACTATCCAATAGCTGCTGAATACTTTCAAGCTCCTGCCGGTTTGGTGTGTGCGAGCCCAACGCCTGCATTACAAGCTGTGTATGTGATCCGCTAAATAATGCATCTACCATTTTATTCAGCATTTGCTTTTGTGTTTTGTCGCGGCTAATGTTTGGCTTATATACGTGTGTGCGGTTGCTGTCATCACGTAATACCAAACCCTTTTCAAACATAATCTGCATTAGCTTAAGTGTTGTAGTATAGCCGCAATCTTTTGTTTCAGCAAGCTGCTCGTGCACTTCACGCACAGTTGCATCACCCTTTTCCCACAAAACCTGTAGTATTTCAAGCTCGCTATCTGTAGGTTTTAAAACTTTCATATACATAACTTAATGGAAGCAATATACGATTGATTTCGTAAAAAGAAAGTTAATGCTATTTTTTTTTGATGAGCGGCTTTTATTGTTGAATATTATAAAATAAAAAAGGTTGCCATAGGCAACCGTAAAAATTTATTTTTCAGTGAACTGCTATTTTTTTGTTGTGCTATCCTTAGCCGGTTTTTTTGATTTAAGTGTTTTTGATTTTGTTTTCGTAGAGGTTTTGTGCGTCGTGTTATTATGCGCAGCCTTCTTTACCATAACATGATGCGTTTTAGGTGTAGTATCTGCCATGTTGGAAAAGCCAGCAGAAGCAATACTACTTTGTTGAGAATGACCGCTTGTTACAGCGATTGTAGCAACAGAAATGCAAAGCAGGGTAATGAACACGATTTTTTTCATTGTAAAAAATTGTTTAGAATGCAAAGCAAAATCTGCTTTTGCAACAAGTGAGAATGTTTCGTGTAAGAGCTTTGTTAAATCTGAATATATAATGTACTGTTACCCAGTTTTAAAGAGATGGTCATTATTGCTCAACCGAAAAAATAAGAATAAAACAAACAAAGTTTTTTGCCGGCTATAGTAATAGAAGAATCGTAAGCGCTGATTTAAATGATGCGCTTAATTTTGCTGAGCAATGAAAAAAGTTATTGGCATAGTTGCCATTGTTATTTTGATTATGATTGCTGGATTTTCATGGATAGTTTTTGCGCCCGCAACAAAATTTGATAATGCATCGCGTTATGTGTTTGTGAGAAGTTCTCCTCCGGCGCAACAGCAAATTATGTTTCAGCTTGATACCGGCAACATTATTCGCAGCCCGGCAATATTTAATTTTTTAGCTAAACAAGCAAAAGCATGGCAGCATGTAAAACCCGGCCGCTTTGAAATAAAAAAAGGAGAAAGTATTTTCTCGTTTGTGCGCACTTTAAGAAATAATCGTCAAAGCGCTGTGCGATTAACAATTAAAAAAATTCGGGTAGCAGAAGATTTGGCAAGAATTATCGGTAAAAATTTTTCGACAGATTCATTAAGTGCATTGCAATTTCTTTTAAACAACGATTCGCTGTCAACCTTTGGCATCGATACGAATACTTTAATGACAATTGTAATTCCCGATACTTATTTTTTAAACTGGAACACATCAACAAAAAATATTTTACAGCGTTTGCAGGATGAGCAGGAAAAGTTTTGGCAAAACAATGACCGCGAACAAAAAGCTGCTGCACTAAGTTTAACTCCCGGGCAGGTTTATACACTGGCATCTATTGTAGAAGAAGAAACGAATAAAAATGATGAGAAGGAAAATATTGCCAGCGTTTATTTAAACAGGTTACATAAAGGCATGCCTTTGGCTGCAGACCCAACAATTAAATTTGCTTTAAAAAATTTTGCTTTAAAAAGAATTTATTATGGCTATCTCACTATGCCATCGCCTTACAACACTTACATCAATAAGGGCCTGCCGCCGGGGCCAATTTGTACACCGCAACCTGTAACAATAGATGCAGTTTTAAACGCGCCAAAAACTGATTATATATTTTTTGTGGCTAAAAGCGATTTTAGCGGTTATCATCAATTCACAAATAACTTTGCAGAACATCAAAAATATGCCAGGCTTTACCAGCAGGCCTTAAATAACTGGATGCATAAAGACAGTTTAAACAAGGGACTTTTACATTGACGAAATTTGAAAATTTCATAGCAACACATCAACCGTTTAAATTTTTAATTAAGCGGAGCAAAACATTAATACTGCCTGGTTTTGACGGCTTATGTATTTATGATGTTGCACGTTTTTTTAGCAAGCAGGTTACGCGTATCGGCTTAAGAGATCGGGCCGCCGCAATTGCATTTAATTTTATTATGGCGCTGCCGGCAGGTGCCATATTTTTATTTACGCTGATACCATACTTTCCTGTTGCAAAAAATATACAAGACGAATTATTTAAGTTTATCGAAGATGTAATGCCCAACACAGAAAGCCGTTCACTTATTCTAACAACTATGCTCGATTTGTTTAATAAACCAAAAACAGGATTGCTTTCAATAGGCTTTATACTTGCATTATATTATTCATCAAACGCTATGCTTGGTATTATACGCACGTTCGATGCATCGCTCATCACGAAACGGAAACGTAATTTTGTGCATCGGCGATTAAGAGCCATTAAACTTACTTTGGTTTTAATATTATTAATTATTGCTACCATGTTACTAAGTTTAGGCCAGGGAAGTTTATTTACCTCTTTTTTAAACTGGTTAGGCGTAAACAACACGGAAAGAAATTTCTGGATAGATCTTTTGCGATGGCTTATTGTAATTATGCTTTTTCTTTTTTCTATTGCATTTATTTATAAATATGCGCCTTCAGTTTATAAGCGCTGGAAACTGCTTTCGCCGGGTGCTGTATTTGCAACTTTTCTTATTGTTTTAACTACATGGCTTTTCTCAATATGGGCGCAAAATTTTTCAAGTTATAATCGTGTATACGGATCGATAGGTGCGCTGCTTATTATAATGCTTCTCATTTTTGTAAACTCTTTAATGCTGCTGATTGGGTACGAATTAAATGTAAGTATCAACTATCTGCGTTCAAAAAAGAAAGACCAGCAATCAGGGGAAATAATTAATAACCCCCAATTAATGAAAAAGTAGATCGCGGTTAATAAAGCTACCTGTTTAAATTATTAAAAGCTGTGCCTAAATTTTCTATAACATCAGTGGCTGTCATGCTTTCCATAGATTGTTTCTCCAGGGCATATTCGGCAGCAAGCCCATGCAGGTAAATACCCAATATTGCCGCGTGCAACGGTTCGTATTTCTGCGCTATCAATGCAGTTATAATACCTGTTAAAATATCGCCGCTGCCACCTTTTGCAAGGCCTGCATTGCCTGTAGTATTAAACCAGCCCTTGCCTTTACAGGCAATAAATGTGTACCTGCCTTTCAATACAATTATAAGATTGTTTTTAACAGATCTTTCAAGCGCCATATCAATCCTTTCAAAATCATTTTTTAATTCACCAAACAAGCGTTCAAACTCTTTTGGATGTGGCGTGAGTATGCTGTTCTCTTTAATCTCGTTTAATAAATATTTATTCTGAGCAATAATGTTCAAAGCATCGGCATCAATTACAGTTGTGCTTTTAAACTGTTGTAACACCTTCTGCAGTAATTCTGTTATGGCCGGTTTTGTGCCTAACCCTGGTCCAATACCAACAGCATTTATCTTTTCAAAATCGAAACCTTCTTCTCTTGCCTGGCACATAGCCTCGGGCAGGTAAGTATGTACAACACTGAAATATGTTTCGGGTATGTTTAACGTAGTTAGGCCAGCGCCGGTTTTTATACAGGCATTTGCGGCTAAAAGCGCAGCACCCATTTTTCCCTTGTTGCCTGCAATTACCAAAGCATGTCCGTAAGTTCCCTTATGCGAAAATGATTTACGCGGTTTATAAATTTCGTCAATGTCTCTTTGTTCAGTGGTTTGTAATAACGATGAAACTGTTTCTAAAAACTGCGGATGCAAACCGATATCCAACACTTTAAGTCTGCCATTATATTCAGCATTTTCTGCAACTAAAAAACACAATTTTAAACACTGAAAAGTTAATGTGGTATTTGCTTTAATTATTGCATTATCCTGCGAACTTTTATCAATAAACATTCCGCTGGGTACATCAATCGAAATGGTATTACCGGATGATTTATTGATATGCTCTACCAAAGCCGCGCTTAAATCTTTTAACGGCCTGTTTAAGCCCGAGCCGTATAAAGCATCAACAATAATATCATTATCTCTTATTTCAGGAAAAAAATTTTCTGACTGTATAAAATGAATATTTGTTGTAACCTCGTGCAGCCGTTGCAGGTTTATTTGAAAATCAACAGTGCCTACTGCACCAAACTCAATTATATATGTGTTTACATTATTTCCTTTGTTTATCAACTGTCTTGCAATGGCAAGGCCATCACCGCCATTGTTACCTTTGCCGCAAAATATTTTAAAAGATTTTCCATATAAATCTGTTTGCAAAATAAAGTCTGTACAGGCTTCAGCAGCACGCTCCATCAAATCAATGGAAGCAATGGGTTCGTTGGCAATCGTAAAAGCATCCCATTCATGAATTTGCTGTGGCGATAGAAGTTTCATTTTAAAATAATTTTATTGCGGTTACCAAATGCGTACCCTGGCGCTATCCGGCAAATACATTTTATCACCCTGTTTTACATTAAAGGTTGGATAAAACGCGTCCACATCGCTAAATGGGCCGTTAACACGAAACCTTGCAGGCGAATGCACATCTGAGAGCACCTGGCTGCGTAATGCCTGTGGGCGATCGCTTTCCATCCAACCCAAAGCATAACCTAAAAAAAATCTTTGTGCCGGTGTTAAGCCTGCAATTTTCTGTTGTTTTTTATATTGATCTGTTTGCTTAAATGCGTCCCAGGCCAGCACAATGCCGCCCAGGTCAGCAATATTTTCGCCGAGGCTTGCCCTACCGTTTATTTTAAAAGTGTCAACCACTACGTAATTTCCAAACTGGTTAATCATAACCTGCGCACGCTGGTTAAATTTCTGTTCATCATCTTTTGTCCACCAGTTTTTTAAATTTCCCTTTTCATCGAATTGTCTTCCTTCATCATCGAAACCGTGTGTTATTTCATGGCCGATTGTTGATGCACCTGCATAACCGTATACAACCGCATCATCTAACTGGTCATCAGTATAACCCGGCACCGTAAAAATTGCTGCGGGCAAAGTAATTTCATTGTTTGATGGTTCGTATTGTGCGTTATAAGTTTGCGGCGTCATACCCCATTCAGTTCGGTCAACAGGTGTACCCAGTTTATTTAGTTGGTATTGCATGTGCCACAGATTTCCGTTAATCATATTTTGCACATAGCTTTCTACGCCAATTTGCAGTTTGCTGTAATCTTTCCATTTATCAGGGTAACCAACTTTCTTTTTTATCGCAGCCAATTTTATCAGCGCTTTTTGTTTGGTGGTATCGCTCATCCATGCAAGATTTTCAATGTGGTTTTTTAATGATGTGCGTATCGCTTCAACCAAATCTTCATATCTTTTTTTAGCCGTAGAATCGAAATACTTTTTTACAAATTGCTGACCAAGCAGTTCACCCATAACATATTGCTCATTTCTTAAAACGCGCTTCCAGCGTGGCTGTTGTTCCTGCGCGCCAGAAAGCAGTTTATAAAAATTAAATTGTTCGCTGCCGTAAGCATCAGGTAATTGATTTGCATATTCATTTATAAGTCTGAATTTTAAAAATAATTTCCAGTCATCAACCTTAAAAGTTTTTACTGTTTTTTCCAGCTGTTTATAATAATCGGGTTGGCCCACAATTATTGAATCAAGATATGGCGAACCTTGTGTATTCATAAAAGCATCCAAATGCATAGAAGGCGCAAGCTTATAAAAAGCCTCGCTTTTCATTTTATTATAGTTGAGATTCGGATTGCGCAAATCTTCAATTTGGCGATGCGACTTTGCGAGTTCCGTTTCCATTGCAAAAATTTTATCTGCTTCCTCTAACGCAGTTACAGAATCTGCAGCACCGCTCATAACCAAAACATTTTTTATATAATTTTTATAAGCGTTATCAATAGCCAGCGATGTGGAATCTTTTTTGAAATAAAATTCTCTGTCCGGCAAAAACAAACCGCTTTGCCTGAATTTTACAATCATCGAATCACTGTTTTTATCATCCTGCGTTACATAAAAACGCACTAATGTGTTTACCCCTATTTTATTAAGTTCTGCATCAACTGCTGCAAAGGCATTTAAGTCTGTAATGCTGTCAATTTTTGAAAAATAGCGTTGTAGTGGTTTCAATCCCTGTTGTGCTATTGCAGAAGAATCCATTGCTGTTTTCCAGAAATCGCCAATTTTTTGTTCGCTGCTGCCTTGTGCCGGATTTGCGTTTGCCGCGTCCTCGTTTATTTTGCGTAAGCGATTTAAATTTTCTTCAATCACAACATTGCCGATACCCCATGAACTTTCATCTGCAGGAATTGCATGGCTTTTTATCCATCCACCATTCGCATAATTAAAAAAATCATCTGCGGGATTAACAGAGGAGTCAATATGCGATTGCAATACATCTTTGCCAATTGTGGCGGTTTCTGATTCATTTTTTGAATTACACGCGCTGCATATTATAAGTGAAAAAACTGCATAAACTGTCGTTTTCAAAAAACACATGTTTGAATTTTGGGGCAATTTAAGTAAGGGTGTGTTTAAAAATTAATAAAACAGGAAAATTAAAGAAAGCTAAATTTTGATTATGATAAGGGAATAACGCTATGAAACCAAACAAACAGTTGCATTAACAAGTTAAAAACCGCAGCTTTGTTTCGCAAGGTTTTTTAAATTACCTTTGCCACCCCAAATTTTCAAAAATGAATTTCAGGAGAGAATTTGAAATTGCCTTTGTTGGATTGAAGCCGGGAGTTCATAATTACGAATACAGGGTGGATGATAAGTTCTTTTCAAATTATGGTAACCAGGATTTTTCACATTGTAATGCTGTCATTAAGCTGGAACTGGATAAAAAAACCGGGTTCATGCTTTTAAAATTCGACATTGATGGGGTGGCTGATGTGAGTTGTGACAGGTGCGGTAATCCGCTGGCGCTAAAGCTTTGGGAAGAATTTAAAGTGATGGTAAAATTGGTTGATAATCCCGAAGAGATGAATGAGCAGGAAGAAGATCCGGATGTTTATTATATTAGCCGGGGTGAAAGTCACTTGCATTTGGCCGACTGGATTTACGAGTTTATTAACCTAAGTATTCCGATGCAGAAAATGTGTCCGCCGGATGAAATTGGCGGTCCTCAATGCAATAAAGAAGTGCTGGCAAAACTTGCGACAATTGAAATAAAAAAAGATGAAATAAATCCTTTGTGGAAAGGACTTGAGAAATTTAAAAACCTTAAATAATCTAATACTATTTTAAAAATTAAATTATGCCTAATCCAAAACGCAGGCACTCGCAACAACGCAGTGCAAAGCGCAGAACACATTATAAAGCAGAAGAAATTACTTTAAGTAAAGATACTGCTACGGGTGAATTGCATGTTCGGCACCGGGCACATGTAAGTGAAGGCAAACTGTACTATAAAGGAAAAATTGTTTCTGAAAAAGCACCGTTAAAAGCCTAACACTTAAATCCCGTACGTAATGAATCTTGCTCTGGACATGATGGGTGGTGATTTTGCACCATCAGAAGCTGTAAAGGGGCTGGTAAGGTATTTTTCGCAAAGCAAAAAAGCGGCTGTTGTTTATTGCCTGGGTGATGAAGATGACTTGCAAGTTTTGTTTGAAAAATATGATGTGCCGCCTGATAGAGCTGTAATGTTTCATACGTCGGAAATTATCGAATACCATGAGCATCCAACTAAAGCATTAAAAGAAAAACCCGATTCTTCTATAACAAAAGGGTTTGAATTATTAGCATCCGGTAAAGTGGATGCTTTTTTAAGTTCTGGCAATACCGGTGCCATGCTGGTAGGCTCAATGTTCTTTTTAAAACCGCTGGAAGGCATTATGCGCCCCACCATTTCAACCATGATTCCTAAAATTGGCGGTGGCACAGGTCTGGTAGTTGACGTGGGTTTGAACGTTGACAGCAAGCCGCAGCATCTTGAACAATTTGCCGTGCTTGGCAGTTTGTATGCAAAAAATATTTTAGGTATCAAAAACCCAACTGTTGGTCTTTTGAATGTTGGGGAAGAAGAAGGAAAGGGCAATGCTTTATGCCAGGCTGCTTATCCTTTATTAAAGCAAAACGACTTTATAAACTTTATCGGCAATGTTGAAGGCCGTGATATATTTCAGGGCGGCGCCGATATAACTGTTTGCGATGGTTTTACAGGTAATATCGTTTTAAAATTAGGTGAATCATTTTATGATATTGCTAAAAGCCGTGACGTGCATGATGACCAGTTCATTAATCGTTTTTGTTACGAGAATTATGGCGGCACGCCGGTGTTGGGCGTTGAAAAACCTGTAATTATTGGGCATGGAATAAGTAATGATGTTGCATTTGCCAATATGCTTGCACTTGCAGAAAAAATGATCGGCACAAATTTATGCGGTTCCATTCGCAGCGCATTTCAATCACAGGAATCTAACTAACTTCTGAAAAATATTCAGCTTCTTTTTTTAAATCGAGATAAGGATGTTCGGCTTGTAAACGTTTTGTTTTTACAAGTTGCTGCTCTAAAAATTTTTTATGTAATTGGGACTGTGGATTAAATGGTTTGTGCTTTTTTGCAATGACGATTTTTTTTATTTCTTCCATCAGCTGTTTTGTAGAATCACTAAAACACGTTGCGGAAAAATTTTCTAAAACAAACTGTGTGGCAGCATAATTAGGGTGAGCAAGGTCAATATCGTAGAAGCGGTAATCCCGCAGCACATCAATCACTAACTCATACGCAGGGAAATAATAAAGCTTGTCAAATTTATTTACCAGGTGATGTACAGCTTCAATAAGTCTTGCTTTGCTGCGGTTGTTATCAACCACGCCGTCTCTTAAATGCCGTACAGGGCTGATGGTAAAAATAATTTTCAGCTTTGAATTAAAATGAAACAACTGGTGAATGGCCCCGTCAAACGCAGTTATAATTTCTTCTATTGTATTGAGATGTTTTATAAATGTTTGCGCAGGCGCTTTATGACAATTGGCAACGGCCTGCGAATTTTCAGCAAGCTTATATGTAAATGCAGAACCCAGTGTAATAATTAACCAGTCAGCTTCTTTTAAAAATGCATGTGCATCATTTTGCGATTGATTAATATTCTTTAAGCATTCGTTTTTATGAATGTCTGAAAAGCGGCTATGATGTTGCCAACTGTTCCAGCTTTCATTCAGATAAAATAAATCTTCTTCTTTGTACTGTGTATTTTGAATATAACTAATAAGGCTTGCTGAAACGCTGATAGGGTCAAACAAAATTCCGTTTGGGTTTTGCAGCACATTAAATTTTACATCAGCTAAAAAATTTCCAATATGCTCTGTGAAACAAGAACCTGTTAATAAAATTTTATCGCTGTAAATTATTGATGGTTCTAAGGCTTTGATATTTATATTGGTAAAAAATTGCATTACTATACAAAAATTTCTGATGCAATGCGCAGGCTTTCTGCCAAAGCATCTTCATTAATATCGTTGATTAAATTATGCTGTTTAAAATAATTCATCATAAAAACTGTATCCATATTCCCAATCAATTCGTCCTGCGCCATCGGGCATCCGCCAATACCATTTAATGCACCATCAAAACGTATACAGCCAGCTTCTAACGCAGCTAGTAACTTTTCTTTCCTGTTGTTTAATGATGAATGTAAATGCACACCGAATTCTGCATTTTTATACTTTGGAATTAAGGTTTTACAGGCAAACGAAATTTGTCCGGCAGTTGCAACGCCAACTGTATCTGCAAGCGAAATAATGCGAATATTTCTTTTAACCATTTCGTCTGCCCAGTGCAGAAGAATTTCTGAATTGTATTCATCATCATACGGATTACCAAAAGCCATGCTTAGATAAATCACTAATTCTTTTTTCATCTTATCGCACAATACTGAAATATTTTCTACCCGTTGCAGGCTCTGTTCAATTGTGCTGTTTGTATTTTTTTGTTGAAATGTTGGTGAGATAGAAAACGGAAATCCCAAATAAGTAATTTCATCGAATTGCACAGCCTCTTCAGCGCCTCGCTCATTTGCAATAATGGCAAGCAGGTTTGTTTTGCTAATTCCCAATTTCAAATTTTTGATTACCTCTTTTGTATCTGCCATTTGCGGGATCGCTTTCGGCGATACGAAACTTCCAAAATCAATTGTATCAAAGCCAACCTTAAGTAAACAATTTATGTATTCAATTTTTTTTTCTGTTGGAATAAAATGTTGCCAGCCCTGCATAGCATCCCGCGGGCATTCAATCAACTTTATTTTTTCCATACGCAAATGTAAATATTAAGCTGCGAGCTTTGCATTATAAACACGGGGATACCAATCAGCAGTTTATGTAAATAAAAAAGCATCGCACATTCGTGCGACGCTTTAAACTCCAAAGCCCGTTGTGCTATAAAATTTTTAAACCAATACCTAACTGAATTGCCTGATTTTTCCATTTTTGCTGATCGCCTATATCATTAATTTTACTCAACCCAATATTATAGCGGCCAAATACATTTAATGATCCAAGATTTACTCTTGCACCAAGTACAGCGGCCAGATCACCGCTTTTAACAGCGTTGCCAACGTTTGTTGTAAGCTTATCATCTTTGTTCATAAGAATACTAAACTGCGGGCCCACTTGAAATGTGAGCAACTTGCCGGCATTCAAATTCAATAAAATTGGAATGCTTAAATAATTGAAATGTGCTTTTTTCCCGAAAACTGAGCTCGGTGCGTTGTTAGCAATGGCGCTCCATCCGGAATCAATGGTTGCGTTGGTTTGGCTAAAAAGTAATTCAGGTTCTATGCCCCAATTTTTTCCAATTCCCAGATCAACATAAGCCCCGACTAAGTAACTGAGCTTATATTCATCTTTAAAAGATTCGCCATCAATCTTACCAAGGTTAGCACCGAGTTTTGCGCCTACATGTAATGATTGAGCTTCCGAAACTGCAGCATAGGTTGTAGCGATGAATAAGAAGACAATAATTTTTTTCATACATTG
This sequence comes from uncultured Chitinophagaceae bacterium, assembly GCA_963759555.1. Lineage (GTDB taxonomy): Bacteria > Bacteroidota > Bacteroidia > Chitinophagales > Chitinophagaceae > Parafilimonas. The sequence goes on from CAVWZV010000003.1 coordinate 97,778, forward strand.
GTTTTTGATTTTTAAATCTTTAAGTGTTAACCAAAAACGTGCTTACCGAAATGAAATTGCTTAAAGAAAACCTAAAGCATGAAGTGAAAATTTATTGCCTGTGTTTATAAATCTCGTTTCGCTGCCGTGATGCATAAGCGTTAACAGAATCGAATAAAATATTATTGAAGTAAGGATGCGATTGATAATAATTAAAACTTTTGAAAAATTTATTTTTATCAATATGATGCAGTTTTAGCACCTGGCTAAAATACTTTGTGTCGAGCGATTTAACAGTTGTGTCTTTTTCTTTTAAGAAGGTTGAATAATCACCGGCTTCTATTAAATGCCATACAATAATTTTCATTGAATCAACCGGCAAAATTTCAGATAGGTAATTTTTTGCCCTGCGGAGTGCATGCTGCAAAAAAAAAGAAAAGAATTATGGCAATAAATATTTTGCTCATTGCAATGCCTGCTTATAATTTGCCGCGTTTGAAACATCAAGTATAGAAAGTACTTGTAAAGCCTGTGTACGTTCTTCAGGGCCACTTTTTTTGAATATGCCTATATATTCCTGAGATTTTCCCTGCACAAAAAATTGTTCAATCATCGTGTTTGGATTTTGTTGATTAAAATCTTCAAGTGCAGCAAGCGATTCTAAA
>CAVWZV010000004.1:0-175055 GCA_963759555.1 uncultured Chitinophagaceae bacterium
ATAAATTCAAAGATATTATTATCAGCAGCCTTCAGTTTCTTGTAACTGATAATATCGTATTACACTCTACGCATTTGTTATAATGAGTAATCATATTCATTTAATATGGCAGGTAAGCGATGCATATAACCCGCAGGAAAGAAACAGAGCAATCATTTATGAAATATACTGCACAAATAATATTAAAGGAATTAAGAAACAATCATACACAAGTGCTCGACTTATTTAAAGTAAATGCAAGGGATAGGATGCACCAGGTTTGGGAAAGAAATCCATTAAGCGTATCCTTATTTAACAGGAATATTTTTTTGCAAAAACTTGATTATATACATAACAATCCTGTACATGCAGGTTTATGTAAATTACCGGAAGATTATAAATATTCATCGGGATCATTTTATATAAAAGCAGATAAATGCTGGGATTTTTTAACGCATTATGAAGGGTGAAAAACTTGTTGGTGAAGAACACCAACAAGGGCGGGAGAAACCACCAACAAGGGCGGAATAGAATTACTGCTGATGAAGTATGCGTTTCGTCCGCCCCCTGCTATTGCTAAGTCTCCATGTAACCTTAAAAACTGTTGAGGCAGTTAAAAGAAGTAGTCAATATAAAATCGCTACAGTAACTTTTAATTTCATTATAAAAACCTCAACAGCTATGCATAAAATTAAAGCAAATTTCGCAGGACAAACCATTTACGTTGGTATGGATGTTCATAAAGACAGTTGGAATTTAGGCATTCATTTAAATGACATGTTTATGAAAAACGTACATCAAAAGCCAAATCCAACTATCATGGCCGACTACCTAAAACAGAACTATCCAAATGCTCATTATAAAGCAGCCTATGAAGCCGGTAAATTTGGTTTCTGGATACAACGGCAGTTAACCAGTCTTGGAATAGAATGCCTGGTAGTAAATCCTGCTGATATTCCAAAGTCACAGAAAGACACCTTGCAAAAAACCGATCCACGTGATGCGCGCAATCTCGGTCTGCGTTTACAATCCGGTGTGTTACACGGGATTCATATTCCTGATGAACAGCAGGAAGCGGACCGGGTATTTTTCGGCACCGCAAAAGGATCTGGAAAGATCTTAGCCGTTGTAAAAACCGGATTAAAGGGTTGCTTGCATTTAGTGGCATTGATATTCCGGAACAATATGATAATGCCAGCTGGAGCCACAATTTTATTAATTGGTTAAAGGCCATCGATTGTAAACAGGAAAGCCGACGAACTGCACTTGAACTATATGATTCATCAAATGGAGTTTCTGCGAAAAGAACTGTTAAGCATCAGCAACTGCGATCCGTAAAATGATGCGGGAAGAACGCTATAAAACCAATTATTATTTACTGCGTACTATTCCGGGCATTGGTCCATTAACAGCAGCCAGTATCCTGGTAGAAATAGGTGATGTGAAACGGTTTGCATACTTTTTATCACCTGAACAGTTTTGTTGGATTGTTGCCGATGGAGCATAGCAGCGGTCAAAAAGAAAAAAACTAAGCTGACAGTAAGAAAACACCGGCAGCTGCGCAGTGACCTGGTTGAAAGTGCCTGGACAGCCAAACGAACCGATCCTGCAATGGCGCTATATTTCCAGGAACAGATCAAACGTAAGGATAGTAAAATAGTGATCATCAAAATAGCCCGAAAATTACTCAACCGAATTCGCTATGTATTAATCAACCAACAAGCCTTATGAATATGGGATGGTAAAATAATAAAGAATCCTGACTACTAAACATTGCATGTATCACAATGCACGTCGCTAAGGCTGTAGCAGGGTTCTTTTTAAAAAGAATAAACAAATATTTATAAATCAACATACCAAAAAACAAACCGCAGGTTGACTACTAAACAAAATTTGTTATCGCATGAATAATCAAAGAGCGAAGTATTTTCTTCGACTAAGAATGTAGCACCTGAATTTGCGCCACTTCCTGTAAGCAGCAGGATACTAAGCGTAAACTACAGAACAAAAAATAAAAGAGAATTGTAGCGTTTATTTTGTTTCAACGACAAAATTATTTGACTACTCATAGGATGCTAGGTATGTTGATAAAAAAAAATTATTAAATTTGAAATAAGGAAAAAAATCTTGCGAAGGGGAAAGGTTTAATTAATCTTAAATCTTTCTCTTTCAAAAGAATTTAATTAAATCTACCATATTACCTCTTACTTCCTCAATTTCTTTGGTACATAGGATACTTTTGTTAGCCACTGTTTAACTTCCAAAGTATTTGATAGAATTATAACCAAAATCTTCATTGTTTATATCTGAACCTCTCGGAGCATATGGTCTGAAGTGAATATTGGGTTGAAGATATAATTCAGTCAGCTCTTTATTTAATGTTTCCCCAGCGCACAATCGTATTCTCATCACAATCTTAACTACATCAAAAATATCATTTAACCAACCGCAAATTTCATTAAGTGTTGCAACAAATGAAGGAGGGTCAAAATGATTGAGATGATTTCTTATTTCTTTTAGTTTATTTAATGATGATTTTTCTTTTTCAATATTCAAATGATTATTAGTTATGATTTTAACCCATTTCAATTTATCCATGAGCCTTACTCCAGTTCCTTTTTCCTAAATCATCAACATCAAAATGCCATTCTTTTTTTCTGTCGTAGAATGCCTTTAAAATACAGCTGATTTAAAGAAATCGTTATTGTATATGCACCCTTTTCGGTTGCACTCGCGTTCTTCACAATTAAAAAACGGTTGCCTTTAGCGCCCAGCACTTCAGGCGTTACCAGTTCTTCTTCATTCGGGTGCAGCGTATAAGCAGTCTCCGGCATGGCATCATTTTTTTCATGTACCAGCGCTAACTGCAATGCAGTGTGGCCGCGGTTTACGCATTTTAAATTATCGGCATCATCCAGTGTTCTTGTAAATATCAGTTGCGTTACACCGCCATCTACACCCTGCTCAAAAACGGTTTGCTCACGGTTACGTAAGGCATCTACCGGAATAATATCAGCAATAACTTCCGGCGTTTCTTTACAAAAATCCATAAGCTTGCCCAGCACACCGTAAAGCCCTGTGCCCAGTGCAATACGGTCTGTTTCCACCGCTGTACTGGTGCCGCTTTTAGTGCTTTTACTTCCCTTTTGCGTAGAGTTGGCAGTCGTTAATTCATTATAAAATGCGTCAACATCTGCTTTAAGCGTTTGCAGTGCAGCATCGGTGCCAATAGCCAGGCTAAGCGCAGCCACAGCCGTTATGCGCTGCTGCTGGCTGCCGTTTTGAAAAGGTGTGCGGTGCCGCGGCAATAAAGCAATGTACTGCGGTGTTTTCTGGCGATACACATTTTGTATTGCCAGGTCCCAGTCCTCAATTTTCTGGCTGCTCAAATCATCCAGCAAATCGTTAAGCGATTGTGTTTGCCCTTTTGTTGCGCCCTGCTGCTGCAACCATGTGGTATAAGCATCGTCGTACGCCTGCACCAGCGGCGAAAGTGTTGCAAACAGTTCAGTGAAAATATCTTCTGCAGGCGGCGTTGGCACACGCGCAGCAATGGCAGCGAGGGTAACGTCGCCGATTTGTTTCATTTTGCTGTAAGAATTGTTTGTAGCTACAATAAAAGGATTGATTAAAAAGATCCATGAACGTTCCATAATGATGAATTTAAAGATTGAAAAATGAATTTAAAATTGAAAATTGACCACCAATTTAAAAAGGAAGTGAGACAAGAATAGATGCAAAAAGATTTTTGTTTAGCCCAAATGATTAAGTGTTTTAACTGCGATAACTTACCGGATACGTTTTCTTTTTGTTGAGGAAGGCAAAGCACCTGTTTTGATGTGTTTTCCTTTTGTTGAGGCAAGCAAAGCACCTGCTTTGATACATTTTCCTTTTGTTGAGGCAAGCAAAGCACCTGCTTTGATACGTTTTCCTTTTGTTGAGGCAGGCAAAGCACATGCTTTGATACGTTTTCCTTTTGTTGAGGGAGGCAAAGCACCTGCTTTGATACGTTTTCCTTTTTGTTGAGGAAGGCAAAGCACCTGCTTTGATACGTTTTCCTTTTGTTGAGGAAGGCAAAGCACCTGCTTTGATACGTTTTCCTTTTGTTGAGGAAGGCAAAGCACCTGCTTTGATGCGTTTTCCTTTTGTTGAGGCAAGCAAAGCACCTGCTTTGATACGTTTTCCTTTTGTTGAGGGCATTAAATGGAATTTTTTTAATGATAAGCAGGAGTGGAGTTGCAGGGATACGGGTTGGAGTGGGTGGATTGGGGAAAGGGAGTTGTGTATATTTGGGGAGGTTATCCCAAATAGTATGAACCCTTCTGAATTTAAGACTGTCTGGACAGTAAGTGAACAAAACTTACAACCTATATCACTACAAACTCTTGTTCGCTTTGAATTGGATAAAGAAACAATTGATTTTCTGTATGAAAGCGGATTGCCAAACGATGCTGCGCCTTTTCTGAACTTTGTAGGGGATATTCACCCAAGCGACAAATACTCAACGATTAGTTTACTTACTGAGTGGTTTGATTTTTTAGAGTCAGAATATAGTAAGTACGTTATTATTGGTTCGGACGGCAATGGAGATATGATAGTGATAAACACGAAGAACCATTTTATTATTGAATGGCTTGATCATGAGGACTATTTTTCTTCGAGATTTATGAATTCCTCAATCGGTCAACTGGCTAATTGCTTGCTTTGCTACAGGGATTTTATAAAAACGATAAATGCAGGTAAAACTGTTGATGAATCCTTCGATACTGAGTTTACCGACGGACAATTTGATATCCTTCACGACATTTTGAAGAGCATAGACCAAAGAACAGTCCAAGAAGGCTTTTGGAAGGAAGAATTAGAACTCCTTTTAGCAAATCGAGAAGATACAAGAAGCAAGCACTAATTCGGCTAATAGGACAAATTGAGTTGTACAAAGTGTTGACCTGACTTCCGTCCTTGTTGGTGTTCTTCACCAACAAGTTTTTCACCCTTCATAAAGTGAGGAGATTCGCTGATGAGAACACCAGCAAAGGCGAAAATTTATTGTAAATTTGGTTTAATGCAGATTTTAGCAGTAGAATAATATATTCAACAATGACAACTTCTTCCGATTCCTTTTCAGAAGGTTTGAGCATGAGTACGAAAGCCATTCAGTGCCCCAAGTGCAACGGCGAGATGGTGCAGGGGTTCATCTTCGACCGGGCGGACGGAGGCAACCGTCGTGTCATCAACTGGGTTGAGGGAGCACCGGAAAAGTCTGATTTTTGGACTGTTACGAGAGTGCCAGAGGAAAAGTGCATTCCGGTGGGTACCTTCCGCTGTTCGGTGTGTGGTTTCCTGGAATCGTATGCGCACCCAGAATTTGCAGCCAAGTGACAAGGCTTCTGCTTTTCCGCCCTTGTTGATATTCTTCACCAACAAGTTTCATTCCCGCCCTTGTTGGTGTTCTTCACCAACAAGTTTTTCACCCTTCATCGTGAGTTAGAAAAATCGCAACATTTACGATACACTTAATGAGTTTCGAAGTATTAAATAAGCTGTTACCAAGGTCAGGAGATTTGCTGGTGAAGAACACCAGCAAAGGCGAAAATCATCGCAACGTCTTTTATCGTCGGGCATCGTCTTCAGAATGGGACGATGCGTTATAAGATTACGGTTGAAATCATTCCGCCCTTGTTGGTGTTCTTCACCAACAAGTTTTTCACCCTTCATAATGCGTTAAAAAATCCCAGCATTTATCTGCTTTTATATAAAATGATGCCGATGAATATTTATAATCTTCCGGTAATTTACATAAACCTGCATGTACAGGATTGTTATGTATATAATCAAGTTTTTGCAAAAAAATATTCCTGTTAAATAAGGATACGCTTAATGGATTTCTTTCCCAAACCTGGTGCATCCTATCCCTTGCATTTACTTTAAATAAGTCGAGCACTTGTGTATGATTGTTTCTTAATTCCTTTAATATTATTTGGGCAGTATATTTCATAAATGATTGCTGAACTTCCTGCGGGTTATATGCATCGCTTACCTGCCATATTAAATGAATATGATTACTCATTATAACAAATGCGTAGAGTGTAATACGATTATCAGTTACAAGAAACTGAAGGCTGCTGATAATAATATCTTTGAATTTATCAGGCTTTAATAAATGTTTCCATTCTAAAATAGTAGCCGTGTAAAAATCAGGGTAATAGTTGTTGAAAGACATGTTTTGGCTTGCTGTGAAAATATTAAATAAGCTGTTACCAAAGTTAGAAGATTTGCTGGTGAAGAACACCAGCAAAGGCGAAAAATAAGCTGTTATTAAAGTTAGAAGATTTGCTGGTGAAGAACACCAGCAAAGGCGAAAAAGGCGAAAATCTTACCAGGCTTTAATAAACGTTTCCATTCTAAAATAGCAGCGGTATAAAACCAGAATAATAGTTGCTGAAAGACATATTTGGCTTGCTGCGAAAATTAAAATAGCCGTTACGTTAAAAGATTTGCTGGTGAAGAACACCAGCAAAGGCAAAATCATCGCATCGTCCTCTGCGAGAGACGATGCTCGACTCCCAAAGTATTAAATTAAGGCTGCTACCGGAGTTAGAAGATTTGCTGGTGAAGAACACCGGCAAAGGCAAACGTTAGCGGTAAGCTTGTTGCACACCTTCGCTTCGTAAGGAAAGACATTTGATAAAGGAATTACTGCATTTGATGTAATTTTCCCGCCCTTGTTGGTGTTCTTCACCAACAAGTTTTTCACCCTTCATCGTGCGTTAGAAAAATCGCAACATTTACGATACACTTAATGAGTTTCGAAGTATTAAATAAGCTGTTACCAAAGTCAGGAGATTTGCTGGTGAAGAACACCAGCAAAGGCGAAAATCATCGCATCGTCCTCTGCGAGAGACGATGCTCAACTCCCAAAGTATTAAATTAAGGCTGCTACCGAAGTTAGAAGATTTGCTGGTGAAGAACACCAGCAAAGGCAAAAAGGCGAAAATCTTACCAGGCTTTAATAAATGTTTCCATTCTAAAATAGCAGCGGTATAAAACCAGAATAATAGTTGCTGAAAGACATATTTGGCTTGCTGCGAAAATTAAAATAGCCGTTACGTTAAAAGATTTGCTGGTGAAGAACACCAGCAAAGGCAAAATCATCGCAACGTCTTCTGCGAGAGACGATGCTCAACCCCCAAAATATTAAATTAAGGCTGCTACCGAAGTTAGAAGATTTGCTGGTGAAGAACACCAGCAAAGGCAAAAAAATAGTAGCCGTGTAAAAATCAGGGTAATAGTTGTTGAAAGACATGTTTTGGCTTGCTGTGAAAATATTAAATAAGCTGCTACCGAAGTTAGAAGATTTGCTGGTGAAGAACACCAGCAAAGGCGAAAAAATAGTAGCCGTATAAAAATGAGGATAGTAGTTGTTGATAGACATGTTTTGGCTTGCTGCGAAAATTAAAATAAGCTGTACTGTTAGAAGATTTGCTGGTGAAGAACACCAGCAAGGCGAAAGGCAACGTTAGCGGTAAGCTTGTTTATGCCTTCGCTTCGTCATGAAAGACATTTGATAAAGGAATTACTGCATTTGATGTAATTGTAAAAACCGCTTTTAGACTTTTACTCTAATTTGACACATACATTAACAACAGAAAATAAAATGAAACAAATCATGACATTTTTAGCTTTAACAATTTTGATTTCAACAGCATGCAACAGCTTTAACAACGGAGCTGCGATGATAACGGATTCCCCGACAAATAGCGTTCAGTTGCAGAACTCAAATCCTCCGGGTAATTTATTTACATTAAGTGATGCTGAAAAAATAATGGGAGAACCCGCTCATTTGATTGACAGTACATCGAAGATTAAAGGTGAGGATCCCAAGTATATTGATAGTATGTCAATAATTAAAAAGGATGCTTTTATATATAGTTCGGGGTATATGGCGAATTCCAGGGACAAGAAAACAGGAAGAACCGGTGTTGTTTATTTCCTGCTCGAAGAATATGCCGATGTTACATCAGCCAAAAACGTTTATTCATTCTATAAAAAAGCGAATGAAAATGGTATAGGGTTTAAAGAGCTTCATAATATGGGAGACGAAGCCTGGTTTGGAGAAAACCCCTTATTTGTTTATGTAAGAAAAGCTGATAAAATATTTGTGATTAAAGTAAATAAAATGACCAGTATGACCTCTTTAAATGAATTCAATCTAATTGCAAAAAAAATTGCTGAAACGCTGTAGCCTTTACTTAAAGGTATTACGGCTTGCGAATTTTGTATAAACGGATAATGATTAGCCATTTCCACCTTTGTTGGTGTTTCTTCACTACAAGCAAACTCAGCGTCTTGGTTTTTCTACAAGGCTTTCTATAAAATAAAAATGGACTGCGACACATCTTGCGCGGGTTGTATTTGCGCAGTAGAGTTGCGTAGATTTGGAGTTGGTGGTAATTGTAAAGCGACACCTGTAAAATTCGACAGAAAAGAACTTAATAGTTGACGGATAAGAAGGCAGGTAAATAATCTCTTATGAACAACAGCAAGTTTGACAAAGACGGAAAACTTAAAAACGGAGTTCGCAAAGAATATTTTAAGGACGGTTCTGTTTCTTGTGAAGTAGAATTCAAAGACGGAGAACGAACAGGGGAATGGAAATATTATCTCGCAAACGGGAAACTAAAATCTATCGGGAATTTAAAGACGGCAAAATAAGCGGAGAATGGAAATGGTATCGTGCAAACGGAATACTTATGCAAACAGGTTCATTAGATAATGAAATAAAATCCGGACTTTGGATAAGGTACCGGGAGGATGGGAGCTTAATGGATGAAACAGAATTTATTAACGGCAAAAAAGGAAAAATTAAAAAGTATAAGACCATAAGCTTGTAAAACAAATTAAATGGAAGCAAAATCGAAAGATAGAAAGACCATTCAACTTACCGAAAACGGGCAACAGTTGGGTGAACTGACTTACGAAAATTTGTTTTTGCTAAAAGCTGAAATTAAACTTGCAAATTCTGACCTATATGAAGTTTACCCGGTTGGTATTTTTGGTACAAGCATTACAGTGACAAAAAACGGGACAGAAATAGCAAATTTAAAAATGAATTGGCATGGACAAATTGTGTTTTCTTTTCAAGACGGCCAAGAATTTGTCTTAAAAGCAAAAGGTATCTTATTTCACAACAAATACATACTTGAAAACAAAGACGAAGAAAAGCTGATTCAATTTGACCCAAAATTTAATTGGAGCAAATTCGACTATAATTACGACATCAGATACGACAAAAAACCGCAGAACATTTTATTGGTTTTACTTGGTGTGTATGCCTCAAACTATTTTATAGCTTCTATGTCAGGAGCTATGTCAGGGATGGCATAAAACAACGAACCGCTAACAGGTGTTTATCAAATTGCCAAAACACAACCAATGAATAAAGAAATTACTGAATACCACAACAAACAAACCCCGCACGACAAAAAGATTTGCGACTTGCTTGCCAAAACAATATCCGGCGAATTGGACGAAGTGGAAAGTAAGATTTGGCACGCTCACCCTGTTTGGTTTTTAAACGGTAACCCAATAGTTGGCTACAGCAAACAAAAAGCAGGTGTCCGGCTGATGTTTTGGAGTGGGGCAGACTTTGAAGAAGAAAACTTAAGCGTAAAAGGAAAGAAATTTAAAGATGCCTCTATATTCTACAATAATGCTTCTGAAGTTGAAATTACAGACTTGCAACGCTGGCTTAAAAAATCAAAAGAAATACAATGGGACTATAAAAACATTGTAAAAAGAAAAGGACAATTAGAGAGATTGAAATAGCTGGAAACAGCACCGAAATACCTATAATAAAATAATGCGCACATTAGCAATATTTATAGCAACAAGTTTGGACGGATATATTGCAAAGCCAAACGACGACCTTAGCTTTTTGAAGTTAGTAGAAAAAGAAGGTGAAGATTATGGTTATGCAGAATTCACAGCAACTATTGACACAATAATTGTTGGCAGAAAAACTTACGATTGGGTTCTTAAAGAAATTGGATCTTCTCATTATGATAACGGGGAAAGAAACGTATATGTTATAACAAGAACGGAAAGACCGGCTGTTGGCAAAACAATATTTTATACAGGAAACTTAACTGATTTAGTACAACAATTAAAAAGCGAAAAAGGAAAAAATATTTATTGTGATGGCGGAGCAGAAATAATAAATGAACTTTTAAAAAACGACTTGATAGATGTGTTTATTATTTCAGTTATCCCGGTATTGGTTGGTAACGGCACAAGGCTTTTCAAAGACAACAGGCCGGAACAAAAGCTTGAACTTGTAAACGTAAAAACATTTGAAACAGGACTAACACAATTGTACTATAAACGAAAAAATTAATAATTTCCGCTCATGCCGGCATTATTCATCAACAGACTGTATGTTGGGCATCGTCTCCTATAATTAAAGTATTTCTAAAAGATAATAGTATAAAGTTTTATCGTCGGGCATCGTCTCCTGAAAGGGATGATGCGTTATAAGATTACATAATAGCATAAAGTTTTACGAGAATAAATTATACAGAAGGAAGCAAAATAATAAATGTTGTTCCTTCACTTTCTTTGCTTTCAACTTTTATCGTTCCGTTATGTTCTTTAGTAATGATGTCGTAGCTTAAACTTAAACCTAAACCTGTTCCTTCGCCTGTTGGTTTTGTAGTAAAGAATGGCTGGAAAATTTTATCAATTATATTTTGCGGAATGCCGCTGCCGTTGTCGCATACGGTTATTTCAATCTTATCATTTATTTTTTTTGTTTTAACTGAAACTGTTGGTTGATATTGTAAACCTGTTAGGTTTTCAAAACCTAACAGGTTTTTCTTTTCATTCACTGCATAAAAAGCATTATTAATAAGATTGAGCAGCACTCTTCCAAAATCCTGCGGAACAATATTTATTCTTCCAATGCTTTCATCAAAATTTGTTTTAAAATCTGCATTGAAAGATTTTTCTTTTGCACGCAACCCGTAATAACTCAATCTTAAATATTCATCACACAAAGCATTAATATCTGTTGGTTCTTTTTTGCCTTCACTTTTTCTTGAATGCTGCAACATGCCTTTTACAATAGCATCAGCACGTTTGCCATGATGATTTATTTTTTCTTCGTTCTCCCTGATATCTTTTGCGATAGCTATTACTTCATCCATATTTCCTTTATCGGCTTCCTGTTTTAATTCATCAACTAATTCTTTATTCACCTCAGAAAAATTATTCACGAAGTTTAGCGGGTTTAGAATTTCGTGTGCAATGCCTGCGGTAAGTTCTCCAAGGCTCGCCATTTTTTCGCTTTGTATTAAGTTGCGCTTGTGTTGATGTAAGTGTTGCCAGTGTAGATTCAACTTTGCTTTTCTCTTCCAGCAGTTCATGTGTTCGTTGGGCAACCTTTTCTTCAAGCAGAATTTTTTCTTTATTTAAAACTTTTACACGCCATTTAATAATTAACCACAGCGCAATTAGCACAGCAAGAGCATACAACATATACGCCCACCAACTTCTGTACCATGGCGGCTGAACAGTAAACGTATAATTAGCTTCTTCACTAACTTTTCTATAAATATTTTTTGCCCGTACATGAAATATGTATTTGCCTTCCGGAAGATTTGTGTATTCTTTATAATCATTGCTTCCAAAGTCAGACCACGTTGGTTCAAATGATTCGAGCCATGTTTGATATTGTGTTTTATTTTCCTGGTCGAAAAAAGGAGACGCATATTCAAATCGCAATGCATTATTATTATAATTAACTGAAACATTTACGGTATTATTTGCACCTGTATTCAATGCTGTTTCGCCGGCAGTAATAGATGTTATAAGCGTTTTATATGATTGCTTATTATTTTTATCAAGATATTCATTATACTTAATTAATCCTTCATTACAAGCGAACCAGGTAATGCTGTCATTTTCAGGAAATATGCTGTAAATAGACTTGTCAATAAATGCAAGAAACCGGGTATTGTCTAATTTATATTTTCCATCAGCTGTTGGTGTTGCCAGTTCTGTTTCTTTCCCAAAATTTATCCAAAGTCTTTTTTTAGAATCTTCTACTATGTTGTATTCGTTCGGGTCGTTACCTAAATCTATATTACCAAAAATGCTATCCTGAATAAATTTCTTTTGTTGTTCATCATAGCGAAAAGCACCTTTAACCGATACAAAATAATTTTTACCTGCAACATTAAAAACATGAATGGAGCCTTCAGATAATCCCTGTGCTGCTCCGAATCTTTCAACTTTTATATTAGATAAAGCTGGAACGTTATTATTGTTTACAAAGTTTGAAACTTTAAAAATGCCATTGTTTGAACCAAGCCATACATTTCCGTTATTGTCTTCTGCAATATTCCATATGTCTTCGTTAACGCCTGGAATTATTCCTGTAAAATGCCAGCTTTCAGTATCAGCATTATTTAATACATTCTTTGATAAAATTGCTGCTCCGCCCGGAATACCTGCTATCAATATACCCGGATGATTTTTTAGCAAAAGCATGCTTTGTACCTGGAAATCTCCTCCTGCTGAAGATTTGATAGTTTTTGCATATGTTATTACTTATAGAAAAAAGCCCGTCTGCGGATACAAGCATGCTTTTATTATCAGTAATCAAACTAAAAACCTGGTTACTTCCAAGTGAAATAACAGGTTCAAATTTTGCTTTATTGCTGTTAAATTTCGAAAGTCCGTTTGCAGTACCTAAATATAAACTGCCTTCAAACCTGTTAATAGTAAGCACTGCATTAGAAATGCCCGACTGAACGGTAAACTGTGTAAACGGTGAATTTGTTTCAACGCGTGAAATACCGTTATCAAGACCAAGCCATAGCGTTCCTTTTCTATCAGTAAATACATTGTAAACTGATTCATCCTGCAAGCCTGTTTCCCTGTTTAGTAACTGGATTATTTTCCCTTGCGGATTCATTATTACCAAGCCTTTGCCTGTAGTTGATAAAGCGTAATTACCATCATTCAAAAGAGCGCCTCTGTATAATGTAGCCGTTTTAAAAAGCGAATCAGCTTCACTTGCAAAATGCGTAAATGTTTTACCGTTAAATAAATAAAGACCAGTATAAAACAAACCTATCAGGTATTGCTTATTGCCTGCATCATCATTATGATAAGGCAGCATTACCTGTGTTCTTTCATTGGCGAGAAATTCACTGCCCGGTATCATTATTAATTTATCATTTACCATTTTAAAAAGACCAATGCCGCGCTGATGAACATAAAAAACACCATCTATATAAAATGTATACATAAAGCTGGTTGGTGCTTCCCATACTTTTACATTCCATTTATTTTTGTTAGAGTTAAAACGAAAAATGCGTTCACGCGATTGAAAATAAATTCCTTCGTTCGTTACATTAATACTGAATATATCTGTGAAATTGCGGTATGCTTCCGGTACATATTTTAAAAGTGATTGAAGCTGCATTTGGCCCAACGAATCAGGAGCGAGATAACCAAACTCAGCGTACGACCCAAAATAAATGCGCCCTTGTTTGTCTTTGGCAGTAGCACGTATTAATGTATTATTAGTGCCAAAAGATAATTTTCTCCATTTTACTCCATTGAATTCCAGCAGGCAAATTGAATTGCCAAAATACATAAAGCCCCGGTTGTCTTGTATAATAGCCCAGTTTTGAGGATGCGCATGATAATCTTTAGGCGAATAATTTGTAATAAAAGGCAATCCTTTTTCGGCAACAGATTGTGCTGTTGCCCGTAACGAAAATTGGAGCAGAAGCGAAAAAACTATAATTGAAAAGCAAAAGCACTTTTTATGTTTTGGAGTTTTGTTTATTCTCATAATGCTTAGCTGAGATTATAGTTTTGATTAAAAAAATAATTACAATTTAACCTAAAATATCCAGCGTTATTTTAAATTCACTTCCTTCACCCGCTTTGCTTTCAACTTCAGTCTTTCCTTTATGTTCTTTAGTGATAATATCATATGCCAAACTTAAACCTAATCCCGTCCTTCTCCTGTTGGTTTTGTGATAAAGAATGGCTGAAAGATTTTATCAATAACGTTTTGAGGAATGCAGTTCTGTCCTCCCGACAAAGTATTAGATTTACTTTTACTTTAAAGCCTGCAATTGCAGGCTTTCACACCTTACTCAATCTCACATCATTTGTGTCAAGGATTATGCAAAGCTTTCATTCATTTCTGTTAGTTTACAACGAAAAAATTCTCAATAAGAAATTGTTACATCAACAACATCGTTTGCATTCAATGAAGTTTTGTCAAACATTATTGAAGCCGTATTATCATTATAAGTATAATTACTTTTTATTGGCTTGTTATTGATGAGCACTTTTATATCGCCTGGTTTTTTATTACAATGTAATTGTATTTGTTGCAACCACACATTACCATACTTTATAACAATTGAATTTTTTTGCTGATTATTTTGTTGATCTTGTTTAATGTTTCCCCATGCTTCAGCCGTTGTAAAAAATCCTTCAAAATGTTGTTGCTGAATTTTAGGATTGAAACTGATGATGCCTTTCGGGCCATCATAAAAATAATCTTCAAGTGCCAACATTACGCCCCATGAAGCCATAGCTCTTGCGTAGTGATCACCACATTCAACTTCATTCCACGGATTATGTTTTTGCGGGCTGTATCTTTCATCAACACCTTTAACTATTGATAACCCTTCATCAACCATTCCTTCATAAATCATATTGGTTGCAACCTGGTATTCCTGGCCTGTCCAAACTTCATCGCGGTAACGCACGCCTGTTTCACCCATGTGTTCGCTTTTCGGCCAGGTGCAAACCAATAAACCAGGTTCACCAAAACTTGCATACGTTCTTTCAGGCGGATGAATTTTATTTTGTGTTGCAACATCCGGTGCCCAGTTATATTTCCATATTGATTCCAGTGTTTGCTGCACTTTTTCTTTCGGATAAATGTAACCGAGATTGTTTAAATGATTCCATGTTTGTCCGAACAACTGATCACTTAAACAACCATTTTTATACTGATAATCCGGATGCGCTTTCAAATCAACATCCTGCACAAAATATTCACCGTTCCATAATCTTTTTACAGTATTATCCTCTCCTGCCTGTGCAATCTTCAAACAACGTTTTGCAAAATCATCATCGTGCATCAATGTTGCCATATTTGCTGCAGCCTTTAATGCAGCGAGATATAATGAGCCTACATAAGTGTTTGCACCATAAAATGCAATGTCATAAGTGTTCGCCTGCACTTTTTCAATCAATCCATCATCATTGCTGTCTTCATTAATGATGAATTCAGTCGCACGCTTTATTCTATCCCAATTGCGGGTTAAAAAAATATCATTTTTTGAATTGAGGTATTCACGGTAAGCTTTTAAAATTGCGCCTGCATGACCATCAATCAACACACCGCCCCAACCGTTGCGCGCCAGTACGCTGCCATCTTTTTGAAACGATGTGCCAAAGTCTGTACGCTCTCTTATGTTGCGCTCAAGTTCAGGAAAGAAATGCGCCAATGCCTGTTCATAATTCCAGACATGCGTACAGGTTCCAACACATGAACCAACACCTTCCCATGCCCAGAATTTATCATTCGCCCACCATTCGCAGGTTTCTGTTGCGAGTGTTGATAAGCGGCATTAACAAACGTTGCGTTAACCAATAGGGAACAGTTGTGTTGTTATAATAAGTATCGTGAAAAAGATGTGTTGCCTGCGCTAACCGGGTATAATTTTTTTGAAGATATAAAGCAACATCTTCTGAACTATTAAACCAATTGCTGTACATGTTACCGATGATAGTTGCACCATCTGTTGGCAACGCCTGGTTCCAATCGTTTGGAATTACATCAGTAACATCACTTCCGAAATAATAGGAAGGACGATTAGGAAAATACCATGTAAGCAGGAATGTAATTTCTTTTGTTTCGCCCGGCTGTAAATTGAATGATTCACCAACACTGCCTGTTAATTTATCTATGGCTGATGTTGATGCTGAATCTGCATTATTGTTATCATCAATACCTTTATAATCTGCATCTGCAAACGCATTGTTTGATAAAATACTTAGTGATGCATTACCAAAATAAGGATGATCAAGCGGATAATATTTTTCTTTTACGATTGGTAAATCGCTAAAACCAATATCATCAAGATTAATGTGGCCCCAACCGCCTTTATTTGCATCAACAATTTCAAAATGCGCTTGTTTGCCTTTCAAATCTTTTACATCCCAATATTTTTCTTCAAGCGTTTCAGTGTTTGCACCTGTCATGCTCCGAACAATATTGTTATCAACAATAAGATTGAAACAAGTTGTTGTTGCATGTTTTCCGCCACCAATTTTAAAAACGATGTAATCATCTTTAATGGTGAAATTATCTGACACCATTTTGCCTGTTAAAGTATCATTATTTAAATAAGAATTGATAACACCATTTCCGGTAAAACCTGTAAGCCTGCTCTGATTATTAAAGTTGCCTGATGCAGGCGCATTGCCAAATGCAGTGCCTGTTACTTTCCATTTGTTATAACCATTTTCAAAATCATCAAACAATTGTATAGTTGGCTTTTTTTCTCTGCATTGATTTTATTCGTTGGCGTAAGATCAATCACTAAAGAAGTAATGCCATCATGATGCATAATCTTATTGCGGCGATTAGCAAGAATATCGCCTTGAATATCCAAACAAACAAAATTTTGCAACCAGCCTGAAAGGCTTACCTGCATTGGTTTTCCGGATGTATTCTTAATTGTATATTTTAAAATTGTTCCCGGCGTTGCAGATTCTTTTGCATTCATTGGAATGAATGGCGAATACACTTCTGATGAAACAGTAACCGGTAATTTTTTTGTCTGTTGAATTATAGTTGATCGTTGCAATCGGATATTCACCAACAAATGATATGTCATCAAAATCTTTTTTATTCAGGTTGGCATTTGTTGTTTTACCATCTTGCTTAATTTTTATATTAAAGCCCTGATCGATATAACTTTTCGGTTCAAAAGTTTTATAACAAACTGTCCAGGGTCCAAGTGCTGTATTAAAATGCGTTAATGAATCAACACCATAACCTGTGTTATATGCATTGTTATAAATCCACCAGTTAGCGAGTGTTCCATCACCTCTAACATATAACTGGCCAGCGGCAATGCCGCCGCAAGGCATGCCAATCGTCAATAATTCATCACCTTTAAAAGTTCTTTTTTGATTGTTGTATAAAGATGCTTTCCATGATGCAGGAAGATTTTTATTTTCCGGAACATGATGCGACGAATCAACAGGCTGTGAAAATGTAACAACCGTGTTAACAAGAAAACTTATAATAAGAAAGGATTTTTTCATGCTTAGAAATTGTAAAACGTAATTAGTAATGTTTTTAAAATTATTTTGCCCCATAAACTGATTACACAGTTGTTTTAATTAATTCGTCAACATTACTTATCCTAAAATTTTTAAAAACTTATTGTGAACGAGGGTACATAAATCAATTAATGCATTCAATATGTAAAGGGAGCAATAAACATTGCCCCCTTGAGAAAACAACTGCATGTATTATGAAAAACAATTAAAATAATTATACTTTTCGCTTATTATCTTAATCTATGTTATCCTTTTAATAGCCCGGGATTTTGTTTTAATGTACCACCTGATCTGTCAATTTCAATTTGTGGCAATGGAAAAATTTCGTCTTTCCCTCTTTATATTTGAAATATCCGGGTGTTACTTGGTTTTGCCATCTATGTGGATCGGAAAGATATTCCTTGGCTATTCCCCATCTTCTTAAATCCCAACCAAATTTTCCCTCAAAAGCAAACTCAACCCGACGTTCATGAACAATTGCCCAAAACATATCCTCGTAGCTTAATGAAGAGGAAATTGGTGGTAATTGTTTAATGTTATTTTTATTTATGGTATTAGGATCTGTAGTTGTACCTGTACGTGCCCTTACTTTATTTACATATTCCGCTGCTGTTGCCCGATCACCTAATTCGTTCATAACCTCAGCATACCATAACAATACTTCAGCATATCTTACCAAAGTGTAATTAGTTGAATTATTCCAGCTAACCTGGTCAACTGTAGCGCCATTATTATTTGGTGGATTACCAATACACCATTTTCTAATTCCAAGGCCTGTTCCGTTTACCTTATCCAAAAATAGTTGTCCAAAAAAATCATCCTGGTTTTTGCGGAAAATAGAAGCCGGTAAGCGTGGGTCACCATCCTCATATTCTCTTTCTAAATCTGGTGTTGGCCGTGTCCATCCCCAGCCGCCGCCAGCAACATATCCTTCCCCATTTGGCGCGTTTAGTACCGTACCAAAATTATCTGTTCCTTTTTGATTTAAAGATGTGTATTGTACTTCAAAAACGCCTTCGGAACTATTATCATGAGAACCATTGAACACATCGTTGTAATCGGGAAGCAATGCATAGCCATAAGACATTATATCTTCAAGTAAAGGCTTGGCATCACTCCATCTATGTTCATATAAATATAAGTGAGCAAGATATGCTTTCACAGCGCCTTTGTCTGCCCTTCCCATTAAATCCCCGGTATTTCTATCTGCAAGTGGTTGTTGCAACGCCAGTTTGAAATCAGCTTCGGCCTGGTCAAACAAATCACTCTTTGTAATTTTATAATTATTTACTTTTTTACCCTGATCATATTCAGCCTCTCTCACTGAATTTGGAATATTCAATTCTGTTATGCCCAATGGTTTAGTAACTAACGGAGCAGTACCAAACATATAACCTAAACGAAACATCCAAAATCCCCTGATAAAATAAAGTTCTCCCATATACCTGGATTTTAAAGTTTCATCCATTTCAATATCCGGAATCTTTTCTATTGCTTCATTCGCCAATAAAAGCGCTTTATAGCAACGTTGATACAACATCAGCATCTGATCAGAACTCGGAGAAATAATTGATTGTTGTATTTGATAATATACAACCAGGTCCGGGTGCGCCTGTACATCAGGACCAGTTATATCGCCCATCGGTGTATAACCGGCTTGAGTATTCCAGGTATTCTGTCCATCTAATAGTTGAAACGATTTATAAGCTGCTGTAACAGCCATTTCTGCATCTTCTGCAGTTTTGTAAAAATTATCAGTTGAAACAACACCATAAGGATTTTTATCTAATTGCTTGGTACATGAAACAATGGCAATCAGAAATATTAAGAAGGTCGTTTTTTTCATAATTATATTTTTATTCTGTGTTAGAATTGCAAATTGATACCAGCATAAAAAGATCGGGGCATTGGATATCCTTCATTGATACTTTGTTCAGGATCCCAACCAGGATAAGAATTAAGACAAAACAGATTTTGTGCTGCAATATAGAAGCGTAGTTTGTGTATAACGTTTGCTGCTGAACCGTTCTAATAAACCGGTAAAATCATATCCAATTTGCAGATTTTGCAGCCTGAAAAAATCAGATGGCCGAAGCCAGAAACTGGATCGGCGATAATTATCATTTGGATCTCCTGCTACTACTCTTGGCACATAATTACTTGTTCCTTCACCTGTCCATCTTTGATTATACATCCACGCTGAAGTTTGTTCTCCTCCGCGGGTGATTGCAAAGCCAACTTGATCTATGCTTCTTAGTGCACCGAGTTGTCCATAAAAACTTGTAACTAAATCAAAACCTTTATATGCTAACGAAATACTTCCTCCAAATGCATCCGGCGCTACAGAGAACCCTAAAAATGTTCTGTCATTAGCGTCAATGACACCATTCTTGTCTAAGTCTTTAAATCTTATATCGCCAGGCGAAGCATTTGATTGTGTTGGCGCTTTTTCAATTTCTTCTTGCGTTTGAAAAATGCCTTCCTGAACATAACCATACCATTCATTTATTGAGTGACCTTCCGTAGTTTGACTAAAATTATTTATTATAGGTGACGGAACTTTTGTTACAACATTCTTATTATGCGTCCAGTTAACACTAACATCATATCTAAAGGCTGCGCTGGATTTATTAGAATAGCCTAGTGTTAATTCGATACCGGTATTTGATACACTGCCTGCATTTTGATAAGGCGCATTATCAACTCCTGAAGTAGCAAGCAGAGGAATTTGAACTAATATATCAGAAGTATTTCTTTTGTAGAAATCGGCAATAAAAGTTAACCTGTTATCTAAGAATGAAGCCTCCAAACCGGTTCCATAGGTTGATGTTTTTTCCCAAAGAATGTTTGGGTTTCCTAAGCTGGTTGGTCCAACACCTGTAAATGTAACTCCTTCGCCGCCTGAACCAAACGGATAATATAAACCTGTTGAATTAAGCGTAGTTTGATAAGGATATGTTCCGATATCCTGATTTCCCAAAATTCCCCAGCTTGCACGAAGTTTTAGATTACTTATAACAGGCACATTCTCAAAAAATTTCTCCTTTGAAATAACCCATCCGGCGGATGCTCCCGGGAAAAACACCGGTTCTGTGATCTTTGGAAATACGTGAAGTTTGATCAACTCTTAAACTGGTGCTTAATAAATATTTATCTTTAAAACCATAATTTATACGACCAAGATAAGATTGTATAGCCCATGAATATTTAGATCCGCTATTGTTAATATTACTGCTTCCTGCATCTATCACCTGCATGTTTGGATCGTTATTTAAAAAACTATTTCTTGAAGCTCCTAAATTGGATCCATTGGTTTCCTGGAATGTATAACCAGCCATAACCGTTAAGTTATGAACTGAGTTTATCCGCTTTGAATAAGTGAGGATATTATCAAATTGATAATTGATATTTTCATTTTGATCTTCGTAAAGCTCTGCAATCGGATGATCACCGATTAATCCTTTAGGTCCAAAAGTGTAAGCGGGTATAAAATGGTCTTGATTCCAGCCGTAGTATTCTGCATTAAACGAAGTTTTGAATTTCAAATCCTTAAGAATATCCCATTCCAAATAAGTTGTTCCTAATAATTTTTTCCAGGTTTGATGATATTTCCACAAGTTAACTGCGATGAGAGGGTTCAGCATCGTAACGGGTTCTCCGTTATGTATTGCGGCACTATAATCTCCGTTTGCATCGTAAACCGGTTCAGTAGGTGGAAATATCAATGCGCGGTCAATCGCCTGGCCCCAATCCGTATTATCCGAAACTCCATAATTAACATTAAGACTTATACCCAATTTCAAATTAGGCAAAATGCGATTATCATCACTTATCCTAACATTACCCCGTTTAAATGTCGTGTTCTTTATAACTCCTTCTCCATCGTAATAATTTGCAGTTATAGCATAAGCGTTCGTTTTTGTTCCTCCGCTGATTGATAAAGAATAATTCTGCTTCAATCCTGACTGAGTTATTTCATCAACCCAATTAGTTCCTTTACCATAAGAATTAATTTCCTCCTGTGAAAAAGGCACAGGCAAATTAGCTGCTCCGTAATAATCATTAACCTGAATTGCATACTCCTTTGCAGTTAACGTAGGTATCATATAACGTATTTGATCAAGGCTCGCATAGGTAGAAAAATCTATTTTCATCGGTGCTTCAAAATTTCCTCTTTTTGTTGTTACAATCACTACGCCATTAGCACCTCTTGAACCATATATTGCTGCCGAAGCTGCATCTTTAAGAACAGTTATATTTTCAACATCATTTGGATTAAGATTCGCTAAGCCATCGTTTGTAATCATACCATCAATTACAACAAGCGGACTACTTGATGCTCCAAACGAGCCTGTTCCTCTTATTTTAATTTGCGTGCCACTATATGGAGTTCCGTCATTTTGAATTACCTGCACGCCTGCTAACTTTCCCTGGAGATTTTGTCCAATTCCAACAGTAGCCTGGTTTTCCATTTTTGACTGAGATACAACCCCTATTGATCCGGTCAAATCTTTTTTCGCCTGTGTTCCATATCCCACTACCACCACATCATTTAAATTAGATCTGTTTGATCTTTTAATGTGATGTTGATAACCGGATTATCACCAACAACCACTTTTTCATCCGTCTTTCCAACATAAGTTATTTCCAGTGTTTGCCCTTTGCTTGCATTGATGGAAAAATTGCCATCTGCATCAGTTGTAACACCCGATGTTACTGCCCGAAATTTTAACCGTAGCACCAGCTAATGGTTGTGCTTTTTCATCGGTAATCTTTCCTGTTACCTTTTGCTCCTGGGCAAAAAGAAAAGAGTGAAAACAAATAAATGACACCAAAATAAAAATCGTTTTTGTTTTTTTAAAAGCCTTAAATGGCGATAAACATTGCAGCATCGGTTGCATTTTTAAATGTGACCCCATATCATTGTTTTTTGTTTTAAAGAAATGTATAAGTATTTATGAAATGACAAGCACAAAGAAGTTCAGCATACAGTCAGCGAACCCACGGATAATTTTTATAAAATTTTGAACACTTCGCAGATTTAGATAGTATAAAGTTTTTTCTTTTAACATCATCAACCTGTTGAAAATAAAGAAGTATAAACTGTAGCAAGCTCGTGGCAAAGTAGCCAACCGAAAAGAAAATTTTCATATGGTTCAACTGTTTAATCGTTTAAGCAACCGTTGTTTAAAAAAGAATTCTTACTGAATTCTGTTCCTGATACCTTAATCGTTTAAGCAAACATTTTTTAAAAAAGAATTCTGGCTGAATTCCGCATCAAATATATATTTAATCGTTTAAGCAAACCAAAAATATTTTTTAATAATTTAAATTTTTAGTGATGGTGACGGTTCTTTGATACGAAAGCGAAAGAATATTTTATAATGGTCAGTATATTGCAGTTGTTGTTGCAAAAACTTTTGAGATTGTTGAACATGCTGCGTCGTTAATTAAAGTAAGTTATAATGAAGAGAAGCCTGTGTTCGATATTAATCAGCCGGAAGCAAAAATTTATCAACCCGGGCAAGGTGGCTCGCAGGTGCAGGTAAAGCGTGGCAATGCTATCGGTAAACATTTTTTTAAAAGCAAAATTTAAAACAATGCATTCGCGTCGTAAATTTTTACATACTGTTTCTTTGTCTGCAATCAGTTTGCCTTTTGTCGATCTTAAAAAAACACTTATGGAAATTAATCCTGCCGAAACAAAAACATTGCGCGTTGCTATTATGGGCCTGGGCAGTTATGGAACACGCGTAGCAGAAGCCATGCAAAGCTGCCAACGTGCAAAACTGGTGGGTGCTATAAGTGGAACGCCCGAAAAAATTAAAGACTGGCAAAAAAGGTATAATATTCCTGAGAAGAACTGTTATAATTACGAAACGTATGATGCGATAAAGAATAATCCTGATATTGATGCGGTGTATGTAATTACGCCGAATGCTTTGCATCATGATGCGGTAATACGCATAGCAAAAGCGGGTAAGCATGCTATCTGTGAAAAACCAATGGCAGTTAATCCACAGCAGGCAAAAGAAATGATTAACGCCTGTAAAATGGCAAATGTAAAATTGCTGGTTGGCTACAGGATGCATTTTGAACCACACACTTTAGAAGTAATTCGTATGCGCAAGGCAGGTGAGATGGGTAAGATTTTATTTTTCCAGGGATTGAGTGGATTTGTTATTGGTGACCCCAACCAATGGCGGTTGAATAAAGAACTTTCCGGGGGCGGCGCAATGATGGATATTGGTATTTATTCTGTAAATGGCGCAAGATATATGACAGGTGAAGAACCCGTTTGGATTACAGCACAGGAAACAAAAACGGATAAAGAAAAATTTAAAGAAGGCATTGATGAAACCATACAATTTGAAATGGGATTTCCGGGCGGAGCAGTTGCCTCTTGTCTTTCTACTTATAACATGAATAATCTTGACCGCTTTTTTTTAAACGGAGAAAAAGATTTTGTGGAGATGATGCCTTCAACCGGCTACGGACCTATACGTGCAAAAAACAGTAAAGGCGAAATACAACAACCGGTTGTTACACATCAAACCGTTCAAATGGATGAAATGGCCGCAATAATTTTTGATAATAAGCAACCTGTAGTTCCTGTTGATGGCGAAGAAGCGTTAAAAGACCTAAGAATTATTGAGGCTATTTACAAGGCAGCAAAAACCGGTAATAAAGTAATGTTGTGATGTATCTGAACTTTCATTAATTGTGCATATTATTTTTGCCTTCTAACTTATCGCAATATTCAACTGAACCTAAACGAAACTTAACAGGAAAGCCAATTGTTTTTTGAACCTGCAATTCTTTATTACAGAAAAAAGGCAATTGCGTGGAATAAAAATTTCCGGGTAAAGAATTTTTAATAACAGGCGGTTTAAAAACAACAATATTATTATTTAAGCGTAATAAAGGCAGAGTTTTCTGTTTAGAAGAATCAACCGAATTTTGCGCCTGAATAACAGATACGCATAAAACGAATTTAACAATTAAAGCAAAAATTCTTTTATGTTTCAGGTTCATATTTGCAGGTAAATTTACAGTAAGTGTTTATTTTGCATTGCTAACATTAGATTAAAAATTGATTCTAAAGCATGGCATTAAGTCAATCTCTACAACAAAAATTATTACAAAGACTATCGCCGCAGCAAATTCAGCTAATGAAATTGCTGCAGATACCTACGGCAAATCTTGATGAACGGATTAAAGAAGAACTGGAAGAAAATCCTGCCCTTGAAGTTACCGAGGAAGGGAAGGAAGATAATTTTGAGGAAAACCATCAGGATGAAATAAATACACCAGACGACGACGATGATTATGACGGCAGTGAAGATGAGTATGAGAATATTGATATTTCTGATTATGTAAATGATGGCGACGATGAAGTGGCTGATTACAAGCTGCGCGATGATAACTACGGCGATAATGAAGAACAAAAAACAATGCCGTTGCGTGTTGAAACAACATTGCACGATTTGTTAATTGACCAGTTGGGCATGTTATCACTTGATGAACGCAGATTTAAAATTGCTGAGCAGATTGTTGGCAGCATTGATGATGACGGTTATTTGCGGCGCGAACTTTCCTCTATTGTGGATGATCTTGCCTTCAGGCAAAACATTGATTCTACTGAAGCAGAGATTGAAGAAATTATAAAACTTATTCAGCAGTTTGATCCGTCCGGTGTTGCCGCACGCGATTTGCAGGAATGTTTAATGCTGCAGTTGCTAAGGCAGCAGGTAGATGGAAGAGATGTTTCACTTGCAATGAAAGTGGTTGAGAAATACTTTGATGAATTTACAAAAAAGCATTACGAAAAAATTCAGCGCGGTTTAAATATTACGGATGATGAATTGAAAGATGTCATCAATCTCATATTAAAATTAAATCCGAGGCCCGGCGGCAACGTTGGTGAAATAAATAAAGCTGAAAGTTATATTATACCCGATTTTTTTATTTTAAATAATGCAGGCAAATTAGAACTTACGCTTAATTCTAAAAATGCGCCTGATTTGCGCATCAGCGAAGGCTATCGCGAAATGCTGAAAGAATATGATCGCGGTTCAAAAAAAGATAAGCGGCAAAAAGAAGCCGTTCTTTTCATCAAACAAAAAATAGATTCTGCAAAATGGTTTATTGATATGATTAAGCAGCGCCAAAATACTTTGCTGAATACAATGGGCGCTATTATGCATTATCAAAAAGAGTTTTTTCTTACCGGTGATGAAACTACTTTAAAGCCGATGATTTTAAAAGATATTGCGGAAATTACCGGTCTTGATATTTCAACCGTAAGCCGTGTTGCCAACAGCAAATTTGTGCAAACAGAATTTGGAACATACCGGTTGAAATTTTTCTTCAGCGAATCTTTAAGCACAGACAGCGGCGAAGAAGTGAGTACAAGAGAAGTGAAAAAAATACTGAGCGATTTAGTGGAAGCAGAAAACAAGAAAAAACCTTTAAGCGATGAGCGCTTAACGGAGTTGCTACAGGAAAAAGGCTACAACATTGCACGAAGAACGGTTGCAAAATATCGCGAACAATTAAACATTCCGGTTGCACGTCTGCGCAAAGAATTATAATATGAGTGAAGCAAACCTGGCTGCAGATTATTCATACCCTAATCAACCGCAGGCTTTAAAAATAATTGCAAAAATCGTTTCCTACATTTTACACCCGTTATTTATTCCTACATATGTTTTTTTGTGGCTGGTAAAACGCTTTACTATAAATTTTGATGATATTACGCAACAAGGATTGTTGTTTAAAGAAATTAGTGTTTTTATAAATGCATCTTTTTTTCCCGCTTTTGCTGTTTTTCTTTTGTGGCGTTTAAAATTTATTCAAAGTATTTATCTGCGCACACAAAGCGATCGCATCATCCCTTACATTATTACAATGATTTTTTATTGGTGGATGTGGTATTTAAGCCGCGGTTTTACTGATCAGCCAATCGTTCTTAAATTTTTTTATTTCGGAATATTTCTTACAACTGTTTTCGGCCTGATTATAAATAATTTTTTTAAGATAAGCATGCATGCAATTGGTGCAGGAACGTTTGTAGCTTTTATTATTCTTACCTGCATTACCTACCGTACTTTCTTTGGCTCCGATATAATCATTGCAACATTTTTAGCAGGTTTAATTTGTACAGCCAGGCTTATGCTCAATCACCATTCGGCAGCAGAAATATACTCAGGATTGATTGTTGGCATTATTTGCCAGTTGCTGGGTGTTTGGATAGCTTTATAATTTAAGATTTATAATTCTGAACCAGCAGTGAATAAATCATTGAATCTAAAAAGTTACCATTGTAATAATAATTTTCTTTAAAGTACGCTTCTTTTACGAAGCCATTTTTTTCAAGCAATTTTATTGAAGCGTGGTTATCCGGGTTAACGTTTGCTTCTACCGAATGCAGCTTCATAATAGTAAAACCATACCCGAGTATGGTTTTCATCGCCTCATGCATAATACCCTTTGCATGAAAATCTGTTTGCAGCATGTACCCGATTTCTGCGCGGTAATGTTCATGTATTATCCTCCACAAACCTATGGTGCCAATTAATCCCTTACTGTTCTTTAAAGAAATTGCCCATGTAATTCCATATTTATTTTTTAGAAATTCCTGTATTTTATTTATGTGATCTGCGGCATCACGAACGGTATTTGCCAGTGGCCTGTCAATAAACTGCATTACTTTTTTGTCTGATCGCAGTTTAAATAAATCACTCGCATCATTTTTGGTAAAACTTCTAAGTACTAATCTTTCTGTATATAAAAGGGGGAAAGGAGTAAAGTTTAAATTAAGCATACAAACAATGATTGTTTAAGTCTTTAACACCGTAATAAAAACATTTACTTATGGATAAACAAGTTACATCAACAGAAACAAACAACATAATCAAAGAAATAATATCACTGCTTAAAAAGAGTAACGCGCATGCATCTTTTAACAATGCAATTAAAGATATTCCTTTTGATGATCTTTCTAAAAGGCCGAACAATCTTCCGTACAGCATATGGCAGTTAACCGAACACATTCGCATTACACAAAAAGATATTCTTGATTTCTCAACCAATGATAATTATAAAGCGCTTAATTGGCCAGACGATTACTGGCCAAAAGAAACGGCGCCTGAAAATGAAGCAGCATGGAAAAAATGTATTGATGAAATACAAAAAGATTTGAAAACATTTATAGAGTTACTGAAAGATGAAAACGCTGATTTACTGACGCCCTTTGCGCATGGTGACGGGCAAAATTTACTACGCGAAGCTTTGCTGATTGCAGACCACACAGGTTATCACACAGGGGAAATAATTGTTTTACGAAGGCTGTTAGGTAACTGGAATAGTTGAATGAATTAATAAACGAGATCTTCGTACGCTGCCTGTAATTCGTTATACGCATGCTGGTCGCCGGCATCTTTTGCAGCCTGCATACCTTTTTCGTAGCAGGTAACGGCAGATTGCATTTCGCCTTTTCGCTCAAGTAATTTTCCCAGGTGATAATAAGACCCGATATAATTTGGCGAATCATTCAAAACAGCTTCAAAAAGATTTTGTGCTTTTGTATCGTCGCCTAATTTTATATATTCCAGCGCCAATGCATGGCGTAAAAAATTGTCATCAGGTTTTTGCTCAAGGAATTCTAATATTTTTTCAATACGATTCATATACAAATAAAATCACGCAAAATAATAAGCATGTAAGTTTTTAATTTTATTATTTACCTACTTTAAAACTTTGCGTGAAAGTTAAGGCATATACCAACTAATATTTATTCTATTCTTATTTGCCGGTATAACGTTTTGCCATCTGCTGGTGTTAATCCAATATAATAATCACCGCGCGGCAAACGCACATTTAAGCTAATATTGTTATCGCCTGCATGCAATGATTTTCTTGTTGTATAAAATTGTTGCCCCAATGTATTTTGTATAAGCAGATGTACCTGCTGCGTTTTTTCAGATTTAAGTGCAATGATAAAATTTCCATGAGATGGATTAGGTGTTACCGAAAAATTTTCAGTTCCGTTTACCACATGAGTATTTTGTAATGTTGGCGCAGGTACAATTTGATAAATTGTTCCATTGCCTGAATTACCTAAATAAATTTCGTTGTTTTTATCAACACCAAAACAAGTATATGAATAGCCGTCCCCATGATAAACATCTTGTTTTGTTGCACCGGGATTCTGAATTATCAATGTTCTTATTATACCGCTGCAATAATCAGTAAAAAAATATTTTCCTTTAAAGCTGTTGTATTTTTTGCCGTGATATACAAATCCGCCGATAATTGAACAATCATTTGTTGTAGCCGAATGTTGATATTCATATATCGGCGATTTATAAAAAGATTGCGGGTTACAACCTGAAGTATTATATGCATGATTGCCTTCATAACAACGCCAGCCATAATTTTTGCCGCCGGTTTTTCCCTGGTAATTTACTTCTTCCCATGTTTCTTGTCCTACGTCTGCAATGATCATATTTCCATTCACAGCATCAAAGCTCCATCTCCATGGATTGCGTAAACCAAGCGCCCATATTTCTTTTTTATAACTTGATGAATCTATAAAAGGATTGTCCGGCGGAATTGAATAAGGATTGCCATGATGCACATCAATCCGCAACATTTTACCTAACAGGCTTCGCATGTTTTGTGCATTATTATTTGGGTCTCCGCCACTTCCGCCATCACCCATGGCTATATATAGATATCCATCGGCGCCAAAACGTGTGCAACCGCCGTTATGATTTGCAAAAGGTTGTTGTATCTGCAGAATAAATTTTTCTGAACCCTCACTTGCATCATTCGGATAATTAGCTTTAAAACGGGAGATTTGCGTGTTGCCGCTTTTGTTTATATAGTTCACATAAAAATACCCATTGCTTAAATAATTTGGATCAAAGGCAAGACCGAGTAAACCCTGTTCATTTCCGGAAGATAAAACCCTGTCGTTAATGTCAAGAAACGGGCTGTTACGTTTCCTGCCGTTTGAATCAATTATCATTATCTGCCCCGTTTGTTGTACAATAAACAGCCGGTTATCGCCACAATTCTCAATACCTGCAATTCGTGTAAAACCCGTAGCAATTTGTTTTAATGCAATTGAGTTTTGTGACCAGGAAAAAAAATAATTAAAACACACTACCAGTAAAAGTGTAAAGTTCTTTTTCATACATGCAAGATTTAATATTAAGCAGAAACGAAGGGGAGCAGTATTGTGATTATGCAAATATGCTGCCTGATATTTAAAATAAAAAGCCGCCCATTTGTTATAAGGCGGCTTTATGGAAAAATATAAACGATGAAATCAATCTAATCTATAGCCGATTTAGTTAGTGCAAATAATTTTTATAAAAATTTCACGCACCTTATTGCATCAGCCGTATAAATTCATCAAACAAATAACGGCTGTCATGCGGGCCGGGTGTGCTTTCCGGGTGATACTGCACACTAAATGCAGGTTTATTTTTCATGCGGATACCTTCAATGCTTGCATCATTCAAATTCATATGCGTTATTTCAATCTCATGATTATCTTTTACCGCCTCCGGTACCACACCAAACCCATGGTTTTGTGTAGTTATTTCACAATGTTGTTTAAGCATATTTTTTACCGGGTGGTTAAGGCCCCGGTGGCCATGATGCATTTTAAAAGTGGGAATATCATTAGCCAATGCTAAAAGCTGGTGGCCCAAACAGATACCAAATAATGGTTTCTCTTCTTTCAATAATTCCTTCACAGTATCAACTGCGTAAGGCATTGCTGCGGGATCGCCCGGCCCGTTTGAAATAAAATATCCGTTTGCATTAAATGCTTTTATTTCTTCTACCGGTGTTTTCGCAGGAAATACCTGCAGGTAAGCTCCGCGGTTGGCGAGCGATGTAAGAATATGTTGTTTAATGCCATAATCAAGCACAGCCACCTTTATTTTACTGTTTTCACTGCCTGCTGTGTAAATATTCTTTGTGCTTACTTCGCTTGCCAGTTCAAGTCCGTCCATATCAGGAACTTTATCTAATTCCTGCTGCAGATCTTTTAAAGCTGAAATCTCTGAAGATATTATGCAATTCATGGCTCCCTTTGCACGAATGTGTGCAACCAATGAACGCGTATCTATTCCTTCAATGGCAACAATATTATTTGCTTTTAAATAAGCGTCAAGATTACCGGTAGCCTGGTATCTTGAAAATTTATCTTCCAGGTTGCGGCCAATTAAGCCGCGTATCTTCACCGATTTACTCTCCTGATCTATCTGGTTTACGCCATAATTTCCAATATGCACATTGTTCATTATGAGTATCTGGCCGTAATAACTCGGGTCGGTAAACACTTCCTGGTAGCCTGTCATACCGGTATTAAAACAGATTTCACCTGTTGCAGTACCATGTTTGCCAAAAGATTTTCCTTTAAAAAATGTTCCGTCTTGTAATAAGAGAAATGCGTCTTGCTGAGTATGGGGCATTTTTTGAATGTATTTTCAAAATGCAAAAAAAAGCTAAGTAAATTAAATTTTATTATAAAGTTTTCCAGATTAGCCTAACCACTGATCTGCTCTGTAACATTTCTTTTATAAAAAAAGGTGAAATCTCTTTTTTGTTCAACTGCAGTACCCAACTTTGCGTATTTATTACAGTTATGAAGACAGAGAGGATACCGGCGTTTGAGAGACTGATGTTATTTTCAGGATTTATTGCTTTCGGTTTACTATTTTATCGTTGTGTTTTTACGCTAAGTTTTCATTATACTTATCTTTTATGGAACTTATTAATTGCTTACGTTCCCTACATTGTAAGCAAACAACTGGTAAAATGCAAGAAACCAAATGAAAGGGCGATACTTCTGCTGAGTGTATGCCTGCTTTTCTTTCCGGCCTGCATGTACTTATTTACTGATATATTGCAGATGCACAAAACAGATAATTTTCCTATTTTTTATGATGTGTTTTTATACATGGTGTTTTCCTGGAACGCTTTACTGCCCGCATTAATGTCGCTGAAAAAAATAGAATCTTTTTTAAGAAGATATTTGTCAGTATTTATGGTTAAGATTTCTATTTTATTTTTTATTTTCTTAAGCAGTTATAGTATTTGCCTTGTAAGATTCCTGCATCTAAAAGACTGGGATGTTATAACTAACTCAAAAAGATTTATACAGATTTCAGTAAATAATATTTTAAATCCAACCGATCATATTCATGCGTGGCTGTCTGTTATTTCATTAATGCTGTTGCTGGATGTAATTTATGTAGGGTTTAAGAAATTATACTACGTACAAAAGATTAAAGGAAACGTTTGGTTTTAATAATGAACCTGATTTTTTAAAAGCTGAATGAGTTAAAACTTATTCAGCTTTTTTATTCCAGATTTTAAGCAAGCAATGCTTCTTTATTATATTTATTTCTATAATCAATAGGTGAGAGCCCTGTAAATTTTTTAAACGTGTTTCTGAAAGCTTTTGCATCGGAATAACCAACATCATACATTACTTCGTTTACATTTTTCCGGCTGCTTTCAAAATTCTTTTTCGCAGCTTCTACTTTTACGCGCTGAATATATTCCATTACAGTATTTGAAGTAGCTTTTTTAAATCTCCGCTCCATATTTCTTCTGCCTAATGCAAACATTGATGCCAATTGTTCAACCGAAATTTTTTCGTCAAAATTACTTTCAATAAACTCCTGTGCTTTTTTTATCGGCTCATCATCATGTTCTTTTTGCCCTTTAAAAATTATAAACGGCGATTGACTTATTTTATCCATGTCAATCATAAATGCCTTTGCAATTAAAATTGCAATATCGCGGCCTGCATATTTTTCAATAATGTAAACAAGAAGATTTAAAAACGCATATGCACCGCCGCTTGTATAAATACCATCTTCTTCCGTAATTATTTTGTCATCTACAAGATGTACTGCAGGAAATAATTGCCTGAATGCTTTTGCGGCTGTCCAATGCGTTGAACATTGTTTGCCATTTAATAAACCGGTTCCTGCAAGAAAAAAAGAAGCAATGCACAGCGTGGCGATTTCAGCGCCTTTCCCGTATTGATGAATGAGCCATGGAACAAATTCCGCGTTCTTTTCCATTACAGAATTTGGTTCGCCGTGTATCGCAGGGATTATTATAAGATCTGTATTTTTTACGTCAGTTATTAAAATGTCAGGTCCTATTGTAAACAAACCATTACGCTGGCTTGTTTCTTTTGAAATACCTACCAATTCCACCTTAAACAATTGCGGCTTACCCATGCTTGTAAGAATTGAATTTACCTCATTAAAAATCTGGTGTGTGCCTTCAATGTTCACTACACTTGTGTGGCCTTTTGGAATAAGAATAGAAACGTGTTTCATACAATCGCAATTTTATTTGAGGTAACAAATGTAAAGAACCTTTTTGTCGCAATCAACTCCCATGAATGGCGCATTTGCACCGCTTGTAAAATAAATGACAATAGTAGGTTTGCTTTGTAAAACATTCATCATGGAAAAAATAAAAATCGAAAAAAATATAAAAGTTTTCGGTATTGAAGTAATGAACTTTCCTAATGGCATAGGAAATGCATTTGATGAACTGATAAAAAAAACAGGTGATTCCGCAGGTGAGAGAAATTATTATGGCATCAGCGAATTTAAAAATAACAGAATGTTTTATTATGCAACAGCAGAAGAAAAACAGGAAGGCGAAGCAGAAAGGTATAATTATGAAACACGCACAATTGAAAATGGTGAGTACTTAGCAGAATCGTTAAAAAACTGGCGCAGCAAAACCGCATGTATAAAAGACGTTTTCATTGAAATGATGAAAAACGATTCTGTTAATAAAGCAAAACCCGGCATTGAATGGTATAAAAATGATGAAGAAATGTTGTGTATGATGAGCGCAAAATAATATTATATAAAATACTAAAATTGAAAACTATGTTTAAAAATACAAAAGCATTCAGCAGTTTTTCTGTAAACGATTTACAGAAAGCAAAAGAATTCTACAGTAAAACACTTGGTGTAGAAGTTACAGATGATCCTATGGGTTTAATTGAGTTGAAAATCGCAGGCAGTAATAATTTAATGGTTTATCCAAAACCAAATCATGAACCGGCAACTTATACAGTTTTAAATTTTCCTGTTGATGATATAGATAAAGCCGTTGATGAATTAACAGCAAAAGGTGTTGTGTTTGAACAATACAGTGACCTTAAAACCGATCAAAAAGGAATAAGCAGAAATCCTAATGGGCCAAAGATTGCCTGGTTTAAAGATCCTGCAGGCAATATTCTATCTGTGCTTCAATCTAATTAAATAATTAAATTTTAGAAATTCAGATGGTTATAGAAAAATTAAATACGCAGGAATTGTTTGTATCTCTTGATAAAACCTGGGACGATTTTCTCAATCTTGTTACTTCGGTTGATGAAAGAAATATAAACATTGTTCCTTTTGAAGATAGTTGGACAATAGCACAATTAATAACGCACATAAAAAAATCAAACAGCGCTATTGTCCAGGCTTTGCTAATGGAAGG
Organism: uncultured Chitinophagaceae bacterium; assembly: GCA_963759555.1. Lineage (GTDB taxonomy): Bacteria > Bacteroidota > Bacteroidia > Chitinophagales > Chitinophagaceae > Parafilimonas. The sequence continues at coordinate 33,916 of CAVWZV010000004.1, forward strand.
CAAACCCTGTAACAGGAATGCTGACGAACGTGTAAATGAATTAAAAAATGTGTTTTTAGATTTTACCGTAAAATTTCAATCGCCCGCTTTTATTGTTCCTGAAAAAATAGAATATAAAAAAGAAGCAATTATTCAGCAGCTTGAAAATTCAATTAAACAAATAGCACAATTGCGAACAACAGTAAACCTTACTGAAATTATTAGCCTGCCTGCATTTGGCGAGATAACAAAATACGAGATTTTATATTTTGTAGTCTTCCATACGCAGCGACATTTGCGGCAGCTAAAAGATATGTTGAGGTATGTTTAAAAGTTAAACAGATAATTTGACATTAGTTGTTTTTTCCCTGGAAATAAATAACATTGTGTGTTATGATTGCACAAAGCAGGAACAAAAAGCAAAGCTTTTTTTTGGTATTAATGCTTGGTATACTAAATACAATTTCGCCGTTTTCGATCGATATGTATTTGCCGGCTTTTCCAAAGATTGCGGACGATTTGCATACAAATATTCAAAACGTTGCGCTCTCTGTTTCTACTTATTTTTTGGGTTTTGCGCTTGGACAAATTTTATACGGTCCTTTGCTTGACAGGTTTGGCAGAAAACGCCCGCTGTACATAGGTCTTGCTTTATACGTTGGCGCAACTATCATTTGCGGTACATCAGGGTCAATAAATGCATTATTAATTACAAGATTTTTCCAGGCGCTAAGCGGGTGCGTTGGTTCAGTTGCTGCAATGGCAATGGTGCGTGATTTTTTTCCGCCTGCAAAAAGCGCATCTGTTATTTCACTGCTTATGTTAATTCTTGGCGTTTCGCCAATGCTTGCACCAACAGCAGGCAGTTTTATAGTTGTTGCATATGGCTGGCGATATGTATTCATTTTTCTTGCTGCCATTGTTTGTCTCATTTTAATTGTTGTATTTTTCTTTTTGCCAGAAGGCCAGGCACCGGATGTTTCTGTTTCATTAAAACCAAAACCAATTATTAGCAGCTTTAAAAAAATTTTACTGCTGCCGCAGTTTTATATTTTCTCGTTGGCAGGCACCTTTGCGTTTTCCGGATTATTTGTTTACGTGGCTGGTTCGCCTGCAATTTTTATGGATGAGTTTCATGTTTCGCCAAAAGCTTATGGCGGCATTTTCGCTTTGCTGGCTGTCGGGTTTATTGGCAGCAGCCAGATGAATCATCTTCTTACGCGTAAATATAAAAGCGAAGAAATTTTAATGGTTACATCTGTTATTCAAACCATCGCAAGTGTTTTATATTTTATCGGTGCAGTAAACGCATGGTACGGCCTGGCAACAAATCTTGTTTTTCTTTTTATTATTTTATCATGTGCCGGGTTAACGTATCCAAATGCAGCAGCAGTAGCCTTAGCACCATTCTCAAAAAATGCAGGCAGTGCATCGGCTTTGCTTGGTTTTATCCAGATAGGCATTGGCGGCTTAATATCTTCGGGCATTGGATTTTTGCATGCAAAAGGCAGTTATCCAACATCACTAATCATGGCAATAACTTCTGGAATTGCTTTTCTGATATTATTATCAGGAAAAAAGAAAGGAATTAAAAACATGAATGCTTCAGCAGAATTAAATCCAATTCATCATTATTAATTAAGAATAATACGGATAGTTTGTAAGACCTGTGATTATATGTTATTAAAAACAAACTTTTTTATCAATCATAATTATCTAACAATTTAAAATTTAAACAAATGCCTTCACTTAATCCTTACCTGAATTTTGCAGGTAACACAGAAGAAGCTTTTAATTTTTACAAATCAATTTTTGGGGGTGAGTTTTTAATGCTTCAGCGTTATGGCGATACGCCTGATTGTGATAAACTGCCACCTGGCTTAAAAGATAAAATAATGCACGTGAGTTTACCCATTGGAAATAATCTTTTAATGGCATCTGACGCATGCCAGGAAATGGGCTTTAATGTAACACAGGGTAATAATTTTTATGTATGCTTAAATCCCGATAGTAAAGAAGAATCTGACAAATGGTTTAACGGTTTAGCTGAAGGCGGTAAAATTAACATGCCCATACAAGATATGTTTTGGGGCGCTTACTGGGGCGACTTGACAGATAAGTTTGGTATTCAGTGGATGGTTAACTATGATAAACGCTAAAAAAATAAAGGGTAGTTTTCGCTACCCTTTATTGTTACCAAACTTTAATTCGTTCACTTTCCGGTTTGTACATTTTCTCTCCCGGTTTTACATCAAATGCTGCATACCATGCATCAATATTTGATACCGGCCCGTTGCAACGGTACATACCCGGCGAATGCGGATCAACTAAAATTAATTGTGCCGCGTAATCATTAAGAATATTGCTTCTCCAAACCTGCGCCCAGTTTAAAAAGAAACGCTGGTCCGGTGTAAAGCCATCAATCTTTTTATTGCTTTTACCCTCCTCCGTATTTTTAAAAGCTTCATAAGCAATATTCAATCCGCCAAGGTCTGCAAGATTTTCACCCAATGTAAGATTACCGTTTACATGAATGCTGTCGTTCACCACAAAACCTGCATACTGTGCAACAACTTTATCTGCACGTTCAGTAAATTTTTTCGCATCATCAGCCGTCCACCAATCTTTTAAATTTCCATCTGCAGCGTATTGTCTTCCCTGGTCATCAAAACCATGTGTAAGCTCATGACCGATTACTGCAGCAATGCCACCATAGTTTACAGCATCATCCGCATTGGCATCAAAAAAAGGAAATTGTAAAATGCCTGCAGGAAAAGCGATCTCATTATTTGTTGGATTATAATAAGCGTTAATAGTCGGCGGCGTCATTCCCCATTTTGTTTTATCAACAGGCTTGCCCATGTGGCTCACCATATCATTATAAGCCCACTCATTTACACTTTTCAAACTTCCCAATAAATCATTGCGGTTTATTACAACGCCATCATACGTTTCCCATTTATCAGGAAAACCAATTTTATTTACAATTGCATTCAGCTTCACTGTTGCCTGTTGTTTTGTAGAATCGCTCATCCAGTCCAACCGCTGAATTCTATTAGCAAGCGTTTGCTGCACATTTTTTACCAATGCAAGCATGCGTTGTTTTGCAGCATCGTTAAAATATTTTTCTACATAAAGCTGGCCCAATAATTCACCGAGATTATTATCAACCATACTGCTCATGCGCTGCCAGCGTGGGGTAATTTGTTTTTGTCCTGATAAAATTTGGTTGAATGCAAATTGCCTGTTTACAAAATCGCTGCTTAAATAACCCGCGGTATTTTTTATAACTGCCCATTGCAAATAAGCTTTCCAAACATCAACCGGTACTGCGCTTAAAAGAGAATTTACGGTTTTAAAAAAAGTTGGATTGTTACATAAAATGCTGTCTGCATTTGTAACTTTCATTTCAGCAAGCATTGCTTTCCAGTCAAGCGTTGGTGTTAGTTTATTAAAATCTGCAATAGAAAATTTATTGTATGTTTTGATGGGATCTCTCATTTCCACGCGGCTCATTTGCACTTTTGCCAACGCTGTTTCAAGATCTAAAATCTGCTGTGCTTTTTTCTGTGCGGTGGCATCATCATCGCCCACCAGCTTAAACATATCTGTTATATACTTTACATATTCGGTGCGAATCGTTTGACTGCGTGCGTCATCTTTTAAATAATAATCCCTGTCAGGTAAAGATGTGCCGCCCTGGTGTAACGCAGGTATATATTCATTTACATTTTTATCATCCTGCCCAACAGAAAATCCAAACAAAACACCGCCTACGCCTTGTGTGCGTAGTGTTTCTATTTGATGTAAAACCTCATCATAAGTTGATATAGCATTTAAGCTGTCTAATTTCGGTTTAATAGGAGTGAAGCCTGCTTTTTCAATAGCATCACTATCCATAGCTGCGGCATACAAATCACCCACGCGCTGGTACAGTGAATTTTTTGTGTTGTTTTTTGATGCGTCTTCAACCAATAATTTCAATCTGTCTAAACTTGTTTGACGAAGTAAATCAAAGCTGCCCCACCTTGTTTTAGACGATGGAACCGGGTTGTTTTTTAGCCAGGTTCCGTTTGCATACAAATAGAAATTATCGCCGGGTTTTACAGAGAGGTCCATGTTTGCCGGATCAATAAACTTTAAATTCTTGTTTTGCTGTGCATTTGTAACATTGATAAACAGCAAAAAGAAAAAACAAATCCCGCATAACAACAATCGTTTCATCATAAAAAATTTTTTGCGCTAATGTAAGCATTGACAACATTTGAGTAAATAAGATTTGGTTAAACTGTTGTATGTAAACTTAAAACGTATACAATAATATTTAGAAAAAAACAGAATGAAAAGCGACTATAATTATTTTTTTGAAACCGAAATTACCTCGTTGGGTTTTTGCGGGTGCTGCGCTTGCTACACTTGTTTTAAAATAAATAATCCGGAAGATAAATAACTATTAAGCTGATTTCCAGGTCGATTACAGCAATCTATATCTATCTCTTAATCATTATTAATTACGTTTCACTTATTAGTATTAACATTAAGAAATAACAGAACTAAAGCACAATTGCTAAATTTGTTTACTTCAGTTGACTTTTAAACTCGATGTTTTGCCATGAATTTTTTTCAAATTTTATATGATGAAGTAATTGGCTTTTTTGGTATTGGTCATGTGGTTGATGTTGTAAAAAGCGGCGACTATAGCAGCCTGCTCACATTTGATGGAATTCTTTCTGTTATCGGTCCGTTTATGCCTTTCTTATTAATTATTGAAATTATAAGGGCCGGTGTGTATAAAAAATTTAAGATAGATGATTACCGCGTTCCGTTTTTCATTTTTGTAGCCAACCGTTTCGTTTCAAGGTTCATTTCTATCGCAATGGTTGCATTGTGCATTGGCTTGTTTGAAAAGCATGCAATTTTTAAAAGCACATTTAAATGGTATTGGCTTATTTACGGATATATCATCTGGGAGTTCGCACATTTTATTTATCATTTTCTTGCACATAAAGTAAGATTGTTGTGGTGTTTACATTCTACGCATCATGCACCCGAAAGCATGAATCTTTCTGTTACGTATGCACACTTTTTTCTTGAAGCACCATATGCAGATTTTATCCGCACATCGATTTGTATTTTACTTGGTGTAAATGCACCGCTGTTATTTTTTATTATGTTTATTGATGGAACGTGGGGCGCATTTATTCATGTAGGTGAAAATATAATTAAAGACGGACGGCTTGGATTTTTAAATAAGATCATTTTAACGCCTTCGTATCATCGTGTGCATCACGCAAGAAATGTTGAATACATGGATACAAACTTTTGCAACCTGCTAAATATCTGGGACAAGGTGTTCGGTACATTTCAGCCCGAGAAAAAAGAATTACCAATTGAATACGGCATTACAAGAAAGATGAATCCGCGTAATTTCTGGGATGTTTATTTCGGCGAAATATATTACCTGGCAAAAGATGTTTACCATGCGCCCGGAATTAAAAATAAACTTCTGTATATCATTATGCCGCCTGGCTGGAGCCATACAGGCGAACATAAAACCGCAAAAGCAGTAAAGAAAAAATTAAAAGAAGAAAATTTAAATATCCGGTTTATCAGCAATGAATCTTCAACTTTAGCGTTGAATAAAAATTAAACCGGTTATTAAGTCAGCAGCGAACAATCATAAACACCACAACTAACTGGATGAAAAAATTTATTCTGTTTTTTACGCTGCTTGGTTTCTCTGTTTTTATTATCCTGGTTATAAGTACATGTAAAAAGGAGTATAGTTATGAAGGCGGGCCACTGGCCACTTATACGCTTGTGGGTGATCCTGATGAATGCACCAACGTAATCATAAACGGCAACTATGCAACAAGCATTCCGCTTGATTCTACTGATTATGTACAGGTAACCGCACACGTAACTACGGCCGGCAATTATACAATTAGTACAAACACAGTTAATGGCATTACATTTTCCGCAGCAGGAAATTTTTCTGATACAGGTTTTTATGATGTAATATTAAAAGCAAGTGGTACGCCCGGCCCGGAAGGTGTTTACCAACTGCTAATTGTTGGAAACAGTACTTGTTTTTTTTCGATTGAAGTTGATGCAAAGCCGATGGCTGACTATGTGCTTTCCGGAAATTTAGGCGACTGCGAAAGTCCTAATATCCAGGGAAATTATATTGCAAGCGTGCTTTTAGGAAGTTCAAATACCGTTGCTGTAAACGTTGAAGTATTTGTGCCCGGGGATTATATAATAAGTACAGACACTGCAGCTGGTATAAGTTTTTCTGCTTCCGGTACTTTTACTGTCACCGGCAAACAACAGGTTACATTACAAGGTAGTGGAACGCCGGATGCGCCGGGTTTAATCTATTTTAATGTAAAGGGCGGTAGCTCTCAGTGTGCATTTAAATTATCGATACGAAATGCAAGCCCTGTGGCTACCTATGTGCTTCAATCGGGTTTTGGAAATCCTAATCCTTGCACCCCCCAAACAGTTAACGGAAGTTATACAGCTTTACAACCTTTGTCTTCCGGCAATACAGTGGAAATTTCCGCCTACGTTACGGTGCCGGGAAATTTTACCGTTTCAACAGACAGCACAAACGGAATGATTTTTAAATATTCCGGTGAGTTTACTGTGGTGGGAGAGCAGACTGTTACATTAGAAGGAAGCGGAACACCAACTATACCCGGCACATATTCTTTTATTCCGCAAATAATAGGGCCAGCGCCGTTGGGAGGTGCATCATGTGGTTTTAGTATTCCGGTTAAATGATTATTATTTGCTGAAGATTACGCAATTTCCCAGGCCAGTGCACTGGCGCCAAGAATAGCAGCATCAGATTCTTTTAAATGGCTAACCAGGATTTTTACTTTGTTTTGAAAAACTTTTATAAGATTGTCTTCCATACTTTGGCGCGTTGGTTTAAGAATCAATTCACCGGCTTTGGTAAGACCGCCAAAAAGTATAATTGCTTCAGGGCTTGAAAACATAACTGCATTAGCCAGAGCGATGCCTAAAATATTGCCCGTGAATTCATAAACTTTTTTTGCAAGTTCATCGCCCGCAATGGCAGCATCGTACACTTTTTTAGAATCAATTTGTTCTTCAGGAATTTTTCTTAATGAACTTGGTGTTTTTGTATTTTTCAGCATTTCAAGTGTAGTTAAGCGCACACCCGTTGCAGAAGCATAACTTTCCAGCGAACCTTTTTTCCCGGTGCCCTCGTGTATTCTGCCATCGGGAATTACAATTGTGTGCCCAAGTTCACCGGCAAAACCGTCATGACCATAAATTAATTTTCCGTTTGCCACAATGCCGCTGCCTACACCGGTACCAAGTGTAATCATAATAAAATCTTTCATACCCTGGGCGGCGCCATATATCATTTCGCCTTCAGCGGCTGCATTTGCATCATTGGTTAAGGTTACAGTTAGTTTAAATTTATCCTCCAGCATTTTTGCGAGCGGTATTACACCTTTCCATGGCAGGTTAGGCGCATACTCAACGGTGCCGGTGTAAAAATTTCCATTGGGTGCGCCAACACCAACGCCCTTCATTCTGCCAATACCACCGGCTTTATCAATCAATATTTTTACGTTGTTATAAAGGTCATCTATAAACGTTTCAACCTGCGGATGTTTTTTTGTTGATATAGAGCCCGAAAACAAAACATTTCCCACATGATCTACAATGCCAAACTTTGTTCCTGTACCGCCAATGTCAATTCCAATTGCTAATGGGTCTAAAGCAGATTTTGATCCAGCCATTCTTATTTACGATTTACGATTTAGTGATTTATGAATTTTTTATTTTTCAGTTTCTGATTTTCTAATTTCGGCTATAAAATAATCATTTCAGCTTTTGCTATAAACAGTGTACAATTAAAACTGCATACTGAAAACTGTTAATGCCCACCGCCAATTTGTTTATCAAAATCTAGACCCTGTGATTTTAAAACACTTTTCAACTTAAGAGCGAGGAAAGCTAAACAGAGAAAACAACCTGCTGCTACTAAATAAGATTGATGCATACCTATTGAAGGCGTATCGCCAATTGCGCCCTGGAACGGCGGGATTACTGCACCACCTAAAATCATCATAATTAAAAATGCTGAGCCCTGGCTGGTGTACTTACCTAAACCAGCTATACCCAGGGAGAATATGCAAGGCCACATAATTGAGCAACAAAGTCCGCCGGACATAAATGCATAAACCGATACAATCCCTTTTGTCAACACGCCAAATATCATGGCAAAGGTTGCGAGTAATGCAAGCGTCAGTAAAGTTTTAACAGGCTTTTCCTGGCCAAAGAAAAAAGCAATTATTACAACAGCAATTACTCCTACATAAGGCAGCAGATCTGTTATGTTATTGCCATACAATTTATTTACAAATAAGATTATACCGAAAGCAATAAAAGGAACTATAATGGTTGCTATTCTTTTGCCGGTTTTAGAAAGATTAAAAACACCAATAGCTCCGGTCCATCTACCAATCATTAAACTACCCCAATAAAGTGAAATATACTTTGATATTTCATTATCAAGTAAGCCGCTTTGTGTTATATACCCGGGTGTTTTTAAAAGTGCACCAAAATTATTATCTATAGTTACTTCAACACCTACATATAAAAATATTCCCAACATGCCGAATATTAACTGGGGATATTTCATTGCGCCCCAACCTGCATTATTTTTTATGGCGCTGTTGTTAGAATAAAAGAGTATGGTTATTACTGCTATAAAAGCTATAACAAGTAAGGGAAGCTTTCCAACAGGAGTTAATTGGCCTATGGTAATTAAAATGCCGAGTGCCACTGTCATTGAAATTAAAGAAAATGCTGCTTTAGTAGAGCCTTCAAATTTTGCATCATTTTTACCATCAGGCAGTTTTGAAAATAAAAAAAATAATGCAACCGCGGCAAAAACTCCGGCTACAATAAGATAAAGATTATTAATGTTGGTTACTGTAACATTTGCTGTTGCACTCGCTACACTGCCAAATAAGAAAAAGCTTACAATGATAGGTCCTAATGTAGTTCCTAACGAGTTTATTCCACCAGCCAGATTTAACCTGTGAGAACCGGTTGCCGGATCTCCCAAAGCAATAGCAAATGGTTGCGCAGCAGTTTGCTGTAACGAAAATCCTAATGCCACTACAAAAAAAGAAACAAGAATCATAGGAAACGAATTTGCGTTTGCTGACGGAATAATTGCAAGCGCACCAATAACCGAAATAAATAAGCCATAAACTATTCCTTTTTTATAACCAATCTTATTTAAGATATCATAACCAACAAGGCTTGATACAAGATATAAAATGAGTGATCCTATAAAATACGCACCATAAAAAGCAGAACCAATAAGTTGTGATTCAAATTGAGTTAAACTGAAATGCGTACGACAAAATGGTATAAAAATACTGTTACTCGCTGCTATAAATCCCCAAAAGAAAAACACAATAATTAAGGTAGCAAGCGCTCCTGTATTCGTTTTCATCGCCTGAAGCTTTCCTATGCTTGCTTCTGTAGGCTCTCCCGGAAAAATATTAGCTTCCATGTATTGGCTTATCGTTATTTAATGATGTAATGAATTTACCGTTTAAAAGTAATCACATTTTATATTTAAATAGTTTTCATCAGCATATTTATTATGTTTTAGTTTGATTAAATATTTTATTGTTTATGATTGTTTATAATTAAAATTTATTAGCAACATAAATTTGTTGTGAAGCTTTCAATTTGCAGTTATACATTTAAACGCTGAGCTTTTAATAATTAAAAAATTATTTATTACACGAATTTGAATTTAAATTGCTTTATAAAGCGATTGCATTTTATTAAAAAATAAATTCAATAATTTTTATTCCAGAATAATTGCATGGAAATAATTCATCTTAGCGCAGAATGTTATCCGGTAGCAAAGGCAGGTGGTTTAGGCGATGTAGTGGGTGCATTACCAAAATATCAAAACAAAATGGGGCATTATGCAAAAGTTGTAATGCCTATGTACCGCACAAAATTTTTATACCAGCATGAATGGGATATAGATTTTAAAGGCCGCGCAAACCTTGCCGACTGGTGGTTTGATTTTACAGTAATTAAAGAAAGAAACAACACACTTGGCTTTGATCTTTTTCTGATTGATATAAATGGTTTGCTCGATCGTGAAAATATTTATGGTTATGCTGATGACACGCAGCGTTTTGTTGGATTTCAAATTGCATTTGTAAACTGGCTTAATCACTGGCAGCATAAACCAGACGTATTACATTGCCACGATTATCATGTGGGATTAATTCCATTCATGATAAAACATTGCTACGATTATAGCGGGCTTGCAGATATACCTACTGTACTTACCATTCATAATGCGCAATACCAGGGATGGATGAGTTGGGATCAAAGCAATTTAATTCCAAGCTGGGATACATGGAAAGGTGGTTTGCTTGAATGGAATGGAACAATAAACCCGCTTGCATCAGCAGTAAAAAATGCGTGGAAAGTAACCACCGTAAGCTGGAGTTATTTAGAAGAGCTTAAGATATAATTCAAACGGACTTGAGGCTTTGTTTGAATATGAGCGTGGAAAATGTGTTGGCATATTAAATGGTATTGACAGTGATGTGTGGGATCCCGCAACAGATAAATTTATTCAAACAAATTTTTCATTTGAAGATGTAGAAGATGGCAAGGCAGCGTGTAAAAAGATTTTGTGTAAAGAGTTCAACTTAAATCCGCAAAAGCCGTTAATAATTTTTATCGGAAGATTGGTGGGAGAGAAAGCGGCAGATCTTTTGCCCGATGCAATTGTATCAGCTATGTACACCATGCAGGGCAATGTAAATTTTTTGGTTTTAGGTAGTGGCGAGCCACATGTGGAATGGCAATTGCAACAACTTACACATACCTTTCCCGGAAATTATAACGCTATGATTGGATATAATGAAGCGTTGAGTCATTTAATGTATGCAGGTGCAGATTTTTTGCTGATGCCAAGTCGTGTTGAACCATGCGGTTTAAATCAAATGTATGCTATGCAATATGGTACAATGCCAATGGTTAGAAGTACAGGTGGTTTAAAAGATACGGTTACAGATATGGGTGAATGGCAGGGCTGGGGAATCCGATTTAATAATGCAAGCATTGGCGATATTGTGCATGCAACGGGCAGGGCTGTTGATTTGTTTTATAATGACGCTGAATCATTAACTAAAATGCGCAGGCATATGATGCAGATTGACAACAGTTGGGAAAATTCTGTACAGCAATATTTAAACATTTATCAAAGCCTGAAAATTTAATTAAAACATTTTATATGGAAGGAACTTTAAATTCAGTGATAGCAGTAATACTCGGCGGCGGCGCAGGAACAAGATTATACCCGTTAACAGCAGCACGTTCAAAACCTGCAGTACCCATTGCAGGTAAGTATCGTTTGGTTGATATACCTATCAGCAACTGTATCAATTCAAGTATTCACAGAATGTATGTGCTAACACAATTTAATTCTGCATCGCTTAACAAGCATATAAAAAATACCTATCATTTTAGTGCATTCAGTGCGGGCTTTGTTGATATACTGGCTGCAGAACAAACACCTGATAACCCGGGCTGGTACCAGGGAACTGCGGATGCCGTAAGACAATCTTTACGCCATATAAAAAATAATGATTTCGAATACATACTTATCTTAAGCGGCGACCAGTTATATCAAATGGATTTTGCAGTAATGCTGCAAAATCACATTGATAAAAAGGCAGACATTTCTATTGCTACCATTCCGGTAGCAGACAGGGAGGCACCGGAATTCGGAATTTTAAAAACAGATGACGATCATTTTATAACATCTTTTGTTGAAAAGCCAAAACGAGATATTCTGCAAGAGTGGAGCAGTGATACAGGAGCGCAAATGCAGCAACAGGGGCGCAATTATCTCGCATCAATGGGCATATATATTTTCAACAGAAAAATTATGCTGGATTTGCTGATGGAGAAGTTTCCTGACGCTACTGATTTTGGAAAAGAAATTATTCCGTCGTCTATTAACAACCATAAAGTAATCAGTTACCAGTACGATGGTTACTGGACAGACATTGGAAATATATATTCATTCTTCGAAGCCAATCTTGCTTTAACAGAAGATGTTCCCGATTTTAATTTATTTGATAGTGCACACCCTGTTTTTACAAGAGCCCGCATGTTGCCGCCTGCAAAAATCAGTGGTACTACTTTAGAAAAAACAATGATTGCTGAAGGCTGTATAATTTTAGCCAGCCGCATTGAAAATACGGTAATCGGCATACGTTCAAGAGTGGGTCATGGAACTACTATTGTAAATAGTTATTTAATGGGAAGTGATATTTATGAAACCCTTGAACAAATACAGGAATTTAATAACCGGGGCATGCCGGGCATGGGCATTGGCGAACGTTGCTATATTAAAAATGCGATTATTGATAAAAATTGCAGGATAGGAAATGATGTGCGGATAAATGGCGGAAGTCATCTTGAAAATTTTGATCACGATTTATATACGGTGAAAGACGGAATCGTGGTTGTAAAGAAAGGAGCTATTTTACCCGATGGGTTTGTGATATGATAATTGTCAACTGTGAATCGTGCAATATGAAATTTAATAAACCTGTAAGGTTTTTGAAACCTTACAGGTTTTTTTATTTTTTTATTTTAGGCTTTTACCGGCTTTTTTAATCTTAGCCTTTTTAAATAAACCCAGGTAAAGATTCCAATTAAAATTAGTGGCCAGATACTAATACAAAATAAAACTAAATTGGTTATTACTGATGTGCCTGTTGAAAAAGCTCTTGACATTTTTGTAAAGAAATCCGGTTTTTCATCGTTAGCAGAATTTCCATTTATGTATTGAAAATAATTTAGATTAATAGTGCTGTATGCAGATGCATGTTGCAAATAATTTACCCTTCCATTGGCTGCTTCCACATCTTCCTGTATACCATTAATTTCATTTTGTACCTGTAATATTTCGTTTATATTTTTTGCCTGTTTCAATAGCTGAATATATTTATCACGTACAGCCATTTTTGCCTGCATACGTGCTTTAGTATCTACAACTTCACCTGTTACATCGTCACTTGAAATGTTTTTTTCAGTTACTTTAATACCATCACCGTTAAAAGAATTTACAAGATTATCAAACTGGTCAACAGGTACTTTAACCGTAAGTGCATTTTGAATCCTGTAATCATTTTCGGTTTGCTTTTCATCAGCTATGTAAGCGCCAAAATTTTTCAGAGACGAATGAATTGTGTTATTGAATTTCTTGTAATCATCTAACTGCAATTGAATGTCTGCAGTCTTAATAATTTTTTTATCCCAATCAGCATTATCAGATGAAGCGTTTTTTGTTGCTTGCGGATTGCTTTGCTTCTTGTCTTCTGTTTTATTTTGAGCATTTTTACCAGTCGGAGTTTGTGGCGTATTAAATTCCCCTACCGTAGTTGTATCGGCTGCCACAGACGCAAGTTCATCATTTTGTACCTGCAGCTCTTGGGGATGTTGATTATTGCAGGCAATAAGAATTATACTCATGGCAAATGCTGCCATGAAATGTTGAAAGTATTTCATATTAGTTGATTGATTGTTTTAAATGAGATGCTGAAAAAATTTATTTACATACATGTGCAGGCTCTAAAATTTATTTTGTGTTTGTTTTGATGAATAGAAAGTTTACTCAGCTGTATTATGCAGTAATAAATGCTGTTACTAAAATTCTTTTATATTGAAGAGATTTGCAAGCGCCTGCAGCAATTAATTACTGCGTCAAAGATTTTGTAACCAATCAATCAAGTTAAAAGAAAGTAAAATAAAATAGAAATATAGGAATGCAATTGTGTTTAGTAATTGCACTTAAAAGAGAAGCAACATTTTAATAATTTGAATGAATTTTTCTGGATGGAGCGGCCCAGGTTTCTTTTTCTTATTCCACCGGTTGTATATGCAATTGCAATTGTTATTTATTTATGGTTTTCTGGCTTAAGTATTATCTTTTTATACTTACACCATTGTTGTATTTAATTTCCCATAAGCTTGATAAATATTTGCCTTAAAGCAGGGCATTAATTTTTTCAGCAAGCTGAACGTCTTTTTCTGTAACAATATCGCCGGCATCGTGCGTGCTTAACCAAATTTCTACTTTGTTATAAACGTTTGTCCATAATGGATGATGATTCATTTTTTCAGCTTCTACACCTGCACGCACCATAAAGCCAAGTGCTTCTGAAAAATTTTTAAACTCAATCTTTATGTATAAGGCGTTATCTTTTTCTATCCAGTTTTTAGGTGTTTCCATATTTAAAAAATTAAGTTGCCTTTATTTTTAATTTTTTCCTGTGTTAGCTCTGCTACCAATTGGGTGCCTTCAATTGCCTTAAGTTTGTCTTGAACATTAAGCACATCTTCATCTGTAATTACATCGCCGCGCATCAGCCACAAAAAATCAAGATGCTTAAATTCGGGTAACAAAAATTCGCCGTCAAAATGATTATAATAAATAAAATGTTCCAGCTCGCATTCCCGTTGGCAAAACTGATAAATTGAAAAAAAATAACTGCGGCCTTTTTTATCTATTTGAATTTCCACATCTGTGTTTAGCCTGAAATCAAACCCTGTATTCGCATTTACCTGCCAAACGAAACGATAATTTTTTACAGGCGCCATAATGCCGAGTAAATGCGTTCCCGAGAAAAAATCATCTATAATTCCATCCGTATTTAATGTAAGCTTCGACATAAATGCCGCTCAGTTTAAAGATTAATGCAAAGCTATTCATTGAACCAGCTTGGGTACAATTGTTTTACCTGTTCAAAAGTTAACTCTGTTTTATCATCAATTATTGCATCTATTATGTCTTCGCTTTCGCTTTCTGCCGCTTCATTTCTAAACCATAAGGAAGTATCTTTTATCTCAAGCAGTTCTAAAATATTTCTTGCGGTTAAATTATCCGTTTTGTCTATGTAATTTTTAAGCTGTCCGGTGATGTCTTTATTTGTGTTCATGAAGTTGAAATTGACTGTAAAGTAGTTTAAAACTGTATATCAAAGCTCATGGGTTGCCCGTTCCTTAAAATTTGCAGCGTGGTTTTTTCTCCTTTTTTAAAATGCTGAAGCGCCTGCATATAGCTATAAATATCGGTAAACTTATAATCGCCCAACTGCAGTAACACATCACCTGCCTGCAAACCAATTTTTTCTGCGGTTTTGCCTTTGCTTATGCCATCAATACGCAAACCATTTCCGCTGTAAGCATAGTCTGGAACTACACCAAGCGTTACAGGCAAGCTCATTGAACGTGCTTCCTGGTCACGTGTTTTTAGATAGTCAAGCTTGCCTTTGTCATTTGTTGCATCAATAATTTTTACGATGTAATCTATAATTTCTGTTTCACTTTTATAATTTAATTTATCTGCGTCGTCTGTGGCTTTATGATAATCAGAATGACTGTTTGTAAAGAAAAATAAAACCGGAACACTGTCCCTGTAAAAAGCAGAATGGTCACTTGGGCCGCTGCCGCTGCTGTCAAATTTCACAACAAGGTTCGGCTCGGTTGTATTTTCAAAAACATTACTCCATGTTGGTGAAGTTCCATATCCGCCAATCGTAAGTTTTCTTGATGAATCGTACCTGCCAATCATATCCATATTAATCATATAATTTACATTCACATTTGCGGTGGGGTGTTGTAACCAGTATTTGGACCCTAATAAACCCATTTCCTCGCCCGAAAAAGCAATAAATAAATAATTATTATTACGATCTTTTGTGTTATAAAGTAATCTTGCCAGTTCAATTAATGCCGCTGTTCCACTGGCATTATCATCTGCACCGTTATGAATTTGCCCTTGCCCGTCAAGGCTGTTTCCATCTTCGCCATAACCCAAATGATCATAATGGGCGCCAAGAACAACCGTATTGGCCGCATTGAAATTTATATAGCCAATCACATTATGCGCGGCGCGATCGTCAACCTTTAAATCTACATTTATATTAAGATCATACGTATTGGTTGGGTCGGCAAAATATTTTTGCACACCATTTTCCGTTAAATAAATAACCGGTATTGAAACTGCTTCGGCTGAATCATTCTTATCGAACAAAATATTATCAGCCGCAGAGGAGCTGTTATATATCAAAAGTGCTTTTGCGCCCTTTTTTGCATCGTTAACGGCCTCGGTTTTTACAGCATTCATAATATCGAAATGAGGGTTTTTCGCGTTATCATCCAGCAGGTCTGTCACATTCCAAAACCATATTTCATTCTCTTCTCTTAAAAGTGGCGAAGCGTTTCCTTTCACCGCAATACTGGCCGAAAAAGCAAGCGGGTAATAGTCTGTTTTGGGCTCAAGCTTTTGCCCGTTTACTGAAAAAACATTATCGGGTGCATTAAATTCTTTACCCCCTATAATCGGAAAGGATTGAATAAAACTGCCATCATCGCCCTTTGGTAATAATTTATATTTTTCAAACATCTGCTTTATATAGTCCATGGCCAGCGTTTCGCCCTGCGTACCGGCCCTTCTTCCCTCTAATTTATCGCTTGCTAAATATTGAATGTGTGTTTGCAGGTTTGAGGTGATAACTTTATCAGATTTTGCCTTCGCTTTTCTGCTTTGAGCAAACCCAATATGTAAAGCAGGTAAAAAGAAAAACAGGAGCCAGAGCTTTTTCATATTTATTGTTGACGTACAAATGTAATAAGTGAATATCTTGAATTATCTGCTGTTGAAAACTTGATAGCGGGTATTTTATTTTTAAAGAAATTGTAATTTCAGGCAAAACTTCCAATATCGTAATCACTTACCGTGATGTGCGCTTAGTTTTGCACTGCGAGTATGGTTTCGGCAAAAAAAAATGTACATATTGCATTGGTTGGCAATCCTAACAGCGGCAAATCATCTTTATTTAATGCGCTTACCGGTCTCAATCAAAAAGTCAGCAATTTTCCGGGTGTTACGGTAGATAAAAAAACCGGTGTTTGTAGTTTGAATGAAGAAACTACGTCCACCATTATAGATTTGCCAGGCACCTATAGCCTCTACCCGCGCCGGGCCGATGAATGGATTGCTTATAAAGTATTGATGCATGCAGATGAGGAGATTAAGCCCGACGTAATTCTTTTAATTGCTGATGCAAGTAATTTAAAACGCAACCTGCTTTTCTGCAGCCAGGTTATAGACCTGAAATATCCTGTTGTTATTGCTTTAACCATGATGGATCTTGCCCGTAAGAAAGGAATTGAAATTGATGTTGCGGGACTTTCTACAGAATTGGGCGTACCGGTTGTTCCGGTTAATCCAAGAAAAAATAAGGGTATTACCCAACTTAAAAAAACACTGGCTTTAACCGCAAAGCAAAACCAGGCAGTTGTACAAAGAGATTTTATAAATAATCACCAGCTTGCGCCAAAAGCCGTTGAAACTGTGAAAAATATTTTTCCGGGCATAAGCGATTATTCAAGCGTTCATCATCTCATCAACCACGAAAATTTTCCCTTTCCTGATACAATACAGGAGCAAATTGAACAGGCAGAAATTGATAACAACTTTAATCCTACAAAAACACAGGCAGAAGAAATTGTGCAGCGTTACAGCCGCATTAACCAGGTAATGCAGCAAAATGTTGTTGAGCCAGATCCTTTACAACGAAAGTTATTTACAGAATCGCTTGATAATATTTTATTGCATCGTGTGTGGGGTTATGTGATTTTATTGTCTGTTTTGTTTTTGCTTTTTCAAAGTATTTTTTCGCTTGCACAATACCCAATGAATGCGATTGACTGGAGTTTTTCCCAGTTAAGCGGCTGGTTAAATTCAGTTCTGCCTGAGATGTGGTGGAGTGATCTAATGGTTAATGGATTAATTGCGGGCCTGAATGGCATATTTGTTTTTATACCGCAGATAATGATTTTGTTTGGATTGATAACCTTGCTTGAAGATACCGGTTACATGGCGCGCATTAGTTTTTTAAGTGATAAACTCATGCGTAAAGTAGGCCTGAACGGAAAAAGCGTTATGCCCATGATAAGTGGCTTTGCATGCGCTGTGCCCGCAATAATGTCCACACGTAACATTGAAAACCGCAAAGAAAGGTTGCTTACTATTCTGGTTACTCCGTTAATGAGCTGCAGTGCAAGGCTGCCGGTTTATACAATTTTGATTGCGCTCGTAGTTCCTGCTAAATTTTATTTAGGTTTCCTAAGCCTGCAGGGCCTGGTAATGATGGGGCTTTATTTATTGGGTTTAGTTATGGCCCTGATTGTAAGTTATGTTTTCAGGTTTATAATAAAACTGAAAGAGAAAAGTTATTTCATTCTCGAGTTGCCGGTATATCGTGCACCACGCTGGAAAAACGTTGGCATAACCATGATTGAAAAAGCAAAGATTTTTGTTATGGATGCAGGCCGTGTTATTTTATTCATCAGCCTTTTGCTTTGGTTCCTCAGCAGCTACGGGCCGCCGTCAAGAATGAACCAGGTGAACGAAAAGTATGCGGCAATCAAACAGCAAAATACTTCTCCGCAACAACTTTCTTCTATACAGAAACAATATAAATCTGAAAAACTGCAGAACTCTTTTGCAGGCATTTTGGGTAAATCAATCGAGCCCGTAATAAAACCGCTGGGTTACGATTGGAAAATTGGCATTGCATTGATTACTTCTTTTGCAGCGCGTGAAGTTTTTGTTGGAACAATGGCAACGCTATACAGCGTAGAAGACAAAGACAATAAAACCCTGCACGAAAAAATGCAAAGTGCCGTAAAAGATGATGGCAGCAAGGTTTATACATTGCCTGCCGCACTATCCCTGATGGTATTTTACGTTTTTGCCATGCAGTGTATGAGCACCCTTGCTGTTGTAAAACGGGAAACCAAAACATGGAAATGGCCAATCATTCAATTTATTTATATGACGGCGCTGGCTTATGCAATGAGTTTGCTGGTGTATAATATCTTTTAATTAATCTGCTGGTTGACGTTTAATGTCCGCACAGAAATGCTGCCTGGCAACAAACCGCGGCATACGAATCCCATTTCCGTGGCATAAAAAACGATTTCTCCGGTATGCGAAATCATTTTGCTGGTATGAAAAATCATTTCTCCGGTATGCGAAATCATTTTGCTGGTATGAAAAATCATTTCTCCGGTATCAGAAATCATTTTGCTGGGATGAAAAACCATTTCTCCGGTATGCGAAATCATTTTGCTGGTATGAAAAACCATTTCTCCGATATCAGAAATCAAAATCGATGTACCGAAAATCAAAATCGGTGTACCGAGAATCAAAATCGGTGTACCGAAAATGAAAATCGGTGTATCAGAAATCGAAATCGGTGTACCGAAAATCGAAATCGATGTACCGGAAATCGAAATCGATGTACCGGAAATCAAAATCGATGTACCGGAAATCGAAATCGGTACACCGAAAATCAAAATCGGTGTACCGAAAATCGTTTCCGGATATAAGGATTTATAACTCTATTATCCAAATAACTGCTTAAACAGCAACCATGGCTAAAGCCGGGTTGGTTTAATTTTTTTATTACCGCTGGCTTAAACCAGCGGCAATTGAAATACAGTTTCTGTTGGCTTTATCCGTGACTTTATCAGGCTCGTAGAGCCGAAATATTAGTAGTAGTAGTAGTTGCAAGCTAATTATTAAAGCTCCGTAGAAGCGGAATATTAATATGTCGCCCCTACAGGGCTATAAAATTATTTTAATGCTTTTCTACGAACATTAAGCCCCTACAGGGCTATAAAATTATTGTGATGCTTTCTACGAACATTAAGCCCCTACAGGGCTATAAAATTATTGTGATGGTTTCTACGAACATTAAGCCCCTTCAGGGCTATAAAATTATTGTGATGGTTGTTTCCAACATTAACCCTTTACAGGGGCTATTGAAAATTTTTAATGCCTTCTGTTGGCTATCAGTGACTTTATCAGGCTCGTAGAGCCGAAATATTAGTAGTAGTAGTAGTAGTAATAGTTGTAAGCTAATTATTAAAGCTCCGTAGGAGCGGAACATTAAATATGTCGCCCTTACAGGGCTATTGAAAATTATTTTAATGCTTTTCTACGAACATTAAGCCCTTACAGGGCTATAAAATTATTGTGATGGTTGTTTCCAACATTAACCCTTTACAGGGGCTATTGAAAATTTTTAATGCTTTCTGTTGGCTATCCGTGACTTTACCAGGCTCGTAGAGCCGAAATATTAGTAGTAGTAGTTGTAAGCTAATTATTAAAGCTCCGTAGAAGCGGAACATTAAATATGTCGCCCTTACAGGGCTATTGAAAATTATTTTAATGCTTTCTACGACATTAAGCCCTTCAGGGCTACAAATTTATTGTGATGCTTAATTATTAAAGCTCCGTAGGAGCGGAACATTAATATGTCGCCCCTACAGGGCTATTGAAAATTATTTTAATGTTTTCTACGAACATTAAGCCCCTACAGGGCTATAAAATTATTTGTTGCTGTTAATTATTTCTTTTCTATCGGCTCATCAGAAACCGGTTCTTTGGGATTATAATATTTCCATAACAAAGCAGATAATTTTCTTGTAAGCACCCACGCCTCATTATTGTATTGCCAGCTTGTATCAGCATTATTTTTTGTAAAGATTGAAAATATGTAAGGATTTTCCTTGCCGTTTACATATACCACTTCATTCCTGCTTTCATCAACAGCGCCATTTTTATCTGCTACGAAAACACCTGGTGGAATTTGTGATAGCGCTTCTTCATCCCAATATTGCCTGCCTAATAAGCGCAACATTTTTTCGCTCGATGTTTTGTTCAGCATATTTCCTTCAACAATTTTTTCCATAATGTTTGCAATTTCACGCGGTGTTGTTTGTCCCCAGCCATACTCAGTTCTGTTATTTTCCCTGCCCGCTGTTCTGCTGTTTACACGTGTGTCTTTATAACCAAGGCTATCAAGTATCGCATTAATTCTTGCACCGCCGCCTGCTAAACCCTGCAACCAGAGGCTTGCACAGTTGTCGCTGATCGTAAGCATCAACATCATTACTTTGCTCAATTCAATTGCGGAACTGTCTTTAAATCTTGAAAGCACATCGTCGCCTTCATCATAAAATAAAGAATCGGTATAAATTAAACGCTGGTGATAATCCAGTTCTCCCTTTTGAATTTTATCCATTATACCAATGAGTATAGAAATTTTTACAATGCTGGCTGTTGGAAAAACGGTATCAGCATTAATAGCAACGGTTCTATTGTGTTTTAGATCGTGCACATATACGCCGATATTACCATGAAAACCCTGGATTAGTTGTGCGATTTGATTTGTAAGTTTTTGATCTGTCTTTTGCGCGTTTACAGAATTTAAAAAGATAAAACAAGACAGGACACACAATAAAAACCGCATAATATTTTTTTGGTTGAAGATAGCTATTTCATTTATTCATGTACATGCTTTAATCATTTATACATTTGCCGGATGAAAAAAATTGCGGTAATACCTGCACGGTATGCGTCTGTAAGATTTCCGGGTAAACTGATGCAACTGCTGGGTGAAAAAACCATCATCACCACAACATATCAAAACACGCTTGCAACAACTTTATTTGATGATGTGCTGGTAGTAACTGACAGCGATATTATTTATAACGAAATACAAAACAATAACGGCAATGTAATAATGAGTAGCCAACACCATGAAAGTGGCAGTGACCGTATTGCCGAAGCAATTGAGGACGTTGATTGCGATGTTGTTTTAAATGTGCAGGGCGATGAACCTTTTGTAGACAGGCAAGCGCTGCAATCTTTATTAAATGCATTTGATGATTCAACTATAAAAGTTGCAAGCCTGATGCACAAAATATTTGAACATCCTGATGTGGAAAATCCGAATAATGTAAAAGTGGTAGTTGACAAAAACTCAAACGCGTTATTATTTAGCCGCTCGGTAATTCCTTTTGTAAGGGATAAAAAGCTTTCTGCAGATTATTATAAACATATTGGCATTTACGCTTACAGAAAAGATATATTAATTCAGTTTACAAAATGGAAACAAACACCGCTTGAGCTGGCAGAAAAATTAGAACAGTTAAGATATTTGGAAAACGGTATTTCAATAAAAATGATTTTAACGGAACACGCGGGTGTTGGAATTGATACGCTGCAGGATTTAGAACTTGCAAAGCAATATCTTTCTGAAAGAAACAGCCATAAATAAAAAACGCTCCCGTTTAAAGAAGCGTTTTGAACAAGGGCATGAGCTAAATGTTTAATAGCCTTCGTTCTGTGTTAAGTTGCTGTTTACATCAATCTCGCGCTGTGGTATTGGCAACACCAGTTCAGGCGCATCGAAAGCATAATCGCCTACATCACGTTTAAGGCGTTTTAATGTCCATAACCTGTCGCCTTCAAACCCCAATTCTCTAAAACGCTCTTCAACAAAATCATTCCCGGTAACATCAGATAAATCACTTGCGCCGGCTCTTTCTCTCACCGTGTTTATATCATCTTCAGGAGAAACGCCACCAACAGGCGCGCCACCTTTACGCAAATTTGCTTCGCCTCTTGTTAAATACATTTCTGCTAATCTTACAACCGGGACAACTCTGTAAAATGTAAGCCATTTTAAGGTATAAGTTCCGTCAATGCCGGAAATACTATAGCCTTCTGATGTATAGTTTGCCCTGAAATCATCCGGATCATCAAAGGCATCAAAATAATTCTGATCAACCTGTGCATCACCACGGCCGCCTGCATTATTTCCATCTGCATCATAAGCATAACGATAAAATGTAACGAGGCCATTATCTGTTGTGCCCGCATTGCTTTGTGCTGTATTTTGTATGCCAAATATGTCTTCCGTGGAATTGCTTGGGTTATTAAATGCCTGGTTAAATGTAGAAGTGAGATTATAATTTCCAGACTCTATTACATCGTTTGCCATTGCTGCTGCATTTGCATAATCGCCCATATTTAAATAAACCCTTGCTAAAAATGCTTCTGCCGCATAACTTGTTGCTCTTGCATTTTCTGCGGTACCGGAAAGGTTGTTTGCAGCATCTTTAAGATCGGTAACGATTTGCTGATATACATCTTCTACCGGTGCTCTTGCAGGTTTATTTTTTGTTGAATCATAGTTATAAGTTGGCTGCAATACAAGCGGCACACCATCATTGGACGAAGTGTTTCCTGCAGAATATGGTTTGGCGAAATAATTAATCAATTCAAAGTAGGCTACCCCGCGCATGAACTTTGCTTCTGCCGATACCTGCTGCTGCTCGTCTTCATCCACAAGATCTATTTTATCTAAAACAGTATTCATATTCTCAATAATCAGGTAAGAGTTTTCCCAGATAGTTGTTGCAATGGCACTTTCTTTTGTTTGTTCTTTTTGTGAAATGTCTTTGTAATCAGTAAACGTTCCAACAAAATCAAGCTGATTTTCGCTTGCAAGCAAATCAGCAATAAAAATATATTGTTCACCAAAAGCCGATGCGCTTTGCATAAGCGAATAACCGCCAAATAACAGCGCTTTTACATCATCTCCGGTTTGTATATCTGTAACATTATTCTGCGGCAGAACATCCAGTTTTTTATTGCACGAAAAAACCGCCGTAAAAACCAATGCTGCTAATAAGTATTTTGCGTATTTCATTGTCATCTTTTTTAAGTTCATTAAAATCTAACATTTAATCCAAATGTGAAAGTTCTTGCCTGCGGAATAGTATAAAAATCCTGCCCGCCGCCAATGTTTGCAATTGTTTCTGTATTCACTTCGGGATCTCCAGGATAGTTTGTAATAGTTATTAAATTATAACCCGATACATATATCCTTATAGAATTAAAATGCATTCTTTTTGTTAAGCCACCCGGCAAAGTGTAGCCTATGCTTGCAGTTTTTAGCCTTATGTAATCACCGTCATATAAAAAGCGTGATGAATTATTTTGGTATCCTGAACCATTCCAGAAACCAATACGCGGAATGTCTGTTATATCGCCGGGTTTTTGCCATGCATTTAGCATATCAATAGTTTGGTTATCAAAACCATTATAAAAACCAGTGGACTGGTAAACACCTGCTGCATTAAAAATTTTGTTGCCCGTAACAAATGAAAAGAAGAAATTCAAATCAAAGCCTTTGTATGAAAAAGTGTTGGTTAAACCACCCGTCCAGTTTGGATTGGAATTGCCCAATGTAACTCTTGCTGCTGCATCAAAATCTGCAGTTGGCTTTCCATCTTCACCCAAGTATTGCGCATCGCCCGTTTCAGGATCAACGCCTACAAATTTCTGCCCGTAGAATTCTCCGATTGGCGAACCTTCTATCGCACGTTGTGGTAATCCAAAGCCGCCTTCTATAATCTGGCCACCTATATTCAATACTGTATTTTTATTATAACCCGCATTAAAAGTGGTTGTCCATCTGAAATTTTTGCTTTCAATATTTGTTGATGTTATACCAATCTCAAAACCTTTATTCTCCATATTACCCAGGTTTTTGGTTAAGGTTGTATAGCCGGTTGTGGAAGGAACATTTACGTTTAGCAGAAGATCAGAAGTTTTTTTATAATAGCCATCTAATTCTCCTGTAATGCGGCCATTAAAAAAACCAAAATCAATACCTATATCTGATTGTGCTGTTTTTTCCCACTTCAAATCGGGATTGGGTAATTGCGAAGGAATGTAACCCGGCAAATCAGGATAATTGCTTACGTTATATAAATTGTAGTAAGAAAAGTTACCGATTTCTGCATTACCCGTTAAACCCCAGCTTGCTCTTATTTTTAAGAAGTTGATGAAATTGCTATTCTTTAAAAAGTTTTCATCACTTAAAATCCATCCTGCTGAAACAGAGGGAAAAAGACCATAACGATTATTAGGACCAAAGCGTGATGAACCATCATCTCTTAAGCTGGCAGATAAAAGATATTTTCCATTAAGCGCATAATTCGCTCTTAAAAAATAAGAAAGAAAATTATAACGGCTATCTGTTGAATTTGCAAAAGTTATTGAAGTGGTTCCGCTTAAATTCTTAATCTGATCAGATGGTGTTTGCTCGGCATTGGTTAAAGACTGCTTACTGTCATTCTGCAGGTAACTCATGCCTACTATAGCAGATAATTTATTTTTTTCACCAAGATTTGGTGTGTAGGTAAAATAATTATTTGTGTTGTAGGTTGTGGACTGCGAAATAACTGTATTGGCTTTTCCTATGCCTGCGCCATCTGTTGTTTGTTTACCCTGGAAAGCTTCTTCGTAAAGATTCAAAATGTCTGCTCCAAACTCTGAGCGAAATGCAAGTGATGGCAACAGCGTATAGTTTGCATATACATTGCCAATGGTTCTGTTGGTAACCTGTTTATCTGAATTATATTTCGCATCAAACAAACCGTTTGGATATAGAGTATTACTATTTAATTCTCCGGTTTCAGGATCATATAAAGGCGAAATTGGCGGCTGTGCAACCAACTGTCCCGGTGTAGAAAAGGCGTTGTCTGTTGTAACCCTGTTTAGTTGCGAACGGTCAACAGAAATATTTATTCCGATAGAAAGTTTATCTGTTGGATTATGTTCAAGATTTAATCTGCCGCCATAGCGGGAAAATGTATTATTAATTACAATGGCATCTTGTGTATTATAAAATCCTGAGGCAAAAAATCTTGTTTTTTCATCGCCGCCTGTAGCCGAAAGATTTATTTGATTGGAAGGTGCATTATTATTGTACAAGAGGTTTTGCCAATCTGTATTAACCTTGAGATTTTGATAGTCAGTTCCATTGGCTAATTGATCTAACGTTAATCCATATACTGCATATAATTTCGTTCTGATAATAATCAATAGCCTCTTCCAAAGAATTAAAACTTGGCTATATCGTACTGTGCATCACTTTTTACTGCGAGGTTATAAAGGTCAACATATTGTTTTGCATTTAAGAAATGCCTCAATCTTGCAGGATTGCTTATTCCCGTATTTGCACTAAGTTCAAACACGGTTTTTTGATTGTTGCGACCTTTTTTAGTTGTAATTAATACAACGCCGTTTGCTGCACGTGCACCATAAATAGCAGAGGCGGAAGCATCTTTTAATATTTCAACAGATTCAATATCGTTTGGATTAATATCAACCAAAGGATCAGTTGGGTCGTTTGTAGGATCTGATAAAGTTGTTGATGTAACCGGCAAACCATCTACAACGTATAAAGGCTGGCTGTTTGCAGAAATGGATGATGTGCCGCGGATCCTTATTTTTATTCCCTGTCCAAGTTTACCGCTGCCTGATTCTACTACAACACCGGGCGCTTTATTTTGTATAGCAGATTCAAAACTGGGCGCTGGAAAATCGCGAATATCCTTGTTATTAATTTTTGAAATAGAACCTGTAATATCTCTTTTTACAGCCTGCCCATAACCAACCACTACAACTTCATTCAAACTTTTTTCAGCGGTGGTGAGCTTTACATTCATTACAGCGTCTGTAACAGCGAACTTCTGCATCTGCATAACCTATGTAAGAAAAAATTAGCGACGGTGTGGCAGAAGGCACTGTAATGGAAAAGCTGCCGTCGGTAGTGGTTTGTGTAGCAATATTTGAATTGCTTGCTTTAATAGTTACACCTGGCAAAGCAGCGCCGGTGGCATCAGTAACTTTGCCTGTAACTGTTTTATGTTTGTTGTGCGAATACCTGGCCAACAAATAAAAAAAGCGCCACAGATAAAATAAATTTAAATCTCATAGATTAATAATTAAGATTAAAAATTTTAAGTAAAAAGAAAGCAATTGGCTTTTTTGAATTGACAACACAATTATGCAAATCGGCATTGCTCTGATTAATAAGACAACAAACCTTTTAAAAAAGCTGATTACGATTTTTTTAATGTGCTTTAAATGACAAAAGAATGAATATTGGCATTGTTGCTTTTCTGCTGGTTACCCAAACCTAAAAATTGGCAACTGAAGCAGGATTTTAACCTACTGAAATTAATTGGTTCATTTGTACCAGCCGGTAATAAATTCCTTCGGCGCGTAATAAAGATTCATGTGTGCCACGTTCGGCAATTTCTCCTTTTTGTAAAACAATAATTTCGTCTCGCATGGCGAATGGTTGATAAGCGATGTGCAATAACAATTGATGTGCGGTTTTCCATCATTTTATTTATTGCATCCTGTACCAGTTTTTCGCTTTCTGTATCAAGCGAAGAAGTTGCTTCATCTAAAATTAATATTGGCGGATTTTTTAAAAGCGCTCTTGCAATAGTTACGCGCTGCCTTTCACCGCCGCTTAATTTACTTCCGCGATCGCCAATATTGGTTTCAAACTTTTTTTCTTTTTGCTGAATGAATGAAAACGCATTTGCAATTTTAGCTGCACTTTCAATATTATTTTTATCAGCATCCGGTTCACCTAAAGCAATATTATTTGCAATGGTATCATTAAATAAAATTGGTTCCTGCGTTACAATGCTTATTTGTTCGCGCAAACTTTTTAAAGAATAATCTTTTATATTAATGCCATCGATTAAAATTTCTCCGCCTGTTACATCATGAAAACGCGGAACAAGATCTGCCAGCGTACTTTTTCCTGCGCCGGAAGCGCCAACCAATGCAATCGTTTTTCCTTTTTCTATTTTAAGGTTGATGTTGTTTAATATCGTTACATCTTCATATTTAAAACTTACATTCTTAAATTCTATACTGTGCGAAAAATGTTCGAGCTTTTTGCCATTGGGGTTATCGTCAACCGTATTCGTTGCTTTTAAAACTTCTTCAATGCGGTTAATGGCCGCACTGCCTTTTTGCATATTACTGAACGCAGTGGATACAGATTTTGCCGGCGTGATAATATTATAAAATAAACCAAGGTAACCTAACAATACCGATGCTTCGAGTGGCATTGTGCCGCTTAAAATGCCGCTGCCGCCATACCATAAAATAATGGCGAACATTATTACGCCAAGCAATTCGCTAACCGGTGAAGCAAGGTCTCTTCTATAACCAATATGATTTTTTGCATGCAGCAATTCATCATTCACTTTAAAAAATCTTGAACGCAATAAATTTTCTGCATTAAAAGCTTTAATAATACGCAGGCCGCTTAATGTTTCATCTAAAATAGAAACTGATTCACCATATTTTATTGCTGCTTTTGATGATTGCTTTTTTAATGAACGTGAAATTCTGCCAATAACAAAACCCATTATTGGTATTAAAACAATTAAGAACATTGTAAGCTGCGGGCTCATAAAAAACAAAAACCCAACATTTAAAATTATAGACAGCGGGTCGCGAATCCAGCCTTCCAGAGTACCAACAACAGAATTCTCAACTTCATTAACATCATTGGTTATACGGCTTATAATATCGCCTTTTCTTTTTTCAGTAAAATAACCAATGGGTAATTGCAACACTTTATCGTATAACTCATTTCTTAAACGCGTTACAATTTTATTTTTTAATGGATTAAGAATATAAGAAGCGAGGTATAAAAAAAGATTTTTTAAAAGTATAGATGCAACTATAAACAAACAGATAAATAAAAGTGTATCCAGCTTTCCATATTTATTAATTGAATGCACTAATAAATCTCTTATAAATCTAACAACAGGGTTTCCTGATTGTTGCGTAAGTGCGCCGAGCGTTGAAGAACCTGTATTAAATATCAATTCCAAAAAAGGAATTAACATGCCGATTGATACAATGGAAAAAATAATTGAAAGTATCGTAGATAAAAAATAAAGAAATATTTGTGGTATATAATTTTTGAGATAAGCAAAAACCCTTGAATATTGTTTCATCTAAACAAATAATTATACTGCAAATGATGTAAATGCAAACGCATTTGTTTTGTTATAAATCGCCACTGTTAAACAAATGTGTTTATGCAATTTTAAATCGTGCTAATTTTACTGCAAAGGTAATAGTATGGAAGAAGGTAAAAGACAAAAACAGGTGGCTGCGGTTTTATCAGAAGAAATTAATGATATTTTCAGAAGATTAAGTTTAAATATGATTAACGGCGGCATGGTTTCAATTGCTTCAGTTAAAGTAACACCCGATTTGCTTGAAGCAAGAATTTATTTAAGCATGTATAAAGTTGCAGATGAAAAAGCGGCGCTGAAAAAAATTGAAAATCAATCATGGGAAATAAAGAAAGAATTAGCTGCAAGGGTGAAAAATCAATTAAGGCGCATGCCGGTATTAAAATTTTATATTGATGATACGCTTGACCATGTATTTAAAATGGAAGAATTGTTTAAACAGATAAATGAAGAACGCAAAGATTCTTAACTCAGTAACGAATCTTAACATTGAAACTTTGAAATATTTAAACACTTGAACTTACTTCTTCGCCTGGCGATATTTTAAATCAAAAAAATCAACCAATGCCATAAATATTATTGCATGGATAAGCATGATTGCAATAATGGTGAGCACTGCGGCTTTAATAATTGTGTTAAGTGTATTTAATGGCTTTGAAGGTTTGGTGCAAAGTTTATATGGAGATTTTTATGCTGATTTGAAAATTGTTCCTGCCACAGGAAAATATATTACAGTTGATGATAACTTGGTAAATAAAATTAAATCTGTAAATGGCGTTAAGCAATTAAGCTTTGTTGCAGAAGAAAAAGCGGTTCTTGTTAACGGCGATTATCAAACAATTGCTTTTTTAAAAGGTGTTGATAAAAATTATAATCAATGTAAACAAGCTCAATCATTATATAACGTTATGGTAAATATGAACTCGGTACAACTGAAGCGCCTGCAATTGTTGCGGGTTCAGGAATTGCAAATGCGGTAGGAATAGATCCGCAATCAGCTTTATCTGATTTTGTTTTATACCTGCCCAATCGCAAGGCCAAAAATTTTAATAGCCTTGATGCCATGCATTCGTTCCAGGTAAAGCCCGCAGGAATATTTTCTGTGCAACAGGAGTTTGATGATAAGTATGCATTTACTAACCTCGGCTTTATGAAGTATATGCTTGATTTGGATGCCAATCAATATACTGCGCTTGAAATTTCGTCAGTTAATGATGATGATATAAAAGATGTTCAAAAATCTTTGCAAGATGTAGTGGGTAAAAATTTCATTGTGCAAACAAGGTACCAGCAAAACCAAAGTTTATTTACTGTAATGGAAATTGAGAAATGGGTTATTTACGGTATTCTTTCACTTATTCTGTTGGTTGCTGCATTTAATATGATTGGTTCGTTAACAATGTTGGTACTGGAAAAAGAAAAAGATATTGCAGTATTAAAAGCGATGGGTGCATCAGAAAACAGGATTAAAAATATTTTTTTGAGGTGAAGGTTTTTTGCTTGCCGGTTTTGGCGGCATATTAGGAATGCTGGTTGCTTTTATCATTTGTTTTGCCCAGATAAAATTTAAACTGATTAAACTGCAGGGCGGAACTTTTATAATTGATTATTATCCGGTAGAAATGCTTGCGAAGGATTTTTTATTGGTAGTCAGTAACGGTTTTAATTGTAGCTACAATCGCATCTATAATTCCTGCAAAAAAAGCTGCTGACCAATTTTATTCTTTGAAGAGTTAATCAAAATTACATCACCCGATTGCGGTAATTTTTATAATTAAATTCAGCAGATATTTGTATAAAGCCGTTTTATGAATTCCATTAAGGTAGCTGTGTTTGAAGACAATAAGCATTTGCGGGAAAGCCTTTATTATTTAATAAACGGCACAGATGGTTTTTCCTGTGTTGGCGCTTTTGCAGACAGTAATGATATTTTATTTCAATTAAAAAGAACATTGCCCGATGTTGTGCTGATGGATATTGAAATGCCCGGAATGAATGGCATTGAAGCAGTAAAAATTATTAAACAAAATTTTCCACTGGTACAGGTTTTAATGCAAACAATATTTCATGATGATGATAATATTTTCAACGCGATTTGCGCAGGCGCTTCCGGTTATATTTTAAAAACAACTTCACCTGCCGGTTATATAGAAGCGATAAAAGATGTTTACAACGGCGGCAGCCCGATGACAGGTTCTATTGCAAGACGTGTATTAGAATTATTTCAGAAAAATATTATTCCTTCTGCAACTCATGATTACCAGCTTACACCAAAAGAAAAAGAAATTTTACAACAGTTGGTAAAAGGAAAAAGTTTTAAAATGATTGCGGATGCAATTAATGTATCTTACGAAACGGTGCGTACGCACATGAAAAATATTTACACCAAACTGCATGTAAACAGTAATACAGAGGCTGTATCGAAAGTGCTGAATGAGAAAATTATCTAAGTCCTGCAGTTGCAACCAAAACTAATGTCCAAAAAATATTTATACTTATTTGCAGGATTGTGTTTATGTGCATCTGCTAAAGCGCAAACTTCCAAAACAGATTCATTAAAACATTTATTATTACATGCAAAAGAAGATACCAATAAAGTAAATCTCTGCTGGAATATTGGCGCTTCCATTATTTTTCAAAATCCGTCGCAGGCAATTCCTTATTTTAAACAGGGAGTAGTGCTTGCAAAAAAATTAAACTATAATGTTGGAATAGAAAAATGTTATAATGGTACTTCCTTATGTTTTTCATATAATGCGCAATACGATTCAGCACTTATATATATAGATAGCGCGATGCCTTTTGCGCATAAAGTTGGAAACATAAAACGCCTCGCATTGGTATATCTTAACCGTGCAGATTACTGCGCCAATCTTCAAATGTTTAATGTTGCTTTAAAAGATTGCGACACTGCTATTAATTATGCAGAAAATGTTGGCAACAAAGATGGGCTTGGCAGAATATACAGCATCATCGGTGGCATATATACTTCGCAAAACCAATACCAGCAAGCCTTAGCCAGCTTTGATAAATCAATTGAATATTTTACTGAAACCAATAACATGCAAATGTTAGCCATGCAATAT
Source organism: uncultured Chitinophagaceae bacterium (assembly GCA_963759555.1). GTDB lineage: Bacteria > Bacteroidota > Bacteroidia > Chitinophagales > Chitinophagaceae > Parafilimonas. The sequence continues at coordinate 65,826 of CAVWZV010000004.1, forward strand.
TCTGATAAAGCAGATTTGTATGGTCAAAATAACCAGCCGGATAAAGCAATACCATTATTAAAAAGAGCTATACAAATTGGCGATAGCTTAAATGATATTGAAAATCTTTCTGCCTATGCAAGTGGATTAGCACAGGTTTATCTTGTTAATAATGAATTTGAACAGGCAGAAATTACAGCGCATAAAGCACTTGATTACGTAATGCAGGCAGGCAACCGTAAACAGGAGGCAGTTATATATGGAGTATTTAGCCAGATTAATAAAGAACGTGAAAACCATACAGAAGCAATTGCATACGAACTGAAAGCTTATAATATTTTGAAAGCAGAAAGAGATTTATTGCGTGAAAAAGAAAGCGCAGCAAACCTGGCAGATGAATATTTTAAAGTTGGCAACACAGAAGAAGCATATAAATATTTAAAGGTTAGCCGTGACCTGAATGATAGCTTAATAAAAATGCAATTCAATAATGAAACGGCAAGATTACTAACCACATTACAGGTATCGCAAAAAGATAAAGAGATTCAATTGCTGCATAAGAATAGAGAATTGCAGGAACAAAAGTTAAGCAAACAAAGAGCAATGATAATTGCGATTGTAATAATTGCTTTGCTTGCTTTAATTGGTATTTGGCTTTTAATGAATCGGAATAAATTAAGACAACGCGTAAAAGAAATTGAAATCAGGAATAAAATTGCAAGTGATTTGCATGATGATGTTGGCTCAACATTAAGCAGTGTACGAATGTATAGCGATATGGTAAAAAATCAACCCAATCAAACAGAAACATCAACACAATTACTGAATAAGATAAGCAGTAACAGTAAAGAAATGATTGAGAGCATGAGTGATATTGTCTGGATGATAAAACCCGGCAACGATGAATTTATTAATATAGAAAATCGTATGCTGAATTTTGCCAATGAATTGTGTGTTCCTGCAGAAATAAATTTTGAGTTTAATAAAAACACTTCTGCAGATGATATAAAAATTTCGATGGAACAGAGACGCGATTTGTATTTAATTTTTAAAGAAGCATTAAACAACGCAGTAAAATATTCCGGTTGTCATTCTATCAATGCAGAAATCATTTTAAAAAATCATCAACTGCAAATGCGTATAAGCGATGATGGGAATGGGTTTGATGTGAATACAATTAAAAAAGGCAATGGCTTATCAAATATGAAAAAACGCACCGCTGCACATGGCGGAACTTTTACGATTACTTCATCTGCCGGAGAAGGTACAGAACTAACAGTTTTATTTACTGTATAATTTTTCCTACATACTTATTGCTTTCGTATTTCTGTTGCTGCAAATTTATTGTTGCGATTAATGCTTTCACCCGATTGCGGTATTGATTACACACAGCCGGCTTTTCATTTTTGTGTTATCAAAAAAATACAATTATGAAAAAGATTTTTTTTACTCATTTGCATGAATGTTATACTTGCTGCAACACTTCATGCGCAAAACACTTTTCCAACCAGTGGTTCAGCTGGCATTGGCACAACAACGCCAAACTCATCTTCATTATTAGAAATAAAATCCACTACAAAAGGCTTATTAATACCACGCATGTTGGGTAAACAACGTACGGCAATCAGCAAACCTGCTGAAGGATTAATGGTGTATCAAACAGATGGCACCAAAGGATTTTATTTTTACAACGGAACTGCCTGGGTTGCAATAGCTGGAAGTGGTGGAACAGAAACAGACCCGCAGGTTGGTACAAATACAACAGATAAAATTCCAAGATGGGATGGAACTGCATTGAGTACAGGCTCTGTTTATGATGATGGAATAACATTGGTGTAAGTGTTCCTCAAAATTCAAAATTTCGTGTGTACGCAAGAAGCAGTTCTGTTGGGGAATCGCAGATTCTGCAAACCAAATCTGCATTTAAGGGAGAAGCAAACGGATTTAGCGGTTCCACAAATACTGTGTATGCAACAGGTATTTAGGCATAAAAAATCCATCGGTGCTTTACAATGCTCAGCAGATAAATTTTGGTTTTCCTGATGGCAGAATTAAATATATAGGTGGCTTAGGCGTAAAGGAAATGGACTCAACAGGTGGCGCCGGCTTATATGGCTGGACGTCGCGGTTGGCTGATAATAATTATGGTGTGATGGGAACTGTGACTTCACCAACGGGAAATAATTATGGAGTATATGGTAAAGCATTTGGTAATGCCGGAATAAACTTTGGCCTATATGGAAAAGGTGAAAATGCAAATGTGAATTATGGGGTCTTCGGAACAGCAACTTCAAAAACACGTGGCTATGCTTATGGTATATGGGCAAGTGCTACAGGCGACGGTACAAATTACGCTGGTTACTTTACCGGTCATGTACAAATTATTAATGCAGATGAAGCGTTAACGTTTCGCGGTACCAATCCTTATATACAAATAAAATCAGGCAGCAATGAAATTGGTTATGTGCGCGCCAATGTTACCGATATGGAAATCTGCCACCAATGCCGGTAACGCGGGAAATCTTGTACTTCGCACAAATGGTGCAGACAGAATGATTGTTGGTGCAAATGGCCGTGTTGCTATAAACACACTTATAACACCAGGGCAGTTTAATGTAAACGGAACAGACGAAGTGGTAAACATCGGTGGTACAAATCCTTATTTACAAATGAGTGCCGGCGGAACTGACATTGGTTATTTGCGTGCAAGGGATGGCAATCTGCAGCTTGCAGTAAATAGCGGAAATACATCAGGGAAATTGCAATTGATGACAAAAAATAAAACGCGTATGACGATTGGTGCCGATGGTCGCATTGCGATTGGTGATGATGCAAAATTTGCAACAGGATATTTATTAAGCGTAAATGGGAAAATAATTGCTGAAGAATTATTGGTTCAGTTAAATGAAGTCGTGGCCGGATTATGTTTTTTCTGATGATTATAAGCTGATGAATTTTGAACAGCTTAAATCATACATCAATACAAATAATCATTTGCCAAACATACCTTCTGCAGAAAAAATGAAAGACGGGATTAATGTAGGTGAAATGAATAAACTGCTTACAGAAAAAGTAGAAGAGCTTACACTTTACATTCTGCAAATGCATGAAGAAATTGAACAGTTGAAAAAGAAAGTGCAATAATGCACAGGTATGAAAAATTATTTCTTCAGCATTAAAAAATCAGAAATGAAAAATTATATAACAAAAAGAAAGCAGTTTTACTATTCGGCTTTGCTGCTGGCAGTAAGCTTTGCTTTTCATTTTATTGTGCAGGCACAAAAAATATTGGAATGCCCCGAGCCTAAAACGAGTAAAGAATACCTCGCACGCATGAAGCAGCAAATAAAAAACATGCACGGTTTTAAAACACAATCGGGTAACATACAAATAAGAGTTTTTGCACACATTGTAGAGAATGATGACGGCACGCTTGACGGCGCAACGCCAAATGAGATTTTAAAAGAAATAGAAACAATGAACAGCGATTTTGCGCCTGCTGATATATGTTTTATTTACGTTGGATTTAATCATATAAGAAGCACGTTGCTTAATAATATAAATGTTGATACGCATGACGATGAAGAAGATTTATTTGAACCGCATCTTATGCCTAAGTGCTTAAATATTTTTTATACGCACCAGATACGCGGAACAAATAATGCAAGTGGTGGCGGTTATGGCGGAATTACATTTGATTTACCAAATACATGGTGCCTTGTTGCAAACGGAAACTTAGGCGGTCATACATCAACACATGAAACAGGGCATTGTTTTGGTTTATTGCACACGTTTGATCATGACAGAAATGGATATGAAAATATTAACGGCGATGATTGTGATGATCTTGGCGATTTAATGTGTGATACAAAAGCAGATCCCTATGCATACAGATCTAAAGGTTGTTTCAGCACAAACAGCAGTGGTGATTATACGGGAAATTGTACTGATCCTAACGGGCAAAGTAATTTTAGCCCACCCTATAATAACATAATGAGTTACTGGCATCATGCAACGGAAACTTTTACGCTCTATCAAAGACAATTTATGGACGTTAATATTTTTGCCGAAAGCGAATTGGAAGAACTTACTTCTACCGATGACATACTTTTTGCCGGTATTAATCATTCATTTGAAATTGATTTTGAATCTGCAAAAAATTCAATAACCTCAGTGGGAACAAATAAGTTATTGCAGCTTTCACAAACAGCTCTAATTGCAAAAAAGGTTATCATAGGACCGGGGTTTCATGCGAAGCCTGGTGGCGGGTATACATTATTAAAAGCACATGAATGCAGCGGTTTTTCATCAAAACCTGCAATTGCTGAAATGCAAAATCTACCTTCTCAACAAGATGCTGTTGCAAATAAAATTTCATCAGCATTAAAAATATATCCAAATCCAACCACCAATTATTTTGTGGTTCAATACACAGAAACAAATTTGTTCGATGCCGTTGTTAACATACGAAATTCATCTGGCGTTACCATTTATTCAACGCGAAAAACAAAAACCAAAGAGCTGAATGAAAAAATAAATATGAGCGGGAAAGCAAAAGGAATTTATTTAATAGAAGTAGTTACCGATACAAAACGAATAACGCAAAAACTCGTGCTTCAATAAATAAAATTAGTTCAGTTAGGTAAAACAAAAAGGCACGTTATTTAATGTGCCTTTTATAATTAATATGCTTATGTGATTAGCTTATAACTAAAGATTCTTTTGAAGTGTTTACAAACAACCGGGCTGTATCGGCAATTGCATTTGCATCGTAATTACATTCATGATGTAATTCTTTAAGCGTACCGTGTTCAATTATTTTATCCGGAATACCAAGCATTTTTATTTCGGCATTATAGTGATGCGCATTCATAAATTCTAAAATAGCGCTGCCGAATCCGCCAACAATAGTTCCATCTTCCACCGTAATAATTTTATTGAATTTGCCAAACACTTCATGCAATAAATTTTCATCAAGCGGTTTTACAAAACGCATATCATAATGCGCTGCATCAATGCCTTCATTTTTTAATTCACGAATAGCAGAGGCGGCAAAATTTCCAGGATGGCCAAAACTTAAAATGCGCAAATCTTTTCCGTCTTTCAATTTTCTTCCTTTACCAATTTCAATTTCCTTAAACGGCGTTTTCCATTCAGCCATCACACCTTCGCCACGTGGGTATCTTATTACAAAAGGATTTTTATTTTTTTCCAGTTGTGCAGTATACATCAGGTTACGTAATTCGCTTTCATTCATCGGTGCGCTAACAATCATATTTGGCACACAACGCATATACGGAATATCATATGCGCCATGATGCGTTGGTCCATCTTCACCAACCAAACCCGCTCTGTCCAAACAAAATATTACAGGTAAGTTTTGAATGGCAACATCATGTATAACCTGGTCATAAGCCCTTTGCATAAATGAAGAATAAATATTGCAAAATACACGCATGCCCTGTGTGGCAAAACCTGCACTTAATGTTACAGCATGTTGCTCGCAGATGCCTACATCAAAAGCACGTTCCGGCATTGCTTCCATCATAAATTTTAACGATGAACCGCTGGGCATTGCAGGTGTAATGCCTATAATTTTTTCATTCTTTTTTGCAAGTTCAATTATTGTATGACCAAATACATCCTGGTATTTTGGTGGTTGAGGTAATTCGAATTTTTTCTTATAAATCTCGCCGGTTACCTTATCAAACAAACCGGGTGCGTGCCATTTGGTTTGATCTTGTTCAGCAAGCGTATAACCTTTTCCTTTTACAGTTATAATGTGTAAAATTTTAGGACCCGGAATTTTACGCAGATCGGTAAGCGTGTCAACAAGCTTGGTAATATTATGGCCGTCAATCGGTCCAAAATACCTGAAATTAAATGATTCAAATAAATTGCTCGATTTACTTACCATGCCTTTAATGCTTGCTTCAAGCTTTGCAGCCATATCGCGGGTAAATCTTTTTCCAACGGGTAATTTTCCAAATAAGCTTCCAAACATCATCGCTTATTTTATTGTATTTAGGTGATGTTGTAATATCAGTAAGATATTCTTTTAATGCACCAACATTCGGATCAATACTCATGCAGTTATCATTCAAAACAACTAAGCAGATCTGCATCTGCAACACCTGCATGATTTAATGCCTTCAAAAGCAAGGCCTGCAGTCATTGCACCATCGCCGATAACGGCAACGGTTTTCCTGTCTTTTTCTCCTTTATATTTTGCGGCCATTGCCATGCCCAGCGCGGCTGAAATAGAAGTTGATGAATGACCGACACCAAAAGTATCATACTCACTTTCGCTGCGTTTGGGAAAACCACTTAAGCCATGATATTTTCTGTTGGTAAGAAAATTATCGCGGCGGCCTGTAAGAATTTTATGTCCGTAAGCCTGGTGGCCAACATCCCATACCAGCTGATCGTAAGGCGTATTATAAACATAATGTAATGCAGTTGTAAGTTCCACAACGCCCAGACTTGCACCAAAATGTCCGCCATATACACTTACAATATCAATAATGTATTGGCTTAGTTCATCACAAACCTGGAAAAGCTGGTCTCTTGAAAGCAGTTTTAAATCGTCAGGGGAATTGATATTCGAAAGTAGGACGCCCGGTTTAATTTCCATTTACAGATATTGAAATGTAAAAATAATATATTTACGCAGTTTTTGGAGATATAAACGATTTGTAAGCCATTTTAGTTTAGCATAAACCGTGCTGAAGCCAAACAGACTGCTTATTTGCCTTTAATCAATTTTGCATAAACGCAGCAGAAATATAAATTTTTAAATTTGTTCAACATGAGGAAGAATCAATTAGCGTATTGGTGGTGCCAGGCAGGTGGTTGGACTTTTTATGGATTATCCTTATTTTTTTTTATCTGGGTTTTTCATTTGCAGTTAACATCAATTTTAGCTGCGCGTATTTTACTGGATATATCTTTTGGCTTATTATTTACACATATCTTACGCCTTCTCATTTTAAAATTAAATTTAGTGCCACCCATTTTTGGCAAGCAGTGGATACATTTATTTGCAGTTGCACTTTTTATTTGCGTAATTTATAGCTATGCCGGAAGTACAATGGTAGAGTGGCTGCATTTGTACGATCCAAAAATTAAAGCCACAATTCCTGAAAGATTTTTTTTAAATATTGCGAACGATTCGCCCATTATTCTTGTTTGGCTTTCTATATATTATCTCTGGCATTATTTTGAAAATACACGTAATTCAAAAATTGACAGCGTAAAAATGGAAAGCCTGGTAAAAGAACTTCAGCTTAAAACAATAAAATCACATATTAACCCGCATTTTATTTTTAATGCACTTAACAGTATAAGGGCTTTGGTTGATGAAAACCCTAATCGTGCAAGAACCGCCATTACAGAACTGAGTAATATTTTAAGAAGCAGTATGCAGGCCGAAAAAACAGAAACAACCAGACTTGAAAAAGAATTAAGCATTGTAAGAGATTATCTTGAACTGGAGCAAATTCGTTTTGAAGACAGGCTTAGAGTTGAATATAATATTGATGAAGATACGCTGGATCAGCAAGTGCCGCCTATGATGCTGCAAACGCTTGTTGAGAATGCGATAAAGCATGGCATAAATAAACAGTTAACCGGTGGTGTTGTAAGAATACATTCTTATTTTACAGATGATCATCTTGAGTTAATTGTTGAAAATACCGGTTTCATGAATGAAAACAATAATCCTGATGGTTTTGGAATTACCAGTACAACCAGCAGGCTAAAACTTTTATATGGTGCTGATGCCAGTTTCCAGATAAAAAATGTAAACGAAAGCATGGTGCAGGCAAAAGTTATTTTGCCGCTAACTGCACTCGTATCTTTAAAATAAACTAAGAAAAATTAATTAAGTATGCCTTTAAAAGCAATTATAGTAGATGACGAACGCCTCGCGAGAGCAGAGCTTAAAAAAATGTTGCAGGATTATCCTGATATAGATGTAATTGATGAAGCTGCAAACGCAGAGGAGGGTATTGAAAAGATTGAAACACAGAATCCTGATATAATTTTTCTGGATATACAAATGCCGGGTAAAACGGGTTTTGATTTACTGGCCAGTCTTGAAAAGGCACCACATGTAATTTTTACAACTGCGTATGATGAATATGCATTAAAAGCATTTGATGTAAATGCTTTGGATTATTTATTAAAACCTATTGAACCGAAACGCCTAGCCGATGCTGTACATAAACTGCATGACGAAATAAGCAGTGAAAAAGACCCGCACAGCGGCAACCGCGGGCCGCTTACTGAAGCAGACCAGGTTTTTGTAAAAGATGGTGAGCGCTGCTGGTTTGTTAAGCTTAGTGAAATAAGACTTTTTGAAAGTGTTGGCAATTATGCGAAGGTGTATTTTGGAACCAATAAACCATTAATCTTAAAATCGCTGAATGCACTGGAAGAGCGTTTGGATGATCACGTTTTTTTTCGAGCCAACAGAAAACATATCATTAACCTGCGTTGGATAGAAAAAATAGAACCTTATTTTAATGGGGGATTATTGGTTGAATTAAAAGGCGGTGAAAAAATTGAAGTAAGCCGCAGGCAAACAGTTAAGTTTAAAGAAATGATGAGCTTTTAATTGCAACGCTGATAACCTTAAACAGTTACCGCCGCAGAATGTATTCCATCGCTGATTTCTTTTATCAGTGAGGCATCTTTTTCAATAGCGTTGCCAACTACAATAACATCGGCACCACTCCTACAGTTCAGGTAGGCTTTTTCAGCATTCGTTATCCCGCCGCCAACGATTAATGGTGCTTCTATATGCGAAGAAACTTTTTCAATCATGTGTTGAGATATAGGATTTTTTGCACCACTGCCGGCATCCATAAAAATTAATTTCATGCCCAGCATTTCGCCCGCCATAGCCGTACACATGGCTATTTCACCTTTGTCGCTCGGTATAGGTGTAGCGTTTGAAATGTAAGAAACAGTTGTGGGTGCGCCGCCATCGATAACCATATAACCGGTTGGCATAATTTCCAAGCCGCTTTGTTTCACTGCCGGTGCGCTTATTACATGTTGGCCAATAAGTAATTCTGCATTTCTGCCTGAGATAAGCGAAAGGTATAAAAGTGCATCAGCATACCGGCTTATCTGGCTGGTAGAGCCGGGAAAAATAATTACAGGTATAGAGCAGGAAACTTTTATTTCACGAATGCACTCATCAAGATTACTTGATATTACCAGACTTCCTCCAACAAAAAAATAATCTATTTGTGCATCTACCGCCAGCGATACCAGTTGTTCCGTAGTAGCAGCATTTATTTTATCGGGATCAACCAGCACTGCAAACGATTTTTTGCCCGAACGTTTTCTTTCCTGTAGTTGGTTGTATAACGTGTGCTTCATGCTGGTTTTTTCGGTTAGTACCTTTGCAAAAATGCAAAAACTTTTTGATTCTTAAGAATTCGTTAGCAATGTTTTCTGATAAGCGCCTTTTTTATAAATACGTATTTGGGAAAAATAAGTGTTTTAATTGTGCAATTTGCTTTTTTTAATAACTGCAGATTGCAAGAAGCATACCTGAAAGCCATGAACCGTTTACCATAAACTTTTTCTCCTGCTTCTTCCACCTAAACCCAATGCGCCTAACAGGCTCCTGGTAATTACTGATGCGGCTGTTCTTTCAACCTGGTGCATTGCAGGGCTATTAAAAATACTGGTTTCTTTATGGGGCTTTAATTGTTGTTGTTTCTGCTGAGCCTGTTGTTGTGTAACAGTTGCAGCTTGTTGAAGTTTATCAGTCAAAATCTCATAAGCACTTTCGCTATCGATGGAACGGTTATATTTTGCAATAAGTTTACTGTTGGCTATAACTGAGCCTAACTCTGCATCGGATAAAATATCCATGCGGCTGCGCGGAGGGCAAAGCATTGTATGTACAAGCGGTGTTGGAATACCTTTTTCATTTAAAAAAGTTACCAATGCTTCGCCAATACCCATTTGCGTAAGCAGATCTTCTGTTTTATAAAAATTAGTTTCCGGAAAATTTTGTGCTGCCTGCTTTATTGTTTTTCTGTCGGCCGCAGTAAATGCCCGCAAAGCATGTTGTATTTTTAAACCGAGCTGGCTTAAGATTGAAGCAGGCACATCCTGCGGGTTTTGCGTGCAAAAGAAAATACCAATGCCCTTTGAACGAATCAGTTTTATAATAGTTTCAATTTTATCCAGCAGGGCTTTGGTGGCTTCATCAAATAACAAATGTGCCTCATCAATAAATATTACAAGTTTTGGTTTATCAATATCACCTTCCTCGGGCGAAGCAGCGTATAATTCATCCAGTAACTGCAGCATAAAAGTTGAAAATAATTTTGGATGATTTTGCATATCAGTTACCCGCAAAATATTTATCATGCCTCTGCCATCATTACCTATGCGCATTAAATCATCTACTTCAAAACTGGGTTCACCAAAAAAGATATCTGCACCCTGTTGTTGCAATTCTATCACTTTACGCAGTATAGTTCCTGAAGTAGTAGTTGAAATATTTCCATACGTTTTCTGAACATCAGCCTTGCCTTCGTTACAAACATATTGAAGCACTTTTATAAAATCCTGCAGATTTAACAGGGGCAGTTTATTGTCATCACAATATTTAAAAATTACACTCACTAATCCTGCTTGCGTATCATTCAAATCTAAAATCTTGGACAGAAGTATTGGCCCAAATTCACTTACGGTTGCACGCAGGCGAACACCCGGTGCGTTACTTAACGTAAAGAATTCTGCGGGAAATGCCGATGGCTGATATGTTACGTTTAATAATTTACAACGTTCATCAATACCATTATTCAAGGTGCCTGCAGCCGCAAGCCCGCTTAGATCACCTTTAATATCCAGTAGTAAAACCGGAATACTTGCATCGCTTAAATATTCGCTGATTAGCTGCAGCGTTTTTGTTTTACCTGTTCCTGTTGCGCCTGCTATTAAACCATGCCGGTTCATTGTTTTAAATGGTAAAAAAATATCAGCACCACTAACAACATTTCCATCAAGCATAGCACGACCAAGCTTCACATTTTCTCCCTTAAATGTATAACCTGCCTTAACTGTTTCAAGTAGCTGTTCCTGTGAGGACATAATTTAATTTTGAATTAAACTGTTAGATAACAACAGCAAAACTTACACTTTTGGCAACTCATAACCGTTATGATATTTCGCAGCTAAAAGTTTATTTGCATCTTCATCAGTAAATTTTTTCTTCTCCTTATCCCAATAAATTTTCTTGCCTGTTCTGAATGCAATATTGCCCATATCGCAAACAGTTGCTACATGCGCAGCGTCTTGTACAGGGCATTTCAGGTCTTCCATTTTTCTGGATTTTACAACATCCAAAAAATTTCCTGTATGTTTTAAGATGCCATCATCTACTACCGGCTGGCGTGCTACGGCCTCCATTTGATTTTTTTTGTCTTTCACTTCCGGTATAACCTCCCATCCTCCGCGGTCAACCACCAGCGTTCCGTTATTGCCGATAAATGCAACTCCGTGATCTCTTGAATAAGGGCCGTCATTAATTCCTGTTGCATGTTCCCATAACATATTAAAACTTCCAAAATCATATACTGTTGTAAGCGTATCAGGTGTTTCTTCAGCATCATCAGGATAAGCAAATTTTCCGCCGCTTGCCATAATGCTTTTCGGAACGTCAGCCTTGGAACCGATCAATGCATAATCAATCATATGTACACCCCAGTCTGTCATTAATCCGCCCGCATAATCCCAATACCAGCGAAAAGTAAAATGAAAACGGTTGGGATTGAATGGACGTTTTTCCGCAGGGCCTAACCACATATTATAATCAACACCAGGCGGTGGTGCGCTATCAGGTTTTACAGGAACAGAATCCATCCAGCCCTGGTAAGCCCATGCTTTTACCAAACGCACATTGCCCAATTTTCCTGAGTGCACAAAATCCATTGCATCTGAATAATGTTTCTGGCTGCGCTGCCACTGACCAACCTGAACAACACGGTTATATTTTTTTTGCGCGTCAACCATGGTGGCACACTCGATAATTGAGTTGCCAACAGGCTTTTCGCAATACACATCTTTGCCCGCCATGCATGCATCAACCATAATTTTACAATGCCAGTGGTCAGGCGTGGCAATTAGTACTGCGTCAATATCTTTATTGTCTAACAATTTTCTGTAATCGCTGTAAGCTGTTACATTAATATTCTTTTGTTTTAATTCTGCTACACGGTTATTCAATACATTACTGTCAACATCGCAAAGCGCAATACACTCTGCTTCGGGATGTTTAATTAAGTTGGTAAGATCTGCCCAGCCCATGCCGTGTATTCCAATTGCACCAATGCGTATTTTATCGCTGGCTGCAACTTTTTTTGCAGCGGATAAACTTTTAGGTAATAATGCTGCGCCTGCTAAATAAGCTGATGTGTTTTGAATAAAATGTCTGCGTTTCATATGAGTTGTTTTTTTCATTTTTTACATGCAATTCGTCCTGTAAACCAGGATCCATTTCATAATGCTTAATTGTTTGAACGAATTAAAAGTACAGCGTTACAATTTATCTACTGCACTCAATTTAAAAAAATAAATATGCAGAACAAAAATCAGATGAATATCATTGCAACAATAAAATAATCGGGAAATACTTATCATTAACGTTAAGAATTACATTTGCTGCACTCACGTATAATGAAAGCTTACATAAATTATACACGTCTTGTTTTAATTTTTGTTTTTTTAGTGATACTTGCCGGTGGCATTGTACGCACAACACAAAGCGGTATGGGTTGCCCCGATTGGCCGCACTGTTTTGGTATGTATGTTCCGCCATTAAGTGCGCAAGGTTTGCCGCCCGATTATAAAAAGTATTTAGAAAAACAGGATATTGATGCTGTGTATAGCCCGGCCCATGCATGGACGGAATACATTAACCGTTTAATTACCGGCGCACTTGGAATTTTAATTGTAATACATGTAGGCTGGAGCTTTAAAAAATTCTTTCGTACAAGACAGGTTATCTGCTGGCTTTCATGCTTATTTCTTGTTGGAACCCTGTTTGAAGCATGGCTGGGGAAAATAGTGGTTGATACAAATCTCGCTGTTGTAAAAATTACACTGCACATGATTGCTGCTTTGTTTCTTGCCATTATTCCCGTGAGTATTTTACATAAGCTTAGTGACGATAAAATTGTGCATGATAAAACACTGCGCATTATAACAATGATTGCGTTAATTATTTTATTGATACAAATTGTTATTGGTACAGATGTACGGGAACAGGTAGATGAAGTTTCAAAATCTTTTAGCTATCAGCAACGCGATACATGGCTTGCGCATTTGAATGCCGTGTTTGATGTACATAAAACGCTTTCAATTATTACATCATTACTTGTTATTGGTGTGTTTTGGCGTTCGTTATCGCATGTTACATTGCAACAAAGAGGTGTGTTTTTATTATTGATTGTTTTATTATTGATGGCGGCCGGTATTTCATTGGCCAGCTTTAATATTCCGGCATTCATTCAGCCGGTACATTTATTATTATCGGGTATTTTGTTTGTGGCGTTGTTTGCGTTTAGGCTGAAGGTGAAGAAGTGAAATGCGAATACTTTATCCCAGCTTTAACTTCAAAAATTACACTATTGTATTTCTTTCTACACCTACCATAACAAGATATAAAATTATACATCTGTTTTTGGACAAATGCACAATAGGATTTTTTTTTACTTACAACATAAATTTGAAAATAGATAATTGTTACACGTCGTTTCTGAGAAATTGATGATCTAAATAACAGTATTAGAAAATTCCTTTTCTTATAAGCCTCAACCCATTAAATTTACGCATCATTACCCCGAATTTTTTACACATGAAAAAATATCAGCTCCTTTTTATTTTTTGTCTTATTGCAATTGTTATTTCTGCACAGGAAACATTTCCCGTTAACGGCGTACATGATTATCGCGAAGGCTACATCGCGTTTACACATGCAACCGTTGTAAAAGATTCAAAAACCACCCTGAAAGATGCTACGCTCATTATTAAAGAAGGAAAAATAATTGCAGTTGGAAATAATCTAACGGTGCCAAAAGATGCGGCGGAAATTAATTGTAAAGGCAAATACATTTATCCGTCATTTATTGATTTGATGAGTGACTATGGAATCACGGTTGCCGAACAACCAAAACGTACAAGAGGTTTTTCGCAGGCACAGTTTGTAAGCGATACAAAAGGTGCTTATGGCTGGAACCAGGCAATTCGCCCGGAAACAGATGCATCCAAAATCTTTACAGCAAACGAAACAAAAGCGAAAGATTTACGCAGCATGGGCTTTGGTGTTGTGCTTACGCATTTGCAGGATGGCATTGCACGTGGCACAGGAACGTTGGTAACATTGAGTGATGAGAAAGAAAATTTTAATATGCTGAAAGATAAAGCAGCAGCATTTTATTCATTCAGTAAAGGCAGTTCTACGCAAGATTATCCAACGTCGCTAATGGGTTCAATTGCGTTAATAAGGCAAACATTTCTTGATGCGCAATGGTATAAAAATCTTTCTGCTATAGACAGAGAAAAATCAACCAGCGAAGGCACCAATCTTTCTTTAGAAGCATGGAACAACAATCAAAGTTTACCACAAATTTTTGATGCGGGTGATAAATGGAATGTCTTGCGTGCGAAAAAAATAGGAGATGAGTTTGGCGTTCAATATATAATTAAAGGCGGCGGAAATGAATACCAGCGCATGGATGAAATGAAAACGACAAAAGCCAATTTTATTTTGCCGTTAAATTTTCCAAAAGCAATTGATGTCGAAGATCCGAACGCAACAAGACTTGTTGCTTTAAGTGTAATGAAGCATTGGGAAATGGCACCGCTTGAGCCCGGTATGTTTGATAAGGCTGGAATTAATTTTGCGTTAACTGCAAATGGTACAACCAACGATGAGTTTTTAAAAAATCTTCGTGAGGCAATTGATAATGGATTGAGCGAAGACAAAGCTTTGGACGCATTAACCAAAACACCGGCAACATTAATTAATGCATATGATAAGGTTGGAAGTATTGATGCGGGCAAGCTGGCTGATTTCATTATTACAACAGGCCCTGTGTTTGATGAGAATACAGTTTTTTTACAAAACTGGATACAGGGCAAAAAGTTTATGCTAACAGATAACGGCTGGAATGATTATCGCGGCAACTATAAATTAACCATCAAACAAAACAATAATAATAACCAGTATGATGTTGCTGTTGAAGGCAAACCCGGTAAACTTTCTGCAACCATTAAACCTGCAAATGATACTGCAAAAACGAAACTTGATATAGATATAACAAACACCTCGGTTAATTTAAAATGGAGCAATAAAGCAGACAGTTCCAAAACAAATTTATTATACGGTGTTATCAGCAATACAATATGGAATGGTTCGGGTTATGATGTCAGCGGAAATATTGTTACATGGAATATGATTGCTTCATCACCTTATGTTGAAAAACCGGATACAGCAAAACCAAAGCAAAAAAAATCAGATATTAATACAGCAGTGCTTTATCCTTTTACTGGTTACGGTTTTTCTGAAATGCCAAAGCAGGAAGATGTGCTGATTAAAAATGCAACGGTTTGGACGAATGAAACGGACGGCATTTTACAAAACACAGATGTATTATTAAAGAACGGAAAGATTACAGCGATTGGAAAAAACCTTTCGGCATCAAATGCAAAACAAATTGATGGAACCGGTGAATATTTAACGCCGGGAATTATTGATGAACACTCACACATTGCTGTTTCCAGCAGTGTAAATGAATGTTCTCAATCTGTAACATCTGAAGTGCGCATTGCCGATGTGATTGACCCGGACGATATACAGATTTACCGGCAGCTTTCTGATGGCGTTACGGCTGTACATATTTTACATGGAAGTTGTAACACTATCGGCGGACAAACACAATTAATAAAAATGCGCTGGGGAAAAGATGCAGAAGAAGTGAAGTTTGCAAACTCGGATCCATTTATAAAATTTGCCTTGGGTGAAAACGTAAAACGTTCTTACAGTCCTACAAATAATCGTTTCCCCGATACGCGCATGGGTGTTGAACAGGTATTGGTAGATGCGTTTACACGTGCTGAAGATTATGAAAAACAGGGCACTGATAAAAGAAGAGATTTAGAGCTTGATGCGCTGGTTGAAATACTAAATCATAAAAGATTTATTACCTGTCATTCTTATGTACAAAGCGAAATAAATATGCTTATGCATGTTGCCGATTCATTTCATTTTAAAGTAAACACCTTCACGCATATTTTGGAAGGATATAAAATGGCGGATAAAATGAAAGCGCATGGTGCATTTGCATCAACTTTTAGTGACTGGTGGGCATACAAAGCGGAAGTAGAAGATGCAATTCCTTACAACGCGGCATTAATGACTGATGTGGGAATGACGGTTGCTATAAACAGTGATGATCCGGAACAGGCGCGGCACCTGAACCAGGAAGCCGCAAAAAGTATAAAGTATGGCGGTTTAACAGAAGAACAGGCATTTAAGATGTGTACCTTAAATCCGGCAACTATGCTGCACATTTCAGATAGAGTGGGAAGTATAAAAGTTGGTAAAGATGCGGATGTTGTTTTATGGAACAATGATCCGTTAAGCGTGTATGCCACTGCACAAAAAACTTTTGTTGACGGTATCGAATATTACGACAGGCAGCGTGATTCAGCCATGCGTATTTATATTACTTCAGAAAGAAATCGTTTAATTCAAAAAATGCTTGTTGCAAAAAAAGGCGGTGCTAAAACGCAACCTGCTGTGATGACACGTGACGCAAAAGCTGAAAGTGAGGATGGGCAGTAATTAGTTAACGGGTTAACAACTTCACTTGTTTACAATTGATAAAGGAAATTTAAACACAGTTATAAACTGATTGATTAAATTGAAAGTTCTTCCGGTTCAGTTATGGAATTAAAAGGCTCAAAGTTTAAAATGAAGTCGTGAACATTTGAACGTACGAATTCTGAAAATGAGTTTAAATCCCGATATTAAATCCCAGTTGCAAATTAACCCATGAAGACCAGTAATCCGGCTGCTTAAACGCATCAAATGTTACTGCTGCTTCAAATGCACCAAAATGTGCGCCTGCTCCAATATCGGCCGCAAAACGGCTCTTGGTATTTGAGGTATTTTTATACCCGATAAAACCAACACCAACATCACCCTGAATAAAAACAGTGTGCAGTGTAAGTGGCAGGTATTGTCTTAAACCAATTTTTGCCGGTATATATGTTTCATCGCCTAAAGTATGGTCCGGGCTGTCATGTTTCGCAAAAAAGTTAGTATAGCCTAATGAAAAAACACCTCTTGAATTTTTCGAACCCAGGGTAAGACCGGCATTCGCTCCAAGACCTCCGCTATAACGATCTGCTGAATGCGTGTTTAGCGCTGCCGCATATAATCCATGAACATACAGCGATAAGTGTGGAAGCTGTGCTTTAACTTGAGGAGAATACAAAAATGCACCAGCGATTATTAAAACAATCATTTTTGATTTCATGTGGATAGTATTTGATTTTATTTGTACGTGAAATTCGCCGCAAATCTTTTTATTATAAGATTTTTACAGCTCATTTCATATCATTATAATTTGAAAATAAATTACTGATAATTTATTGGATTATAATTGCAACAATCACTCCAAAATGAAAATTAGTATAATAGGTTCCGGAAATGTGGCAACGGTTTTAGGCAGACTTTTAAAGCAAAGTAATTTCATTATTGATGAAGTCGTGAGTCGTAATAAAACGCATGCATTACGTCTTGCAAAAGAACTAAATGCAACAGCGGCGGCTAATATCAAAGCTATTTATAAAAAAAGTGATGTTTACATTATCGCCGTGAATGATGACGCAATTGAAACAGTAAGCAGTGAATTAAGAGTTGATGAAAAAATTGTTGTGCATACTTGTGGTAGTGTATCAATAAATCTTTTAAAGAATACTTCAGAAAATTTTGGTGTTTTATATCCATTGCAATCGCTTCGTAAAGAAATTCAGTATTCACCGGTTGTGCCTTTTTTAATTGACGCAAACAGTGCGCATGTGAAAAGAATAATTTCCGGGTTGGCAAATTCAATCTCAAATAATGTGATGGAAGCAAGCGATGAACAGCGCATGCAATATCATTTATCTGCAGTAATCGTTTCAAACTTTACCAATCATTTATTTTCGCTTACAAAAGAATATTGCAAAACAAATAATATTGATTTTAATTTATTAATTCCTTTAATTGAAGAAATCGTAAATCGGCTCGGAATTTTCAATCCTGCCGAAATGCAAACCGGGCCTGCAATACGTGGAGATGTTTCAACCATACGAAAACATCTTGCCGTGTTAAAAGATTTTCCGGAGTTAAAAAATATTTATGAACTAATGAGTGAGAGCATTCTTAAAACAAGTAAAAATAAACCTGTTGGCAAGTAAAATTGAAATGTAGATATGAGAATCTGATTCTTCAGCCCTGATGAAAATTAAACGAATTGTAACATTATTTTTTTTGTTTCAGGTTTGGTAAAAAGGCAGTAAGCAAACCAATCAAAGGTAGGAAAGCGCATAAGCGGTACACATGTTCTATACTCGTTTTATCTGCAAGCATGCCCAGTATTGCCGAACCTAAACCGCCCATTCCAAACGCAAACCCAAAAAATAATCCTGAAACCATTCCCACTTTACCAGGCAATAATTCCTGTGCATAAACAAGAATGGCAGAAAATGCAGATGCGATAATTACACCGATAATTATGCTAAGCACACATGTAAAAAATAATGAAGCATATGGCAATAATAATGTGAATGGTGCAGCGCCTAAAATGGAAAACCAGATAACATATTTTCTGCCAAAGCGATCACCCAACGGGCCGCCAAGTATAGTTCCGGCGGCAACGGCCAATAAAAATGCAAACAAATAAAGTTGCGATGCCTGAACAGAAACATGGAACTTATGAATGAGATAAAAAGTGTAATAGCTCGTCATAGAGGCGAGATAGAAATACTTTGAAAAAATCAGTACTAATAGAATAATTATGCTAATGGTAACCCTGCTTTTTGATAAGCGAACGTCTGTATATACATTTTTTACTTTCGGTTTTGTTTTTATTGAGAATAAATGTGCTTTGTACCAAAAGCCTAACCTGCTTAAAACAACGATAGCTAAAAATGCAAGTATCGAAAACCATAAAATACTTGATTGACCATGCGGCACAACAATTAACGCAGCTAGTAAAGGCCCGATTGAACTGCCCGCATTGCCGCCAACCTGGAAAATGGATTGTGCTAATCCGCGCCTGTTGCCGGCAGCCATGTATGCAACTTTTGAAGCTTCAGGATGAAACACAGAAGAACCAACACCAATTAAACACACAGACATTAATAACATTAAATATGAGGATGACTGAGAAAGCAAAATCAGTCCCGCCAAACTAAAAGTCATTCCGGTTGCAAGCGAAAATGGTTGTGGTTTTCTATCGGTATAAGAACCAACTAATGGTTGCAATAACGAAGCAGATAATTGAAATGTGAGCGTTATAAATCCAACCTGCGTAAAACTTAAATGAAAAGAATTTTTTACGATTGGATAGATAGAAGGTATGAGCGATTGAATGGTATCATTTAATAAATGCGAAAAGCTTATGGCTAATAAAACAGAAAATATTGTTTGGGGCTGAATTGTATCAACGGCGGATTGCTCGGCTTTCAAAATAAAAATTTAAACGCAAAATTACATCCATGTTTAAGAAAAGTAAAAAGGAAATGTGCATGAATTATAACTATTAATTTTGCATAATGAATTTCGAATACAAACATTTATTGCCTGCTGATTTCAGTGATGATTCACGTGTATGGATTTATCAAAGCAGCCGCTTATTTACCATAAGCGAAGCATTACAGATTGAAGATACTTTAAACGGGCTTGTTGAAAATTGGAAAGCGCATGGAGCGCCTGTAAAAGGATATGCAAATTTATTTTTTGGTCAGTTTATAATTTTAATGGCTGATGAAAAATCATTTGTAAGCGGTTGCAGCATTGATAGTGTTGTGCGCATTATTCAACAGATAGAAAAACAATTTAGTGTTGAAATGTTCAATTGGCAAAATCTTGCGTTTGTTGTAAAAGATAAAGTGCAGATTATTCCAAGGCAACAATTCAATTATGCGCTTGAAAATAATTTCATCACACCACAAACTTTATTTTTTAATAATGTAGTTGCCAGCAAGAAAGAATTAGAAGAAAATTGGATGATTCCTGTTGAGCAAAGCTGGCTAAAAACAAAAATTAAAACTGCGGTTTAAGAGCGGAAGACGGGACTCGAACCCGCCACCCTCAGCTTGGGAAGCTGATGCTCTACCAGATGAGCTACTTCCGCTTTTATGGCGTGAAAATAATATTTATTTAACTACTAATCTATCACGGTAAATTACAAACTGCTCTGCCAGTCTGTCGCAATTCAATATCTTTGCAAACTAATTTTATTTAATGGCGAATGTAATTGCAAATAAAGCACATGATGAAAAGCGGCAGGGTGAAGCATTTGCGCCTTTTGTTGATGAAGTTAATCAATACAATAAAAAATTTTACATAGAAAGTTATGGCTGCCAGATGAATTTCAGCGACAGCGAAATTGTGGCTTCCATTTTACAAACGGAAGGCTTTGGCGCAACTAGAAATTATGAAGAAGCAGATTTGGTTTTATTGAATACCTGCTCCATTCGTGAGAAGGCAGAACAAACAGTTCGTAAACGTTTAACCGAATTCAGAAAAGTAAAAGAGGCAAAACCCGGAATGCTCGTTGGTGTTTTAGGTTGCATGGCGGAACGGTTGAAATCGAAATTTTTAGAAGAAGAAAAGCTGGTTGATATTGTTGTTGGCCCTGATGCATACAGAACGTTGCCGGTATTAGTTGAAGAAGCTGAAACAGGCCAAAAATCTGTGAACGTTTTATTGAGCCGCGAAGAAACTTATGCTGATATTTCGCCGGTGCGTTTGGACAGCAATGGCGTAACCGCATTTATTTCCATCATGCGTGGTTGTAATAATATGTGCAGCTTTTGCGTGGTGCCGTTTACACGCGGAAGAGAACGCAGCCGCGATGCGCATTCAATTATAAATGAAGCAAAAAATTTATTTGAAAGAGGTTATAAAGAAGTTACGCTTCTCGGTCAGAATGTAGATAGTTATTATTGGAGAGATGAAGCGAATGATGAGCTCGTAACTTTTGGAAAACTGCTGGAAAAAGTTGCGTTGGTATATCCCTGCATTAAGAGTTCGTTTCAGCACATCACATCCAAAGGATATAACAGATGAAGTGTTATTTACAATGGCGAAATACGAAAACATCTGCAATTATATTCATTTGCCTTTGCAAAGCGGCAGCACGCGTGTTTTGCAATTGATGAACCGCACTTATACACGTGAATGGTACATAGGCAAAAGTAAATCGGATAAGAGAAATTATTCCGGATTGCGGAATTAGCTCAGATATTATTGCAGGATTTTGTACAGAAACGGAAGAAGATCATGCAGATACTTTAGATATGATGCAAAAGAGTTTTTATGATATGAGTTATATGTTTTTTTATAGCGAACGCCCGGGTACATTAGCAGCAAAAAGGTATAAAGATGATGTGGCTGAAGAAATAAAGAAAAGAAGGTTAAAAGAAATTGTAGCATTGCAAGGCAAGCTTTCTTATGAAAGCAATAAAAATGATGTTGGAAAAACTTTTAAAGTTTTAATTGAAGGCAACAGTAAAAAAAGCGAAGCAGACTGGATGGGCAGAAATTCACAGAATAAAGTGATTGTTTTTCCAAAAGAAAATTATAATTATAAAAAAGGTGATTACGCTTTTGTGAAGGTGAGTGATTTTACACAGGCAACATTAATTGGAGAAGTTGTAAAATAATATCATTTACCTGCTGTACCATACATTCAATTACATCACATTTCAACACTATATCTTTTATCAATTAATTAAAAATTAATGGCAGAAATTCAATCAATAAAAAACAGGTTTGGAATAATAGGAAATTCACCGGCACTTAATTATGCGATACAGGTTGCCATGCAGGTTGCGGCAACAGATTTAAGTGTTTTAATTGTTGGTGAAAGTGGTGTTGGTAAAGAATCGTTTTCACAAATTATACATGCGTTATCAGTCAAGAAAACATAATCCTTTTATTGCGGTGAATTGCGGCGCTATACCTGAAGGAACAATAGATTCAGAATTATTTGGTCATGAAAAAGGTTCATTCACAGGCGCTGTTGATAGTCGTAAAGGTTATTTTGAAACTGTAAGCGGAGGAACTATTTTTTTAGATGAAATAGGAGAGATGCCGATTGGTACACAGGCGCGTTTGTTACGTGTATTGGAAACAGGCGAATTTATTCGCGTGGGTTCATCAAAAGTGCAGAAAACAGATGTGCGTGTAATTGCAGCCACGAATAAAGATTTATACGAGTCAACACAAAACAGAAAATTTCGCGAAGATTTATATTACCGTTTAAGCACGGTGCCTATTCGCGTGCCCGCATTAAGAGATCGCAAAGAAGACATTATTTTATTGTTCAGAAAATTTGTTGTTGATTTTGCGGAGCGTTATAAAACCACGCCGGTTCAATTAGATGATGAAGCGAAAAACCTGTTAATTAACTACACCTGGCCGGGCAATGTGCGTGAATTAAAGAATATTGCAGAGCAGTTATCTGTATTAAGTAAACAACAGTTAATTACAGCAGCAGACCTGCAGCTTTTTTTGCCTGAAAAAAATATGAACCGTTTGCCTGTGCTTTCATCAGCACCGCATATGAGCAGCGAATTTGCAAATGAAAGGGAGATTTTGTACAAGCTTTTTTTTGATATGAAAAAAGATGTAACAGAATTAAAAAAAATGTTTCTGGAGGTTTTAAAAAACCCATCCCTTATGAACAATGCGCAAAATTTTTCTGCAGATTTTTTACAAATCAGATCATGCATTAAACGGAAATGAGTATAATGCACCGGTTTTATCGTCTGCGCAAACAGCTTCAGTACCATCTAATATGCAAACCGGTAATCAGCCTGTAATACTTTCACACAAAAATGAAATTGATGCACATGAAGAAGTAGAAGAATCGCTGAATATAACTGATAAAGAAAAAGAGCTTATTATTAAAGCACTGAAAAAACATCGTGGCAAAAGAAAAGATGCGGCACTTGATTTAGGCATAAGCGAAAGAACATTGTATAGAAAGCTAAAAGAATATGATATTGATGAATAGAAAAAAGTCAAAATTTAAAAGCCAAAATTTAAAAGTCAGGAATACGCCCGGGTTGCTGAAAAATAAAGCGCTTTGGCTTTGTTTTCTTACTTTTTACCTTTTACTTCTTACTTCTTCATGCGGTGTGTATACTTTCCGCGATGTATCAATTGATTATTCAAAAATAAAAACAGCAAAAGTAGGTTTTATTGATAATAAAGCGCGTTATATAAACCCGCAATTGAGCCCAAAGGTAACCGACGCCTTAAAGCAGAAAATAAACAGTTATACAAAGCTTACACTTACCAATAGTGATGATGCGAATTACCAGATAAGCGGCTTTATAAGCAGGTATGATGTTTCAACTTCTGCCATAAGCCAAAACCAATCTGTAACCAATCGTTTAACTGTTGCAGCTAATATTACATTCATCAATACCGTAGATAATAAAACAGATAATTTTACTGTAAGCCAGGGATTTTGATTTTCCTGCCACGCAAACCTTACAGCAGGCAGAAAATTCCGGTACTTTTCAAAGTGATATTATTAACCAGTTAACAGACGAAATATTTAATCATATTTTTTCTAACTGGTAATTCAATTGTATTTTCACTTATAACAACATGTTGCCGTATATAGAAAATATCCTTCAAACTTTAACGGGCAAATCTTCTTTTAGCGATGTAAGTGAAGATGAGCTCAGGCAAATGGCTGACAAGTATCCTTATTTTGATGCAACGCAGTTTCTTCTTGGTAAAAAATTATTCCAGAAAAAACAAGCTGATTCCAAAGCCGCTATTCAAAAAGCAGCATTACATTTTACAGATGCATTATGGCTGCATTATAATCTTGTGGAAGAAGAAGAAATAACAACGATTAATAAAACGCCAACTGTACAGGAAATTTTAGCGGAAGCTGAAGTTGTTTTAAATGAAGAAGAAAATATTATTAAAGAACATGCACAGGAAAATGATGCAATTGAAGAGGATGATGACACCACTGAAGAAGATAATTAGTACAACTGAACAAACGGGCGAACCGAAAAATGATACAGAAAAGAACCTTGAAGAATTACCTGAGACATGTTTCTGAAACACAGTCAACAGAATTATTGGATGAACCGGAAACAGAACCGAATGAAAAATTAAGCAATCTTTTAAAAGAGCAGGCTGCTGCATTTGAAAAGCCTGCTGAAGAAACTGCACTGCCGATTGAAACAACTGCTTATCACCGCATCGATTATTTTGAATCGCAGGGAATAAAACTGGATGAGGAAAAAGCCAATGATAAACTTGGAACACAATTAAAACGGTTTACAGACTGGCTTAAACAAATGAAAAAAATCAATCCTAATCTTAACAACTTTGAAACAGATGCTGCCGGCGAATCGCAGGTGCAAAATATGGCTGAGCATTCAAACGAGCCAAAAGAAATAGTAACAGAAGCAATGGCAGAAGTTTTGGTTAAGCAGGGTAAACCAGAGCAGGCAATTCAGATATATGAGAAATTAAGTTTTTCTAATCCCTCCAAATCCGCTTACTTTGCGGCAAAAATTCAGGAATTAAAACCTTAAATAATGACGTTTATTTTATTTCTTCTGATTGTAATTGTGTGCGTGATTTTGTCATTAGTTATTTTGATTCAAAATCCAAAAGGTGGCGGTTTAAGCGGTACAATTGCAGGTTTTAATAACCAGTTTATGGGTGTTAAACAAACTACGGATGTGCTTGAAAAAGGCACGTGGCTGTTTGTTTCAATATTAAGTGTGCTTAGCATTGTTTCAATTTTATTTATAAGCAGTGCTTCTACCGGAACCGGTAATAAAGTGTTGCAGGATATAAATACCTCAACTGTTCCTACGCAACAGGCGCCGGCAAATCAGCAGCAAACGCCTCCAAAAACGCTTAACTTAGGCGATACCAATAAAAAATAATTTGTACCTAAAGTTTGCCCGATAGTATAAAGGTAGTACATCAGTTTTTGGTTCTGAGTGTCTTGGTTCGATTCCAGGTCGGGCAACAAAACAGCTTCGCAATTGCGGGGCTTTTTTATTATCTGGCAATGCGTTAACATGCAATAACTGTTTGCAATTCTCACGTTGCATTTAGTTACTTTTACAGATAATAAAGGCCTTATGTCAGCGCAATTTATTGTTACTGTTAAAGAAATTATTCCAAGAACACATAATGTAAAAACATTCAGGGTATACAAAACCTGAAGGCTTTTCTTTTGTTCCCGGCCAGGCAACAGATTTATCATTAAATGAAGCCAGAATGGAAAGACAATAAACACCCTTTTACATTTACATGTTTACCGGAAGATGATTTTTTGGAGTTCACAATAAAATTGTTTGATAATCCCAGGGCTTAACCCATAAATTAAAAAATATTGAACCCGGCGCTGAGTTTGAAATAGGTGAAGCATGGGGTGCTATTGAATATAAAGGAGAAGGTGTTTTTATTGCAGGCGGAGCAGGTGTAACGCCATTCATTTCAATATTCAGAGATTTAAAAAAACAAAATAAAATGGGCAATAATGTTTTGATTTTTTCAAATAAAACAGAAGCTGATATAATTTTGAAAGATGAGTTTGAAGAAATGCTTGGGAGAAATTTTATCAATGTTATTACCAGTCAACCCGGCACAGAATATTACGATAAGCGTATTGATAAAAATTTTTTGGAAAAAGAAATCAAAGATTTTAATCAGCAGTTTTATGTATGCGGTCCGGATGAATTTACAAAAATAATGCTTGATGATTTAAAAAGTTTAGGTGCAGATGCAAATGCACTTGTGTTTGAAAAATAAATTGTCTTTCGAAGTACGTCTGTCTATTTAAAACATCCGTTCGTGTAAAAATTTTCTTTCTTGTTTTTCATTCAATAATTTTATTCAGATATTCTTCAAACAAAAAATTATTTCATGAAATACATTTTTACATTCATTACTTTTATCAGGTGTATTAATTACAAATGCACAAACAAATACAGCACCTACTTTAAAAAGTATTTTACTTGAACAGCTTAAAACAACACACAATGTAAAGGATTGGTTTGTGCCGGTTGATACTGCTATTGCATGGCTTACGCCTGAGCAGGCAAACTGGAAAGACAGTAATGAAAATCATTCCATCGCACAACTTACCACGCATCTTATTTTCTGGAACACACAAACACTATATAATCTTAAAGGTGTAAAACCACCTGAAGCATTTAACGGAAATAATAAAGAAACATTTTCCCCGGTTGATGAAATATCATGGCCTGCAACTGTAAAAACATTAGACAGCGTTTTAACTGCTATTGAAGATGTAGTGAGCGCTGCTGATGATGCTAAACTTCAAAAAGCATATTCTACTATTGCACATATAGGAACACACAATGCTTATCATACAGGGCAAATACTTTATATAAGAAAAATGAAAGGCTGGTGGAATGATGAGAACGGCGTAAAATAATATTTAATAATATTGTTTTATGATGACAAAGTTTTCAAGCATTGACGAATACATTGCTGCGCAGGATAATGATAAGAAAGCATGTGCTGCAACAATTCAGGAAAATAATTAAAGCTGCTGCGCCAAAAGCAGAAGAAGTAATCAGTTATGGAATGCCTGCGTTTAAGCAGCAAAGTGTACTTGTTTATTTTGCTGCTATGAAAGAACATTATGGTTTTTATCCAACTTCAAAACCAATTGAAGTTTTTAAAGATAAACTGAAATCGTATAAAACTTCAAAAGGAGCTATTCAGTTTCCTGCTGATAAACCACTTCCTGAAAAATTAATTACTGAAATTGTCAAGTATCGTTTAAAGGAAGTTGCAGAAAAAGAACAACAGAAACAAGTACTAAAAATCAAAAAAGGCATTACAAAAATAACAACTGGCTAAACGCTTCAAAAGTATCAGGTACTTAATGTAAATTATTACCAAAAAATTACTTCATAAATTTGCATTGCTACAAATCCGAGCTATCGTTTCGTCTTGTTTTATACGGGACGGGAAGGAAAGTCCGGACAGCGCAGGGCAACCCATCCCGTATTACGCGGGACTTCCGTTAAAACGGAAAGAGAAAGTGCCACAGAAAATAACATTCCGCTTATGGCGGAAGAGAGGTGAAAATGTGAGGTAAGAGCTCACAGCAATTTGCAGTAATGTACGTTGCGGGTAAACCTTGGGTGCTGCAATGCCACATATAGAAGCGTTTAAGAGCTGCCCGTTCGAGCTTCTGGGTAGGCAGCATAGATAAATGATAGCATAGAACAGAATCCGGCTTACGGGGTTTGTAGCTTTTTAAAGTCAAAATTTCAAAGTAAAAATTCAAATCTTAAGATAAATGCTTTTTAATTTGACTTTTAATTCAATTATTGTATGAAAAAGTTTCAATCCATCTTTCCATATAATCAAAAATTAGTTGCAGAATATCCGCTGATGCCGGATGAAGAAATTGATGCAATGCTTGCATTATCTGAAAATGTTTTTTATAGCTGGCGTGATAAAACGTTTACACAACGTGCAGATATCTTTATAAATATTGCAAAACTGCTCAAAGAAAAAAAAGAATCGCTTGCCGACAATTATTACAAATGAAATGGGCAAGCTTACAAAAGAAGCAATTGCTGAAGTAGAAAAATGTGCATTAGGTTGCGAATATTTTGCAGAACATGCAGAAGAATTTTTAAAAGATGAATTATATAAAACGAATTATAAAAAAAGTTTTGCAACATTTCAACCTATTGGTGCAGTGCTTGCAATTATGCCCTGGAATTTTCCTTTCTGGCAAGTGTTTCGTTTTGCAGCGCCTACATTAATGGCAGGCAATGTTGCTTTATTAAAACATGCACCAAATGTTTGCGGTTGTGCTTTGGCAATGCAAAATTTGTTTGAAGAAGCCGGAGCAGAAAAAGGTGTTTTTCAAACATTGATTGCTGATGTTGATGTTACGGAAAAAATTTTGCAGCATGATATTGTGCAAGGTGTTTCCTTAACAGGAAGTGAAAAAGCAGGAAGCAGTGCTGCAAGTATTGCATCAAAGCACATAAAAAAATCTGTGTTGGAATTAGGCGGCTCTGATTGTTTTATTGTTTTAGCTGATGCTGATATACAAAAAGCGGCTGCAAGTTGCTGTTACATCAAGAATGCAAAATGCAGGACAGAGTTGTATTGCAGCAAAAAGATTTTTAATTGTAAAAGATATTTTGGATGATTTTGCTGATGCAGTAAAATCAGAAATAAAAAAATTAAAACCCGGTAATCCGTTTGAAAAAGAAACAACATTTGCACCAATGGCAAGATTGGATTTAGCAGAAAATTTAAAAAGACAAATGGATGAATCTGTTGCAAAAGGTGCTGAAATTATTTTAGGCGGTGAAGTTGATGGCTGCAATTATCAGCCAACATTATTAATAAATGTACAACAAGGTATGCCTGCATTTGATGAAGAAACTTTTGGTCCTTTGTTTTGTGTGATAAAAGTGAAAGATGAAAAAGAAGCAATTGAGCTTGCAAATAATTCACGTTTTGGTTTGGGCGGAAACATCTGGACAAAAGATATTGATAAAGGAATTTCTTTGGCGAAAAAAATAAACAGCGGTTCTGTGTTTATAAATTCAATGGTAAAATCTGAACCAGCATTGCCGTTTGGTGGCGTAAAAAAATCGGGTTATGGAAGAGAGCTAAGCAATCACGGAATATTAGAATTTGTAAATGTGAAAACGATAACTGTAAGTGAATAATTATTTATCAAAATCATTCTTCCAATCTTTTGAAATATTCTTTGCTTTATCTAACACAGATTTTTCCAATTGATTTTTATAATCTGAAATTTTTTCAGAAACATTTTCATCAGATGTTCCAATAATTTGCGCAGCAATAATACCTGCATTTTTTGCTGCATTCAATGCAACTGTTGCAACAGGAACACCATTCGGCATTTGCAAAATAGAAAAACAGAATCCCATCCATCAATTGAATTAGAAGATTTAATCGGAACACCAATAACAGGTAAAGTTGTAATGCTTGCAATCATTCCCGGCAAATGCGCAGCACCACCGGCGCCTGCGATAATCACTTTTAATCCACGTTCTGCAGCTTTTGTTGCATAATCAACCATACGTTTTGGTGTACGATGTGCAGAAACAATTGTAAGCTCAAAATGCAATTTCAAATTCTTTTAAAATTTCTGCAGCATCTTTCATAATGTTTAAATCACTATCACTGCCCATGATAATACCAACAAGAATTGTTTGAATTTTCAGTTTTTGCCATTGTTTTAATTAAATGTAAACTAAGAAATTACTTTTAAAATGTTTTTAATCTTATGCGCTTTATAAGTTAAGTCTGTTCTGTCTTTATTAATGATTGTAACATGTCCCATTTTTCTGCCGGGCTTTGTTTGTGTTTTTCCATACAAATGCACAAACACATTTTCCATTTGTAAAACTTCATCAAGTCCTTCATATTTTGCTTCACCTGAAAAACCATCTGCACCTAATAAATTTACAATAGAAGAAGGAAGAATTGGATCTGTATTTCCTAATGGATAATTTAAAATAATGCGCCACAACATATCATACTGACTGCAATAATTTGCTTCAATAGTATGATGACCACTGTTATGAACACGCGGCGCTGTTTCATTTACAAATACATCATCATTTTTATCAACAAACATTTCAATGGCAAATAAACCTGCAGCTCTTTAATTCTTTTACAACTTTTAAAGCAATTGCTTCGGCTTTCCATAAAACACGCTCCGGTAATTCAGCAGGAGAGATTTGATAGTCAATAAGATTTAAAACAGGATCAAAAATCATTTCTGCAGGCGGATAAATAGCGGTTTCTTTTTTATCATTCATTGCAACAATAATGGCAATTTCTTTTTTAAGATTCACCATTTTTTCCAAAACAGAAGGTGCATCAAAACCTTTATCTAAATCGGTTTCACTTTTCATAATCTGCACGCCTTTTCCATCGTAACCGCCTTCGCCAATTTTATGTACAGCCGGTAAAAAGTTTTTATTGTTTTTTAATTCATGATAAATTTTGTGTAATAATATAATTTGGTGTTGGAATTTCATTCGTTTTATAAAATTCTTTTTGCGTGATTTTATTTTTTATTGTTCGTATGGCTGATGGTTTTGGATAAATTTTCAAACCTTCAGTTTCTAATTTTTCAAGTGCTTCAATATTCACAGCTTCAATTTCAATTGTAAGCGCATCAACCTGTTTTCCGAAATTATACACCGCATCAAAATCTTTTATATCGCCTTTTATAAAATGATGGCACAAATGTGCAGCCGGGCAATTTTCATCATTCTCCAAAACAAAAGTTTCTACAACATAATTTGCTGCAGCCTGCAATAACATGCGCCCTAATTGCCCGCCGCCAAGAATACCAACTTTCATGCGTACATTTCTTTTATTTTTTATTTGTTACATAGAATTCGCTATAAATTTTCATCGGTGGCTGATATAATTTAAACTGGAAAATGTTATAGCTTATTTCATATAAATATGTGCTAAGATATTCGCAAATCATTTATATTTTTGCAAAACGATGTTGCCTGATTATCCACATAAATGTTTTTCAGATAAGCGCATCAATTATTTCTTATTGATGGAAGTACTCGCCATGGACGAGAATTAAGCCTCTTACAACTCTGCCCGAACTACTGCACACTTGTTGCATTATCATTATTATCACATTCATTCTAAAAAAATATTTATGGAAACGATAGTTGCTGAAAAAAAGAACAGACAATCAAACATTGATTTTTTGCCGCTGGAAGGAACAGATTATGTTGAATTTTATGTTGGAAATGCAAAACAGGCGGCACATTTTTATAAAACCGCTTTTGGTTTTCAAAGCCTCGCATACTCCGGCCCTGAAACCGGTACAAAAGATAAAGTGAGTTATGTTGTAAGGCAGAATAAACTCACGTTTGTATTTACCACTGCATTAAGAAGCAATAATGAAATAGCTGAACATGTATACAATCACGGTGATGGTGTAAGGTTTTTGGCTTTGCGTGTGAATGATGCTGCATGATGCATGGCATCAAACTACACAGCGTGGTGCAAAAAGTTTTTTAGAGCCGGAAAAATTAAAAGATGAAAATGGTGAAGTTGTTATCAGCGGAATACATACGTACGGTGAAACTGTTCATCTTTTTATCGAAAGAAAAAATTATAAAGGCGCTTTTATGCCTGGTTTTGTTGAATGGAAATCTGATTATAATCCGCCGTCAACAGGTTTACAATATGTTGACCATTGTGTGGGTAATGTTGGCTGGAATCAAATGGACAGATGGGTAAAGTTTTATGAAGATGTAATGGGTTTTAAAAATATTTTGTCGTTTGATGATGAGGATATTTCAACTGAATATTCTGCATTAATGAGTAAAGTAATGAGCAATGGAAATGGTTATGTAAAATTTCCGATTAACGAACCTGCCGAAGGCAAACATAAATCGCAGGTAGAAGAATATCTTGAATATTATGATGGAGAAGGTGTGCAGCATGTTGCGCTTGCTACAAATAATATTGTTGAAACAGTAAATGATTTAAAAAGCAGGGGAATTGAATTTTTAAAAATTCCTTCAACTTATTATGATGATTTAATTGAACGTGTTGGAAAAATTGATGAAGACATTGAGCCGTTAAAAGAATTGGGAATTTTGGTTGACCGTGATAATGAAGGTTACTTGCTGCAAATATTTACCAAACCTGTTGAAGACAGGCCCACGTTATTTTTTGAAATCATACAGCGTAAAGGAGCAAAAAGTTTTGGCAAAGGAAATTTTAAAGCGCTGTTTGAAGCTATAGAAAGAGAACAGGAGCTGCGTGGCAATCTTTAACTAAAACTTCATATTCATTTGGCAATAAACATTCGTTCGTTTTGTTTATTTGCATTGTCAGGAGTTGTTTTCAGCTTAAGAGTTTAAAACTTTTAACCTGCTTAGCAACTCCTGAATCTATTTATATATTACTTTCGGACACATGAAGAAATTTGTTTTAACCGGTTTGTTTTCTATTACCAGTTTAATAATTTTTGCCCAGGCATCGTTTATAGATTACCAGCGCAATTTTCCGCGTGTTGCTGATGCATTAAATCGTAAAACAGATACATTAAAAAAACAATTTGCTGCACTGGGTTTGCAGTGGCCGGCGAAACAGATTTATATCCGTTCATTTAAGTATGATAGCCAGCTGGAAGTTTGGATACGTAACAATGTTAATGAGCCTTTCAAACTTTTTAAAACATATGCTGTTTGCGCCCTTGCAGGTTCACTCGGGCCAAAAAGAATGGAAGGTGATTACCAGGTGCCTGAAGGGTTTTATTACATCAATGCATTTAAACCAAACAGCGCATATCACATGTCGCTCGGTTTAAATTATCCAAACGCATCAGATAAAATTATAACACAGGGTACAAACGCCGGTGGCGGCATTTACATTCATGGAAGTTGTGTAACGGTGGGTTGTATTCCCATACAGGATTACCAGATTGAAGAGGTGTATATCCTTGCGATGAGTGCAAAAAATAGCGGCCAGGATTTTATTCCCGTACATATTTTTCCCGTGAGATATAATAGGCCGAAAAGCATGGCTTACTTAGATAAAATAACTAAAGACGATGTTGAGTTGCAGCAGTTTGATATGAAGCTGAAAGAAGTGTATGATTATTTTGAAAAGGAAAAACAACTTCCTGTAATATCTATTGACCCGAAAGGCGGTTATGAAATAATGAATTGATTTTTCTAATTTACGCTAACCCAACTTCTCCACGTTTTGCCTATGAAGGAAAAATTAAGAATTGATAAATATTTATGGAGCATCCGCATTTTTAAAACACGCAGTTTAGCGTCAGAAGCATGTGAAAAAGGAAGAGTAAAGCTGAACGGCACTGCGGTTAAAGCTTCAAAAAATGTAAACATAAACGATGAATATGAAATTAAAGCGGAGGAAAGAAAATGGGTGATAAAAGTAACCGGCCTCCTCGATCATCGTGTGCAATATTCAGAAGCGATAACATTTTATATTGATCTTACACCTGCGGAAGAAAATGAAAGCATGGAAATGCAGGCTGCAAGTTTTCATACAGGAAAGCGGTTAAGTAAAATAGGACGCCCCACAAAAAAGCAAAGAAGAGATTTGGATGAATTCACAGAATAACAGCTTGACAATAAACCGTTGACTATTGACGGTTAACTTTGCTTCATGAATATTCATATTCTTACTGTATTGCCTGAGTTATTAGAAAGCCCGTTAAGCCATAGCATTATGAAAAGGGCACAGGAAAAAAATTTGTTACAGGTGCAAATTTTTAATCTGCGCAAATGGGCGGTTAATGAATACGGGCAGGTAGATGATTACCAATACGGCGGCGGCGCAGGTATGGTAATGATGTGCCAGCCGTTGGTAAATGCGATTGAAGAATTAAATAATCAACATCATTACGACGAAATAATTTATACAACGCCGGATGGTGACATGTTTAACCAGAAGGAAGCGAATTATCTCTCACTAAAAAATAATATCTTAATTATCTGTGGACATTATAAAGGGATTGATCAGCGTATAAGGGATCATTACATCACAAAAGAAATTTCTGTTGGTGATTTTGTTTTAAGCGGAGGTGAGTTAGCGGCGGCGATAATTACCGATGCGGTGGGCAGATTAATTCCAGGTGTTTTAAATGATGAAACGTCTGCATTATTTGATTCTTTCCAGGATAATCTTTTAGCGCCGCCGGTTTATACGAGACCAGCAGATTTTAAAGGCTGGAAGGTGCCGGAAGTTTTATTAAGCGGCAATCAAAAAAAAATAGATGAATGGCGTTTTGAACAATCGGTTGAAAGAACAAAATTGAAAAGACCAGGATTGCTGAAAGATTAAAACACGAGCGACCTTATCGGAAAATTTGTATGGCGTTTCACAAATGCAAAAGACTATCGGAAATTCAAAACGTTATAACCACGGAACTAAAAATTATACGATTAAATAGCCGGGTTTCCGACTTGTTGATATGAATTTATCTAATTAAAATTTAACGGTAGGACATTTGACTGTTTTGCCAAAGAAAGAAAATACCCCGGTTTTTACAAGCGATAACTCATAGGCACCCTGCGTTTGGCTATAAGAGCCCAATGCAGAATTGGTTGCATCATAACTTACCGTAATCGTAATAGAATTAACCGCGCAGCCAACCATTGGAATAACCGCATCTTTTGCCCGGTAATATAAGCCGCCAATTACCTGCAAAGCACCATCACCACTTAGGTTGTAATGTGCGTTCATGCCGCCAACAATTTCGGTTGCCTTGCTCATTGAACTGAAGTAGACGTTCGGATTGATAATCCATTGTTGATTCAATTTAAAACTGCCGTTGAAAAAAGCGTTAAAACGCTTTGGTACTTTTGTATCTGCTATGTTGTTGGAGAAAAAAGATTCTTTTGGCGAATTGATGTGATCAACGCTAAAGCCTGCATTAAAATACATATTGTCTGAAGGAAAAAATGCATAATTCAATCCAGCCTCTAAATCAAAA
Source organism: uncultured Chitinophagaceae bacterium (assembly GCA_963759555.1). Taxonomy (GTDB): domain Bacteria; phylum Bacteroidota; class Bacteroidia; order Chitinophagales; family Chitinophagaceae; genus Parafilimonas. The sequence continues at coordinate 100,658 of CAVWZV010000004.1, forward strand.
TACCAAACGGAAGTAGCACTAAATGGTTCATTGTTTGGAATAGTAACATCAAAAAATTTTCCGTTCCACTGATCATCGAAAGTAAGCTTGGTAACATCCACTCTTTTATTCACTGCACCAAAACCAAAACCTCCGCTTAATAAACTTTTATATCCCAACAATTGGTGATAGGCAACCGAGCCATAAATTTTATTACTGCTAAGATTGCCGCTGCCGGCAACGTCTTTTAAAATAACGGCACCAACACCCAGCCATCCATTTTCAAATTTATTATTAAACAACTGCGCATCACCCCATGCACTCATAGTTTTGTAAGGATTGGGCAAAATACCCGCCCATTGATTGCGGTAATTTATGCCAAGCCTGTAATCCGCATCCGGCTCAAAGCCTGTGTTTGCAGGATTGGTTAACAACGGTGAATTAAAGTATTGAGAGAAATGTAAATCCTGTGAAAAAATATTTTCAATAAAAAGAATAAACAAAGCTGTAAACAAAACCCTCTGCACAAAATAATTAAGTTTCTTTTCCATAAAGCCTCCAATCATCTAAGTAAAGTTATGTCGCCTTTTTTTCTGTAAACAGTATTATCAGTAAATGTAATGTCAAGTGTATATGCGTATACATCCTGCGGCTGCAAAGCACCTTTAAAACGGCCATCCCATGCACCATTTAAACTGTTGGATCTGAACACCAGTTGTCCCCAGCGGTTAAAAATATTCCAGCTCATTTTTGCAACACCATATCCTTTTACACTTATAACATCATTTATGCCATCTCCGTTGGGAGAAAACGCATTTGGTACACCCGCAAGCGGCGTTACCAATGCAGACACCTGCTGGCAGCTTGTGTCTGTACAACCATTTGCATTAAATGCAATAAGGCAAACAGTATAGGTACTTGTAAAGTTATAGAGATGACTAACCGGCAATAAATCTGATGTGAGTAATGTATCGCCATCACCAAAATCCCATTTATATTTTACTGCATTTGTAGAAAGATTCGTAAACTGGAATGGTGTATTTTCTTTTGGTTCTGTGGGACTGAATGAAAATGATGATGTCGGTCCTTCAACAACCGTTACCGTTCCTGTTGTATCATCTGTAGTATTGCAGGTTGAATTATCTGTTGCTGTTAACCGTACTGTATATGTGCCGGGGTTTTGATAAAGATGTGTTGGATATGCTTCTGCAGAAGTTGTGCCATCACCAAAATCCCAAAGAAATTGCTGGCCGCCTAACGACGTATTATTAAACGCTGCATTATAGGGCGAACATCCGATTGCCGGTGTTTCAAACTGCGCAGTAAGTACAGATGCAACCCGTAGTTGTTGCACTAAAGAATCAGGCGAATTGCAATAAGTACTGTCATCCAAATACAATTTTACATTATAAGTTCCGGTAGACGCATACACGTGTGTAATGGCAGGCGCGTTGGTTTGCGTCCTCGTTCCATCACCAAAATCCCAGGTAAAATCATTTGGGCCAAATGGAGAACCCGGTGGTGCCACTGAGGTATTTGTAAATTGGTAAGTGAGCGATTGGCACGGAGGAAGTTTTGCAATCGTGTAGCCTAAAGTTGCTTTATTACTGCGTGCCTTAATAGTAAGGTAAGCTGTATCTGCAATGTTGCATGAAGACGAATCAATACTTATTACTCTTACACGGTAATCCCCAACATTCGTATATGTGTGGCTTGAAATTGCGGTGTCTGTTGTAAGATCCGGAGAGCCATCACCAAAACTCCAGACATATTTTTTGCCTAAGGCAATGGTGTCTGCGAAGTCAACGGTAAGCGGCACACAGCCCACGCTGTCTCTTGGAACACCATTTATAGAAGAACGCAAAGACGCAATTACGCCGGATAATTCAAATGCAATCTTAACGGCTGCTTCGTTACATAAAGCACCTGTTTGCGCAGGATTGCCGGGACTCCATGATCCTGTTGTTGTAAAATTTATTACTCCGCGTTTACCGCAATCGGCACAAATGGCCTGGTAAATTACACCTCTGCGATCAAAACGGCTTGTACCTCCATCTACGTGATCACCAAAAGCCACGGGATCATTCATTCCAAAAAAACTTCCGAATAACTGGCTTAGCGCATCTTTTTCCAAAACAAAAAAGTAAAAATCGTTGCCATCTGTTAACCTTGAAATAGCATTTTCGGTAGTGGGCATTCCTATCAGGGTAGTATTTTTATTATATTCAAAATTCGCGGAACCACCCCATCCTGAAACGTATACATTACCGCAGATATCTACAAGAAATGCAGTGGGTGATATATCCGGTGTAGCATTGCCCTTTCCAAAGTTTGCATTGTATAAAACCTCTGTAAGTTCCGGATTAAGTTTTGTTATAAATTGTTTGCCTTTGGCCTGATTTCCGCCTGCATTAAAAGGCGATTTAAATACCGGAAATGTTTCAGTGGTTGTACCCATAATAAACGGGTACCCGTATTTATCTGTTTGCACGCCATATACAAGATCGTTTCCGCCTGTGCCAACATATTCTGTTTTAAGAAGGGTATTGGCATCACTGCTTAATTCGGCAATAAAGCCATCACAATCGCCACCCTGGTACCCCGCGTGTAAGATGCCTTGCGGTGCATTGGTTGCATTAAACGCAAGGTTTGAACTGTTTGTGCCGCCTCCAATAAAAATATTGCCGGTTGCTTTGCTAATGGTAAGAGCAAATGCAGCATCTACTCCGTCACCGCCAATTAAGGTGCTGTTATATATCGTGTTGAGATCGGGGCTTGCTTTTATAAATACGCCATCCTGGAAACCGCCTAATGTGTTTTTGAATGCGTTGGGGGTACAGAGAAAGTCACCTGACTGTGTGCAACCCGCGAGATAAATGTTATCACTATTATCAGTAATAACTTCGCTTCTTGCATCATCGCCGTAATTTCTCCTGATGGTTGGCGTGCCTACAGACTGATTAGAATATTTTGGTGCGATGTTAACGCCGTCCCATGCACTGCCTCCAAATTTTCTTGAAGCCAACAGGCTTCTGCCATCAGGGCTTAATTTTGAAATAACTATATCGAAGCCGCCACCAGGCCCGTATGTAGGAGCAGTTACCGGAAAATTATCAGAGGTTGTTCTGCCGGCTATAATAAGGTCACCCCGGCTGTCTACAACCAAACTGTGTGGCTGTTCATCGCCGTTGCCGCCTAAATAAGTTGAATATAAAGCAAGATTACCGGTTGGATTAAATTTAATAATTGATATATCAATTGCATAACCTGAAACTTCCTTTCCATCGCCGCCATTATATGATACATCATAACCACCCAGGCCGCGGTTAACGAAACCATTGTCAAAAGCAATACCGCCGGCGTACAAATCACCGGCATTATCGTATGTTGCAGTATAACCCCAAACGTCTGATGTGCTGCCTACAAAAGTTGAAAATATTTCGGTGGGATCGATAATGAGCGTTGCAGTTTTATCGTAATTATTAATCTTGAAATGAACTTCATCGCCTTTTAATTCAAACGCTGCTTTTACTTTATTTTTCAAGCCTTTAATTATCTGATAGCTGGCAGGTATTTCCTGGTAGATATCACCCAGCGTTGTATGCATGGTGAGATTACCATACTTATTCATCAACAAACCGCTGAGCCCCGCAAACTTCAAAGCAATTTTGCTTACGTCTGCACCGGGTTTAATAATAATATCATACTTAAGATTACCATTATCTGAATAATATCTTATGTCTACATTTTTATAAACATTTTTATATGTAAGGCCGTTAAATATGCGGCAACCGGTAGTCCATTTGCTGCTATCCGAACCAAGAAAATAATTGTTGTATGTATTTAAAGGTTTATCGGGTTCAGCGACAGCATTGCTGTCGCCATTTAAAAAACTTACCTGGTAAGCATGGCAACGAAGTTTAAAGTCCCGCACATTTTTAAGCATTCTTTTTGTCCGCGCTGTCTACATGTCCGCCAAAAAAATCAGATATTTTTTTCAGATCATTTTTATCACGCAGTACAACTTTATAACCTGCCGGCTGCACCAACAATTCGTTGCCGCCAAAAGCTGCTTTAAATTTTACTGATTTATCCCACTGCCCTTTGTTTTCAATAAACTGAAGATATTGCGCATTGCTTTTTCCAATAAAACAGGCAAGAAAAAAAACAATCCAACCGAAGTACTTTTTGTTCAATTGATTTTTTTTGAATGTATATAAAACGATTTGCTTTAATAATTTGTTGTTATGAAATTTTACTCCAGGCAGTTTTTCCTTTTTGCGATAATAAATATTTTTTTAAATCAGCATTTTCAGGCTTTGTTAATTCTTCGTCATTATCTAAAATTATTTCTGCGTAGTATTTAGCCGCATCAAGCAAATCTTTATCATTGACTATACTTGCCAGAGCAAAGTTTAACAATCCGCTTTGTTTTGTTCCTTCAATTTCTCCGGGTCCCCGTAACTCCAAATCCTTTTCCGCAATTTTAAAACCGTCGTTTGTTGCGCACATAATTTTTAGACGCTCCCTTGCTTCATTACTTAGTTTATATGGCGTAAGTAATATACAATAACTTTTATCGCCGCCGCGGCCAACACGGCCTCTTAACTGGTGCAATTGTGAAAGTCCGAATTTTTCTGCGCTTTCAATTACCATAACGCTTGCGTTGGGAATATCAATTCCAACTTCAATTACTGTTGTGCCCACCATTATCTGAGTGTTTCCATTTTTAAAACGTTGCATATTCTCATCTTTTTGCTGAGCCGGCATTTTGCCATGCACCATGCTGAGACTATAAAGATGTTCGGGGAAAAAACTCTTTACCTGTTCATATCCAGCCATCAAATTTTCATAACTTAATTTTTCGCTTTCTTCAATTAACGGGTAAACAAAGAATGCCTGCCTGCCTTTTGCTATTTCCTGCTTCACAAATTCCATTACAGCAGTGCGTTTTGTTTCATAACGGTGAACAGTTATTACCGGTTGCCTGCCCGGCGGCAGTTCATCAATAATGCTGTAATCCAAATCGCCATAGGCCGTCATAGCCAATGTGCGTGGAATTGGTGTTGCCGTCATTACCAAAACATGCGGCGGAATTACTGCTTTCGACCAAAGCTTTGCACGTTGCGCCACGCCAAAGCGATGCTGTTCATCAATTATTACCAAACCCAGGTTTTTAAACTTAACCGCTTCTTCAATTACTGCATGCGTACCTACGAGAAGATGAAGATTTCCGTTTTTTAATTCATTTAAAATAACTTTTCTTTCGGCAGATTTAGTGCTGCCGGTTAATAATCGAATTTCTATTGCAGTATCTTTTAATAAACTTCTGAGATTATTGAAGTGCTGCTGCGCAAGAATTTCCGTGGGCGCCATCATGCAGCTTTGATAACCGTTATCTGCAGCGAGCAGCATTATCAATAACGCTACAATAGTTTTTCCGCTGCCAACATCACCCTGCAACAAACGATTCATTTGATGGCCCTTTGCCGTATCGGTTCTTATTTCCTTTACCACGCGTTTTTGCGCATTGGTTAATTTAAAGGGCAAATATTTATTATAAAACAGGTTGAAATGTTCACCCACTTCTTTAAACACAACGCCCTGGCTGCGGCGGTGCCGTTGCCCGCGAATCATTTTTAATCTTACCTGTGCAAGAAATAGTTCTTCAAACTTTAAACGCTTTACAGCCTGCTCATATTCTGCCTGTGATTTGGGAAAATGAATTGAAGTAACAGCATCAAAACGATTAATTAAGCCGAGCTCTTTTTTTACAGTTGCAGGAATAATTTCAGGCACATCTTTTTCAGAAACCTGCGCTAATAAAGCACTCGTAAGTTTTGCAATTTGTTTTGCAGTTAAACCTTTTGCTTTTAATTTTTCTGTGGTAGGATAAACAGGTTCTAAATATTTTGATGTTGTAAGTTCCGGTTTATAAATTTCAATTTCCGGATGTGTGATTTGCGGTTTATTATTAAACATACCCGCTTTGCCAAACACTAAATATGTGCTGCCTTCGTAGAGGTTTTTTTGTATCCAGCTAATACCCTGGAACCAAACCAGTTCAATTTCGCCGGTATCATCTTCAAGCCAGGCAATTAAACGTTTTGCGCTTCGTTCGCCTATGGTTTGTATACCGGTTATTTTACCAATAAGCTGTACATAATTTGTTTGAAAAACAACGTCCGAGATTTTATCAATCTTCGTGCGGTCAATGTGCCGGAACGGATAATGATGCAGTAAATCGCCGAAAGTAAAAATGCCTGATTCTTTTTTTAAAAGGTCGCCACGCAACGGGCCAACGCCTTTTAAATATTCAATAGGAGAACTTAATATGGATGCTGTGTTACTTATAAAATTTTATAAGCAACAAATATCTGAAATGAATTTTTTAATTTATGATTATATAACGCCGGGTCTCATCCTGCGCACATTTGCGCTGCGATGAAGACCCGGCTGCGACAGAAAACTTAATGCTGTTGGTAAAGAATACCAACAGCGGCGAAAAGAAATGCAACTGTTGGCTGCTGTACTTTCATTCGCTCTTTTCCTTGTTAAATAAATCTGTTTCTTTATCGTCAAAGTACACAATGAAAGTTAAGTACTCGCTTATGTCAACACCGTTTTTCTTTTTGTCTGATAAAAATGAAAAAGTCAATGCTTCTTTTTCAAAGTCCGTTGTTGTAAGAAGTCTATTGAATTTTTCTAAACATTCTTTTGCAGTTCTGTTACAATATGTCAACCAGCTTTCGTTAGAATGTCTTTTGTCCGGGTCATAACTTAACCAATACAATTCACATGTTTTACCAAGCAAGATATATTGCACTTGTCCACCAATAATGGCTAAATGATTTTGTCTTGCAGCTTCAATAACTTCTGAAAAATGGTTTTGTCTCCAACCGAGTTCATTGCCACTTTTAATTGCTTTGTCAAGAATTGATTTAGGTAATCTTTGTTCTTCTTTTGATAATATGTTATTATTACTTCCCATTATTTGAGGTGTCACCACGTATAGCAGCCAACGGTTTTGTACTTTGTGTTCGGCGTTTGGACGAATTTATTCGTCGCGCTTGTACAACAGCTAAATTAAAAAACAAAAGTTGAGATTAAGAACAAATGTTCAAATAGCGTTGAGTCGCGCTTGCACTGAAGCTAAATATTTTTTCAAAAGGATGGCGCGACTTGTCAGCACCGCTGACACACAATACGGTTGTTACATGCACACTTAATGAAAAAATAAAGTTGCTTAAACAGCAGCAACAAAAATGCTTTGAAAGAAATAAAACAGCATTTGCAACAACATGTTTTTTGTCCCTATAAAATTTAAACTGCTTTGAAGAAAATTGCTGAATAGAATTACAAATGCTTGCTGTCTGCCAAATAGCGATTTAAAGTTTGGCGAAATGAAAGGTCGTAACATAAAAAGTAAGAACTATAAACTGCAACAACTTTTTACAAAAGCTTAATTAAAAAAATTGTCAGTATAAACGGTTTTTCGTCAAGCTATGTTAGAAATTGTGAAGTGTTAAACAAGTTGCTCTAACGCAAAGATTTATGATATTCGACGTAGTTCCAAATAAAAATGAGGCTATTTAAAATCAATCATTTAGTGTTATACATTTTGTATTGTCGTTAGGACAATCCGTTTTTAAAAATAAACAAAAAGCAGCGCCTTGCGGCGCCGCCTTTTTCAACCATAAACCCAGAATTTTCCGATTTATCTTGGTTTTTTTCCCGATACCCGTGTTTATGAAATATCCCGCTGTTTTCCCGGCATTTCTGCTGTTTTCTCGAATTTTCACGCTTTTTTTCCCGATTTTCGCGCTTCTTATTCCCGATGTTTTCTCCGGCTATTTCGCTGAAAAATTCGAATGTTCTCGCCGATTTAACGCGGTTATGTAAGCCGTGTAAACTTCCCTTCAATAACGCAAAGACGGATTTATCACTGTTATAGAACTGCAACCTTTTGTATGCCAAACTGCTCGCCTTTGTGCATTATTAGCGGTGTGCCTGTGGTGGTGCTTCCTTTATATAAATGCAGGTCGCCCTCACCAATATTGGCAACGGTTGAACCTATTACTACCGATTTAGTGGTAATCTGTTCGCCAATCTTAAGTTTTGTTGTGCGCAGCCTGGGTTTTTGCGGGTTATCATCAACCGTAAAACCCCAGCTACCCAGTGCTTTGGGATTATTGCTGTACAGCTTCATTAAAAAATTGCCAATGGCTTTTATGTGCGCCAGTACGGGCAGCCAAAGCTGGTTGCGCAGTTCGGTTTCGTTTTCGCTTTGTTGTGCAGCGGAGGTAAAATTTTGATCATTACCCGTTGCCTGGTCTGCAAAACCGGCATCAGTCTCAAGGTTAATATTTTGCTGTGTTAAGTATGGTTGTAACGGACTGCTGCCAGCGGCATAGCTGTTGTTTTGCCTGGTGAGTGCATAAAAAACTGCTACCCGGTCAGTAAAGGCAGGCGGGTAATTTATTTTGCCGCTATCAGTAATGGTAAAGCCCCATGTGCCAAGCTGTTTGGTATTGCCTTTATAAAAGCTTTTTAAGAACTGTGCACTGCCGGTTGTATGCTGCCAGGGCGTTTTAAAAAGATTATCGCGCAACTGGCGAAAGTTTTCGCTTTGGCGGCTCAGCAGTGCCCGGTTCGTTTCGTGCGTTTGCGCAGCGTCGGCGGCGGTAGCATCGTCTGCCAGCACAATATTTTGCTGCGCAAGAAATGCGGTAATGGGACTGCTGATACCGAGATTGGTGTTTTGTTGATTGATGTTTGCAAGCAGCGTAAGCTGACTGGTGAAATCTTCCGGAATAATAAGACGTGCCATATGGTTTTTTAAATTTGGTGACAAGGTTAAAAAAACGGGCACGTATTAGTTTGGGTTTTGCAGTGGGTATAGAGGAATCAAATATAATTATTAATGCATAGAATTTTGTTGCGGCAATACTTTCAACAAAAAAAGCGCAGGCTTGCAAAAGCAAACCCGCGCTTAAGGGAAAACATAACACTTATACGATACGGATTTTTATTGCTTTAGTAACTTAATTGTTTTAATTGTTTTAGTATTTACGTTTGTAACGATAACGGTGTAAACACCAGCGGTTAAATTGCTGCCTGCAGTAATCTTCAAAGAATTCGTTCCTTTTTGCACACTAAATCCGTTGCTGTAAACCAGCTTGCCTGTTACGTCATACATCATTACCTGTACTTTACTGTTATTGTTTGAAGGCACAACTAATGTGAACTGGTCACGGAATGGATTAGGGAATGCTTTAAGCGCAACCTCTGCATTTAAAGACTTTTCTGTTTGAACGCTGCTGGCAATTGTTTGCGTTGCACCCTGCGATTGTAAACCAGATGCAGGTAACGACGGCACTACACTTGAAGCAGAAGGCGTGTAGCCTTTCATAATCAGCGCACCAATCAGTCCAAACTGTGAAGCCTGGTCGCCCGGCGCAACACTAATGGTTATATTACCATAACTGTCCGGAGTAACTCCATTAATGGTTACCGTTCCGTTTATGTTTAATGAAGCATTGAGAATTGTGGTTACACCATTTATTACATAAGCAACGTTTACATCGCCAAAAGCATTGGAGCTTGCAAAGAAAGTAAAGTCGTACTTCATGCCGATGTTTAAACCTGTTATTTGGAATGACGCTGTTTGACCAGGGAATAAACCGTAGCTGTCAAATGCTACTGCATCCGGCACTGCACCTGAATTGTTTGAAGTGCTCATGCCTGCAGAATATAAACCCGCCCAGTTTGTGGTAAGGTTCATACCTGTGCTTGTAATCATTCCTTTTTCATCAAAGAAATTATCCCATGTATATCCTATCTGCGGTACAGCATCTAAATTGTTCCATGGAAGCGGCGCATCATTCGTTGCTGTATAGTTCAGGTAAACATTATAAGCATAAGTGCTTGCTGATACTGTGTTTGAGTAGCTTGAATAAGCAGGGCCGCTAAACACAGCTCTTACAGAATAATTATATGTACTGTTTGCTGCAAGGTTTACATCAGTATATGAGGTGGCTCCTGCGGCAACTGTTGCAAGTAATGTATAACTGCCTGCTCCATCAGCAGCACGCCAGATTTGGTAATTTGTTTCGTTGCTTGACCTATCCTGCCACTGCAAGCCAATTGAATTGCGTGTTACAGTGGTAGTGCGCAGATTTGCCGGTGCAATAGCAGTGTATGTGCTTGCATAGCTTTGAATAATCATAGAGCTGATGAAGGCATAATCTGCACCTGTTGCTTTTGATACCACGATATACACTTTACCCGTTGCATCTGCAGATATATTGTTTAGCTGAACAGTTTTGCTGATGTTGCCTGTTGCATTTAATGTAACAGTTGTTGCGCCAATAGTGAAATTGGTATTACCATTCAACCCGTCGTCGTGGCTGTTAAAGAATACAAAGTTGTATTTCTTTGTAGTGCTCAATCCTGTAATCTGGATGGTATCTTTTGTTGTAGTTCCTTCAAATTCACCGCTTCTCATAATTACATTCGGATAGATGCCATAACCTTCAACAGGCTGCACACCGGATTTTACAAAACCCTGGAAGCCGTTTTTGAAAGTAACCGTCATGCCCGTTAAAGTATTTGCATCATCATAAATAGTATTTACAAATGTGCCCTTTATCGGGTATGGCCCAACTACGTTCCATGGTTTAGGAACGCTTTGTGAACCATCAGTGAAGCTGAGGTATGTTGAAGAAATATTTGGATCTGAAACTAAAATATTGAATGAAGTTGAAACGGTTGCATTTGCGTTATCCGTTGCTGTAATAGTAACAGGGAATCCGCCTACACTATTTGAAGAAGGCGTAACGGTTATTTTACCTGTGCCATTGCCATTATCAACAAATGTTGCGAATGAAGGCAAGCCTGATACAGAGAAAGTAATGTGATCTGTTGCATCATCATTTGCCACAACATTCACAGTTGCTGTTTGATTATATTTTATTGCTACGTCAGCAATTGCAATTAACTGTGGTATTTTATTGGCCGTTGCAATAGTTGCAATATTGCTGTAGCCAGAAACGCCATGCGTATTAACTGCCGCTATTTTATATGCGTACGATGTATTTCCGCTTGCGCTTGAATCTGTAAAGCCTGTTGCGTTTGCCTGTGCCTGCCCAACCAACGCAAATGTATTGTTAGCTGTTAATGCACGATAAACGTTATACCCTGTTTCGTTAACTGCAACATCCGTCCATGAGAGCTGTACGCCTTTACCATTTGCGTCTTGTGCAGTAAGCGATGTTGGAGCAGCGGGTGCATTTCCATCATCATAAATACTTGATATAACCAGTGCATTAATGTAACCGATAGGTGTATTAAGGCCTTTAGACATGGTGTAAGTAATTGTACCATCTGCCGCAGGTTTAACACCACTGATTGTTACTGTATTGCTTGTATTATTTTGAACATACAGCGTATCACTTTGGTTGCCTGCTGTATAAACTGTAGAACCATTATCCGGTACATTATTATAATTGCTGGCACCAAAGAAAGTGAGATTGTATGAACTTGATGGATCAAGGCCGGTTATTTTTGTATCAACTGTTTCAGGTCCGCCGAAGATAACCAAAGAAATAGTAATCTGCTAAAACTGCATCAGGATATACACCTGAATTGTTGCCGGTTGTAACACCGGAATTAAAATTACCAAACCAGCCGGTTTGAAGTTCTAATCCAATGTTTGTTGTTTTGCCCTGGTCATCAACCAGGTTATTTGTTGTTACGCCTGTAATGCTGTTCCAAGGGGCACCAACAGGAGTGTTGTATTTAAATCTTGCATAAATAGTAGTGGTTGGAATTGCATCTTTAACAACAACATTAAACGTGCGGCTTGTTGTACCACCGTTGCCATCGTTTACTGTTACTACCGGCGTAAAGTTGCCTGCAGCAAGGTAATTTGGATGAAGTGTAAGTGTTGCAGAGCCATTGCCATTATCAGTTAATGTAAATGCATTAGGTGCATTGGATACAGACCATGTTAAAACATCACCATTATTTACATCATGTGCACTTAACGGAATGTTTATAACATCATTTTCATTCATTGTATAATCTGCAATTGCATCTATTGCCGGAGCATAGTTATTGTTTACCGTTAAAGTGAATATGGTACTGTCTTTCCCGCCATAAGGATCACTCACAACAACTTTTATATTGTTGTAAACACCCTGGTCTGTTTGTGCCGGGTTCAATACTAAAGAAGCTCCATTGCTTCCATTATTAATAAGGCTTGCAAATGCCGGCAGACTTGTTGGAATATAAGATAATACATCACCATCAGAATCTGTTGCATTTATATTGATTGTTGAACTTGTACCGTAAGGTGCTGCGGCTGCGTTTAACTGGGCGATTACCGGCGCATTGTCTTTTGTTGTTGCTGAAGCAATTGATGCAGTACTTAACGTTCCGCCAACGCCTGTTGCCTGTATTTTATAATAATGAATAAGGTTTGAGTTTAAACCTGTATCAGAATAAGATACTGTGTTTGCTGCGAGCGATTTCAATAATATATAATTAGAGGAACCGCCAATTGATCTGAATAACTGGTAACCCGTAGCACCTGAAACACTGTTCCATGTTAAGGAAAGCTGCGAAGCAGATGTTGCTACTGCTTTAAAATTTGCAGGCGCCGCGGGAGCAGCAGGTAAAGCAAATGTTGTTGCAGACGGGAATGGATTAATTGTAATTTGCTGAAATGCAGAATTAGGAATTGTTTGTTTTGAAATACCCGGTCCTGCATAGCTTACACTTAAAGAAGCACTGCCAAAATTTAAAACCGTTTTGTTATTAAAATAATAAGCAACATAAATTGGGTAAGTGCCTTTTGTTAAAGTTTTAGTACCGGATTTTTCTGCAGCAGCTAAAGAGAAAGAATTATTTACAACGAGATTGCTGCTTGTATATGCTCCTATATAAAGGCTGCTACCATTATCTGAGGTTGTATAAAAAGTATAAGTACCGGTTGTTGGAATATTAATTGTTCCCTGGAACAAAAATCCATATGTACTTCCGCTTGCACCTGTTAAAGTAAAGTTTGAAGATGTACCGGTTCTTGTTGGTGTTAACGTTGCAAAGTTTGGCGTAGATGTCCATGTGCCTACATAATAATTGTAAGTTAAACCGCCTGTAACAACTGTATCCTGCCCGGTTAAGCCTGAATTACCATATTTATTAATTGCCTGGATTTTGTAATAGTAAGTTGTCGAAGCTGTCAATCCCGAATCGCTAAACGCAGTTGCATCAGCGGCAGCCGTACCTACAATGTTGAATGAGCCGGATGCATTTGTTGAACGATATACTTCAAAACCAGTTTCATTATTGCTGTTATCAGTCCATGAAAGATTTATTCTGTTGTATGCAGCGGCAGTTGCAACAAGGCTGGTTGCTTTTGCTGGAGCAGCGCCTACATTAACATAAGTTCCTACAAAATATTTACTATCTATTGTATGCTGTGTTGTATTTCCAAACAAAGCAGTACTTGCCCATGATACGGACATATTAGCGCCGCCGCCTGCCTGGAAGAATTCAATGCAAATCGGATAAACGCCTGCAGTAAGTGTTATTGCTGAACCTGCTTTTGTTGTAGAACCGTGTGCTCCGTCATTATTAACAGTTGGCGTACCGGTTGGTGTATAAGAATTAAACCACAAGGCACTGCCATCATCAGAAGTTGTAGCAAAAGTATAAGTTCCGTTAACAGGTACCTGGATGTATCCCTGCCATAAGAAACCATAATTAGTGCTCTGGGTTGCAACCGTTATATCTGTATTTGAAGAAACCCCGTTTTTAACCGGTGTTAATGAAGAGAAGTTAGGTAATACGCTCCACGCTGTGTTGGTTGTATAAAAATTATATTTTAAACCACCAAGAATTGGCTCGGCACTTACCTGGTTACTTGCAGACGAATAGTTATTGCTTCCGTCAACAGCCTTTACATAAACAGCATAAGGCTGACTTTGTGTTAACCCGGTTAAAACAAAGCTTGTTTGTTTTGTAATGTTAGAAAGTGAACCGTTTACATAAATAGCATAATGATCAACACCAACGTTATCAGTAGAAGCATCCCATGCTATAGAAATGGTTGAAGGTGTTGTATAAGTGGTTCTAAGATTAGATGGAATTGATGGCGCACTGGTATCTGAAAAAGTAGTTGCGCTTGCTTCGTTTGAAAGCAGTGAAGCGCCGGTTGAATCTATTGCGCGTATTGCGTAAAAATATTTTTGTTTAGGTGATAAATCTGAATCAGTATAATTTGTTATTGAAGGCGCTACCTGCGCTACAAAAGAATAAACCCCGCTCGATGTACCCCTGTATATTTCAAAAGCAGTAGGTGCATTGGCTTGTTGTGCAGGATTACTCCACCCAAGTTGTACCTGGGTATTAGATATAGTATTTGCGGTAACACTTTTTACTGCGGTAGGTGCATTTGGCCCCTTTGCATCTATTACTTTAAAAGCTGCAGAATATAAACTTGAACAACTGTATTGTTGATTTGCTGCAACTGCATAATAACCTGGTTGGGTTGCTTTAAAAATTGCGGCCGTGCTGTAAACACTGTCTGAGCCAACTTTTTTCCAGGTATAATTTATATAGTTTCCATTACCGGAAACCTGGAGGTTTACATAATTTTTTCCATCAGCAGAAGTTATTGCTGTGCTCATCTTGCCCGCAACCTCAATATCCGGTGTTTGAAATGCTGTCTGTATAATTATATTCACAGGTGTTCTTGACCAATCTGACCATATTCCGTTTCGCTGAACGCGAACATCATATTTGCCGGCTTGTGTTGCCTGTATACTATTTGTTGCAGCACCTTGTATTAAATTGTCATTTAATCTCCACTGGTACGCCTGGAAACCTGGTGCTACCCCGATCGTTACATTAATATTATCACCCGGGCAAAACTTTGTTCTTCCAAACAATGGCCATGGATTAGCGCTATAAGATCTCAAAATGTATGGCCAGAAATCACGCTCCTGCCACACAGAATCCCATACACCATGACCAAGCGTAGAATATTCTTTATATGAAAAATTAGCTCCATTGCCAAGCATATAATCTCTTACCTGCTGAGATGTATATGGTGCTGGTGAGCCGTCTAGTCCTCCCTGGAATAACCACAAAGGCGTAAATTTTATAGTATT
This sequence comes from uncultured Chitinophagaceae bacterium, assembly GCA_963759555.1. Classification (GTDB taxonomy): domain Bacteria; phylum Bacteroidota; class Bacteroidia; order Chitinophagales; family Chitinophagaceae; genus Parafilimonas. The sequence continues at coordinate 115,813 of CAVWZV010000004.1, forward strand.
GGCAATGCTTGGCGTTTCATAATTAATTGATGAAGATGACATAGGCAGAGCGGCGCTTATGTAAGTGGGATGTTGTATAAACATTCCCCATGTACCTTCGCCTCCTGCGGAAAGCCCGTTATCAACAACCTGGAAGGGATCCAACTTGTTATTTGTTACCATGTAATCTATTATTTCAGCTATATTTTGGTATTCAGTAGCGCCCCAAAAACCCTGGCTTTGCATACAAAGCACATATCCATCGAAAGTTCCATTATTAACGGCAGACTGAAATTTATCTCCGCCATGATAAAGCTGGTATTCATTATCATATATTTTACCTGTTTCCCCTAAACCATGAAAGAAAACGAGCATAGGATATTTTTTCCCGTCGTTTGCTGTTGGGTTGTAAGTTTTTGGAAAGTGCAGCCTGAAGGCTTCACCTTTATAAATATAACACTTGTATTCGGTAGTATTCCAGCCAAGACGTTGAGTGCGTACCCATTTGCCTATTTGACCCCAGGCCGGTTGAGTGGGAGGGGTGTTGGAATTATAATTTACTACCGGGTCATTTGGGTCCATTACTGACTGACCAAATGAGTAGTTAATAAACATAAAGGTTACTAAACATAGAATGTAAAGCTTTGTCATAACAGTTGAATATTTAAATTTGGTATCACCGAACGGAATTTTAGTTTTGGTAATAAGGCGTAAAAGTATTCAACACGCGTTCCATCATTTTTCTAAACTTGGCAAACGAACCAATTTTCTTGGTAAAAGAAACAAATGAGGGAGCGATGTAAAAAATAAAAACTATAATTTTTAAAATATTGGCAGCGAGAGAGTTTGGTGTGCTTTTAGAATTGTTTCAATGTGGGAAGGCTCAGTCTCTGGATGGGGCAAAATTGCTTTACGTTTTAACTGCAAACGTTTAGTTTTGAAGTGTGCTCCTAAATATGTTTTATGTACGATGATTCTTTTTTAGAAAAAAAATTAAAGGAAAGAATAGATAAAAATGCTTTGCGGAAATTAAAGCTGCGGGGCAATACAATTGATTTTTGTTCTAACGATTATTTGGGTATTGTACATGATAATATAGTAACCAATAAAATTGATGCACGTTTAAAAACGGGTTCAACAGGCTCTCGGTTGCTGGCAGGCAACTATGCACTGATAGAAGAAATAGAAGAGCAAATCGCAACCTTTCACAAAGCAGAGGCTGCACTCATTTTTAATTCAGGCTACGATGCAAATGTTGGTGTATTAAGTTGTGTGCCGCAAAAAGGCGATATAATAATATATGATCAGCTTTGCCATGCTTCTATACGCGATGGAATTCGATTGTCGTTTGCACGCAGTTTTTCTTTTGCACATAACGATGCCAACGAGTTGGAAAAAAAGTTAAAAGCCGTTTCTGTATCTAAAGAAAATAAAATCTTCGTGGTAACAGAATCTGTGTTTAGCATGGACGGAGACTTTTGTTGTTTACAAGAGATTATACGTTTATGTAAGAAATTTAATGCACATATAATTATTGACGAAGCGCATGCAATTGGCGTAATTGGAGATAATGGCGAAGGGCTTGTGCAAAGAGAAAATATGCAGCACGAAGTTTTTTGTCGCATTTACACTTATGGCAAAGCGTGTGGTGTTCATGGCGCTGCAATTGCCGGTTCAAAAAAACTAAAGGATTATCTTATCAATTTTGCCCGCAGTTTTATTTACTCAACTGCTTTGCCTGAACATGCAATTGCTGCGATAAATGCATCGTATCAAACATTTCCTTTTTTACAGAACGAAAGAAGTTATTTAAAGGAACTAATAACTTGTTTTCAGCAGGCAGGCTTAAAATTCAAAAAATCAGTTTCAGAAACACCCATACAAATTATAATCATTCCAGGCAATGATTTGGTAAAACAAGTTGCGTCGCACTTGCAAAATGTAAATCTTGATGTGCGGCCGATTTTGTATCCTACTATCCAGGCAGGCAAAGAACGTCTGCGCATAGTTTTGCATTCATTTAATACAAAAGAGCAGGTTCAGTTGCTTATTGAAAATTTATCATAACTATTGAAAGCGTTATTACCCGGGGAATTACTGGATGAGCTGGAAGGCATCAAAGGCTTTAACAGGCAAAGCTTTCAGCATGTACACATGCATGCACAGCAAATAACTTCAATACGCCTTAACATTGAAAAAATAAAACGGTTTGCATCAACCGATAAAATAATTCATCCGGCGTTTAGTTTAAACCAGCAGGTACCCTGGTGTGAACACGGTTTTTATTTGCAGGAACGGCCTGCGTTTACACTCGATCCGTTGTTACATGCAGGCATGTATTATGTGCAGGAAGCCAGCAGCATGTTTTTGTACGAAGTTTTAAAGCAAAGCTGTAGTAATACAAATAAAAAAGTTTTGGATTTGTGTGCGGCACCCGGCGGTAAAAGCACTTTATTAAGTTCTTATTTCAAAAACAGTTTGCTTGTAAGCAACGAAGCCATAAAACAAAGAGCCAATATTTTATATGAAAATCTTGTAAAATGGGGAAGCGCAGACATAGTGATTACAAATAACGATGCAGCCGATTTTAAAAGACTTGAAAATTATTTTGATGTAATTGTTGTGGATGCGCCGTGCAGCGGAAGCGGTTTATTTAGAAAAGAAAACAAGGCAATAGATGAGTGGAGTATGAAGAATGTAGAACTGTGCAGCCAGCGTCAGCAAAGAATTTTGGCAGACGTTTATACTGCTTTAAAAAAGGATGGCATTTTAATTTATTCGACCTGCTCTTATTCGCAAGAAGAAAATGAAAATATTTCAGACTGGGTAAAAAATAACTTTAATGCAGATACCATTCAGTTAAAATTAAAAGATGGTTGGGGTATTGTGGAAACACAATCACCGCAGCACAAAGCTTACGGTTACCGGTTTTGGCCTGATAAAATAAAGGGGGAAGGTTTTTTTATTGCAGCTTTCAAAAAAAATGATGGTGGCGTATCAAGTTTTAAAACAAAAAAAAATGTCCTGGATAAAACACCAAATAAAGATGCGGCAATTGTTTTAAACTATATTAATGAGGGCGATTGGCTGGTGTTTAATCACAAAGAAAATACAAGGATAATAAACAAGGCATTGGCCTATGATGTATCAATCCTGCGGGAAAACCTGCACCTCCGTAAAGCAGGAATTAACGTTGGCGAAATAATGCACAACGAGCTAATACCGAATCATGAGCTGGCCTTAAGTACTATTCTAAACAGTGCGGTTCAACAAGTTGAACTTACGCTTGAAGATGCATTACAGTACCTGCGCAAACATGATATAAGTTTCAATAATAAATACAAAGGATGGGCGTTATCCACATACAAAAATTACCCGCTTGGCTGGCTTAAATTTTTGCACAACCGTGTTAATAATTACTATCCAATCAACTGGCGAATACTTAAAGATTAAATTTGTTGCATAATCTTAGCGATAAAATTTTGCGGTACGCAACAAAAATCTAAGACGAATTACACGTGGGAATTTAAAAGAAAATATAAACATGAAAAAACTTCTTCCTTCTATAATAGCTTTTGTGTTTCTTTTTGTGATGAAAACTGCCTCTGCGCAAAGCAATTTTATAAATCATACTTTAAAAACAGGCGAAACCTTATCATCGATAGCCAAACAACATAATACAAATGTGGGCGATATTATGCGTCTGAATAATATGCATGCTGATAGTAAACTTGTGTATGGTTCCTCAATAAAAATTCCGTTAACCAAAAAAGATAAAACAGAAACGCAACAACCTCAGCCTGAAAAACAATTAACTGTAGCTGCAAATAAAAATGTAATAAAACATACAGTTGCAAAAGGCGAGACTTTATATAGCATAAGCAAACAATTTAATGTATCAACAGAGCAAATAAAAGCATGGAATAGTCTTACGGATAACAGCGTAACGCTTGGAACTATTTTAATTGTTGGTACAAATGCAACGGAAACAAATACTGCCGTTCAAACAACGCGGCAACGGGTTGAAACCGCCCAACCGGTTAAAACAGATAATACTATATCAACTGAACAGAAGACTGAAGATGAAACTGCGGGTAATGTTGTTGAAAAAGCTGAAGATAATGCTGATGTAAAAGCAGCAAATGAAACGCAAAACAATCAAACTGTAAACGCAGCATATACAACCACGCCCAATAATGTATTACCACTCGGTGAAGGTTATTTTCAGAACCAGTTCAACGGAAAAATAAAACGAAAGAAACACGTTTCAGGTGTGAGTAAAATTTTTAAAACTTCCAGCGGATGGAGTGATGGAAAATATTACATTCTTGCAGACAACATTAATCCGGGAACGATTGTAAAACTTACTGCAGATAATGGTAAATCAGTTTATGCAAAGGTGCTTTGGAATATGGGCGACCTGAAAGAAAATACTAATATCGATTTTCGCGTAAGCAATGCTACTGCTGCTGCTTTAAACGAAAATACAGCTTCATTCAACCTTACTGTTTACTACTGATTTTTTTGTTTGATAGAGACAGGATAAATTCATCCAAAATTTTAGAATGATACGATGGGGAATTTTAGGGTGCGGACGTATAGCCAGAAAGTTCGCCTCTGATTTAAAGCTTGTAAAAAATGCCGAATTAGTAGCCTGTGGTGCACGGAGCAAACAGTCTGCTGATGAATTTGTGCAGGAATTTTCTGTAAAGCATAAGCATTACTCTTACGAAGACCTTGTAATAAATAAAGAGGTTGATGTAATTTATATTGCCACGCCGCACAGCCATCATTACGAACATACATTATTGTGCATTAAAAATAATAAAGCCGTTTTGTGTGAAAAGGCTTTTGCCATAAATTATACACAGGCAGAAGAAATGATACGCGCCGCACGTGATAAAAAGGTTTTTTTAATGGAAGCTGTTTGGACGAAATTTCTTTATCCTTTTAATAAGGTAAAACAGATGATTGATGACGGCATGATTGGCCAAATAAAAGGCATGTCGTTAAATTTTGGATTCCGGCCGCCTGCTGATGCGCCGCAAAGAGTTTATGATCCGGAACTTGGCGGTGGCACGGTGCTCGATATTGGAATATATAATGTATTTGCAACATTGTTTTTTTTAGGCAAGCCAGACGCTATAGAAGCCACGATGACGCCTGCTTCAACAGGTGTTGATGCGCAATGTGCAGTAACATTTAATTATAACAGCGGCGCAATTGCACAACTCTTTTCAACTTTTCTTTCTGATACTTCAACAGCGTTAGATATATACGGCACAGAAGGGCGTATACACTTAACTGCACGTTATTACACACCTTTTACAACAATAGAATATTATACAGGCAAGCCGGATACAAAACAAATAATTTATTCAGGTGAAAATCAGGAAGGCTTCGGTTATCAATACGAAGCACAGCATGTTTGTGAATGTTTGGAAAAAGGGTTAAAAGAAAGCAACATAATGACGCATGCAGATACTTTATTGCTAATGGAGACTTTAGATAAAATACGAAATAAAGCAGGTATAAAATATTCTGTAGATTAATTTTTAAGCCATATAATATTTTTACATAATTTACGGACGAAACATCTCAATATGAAATTTTTAAACAAAAGAACAGTTGGTGTAATAACAGTTTTAATTGCCGGCATTTTTATCAGTGTGGCAGCAACAAAGCCCGGCATACCTGTTATTAAAACAAATGATGCAACGTCTGACACGGGTTTATTTAAAAACCTGCAGGTGCTGCCAAAAAATATTTCAAAAGACAGCCTGGGTATGATCATGGATGGGTTTAAAACCGCTTTGGGCGTAAAATGTGGTTTTTGCCATGCAGCTGATTCATCTACACATAAGTTAGATTTTGTCAGCGATGCAAAAGAAGAAAAAGGTGTTGCTCGTTATATGATGAAAATGACGGCCGGTATTAATTCTACGTATTTCAATTTTGAGAAATCAGAACGCCCCGATACAATTACAACAGTACAATGTAAAACCTGTCATCGCGGTAATCCTCATCCTGATGAAGCTGGCATGAATAACCAGAGCCAGGAAGAACATCACGATATGCCGCCTGCCTCCGCCGCATGAAGACAGTACAAAGCCAAAAAATCAATAAGCGTTGATTTAAAATCTAGCTATAGTAATTATTTCAATTGCTTTAAAATTGCAGTACAAAGGCAGTGCCTTCGCCTTTTATGCTTTGCACCTGTATATTTCCTTTGTGCAGCATCATAATTTGTTTGCATAAGCTTAAGCCAATACCGCTTCCGCTTTTCTTTGTGCTGAAGAAAGGAATAAAGATTTTGTCGAGCACTTCGTCATCAATGCCAGGGCCATTATCAATAACCTTAATTGCAGCCCGGTTATTAGATTGACTTGCCGTTAAAATAATTTTTGGGCTTTCAATTTCTTTTACCGCTTCCATTGCATTCAGCAACAAATTTATCAGCACCTGCTCAATAAGATTTATATCGGCTTCTATTTGTAAGTCCGGTTCTTTTATTATTATTTCAAGATCAATATTTTTTTGTTCCAGTGTAGGTAACATTAAACGTTGTTGCGTTTTAAAAAGATCTTTTACATAAAATTTTTGAAGATTTGGCGCAGTAATCATGTTGAGGTTACGATATGTTTGCGCAAATTTTAATAAGCCTTCGCTTCTGCGTTTAATTGTTTCCATGCCTAATGAAAGATCTTCCAGCGTGCCCGCTTCATCATCAACCAGTTCATTTGAATTTTGCAGCCGGTTTCTTAACGTATCAGCCAAAGAAGAAATAGGCGCTACAGAATTCATAATCTCATGCGTCATCACACGCAATAATTTTTGCCACGCTTTGCTTTCTGTTTCATCCAAAGCTTCGTTTACATTTTGAAAAGCAATCAGCTTATATTTTTTACCTTCTGTTTGAAAAGCTGTTGCAGCCATAAGAATTTTCAGTGTGTTTCTTTCAATATGAATATCATTTACCAAACTTTCGCCTGGTCTTAAATTTACTACAACTGTACAAAGGGCTGGGTCTCTTTTATCGAGCGACTGAATTGTTTTTAAAAACGGGATTTTAAGCAGGCGTTTCAGTGATTCATTCATCCACACAATATTGCCCGTTTCTATTTCATAAGAAAGAATGCCGGTATCAACCAGCTCGAGTATTTTTTGCAGGTATTGATATTGCGTCTCTTTTTCAAGACTTATTACTTTAAACGTTGAATTTATTTCATTAAAACCTTGCCGCAGCGTTTGTAGTTCTGCGGGAGCATGCTTTACATCAAAATGCCTTGAAAAATCCCTGTAATGAATACTCTCTACAAACTGCGTTACTTCTGCCTGCGCTTTTTTAAGAAACTCGTATAGATTAAAGGTTTGATAAACTGCAACTGCAGATACCAGAAATCCAAATAAAACCTGTTGTTTAAGTATAAGATAAGTTGCAACAACTATTTCCAGTACCAGCAACAGTATACGCACAATAAGCCTGCTGCCGGGTTGTTTATATATCATATTTGCTAAGCCTCCTGTATAATGCTGTTCTTGTTAAGCCCAATTCTTTTGCAGCCTTACTAATGTTGCCGTTATGTTTTTCTATTACATGAAGAATGGTATTTTTTTCGATGGTGCTTAATTTAAAATCATCGTGCTCGTTTGCATTGCCGGCAGTAGATTCAATAGGAGAGAACAGCAAATCTTTTTCTGAAAGTACCTCGTTGTCACTCATTATAATAGCGCGCTCCATGGTGTATTGCAACTCACGCACGTTGCCGGGAAAGGGGTATTTCATTAATTTATCCAGCGCAGATCTGTCCAGTTCAATGGAAGGCTTTCTATATTTGGCTGCGTACTGTTTAGCAAAATATTTTGCCAGCAAAATCACGTCGTCCTTTCTTAAACGCAGTGGTGGCAACATAATTTCAACCGTGTTAATGCGGTAAATAAGATCTTTTCTAAAACGGTTTTCGTTGGCAAGTTCCTGCAGCGGAACATTGGTTGCACAAATTAATCTTATATCAACAGGTATTGGTTGATTTGTACCTAAACGTATAACCTGCCTGTTTTGTAAAACGCTCAGAAGTTTGGCTTGCTGCTGCAGGCTGATATTTCCTATTTCGTCCAGAAATAATGTACCGCCGTTGGCAGCTTCAATTCTGCCTATGCGGTCTTCTCTTGCATCAGTAAATGCGCCTTTTTTATGACCAAATAGTTCGCTTTCAAAAAGCGTTTCTGTAAGGGCACCTACATCAACCTTAATAAAAGGCTCCTTTGCCCGCAGTGATTTCTGATGAATAATTTTTGCAATTAAATCTTTCCCTGTTCCGTTTTCACCTAATATTAAAATATTGGCATCAGTGGGTGCAATTTTCTCAACCTTGAAAAAAATATTTTTCATTGCCTCACTTTCGGCAAGTAATTCTGTACCTGTTGAATTTTCAGCATCTTTTTTTGCGGCACCACTTTCGGCACGCCTGGTTTTTTGAATTATTTCTTCAATGTTAGTCAGCAGCTTTTCGTTGTGCCACGGTTTAAGCAAAAAGTCTGAGGCACCTTCTTTTAAAGAGCGTACGGCGAGATCAATATCGCCATAGGCAGTAATCATAATTACAGGAACTGTGCTGTTGAGATCTTTTATTCTTTTCAGCCAATACAAACCTTCATTACCTGTATTAATAGATGATTTAAAATTCATATCTAATAATACCATATCAAAATTTGTTTCTCTTAACAGTGCGGGTAAGTTTTCGGGATTTTTTTCTGTTACAACTTTTTTAACCTCTGTCTTTAACAATAAGCGTACGGCAATCAAAACGTCCGGATCGTCATCAATTACAAGTATACTGGTATTTTTTAAACTCATTTCATTACAATTAATAGTAAATTATTTTTATTTTCATCTAATGCTACGGTTAAAATCATTTGCTATACCATAAAGCTAAAATATTGGTTTTTAACTACTGTTCTTCCAGGTTCAAAAGCGCCTGTATCAAAAACGTACACTTTCTGTTACACAAGCGTACAACCCGGTTAGGCAATGCGAATGTAAATGGTTGTTTTTCAATATAAAATTAAAATGGCACTTTGCTTTCTTTGCTAATGGCACAAAGAATTTTATGCAGTTGGAATTAAAGAATAACGGGTTTATGTTAAGATTGCTTTTATTAATAAATGCAGTTTTAATTTGTGCAATCTTGTTGATGCACAACCGCATTCAGCATTCTGGCAAGATTGATAATTCAGAAAGGAATATAAGAAGCCTGAGTGTAGATGCGGTTAATTCTATTACAATTAAATTAATGTTGTTAAAATAATATTATAACGTGGATAGGGTAATACAAAAGAAAAGATGGACAACCAAGAGAATAATAACCATAACGGTTGTAGTGGCAATTATTGCATTAATTGCTGGCAGCTACTATTTTACCAGCGGTGCATCCAAATTAAATGTTGAAACAGATCGATTAACGGTAAGTACTGTAACAAAAGGCAAGTTCCAGGAGAATATCCCGGTAAATGGCGTAGTGCTTCCGCAAACAACTATTTATCTTGATGCCGTTGAAGGTGGCCGTGTTGAAGAAAAATATGTTGACGATGGAACTTTGATGAAAAAAGGAGACCCGATTCTTCGCCTGTCAAATACAGACCTGGAATTAAGCCTTGTAAACCAGGAAACCGATGTATATAATCTTTTAACCCAAATGCAAATTTCCAAAAATGCGGCACAGCAAAACACGGTTCAGAATTTAAACCAGATGACGGATGTGCAGAGCCAGTTAAAAGAGGCAGAACGTATTTATAACCTTGATAAAGATTTATACGCCAAAAAAGCCATCGGCTTTCAGGAGTATAAAAAAGCAGAGAACGACTATAATTATTACAAGCAGAAAGAAAAACTTACACAACAAATTCTGTCGCAGGATTCAAGCACCAACAAGCAGCAATTAATGCAATCCCAGCAATCTTATAAAGGCTCGCAAAATGCGCTGGCCGTAATGCGGCAAAAAGTAGGCGACTTAATTGTTCGTGCACCGGTTGATGGCCAGTTAACTTCTTTAGATGCTGAAGTTGGCCAAAGTAAAAATAAAGGCGAGCGTCTCGGGCAGCTTGATGTAGTTGGGGGATATAAGGTACGTGTGGATGTTGATGAACATTATCTTTCAAGAGTCTATACAGGCTTGCGGGGTACTTTTACTTTTGCTGACAGCGATTATGTGCTTGAAATTAAAAAAGTATATATACAGATTGTCAATGGACGCTTCCAGGTAGACATGGAATTCATTGGTAAAGTACCCCAGGGTATTCGTCGTGGACAAACATTACAAATACTATTAGCTTTAAGTGATGTAAGAACTTCTGTATTATTGGCTAAAGGCGGCTTTTATCAACAAACAGGCGGCAACTGGATATTTAAAGTAAGTGCCGATGGAAGCAAAGCATATAAAGTAGATATACAACTTGGAAATGTAAACACAGATTACTACGAAGTTTTACAGGGTTTGCAACCGGGTGATAAAGTGGTAACATCGAGTTATGAAAACTATGGAGACATGCAGGAACTTGTTTTAAAAAAATAGTAACAAAAACAACCAATTAATCGTATAAACAAAATCATCATGATAAAAATATCAGAACTCGAGAAAGTTTACCGCACAGAAGAAGTAGAAACTGTTGCGCTCAACAAATTAACATTCGAAGTAAAAACCGGGGAATTTGTTGCTGTAATGGGACCTTCAGGCTGCGGCAAATCAACACTGCTTAATATTTTAGGAATGCTTGACGACCCCGATGACGGCAGCTTTATCTTTAATGGAGTTGAGGTTGCTCATTTTAATGAACGCAAACGTGCAGATCTGCGTAAAAATAATATTGGCTTCGTGTTTCAAAGCTTTAACCTGATTGATGAGCTGACGGTTTTTGAAAACGTTGAGTTGCCATTAATCTATACAGGCGTAAAAGCTGCAGAAAGAAAAAAACGTGTGGAAGAAGTTTTAGATAAAGTGCAGATTATGCATCGTCGTAATCACTATCCGCAACAACTTTCCGGTGGTCAGCAGCAGCGTGTTGCCGTAGCAAGAGCCGTAGTAAATCATCCAAAATTAATTCTTGCGGATGAACCTACCGGTAATCTTGATAGCAGTAATGGTAATGAAGTAATGCAATTGCTTACTGAATTAAACGAGCAGGGCACAACCATCGTTATGGTAACACACAGTGAACATGATGCACGTTACAGCCATCGCATTATTCGTATGCTGGATGGACAAACCGTTACAGAGAATATTTTGATATAGTCTGAACGGAGATTGAAGGATTAAAAGATTATAAGGGGGAAATTATTATAACAATCCCAGCTTTAATCGGATGATATTAAGAATTCATAAATCCATTTAATCATATAAATCCTTGTTCAGACAATGCTTCGCAACTACTTCAAAATAGCGTTTCGCAATCTCTGGAAGAATAAAGCATTTTCATTTATAAACATTGCAGGTCTTGCGGTGGGCATGGCAAGCGCTATGCTTATTTTATTATGGATTAAAAATGAAGTAAGTCACGATCGCTTTCATAAAAAAATTGACCGAATCTATACCTTAAATAACCGCGATAAATTTAATGGCGATGTTTGGGCCTGGAGTTGGACGCCAAAAATTCTTGGTCCAACTGTAAAGCAGGAATTGCCTGATGTAGAAGATGCGGTAAGAACAAACAACGGAACTTTTCTTTTATCTGTAGGCGATAAGCATTTAAATGCACACGGTTTTTTTACTGATACTGGCTTCTTAAATGTGTTCAGTTTTCCATTGGTAAATGGTAATACTTCAACTGCATTAAACAGCATTAATAAAATTGTTATTACGCAAAAGCTTGCTAAAAAATTATTTGGTAATGAAAATGCAATGGGTAAAATTATAAAGCTTGACAGCGCAGATAATTTTACCGTAAGCGGTGTTTTAGAAGATTTACCCAACAATACAAAATTCGATTTTGAATATTTATTGCCCTGGAGTTACATGCGTAAAATACATTATGACGACAGTTCATGGGGTAATAATTCTGTACAAACGTATGTGCTGCTAAAAAACAATGTTTCGCAAAAAACATTCGATGCAAAAATTAAAAACATCACCATTAATCATACAAAAGGTTCCGAAGATCAATCTACAACACAGGTATTCACACAAAAGCTTGCTGACCAATGGCTGTACTCTAAATCGGAAAACGGGCAATATGTTGGAGGCAGAATTGAAACTGTAAAATTGTTTGCAATTATTGCTGTTTTCATTTTGCTTATTGCCTGCATAAATTTTATGAACTTAAGCACAGCACGCAGCGAAAAACGCGCAAAGGAAGTGGGCATTCGTAAAGTGGTTGGCGCACAAAAAAGATTGCTTGTAATGCAATTTATTGGTGAAAGTATTTTGCTTGCTTGTCTTGCATTTCTATTTGCATTAGCTATTGTTGAAATTTGTTTGCCCGGCTTTAATGATCTTGTTGATAAAAAACTTTCAGTTGATTTTAGTAATGTTTCATATTGGCTTTTTGCTATTGGCTTTATAATCTTTACAGGCGTTCTAGCCGGCAGTTATCCGGCATTTTATTTATCATCATACAAACCTGTAAAGGTTTTAAAAGGAACTTTCAAAGCAAGCAATGCATTGGTTACTCCGCGTAAAGTTTTAGTAGTGCTGCAATTCACATTTGCAATTGCATTAATTATTTGCACCATTATAGTTGAACGGCAAATTAATTATGCGCAACAGAGAGATACAGGTTACGTGCGTGATAAATTGGTTTATACTTTTATTCAGGGCGATGTTGACAAGCATTATGATTTAATAAGAAACGAATTAATAAGCAGCGGCGCCGCTGTGGCTGTTACAAAATCAATGAGCCCGATTACACAACGTTATAGTGATGGATGGGGCTGGAAATGGCCGGGCAGTACAGAAGATGATAAGAAAACTGATTTTGTGCGCATGGCTGCTGATGCGGATTTTTCAAAAACACTTGGCACGCAAATAATTAAGGGCAGAGATATAGACATCTATAAATATCCAACAGATTCTACTGCCTTATTATTGAATGAAGCTGCAGTAAAAATTATGCGCCTGAAAAATCCGGTTGGCAGTATTGTTAACGGAGATGGAACAGATTGGCATGTTGTAGGTGTGGTAAAAGATTTTATTTATGAATCACCTTACGAAAAAATACAGCAGCTTGTTGTGCTTGGTCCTAAAGTCATGGTTTACCACAATTCATTTTAAATTAAATCCTGAAAATTCAACTGCAAAAGATTTGCAATTGGCAGAAGCAATATTTAAAAAATATAATCCGCAATATCCGTTTGATTACAAATTTGCAGATGAGTCTTATACATTAAAATTCCAGGAAGAAAAACGTATAGGAACTTTGGCTGCTTTGTTTGCAGGCTTAACTATTTTCATTTCATGTTTGGGATTATTTGGTCTTGCAACCTACATGGCCGAAAACCGCATAAAAGAAATTGGTGTGCGTAAAGTGCTTGGTGCATCAGTGATGAGCATTACATCATTGCTTTCAAAAGATTTTTTAAAGCTTGTAATTATTTCATTGTTGATTGCATCACCAATCGCATGGTGGGCAATGAGTGCATGGCTTAAAGATTATTCGTATCATATTAGCTATTGAATGGTGGGTGTTTGTGCTGGCAGGTGTTTTATCAATTGCCATCGCATTAATAACGGTAAGTTATCAATCTATAAAAGCAGCAATATCAAATCCTGCAAAAAGTCTAAGAACAGAATAACAGTAATATTACGCAATCAAATTCCTAAAACGCTTTTAAGTTTTGCATAACCTGCTTTGCTTACGGGTAGCTTTGCACCGGTGCTTAACAGTAATAGATGACTGTCTTTTTCATATGCATCAATACGTGTAATTAATTGCGTATTTACAATGTATGAACGGTGAACGCGTACAAAATGAAAGCTTCGCAAAGATTCTTCAAAATAACTCATTGTTTTCTTCTTGAGAAATGAACCGTCCTGAATAAAAATCTTGACATAGTCGTCAGCTGCTTCCAGGTATTGGATTTGTGAAACAGGAATTATTTTAATCTTGCTTCCATCTTTTACAACCACGCGGTTTTGTTGTATGGGCGATTGCGCAGCTGTTTCCAAAACTGCTTCGGTTTTTTGTGCAAATGGTTTTTGTTGCGCGGGAAATTTCTCCATCGCTTTATCAAACCTTTCTTTGCTAAAAGGTTTTAATAAATAATCAACAGCATTAGATTCAAACGCTTTGATAGCAAATTCATCAAATGCAGTTGTAAAAATCACTGCCGGTGGATTTTCAATTAACTCCAGCATTTCAAAGCCATTTATTTTTGGCATTTGTATATCAAGAAAAATAAGCTCTGGTTCATGTTGCTGGATAGCTTTTAAACCTTCAAAACCATCACTGCATTCAGCAACAATTTTTATTTCGTTGTAAGATGATAAATATTCTTTTACAATACTTCTTGCCAGCGGCTCGTCATCAATAATAATTACATTCATCTTATACTTTTATTTATGTGATTTAATCAGGCTTTTTGCGGAATAAGGATTGTTGTAATAAACCGGCTGTCTTCTTTTTCAGTTTTTAATAAATCCTGCCGGGCAAATAATAAAAATAATCTTCGTTGTATAGATGCCAACCCAAAACCAGTTCCTTTAAGCGGTTGTGCTGTTTCCGGATCAAAAGGATTTTCCACAACTACCTGCAGGTTATTATCTGTTTTTTTTGCCTCTACTTTTATTAATACTTCACCGGTTGTATCGTATAAACCAAATTTAATAGCGTTTTCAACAACCGGTTGTAACAGCATTGCGGGCAATCCTAATTTCAGCGCTTCTTCTTCACAAAAAATATCTGTTTGCAGCCTGTAACCAAATCTTACTTTTTCTATTTCAAGATAAAGTTCCAGGTATTGCATTTCTTCTTCCAGCGTGTTCCATTGTTTCTCATCTTTCTTTAATGTGCCCCGTAAAAATTCACTTAACTGAAAAATCATGTGTCTTGCTTTTTCGGGTTGCGTACTGGTTAATGCGCTTATTGAATTTAAACTATTAAACAAAAAATGCGGTTGCAACTGTTGCCTTAGTTTATACAGCTCTGCGTCTTTTGCCATTTGTTTTGCTTCTTCTGTGTGTTCGTTCATTTTTTTTTGTTCTTCCTGCGTATACCATAATAAACTCATCATGCAAATACAACTCACTAATAAAAACCCAACACCGAAACGCATACCATTTGATTGATTAAGTTCCTGCAGGTAAATTGCATCACTCCGCATTATTACACCAAGCAAAAATTTTGAAACGATTGAACAAATAACGCTTATACCTAAACTAACGAAAAGTATATACCAGTATCTTTCACGCTGTGGCAAATAATAGCGCATGGTATTCACCATAAGTATACAAACAGCGCCCATTAAGCCAAAAGTTACAAGAGTATCTGTAAGGGTTTCACTTACAGTAAGCGAAGATTGTCTTAATATATACGCGTGAACAAGACTTACAATTATCCACCAGCATACATTAAGCAGCAACAAATTTCTGCGAGGCTCAGCTAAACTCAAATTTTATTAATTTAATGCTACTGTTTCGTGCATAAAATTCTCCTGCATGTGTGTTGCACGCAGCAACACAAGTTTTGTATAAATATCAGCACTGTCTTCTTCTGATATGCGGGAGTAAATTTCAACGCCGTCATTCAGGTCATTTAGTTCATGAATTTCTGAAACATCAATAAACTTCCAGTGAACCGGTTTATCTGCGGCATTTAGAAAGTTGTCCTGTTCCCGTTCACCAAACAATCTTGCTTTGTAAAAAGCATGTAAATCATCTTCTGCACTTATTAGCCGCAATTGCTCATCAAACTGCGCCGTATGCTTTCCATCACCACAAATAATACGATAAACCAGTTTTGCCAAATACCATTTCATAGTAAGCTATTTTAGTGAATGTTTAATTTCTTATTCTTTTTGACCGGAGTTACAAACTCTTTATTTTGAACACTATAAACAATTTCAACACAGGTTATGATGTAATCAATCGAAATATTATTTTTTGGACAAAAACTTTCTTAAAAGTTTTTAATCTCTATTCCGCCAAACACACATGTTCCTCTTAAAACAATTGATTTGGTAACATCGGGTGTTGGAAGATTAATACTGCGCTTATCTTCTACGCCGCCAAATACTGCGGTTACTTCATTTTTAATATCCCAGTTTGAAGGAAGGATAATTTTGGTACCGCCAAACACATTATTTACTTCAAGCGAAACAGCCTGTTGTATATCCGCCTGTTGCAGGTTAATTTCAGCGCCGCCCATAAAAGTGTTTATTTCGCCTCCTTTGAAGTTTTTTGATAGCACAATCTTTTTTACACCACCAAATACTGCGTTTATTTCTATAAACTCTGAACTGTCTTTTACTTCGGAAGATATATATTCGGCAGATGTATATTCAGGCTGGTTAAAATTTTGTGTTTTGTACTCTTCCCATTTTCTCCAATGCCTGTTGCGCGAACCACGAACACGTGGTCTTAAAATAAAAGAAATGCCAATTATAATTAGAATGCCGGGCCATATAAAATCACGCAAATCTATATTCGGTATAAGATCGCTCAATAAAAAAGCACAACCCACTAATATCATTATAAACCCGCCAGCATTTCTAAAATTGCTTTTGAAGCCAATTAATAATCCGCACGCAATTAAAAGCATGGGCCAGCTTAACAGCCAATCCGGAATATAAGCGCCCAATTTTCTTGCAAGCAATAAACCACCTGCCGCAATTAAAATCAATCCTCCCCACATATGCCCACGCCCATGATGTCTGCTTCTTGTATCATCTGCGAGGTCTTCTTTATATTTTTTTACATCTTCATTTTCCATTTATGTTTTATTTACTTTGATTACATAAAAGTATGAGTGCTTTTTACACTGTAAAAGCACAAGTAGGTTTAATAAATTTAAATATAGGTTAAGCAGGTAATTTAATAGGTGAATGCAGTTAAACGCTCACATTAAAATCTCTCAAAGCATCGTTCAAGCTTGTTTTAAGGTTGGTGCTGGGTTTGCGTTTGCCAATTATTAAAGCACAACTCACGCCAAACGAACCTGCAGGGAAATCCTTATTATATGTACCGGGAATTACCACGCTGCCAGCAGGTACACGGCCTTTATATTCAATAGGCGCAGACTTTGTAACATCAATAATTTTGGTTGATTGTGTAAGCACCACATTGGCGCCAAGCACTGCTTCTTTTTCAACAATTACACCTTCCACCACAATACTCCTGCTCCCGATAAAACAACCATCTTCTACAATTACAGGACTAGCCTGCAAAGGCTCAAGCACACCGCCAATGCCCACGCCGCCGCTTAAATGCACGTTCTTTCCAATTTGCGCGCAACTGCCTACCGTTGCCCATGTATCAACCATAGTACCTTCGTCTACATAAGCGCCGATATTTATAAAGCTTGGCATCTGCACCACATTTTGTGCAACATAAGCGCCATAACGCGTGATAGCACCGGGAATTGCTCTTACGCCGAGTTCTTTAAAGTTTCTTTTAAGCGGAATTTTATCGTAGAATTCAAATGGAGGCATTTCCAATTTTTCCATGGGCTGAACAGCAAAATATAAAAGTATAGCCTGCTTTACCCACTCATTTACCTGCCAGCCGCTTTCTATGGGTGATGCTGTGCGTAAGGTGCCTTTATCTACATCTTCAATTACTGCTTTAACCGCATCGGAATATTTCTTTTCTTTTAGTAATTCGCGGTTGGCCCAGCCTTCTAAAATCAGTGCTTGCAAATCCATCGTGAAAATTTTTGCAAACATAAGCAGTAAACAAGTGAACAGATAACTTTGCCTGGCTGATGCAAAAATTCTTAATTATACAAACTGCATTTATTGGTGATGTGGTGCTGGCAACCGTTTTAATCGAAAAGTTACATGCAGATTTCCCGGGTGCGCAGATTGATTTTTTATTGCGCAAAGGCAACGAAGGCTTACTGTTCAATCACCCGTATTTAAATGAGGTGTTCGTTTGGAATAAAAAAGAAAATAAAACAAAAAACCTGTTTGCATTAATTAAGATTATACAGAAAAAGAAGTATGACAGAATAATTAATGTGCAGCGCTTTTTTTCAACCGGTTTAATAACAGTGCTTTCAAAAGCGAAAGAAAAAATTGGGTTTGATAAAAACCCCTTAAGTTTTTTGTTTGATGTAAAAGTGAAGCATATTGTCGGCACAAAGGAAAGCCCTGTGCATGAAGTAGAGCGTAACCTTTCTTTAATAAAACATTTTGTAAATGATGTACTGGCGACAGTAAAGTTATATCCGTCACAAAACGATTATGAAAAAGCCGGGATAATTGCGGATCTTGAATCGTTAAACGTGAAAAGTGAAACGTCAGTTATTCAAAAACTGGAAACCGCAAACCGGAAACCCGGCACTAAAAACTACATCTGCATCGCTCCATCTTCAGTTTGGTTTACCAAGCAATATCCAAAAGAAGAATGGGTTAATTTTTTACAGCAGTTACCTGATAATTTAAATGTTTTTTTACTCGGAGCGGCCACAGATAAGATTTTAGGTGATGAAATTATAGACGCTTTGCCGGGTCATTCAATAATAAATTTATGTGGCGAATTAAGCTTTCTTGAATCAGCCGCATTAATGCAAAGTGCAGTCATGAATTATGTAAACGATTCTGCGCCTATGCACATTGCATCAGCCATGAATGCGCCGGTTACTGCTGTATTTTGTTCAACCGTAACATCGTTTGGTTATACACCATTAAGCGATAAAAGTTTTATTGTTGAAAAAGATGAGCCGCTGTATTGCCGGCCATGTACAACGCATGGAAGACGCGAGTGCCCCGAAAAGCATTTTAAATGCGCACTTGATATTAAAACACAACAACTTTTAGCTACTATTAAAAATGGATGAAGAATTATTTAGAAATGATGTGGAGAAGTGCTTGCAGGCTTTGCAAAACGGTGGAATTATTTTATATCCGACCGATACAGTTTGGGGTATTGGTTGTGATGCTACAAATGAAAATGCTGTAGAAAAGATTATTCAGCTTAAACAGAGGCCACAACATAAAAGTTTTGTTGTGCTTGTAGCAGAAGAAAAAGATGTTCTTCGCTATACGGCTTCTCCTGATTTAAGTGTATTCGATTATTTGCAATCATTAAAAAAACCAACCACTGTTGTTTACGAGCATGCACTTGGGCTTGCACAGAATGTTTGCAACCAGGATGGTTCTGTCGCCATTCGTATTTGTAACGATGAATTTTGCAGGCATTTAATAAAACGTTTTCGAAAACCCATCGTAAGCACTTCAGCCAATATAAGCGGCAAGCCCGCAGCAGGCAATTTTTCATCAATTGATCCAAATGTAAAACAAGGTGTGGATTATGTTGTACAATACCGGCAAACTGACGAGACGCTGTCTCAGCCTTCTTCAATTATAAAGTGGAAGAATGGAAACCCTGAAATAATCAGAGATTGAATAAATAATTTAAATTATTTGGGTAAGATTTCTTGTTGCACGGTTTTTGAATTTTTCAACCATATTAATTATATGTTATGAAATTTGCTAACCCCCATCCGGCACAAAAAGCTCCTTCAGCTATAGCACTGCATGGAAAAATGAAAAAACACGGCAGTACTTCTGCTAAGAAACACTTCCCGGATAAGCATATCCTGCAGAAAATTTTTCATCCAGATTATATTTTGTTCGACTGGGAATATTTTAGCCGCGAGCTTGAATTTGAATAAAATGTACTTTTTGCCGGAACGTTATCTTTGCAATCATGCAGATAGAGTTCAGTGAAAGGGAGATGTTTATATTCAAAAAAATTGCAAGGGCAGCAGAACAACTGCAAATGCCGGGTTACTTAATTGGCGGTTTTGTTCGCGATAAATTATTAAACAGGCCAACCAAAGATGCAGATGTAATGTGTATTGGTGATGGCATTAAGCTGGCGCGTGCAACTGCGGAGTTATTCAATCCAAAGCCTGCTGTTGCATATTTTAAAAATTTTGGCACTGCACAAATAAAGCTTGACGGTTTTGCAATAGAATTTGTTGGCGCAAGAAAGGAAAGTTACAGCCATCATAGCCGAAACCCTGAAATAGAAGCCGGCACAATGCAGGATGATTTGCAGAGAAGAGATTTTACAATTAATACACTTGCCGTAGCACTGAGTAAAAACGCTGCAGCCGATGTTATCGATATGTTTGAAGGTGAAAAACATTTACAGGAAAAAATTATTAAAACACCTTTAGAGCCTTCAAAAACTTTTAGTGACGATCCGCTGCGCATGCTGCGTGCGATACGCTTTGCTGCTCAACTTGGTTTTACAATCGAAAAACAAACGTTTAATGCAATATGCTCAAACGCAGAACGCATAAAAATTATTTCGCAGGAACGTATTACAGATGAACTAAATAAAATTATGCTGACAGCGAAACCATCTTCGGGATGGTTTCTTTTGCAACAGTCCGGATTATTAAATATTATATTTCCTCAATTGCTGGCATTACAGGGCGCTGAGTATATTGATGGAATCGGCCATAAAGATAACTTCACACATACCTTGCAGGTACTTGATAATATTGCTGTGCATACAAAAGATTTATGGTTGCGCTGGGCTGCGTTGCTGCATGATATAGCAAAACCGGCAACCAAACGTTTTGATAGTGAACACGGCTGGACTTTTCATGGCCATGAAGCCCTTGGCGCTAAATGGATTCCGAAGATTTTTGCAAAATTTAAACTGCCGCAAAACGAAACTATGCGTCTAGTACAAAAACTTGTTGCATTACACCTGCGGCCAATAAGTTTAACCAAAGAAAATATAACCGATAGTGCAATAAGGCGCTTACTGTTTGATGCAGGAGAGGACATTGATGCTTTAATGATGTTGTGTGAAGCGGATATTACAAGCAAAAATAAAACGAAGGTTAGGCGCTATCTCAAAAATTTCGAAATCGTTAGAAAACGGTTGATAGAAGTAGAAGAAAGTGATCGTATGCGTAACTGGCAACCACCAATCACCGGCGAAATAATCATGCAGACATTCGGTTTAAAACCGGGTAAAAAAATTGGTGTAATTAAAGATGCTATCCGCGAAGCCATACTCGACGGCGTTATTCCGAATACATATAATGAAGCCTTTAAATTCATGATAGAAAAAGCCGGTGAGCTGAATCTTTATCCCGTTGAATAAACTAATTATAGTAATTAAGGATTTTTTTTATTATGTTGCCATCCGCTTCACCGATAATAGTGCCCTGTTCTTTTTAATAACATCTTGTTTTAAAACTAAAATCAATAGTGCATATTATTTGCTTATAAAGAAGTGCAGGAATTAATTATTAATAAGATATTTGATTAAGTAATTCTTATATAATGGCAATTTTAAAGTTTAGAGTGTACTACGAAGATGATGATGCTGTGTACAGGGATGTGGTGATTAAACACACACAATCTTTTTTTGATTTGCATAATGCAATTCTTAAAGCGTACGAGTTTGATAATAAGCACCAGGCGACATTTTACCGCAGTAATGATTACTGGCAGCGCGGAAGGGAAATTTCAATTGAAAAATACGACAGGGAATATAAAGCGGAACCATTAATAATGGCGAACACAACTATTGGCAGTGAAATACGGGACACCAATCAGAAGTTCGTTTATGTATATGATTTTACAAAAAACTGGACGTTTCTTGTTGAACTGATAAATGTATCCAAAGGAAGAAAGCAGCAAAATAAGTTACCCGGCAACTTCAAGGGCAGAAGGTATTGGCCCGCAGCAATATGGCACGCGCAGCTTGCTTGGAAAAAAGTTTGTTGATATTGAAGAAAAATATGAGCTGCCGCAAAAAACAGATGGTTTTAGCGAAGAAGGCGAGGAAGGTACTGCAGAAGAAAACGCAGATGAAGCTACCGATGAAAACGAAGTGGCCGAAAATAATGATGAGATTTAAAAATCCGTCTCGATATTAAATTGCTCTGCCAGTTTTTTTAGTTCTTCCGCAACACTTTCAACAACTGGAATTCCTTCTTTAATTCTTACAAGTTCCATTTCTCTTTCCGGGTCTCCGGGAATTAAAACTCTATCATAACCATCAGCAGGTTTTGCTTTCCTGAAACGATCAATCCAGTTATCCATATGTTGCTTGAAGTCTTTTGCAGGCCGGAATGCATCTATCCGTATTGCGCCAAAAAAATGGCCCAAACCTTTACCGGGCATATTCTCAGGAATGGGAACATACGCCGGGAATGGCGGCGCCCATGGGCCATAACTTGCACCACTTAATACGGCAGAAAAAATATCAACAATACTTCCCAGTGCATAACCTTTATGCGAGCCATGTTCTTTATCGCTTCCAAGTGGCAATAATGCGCCGCCCTGTTTTAATTCATTTGCATTGGTTGATTCATCTCCGTTTTTATCCTGCACCCAGCCAACAGGCGCATCTTCATTTTTTCTTTGAAGTATTTCCAGTTTACCATTTGCAGCCGTAGTTGTTGCAAAATCAGCAACGAAAGGCGGTTGTTCGTTCGCAGGAATGGCAACAGCAATTGGATTTGTACCCAGCATTCTTTCAATACTAAATGTGGGTGCAACCAAAGCACTTGCATTCGTCATTGCAATTCCAATCATATCTTTTTCCAAAGCCATCATTGCATGATAACCGGCGATGCCAAAATGGTTACTGTTGCACACGCTTACCCAACCGGTGCCTGCATGTTCTGCTTTTTTTATGGCAATTTGCATAGCATACGGTGCAACAACCAAACCCAAACCCGCGTCTCCATCAATAGTGGCGGTAGATAAGGTTTCATGAATGATTTGAATATTTGGCTTGCTGTTAATTCTGTTTGCCTGCCACAAACGCACATATCCTGAAAGTCGCGCCACACCATGACTGTCAATGCCACGAACATCTGCCGACAGCAAAGTTTTTGTTGCGGTTGTTGCATGCTCATCGCCGCAGCCAATATGTTTAAATATTTTATAAGTGAAATTATATAAGGATGTGTAAGAAATGTTTTTATCCATACTGCAAGATAAGATGAGCTACCGTTTTCAATCACTAAAAGCAGCAGGAATAGACTTCTTTAAATAAAAAAAGACGGTGCTGAACCGTCTTTTTTGCCAAGTATATTTTATTTTAAAACGGAAGATCATCGCTTGCATCATTTATATCATCACTATTTGATGCATTTGAGTTTTGATTTGAATGAGCATTGCCGTTATTCGCATTTGAATAACTTCTTTCCTGCGATGGATATGACCCTGCATTTTCACCCTTGTTGCCGAGTAATTGAACGCTTTGTACGCGCAGCGTTAATGATGCGCCGCTTTTGCCGTCGTTGCTTTGATAAGTGCGCACTTCGGGCGTACCTTCTGCATAAACCTGCTGGCCTTTTTTAAGATAAGGAGAAATGCCTGTGCGGTCTGTCCAGTAAGCGCATTCTACCCAAATAGTTTTTTCGCGTTGAGCGCCGGAACTATCTTTAAATTTTTCCGTATGTGCAACACTAAAGTTGATAACATTTTTGCCGTTTACTGTGTTTACTGTACAATCTTTTCCAAGATTGCCGATAACCATTAATTTGATCATTGCATTAAATTTTTATTAGTGTGAATGTAGTAATTAAAAATAAAAATTGAAATTTAGATGTGCACACTTAACCGTTATATTCTTGTGGCAATAACAAACCATTAAGTGTTTACACAATAAAAATTTAAGCTGGAAAATGTAATTTATGGCGTTGAATTTATTCTGCAGGCAATATTATATGTATTGCTGCGCCGGTATCAGGTTGAGATTCTGCAAAGATTTTACCGTTATGTATAGTTACTATTTTTTTGCAAAGCGCCAGCCCTATACCTGTTCCATCGTACTGCTGGCTGGTATGTAAACGTTCAAATATTTTGAAAATATTTTCCGAAAATTCCTGTTTAAAACCTATTCCATTATCTTTTATAATAATCCTGTAATAAGGTATTGTACCAGGCAAGCCTGCTTCTTTTGCAGAAAGTTTTTTACAGGTAATTTTCAGTTCACATGGCACATCTTCTTTGCAGAATTTAAGGCTATTGCCGATTACGTTATAAAAAAGCTGGCTCATTTGCAGCGGTATTGCTTTTATTACCGGCAACTGTTCGGCATGTATGAGAGTCTTTCTTTGTTCAAGGCTTAATTCCAGATCATCGAGCACCGTTTTTAATACTTCATTTAGATCGGTAACAACAAATTGCTCACTTAAATGCGGCAGCCGTGAATAATTCAATATATCATTAATAAGATTCGTCATCCGCTCAGAAGAAGATTTTATTTTTTTAAGATAACCGTGCGCAGTATCATCTAAAGCCGTTGCTTTAAGTTCCAGCCGGTGCGTAAAATTTTTTATTTTCCGTAAAGGTTCCTGCATATCATGTGAAGCCACAAAAGCAAATTGTTCCAGTTCAGCATTAATTCTTTGCAAAGTATGGTTGGCTTCTTTTAAATCTTTTGTTCTTTCTTCCACAAGTTTTTCAAGCTGTTCAGAAATATGCTTATATTTTTCTTCGCTTTCACGCAGCGCATTTTCTTTTTGTTTTATATCAGTTATGTCAACCAGCATATTTACGGCTTCAACCACATTGCCTGAAGAATCAAAGATGGGATCAGGATAAGGCATTACATTTCTTCTTATTCCATCGGGGCGTTCTACAATTATTTCCTGCCCGCGTACAGACCTTCCCTCTTTTAACGCAGCCGCCATCGGGCAGGTATCAAGCGGCATAGGTGTAACTCCATCAGGTTCAAAAATTTTCCAGGAACCGCACCAGAGATCTTTTCCAAGTTCCGGTTCGCGCCCCCACAAATCAACTGCAACCTTGTTATACGAAGTGATGTATCCTTCTGCATTGCATGTATAAACCGCAGCGGCTAAATTTTGTACAAGCTGGCGGTGGCGGTACTCACTTTCCGTTAAAGTATGTAATGCATGTTCCTGTTTGGTTCCGGATACATTAAACTGCGAAACATCTGGCTGAACGGTCATAAAAAAGTTTTGATTATAGAACAATGGTACAAATATTACTAAAAAAGCAACCAAAGTAAACAATTAAGGAAAAACTTATATTTATCTTCAATTAATTGAGTTATTTGCGCTATGAAAAATATCGAAATACTATTTGCTGAAGATGATCCCGATGACCGGAGTTTTTTTAAAGAAGCGCTTTCTGAAGCAGCCATACCTGCCGAATTAAAAACATTTGAAAACGGAGAAGAGTTAACTGATTATCTATCATTAGTGAAAAACCCGCCACCACCTGATATAATTTTCCTTGATATTAATATGCCTGTTAAAAATGGCAAAGACTGCCTGAAAGAAATAAGAGCGAATAAAGATTTTAATGATGTGCCTGTTATAATGTTTTCAACTTCTTCTTACTACAAGGATATTGAAGAAAGTTACTCAGATGGCGCAAACATGTATATTTTTAAATCAGAGTTTTTTGATAATGAAATTGAATTGCTGAATAAACTTTTTTCTGGTAACTGGGAAAACGATTTAATGAAAACATCAAGAGAAAAATTTATACTAAAGGCGGGGTAATTGGGTGCAATTATGATTAAATAATAAAGCCCACGGCATACTTTTACCTTATAAACTTTTTAATCACTTACATATCCCTTCATTTCATCTGCATATGCCTGCGCCGCCTTCGCAGCTTCTTCTGCAAAATTTTCGTCGCCGGATTTGTAGATAATAGCTCGGCTTGCATTTACAATTAAACCGCAATCTTTATTTATTCCATATTCACTTACTTCTTTTAAACTGCCACCCTGCGCACCTATGCCCGGAATTAAAAGAAAATGTTCAGGAATTATTTTACGGATGTTTTTAAGTTTATATGCCTGTGTTGCACCGGTAACAAACATTAGGTTATCGGGCGTTCCCCATTTACAAACAGTGTCAATAATTTTTTCATAGAAAAAAATATCCGCTGCCGTTTTCAGTAACTCAAAATCATATGCGCCTTTATTCGATGTTAGTCCTAAAACAATTGCAAATTTATTTTCGTATTCCAGAAAAGGCCGAATGCTGTCTTCACCCATATATGGCGAAACTGTTACTGCATCAAAAGAAAAAGTTTCAAAAAAGGTTTTTGCATATTGTGCAGAGGTGTTGCCAATATCACCTCGTTTTGCATCTGCAATTTTAAAATGTGTTGAAGGAATATATGCAACTGTTTCTTCAAGCGCCTGCCAGCCTTTTACGCCAAGTACCTCATAAAACGCAGTATTTATTTTATAGCCGATACAGTAATCCTTTGTAGCATCTATTATGGCTTTATTAAATAGAAAAACCGCGTCCGGGTCTGATTGCAGATGCTTTGGTATTTTATTTATATCTGTATCAAGCCCAACGCAGAGATAATTTTGTTTTGTCCGGATGTGTGCAATGATTTCTTTACGGTTCATTAATTATTATTACTGTTTATTAAAAACATTTTGCTGATTTTTCTGCATGGTTAGTGCTACCTGTTTTGCATCACCGTCACTGTTTTGTAAATGCCCGATTATGTTTTCGTAACTTTTTTCATCGCGGTTCTGGCTAAGCTTAAACACATGTTCTATCGAGGTAATTTCAATTTCAAAACCTACAATAGCTTTCATCATAGTGTTTACATAATTTTCATCCAGCTTTTGTACGAGTGAAGGTGAATGCGGGTTGTTCTCAAACTTTTCCGTGAGTTGGGTAAGTAAGTTATGCAGGAAAATTTCATCTTTAAAATCCAAAATACCGTGCGCATGAACGGCCTGGTAATTCCATGTACCGCCACTATTCTGATCTGAATACCAGCTTGCGCTTACATAAGTATGTGCACCCGAAAATATAGCAAGCACATTTTTATTATGTTCAAACGCTTTTGTATGTTTTTGATTACGCATAATATGCGCTCTTAAAAAAATCTTTTCATTTCTTTCTTCCATTAACACAGGCACATGCGTTGCAACAGGTTGATTGTTTTCATTACATCCGCATAAAGTAATAAAAGGATGTGCGTGCATAAAGTCAATCACTTCTTGTTGATTGTTTGCTTTAAAATGAGGAAGACTATACATGGCTCGAAGATAAACCTGAAAGTTTTAAACGGATACGAACAATTAAATACGCATCACCACAAAATAATTTAATATTTATCTAAGTTTTTAATTTACGATAAGGTTTACCTTCAATATTTATATTAAAACCAAACTAAATGAAACGCAGATATTATTTTCTCGCAGTTCTGCTGCTTTTATCCGCCAACATACTCAGGGCGCAAACATTAAAATCCTGGACATGGGATACTTATAAAATGAAATTTAAGGCACCCGATAATATGCGGGTTGAAGAGAACGATGCTAACAGTTTCCAGGCAACCAACGACAAAATAACCTTAGATATTTATCCGCGTAAAGATGAGAATCTTACTTACGATGGAATGAAAACTGCAATTATCCGGTGGGCCGGACAGACAGAATTAAGATTTCAGGATTATAACAGTGATGGCGATGCGCAACCAATTTACCTGGATAATATAAACGGATACTGGGGATGCGCCATTGATGGAAAAAAGCAAGGGTTTCCTGCCTCTATGCTTTTACTGGTGGATCCTGATTTTCCTGACATCAGTTTTTATATCTGGATTTCTTATTCAAGCGAATACTATCACGATGCTGTTACTATTTTAAAAAGTTTTCAACCTAAGTAAAGAATACATAAAAGCAAAAAATAAAGCCCGGATAATTTCGGGCTTTATTTTTTTACAAACAAATGAAACTAATTTAAACCACCGCCCTGGCTGCCTACACGCTGGCTTTCTTCTTCTGCCCCGGTTTTACGTTGTCTTGCACTTTTAACCTGTGAACTGCCGAAACGGTAAATAAAACTCACACGCAACTGCCTGCTTTCATTTCCTCCATTCACGTGCATATACTGGCCTGCAAAATTGCTTGTGCCGCTCCAGCGTAAAGTTTGAAATATATCTGTTACGGTTGCTTTTGCAGTTGCTTTTCCTTTAAGAAAGGTTTGCTGTACGCCACCGTCAATGCTCCATAATGCACCACTTTTAAATGTGCCCTGCCATATAGATGGTGAAGAATAAAAGCCGCTTAATTCAAGTGTGGTTGTTTTTGCTACTTTAAATGTTTGCTGCGCATAAACATTTACTGCGTAAACATCCAAATCAATTATTCTGCCTGTACCAAAATCTGCTTTGTAATGCGAATAATATGAATTTACATTAGCAAACACACCATACCATTTCTTTTGCCATGGCATGCTTACGTTTAAGCTTACTATATCCTGTGTTGCCAGATTTTTCTTTGAGATAAAAGTTTTTGATTTATCTGCGGTATCTATTATCTGCGAGAACACATCATTCACGTGGCTGTATGTTAAGCGTGTTGTTAATTTATAACCAAGCGTATTTGTTAAAGAAAAACTGTTGGTGTATTGCGGCGTCAATTGTGTATTACCTTTTTGATACGTGTACTCATCAAGTTTAAATTCAAATGGGTTTAAATCCTGGTATGCCGGGCGATCAATTCGCCTGCTGTAGCTTAAACCCCATTGATTTTTTGGATTTTTATTAAATGTAATGGCAGCGCTGGGAAAGAAATCTGTATAATTTCTTTTGAATACAGAATCGTAAGCAACATAATCATTTCCATCCCACCTGTTGCCATTTGATAAACCTTCTGAATTTGTATTTTCAATACGCACGCCTGCCTGTATCATGATGCCTTTAAATTGCCGGTTATAGTTTATATAACCAGCGTTTACATTTTCTTTATAGTTGAAATTATTGCTGCGCGACGTATCAAGAAACTTATCACTTGTATAAACATTGTAACGATCAAAATCATTTGTTGTTTTTACGTATGAAAATTTGCCGCCATAACCTAACCTGCCTTTCTTAAAGTTTTGCTCATAATCTGCTTTTGCAGAATAGATATCAATTTTTGTAGGAGCAACCATGTTGTAGATAAATTGATTTTCTAAATCACCGCTTGTTGGATTGTAATAAAAATTCGGCTGATATTGGTCGCTTTTAATATTATAGTATCCATAGTCTGCGTCAACATTTAATTCGTGGCCCGATGTATCTGCAAAATGATAATTGATATTTGCGTTTATATTATCTCTTGAACCTACACTTTTATTATCAGCTTTAAGAATTCTGTTAACCGTATTTGTCGGCTTGTATGTTATAACGGTATTGCTTTGATTAGAAAAATGCGGGCTCGCAAGATTGCCATTTACCATTACACCAATCGTATTGCGGTTGTTGATAAAATAATCCATGCCTGCTTTAAAGTTGTGGCTGTTATTATTAAAAAGCATTTTTGAATGCTGATCGAATATGGTATCCAGCTGCACCCTGTAAATATTCATAAAGCCCTGGTTACGGTTATTATTAAAATTATAATTACCGAAAAGATTTACTTTTTTATCGCGGTGATTGAATGAAATGCCCGCATTATATTTTGGATAGATGCCGATATTATACCCCGCATTAACAGAACCATTTGTACCAAACGATTTATTCTTTTTTAAACGGATATTAATAATGCCGGCATTGCCTTCTGCTTCATATTTTGCTGAAGGGTTGGTAATAATTTCGATGGCTTCAATTTGCGATGACTGCAGCGATTTAAGATATGTTGCAAGGTCGCTTCCGCTCAAAGGCGATGGCTTGCCATCAATATAAACCTGTACACCGTTTTTACCTGAAAGACTTATGTTTTCATCTTTATCAACAAGCACTCCGGGTGACTTGCGCAACAGTTCCAGCGCATCATTGCCAACAGAATTAATACTGTTTTCTACATTTAAAATTGTTTTATCTGCCTTTACTTCAATCAGCGGTTTTTTTGCAGTAACAGTTACATCTTTTAAACCACCACTAACTTTTGCAAGTGCAACTGAAGCAACATTTACATCGCCGCTGCCTGACAATTCAAACACGGGTGAATATGAATTGGAATAACCAACAAAGCTTGCCGTTGTAAGGTAACGGCCGCTTTTTATATTTTTAAATTGATATTCTCCTGCTTTATTTGTAATAGCGAGTTTTGCAACAGATGAATCCTTTGCGTTCAACAAAGAAACGCTTGCGTTGACAAGTGCAACGCCTTCAACATCTTTCACAAGCCCTTTTACATTTTGCGCCGATGAAGCGAATGCAGTTACAATAAATAAACCGAATAACGGTAAAATCTTTTTCATGTGTGTATTTTTTATTAATTAGTTGTTACATGGAATGGCCATGTAATTCTGGTTGTAGTGGGGACAGCTTAAACAGAAAATTTCTAACTCATCTTAAAACTGGTTTGCTCTGCAAAGTTGATTGCAGAAATGTGAGTAATCTGATGTTTGTTTTATTAATGGTGCAAAGAAACTTATGAGTGGTAATGCACACAATCACAAATCGGTAAAGCAACTTTTATTGAGGATGAATAGTAAATTTTGCGTGATTAATTGAAGTTAGTAACCCAGAAAGTTAGTAAGTCGGTAAGTTTTTAGCTCGAAAAGAGAAAAGGATTTGCTACAAAAAATTATTCAATATTCAATATCAACACTAAATAATCAATCTAAAACTATTACATTGAACATTTGCTATTGTATGTTGAATGTTCGCGTATTAAAGGCAATTTTTATTTAAACATGTCTTTAAACCGTCTCCGCCACTTTCTCTTCAGAAAAATTTGCATTAAACATAGAAATGCTTCTTGCGGTTAGCGCAGCAAAATTTTCAAATGCATCCCGCGAAATTTCATCATCACTCATCATAACAGGTATACCTTCATCGCCACCTTCGCGTATGCTTTGTATTAAAGGAATTTGTCCGAGGAAAGGCAAATCATATTCTTCAGCCAAACGTTTTCCGCCTTCTTTTCCAAAAATATAATACTTGTTAGTTGGTAATTCTGCTGGTATAAAATAAGACATGTTTTCTACCAAACCAATTATCGGCACATTTAATTGCGCCTGGGCAAACATGGCAATACCTTTCTTTGCATCAGCCAATGCTACATCTTGTGGCGTTGTTACAATTACAGCGCCTGTTACAGGAACTGTTTGCATTAATGTAAGATGAATATCGCCGGTTCCAGGCGGCATATCAATTACTAAATAATCAAGTTCACCCCAATCAACATCGGTAACAAATTGCTTTATCGCACTGCTTGCCATGGGTCCGCGCCAAACCACTGCACTTTTTTCGTCAACCAATAAACCAATACTCATTAATTTAATTCCATAGCGTTCAAGCGGAACAATCATGCCCTTACCATTCACGTCACGCATCATCGGCCGTTCACCGCGAACGCCAAACATAATCGGTACACTTGGCCCGTAAATATCAGCGTCCATTAAACCGATTTTCGCGTTGTGTTGCGATAATGCAAGCGCAAGGTTTGCAGCAACGGTACTTTTACCAACGCCGCCCTTGCCGCTTACAACTGCAATAATATTTCGTACAGCCGGTAAAATTGCTTTTGTATCGGTGCGTTTGCTCGTTGTTTGTGCAGTAAAATTTATGTTTACAATTATGCTTTCATCAATTTGCTGAATTGCATTAATGCAATCTGTGCGCATCACTTCTTTTAAAGGGCAGGCGGGTGTAGTTAGTACGATGGTAAAAGAAACAACGTTTCCTTGAACAGAGATGTCTTTTACCATATTAAGCGTAACAATATCTTTTTGAAGGTCAGGTTCTTTTACATTACTCAGTGCCTTTAAAATATCATTTTCAGTCATCATCCATATTTTTGTTAAAAACGTTTTAAGGGTGCAAAGTTAACTGCCTCTATGGTTTATTTTGTTAAGCTATTATTTTCTTTGCATAGAAATTGATTTTATAAACTGGATGAATAAAGCTTTACAATATTTGCTTTTTACAGGAATGATTTTTTTCTGTTTAAAAAGTTCCGCCCAAAATCAACCCGCAAAAAAAGATACCGTTGTACAATTATATGGTGTTGTTATGAGTGCTGACAGCTTGCGCGGACTTGATGCCACCAGTGTTATTGATGAAAGTGATGGAAGAGGCACCATCACAAACGGCCAGGGCGTATTTTCAATTGGTGTTTTAAAAGGTGATACCGTTCGCTTTTCGAGTATTGGATTTAAAGATGTAGTAAAAGTGATTCCAAAAGATTTAAAAGGTAATATGTACGATGTTATTCAGTTAATGGTAAATGATACTGCATATTTGCCCGCAATGGTTTTAAAACCACGCCCCAGCCGTTCACAGTTTGAAAGAGATTTTGTAAATACAGATGTGCCTGCCGATGCTTTGGAAATTGCGCGTAAAAATAATGATGAAGCAACGCGGAAGGCATTGCTCATGTCACTGCCTTCCGACGGGCGCGAAGCATATAATACGCAGGTACGCCAGCAGGCAGCAAAATCATATTACTCGGGCCAGGTACCGCCTCAAAATATTTTTAATCCTGCAGCATGGGCAGAATTTATACAAGCCTGGAAGCGCGGCGACTTTAAAAGAAATTCTGGTTCAGAATAGGGCTTTATCTTAGCAGGCATGAAAACACTACTTACTGCTATTGCTTTTCTTTCAATTTTATTGCTTCATGCACAGGATAAAACAACACCCGACGATAATGTTGTTGTTACAAAACACCAGCTTAAGTTAAACGGCACACTTATTAATTATACTGCTACTACTGGCTTTATGATGATGAAGGATGAAAACGATTCACTTAAAGCAAAAGTTTTTTTTATTGCTTATACAAAAGATGGTGAAGAAGCAGAAAAACGCCCGATACTTTTTGCTTATAACGGTGGCCCGGGTTCCTCTTCTGTATGGTTGCACATGGGTGCTATCGGGCCAAAAAAAGTTGTATTAAGCGATAAAGGGGAGATGCAGCAACCGCCTTTTAAATATATTGATAACGATTATTCATGGCTTGATAAAACAGATATTGTTTTTATTGACCCGATGATGACGGGTTTTACACGGCCCGCAAAAGGCTCTGATAAAAGTGAGTTTACCGGTTTTGAAAACGATACCCGCTTTGTTGGTGATTTTATCCGCTT
Organism: uncultured Chitinophagaceae bacterium; assembly: GCA_963759555.1. Taxonomy (GTDB): domain Bacteria; phylum Bacteroidota; class Bacteroidia; order Chitinophagales; family Chitinophagaceae; genus Parafilimonas. The sequence continues at coordinate 148,957 of CAVWZV010000004.1, forward strand.
ATATGCTTCAAAGTATGCGCGGTGGAATTCGGCGAAATTTATCGGAGGCGAAAGCTATGGCACCACACGCTCCGCCGGCGTTGCCAATTATTTGCAGGAGCGTTATGGCATGTATTTAAATGGTGTAATAATGATCTCGGCCATTCTTGATTTTGGTGCCGATGAAACGGATCGCGGAAACGATCGTCCGTTTCCTTTGCAGTTGCCAACGTTTGCTGCAACTGCGTGGTATCATCACAAATTGTCTTCCCGATATTCAGATTTAAAATCTTTATTAAGTGAAGTAGAAAATTTTTCAATGAATGAATATGCATCAGCTTTATTGAAAGGTGAGGCGATAACAGATGCAGAAAAAAATGGTATTGCAGATAAAATGCAGCAGTACACCGGCTTGTCGAAAAATTATATTCTTCAATCGAACCTGCGTTTATATGTTGGCAGATTTAATAAAGAATTATTAAGAGATTCAGGCTTAACTGTAGGCCGTTTAGACAGCCGTTTTACCGGTTACGATTACGATGAAGCCGGTGAAGAATATGAATATGATCCAAGTTATGATAAAACAATTTATGGCCCCTTTGCTGCAGCAGTAAACGATTATATAAAACGTGATTTAAATTTTGCAAGCGAGCTGCCCTACGAAATTCTTACCGGCAGAGTTGGCTACTGGCCGTTAAGCAACGATCGTTATTTAAACGTTGCAGAAAGCCTGCGCGAAGCAATGACGAAAAACTCTTTTTTGAAAGTATGGATAGCACAAGGCTATTATGATATGGCAACGCCATATTTCGCCACGGAAAACGTGGTGGCACACATGTTTTTAAAAAATGACATTCGCAAAAACCTGCGTTTTACTTTTTATGAGGCCGGGCATATGGTGTATATAAACAAACCATCGCTGGCACAATTAAAAAACGATTTTTCTTCATTTATAGAAAGTGCGGTGCCCAAATAATTTTTTAGATTGTTTCTATCCGGTTTAAAAACACGACTATTTGCTGCCGTACTATAATCTTATATTTGCGTATTAATTTCTTTTTATTGAATGAAATTATATCCTGAATCCGCCGAACTGCAGTTTGAATTTGATAAAATAAAATCACTTCTCTCATCAAGATGCGAAACAGAATACGCACAGGATAAATCTGCACGGCTTCGCATTCATACAAAAAAAGAGTTTATAACGCTGCAACTGCAACAGGCTTATGAGTACAAATTGCTGTTAGAGCAGCACCAGTCTTTTCCTAATAACTTTACTTTAAACCTTACACGCCAATTAAAATTATTAAGTATTGAAGGCGGCGTTTTGCAGCCGGAAGATTTTATGCACATCCGCCTGCTGGCAGTAAATGCTGAAAAAATTTTCCGCTGGTTTGATGCAGAAAAAAAAATTGCGTACGCAGCACTTGCAAAGGTTTTAGAAGATAGTTATTATGAAAAATCAATCATACAGATGATTGATGAAATATTTGATGATGCAGGAAATATAAAAGACAATGCCAGCGAAGAACTGCAAAAAATAAGGCAGAATCTGTATCGCAAACGTAATGAACTAAGACGTGCATTCGAAAAAACTGTTGCACGTTTAAACCGTGCCGGTTATAGCGCTGAAATAGACGAAAGTTTTAGCAACGGCAGGAGAGTAGTTGCCGTTTTCTCAGAATTTAAAAGACAGGTAAAAGGCATTTTGCATGGCGAAAGTGATAGCCGAAAAACCGCTTACATCGAGCCTGAAGAAACGATTGAATTAAACAACGAAGTTTTTTCGCTTGAAAAAGAAGAACAAAAGGAAATACAAAGAATATTAAAAACATTAACCGCATCACTGTCTGTTTACAGCAGTTTGCTGAATGCGTGGATGATAATTGCAGGCGAGTATGATTTTATTGAAGCAAAAGCAAAGCTTGCAATAGAAATGAATGGCAATTATCCAAACATAGCAGACAAAGCAATTGTTGATTTGAAAGATGCGTATCACCCTCTTTTGCTTTTATACAATAAGCAATCAGGCAGAAAAACAATTCCTGTTTCGTTAAAGCTTGATGAAAAAAATCGCATACTTGTTATCAGTGGGCCAAATGCCGGCGGCAAAACAGTTACGATGAAAACCATGGGGCTTAACCAGTTAATGCTGCAAAGCGGTTTACTCGTGCCTGTGCATCCTGATTCTGAGTTTGGAATTTTTAAACAGCTTTTCATTCATATCGGCGATACGCAAAGTATAGAGTTTGAACTCAGCACTTATTCCTCGCACCTGCTGCACATGAAATATTTTATTGAAAATTCAAATGGAAAAACTTTATTTTTTATTGATGAATTAGGCAGTGGCAGCGATCCGAACCTGGGCGGCGCTTTTGCAGAAGTTATTTTAAATGAGTTAAATCACCGTCATGCATTTGGTATAGTAACCACGCATTATCTTAATTTAAAAGTGATGGCCAATCATACGCCCGGTATCGTTAATGGTTCAATGGTGTTTGATGAAACGCATCTTCAACCCATGTACAAATTAAATATTGGTAAACCCGGCAGTTCCTACACATTCGCAATCGCAGAACGCATCGGCTTGCCAAAACATCTTATAAATAATGCAAAGAAATTAGTTGATGAAAATCACTTTCGCCTGGATAAATTACTCAACAGAACAGAGCAGGATTTGCAAATACTAAATAAAGAAAAACAGGAATTAAAAAAATTAATGCACGAAAATGAAACACTGAAAAAACAATTATCAGTTGACCTTGATAAAGAAAAACACCGCCAGCAGGTTGAAGTTTTACAGCAAAAAAACAAAGTTACTGAAGAACGAATTGCTTACCTTAAGGACACCGAACGCAAACTGCGGCAAATTGTACTCGACTGGAAGAAGTCTGAAAATAAGAATGATGTGATAAAACAATTGCAGGAATTATTATTCAAGCGTAAAGAACAGCATGTTGTAAATAAACTGGCAAAAAAAATTGATTCAAAATACAGGGAGTTGCAAACACCAATCGAAGTTGGCTCGAAAGTAAAAATGAAAAAAAACCATCAAGTTGGAAAAGTTAAAGAAATTCGTGGCAAGAGAGCAGTAGTGCAGATAGGCACTTTACCAATAAATATAGATATGAATGATCTTGTAGCTGTTGAAGAAAAATAACTGGTCTTATGGGTACATTCAGAAAAGTTTTATTTGTTGATGATGATACAATAACTATCACAATTTACAGGCGCACCATGCGGGTGAGTAATTTTTGTGATGAAGTTATTTCCTGTTCAAACGGGCAACAGGCAAAAGACTACCTGCTGGATAGTGCAGATGCACTGCCCGATATTATTTTTCTCGATATAAACATGCACATTATGAGCGGATGGGAATTTTTGAAATGGTTTGAAAAATGGGCCGCCGCTGCAAAAATTAATATACCTGTGTATGTGCTCTCCTCAAGTTTGTCAACCGAAGATGCTGAAAAATCAAAAAGATGCAATTATGTGCGCGGCTACATTACAAAACCAATTACCATTGAGCACCTGAGAATTATTACCAAAACAGATTTCTTGTCAACTTAAATAAATCAACAAAAATTAACTGTTTACCTTTGCCGCGCTTTTAAAATTTAAAATAAAAATCAAGCGATGGCTTCCAGGACAGATATATTTCAATCACCTGATTATTTTCTGGTTGATGAATTACTTACAGAAGAGCAAAAACTGGTGCGTGAAACAGTGCGCAGTTACGTAAAAAAAGAAATTTCACCTGTTATCGAAGACTATGCGCAGCGTGCAGAGTTCCCGGAATTTATTGTAAAGCAATTAGGTGAACTGGGTTGTTTTGGTCCAACTATTCCTGAGCAATATGGCGGCGGCGGATTGGATTATATAAGTTATGGATTAATGATGCAGGAATTGGAGCGCGGAGACAGCGGTGTGCGTTCAACAGCAAGCGTGCAGGGCAGTTTGGTAATGTTCCCTATTTATGCTTATGGAAGCGAAGAACAACGAAAAAAATATTTACCAAAATTAGCAAGCGGGGAATGGCTTGGTTGTTTTGGATTAACAGAACCAGACCACGGTAGTAACCCCGCAGGCATGATTACAAATTTCAGGGAAGATGGAAATGATGTAATATTAAACGGTGCTAAAATGTGGATTAGCAATGCGCCATTTGCACAGGTTGCTGTTGTGTGGGCTAAAGATGAACAGGATGAAATAAGAGGTTTAATAGTTGAACGCGGCATGAAAGGCTTTTCAACACCCACTACCCACGGAAAATGGAGTTTGCGTGCAAGCGCTACCGGCGAATTGGTTTTTCATGATGTGCGTGTACCAAAAGAAAATATTTTTCCAAACGTGAAAGGATTGAAGGGGCCGCTGGGCTGTTTAACCAAAGCTCGTTATGGAATTTCATGGGGTGCATTAGGCGCTGCAATGGATTGTTATGATACCGCATTACGCTATAGTAAAGAACGTGTTCAGTTTGATAAGCCGATTGGCGCTTTTCAGTTGCAACAAAAGAAGCTCGCAGAAATGGTTACTGAGATTACGAAAGCGCAATTACTGGTTTGGCGTTTAGGTGTTTTAATGAATGAAGGAAAAGTAACGCCTGCGCAGGTTAGTATGGCTAAAAGAAACAGTTGCGAAATTGCCGCAAATATCGCGAGAGATGCCAGGGCGATGTTAGGTGGAATGGGCATTACGGGCGAATACAGCGTTATGCGGCATATGATGAATTTGGAAAGCGTACTTACTTATGAAGGAACACATGATGTGCATTTATTAATTACAGGAATGGATGTAACGGGTTTTAATGCGTTTAAATAGAACCATGATTTTTCGATTGAAAAGGATTTAAAGAAAACGGAGAATGGAACAAACAAATTTTCATCATCATCGTTTAAATTCAGAAAATCCTGGTTGTATTTTTTTGTTGGGTTTAATGGGAAGCGGTAAAAGTTTTTGGGCTGATAAATTAAGCAGCATAACAAAGATTCCATCATTTCATTTAGATGATGCAATTGAAAAATCCGAGCAAAAAACCATTGCACAAATTTTTGCAGAAAAAGGTGAAAATTATTTTCGAAATAAAGAAACTGAAATATTAAAAAGCTTTTCAGATAAAGGTCCATTTATTCTATCTGTTGGCGGCGGTACACCCTGCTTTAATAAAAATATGGATTGGATGAATGAAAGCGGAATTACAATTTGGATTGATGAACCCATTGCAGTAATTGAGAAAAGATTGCTAAAAGAAAAATCTCATCGCCCGTTAATTGCAAATATTCCAGATGAAAACTTAAACGCTTTTCTTTTTGATATGCGTAAAAGAAGAAGCGATTTTTATGCGAAGGCAAAATATCATTTAAATGATAACATTAACAAGCAAAAATTCCTGGAGATAATTTCACATGAATAAATCATTTTTAATAATTGCTGCTTTACTTGGCGCATTATCTGTTATGCTGGGTGCTTTTGGCGCGCATGCTTTAAAAAATAAATTGCCTGTTGACGCTTTGGAGATTTTTGAAACTGCAGTACGTTACCAGTTTTATCATGTATTTGCGCTTTTGGCTGCCGGAATATTGGCGCAATATTTTCCTGGCAGTTTAATTAACTGGAGCGGCAGATTATTTATTGCGGGAATTATTTTATTCAGCGGCTCACTCTATTTACTTACTTATTTTAAAGCATCAGGCAATCAGCAAATGAATTGGCTGGGTGCAATAACACCTGTTGGCGGCCTTTGTTTTATTGGCGGTTGGATTTTACTGGCGATTGCCGTCATAAAACAATAGATTAAAACAGGCTGAATGTTTCCATCGCAGAATAATCAAATGGAACGGTAATATAAATTCCACTTTTGCCTACCCTGGTTGAGCCATGCAGTTCTACCAAAACTTGTCTTGATAAGAGTGTGTTTAAAGAATTTTTGTAAATATTTTTCATATCCACATGCATACTTGATGGAATGGCAAACTCACTTTTTTTAGCGATGTGCATAAGCGTATCTAACATATATTTTCCAAGATAGTTGTGGTTAACATATACATCGCAGTTTACGTTTCTTAAGTTAACCCCAAAGTTATTTGGATTAAAATAAACAAGTTCTAAACTAATCTTGCTTTTGGTTAAACCCACGCTGTCAATTTTCAAATTTTGCATGCCGCGGTATTCAAACGATTGTGGTTTGCTGCATGCCGTGAACATTACAGCAAGCATTACAACACGAATAGATTTTAAGAAATTATTTTTTAAAATGAACATTGCGTTACCAGTTCTTGCATTCTCTATTGAAGCCAACCTTGAGGTTTTATAAAATAAATCTGCACGTTTTAATTAAAGAAATAAAAATTTTAAATTATAAGGTTTTTCTAATTTTTTATAAGGCACGGCTTTTATTTGCTATCTAATTCATGATACAATCATTCTTTATTCACCAAAAAGATATTTATTCAATAACGTCTTTCCCTGTTTAACAGCTTCTCTTCCGTTTGATTCAATACCATACCAGCCATGATAACCGTTTTGTTTACACAGCGTAATCATTTTTGCAGTAAGTTCTTCGGTGGGTTGATTTCTGTAAGACATTCCCTTTGCATAAGGCAGCGTTTTTTGTAAATAAGAAAAGTTATCAAAATCATCATCAGGTTCACGCCAGTCGGGATAAGTACCGAACAAAGGATGGTCAACTTCTTTCATTAATGCAATCATAAAATCCGCATCATTTGAAACGCCGCCATGATTTTCTATCAGCACTTTTATGTTGGCTTCAGTTGCATATTCCAATAAAAGATGATAAGATTCTGCTGCATACTTCAGCGCTTCATCTTTATTAATATTTGCTTCACCTCTGCAATTCGTTCGGATTGCATGACAACCTAAATAATTTGCTATATCAATCCACTTACGATGATTAACCGCAAACTGTTTACGTTTTTTTTCTGTGGAAGCACATCCGTCTCCTTCATCATCTACCATAATTAAAATCATTTGCACATCAACATCAGCAGCATTTCTTTTTAAAGTGTTTAAATATTCAATGGTAGGAACTTCAAACAATGTGTTTACAAATTCAATTCCGTTTAAATCAAAATCGTCTCTTGCAATTTTTGGAAAATCCAGTGTTTTAAACTTACCGGCTCTTATTTCTTCAATCAACGCCCATTGAGCGAGTGAGATTTCGTTTTTCATCGTAATAGTAAAAAAATTTTAGGTGTAATATATTTTTTTCGAATGCAAAGTTATTTGCTGTACATCCTTTACAAATGAAATCAGCTAATTAAAATAAATGTGATGAACTCGCAACAGGAGTAATAAATGCTTTTTTAAAATCAGCTTAACAGAGTTGAATTAGTGGCGGGGAAGAAATAATAAACTCGCCATTGATGTAAATAGACATAGGCTATGCATGTAACATCGACATATTTTTACCTGTTGACGACACCTGTGTTCACCTGCTCTACTCTATAATTATAACGCCTGTTTCCCAAATAATTTTACTGCAAACAGTAATCAAAAAATTAAATTACATGAAAAAGCAAATTAATCGCGGGTTGGAAATATTGTTAGTGCTTTCCTTGTTATTCACGGCCTTTGTGCCCGCAAACGCACAAATAAAAAACAGTAATAACGGTTCGGGAAACGACTGGATAACATATTTGAGTTCAAATGACGGAACAATACTGTTTATTGTTTCACACCCTAATCCTGCCGGAAAAAAATTAACCATCCAGGTATTTGATGAAAATCGTAAGAATTTGTTCGAAGGATTTTATTTTGACAAAAATTTTCATAAAACTTTCAGTGTTCCCTCAAATTTAGTACATGGCCTGTTGGAGTTTGTATTAAGCGATGCTTATGGCAAAGTTTTAGTGCGATCTTTCAAAATATCTTTTAAAACGAAAGTTGATGTGACTGTAAGTTCTCTTAATCATGATTACAATATAATCTCAACATCATACTAAAAATCAAAGAGCATGAGGCCGCCTCAGTAAACTATCGTTAAGAAGAATCAACCAGATGTAACATGGAAAAAAAAGATAAACCCTTTCAAATTGCAATCCTTCTGTACCCTGGTGCAACTGCGCTTGATGCGGTTGGGCCATGGGAAATATTGTCGCGTATGCCTGGTACAGAAGTACGGTTTGTCGGCAAAGAAACAGAACCAGTGATCACCGAAGGCAATACACTTTTGTTGGGGATTACGCATACAATAGCAGAAACTCCGTCACCGGAACTTGTGCTTGTGCCCGGTGGCACAACTACTCCCGGGCAAATGGTTGATGACGAAATTTTAGACTGGCTCCGCCAGGTACACGAGACGAGCGTTTGGACTACGTCTGTTTGCACCGGTGCTTTGATTTTAGGGGCAGCGGGTATTTTGAAAGGTTTGCCCGCTACAACGCATTGGTATAAGATGGGCGTACTTAAGATTATGGGTGCTAAGCCGCAGGCAGAAGAGCGCATTGTACGGTCAGGAAAGGTTGTTACTGCAGCAGGAGTATCCGCAGGCATTGATCTGGCACTGTGGTTAGCAGGCGAGATTTGCGGACGCGAACATGCTGAAGCAATCCAATTGGTTATTGAATATGATCCGCATCCACCTTATGATGCTGGTCATATGAGTAAAGCATCTAAAGAAACACAAAAGCTTGCAAAAAAAATGATGGATGACAGTATTCCTGCTAAGCAGCGCCGCCTCGTTCCTAAGATCGCATGGAGACGATTTATTGATTTAATCCGCACGGGAAAATAATTGTTTAAAAAGATAAAGCATGGCGCGTGACTTCAACATTACCCGATGTATGATTTAAATAAATTGTACGGTAAATAATCGATGATGTGGCATCTGCATGTTTGATACAACCTGCGCCATATAAGATTACTGTCAGTTGGTTCGCGCCGGCTCGGTCAACGTCATTGGAAACGGCGAACATCTTTTCAATGCGTCCGCCTTTTATTTCATATGTAAAAGCGGCACCAGAATATGAGAATATTCCGATAATACAGCTAGTGTTAAAACTTTAGGGCTAAACCTATTCCATTCGCGCCACTGGCAGGCACTAATTTAAACGTGGTTTTTTTATCAAGCGCATCATTATATTCCAATATAGCCTTCCTCTTGTTTTTGTTTCCGGCCAGGTTAAATATCGCTGCAATAATAGCCGTACCTGCTGTGGCAATTGCCGGACCCGCAATATTTTTATCATCATTTGAATTTACAATCCACCAAACTGTAGAACCTATGTTGGCAGTGCCTGCAATAAGGCCGACTAACATTTGATTTTTTTTCTTCTGCCAATACGTTTTGGTAATTGTACGCTTCGCCATTAAATCATCCATTTGCTTTCCGCTGATTTTCACTTTGTCCACGTAAAATTCTTCGCCTCCCAGACCTTTGAATGACGTAATTTCCTGTGCCTGGCTCTTTGCAGCGAACATAATAATACATGCTGTTAAGAAAACTGATCTTAATACTTTCATTGTGTTTAATTAAAATGTGTTGTTTAAAAACTTTCTCTTGCTTGTAGGAAATATGCTGAATAACTGTGTTGAGATAGGTAGCTTATTCACCTTTACATATCAGGCAGAATGCTGAATACGTGGCAACAATCGCTGTAGTTAAAGAAGCCGGATTTTCTACTTTAGAAAATTTATGATGAACTAATTCCATCGCTTTTTTTGACGCTTTCACCTCGTGTATTACTATAATGCTGACTGAAGTAATAATTAAGACCAGGCATAAAAAAATTATTTTTTTCATACTTTTAATTGTTGCTGTAAATGTTTTTTATTTCTTTCGGCAAAAGTAAAATCACCCGACAAAGCGAAAAATGGTTAAAGGTGCCAATCTTAATGGTGCATTGTGCCATTTTTATGTGCATGTAATTTTTGACTATGAAACGGGTAACTATTTTAATTACACATCAGGCACTTATTGCGGCTATTGGCAATGCCAGGCATTTATTTAACACAGTAAATGAATTTTTGAAACTGTCGGGCAAGCCGCCTAGGTTCAGCGTGAAGCTGGTTGGGTTACAAAAAGAAATGAAGTTAAATGATGGCACATTCACTGTACAGGCAGACGTAACTACCAATGAGTTAAAGAAAACTGATTTGATTATTATTCCACCCATGGGTGGTGATTTGGAAAATAGTATTCTTTTGAACAAAGAATATGTACCGTGGATTAATCAACAATTTAAACAGGGAGCAGAAGTTGCCAGTTTATGTATAGGCTCTTTCTTATTGGCCGAAACAGGATTGCTAAATGGCGCACAATGTTCTACGCACTGGCAATCATCTAATGAATTTAGAAAGCTATTCCCCAAAATACAATTGGTAGACGAAAAAATCATTACCGATCATAATGGATTATATACCAGTGGCGGATCTACTTCGTACTTGAATTTGCTGGTTTATCTCATTGAAAAATATACCGACAGAGAAACAGCTATCTGGGCTTCAAAGTATTTTGAAGTAGAACGAAACCGGGACAGCCAATCATTGTTTATGATTTTTGAAGGCAGTAAATCGCATAACGATGACGCGATGCTTGCCGTACAGGCGCATATTGAAATTTACTTTAGAGAAAAGTTGGTTATAGATGACCTGGCAGAATTAGTTCATCTTGGCAGAAGAACTTTTCAAAGAAGGTTTAAACAAGCTACACATTTTACAGTAAAAGAATATATTCAAAAGATAAGAATTGAAGCGGCTAAAAAGTTACTGGAAGAAAACAGGTTGACTGTAAATGAAATTATGTATGAATCTGGATACAGTGATGCCAAAGCATTCAGGTATATATTCAGTAAAGTTTCAGGTGCATCACCTTTAGCATACAGAAGAAAATTTAAGTGAGACTTAATTACAATTTTTTTGATCGCTACTGGTTTGTTGTATCGATACAAGCCATGGCTGATTTTATCTTAAGCATCGTTGCGCTTTACGCAACATTCAATCCTAAAACTTTTCCTGTATAATTTCTTACCTGTGATAATAGTTGTTCATTCCTGCCCAAATCTTTTTCATAAGAAGGTATCATCGCATTCAATTTTTCATGCCATGACGCTTGTTGCATTTCTTCGTGAAAGCATCGCTTCAATAAATCAAGCATAATAGATACCGCAGTAGAAGCGCCTGGTGAAGCGCCTAACAAAGCAGCAATACTGCCGTCCGCTGCACTCACTACTTCTGTTCCAAATTCAAGCACGCCACCTTCTTCTTCATCTTTCTTAATCACCTGCACACGATAACCCGCAATCACCATTTCCCAGTCTTTCATTTTTGCATCAGGATAATATTCTTTTAATGCGTCCAGTCTTTCTGCCGGTGATAAGCGCACCTGTTCAATTAAATATTTGGTAAGCGGAATGTTATGTAAACCTGCACTCACCATAGGTTTGATATTGCCAAATTTTACAGATTTAAAAAGATCGAACGAAGAACCATGCCTTAAAAATTTTGTAGTAAATCCCGCATATGGGCCAAACAATAATTCCTGTTTCCCTTTTATCCATCTTGTATCTAAATGCGGAACCGACATCGGTGGCGAACCTACCTTTGCAAGGCCGTACACTTTTGCATGATGTTGTTGCACTACAGATTCGTTTTTACAACGCAACCATTGGCCGCTTACGGGAAACCCGCCATAGCCCTGCGCTTCAGGAATGCCAGACTTTAATAACAACGGCAACGAACCGCCGCCTGCACCAATAAAAACAAATCGTGTAACAATGTGTTTTGTATCGCCGTTTGATTCATCTTTTACTTTTATGCGCCAATAGTTATCATGTTTTTCCAGGTCTTCCACTTCGTGATGAAAATGCAATTGTACCTGCGGCATTTGTGTAAGGCAATCAAGTAAACAGCGGGTAAGCGAGCCAAAATTTACATCTGTACCCAAATCCATTTTTGTGGCTGCAATAGGTTCATCAATTTTTCTGTCCTGCATTACCAATGGAATCCATTGTTTTATTTGTTCAATATCTTCTGAATATTGCATGCCTTTAAACAAAGCGCAGGTTTGCAAAGCGTCATATCTTTTATGCAAATAATTTACATTATCTCTCACCCCATACAAAACTCATATGCGGAATGGAACGAATAAAACCATTGGGTTTTTGAATGATGTTATTGGCAACGAGATAGCTCCAGAATTGTTTGCTTGTTTCAAATGATTCAGCAATTTTTACTGCTTTTGAGATATCAATTGAGCCATCAGCTTTTTGCGGTGTATAATTCAGTTCACAAAAAGCTGAGTGCCCTGTACCTGCATTGTTCCATGCATCTGAACTTTCAGCAGCAGCGCTATCCAGCCGCTCAAAAATTTGTATAGATAATTTCGGATTTAATTGTTTTAATAACATACCAAGTGTTGCGCTCATAATGCCTGCACCAATTAATACAACATCCGCTTTTAAAATATTTTGCATGCATAAACAATGTAAAATGCGTGCCAATGGTTTTAAAATTTACAACAAAATCTGCTGCTTCATCGGTCACAAAAAGTAAGCGGTAAGTAAAAAATTTCAGCGTGAAATTTTATCGTATATTTATTTTTTAAGTTACCTATTTCCCCACTTCCAACTAACGTACTACTATGCTTAGATTGCTTACTAAAAGCAAGCTCATTGCTTTATTATCCATGCTTTTTCTTGGGCTTAAATTAGATGCCCAGCAATTAAAGATTACAGATTTTGTATTGTTTGGCGGACAAAATAGTTCAACAAATAAATGCACATATCCTCCATCTCCGGGGTACGCTGTTAACCTTGCATCATCCGTTAATATTACAAACGGCCGCATCGGCAGTTATAAACTTATTACATCCAGCGGCAGCGGTAACCTTAACAGCACACTTAACAGTGGTGGAACGATTAATCTAGCTAACGGAAATAAAGTAAGCGGCGGCATAACGGCCCAAAATAAATATAAAGTTACAGGTAACATTCTTAAGATGGGTTCAAATGCGTATGTGGGCGCCAACATTGATGTTAATGGCAACATATACATCAGCGGTGGAACTGTTTTAGGTGATGTAACGCATCCGTATGGCACAACTTATTCCGGCCCAAAACCAGGTGGTAAAGAATTTAAAAAAACGCCGAACCTTCCCACCTTACCGGAAATGCCTGCGATTACAAATTTTACCTGCGGCGGAACTACAGATGTTATAACTACCAAAACAATACAACCGGGTTCATACCGAAATATGAAATTAACAGGCAATCAAACAATAACTTTTAGCGGCCCCGGCGATTACTATTTCAAATCGATTTATAATAAAAATTCAAACAATCTTCAATTCGATTTTAAAGGAACATCAACAGGTAATATTCGAATTTTTGTTGAAGGAGATGTTAACCTGGATAAGGTAACATCAAGCCTGAGAAACGGCGGTTCTGCATCCAGAATATTTCTGGAAGTTCATGGCAGCGGAAGTACAAATCCAATCAGATCATTTTCATTTATTATCGCTAATGGTTCATCAAACAGTACATCATGGCTGGGAACTGTGTGGGCACCTTATGCGGCGATTTACATAGGATCGGGCACCGGCTCAAGTTCTATATCCGGTGCTTTCTGGAGTGCAACACAAGTAAAAGTTCAGTCTGGTGTTAATATAACTTTTGCCCCGTTTAATACGCCTGTCGCCGATACACTTATTGTTCCGGGTTATCAACCTCCTCCTTCGGGAAAGTCTTCAGATATTATTGGCCCTGAACTTTCTTCGCTTTGCCAAACAGTTAGCGGTGGTATCATACCATCTGCTGACATTTACCGCATAGTTGATTCAAGTGTATTAATTGAAGTGGTGGCTAAAGCCGGCCATTACAACGATGCATTAAGCATACTGCAGAATCAATACGGTATGAAAAACTTTGTTGATAATGGACCGAACAGCCTTAGCATAACGGGCTATATTCCCATTAACCAGCTTTGTGCAATTAATAACGATGAAGTGTTAGCAGGTTACATCAACTCGTGCAAGCCTGTGTATCCTCCCATTACAAGCGCCGGTCTTGCCAATACCGGCGGAGACACATCTCTAGGTTCTTACATTGTTCGCAATGCTTTTCATTTAACGGGAGAAGGCATTAAGGTTGGAGTAATATCAGATGGATATAATACTATTCCGGGCGATCCCGCCGGCAACGATATTGTAAATGGTGATCTTCCGGGCATTGGTAATCCGGAAGACGATTCTACGCCTGTAGACGTTTTGTTAGATTATCCTTATGGAAGGTCAACGGACGAGGGAAGGGCGATGTTGCAGACTGTACATGATATTGCTCCGAAATCTCCACTCGCATTTAGAACGGGTTTTATAAGCGAAGGTGATTTTGCGCAAGGCATTGGCCAATTACAGCAGGCCGGCTGTAAAGTAATTGCAGATGACATTACTTATATCAACACACCTTTTTTTAAAGATGGCCTTGCTGCAAAAGCGGTAAACAATGTAAAGGCGTTGGGTGTATCTTATTTTTCAGCTGCGGGGAATTTTGGTTCAAAATCTTATGAAGCAGTATTCAATCAAACAACAGCACCAGCCGGCATAGTTGGACAGGCACACAATTTTGGTGGCGGTGATATTCTTCAAAATGATTCTCTGCAAGCCGGGAGTTATACGATTGTATTACAATGGGAAGATTCAATTTATTCACTCGGCCAGGGTGGAGCTTTAAATGATTTTGATATATACTTAGCCAATGATGATGGCAGTATTTTGTTTGGAATGAACAGGCCGAATGTGGGCGCTGATCCTATAGAAGTATTACCATTTATTGTAAAGGCGAACACGCGCACAAACATTATGATTATCCGCGCTGCAGGTAACACGCCTAACGTGAGAATCAAGTTTATTGTGTACCGCGGTAATCTTACATTCAATGAATTTTCAACCGGCACATCTACTTTGGTTGGACAGGCCAATGCACAGGGAGCGATGGCAGTAGCTGCTGCACGTTACACACTTACACCGGCGTATGATGTAAATCCAGCAGCAATTGAAACTTTTTCATCAACAGGCGGTACTCCTGTTTATGGTGTGGTAAGAAAGAAACCTGATTTTACAGCGCCTGATGGTGGTAACACAACTATCAATTTTAGTTCACTGGATTTAGAACATGATGGCATTCCTAATTTCTTTGGCACATCTGCTGCTGCGCCGCATGCGGCTGCTGCTGCGGCTTTAATATTGCAGGGCAAAAAACTTTTTTATAACAAAGTACTTGAACCGGATTCAGTGAGAATTATTTTAAGTAATACAGCACTGGATATGTCAACACCGGGTTTTGATAATATTAGTGGTTATGGTTTAATACAAGCTGATGCTGCCGTAGCCAGTTTTGCCGCGCCTACACCCGAACTTGACAGCCTTATAACATCAACAGATTCTGCTTTAATTGGCAAGATGAGTTTTACAGTTACTTTAAAGGGTAAATATTTTTCGCCTAACACGGTTGTTGAAGTAAGAGGTATGCCGGTAACTACAACTATTCTCAATGCTACGGAAGCTACGGCTGTTATTCCGCCATTTTTGGGCAACCCGCCGGTACAGATGTTTACAAAACCTGAAACACCGAGCGGATTAGATGGTTCGTATTCAAATGCGCTTTACTTTTTCAACCATCTCAAAAAGAACATTACTATTACGGCTGATAACAAAACAAAAAAATATGGTGAGCAATTGCCGGTATTTAGTTCAACGGTTTTTGTAAATAATGTTCCTTTAGACAGCACCGGATTATCACCGGCAGATTTGGATCTTGATTCACTGACTTATACTACACCTGCAACCAGTACCAGCAATGTTGGTTTTTATTTTATCAGACCTTCATTCAAACCTTTATCTCCTGCTGATTCACTGGTTTTTGAATTGTATGATTATACATTCAATAACGGGATACTGTTTAATAATAAAATGCCATTGCTGGTAAAGCCGCTGCCAACATCAGCCCGGTCGGGCCACCCCCTGCGATCACCACCGCGTGCTCCGTCATCGGATCATGGTCAGCACGTTTGGATCGCTTGCGGCAAGCCCCCTCCTTCGCGGTACGTTCTTGGTGGCGGGAGGAAGAACTTCCGCGGCGGCTAGCGGTGCTCGGGGTTCTCGAAGTCGTAGCGGCAGCCCGCGTCCCAGCCGGCCCGCTGGTTGCCATGGGCGGTGATGCCGCCGTTGTCCTTCAGCAGGCGCGCGAGGTGCATCAGGTTCCACGTCATGAACGTGGTGTTCCGGTTGGTGAAGTCGTTGTCGCGACCGCCGCCGGGGTCGTCGAGGTACGAGGGGCCAGGGCCGGCCTCGCCGATCCAGCCGGCGTCGGCCTGCGGCGGGATCGAGTACCCGAGGTGCTGCAGCGAGTAGAGGATGTTCATCGAGCAGTGCTTGATGCCGTCCTCGTTCCCGGTGATCAGGCACCCGCCGACCCTCCCGTAGTAGGCGTACTGGCCCGCCTCGTTGAGCTGGCCGGAGTTCCCGTAGAGGCGCTCGATCACGCGCGTGCACACCGACGACTTCTCCCCCAGCCAGATGGGGGAGAGGAGCACGAGGATGTCGGCGGCCATCACCTGCTCGAAGATCTCGGGCCAGTCGTCCTTCGCCCACCCGTGCTCCTTCATGTCCGGCCACACGCCGGTGGCGACGTCCTTGTCGATGGCCCGGATCAGGTCGACGGTCACGCCGTTGCGCCGCATGATCTCCATCGAGATCTCCCCCAGGCCCTCCGTGTTGGACACCTCGGGGGAGCGCTTGAGGGTGCAGCTGATGAAGAAGGCGCGCAGGTCGCTGAAGTCGGTGGTGTTCTCGTCGCACAGCTGGGCCTGCTTCTCGGTGAGCTCGGTCATGGCGACTTGCTAGCCCGTGTCAGGATCGAGCGCTACCGCCAACAGGTCCAAGACCGCGACGCCTTCGTCGCCAGCGGCATGGAGACCGGCGAGGTGCAGGCCTACGAGCGCCTCGACGAGGCGCTCACCCAGTGGACCTCAGCCCTTGAAGTACGCCTCGGTGGCGGGATCGGCCGGGAAGAAGCTCTCGATGCTCAGCTCGGCGAGCGTGATGTCCAGCGCGGTGCCGAAGGTGGCCAACGTGCTGAACATCGAGAGCTCCTCGCCCCCCGGGGCCTCGAACAGCATCGGCACGAAGAGCAACGTGGTCGGGTCGGTGACGATCGGCGACTCGTGGCTCACGCCCGGGTAGCTGAGGACCTCGTCGTAGAGGGCTTGGAGCTCGGGATCGGGTGACACCGCCAGCTGGCGCTGCACTCGAACCAGCAGGTGCTCGCTGAACTCCGCCAGGTTGCGCGTGCGCGGCGCCAGTCCGTCGGGGTGGACGCCGAGCCGCACGACGTTGACCGGCGGCTCGAGCAGGTGGGGCGCTACGCCCGCCGTGAACAGCGTCAGCGCGGCGGTGTTGGCGGCCACGAGGTTCCAGAGCCGATCGACGATCACGGCGGGGTACGGCTCGTGTCCGGCCAGGATCATGTCGAGGGCGCCGCGCACCGGATCCATGTCGGCGTCGTCGAGCGATCGCTCCCGGTACACCGGCGCGAAGCCGGCTGCCATGAGGAGCGAGTTGCGCTCGCGCAGGGGCACGTCGAGGTGCTCGGCCAGGTGCAGCACCAGCTCGCGGCTCGGCTTGGAGCGTCCCGTCTCCACGAAGCTGAGGTGGCGCGCCGACACCGCTGCCTCGTTGGACAGGTCGAGCTGGCTCAGGCGCCGTCGCTGGCGCCAGTCGCGCAGCAGGTCACCGATGCCCAGCGGCGCGGAGATCGTGGTCATGCGCTCGACGGTACCGAGCCCCTGCCGGGCTGGCCCTTACCTGGCAGGTAATCGTCTTCGGAGCCAACCTGGGCGACGGTGAGCGGCATGACAGACACCACCACCACCGACACCGCCACGCTCGTCGACACCTACTTCGAGATGTGGCGCACCACCGATGTCGACCAGCGCGCCGCGCTCGTCGCCGAGACGTTCACGCCCGACGGCCGCCACGTCGACCAGCACGCCGACGCCACCGGCCACGCCGAGCTCGTCGAGATGATCGCCGGCGTCCACACCGGGTTCCCGGGCTTCCGGATGGCCCGCACCAGCGGCGTCGACCGCTTCGGCGACCAGCTGCGCTTCGCCTGGGAGCTGAACGGTGCCGACGGCGCCCCGATCGTCGCCGGCCTCGACGTCGCCGAGGTGGCCGCCGACGGACGCCTCCACCGCGTCACCGGCTTCTGGGGCGACCTCCCCGCCGTGTGACCTACATCAGCTTCTTGGGTTCCGCTCCGTGCCAGGCGGTGAGGCTGGCGCCGGTGACGCCCAGCGAGCCCATGGCGCCCATCAGGGTCGCCAGCGCCGGGCCGGCGCCGTGGGCATCGTTGGCCGCCTGGTCCCGCCACTGCTCGGAGACGTGGAAGCGCCCCGGGTCGGTGAGGTCGGCGGAGAAGGCGTAGAACTCGCAGCCGTCCTCGGCCCGCGTGGCTTCCATGCAGGCGGTGAAGGCCGCGATGGCGGCGTCGCGGTTGGCGGGGTCGAGATCGATGGCGCCGGTGATGATGATCGTGTCGGACATGGGCGACTTCCTAGCCGAATCTCGGCGACCCGTCCCCACCGCGGCTGCCACCATGGCGCCCATGCCCGACCAGCTGACGCCCACCGATCGCACCAAGGTCCGCCGCCTCCCCGACCGAGGCACGTTCGACCGGGCCATGGTGAACGAGGTGATCGACGAGGCGTACATCGCCCACGTCGGCTTCGTCGTCGACGGCGAGCCCCGCGTGCTGCCGATGACCTACGGGCGGGACGGCGACGTCCTCTTCCTCCACGGTGCCGTCGGCAACGCCATGCTGCGGGCGTCGCGCGACGCGGAGGTGTGCGTCACCATCACGCTGCTCGACGGTCTGGTGCTGGCACGCTCCGCGTTCCACCACTCGATGAACTACCGCTCGGTGGTGCTGCTCGGCACGGCCACCGCGGTCGAGGACGAGGACGCCAAGCGCCACGCCTTCGACACGATCGTCGAGCACGTGCTCACCGGCCGCAGCCAGGTGGCCCGACCGTCCAACGAGTCCGAGCTGCGCAAGACCCTCGTGCTGCGTCTGCCCATCGAGGAGGGCTCGGCAAAGGTCCGCTCCGGCGGCCCCATCGACGACGACGAGGACATGGACCTCCCGGTCTGGGCCGGCGTCGTCCCCCTCCGCCTCGTGGCCGCCGCCCCCATCCAAGACGACCAGCAGACCATCGAAGGCCTCCCCGAACCGGTCCCGACCCGGTAACCCCCCAACGTCTGTGGTCGATAACGCTCGCATACCGAGCGTTTTCGACCACAGACGTGGGGGTCAGGCGGGTTGGCCCGCCCTGAGCACCTCGTACTGGCGGTCGGGGGCGGCGCAGGGGACGCGGGTGGTGGCGGGGCCGGTCTTGGGGTCGCCTTGGAGGATCTCCGCGTCGGAGGGGCAGTACTGGACGATGTAGGCCTTGCGCACCGAGTCGGTGAGGTTGGGGCCGGTGCGGTGCGGGGTGAGCGACGAGAACACCACCGCGCCGCCGGCGGCGACCGGCGCCTTGGTCGACTCGGTGCCCTCGGGCAGGCACTCCCAGCCGAGTGGGTCGACGTAGTGATGGGCGAGGGTGCCCTGGCGGTGGGCGCCGGGGGCCACCTCGGGACAGCCGTTCTCGAGCGTGGCGTCGGTGAGGGCGAGCCACACGGTGAGGTACTCCTGCGGCTCGACGTAGGTGTACCCGTTGTCCTGGTGCCACGGCACGCGGCGCGGCTTCTCGGTCTTCTTGTAGACGGCCTGATCCCAGTAGAGGCGCACGTCGGGACCGATGAGGTCGGCGCAGAGGCCGAGCATCGCCGGGTGCTTGCTCAATGCCTTGCATGCCTCGGACCGCGTGACGGCGTGGATGGCGACCGTGAGCGCGCCGGTCTCGGCGATGGAGAAGCGACCGTCCTCCCGCGTCTGGAGGAAGGCGTCGACCTCGGCCTCGAACGCGTCGAGGTCGTCGCACACCGCGGCGACCGTGGCCTCGTCGATCAAGTCGGGCACCACGACGAACCCGTGCTCGTCGAACTGCTTCACCTGCTCGTCGCTCAGCTGCTGGAACGGGCCCGCATGGTCCGTCCACTCGAAGCCGTCGTTCCAGGGATGGGCCTCCATCGGGCGCAAGGTACTGGAGTACGTTGCCCGCCGTGACCTACCGAGTGATCCAATGGGCGACCGGCACCGTGGGCATCCACGCCGTCCCGGCCATCGTTGCGCACCCCGAGCTCGAGCTGGCGGGGCTGTGGGTGCACTCCGACAGCAAGGCGGGCCAGGACGCCGGTGAGCTGTGCGGTGGTCCGCCGGCCGGCGTCATCGCCACGCAGGACGTCGACGCGCTGCTCGACCTCGACGCCGACTGCATCTGCTACACGGCCAACTCCGACGTGCGGCCCGACGGCGTCGTCGACGACATCTGCCGGATGCTGGCGTCGGGCAAGAGCGTGGTGAACACGTCGTACGTGCCGCTGCTGTTCCCGAAGGCGGCCGGACCGGGCGTGCTGGAGAAGCTCGAGGCGGCGTGCCTCGAAGGCGGCACGAGCTTCTACACGTCAGGGATCGATCCGGGCTACGGCAACGCCGGCCTGGCCATCCACACGCTGGCGCTGTGCAAGGAGGTGCGCCGCGTCCGGATGATGGAGATCGTCAACTACGACACGTGGAACAACCCGTTCACGATGTTCGAGATCATGGGGTTCGGGAAGCAGGACCCGTCGGAGTCGCTGCTGCTCTCGCCGGGTTCGATCTCGCTGGCGTGGGGACCGGTGCTCCACCTCGTGGCGGCGGCGATCGGCCTCACCCTCGACTCCGTGCAGGAGACGCACGAGATCCTGCGCGCCGACGAGGACTTCACCATCGCGTCGGGGCCGATCGCGAAGGGGACCATCTCGGGGATGCGCTTCGAGATCATCGGTGTGGTCGACGGCGAGGAGCGCATCGTGGTGGAGCACGTCACGCGGTTGCGGGACGACGACGCCCCCGACTGGCCGCAGGGGCAGTGCTACCGGATCCTCATCGAGGGCGACCCCCATCTGAAGCTCGAGCTCGAGCTCAGCTCCGACCACGGCGACCACAACTTCGCCGGCTGCCTGGCCACCGCCATGCACGTCGTCAACGCCATCCCGAGCGTCGTCCGCGCGGCGCCTGGCGTCCTCACGATGCTCGACCTGCCCGTCTACAGCGCGAGGACCTGACGTCTGCGGTCGAAAACGCTCGGCATGCGAGCGGAATCGACCACAGACGTCGTGATGTCACGTCCGGTCGAGGTGGGCGATCACGCGGGTGGTGATGGCGGTGGAGCGTCGGAGCTCGGCGGCGGGATCGTGGCTGGGGCTCCAGGCCGGCGGCGCGGGCAGCTCGAGGCGCGGCGCGTGGTGCGCGGCCAGCCGCCGTCCCAGCTCGGTGGCGAGGCGCACGATGTCGGGGGCGACCGACCAGATGGCCTCGAAGCGACCGTCGGGGTCCTCCCACCCGGCGAGCACCGCCGCTGACGCGGGGGCGTCGCAGACGACCGACCACTCGCGCCGCAAGGGGTCGCCGGCGGGGATGGCGATCTCGAGCGAGCCCGCTCGGAGGCGGGACCGGGGGAAGTCGGCGAACACGAGCACGCCCGCCGACGTGTCGATCAGATCGTCCCAGCGGGGCCGGCCGGCGGCGTAGGCGGTGCGGGTCTGGAACGCGGCGATGAGCTGCGGGCGATCCGACTGAGCGCGGCACTCGTCCTCGATGGCCCGGCTCAGCGCCAGCATCGTGCGCCGACCGATGAGCTGGGGGGTCAGCTCAGGACGCCGGCGACGGAGCCCGGCGAAGACCGACCGGTCGAGCAGGTCGTCGCCCGCGGCGACCGTGCCGTGGAGGACGACCTCGATGGCCCCTTCGAGCGATCGACCCGCCTCCCGCTCGGCCACGACCCGGCGGATTCGCTCCACGTCGTGCTCCGTGTACCGCCGATGTCCGCTTTCGAGCCGATCGGGTAGGGGGAACCCGAACCGCTCCTCCCAGGCGCGGAGCACCGACACGCTCACGCCGGTACTGGCGGCCACGGCGGAGATGGTGAGGCCGCCGGCCAGGGACGGAGAAGAACTCGACACGATGTATAGAATATCTCAATTCTGGGTAGAGGTTCGCGGATGCTGAGCACCCAGGTAGCCGCAGCCACCGATCACGTCGTCCTGCTCGATGCGCGGGGCCGCCCCACGGCCACCGCTCCGAAGGCGACCGCCCACCACGGGTCCACGCCGTTCCACCTCGCGTTCTCCTGTCACCTCGTGGATGGCGACGGCCGCGTGCTCCTCACGTGCCGGGCGTGCACGAAGCCGACCTGGCCGGGCACGTGGACGAACGGCTGCTGCGGCCACCCGCAGATGGGGGAGACCCTGCGCGAGGCCGTGGTCCGCCGCGTGTCGGAGGAGCTCGGGCTCCGAGTGGTGCGAGCCGGGGTGGCGCTGCCCGACTTCACCTACCGGGCGGTGATGTCCGACGGCACGACCGAGCACGAGCTGTGCCCGGTCGTGGTGGCAGAGGTGGAGGGCTCGGCCCTGCTCGACCCCGACGAGGTGGACGACCTGGCGTGGTTCACCTGGAGCGACCTCTGCCAGCGCGCCGCGACCGACCCCGGGTCGCTGAGCCCGTGGTCGGTGGAGCAGATCGCGCTGCTCGACTCGCTCGATCGTGAGCCCCGGGCGTGGCTCCTGAGCCGAGACGCCGCGCTGGCCGACCGACTTCTCGACGAGCCCATCGGTGCGCCGCAGGCCACCGACGGGCTGCCGGTCGTGGCCCACGACGACGGCGCGCTCGCGGTGGTGCGCGGCCCCTTCCGCCGGCTGCTCGACCAGTTCGTACGGGCCAAGGCCACCGAGGTGATGGCGATCGACCCGACCCTCGGCGAGGTGACTGACGAGATCCAAGGCCTCGTCGCGGCCGGGGGGAAGCGCCTTCGCCCGGCCTTCGTGTACTGGGGCCACCGTGCCACGGGTGCGGAGCACGACGAGGCGGTGCTGCGGCCAGCCGCTGCGGTGGAGCTGCTGCACACCTTCGCCCTGCTCCACGACGACGTGATGGACCGATCGACCACACGCCGGGGCCGGCCCAGCGCCCATGCATCGATGGCGGCCGACCATCGGACCCGCGGCCGCGTGGGCGACCCCGACTGGTTCGGGGCGAGCGCGGCGATCCTCGCCGGCGACCTCACCTTCGTGCGGGCCGACGAGCTCTTCGACAGCACCGCGCTCCCCGCCGACGCAGTGGCACGGGCGCGGGCCGTCTTCACCACGCTGCGTCGCGAGGTCATCGCCGGCCAGTACCTCGACCTGGTGCTGGCCGCCGATGAGGGCGCCCACGAGGAGTCGGCCCGCCACGTCGCCCTCCTCAAGTCGGCCCGCTACACCGTCACGCGGCCGTTGCTCCTCGGGGCCGCGCTCGGACCCGACGACACCCACAGCGGCGTGACCGATGCGCTCCGGATGTACGGCGACGCCGTCGGCATGGCCTTCCAGATGCGCGACGACATCCTCGGGCTCTTCGGCGATCCGGCCACCACCGGGAAGAGCTGCCTCGACGACCTCCGCGAGGGGAAGCAGACGCTCCTCGTGCGCGCGCCCTCCGCCTCGCCGACGAGGCGCAGCAGTTCGTGCTCACGTCGTGCCTCGGCGATCCCTACCTGGACGAGGCGCGGGCGGACGCTCGCGCGACAGGTGGTGGCGGACACCGGGGCGCTGGCCTCGGTGGAAGCCCTCATCGCTGCCCACCACACGGTCGCCCTCGCGGCCATCGCCGGCCTGCCGGCGCCGGCGCGCACCGCCCTGGCCGAGCTGGCCGACCTCGCCATCCGCAGGTCCGCGTGACGTGCGTCGTGATCGTCGGCGCGGGGCTCGGGGGCCTCTCGGCCGCCTGCCACCTGGCCGGCGTGGGTCACGACGTCACGGTGCTCGAAGCGGCGGACCACCCTGGAGGCCGTGCGGGCACCCTCGAGCGCGGCGGATTCCGCTTCGACACGGGCCCCACCGTGTTGACGATGCCCCACCTCATCGACCGCTGCTTCGAGGCCGCCGGTGTGGACCGAGCCGACCTGCTGACCCTCCGCCCCGTCGACCCCATGTACCGAGCCGTCTACGCCGACGGCTCCGAGCTGCGGGTGCGGCACGGGCGCGACGCCATGACCGAGGAGATCCGCCAGGTGTGCGGTCCGGGGGAGGCCGACGCCTTCGGTCGGTTCTGCGAGTGGCTCACCGATCTCTACGAGCTCGAGATGCCGAGCTTCATCGAACGAAGCTTCGACTTGCCGCTCGACCTGGCTTCCCCGTTGCGCCCGGCCCTCGACCTGGTGCGCCAGGAGGGTTCCGCAAGCTCTCGAAGGTGTCTTTAGGTACTTCGCCGACGAGCGCCTGCAGCGCATCTTCACCTTCCAGTCGATGCCGCACTGGCTGCTCGTGCTCGGGCCGACCGAGAAGGACAAGCTCTACGCCGAGTTTTTGCGCCGCTCCGCCAAGCGCTTCGGCGCCAAGATCGTCGAAGAGCGCATCTTCACTTACGACTTCGGCAGCCGGCGCACCGATGGCGGCTTCGAGCAGGTGCAG
This sequence comes from uncultured Chitinophagaceae bacterium, assembly GCA_963759555.1. Classification (GTDB taxonomy): domain Bacteria; phylum Bacteroidota; class Bacteroidia; order Chitinophagales; family Chitinophagaceae; genus Parafilimonas. The sequence continues at coordinate 173,537 of CAVWZV010000004.1, forward strand.
CAGCAAATCCCAACCTTCACGCAGGACGCACCGGACTACGACGTGTTGGTCGTCGCCGATGGAAGGCAATTCGTCGGGGGAACGATCCGCCCTATCGCACCTGGGACCCGCGCCCCGTCGCCGGCACTGCCGGTCTTGTCGCCGAGAGCTGGCACCCGGCCATCGAGCTTTGGGGCGGTACGCAATTCCAAAACCGTTTCAAGCGCTTGGCCGATCGCACGATGCGGCCCATCGATTACAACGCGTGGCTGGCGACGCGCATGGTCGGTGAGGCGGCCTCACGCACCAAGTCGGCCGAATTCTGGGTATCTCGTCGCCTACATGAAGGGACCGAGCTTCGATGTGGCGGGCTTCAAGGGCGTCGGTCTGTCGCTGCGCAATTGGAACGGCCAGATTGGTTAGCCCGTGCTGGTGACGACGCCGAAGCTGCTGGTCAGCGTCTCGCCGCAGAACGGCTTCCTCCATCAAATCAAGCGTCCTCGACACGCTCGGCGTCGATAAGCCGGAAACCAAATGCCAAGCGTACACACAATGAGCGGCACACATACCGACGCTCACGCCGACGCTCACGCAAGAAAATCCCCAGGAGGAAATTCCATAATGCGTTCACAGGTCGCCTTCGCCGCGTCTGTCCGGCATGGGTTTCGCACTCACCCTGCCGGCGCCCGCGGCGCTGGCGTTTACCGCGTTTGTCTCCAACGAAAAGGACAACAGCCTGAGCCTGATCGACACTGAGAACCTCCAGGTCATCAAGACCCTGCCCGTCGGCCAGCGCCCGCGCGGCCTCATCTTGTCCCACGACGGTAAGCGGCTGAACATCTGCACCAGTGACGACAAATCATCGACGTCCACGCAGCAAGATCTTCGAGATGGTGAAGACGCTTCCGTCCGGCCCGGACCCCGAGCTGCTCGCACTCCACCCTCAGGACATCCGCTGTACGTCTCCAACGAGGACGAAAGCTGGTGACGGTCGTCGACATCGAAACCTGCAAAGTGCTGGGCCAGATTCCCGTCGGCGTCGAGCCCGAAGGCATGGCCATCAGCCCCGATGGCAAGGGGGCGGTCAACACTACCGAAACCACCAACATGCCCCACTGGATCGACACCACGACACACAAGACCTTCGACAACGCCCTGGTTGACAGCGGCCGCGCTTCGTCAACTTCAATCCCGCCGGCACGAAGCTTTGGGTCGGCGGAGATCGGCGGCACGGTGACGGTCATCAACCCGGCCGACCGCAAGGTGATCAAGAAGATCGGCTTTGATATTCCTGGCATCACCAAGGAGGCGATCCAGCCGGTCGGCGTGCGCATCACCCCCGACGGTAAGACCGCCTTCGTCGCCCTCGGCCCGGCAAATCGCGTCGCTGTGGTCGATATGCAGGACATTCGAGGTGACCAAGTACCTGCTTGTCGGCCAGCGCGTTTGGCAGATGGCCTTGACGCCGGACGGCAACAAGCTCCTGACCACCAACGGCGCATCGAACGACGTGTCGGTGATAGACGTTGCTGCCCTGAAA
>CAVWZV010000005.1:0-257902 GCA_963759555.1 uncultured Chitinophagaceae bacterium
GTAACTTGTGCTGTCTTGCGAGCTTCCATCAGAAAGCGCGACCACGCGATGCGCGTAAGCCAGCCCTGAAACGAACCTTCACCACGCCATGCCGAGATATTGCGCCATGCTTGCAGGAAAGTTTCCTGCGCGAGGTCGTCGGCGAGGGCATGGTGTCCTTTGGTCATGCGCAGAAGGAAGGCGCGAACCTTGCCCTGATGGTGGCGGACGAGCGCGCCGAAAGCGATGTCGTCGCCCGATGCCGCTCGCAGCGCGAGATCGTCCAAATTCGGGCCGGGCATGCGCTCACGGCTTCTCCGGCGGCGGCGGCATGCGGCGCTCGAAGATCGCGATGATGAAGAGCGCGAGGCCAAGCATGAAGGGAATAACGCCGATAGCTGGAAGCCAGCTGACTTCCTTGATCGGGCCGTCGAAACCGCCGCCGCCCGTCATCGCATAAAAGAAGATGGCAAGACCGATACCAATAGCCATCAGGATGATACCGCCGCGAAACGAGTTCGCGGTGCGGTGATAAGAGATCGGGTCGTTGACCAGAAGCTCTGGCGGGATCGTATGCCCTTCTCGGCAAGCGTGCGCAGTGTCTTGTTGCGGCTGTGCTCGGAGAGGAAGCGGAAGAAAATGCTCACGATCGCGATGGCCGCGATGACGATCCAGAAAGTGTTGGGCTGGCCGTACGTCATATATTCAGTTCCCCCGATTGATCGGTCGTTCAAGGCGCCGGAGCGGGCGAAGACGCCAGCCAGTGTCAGCGCGCCGATGGCGAACCAGAACAAGGCATTCATCATATCCCACATTGCAGCCTCCTCGACCTTTCCTGATAGAAGATGCAGGAGCGGGAGGGTGTGGATGCAGGCGACCGGATTTTATTCGGCGGGCGTCCGCCCGAATCAGGTGGATTTCTTCTTTTTCTTCACGGTCTTCTTGCGCGGCGCGGCAGCCGAAGCAGCGGCTTTCGCCTTCGCGGCGCGCTCGGCCGCGTCCCGAACCGCTCGCGCTACGAGATTGGGCTTACCGTCTGGGATCATGGGCATGGGTCGGTTCCTGGCGCGTGTCGGCCTGAATCGACCGCAGACGAGAGTAAACCCTTGGAAATGCGGGGCAACTCAGAGGAGCGAGAGCTGATCTCCAACCGGCACCGGGCGCTTGAACTGTGGGGCGAGCGGGCGGCGGGCTGGTTGAGGCCCAGCCGCTTCACCGCCATGTGGAAGCGGCGCGCCATCATCTCGGCATAGGGCCCGGTGCCGTTCATGCGGGTGTTCCAGTTGGCGTCATAATCCTTGCCGCCGCGCATCTGGCGCACCAGCGCCATCACATGCTTGGCGCGGTCGGGCACGTTGGCTTCCAGCCATTCGCGGAACAGGTCCTTGATCTCCAGCGGCAGGCGCAGCAGCACATAGCCGGCGCTGAGCGCGCGCCATGCTCGGCGGCGGCCGTCAGCACCGCTTCCATCTCGTGATCGTTCAGCGCCGGAATGGCGGGCGCGAACATCACGCCGGCGGGCACGCCGGCATCGGCCAGGCCCTGGATGGCCTGCAGCCGCCGCGGCGGCGTTCCGGCGCGCGGCTCCATCGCGCGCGCCAGCTTGCGGTCCAGGGTGGTGATCGACAGCGCCGCCTTGGCCAGGCCCATCGCCGCCATCTCCGACAGGATATCGAGATCGCGCAGGATCAGCGGCGATTTGGTGACGATGGCGACGGGATGGCGGAAATCGCGCAGCACTTCCAGGATGCGAGCGCGTGATGCGCATCTTCTTTTCCAGCGGCTGATAGGGATCGGTGTTGGTGCCCATGGCGATCACCTTGCGGCACATAGCCGGGCGCGCTCAATTCCTTGGCCAGCAGCGCGGCGGCATTGGGCTTGGCGAACAGCCGGGATTCGAAATCCACCCCCGGCGACATGCCCAGATAGGCGTGGGTGGGCCGGGCGAAGCAATAGATGCAGCCATGCTCGCAGCCGCGATAGGGATTGATCGACTGGTCGAAGGAAATGTCCGGCGACTTGTTGCGGGCGATGATGGTGCGGGTGGCGTCGTGGATGACTTCGGTGCGCAGCGGGGGCGGGGCGTCATCATCGGCGCGCCAGCCATCGTCCCAGCCGTCATCCACCAGCACGCGGGTCTGCTTTTCATAGCGCCCGACGGCGTTGGAGACGGCGCCGCGGCCGCGCAGGCGGCGCGGATCGGTGGTGATGTCCAGGACAGTTGTCATGCCGGCACAGATACGCCCGACAACGAGAACAAATCAAGTACAAGACTCAGATTCGCATTTCAGCTCAATACTATGGATAGAGCCGAATCCACGCGGTGGTTGTCATGCGCGGTCAATTCGAGAAATAAAAGTGGCGGCGCGAGTAATAATCAGCGGCCGTGTCTCGCGGCTACGAAACTGCTCTGTGGGATCGGATGGCGGAGGGAGCGAAATAAACCATTGGCGGCTGGTACACCGGCGCGATGGCAAAGAAATCATCGAGCACTGAGGGGCCTTCGTGGCTGCACTGGACACGGCGTTTGTCATGCCAGAGTTCATAGCGGCGTCGACGCGCGACGTGTTTGGCCCAAGAACAGGCGTTATCGTCGCTATGGGTTTTAAACGGGATGTAAGTCGACCACCCGTCCGGCGTCGTCCAGCACGAATAGCTTGTAGTTCTGCATGAAACTCCCCCTCCAGTGGTCTCAGAGGGAAAACGCATATCCGGGTTCCAAGGTTGCAATACAGTGTCGTGAAATGTGCGCCACCAGGCCTTCCGCGGCGGATTGCATCCTTGAGTTGACTCCCCCGGCTAAGGACACTCGATTTTTGTGAGGGTCCATGACGATCATCACCAGTATCGAACAGCTGGAAGCGATCTACGGCGAAGCTAACGACGCTTCAACGGTGAAGGTCACCGATCATGTAACGCCGCATTATCGGGCCTTTATCGAAGCGTCACCGTTTGCGCTGTTGGCGACGGGTGGGCCGGAGGGGCTGGATTGTTCGCCGCGCGGCGATACTTGCGGGTTCGTGCGCATCCATGATGAACGCACGTTGATGATGCCGGACCGGCGCGGGAACAATCGCGTCGATTCGCTGCGCAACATCGTTCGCGATCCGCGAGCGGCGCTGCTGTTTCTGGTGCCGGGCAGCGGTAGCACGCTGCGCGTTAACGGCCGGGCGCATGTTTCTACCGAGGTCGCGCTACTCCAATCATTTGCCATGGACGGGAAGGCGCCGCGCTCGGTGATCGTGCTGGCGGTGGAGGAAGTCTATTTCCAATGCGCGCGAGCAATCGTGCGGTCTGATCTGTGGAATCCGGCGAAACACGTCGATCCGAAGAGCCTGCCAAGTCGCGGGCGAGATATTGGCGGCATTGAGCGAAGGTGCGGTGGGCGGCGAAGTTTATGACCGCGAGTGGCCGGAGCGGGCGAGCAAGAGCCTTTGGTGAAAACGAGCGGACGTCCTGAGTGGTCGAAACTGGGTCCCGGGTCGCGCTTCGGCCTGCGGCCTCGCTGCCCGGGATGACGCGTTTTATAGCCTTGAAATTGAGAATTAGTCGCGAGTATTATCGCGGCGAATTTCAAACCGGTAGGTTCATGTCTTATCGCTTCTGGCTGGCCTCAGCTGCGGCTGCTGCATTGTTTATCCCGCTCTCCGCCAGCGCGTGTACAGGAATTCTATATCGGCGAGCCTGTCGTCAAAGAGGACATGCAGATCGTCCCGAACTACCTGACAGGCGTCGAGATGGACTCGATGCCGAAGGGCATGGAGATGGGCGGCAAGGACAATGTGCATCTCGAAGCCGACGTGCACGCGACTGCCGCCGACAAGCACGGCTTCCAGGAAGATCGTGGATCCCGTATCTCACGATCAAGTTCACGCTGACCAAGGACGGCGATGCGAAGTTCAAGAAGACCGGCCTGCTCTTTCCGATGACCGCCAAGGACGGCACCGCATTACGCCAACAATGTCGACATGGCGGGGCGACGGCAACTATCATCTGACCTATATGATCCCGCCGCCGTCCAGCCACGGCTTCATCCGCCATGTCGACAAGGCGAGCGGCGTTGCCCGATGGTGGAAGCCGGTCACGGCGAGCTGGACGTTCGACTATCCGAGCAAAACGAAATGAGACAGATGATCTTGAAATCGCTTCTCGTGGCTGCGGTACTTGCGCTGTCCACTCCCGCGCTCGCGGACGCGCCGATCACGCTGACGCTGAAGAACCACAAATTCACGCCCGACGTGATCAAGGTGAAGGCCAACCAGCCGGCCATGATCATGCTCATCAACAAGGACGACACGGCGGAGGAGTTCGATTCCTCCGTCGCTGAAGGTCGAGAAGGTCGTGGCGGGCACGGCAAGGGCAATATCCGCCTGCGCCCGCTGGCGCCCGGCAAATATCCCTTCATGGGCGAATATCACGCCGCGACCGCGCAGGGCGTGGTGATCGCGGAGTAGTGCATGCTTGCCAGCGCTCATCATCGTTTTCCGCGAAGTCATCGAAGCCGGGCTGATCGTCGGCATCGTGCTGGCGGCGACCACCGGCGTGCCGCACCGCGGCTGTGGGTGGCGCTGGGCGTGGGCGGCGGGCGTGCTGGGCGCCTGCCTGGTCGCGGCGTTCGCGGGCGAGCTGGCTAGCCTGTTCCAGGGTTCGGGGCAGGAATTGTTCAACGCCGCCGATCCTGCTGCTCGCGGTGTGCATGCTCACCTGGCACAATGTCTGGATGGCCAGCCATGGCCGCGAGATGGCGCGCGAAATGAAGGCCGCCGGCCACGAGGTGAAGACCGGCGAGCGCACGCTGGCGGCGCTGGCCGTCGTGGTCGGCGTGGCGGTGCTGCGCGAAGGCTCGGAAGTCGTGCTGTTTCTCTATGGCATCGCGCGCCCAGGGCGGCACGTCAGCCAGCGGCGATGGTGGCCGGCGGCGCGCTGGGCCTGCTGGCGGGCGCGGCGGTTTCGGCGCTGATGTATTTCGGGCTTGCTGGCCATTCCGGCGGGCAAGCTGTTCCAGGTCACGGCGGGCTGATCACCCTGCTGGCGGCCGGCATGGCGGCGCAGGCGGTGACTTTTCAGCAGGCGGCTATCTGGAGTACCTTACGACGCCGGTGTGGGACACGTCCTGGCTGCTCACGGAAGACAGCATCGCCGGACGGCTGCTGCATACCCTGGTCGGCTACACAGAGCAGCCCAATGGCGCGCAGCTGATCGCCTATGTGGCGACCATCATGGTGATCGTTGTGCTGATGCGGTGGGAACATACGCGCCGCACGGGCGGACGGCCGGTGGCAACCCCGGCTTAAGCCGATGGTTTGCTCAAGTTCCAATCAAACGCCGTAAAAATCATTGGCAAAGCGTTAACTGCAACTCATTGCGGTTAGCGCACGGTAAAACTTCATTTTCTTTTGTCGCGCATTCTCCGTCCCGGAAAGCAGCCCGTCTAGCGGCTGCGGGTAACGGGGCCGGAGAATGCCAGCCAGTTCGGCAACCGATGTGAACCGCACGCGCGCCAAGGCGCGCGATAAAAGCGTTACGCGCCTCGCCATCCTCGATGCGGCGCGCAAAGTCGTCGCGGACAAGGGTGCGGATAAGCTCACGCTTGCCGACGTCGCGCTGGAAGCAGGCTTCGCGCGCGGGACGGGCTGACGGATATTTCCGCAGCAAGGAAGAGTTGGTGCAGGCGGTAGTTGCCGACGACCTTTCGGTCGTGGCGCGGCAGATGCGCGGCGAACCGGAAGAAGCGGTTACGGAAGACGCGCCTGCGCGGGGCGACGCGGTCAGCGCACAGATTTTGGCGTTGCCCAGCGCGGCGCCGGCAGGCGCAGAGGTTAGCGACGATGCGGTCGATGAAGTCGAATATGTGGAGACGCTGGAAGTCGTCGAAGCGCTGGAAGCGGAGCAGCCAGTAGCGCCTGTCACTAACGCAGTCGAAAAGTCCTTGGGTGCGGTACCACTTGGATTGGGTGCGCCGAATTCCAAAAGTGATCGTCACGAGAACCACCTGCGCGAGATCCTCAACGAAGCTTTCGCCGAACGATCCTGAGAACGGTGAGGGCAGCGCCGCGGCGGTGTCGCGGCTCGATCGCCGGTTGCGGGTGTTCGAGAAGACGCTGGCCGACGTGCAGGCAGCGCAGGAGCGCACTGAAAAGAGCGGCAGCACATCGACGGAGCTCTCTTGCTGAGACGCTGCGTGGATTGAACCAGCGGCTGGAAAATCCGAGCGACGCCAAAAAGAGAGAGCTTTGCGGAAATCCGCGGGCAAGCTCTCGCAAAGCGGCGTGGCGGCTTGAGAAGCTTGAGAGCGCGCCGGAAACCGGGCGAAGTCGAAGCGCCGCAGCAGGACGTTGCCGCGCCGGTTCATGTGCCGGTGATTGACGATGTCGCGCCGGTCGAGATGGCGGTCGAAGAAACGGCTGCAACGGAAGCCTCGAAAGCGAATCTCGAGCCGGTAGCTGGGCCGACGTATCTGGCAACGGCGCGTAAATCTGCACGGGCAGCGCTCGAGGTTACGGAAGTTCACAAGCCACGGCCTTGGCTGTTCCGGATTCCACGTGAGTATCTCATGCTGACCTGCGCGCTGATGAGCGTGGTGACGACGCTTGTTCTGGTGCTGGTGGTTCAGCGGGTTTCGATTGTTGAAGCGCGGGTGTAAGTGCCAGTCAACGTTGGCACGATATTCCGTTCAGCGATTTTAATGATAATCCTTCTTTCAATTTTGATTTTAGTTTAATAACTGCAGAAAAAACAAAAGCTGATCATTATGAAACGTCCATCAAACTAAAACCAAAGCAATTGTTTCAGCGCATTGAACAAATGAAACAAAAAAACGAACCAACCATTACGTTTAAATTATTTGATCAATATCCTGAAAAACAAGAAGAAGAAAAAATAGAAGTACCGGAAACCATTCATAAAAAATTCAAAGCTTACGAAGCCGGCAAAATTCGTGAACATTTAGAACCCGCAAGAACCGTTGTAGATCTGCACATTGAAAAGCTTGCAGATGACTGGCAGCGTTTAAGCAATCTTGAAATTCTTACAATACAATTAAGAGAATTTGAGAAATGGTACGATTTGGCATTAGCACATCATCAGCCAAACTTAACTGTAATACATGGTGTGGGCACAGGCAGGTTGCGCGACGAAATACATGACATATTGAAAACAAAAAAAGACGTAAGAACATTCGTTAATCAATACCATCCGCGATTTGGTTATGGCGCTACCGAAATTTATTTTAATCATTAAAATAAAAAACCGCCCTTAGAAAAAGGCGGTTTACCAAAAAACATATGATCACCTAAAAACTATTGTGTTAATAAACGCTGTGCATTACTTAGCGGGCCGCAGCCTGCACTGTTAAACGCCAGCATGCTTATAGGTTGAAATGAATTCGGTTTTAGCACTTAAATTCTGCGTCATTATTTTAAGGTGCGTAGTCTGCTTCAATAAACAACTTTTACATCGCCCACTGGATATTGATAATGGGGGTGTATTTCCATATTTGCGTTACTGTGGCGCCAGTTTATGCCGCTACAATATACATAACCCTTCGCACATCTTCAGCATCGAAGCCTGCAGTTATAGTATTGTTTATATTTTCTTACCTCTTCATTTAAATTTTTAACCTGCATCGGGTATTTGTGGCGGCGTAGTTTCACTTTTATAGATTTAAAGCCGCCTTTTTCTATTATTACCTTATCTCCGTCTGCCACATTACTCTACATATATGCCGATAGCTTTAAAAGCCGTATTCCGTCAGTTTTTTTCAATAGTAATTAAAGCAGCTATTGCAACATTATTGCAGGTTTGTGCGGCAGTAAAAGGATCACTAAGACAGCCCGTTTATATATTGCAGTTACTGTAACCGGTATAGACAGAATGGGAAAATCTTTAGCATAAGTTCTATACAACTGAAAGTTCTGACGCTGCATTACCAAAAGTCGATTTCACGCACTTTCTACGGATAAATAATAAAATGAGGGAAGCAAAAGTTACTTGAATATTGACACACTTTGTAATATAATAAATTAAGAGCTAGAAAATGAAAGTTTAAATCGTTTAGAAAACCCATTGGTATTTATAAACTACTCTTTCTGTTAGCCTTAAAGATATATTCCTGAAAGCGAGGTTTTTGGAGGGAACACTATGATAATGTAAGACAAACTTATTATCGAGCTTGAAAGTGAGCTCATTTTGGCAAAATGGGTGAATTCAATTTTAAATCAAAGTGAGTTCATCTGGGAAGAAAGCTGAGCTCACATTTGGGCTACGGGTGAATACGTTCATTTGTAAATTAAAGTGTCTGACGAAGTTCATCTGAAAAAAAGTGAACTCATCTTTGGGCTGTGTGAGACCATTTGGACTGAAATGAGCTTCGGTTTAGAAAAAATCGGAAAGTTGATTTGAGTGAAGTTGCGCAAATACAACTTACGGCTGTTGGATTTGTACAATAGGCGTTGGTATATTTGAGAGTTGGTGGCAACTTTATTTGAACATCTCTAATTTCAAAAAATACATGGTTAGACAATTACTTATCGCAATCATAACTTTGACAACAATCATTTCGTCGTGTGACACACCAAATAAAAGCAATAATAAAGAACCTGAGAAAAAACAGGTAAGGAAACTTGACCCGCTCTTGGATACAATATTCAAAGTGAAATATCCCAATTATGAAACTAATGAAATTGTAAGGAAGAATGCTTTGAAGGACTTGACTAAAATTGCAGACAGTATAGCACCTTTAGGTTATTTAGAAGATATTCCACTTAAAGTTTTTCGAGTTCAATCAAATCCACATGGAAAAGGTGCAATCGTGCAATTTTATACCGACCGTAACTTAAGCTCTAACATACTTTCTGATAGACTTCAATTTGACATCATAGGGCTTATGGACGAGAAACTTGCTCAAAACATCAATGAAAACAAAATATATTTTATAAAAGCGAAGAAATATAAACGACTTACAGAAACGGAAGTTTTTCTTATAGTTAATCAGGTTTACTACAGTCCACACCCTGAAATAAAAACTGATGCAATTGATAATTCAATGTATAAGTATCAACTTGGCGATTTTTTGTGTGAAGTAGAAAAAGTGACGCCTGCTAATTGAACGACAGGCTGCTGCCATGCGGTTTTGTGCAAGCGGGCTCGACGTTGAAGCAATCATCGGCAGTGCATATCCAAGCTTCATATTCGGCGGACGAAATTCTGCCGGGCAGTAGTTCTAAACTTCGGCTTTTAGTTATAAATTTAGCTTCAGTTCCGGGCAGACAGTTGGTCAATTCCCCAACTGCACAAAGCCTCGAACGTAGTGCATCATTTTATAATTAAATTCCTATCGCTGTAATGAGTCAACCAAATTTTCTGATTAACAAGAAAAGGAAAACGCCTTCATTTTTCATTTTCATTGCCATAATTGGACTTTTAGCGGTGTTGATAGGTTTTGGAAAAACGTTTATTGTACCCACGGTTAAAGGAACATTCTCAGCTCCGCTCCTTATTCATATTCACGGCGCTTTTGCCTTCTCGTGGATTGTGTTATTTCTTATACAAACTTCTTTAATTCATTACCGCAAGTATAACCTCCATCAAACTTTAGGGATTTCGGGAGTTTTCATAGCAGCAGGTGTTATGGTTACAATGATTCTAGTAGGGGAATATGTGGTTACACGTGATCTCAGCCAGGGATTGGGCGAGATTGCCTATTCCGCGCTAACTGGAAACATTACTTCGGCCATTATGTTTTTTTCATTCGTTCTGTTAGGAATAATGAAACGAAAAAATGCTGCTTCACATAAACGGCTTATGTTACTGGCTACAATAGTTGTTCTATGGCCGGCTTGGTTTAGATTCAGACACTATTTCCCATCTGTTCCAAGACCTGACATATGGTTTGCGCTCGTTCTCGCTGACAGTCTTATCATATTTTCCTGGATATGGGATAAACTCAGAAATGGCACAATTCATCCGATCCTGAAATATGGAGGCTTGTTCATAATATTGGAACAAACATTCGAGGTAGTTGCTTTGGACAGTCCAACATGGCGTAGTATAGCAAAATGGATATATTTCGCTCTTGCTGGTGTTCTTCACCAGCAAGTAATGCTCCATTAAACAACAAATTATTACGCAGTAACTTCTTCGCCTGCATTAAATTTTTTGCGAATGATATTTAATGCCCCACCTGCTTTAAACCATTCTATTTGCTGCTGGTTGTAGGTGTGGTTAACTTCAATACTTTCAGATTCGCCATTGCTGTGATGCAGCATAACAGTAAGTGGAACGCCGGGCGCAAATTCTTTCAAACCTAAAATATCGAATAGTATCATCTTCCTGAATTTTATCATAATCATCTTTATTCGGCAAATGTTATCCAAGCATACCTTGTTTTTTAAGTTGGTTTCGTGGATACGGGCAAATGATTTTACCAATATGGCACGTACACCAAGAAATGGCGTGGTTCCATAGCAGCATGCTCGCGTGATGAGCCTTCGCCATAGTTTTCATCGCCTACAATAATAGATCCTATGCCTGCGCTTTATAATCGCGTTGAGTGGCAGGTACAGGGCCGTATTCGCCGGTTAGTGCGTTCTTAACGCATCGGTTTGATTATTAAAATAATTGATAGCACCGATCAGCATGATTGTTTGAAATATTATCCAGATGTCCGCGGAATTTTAACCATGGGCCTGCCATAGAAATATGATCGGTAGTACATTTTCCTTTTGCTTTGATCAAGAAGTTTCAGGCCTTTAAGATCTGTACCTTCCCATGCAGTAAACGGATCAAGCAATTGCAGCCGTGATGAATTAGGATCAACATCAACCTTTACTCTTGCTGCCATCTTCTGCGGGTGCCTGGTAGCCTGCATCTTCAACCGCAAAACCTTTTAGCGGCAATTCAATACCATGCGGCTCGTCAAATTTTACCTGTTCGCCTTTTTCATTGGTTAATGAATCGGTTAATGGATTAAAGGTAAAGTCACCTGCAATAGCAAAAGCGGTAACAATTTCAGGCGAAGCCACAAAGGCGTGTGTTAGGTTACCATCCTGGCGTTTAGCAAAGTTGCGGTTAAAAGAAGTGATGATAGAGTTTTTGCGGTTAGGATCGTCAGTATGACGTGCCCACTGGCCGATACATGGTCCGCAGGCATTAGCTAATACAACACCGCCCATATTTTCAAAAGTCATTTAAAAAACCATCACGTTCAACGGTATAACGCACCAGTTCAGAACCGGGTGTAATGGTAAATTCAGCTTTGCGTTTTTAAGCCTTTGCTCATTGCTCTGTTTAGCGATAGAAGCCGAACGGGTAATATCTTCATAAGATGAGTTGGTACAATGAACCAATCAATGCCAACTTCCAGTTTTCCGGGCCAGCCATTTTCTTTAACTGCTTCTGCCATTTTAGAAATAGGCCATGCCAGATCAGGTGTAAACGGGCCGTTTACATGTGGTTCAAGTTCATCTAAGTTTAATTCTCAATAACCTGGTCAAAATATTTTTCAGGGTTTGCATAAACTTCAGCATCGCCGGTTAAATGTTCTTTTATGCCGTTGGCAAGGTCAGCAATATCGCCACGTTTGGTAGCTTTCAAATAGTCGGCATTTTTTCATCATAACCAAACAGCGAGGAGGTAGCGCCAATTTCGGCACCCATGTTACAAATGGTTCCTTTACCGGTTGCACTAAAGCTATCAGCGCCTTCGCCAAAATATTCTACAATGGCACCGGTACCACCTTTTACGGTTAATATCCCGGCAACCTTTAAAATAACATCTTTTGCGGATGTCCAGCCGCATAATTTTCCTGTTAGTTTTACGCCGATCAGTTTAGGGAATTTTAGTTCCCATGGCAAGCCTGCCATCACATCGCAGGCATCGGCACCGCCAACACCAATAGCAATCATACCCAAACCACCTGCATTTGGTGTGTGGCAATCGGTACCGATCATCATTCCACCCGGGAAAGCATAATTTTCCAATACAACCTGGTGAATGATACCTGCACCCGGTTTCCAGAAACCAATACCATATTTATCAGAAACGGAAGCAAGAAAATCATAAACTTCTTTATTTACATTTAGCGCACTGCCAGATCTTCATCAGCGCCAACTTTAGCCTGTATCAGGTGATCGCAATGTACGGTTGATGGCACGGCAACTTGCGGGCGGCCTGCCTGCATAAACTGCAACAAAGCCATTTGCGCTGTAGCATCCTGCATGGCAACACGATCAGGTGCAAAATCTACATAGGTTTTCCCACGTTCAAAAATTTGCAAAGCCTGCTCGTGCGATAAATGTGCATACAAAATTTTTTCAGCCAGGGTTAAAGAACGGTTTAATATGTTGCGGGCAACTTTAATTTTTTCAGGTAATTCACTATATACCTTTTTAATCATTTCAATGTCAAACGCCATGTTCAGAAATTTTTAAATTATTCCATTTGATGTTTGCAAATTTACATTAAATGAAAGAATAATTTTTTTATATTGCATTCATGTACAGACTAAAACAACTCATCGAATGGCGAATGTTTGGTGTATGCGAGCCATTGGGTGAAAAGCTTGGTATTTCAAGCAGCCGTATAAGGATGTGGTTTATTTATATTTCTTTTTTAACCCTTGGCTCACCCGTGATAATTTATATGGTAATGGCTTTTTGGCTGAACATAAAAAAATATATTCTTTCTGCTAAACGTAACCCTCTTAAATATCTTTAAAAGCAGATATTTTGATAAAAATTGAATACTCACACACTAACTACACTAACTTCTTCCGGCACCTTACACGTCTGCTGCATTTAAAAATAAAAGAAAATGTTGGTGTTTTGCCAGAGGCTGTAGGTGAGGGCAGTATTAAACTGATAAACCTGCAGAACGGCGTACAGATTATTTTGTTCGATTATGTTCTTAAACAGGATATTATTTTTCATCGTAAAAAAGCAAACCAGAGTTTTTATGTAATGCGAATTGATGAAGCAGCGGAGCAAACTGAAAACTCAAAAGCAGCTTTATTTTTTTCTGATGCAAATACGGAGTGGTATTATATGGCACCAGCCAATACTAAAATACGCGCCATGCATATTTTATTTTCAAAAAACTGGTTGCAGGAGTTACTGATTAATGAACCAAAGGGCGAAACGCTTATATCCAATGTGCTTCTGAAAAGCACACTATATTATTACGAAATTCTTGATTCGGAATACAAACGTTTATTGAGTCATATAACACAGCGTAAAAAAGACCTGGCTTTTGAGCAGCTTGAAATTCACAATGCCGTCATGTTTATCCTCGAACGTTTTTTTACACGATTCTATAAAAAAATTTCAGAGGAATATAAACCCATAAGAGCATCTTCAGATGAATTGCAGCGCCTGAAAACAGTTGAATCAGAAATACTGAAAGATTTTTCTTATACACCACCAAACATTAACCAGCTTTCGCGCATGGCTGCTATGAGCCCATCAAAATTAAAACTGATTTTTAAACAGGTATTTGGTATGCCGGTTTATCAATATTACCAAAAACACAGGATGCAAAAAGGCAAAGCAATGCTTATCACACAAAAATATTCTATTAAACAAGTGGCCGCTGAATTAGGATACACGCATGTAAAAGATTTCAGTAAAGCTTTTCAAAAACATTTTGATCAATTTCCCGACGAACTAATTAACTAAAAAATATTGTACCTCGAATACACCATATACAACAGCACAAACATTCTGCATGCATTTGGAAGCATTTGCGGCGTACGTGCAGATAACAGCCGTATAAACATTCCGTCTTCGTGCGGTGAAGGGTTTATGCATTCTTTTAATTTAAATACAGGCATTTCTGTTTTGGTTTCAGATATATGCATGAAGGAAGACTTTGAAATAAAAAGAAATCAACACCCGGCATCTCAATATTTTGTTTTGTTGTTTAATGAGCTGGTTGAAAAATCAAACATTGAACACACTGAAAAATTAGCGTTCGATAAATTTGATCTCAGGAAAAAAATCGTGCGTTTATCAAGCTCGCTCGTTCCTTCGCAAAGCATATTGCCTGCAAATTTCAGAATACGCAGTGTGCTTATTATTTTTAATAAACCATCATTATTAAATTTTATTGATTTTAAAACGGCAGAAGAATTCATCAACCTGTATTTTTCAATTTACATAAAGAAAAGTTTTGTTGCACCAATGGATGCCGAGTACCGGTGGATAATAGAAGACTTACATCATGAAATTACAACACACCCGTTGCAAAATTTATTTGCGGAGAACAGGGTAATGCTGCTGCTTGAGAAGTTTTTGTACAATTTTATGGTGCGTGAAAAACATACCGGTAAAAAAATGCAGTTTAAAGAGGAAGAATTGAGCCGGCTTGTTAAAGCAGAAAATATGCTGCTTGCAGATTTTTCTAAAACCGCACCAACTATAAACATTCTTGCACGGGCTTGTGCTATGAGTCCCACTAAATTTAAAAACGATTTTAAAACTTTATACGGATTGCCGGTATATGAATATTATCAGAAGAACCGTATGGCTTATGCGCGCACATTAATACAGCATGGCGAAAACTCTATTAAACAGGTTGGTATGATGGTAGGATACAGCAACCTTGGGCATTTTGCTGCTGCGTTTAAGAACGAATATAAAATGCTGCCCAGCGAATGGCTGCATGCAAACCGCCTGCACCGCGAAGTTGAGGAAGAAGTTAAGCCCGACGTTTCTTTATAAAACTTTTTTAATTTTTACAAGCTGCTCTAATAGAGGTTCAAGCAAATCTAACTGCAGCATATTTGCGCCATCGCTTTTTGCAACACCAGGATTTGGATGCGTTTCAATAAATAATCCATCGGCACCAGTTGCAATCGCAGCCTTTGCAATTGTTCCGATTAATTGTGGGTTGCCGCCTGTAACGCCACTTGTTTGATTAGGCTGTTGCAAGCTGTGCGTACAATCCATTACAACAGGTACATCATGCATTTGCATCCACGGAATATTGCGGTAATCAACAACCAAATCCTGGTAACCAAAACTGTTTCCGCGTTCGGTTAAAATAATTTTGTTGTTGTTTGCTTTATTAATTTTTTCCACCGCAAATTTCATGGAAGGTCCGCTTACAAACTGGCCCTTTTTTACATTCACTATTTTCCCGGTTTCAGCAGCAGCAACAAGCAAATCTGTTTGCCTGCAGAGAAACGCAGGTATCTGTAATATGTCAATATATTTTGCAGCCAGTACTGTTTCATCGTGTGCGTGCACATCACTCGTAACCGGCAAGCCAAATGTTGAATTTATTTTTTTTAAAAGTTGAAGCGCAGCTTCATCACCAATTCCGGTAAATGAGTTTGCACTGGTACGGTTTGCTTTTCTATAGCTTGATTTAAATACATACGGTATGCGCAACCTTTTGCAAATGCCGGAAACTTTTTCTGCAACCTGCATTAATAATTCTTCGCTTTCAACCACGCAAGGCCCGGCGATTAAAAAGAAATTATTTTCATCGTATTGCTGGTTAGCAAACAGTTCCTGTAAAAAAGATGGTAACATGGTTGCGAAAATACGAAGTAAGAAATTTGAAATACGAAGTACGAGAATACAAATTGCGATTCAACTAAGAACCATTTGCCATGAACTATAAACAATTAATACATTTGCTGTATCAGCCAACTTAGCTCAGATGGTAGAGCAGCACATTCGTAATGTGCGGGTCGTCAGTTCGATTCTGATAGTTGGCTCAAACCTAAAAATTTTATACTTTATCTTCGTTGTAATTAAACAATATGAATACAAAATATTTGTTTCTTGGCTTACTAATTTTCTCTTCTGCTAATTTACTCGCACAAGCAAAAACAGATACGGTAAAAGTTTGGGGAAATTGCGATGAATGCAAAGATAAAATTGAAAAAGCCGCAAAGAAAGGCGGCGCTATTTCTGCCGACTGGAATGAAGACAGTTATATGCTTGTAATAAATTATAATGCCGATAAAACTTCGCCTGTTAATATTGAAAAAGAAGTTGCAGCAGTTGGTTACGATACGAAAGATATAAAAGCAGCAGACGCTGCTTATAAAAAATTACCTAAATGCTGCCAGTATAAAAGAGATGAAAATATTGAAATGATGAAGGAGTAGCTAAAAAGAGTTTCTTGTATAAGTTTTTTATCAAGACTAGTTCAATAATCAATTAAGTAAGCTTCTACCGGGTAATTAACACCTTTTACATTCAGCGATTCTTTTTTTGCGTTGACAAATTTATCTTTCACACAATTGTAAACATCTGCGGTTATTACTATTTCGCCGGCATGGGCAGCTCCCTGCAGTCTTGATGCAAGGTTTACCACTGGTCCGATTGCTGTAAAATCTTTGTACGATGTTCCTACTTCGCCCATAAAACATTCGCCCGTGTGTATGCCTATACCTATGCCAATGTTAGTATGATTTTCCAGGCCGATTTTGTGTTTTATATCTTGACAATTTTTTTGCAATTGAATAGCGGCATTCAGTGCATTCAATGCATGATCTTTTCTTACCAAAGGAAAATTAAATATTGCAAGAACAGCATCACCAATAAATTTATTGATGATACCTTCTTGTTCCCACATTGCAGATGAGCACTGGTCATAAAAAAAATGAAGCAATTCATTTATTTCCGGTGTTTCCACCTGTTGAGATAAATCGGTATAACCACGCAAATCAGCAAAAAGTATAGTAACCGGTATAGGTATTTGTTTTTTCTTCTTCACTTTTGTAAACATGCTTTCGCAAATAGTACAAAGGTTGGGATGCATCCGGCTTTTCTTAATACCAAAAGGTTTAAAAAGATAAGAGAAAGGTCCCCTGATAGGAATAGGAACATGCATTTGCTCCCAACAGCCCTGGCAAATCACTGTTTTTTTCATTGGGAAACTTAGATGTAAATATAAGTATTTACTTTTCTACGGCTCCCATCACAACACGGCCTTATTGGTCTGTTCAAAATGTATAGAACTTTGTTCGACTGAAAGAAAACTTAAAATTAAACACTTTGCTTTCTACAGTCACTTTGGCTTTTCTTATATTGCATCCCACCGAAACGTCTATCACTAAACCTTGCACAATGCATGATTTTCAACAACAGGATTTACTAACTGAACCGGAGCTTTCTGTTATATACGGAAGTTTTTGGCCGCGATTCTGGGCTCTTTTAATTGATGGATTAATACTTTCAGTACTTGCTCCTTTAACCATATTTAATAAAACTGAATGGAAAAATTTATTTCTGCTCATTATCGTTTCTGTAATTCAATTTACTTACAAACCTTTCTTTGAATTTGTGTATGGCGCAACCCCGGGTAAAATGGCGCTGCGTCTTAAAGTTGTAAACTATGAATTTCAAAAAGCAACATTAGAACAAATTATAATCAGGAATATCTTTCAAATTTTATCGGGTTTAATTGTTCTATCTATCAGCATCTACGCTTTTACCCAGCCGGAATTTTTCTCAATTTCAACCTTGCAACAATTTTCGCGGTTAGGCTATACAGAAACCGCAACTTTTTTATGGGAAGGATTAATGTTTATCCTGCTTGTAATAGATTTAATTTTTCTTGTAAGCAGCACTGACTACAGAAGTTTACACGACAGGATGGCAAAAACTTTTGTTGTAAAAATTTGAGAATTGTTAGTATTAATTATTGTCTTTCCTATACGGCTCTATTACTACACACAAAACTTTTCTCATCTTATCTTCGCAGCCTCTAAACAATAGCAATGGCTTTAAAAAAAATTTTCTGTTTAATAACGCTTGCATTTTTCATACTTAATTTTTCTTATGCGCAAACACCGGCAACATATAACAGCGCTGATATTTATCTCCAGCTTAAAAAACTAAACGTACTGGGCAGTGTGCTGTATATCGCTGCACATCCGGATGATGAAAACACAAGATTGCTCACTTATTTTTCAAAAGAGAAATTGTACCGCACAGGTTACATGAGTTTAACACGCGGTGATGGCGGCCAGAATTTAATAGGCGATGAGCAGGGCATTGATTTGGGTTTAATAAGAACGCAGGAACTTTTATCTGCAAGAAGAATTGATGGCGCTGAACAGTTCTTCAGCCGTGCGTATGATTTCGGGTTTTCAAAAAGTTCTGATGAAGCGCTGCGGTTATGGAATCACGATAAGATTTTAAGTGACGTAGTTTGGGTAATAAGAAATTTCCAGCCCGATGTAATCGTTACGCGCTTTCCCGGTGATGCAAGAGCAGGTCACGGTCACCACGCTGCGTCTGCCATTTTAGCGAACGAAGCATTTACTGCGGCCGCAGATCCAAATAAATTTCCTGAACAATTAAAACATGGTGTGCAACCCTGGCACGCAAAACGTATTCTTTGGAACAGTTTTAATTTCGGCGGCAACAATACAACAAGTTCTGATCAGTTTAAAACGGATATCGGCGAGTATAATCCATTGCTTGGAAAAAGTACAGGTGAGATTGCAGGTGAAAGCCGCAGCCAGCACAAGAGCCAGGGTTTTGGTGCGTCAAGACAGAGAGGAGAATCGTTTGAATATTTTTCCCTTACAGGAGGCGATGCGGTTAAAGATAGTTTGCTTGATGGCGTTACCACAACATGGCAGCGCGTGCAGGGCAGCAATGATATTGAACAGCAGGTTGATAAGATTATAAACGATTACCAGTTTGAACATCCTGAAACTTCTGTAAGTGCTTTGGTTGAATTGTATAAAGCAATTGAGCAATTGCCTGAAGGTTACTGGCGAACTAAAAAATTAAATGAGGTTAAACAACTGATTATTGAGTGCAGCGGAATTTATATAGAAGCAATCACAGGTAATGAGTTTGCTATTCCCCAACAAAAATTTGCAGTGCAGTTTCTAATTAATAAGAGGTTGAATGACGATGTGCAGCTAAAAAATGTAAAACTGCTTTCGTTTGATTCATCTGTTAATACAAATTTGTCAACAGACGTAAATTTTAATTTCACGCATTCTTTTTGGGTTGATAAATCCGCGCCTGTTACACAACCGTACTGGCTGCAATACCCATTAGACAGCATAGGAAGTTTTACAGTAAACAATCAGCAACTGATTGGCAAAGCGCAAGGCGATGCAGCTTTTACAGCTTCTTTCACTTTTACAATTAATGGAAAAGATATAACCATCGAACGACCCGTTCAATATAAATTTACTGATCCTGTTAAGGGAGAAATGTATGAGCCGTTTATCGTTATAAATCCGGTTAGTGTTTCCTTACAGCCATCTGTAATATTAACGAACATTAAACAAGAAAACACGCCTGAAAAAATTGATGAAGTACACGTGCGGGTCAAGAGTTTTATTGAATCACCCAAAACACAAATACAGTTATATTTTGTGCAGGGCAAAGATTCAGCCATTATTAAAGACACCACCGTTGACATGGAATATAACCGCCTGTTTGATTTTAATTTTTCACTGAATTCTTTTTATAAAAAAAATAAAAGCGAACCTGTTGTTGCAGTTAAAATAAAAACGGATAATTATACAAACGCATATTCCGGTGATTTGCATACAATAGAATACGAACACATTCCGTATATACATTATACGGCAACAGATGAAATAAAAGTTGTAACGGAAGAAGTAAAAACGGTTGGTAAACGAATTGGTTACATTACTGGTGCAGGCGATAAGCTGCCGCAGGCATTAGAGCAAATGGGTTATGAAGTAAAGTTTTTAAATGAAGCAGATGTTACCAGTTTCAATTTAAAACAATTTGATGCTATTATAACCGGTGTGCGTGCATACAATGTGCATGAATGGTTAAGCGAAAAATATGATGTGTTGATGAATTATATTTCAAACGGCGGCAACATGATTGTTCAGTATAACACCAATAATCAAATTGGTTCGGTAAAAGCAAACATCGGCCCGTATAATTTTACCATCAGCCGCACAAGAGTTACAGAAGAAAATGCAACTGTTGATTTTTTAGTACCTGATCACCCTGCATTAAATTATCCAAACAAAATAACAAAAGCAGATTTCAATAACTGGATCCAGGAGCGCAGCACTTACCAGGCTGAACAGTTAGATTCGCATTTTGCCGCCCTGTTGGGCATGCATGATGTAAACGAGCCGCAAAGCAACGGCAGCCTTGTAATTGCAAAATATGGCAAAGGAAATTTTGTGTATGCAAGTCTTGTTTTTTTCAGAGAGATGCCTGCAGGTAATGCGGGTGCATACAGGCTTATGGCTAACTTAATTGCGCTTCCAAAAAATAAATAACATGCATCCACGCAGGCGAATCAGTTTCTTTTTACTTATTGTTATGGGGGTTGTGCTGGGCCTTGTAATAAAAAACATTAAAGTCGGAATGATCATCGGTATTGCGATTGGTTTATTTGCAGGAAGCCTTGGAAGTAAAAAAGAATAATGTATCGTTGAATTTTTATCTATGCGCTTTTTTAAACTTGCATTGTTTAGCTTACCTGTTATCTTTTTATTATTTACGGCAATCGGTTTATTAATGCCATCTTCTGTAACTGTTACAAGAAAAGAGAATATTAATGCTGCAATAGATAAGGTGCGATTTTACACAAACGATCTTAGCAAGTGGCAAAACTGGCTGAATGGTGTTGATACGACTTACACTAAGGAAAATCCTGGCATCATTACTGAAAAAAATTCTCTGGTTAAATTGGGTGCTTATATAATTACCATCGTTGATAACAAGCCGAAATACATAACTACTTTATGGCAGGGAGAAAACGTTAAAAACCAAATGTGCCGTATACAACTTAATTACAGCGCGCCAAATGAAACAACTGTTTTTTTCAGTTTTCAGCAACATTTAAGCTGGCTTCCGTGGGATAGATTAGGAGGTATGTTGCACGATGAAGTTATCGGCCCTTCTATGCAGGGAAGTTTAGATAAACTAAAAGAGGTTGTTGAAAAAAATCAAATTAATTCCAACAATACAGAATAAACTTTTTTCAACTCAACTTCAGTAATACAATACGGCGGCATAATATAAACAGTATTGCCAAGCGGTCTTAAATAAACACCTTTTTCCAAAGATTTCTTAGTGATGATCGTGCTGATGTTATTTAAATATTCGTCATTGCCGAGGATAATTTCAAAAGCTAAAATAGTTCCCAGCACACGCACATTTTTTATCCCATTTAATTGTTTAAGCTGTTGTGCAAAAGCAATATTTTGTTCTGAAATAAATTTTACCTTTTGCAGAGAATTCTCTTGTTCAAACAAATCCAAACTTGCATTTGCGGCTGTACATGCCAAAGGATTTGCTGTAAATGAATGCCCGTGAAAAAAAGTTTTTTTCGCATCATCATTTACAAAAGCATTATAAATTTTTTCTGAACATGCAGTTACACCTAAAGCCATCGTTCCACCGGTTAAACCTTTGCTCAGGCAAATAATGTCTGGTTTTGTTTGCATATACTCGCTTGCAAACATTTTTCCGGTTCGCCCGAAACCTGTCATTACTTCATCGGCTATGCAGATAATATTTTTTTGTTTGAACATACAGCAACAGTTCATCCATCAATGTTGCGTTATACATTTTCATTCCGCCTGCACCCTGTACCAATGGCTCATAAATAAATGCAGCAATTTCATCTGCATGTTCATCAATAATTTTTTTAATTGACGAAATATTTTCTTCTGCAGGCACATCAATAAAAATTACTTCAAATAACAAATCGTGAAAAGCAAGTGTAAAAACACTTCTGTCGCTTACACTCATCGAACCAAATGTATCGCCGTGATATGCGTTTGTAAATGCAAGAATTTTATTCTTGTTCACCGTTGACTGCTGGCCGTTCACTGATTGATTCCACCAAAACTGGATGGCCATTTTAATTGCAACTTCAGTTGATGTTGATCCATCATCACTATAAAATATTTTAGAAAAGTTACCGGGCAAAATTTTTATTAATCTTTCTGCAAGTTCAACAGCAGGTGCATGTGTAAAACCGGCGAAAATTATGTGTTCTAATTGCAATGCCTGCTTATAAATGTTTTCAGCAATATATGGGTGCGCATGACCATGAATATTCACCCACCAGCTGCTTATTGCATCTATGTATTCATTGCCGTTTTCATCAAACAATAAAATGCCTTTCGCATTATTAAT
Organism: uncultured Chitinophagaceae bacterium; assembly: GCA_963759555.1. Taxonomy (GTDB): domain Bacteria; phylum Bacteroidota; class Bacteroidia; order Chitinophagales; family Chitinophagaceae; genus Parafilimonas. The sequence continues at coordinate 22,098 of CAVWZV010000005.1, forward strand.
TGCTAGTGGCGGCGGCATATTTTTTTGTTGTGTGAAGGGATGCCATATAACATTTTTATCACGTTCTGTTAACTTCATGCCGCAAAAATAGGCTGATGTTGTTTTTAAAAACTGGCTTAATATTGCGGCCTATGGCAAAAAAATTACTTTTTATTGATCGCGACGGAACATTAATAAAAGAACCTCCGTCAGGCAATATTGACACATGGGACAAGCTTGAATTTTATCCACATGTTTTTAAATTTATGAATTTAATTGCAACGGAATTTGATTATGAATTAATCATGGTTTCAAACCAGGACGGATTAGGCACTGAATATTTTCCGATGACTGATTTTCAACCTATCCACGATTTTGTAATAAAAGCATTTGAGAATGAAGACGTGTTTTTCGCCGCTGTATATATCGACCCGTCTTTCAAAGAAGATAAATCACCCAACCGCAAGCCGCGCATTGGTTTGGTAAAACAATATATGAATAACCCGGATTACGATTTAGAAAATTCTTATGTAATCGGCGATAGAATTACAGATGTGCAGTTCGCAAAAAATCTTGGTTGCAAAGCGTTGTGGCTAAATACTCACCCCGGGCTCGGTTTAAAAGAAATAACGGATACCGAAGAAGTATTACGCGCCACAACTCTTGCTTTGGAAACAACCAATTGGCAGAGCATCTATCAGTTTCTGCACAAAAATTCGTGAAGTCTACTGCTTCACAAACTTTACAGTTGAGGTTTTATTACCGGCGATAATATCTAAATAATAAAAACCTGCACTTATATTTTCAATATTCCAGGAGCAACCCGGATTATTATGTACGTTAGTTTCTGCAACAGCGTTGCCTCTTATGTCATGTACGATTAAATGATAATCTGCTGATGCATCCAGGCCTTTAAGGTTAAGCACATCTTTTACAGGATTTGGATAAACAACAAATATGTTCCCATCATTAAAGCTGATACTTGCTATTTGCGAGTAAGAAAATTTTCCGTCTTTATCAACCTGTTTTAAACGATAAAAATTAGTGCCTTGCAATGGTTTTAAATCAGTGTACGAATAAGCATGTTTATCATTGGAATTTATTTTGTCAAGCTCATTGAAATTAGTGCCGGAAGAACGCTCAACACCAAAATAATTGTTGTTTAATTCATTTGCCGTTTGCCAATTAAGTAAAACGTTTTGTTGTTGTTTGCTCACAGAAAAATTAAGAAATGTAACCGGCAAAGTTTTATTGGTTTGATAACGAACAACCACAAACGAATCAGTATAATATAGGATCGAAGTATCTAATTTAACCATCTGGTAACCGCCGATAATAATTTTACCATCCTGCTGTAAAGCCGCAGATCTGCACGAAACAGAATCGCCAAATTGTGTTGTAACTATACTGCCGCTGTTTCCAAATGTATTGTCAATTGCACCATCGCTGGTAAATCTTGCAAGAGAAGGTTTATGAAAGCGATAAACGTCTGTATAATCACCTGCAACAATAATTTTTCCATCCTGCTGTATCATTATTTTTTTAGGATCAGCCGAAGCTGCATCAAATTGCAGGGTGGCAATGCCGTTCAAGCCAAAGCTGTTATCAGTGCTTCCGTTTGTGTTATATCTTACAAGCGCTGTTTTAAAAAAATTGTTGTACTGCGAAGTATAGTCATAGCGTCCTGCCGCAATAATTTTTCCATCCGTTTGTAAAGCAATACTGGTTACAAATTCATTTTTGTCACTCAAATCAGTAAGTGTAATTCCATTATTACCGAACTGCGTATCCAAATTACCATCCGTTAAATAACGCGCCAGCAAAAAATTATTTGCGCTAAGGCCCTGACCCGCAATAATTATTTTATCATCTGCTTGTATTGCGAGATCGAAAGCAATGTAAGCTGATGAAAGAATAGTATAACCTTTTTGCGCAAAGGATAAATCAAACTGGCCGTTAGAAAGAAATCTTGCCACCAAAGCGTTTACACCGTTTACATTACCCGCTAAAACAATTTTACCATCATCCTGCAGCTTTAACGAATAACAATAAGAATAACGGATGCCATCAAACTGCGGCTGTAAAAGACCGTTTGTTCCAAAGGACGAATCCAGCGTACCATCCGGTAAATATTGTGCAAGCATCACATTGCCCAGGAAACCGCCGGCTAAAATTTTTCCGTTGGGTAACACAAGAATACTTTGAATGCTGCCGCCGTAAAATGTAATTACTTTTCCGTTTGTTCCGAAAGAAGAATCTATGGTTCCGTTTTCATTAAAACGAACAATGCAATAGCCCGAATTACTTACATTTTCACCACCGCGGCCACCAATTAAAATTTTACCATCCGGCTGCAGCGCCATAGCTGAACAAATACCACCACCTGTGCGTATAGCAGCCTTGCCATTGCAATAAAAATTATAATCTATTGTGAGATTTTGTGCAGAACAGGTACTGACTATAGCAAGTACTAATAAAGTAAATGCTGGTTTCATATATTGGATTTTACGTTATAACGTTTCAAGAAACATTGTAAACTGAACAGGTACGCAATTTTTATTGCACAGAGTACTCAATTAAACAATGCTTATTTTAAAACAAATGAGCATTTTAAAACCTGCTTCAACAGTGCAGGCTATTTTAATTCTCAGGTGAACTTAATACATATCTCAGCATAAGCAGCTAATAAGAACTTTTGGGATAGTAAAATAAACAGTAGCGTATGCAGCCCGTAAATTACACGGCAATAATTTTTGTGGAATTTATTTATTTATGCATCCATTAAATTAAGCTTTGCATAGTGCAGACTAAAAACTTCAATCATATAACAGACGAGCAATTACTTAATGCTTTTTATGAAAATGATAATAAGCGTTCGCTTGGCGTTTTGCTGCAACGCTATACATTATTGTTGTTGGGTGTTTGCATGAAATATTTAAAAAATGAAGAAGCCGCAAAAGATGCAGTGCAGCAGATTTTTTTAAAAGTGATTGGTGAACTTAAGCGCTACAAAGTAAAATATTTTAAGAGCTGGCTGTATATGATTGCAAAAAATTATTGCCTGATGCAATTACGTAATAAAAATAATATTGTACCCGGCGATATAAACGAAACTCTGATTGCAGCAGAAGAATCAGGGCTGCAAGGACAAGTTGAAAAAGAAAAATTGTTAGCGGCATTGGAAGGCGCAATTGATGAATTAAGCGATGAGCAGAAATTATGTATAAATTTATTTTACCTTGAAAAGAGATCTTACCAGCAGATATGCAATCTCACAGGCTTTAGTTTGATGCAGGTTAAAAGTTTTATACAAAATGGCAAACGCAATCTTAAATTATTGGTTGAAAAAAAATTGAAGCGACAATAATGGAAGACCTGACAAACATATGGAATGCAGATGACGAACTGAATGAAGATGAACTAATGAATTATATCAAAGGGAAATCTTCCGCAGGCGAGGAGCATAGTGTTGAAGAAAAGATGGCTGACTCTCCATTTGTTAATGATGCTGTTGAAGGTTTGCAGCGTTTTTCTTCACCTGAGAAAATGAATGCGTATGTGCAGCAGATAAATGACGATCTCCACAGGCATCTTCATTCAAAAAAGAATCGCAGAAAAAAAACAATAACCAATTTATCATGGGAAATCATTGCCGTAATTATTGTTATAATCCTTTGCATGCTGGGTTATGTAATTATTGAAATGCTAAAAAAGTAACCCGGTTATTTGCTTCTGTAAAACAGCATTTCTTATAATCTTTATTCTGCCTGTCACACATTTATTGTGGCTATCTTTCAACAACACATTGCAACCACTTCAGTTTTTACATTAACATAAAGTTTATGTTTTCAAAAAGCTTACCGCGTAAAATAACATAACAGAACTTAAATTTTTTCGCTTCACTCCAATGGCAAGGCTTTTGTGCTTCTAATGTAAGTTTCAACTTACTTACACACAGATACACGTACACTTACTAAACTTTTAATATGAGTACTACAGTTAGCGATTTTCTTGTTGAGCGCTTATCATTATGGAATGTGAAAAGAATTTTTGGATTTCCCGGCGACGGTATTAATGGAATTATCGGCGCTGTGGGCAGAGCAAAAGATAAGATTGATTTTGTGCAGGTGCGGCACGAAGAGATGGCCGCTTTCATGGCTTGCGCACATGCAAAATTTACGGATGAAGTTGGCGTGTGTATGGCTACATCGGGTCCTGGTGCTATACATCTTTTAAATGGATTGTATGATGCAAAAATGGATCATCAGCCTGTTGTTGCAATTGTTGGCCAGCAGGCAAGAGCAGCACTTGGCGGCAATTATCAGCAGGAAGTAGATTTAATTTCTTTGTTTAAAGATGTTGCCGGTGAATACGTGCACATGTGCAGTGATCCGCAGCAAACAAGGCATCTGGTTGACAGGGCATTTAGAATAGCCAAATCTGAGCGCACTGTTACCTGTATTATTTTTCCGAATGATGTGCAGGAATTAGATTATGAAGAACCTGCACGCAAACATGGCACGGTACATTCAGGCGTCGGTTATAATCAGCCTGTTATTGTTCCGAGATTTAATGATTTACAAAAAGCTGCCGATATTTTAAATGAAGGTAAAAAAGTTGCCATGCTGGTCGGCGCTGGCGCAAAAGATGCGGAAGATGAACTGATGGCTGTTGCAGAATTGCTTGGTGCCGGCGTGGCTAAAGCATTATTGGGAAAAGCAGTTCTGGCTGATGACTTGCCTTATGTTACGGGCTCAATAGGTTTATTGGGCACCGGGCCAAGCTGGGATTTAATGATGGGTTGCGATACGTTATTTATGATCGGTTCTTCGTTTCCTTATTCAGAATTTTTACCAAAAGAAGGCCAGGCTAAAGGCGTTCAGATTGATATTGATGGAAAGATGCTGGGTATTCGTTACCCGATGGATATGAGTTTACAGGGCGACAGCAGGGAAACTTTGCGCGCCTTAATGCCTTTATTAAAAAGAAAAGAAGACAGAAGCTGGCGCGAAAAATTAGAATCTAAAATAAAAGACTGGTGGAAGATAATGGATGCACGCGCACATAATTCTGCAGACCCTATCAATCCGCAATATATTTTTTGGGAGCTTTCAAAACGGCTTCCCGATAACTGCATTATATCTGCCGATTCAGGTTCTACCGCGTCGTGGTTTGCGAGAGATTTAGTAATTCGTAAAGGAATGAAAGCATCATTATCAGGCAACCTTGCAACCATGTGCCCCGGCATGCCTTATACTATTGCAGCAAAATTTGCTTACCCTGATCGTGTTCCTATTGGTTTGATTGGTGATGGCGCCATGCAAATGCTTGGTATAAACGGATTGATAACAGTAGCGAAATACTGGAAAACATGGAGCAATCCGCAATTCATAATCCTTGTTCTAAATAATCGTGATTTGAACCAGGTAACGTGGGAACAAAGAATAATGGCCGGTGATGCTAAGTTTGAAGGCTCGCAGGATGTACCTGATTTTCCTTATGACGAATATGCAAAATTATTAGGCCTGGAAGGAATAAGAATTGACAATCCTGATGATGTTGAAAGCGCATTAGACCAGGCGATGATGGCAACAAAACCCGTGGTTATAAATGCATACACTGATCCGTCTGTGCCGCCATTGCCGCCGCATATTACGTTTAAAGAAATGAAAAACTTTACGTCTGCCATTTTTAGTGGCGATGCAAATTCATGGGATATGATTAAGCAAAGTTTTAAAGATGTAGCTGATAATTATCTTCCGCATAAATAATGAAAACTTATGAAAATACGGTTGGTGCAGATCTCATTACAATAAAAGATTTGAAGGTTAGTGCTTATAAAATTCCAACAGCAACACCTGAATCGGATGGCACTATTAAATGGAATAGTACGACTTTAGTTTTGGTTGAAATTTTTGCTGGTGATAAAGCCGGCGTTGGCTATACTTATGCGAATGAAGCGTCAGCAATTATTATTAAAAAAGTTTTAAAGAAGATTATTGTTGATGCAAATACTTTGGATATTCCGTGCTTAAACGCGAAGATGATTGCAGCTGTTCGCAACGATGGACAAACAGGTATTGCAATGATGGCTGTATCCGCGGTTGATAATGCGTTGTGGGATTTAAAAGCAAAATTGTTTGATGTGCCGCTGTGTAATTTATTGGGCAAGTCAAAAGAAAGCATGCTGATTTATGGCAGCGGTGGTTTTACATCATACAATAAACAACAGCTGCAGCAACAATTAGGCGGCTGGTTTGATGAAGGCATACAACATGTAAAAATAAAAATTGGCCGCGATACGATAAAGGATATTGAGCGGGTAAAAGAAGCAAGAGAAGCAATTGGTAAAGATGCTTTTTTGTTTGTTGATGCAAATGGTGCTTACACAATTAAACAGGCAATTGAAAAATCATACCGGTTTAAAGATTACAATGTTTCATGGTTTGAAGAACCGGTAACTTCAGATAACCTTGAAGGCTTAAAATTTATACGCGAACATGTACAGCCGGAAATAAATATTGCAGCAGGCGAGTATGCATATAATCTTCCGTACTTCTATCACATGCTTAAGGCAAATGCTGTTGACATTTTGCAGGCGGATGCAACACGTTGCGGTGGCATCACCAATTTTTTAAAAGCAGGTGCTTTGGCAGAAGCGCAGCAAATTCCGTTTTCATCACATTGCGCGCCTGCATTGCATTTGCATGCAGCCGTAAGCTTGCCGGGTTTTTATATCGCCGAATATTTTTATGATCATGCAAGAATTGAAAGCATGTTGTTTGATGGTGTAATGCAATCAAAAAATGGAAATATTTTCCCTGATTTATCAAGACCCGGATTTGGACTTGAATTTAAATATAGCGATGCAGAAAAATATACACTTTGTTAGAAGTTCATACAAGTTTACTTAAACAAGATGTTATAGCTCTTTGACATTATAGGAAGAAATCGAAATAGTATTAATTTTGAGGAAATTGATTTTATGGTTTTAACTCAATACATAACTATAGATAAGGATATTGCTGCAGGAGTTCCGGTTTTCAAAAACACTAGAGTTGCCGTAAAAACATTGTTCGATTATCTTGAAGAAAGTTCTCTTGAGGAATTTTTGCAGGGATTCCCTTCTGTTTCAAGAGAACAGGCAGAAGCTGTTATTGAGCTAGCGGTTTCAAAACTTTTATCTGAAACCACACTATGAAAATACTGTTGGATGAAAACATAGACGTACGTTTTCAAAAACTGTTTATTAATTCTGTTCATGAAGTTTATACAGTACGCGATATGCAATGGAACGGAATTAAAAACGGTGATTGCTTCAGCTAATAAAAGATAATAATTTTCACTGCTGGATTGTTGTTGATAAGAATATTCCATACCAACAAAACACTTCTAAGCTTCCCTGTCTTATTATAGTATTAGATGTATTCAAAAATACACTCGAACATGTTACACAGCTTTTTTCTTCTGTTTTAACTACTCTCGAAAACACTTTTGAAAATAAGGTGATTATTGTTCCTGGAACAAGGCAATAAAATTTTCTTCCTGTAATAAAGTGATTCATATAAAGTTGATGAATCTAAAAGGATTACCAATCTTTATTTTGATGACATACATTTTAAACATTATGCTTAAAATATAAACTCTAATAATTATTACGATGAATACCGAAGTTGAAATTTCAGAAGAATTAAAAACCAAAGCAGGTCAACAGTCAAATGGAAAACATAACGGCAAAATGGATTTGCATTTGCAAACACCTTATTCAAAAGATGTTGATGTAAATGCATTGGAAAAAGAATTAAAAAAAACAATCACAGGTGAAGTAAGATTTGATAATGGCAGCCGTGCATTGTATTCAACCGATGCATCCAATTACAGGCAAGTGCCCATTGGCGTTGTAATTCCAAAGTCAGAAGAAGATATTATTCAAACAATAAATATCTGCAGAAAATATAAAGCGCCATTGTTATCACGCGGTGGCGGAACAAGTTTGCCGGTCAATGTTGCAACGTTGCGGTTATAATGGATCATGTCAAAATACTTTAATAAGATTTTAAACATCAACAAAGAAAAAAAATTAGTAACGGTGCAGCCAGGAATTGTGCTGGATGAAATGCGCCATACAACAGAAAGAAAAAGTAAATCTCACTTTCGGTCCTGATCCTGCCACACACTTCGCATTGCACATTAGGTGGCATGCTCGGCAATAATTCCTGCGGCATTCATTCTGTAATGGCTGCTAACAAAGGCAATGGTGCAAGAACTGCAGACAATACAGAATCACTTACTATTGTTACGTATGACGGTTATAAGATGAAAGTAGGCGCAACACCTGATGAAGAATATGAGCGCATTGTTCAAATAGGCGGAAAGCGGCAGAGATTTATAAAAAGTTAAAGGCATTTCAGGGATAAATATGCAGACCTTATCCGCAAAGAATTTCCGAAAATTCCGCGACGTGTGTCCGGGTTATAATTTGCCGGAATTGTTGCCTGAAAAAGGTTTTAATGTAGCGCGTGCATTGGTTGGTTCTGAAAGCACATGCGTTACAATTGTTGAAGCAACATTGAAACTTATCGAGCCGCCAAAGACGAAATCATTGGTGGTGTTGGGTTATCCTGATAGTTTACCTGAAGCAGGTCATGCCGTTCCTGAAATATTAAAGTATAAGCCTGATCGCGCTGGAAGGCATAGATCATTTGCTGATTGATTATATGAAGAAAAAAGGATTTCAACGAATGATATTCCTTTATTGCCTGAAGGTAAAGGCTGGCTGATGGTTGAGTTTGGCGGAACAAAGGTTGAAGATGCACATAAAAGCAAATGAATTAATGGATCATTTAAAAAAAGCGAAAATGCAGCTCAACTCATGAGTATGATGATAGAGCGGAAGAAAAAAAATTATGGGAAATTCGCGAATCAGGTTTGGGTGCAACAGCATGGGTGCCCGGTGAACCAATGGCGGTCCCGGCTGGGAAGATTCTGCAGTGCCGCCTGAAAAAGTGGGCGATTATTTAAAAGACCTGCGTGATTTTTTCAGAAAGTATGGATATAATCCGTCTTTTATGGTCATTTTGGGCAAGGTTGTATTCATTGCCGCGTGCAGTTTGATTTGTTTACAAAAGACGGAATTGGAAAAATACAAAGCGTTTACGATAGAAGCATCAAATTGGTGGTGAAGTATAGCGGCTCTATATTCCGGCGAACATGGTGATGGTCAGGCCCGCGGTGATCTTTTAGAAATTATGTATGGCGATCAGAATAATGCAGGCGTTTCATGAATTTAAATTGATCTGGGATCCTGAATGGAAAATGAATCCGGGAAAAGTTATAGAAACATATGGGCAGTTAAGTGATCTTAGAATTGATAACAATTATAATCCGCCAAAACTTAAAACACATTTTGCTTTTACGGATGATGACAATGATTTTTCAAAAGCAACACTGCCTGTGTTGGTGTTGGAAAATGCCGCCGCCATGAAGAAGGTACAATGTGCCCGAGTTATATGGTAACGATGGAAGAGAAGCACAGCACACGCGGCAGGGCAAGAATGTTATTTGAAATGCTGCAGGGCGAAGAGTTAAAAGAAAGATGGCATGATGAACATGTAAAAGAATCTTTGGACTTGTGTTTATCATGTAAAGGCTGTAAAACTGATTGCCCGGTTAACGTTGATATGGCAACTTATAAATCCGAATTTCTATCGCATTATTATGAAGGCAGGTTAAGACCACGCACTGCTTATGCATTCGGATGGATTTATTGGTGGAGCAGGGTTGCATCAAAAATACCTGCCATTGCAAATTTCTTTTTACATGCACCTGTTATAAGTAATATAACAAAAGCAATTACAGGTGTAACAAACACAGAAAAATGCCGAGATATGCGGATGTTAATTTTAAAGAATGGTTTTTTAAGCGTCAGCGGTCAACGATTAATGGTCAGCCAAAAACCAAACAAGTAATTCTTTGGGCTGATACATTCAACAATTATTTTTTACCTGAAACTTTGGCAGCCGGTGTTGAAGTTTTGGAAGCTGCGGGTTTTGAAGTAATCGTTCCAAAAAAATCTTTATGCTGCGGACAGACCTTTATATGATTTTGGTATGTTGAATACAGCAAAAAAAATGTTGGTTGAAATTATGGAAACATTAAAACAGGAAATTAGAAATGATGTGCCAATTGTTGGTTTTGAACCAAGTTGCGTTGCTGTTTTCAGGGATGAACTTACCAATCTTTTTCCAAACAGTAACGATGCAAAACGCTTAAAAAAGAATGTTTATACGCTCGCTGAATTTTTAGAACAAAAAGCGCCTGGCTTTGAAATTCCGAAACTAAAATTAAAAGCGGTTGTGCATGGTCATTGTCATCATAAAGCAATAATGAAAACGAAAGCAGATGAAGCAGTGCTTAAAAAAATGGGGCTTGATTTTAATATGCTTGACTCAGGTTGTTGCGGCATGGCCGGTTATTTTGGTTATGAAAAAGGTGAGCATTATGATGTATCAATAAAAGCAGGTGAAAGAGTGCTGTTACCCGCGGTTAGAAAAGCCGGGGATACAACTTTAATTATCGCAGATGGTTTCAGTTGCCGCGAACAAATTGAACAGGAAACTAACCGCAAAGGAATGCATTTGGCGCAGGTGTTACAAATGGGTTTAAGAGCTCAAAGTCCATCTGTGTATGAGCCGCTGCCTGAAAAAAAATATGTTGATGGCATGAAGCTGAAAGATTCCGGCAAAAAGAAAAAGATGATGATAGCCGCAGCCATTATTGGAATTGCATTTGCAGCAGTTTATATCATCACACAAAAAAGAAAATAACATGTTTAAACTAAAAAGATATAAAAACGAACCTGGCTTTTGGCTTGCCGAATTTGCCGGCGCAGTAGGTAAAGGTTTAATAGCCGGCGCTGCCGGAACGCTTGCCATTACCATTTCGCAAATGATTGAGATGAAAATAACAAAACGGCAATCGTCTGAAACGCCTGCAAAAGCAGCGGAAAAAGTTTTGGAAGTAAAACCCGAAACGGAAGAAGACACACAACAATTTTCACAACAAATTCATTGGGCGTACGGCACCAGCTGGGGTGTGCCCAGGGGCATCATGGCTTTGATTGGATTAAGAGGTTTACCTGCAACCGCTATTCACTTTGCAACGATTTATTCAACAGCATTGATAATGCCAACATCATTAAAAGTTGCACCGCCATTAAAAGAATGGAGTGCCAAAGAATTTGCAATTGATGCATTGCATCACGCAGTGTATGCAGTTGCTGCAGGTTTGGTTTTTGATGCAATGAGCGAAATTGATTGGCTATAAACTAAAATAATGGAAAAAGATTTTACAGGAAAAACAGTGGTAATAACAGGCGCTTCAGCAGGTTTGGGCAGGGCAATGGTGCGTGAATTTGCAAAGCACGGTGCAAACATTGGTTTAATTGCCAGAGGCATTGATGGTTTGAATGCTGCAAAAAAAGAAGTGGAAGATTTGGGCCGTGAAGCAATTGTTGTTCCAGCAGACGTGTCACATGCAAATGAAGTGGAAAACGCCGCACGAAAAATTGAAGAACATTTTGGGAAGATTGACGTTTGGATAAACAATGCAATGGTAAGCGTGTTTGCCCCGTTTGAAAAAATTGAAGCAAAAGATTATGAACGTGTAACAGATGTAACTTATCTCGGGCAGGTTTATGGAACGAAGGCCGCGTTAAAAAAAATGAAGCCTCACAATAAGGGCACCATTATTTTAATTGGTTCTGCATTGGCGTATCGCGGCATTCCATTACAGTCTGCTTACTGCGGTGCTAAACATGCAATACACGGTTTTTTTGAATCACTGAGAAGTGAATTAATAAAACAAAAAAGTAATATTAAATTAAGCATGGTGCAAATGCCGGCAATGAATACAACGCAGTTTGAGTTTGTGAAAAGTTATCTTCCCAATCAACCCAAACCAATGGGTAAAATTTATGAACCGGAAGTTGCTGCAAAAGCTGTATTGGAAATTGTAAAAAATTATGAACGTGAATTGTATGTTGGATATCCAACAGTAAAAACAATTTTGGGCAATAAAATTTTGCCCGGCTATCTTGATAAATATCTTGCTGAAACAGGCTTTGATGGTCAGCAAACAGGCGAACCTGCTGCACCAAACAAAAAAGATAATTTATATGCGCCCTTGCCGGGCGATCATGGTGCGCACGGAAACTTTGATGCAGAGGCCGCAAACTTTAGTCCCGAAACATGGATGGCAACACACAAAAAAACTTCGTTTGGCGTAGCTGCTGCTTTAATAGCTGGTATTTGCACGCTTTTATTTTTAAACAACAGGTAGTTCAACTCGTGATTAAAAATTATGAAGCACAAATTATTAAACGCAGATAAACAAAAAACTTACGCTATTATTTTAGACAGCGGTGATGAAGTGATGCAATGCATTCAATCATTCGCCAAAGAACAAAAATTAAAAGCCTCGCACTTCAATGCAATTGGCGCATTTAGTAAGGCAACGTTAGGTTTTTTTGATTTTGAAATTAAAGACTATAAAAAAATTGAAATCAATGAACAGGTTGAAGTTCTAAATGTGGCCGGCGATATTTCCTTATTCCACAATGAAATTAAAATTCATGCGCATGTTGTAGTGGGCAAAAAAGATGGAACTGCGCATGGAGGTCATTTATTAAAAGCAATTGCTCATCCAACATTAGAAATAATTCTTACAGAATCGCCATCTTATTTAGAAAGAGAGATGGATGAAAACGCACATATTCCGCTCATTAAAATTTAATGAATAATGAGTTTTACAAATGCACCAGGTGCACCGGGAGTAAAAGCCAAATGGACATCAGGCGCCAAAGATGGGATTGGTAAAGCGCTTACATCAAATTCCCTTGTAAGTTTTACGATTAGTGATGGTATTTTAAATGAAGTTTTTTTCCCGAGAGAAGATACTGCCTGTATAAGAGACATGCAGTTTGTTGTAACAGATGGCGAATCTTTTTTTTCTGAAGAAAAACTGCACACACACCATCGTATAAGAACGATAAAACCCGGGATACCATTTTACCAGGTTGTAAATAGTTGTGTTCACAAAAAATACCTGATAAAAAAAGAAATACTTTGCGACCCCTTCAGAAATACTGTTCTTCAGAACATAACTTTTAAAAAAGCAAAAAACACAAAGCTGAACCTGTATGCACTGCTTGCGCCGCATCTGAATGATAGAGGCGATAAAAATTATGGATGGATCGATGAATTTAAAGGCATGCCGATGTTGTTTGCACAAAGCGGAGGCTTGCACCTTGCTATGGCTTGTTCTTTAAACTGGCTTAAACGTTCGGTTGGTTTTGCAGGTGTTTCAGATGGCTGGACTGATTTGCATGAACATAAAAAAATGGAATGGCAATATACCAATGCTGATAATGGAAATATTGCCTTAACAGGTGAAATAAACATTTCATCAGCAACCAATTTTTTGCTCGCAATAAGCTTTGGGACAAATGCAGCCGAAGCTGCACACCATGCAAGAGCAAGTATATTAGATGGTTTTAAAAATGCAGAAAAGTTTTATATAAAAAGCTGGCAAATTTGGCTGAAAGAATTGCATAATCTTAAAGGGAAAATTTTTAAAGAAAGCGCAACAGTGCTCAGGCTGCATGAGGCAAAATCTTTTCCCGGCGGTATTATTGCGAGTTTGTCAACACCGTGGGGCGAAATAAGAGGCGATTCTGAAAAAGGTGGTTATCATGTTGTATGGCCCAGGGATTTGGCTGAATCAGCAGGTGGTTTTCTTGCATTAAAATCGTATGATGATGCACTGCGCATTTTAAATTATTTAATGAGCACGCAAGAATCTGGCGGTAACTGGCTGCAAAATATGTGGCTGGAAGGAACACCGCATTCATGCGGCATTCAAATGGACCAGACAGCGCTTTCCATTTTATTAGTTGATAAATGCAATACATACAAAATTGATAAAGAAAAAATGAATCGGTATTGGCCAATTATTAAAAAAGCCATTGCTTATTTAATAATCAACGGGCCATATACACAGGAAGACCGGTGGGAAAGAAATAAGGGGTTTACGCCTTTTACCCTGGCTGTTCAAATTGCAGCATTATTAGCAGGGGCAGATATTGCAGAAGAAAATAATGAAAAAGAGTTGGCAACATATTGCAGAGAAACCGCCGATTACTGGAATGATAACATTGAAAACTGGATATATGCAACCGGAACTTCGCTGGCAAAAAAATTTAATGTAGAAGGATACTATATACGTATCAATCCTTATGTTGATATTCCTGCATCGCAACTGGAAGACAAATATTTTAACGTCGCAAACCGCGATAAAGAAGATGGCAGAATGCTGGTGAATGAAGTGATTTGCGTTGATGCACTGGCACTCGTTAGGTTTGGTTTACGTGCCGCCGATGATCCGAAAATTTTAAATACAATAAAGTTGATTGACGCAATACTGAAAGTGGAAACACCAAACGGTAGTTGCTGGCATCGTTATACAAAAGACGGATATGGAGAAGATAAAAATGGAAATCCATATCGTGATAACGGTATAGGGCGTGCATGGCCTTTACTTACAGGCGAAAGAGCGCATTACGAAATTGCTGCCGGCAACCTTGCTGAAGCAAAAAAATTAATGAAGGCGATGGAAGCGTTTTCCAATAATGGTTTTTTACCAGAGCAGGTTTGGGATACAGATGATATACCTGAAAAAAAATTATTTTTTGGCAGGCCTTCCGGTTCTGCAATGCCGCTAACGTGGGCGCATGCTGAATATATAAAACTCTGCACATCTGTAAAAGACAAAAAAGTTTTTGATATGCCGCAGCAAACACAGCAGCGATATCTTCAGCAAAAAACAATTTCTGCTTATGAAACCTGGCGATTTAATCAACAGCGTAAAACTATTTCATCAGCAAAAGATTTACGTATAGAAGTCTTTGCTGAAGCGGTGATATATTTTACAGATGATAACTGGAAAACCACCAGCAAAATCTTAACAAACAAACCAGGCATTGATGTATATGTTGCTGATATAAGTGCGCGAAATAAAAAAAATGCTCACATTGAGTTTACTTTTTTCTGGACAACAGCAAATAAATGGGAGGGCAAAAACTTCACAATCCGCGTTGTATAAATCAATCAGTTAAACTATTATGTAAGCGCTGTTATAAATTACCGCAGGTCTGATTTTTGTAGCGTTATATAAACTAAATCTTTTATTATGAAACGTCCAGAAAAGGTTCCCCTCTTTACAAAGGCTTTATTATCCTGCGTACTCACAGGCATCGCTGCAACAATCATAAACGGGTTATACGATATTCTGTTCAGAGGCATAACACACTATGAGCCTGCAGTGGAATTTAACTTTCTTTCCATTCCGTTAACAACAATGGTTCTTTTTATAATTTTAGGTTTAATCTTTTTTTTGTTCGTCAAGTATTTAAGCAGAATGGCATTTAATATTACGCTATTCATTTTAATGATTGGATTTATTGCTATCACGGTGTTCCTGCATTCCGATGCAAGCGAACCTGCACTTTATGGCAATCATGGTTTAATTGCAGGTTTTGTACTTATTAACGGTATTCTTTCTTTAACGCTTTTGCCTTATTTGTACAAGCATCCTAAACTATTTATTTAGCTCATCTTTTAAATCTGTATTATGATTTCAATGATCTTTTTTGTCTTCGTTGGGTTTATAGTTTTGGGCTTTTTTATCTTTTTAATGATGAGAAGAAAGAGGTTAAAAAACGAAAGAGAAAATAAACAGTAATTGCCGGTAAGCAGCGATGCATTCATAATCGGTATAGCAGTTGCATATACTGCGTAATGGATATCAAAACTTCAAAAAAGTTTCAAAGCAAAAACAAAGAAGTAAATGATCTGCACAACCCGGTAAAACAAAAATTGTGGATTGGCGGTTATTTTCTGCTGGGCGTGGCTTGCCTGTTGTTATACTTCTTATTCCGCCTGAAAACATTTGACATTATTGGCAGCTACCGGGTTACATTACTTAAATTATCACTTGCTGCAGCTACAGCCTTCGGTGTATTGATTATTGCAAGGTTTATACAGGGCGTCATCGCCAAACGATCGCATACACGCGCCATACAATACAACATGATCCGGCTGATACGCCTTATCACCGTCATCATTATTGCATTTATCTTTATTACTTTTTTAAACTCAAACTGGTACACCGCTGCGGTTTCACTTGGCTTAATTTCTTTAATACTGGGCTTTGCATTACAAACACCTATAGCTTCACTCATAGGTTGGTTTTATATAGTGATACGTGCGCCTTATAAAGTTGGTGACAGAATCCAGGTGTCGCAGTTTACGGGCGATGTAGTTGAAATAAGTTATTTCGATACTACACTGTGGGAATTTGCAGGCAACTATATGACGAACGATTTACCGAGCGGCAGACTAATACGCTTTCCAAACAGCATCGTTTTCCAGGATGAAATATATAATTATTCATGGCAAAAGTTTCCTTATATATGGAACGAAATTCCTTTTCATGTTGCTTATCAAAGCGACCTTGAATGGATTGCCCAAACCATTCGTACTGTTGCCAAAGAAGAATTGGGAACGGGTATGGAAGCGCATGTGGAGCAACTGCGCAATCTTATAAAACAAACACCCGTTGATGAAATGGAAATAAAAGAATATCCTTTTGTAAATTTTCGTATAAACACCAATACATGGGTAGAAGTATTGCTTGTTTACCTGGTAGATCCGAAAAAAGCATCTGTTGTAAGAACTAACCTTATAAAGAAAACGCTAAACGCATTACTTAAAGAACCAGGTAAAGTAATGTTTCCTAAAGGTGATAACAGGTAATGTTGCCTTAAGGGTAATTAAAAAGGCTGCCATAAAAGGCAGCCTTAGTGTTTTACCTCAAAAAACTTTTTTACTATGCTTCTTCTTCTTCAGAAGCCTGGTAGTTTACGCTTGATTCAGCGATGTCTGTAAGTTTTACGTCCGTCTCTTTTTCTTCTTCTAACGTTTGTCTTAATAAATCTGCAACATCTTCTAAACCTAAAGTTGTAGCTAATTGTGCAAGCCCGCCGTACGTTGCTATCTCATAGTGCTCAACTTTTTGCGCTGCAAGAATTAAACCCACATCTCTTGTAGCTGTACCTTTATCCGTTTCTTCTATAATGCCTTTGCCTTCTTCTATAATACCGGCCATTGCATCACATTTTTTTGCCTGTGCTTTTGCGCCCATCATTTCAAAAACTTGTTCAAGGCGTTCAACATGTGTTTGTGATTGCTGGGTATGCTCTTCAAAAGCGGCTTGTAATTCTTCTGAGGTTGCAGCTTTTTGCATTTTTGGCAACGTTTTTACGATGTTCTTTTCTGCCCAATAAATATCCTTCAATTCATCTTCAAAAAAAGATTTAAGCATTGAATCGTCAGAAGCTACTCCGGGCGTGTAATTATTTCCTGTCTGTTTTTTTTGTTTTGTGCTTGATTTAGCCATAGTAGGTGTTTTATTTATAGTTAAAAAATTCATGCCAGATTAAATAAAATATTTCTTACTGCAATTTTTAATGGATTTTTTCAAGGCTGATTTTTAAAGAAAATCTTTGAGGATTTTACTACTCAAAAATCAAAACAGGTTGATTCAATTTGATTTCATCAGAGCAATTTTTTAAAAGCTGTGAGCACTTGATTTATATAAAAAAGTTGTGCAGGTAAACCCTCATCTGCATCGGTTGTAATTTTTCCGCTTTCAATTATATTTTCTTTTAAGGATATAGCGTAGTATGCAAACAGGTCATTAATATTTTTTTCCGGCATTGTTGCAGCATAACCTGTAATGCCGATTCCATAATCACTTAAAAAAAGATTACAAACATGCTTTACTCATTTGTTGAGATACTAATTCAGATACACAATTGCATTCAATGGCATGTAATGGCTCAACCAAAAATGCCTGGCATTTTTGGCCAATATTATATGCTGTAATTCCGCCCTGGAAAAAAAATGAAGCCTCTTTTGCATTTGAAAATGCTGCCTGCAATAAACCGCTTGTTACACTTTCTGCAACAGCAATAGATTGTTTTTTTTCTTTTAAGCTTATTTCCTATGTCGTCAATTAATTTTTTATCAAACATGATGATTTGATTTATTTATACAATTCCTGCTCGTCCGTAAAATATGTTTTTCTTCCCCCAATTGTTTTTTGCTGAATCTTAGCGCCTGTAGGGCTTTGCGTTTTATCGTGAATTATGAATCTTTAAAAAATCTCTCACTTCGCCGCTAATAATATCCGGCTTTTCTTTTTTTATCTGATGCTCGCCATCTTTCAAAACTTTTTTTATAGCCGCTGCCAAGTCTTTTATTTTATCAGCCGGAATTTTATTGGCAACTGAAAAAGGAGAGATGCCTGCTTCCCATAAAATTTCATCTGCATAGGCATTGCCAATTCCTCTTATAATATGTTGATCAAGTAAAATTGTTTTAATAACTGTTTTTTTTGCAGATAAAGTTTCTTTTAAAAAAGAAGTATTCATTTCAGTCTGATAACGCATCGGGCGCTTTGCTTTCTTCGGGATTTAAATGCACATTCGCCATGCCCTGGAAATCTGTTAAGGCAAGCCCTGTATCATCATCAAACAATAATTCAGCTAATGGTGTATTTATGTGTGTTTTTCTTTTCAAAAAAATATAATTGCCCGCGCAGCATTAAATGCATGGCAAGAATATTTTTATCGCTGAATTGAAAATAAAGTTCTTTTCCTTCCCTGTATACTTTTTTCAATTCATGTCCTTCCAGTTCTTTAAATTCTTCCGTTGAATTTTTTAATTTCTTTTTGTTTTCAATAGAGATTTTTTTCAGCTTTTTCCCGGCAAACATTTTATTAAGATTACTGCTAAAAACCTGCAGGTCTGGTAATTCGGGCATAATTAAAGTTTATTCGTACCAATAAAATATTTCTTCTCCTATTGCATCAACAAATTTTTGATCTGTTTGCGTATCCATTTTCCAGCCGCCTTTTGTGCATTTAATAATGCCAAGGTTTTCATCATTCAATGTTATATCAAGTTCATCGCATACACCATCATGGCAGGTTTGATTAACCGGTATCGCTTCACCTTTATATGTTTTACCATCATATTCTATTTCAAGCGGCACAGGATCTTTTTCTAATTGCGCAATTAATTCCTGCATTAGTTTTATTAAACGTTTGCGTTGCGTTTTTGCAGTGGCGCTCCATTTATCTTTATCGGCGCGTTTATGCGCAAGTTTATATTTTAAACCCGTCATTGCGGTTGTATAATCATTCGCATTTAACTTTCTTACATTTTGATGTGCAAGTATATACCAATGATATTCCGTTCCCACCGGCACACCTGAACCTTCAGGCGCATGACCTGCGCGGCGCTTTGTAACAGCATAAGAAATCTCCCATAAATCAGGAGTAATTTTCGTTTCTTTCCAATCGCCTTTATCATAATGCCATTTATGGCTGCGCCCAACCTTCATACCCGTATATTGCTGCCCTTCAAACGATTTAAATTCATTGTACGTTTTAGATAAATCTTTTTTAGGCTGCGATTTTTTAGCGGCAGATTTTTTTACAGCTTTTGTTGCCATAGATATTTTATTTAATTATTAACCAGCATATAACGAACATATTTTATGCCATTGATTGATCGATTGAATGATGCGACGTTGAAAATGTCTTATAACTTAAAAACATGGCTTAAAATTGGTTGTTGTGTTTTAATGCAAGGCGCAATACACATTGGTACTTCAGGATGGAGTTACAAGCACTGGAAAAATGTATTTTATCCTGAAGGATTAAAAGCAACTGACTGGCTTACGTTTTATGCGCAATCATTTGATATTACTGAACTAAACACAAGCTTTTATCATTTACCCAAAATTGAAACCACAAAAGCCTGGGCGAAAAAAGTGCCTGCCGGTTTTATGTTTTGCCCGAAGATGAGCCGCTATCTTACACACATGAAAAAACTAAATGATCCTGAAGGAAAGCTTTGAACAATTTTTTGATGTGTTCACGCCGTTGAAAAGAAAATTGGGCCGGTGCTTATTCAATTGCCGCCATCGCGTTCATTTTAATTTTGAGAAAGCAGAACATTTATATAAGCTCTGTAAAAAGCGTTATGCTTATTACAAATTTGCAATGGAAGTGCGGCATCAAACATGGCTTGAAAAAGAAAGTTTGGATTTAATGAAGCAGTTACAATATTGCTTTTGTAATTGCACAATCAGGAGTACGATTTTCCTTATGCCGAAATTGTAACGGCGAAACATATTTATGTGCGCTTTCATGGCCCGCAGCAATTATATGCTTCTTCTTATTCTGATGAGCAGCTTCAAAATTTTGCAGGATTTATTTAAGCAATGGCAAAAACAAGGACATAGGTTTGGGCATTTTTTAATAATGATGTATTTGGATATGCAATAGAAAATGCAAAACGTTTAATGGAAATGTGCAATAAATAAAAATGATAACCTTTTAACTCAGTTCATTATTACTTCAGTTTTATGCTCGTCGACCCGAAACATTCGTAAGTGGCTTTGTAAAGAATTTCAGAGCTCCGTAGGAGCGTTAATAAACATATCGCCCTTACAAACCTGTAAGAAATTGTGTAATATTTTTCTATCAATATAAAGTATTGACAAGGCTAATATTTGGTTATAAATTTTTCCCGGCAATATCTTTTGCAATTTTTTGCGCATCCCGGCTTATTTCTCTTATTTGCCCGGTTGAACCAATCCAGAATCCGCAAAAATATAAACCATCTTAACCAAAATATTTTTGTTGATTGATATTAAATTTCAAATCTTCAAAACGGCTTTTATCTACATCAATAATTTCTGCATAATCTCTGTAATATCCAATCGCAGCAACAATGGCATCAAAATCTTTTTGCGTTCCATCTGAAAAATACACGGTGTTATTTTCAATGTAATCAATATCGCCGTAAATTTTTATATGCCCTTTGCGAATATGTTTTACTGTGCCAATATCAAGCACAGGAACCTTTCCATCTTTTTCAATTTCTTCAAACGGGCCATATGGCATTTTTTTTAAACCAAGCTTTGTAATATCACCAAACATTAGCCTGAAGCAGTGGTGCATTAAGCTTGTCTGCCATGCGTGCCGGAAGGCGGCTCATTAATAAACTTATTTCAAGTATTGGAATGCCGAGTATATCACGTGGAATAATATTTACTGGTGAACGAACAGCCATTGATGGTGTTGCGCATTGCTCATATAAATCAATCGCAATTTCACAGGCTGAGTTTCCAAAGCCAATAACTAAAACTTGTTGGCCTTTAAAATCTTTTCCGGTTTTATATTGAGAACTATGCACAATTTTGCCGGCAAATGTTTCCATCCCTTTAAAATTAACAGGCTTAGGCTTGCCATAAGGGCCTGTGGCTATTATAATATATTCTGATTTAAATGTTTCATTATTTGTTTCAGTAATCCAGTAATCATTTATTTTTTTTATTGATTTTGCTTCGGTATTAAAAACAGGATTGATATTAAATTCTTTTTGATAAGCTTCTAAATAGTCTGCTACTTGCTGGCGTGAAGGATAGCGTGGAATTGTTTTGTCGAATTTTTTATAAGGTAAGTTTGAAATTCTTTTATTGGTATGCAGATGCAACCGTTCATAATGATTACGCCATGGTGCAGCAACCTGTGATTGTTTTTCAATAATGATATATTCAATGCCGTGTTTTTGTAAACAGGCAGCCGAAGCCAAACCAGAAATACTTGCGCCAATAATCAGTGTATGTGTTTGTTTCAAAATTTAATCATTAAAAATTTGCCCTGTAAGGCATGTATTAAGTTCAATTAAATAACAGCTATTATTTAAAGTGTGGAACAAAAGCCACCTGCGTTAAGCTTGTATACAACTTAAAAATAAAAATTATAAGTGATATTTGTCTATACTAAATCCTCTCATTCAAGCGTATTTAAACAATCGAAAACTATATTGTATCTTTTCCGCCAAGTAAAGTTTTTTTTTGCACGATGAAAACCTGTGGACGGCTGTTTGTGTTGCTGCTTTTAACCTGCTCATCGCTTTGCGCATTTACACAATTTCGTAAATACTCAAATGAATTTTTAAATATTGGTGCAGGTGCCCGCGGCCTTGCTATGGGTGGCGCCCAGGTTGCCAGCGCCGAAGATGGCAATGCCGGTTACTGGAATCCTGCCGGACTTGTAAACGTTATTGATAATCCTTCTGTATCGCTGATGCATGCTGAATATTTCGCGGGCATTGGCAAATACGATTATCTCTCTGCTGCAATACCTATGAGCAGCAGTTACAGAACACTTGGATTTTCGTTCCTGCGTTTTGGCGTGGATGATATTCCAAACACTTTATTTTTAGTGCAGCCTGATGGTTCGCTTAACTACAATAATATTCAAAGTTTTTCTTCGGCTGATTACGCTTTTTTAATGAGCTATGCACAGGTAATTACCGATAATGAAAATGCGCAGATAAGTTGGGGTGCAAATACAAAAATCATTTATCGTAACGTAGGCAGCTTTGCAAAAGCATGGGGTTTTGGTTTTGATGCAGGGTTTTTATATCGCAGTGCCACCTTACGTTTTGGTATAAGTGCGAGAGATATTACCACCACATTTAATGCATGGAGTTTTTCTTTTACTGATGAAGAGAAACAGGTTTTGTATTTAACCAATAATGATATTCCTGTAAAATCAACAGAACTTACTTCACCGAGATTAGTACCGGCGATTGGTTATAATTTCAGGCTTGCGAAAAAATTGCATTTGCTTGCAGAAGCAGATTTTGATGTTACGTTTGATGGCCAGCGAAACACGCTCATCAGTTCAGACCCAATCAGCATTGACCCGAAATTTGGAATGGAAGTAAACATTAGTAATACCGTTTATGTAAGAGCAGGTGTTTCAAATTTTCAACGCGCACTGGCAGATGGCGATACTTTAAATCAGAAAAAAGTTTGGATATACCAGCCTTCTTTAGGTGCAGGTTTCAAAGTGGGTAATGTGGCAATCGATTACGCATTTACCAATCTTGCCAATCAAAGCAACCCATTGTACACAAATGTTTTTTCTTTGTACATTGATCTTGTACCCAAAGGAAAAGAGAAAAAAAATAAAGGTGAATTTCCTGAATTGCAAAGAGCCGAAAAACCTAGAAAAGCAAAAGGCAACTATCCTGTTCCATGAGAAAATATTTTTCAATATTACTCGCATGTTTTATTTGCAGCCATGCATTTCCGCAGCAATATTATAATGAATGGATAGACTATAGCAAAACCTATTACAAGTTTAAAATTGGTGAAACAGGTTTATATCGCATCAATCAAAATAATTTGCCCGTTGCTTTGCAAAATGTACCTGCAGAACAATTTCAATTGTGGAGAAACGGAAAAGAGATCTCGATTTATACAAGTGCTTCATCCGGTATTTTGCCATCGAATGGTTATATAGAGTTTTGGGGCAGAAAAAATGATGGTTTACCCGACAGGAATTTATATAAAAATCCAAACAACCAGTTTTCAACCGATTTAAGTTTGGAAACAGATACGGCTGTTTATTTTCTTACAACAAATGCCGGCAATAATTTAAGACTAACGGATGCACCCAATAACGTAAGCGGAAATTTAATACCTGCCGAGCAATCTTTTATGTATCACTACAGGTATAATTTTCAAAACATGATAAACCGGGGCAGAGGTGTTTATTATGGTACGAATGTTTACTCTTCAACATACGACATAGGCGAGTGGTGGAGCAGTAATGAAATAAGCCCGGGCCATGCATTAACTATTAACGCGGGGAATTTACATGCTGCAACACCAGTTGGATCGCCTGTTCAGTTAAGCGTTTCTGTTGCCGGTAATTCTGCAATTAATTCAATAGACTCAAACGGTAACAACAGGGCAATACAGGTAAATATAAATGGCACAAATGTTATTACTGATAACACCGTTTCTCAAATGAATGCAAAGGTGTTGAGTAATGATGCCGTTAATCAGTCTTTAATTACTTCTGCAAACACATCCTTCACCATTGCTAACAATAACACTGCAATAAATGATAGAATTGTTGCGGGTTTTATCGATTTATATTATCCGCATACGTATGATTTTGGCAACAGTTCCAATTTTGAGTTTAATGTTCCTGCAAGCTTGTCTAATAAATATTTGCGGATCACGAACTTCCGCAGCAATAATGTTGCACCGGTTTTATACGATTTAACAGCCAACAAAAGATATACTACAAATACATCTGTTGCCGGAACTTTGCAATTTGTTTTACCTCTTTATTCAGCATCAGAAAGAGATTTGGTTTTGGTAAGTGAAGATGCAGCCAATCTGCACTTTGTATCGGGCTTTGAGACCAGGAATTTTATTAATTATTCTGTAACAGGGAACCAGGGCGATTATCTTATTATCTCAAATAAAATTTTGGGCATTACTGCAGGCGCCGCTGTTGATCAATACAAATCGTACCGTGCATCTGCAGCAGGCGGGAGTTATAACGCAAAAATTTATGATATAGATGATTTGGTGGATGAGTTTGCTTACGGTATTAAACAGCATCCGCTGTCAATAAAAAATTTTTTACTTTATGCGCGTAACACTTTTGCAGTTGCTCCAAAATTCGCTTTTCTTATTGGTAAGGCGGTTGCATACAACGATGCAAGAATACATGAAACTTCGTCGTATTACAAAAAGCTTTGTCTTGTTCCAACGTTTGGCTGGCCCGCTTCTGATAATTTGCTTGCATCAAATGATCTTAATCCGATTCCTGCGACACCTATTGGAAGATTATCTGCCGTTACACAAAACGAAGTGGAAATATATCTTGCCAAACTAAAAGAATATGAAGCAGCGCAACAAAACGCTACACAAACCATCGCTAACAAAGCATGGATGAAAACAATTGTGCATGTTATCGGCGCTGATGATGTTGGATTAAATGCATCCCTTTCTGCAGACATGAACGGTTATAAAACAATTGCAACAGATACACTTTTTGGAGCCGATGTTTATACGTTTAATAAAACAAAGAGTACAACCGGCGCTCCCGTTTTAGATGCACTGATGCTGCAATTGTTTAATAATGGCATTGGCCTGCTGAATTATTTCGGCCATTCGTCAGCATCAGTGCTTGACTACAATTTAAACAAGCCGCAGGATTATAATAACCCGCAGAAATATCCTGTATTTATTGTAAACGGTTGCGATGCGGGTGATATTTTTTCTTTTGACACAGCACGATTCGGCACATTTAATTCTTTATCTGAAGCATGGGTGCTTGCACAAAACCGCGGCAGCATTGCATATATTGCCAGCACACATTTTGGCATTGAAAGTTATCTGAATGTTTACAACAGGGGTTTATATAATTCTTTTGTGCGCACCAGGTACAATGCACCGCTTTCTTATAATTTAAAAGATGCTTCGATATTTTTATTCGGTGGCGGCGCAGACTTTACTGCAACACTGCATGCGGAAGAAAATGTATTGCATGGCGATCCCGCATTAAAAATAAATGCCTCTCCAAAACCTGACTTTGATATTGAAGCGCAGAATGTAATTATAAACCCAACATTTGTTTCTGTAGCCGATAACAACTTTAAAGTAAAATGTTATTTCTACAATTTGGGCAAAGCAACCGGCGATTCTGTTTCTGTTTTAATACAAAGAAAATACCCCGATGGCAGTGCCACAGTTTTGTTTTCGCAAAAAATAAAATCTGTTCGTTTTGAAGATTCGGTTGAAATAACAGTACCTGTACTTGCTACACGCGATAAAGGCCAAAACAGCTTAACGGTTACTATTGATACCGAGAATAAGTATGATGAATTAAGCGAGTTAAATAATACGGTTACTACAAATTTTTTTATTTATGAGGATGAATTAACACCGGTTTATCCATACGATTTTTCAATCGTAAACAAGCAAAATATAAAGTTATATGCATCCACTGCAAACCCGGTTATTCCTCTGCGTTCTTATTTAATGGAGATGGATACGACGGAATTATTTAATTCAGCTTTAAAAACATCACAAAACATTTCTTCTGTTGGCGGTGTAATCGAATTTAATTCAACTATTCCTTTTACTGACAGTACGGTTTATTACTGGCGCGTGGCACCGGTGCCTGCAAGCGGGGAATATCATTGGAATGTTTCCAGTTTTGTGTATTTGCCCAATGCTGGTTTTGGCTATAATCAATCACATTTATACCAGCATTTAAAATCAACCGGCAACAGAGTTTATATTGACAGCTTCAGCCGTAAGTGGACGTATGGAAATATTTCTTCCGTGCTGGGTATGTTTAACGCTGTGTTCTCTTCAACGTTTAGCACACCGGCATATTTCCGTGTGTTGATAAATAATGAAACCATTACTTCTTCTGCTTGTCTTGGTCATTCCATTATATTCAATTTATTTGATCCTGTAACCTTACTGCCTTACTTTAACCAGGCTAATCCTTCAACAACAGGCGGCGGAATATATGGCGGATTTTTGGGCAGTCACAGCAATGCAAATTGCGTGCAGGTGGGTAATCAATATAATTTCGAATTTTCTTACCAGGATACGGCAAGCCGCAGAAAAATGCGTGATTTTATGGACTGGATACCAAACGGATTATTGGTTACAGTACGCATAATTTATAATTCACCTTATAATCAAAGTGCGGCTTTATGGCAAACAGACCAAAATGTGTATGGTGTTGGAAATACTTTTTACGATAGGCTTAAACAGGTTGGCTTTTCTGCACTTGATTCGTTTACAAAAGATAAAATCTGGATTTTTAATTATGAAAAAAATAATTCGTTATACGTACCCGGCTGGCAGTTCTCTCAAAGCTTAAATGACCTGATAAATTATAAACGTTATATCATTTCATCCGATACATTGGGCTTTATAACTTCTCCGGCATTCGGCCCGGCAAGAGCCTGGAAAAATGTTTTATGGAATGGATATAGTTCGGATGCCAAAACCGGCGACCAGCCCACGGTTGATATTATCGGCGTAGACACTTTAAATAATGAAACCGTTTTGTATACTTTAAATACTTCGCAGCAAAACTTTAATATTTCAAATATCAGTGTTTCAAAATATCCTTACTTAAAATTAAGAATGCGTAATGTGGACAGTATAAACCTTACGCCATATCAATTACGATGGTGGAGAATTTTGTATGATCCTGTTCCCGAAGGTGCATTGGCGCCAAACATTTTGTATAAGTTTAAAGACAGTGTTTCACTCGGGCAAACAGACAGCCTTAGAATTGCTTTCAAAAATGTAAGCGAAGTTGCTTTCACAGACAGCATTAATGTAAACTTAACTTTGTATGATGCAAATAATGTTGCCAATAATTTTCCTGTAAAAAAATTAAAAGCATTAAATGCAGGCGATACTGCCGTTGTTACTGCAAACATTCCAACATATTCATTAAGCGGTTTAAATAATTTATATCTTGATGTAAACCCAACTGGCAATAATCATCAGCCCGAGCAAACACATTTCAACAATTTTATGTACAGAAATCTGGCGGTGAATGCAGATAATTATAAGCCTGTTCTTGATGTAACATTTGATGGTATTCACATTTTAAATAATGATATTGTTGCTGCGAAGCCGCATATACTTATTAAAATGAAAGATGAATCTGATTTTTTACTGCTTGATGATACTTCACTCATGAATGTGCAGTTGCGCTATCCCGATGGTACGCTGCGCAAGTTTGATTTTAATACAGATACACTACTGTTTACGGGGGCAACATCAGGCACTAATAACACGGCTTCTATTGATTTTACACCCTATCTCACTGATGATGGCACTTACCAGTTGATTGTACATGGAAAAGACAAAACAGGAAATACGGCAGGCAATGTTGATTACACTGTTTCATTTGAAGTGTATAATAAACCGATGATCACAAACATGTTTAATTACCCAAATCCGTTTACAACTTCAACTGCGTTTGTATTTACCGTAACGGGAAGCCAGGTGCCGCAGAACATTCGCATACAAATTTTAACCATCACAGGGAAAATTGTAAAAGAAATTACTAAAGAAGAATTAGGCCCTTTGCACATTGGCAGAAATATTACTGATTATAAATGGGATGGCACCGATGAATATGGCGATAAGCTCGCCAACGGTGTTTACCTTTATCGCGTACTTACTAATCTCAATGGTAAATCACTTGATAAATTTCCTACCTACGGCCAGGATGGCTATGAAGTAAACACCGATAAATATTTTACAAAAGGTTATGGAAAGATGTATTTGATGCGGTAAACTTGCAGCATGAGGAAAACGGGCTTCGGCACACGTGTACTTAATTTCATTATTGATACATTAATTGTTTTTGGAATAGCCTATGGCGTTAATGCATGGTGGGTGTTTCATGTAATGTATTGGCATTATACTTTTATTCCTTTTTATGTTTTTTTCTTTGGCCTGATATTCATATACTATACTTTTTTTGAAACGCTATTTAAACGTTCTCCTGCAAAATGGTTAACGATAAGCAAGGTTGTAAATAAGCATGGAAGCAAACCGGCTTTCTGGCAAATACTAATTCGCAGTTTAATACGATTAACAATTATTGATTGTTTTTTTATTCCATTTCTTGATAAGCCTTTGCATGATTTTATTAGCAGAACTGAAGTAGTAGAAGCGTAGCTTGTTTTTATTATATTGGTTAGATAAATTGTATTTTTTAATAGTTTATAATCAGCATTTACATTTTCATGCGTGAATTCTTTTCAGACAGAGCATTTATACAATCAAAAATCACAAAACTTTCAAAACTTGTTTTAATAATTGCATTGCTGATATTTTTTTTACCGTTAATTGTATTGCCTTTTTTCAATCATCCTACAACAGACGATTATTTTTGTGGTTATAATCTTCACAACAAAAATTTTTGGCAATACCAGGTTTTTATTTATAAAAATTGGGGAGGAAGATTTGCCGCTACATTTGCCGGCTCTTTATTTGCTTACCATGATTTTTTATATAGCCATTACTATTTCCACAGTTTATTATTTCTGGTTTTAGATTTCTTTTCCATTTTGTTTCTTGTAAATACGTTCAATAAATACTTTTTAAAAGGTAAATACAGTTTTCAAAAAAGAAGTCTGTTTTCGTTCCTGTTTCTTGCATTGGAGATTTGTTGCCTGCCGCAGGGTTCAACATTTATTTTTTGGTTTAGCAGTGCTATTACCTATCATCTGCCCATTATTTTAATTCAAACAGAATTGGCATTACTCGGTTTATATTTTTATTCAACCAATAAATCCGTAAAACTGGCTTGTTCAATTTTATTACCAATATTCGTTTTTATAATCATTGGGTTTAATGAATTTTTTGTTGTGGCGGAACTTGCGATAATTATAATGATATTTTATTTTGATTCGCGTAAGACGTCTTCTTTAATTCTCAAAATTTTAGGCTCGATTTCTTTTTTAGCCAGCAGTGCTTTAATTATCTTTTCTCCGGGAAACAGAGTTAGAATTAGTGAAGTTGCTTCAAAAAAAATATATGTTGGTTTAGGCTCTGTCGCCTATCACAGTTTTGAAACGTTATGGAGCATTTGCAGAAATCCATTGTTTTGGTTTATTGGTTTGTTTATTTTTTTATATGCTTCCCGTCATAAAGAAACATTAGCCGCTGATGCAAACATCAAAAAAATTTCAGGGCATAAATGGCTGTTTTTGATTAGTGCTTTTATATTCCTGGTCGCTGCTGTTGCGCTGCCCGTTGTTTTATTAAAGGGCGGAATAATCCCTGACAGATATTTAAACGCGGTTGCTTATTTAATGGTTTTGTTATTATTATTTTATTTTTTTATAGCGGGCATTTCGCTTGATTTTAAAATTGAACAACGATGTTCTTTTAAAAAGCACTTTCTTATCTATTTTTTTTTATCAGCAGGGTTAGTTTTCAACAACTATATATTTGATGCATATAAATCCATCATAAT
The DNA here is from genome assembly GCA_963759555.1 of uncultured Chitinophagaceae bacterium. Taxonomy (GTDB): domain Bacteria; phylum Bacteroidota; class Bacteroidia; order Chitinophagales; family Chitinophagaceae; genus Parafilimonas. The sequence continues at coordinate 52,114 of CAVWZV010000005.1, forward strand.
CGCACCAACATACAGTACCATTTTATCACAAAGAGAAAATACGTTTAAGAAAGCTGCAGAAACAGGTAAAATTGCTACGGTTAATGATTACAATACAGCAGTATCAAGACTTATTCAAACAAAATATAAATCCGGTACTGCAACTTTTCAGCAGTTGATACAACAAGAGCCGCCATTACTTTTTTTCAAGGACGATCTAACAGACATTTATACAATTGATGTTATAAAAAAATATTACGCTCTTAATCACATTATAGTTGAAAGTTCCAATCATTAAATGCGCTGGTTATATCACATATAATAAGCGCTAAAACATTCTGTCGCAATATTTAAATCATAATATAGAAAACAGGAAGCAATCACTTCAGCACCTTCTCAATCTCCGGCGCTAATAACGCAGCCCACTTTGCATATTCTTTTCCTGAAGGATGTAAACCATCACCGGCAATTAATGATGCGTCGTTTTTTGCTTCGCGTGTTAACGGTGTGATATTTGTGTAAGAAATTTGATAGGATTCGGTAATTTCTTTATTGATAGAATTAAATTGGTCAATTCCCTTTCTTATCTGCATTGTATCGCTGTTTTGGGCAAAAGGTGTAACACTGTAATCAGGAATAGACAATACAAATACATGATTGGTTCTGTTACCGGCAAGTGCAATCGCCTGTTGAAGGCATTGTGTAAAATGAATTCTATATCCGCCGGTATCCATGTGCTGGTATTGATCATTTACGCCAATTAATAAACTAACTACATCATACGGCCCTTGCGGATTTTGTGATGCAATCGCATTAAGCAGGATTAAGGTTGTCCAGCCGGTGGTGGCAATATATTCAGGTGTTTTAAAGAAGAGGTTTTTCATTTTTTAAAATGGAAATGGTTTGCGCAGGAAAACGCTCTGCTTCATTTACTGATTGGCCGATAGTATACGAATCGCCAAGCGCAAGCCATGTATATGTAACAGCATCGGTATTTGTAACTGAATCTTCAGGTGTATTGCCGGTTGAGCCGTTATTATTTAGTGTGCTATCGTTGCCATTCATAACAGGAGAAGCTGATGGTTTTGAACAGCTCATTAATAAACAAAATAAAAAACATTGAAGCATTATAAACATAAAATTTTTCCTCAACATATACAACATACGGATAAATAAAGAATATTGTTTTACATGACTTTTAAAAATATCAAAAAGCTATTTTTGCCGCAATAAAAATAATCACAATGCCCGAAAAAATTAAAGTAGCTAACCCCGTAGTAGAATTAGATGGGGATGAAATGACGCGTATTATATGGAAGTTCATCAAAGAAAAACTTATCCTTCCTTACATTGATGTTGAATTAAAATATTTTGATCTTGGTGTTGAACATCGCGACGAAACTAACGACCAGGTTACCGTTGATGCCGCAAACGCAATAAAGCAATACGGCGTTGGCGTTAAATGCGCAACCATTACCCCCGATGAAGCACGCGTAAAAGAGTTTAATTTAAAACAGATGTGGAAAAGTCCGAACGGAACTATTAGAAATATCCTGGATGGAACTGTTTTTCGTGAACCTATTGTTTGTGACAATGTGCCGCGTTTGGTTCCTAACTGGACTGCACCTATTTGTATAGGCCGTCATGCTTTCGGAGACCAGTATCGCGCAACGGATTTTATTACAAAAGGGAAAGGGAAGCTTACTATAAAATTTGAAGGTGAAGATGGAAGTGTAATTGAACACGAAGTGTATAATTTTAAAGACGATGGTGTTGCGCTTGCTATGTATAATACGGATGAAAGCATCAGTGGTTTTGCAAGAGCTTGTTTTAACCAGGCAATTATAAAGCAATGGCCTTTGTATTTATCAACCAAAAACACTATTCTAAAAAAATACGATGGAAGATTTAAAGACATTTTTGAAAAAATATATGAAACTGAGTTTAAAGAAAAATTTGAAGAACTTGATATTAGCTACGAACACCGACTGATTGATGATATGGTTGCAAGCGCTTTAAAATGGCATGGCAATTTTGTTTGGGCCTGTAAAAATTATGACGGCGATGTACAAAGCGATACTGTAGCACAAGGTTTCGGCAGTTTAGGTTTAATGACATCAACATTGGTTACACCGGATGGAAAAACAATGGAAGCTGAAGCAGCGCATGGAACAGTTACCCGGCACTATCGGGAACACCAGAAAGGCAACCCAACATCAACAAACCCGATTGCATCAATCTTTGCATGGACGCGTGGTTTGGAATTTCGTGGCAAGCTTGATGGCAACCAGCCATTGATTGATTTTTGCCTGGCATTGGAACAGGTTTGTATTGAAACAGTTGAAAGCGGTAAGATGACAAAGGATTTAGCCATCACCATTAAATCTAAAGTTGAACATGGAAAAGATTATTTATACACAGAAGAATTTTTAGATGCGCTTGATGAGAATTTAAAAAAGAAGTTGAATAAATAATTTAAAGAGATTACGTATAAGACTTGAGCAATTCTAAAAATATTTATAAAGCAAGAGCAGAACACAACCACTCCGCCGTCATGCCCGGCTTGACCGGCATCTGCTGTTAATATTTTAATTTAATAAAATTTTTCGATTCACTTGTCTTGAGGTATTAATCAATTAAATAAAAAAAGGTCTTTGAATATTCAAAGACCTTTTTAAATAATTTGTTCAATCATCTTATTTTACCGTAAACTCAAAACCAATGCTGCCCCACGCCAGCGAAACCTTCCCTGATTGATCAACCGTAAAAGTCATTCTTTCACTGGGCATTGCAGGTGGTGTGTTCTTTACATTTACGCGCAAAACATCGTCGCCTTCACTATAGTCGAATGCACCCCACTGTTCCCATGTTTTATTAAAAATGATCGTCCATGAATCACCATTCCAAATAGTGAATAAACCGTATTTACCGGCTTTTAATGGCTTGTCCTCAATGGTTACATCTTTGTTTACTTCAAAAACAGTTGCTTCATTGGCGCCTGTACGCCATACTTTTCCTTTCAACGGCTCAAGCGCTTTTCCAATTTCCCTGCCTTTAACAGACGGCTGGCTGTAATCAATAGTTATGGCAACGCCATTTGATGTAGTGGCAGAAGCAGTTGCAGGTGGGCTCGGACGTTTAGTTTTGTCTTCAGGCATTTTTTTAGTGGTATCGTTTTGTGCATGTGCAACGTTGGCAACTAATAATATACCCGAAAACAGGGCAAGTGATAAAAACTTTTTCATATTTATTTTTTTATTCACTTCAGTGTGCAAAAAATGTGCAGTTAATCAAAAACATCATTAAATCTTATATAAATTTTTATTAATGGCCAATCATTAGTACCTGCGGAAAATTCCTGAGGCTTGGTTTGCTTATTTTCGCGCTATGCTTTCTGCTGCTACATCGTTATACAAAAATGCTTTTACAGGGTTAACAAAAAATACGTGGCTGCTTTCAATTGTTATGCTGGTAAACCGCAGCGGCACAATGGTTATACCTTTTATGACCATTTATTGCACACAGCAATTGCATTTTACTTTACCTCAGGCCGGCGTTGTAATGGCTTTGTTTGGCGCCGGTGCAATTGTAGGCGCTTATATTGGTGGCAACAGTACAGATAAATTTGGTTTTTATACCCAACAGCTTGCATCGCTGTTATTAGGCGGTGTAATGTTTATTGTAGTTGGTTTTTTAAAAACATATGAATCGCTTTGTATAGGCACTTTTTTTTTAAGTGTATGTAACGAATCTTTTCGCCCGGCAAATGCAGCCGCCGTTGCTTTTTACAGTCAGTCAAATAATACCACACGTTCAATTTCGCTTAACAGGCTTGCCATAAATTTAGGATGGGCAGTAGGTGGTACACTGGGTGGCATACTTGCTTCAGTAAATTATCATCTATTATTCTGGGTTGACGGTTGTACCAATATTATGGCGGCACTGCTTTTACTTAAGCTTTTACCTTACGGAAAAAATAAACACCAGCATCACACAAAAACAATAAAGAAGAAAGCTTACTCAGATTATCATTATATGATTTTTATTGTTATCACTTTCTTTTTCGCTTCTTGCTTTTTTCTTTTGTTTACTATACAACCCGTTTTTTTTAAAACAGAATGGAAGTTTAATGAAGTTTTTATTGGTATACTGATGGCGTTGAACGGGGTAATAATTGTGATTGCAGAAATGGTAATTGTTTATAAACTGGAAAGAAAAAAACTGAACACCTATTTTATACGCATAGGGTTTATTGTTTCAGGAATTGCATTTGTTTGCCTGAACATTTTGCCGCCGGGGCATTTGTCGGCAGTTATTGCGATAACACTCATTACAATTGGCGAAATGCTTTCAATGCCTTTTATGAATTCATTTTGGATTGAAAGAAGCTCTCACTATAACCGCGGGCAATATGCCGCATGGTACGCAATTGCCTGGAGCATTGCGCAAATTGCAGCGCCGATATTTGGAAGTAATATTGCTGCTTCGGCAGGCTTTACTATCTTATGGTGGGTGGTTGCAGCGATCTGTGTTATTGCGGCTTTTTGTATTTTGCTGCTCGAACAAAAAATTAATTTAGCTAAAAAGACAGAGCTTATTTCTTCTGCTTAAAGGCATTTAAAATGGCAACATACCGCAAAATTTCATCAAACTTAAAAAGCAATGCAGATACAGGCTTCGGCGTAAGCCCCGATACACAGGGCGGCAGGTTTATTAATAAAGACGGTAGTTATAACGTAGCGAAAAGGGGTTTACCTTTTTATGAGCGTGTAAGCTTTTTTTATAAAATGCTTACCATGCCTGCGTGGAAATTCCTGTTTTTGTTAATCCTGTTTTTTCTTTCTGTAAATTTTTTATTTGCATCTTTATATTTTTCAATGGATGATAAAGAATTTACCGGCGTTTTGCCTGGTGGCTTTGTACATCATTTTTTTGAATTATATTTTTTCAGTATCCAGACATTTACAACGGTTGGTTATGGCCGTATTAATCCTGATGGATATTTTTCAGGCGCGTTTGCATCCATTGAAGCATTAACAGGTCTTTCATCATTTGCATTAATTACAGGCATTTTGTATGGAAGATTTTCGCGACCACGCGCATATTTGCGTTTCAGCAAACATGCTTTAATTGCTCCGTACCAGGATAAAACAGGATTGATGTTCCGCTTTGTTTCTTACAAAGAAAATCACAACCTCACCAATGTTGAAGTAACGGTGACTTTTGGTTTAACAGAAAGAGATGGCGCAGCTCAATTTAAATTTTATCAGCTTCCGCTTGAAAGAAGCAGGATAGACAGTTTGCCAATGAACTGGACAATCGTTCATCCTATTGATGAAGACAGCCCCTTATATGGTTTTACTGAGGAAGATTTAAAAGCTACCGATGCTGAAGTATATGTTTTAGTAAGAGGTTTTGATGATGTGTTTTCAAACACAGTGTTGCAAAGAACATCTTACCTGTACGATGAAATTGTTTTTAATGCAAAGTTTGAACGCATGTTTTATGAAAGCGAAGATGATACAACCACGATTGTTGAAATAAATAAACTGCATGATTATAAAAAATTTCGAACAAACAATTAATCGCGAATCGTCAATCGCAATACCCGGAGCATCAACGCCTGGCGAAAACTCAACTACAAACAGGAAAATATAACTAACTTAAACGTGAGCTTATTAGTTTTAAAAATTCATCGCGTGTTGGAATTTTTTCAAACTCGCCGGAAAATGCCGATGTTGTTGTAACCGAATTTTGTTTTTGTACGCCGCGCATCATCATACATAAATGTTTTGCTTCAATAACCACTGCAACACCCAAAGGATTAAGCGCTTCTTTTATCGCATCTAAAATTTGGGTGGTTAATCTTTCCTGCACCTGCAAACGTTTTGCAAATACATCAACCACTCTTGCAATTTTACTTAAACCTGTTATGTAGCCATTCGGAATATATGCAATATGCGCCTTGCCAAAAAATGGTAACATGTGATGTTCGCACATACTGTACAATTCAATATCTTTTACCACAATCATCTCACTAATATCTTCATGAAATTTTGCAGAGTTTAAAATCGCTACTGCATCCTGGCAATAACCCTGCATATTAAACAGCATAGCTTTTGCAATGCGTTCAGGTGTTTTTAAAAGCCCTTCCCGTTCAGGATTTTCACCTGCAAATTTTAAAATATTAGTAAAGTTTTCTTTTAAGCTGTTTACCACTTCTTCGTCGTAATCTTCTGTTCTTTTGTAATGCATTTTTTAATAATTGATTTATGTTTATGCGGGATATTCAACAAAATTGCGTTCTGTTTCATACAAACGAATTTGCAAGTCTAATTGTTGTATCAATTTCCGGTCTTAAAATTTTATAAATAACAATGGCAATATTTTCTGCAGTTGGATTAAGATTTTTAAATTCTTCAACATCAAGATTTAGATTTTTATGATCAAACTTTTTATCACTTTTTCTTTAATTAAATCACTTAACAATTTCAGATCTATAACATAACCTGTTTCTTATTTGGCTCTCCCGTAATTTTTACAATCAGTTCATAATTATGCCCATGAAAATTTGGATTATTACACTTGCCAAATACTGCCTTATTTTTTTCTTCACTCAATTGCGGATTATTCAAGCGATGCGCTGCATTAAAATGTTCTTTGCGATATACGGCTACTTTTTCATTCATAATTTAATCTCCAAAATATTCAATATAAATTCTTGGTGTTTCATACAATTTAATACAATGCAATTTTACAGAAGCAGGTAAATGCGGCGGCAAGTTGTTTCCATATTTCTATTGCAAGATTTTCTGTGCTGCATATTTTATCCTTTTAAAAAATCAACATCAAGATTTAAATTTTTATGATCGAGTTTTTCAGTAATATGTTCTGTAATTAATTCGCTTAAATGTTTTGCATCCATTAAAAAACCTGTGTCTTTATCAATTTCGCCTTTTACAGTAACATATAAATCAAAATTATGTCCATGCCAGTTTTCGTTGGCACAGGCACCAAAAACTGCTTCATTTTTTTCTTTGCTCCAGTTTGGATTATATAATTTATGTGCGGCATTAAAATGTTCCAGTCTTGTAAGATATATCATTCGCTTATTTCAATTTGCGCAAAGTTAATGTAAAGCAATTATCACGACATTTGCCTGCTATGCGTGTTATTATTACGGCAGCCACAACAGGAGAGTGGATGCCTTGTTTTGCAAAAATTGATAAGCTTTACACTGAAAGCAGCAAGCGGTTTAAAATTTATTTTCATCAATCGGGTGTTGGAATATTGGCAACAACTTTTTCACTTACCAAATTATTGCATGGAAGAAAAACCTGATTTAATTATACAAATTGGTCTTGCAGGTTGTTTTGATAATTCAATTGCTTTAGGAAAAATTTTTTTAATTGAAAAAGAAATTGCTGGCGATATTGGCGTTGAAGAAAACAGAAAATGGAAAGATATTTTCAACATGAAACTTGAAAAATCAAATTATCCGCCTTATGAAAAAAAGATGCTTTTAAATCCGCACATAGAAAAATTAAATCTTCTTAAAATGAAAACAGTAACAGGTATTACTGTAAATGAAATTACCACACGAAAAGAGCGCATAAGGCAAATAGTAAAAAAATATAATCCGGTTATTGAATCTATGGAAGGCGCAGCTTTGCATTATGTAGTGCAGAAGTTTAAATGTGCCTTTTTTGCAAATGCGTGCTGTATGCAATTATATTGGTGAAAGAGATAAAACAAAATGGCTGATAAGAGAATCGCTGCATAACCTGAACAAAACTTTAATTAATTATATTGATAAACTGTATAAATTAAAATAATTAATTGCTGTATTCAAACTATTCTTTATGAAATTTTCACTTGCATTTTCTCCTTGCCCAAACGACACTTTTATTTTTGATGCACTTGGTAAATAAAAAAATTGATACAGGAGATTTTGAATTTGATGTATTCTTGAAGATGTGCAAACACTTAACCAGCTTGCGTTGCAGAATAAAATTGATATTTCAAAAATCAGTTATGGTGTTTTGCCTTTGCTGACTGATAATTATTATTTACTAAACAGCGGTGGTGCTTTGGGAAAAGGCGTTGGTCCGTTATTGATTGCAAAAACAAAATTGCTTTAGAAGAATTAGATGATAAAAAAATTGCCATTCCCGGGGAAAATACTACTGCCCACATGTTGTTTTCACTTGCATTTCCAAATGCAAAAAATAAAGTATTTAAAATATTTAATGAGATTGAAGATGCTGTTTTAAATAATGAAGTTGATGCAGGTGTTATCATTCATGAAAACAGGTTTACTTATCAGAAAAAGGCTTAATTAAACTGATTGATTTTGGTGATTATTGGGAAACGCAAACACAGTTACCAATTCCTTTAGGCGGTATTGTTGCAAAAAAAAGTTTAGATAAATCAATCATAAAAAAAATTGATATACTGATTCGAAAAAGTGTTGAATACGCTTTTAAAAATAATTATGAAGCAGTTAAGTGATTATGTAAAACAACATGCGCAGGAAATGAGGAAGAAGTTATGCGCAAGCATATTGATTTATATGTAAATAATTTTTCTGTTGATTTAGGTGAAGCAGGTAAAAATGCTGTTTTAAAATTGATGGAAGTTTATAAATTTAAATCTCCTGATGCCAAGGTTTATCCAGCAGGAAATTTTTTTATCGTAAGCCACGTTAATCTAAAGTAACATAATTAAGTATAAATTTTTATTCCTTTTCTCTGTATGTATGCATGCCATAAAATCATAGATGCAATAGTTCTGTACGGTCGCCAGCTTTCTGCAATTGCAAGCATTTCTTCTTTTGTTATTTTTGGATGAATTGCTTTACATGTTTTAAACTATTCACCAAAGCAATATCACCCAAAGGAAATAAATCACTGCGTTGTAATGCATGCATTAAATACACATCAACTGTCCAGTCACCAATGCCTTTAATTTGTTTTAAGTGTTGTTCTTATTTCATCATCAGTAAACAATGCAAGTTTTTTTAAATTTATTTTTTTTGTGACGATAGCAGTTGCCAATGCACGTGCATAAACAATTTTTTGCCGGCTGAAATAACAGGCTTTTAATTCTGCATCTGAAAGTGCAAGAATTTTTTTAGGTGTTACAAAACCAATTTTTGCTTTTAATTTTTTATAAGCAGAATATGCAGAAGCAAGTGAAACCTGTTGTTCAAGAATAGTAAGAATTAAAGTTTGAAAGATTGCCGGTCTGCTCCACATTGGCGGCAAACCATATTCATCAATAATTGATTTTAATGTTTCATCTTTTTCTGAAAGCAGCTTACAAATACTATGAAAATTTTCTTTTGAAAAAACAGAGTGCATCAGGCAAAAAAACAATTATTGATATAATAAATTACTTAAGTGCATAAGTAATTCCAATTCCATAATGGTTGATAAGAAACTTCAGGCATAAAACTAAATCTTTTGCCAGCGAGTTTATACAATTCATTTACGCCTTTCATACTTAAATAACCAACCGCAGCGCCAGCCATCACATCAGAAGCCCAATGCGCATTATTATAAATTCTTGAAATACCAACCAGCGAAGCAGCAGAATAAGCAACAATCGGAACCCATTTTTTATCGCCGTAAACAATTGAAAAAGCAGTAGCCGTTGCAAACGCATTTGATGTATGTGCAGAAACCATTGACGTATTTGATTTATTTCCTTCGCGCCAGTCAAATTTATTATAGGCATCACCGGTGCTTGGGCGATGCCTTTGAAAACTTACTTTTAATTGGTACGTTGCATAACTGTTTAATAATATGTCCTGCAGTAAGAAGAATAGATACTTTTTCAAGCTTTTTATCTTTTGTAATTACAGCCGCAATTCCTGTACCTGCAGTAATAATAACATTGACTGCTTCCTAATCCAAGGCTGCCATAAGTTTTTGAAACAGATGACAACCGTTTTGTTTTGCCATCTTTGCGCAATCTCATGTACTTCATCATCTAAAAACCTGTAACAAAATAAAGTTACACCTGCATACGCTGTGGCAATTGTAACAGGTTTAATTATTGAATGATTTTTATGTAATGCTGATAATGAATCAACTTTAAAATTTACTGAACTATCAGTAAAAGTTTGCGCATTACTTTTTGATCAAGGTAAAAAGTGATAAAACAAGAAATACAATTTTCATTGCAGTCAATCGTTATAAAACTTAGTGATTGCAGCAGAATCAAACATCAATATTACATAAAAAATTGTTCTGAAATAATTTTTCCATCTTTTACTGTCATAAACGCAAAGCTCAGTCATATCCATATCTCCGTGTTCTTTCATAGTAACATGCATATGCATTGTACATGCAAACGAATTTGCAGCAATCAGAGGTTCAGAAAATTTTATCTCGCTTATTTTTTCTACCATAGCATTCCATTTTTCGCCTTTTTCTTTAATTGCTTTTAAACCTTTGGTTTCTTTTTCAAAAGCAGGTGTGCATGTGGTTCAATACTTACTGCATCTTCTGCAAATAATTCTTTTTGTGCAGTTTCAAAATCGCCTTTCTGGCAAAGCTCAACTAAGCGGTTTGCAATTTCTTGTGTTGTCATAAAAAAAGTTTTTTCAAATGTAACAATAAGATAAGTTGATAGTTGCTGTTGATCTGTTATTAACATATGATATTACAAACTCAGCCAATAATTTAATTTAATTACCAGCGCTCTTGTTTTTACACCAAAAGATTCAGGATAATAATTATCAGTATAAACAATAAATAAATCTGACGCAGGTTTATACCGCCATTGAAAACGTGCATTAATATTTATATTATTTTGCTGCTGGTTATATTGAATATACGTTGTAAAAAAAAGCGTGTTGGTAAATGTAACATCAATGCGCGGACCAATTAACCAGAAATGTGTATTGCCCCAGGGTTGCGGCAAAATAAGATTATTATAATTTGCATTAAGATTAATATTTACATACGGCTGAAACCTGAAGCCAATATTTGCAGTTGCAGAAAATAAATGACCGTTTGCATAATACGTTCCATAACGCATACTTGCGGTGTAAGTAAGAACATGTTGCGGTTGCAGAAACATAATTAAAGCCTGTAAGATTATATTTATGTACGCTGCCAGTTGCAAGCGAATCTTTGCCGGTATTTGTTGGATCGAATGGTTGCAACAAACGCACATAATCATTCTCGCCTAAAACAGTTAATGTAGCTTTTATGCGAAATGTAAATAGCCAGTCAAATATAGTTTGATGGTCAGTGTTGTGCATTTTTGTATCAAAAAAATAATTCATGCATTTAGCTGCGGTCCATGCGATAAAATAATTCCGCTTTTTGGAAAAAAATATCTTGTTATTTGAGGATTAAGTTTTATATAATCTTTGCGCGGCACATAACCAACTTCCGCATTATAATTTTTGCCAACATATTCATATTGCGCATACACAAGCCATTTGCGGCTGCTGTATTGCAGGTTAGAAGCCTGCACAATATCATCACCGTTTTTGCCGGGCGTAAAAGATTTTAACAGCATCGCTTTGCCTGTAAATACATTATTTGCTGATGCAAGATTATATTCAAGACCAAGATTGCGATTATATTGATTGAATATATTTTTTAGACTGTCTGAAGGATGATAACTGATGGCTGTTTTATCAATATAAATAAAACCAATGTTGGAACGTTTAAATACTTTTTGCTGAAGTGATAACAACTGCATAATTTTCAGAAGGCATATCAGCCATTATTATCACCTGCTGTTTCCATATCCATTGCACCAATGCGTAAAGTTTTATTCAGCTTTCCACTTAATCGTGCACCAGCATTTATCGGTGTAGTTAAACCAATTCGTCTTGAAAAAAAAGGTTGCAAATCAGCATAACCAAAATTGCCAAACAAATCTCCGTTCTCTAAAAAGAATTGTCTTTTTTCAGGAAAAAAAAGTTCATAACGGCTAAGGTTTGTTACCTGCTGATCAACTTCTACCTGTGAAAAATCAGGATGAACAGTTAGGTCAAGATTAAGTGCTGTAGAAAAAGTAAACTTTGCATCAACACCTTCACGCCCTAAAATGCCGGATGTTTTTCCTGTTGTATAATCTTTTGCAGTGCTTGTTAAAAAATATGGAATCACAGAAATATTACTGCGCGGTTCCGGCGGTGCAGAATCCCATAATAATGTTCCGGTGTAAGCAAGCGATGCTGTTGGAAATTGTCTTGGCACCGGCGCCCAGCTTGATTTTTCCGTTGTCTTTAAATCATTGCGGCTAAAATTTATTCCCCAATGCAGCATATCTTTTTTATAACGCAATGTTTTAAAAGGAATCGCTGCTTCAAATATGTATTTATCAGGATAATTTTTTACAGCAGAAATCCATTTGTTATCCCAGTTCAAATCAACTTTGCCGCCTTCATACATTGTTCCATCCCATTGTGCACCGTTTGCATTTGCACCAAAAGAAAAACCGGTTGTCTGGTCTTCAAAAGGATCGATAAAAACAAGAAAATTATCGTTGTTTGTAAAATTAAAATCACGCCGTAAAGATTCAACCATATTCGGCACCGGGTAAATATTTATAACAAACAGCAAGCAAATAAAAATTATGTTCATCATAAGCAACTTTCACTTCTGTTTTTACATGGGCAAAACTGGTATCCATCGGCAGCACCATAAAAAAATTGTTTGCGGTTTCCGCAAGTTGCCAGGCTTCATCATTATCAACACCATCAATAATTATTGGTGTTGATGTTTTATGAATGTGAACAACATAATTGCTGTTCTTTTTTTGTGCAGGCAGAATTGAATGATTAATGAAGATGATAACAAACAACAGGAGCAGTTTTTTCGCCATAACAATTGTGCGAAAGATAAAAGATTATTGCAATCATTCAGCAAATGTTTTTAAATTTCAACATTGAAGCAAGATGCTTACTTTTCAATTTTTAAACCAAACCCATGCTTGTTAAAACTTTCGGCAGTGCTGTTTATGGTGTTGAAGCAATTACAATAACCATTGAAGTAAATGTAAGTGCAGGCCAGCATTACACAATTGTTGGCTTGCCTGATAATGCAGTGAAAGAAAGTTTGCAGCGCATGGAAAGTGCCATTAAAACAAATGATTGGTATATGCCGCGCATAAAGATTGTTGTAAATCTTGCGCCGGCTGATATAAAGAAAAGTGGTTCTGCATTTGATTTGCCGATTGCGATTGGTGTGTTCGGTGCAAGCGAACAGATTGAACAACCCGAACGTTTAGCGAATATGTAATGATGGGCGAGTTGAGCTTGGATGGAACGATACAACCAATAAAAGGCGCATTGCCCATTGCCATACAGGCACGCAAAGAAGGGTTTAAAGGTTTGATTGTTCCCAAAGCAAATGCACGTGAAGCCGGCATGGTAAATAATTTAAAAGTGTATGGTGTAACGCATATAAAAGAAGTAGTTGATTTTTTTAAAGATGAAAATTCTTTGCAGCCTGTTGTTGTAAATACACGCGAAGAATTTTTTGATTCAATGCAGGAATTTGATGTTGATTTTAATGATGTAAAAGGGCAGGAAAATATTAAACGTGCTTTGGAAATTGCAGCGGCTGGTGGTCATAATGCAATATTGATTGGTCCGCCCGGCGCAGGTAAAACAATGCTTGCGCGAAGATTGCCAACGATACTTCCGCCATTGAGTTTGTATGAAGCATTAGAGACAACAAAAATTCACAGCGTTGCAGGTAAGTTGCCGGAGAATAGTTCATTGATAAGTAAGCGGCCATTTCGTTCACCGCATCATACAATTAGTGATGTGGCATTGGTTGGCGGTGGCGGTATTCCGCAGCCCGGTGAAATTTCTTTGGCGCATAATGGTGTTTTGTTTTTAGATGAATTGCCTGAATTTAAACGCACTGTTTTAGAAGTAATGCGGCAACCGATGGAAGAAAGAAGAGTAAGTATTTCAAGAGCAAAAGTGGCCGTTGATTTTCCTGCAAGTTTTATGTTGATTGCTTCAGATGAATCCGTGCCCGTGCGGATTTTATAATCATCCTGAAAGAGAATGTACTTGTCCGCCTGGCGCTGTTCAAAAATATCTGAATAAAATTTCAGGTCCGTTGTTAGATAGAATTGATTTGCATGTTGAAGTAACGCCGGTTGCATTTAGTGAATTGAGTAATACAAAATCAAAAGGCGAGCCTTCGTTATCCATTCGTGAACGTGTAATTAAAGCAAGAGATATACAAACAGAACGATACAAAAATATTGAAGGCATGTATTGCAATGCGCAAATGAGCAGTAAGCAACTGCGCGAAATTTGTGTGATTGGGCAGGCTGGTGAAACATTATTAAAACGTGCAATGGAAAAATTAAATTTATCTGCACGTGCTTATGACAGAATTTTAAAAGTAAGCCGCACGATTGCTGATCTTGCTGCAAGCGATGATATTAAAGTTGAACATCTTGCAGAAGCGATTCAATACAGAAGTTTGGATAGAGAAGGATGGGCGGGGTGATAAACAATAAGAAGATAAATTATCATTTATTTCTGTTAATCTATTTCCTTCATCTTTCCCAAAAGACAATGATTTTTTGATAACCTTTAGTATCGCAAAACTTTTATTTCAGCACCGCTTCAATCACCGTTTTATTTTTTCCAAAATCTAAACTCCTTGCTGCTTCAATAGTGAGTTTATTATCGTTAAAACGGCAGGTGATTGACACTTTCTGAGAGAGCCCTAATAATTGTCAAAAATAATCAATGCTATCAATGGAATAAAAATTATACACAAGAGAAGTACTAAATTTATTGCTGGATAAATATTTTATTTGAATATTTTCTACTATTTCTATTTTTTTATCATTATAATATAAATATACAATTACCATAAAGAACAATACTGGCAGAAAAAGAGCACTTTTATTTGGCATGTGGTATCAAATATCTGAAATTTATCAGAGACTGTTTTTATGATGAAAAAGAGGAGCATTAAATGAACTATTAAAGCAAAAGACACAACGATGCTGGCGTTCCATCTACTCAGGATTCTTCCTTTGTTCTTATTAAAGTTATAATTATACAAGACCCAAAAAATGAAATTATACATGCTGTTAAAATTTCCGATCAAATATATTTTAATAATGCTTTTGCCTGTATAATGCTCGGAAATTAATTTTCAGTCAAGCATTGTCTACTAAAAGGAATGATGCATTTTGCTCTATACTTTTATTTCACCTCCGCTTCAATAACCATTTTATTTTTTCCGTAATCAAAACTTCTTGCAATTTCTATGTTAGGTTGTTATCATCAAAATGACAGGTAAAGGTTTCTGTATGTGGGCTTTCGATATAACGCAAAACAAGCTCAAGTGTATTATCGTCTTTCCATGTATAACTGCCGTCAATTTTTGCAGGATAAACATGCTTGTATTTTCAATAGCGCCTGTTGTTAATGAAGGTCCGGGCATATTGGTTTCACCGCTTTGCCATTTGCCTGCGCCAAAAGAAATTTTATATGTTGCATGTATCTGTTTGAAAATTTACATCGCATACATCATTCAAAAAATTAAAAGAAACATTTTGTAAATGCATGTTGTTAGATGATGCAGTAAAAGTTTTTCCATTGATAGTTTTTGCAAAAGATTCAACATGTTTTGCCGGCATTGGTAATGCAAGTGATTTTATTTTTTCTTTCAGTCGCGCATCTGCAGCAGCATTTGCAGGCAATTTATTTTCTTTAAATGCGGGCAATAAATATTGCCATACAAGATTAATTTCTTCCTGCATGTCCGGCGTTTCTGCAGTGATAGCAAGTACTGCATCCTGGTCTGGCATTACAATCATAAACTGACCAAAAGCACCATCGCCCCTAAAAGCATTGTGCCTGCAACGCCACATCTGGTAACAATATCCCTGCAGCCAATCGCTTGAATCTTTTTTTGATTGCGGTGCATTCGGGTCCTGCATTATTTTCATTGTGCTTGCTTCTTCAATCCACGAGGCGGGTAATATTTGTTTGCCATTCCAGTTGCCTTTTTGTAAAAAGAATTCTGCAAATTTTGCCATGTCTTCCGTCTTCAATCTTAATCCCCAGCCGCCCGTGTTTATGCCTTGTAAAGTTGTTTCCCAGTCTTCACCTTCAATGCCTAATGGTTCAAAAAATCTCGGCTTTAAGTAATCGAGCGTTGATTGCCCTGTTACTTTTTGTACAATCGCAGAAAGCATAAATGTACCAAGCGAATTATATAAAAACTGCGTACCCGGTTCATGCTTAATTGGTACGGCAAGAAATCCTTTCACCCAGTTTGTATCTTTTGCAGCTACAGCAAAAGACGGATCGGGTTCCATACCATCAGACATCATCAATACATCTTTTACAGTGAGTTCTTTCAGCCATGCGCTTACTGTATCAGGCAAATCATTTGGAAAAAATGATATCACTTTATCATCTACCGAAAGACGTTTTTCCTGCACCGCAAAACCTATGGCTGTAGCTGTAAAACTTTTACTGCATGAATATAAAGTATGTCTAAGATTTGCGTTGTAAGGATTCCACCAACCTTCTGCAATTACTTTACCATGCCGCAGCAACATAAAGCTGTGAAACTCTGTTTTGCTTTTTGCAGTTGCATTGATAAACTGAACAATACTGTCTGATGATACGCCTTCCGCTTCCGGCGTACTGCGCGGCAGCATAGTTTGCTGGGCTGAAACTTGCAATTGCAGAATCAGTATAACAATAAGTGTTGTAGAAAAATTTTTCAGACGAGTCATAAAAATTTATTGATATTGATAAATATATAAACTTAACAGAATACTTCGTCAAAGAAAAAAAGCTAAGTAAATTAATAATGAACAGCCGCTGATTCACATTAAACTACTTATTGCTCCACTTAAAGTTTTTTATTCCAATCACAGAAAAAATAAAGGCATAACCAATCGTTACAAATAAAGCTTCGGTTGTTTGTGCATTCCATTTCTCGGGATTAAGGCTTACAGAAATTAATGTTTGCACCGTACCATAAGGCGACCAGATAACAATATTTTTTAATTGTTCACCGAATATGCCGAATTGCCCAAGCATACCAACCATAATAAAGGCAAAGTAAACAAGCCTTGTAGTTGAATTAACGGTTTCCGGATTTTTAATTAAGCCTACAATCATTTGCCCTAAACCAAGATAAACAGCGCCGCCAATTATCGCAGCAATAAAAGCTAAAATGTATCCGACAGGTGGCAAGGAAATTTTATCAAAATAAAAACCTGCAAAAAACACTGCCAGCGTTACAATCGCTATCAATACCAGTTGCACGGTAATGCGGCTTGCCATAATGCACCATGATGGAATTGGTGTTGCACGCAAACGCTGGAAAACGCCTTTTTCCCTGTCTCTCGCAATTGAATTGGAATAACCCATTAAACCGATTGCCGTTAACCCGATGGTTATGCATGTGCCCAATGCAACGGCACCGCCAATGTGTTCGATAGCGCCTTTCCACGAAAAAAGAATTATTACCGGTATTAAAAGTATTAAAACAACAGACCTGCGGTTACGCCACTGCGTTTTTAAATCGCTGCGCAATAATGTTGCAAAAGCTGCTGATGTTTTTGGTATGATGGTTTCCATTTGTATTTTTTATGAGCGAATAGCTTTGCCTGTTAAACCAATAAATACATCTTCCAGTGTTATCTTTCCCTTTCTTGAAGCGCTGATTACTTCGGCATCGTTCCGATGCAAATCAATTAATGCTTCGGGTGTATCAACCGCAATAATTTTTCCGTGATCAATAATCGCAATACGATCGCAAACTGCCTCTGCTTCTTCCATCGAATGCGTGGTTAGCAAAATGCCGTGACCTTTTTCGCGCATGGCTTCCATTCTATCCCACAATTGCCTGCGGCTTTGCGGGTCCAAACCTGTTGTTGGCTCATCGAGCAATAACAGTTTTGGATTATTAATGGTTGAAAGCACTAACGAAACACGTTGTTGCTGACCGCCCGAAAGCTGGCCGAACTTTTTTGATTCTGCATCTTCCAATTTTATATCTGCCAAAATTTTTCTGAGCATTTCGTTTGTAAGCTTAACATTATACAAGCCCGCAAACAATTGAATAATTTCTGCAACGTTCAACTCTGATTGAAAACTGTTTGATTGTAATTGCACACCCATTGATGCACGTGCGTACAAAGGTTTTTCTTTGATATTGTAACCCGCAACAATAACATCTCCTGATTGAGGTTTGAGCAATCCTTCCACAGCACTTAATGTGCTTGTTTTGCCTGCGCCGTTTGGTCCTAATAAACCGAATATTTCCCCGGCTTTTACATTAAAGGATACATTTTTTACCGCATGAAAACTGTCGTAATAAATGTTGAGATTATCAACATCTAAAATGTAATTTTTCTCATCGTTCATTTAAAGAATTTGCATCAAATTTAAAAGGCTGTTAAATAGCGGGCAAAGAATTAATTGGTAAAACAATATCTACAGCTGTTTAACATTCGTTTTTTGTCGGTGATGTTATCCGGAGTTAACCGTCTTTTATGTTATCTTGAGACTAGTTGAGGCTGATAAATTAAATATTTCTCCTTAAAATATTCTTCTTTAAAAATTCCTTCAATGCTTATTTGATTTGGACGTAAACCGCTTTCAGAAATCTCCTGCGCTAAATCTCCGCCTTTTAAACAGATTAAACCATTTGGCTGATTTCCGGATTTCTTTGCGCGACTCGCAGGCGAAGGATTTTGAGTTTGCGATTTTTTCAACAACGGTTTACTCCATTTCCACAATTCTTTTAACGGCGCAACGGCACGGGAAACAACAAAATCAAATTTGCGATTTTTAATTTCCTCGGCTCTTATATGTTGTGTTGTTACATTTTTTAAGTTGAGCGATGATGCTACAGCGTCTACTACTTTCAATTTTTTGCCAATACTGTCCACCAAATGAAATTTAACTCCCGGAAAAAATACCGCTAAAGGAATTCCGGGGAAACCGCCACCTGTTCCAATATCAATAATTTCTATTCCATCAACAAAATCAAAAACAGCAGCAATGCTTAATGAGTGAAGAACATGTTTTAAATACAATCCATCAATATCTTTTCTTGAAATAACATTTATTTTTTCGTTCCATTCTTTGTATAAAGCTTCCAATGCTTTAAATTGATCAAGCTGTGTATCAGTAAAATCAGAAAAATATTTTTGAATGTATTCCACAGTATTAAAGATATTGGTCTAACAGTTTGAAAGTGTTTGACCATGTTTTAATCCCATCTTTTGCTGGGCTTTCTCCAAAGCGAAGGAAAGAAAAACAGATTGTAGATAAAAATCCAGATGTCGAAGAATATGAACCATGCAAATAAATCGGCTTCGTTTAATTTCTTCATGGTTTTATTCCAAACAATAGCTTCAATCATCAGCCTTAAAACAAAAATGCCAACTGCAATGTACCAGTTAAAAAAGAGGGCGGTTAAAACTGTAAGCGGATAAATTAATGTATGTGCCAGCGCATACAGTGACAATGAAAACTTGTGTGAAGGCTTATAATATTTTGCCGTTGTATAATGCCGGTTTTTTTGCTGCGTCCATTCGCGCCAACTTTTATGCGGCTCGCTTAAAGTATGTGCATCTTTATCAATAACAATTGCAGTATTTGTTTTTGTGGCAATCATATTTATAAACAAATCGTCATCACCACTCGGTATGTGATTGATGGTTGAGAAACCTTTATTGCGCAAGAATGTTTCTCTGCGGTAAGATAAATTTCTTCCAACGCCCATGTAAGGCTTACCTGCCAAAGCATAAGAAAAATATTGCAGTGCTGTATGAAATGTTTCAAAACGGATTAGCTTATTTAACATGCCGGGATATTTTTTATAAGCGCCATAACCCAGCACAATTTCAATACCTGTGCGATAACCGCTTTGCATTTTTTTAAGCCAGTGTTCGCTCGCAGGAATACAGTCTGCATCTGTTAATAAAACAATTTCGTGTTTGGATGATTTTATTCCAACAGACAACGGAAACTTTTTGCCGGGAATACCTTTCGCTTCTTGTTTTAAAGCAATTATGGTAAGATCCTTAAAGGAACGCTGAAATTCTTCCAAAACATATTTTGATTCATCGGTAGAATTATCATTTACAATCATTATTTCGTGCGTGGTTTTGTAATCCTGCACCAAAATACCCGGTAAGTTTTTTACAAGATTTTCTGCTTCATTCTTTGCACAAATAATTACTGAAACAGGATATTCCTGGGATGCTTCTTTTTCCGGTGCTGTGTAATTCGCCAGTTTATTAAAAACAAATAAATAATAGTACACTTGAATTAAGGCTACAGCACCTAATACACAAGGCCAGATTATTGCGAACATCATCATTAACAAAAATAATAAGGCGGTGCAATGTAAAGATGAAGGTGTGCTTAATGTGGATAACTGGAAAGAAATCGTCCTGCACTTGTAAAAATGCAGGACGAGCCACTATTTTAAATTATTGGGGTGTGTCTGTTGGCGGTGCACTATCGCCGCTATCAACAGGTTTTATTAAGCTGCCGTTTTCCAGCGCAGGTGTTTTTTCGTTATACAACTGCTGCATCTGGTTAAGTTTGTTCAGTAAATCTTCCGCATTTTGCTTTTCGTAATTAAGATTATCCGCTCTCCAATCTGTAAGCGAATTATAATATTTTATTTGCTGTTGCAAATCAGATTTTACCGATCGGCCTACTTTTTCTGCCAATGCTTTATCATCTGCAAGGTAAGCCGCCTGCATAACTGCGAGTGAAAGCTGGTCGTGATCGTTACCCCTGCTTGTCATTCCATATGGAAAATTCTGTTGCAGCAGTTCTTTGTCTGCGCGTTCCAAAACATTTTTAGCAGAATCTTTTTTGCCTTTATTGATAAGATCAAAAGCGATATCAACTTCAGCCCTGCGTATACTGTTTAAATGCCTGCGGTTTTCTTCATCAAAATAAACACCCGGAATATTTGCATTGCCAAAGCCAAATTTTTTCATAAACACATTGTAAGACCAATCTGTATTTACACCTGAATTTTCAACGGGTACCAAACGATAGGATAAACCGTCTCTTCTTATAAAACCTGCAAAACCAAGATCGCTATATGGCATTGTAAAATAGATGGGGCGCTGCCATTTGTTTGCAGCAATTATATTCAATATTGCCAAATCGTTCTTTAATAAATTATCTTTTGGAATAGTAAATTTAACGGCATCAACCACGCTGTCTGTTGGATTGACTGTGCCATTTGATTCAACCGTTTTTTTATCAACCGGTATTGCAACTTTATGTACAGGGAAAGTATTATACTGGTTTCCGTTTTGCGCCTGCATTAGCGAAGCATCAGAGCCCACATAATTTTTCATCATCTGGTATAAATCGTAATAGCGGTCTTCAGGAAATTGCGGATTTGCATTGTAAAAAACAACATCCCGCTGATTACCTTCCAACTCATCCGGAGACATTATTACGTCAATGGGATTGCTCTGATTTACTTTGTATCTAAGCTCATTAATGTACCAATCTGTACCCAGTAAACTTGTATTTATAACGCGTATATCCGGCCGTACTCCTTCCACTTCCTGCGCATACCATAACGGGATAAGTGTCATTATCGCCAAACGTGAACAGAACAGCATTTGGCGCGCAGCTTTCGAGATAATCCCTGGCAATATCTCTTGCCATTTGTTTTTTACTCCTGTCATGATCATCCCATTCCTGCTGGGCCATTATCGCCGGTACAATTAATGAAATAACGATTGCGGCATACACGATAGTCGTACCGCCTTTAAGATTTTTTATTAAATAGGGAATGCCTGCAGCGATGGCGCCGAACAAAATTGCAAAGCCTATACCCAACATTACGCCGCCGCCAGATGCAGCACCGCCTAATAAAAATAAAGCGCCAATAACACCGCCGCTAATGAGGATAGACTTTAATAATTGCTGGTTCCATGTTGAGGCAACCTCAATGAAGTAAGGAACGGCAAGGCCTATCCAAACGGCAAAGGCATAGAATGAGCCCACATAAGCATAGTCACGTTCACGTGGCTGGTAACCCGCCTGGTTCAGGTATATAACAATGGCAAAGCCTGTAAAGAAAAACAACATGAAATTTACCAATGCATCACTGCCCCGTTTCTTAAAGTGATAAAACATGCCTATCAACCCTAAAATAAAAGGCAGCATAAATAAAGTATTATGCGCTTTGTTATGTTTAAGGCTATCGGGCAAAAGGCTTTGATCGCCATACATCGAATTATCAACAAAAGAAATTCCTGTTATCCAGTTTCCATCCCGCACGTTGCCGCTTGCCAAACCCTGGAGATCATCCTGCTTTCCGCTGAAATTCCAGAAAAAATACCGCAGGTACATGTAATAGTTTTGATAAGAAACAAAGAACCGCACATTATCCATAAACGTGGGGTCACGTTCGTAATGTCCATCCTGTGTTTTACGTATGTTCATAAACATCGCATAATAATCTGCATGTCCCTGGTCGTTGCTCGCATCCCACATACGCGGGAAAATCATTTCATCTTCCTTCTTATATATGTAACTGTAGCTACGTACTACTTTTATATACCTGTCAGTGCTTTTCTGATAAGTATATTGTTCTTTTGAGTCTATTGGTTGTGCTGTAAATTTTTGTCCGTATAAAATGGGAAAATCGCCGTATTGGTCACGGCCGAGATAGCCTACCAAACTCATCGGGTTATCTACATTATACATATCCACGGCAGGGTCTGCGTTACTGCGTATTAATGTTGTAACATAAGAGCTGTAACCAATCAACATAAAGGCAAGGCACCATAAGCCTAAACGCATGTAATACCAACCTCTTTTGAGGGCAAACCGTAAGCCCAGCCATAAAAGAAAAGCAACCAAAATAAAAAATGTGGCAAAGCCAGATGAGAATGGCAAATGCAGTGTGTTTACAAAAAAGATATCAAAATAACCGGCGGCTTTAATTGAAACCTGTATTACGCCCACCTGTGCAATGCCAACCAGTATTACGCCTATGATTGTAAAAATATAAATGCCGCCATAGTAATCTTTCCTGTCTTTATTTACGGATTCAACCCCATATAAAAGACCGATTGCAGCGGCAGCACCCAATAACATTAAGCCGGCAACCGTTGCATTCATCGGTACGCCTCTGGAACTGTCTGCAGCGGCGCTGGCACTAATTAATGCAGCAATAAACGCCAGTATACCGCCAACTATAACAAGCCTGATAAAATATTTTCTAATTTTTATATAATTAAAATGTTCGCGTTTGCGGAAATAATAAACCAATACAATAGCAGGAATTGTTAAAAGGTTTAAAAGATGCACGCC
The DNA here is from genome assembly GCA_963759555.1 of uncultured Chitinophagaceae bacterium. Taxonomy (GTDB): domain Bacteria; phylum Bacteroidota; class Bacteroidia; order Chitinophagales; family Chitinophagaceae; genus Parafilimonas. Next base: position 75,437 of record CAVWZV010000005.1, read on the forward strand.
AATAGATAAACCCATCAAAAAGAAAATGAACACGATCCACTTATCTGCGCCAGGTTCATCGGCTACATGCTCCCATTTTAAAATTGCCCAAAATACAATCGCTGTAAAAAATGAACTCATGGCATATACTTCACCTTCCACTGCACTAAACCAGAAAGAATCTGTAAACGTATAAGCAAGTGCTCCTACAGCGCCGGCACCCATTATTGAAACTAACTGCAGTTTGGTAAGCTTACTGTTATCCCTGCTGTCACCTAAAGCAATGCGGCGCGCAAAGTGCGTGATGGTCCAAAACAAAAACAAAATGGTAAAGCCGCTTGATAGCGCACTCATAACATTAACGCCTTTTGCAGCCGTCATCGGGTCGTTGCCAAACAACACAATAAAAACCCTTCCAATCAATACAAACAAAGGAGCGCCGGGCGGGTGCGGAATCTGTACCTTAAAGCAACTGCTTACAAACTCACCGCAATCCCACAAACTGCCGCCTGCTTCACTTGTCATAATATAAACGGTGCAGGCAATAAGGCAGACTATCCAGCCTGTAATGTTATTAATGCGCTTAAAGCTCATGTAAAATTTTTTTTAGATTGGTCCTGGTTTTTTAAAGTGGCAGCAAACCTAATATAAACAAATGAAAAAGGGAAAAGGGATTCTATTTTTAAGAATTGTTTGCAGACAGGTCGAGCTCAGTCTATTACCGGATATGACCTAACAGGAAGGTTCAGGTGCTGATTTGGCAACGCTTCAAACGTTGTAAAAACTTCTTATATACGAATAAGTAACCTGTGATCAAGCATTGCGTTAAACCCTTTATTGTAGAGACTTTTTTGAAAATACAACGATATTAATATGATAGTTGTTCGATGCCTGGAACAAACAACTATCGAACAGGTATCGAATAACTATCAAAGAAATGGCGCTTGTATTCAGAACGAATAAAACGTAAACTTTCGCTTAAACACTTTTAATGCTCCTTCAAGACTGCTTCCGGGCAGCGACATAATCAAGCAGTTTGCCTTATCTTTTTTCTCCGCGCAGTCTCTGTGATGGGCTTGTGCGCATGCTTCGAGAACTGTGCGGGTGCGGCTAAACATGATGACCGACCAGCAAGACACGGCTACGACAGAAATCTCACAATATTTCATACCTTCAAAAACGAAAGTTTTAAAGCCTGAAAACAAAATCTTGTACATAGTCGTGTTTTCCACTATGTATTAACACTTTTAATAAATGAAAATCAAATTCTATGGAGTACGGGGCTCGTTGCCGGTATGCGGCAGAGAGTTTGAAAAATATGGAGGAAATACAACCTGCATAAAATTATACCGTGAGCATGCGCATAGAATTGCTATTATTGATGCGGGTACCGGCATACGTAATTTAGGAAAAGAGATGGTTAATGATAAGATATCTCAAAGTGTCATCAACATCCTTTTTTCTCATTTTCATTGGGATCATATACAAGGCTTCCCCTTCTTTGCACCAGCTTATAACGAGAACCAGAGAATAGGTATTCTCGCAATGGGCAGACGGGAGAAAATTACTAACCTGAAAGAAATTTTTTCTACGCAAATGCAAAAAGAGTATTTTCCTATTGGCCTTGAAACAATGGGTGCACAGTTTGAATTTCTAACTTATGGCAATAAAGAACAGCTTTATGGCGCCACTGTTATTGCTCTGCCGCAACATCATTTGGTTGCAGGCGGTTCTTATGGTTTTCGGGTAGAAGATGAGTCGGTAACATTTGCAGTATGTACTGATGTGGAGCACATTAATGGCGTAGATGAGAATATTGTAAAATTAGCAAGCGGAGCTGATTTACTGATTCATGACGGGCAGTATACAGAAGATGAATATAAAAAATTTAAAGGCTGGGGACACAGCTCATACTTACATGCTGTTGATGTAGCGATTAAAGCTAATGTGAAGAAACTTGTTATTACCCACCACGATCCCGATCACAACGACGACTTTCTTGACGCTATGGAATATGAATGCCAAAAACTTTTTCCCAATTCCGTGTTTGCAAAAGAAGGAATGGAAGTTTTGGTATAACGAGTACAAACACATTTCTGCACATTAACGTGTAAGAATTGGTTGCGCAGGAATAAGCCTTAAATATTAAAACTGAAAATTATTTCAAGCCGAATAGAAAGTAAACTTTTGCTTAAATACTTTTAATTCTTCTTCCAGGCTGCTTTCGGGCAGTGAAACATAATTGAGCAGTTTACTTTGTCTTTCAACTTCCAGGTTATGACCTGTATAATTTTGGTTGATGAAAAACGATTCAAGGTCCGGGTAAATTGTTTTCATTACTTCAACAATATCCAGAATGCTCAGGCTTTTATCGGCAAGATTATAAATACCGCCGGGAATATCTGCTTTTAATAATTGAGCCAGCACATTAGTTGTTTTATCAATATGAATAAAAGAACGATGCTGGCCCCCTGAGCCATTTACAGTAATGCGGTTTGTAAAATGAGCATCAAACATAAAACGGTTGATGACTGCATCAAACCGCATGCTTTTGCTGTAACCGTATACATTACCCAGGCGAATAATTATTGTATGAATTTTATCAACCAACCTGCTAATATGCCTTTCTGCGCGCAGTTTTGAAATGGAATAAAAACTATCTGGCTCTGCCGGCGATTCTTCGTTTGCGGGTTGTATGGTGTTGCCATAAACGCCCGTACTGCTTAAAAAGATTAATTTTTTTACATTGCTTTCTTCCAGCGCATAAGTAAGCTCTGCGGTGCCCCAGTGGTTTGTTTGCTCATAAATATGCCCATCAGTATTTGCAAAAGGCGTGGTAACTTTTGCAGCAAGATGAAAAACCACATCAATGTTTTTTAAAGCGTTCCGCAGTTTTCTTGAATCTAAAATTTCGCCTTGTATAAATTTTACTTTTGTTGAAGCAACTTTATGGCCTATAAATAAATTATAATTTCCGCGGCTTAGATTATCGTACACAACAATATGCTCAATTTCATCTACATCACTAAGCCTGTAAATAAGTTCAGTACCAATATAGCCGGCACCACCTGTTATAAGAATATTCATGTATTTTTTGTTGGAAGATTTTGCAGAGTTATAATTGAGAATTCATTGGTGATTATTGATGTTTATTCATTTAATAAGACCCGATTTTCAATATTCAGTAATCAATGTTCATTTTTTTGAATTGCATTAATTTATTTTACCACAAGATCAGTATTTAAACCGCATTCCGTTTTCTTAAGTCCGTACCAGCGGCCATCGCGCCCTTCCATATTTAAATCCCATTTGCGTGTGCAGGGTTCACATCCAATGCTGAAATATCCTTTGTCTTCTAATGGATGATGCGGAATTTTATTTTCACGTAAATAAGCGTAAATCATTTTGCTTGTCCAGTCCAGCATCGGGTGAAAGCGTATCGTTCCCAGTTTTGCTTTTTCTTCTATTTTAAAGTTTTTACGCACTTCGCCCTGGTCTGCACGAACGCCGTTTATCCAAACATCGTATTGTGCAAGTATAGGTTCAAGCGGAACTACTTTATTTAAGTGGCAACATAAATCAGGATCGCTTGCAAATAATAACCTGCCGTTTCCATCACGCTGGTTATTTTTTGCGGTTGAGGAATAAACGTTAATGAGATTGAGATCAAACAATTTAGTAATCTCATCACGGTAACTTAACGTTTCAGGAAAGTGGTAACCGGTATGAATAAAATAAACTGGAATAGTGTTATCAATCCTGCTTAAAATATGCAACAGTACCGTGCTGTGCGTTTGAAAAGATGATGTAGTAAAAAGTTTTAAGCCAAGTTGCTTGTACAACTTTACCTTGTCAGTAATTTGTTCAACTGTCATGCTTGCCCGTTTTTATTCGTTGTTGATAGAATCACAAAATAAAAAAGCCCTCTTTTTAAAGAAGGCTATATTTTATTGATTATTTATTTAGTTATTACAATAGAATTTCCTTCTTTAAAAGATCACCTTTGCACATACAACAACAAAATAAAGAAGGATTATACATTGCTTGCTTTGAAACGCAAATATAAAAATGAATTTTGTTAGAAAGAATATTTTTAAAATAATTAACTGTTATTACATATAGCAGGGCACAATGCAATTAATCCGGTTCACAATCCAAAAACCTTCCATTCATTTAAAAATTCTACGATGGCATGGTGAAAAATTTTTCATACATCCCGCCTTCATTTGTTATTAATCCAAATAAGTTGGCTAAGCAGTATTGTATATCGTAAAGAAAAGGGCCTTCACAGTTATGCATTGGTATACAATTAAAACAAATCGCAAAACAGTTACTCTAATACATATTTAAACTAACATTTGTTTAGTTACGATTCACATAAAACTTTAGTTTATGAAATTCAAAGTCATCATTTGTAATTAATTTTACTGCTTTACAATTTTTAAAACTTCAATACATAATGCAAGCAACCGAATTAAACTTGAAAGAAGTAACACAAAAAGCGTGGAGTAAAAGACCATTAATTATTTCAGGGCCCTGCAGCGCAGAAACAGAAGAACAGGTTATTGAAACTGCAGTGCGTTTACATAAAACCGGTAAAATTGATATGCTGCGCGCCGGTATTTGGAAGCCACGTACACGCCCGGGAAGTTTTGAAGGTGTTGGTACAAAAGGTTTGCCCTGGTTGCAAAAAGCTAAACAACTAACAGGCTTACCCGTAACAGTTGAAGTGGCAACAGGCAAACAGGTTGAAGATGCTTTACATTTTGATATAGATGTTTTATGGATAGGTGCACGCACAACCGTGAATCCTTTTAGTGTTCAGGAAGTTGCTGATGCATTGCGTGGTGTTGATGTACCTGTACTGATAAAAAATCCAATTAACCCTGATCTGGAATTGTGGACCGGCGCTGTTGAGCGTGTTGCAAAAGCAGGCATTAAACAAATTGGTTTAATTCATCGTGGGTTTAGTTCTTATGGTAACACTGAATACCGCAATGCACCGATGTGGCATTTGGCAATTGAAATGAAACGCCGCAATCCGGGCATCATGATAATAAATGATCCTTCCCATATTTGTGGAAGAAGAGATATTTTAATTGATGTTGCGCAAAAAGCAATTGATTTGGATTATGATGGTTTGATGATTGAATCTCATATCGATCCGGATCAAGCATGGAGCGATGCTAAACAACAGGTAACACCAGAAAAATTAGCTGAGATGCTTGAAAGCATTCGCTGGAGAAAAGAAGATATTCCTTCAGAAGAATTTCATGCAACTATGGAAAAATTGCGTCAGCAGATAAATCATTTGGACGATGAGTTGTTGCAGATTCTTGGTCAGCGCATGAAAGTTGCCGATGAAATTGGTAAATATAAAAAAGCAAATAATATAACTATTCTTCAAACCAATCGCTGGAATTCAATTTTAGAAAGAGCTTATCTAAAAGGAGAGAAACTTGGTTTAAGTAAAGAATTTATTACAAAATATTTTGATGCGATGCATATGGAAAGCATCAATCATCAAAATAAAATAATGAATGATTAAGTCTTGAAGGTCTTCTTTGCATGGAATATTACTGATAACTATTTGAATATATATTCTTATGCCGTCATCTTATAAATAATATGAAGCGTCTAATTTGTTGCGTTTTATTATTTTGTTTTTTTTCATGCCAAAACAAACAAACTAATCAATCAAAATCAACCGTTGATTCTGCTGTTGTAACTCCTAAACAGGAAACAAAAATTATTAGCGATTCAGTGGCTTTGCCTTTGTCGAAAGAAATATTATCTGCTGCTAAAAATAAAGATTATAAAAAATTCGCCTCGTTTATAGATGCAGAAGAAGGCATTCGTTTCTCTCCTTATGGTTATATCGATACAGCGCACGATAAAAAATTTACAGCGCAGGAATTTCTAAGTTATACGGTTGATAAAAAGGAAATAAAATTTACCTGGGGAGCGTTTGATGGCAGCGGGGACAAAATATTACTTACGATTGATGCGTATTTTAAAAAATTTGTTTATGATGTTGACTTCTTAAACGCTCCGGAAATAAATTTAAATAAAACTGTAAGCAAAGGCAATTCATTAAATAATATAGATTCGGTTTATAAGAATTGTATTTATACCGAATTTTATTTTCCGGGTTTTGATAAAAAGTATGAAGGCATGGATTGGCGAAGCCTGAAACTGGTTTTTAAAAAAGAGAACAATAGTTTACGGCTTATTGCAGTAGTTCACGACCAATGGACAATCTGAAAAGCTCATAGTTAAATTAATCTGCATTAATTCGTTTTCTTTGCGCCTTTGCAATGTTTGTTTCTTTACGTAACATGAAAATAAAAACTGTAAAATTTAGTTCCTCATCCACTACATTTTATTTTGCTGCGGGCATTTCTCATTTAAAAGACATTGTTGATAAAAATCATGCTGTAATTATTACCGATTCTACCATTTTTCAACTGCATGAAAAAAGATTTAAAGGCTGGAAAACAATCGTAATAAAAGCCGGCGAAGAACATAAAACACAGGCAACGGTTGATTCAATTATAAAACAACTCATCGAATTAAATGCAGACCGCAAAACCACTTTAATTGGTGTTGGCGGCGGTGTTGTTACAGATGTTACGGGTTATGCTGCGTCTGTGTTTATGCGCGGCATTCAGTTTGGTTTTATACCTACAACGATTCTTGGAATGGTTGATGCATCAATTGGTGGTAAAAACGGAATTGATGTGGGTGTTTATAAAAACATGGTGGGCACAATTAAACAGCCTTCTTTCATTTTGCATGACCTGGTGTTTCTTAATACACTTCCTGAAACTGAATGGCAAAATGGTTTTGCAGAAATTATTAAACATGCATGCATTAAAGATGCAGCCATGTTTAACCAGCTTGAAGCAAACAGTTTAAAAAAATATAGACAGAACAAGACATTGTTGTGTGATTTAATTCAACGCAATGCTTTATTAAAAAGCAAGGTTGTTGTTAAAGATGAAACCGAAACCGGCGATAGAAAACTGCTGAACTTCGGGCATACATTTGGTCATGCAATTGAGAATACTTATAAACTTCCACATGGCCATGCGGTTTCTGTTGGAATGGTAATAGCGTGTATGATTTCAGAATCATACAAAAATTTTAAAAATACCGGCCGCGTTGTTGAATTGATAAAAAAATATGCGTTGCCGGTTTATCAATCATACAATGCAGAAAAAGTTATTGCCGTAATGAAGGCAGATAAGAAGAAAGTAAAAGATGTGATTAATTATGTGTTATTGCAAAAAATTGGTAAAGCGGTTGTAGAACCCATTGCAATGATTGAATTAGAAAATATAATTAAGCAATTAGAAAATAAAAATCCTATATAGTTGGCATGCAAGTAAAAATTAAGCCATCAGTTTTATCAGGAAATATTCATGCGGCGGCATCAAAAAGTTCTATGCAAAGGGCGTGCGCGGCAGCATTGGTTAGAAAGGGCGAAAGCATATTACATAACCCGGGTAAAAGCAATGATGATAAAGCAGGCCTAAATGTTATTAAAGCATTAGGTGCAACAATAAATAATTTGGAAGATGGAAGCCTGCGTATTTTAAGCGAAGGCGTTAATCCAGTTTCAAGTGCGGTAAATAATGGTGAAGCTGGTTTAGGCATTCGCATGTTTACGCCCATTGTTGCATTAAGCAAAGAGGAAATTACAATTAATGGCGAAGGCAGTTTGCTGACAAGACCAATGGATTTTTTTGATGAAGTGTTGCCGCAGTTAGGTGTTGAAATAAAATCGAATGATGGAAAATTACCGATAACGTTAAAGGGACCGCTGCAACCAAAAAATATTGAGATTGATGGTTCATTGAGTTCGCAATTTCTTACGGGATTGTTGTTGGCTTATGCTGCGCTTGATGCAAAAAACGTAACGATTAAAGTAAACAATCTAAAAAGCAAACCTTATGTTGATTTAACATTAAACGTAATGGAAACGTTTCAATTAAAAGTGCCTGAGAACAGGGATTATGAATTATTTTATTTTGATGAAGAGCCGGTTAATTATTCAGATAATTTTATAGATTATACAGTGGAAGGCGATTGGAGCGGTGGGGCTTTTTTATTGGTGCTGGGCTCAATTGCCGGCAATATAAAAGTTGCCGGTTTGGATGTTACATCAACGCAGGCTGATAAAAAAATATTGAAAGCATTAGAAAGTTGTGGCGCTGATATTACTATAAATGAAAAAGAAATTATTGTCACATCGAAAAATAAATTATTGGCTTTTGAATTTGATGCAACAGATTGCCCTGATTTATTTCCGCCGCTGGCTGCGCTTGCTGCATGTTGTAAAGGCATAACCAAAATTACAGGCGTGTATCGCTTAACACACAAAGAAAGTAACCGCGCATTAACTATACAGGAAGAATTAGGTAAGATGAATATAAAAGTTGAATTAAAAGATAACGTGATGTTGATTGAAGGCACAGAAAATATAAGGGCCGCAATCGTTCGTTCGCATCATGATCACCGCATTGCGATGATGTGCGCTGTGATTGCGTTAAAAGCTGATGGCGAAACAACTATTAAGGACGCAGAAGCAGTTAATAAATCTTATCCTGACTTTTATAATCATCTTCAGCAATTAGGCGCATCGTTATCTTTACAATAATGAATTCATTCGGTCGCATATTTCGTGTACATATTTTTGGTGAATCGCATGGCGAAAGCGTGGGAGTTTGTATTGACGGAATTCCCGCAGGCTTACCGTTAACGATTGAAGATTTTTTAGAAGATATTGAACGCCGAAAAGGCGGCACACAAAAAGGTACAACACCAAGACAGGAATCTGATTTACCTATTTTCAAAAGCGGAATATTCAACGATAAAACAACCGGTGCACCTCTAACAATTTTATTTGAAAATAAAAATACCCGCTCTGCAGATTATGAAAAGTTAAGAGCAGTTCCCCGGCCAGGTCATGCAGATTTTGTTGCGCATAAAAAGTTCGGAGGCTTCGAAGATTATCGTGGCGGCGGCCATTTCAGCGGGCGGTTAACAGTGTGTCTTGTTGCCATTGGCGTTATTGCAAAAAAATTGTTGAAACACATTTCAGTTAAATCAACCATACTGGAAATTGGTGGTGAAACAGATCTGGAAAAGGGTTTACAAAAAGCTATCGACGCAAAAGATTCTATTGGTGGTATTGTTGAATGTTGCGTAAACAATTTGCCACTTGGTTTAGGTGAACCTTTTTTTGACAGCGCTGAAAGTTTATTAGCACATGCTGCAATGGCGATTCCCGCCGTACGCGGTGTTGAATTTGGAACCGGTTTTGCTGCCGCAAAAATGTTTGGCAGCAAACATAATGATGCCATTGAAGATGCATCAGGTAAAACAAAAACCAATCATGCCGGCGGCATTGTTGGTGGTATTACAAATGCCAATGAACTGGTGTTTCGCGTCGCAATAAAACCTACTTCATCTACGCCAAAAGAACAGCAAACATTAAATATTGAAACAAATTCGGTTGAACCTTTCTCTGTAAAAGGACGACATGATTTGTGTATAGCTTTGCGTGTTCCGGTTGTGCTGGAAGCCATAACCGCAATGGTTTTGGTTGATTTAATGATGCTGGAAAATAAAATTTCAAGAGTAATAAACGAGTGAATTCGCTTCACATAGGCTAATCATTTTTATAACTTTTATAACCCTTCATCGCTTGCAAAAACATTAGTAATTACCATACAGGTTTTCAAAACTGGTAAAATTTTAATGCTTCTGATTATCAGCGAAAACTGTGCTGACTGACGTTTTCATTTATCTTTAAAATTAAGTCATGGCAAAGAATTTGAATGTTAAGTAAACAACACGGCAATAGTTACCTAACTTATTTTTACAACACAAGATTGTTTTATTGAATGCTGAGTAAAAAAGAAAAGATACTTGAACTGATTTCAATTAAAGTACTAATTGTAGCTGTGCTTTTTCTGATTTCTGTTTTTGCGTTTGCTTTTTTGGCGAAGGGTGTAGTAGAAGGCAGAGAGCGAAAGGTTGATAACGGAATTTTTACTTTTTTTAACCAATTTTCAACGCCGGGTGTAATAGATGCCATGAGAATAATCAGCTTCTTTGGCTCTATACAATTTCTTATTCCTGCCTATATAATAATGATCCTGTATTTTGTTATAAGAAAAAAATATCGTCACGCTGTTGATATTACCATCATCGGTATTACAAGCTCAGCTTTAATGTTCGGGTTAAAAGAAATATTTCATCGTCAAAGGCCAGACCTGCCAATCATAAAAGGAATTTATACGTATAGTTTTCCCAGCGGCCATGCACTTTCTTCGTTTATACTTTGCAGCATATTAATATTCATAGTTCAAAACGGAGTTTTGAAGAAAGCATATAAATGGATGATATCAATTTTACTTTTACTCTTTTCAATTACAATCGGTATTAGCAGGATTATTTTACGGGCACATTATCCAACAGACGTAATTGCATCTTTCTGCCTTGGCGTTGTTTGGGTAATTGTATCATTGTGGTTATTGAAGAAAATTAATCGCCAGTACATGATAAAAGAAAATCTTACGCCTCTTAAAACCTAATTTAGTTTCCAAGCGCATGAATGCCGCAAGCGATTTATACAAAACACTTCATATAAAAAGTATAAGAGAAGAAGTAAAAGATTTTAAAACTTTTTCTTTTGCCGAAAACATAAATTATAAAGCCGGCCAGTATCTCACATTGGTTTATCATTCGCATAATGACGAAGTAAGAAGATCTTATTCCATTACTTCATCGCCGGTTTTAAACGAGCCGCTTTCCATAGGTGTAAAGCGCATAGAGAATGGTTTATTTTCAAGAAAACTAATTGATAATGCAAAACCCAACGATGAGTTAATTAGCATAGGCGCCGGCGGGCTTTTTGTTTTGCCTGGAGATATAGAAAACCACAAACAGGTTTTCTTTTTTGCGGCTGGCAGTGGCATTACACCTGTTTTCTCCCTGATAAAAACGTTATTGTATGCACATAAACAAATAAATGTTGTATTGATCTACAGCAATGCTTCACCAGAAAAAACAGTTTTTTTAAACGAATTGACATCGCTTCAAACAACCTTTGCGAAGCAATTTTATGTGCAGTTTCTTTTTAGCAATATTATTGATTTATCAAAAGCGCGTTTGCATCGGGATTTAATTTTTGGTTTTTTAAATGAATTTTTAGTTGCTGATTTTTCGCAAATACTTTTTTATATCTGCGGGCCGCAGTCGTACATGCGTTTATGCACATTTACATTACGGGAAAATGATGTGCCGGCAATGAATATTAAAAAGGAAGACTTTGTTATTAATTCTATTCAGAAACGCGATGCATCTCCTCCTGATAAAATATCGCGTAATGCATCAATAAATTTAAACGGGAATAAATTTGAGTTTGTCGTGGAGTATCCGGATTCAATTTTGCGCGCTGCGAAAAAAAATAATGTCAGCTTACCTTATAGTTGCGAAGCGGGCCGTTGTGCAAGTTGCATTGCAAAGTGTATAAAAGGAAGAGTGTGGCATTCATATAACGAAGTGCTTACAGAAAAAGAGTTACAAAAAGGGTTGGTTTTAACCTGTGTTGGCCATCCGGTGAACGGAGATGTGGAGTTGGATATTATTACAAATGAAACGTGAAAGCTCAGAATTGAAAAGTTTTTAACTATTTATAACGATGCGATTATTTTCAAAGCATCTTTTGTAAGTGCACTTAATTTTTTAAACTCCCTGTTTTCTAAAACTGATTTGCTTACGAGCTTGCTTCCCATACCAACAGCACAAACACCTGCATTAAACCATGCACTTAAGTTTTCTCTGCTCATTTCAACGCCGCCGGTTGGCATAAACATGAGATTAGGAAATAATTCTTTTATAGAACTTACATATGACGGGCCTAAAATATTTCCCGGAAAAATTTTTACAATTGTTGCACCATTTGATTCTGCAGTAAAAATTTCTGTGGGTGTCATGCAACCCGGAATCCACAACAATTCAGCTTTGTGAATCACGTTTGCCACCTCTGCATTTATTATGGGGCAAACAATAAAATCTGCGCCTGCAGTAATAAACAATTGCGCATCAACCGCAGTTTTCACAGTGCCTGCTCCTAATTGCAATCCAGGCATTTCATTATTTACAACCTTTCGCAATGCCATAAAATTATCCAACGCATGCGCACCGCGATTTGTATATTCAACTAATTTTACCCCGGCTTCATACAAAACCTGTAAAACTGCAATACTTACATCTGCGCTGTCATCATAATACAAAGGCATAATTTTTTCTTTGCAGATAAGTTGTTGTATAAAATTTTTTTTATGCATGATGCTGTATGAATGATTTTACTTCCTCAACGCTTTTGTTTGTGCAATCACCTTTAATAAATAATTTTTGAAAAGCAGCAGCCGTTGCAAAATTTATCACTTGCTGAAAGGGCAGATGATTATAAATGCCGTAAATCAGCCCCGCCATAAAACAGTCTCCACTGCCCACTTTATCAATTACGGCATCTGTTTGATAAGTTGAAGAAATATAAAAATTATTATTGCTGAAAACGGTTGCATAATATTCTATACCTGCTTTATCAAACCGAAAAGTATTGGCAACAACTTTACACTTTTTAAATAACCGCATTATTTCTTCTGATGTTTTTTTTGCCTGTTCAACATAATTTTCTTTTGTATTTACTGCATGAATATTTTCAGGCACTTTAATGTTAAGCATTGTTTCTGCCGACCAGATATTGCCCATTACCACATCGCAATATTGCACCAGTTCAGGCATAACTTCATTTGCCTGCTTGCCATATTGCCACAGTTTGGGGCGATGATTTAAGATCAACAGAAACAAAAATGTTTTTCTTCATACAAACTTGTAAAGCTTCTTTACAAATGGCAGCAGCATCGTTACTTAAAGCTGGCGTTATAGCGCTAAAATGAAACCATCGTATTCCGTCTAAAACTTTATCCCAGTTTATCGTACCGGGTTTTAATTCAGCAAACGAAGAACCGCTTCTGTCATAAATTACTTCTGCATGCTGTATTTCTGTTCCCTGCAGCAAATAATACAAACCAATTTTATGTCCGCTGTAAATAATGGTTGATACACCAATATTTTGTTTTTCAAGGTTTTTTATAACCTGTGTTGATAAAAAGTTTTTTGGAGCTGCTGTACAATAACTCACCGGTACGCGCCATTTCGCTAATGCAGCCGCCACGTTCATTTCAGCCCCGCCCGGATAAATATTTATAGCACTTTTTTCAAGCCATTCGCTATGTTCATCAGGTGCGAGCCGTAATAATATTTCGCCAAAACATAAAACCATTCTCAAAATTTTTGCAATTTTAATTTTCAATTTAAATCAAACAATAATTATGCAGCAACTTTTTAGTTTATCTAACAAAGTTATAATTGTAACAGGCGCAACAGGTGTTTTAGGTGAAGCATTTGTACACGCCATTGCAGATATGGACGGCAAGGTTGTTTTAATCGGAAGAAACGAGGCAGTTGGAAATGAAAGAGTAAAGCAATTGACGCAAAAAAATAAAGAAGCGATTTTTATTAAAGCTGATGTTTTAAACAAAAATGATTTATTACAGGCGAACGAGATTATCCTGAAAAAATTTAATCATGTGGATGGTTTGGTAAATGCTGCCGGCGGCGTAGTGCAGGAAAGTGTAATAATGCCCGGCGAAGATATATTTGACATTAATATGGATGGAATGAAGAAGGCATTCGACTTAAATTTATTTGGGAGCATGATGCCTGTTTCTGTTTTTGGAAAGGCTTTGCAGCAATCAGGTAATGCAAGCATTATAAACATTTCTTCGATGACGGCGCAAACTACGCTTACCAGGGTTTTGGGATATTCTATGGCAAAGGCAGCGATTGATAATTATACGAGATGGATGAGTGTTGAAGCGGCAAACCGGTTTGGCGACACCCTGCGCGTAAATGCAATTGCGCCGGGTTTTTTTATTACACATCAGAACAGGCGTTTGCTTACGAATGAAGATGGAAGTTATACGGAGCGGGGAGCAAATGTAATCCGAAACACGCCATATAAAAGATTTGGTAAGCCTGAGGAATTATGTGGCACATTAATCTGGTTGTTAAGCGATGCATCAAAATTTGTAACCGGCGAAGTAATTTGTGTTGATGGCGGTTTTCATATTAATTCAGGTGTTTGATTAATTTTTCGTGCAATGCGTATTTTCAATTTATCAAATTAATTTTATGCAACTTAAACAAACCTGGCGGTGGTTCGGGCCGGATGACCCGGTTACATTAAAAGATATTTTGCAAACAGGTGCAACGGGGATTGTTACTGCATTGCATCACATTCCGCATGGCGATGTATGGCCGGTTGAAGAAATTGAAAAAAGAAAAAATATTATTGAGGCGCAACGGTTTAACGTGGGATGTTGTGGAAAGTGTTACAGTACATGAATCTATTAAAACGCAAACTGGTAATTATAAAAAATATATCGATCAATATAAACAAACATTACGCAACCTGGCGGCGTGCAACATAAAAATTGTTACGTATAATTTTATGCCCGTTGCAGATTGGACGCGCACCAATCTTGATTATATAATGCCTGATGGTTCGCGGGCTTTGTATTTTAATTGGTCTGATTTGGCAGTGTTTGATATCTATATTTTGAAAAGAAAAAATGCAGCAGAAAGTTATAACGATATAATATTAAACGAAGCAGGAAAAAAATTTAAACTTTATTCATCTAAGCAATTGGATGCACTTTCAGCAACCATAAGATTTGGAATTCCCGGAGAAAAAAAATTAAGCGTGGAAGAAATGCTTGCAAGTATTGATACTTATAAGCAGATTAATCATTCAACATTACAAGCGCATTTAAAATATTTTCTTGAGCAAATAACTCCGGTTTGTGAAGAGAATAATATTAAGCTTGCATTACATCCTGATGATCCGCCGTTTGATATTTTTGGCTTGCCCCGCATTGTTTCTGCTGCTGCTGATGTTGAGTATATTTTATCTTCCGTTGACAATAATGCAAACGGTTTTTGTTTTTGCACCGGCTCATTTGGCGCATCTGAAAAAAATAATTTGATTGAAATGATAAAACGCATTGATACACGTATTCATTTCGTTCACCTGCGCAATACCCGCCGGGATGAGGTCGGAAATTTTTACGAAGCAGATCATCTAAATGGCGACACAGATATGTATGGTGTAGTGAAAGAAATTTTATCGATTCAGCAAAAATCAGATGAGCCAATTCCTTTTCGGCCTGATCACGGTCATGTAATGCTGGATGATGTAAATAAAAAAACAAATCCCGGGTTATTCCTGCATTGGCAGAATGCGCGGCCTGGCAGAATTGCGTGGTTTAATGATGGGCGTTAGCCGTGCGAATAATTGGGAATAATTATTTTAGTTTTACTTCGCATCGAAATTTTTAACGTGCAATCTTTTATTACAGAAAATTTTTTATTACAAACTGATACTGCAAGAAAATTATATTTTGATTTTGTGCAGCAATTACCCATCATAGATTATCATAATCATTTATCGCCCGGGGAAATTGCAACCAATAAAAGATTTTCAACTATAACAGAAGCGTGGTTAAAAGGCGATCATTATAAATGGCGTGCGATGCGTGCAAACGGCATAGAAGAAAAGTTTATTACAGGCAATGCAGATGACTATTCAAAATTTAAAGCGTGGGCAGCAACCGTTCCATTTACTATGCGCAATCCGCTTTATCACTGGACGCATCTTGAATTAAGACATCCTTTCAATGTACATGAATTATTGAATGAAGAAAGCGCTGAAAGTATCTATCACAGTTGCAATGAATTACTGCAAACAAAATACAGCGTACAGGAAATTTTGAATTATCACAAAGTTGAATTGCTTTGTACAACAGATAATCCCAACGATGATTTACACATACCATGAACAAATTATTACATACAAATATTCACATTTAGAGTTTTTCCTGCATTCCGGCCTGATGCTTTAATAAATTTTTCTGACAAAGAGGAATGGTTAAATCAATTACAACTTCTTTCCACAACACAAATTCATCTATTACTAATCTTGATGCGTTTTTATCTGCGCTTGGTAACCGCATAGAATATTTTCATAGTAAAGGTTGCTGGTTATCTGATCATGGTTTGGAATACATTCCTTTTTTAGATAACAGAGCAGAAAAGATTGAACACATTTTTCAGAAGTTAGTTAACAAAAAAAAATTGCCTGATAATGATAAATTACAATCATTAAAAGCCTTCATATTATTTGAGCTTTGCAAAATGTATTATGCAAAAGGATGGACGCAACAATTTCATCTTGGTGCAATGCGTAATAACAATTCGCGCCTGTTAAAATTGGTTGGCAAAGATGCCGGCAAGATTCGATTGGCGATTATGCGCAGGCACTTACATTATATGCTTTTTTAAATGCGCTGGATGAAGAAAATAAGCTTAGCAAAAACCATTTTATACAATTCAAATCCTTCTGATAACGAATTGTTTGCAACGCTTGCCGGCAATTTTAATGATGGTTCTGTTGCCGGTAAAATTCAATGGGGTTCTGCATGGTGGTTTCTTGATCAAAAAGATGGAATGGAGAAGCAATTAAACGCTTTATCCAATATGAATTTGCTCAGTCGTTTCGTGGGAATGGTTACAGATTCGCGCAGCTTTTTATCGTTTGTTCGTCACGATTATTTCAGGAGGATTTTATGCAGTCTTGTTGGCAATGATGTTGAAAGGGGAGAGCTGCCCGGCGATATAAACTGGCTTGGAAAAATGTTTAGCTGATGTAGCTTATCATAACGCAAAAAAATATTTTAACTGGGCTTAATTACTGGTCCATTTAAACAAAAAAAGGCTTTCAAAGAAAGCCTTGATAAAAACAGGATTTAAATTTAGTTTACTAGTATTTCCTGCTGGGGCGTTTCTTTACCCGGAATAATTGGCAGACTTAATTGCAAAACGCCATCATTATAATTTGCTTTGATGTTTGTTGCATCAATGCTTTCATCAATCGTAAACTTTCTTTCAAAACCGCCGCGGCTGTATTCTCTTTTTATCCATTGCGGCCTGGGCAAGCCTTCCGGCGGTGTATAAGAAACTGTAAGCTCGTTGCCTTGCGTTTTAGCGATAAAATTTTCTTTTATACGCCCGGGTGCAAACACTAAAATTTCGTAAGTATTTTCTGTTTTATACACGTTTACAGGTGCACGAAAATGTGATTGCATAAAAGGATGATTGTGCCTTGCATAAGCGGCGCCATGCTGCGCCCATGATTGTTTGTTGTACATAATTTTTCTTCTTTTTATTTATAAACTAATAATTGCTGTGTGTTGAATCGGATGGTTGCTGATCGCGTTTATATCTTGCGTCATAGTGCCTGTGCGAGTAATGATGATATCGATGATAATATGGATATCGCTCGTAATAATATCCGGGCCTTCCGTAGGCAATATTTAAACCAACGAAAGTAATAATGGCCGATACCAGCCCGATAAAAAATAAACTGCCTCTTCTCATAATTTAAAATTTTTATTAATAATTATTCAGTTACAGGTTTAGATGCAAATAATTCCGCTTCCATTTTTTTCAGGAAAGCGCTGCGTTCTTCATCACTCATATTACGCCAGCGTTCTGCGTAAGCATTATTATGCATAAAGTGGTATGGGGCGAAATCATTTCTCCAACCGCGCCTGTATCTTCTGCCAAACGCAAAAAAGCGAAATGCAAAAAATATTAATAAGAAAATAAAAAAGAATCTGAATGGAAATGGAATAAAAAACAGGGCCGCGCCAGCAACTGTACCCATAACTATAGCTTTTACAATTTGTGTTGTTTTCATAATCTTCAATTTTTAGAATACTGCTTTATGAGGAAGACGTGCTAGCGAAAAAAATACTTTAAATCATCGAAAAAAGTTTTGGCGTTGCTAACGAAAAGCAATGGCATCGCCCGGTATTCTTGTTGCAGAAAACTGATTAGCGATTTGGTTGATAAAACCCAGGCTCATTTGTAACTACTTCCCGGCGAGATAGTGGGCAGTGTTTGAAGGCATTTTTATTTCTTTTGATTCCATTTCCACTCAAGCATTTTTATAAAATATCCGCCAACTACACTGCGCGCCTGGAAACCAACCTGCGTACCGTCTGTTGTTTCATGCCAGTCACTTAATGGAACACGTGTTGGCGTTTCGGTGGCATATTTATAAACCGGTTTAATCAATGCATTAAATTTACTTGTGTCTGAAGCAAGCGTTGATGTCCATAAAATCCAATCGCTTTTTGTATAAGTTTTGCGGCTGTCCAACGGCAAACCAAAATCATTCTGGTGTGCAACATAATAACTGATTTCTTTATCAAACACGCTTTGTGGAAATAATTTCAAATCGAGCAGTTTGTCCCAAACCAAATTATATTTCTGGCTCCATGTGTTTTTTGCACCGAACGCCAAATCATAATGATCGCCGTCATCTGCTAATAATAACCATTGCTGCGCATAGCTGTGCGCAATCAAATCATAACGATTTGCCGTAGACTTATCACCAAGCATATTTGCCAGCATTGCATAAGCGCCAATTCCCACAATTGCTTTTACAGAAAGATTTGCATTGCGTGCAAGATGTCCTGCAAAATCATCTGTGCATAATTGATTCGCCGGATCCAATCCATCCTTTACTAAAAATTCCACCCATTTACTTAATTCAGTCCAGTGCTGTTTTGCGTAGTTTGCATTGCCTTCTGCCTTTGCAATAGCAGCAGTTGAAATTATCATGTTTCCTGCTTCTTCTACGGGCATATTTTCTCCGTAAGTTTGTCCGTTTGCAACAGGATATGTTCCCACATCATGTGCAGGAAAAGGCTTTGTCCATTTGCCGCTTTCGCTGTAATCGAAAATTGCATTCAGCATTCCTTTTAATAAGTCAGGATTATATACAAGTGATAACGGCGCTGATGGATATGTTACGTCAACCGTCCAGATAGATCCATTGCTGAAATTTTCTTTTTGCGGAAATAAAATTTCATCATGATTGCCTCTAACGAGCTTATGTGCAGCAAGCGATTGACGATACGCCATCACGCAAAGATTTGCGTACGTAGTATCACCGGCTTTAGTGGCATCGGCATATAACTGCTTGTCAAATGCATTGCACCTGGCAACAATATTTGGGTATTGTTGTGCTGATGTTTCAAGCAAATCATCCATACTTTGAAAATTTTTTTTCCACCAGGCCTGCATATTCTCATTAAAATATTGAATGGAATAAATATCATCGTAACCCATCATAACTGTTGCATCGCTGGTGTTTTCATTATCGGTAAACATAGAAATGTTTGCAGCCAGTAAAAAGTTTTTGCCTGATGCATCTTTATCAATAAACGAAGATGAAAACACACCATTCTCCAAATAATCTTTTATAATATTTTGTATAGATGTTATTCTTACTTCGTATTGTTTTTGCTGCGGGGTGGCGAGGTAAGCATAACCCCAGTTTATGCGCACATTATCGCCTTTCTTTTGCAGAACCGGCTGTGCACTTGTGCCGCATTTTAAAATATTTAAATTTTTTGTTTGATAAGATATTGCCTTCATAAGCTCCTCATCTGAATTGCTGGCAACAGCACAACTTGCCGCAAGTAAAACATTCACCTGGTGTATATTATTATCGTTTGCGGTAACTGAAAAATGAACAAAAGAAACCGGCCGCGAAAGCATGTCTAAATCATTAGCGAGCAGCGGTGATAAAAAATCCACTTCGAGATTTACGGCCCCGCAATTGAATAAATATTTTGTTTGCGTTGCTGTAACGTATACAGCATTTTGTTTTGCAGTGAGAATGTTAGGTATAAGCTGGCGTGTGGCAATGCCCGCATCAAGCCACGCATCTCCGCCGGTGTTGGTGCAATGAATAGCCAGCAAATTGTTGCCGCGCCGTAATTTTTTTATAATGTCATCCGGTAATGTATGCGGACGTATTTCATCTGTTGCACAAGTGCATTCATAAACCTTTTCACCATTAATATAAACCTCCGCATCATCATCGTTTCGTAAATACAAAATCAATTGTTGTATGGCTGTATCAAACACATTAAACTGACGACGCACCCAAATTTCTTTCGTGTTCCATTCTGTTGATGGACGCACTTCTTTGTTACTAAATGGTAAGGTTGCGGATGACCATGCTGCATCATCATAATTTTCAGTCATCCAGTTTTGTGCGGGTGCCGCAGTTATATATTTTGATTTATGGGGCTGCTGATCGCTGGTTGGTGCCAGCCATTGCACGGGATAAGCGGCCTGCCCTAAAAAACTATAAATTTTTCCATCTACTCTTAATAGGCCATAAAGCGGTTGCTCTTTACCTGTCCAGTGTTTTGTGTTTGACTCATTAAGTTTATCGGTAAAACTCCAGATGCTGAAATAGGGGTCGTGCGTAATGAGCGGATATGCGGGCATTTTAGTAACCTGCGCATCAGCGTTGAATAAAAAAATAAAAAACAAAAATGATAGCTTAATGCAGCGACAAAACTTTAATTGAAACATTGAATGTGAGTTTCGCGCAAAGTAATAAAGTGGCGTTAAGAAGCAAAGAGAGATTTGAAAGACCTCATCCCAACCCTTCTGCAAAGAAGAAGAACAAGATTTTTTTAAACCAAGTATCGCCTTTACAATTACATGAACAAAGTTTTCTTCCCGGAAGATCTAATAATTTACTTTTATTTCTTTCATTTTTGTGGGAAGCCAAACCTGCATTTCATTTTTACCACGGTTACACCATGTATAATAAGGAATAGCAGTAATTGTTTTTTCTGTTGATTGTAAACTGCTGCCATCTGCCGAAGGTTCTATTACGTTTGCTTTTGCCTGTATGGCAACAACAGGTTCATTCACTATTTTATAATCGACTGTTTGCAATGGCTTATCATTTTTTAAAACGAGATTCCAGGCTTTGCCATTGTTATCTGCGCCTTCAACACAATACACAACTGGCCCCCGCTGTAAAGCAATACGATCATTATCATACAACACTTCTTTTTTAGAACTTACCTGCAGCACCGGCATTGCATATTCAAAACTGATTACATCGCCTGTCTTCCACTTATTTGTAATAATTGCGTAACCGTTTTGTTGTTTAAATTCAACTGCCTTTCCATTTACAAAAAATTGCGGCGTTTGTTTTGTTTCATTTTTTACGAAATATAAATCACCGTCAACAATATCATTCTGCGTCCAGCCGGGAATGCGGATATACACAGCAAATTCAGTTGGTTTTTTGGGTGAAAGATTAACGGTTACTTTTCCATCCCACGGATAATTGGTTTGCATGTTTACATCAACATCTGCATTATTAATTTTTGCCGATGTATTGCTGCCGATGAAAAGATTTATCCAGAGGCTTTTATCATTCACTCCATAAATATAATTGCCAATGCCAGCCACAAGCCGTGAAATATTTGCCGGGCAACATGCTGTACCAAACCATTCACTTCGCTGGTGCTGCCCGTTTGATGCAAGCGGGTTATCATAAAAAAAACGATCGCCGCTTAAGCTTAAACCATCCAGTGCGCCATTGTATAAGCTTCTTTCAAGCACATCAATATATTTTGCATCGCCTGTAAGTTCAGTCATTCTTTCATTCCACAAAACCATCCCAACAGAGGCACAGGTTTCGCAATATGCAGATTCATTTGGTAAATCAAAATCTTTACTAAAGCCTTCATTATCTCCGCTTGGGCCAATACCGCCGGTTAAATACATATTGCGATACACCACATCTTCCCAAACTTTTTTCATTGCATTTATATAATCTTCATTGCTTGTAGCTGCGGCAACATCTGCAGTTCCGCTGTACAAATACATAGCGCGTACCGCATGCCCTGTAATTTGCGTTTGATCTTTTACAGGCAACACATCCTGCCAATATTCAGGTTTAACCCATTCATTTTTTTGATAAGTATAAATATGTTTGCCACGTTGATTAAGATACCAGTTGGCTAACTTTTCGTAATTCTCGTTACCTGTAACATGGTAGAGTTTCATTAAACCAATTTCAATTTCTTCATGTCCGCTAAACCATTGCCTATTATTAATGCGCATTGTTGTATCGATATGATTGGCAAGACGGATAGCAACATCCAGTAATTTTCTTTTTCCTGTTGCGTCATAATATGCAACGGCAGCTTCCATTAGATGACCTGCGTTATAATCTTCATGATTTCCAATTTCTGTCCAGCGCTTTGAGATATCGCGGAGTTGATAGTAAGTGTCAAGATAACCATCAGGCATCTGCGCAGCAGCGACGTAATTTATCCATCTGTCTGCGGTGTTTTCTATAGCAGTATCAGGATGATTTTTTAACGAATAGCCCATTGCTTCCAGTGCTTTATATACGTCACTGTCATCATAAACAAGCCCAACAAATTTTCCTGAATGGTTTGCTGCATTAATAAAATTCTGAATACGCGGCGTTGCAATTTCAGTTTGATAAATGCAGGCCTGCAAAGATTTAGTGGCCACCAAATCGATCTTCGGTTTCCAAAAATGATCCGTTACTTCAACATGCGAAAAATCTATTGGCGTAAAAAATTTATTTGACTGCTGCGCACTCAGGTTTAGTTTTAAAAAAAACAGCAGGATAAAAAAACAGCTTAATAGTTTCATATAAAACGCTTGAAAATTTTTCTAAAAGTATATATTACTGAAGAAGGTTTAGATCAAAATTAATTTTTAAATTTTTTTTGAAAAAAATCTTGTAATACAAAACCTTTTTTTAGTATTCATATTTAGTTTTTTCCTGCTGAGAAATTTATTTTGCCCGCCTGGCCTGTTTCACTTCATCAACCTTATTTATGCAGATAACTTGGCATTATTAACCACAAAAATTTAATTATGAAAAAAGTACTTCTTGCAGCGCTTATGCTGTTTTCCATCTGTTCTTTTGCAACAGTTAACACCGGCACAGCTACGGTATTGCAAACAAGCGTTTCTGGTGATGGGCGTCACATTCCGGCATCAGACGTTCCTAACGCGGTAGTTAAAAGTTTTAACCGGCATTTTCCAAATGCAAAAAATGTTAGCTGGGAAGTCGAAAGGGAGCATGGCTCAAAAGTGTATTCGGCTAGGTTCAGGCAAAACGGCCAATGCAAACAGGCAGAATTTTTACCCAGCGGTACATTGGTGGAAGTAAAGAACAGAAGTTGTAACAGTGGTGGTTCAGGAGATGATTAATAAAAATTATTCTCTAAGAAATCCCAAAGAAACCAGGAAGCTTTACAGCTCCTGGTTTTATTTTTATGCTTTATTGCCTGTTCAAATGTTTCAAAACTTATCATTTATCTCAACACAACAGCCGCCAAAGCCGGTAAATGAATTTTTAATTTGTATGCTTTTGTTGGTTCATCCACCAATTCAACTTTTATATCAGGATTAAATACATCACCCGTTCCCCAAAAATCTTTATCGTCACTATTAAAAATTTCCTGCCAATCGCTTTTATTATGCACATAAATTTCCCAATCATGATGAACAATCGGCGTCATGTTTAAGATAACAAGCACATCATCTTTGTGATTATTTCCAATGCGTTTATATGATAAAACCGCTTCACTTCCTTTGGTTAAATCAAGCCATTCAAAACCGCCGGGCTCAAATTGTTTTTCATATAATGCAGGTTCGTTTTTATATAACTCATTTAATTTTTGCACGCAATATTTCATGCCGCCATGACTTGGAAACTGTAACAACTCCCAATTCAATTCGGTTTTATAATTCCATTCTTTTGTTTGCGCAAACTCATCACCCATAAATAATAATTTACCACCGGGATGTGTAAACATATATGTATATAATAAACGAAGGTTGGCGAACTTCTGCCATTCATCACCAGGCATTTTATAAATCATCGGGCTTTTGCCATGCACCACTTCATCATGACTTAAAGGCAACATAAAATTTTCGTCGTAGAAATACATCATGCTGAACGTAAATTTATTTTGAATAAGGTGACGCAGCATTGGTTCCATTTTAAAATAATCCAGCGTGTCGTGCATCCAGCCCATCATCCATTTCATACCAAAGCCTAAACCATCTTCAAATGTTGGCCTGCTTATTTTAGGCCAGTCTGATGCTTCTTCTGCGATGGTTTGTATATCAGGAAAATCTCTGAATAAAGTTTCATTCAAATCTTTTATAAATGCAATGGCTTCAATGTTTCCATTGCTGCCATATTCATTCGGCTCCCACTGACCTTCTTTGCGGCTGTAATCCAAGCGCAACATTGAACTTACTGCATCAACACGCAAACCATCCGCATGAAAACGGTCGCACCAGAAACGTCCATTGCTGATTAAAAAACTTTTTACTTCACCGCGTTTATAATTAAATACATAAGAATTCCAGTCGGGATGATAGCCTTTGCGCATATCAGCATATTCATAAGTGTGCGTGCCGTCAAACATAAACAAGCCATGCGCATCATAAGGAAAATGCGAAGGCACCCAATCGAGAATTACACCGATGCCTGCTTTATGAAATGCATCAACCATCGCCGCAAAATCCTGCGGACTTCCAAAGCGAGAAGTAGGAGCAAAGTAACCTGTACCCTGGTAACCCCAACTGCCATCGAAAGGATGTTCCATCACCGGCATAAATTCAACATGCGTAAAACCCATTTGCTTTACATATGGCACGAGACGTTCTGTAATTTGCGCGTATGTGTTATAACTTTCCTCATCATACTTATCGGGCCGCATCCAGCTTGCAAGATGTACTTCATACACAGACCATGGTGATTTTAATGAATTGTTTTTTTCGCGGTGTTTCATCCAGTGCTTATCGGTCCATTCGTAAAAAGTTCCCCATGTTATTGATGCTGTAAGCGGACGTTTTTCCCATAAGTGTGCAAAGGGATCGCCTTTATCTAATTGCTTTCCTTCGAAACCATGAATATGATATTTATAACTTTCGCCGCTCCAAACGTTTGGTATAAATCCTTCCCAGATCCCGCTGTTTTCCAGACGCACATATAGCGGATGTGCATCATTATTCCAGTCATTAAAGTTTCCTATAACGCTTACCTGCGTTGCGTTTGGTGCCCATACAGCAAAATAAGTTCCCTGCGTATTCAGCACTTCTAATTGTTTATTCCCAAACAATTCATATAACCGGTAATGTGTGCCGTTTTGGAAATTGCTTATGTCTTCTTCGGTGAATAAAGAATAATTCCATACAGGTTTTGTGCTGTCTACAAAGTGCACGTCCTCATAATTTTTATCTATGTTTTGGGGCTGATGTTTTTCTTTTGGTGCAACATAGGTATGATCTGTTTTCTGCGCATTATTTTTATCGTCTGCTGATTTCATAACTAAACTTTTTATGTGTTATACGGGCTTTATATAAAATTAGCATTCGTAAACCGTTTTACATTTTTTTTATAAACGTGATTAGATTTAAGTGCCTTATATCAGTCAATAAAATGAGCGCTTCTCCTGTTTAATTATTTTGATAATAACTTTGCGCCGTTTAGATATTCTTTATTACAGACTAAGCACCCTTACCATGAATTTATTGAAGAGTTCTAAAAGATCAGATGCTATACCTATTGCCGTTTCGCTTGATACAACCACGCACGTTGACCATCTTGAAACAAAACCGCTGGTTGATAAACGCGTTTTTTATTTAAGCATACAGGCTATCATAAATGCAATTATCATTGGCGGCATTGCAAAATTTTTAGTGCTGCTAATAAATCTTATTACCAATATTTCTTTCTATGGAAAATTTTCTTTTGCATCTGTAACTATTACCAATCATTTGGGTGTATTTATAATTATAATTCCTATAATCGGTGGATTGATTGTAGGTATAATGGCAAGATTTGGCTCAGCGGCTATTCGCGGTCATGGCATTCCTGAAGCAATGGAACAGGTGCTTACAAATGAAAGCAAAATAAAACCTATCATCACTTTTTTAAAACCAATTTCTGCTGCAATTTCTATTGGTACCGGCGGACCATTTGGTGCTGAAGGACCGATTATTTCAACTGGCGGTGCATTAGGTTCTGTTGCCGGACAAATAATGCATATTACTGCCAGCGAAAGAAAAGTAATGCTTACTGCCGGTGCAACTGCAGGCATGGCTGCAATATTCGGAACACCACTCGCTGCTGTTTTACTTGCTATTGAATTATTATTGTTTGAATTTTCGCCACGGTCAATTATACCCGTTGCTTTGGCATGCGTAACAGGTGCAGGAATGCACTTTGCATTATTTGGAACAGAAGCTGTTTTTGCAATGCCGGATATTCCTGAACCAAGTTCTATTGCGATTGTTACATATATTTTTCTCGGTGCGGCAATCGGAGTAATTGCTGCCCTCGTTTCAAAAAGTATTTATGTAATTGAAGATGCGTTTGAAAAACTTCCCATTCACTGGATGTGGTGGCCCGCAATAGGTGCCATTGCTGTTGGCGTAGTTGGTTATTTTGCGCCTTATACTTTGGGTGTTGGTTACAGTAATATCAGTGCATTGTTATCAGGAAAGCTTACCATACAATTAATATTGGGATTGTGCTTTCTGAAATTTATTTCATGGTCAATTTCGTTGGGCAGTGGTACATCAGGCGGAACGTTGGCGCCTTTGTTAACCATCGGCGGTGCATTTGGAATTTTGTTAGGAACTTTTACGCAAAAAATTTTTCCGGGCTCGGATATAAACCTGCCAACCTGTGCATTAATCGGTATGGCTTCAATGTTTGCAGGTGCATCAAGAGCATTACTCACTTCAATTGTTTTTGCTTTTGAATCTACTATGCAGCCACATGGATTATTGCCTTTACTCGGCGCTTGTATTGCTGCATATTTTGTTTCATTTTTTTTAATGAAACATGGCACCATCATGACAGAAAAAATTAATCGCCGCGGCGTGTTTACACCCAATGCATATGAGGCCGATATTTTGCAAAGATTAAGTGTAGAGGCGGTTATGCAGGAAGACCCTGCAGTATTAAGCGGCGATAATACAGTGGCAGAAGTAAAAGAATGGGCGCATGAAACAGCCAATGGAAATTTACCTAAAAATCTTGCTGTTGTTGATGAAAATGAAAACCTGATTGGTATAATCATATTAAGAACAATACTTGAAAGGAATGATAATGATTCTACGCCTGTAAGCGAATTGGTAACAGGAAAAAATATTTACGTTTATAATAATAGTCAGCTAAGTTTTGCCGTTGATGTAATGCACAGGTTTAAAGTAAATTTTTTACCGGTTGTTGACAGAGGGAACAAGAAAAAAGTAATTGGTGTTTTAACTCCGCAGGATGTATTTGGCGCATACAGAAAACGCAAACACGAAGAAGATATTTATAAACGGGAAATATCATTACGCAGGCGAGGATATAAATTAATTGTAAGAGGAAAGCAATTGCTGAAAAGTTAAGCCGGTAATCATTTAATATTTCCGGTTAAATTATTTATTCCAACGCATTGTGGAATTCAAAAGATTTTGCATCTTAATAAGTATTCTTAACTTATTATATAGAATTTATTTCATCAATTTGGTGTTGATAAACCCTCCAACGCTTATGAAGAAATGTTTTACGTTTCTGTTAGCCGCATTCTTAATTACGTTAACTGCTTCAGCTCAGAAATCCTCAATAAAAGGAATTATTACAGATACATCAAGTAAACAAAATCTTGCAAACACAACCATTACTTTGCTCCACGCAAAAGATTCTATTTTATATAAGTTTACACGAAGCAATGAACGCGGAAGCTTTACGCTTAAAAATCTCGATTCAGGCAAATATGTTTTACTAATATCTTATCCGCAGTATGCCGATTTTGTTGACCAGTTATCCATAACTGATACTTCGAAAATTGATCTCGGTAAAATATCAATGATATTAAAAGCAAATCTTTTGCAGGATGTAATTGTACGCACAGGCGCTGCTATTCGTATTAAAGGTGATACAACCGAATTTGCTGCTGATAGTTTTAAAGTACAACCCAATGCAACTGTTGAAGACCTCTTGAAAAAATTGCCGGGCATACAGATAGATAAAAATGGAAACATTACTGCACAAGGCGAAAAAGTACAAAAGGTTTTGGTAGATGGTGAAGAATTTTTTGGTGATGACCCAACACTGGTAACACAAAATTTGCGTGCGGATATGGTTGATAAAGTGCAGTTGTATGATAAGAAAAGTGACCAGGCTGCTTTTACGGGAATTGATGACGGACAAAAGCAAAAGACAATTAATTTAAAACTTAAAGACAGCAAAAAGAACGGATATTTTGGAAAGGCAAATTTAAGTGCAGGAACAAACGGCTATCATGACAGCCAGTTAATGTTTAATGATTTTAAAAACAAACAAAAATTTGCATTTTATGGCATTGTTTCAAATACCGGAACATCTGGTTTAAACTGGCAGGACCAGAATCATATGGTGATAATCCATTTGCAAATGCAGATGTAAGCGACAACGGCGGAATTTCTATAAACTTTGATGATAGTAATCTTGACGGACTTGATTTTTGGAGTGGGCAATATAATGGGCAGGGCGTTCCGTTGGTGCAAACCGGTGGTTTGCATTATAACAATAAATGGGACGATGATAAGCAATCATTAAACGCTAATTACAAAGCACTTCAATTACATGTAAATGGTGAAAGCTCTACACGTTCAGAATTTATTTTGCCTGATACGTTATATTTTAATAACGATAAACAAAATTTTCATAACCAGATTTTACGCAACCGTTTAAACGGCACTTATGAATACCAGTTCGATTCTTCATCGTCTTTAAAAATTATGGCAGATGGTGGCATTGATCATAAAATCACCAATCTAACAGATTCTTCCGAAGCACGAGCCAGCGACAGTTCTTTAGTTAATAATGCACTTCGCAGAACGTCAACTACGGGCGATAACAAAACACTTAACAGCAATTTATTGTGGCGAAAAAAATTTAAAAAGCAGGGCAGAACTATTTCTTTTAATTTAAGGGAAACTTATTCAAACAATTCTTCCACCGGCTTTTTAAATTCAAACAATAATTATTATTTAAATGGAGTGTTGGCAAAAGATTCGTTAACCGATCAATTTAAAACAAACAACACAGAAACATTTCTTTCAATTCAAAACTTACCTATACAGAGCCTTTAAGCAAAGTGTCTTCCCTTGTTTTTAATTATGGTGTAAACATTAGTAACAGTAAGGCTGTTATTAATTCTTATAACAAAGCAAATCAAAAGTATACTGCGCTGGATAGCTTGTACAGCAATCATTATTTATTTAATATTCTCACCAACCAGGGTGGTATTGCTTATAGTTTGTTTAAGAAAAAATTAAGATGAACTTTGGAACAGATATTGGCTATTCTGCTTTTCATCAAACAAATAAATTTAATAATTCATCGCTATACAAGAAAATTTGTGAACTGGTATCCGCAGTGCAAATGTTTCTTACCAGTTTAAAGCGCAAAGAAGAATATCTCTTTATGTATAATGGTTATACACAGCAGCCTGATATCAATCAAATACAACCGGTTTTAACCAATACAGATCCGCTAAATATAACTATAGGTAATCCATCTTTAAAGCCAGCTTTTCGAAAATAATCTCTATTTAAGTTTCAGTGATTATAAATGCTTGAAGGAACGCGGTATTTTTATCAGCTTCAATTCAAGTTTAACGGATAATGCTATCGTAAATAAATCTAATGTAGATAGTTTTGGCAGAACAATTAATCAATACGTTAACCTGAATGGTAACAGATCTTTTGGAGGCAATTTTGATTATAGTATTAAATTGAAAAAGCTGGATTTGTATATAAATAGTGGTATAAACATAAACAGCTAACAGATACGTAAATGTTGTAAATAATCTTTTTAATGTAACAAACAGTAATAATTATACTTTTGGAATAGGGTTTTATAAAGACAAAGAGAAAAAATATAGTTTTGGTTTAAACCCGTCGGTTACTTACACCACAAGCACCTCATCCATTCAGCAAGATATAAAAACAAATTATTGGTCGTTTGATGTTGACCCAAATGTTCATATTTATTTTGGGCACAAAGGGAAATATCAAATTCAAACCGATTGCGATTTTAATTTTAAACAAAAAACATCTGTATTCGATAACAATAACAATGTGATATTCTGGAATGCATGGATTGGCAAAACATTTTTTAAAGAAAGATGCTTTGCTTGTAAAAATAATTGGTCATGATTTGCTCGATCAAAATATTGGTTTTGACAGAACTGTAAACAGCAATTTTATTTCAGAAAATACATACAGCACTATAAAAAGATATTTCCTTTTATCGGTTGTTTGGAACTTTAATAAAGCCGGAACAAAAGCACCGGGCGGTAATGAATAAAGATTAAATTAGATAAGACTATGAAGTTTGCCATTTATATAATTATTGTTTGTTTGTTTAGTGCAACAAATGTGAAAGCACAAAACAGCTATTTTTCTTTCGCAGGGAAGAATAGAGTTTGAAAAAAAAGTAAGCCTTATGGGCAATTATTGATGAACAGATGAGTGAAAATGAAGATAGCTGGGCTGCTATAGAAAAAAAGATGACTCCCAGGTTTAAAACAACTTATTTTGATCTTGAGTTTAATAACGGTAAAACTTTATATAAGCCGGGACGAGATAACCCCGAGAACAACAGGATACGTTTTGATCTTCCTGCAGAGGATAACATTGTGTACACGAATTTAAACAGATTCTTTAAGTATTGCTCAAAAGCATGTTTTTGAGCAAACCTTCCTCGTAAATGATAGCACAAGAAAAATAAAATGGAAGATTACTGATGAAACCCGTAACATAGCCGGTTTTGATTGCAGGCGCGCAAACGCAATAGTGATGGATTCAATTTATGTTGTTGCATATTATACAGATCAAATTATCATCAACCGGCGGTCCTGAATCTTTTAATGGCTTGCCGGGAATGATATTAGGTCTTGCTTTGCCGCATGAACATATTACATGGTTTGCCACAAAAGTTTATACAGATGATATTAGCGATGCTCAGTTAACTGCTCCAACAAAAGGCAAAAAAACAAATTCAAAAGAATTGCTTAATACTTTACAGGATTTTATGAAAGATTGGGGTGCATGGAGTAAGCCTTATGAAAGAGAAATTATGCTTTAGTTATATCTGAAATTACTCATCAAAATTTCGGACAAGGCAATCCTTTGCTTTCTTCAGCATGTTTTATATAGATAATAGAAATTTCAATGCCGCCGCGGCTTTGAGATGCTGATTTTAAACTGGATGTATTTATATCATAAGTAGTACCAATACGCAAATCACCAAATTCCAAACCTACATAAGGAATAAATGCATCGCCTAATCTTACCCATGCTCCGCCATAAAAACTGGTAGGTTTATCGCCGTCAGGATCACCTGCAATAAATTGCAATGCGCCGCCAATAAGCGTTTCCTGTGCACCAGCTTGTGTGCTGAACAATCCGCTTAAATGAACTGTAGTTATAGGGCCAACAGGAAAATATCCGCCTGCATGAAACGTGGCTCTTGGATACAACTCATAATTAACGCCGGTAAATTCCTGCTTCGGGCGATTAATATGATATAAACTTACACCCGCATACATGTTATTTTTATTTGATGGTGCTCACCGTATACAACAATCCTGCATTTACATCAACATAACTTGCTTTAAGTGTTGAATTATTAAACACTTCACTGGTAACACCTGTAAAACCAAAAGGCGTTAACTGGTCTTCAAATTTTAAATCCGCAGTATTAATAAGCATGTTTGAATAAGTAACCTGGAAACCTGCACCTAATTGATGAAAACCGTCTTCATCAAGCCCTTTATGATAAGCTGTTGACAAAGAAAAATAGTTGAACGCAACTGCACCTGCAGCACTTTTGATCTGTATATCCCATAAGCCCAATGCCCCATGTGTCTGTGTAAGGAATATGGTTAACGAGTATCGGAAAATCTACAGAGGCAGTGCCTGTTATATATGCCCTGTTAATGGTGGGCCACTGATTACGGTAATTTGCTGCCGCTCTTACAACTCCATCAAACTTACCCGTAAATGCAGGATTTAATGTCATAGGCGAAGAAAAGAATTGTGAGAAGTGTGGATCCTGTGCCCAAACATTTGCATAAAGCAGGCTAAAAAATATAAGCAATCGAAATTTCATAATGAGTTTTGGGATTCTTTTGTAAATATAGACTGTTGTATAACATATATCGCTGCAATCAATTCAGAATTGAGACTTTGGTCCGAAGGCAAGATCGCCGGCATCACCTAAGCCGGGAACAATATAGCCTTTAGCAGTTAATTCATCATCGACATCGCCGCACCAAATATATATTTTTTCTCCTAATTCTCTTGTTACATATTCTAATCCTGCCGTGGCTGCAATGGCGCAAACAATGTGAATTTCTGATGGCTTACCCTGGTTTAATAACGCACGTGTTGCCGCCACCGCTGAAGCACCTGTGGCAAGCATAGGATCACAAACAATTAAAATACGGTTGTCTAAGGAAGGGCAGCTTAAATATTCAAGACGTATTTCAAAACTGCCGTCTCTGCGGTGTTTGCGGTAAGCTGAAATAAAAGCATTATCGGCTTTATCAAAATAATTTAAAAGCCCATTGTGTAAAGGAAGTCCGGCGCGTAATATCGTTGCTAACACGGGTTGCGCAAGCAATACTTTGCTGGTATGTATTCCAAGAAGCGTTTGTATTTCCTGTTCATGCCATAAAAAATTTTTACTTATTTCATAGGCCATTATTTCTCCTATGCGTTCAAGATTGCGCCTGAAACGCATACGGTCGTTTTGTATTTCTACATTTCGCAATTCACTTATCCATCCGGTAAGCAGGCTGCCCTGCCTGCTTAAATTTGTAATCATTTATCGAAGATAAAAGGGTTGTTTCAGTATAAATATGACTTCATTTATAATAAATATAAATCCAATAATTTTACGTTGATAAAACTGCTTTAATTAATTAGAAACCCTTACCAGTTTCAATTATAAACCATAACTAACATGAATTCTAAAAATATTTTTCTGCTTGTCTTATGTTTTTTATTTAAAGGCACACAAATTTGTTCAGCACAAAATGCAAATGAAAAAATTTCATTAGACAATATGCCTGCATTTGTAAAAGAGTTACAACAAGGGTTACCTTCTGCAGAAATAAAGCGTAGCGATCCAAAGTTGTATCAGCATTTACTGAAACGAAGACAAAAACTTTCTCTTTTATTAATAAATGAAGTAAAGCAGCATAAGTTACCGGAAGCTGCATTACAGTTTTTACAACCACGTTTACCTGTTAATAATAATGTTTCTTCAAGTTCTTTTACAGATAAAACAACTGAAGGAATTTTTCATTTGGTAAAAGATATTAACC
This sequence comes from uncultured Chitinophagaceae bacterium, assembly GCA_963759555.1. Taxonomy (GTDB): domain Bacteria; phylum Bacteroidota; class Bacteroidia; order Chitinophagales; family Chitinophagaceae; genus Parafilimonas. The sequence continues at coordinate 108,880 of CAVWZV010000005.1, forward strand.
AGGACAAAAGTTCAAATCCTTCGAATAGAAGTAATTATTATCCCTCCACAAAGGGCTACGCAATATTGAATAAAGTAATTTATTATGCCGCCGATGATGGCATTCATGGAACAGAAATTTGGCGCAGTGATGGAACAGAGACCGGCACATATATTCTAAAAAATATAAATCCTGGCAATGCTTCAAGCTATCCCCGTAATATAACTATGTTCAAAAGCAAAATATATTTCTCGGCATTTAGTGAAGGACGTAGTTATGAATTGTATCAATCCGATGGTACAACAACAGGTACAACTCTTTTAAAAGGTGTGAACGCAGGTTTAGGTAATGTTGCTAATTTAACTGCTGCTGACGATAAACTATATTTCACTGCATATGAATCATTGTGGAAAACAGATGGAACAGGAAAAGGAACGGTGTTAGTAAAGGATTTATATGCGTCATCAAATGCATTTGATTTACAACAATTGATTAGTTTGAAGGGGAAAGTTTTTTTCACTGCTCAAGATTATTCACACGGCAGAGAGGTATGGTATAGTGATGGCACAGCAGATGGCACACATATGATTAAAGATATTAATCCTGATAGTACCAATAGTTTTTTTGATGGTCCAATGAATTTTACTGTTCATATGGATAAATTATTTTTTAGTGCTTTTGATGGACACTTAAGAACACTTTGGAAAACTGACGGCAGTGCTAATAACACTAAAAATATTACGCATAATGATGTACAAATTTTAAGTACCCTGGGTGTGCCAATTGAAAATGATCTGCCATTTGCAATAGCTAAAAATGAAATGTATTTTGCTGGTTATTCTTCGCCTGCCGGAGTTAATCTATATAAATACAATTTTAGTACAGGAAATACAACATCGGTAAAAACAACTTTCTTCAAGCGGAGCATATATTCCTTTTTCTAGTGAAAGCATTCGCAGTATGAACGACAGTATTTATTTTTTATTGTCGGATTTAAATGGAACTAATTGTGATTTATGGAAATCTGATGGCACTTCAACAAATACAAAAATTATTAAATCTTTTAGTGGTTCGATTGATCCTTATAATTTTTTCACCATTGGCAAAAAACTCTATTTCAATGCGTTTTTTGCAGAAAACGGTAATGAACCATGGATAAGTAACGGAACCACTGCCGGCACTAATCTATTAAAAGATATTAACCCGGGAGCTTTTAGTTCTCAGCCTGCAGAATTTACGCAGTGCAATGGTAACATCTATTTTAGTGCTTATTCGCCTAATGGTGGAATAGAATTGTGGAAAACAGACGGCACAACTGCTAACACTAAACAAGTAAAAGATATTAATGTTACTTCATCAAGTTCTTCTATACAAAGCAAGTTAATATCGCTTAATGAAAATGAAGTGGTTTTCGCAGCATATACGTCAACAACCGGAACAGAATTATGGAAAAGCAATGGAACTGAAGCCGGCACTGTATTAATTAAAGAGTTAATTCCGGGTGAAGCTGGAATTTATCCAACATTTTATGAAAGTAAAAATGGCAAAGTATACTTTACTTTATATAACGACACAACAAAATCAGCTGACGTGTATTATACAAATGGCACTCAAACCGGTACAAAAAGAATTGCAACAAATGCCGGTACTTTATATGAAATAGAGGTTGCAGATAATGGAATTGTTTTTTATGCTTACTATGATTATAATACTTCTCCGACTATACAACTCTGGCGTACGGACAGCACTGGCAATAGTTTTAGATTAAGTTTGAATGTTACAAATATTAATGGTGATGAAATAGGAGTAGCTGGAAATATATGTTATTTCGGAGATGGCATGAATGGAAAATTATGGAAAAGTGACGGGACATTAACAGGTACCAAATTAGTATCAAGTACTGTTTCTAACGCTTGCTGGTATACACCTTTTGAACATAAAATAATATTTATGGCAAATGGTTACCCAAGTTATGGTTTATGGATAAGTGATGGCACTGCTGCTGGTACAGTACTGCTAAAAAGTATTATTACAAACTTGAATGCTGGCGCCGCTGTTTTAAGTAATAAACTATACTTTAGTGGTGAAGGAGAAGTTATATAAAACTAGTGGGACTCCTGAAGGAACAAAACTTCTAAAAGATATCAATCCGGGTTTTGATAATTCAAATCCTACAAATTTTACAACCGTAGCAAATTCAATTTGTTTTACTATAACAGGTGTAAACAATCAAACTGAACTTTGGAAAACATCCGGTACTGAGGCAAGCACACGGTTAATTAAAGTTCTTTCTGCACGCAATCTGGAATCGCACGACCTTAATAATTTTACTGAAGCCGGTGGCAAATTATATTTTATCGATTCTACTCAACTTTGGGTAAGCGATGGAACAGATACCGGCACACATGTAATAATTGATTCTATCGAATATTACATCAGTAAATTCTTTAGCAGCAGCGGGTAACAAATTATTTTATAATGGTAATAGTTATAATTATGGAAATGAGCTTTATGTAAACGATGCTATAGCTAATTTCAATCAGAAAAATAGTGCTATAGCAAAAACACTTAACAAACCAACATTCAGTGTGCAATTGCTCGGCAATCCATTTATAAATGATATACGAATAAATATAAGCTCACCGCAAAAACAGGAATTACAATTAACTGTAAACAATATTGCGGGCCAAACATTAGTAAGCAAAACAATTGATATAAATACAGGCAGCAACTTAATAACACTTGATGCGACAAAATTTGTATATGGTGTTTATACAATAAACATTTCATCTTCTTCCGGCACTATTAATTTAAAGGCAATAAAATAATTTATTTCTTTGCCATTATGGAGTACAGGGTTATTGGTTTAATGAGCGGTTCATCATTAGATGGATTAGATATTGTTTTTGCAAAGCTGGAAGAAAGTAAAGGCGAATGGAATTATTTAATCGAAGTAAGCAATTGCTATGATTATAACAATGAGTGGAAAACTGTTTTAGGCAACGCAAAAAATCTTGATGCATATAATTACACGTTACTTCATATAAACTATGGAAAGTTTTTAGCACAAAAAATCAATCAATTCATTGAAGAAAATAACTTACATCACCAGGTACAATTAATTTCATCTCACGGGCATACGGTTTTTCACGCTCCCGAATTAAATATGACATCCCAGCTTGGAGATGGTGCAACTATCGCAGCACTTACAGGAATTAATGTTGTAAGCGATTTGCGAAATATAGATGTCGCTTTACATGGACAAGGTGCACCAATTGTTCCGCTCGGTGAAAAATTATTGTTTCCCGATTATGATTTTTATTTAAACATTGGCGGCATTGCGAATCTCTCTTTTAAAACAGAAAAAAAATTTGTTGCGTTTGATGTTTGTGCTGCAAACAGTATTTTAAATATGCTCGCAAAAACAATCGGCCAGGAATTTGATGAAGACGGAAAATCTGCCGCCGCAGGAAAAATTAATACATCATTATTAAATACATTAAATGCGCTTGATTATTATAAGCATGCATTTCCTAAATCGCTTTCAAATGAGTTTGGGCTGAACGTTGTTCATCCGGTTATTCAATCGCAACAAATAGATGCTGCTGATGCACTAAGAACATATGTTGAACATATTGCGCATCAGGTTTTAGAATCAGTTAAAGCTTTGTCAGGTGATGAACAAGGGCAATATTTAAATAACTATAAGCTCTTAATAACCGGCGGTGGTGCCCTTAATAAATTTTTAGTTGAAATTTTAGAAAAAAAACTTGCTGCAATAAACGTTGATGTTTTGCTTCCGGAAATTGAAGTGATAAATTATAAAGAGGGGTTAATTATGGCATTGCTGGGCGTATTAAGATGGCGGGAAGAAAACACGGTTCTTGCGTCTGTAACAGGCGCTTTACGCAATAGCATCGGCGGTGCGGTTTGGATAGGCCAGGAAGCGTAAAATAAGGCATCATATAAAAACGTTATTGTGGTTTATCAAACCACCGTTTATGCGAGTATACCTTTGTTTCATTGTTATTTTACTTGGTTCCTGTAACGAAACATTTGACCAGAAAACTTATGAAGACAATAAGCAAAGTCTTGCATTGAAAGAGCAAACACATCCGCAAACATTTTTAAAGTTAACTTCAAACGATAAAAAAACTTTATTTGGCGCAACAGTAATCAAAGGAAAAATATTTAATACTGCTTCTGTTTGTGGGTATAAATCTGTGCGGATAAAAATTTTGTGTTACCATAATGGAATTCGGGTAGAAGAACACGAAGATGTTTTTCCTGATTTAATAATACCCGGGACGAAATCAAATTTTAGAACAAAATATCATCTTCCTAAAAGTACAGACAGTATTTCGTTATCTGTTATGGCGGCGCTGCCGGTGTTGATGGATACGCTTAATAATTGAATAATATTAACTGGTATAATTACACAAGATGTAATTGCAAAAGAAAATCCCGCAATAACGCGGGATTTTCTTTTTTGGAAACAATTCCGTAATAGTTTCAACGGGGCTAATTGTTTCTTGGATTTTTTTGGATAATGGATTTCAAGAGTACTTCTTATTAACAACAGTGTAAAGGTGCATTGTAATTTTTACACAGTTACAAAGATTAAGTTTTTCAGCTATCCGCATTAGACAAAACTATATATCCGGCACTATTTTAAATTTCGCCTGTTTGAGAAAAATTCTACATAATTATTGATGTTGGTTTTATCTACTTTAAAATTCTTATATGATATAACGAATGAGGCAAAAAAAATCCCGCAATAAGCGGGACTTTTCTAAAAACAATACCGTAATAGTTTCAACGGGGGCAATTGTTTCTTTGGTTTTTCTTTGGATAATTGAATTTTAAGTGTACTTCTTATTAACAACAGTGTAAAGGTGCATTGTATTTTTTACACCTTAATAAAGATTAAGGTTTTCAGGTATCCGCATTAGACTAGATGATCTATTCGGCACTATTTTAAAACTGGTAAGTACTGATAAAAAAAATTCCACAGTCATTTTTTAAAGGTCATTTTGCTTTGCGGTTTTATAAGTAGCTGTTATGGCAGACAAAAAAAATCCCGCAATAAGCAGGATCTTTTAAAACAATACCTTTAGTTCAACGGGGCAATTGTTTCTTGTGGTTTTTCTTTGGATAATTGAATTATAGTACTTCTTATTAACAACAAGGCAAAAGTGCAACGTGATTTTTACGCATTATAAAAGATTTAGTTATTATGATGCCCAAATAAGACAGTATAGTTGTTAACCTAAAATACTTCAGCAATCATACACCTGGCACTACCGCCGCCGTTTGTTTCAATTGTTTCAAGATTTGAATAAATAAGCCGGTTAAATTTTACTAATGAAGCGATTTGTATTGAGGTAAGAGATTGATAAGCCTGTTGAGACATGATAAGCAGTTTTTCTCCTTCTGTATTTTCCAGCTGAAGCATGTTACCGGCAAAGCAATTCATTTGCTTAAGAGAAATGGGAATTATTTCTTTCGAAGTTTGTTCAATTGTTTTAATTACCTCAACTTTTTCTTCTTCGTTTGTAATGCAGTCTAAACAGATAACAACAAATTTATCTCCAACGCACATCATTACATTAGTATGATAAATCTGGTTACTACGCTCATCCTTTGCTTCAAAAATGCAGGCAGTATAATTCATTTTTTTACAAAACACATTAAGTACTTCTTTGTTGGTACGCGGCGATGTACATGCATAAGTAATTCTATTTTCACGATCTAAAACCATGCTGCCCGTTCCTTCGAGAAAAAGATTTTCGTTTTCAAACCCCGAAAGATCAAGCAGGTTAGTTCTATTCAAATCCTTATTAATAAAATCTTTTACATGCTGTTTACGTTCTGCACGCCGGTTTTCAGCATACATGGGGTAAAGTATTACGGTGTTGCTCTCATGAAAAGAAATCCAGTTGTTTGGAAAAATTGAATCGGGCGTATGCGGTTCGGGCGTATCATTAATTACGGTAACATCAATGTAATTTTTTCTAAGCAGTTCAACGAATGTGTCAAATTCTATTAAGGCCTTTTCCTGTGCATTATCAGCATTGCCCGCTACCTGGAAAAGGTTATTCGCCGCGGTTTCCGCATTGTATGTAAACCCAACCGGGCGTATCATTAAAATTTTATTTGTATTCTGCATAATAAATTATAGAAGTTTTTCGCGCAGTAAGGGCATGCTCATACAATGCGGTCCGCCACGTGCTCTTGATAATTCGGCTGATGGTAAAAGTATCAATGTATTTTCAAGGCTCTGCGGGTTTAAGCCTTCATCGAATTTTTTAAATAATTCTGCTGTTGTAATTATATTAAACCCCGCTTTCTTAAATGCATTTGCAGTGTAATCGTTTCTGTCATATCCAACTATAACACCTTCTTTCAAAGCAACAACATTACAACTGTCTGTCCATTGCTCCCTGTCGTCATATGGAAATTCATTGCCACCACTATAAATAATTTCAACATCTTCTGGCTTGCAATTGATAATCTTCAATGCTTATTTGTTTTAATAATTCTTCTATGCCATTAAATTTCTTTGTTACACTGTAATCCTTTTCGGGTGCATAATTTTCGTTTGAAGATTTATAAAATTGTAAAACTTCCGGTTCTTCAATTGCTATAAGATCCGGTTGATGCATCAGCCTGCGCAGGTATGATTGTTTTACCTTATTTTCTGTAGCAAGTATATATTCAGAATAACGGCCATACAAAACCCACATATTACGTTTTACCTGTGTGAAAATTGTATCGATATGCATTTGCGCACGGTTCTTTGCAATCTTTATAACTGATATTTTTTCAAGGCCCAATTTTTCGTTTGAAAAGATAGTGTGGATAATTTCATTGATTGCGTTTGATGAAGTTCGCTCACTGCAACCAACAATTAAATGCTGCGGATGAATCATCATGATATCGCCGCCTTCAATACTTATAAATCTTGCCTTACGTTCCAACTCCTCATACAAAAAGAAATCGCTGTCTTCAATCACTTCAATTACTTTGGAAGTATCTTCCTTAAACAAAAAATACAATGCAAGAAATTTTGTAATGAGTGATTCGCGCTTTCTTGCCGTGGTTGCCATACGGCTTAATAAAATATGATCTTTGATCATAATGCCGATATCCCGCGTAAATATAAAATTTGGAATTGGCGGAAAAATATACTGATCTTCTGCAAGATTACTTGCTGATTTTGGCAAAATGCCACTGATTAAAATCTTTGCCAGCAATGCAGGATCATCTATTGCTTCAAGCTGTTGTTGAATTTTGTGGCTTGATTCCTCGTAAGAACAAACCGCTGAAATCAGCCGCAGTTTTACATTTTCTTCTTTCACAATTTGCTCTAACAAATGCTGAACTTCTAAAACCTTATCAGAATTAAAATATTCTTTTTTACCTGGAATAAAACAATTGGCTTTTGTTGCGGGCTTTGAAGCCTGGCATTGTTTTATATAACTTATTTTATCCGGATCTAAAAAATACAAGAGCAGTTGAACATAATGGTTATACTCTTTCTGCATACTTTTTAAATGCACAATGTCGTCGTATAAATTATCCGAAAACGTTCCGGGAATTATTTTGCCGATGCCGCCATCGGGGCTATGAATAATTATTTTTCGCAGCGTACCAAGCTCAGATTCTACATACAGTTGTTTATTGTTAGAAGACATAAAATTATTTTTGAATAAGAAATAAAAACCACTTGACACAATGCAGGTACTTAAAGCAATTTGGGAATGCTTAGATGAGATTTAAAAAAATAGCAAGCAATTGATCGTTTGTATTATGCTTCGTCATAAGAAGCCTGCAAGGTACAAATTTTTGCTTCAAGATTTTTGTCAAAGCCTTTAACAGTAATAATTCTGAAACGTACAAATAGCTCTTCTTTATACCATTTCTCGCTGCGTGTTTTTTTTATCACCGCTGTATGTTGCTGCATATTATAGGCGAACGCTTTCATGCTTTCTTTGTTTTGCCAAACACTAAATGTTGCCTGTTTAATCCAGGGTATTTCTCCAATGCCATAAGATAAAATAAAACCTTGCGATGTTTTCATTTTATCCGCAACCGCTTTAACATTTTGCCAGAAATTTTTTAACCGGTTAGTACGAATTGTTGCCCGCGTAAGAACCGCAACGGGGCCATCATAATTATTTTGTTTTGGCAATTCCCCGAAAATTTTTTTTCCATCCCATAGACCGTGGCCTTCAAGCGGCTGCATAATAAATTGCTTTAAATCGCACTTAAATATTTTAAAATAGTTCTTTATAAAAGATGGAATATGTGTTGAAGATTCATGCGTCGTATATAACAAAGCCCATTGATTGAAATCAGGTTTAACATCAAATGTTCCATTTTTACCACTGCCCATTAATTTCCAAAATATTATTTTTTTATCCAGCAGCAGCGGCAGCCGAAAAATCATCATTGAAATAAAACCAAAAACGCCAAGGTATTTAGGATAGCGTGCTATGATAAGTGTACAATACATTCTATTTATTCTTTGTTGCCAAAAAAATAATTGCGCATAATATCAGCGTAATTATAACTGCCAGTATTATTTTGTATTTTTCCCAGCGCTCTTTTTTTGATTGTTGTTTTATAACAGTATTTAACTGTTGCTGCAACCAGCTATGTCTAATAAATAAAGGTTCCATAACCTGGTGTAGATTTTTTAGCTGTGAAGATGTAAGCAAACGGCTGCACCAAACTATAACTTCTAAAAATTCTTTTTGTTGTATTTCGTTTGTGTTAAGCAACGCCGCAACATCATTCGGTAAAATTTGTTTTATAGAATATATTAATGCGTCGCTGTTAAAGCGAAAAGGATTTATATTGATAACCTGTTTTTTTAAATGTATTGCTTTGTTTAATAAAGTTTCAATTGTTTCAGCGGGTTTGGAATATTCGCCCGCTGCTGTGTAATTGCGCTGATTATTATATTTTTTCCGGGCTGAGGGATTTCCTAAAACCGAATATGCTTCTGCTATTTCACTAAACACAGCGGCTGACAAATCATCTTTCGGATTGCGGTCAGGATGATATTTCATTGCCAGCTTTCTGTAAGATTGCTTGATGATGGCTGCAGGTGCATCGGGTTTAATGTTGAGTATTTTATAGTAATCTTTTATTGCCATGTAACAAAGCGAATGTAGCGTGTTATCATATTTATTAACTTCATTTGTAAATATCTTACCCCATGAAAAAAACATTTTTATTTCTGTTAAGTGTATGTTTTTGTTGTTTAGGTTTTGCAGAACAACCCAAAGTGTTGGTATTTTCTAAAATAACATTTTACTACCATGAATCTATTCCGGATGGTGTTGCTGCGATCCAGGGTTTAGGTAAACAGATGGGTTTTGATGTTGACACAACCACCGATGCTTCAAAGTTTACAGATAATAATTTAAAACAATATGCGGCTATCATCTTTCTAAGTACATCAGATACTTCAGGCGCATTATTAAATGATGCGCAGCAGGACGCATTAAAACATTTTATTGAAAGTGGTAAAGGTTATGTTGGCATTCATGCAGCAGCAGATGCTGAATATCAATGGCCCTGGTATAATCACCTGGTAGGCGCATATTTTAAAAGCCATCCAAAACAGCAGGAAGCAGAAATACATGTTGCAGACAGTAATTTTATCGCAACACAAACACTGCCTTCATCCTGGAAGAAGTTTGACGAATGGTACAATTTTAAAGAGACACATTGGGATGAGGTGCATGTGTTGTTAACGGTTGATGAAAAAAGTTATACCGGCGGTGAAAACGACGGCTACCATCCGGTATGCTGGTATCATAATTATGACGGTGGCCGATCGTTCTATCTCGCATTAGGGCATACAAAAGAGTCTTACAGCGATTCTTTATTCTTAAAAATATTATCAGGTGGAATTAAATATGCAATTGGTGAAAAATAAAAGTTTTATTGACCGGCATAACAACCCGGCCAAAAATTTAAACACAAAAAATTTTTCGGCTGAGAATGCGTATCAAAATTTAGTACTGAAAAAAAACTCCTTATTTTTGGCTCGAGCGAGAAACATTAATGCGATGTTATCATTAAACATTCAGCATTAAACCTCGGTTGCAAATAATGTCAGAAAAAATTACCAAAATCGGTGTGCTTACCTCGGGGGGTGATTCACCCGGCATGAATGCCGCAATACGTGCGGTTGTAAGAACTGCAATATTCAGGGAACTGGAAGTGTTTGGCGTTATGCGTGGCTATAACGGCATGATTGAAGATGATATTTATCAAATGAATTCGCGGTCTGTTGCCAACATAATTCAGCGCGGAGGAACTATTTTAAAAACTGCCCGCAGCAAAGATTTTTATAGCGAAGAAGGCCGTAAACGTGCTTATGATAATTTAAAAAAGCGCGGTATTGACGGGCTGGTTGTAATTGGCGGTGACGGAAGTTTTACCGGTGCATATAAATTAAGTAAAGAATTTGGGATACCGTGCACAGGTATTCCCGGAACAATTGATAAAGATTTATATGGAACCGATTTTACAATTGGTTTTGACACTGCGGTGAATACTGCAGTGGAGGCGATTGATAAAATTAGAGATACTGCAGATTCTCATGATCGTTTGTTTATTGTTGAAGTTATGGGCCGCCATGCCGGTTATATTGCTTTACATAGCGGCGTGGCTACCGGGGCAGAAAATATTTTAATGCCTGAAGTAAATACTACTTTAGACGAAATGATCGCCTCGCTTACCGAATCAGAAAAAAGAAAAAAACTTGTAAACCTTGTTGTAGTGGCAGAAGGTTACCGGCCCGATCCCAACTCAGAAGCAAAAGGTGCTTATGAAGTTGCACGATTGGTTGAAGAAAAAACAAAAGGCTTCGAAACGAGAGTAACTATTCTGGGGCATATTCAAAGAGGCGGCCCTCCCTCATGTATTGATCGTTTCATCGCAAGCCGCATGGGATATCATGCCGTACAGTGCTTAATAGAGGGCAGGCACAATGTAATGGTTGGAATTTTGCATAATAATATGCATTATACACCACTTGAAATTGCTATTCGTGAAAAACAAAAAATTGGAGATGACTGGCTGAATATTGTTAAGATATTGGCGAGTTAATCTTCATCTTCTAACATTAAACATTAAACTTTCACATGTCAGATGGCATAGAGAAATATTTGCATAAAGAAATGGATAAGCAGGCGGGAATTGAACACACTTTTCACCGCACAAAAATTGTGGCCACTGTTGGCCCTGCCTGCAATACATATGAAAAGCTTTTGGAACTTGTGAAGGCTGGTGTAAATGTGTTCCGGTTAAATTTTTCCCACGGCACGCACGAAGATAAAGCCAACATCATTCAAATGATAAACCGCATGAATGATGAAGAGCCCTATAATGTTTCCATTCTTGCAGATTTACAAGGGCCAAAACTAAGAGTAGGTGACATTCAAAATGGCCTGCTTGAAATTAATAATGCCGACATTCTCACTTTTACTTCAAAAGAAAAAGTACTGGGCACGAAAGAAAAAATTTATGTGTCTTATCCCAACCTGCATCAGGATGTAAAAGTGGGAGATAAGATTTTAATCGATGATGGAAAGATCGAAGTAGTGGTAATTGAAATTACAGCAGGAGAGGAGGTAAAGGTTGTTGTTACTTACGGCGGAATTTTGTTACCCAAAAAAGGCGTTAATCTGCCCGATACAGAAATTTCTTTACCTGCACTTACCGAAAAAGATTTACTGGATCTTGATTTCATTATTGAACAGAAAGTAGATTGGATTGCGCTTTCTTTTGTAAGAAAAGCTGAGGATATAATTGATTTAAAACAACGGCTTGCAGAAAAAAATTGTACCAGTAAAGTAATTGCAAAAATTGAAATGCCTTCTGCATTAAAAGATTTGCGCAATATTATTCTGGAGTCTGATGCCGTAATGGTTGCGCGTGGTGACTTAGGTGTAGAATTGCCTGTAGAAAAAGTTCCGATGGCACAACGTGATATTATCCGTAAAAGTATTCACCGCGCCAGGCCGGTTATTGTTGCAACACAAATGATGGAAAGCATGATTGATCATGTAAAACCAAACAGAAGTGAGATTACAGACGTTGCCAATGCTGTATTGGAAGGTGCAGATGCAGTAATGCTGAGTGCAGAAACCGCAACCGGCAAACATCCGGCGCTGGTTGTTGAAACCATGCGCAGAATTATTCTTGAAGTGGAAAAAACAGAATATCGTTATAACCGTGAAGATGATTTAAAGCCGCTTGCACATTCTCCATCTTTTTTAAGCGATGCTATTTGTTATAATGCGTGTAAAATTGCAAGAGATGTAAGTGCAGATGCATTAATCGGAATGACACAAAGCGGATATACCGCATTTATGTTAAGCAGTTACAGGCCACAATCTCCTTTGTATATTTTTACCAAAGCAAAAACGCTGGTTAACCAGCTTAGCTTAAGCTGGGGCGTAAGAGCATTTTATTATGATGAAGAAATAAGTTTGGATGACATAATTTTTGACCAGATAAATATTTTAAAAGAACGTGGCTTTATAAAAATGGGTGATGTGGTTATAAATACAGGGAGTACGCCTGTGCCGTTACATCTGCCAACAAATGTTTTAAAAATTACAAAAGTCGAATAACGCTCTCCCGCAAAAAAGCGGGAATTTTTTTGCATACATTTTATATTTATATTAATGGATTAAAACTGTTGCATGAAAAAAATATTTACCTGTTTGTGTTTGCTTGTGTTTGTTAAGTTAACTGCGCAAAATGCAGATTCCACCTGGATTATAAATAACTATACAAAAAAAGAGGTCTACATTCCTATGCGGGACGGAATAAAGCTTTTCACCGCAGTATATATTCCAAAAGATACAACCGCAGCGCATCCGATTCTGATGACAAGAACGCCATATTCATGTGCGCCTTACGGCGAAAAAAATTTCAGTTCATATTTATGGAACACTTATACAAAAGAATATTTGCAAGAAGGTTTTATAATGGTTGCGCAGGATGTGCGTGGCAGATGGATGAGTGAAGATGACTTTGTAAACGTTCGTCCTTTCAATCCAAATAAAAAAAATAAAGAAACTGATGAAGCCAGCGATACATATGATGCAATTGACTGGCTCGTAAAAAATATTCCGCACAACAATGGAAAGGTTGGTGTGTATGGAATTTCTTACCCCGGTTTTTTTTCAACGATGGCTGCAGCAAGTAATCATCCCGCATTAAAAGCAGTAAGCCCGCAGGCGCCTGTTACCAATTGGTTTATTGGTGATGACTTTCATCACAACGGCGCATTTTTTCAAATGGATGCATTTGATTTTTATTCTGCATTAGGTACAGGATTTGGCCAGCCACATCTGCACCCAACAAATATTGATGCACGTTCTGTTGGTTATCCTAATCATGATAATTATAAATTTTATCTGGAAAAGGGCAGCTTAAAAAATCTTACAAAACTTACAGGCGATACGATTGCATTTTGGAAAGATTTAATGAGTCATCCGAATTATGATACATGGTGGAAAGCACGTGATGCGCGCAACGCAACAAAAAATTTGCAGCCCGCTATGCTTTGGGTTGGCGGTTTGTTTGATGCGGAAGATTGCTGGGGCGCATGGAACAGTTATAAAGCCGCTGAAGAAAATAATCCGGGTAAAGCATTTAATAAGATTGTTGAAGGTCCGTGGTATCACAGCCAGTGGGCAAGTAATGATGGCGGTCATCTTGGTAATATTCACTTCGGTTCTAATACAGCAGATTATTATCAGCAGCATTTTGAAATTCCTTTCTTTAATTATTTTTTATTGGGGAAAGGAAGCATTGATGATATTGCTGAAGCAAATATTTTTGTTACGGGCGAAAATAAATGGCAATCGTTTAAAAAGTGGCCGCCGGCAAACTAAAGAAGACAAAGCAATGTATTTGCAGGATAGATGGAAAACTGGATTGGAATAAACCGGCCTCACAAAAAAAGTTTTAGTGAATATGTAAGCGATCAGGCGCATCCTGTTCCGTATGAAGACGGGATTCAGTTTAACAGGTCAAGAACTTATATGGATGCCGACCAGCGTTTTGCGGAACGCAGGCCAGACGTATTAACTTTTAAAACAGATACACTAACAGAAGACGTAACGCTTGGCGGGAATATAATTGCAGATTTATTTACAGGTATATCAACAACAGATGCTGATTTTGTTGTAAAAGTTATTGATGTATTTCCGGAGAACGAAGGCTATAATGATGTAGATATTTATGCAGAACAAGATGCTCCAAATATTTACCCGATGGGCGGTTATGAAATGCTGGTGCGTGCAGAAATTTTTCGTGGCAGGTATAGAAACGGCTATGAGAATCCAACAGCATTTACACCAAATAAAATTGAAGAGGTAAAATTTGAATTGCCTTCAATTGCACATTGCTTTAAAAAAGGTCATCGCATAATGGTGCAAATACAAAGTAGTTGGTTTCCTTTGGCAGACAGAAATCCGCAACAGTTTATTGATATTTATCATTGCAGTGAAAAAGATTTTATAAAAAGCGATATAAAGATTTATCATGATGCTGAACATGCATCAAAAATTATTTTACCCGTTTTAAATAGTCAATAATGAAAAATATTTTGTTAGGTGTTTTTTTAGTTTTAGCAACAACCTGTTTTGCACAACAGTCGCTCAATATTATTCCCGAACCTGCAAAGGTTGAAGTAAAACAGGGCACATTTGCAATTACACCATCAACAAAAATAATTGTAGAAGCTTCCGGCGTTAATAATAGCGTAAGCTTTTTTAATGACTATCTAAAGAAATTCTATGGTTTTGAGTTAAAAACGTCAAAGAATAAGGCTGATAATAAAAATGCGATTGAATTAAATTTCGACAGACTTGATAATTCAATTCCCGGTGCTTATGAATTGAACGTTGATAATAATAAAATTTACATTGGCGGCAACGATGAACAAGGCGTTTTTTATGGCATCCAAACATTAATACAATTATTACCGGTAGAAAAATCAAGCAACTTAAATGTTCCGCAATGCACTATTAATGATTCACCACGCTTTGCTTATCGTGGTTTGCATTTAGATTGTGGCCGCCATTTTTTCCCGGTTGATTTTATCAAGCAGTACATTGATTTCATCGCCATGCACAAGATGAATACTTTTCACTGGCACTTAACTGAAGACCAGGGCTGGCGCATCGAAATAAAAAAATATCCAAAGCTTACACAAGTTGGTGCGTGCAGAAACGGAACAATCATCGGCCATCACCCCGGCACTGGAAATGATAATACAAAAGATTGCGGTTACTACACACAAGCGCAAATAAAAGATATTGTAAAATATGCTGCGGATCGTTACATAATAATTATTCCGGAAATAGAAATGCCCGGGCATGCATCTGCGGCAATTGCTGCATATCCACAGTTAAGTTGCTTTCCTGATTCATCAACAAAAATTGCAAAAGGTGTTACATGGAGCGGTGATTCAACAGGAAAACAGGTGCAGCAAAGCTGGGGCGTTTATCCTGATGTATTCGCACCAACTGATTATACGTTTAAATTTTTGAAAAATGTTTTAGAAGAAGTGATGCAGTTGTTTCCTTCAAAATATATTCATATCGGTGGCGATGAGTGCCCAAAAATTTATTGGAAGGAATCAGCTTTTTGTCAGCAATTAATTAAAGACAGCGGCTTAAAAAACGAAGAAGGATTACAAAGTTATTTTATAAGAAAGATAGAAAGATATCTTAACAGCAAAGGCCGTTCAATAATTGGTTGGGATGAAATTTTAGAAGGTGGTGTTGCACCCAATGCAACTGTAATGAGCTGGCGGGGCGAACAAGGTGGTATTGAGGCAGCGCAACAACATCATTCCGTGATAATGACGCCGACCACTTATGTTTATTTTGATTATTCGCAAACAAAACATAACGACAGTTTGGTTATTGGCGGTTATTTACCGCTTGAAACAGTATATAAGTATGAACCGTTGCCGAAAGAATTATCACCTGAAGAACAAAAATATATAATAGGAGCGCAGGCAAATGTTTGGAGTGAATATATGAGTAACCCTGCGAAAGTTGAGTACATGTTATTTCCACGGCTGGATGCTTTGAGTGAAGTTTTATGGAGCCCGAAAGACAGCAGGGATTGGGACGATTTCAAAAATCGGTTACCGCAACAATATAAACGATATGATCTTTGGCAGGTTCGGTACAATACAAAAGGTATTGATAAAGAATAATCAGGTTGCAAAATGCAAGTTCAGGATTCCAGGTTTTAGTTACTTGCAACCAGCATGTGGCAAACGGCAACAACAATCAATAAACAATACACAATAATCAATAATTAAAACATGGTTGATTCATTTGAAAAAATTCCGGTAGAGATTTTTGCAGATTCAAAGGAAGGTTCAAAATATGCAGCTTCTGAAATTGCAAAACTCATTAAAGAAAAACAAAGCAGCAACGAAACTTGCGTGTTGGGATTAGCAACCGGTTCTACACCCATTACCTTGTATGCAGAACTGGTAAGATTGCATCGAGAAGAAAAACTAAGTTTTAAAAATGTAATCAGCTTTAATCTTGATGAATATTACCCCATTGAAAAAGATGCAGTACAAAGCTATTGGACTTTTATGCACCGGCATTTGTTTGATCACATTGATATTAATCCGAATAATATTCATATACCAAATGGTTCATTACCCAAAGAAAAGGTGAAAGAACATTGCGCCGCATATGAATTAATGATTGACGAGGCCGGTGGAATTGATTTACAGGTTCTCGGTATTGGAAATAACGGTCACATTGGTTTTAATGAACCGGGCTCGAGCAGGTATTCAAAAACGCGTCTTACAAATCTTGACAGCAATACGCGCAATGCGAATGCAAGAGAATTTGATAACATCTCAAAAGTGCCGCGGCTTGCCATAACAATGGGCATAAGTACCATCATGAAATCAAAAAGAATTTTGCTTTTGGCATGGGGGCAAAAGGCAAATATTGTTGCAAAAGCTGCGGAAGGCGATGTAACTGAACAGGTGCCTGCAAGTATTTTACAACAACATAATAACTGCACATTTATTCTTGACATAAACGCGGCTGCTGAACTTACACGTTTTAAAACGCCCTGGCTTACCGGCGAAATTGAATGGACTTCTAAACTGATAAAACGTGCCGTAGTAAATATGGCACTAAAATTAAACAAGCCGGTTTTAAGTTTAACCAACGATGACTATCGCGAAAATGGTCTTGCAGAATTGCTTGCAGAAAAAGGTGATGCCTATGAATTAAATCTGCAGGTGTATTATTTACTTCGTGATAGCATAACCGGCTGGCCCGGTGGAAAACCAAATGCAATAATTCCTGCACATCCTGAGCGCAGTGAACCGTATCCAAAACGATGTTTAATTTTTTCTCCGCATCCTGATGATGATATTATAAGTATGGGCGGAACGTTTATGCGCTTGCATGACCAGGGGCACGAGGTACATGTTGCTTATCAAACCAGCGGTAATATTGCAGTAACAGATGAATTTGTAACAAGGTTTATAGATTTTGCTGTTGGCTTTGAGGAATTATTTGAAATGGATAATGTAAAAAGTCATAAGATACTGGAAGATGCGAGAACATTCCTTGCAACAAAAAAATCCAATCAAAGAGACACAAACGAAATAAGAGAAATAAAAGGTTTGATAAGACGATGTGAGGCAAAAGCAACTTGTCGTTACGTTGGCTTAAAAGACAATCAAATTCATTTTCAGAATTTACCGTTTTATGAAACGGGAGCCATTGATAAAAAGCCGATGAGTAAAGAAGATGTTGATATAACCGTTGCACTGTTAAGAGAAATACAGCCGCATCAAATTTTTTGTGCAGGCGATTTTGCGGATCCGCATGGCACGCATCTTATCTGTTTCAATATTGTTGCAGCCGCTTTAAAAATTTGTAAAGAAGCAAAAGATAAATGGATAAGTGATTGCTGGCTCTGGTTATATAAAGGCGCCTGGCAGGAATGGAATATTGAAGATATTGAAATGGCCATTCCAATGAGCCCTGAGCAGGTTAGGAAAAAACGTTACGGTATTTTCATCCATCAAAGTCAAAAAGATATGGTGCCTTTTCAGGGAAGCGATAATCGCGAATTCTGGCAACGTGCTGAAGAACGTAACGCAAACACTGCTAATTTGTATGCAACCTTAGGCCTAACACGCTATGCTGCTATGGAGGCATTTGTTCGCTGGAAATATTAATATTAAGGAAGAATATCCACAAAAAAAATAGCTGCAGATGATTGCAGCTATTTTTTTTTGAACGCTTAAGCATCCGTATCCGTTGTTGTTGTTTTTGTAACAGAAACACGGTCGGTTCGCCCGCCGCCCCGTAACAATGCGATTAATAAAAGAACAAAAACAGCACCGCCTACAATCCAAACCCATGGCTGTGTGTACCATGTTTGTGTTTCGGTATGTGTAGTAGTGGTAGTAACACTATTACCTCCATCATCCTGACCAAAACTTAAGGTTTGCAATAAACTTAAAAACAAGACAATTGCAACCGTTTTAATGTTTACGAATTTTCGTAACTGTTTCATAAAAAAAATTTTAATTGTTAGTAACTTATTTCATAAAGAAATAAATATGTATTTTTTTATTCAACAACTAAGCCAATAAGTTTTACAACATTTTATTGGTAACTTTTTTGCAGATTGGATTTAAATCTTTCTCTATGAAAAAGAAGGTGTCGTTTAAAGGTATCTGGGAAATCTTAAAAAATTCGTTTAAAGGCTTTGGACAGGATAACGTAACAAAACTTAGCGGCTCCCTCGCTTATTACACTGTGTTTTCAATGGGTCCTTTACTGGTTGTTATTATTTCTTTATGCGGAATATTTCTTGGGCGAGAAGCTGTTGAAGGAAGAATATTTACGCAGCTTGATGGATTTGTGGGTCATGATACGGCTTTGCAGTTGCAGGAAATAATTAAGAATGCATCAATAGGCGGAAAAGGGCACATTGCTGCGGTGATAGGTGTTATTACTTTATTAATTGGCGCTACAACAGTTTTTGGTGATATACAGGATTCAATAAACAAAATATGGGGCCTGAAAGCAAACCCAAAAAAGGGCTGGCTTAAAATGCTTCAAACCCGTTTCCTCTCTTTTTCTGTAATTATTAGCTTAGGATTTTTATTGCTTGTTTCTCTTGGTATTTCGGCATTGATAGAAGCATTAAGCAGCCGTTTAAAGGCAGCTTATCCTGATGTTACTGTTGTTGTGTTTTATATAATAAATCTTGTACTCACGCTCATAATTACAACACTAATTTTTGCCGTTGTCTTTAAGGTATTGCCAGATGCAAAAATTAAATGGAGAGATGTTTTAGCGGGTGCAATTGCAACAGCCATTTTATTTATGCTTGGCAAATTCGGGATATCATTTTATATAAGCAAAAGCAATGTAGGCAGCACGTATGGCACCGCAGGTTCGCTTGTAATTTTATTGCTCTGGGTTTATTATTCATCTATCATACTTTATTTTGGTGCCGAGTTTACAAAGGCATACGCCATTAAATATGGTTCAGAAATTCATCCCAATTCTTATGCAGTAACCATGAAACAGGTTGAAGTGGAAACCGGAAAACAATCTGTTCAAAAAAAAGAAGAAGCAACACATGAAGTGAAAGTTGTTCCTACACCAAAATAATTCATCAAACATTTTCATATGGCAAAAGCAACAACTAAAAAGGCAGCGAAAAAAGCTGGTAAGAAATCAGCAAAAAAAAGCAGTACTAAAAAAAAATAAGTTGGGGGTAAAAAATTCTTTGGTTAATAACATCAAAGCAAAAAAGAAAAAGGGTACATCACACACCAAAAAAAAGTCAACCGTATCTAAAAAAAATTATGATGACATGGAAAATAACTGGGGAAAAAAGAAATAGTATTTTCACATTTAATGAGTGTGTCTCCGCATGTTATTTTAGGAATTGATCCCGGAACTGTAATTATGGGATATGCAATTGTAACTGCAAACGGAAATACAGTTGAACTTCTGAAAATGGATGTATTAAAACTGGCGTCTTATAAAGATGCTTACAGGCGTTTAGAAATAATTCATTCTGCAGTATGTAATTTAATACAAACACATAAGCCAACGATGTTTGCAATTGAAGCGCCTTTTTTTGGAAAAAATGTGCAGAGCATGTTGAAGCTTGGCAGGGCGCAGGGTGTAGCAATTGCCGCGGCAATGCAAGCTGAAATTCCTGTTACTGAGTATTCGCCAAAGAAAATAAAACAGTCAGTAACGGGCAACGGAAATGCTACCAAAGAACAAGTATTTAAAATGCTGCAGCATATAATTCAGTTTGAAGAAAAGCCACATTTTTTTGACGCTTCCGATGCATTGGCAGTTGCATTGTGTCATCATTATTCAACAACATCCGTAATTAATTTAAATAAGAAAACAGTTAAAGGCTGGAAGGATTTCATTTCACAAAATCCGGGCAGGTTAATTTAATTATTTCAAATTTTCCAGAATTTTTTTCTGTGCTTCTTTTAACTGCACCTCGTTTAGCTTTATTTTTCCTCTTGTAAAATTTAAATCATCTGCTGAATTTATTGGCACTAAGTGTAAATGCGCGTGAGGAACTTCAAGACCTATTACTGCTATTCCACAACGGTTACATTTATAAGATTTTTCAATTGCTTTTGCAATCGGCTTGGCAAACACCAGTAAAGAATTCAAATAACTATCATCCAGGTCAAACATATTATCTGTTTCAGCTTTAGGCACCACCAGTGTGTGTCCTTCTACCAATGGAAATATATCAAGAAAAGCAAAAAACTTTTCATCCTCTGCAATTTTGTAAGATGGAATATCGCCTGCAATAATTTTGGAAAATATGCTCATGTAAGAAATTTTTTTGAAGATACATGTTTTACATTCAGATAAACAGCACGTTTAAAATGTGATTAAATACTTTTAATTAGTTGCCTTTGCTTTCATTGCATTTTTTACAATCAGATCAACAATCGTATTAATTAATGGAGCCGGTAAATCATGTCCCATTCCTTTTACTATTTCAAAATCAGCGCCGGGTATATTTGCGGCAACATCTTTTCCCGCGTCTGTTACAACTAACGGATCTTCGCTTCCATGAATAACAACCACAGGAACTTTTATTGTTTTTAATTGCTGATGCCTGTCTGTATAAAACGCTGCCAATGAAACAACGCCCTGCCGCAGAAGACCATCAGGGTAGTATGAACGCGCAACGTCAGCCCTTACATCTTCAAGCAACTTTGCCTGGTCAGGAGGATACACATTGCCTGCAAGAATCGTTCTCGCCTGCACTTCTCTTTGTATGTTACCTGCAGTATCACCGGCCTTTGCCGGCGGCGGAATTTTATTCATAACATCGGGCTTTGCAATCAGCGGAAATGCTGTATCGCCGCCGCCTGCAGATATACTTGCAAGCGATAATGTGTGCTCAGGATGATTATATGCAACGCGTTGCGCAATCATTGCACCCATGGATGCTCCAACTACATGCGCTTCTTTTATTCCGAGCGCGTCTAACAAACCCACTGCATCATCAGCCATATCATCGAGTGTATAAGGCAGCGGAAATGTCTTTCTCTCCTGCAATGCTTTTCCTATTGCCGCCCAATCCGGTAAGCCTGCTTTATCAAATTTTGTAGATAATCCAATATCGCGATTATCAAAACGTATAACCCTGTATCCGCGTTTTACCAATGCGTTGCAAAATTCAACCGGCCACATTGTAAGTTGTGCATTGGTGCCCGCGATAAGTAAAATTGTTTCATCATTTTTTGATCCAAAACTTTCGTAAGCAATCGTAATTCCGTTTGCCTGCACCTGCCCGGGTTGTGCATATAATGTATATTGAAAACTGCTGATGAAAAAAACAAGAAAAATTAATCCGGCAAAAATATTTTTCATAAATATTCTTTGATAATTAGGAAATATTTTAAAGCGCTAATAGCTGATAACTTCGGGAGTTGTGCGGAGTGCAATTAATAACAAGCCGCGTGCCGCGGCATAAGAATGAAGCATTACATTTTAAAAACTAGCGTTAAAGTTATTGACGCTTTTAAATTAATTTAAAATTGATAACGCATCAAACGCATCATATTTTTTATTTGCGGAATAAGCGATAAAACACTTAAAGGCAAACGAATTCCAAACGGGAGCTGTTGCTTGCAGGAAGTTTCAAAGACTGATAACGTTGTAATCCTTTTTAAACTTGCATTTAGATTGTCTACTTCTTTAACATCATCTACGGCCCATTTATGCACTGCACCGGTTGTGTTTTTAAGTTTTTCTTTGCCTGATTTTATAGCAAACGAATTCATCACATCAAATATCATTTCGCCTTGTTTAAAATAATTAGTTAACTCCTGAAGAAAAGTTTTTACTTCTTTAGCTGTAAGATATTCGAGCAATCCTTCCGCAACAATAAGTGTGGGCCTGTTATTTGGAATTTGTTCGAGCCAGCCGGTTTCAGTAACTGATGATTCAATCATTTCGTAACCCTCTCTGTTTGAATAAAATTTTTTGCGCAACCTGATCACTTCGGGATAATCTACATCAAACCAGGTTACAGTTGAAGGCGGATTGATTCTTGTGATACGTGTATCTAAACCGCAACCAACATATACCACTACAGCGTTTTTATTTTTGTTTATAAATTCTTTTATCCACTCATCAAATTGCCTGGCGCGGATAACTACTACACTGTTTCCAAAACCCTTGTATTTTGTCAAATCAAGGTTAACCTTTTTAACTATCTCGTTTGCAGTTTTATCATGTAAAACAGAATGCCTGGAACGATAGTCTAAAGCTTTTGCATACAAAGTAATAAACAGCGTTTCCTTTTCTTCGGTTAAATGGAATTTGCCTGATGTTTCCATAACGCGTGATGTTTATTTATTCCGGTTCAATTAACTGCCAGCAGTATTGAAGTTAGCTGCTGTTCGCATGAACTTTTAAAGTTGCCGGCCAGTAACCGCGGCTAAATTAATAATTAGTTATCTACTGTATTTTCGATTGAAGCCGCCTGCATAAATAATAACAAACTTTCATGGTGCAGTTTTTATCTGCACAGGAGCAACAGGAGTGAAAAATTTGTAAATGTAACTTGTATTAAATCCATATTTTAGCAGGCTATAAACTAAACCTAAACTAATGAAAATCTTTCTTTGCCTGCTTATGAGCAGCTTTTTTTTAAAATCTGCATCAGCACAAAAACAAGTATTTTCTTATCCTTTTGAATTTGAAAAAAGCTTTCTACAAAAAAGCGATTATGATGCTTATTTTCTTGAAGATGAAAAAACCGACCAGTTTGCTTTTATTTTAAAAGACAATAAAAAAGCAGAGTATGTACTTGTTGACAAAACATTTAAAGTGGCATCAAACATTAAAAGTGATATTAATAATACTGTATTTGATATAACTGAAAATTATCTTGGTGGCACTACTGAAAGTGGTGTTTTTAATTTCGTGTATAAGGTAAATGATAAAAAAGCTTTTTCGCGTGAGAAAATTTATTGCCAGGTTGAAAGCGTGAACTTCAATACCAAAACTATAAGCAATAAAAAGGCATTCGAAATTCCCCGGGATGAAAAGTTGCTTACTTCCTTCAGCGATCACAACAGGTATTTTTCTATAACCTGTAATGATAAATCAGGCGAGATTATATTATATATGTTGAATGCTGCAGGTGAACCTGTGATTAAAACAATTGCTTTTAAAGTGCCTGAGGGTAACGATAAAGACAGGAAGAACATTTCAGGATATTTAAAAAATCTTAAGTTAATTAAAACTAACGAAGAACCCGGGCTTGAATCTGTTGTACAAACTGCAAAGCTTTTTAGTGATGCGAACAACTTAACTTTCGTGGTGAATAACGGAGACAATCCTACGCATATCTTTAATATTGACCTGCTTAATTTTTCAGCCAGCGAAAAATTTATTAATCATAGTAATTTAACTGAGAAAGGGAAAACAGCATCGTATATCAATTCGTTTTTGTATGATAACAAACTATTTTCTTTAATCCTGAATAAGAACAATATAAAAATTGCCGTTTACAAAATGCAGGACGGTTCTTTACTGCAAAGCCATGAAATAAGTGAAGAAACAAACTTTAATTTTTTTGCACAAACCCCTGCATTTGAACAACGGCTCGGGAAAAAAGCAACAGAAAAAGATGTTGATGATATTTCCAAATTAATTAAGGCATTAAACAAAGGCACCGAAGGATTAATGGTATATAAAAATAAAAACGGGCAATATGTTATTACTGCCGGCACTTACGATCTTATTCCCGTTTCCGGCGGCAGCAGCGGCATGCCAACCGGACACTGGACCACACCTGGGGTTAAAACCACGTATGCCGGCACACCTACACTTACAGGGTCTAACTATATCTCTACAGGCTATAAACCGGGTACGCCTTACTATACTACCACTTCTGCACGCTTTTATAAAACTACTTATTTTAAGGTGCTGCTTGATTCTGCCAGTTATAAAACAACAAGAGGCAAACTGCCGCTTTCTATTAATGCGCAGATAAAAGATTTTATGGAAGATGCAGATAAAAAAGCAAAAGCAACCAACCAATTTGCTTTATCAAACGGGCAGTATTATGGTTACTATGATGGCGATTCGAATGCTTATATTATAGAACAGGTATTTATTGCGAAATGATATTATAGCGTTTGCGTTAGGTATGAGGTTGACAGCTTCAAACGGTTGTTTCAAAGCGCTGTTACTTAATGAGAAATTAAATAATTAAATCAATCACCACAGAATTCTCAAAGTCGCAATAATTATGCATTATGTTTATAAGAAACCACATGCTGTTTTGCTGTACCCAGGCCTTCAATTCCGCATTCAATTACATCACCGGGTTTTAGATAAACCTGTGGACTCATTCCTAAGCCAACACCAGCAGGTGTTCCGGTTGAAATAATATCACCGGGCAATAAAGTCATAAACTGGCTAACATAAGAAACTACATACGCCACATTAAAAATAAAATTACAGGTATTTCCGTCCTGCATTTTTTTATCGTTCACAGTTAGCCAAAGCCGCAAATTATTAACATCATTTATTTCATCTTTTGTAACAAGATAAGGACCCATTGGTGCAAACGTATCACAACCCTTCCCTTTATCCCACGTGCCGTTTCGCTCCATCTGAAATTCCCGTTCGCTCACATCATTGTGCAAAACATAACCCGCAACATAACGCAGCGCATCTGCTTCTTCAACATAAGTTGCTTTTGTGCCGATAACAACAGCCAGCTCAACTTCCCAATCTGTTTTTTTAGAATTGCGCGGAATAACAATATTATCATTTGGGCCAGCGAGTGCAGTGGTAGATTTTAGAAATATCACCGGTTCTTTGGGTGGTTCAGCGCCGGTTTCTTTTGCATGATCTACATAATTTAAACCGATACAAACAATTTTCGATGGCCGGGCAACAGGGCTTCCTAATCTTGTTTCCGAGGTCACTTCGGGTAATGACGCCTGGTTATCGTCAATAAACTTTTGTAATCTTTTTATGCCATCATTTTCAAAAAATTGTTCATTGTAATCTTCATCAAAAGCAGATGTGTCATACAAAACATTACCAACAGCAATGCCTGTCTTTTCTTTATTCAAATCACCAAAACGTACCAGTTTCATTCTTGAAAGTTTATGTTATGTGATTAAAATTATGTATTCAGCTTTATAAAACCACCATCCACTGTGTAATCGCTTCCTGTAATGAATGCTGCTTCATCGCTGCATAAAAATAAAATGGCAGAAGCAACTTCCTCCGGTTTAGCCATGCGGCCAATCGGTTGTGTTTTTGATAATTTTTCAAACATCTCCTGCTCTTTTCCTGCATAGTTTTTTGCCAGGAAATTATCTACAAAAGAAGTATGCACGCGTGCCGGGGAAACAGAATTGCAGCGAATATTATCTTTTAAATAATCTTTTGCAACAGATAACGTAATTGCCGCAACAGCGCCTTTACTCATTGAATATGCAAACCTGTCATCAAGGCCAACAATGGCGGCAACAGAACTTAAATTTAAAATTATGCCGCCTTTATTTTTTTGCATTAACGGAATGGCGGCAAATAAACAATTGTAAATGCCTTTTACATTCACGCGAAAAATTCGATCAAAATCTTCTTCTTGTGTTGTATGCGCTTTGCCAATATGAGAAATACCCGCACTGTTAACAAGAATATCAATTTTAGTAATTGACTGAAAAACTTCAACCGTTTTCTGTTGATTACTTACATCACAAACGTGTACTTCCGCATTTCCGCCGGCCTTATTTATTTCTGCCGAGGTTTCATTTGCTGAGGTTTCGTTTATATCAACTATGTGAACAATTGCTTTCTGTTTCGCAAACAACAGGCAAACTGCTTTGCCAATTCCGCTGCCGCCGCCGGTAATTACAGCATGCTTATTTTTTAAACTAAACATAATTTCAAAATAACAGCAAAACGAACACATCATTTATTATTCGGCATAATTTTTCTTTATTATTATGAATGCATGAATCAAACAATCTCAATTTAATCATAGGAATTAGTGCAGGCATACTTACAGCAGTCTCTATGTTGCCGCAGGTTTTTAAAACCATCAAAACAAAAAAGGCAGAGCACGTATCACCTTTAATGTTAATCATTCTTATTTGCGGGGTAAGCCTTTGGTGTGTTTATGGGATTTTAAAAAACGATTTGCCTATTATTTTCACCAATGGCTTTTCTGCAATAGTTAACCTGTTTATGCTCTTTCTAAGATGGCGCTATCGTGCCAGGTAACGGTACAACTATTAACCTTTATATTTAATTTCTGCATTTACCTTTGCCAACTTCTTATGAAGTCTAAGACATTAAAAAGAGACAGGGTTAATATCATTACGCTTGGCTGCAGCAAAAACCTGGTTGACAGCGAGGTGCTGAGCGGCCAGTTGCAGGCAAACGAAGTTGATGTTGTTCATGAGAACAATAAGCTCAATCATAATATTGTTGTGGTGAATACCTGCGGCTTTATTGATAAAGCAAAAGAAGAAAGCATCAACACCATTTTATCGCAGGTTGATTTAAAGAAAAAAGGCAGGCTTGATAAAGTTTATGTTACTGGTTGTTTAAGTGAACGTTACCGCAACGATTTGGAAGCTGAAATTCCGGAAGTGGATGCATGGTTTGGAACAATGGAATTGCCATTAATATTAAAAGAATTTAATGCAGATTATAAAAAAGAATTACTTGGTGAAAGGTTATTAAGCACGCCAAAACACTATGCTTATTTAAAAATAAGCGAAGGCTGTAACCGCACCTGCGCGTTTTGCGCCATTCCGCTTATGCGGGGTAAACATATTAGCAAAACTATTGAGGAAATTATTATTGAAGCCGAAAGTTTGGTAAGACGCGGTGTAAAAGAAATTATGCTTATTGCCCAGGAACTTACTTATTATGGCCTGGACATTTATAAAACACGAATGCTTGCTGATTTACTGAAGCGCTTAAGCGACGTACAGGGCTTGCAATGGATTCGTTTACACTATGCATATCCGAATAAATTTCCTTTTGAAGTTTTAGACGTAATGCGCGAAAGAGAAAACATTTGCAACTACCTTGATATGCCTTTGCAACATGCAAGCGATAACATGCTGCAGTTAATGCGCAGGCAAAGTACAAGCGCTGAGATAGAAGAAACATTAACTGTTATTCGTGATAAAGTACCCGGTATTTGTTTGCGTACAACTTTGATTGCCGGTTTTCCCGGCGAAACAAAAAAGGATGTGGAAGAATTAAAAATTTTTTTACAAAAGCAACGGTTTGACAGGGTAGGTGTGTTTACTTACAGCGATGAAGAAGGTACAAGTGGGCATATGTTGGCCGATGATGTTAGTGCCGCTGAAAAACAGGCAAGGGCTGAGGAAATAATGGAGGTGCAGCAGGAGATAAGTTATGAAAAAAATGTCGCGAAAATCGGCAAAACGTTCAAGGTGATTATTGATAAAAAAGAGTCCGGCCGTTATTTAGGCAGAACAGAATTTGACAGCGTTGAGGTTGACAATGAGGTCATCATTCATTCAGACAAAAAATTACAAATTGGTGAATTTGTGAATGTGAAAATTACCAACGCTTTTGATTACGATTTGGAAGGTGAAGTGATTTTATAAGAGGCAACATAAATGTTGCCAAGTAAAAGTAATTTGCAACAAATGGAAACACATTGCAGCTACATTCCTTACGAACAAACAGGATATTTTTCGAAACTGATTGTTGATTATTTACACAATGCGCAACCGCTGCAATCATTTTATAATTTTCCGCCAACGCTGCAAGGAATAAAAGATTCAATCAGCCAGAGAAAACTTTTTAAGCACCGCCAATTACTGGTTGATGAACTGCAGAAACAATATAACGGATTAACATTATCTGGAAAAGCATCCGAAAATATTCAATTGCTTTTAAAAGAAAATACGTTTACTGTTACAACTGCACATCAGCCGAACATTTTTACAGGTCCATTATACGTTGTCTATAAAATTTTTCATACTATAAAACTTGCTGAAGAATTAAATGAACAAATAGAAGACTATTCATTTGTGCCTGTATATTTTATGGGTAGCGAAGATGCAGATCTTGAAGAGTTGAATAACATTACTATCAACCAAAGAAAATATGTTTGGCAAACAAAGCAAACCGGCGCAGTTGGCCGGATGACGGTTGATAAAAATTTGTTGCGGTTAATAAATGAAATTGAAGGACAGCTAAGCGTATTGCCTTTTGGAAATGAGTTAATACAATTCTTCAAAGGCAGTTATAAAGAAGGCGATACCATTCAGCAAGCCACATTAAAATTGCTGAATAGCTTGTTTGGCGAATATGGATTAATTGTTTTGATACCTGATAATCCTTCATTAAAAAAAGTATTTCAACCGGTAGTTGAAAAAGAATTAAAAGAACAGTTTTCTTATAGAGCTGTTTCTGGAACAACAAAAAAACTGGGAGAACATTATAAAGTTCAGGCGAGTGGAAGAGAAATAAACATGTTTTATTTAATTGATAACAAAAGAGAAAGAATAGAACTGCGGGATACAAAGTATGAAGTGCAAAGTTTGAATAAAGAATGGACGCAGGAAGAAATTCTAAAGGAGCTTGATGAACATTCTGAGCGGTTTAGTCCGAACGTTATTTTGCGCGGTACTTTGCAGGAGACAATTTTGCCCAACATTGCATTTATTGGTGGAGGCGGAGAATTGGCTTATTGGCTTGAGTTAAAAGAAGTTTTCAAACAGGCTGATGTGCCTTTTCCTGTTTTGTTATTGCGTAATTCTTTTTTAGTGATTGAGGAAAAACAAAACCAAACAATAAAAAAACTTGGCTTAACAGAAGCAGATATTTTTAACGATGAGCATGCGTTGATGAAAGTGATTGTTGACACTAACACAAACAGTAAATATGCGCTGAACGGCGAATTAAAAAGTTTTGAAGATTTATACGGTATTCTTGAAACCCGTTCTGCAAATATTGATACTACGTTAACGCACCATGTTGAAGCGCTTAAAACAAAAGCTATAAAAAAATTAGTTGAGCTTGAGAAAAAATTATTGCGTGCAGAAAAAAGAAAATTTGCCGAGCAGCAAATTCAGATTAAAAAATTAAAATCAATTCTATTTCCTAATAACAATTTGCAGGAACGCGTTGAAAATATTTCTGGTTTGTACGGTTTGTATGGTAAAAATATTTTAGACTCAATTTATCATCATTCCAAAGGCATTGAGCAGCAATTTGCCATCATGAATTTAATCAACATTAAAAAATAATTTATTGGCTGTTTCTATTTCATCATTGTTTATGGTGTGGCCCATATTATCATAAATCTTTTCCGTTACATCTGCATGCATATTTTTTAAAATATTGGTTGTTGCATACACTCTTTCCACCGGCACATGTTCGTCAGTGCTGCTCGAACCAATGAAAATTTTTGTTCCGTCAAAATCGCCCGCATAATTTTCAGTATATAGTTTATCACCAATTAATCCGCCGGTAAATGCAATAACGCCGCCCCATTTTTTTGCATTTCGGGTTATAAACTCAAGCATTAAGCATGCACCTTGCGAGAAGCCGAGAAAATAAATATTGTCTGAAGAAATTCCCTGGTTATTGATGTCTGATACAACTTCACTTAACACATTTAATGCTGATGAAAGCCACGGTTTATTTTTTTTGAGCGATGCGAGGAATGAATATGGATACCATGCATTATTTGTGGCCTGCGGTGCAATCAAAGCATAATCTTTTACATTAAAATAACCTGCCAAAGACAGTATGTCTTCTGCAAAAGCACCGCGACCATGAATCATTACTAAAACCTTTTTGGCTTCGGTTAAATTTTTGCCTGCAGTAAAAATCTTTTTTTCATGCATCAGGTAAAATTTTGCAGGTTTAATTTTATGGGCGTAACCGCTTCCTCAATATTAGCGCGATGTTTTTCATACCAAGAGGGCAGTTTCAATAATTCACCTAAATGTTCTTTGTCTTCATCAATCATAAAACCCGGTTCTTCTGTCGCCACTTCAAATAAAACACCGCCCGGCTCTCTGAAATAAATGGAAGTAAAATATTGCCGGTCGAGAATCGGCGTCGGGTTAAGCATGCGCTGCGCAACCTTTATTCTCACTTCCTCCTGTGTTTTTTTATTTGCAGTTGCAAACGCAATATGATGCACTGTTCCATTACCGCCTAAACCTTTTAAAGTGTCAGGCGCGCAAAGAATATCAACATAATTTCCGGGAGAATTCGTTGCGGCAAAACGAAATCTATTGCCTTTTTCTGCAATTAATGTATGATCTAATTGCTGCGTTAAAATTGCGGCTGTACGTTCATAACCTTCTTCCCAAATCTCAACATTGTAAAATCCTTTTACTGAATTTTCTATCGGAATATTTCCATAAGAAAAGCCTTTTCTTTCATCTTTATCATTAAACACCAATTCCAAACCCAGGCCGTCTTCATCTTCAAAATAGATAAAGACTTCATCAAACCGTTCCTGCGGTTGTTTATAATGTATGTTGAATTTTTTCAATCTTGATTCCCAATATTCCAATGAGGAAGCAGGAGCAGAAAAGGATGTTATATTCAGCATGCCTTTGCCATGCCTGCCCTTTATTATATCACCATACGGAAAAAACGTAAGGATACTGCCGGGCTGTCCCGTTTCATTTCCATAATAAAAATGATAGATTTCAGGCGCATCAAAGTTTACAGTTTTTTTTACAAGCCTTAAACCCAAAATGCCTGCATAAAAGTCTATATTTTTCTGCGGGTTTCCTGCAAGTGCAGTAACATGATGAATGCCGGTAACCAGTGCCATAATATTTTTAATGTTTTAGCTAATCAACTTACACCATCGGTAATAGCCTCTTTATTTATTTTCATAACAAGACCTTGCAAAACTTTTCCCGGGCCAACTTCAGTAAAATATGTTGCGCCATCTGCAACCATTGCCTGCACACTTTGTGTCCATCTCACGGGTGCGGTTAACTGTGCTATTAAATTATTTTTTATTTCTGAAGAATCAGTCACCGCTTTTGCAACAACATTCTGGTAAACCGGGCAGCTTGCTTCGCTAAATTTTGTTGATTCAATTGCAGCTTTTAATTCTTCTTTTGCAGGCTCCATTAAAGGTGAATGAAACGCGCCGCCAACCGCTAAAACCAATGCCCGTTTTGCACCGGCTTCTTTCATGCGCTGGCAGGCAATATCAATCGCTTCTGTTGAACCGCTTATAACCAGTTGACCCGGACAATTATAGTTAGCGGCGACTACAACCTGGTTGCCACCTAATTCGTTTGTAACTGCTGCGCAAATTTCTTCCACTTTTTCATCGGCTAAACCCAACACAGCTGCCATGGTTGAAGGATTTATTTCGCATGCCTTCTGCATGGCATTTGCGCGAATGCTTACAAGCTTCAATGCATCTTCAAAGCTTAAAACATTATTTGCAACCAATGCAGAAAATTCACCCAATGAATGGCCCGCAACCATATCTGGTTTTGCATCACTAAGTGTTTTAAATGCAATTGCCGAGTGCAGAAAAATGGCAGGCTGCGTAACGTTGGTTTGTTTCAATTGGTCATCAGTTCCTGCAAACATGATGTTACTTATATTAAACCCAAGAATATCATTTGCCTGTTGAAAAAAATGTTTTGCGTTCTCATTCTCATCAAACAATTTTTTCCCCATACCGCTAAATTGCGCACCCTGCCCCGGAAAAACATACGCGTGTTTATTCATGTGGCTGTTTATTTCAAAAGTATCAGTTCTGAAAATCATTTCAAATTATAAAACAAAAAACCCGCTCATTGTATAAGCGGGTTAATTTTTTTTTGAAAGATTTTAGTTTGCAACAATTATTTTATCAGTATAAACGCTCTCACCTTTATTGTTTATCACTTTAACAAGATAAGCGCCTGCCGCAATGTTATCCGGTAAATTAATTTTTTCAGTTTGCGAACCGGAAACTTTTAAATCGTGCTGCAATATTTTTTTGCCTTGAAGCTGGCTTAATTCAATTGTATATTTTCCTTTTAAAAAATTAGCAAACTGCAACGAAAAACTATGATTGGTAACCGGATTTGGATAAATGCTTACAACTGCTTTTTCCAATGTTTTTGCTGATACAGAACTTATATTTTTATCACCAAAAGCCAGGTTGGCGTTTGCAAAATCTGAAACATTGTACACCTGCGTTTTTGTAGTGTTAATTGCTGTTGCCTGCAGCGTAGTAAGATTAACGCGGTAATACGTTGCTGTATTTGTAGAGCTGGCAACAATCACATCTGCGCCGCCC
The DNA here is from genome assembly GCA_963759555.1 of uncultured Chitinophagaceae bacterium. Taxonomy (GTDB): domain Bacteria; phylum Bacteroidota; class Bacteroidia; order Chitinophagales; family Chitinophagaceae; genus Parafilimonas. The sequence goes on from CAVWZV010000005.1 coordinate 141,778, forward strand.
ATTGACATAGCAGCATTAACGGTATAATCTTCGGGTATATTTTCTATATTACCGAGATAAGTTGCCACTCTTGTAGCCGGGTTAATTTTAAAAACGCCGCGTTGCATAGCAAATAAATACAATGCGCCATCTGCATCAGCAATTATATCGCCACCCCAGCTTTTAAATTGCGTTTTTACTGAATTCTCTCCGTTTGCTTTTGCATCAATTAATTTTCCTAAATCGCTTATTTCAGTTTGTTTTTTTGTTGAAAAACGAATGAGATGTTCATTATCATTTGTAAGTGCATAACCGAAACCATTTGCAGCAAAGCACATACGCGTTATAATAGAAGCTTCTCCCGGTTGGTTAGAGAAATTTTTTAAAAACTGTGTTGTTACGGCATACGATTTTGGTTGATTACTGTTTAAATCAAGATAACGTAACTGGTTGCCGAGCATAGGCGTGTAGTACAGCCTGTTGTTTACAACATCATAAGCAATTGCAGCAACCATGCGGTTATTTAAACAGCCGCAGGCCTGCGGATTGGCAATTTTTGCATCTGATACATTTGCCAACGGGCTTGCTGTTAATGCATCATAAACTACTTCATTTGTTTGCGCAGGAACGTATAAAGTCTTTACAGTTGCACCGTTGTCTAAATCTAATTGACGGAATGCAATCCAGTTCACGCTTCCGTATTTGTCACCTGTAACAGCAAAAAACTTTTTTGATTGCGAGAAGGTGTTTGCAGCAGTTAAAACACAGAGTACGATTGTGATGGGTAGAAATTTTTTCATAGACAAAATTTAATACCACCAAATTACTGAAAACTATACATCCTGCAATTAAGTTTTATGAATGGATTCCACCGCTTTTTTTACGGTGCCGCATTGAATTAAGAGTTTTTTTGCAGCAGCGTAATCATTCAGGTTTGCCTTTTCCATCAGCATTTTTACGCCGCGGTCAACCAGTTTTTCATTATTTAGCTGCATATTCACCATTCTATTGTCTTCCACGCGCCCTAATTGTATCATTACCGTTGTTGAAATCATATTCAGAACCAGTTTTTGCGCGGTGCCGCTTTTCATTCTTGTGCTGCCGGTAACAAATTCAGCCCCTGTAAGTACTTCCACAGGAAAATCGGCTGCCGCTGCCAGCGGGGTGTTTTTATTGCAGGTAATACAACCGGTTTGAATATTATGTTTTGCACAATCCTGCAATGCAGCTATTACATAAGGCGTAGTACCGCTTGCTGCGATACCTATAACAAAGTCTTTAGAAGTTATGTTATGCGTTTGCAAATCAATCCAACCTTGTTTTATGTCGTCTTCCGCAAATTCCTGCGCTCTTGTAATTGCAGGCAGGCCGCCGGCAATAATGCCCTGTATAAGATCATACGGCACACCGTATGTTGGCGGGCATTCACTTGCATCCAATATGCCAAGCCTTCCGCTGGTACCGGCGCCTATATAGAATAATTTACCGCCTGCCAGCATACAATCTGTAACGGCAAATATCAACTCTTCTATTTGCGGCAATGCTTCTTCAACAGCAAACGCAACTTTTTTGTCTTCATTATTTATATAAGTAATAATTTCTTTGATGTTCATTTTTTCAAGGTGCCTGTATGCAGATGGTTGCTCTGTCTGCGGTATAAATTGCGGCATAATCTTACTTTGATTTATTTACAAAATTAGCAGTTTAAGAAGGTGTCAATAAGCAGTATTACTAAAACGTGAATAATATTTATTTTATTAGGCTAAAATGTTCTTATTTTAAAAATTAAATTTTTAATATGGACACTAATGCTGCTTCAAACCAAACCATCATTGTTAAAGACAACACCGCCAATCCCGCACCGCTGGGCTTACTTGGTTTTGGTATGACAACTATTTTACTCAACATTCATAATGCAGGCATTTATGAACTCGATTCCATGATTATGGGCATGGGCATTTTTATGGGCGGCATTGCACAAATTTTTGCGGGTCTGCAGGAATGGAAAAAAAATAACACTTTTGGCGCTACTGCATTTACCGCTTACGGTTCTTTCTGGTTATCGCTGGTTGCACTCTGGCTAATACCCGCCACGTCTTTTGGGGCAGCCTATAAATCCAGCGAAACTGCTATTGGCTGGTATTTGCTGCTTTGGGGGATATTTACCTTTTTTATGTTTATCGGTACATTAAAGCTAGGCCGCCTGCTTCAAATTGTTTTTTTTACATTAACCGTGCTTTTTATTTTACTTGCCATAAGCGCATTTACAGATAATAAATCTTTACACAAATTCGCAGGGTATGAGGGCATTTTTTGTGGCGCTTCTGCACTTTATGGGTGTTGTGCGCTGATTATAAATGAAGTTTTTGGAAGAAAAGTTTTACCACTTTAATTCTCATGTTCCCGGTTTGCACCTGCAATTTTTCATACATGATTTGTTATAATACGCTAACTATATAACTCAATTATAAATTATAAAGTTGAACTGATGTTATTTAGTAACATTGCAGCGAAACTTTTCCAATGCTTCAAAAAACATACAGTATATATTCTGTTGATTTGAACAACCAGCAATTGTTTATTGAGGTTGGTAAAAACCATCTTGCATGTTGGTGTAAAAAAACAGAGGAAAATAAATTTACAGCTTTCGAATTTTTTCAATGCGAAGATTATGATGCTTCAACATTTGAAAATCTTATTAACCAGGTAAAACTTTTTTCGAAACTTTTAACGCTCGATGTTTCTGACATAACACTTTTATGGTTTTCAGATAAAAAATTAGTTATTCCTGCTGAGCTTAATGCAGATGAAAATTTTATTGCAGATACATTTTCATTAACCTATGGTTATAATGATGCGGGGAAATTTATAACGAGGAATTACGACACTTATTTAGTTGTAACATACATTGAAAAGTACCTGTACAACGCAGCGCACAATATATTTCCGAAAGCAAATATTCAGCCGTCTTATCAAATTCTTAAGTTGCACGATAATATTGTTCAGCTTTTTTTCTACCCTAAGTATTTTTCTATAATTGTTTACAAAGATGGCAAGCTTCAGTTTTATCAAACAAAATATTATGCCGGCCCGGAAGAGGTTTTATATACAGTTTTAAATATTTTTTACCAATATAAAATTGAAAACAATGTAGAAATGATTACCGGCGGATTTATTGATGAGCACTCGCAGTTATACAAGTTGCTTTACCAGTATTTTGAAGGACTGGCGCTTGGAATTGTAGATGAAAATTTATTTGTTTCACCTGAATTTAAAGATTACCCGCAACATTATTTTTTACCCTACGCCAATTATTTGTTATGAGGATAATTTCGGGATCGCTTGGCGGAAGAAAGATTCATCCTCCCGCGAAAATGCCGTATACAAGGCCCACTACAGATATTGCAAAAGAAGGGTTGTTTAATATTTTACAAACACGCATTGATTTTGAAGGTGCAAAAACACTTGATCTTTTTGGTGGCACAGGGAGTATCAGTTATGAGCTTGCATCGAGAGGCGCTGCCCAGTTAACCATCGTAGAGAACGATCCCGCAATGCAACAGTTTATAAAAAAAAATATTGCAGATCTTAAAATTGATAATGCCAGGGTAATTAAAACGAACGTGTTTAATTTTCTTTCAAACTGCAATGAACAATACGATTTTATTTTTGCAGGCCCGCCATATGCACTTAATACAATTGATGAATTACCCAAAATTATTGTTGAAAAAGATTTAATTGCTGAAGACGGGTATTTTGTTTTGGAACATACGCCAAGAAATGATTACGAAAAATATAATGGCTTTAGTTTTAAAAGAAATTATGGCACTACTGTTTTTTCTTTTTTTGTTCCACTTTCTTCAAACAATAAAAACTGAATTATGCTGAACGTGATTTTTGTTACAGGAACCGGCACTGATGTAGGTAAAACCATTGCTTCGGCAATATTGTGCGAAGCACTTGAAGCTGATTATTGGAAGCCTGTACAGGCCGGGTTTGATAATGGAACGGATGCAACGCTTTTAAAATCGCTCATTTCAAATAAAAAAACAATTGTTCATCCTGAAATCTATAAATTAAAACTGGCTTCATCACCGCATATTGCAGCAAGAAAAGAAGGAATAAATATTGGGTTGGATAAAATTGTACAGGAATTTGTAAGCATACAGTCGCTAATCAGCAATCGGCAATCGTCAATTATAATCGAAGGTGCCGGCGGCTTAATGGTTCCGTTAAATGAGACTGAATTTATTATTGACCTGGTTAAAAAACTAAACGCAAAAGTTGTTTTGGTAAGCAAAAATTACTTAGGCAGCATTAATCACTCCTTGTTGACAGCATCGGTATGCAAACAAAATAATCTTGATGTATTAGGCTGGATGTTTAACGAAGACTATATGAATTATGAAGAAGAAATAGAAAGCTGGAGCGGTTATACCAAAATTGCAACTGTACCAACCTGCGGGCACGTGAATGCAGGCTTTGTGCAAGAACAGGCACTGTTAATAAAACATTCGCTGCAGTTTTTTCTTCGGTAATTTTAGTTTATCAGGCTGCCGTTATGTTTACTGTACATTTGAATAGCATTTGATACATGAATTTTAATTCTTTATTTCTTCGATCGTTTAGAATCTTATTATTACCATTTGCGCTGTTATACGGTTTTGCAATAATTATAAGAAACTGGCTATATAACAAAAAAATATTGCGATCATCACAATTTAATCTTCCTATAATATGTGTTGGTAACCTGGCTATGGGCGGCACAGGAAAATCGCCTATGGTTGAATATTTAATTGAATTGTTGTGTAATAAATTCCGGGTTGCAACAGTGAGCCGCGGTTATAAACGCAAAACAAAGGGTTATGCGCTGGCAAATGAAAATACTACAGCATTGGATATAGGAGATGAGCCCATGCAGTTTTATTCAAAATTTCCACAGGTAGCAGTTGCTGTGGGTGAAGAACGTATGGTGGCTGTTCCGCAATTGCTGCATGATAAACCTGATACACAACTGGTAATTTTAGATGATGCCTTTCAGCATCGTGCTATAAAAGCGGGTTTAAATATTTTGCTTACTGAATGCAATAATTTATTTACGCAGGATTTTTTCTTTCCTACCGGCGATTTGCGTGACCAAAAAACTTCTGCAAAGCGTGCCGATATAATTGTTATTACAAAATGCCCGGCCGATCTTCCCGAAACTGAAAAAGAAAAAATCGCTCAACAGTTAGCTGCATATGAAGTACAGCATATTTTTTTTACAACAACTGCTTATCAAACGCCTTACCACATCATTACAAAAGAAAAAGGCCTTTTTTAGCGAATGATGAAATTTTGCTGGTATATGGAATTGCCAACCCAAAGCCTTTAAAAGATTATATTTCTGAAAATACTGCTGTTTATGAAGAAATTGGCTATAGTGATCATCATATTTTTTCAATCGATGATTTAAAAGATATCAGTAAAAAATTTGAAAAGATAAAAGCTGCGAACAAGTTTATTGTAACAACAGAAAAAGATGCGGTACGATTAATTAAATTTAAAGAACAGTTAGCAGGTTTGCCTTTATATATATTGCCCGTTAAACATAAATTTTTGTTTAACGAAGAGTCGGCTTTCAATAAAATCGTTCTTGATTTTATAGCCGATTTTAAAAATACAACCGAATGAAAAAAAAGAAATCAAAATCGAAGCACCAGTCTTCGCAGGCATTTATTTTAAAAGGCACGCTTGATATTGCGCGCAATGGTTTAGGCTATGTGGTAATTGCAGATGGCAGCGGTGATATACTGGTGCGCCCCGGAAATTTTAATAATGCTTTGCATGGCGATACCGTGCGGGTAAAAGTGTTTAAAGAAAATATCGGCACCGGTAAAAAAGAAGGAAAGATTACTGAAGTTGTCTCCAGAAGGCAAACCGAATTTATCGGCACAATGCAGCTTTCAACCAACTATGCTTTTTTTATTCCGGATACGGATAGGCCAATGCCGGATTTGTATATTCCGCTGGAGAAAATTAATGGTGCAAAAAATAAAGAGCGCGTGGCTGCACGGTTGACACGATGGGATAAAGACGATAAGAAACCCATTGGTGAAGTAATAAGTATTTTGAATAATGAAGATGTGAACGATATGGCAATGCAGGAAATTCTTGCAGAGAATGGGTTCCCTTTATCGTTTGAAGACGACGTAATTGAAGAAAGCGAACGGCTAAGCGCTGCGATAACGGAAAAGGAAATAAGAAAGCGCAAAGATTTCAGGGAAACGCTCACGTTTACCATTGACCCTGTTGATGCAAAGGATTTTGATGATGCACTATCAATAAAAAAAATTAAAAATGATTTGTATGAAATTGGTGTACACATTGCCGATGTAAGCCATTTTGTAGAAAGTGATACAGCACTCGATGATGAAGCTTATAAAAGAGCAACGTCCGTGTATTTACCAGACAGGGTGAACCCAATGCTGCCTGAAAATATTTCAAATGTTTTGTGTTCTCTGCGGCCAGAAGAAGATAAATATACTTTTTCTGCTGTGTTTGAAATGAATACTAAAGGCGACGTAAAAAATATATGGATTGGCAAAACGCTTATTCATTCAAACCGTCGTTTTACTTATGAGGAAGTGCAGCAAGTGATAGAAAAGAATGAAGGTGAATATGCAAAAGAAATTCTGCTGTTGAATAGCATCGCGCAAAAAATGCGAAAAGAAAGATTTAAAGATGGTGCAATAAATTTTTCTTCGCAGGAAGTAAGATTTCAGTTAGATGAAAAAGGAAAACCAATCGGCATCGTTGTAAAAGAAAACAAAGAAGCGCATCAACTGATTGAAGAATTTATGTTGCTTGCAAATAAAAAAGTTGCCGAGTATGTAAGCAAAGTTCGTGTAAATAAAAAGCATTTGCCCGAGGGCAAAACAGGAATTCCTTTTCCGTACCGCACACACGATGAACCGGATAAAGATAAGTTATTGCCTTTTGCAGAATTTTCAAGAAAGTTCGGGCACAAGTTTGATATGAGTTCGCCTGAAAAAATTGCCGCAAGCTTTAACCAGTTACTGAAAGATGTACAAGGCAAGCCGGAGCAACATGTGCTTGAACAACTGGGTATTCGTACCATGAGTAAAGCCGCATACACAACAGAAAATATTGGCCATTATGGTTTGGGTTTTGAAAATTATTGTCATTTTACTTCACCTATTCGCCGTTACCCCGATGTAATGGTGCATCGCATTCTTGAAAGTTGTCTGAAAGAAAAACCTATTGTTGATAAAAAAATGGATGAGAAATGTAAGCATTGCAGTGAACGTGAACGTGCTGCAATGGAAGCAGAACGTGCAGCCAATAAATACAAGCAGGTTGAGTTTATGAAAGATTATTTGGGTGAAGAATTTGAAGCGGTGATAAGTGGTGTTGCCCGTTTTGGTTTTTGGGCAGAAACAGTTGCGCATAAATGCGAAGGTTTAATCAATATAAACGATTTGAATAATTATGATGAGTTCCGTTTAATTGAAAGTGATTATAGTTTGGTAGGCAGAAGAAGCGGCAGACAGTTCAGAATGGGAGATAAGGTGACGATTAAAGTGGTATCGGCCAATCTTGATAAAAGACAATTGGATTATCAATGGGTGAATGCGGGAAGTGGCGAAGCAAAACCACCGTCAAAAAAATCAAACAAAAAACATAAGAAAGAAAAACTGTAAATATTTACAACGGCGTAGCTACTTTTTTTGTCAATTCAAGAAACCCGGTATGAAAAAGGTTTCAGCTTTAATTTTTATTTCCGTTATAACATTCTCCTGCACAAAAAATACAGTGCTTATTAAAAGTAAGGACTTGCAAGGCACGTGGTTGCTTAAGCAATATTCCGGCGGATTCGCCGGCGGAATCTACAAAGCAAAAGATGATGTTACCATATCATTTACCTCTTCAAAAAACTATACTTCAATTACAAATAGTTCAGTAACAGCTAAGGGGAATTATGCCATTTCAAAAGCCGGTAAACCGAATTATTATTTTAGCGATACGCTCATTAACTTATTTCCTTTGGAAGGCAATAAACTTACTTACGGTATTGTATTAAGAAATGACAGCCTTTTTCTTGATGAAGGATGTTGTGATAGATACACATATCTCTATACACGGAAAAATTAAAGCCAAATTTTTCATTTTTCATTTTGAGATTTTAATTATTAATTCGCTGCATGCATTCATTCAAAGAACTAACAGCAGAATTTTCAAATCGCTTTAATACTTCACATTTTCCAAAAGAGCCGCAATCTTTATACGCAGCCAACGATTATTTTTTGGGTCTTGGCGGCAAACGTGTGCGCCCGGTTATGTGTTTAATGGGTAATGAATTGTTTGATGAAATAAATGCCGACGCATGGCATGTTGCCACTGCTATCGAGCTGTTCCACAATTTTACTTTAATCCATGATGATATAATGGATGCAGCGCCTTTGCGCCGCGGACTTGAAACAGTGCATTATAAATATGGCGCAAATACAGCTTTGCTAGCCGGTGATGTAATGCTCGTTGCTGCATATGAATATCTTAATAAAATAAACACGGGTTATCTTAAATCAATTATCAATATTTTCAGTAAAACCGCGAAAGAAGTTTGCGAAGGTCAGCAACTGGATATGGATTTTGAAAAACTGCCGAATGTTTCATTGGATGATTATTTAAAAATGATTGAATTAAAAACATCTGTGCTGCTCGCAGCAAGTTTACAAATGGGTGCAATTATTGGCGGCGCGGGTGAGGGCAATCAAAACCATTTATATGCTTTTGGAAAAAACTTAGGCATTGCTTTTCAAATACAGGATGATTATCTTGACGCGTTTGGCGACCCTGAAAAATTTGGTAAAACAGCTGGCGGTGATATCAAACAAAATAAAAAAACATTCTTGCTGATTCATGCTTTAGAAACTGCGAATGCCAATCAAAAAGAGGAATTAAATTTTTTGCTGACTGAAAACGGAGCTGACAAAGTTGAGCGTGTTTTAAAAATTTTTCGCGATTGTAATGTAGACGACTGGGCGAAAAAATTAAAGCAGACAATATTTCACAAAGCATTATATCATCTTGAAGAAATTGCTGTTTTATGTTCCGAAAAAAATCATTACTTGAACTTGCAGATTTTTTAATTCAGCGTGAGCACTAAGCTTGCGTAATAATTTAATTTTAAAAACGGAATTTTTATCTTCCTGCCTTAAACATCTGCTATGAGCTACTGTTTTGCAGCAACCAAAACAACGCATTCAGTCAATAGATATTTTACGTGGTATTGTAATGTTGATTATGGCTATTGACCATGTGCGTGACTTTTTTCACATCACTGCATTTACAGATTCTCCCACCAATCTTGAAACAACAACGCCGCAATTATTTTTTACAAGATGGATAACACATTTTTGCGCACCGGCTTTTGTATTTCTTTCCGGCACTTCAGCGTTTCTTGCCGGTCAAAAAAAATCAAAAAAGGAATTAAGCATTTTTCTTATCAAAAGAGGTTTATGGCTTGTGCTGATTGAAAATGTAATTATGACGCTGGCATTTACATTTAACCCGTTGTATAATCTTTTTATATGGCAGGTAATTTGGGCAATTGGCTGGAGCATGGTGATACTTGGATTGCTGGTTCGCACTTCTGTAAAATTAATTATTGCATTAGGTGTTGTAATTGTTTTTGGGCATGATTTGATTGATTACATACAGATACCGCAAGAGGGAACTGAACATATTTTAATGACCATATTTTTTACAGCCTTTGGAACACAAATCAGGTATGCCCATCAACATTTTATTTTTGATTTGTATGCCATCATTCCATGGACGGGTGTGATGTTGTTGGGTTATGGCTTTGGTAAATTTTATTCGCAGCAGTATAACGCAATAACAAGAAGAAAAATTATTTTAAGCTTTGGTTTTGGTGTTACTATATTTTTTGTGCTGTTACGGCTGATAAACTCTTATGGTGACCCCAGCCATTGGTCAACGCAGAAAAATGCACTTTACACCTTCTTATCGTTTTTAAATACTTCAAAATATCCACCGTCTTTATGTTATTTAAGCATGACGATTGGGCCGGCTTTAATATTTCTTTCATTAATAGAAACGGTACAAAATAAATTCACCAATGTTTTAGGTATGTATGGCAGGGTTCCATTTTTCTACTATGTGCTGCATTTTTATTTGATACACGTTATTTGTGTAATAGTATTTTATGCAACCGGGTATACATCAAAAGATATTATTGATTTAAACTCGCCGTTTCTTATTTCGTCCGCAAAATTTTGGTTTTAATTTATGGATTGTTTATGCCATCTGGCTGTTTGTAATTCTTGTCTTTATACAAACCCTGCAAATGGTTTGACCAATATAGAAAAAGCCACCGGCAGTGGTGGCTTAGTTATTTATAATTTTGTTTGATGGATTAGACCATCATCCGCAAAGGCTCTTCCAGCAAGCCTTTCAGCGTTTGTAAAAAAGCAGAACCGGTTGCACCATCTACAACGCGATGGTCGCAACTTAACGTAACTTTCATCACATTTCCCGGAACAATTGCATTATTCTTTACAACAGGAATTTGAGCAATTCCACCAATAGCAAGTATGCACGCATCAGGCGGATTAATAATGGCGGTAAACTCATCAATACCAAACATGCCAAGATTAGAAATAGTAAATGTGCTGCCTTCCCATTCTGCCGGTTGCAGTTTTTTAGTCTTTGCTTTATCGGCTAAAGTTTTTACTTCACCTGCTATCTGGCTCAATGTTTTTGTATCTGCAAAGCGAACAACCGGAACCAGCAAGCCTTCCTCAACCGCAACTGCAACACCAATGTTCACATGATGATTGATTCGAATTTTTTCACCCAGCCAGCTACTATTAACCTTTGGATGTTGTTTCAATGCAACGGCAACCGCTTTCAAAACAATATCATTAAAGCTTATTTTAACCGGACTTACTTCATTCAGTTTCGCACGTGCAGCAACACATGCATCCATATCAATACTCATCGTTAAATAAAAATGCGGCGCACTGAATTTGCTTTCTGCAATCTCCGTGCAATGGTTTTACGCATTTGCGAAACGGGTACTTCTTCAAAGTCTTCTTTGAGATATGTTTGCGTTGCAGTAATTGGTTGTTGTTTTGGTTGAGCAGTTTGTTGCTTTTGCTCCGGTTCTGCGGTCAACGGTTGACGTTCAACAGTTGGCGGTTTATAATTATCTATATCACTTTTTGTAATTCTTCCATTATCGCCTGTGCCTTTTACATATTTTAAATCAATACCTTTTTCCTCTGCTAATTTTTTTGCAAGCGGCGACGCAAAAATTCTTCCTTCATTCACTACCTGTTGCTCCGGTTCATGCGCCTTATCTTCTACTTTCTGTTGAGGAACACCACTGGATGCGGTTTTAGAAACATCACCTTCAGCTTTCTGCTGATCAGCGTTATCTTTTGCAACAGGCTCTTGCTTTTGTGTGCTGCCACCTTTTGCAGCATTCACCACTTTGTTTACATCAAAACCTTCTTTACCAATTATAGCAAGCAAATCATTTACAGCAATTTTTTCACCTTGCTTTGCACCCTGGTACAATAATTTCCCGTCCTTATAACTCTCCAGTTCCATTGTTGCTTTATCCGTTTCAATCTCAGCGAGAATATCACCCTTCTTCACATCATCGCCAACATTTTTCTGCCACGATGCAATTACACCTTCCGTCATTGTATCACTCAAACGTGGCATCAATACAACTTCTTCCATTTTAGAAATATCAATACCAGATGCAGTTTGCCCGTTGCTGGTTTCAGGTTGTTTATTTTCTACTTTGGATTTTTCTTCCGTGATTGTTGGTTTTTCGGATTTCTGATTTTTATCTTCGGATTTTTTATTACCTGCGTCTTGCGACTTGTTATCAGAAACCGCTTTTCCGTTTTCACCACCAATCATTCCGCTTACATCTTCCCCTTTGTCACCAACAATTGCAAGCAAATCGTTTACCTGCAATTTTGCACCGTCTTCACCTCCGCGATGCAACAGCACTCCATCTTTATAACTTTCTAATTCCATCGTTGCTTTATCGGTTTCTATTTCTGCAAGCAAATCGCCTTTTTTAACGGCGTCACCAACATTTTTATGCCAGGCAGCAATTACGCCTTCTGTCATTGTATCACTTAAACGGGGCATTAAAATTTTTTCAGCCATAATTATTTATTAGGATAATTTTTCGCGGTGAAATTACTGCAAAATGCAAATATCTATTATGCTTTTATATTTAAAGATTTAAGCCCCGTGATTTGTTTTTAATCAATAATTAAAGTTCTTAAAAATAATTCCCCTTTAAGGCTTAGGAGTTTATCTTAGCGCGATGGACAAACGTCTTTTTTTATTGGATGCTTATGCGCTTATATTTCGTGCTTATTATGCGCTCATTCGCAATCCGCGTATTACATCAAAGGGAAAAAATACCAATGCACAATTTGGCTTTACAAATACGTTGGTTGACCTCATTAACAAAGAAAAACCTACGCACCTTGCTGTATGTTTTGATGTGGAAGGAAAAACAGAACGGCATACAGATTTTTCGGATTATAAGGCCAATCGCCAGGAAACACCGGAAGATTTAATGGCGGCCATTCCAGATATTAAAAGAATTATCGAAGGTTTTAATATTCCATGCATTGGTGTTGCAGGATATGAAGCGGACGATGTGATTGGTACACTGGCATGGCAGGCGCATGATGCTGGTTATGATGTGTACATGGTTACACCCGATAAAGATTATGGACAACTTGGTGCGCGACGGCGTGAAAATTTATAAGCCGGGTTACCAGGGAGGAACTGTTGAAGTTTTAGGCCCGAAAGAAGTGTGTGCAAAATGGGATATCGAACGTGTTGACCAGGTGATTGATATTTTAGGCTTAATGGGTGATGCGGTGGATAATATTCCAGGTATTACCGGCGTGGGCGAAAAAACGGCTGCCAAACTTTTAAAAGAATATGGCAATGTTGAAAACATCTTAGCCAATGCAGAAAACATAAAAGGTGCACTCGGTAAAAAAATTGTGGATGGAAAAGAGTCTGCAATATCTCAGTAAAAAACTGGCAACAATAATTACAAATGTTCCTGTACAGTTTCACGAAGAAAATTTTTGTTTAAAAGAGTGGAATAAAAAAGAATTGATTGATGTATTTGCAGAGCTTGAATTTAAAACGCTTGGTAAAAGAATTTTGGGTGAAGATTTTAATGTATTTCAAACAGCGCCGGTTGGTGTGCAAACGGATTTATTTGGCAATGCCATTGAAAGCGCGGCCACGAGAACTGCCATTGAAAAGGTTGAAGATAATGAAACCGGAGAAGTTGGTTTGGCTGCATCGAAAAATATAAGTAATAACGAACACACATTATATACTGGTTGATAAAGAAGAAAAGATAAAAGAGCTGGTTGATGTTCTGATGCAGCAAACAGAAATTTGTTTTGACACAGAAACAACAGGCATTGATGCAAACGATGCTGAGCTTGTTGGAATGAGCTTTTCTTACAAAGCCGGCGAAGCTTATTTTGTTACGTGCACTTCGGATTACGAACCAAACATGCAACCTGCTTGAATTATTAAAGCCTTTGTTTGATAATCCCGATCTTATTTGGATTGGTCATAATTTAAAATATGATTTACTGGTTTTAAAATGGTACAACCGTGAGATTAAAGGACAGGTGTACGATACAATGCTGGCACATTATGTAATTGAGCCCGATGGCAAGCGCAACATGGATTTGCTAAGTGCACAATATCTTAAGTTACGAGCCCGTGCATATTGAAGAATTGATTGGCAAAAAGGGAAAGCAGCAAGGCACTATGCGTGATGTGGAAATTGAAAAGCTAAAAGATTATGCAGCCGAAGATGCAGACATCACTTTGCAATTAAAACATTCGTTGCATCCGTTATTAAAAACAAAAGAGGTAGAAAAAGTTTTTTATGAAGTAGAAAATCCGTTGCTGAAAGTATTAACGGATATGGAATATGAAGGTGTGATGATTGATGTGGCTTTTTTAATGAATTATTCAAAAGAATTAGAACGTGAAGCCTACCAGGCTGAACAGGCTGTATATGCTGGCGCCGGTGTAAGTTTAATATTGGTTCACCAAAACAATTGGGTGAAGTGTTGTTTGAAAAACTGAATCTTGCATCAGCCAAAAAAACAAAAAGTGGTCAATATGCAACTGGTGAAGATGTGCTGATGAAACTTGCACATAACAATCCGATTGTTGCAGATATTCTGGCGTATCGCCAGTTAACAAAGCTTAAATCAACTTATGTTGACGCACTGCCTTTGCTTATTAATAAGAAAACAGGTAGAGTTCATACAACGTACGGGCAAGCAGTTGCAGTCACCGGAAGATTAGCGAGCAATAATCCAAATCTTCAAAACATTCCTATTCGCACAGAGCGCGGAAAAGAAATTCGCAAAGCATTTATTCCGCGAAACGGAAATGTAATTATCAGCGCAGATTATTCGCAGATTGAATTAAGAATTGTTGCCGCAATAAGCGGCGATAAAAATATGTGTGAAGCTTTTAGCAACAACACTGACATTCATACAGCAACTGCCGCAAAAGTTTTTAATGTAGATGCAAAAGAAGTAACCAAAGAAATGCGCTACAAGGCAAAAAGTGTAAACTTTGGAATTATTTACGGGCAAGGCGCTTTCGGTTTGGCAGATAATCTTAGCATCAGCAGAAGTGAAGCGAAAGAAATTATTGACAACTATAAAAAAGAATTCAACGGCATAACAAAGTACATGGACAACATGATAAATTTTTGCCGGGAACATGGATATGTACAAACACTGATGGGCAGAAAGCGTTGGCTAAAAGATATTAATTCAGGCAATTTTACCGTGCGTGGTTATGCAGAACGAAATGCGATTAATTCGCCGATACAGGGAACTGCTGCAGACATGATAAAAATGGCGATGATAAAAATTCATGATGCGATGTGTAAAGAAAATTTAAAAAGCAAAATGATAATGCAGGTGCATGATGAATTGGTATTTGACGCAGTGCCGCAAGAACTTGACGTTTTACAACCGCTCATTTTAAACAATATGAAAAACGCTTTGCCTTTACCTTGTGATGTTCCGGTTGAAGCAGAGCTGGGTGTTGGTGATAACTGGCTTGAAGCGCATTAGTACGACATGATAATTTATTATCTTTAAAAAAATTATATGGATAAGAAATTTGAAAAAGACAAAGACCTTTTAAAGCAGCAGCAAAACGCTAACAATACAAACGCTGCAGAGGAAGCCGCTGAGAAAGATATCGAAAAAGATCTTGATCTTACACCGCCTGAGGATCCGGGAGATGATTTGGACGAAGGCGAGTTGGCAAGACTTGAAGGCGAAGATTAAAACATGTGATATATATTATCAAATTGTTATGTGGAAAAAAATGTATCGCGTACAATAAGATAAATTATAAATTGCCTGCAAATCTGTGCTGTGCAGGTTAACTTGGCTGAATTGAAATGCTCTTGTTCACCACTTAAAACATTTTGCAATGTCTTTTCTTACTCTTGACAAGCTATCAAAAATGTACTATCAAAGATTTTTTAGAAAGCTGGTTGATGATTTTCATGATATAAAACATTATATCGAATCTACACCACAGGAAACTAAAAAATTATTGACATTGTTTCAATTGAGAAATGAGTCGTACAGGCAGGAAAAAGGAAGTGACAATCCTCATTTTACAGAAATTATAAAGCTTCTGCGTTCGTGTAAAGAATCAAAACTGGTGATGCATATTATAAAAGTAAAAGATCAGCTACTCACGATCTTAACAGATATTAATTACACGCAGGTTGTGGGCGAATTGTAAATCACTTTTTTTGAGAAAGTGTGTTTAATGCAACAGGTAGATAATTAGTTTATTTATCCAATGAATTTTGCCGGCAACATTCTTACTTTTCTTTTCAATCTCAGTCTTCCATTCGTATTACCCAAAGATGTTGAAATACTCGACGCTCACAAACGCGAAGATGTGCGGCAAACGTGCATTTCATTTTATGAAAAATATTACAACGATAACAACAAACGACATTTATTAATAGGGATAAACCCGGGGCGATTTGGCGGCGGTGTAACAGGCATTCCGTTTACAGACCCCATCCGGTTAGAAAAAGTGTGTGGCATACAAAGTGACTTTCCTAAAAAACAGGAATTATCTTCTGTCTTTATTTACGAAATGATTGATGCTTATGGCGGTGCCGAAAAATTTTATAAACAGTTTTACTTGTCTGCAGTAAGCCCTTTAGGCTTTGTAAAGCATGGAAATAATTTAAATTACTACGATGATAGAATCTTACTTAAAAAGATAGAACCATTTGTTATCGATTGCATGAATAAACAAATTGCATTTGGGTTGCACACTGATATTTGTTTTTGCATTGGTGAAGGCGAAAATCTAAAATATTTAAACAGGATAAACACTACACATAAATGGTTTGAGAGAATTGAATCTCTCCCGCATCCCAGGTTTATAATGCAATACCGGGTAAAAAGAAAGCAGGAATTTATTCAGCGATACATTCAAACACTATCTTAATGTATTACTTCGAGCACAAATAAAATCGTCATTAAAAAAATAGTTATCAGTCCTGCAAGAAAAGAATACTCGGCAAGTGTTTCATAAAATAAGGCACGTTTGGTTTTGCTGCGAATGGAAAGAAATGCGCATAAACAGCTAAACATAAAAATCACAAAACATCCCGCAGTTATCTCATCGATAAATGTTGTATTGGATAATTTAAAAAATTTTAAAGACGTAAGTACAAGAAAACAAAACCCTAAAAAGTTGGATGATGCATTTAAAATTTGTGGTGATTTCTTATCATCCATACACAACGCTATTTAATGGTAAGCGTTTTTATTTCTTTTACATTCATGAATTGTTTAAACTTTGGCTGGTAAACTTCTGTTTCAGTATAAGATAATGAAACTTTTTTATTTTTAAGGCTTGCTGCATTTTTTATCCAGTTATCAGAGCCAGGCACATATTCATAATACATAAAAGTAAGTTCGCGGCCTGCAGTTGTTTTAATTGTGATAAAAGTGAAATCCCTGTCCTCAACATTTACCACCGTTCCTTCAATGCTTTGTGCAGTTTCAACTTTAGACTGCATTTGCATCGGCATTTCCATTTGCATGGTATCATTGCCACTGCCCATCATGGCTGTTGCGATTTTTTGAAAGGCCGGGCAACCGTTCTTTACCATTTCCATAGCAAGGTTAGTAGCAATTTGCTCTGCCGCCTGTTGATTGTCTTGCCCGTTGGCAATTATTTTGGAAACCAGAATCCGGCGCAGAACTTAGAATGCATCCAAGAAATATTTGTTGCAGTTGCTCAGGCGTGCTGCCATTATCTATCTTGCTTTTTGATAAACAGTCGCAAACCGCAACTGCAGATTTTTGCATAGATGTATCGGTTGATTGTGCTAATATGCCGCTGTTAAAAAACAGGCATGTTGCAAGTATATAAAACGATATTCTTTTCATGTTTTTAAAATAGGCGCTAAAATAAATTATTGTTTTAAATATGATGCAGCCGTTTTCACAATTAAATCTACATTTTGATTTTTCATGCATTTAAAATGGCCCCGCGGGCACTTTTTTGTTCCATAATTTGAACAGGGCTGGCAGGGTAAACCGGGAACAATAAAGTTTTTATGCAGAGATGTATTTGCTGTGCCGTAAAATGGTTCTACCTGCAGTTTGGGCGATGTGCCGCCCCAGATTGCCAGCACCGGTTTTTGAAATGCACAGGCAATATATTGAAGGCCGGTATCATGCGAAATAACAAGTTTTGATTTTCGAACTAAGTCGGCAGATTCGTTTAAAGAAAATTTCCCACAGGCATTAAAAATCTTCTGCTGGTTAACGGACGCCACCTGTTTGCCTTGATCTGCATCTTCCTTTCCACCAATCAAAACTATTGGATATTCAATACTTGCACAAATTTCCTGTAATTTATATACAGGAAGCTTTTTGGTATTATGGGTAGCCCCAATTACGAAAGCAACGTATCCAAATAAATGCCCGTGCGGTAGATCTTCATCGTTTACACGTTCATTTTCTGAAATAAAATAATCCAATCCTTTGCCATCGTTTGTTACCCCAATCGGTGCGAGTGCATCAAGGCATCGCAAAGAAATATGCCTCTTGGGCATTAAATTAATTTTGAACCTCGTAAGGATAAATTTTTCAAAACTTAACTTACGGTAGCTTAACCATTCAGCTTTTGTATTAAATAGTTTAAGGCCAAGTAAATAGGTGCGCAGATTTTTATGCAGGTCAATAATGTAATCGAACTTTTCCTTTTTTATTTCTTCAGCAATTGCGTTTAAATTGTTTGTGTAGTAATGAAATTTATCAATATAAGGATTGGCTATTGTTACCGATTTCATTTTTTCTTTGGTTAAAAAATGCACTTCTGCCCCGGCTATTTGTTTCTTAAGGCAACGAATGGCAGGCGTAGTTAAAACGATATCGCCAATAGAAGAGAAGCGGATGATGAGAAACTTCATTACAAAAAAAGCGACAGTAAGTCGCTTTGCTTTAAGTGCCCCAGGCGGGAATTGAACCCGCACGGACTTTTTCGGTCCACAGGATTTTAAGTCCTGCGTGTCTACCAGTTCCACCACCAGGGCAATAAAAAAAGTTATTAATCATGGCTTTGTTATTCGCAAAACTTAATAACAAATAACCGCTAACCAATAACTTTTAAAAGAGAGCGGAAGACCAGGCTCGAACTGGCCACCCTAACCTTGGCAAGGTTATGCTCTACCAAATGAGCTACTTCCGCTTATGTATAAGAACTTTTAAAGGACGGCAAAAATAATAATCTGCGTGTAATGAAAAAATTTTTATTGTTATTATTTGTATTGCGGCGTATATAAAGTATTTGTAGGCACTTCCACATCTGGTTTGCCTTTATAACGATGCACATATAAATTATAGCACATGCCAATTACCAGCATGCTAATACATAAAACCTGCAGGTAAAACAAAAATCTTGAAGAGTTTACCCAGTTATAACCAAAATCTTTTTCTTTATAATCTGCTTCGTGTTCCATAGTTAAATTTTACGGCACAAAAATAGGGCTTAATTAATATTTATTCCCGTGCTTTAATAATTTCTGAAAAATGTCGCTTCTTTTTTATAAAGTAGGCCCATATCAGGGAAGACCTGTACACACCGTTAAGTTTATTTATCTTATATGATGGAAGCTTTTGATATCTCTCACGCATAAATATCCATTTCACAACGCTGCCATGTGCTTTTATTACGGCTAAGAATGATTTTACATCGCCCTGCAGTAAATTTTTACATGCAAACAGCCAATCCAATAAAATACGCACGGGTATCTTCCATAAAGCTTCAGAAAAATAAAAGTTTTTTAATAAGATAATTAAATTGTTCCTGAAGTTAAGGTACGTTTTACGGCTGTTGGCCTTATCTAAAGTTCCGCCACCAAGATGATATACAACAGAGGAAGGGCAACAATAAATCTCATAACCTTTCCGCTGCAGCCGCCAGCACAAATCAATTTCTTCCATGTGTGCAAAAAGATAGGCTTCAAAGCCGTTCATTTCATGAAACCTTTCTGCACGTATACATAACGCGGCGCCGGTTGCCCAAAAAATTTTAGATATTGTATCATATTGGCCATTGTCATTTTCACAAATATCAAAGATTCTGCCCCGGGCAAACGCATAGCCTAACGTATCAATCCATCCGCCGCAGGCGCCTGCATGTTCAAATTCATTTTTGTTTATGTACGATAAAATTTTTGGCTGGCAGGCTGCAATTTGGCTGTTGCTTTCCATCAGCGTAATTAAATCTTCAACCCAGCCGGGTGTAACTTCTACATCCGAGTTTAATAAAATATAATAGTCAGCATTTACTTTTTTCAAAGCATGGTTATAGCCACCGGCAAAGCCATAGTTAGAATCAAGCAAAATAATTTCAACCCCGGCAAAATTTCGTTTTAAGTAAGAAACACTATCATCTGTTGAGCCATTATCCGCCACAATAATACTTTTATTTGCATAGGTTGTTGCAACCACCGAGGGCAAAAATTTTTCAAGAAAATTGCGGCCATTATAATTAAGAATCACTATTGCAACAGTAGGCAAACTAAATACAGTTTTTTTCAAAAATAAATTTAAAACTTTCAATCTTCATGTTTTAAATCTATTCATTCGTTAATATAGGATTTAACTTAATTTAGTTGATATGTTTGGTGTAACAATCCTTGGAAATAATTCAGCCCTTCCTGCCTATAACAGGCACCCAACATCGCAAATTATTAGTTTAAACGACCAGCTTTTTTTGGTTGATTGTGGCGAAGGCACGCAGATACAAATGAACCTGTATAAAATCCGCCGTGGAAAAATCAATCACTTTTTTATTTCTCATTTGCACGGCGACCATTATTTTGGTTTGCCCGGTTTAATTACAAGTTATGGTTTGCTTGGCAGAATCAATGATTTGCATTTGTATGCACCATCGGCACTAAAACCAATTTTAGATTTACAGTTAAATGTTTCAGATACAAAACTTCCCTACAATTTATATTTTCATCCTTTAGAAGATTTTTCTGTTTTGGTTGATGAGGAACATTTTGCCGTTGAATGTTTTAAAGTTTTTCACCGCATCGATTGCTGGGGTTTTTTGTTTCGCGAAAAAAGAAAACCACGAAAAATAAATGCAGAAGCTACAGAAAAATTTAACGTACCGGTTTCTTATTACGAGCGTTTAAAACAAGGCGAAGATTATGTGCAAGATGAAAAAATTATTGCTAACCATGAGTTAACTATTGCTAACAAACCTGTGCGTACCTATGCGTATTGTGCAGACACTTTGTATAACGAAACACTTGTTGAAAAAATAGCCAATGCAAACATGCTTTACCATGAAGCAACTTATTTAAAAGACAAGCACGAAAAAGCGCTTAGCCGTTTTCACTCAACTACCATACAGGCAGCGCAACTGGCAAAACTGGCGGGGGTTAAAAAATTATTAATCGGGCATTTTAGCAGCACCTATGAAAAGCTTGATGATTTTTTGAGCGAAGCGCAGGAGGTTTTTCCTGAAACACAGTTAGCGCTTGAAGGGCAAACATACCTGGTTAGCTGAAATAATTATAAACTATTCTTCAATGCTTCGTTTTTTTTCAATTTTAGCAAGACAAATAAAATCGCATAAAAAGGAAACAAAACTTTTAGAACAGTTTGATGCATGGAAAGAACAGCAACAATCTTTGCCTGAAAATAATGCAGCTAAAAAACTTTTAATTATCCGGCTTGATGATATTGGCGACTATATAGTTTTCAGAAACTTTTTAGATGCTTATAAAATGTCTGAAAAATGGAAAAATTATAAAATAACATTGCTGGGAAATATTGCCTGGAAAGATTTATTTGATGCCTTTGATAAAGACAAAGTTGATGATTCAATATGGATGGATAAAAAGCAATATTTAAACGACGAAACATACAGGAAAAAAATATGGATGGAATTACACAATCAAAATTTTGAAATCGTTATTTGTCCTTCGAAAACAAGACCATTGTTGCTGGATGATTTATGTGCTTTAACCACCGGAGCTGTAAAAAAGATCGCATCTGCCAATACATTTATCTATTCAGGATGGAACAAAATTTCTGATGCGCTGTATACTGATTTATTTTTTTTGAAAGATGGATACATACATGAATTTACCTTCAATAAATTATTTGCTGAATGGTGCTGCGGTATAAAAACAGAAATTGATGCGCCCCGTTTTGAAAGTGTAACAAAAAAAGCTAACAGCGATTATCTTGTTTTTTTTATAGGTGCAGCATCAAAAAGTAGGCAATGGACAGTAAAACGATGGATGGAATTTATTAAACTGGTAAATAAAAATTATCATTATAAACTTTTTATAACAGGCGGTAATGCAGATGTTAAGAGCGCAAACAAAATTTCATACCAGTCAAATATTACAAATGTTGCCGGCAAAACTTCCCTAACTGAAATGGTAAATTTAGTTGCAGGTGCAAAGGCAGTCGTTTCAAATAATACTATGGCAGCGCATATAGCTGTTGCCTGCGATACACCGGTGGTAATAATTGCCAGTGGCGATAATTATTTTCGCTTTACTGAATATGGAAGTTTACCTGTAACAAATGTTATTACGGTTTATCCAAAAGTTTTTCAAAACAAGCTAAAAAAATATTCTTCTGATTTAATATACTACGATGCTGTTAGCTTAGATATTGCAACAATTTCCGCTAAAACCGTTTTTCAGTCTTTAAAAAAAATATTAGAACAAGCTTGAGTATGATAACAAACGCCAACATTAATCTTCATCAGCGTACGGTTTTCATTGATCAAAAATTTTCTATTCTTATTCCAAGCTGGAACAATCTTCCATATCTGCAGCTATGCGTTCGCAGCATCAGGCAAAATTCTTTTTTTAAACACCAGTTAATTGTGCATGTAAATGAAGGGATAGACGGAACAAAAGAATGGATTGAACAACAAAACGATATTGATTATACAGCAAGTGACGAAAACATTGGCGTTTGTTATGCCTTGAATATTTGCAGCACGCTGGCATTCACAAGTTATATTCTATATATGAACGATGACATGTATGCTTGTACAAACTGGGACAAATTTTTATTTGATGAAATAGGCAAACTGCCTCATAAATTCTTTTTCCTTTCAGCAACAGCAATTGAGCCGAAAGCACAAAGTATCTGCTCAATTGAAAGAAACTTTGGAACAGATATTCAGTCTTTTGATGAGCAAAGATTATTAAATGAATTCGCAAATATTCCTTTTCAGGATTGGAACGGATCTACATGGCCACCGAATATTATCCATAAAGAAATTTGGGATCTTGTTGGTGGTTACAGCGCGGAATTTTCTCCGGGCATGTATTCTGATCCGGACTTTTCCATGAAGTTATGGCAAGCCGGCGTGCGGATTTTTAAAGGCATCAGCGAAAGCCGTGTTTATCATTTTGGATATAAATCCACAAACCGAATTAAAAAGAATAAAGGTTATTACCAATTTATTGCAAAATGGGGAATGACATCGAGCACCTTTACAAAATTATTTATAAAACGAGGCGAGGCATTTACCGGCCCGCTTCATACACCGCAACTTTCTTTTTTTACGAAAGCAAAAAATCTTTTTAAACGTTTGCTGGCAACATTCAAACTGAAGATTTTAAATGATTAGTTTGAACTGTTTTGTTACAATTAAAACTGCACCTGTGATTACATGATGCAGTTTTAGTATTTGTCTTCAAAAACCATTGTTATTTAAAATTTTAAATCAACGCAGGTCGCATTTTAATCAGTAGCGATAAAAGTTATATTCCTGGATGTTCTTTCCGTCATAATAGGTGGCTGAGAAACGGTTATTTCCTGAGAAATTGATATAGTCGAAATACATGTCAATATAGTTGCCGTGGTTATCAAAAACTTTTATTTGGAAGTCGTTATGCAAATCGTTGTAATAATCGCCGTACACATCGTAATATCCCGAAGATATATAACTTGTATACCAGCTGCCCTGCTGATTTCCGTTTTCATCCGAGTACTCAGCGGTTCCATTATTATAAAATGTAAAAATCCCCGCTGCTCCAGGGTTAAAAGAGTACCAGCCATTTCCATTGTTAAAAGACGCATCGTTAATATACCATGTACCTGCAATTTTATTTTCAGGTTGCGGAGTTGGTGTTACTATAATTGTTTTTCTGCATGATGCACATAATAAAACAACAGCGATTACTGAAAGCGATAAAATTTTTTTCATACAATTATTTTAATGTATCAGATTTTAATTGCTGATAGAAGTTAAAAACGATTTGGTTAAAAGAAACTAAAATCCATTTCAGACTAAAAAAACAAAAATTTTTGAAAATTATATAAGCACTTATATATTTGATGGATGAATTTTTACCAGCAACTGGGGTTTTTGGTTTTTGGCAGCCGCTTAAAAAGATTAGGCGATACATTTATAAACGACGTAAACCGCATTTATAAAAATCATAAAATAGAATTTGATGCATCGTGGTTTCCTGTATTTTATATTTTATCCCAAAAAAAAGAAGTTTCCATAAAGGAGATTTCGAATGAATTAAATGTTTCGCATTCTGCAATAAGCCAGTTAATAAGCAGCCTGCAACAAAAGGGTTTAATAAAGTCTGTTATTTCAAAAAAAGATGCAAGGCATAAAGTCATAACATTCACGCCAAAAGGAGAGAAGCTGCTGCAAAAGATAAAACCAGTTTGGGATGCATTGCAAAAAACAATGGAAGAATTGACCACAGCACAAACCCAAAGCAAAAAAATCTTATCTGCATTAGCAGGTATTGAAGAAAGCCTACAACAAAAAAATCTTTTTGAAAGAATTGAAGACCATTTATAAGCATCGTTTACATGAGTTATAATTATTTGCCGCTGGATAGTTCGTGGCTTGGTTTTGACCAGGTAAAAAATTTTTTGGATTACAAGCAACAGGTTTCTATAACGTTTAAAGCGCATGAAAAAATCCTGCAGTGCAGGGAATATCTTGATAAAAAACTTGCGCAGTCAGACGAATTATTTTATGGAATTAATACAGGCTTTGGTTTTTTGCAGAATGTAAAAATTGATAAAACACGTATTAAAAAACTGCAATACAACTTGCTTACGTCGCATGCCTGCGGTTTGGGTGATGAAGTGCCTGCAGATATTGTAAGGCTGATGCTGATGCTGAAAATAAAATCTTTGAGTTATGGTTACAGCGGCGTACAGGTTGATACAGTAAAGCGTTTGATGGACATGCATAATAATGATGTGCTGCCTGTTATTTACACGCAGGGTTCATTGGGTGCTTCGGGAGATTTGGCGCCGTTAAGTCATTTGAGTTTACCATTAATTGGTTTGGGTGAAGTGTATTATCAAGGTAAAAAATGCGAATCGCAGGAAGTTTTAAAACAATTCGATTGGAATGCGATTGAACTGCAAAGCAAAGAAGGATTGGCTTTAATAAACGGCACCCAATTCATGACAGCATACGGAATGTTTTGTTTAAGAAAAGCTGAACATTTAATTAAAATCGCTGATTTGATTTGTGCTTTATCGTTTGATGCATTTGATTGCATGACGGAGCCTTTACATGCGTGTATTCAATCTATCCGCCCACATAAAGGCCAAATTGAAACAGCAAAGATTATTCGCGCATATTTAAATGGAAGTGAAATAGCACAACAGCAAAAAAAGCAGGTGCAGGATCCATACTCTTTCCGGTGTGTGCCGCAGGTGCATGGTGCAACAAAAGACGTTTTTGAAACAGTGCTGAATGTTTTTTTAACTGAAATAAATTCTGTAACAGATAATCCAAATATTTTTCCGGATGACGATTTAATTGTCAGCGGCGGAAATTTTCACGGCCAGCCACTGGCATTGCATTTAGATTTTTTAAGCATTGCAATGAGTGAACTTGCCAATATAAGTGAGCGCAGAATTTATCAGCTTATAAGCGGGCAAAGAGATTTGCCTATGTTTCTTGTGAAAGATCCGGGATTGAATTCGGGTTTCATGATTCCACAATACACTGCCGCAGGCATTGTGAGCGAAAATAAACAGTTATGTACGCCGGCAAGTGTTGATTCAATTTCCTCAAGTAACAACCAGGAAGACCATGTAAGCATGGGCGCTAATGCGGCTGTAAAATGTCTGCGCGTTATAGATAATGTTGCAAAAGTTTTAGCGATTGAATTGCTGAGTGCCGCACAGGCATTGAATTTTAGAAGACCATTGAAAAGTTCTGAAATGGTTGAGCACTTACATGCATCATTCAGAAAAGTAGTTTCATTTAATGAAGAAGACAGGGTATTGCATAATGATATGATAAAGGCGATAGAGTTTGTAACTTCATATTCAATATGAGTTTATGAATTACACAGTTGATTTGCCAACAGAATTGAAATCTGTTTCTATGCCTAAGTTTAAGATTACAGACAAAAAGTTAATAATATTCAATAGACCTTATTTAATGGATTGGGTTCTTCCTGCTATAGTTATAATTATATTTTTTGTCATGATAATAAACGGAGAACTTTCAATAACGAATACTGATTATGGCGATTACACAGTTCTTGCTTTTATACTATTTATTTTTTTAATATCTCAATACCTTTCTCTAAACAAAGTGTGCGTTGACTTTGAAAAAAGACTGGTTTCAATAAAAAATTACAATCCATTGGTTAATATGGGAAGAAAATTGTTTCAAATCCCTTTTACAATTGCCTTTAAAGAAGTAGATAAAATTTTTACAGATGAAAATTCATTAAGCACACAACTTAAAAGGTTTTATGTTATTTTAGAAACAGATGTTCCATACAAGTTTAAAATTGCAATTTTTTCAAAGCAGCAACAGTCAATTGTCTTTGCTGAATATTTAAAAGACAGAATCAGTTGAATGCAAAAACTGCACGAGTTTGTAAAAGAACGAAGTCTTACAATAGCAATGCAGTTAAGCAAAAATAAAAATTTATTCATGAGCACAATTGCAAAATCAAAATACGACGCTGTTAAATATAAAACGCCCACAGGTACACAATTAAATTGTAAGGGCTGGATACAGGAGGCAGCATTACGTATGTTGTTAAATAATTTAAATCCTGAAGTTGCGGAGAAGCCGGATGAATTAATTGTATATGGTGGCCGTGGTAAAGCAGCAAGAAATTTTGAAGCGTTAGATAATATTATCGCTGCATTAAAAATTTTGGAAAATGACGAATCATTATTGATACAAAGCGGCAAACCGGTTGGCATCTTAAAAACACATGCCGATGCACCACGCATTTTAATTTCAAATTCGCAACTTGTTCCTAACTGGGCAAACTGGAAACATTTTGATGAACTCGAAAAAAAAGGCTTAATGATGTATGGTCAGATGACGGCAGGAAGCTGGATATATATCGGATCACAGGGAATAGTACAAGGAACATATGAAACGTATTCTGCAGTTGCTGATAAACATTTTAATGGCACATTAAAAGGCACTTTAAATGTTACGGCTGGTTTAGGCGGAATGGGTGGTGCACAACCGCTTGCCATTACCATGAATGAAGGCGTTGCATTGATTGCTGAAGTAGAGGAATGGCGCATTGATAAACGTATCGAAACAAAATATCTTGATGAAAAATTTACAGATATTGATGAAGCGATTGATGCAGCATTAAAATATAAAAATGAGGGTGCTGCAAAAAGTATTGGCGTTTTATGCAACGCGGTGCATCTTTTAGAAAGATTAGTTGAACGAAATATTATTCCTGATACATTAACTGATCAAACATCTGCTCATGATCCATTGATCGGCTATTGGCCGCATGAAATTTCTTATGAACAGGCGAAAGTTTTACGTGAAAAAAATCCGCAGGAATATATTGATTATGCATACCGCAGTATGTATCATCATGTGCAATTGATGATTCAGTTAATGGATAAAGGCGCAATCACTTTTGATTATGGAAATAATATAAGAGCAAGAGCAAGCGAATATGAAATTCAAAACTCAAAATTCAAAACTCAAAGCTCACGTTGCTTTGACTTTCCCGGTTTTGTTCCTGCATATATCCGCCCTTTATTTTGTGAGGGCAAAGGCCCTTTCCGCTGGGCTGCATTAAGTGGTGATCCAAACGATATTGTTGTTACTGATGAAGTGATTGCTGGATTATTCCCGCAAAATAATTCTTTACAACGCTGGTTAAAACTGGCAAAAGAAAAAATTGCTTTTCAGGGCTTGCCTGCAAGAATTTGCTGGCTTGGCCAGGGCGAACGCGAAAAAGCAGGGCTCGCATTTAATGAATTAGTTCGTATAAAAAAAGTGAAAGCACCTATTGTTATTGGCAGGGATCATTTAGATACAGGTTCTGTTGCAAGCCCCAACCGCGAAACAGAATCAATGCTCGATGGAAGCGATGCAGTGGCTGATTGGCCTTTATTAAATGCGCTTCTTAATACAGCAGGTGGCGCAAGTTGGGTTTCGTTGCATCATGGCGGTGGTGTTGGAATGGGTTACAGTATTCATGCAGGAATGGTTATCGTTGCCGATGGAACTAATGAAGCAGAAAAAAGACTAAAAAGAGTTTTGAGAAATGATCCGGGCATTGGTGTTATCCGTCATGCAGACGCAGGTTACGAGGTTGCAAAAGAAACAGCGAAAGAATTTAATTTAGATATTGAAGAGAAACTAAAAAGTCAAAATTGAAAATCAAAAAAGTAGAATTCATTACTTTAAATTACAACTTTTGAATTAGAGAAATCTTTTCTTCATACAAATACTTTCTTCCAAGCCTTCGTATTGATCATAATTGGGAATTAAATAATACCCGCACTTTTTATAAAGAGATTGTGCTACACCAAAGTGAATGCTGGTTTCTAAAATCGCGTATTCAAATCCACTTTCTTTTGCCCATTTTTCAAGTTCACACAAAACCGTTTTACTTATTCCTTTACCTCTGTAACTCTTATCAACATACATTCTTTTTATTTCAACCGTTTTATCATCATACTTTTTATAACATCCGCAGGCAATTGGTTTTTCAGCGGCATAAATGATTATTCCTGTTGAAATATCGGATACTTTATTATACTGATCATACGTTGCCTGGTCTTCATTTAATTCATGCCACAATTCATAGTCAAGCAGCGAAACGAGGTAAATAAAATCAGGGTTGTTGGCAGGACTTCTCTTTATAATTAATTCATCCATAAATAATTTGTTTAACCAATTCTCCAGTTTATTGGTTCTTGTTTTTGTTGAACAAGAAATTCATTTGCTTTACTAAAATGGCGGCAACCAAAAAAACCTTTATCAGCACTATAGGGTGATGGATGCGCGGCTTTTAAAACGTGGTGTTTGTTTTGATCAATAAGCTCTTGTTTTTGATGAGCGAAAGCTCCCCACAGTAAAAAAATGATTCCTTTTTTCTCATCCGATATCTTTTTTATAACCGCATCGGTAAACTGGTGCCATCCGATTTTTGAATGTGAATTTGGCTCACCAGCCCTTACTGTTAACGCGGCGTTTAACAACAATACACCTTGTTCAGCCCATGAAGTAAGATCGCCGGATGACGATATAGGAACACCCACGTCATCATGCAACTCTTTAAAAATATTTATGAGCGATGGCGGTGGCCGTACGCCTTTTGGAACAGAAAAAGATAAACCCATCGCTTGTCCCTGGCCATGATAAGGATCTTGTCCCAGTAACACTATTTTTAGTTTATCAAATGGTGTTTTATCAAAAGCATTAAAAATTAAAGAACCCGGCGGATAAATGATTTTTCCCTGTGCCTTTTCGGTTTTAAGAAAAGCAACTATATTTTCGAAGTACGATTTTGAAAATTCTGCATGTAAAACCTTTTTCCAGCTTACTTCGATATTTACATCCATATCTATGTTTGGACGCAAACTAAATAAAAATTATTTTTGCGCGCCACCAAAATGGCCCGGTAGCTCAGCTGAATAGAGCGGCAGCCTTCTAAGCTGTAGGTCATTGGTTTGAATCCAATCCGGGTCACTTGTATTAAGCACATGAACAATTCATGTGCTTTTTGTTTTAATGCAGTTTATTTTTGTTAAAACAAGGCAATGAAAGTTTTAGTTATTGAAGACGAAAAAGAGCTTTCCAAAAGTATTTGCCAGTACCTGGGTGGCGAACAATTTATAACTGAAACTGCATACGATTTTGATTCAGCATTAGAAAAGATTTATTTATACGATTATGCCTGCATTATCCTTGATATTACGTTACCAAATGGCAGTGGCTTAGATATTTTAAAAGAAATAAAAGCCAATAATAAAGCAGACGGCGTAATCATCATCTCAGCGAAAAACTCTCTGGATGATAAAATTTACGGTTTAAAAACCGGTGCTGACGATTATCTTACCAAACCTTTTCATTTGTCTGAGTTAAGCGCCAGGGTTGCAGCAATCATTCGCAGAAAATCTTTTGATGGCAAGAACACAATAGTTTTCGATGAACTACAAATAAACCTCAATGAAAAGCAGGCCACTGTTAAAGACACCGCAATTGACCTGACAAAAAAAGAATATGATTTATTGATCTATTTTATCAGTAACAAAAACAAAGTAATTACTAAATCAGCCATTGCCGAACATTTATGGGGCGATAATATGGATATTGCCGGCAGTTACGACTTTATTTACACACACATAAAAAACCTGCGTAGAAAATTATTGCAGCATGGCCTGCCCGATTATATAAAATCTGTTTACGGAATGGGTTATAAATTCAGTGTACCTAAATAATTTAATTTGAAACTTTTTGCAAAATATAGCCGCATTAATGTAATAGCCACCGTAATTATTTTTTTGATTGGATGTATTGCGTTTTCCTTTTTATTACGCTACGTAATTATCAGCCAGATTGATGTGGATTTAAAAATTGAAAAGAATGAAATTGTAAATTATGTAAACCAGTTTAATCATTTACCTGCAGTTATAGAAGTGCGCGACCAATACACGGTTTATAAGCGTGTTAATCATCCTGCGCAAATAGTTCATGAAATTTATACAATTAAAGTATTCGATAACAGCCGCCATGAAAATGAATTAAGGCGCATGATTCAGTTTAATTTGAACGTAAAGAATGTTTGGTATTTTGTTAACGTTAGTAAATCGCTGGCAGGCACAGATAAGCTTATTCAAACAATAATTATTATTACTGTTTCAATTATACTGCTTATCCTGGCTGTTACGTTTTTTACTAACCGAATTATGTTACGAAGGTTATGGCAGCCTTTTTATCAAACATTGCAGGCAATACAAAAATTTAGTTTAAATAATACACAATCTATAAATCTCGGTAGTAGTAATATTGATGAATTCAGCGAATTAAACGCAATATTAAGCGAGGCTTTAAGCAAGGCACAGCAGGATTACCGCTCATTAAAAGAATTCACAGAAAATGCCTCGCATGAATTACAAACACCGCTGGCAGTAATACAATCCAAACTCGACATTCTTATACAAAATGAAAAATTATCTGAAAGCGAAAGTGAAGCCATGCAAAGTGCTTATGCTGCAATTCAAAATTTAAGCAAGCTGAATAAAAGCTTATTGCTGCTTACCAAAATTGAAAACAAACAATTTACCGAGCAAACAGATATCGACGTCAAAGCTTCGCTTCAGATTAAATTAAACCAGTTTAATGAAGTGTGGAAAGGCCGCAATATTTCTGCAGCGATTAATCTTTCAGATAAAACAATTAGAGGCAATGCTTATCTTATTGAAATTTTATTAAACAATCTCCTAAGCAATGCTACAAAACATAACATAGAAAATGGATCAATAAATGTTTTACTGAAAGATGTTTTGCAGGTAACCAATACAGGTATTCAACAACCACTTGATGAAGAGCAAATGTATAAGCGGTTTTCGAAAACAAATAATGCAGCCGATAATCATGGATTGGGTTTATCAATTATTCAACAAATATGTATTGCATCCGGTTATACTATTACATATAGTTTCAGTTTACCCTGCATGCATTCGTTTACAATAAAGTTTGATTAAGGTATCACATTTCAGTCTACAAATTTTCTTCAAAATCAATTGGTCTATTTGTAACTGATAATATGCATCGTTTATCTTTTATGAATGAAATTATTTAACCCGGTATCACACTTGATAAAAATAATTTTCATCTGCATTGTTTTTATGCAGCATCTTTATTTGTGTGCGCAGGAAAAAGATTTAAATTATTTTCTTGCGCAGGGATTGCAAAACAGCCCTTTAATAAAAGAAGTCAACAATAATATTTTTCTAAATCGCCTTGATAGCCTGCGCATACTTGCGTCTTATAAAACCCAGGTTAGCGGCATCAGCAATAATTATTATGCACCAATTGTACATGGATATGGATATGATGAAATAATCACTAACATTAGAAGTTTTAATGAGCAGATTAGCGCTACAAAAACTTTTGTTGGAAAAAGAAATTTGCAAATTCAGTTTAATGGCATTCAATTATTAAACGATTCGCTTTCTATTGCAGGTAAAATAACAGAGCGGGAACTTCGACGCACAATCACTGCAGCTTATGTTGCAGCTTACGGCAGTTGGCGGCAATATAATTTTAATAATGAAATTTATAATTTGCTTTCAGCAGAAGATACTGTTTTAAAAAAACTAACCCAGGCAAGTGTGTATCGGCAGACAGACTATCTTACGTTCCTGGTTACGCTGCAACAACAACATCTTACTATTACACAAGCCAAACAACAATATCAAAATGATTACGCAATGCTGAACTATTTATGCGGATTGGTGGATACTTCTTTTACGCCATTAGATTCTCCGCGTGTTGCATTGAGCCAACTTCCTGAATACAATAATTCAATTTTCTACAGGAAGTTTACAACAGATAGTTTGTTATTGAAGAACGCTTCACAACAAATCGGACTGGCTTATAAACCTAAATTAAGTTTTACCGCCGATGGCGGCTACGTTTCATCGTTAACTTATTTGCCTTATAAAAATTTTGGATTTGCTGCTGCAATAAATCTTACCATTCCAATCTATGACGGCAACCAGCGCAGGCTGCAATATCAGCGATTAAATACCTTAGAGCAAACGCGTATAAATAATCGTGATTTTTATACAGCACAATATCAACAGCAAGTAGCGCAATTAACACAACAGCTGCAAACGACCAATCAAATTATTAATGAAACAAGTGAACAGTTGAAATATGTGCATACTTTAATGGATGCAAACCGAAAACTGCTTATCACAGGGGATGTACGCATTGCTGATTATATTATCGCTATTAGCAATTACCTGAATGCACAAAACACGATAACACAAAATATAATAAAGCAGTTTCAACTTATCACTCAAATAAATTACTGGAACAAATAATGAATAAAATTTTAAACATACTCGTTTTGTTTTTTATTGTCCTTATAATACAGTCGTGCAAAAGCAATAATGCTGATGATGCGGACGAAGATGTAGCACCTGAAGATGTTGTAACACCTGTTACAATTACATATCCAACACATGAAAACATCAGCGAGACGGTTGAGCTGAATGCAACATCAGCATTTACACTAAAAACATTTGTGAGGGCCAATGCAACTGGTTATCTACAATCAAGCAATATAAAAATAGGTGATTATGTAAGCAAAGGCCAAACGCTTTTTACCATTAAAACAAAAGAAGCCGTTGCGTTGGGTAATACAATTAATGATCTTGATACGTCGCTGCATTTTGATGGCGTGACAAGACTAAGGTCTCCAGGCAGCGGTTATGTAACTCAAATAACTTATACAGAAGGAAGCTACGTACAGGATGGTGAACAGCTTGCGGAAATAACAGACAAATCAAGTTTTGCATTTTTACTGGATTTGCCTTACGAATTAAAACCGTATTTACCCCAAAATAAAATGCTGCAATTGCGTCTTGCAGATAGCACTGTTCTGCAGGGATATTTACAATCAGCATTGCCGATAGTTGATTCTGTTGCACAAACACAGCGCTATATTATTAAGGTGAGAACCGATAAATTGATACCTGAAAATCTTATCGCTAAAGTGCAGTTGATAAAACAACAAATAACAAACGCGATTTTGCTTGCAAAGCCTGCAGTGTTAAGCAACGAGGAGCAAACAGCGTTTTGGATAATGAGAATAATAAATGATAGTGTTGCTGTAAAAACGGATATTAAAAAAGGAATTGAATCGGGAAGTAATATCCAGATTATTGAACCATCATTAAATGATAGTGATAAAATAATTCTTACAGGTAATTATGGATTATCAGACACAGCTAAAATTAGTATTATAAAACAATAATAAAATGTTCACGTCATTGTGAGCAAAGCGAAGCAATCTTTTTATTAATCATTAAAGCGGATTGCTTCGTCGTTCCTCCTCGCAATGACGTTCAATTATGCGTAATTTTTTTGTTACATATAAAAATCCTATAACCGTTCTCATTGTCATTATTTTATTGGGCGGATTTTTTGCTTACAGCAAAATGCAAACGGCATTGTTTCCGGAAATTACTTTTCCTAAAATAAAAATTATTGCAGATGCAGGCCAGCAGCCGGTTGATAAAATGATGATAGCGGTAACACGCCCGCTGGAAGAAGCGATAAAACAAATACCAGACCTGCAAACCATACGCAGCATCACAAGCCGCGGCAGTTGCGAACTGTCAGCGTTCTTAAACTGGGATGCAGATATTGACCTGGCACAACAACGCATCCAGGCAAAAATCAGTGAAATAAATAACGCGTTACCTGCAGGTGTAAACATAACTGTGGAGCGGATGAACCCTTCCATTTTACCTGTAATAGGATACTCATTGGAAAGTCATACAAGAACACCCATTGAAATGAAGATGTTGGCAACGTATACCATCAAGCCATATTTATCAAGAGTGGAAGGTGTTTCTGAAGTGCGTGTGATTGGCGGCAAAACAAAAGAATATGATGTTGTGCTGAACCAGCAAAAAATGAATACACTGAGTATTACGCCCGATGCTGTAAGCAATGCAATTGCACAAAATAATATCATTCAATCGAACGGATACCTGAACGATTACAGGCAGATGTATTTAACCGTTACAGATGCTTCGGTAAATTCTTTGCAGCAATTGCAAAACGTTGTTGTAAGCAATAATAAACGCATTGTTTTATTAAAAGATATTGCAGATGTAAGCATTAACAGACGCGAAAGATTACCTGAAGATAAATGCAAACGGACGCGAAGGTTTGTTGCTTGCTGTGGTTAAACAACCCAACGCAAATCTTATCGACCTTTCAACACAAATGCAAAAACAGGTAAGTGAATTGCAAAAGATTTTACCGAAAGACGTTACCATAAAACCATATTATATACAAGCTGATTTTGTAAATGAAGCTATTAAAAGTGTTACAGACAGCTTATGGATAGGACTGGTGCTTGCAATAATTGTTGCAATGATTTTTTTGCGTTCATTAAAAGCGAGCAGCGTAATACTCGTAACTATACCCGTTACTTTATTACTTACCATTATTGTGTTGTATGCAACAGGTCAAACGCTGAATATAATGACACTTGGCGCGATTGCCGCAGCCATTGGATTAATAATAGATGATGCAATTGTTGTAGTAGAACAAATACACCGCACGCATGAAGAAAATCCCGGTGAACCATCTGTAACGCTGGTTCAGAAAGCAATAAAATACCTGTTTCCTGCAATGGTGAGCTCATCGTTAAGCACCATTGTAATTTTTATTCCGTTTGAATTAATGAGTGGTGTTGCCGGCGCTTATTTTAAAGTGCTTACTAATACAATGCTGATAACGTTGGTGTGTTCGTTCTTTGTTACATGGCTTGCATTGCCGGTGATTTATTTATTGTTTTCAAAAAATTTAAAGGTAAAAAATCAAAATGCAAAGTATAAAGCGCATGGCGTAAAAAATCAACGCTGGGTTTCATTCTTCATTCATAATTTCTATATAAGTTTTGTTTTTATTGCTGCATTGATTGTTGCTATTATTTTAATTTACCCAAATCTGCAAACAGGTTTTTTGCCGGAGATGGATGAAGGCAGTATTGTGTTGGATTATGTTTCACCACCCGGAACTTCACTGGCAGAAACAGACCGGATATTGCAGGCAATAGAAAAAGAAATTGTAAAAGTTCCCGAAGTAGAAGCTTACTCAAGAAGAACCGGAACACAAATGGGTTTCTTTATTACAGAACCAAATACGGGCGATTATTTAATTCAATTGAAGAAGAATAGAGACCGGAGTACTGATGAAGTAATTGCAGATATCCGGCAGCGTGCAGAAAGTACACAACCTGCGCTGCGTGTGGATTTCGGCCAGGTAATAGGTGATATGCTGGGTGATTTAATGACGTCTGTTCAACCGATTGAAGTGAAAATTTTTGGAACCGATGAAACCACTTTGCAGCAGCTGTCAAAACAGGTGGCATCAATAGTAGAAAACGTAAAGGGCACGGCTGATGTGTTTGATGGAATTACGCTCACGGGTCCTACAATTAATATTCAGCCCAACAATATCAACCTTGCGCAGTACGGCATTACGCCAACTAATTTTCAATCACAATTGCAAACCGCGTTAGAAGGAAATATTGCCGGTGGCGTGTACGATAAAACCCAGCAAACCAATGTACGTATTATGTATGCGGGTAATAACACGCGCAGCCTGGATGAAATTAAACAGATGCAGATTTTTCTGCCGAACGGCCAGTTAAAATCTATTGCATCACTGGCGAATATACAATTGAGTGCAGGCGCAGCGGAAATACAACGTGAAGACATGCAAAATATAGGTGTTGTGGAGGCAAGGCTTGATAACCGCGATTTGGGAAGTGCTATAAAAGATATTCAGCAACAGGTTTCCAAAAAAATATCATTACCGCAAGGTTACAGCATTGAATATGGCGGCGCGTATGCCGAGCAACAACAATCGTTTCATGAGTTGCTTATTATTCTTATAACATCAAGCCTGCTGGTATTTGGTGTAATACTTTTTATGTTTCGTGACTACCGCATTGCATTAATTATTTTATTGATTGCCTTGTTGGGTATCGCAGGCAGCTTTATGGCTTTATATTTTACCGGCACGCCGCTTAATGTTGGCAGTTATACAGGATTGATAATGATTGTTGGAATAATAGGAGAGAATGCAATTTTTACTTTTTTACAGTTTCGTGAATCATATAAAGAAACAAACAATGCAGACGACGCGGTTGTGTATGCAATCTCCACACGTCTTCGTCCAAAACTCATGACAGCACTTGGCGCCATCATTGCGCTTACACCAATTGCATTGGGTATTGGAACCGGCGCGCAACTACACCAGCCTTTAGCTATTGCTGTTATCGGTGGGTTTATTATTGCGTTGCCTTTGCTGCTGGTTGTGTTGCCAACGTTTATTAGAATGATGTTTAAGAAAAATCAAGTTATTAGTTAACCATATTTATTTCAGTAATTAGTTTAGGTTCATGCGCGGTACCGCAAAAGCGCATTCATATATTATTTCTGAATGAAAGCATAAAGCGGTTTGGTCTTTGCAGGTATTCGCCACACTCATTTTTTAAAAGCTGCAACATGTTTGAAAACGTTAAAGATTATTACAGAACGCTTGTTCCTTCTATTACGGAGGCTGACTTGAATGCAATGGAAGAACGGCTGACGGTACAGCGTTTAAAGAAAGGTGAATTCCTGGTGCGTATAGGCGAAGTTTGCCGGCAGGTTAGTTTTGTGAATAAAGGTTTAATGCGAATGTTTTATATAGAAGATGGAAAAGAAATTTGTACCGGCTTTGTTGCAGAACATAATTTTATAAGCGAGTATTCCAGCTTCTTAACCCGCACGCCGGCTGAACAAAACATGGATGCTTTGGAAGATAGCGAACTCATCAATCTTTCTTTTGACAATATGCAGGCGCTTTATCAGTCGCATCCTGTCTTCGAAATTTTTGGAAGAAAAATCGCGGAATATCTTTACATCCTGCTTTCAAAATATAATACCAGTTTGCGTGCACACACGCCCGAGCAGCGGTATCAATTTATAATGGAGGAACAGCCTTACATTATTCAACGTGTTCCGCAATACATGATCGCTTCGTTTATTGGCATTACTCCTGAACATTTAAGCCGTTTAAGAAGTAAACGGCAGTGACGTTTTCTACGATTCTGCTTTATAACAACGAAATATATTTCTTGATAAATGTCAATGAAATGCCGCTTGCTGATGCCACAACTTTGTTGAAAAATTACAATGGTGCAGGCGGAACAAATATTCACAATAAGTAATGCTTTTGCTTTAACGGGATGGGTTATTCTTGTTTTCTTTCCTTCCTGGCAAGCTTCTGATAAATTAATCACAGGCATTATCATTACGCTGCTGGCTATGGTTTATACATGGCTAATGATAACCGGATTTAAGCCCGCAGATGTTGAACGCTTTGGTTCCCTGCAAGGCGTAATGACATTGTTTAAAAACCCTTTGCTGGTTGTAGCCGGCTGGGTTCATTATCTTGCTTTTGACCTGCTGGCAGGAATGTTTATTAAAAAAAATGCTGCCCGTTATGCAATTAGTTACTGGCTCATTATGCCCTGCATGCTTCTTACTTTCCTGTTTGGTCCTTTCGGCTTGCTGCTTTACTTAATTATCCGGCTTTTGAAAACAAAAAAATATTTCGCTCATAATTTTTAAACCAGGTGGTTCACATAACCATTGAAAAAATACTACACATGAAAAAGTTTTTGATTGAATTAAAGAAACGCAACACAGTGTTATACTGGTATGGCTGGCTTACATTCGCCGGTACGTTAATATGCCTGGTCCTGATACGACTAACGGATACCATTGTGCTGGGTATTAACGCTTTTATTAAGCCCGCTAAATTTTTTGTTTCCATTGCTATATTTTGCTGGACGATGGCCTGGTATATGATTTATTTGAATCAGCAGCGAAAAGTAAAAGTTTATTCGTGGATGGTAGTTTTGGTAATGACATATGAGCTGTTTGTTATTACATGGCAGGCAGCTAATGGCAGGTTATCGCATTTCAATATTTCAACATCTTTTTATCAGCTCTTATTCATTTTAATGGGAGTGGCTATTTCTATATTAGTTGCATGGACAGGTTATATTGGTTATTTATTTTTTCGACAGAAAACTTTTACGGTTTCCATGCAATACATCTGGGGTATTCGCCTCGGTATTATCCTGTTTGTAATTTTTGCTTTTGAAGGCGGGTTAATGGCGTCACACCTGGAGCATACGGTAGGCGCACCAGACGGAGGCCCGGGTTTACCCGTAGTTAACTGGAGCAGGCAATATGGAGATTTGCGCGTTGCACATTTTGTGGGAGTACATGCTTTACAATTACTGCCATTGTTTGGATTTTTTATTGCGAAAAATAACCGGTCTATACAAATTTTTTCTGTTGCTTATTTTCTTTTTACAGCGTTTCTATTCGTGCAGGCGATGATGGCCGTTCCGCTATTTTTTTAACCGATCAGCATTAACGAATACGATTTAATAAGGCAATAAAAAAACGGGCGAAATTTCACCCGTTTTAAATTGCATGCTTTAATTATGTTTAATACTTATGAGCTCTTCTCTTTCTGTTGCAGAAGTCGTAAGTACCTGCCCAACACCTTTAGCATAAAATTTATGTTCTATGTCCTCAGGGTCTAACCGGGTGAATTCTTTTGTTTCAACACAATTTGTAAATGAACTGTATGGCACTGTTGCACTGCTGTTTATGCTAAGCAACTTTGCCTGGTCTTCAGCAACACCACGCTGAAACTCCTGGTAATAAGATAGCCCAATGTGCGCACCCGGGTTCGCAAACATTACTATGCCCGGAGCGGC
This sequence comes from uncultured Chitinophagaceae bacterium, assembly GCA_963759555.1. Lineage (GTDB taxonomy): Bacteria > Bacteroidota > Bacteroidia > Chitinophagales > Chitinophagaceae > Parafilimonas. Next base: position 181,253 of record CAVWZV010000005.1, read on the forward strand.
ACCGTGAACACCTGCCTGCCATGAGCCTTCTGTACTCCAACCGGTATCAGTACGCGCTTTTGTGTCTTCACCAAAATACCAAACATTGCCAAATCTATCCTGCGCATACCAGTCGTAAGTATCTTCAGTTATTTCGCCGTCTGCTTTCACCTGGTCATGCACTACTTCGCAGTTTACGCCAAGTATTGTTTTAATATCCGGTGTAACTGTTACATGAATATGTTCATAGCTTATTCCATCTTCATCATTTATTGTATTAACAGAATAAAAAATGGTACCTGGTATCAATGGCAGATATGGATTATTTATGCCTTTTACAAATAAAAAGTTGGCCGCAGAAAACTGTTCCTGTGAGGAAGATTGGGAATTAATTGCAGATAAATCTGTTGAGTTCTTTGATTCATCTACTTCTTTTTTACATGCGGCGATAAAACATAGTGCACTGCAAAGCAGCCACAATAATTTATATGATTTCATTTGTGAATATTTATTTGAGAAATTTAAATACTAAGCAGCCGGTTAATAAAATATGAATTGGGTGGATGAAAAATATACACCACGTATTTTGAATGATAGCTTTTAATGCTTGTACAATTTAGCTGTTTAAATTCGGATATTGGCGCTGCTAAATTAAGTAATAAACTGCCGGGCATATACAGCGTTATGTGTTGAAAATACCGGAACTGAAAAGGCTTATGTGGCTTCTGATCGTCTCCGGCAGCATGCTTATCAAAAACGCCGTCAATGTTTATAAGATGATCGGTAATAAAATCAACAAAATTCATATCAGGATCTTCGGTGGCTTTGCAATGCTGGTATAAATCGGGCAGTTGTGTAAATAAAGCAAAATCGCCGCCGGGCAGGCATAAAACGGATATTAAAAAGCATGGCAAAAGTAGCATACTCAAGGCACGGCGCATTTAAATTAAACGCAGCGCAGGAAACGATATTATATTTTTAAAACATAAACCATTATAGACTACCTGAAAGATTAAATAAAAAATAAATTCCGCTCTATCTTTATTCAAGAATAATTAAACATGAAAATAGCCTTAGCATCTCCGCCATTTCCAACATCCATCGGAGATGGCCTGATATACATAGAAAAATTCGTAAAAGATGCTGCACAAAAACAGGCGGAAATTATTTGTTTTCCCGAATCCTATATTCCGGGATATCCTGCAGCAGAATTTAACGTGGAAAAATCAACACCGGAAAATCTGCAGGCTGCATTGGAAAAAGCTTGTGCTATTGCAAAAGAAAATTCAATTGCAATTATTTTACCAATGGATTTGTTTGTTGATAAAGGCATTTTGAATGTAGCTTTCGTAATTTCAAATAAGGGTGAGGTGTTAGGTTATCAATCAAAAAATCAACTTGACCCAACAGAAGATAATACCTGGATTCCCGGAACAGAACGAAAAATTTTTGAAGTGAATGGTGTAAAATTTGGCATCACAATTTGCCATGAAGGATTTCGCTATCCTGAATCTGTGAGATGGTCTGCAATGCATGGTGCAGCAATTGTTTTTCATCCGCATTTTACCGGCAGCAATGTTGATGGTGTTCGGCTAACAGAATGGGGTAATAAAAACAATCCCTATTATGAAAAAGCAATGATGATGCGAGCTATGGAAAACACTATTTATTTTGCCAGTGTAAACTATGCAACAAAATTCCAGGAATCTGCTACCTCATTAATTGCGCCCGACGGAAAATGTATTGCGTATCAAAATTATGGCGAGGCGGGAGTAATTGTTGCAGACATAGATCCAACATTAGCAACAGGAACGCTCGCTAAAAGATTTAATTCAAAGCTGTATGTTTAGATGAATAACATGTTTCATCTTACTTTTCACATCAAACATTAATCATTAATCTTTTTTAATGCTCTGCCTGATAAAATAATTGCCGAGCTGTCTGCAATATGCAGTTGCATAGATTGCAAAAGTTTTTACAAAGGAAATTGAGCAAATCCTTTTTTTGATTTACACTACAATTTCTTTTCAGAATTACCTTTCACATTAGTGTTTCAAATGCAGGATGCATTGTAATTAAATACTAATAATTGTTTATGTGAATGAATGAAAAAATAAATTCTCATTATCGGCTTAATGTAATAAAACTTATAGTTGTTACAACTATACTTCGTTGTTTCCTTGCATCAAACATTGAATTTGGTAACGATGAAGTTTACTATTGGACTTACGCTTTGCACCTGCAGGCAAGTTATTTTGATCATCCATCGTTGGTTGCATTTTTCATCCGTTTTTTTACTTTAAATCTTAGGCTAAACAACGAACTGTTTATAAGACTTACAGCTATTATTGGTTCGGCAATAAATACATGGTTGATATATAAAATTTTAAGCCGCATAAAAAATGAACGTGCAGGCTGGTATGCGGCCTTGCTATATTCAGGCTGTATTTATACTTCACTTATCAGTGGCTTTTTTATTTTGCCTGATTCACCACAAGTGGTTTTTTGGCTGGCAGGCGTTTACCTGCTTTTAAAAATTTTTGTCTTTAAAGAAAATCAAACTAAAAATTTTTTGCTGTTTGGCGTATGCACCGGTATCGCCACCATGTGTAAAATACACGGCGTATATCTTTGGTTTGCTGCCGCGATTTTTATACTTTTTTTTGACAGAGAACAATTGAAAAACCCTTACGTTTATATCTCAGGCATCATAACGCTTATTATCATCTCACCCATTTTTATATGGAATTATCAGAACGCATTTATAACTTATAGATACCAGGGCGGTCGTGTAACAATCAATAGTGGCATACAATCGTCATCATTTTTAAGAGAAATAAGCGGTGAGGTTTTATACTGTAATCCCGTAATATTTATTTTAATCTGCTTAACATTATTTCGGGTAATTCGCCATCGTTTTTATGAGGACAACAAACGTCTTTTTTATCTACTGATATTTTTAAGCCTGCCTTTAATATTTATTTGCTGGAGCGTATCACTCTTTCGTGATACTTTACCACATTGGCCTGGCCCGGCTTATATATCCTTACTTATATTATGTGCTTTGTATGCTGATAAATGCTTTAAAGAAAAAAGTTTTAAACACTGGCTGCGAAATGCAAATTATTTTGTGTTGACAATTGTTTTGATTGCATACTTATCAATCAATTATTTGCCGGCAAGCCTTGGAAAACAGGATACGCAAAAATTAGGTTCGGGAGATTTTACAATGGATTTGTACGGATGGAGATCTTTTAAAAATGCTTTTGAAAAATTAAGAGCCGATGACTTGCGAAAACATAACATGCAGCCAAACGCAATTATTCTTTCGAACAAATGGTTTCCCGCTGCACATCTCGATTATTATGTGGCTTATCCATTGCACATGAAGCTGTATGCATTTGGATCTTTATTTGACGTTCACAATTTTGCGTGGCTGAATAAACAAACAGGTGCTATAAAAGAAGGAACCGATGCTTATTACATTTCACCTTCAAATTATAGTTCCCTTCCTGACAGTATGTATAAGAAACATTTTTCTTCGGTTGAAGAACCGGTTATAATACATCAATATAGAAACAAAATTGCTGTAAGAAATTTTTATATATACCGAATGAAAAATTATAAATAATTCTACTGTTGTAAATCTTACAATTTTATATGCAGGCGGGCAGCCAGGCCATAATTAACGGGAAAGGTTTTTACCGGCGTTCCTTTGTTTATAGAATTAATTCCATACCTGATTTCAGGACCCAGTGATGCCTCAATATTATGCGTTATCGAATAACCTGCTTCTATACCCGCATTCACAGTAAAAAACATTCTTTTAATTCCTTCGATTTTATTTATAGTTTCCAGTTCATTATTGTTCTGCACCTGGTAATCTACTTCAATTTTATCGCTCATAATTTTATTAACAGCAATACCGCCATGCACATTTAGCTTAACTTTTTTTGCTTTGAAATTATAATTGGCCAAAAGCGGAAAGGAGATGTATTTCAATTTCATAGCTGCATCTGAAACCAAAAGACTGTCGCCTGCTGAAGGTATAATGCCCGACTTGGAAATTTCAGCAAAGCCATACGATGTAGCTAATTTAAATTTGTAGGTACCGGTTTCATCTTGTAAAGCATTTACTGCTGTTGAAGAAATAGAAAGTGCAGCGCTTGAAACAGATATCCCTGAAATTATAGAGAATTTATTACTTAATACATATTGGGCCAACACGCCGGCTGTAAAAGAAAAGTCGGGTTTTTCCCTGTGTTGATAATCTTTTTCATCTTCATGATCAAATTCATACTGCTCAATAAATCTTCCGGAGATATGATCAGCCGAAAAAAAAGGAATGATACTGATACCATGTTTTTCCGAAAGTCTAATAGTTGTAGAGGCTGTGTTCTTTTCAGCAGTTTTATTTTCCATGATCAACTGCTTATCAAAAAAAGTTAAACCATTAAAACAGTTTAGCAGTTGTTGTTGATCATTTTTTATGAACCCTGTCTTGTTATATTGAAAATGTGTTTCTGCAACAGATAAATCCTGGCCGGCTGGTTTATTTAAATAAATATTATTTTGATTGTTTGGAATTACGTTTATGTAATCACTTTTAATATTGTTTGTATGTGCCAACAAATTGTTGGGTAAATAAACAGGCGCCGAAAGAGGGTTACCTGTTTTTTTGTCGATTGAATTTTTTGTAAATACCTGATTATTCATATGCAAATCGACAAGCAGAAAAGGCGTTAATAAACAAACCGCAATTACTGCTGCAACGCTTAAAATTGCAGGCTTTGAACTTGCCGGTTTATTTTTTACATTTTCAGACAATCGCTTATCAATTACTGGCCACATACTTTCACCAGGCTCTTCTGTATAATGCTTTAAACGGTCTGAAAAAAAATCATCAATATCATCATGTAAATTTTTTTTCATTTGCTGTATTTTTTATAGAACATAAATCATATTCTTTCAATTGTTTTTTTAGTTTGCTTCTTGCATCGAATAAATTGGATTTGGAAGTTCCTTCAGTAATACTCAGCATCCTTGCAATTTCTCTATGTTTAAATCCTTCAAACGCATACAGGTTAAAAACAATCCTGCTTATTAAAGGCAGGTTTTGTATGCATTTCATTAATAGTTTTACATCAATTTCCTCTATTACCGAATATGTTGTTGCTTGTATTTCAGGCGCATATTCAATATCAACAAATAAATAATTGTTTTCCTTTCCTCTCAACTTTTGTAAAGCGCAGTTAATAAAGATTTTTTTTATCCAGGCCTCCAGTGTTCCGGTAAATTTAAATTGTCTTATACACGTAAAAACCTGTACAAATCCTTCCTGTAATATATCTTCTGCATCTTCTCTTGATCCGGCGTATCTCAGGCAAAGGCCCATCATTCTTGCAGCATACATATTATACAGCTGATTTTGAAACACACGATCGCCCTCAACGCATCCTTTTACCAGTGCTTTTTCATTTTTCAAATTTGAGTGGTGTATTAAAGACATGATGCAGTGCTAATGAAAATGGTTGGGTAACCTGAAAAATTTATTTCATTTATTTCTTCTAATATTAAACTACTTTCTGTTTAAAATCTGGATCAGGCGTTTCCTAACATTGTTATTTAAATGCGATCACCCAACCATGTAATATTTTTCTGCATCTAACTACTGCAATAAATGCAGATATTAAATGCAGTTTAAAGGAGTTTTAAAGAGAATAGTAAAATTTGTTTTGTTTGCCGTACTAACTTTTTGTTTTCTTATTTACTTGCCCTGTAACATGTACGATTTTAAAACGCCTGAAAAATTTTCGGGTAACTTTCTTTATAATCCATATAAAAATCCATCGGCCAACTGGCAAAAAACCAATTTTCATGCACACGCTGTTGCCTGGAATGGGATTACAAATGGCAAGCAGCAGGCGCAAAAGATTCTTGATTTATATAAACAAAAGAATTATGCTTATGCATGCATTTCTAATTATGAAAGCATTGCAAAAGAGGATGCGCAACCTGGCGCAATAGAAGTGTATGAACATGGGTATAATATTTATAAAACACACCAATTAGTTATAATGCCGCAACAGGTTTGTTATAACGATTTTCCTTTGTGGCAATTCACAAGTTCAAAACAATTTGTTATAAATAAATTAAGTAATAAAGCAAAAGCCGTTGTAGTGGCACATCCTCTACTAAAACATGGTTATAGCGATAAGGATTTAAAAAAAATAAGCGGTTATAATTTAATGGAAGTGCTTAATCATTCAGGTAATGCTTCGTGTAAATGGGATATTGCTTTATCTGCCGGGAAACCCGTTTGGATTATTGGTGATGATGATACGCATGATGTATATGATCCAAATCAAACCTTTGTTAACTGGACAATGATAGATTGCTCCAGGCATAATAAAGATTCATTGGTGAATAGTCTTATTGCGGGTAATGCCTACGCGGTTAATGGCAGGAATTCTTTTAATGATAATAAACTTTTGTATGAAACGGCAAATGGCATGCAGATGAAAATTGCTGTTGCTCTAAAAGCAGACAGCATTAAACTTATAGGCGAAAACGGAATTATAAAGAAGACAGGTTTTAATACAGATAAAATTGATTATATTTTTAAAGACAACGATTCGTATATACGGGCCGTGATTTACAATAAGCAAACCACCATGTATCTTAACCCTGTTATCAGGTATAATGGAATCAGTATACCTCAAAATATAACTACAGCTACAATTAATATAAATGATACTTTTCTATACAGAAGCATGCTGATTGCGGGTTGGCTCATTATACTTGTACTATTTTATTTTTCAAAACCTGCAAAAGCACTGAAGCCTGTATTTAAGCATATTGGGATAAGAAAGAAAGTACCCGAAAATCCTGAACCGGCAATCAACCTTTAATTATTCCGAAAGCGTATAATCTTTTCAAAGTATATTATACTATGCTTTTCAAAAAAAGTTTTGCAATAGAAACAATACGATCTTTTTAAAAGTGTTCAGAATCTACACAGATTTTAAAAATAGGTTTGTACCATTCTTCAATCTTGAAAAATGCATCATGAAAATAAGTTTGTTATTATTCGTAGGTACAATTTTTATCGCAGTCAGAAGTTCTGCACAGGATTTAAAATCAGCAAATGTGCCTGCAGTAGTTAAATCTGCACTGGAAAAAAAATATCCCGAATCAAAAAATGTTTCATGGGAGAAAGAAAATGGAAACTATGAGGCTAACTGGGGCGGTAAATCCGGAGAGGATAATTCTGTAATGTTTACCCCGTCCGGTACTTTTATTGAAATTGTAAAGGCTATACCTGTGAGCAAATTACCCGGTGAAGTTGCGCCGTATATTAAAGCTCACTATAGAGGAGCAGCCATTAGTGAAGCGGGCTTGGTAACTGACGCAAGCGGCAAAGTTACTTATGAAGCCGAGGTTAAAGGCAAGGATTTGATTTTTGATGAAAACGGAAAATTTTTAAAAGCAGATTAGATAAGAAAACTTTTAATACATCAAGAGCACTTAAAGTGCTCTTTTTATTAAATGTAAAAATATTTGCTGCATAAATTATCTCTTGTGAAAGAGATTATTGCTGATTATTTCCGGTTGTTTATTCTTATTTTATGGCAATGCGCAAAAAAAGCAGAATAGTGCCGGAAATTCACAAATCATTGGCAACGTTTCCGACTCAGCAAACCACCTTCCGCTTGAATATGCAACCATTACTTTATATAAACAAGGCGATAAAAAAGCAATCAACGGAACCGTTACAGATAAAGATGGAAATTTTATTATAACAGATGTTTTAGCCGGAAAGTTTAAAGCAGTAATAGAATTTATAAATTATAAAGCTGTTACAATAAACAATACTGATGTTCAGCAAAATTCTGTTACAGACCTGAAAAAAATACTATTATCAAAATCAAATAAAACGCTGCAAGATGTTACTGTAACAGCCACATCTAAATTGATTGACAATAAAATTGACAAACTTGTTTTTAATGCAGAAAAAGATATTACTTCTCAAACCGGTGTTGCAACCGATGTATTAAAAAAAGTTCCGCAGATTTCTGTAGATGTAGATGGCAATGTGGAGCTTGCAGGCAGTTCTTCAATACGTTTTTTGATAAATGGAAAACCTTCAACTGTGTTTGGCAGTAATATATCGGATGTTTTGCAATCTATACCGGCGAGCCAGATAAAAAGCATTGAGGTAATAACAAACCCCGGTGCAAAATACGATGCACAGGGGCTTGGTGGTATTATTAACATCATATTAAAAAAGAATACATCACAGGGTGTTAACGGCAATCTTTCTTTAACCGCAGGTACAAGAATGGATAACGGGTCTTTTAATTTTAATGCACGAAAAAATAATTTTGGTATTAATGCTTACATAAGCGGCAATATACGACCCGCAGTAAATGCGATGTCTTCTTCACAAAGAACTTCTGCTGATAGCATTTCAAAAACTTCCATTTTATTACTGCAGGATGGAATAAACAATTTTAAAAGAAACGGGTTTGAAACAGGTTTGGGTTTTGACTGGACATTAAAGAATAAAAATAATTTCTCCGGTTCTGTATCGTTCGACCATTTTTCTAATAATGGTCACACAGGAATAAACCAGTCCCAGGTAACAAGTGAACAAGCAAATCCTGAAAATATTCTCTTTTCAATTAACACAATTAATGATATCACCAATAACTTTTCCGAACACAGTATTGATGCTGATTTAAATTATAAAAGAACATTTAATAAAGAAGACCAGGAACTCGACATTGATGTTAATTCAAGTTTCGGAAAAAATAATATTGAAGCAGGTAACTCGCAAATATTGTTACCCGCAGATTCGCTATTCTACGGTACTAATAGCAGCAATGCAGGCAATGAAAAAGAAACTGAAATTTCGATTGATTATACACAACCCTTAAAAAAAGATATTGTTTTGGGTGTTGGCGGAAAACTGAATTTCTACAATATAACAACAGGTTCAAATGTTATGTTGCTGCAACCGGATAATAATAAATATTATTTCGATTCTTCTCTATCAAACAGCCTGGATTATCATCAAAAAGTATATGCATTTTATTCTGAACTAAGCTTTCCTGTTGCTAAGCTTTTCAATGCAAAAGTTGGTGGACGTTATGAACGTACAGCTATCAATTCTTTCTACTCAAATGTAACACAACAAGCCAATACACCCGGTTACAACACCTTTGTTCCTTCAGTGTTTTTTATAAAAAATTTATCAGGCAATCAAACATTAAAACTCAGTTATTCAAAAAGAATTGAACGGCCGGATTTTCGTGATTTGAATCCATACATTAATACAAGCGATCCAAAGAATATCTCAGCCGGCAATCCATATTTAAAACCTGAGACAGGCAGCCGTTACGAATTGAGCTATAGCAAAGATTTTGGTAAAACAGGCTCATTTATGGCAACTGTATTTTACAGGCAAAACAATAATGATATACAACCATTCATTGTTTATTATCCATCTTATATTTTGGGAGATTCAACGTATACAAATGTTTCTGTAAGTACACGCGAAAATATCGGGCAGGAAAATAATACCGGCGCTAATTTATATGGTGATTTGCATTTTACATCTAAACTAAATATCCGTTCAAATATTTTCTTTTTTTACCGGCACACGATTAACAAAATTGACCAGGGATTTAATTACAACAGTTTTAATTATCGTTTTAATATGAATGCCACTTACCAGTTTAGTAAAACACTGGTCGCAGAATTTTTTGGAAATTTTAATTCTGCACGCCACGAAGCGCAGGGAAGATATCCTTCTTTTACTTCCTACAGCATGGCGGTACGCAAGCAGTTCTGGAATCAAAAAGGCAGCCTTGCTTTGTCGGCAGTTAATCCTTTCAATAAATATGTAAACCAGGCTACAAATTTATTCGGACCAAATTTTAATGTGATTAGCGTTCGCAAAATTCCGTTCAGATCAATAGGTGTAAACTTTACATGGAAGTTCGGAAAACTGAAATTTAAGAATGAAGAAGATCATAACAGCCATGTGAATGATGCTTCAGAGAATTAATTATTAACCCGGCTATGAATGCACATCAGGAAATTATACTAACAAATGCAGAAACTTTTGTTAGGGATGTTTTTGACAAACAAATCAATGATCATTTTGCTTTTCACAATATTGACCATACAATTAATGTGGCGAATGCCGTTAAAGAAATAACCGCACATTATCCATTAACAAATGAAGACGAATTTGCTTTAAAATTAGCAGCATTATTTCATGACATTGGCTTTAGCACGCATATTATTGAGAACCATGAAAAAGAAAGTGAAAGCATTGCAAAACATTTCCTGGAAAACAAGATTGCGGAAGGTATTATAGAAAATGTTCAGGCGTGTATACAGGCTACCAAAATGCCTCAACGACCCTTAAACCTTATTGAAAAACTAATCTGCGATGCGGATTTATATCATTTAGGTACGAATAATTTTTTACAGTTTTCAAAGCGTTTAAAAAAAGAAAGAGAACAATATTTTAATATCGTTATTTCTGATGAAGATTGGCGCCAGAGAAATATACAATTCCTGGAATCTCATAAATATTTTACCAGGTATTGCCGGGAGCATCTTGAACCGGTGAAGCAGCAATGGTTACAGAAACTGAAAAATGGTTGAAACCTGTATCGGGCTGCAGCTTATACCTTTGTGATGGTGCTACAGAATATCCACAAAATCACAAATTATTTTGTCAGCTCACGTAAAATTAATTATGAAAAAAGTATTTTGGTTTTTGATTGCATTTGTGTTTGCAGTAAATCTGCATGCACAACAAAACACATTACATGTAGCAGATACATTTCATATTAAAAGCGGCGGCGGCTGGGATTATATTTATGCTGATACCGCTTCAAACAAATTATTTGTTTCGCATGGCACGCAGGTAAATGTACTGGATAAAACCACCGGCGATTCGCTTGGTGTTATCCCAAACGCAAACGGCGTACATGGCATTGCGTTGGTGCATGGTTTAAATAAAGGGTTTACAAGTAATGGAAGATTAAACAATGTTTTTGTTTTTGACTTGAATACACTGCAAATAACCGACAGCATTGCAACCGGCGAGAACCCTGATGCTATTTTTTATGATGCATATTCTAAAAAAATTATAACCTGTAACGGCCGGAGCAAGAACTTAACAGTGATTGATCCTTCAACAAATAAAGTTATTGCAACCATTGATGTAAAAGGCAAACCCGAAACTGCTGTGAGTGATGGTGAAGGAAAAATATTTGTAAACAATGAAGACATGAGTGAAATAGAAGTGGTTGATATCAATACAATGAAATTAATTCATAGCTGGTCAATAGCGCCGGGCGAGGCACCTTCGGGTTTATCAATTGATAGAAATGCAAAGCGCCTTTTTGCGGGCTGTGATAATAATTTGCTGATGGTAATTGATGCAACGAATGGAAAGATTATTGATAAACTTCCGATTGGTAATGGTTGCGATGGAACCGCATTTGACCCCGATATCCAAACAGTTTATTCATCTAACGGTGATGGCACTTTAACAGTGATAAAAGAAATATCAGGTAATAAATTTAAAGTAGAAAATAACTTACCTACAAAACGCGGCGCACGAACATTATCTGTTGATGTAAAAACGCATACAATTTATTTGCCTACGGCAGATTTCGGGCAATCAGCAGACAGTACAAAAAGGCCGCCTATGATACCCGGCAGTTTCCAGGTGCTTGTTGTAAAGAAATAATATTACTTGTTGAAAGTATACACTAAACCGGGCTCAAAATTATAGCCGTTATAATTTATATTGAATGATAAAGTGCCGCTTTTATGCGGTGCTTTTAATTTAGCATAACGATGGTAATTGTTCACAACCTGCCTTCCTGTTAAATAACCCAATGTTGCACCAACAATAACATCTGTTGTCCAGTGTTTATTTTCTGTTATCCTGCTTAAGCCAACCAACGATGCAGCACTGTAAGCAACTACAGGAACCCACGGCGTGTTTTTATATTCTTTTGCAAAAACTGTTGCGGCTGCGAATATTACAGTAGTATGCCCTGAAGGAAATGAGCTGTTAACTGCATGACCACCTACATCAACTCCTTTTTTATAAAAAGGTCCATGAAAAGTAGGCTCCGGCTCTGCATGATTTGGATTATAGTACGACGGCCGTTGCCGCCCTGAAATTGCTTTTAAAATGCTTTCCATTATTCCGCTTGTCAGGTAAGCCTGGGTTGCAAGCAACGTTGTGGTCTGCATCTTTTTATTATTAAAAATAAAACCATAACCTCCTAATGCAGCCAGCGAATACAGCTCATACCTGCCGCCGAAATTTGTAACATAACTGCTGATGTTTGATACTGTTTTACTGTCTTCATGCAATTTCGTGGCAAAACGTTGCACCGGCTCATCTGCAACAAGAGACAATGCTGCAACGGAAGCACCATATATACCAATGCGTGCCCATTCTTTTGGTGTTTGATGAAATGGTGCGGTTATTTGCTGCTTTAAATCGCTTCCCAATAAAACAAAATAAGATGAGAATTTTATCCTGGTATTTTCTGTATATGCATTAGGGTTGATAACATTTGTCTGCGCGCCGGTCGTATCTGTTTTTTTATTCAGGCTGTCAAGCTTGTTAACAAGTGTATCAGTTTGAGAAAATATATGATTGGAAAATAAAAGCGCCACTAAAACCGTAAAACATATTTTCATAGACTTTATACTAAGTTTTGCAGAAACCTTCAAAATACAGGAAACATTCTGTGGAAAAATTGAAGTGTGTGAACCAGCAAATTATACATTTAGTTCAACGCAAAAACACAGATTAAATTTTAACTGCTTCTTTTTTATTTGTTAAAGATAAATGCGTCAAATTCAGCAATGTTTTAACAGTTAATTTTGCAGAAATTTTTTTAATGCGAAGAAGCACGCGGGGGTTTATTACTTCAATTTTTTTATTGGCATTAATTGCCTGTAATAATAAACCTGAAAAAACTGTAAATACAACAACTTTCAAAAGTAAAAATTCAGATTCATTCAATCTTGCATTCGACAGTGTTTTGGCTGAATACAACAATCTTAAAACGGCATTTATAGATTGGGACACTGCTGCTGCAAATCAAGCCGCATCTGCATTACAGCGTTTGGTAATATATGTTCCTTACGAACAATTAAAAGATGATGAACTTGCAACCAAAGCAACAAGCATTGCGCAAAACGCCTCTGCATCTGCAGAAAATATTGTAAGATTAGATTCTATAAATGATAAGCGCAGGATGTTTTATACGCTTTCTGAAAGTATTTTCAACTTAGCAAAACTTACAGATTACGATAAAGCAGTTATCTATCATAAAAAATGCCCGATGGCTTTTAACGGCGACCAGGAAGGCTGGTGGTTTTCAGAAACAAAAAAAATAGATAACCCATATTTCGGCACCAAACATCCGAAATATAAAAACGCGATGCTTGAATGTGGTACAGTAGAAGATTCTATAAATAATATGCATTAAACTACGACGAGTTTGATGAAAACACAAATATGCTAACCTGGTAAATGTTTAAAGTATTAAAGTTTTTCTTTATAGCGATTGCAATTTTGTTGTCAACTGCAACTATTGCGCAGGAAAAGTTTACGCTGAGGGGTTATGTAAAAGATTCATTAAGCGGTGAAACACTTATTGGCGCAAGCATTTTGGTGAGCAACGAAAACCGTGGCGTAACTACCAACCAATACGGTTATTTTTCTATTACGCTTTCACAGGGTACTTATCAATTAATTTTTTCTTATGTGGGTTATGCGCCGCGCATAATAAATGTTGATTTTAACAGCAACACCTCAAAAGATATTTTACTGCTTCCTGTTTCATCAACCATAAATGATGTTACGGTTACAGCACAAAAAAAAATAAGCAATGTAAAGAGCGCGCAAATGGGGCAGGTTGATATCAGCATAAATACCGTAAAATCCTTGCCATCATTTTTAGGCGAAACAGATATTCTAAAAACATTGCAACTTTTGCCCGGTGTGCGTAATGCAGGCGAAGGCAATTCGGGTTTTTATGTGCGCGGTGGTGGCCCTGATCAGAATTTAATTTTATTGGATGAAGCAGTTGTTTATAATACCGGCCATTTATTTGGTTTTTTTTCTGTGTTTAATTCTGATGCAATAAAAAATCTTACGCTTATCAAAGGTGGCATGCCCGCACAATACGGCGGTAGATTATCTTCTGTAATTGATATTGCAATGAAAGAAGGCAACATAAATAAAACAGAAGTTGATGCGGGTATTGGTTTAATTGCTTCACGTTTTTCTATACAAGGCCCTGTTATAAAAAATAAGGCTTCTTATATTATTTCTGCAAGAAGAACCTATGTTGATTTGTTAGTGAAACCGTTTATTAAAAAAAGCAGCAGCTTTTACGGCTCAGGTTATTATTTCTATGATTTGAATGCAAAAGTAAATTACCGGGTTTCAGATAATGACCATTTATATTTAAGCGGATATTTCGGCAGGGACAAATTCGATTTTAATAATAGCCGGCGTTCATTCAGCACCAGTATACCATGGGGTAATTCAACGGCAACATTCAGATGGAACCACAGTTACAGCAAAAAACTTTTTTCCAATCTTTCATTAATTTATAACGATTACAAGTTTGATTTTTTCGGCCGTCAGGATAATTTAAATCTCAATCTTTCTTCGGGTATTAAAGACTGGAGTGCAAAATTTGACGTTGATTATTTTGCCTCCACTTCACACAAAATAAAGTTTGGCGCACAATATATTTATCACACTTTTTTTCCAAGTGTTGTAAGCGGCAATCAGGATTCAGTTATTTTTCATCCGGCCAACATTCAAAAGAAATTTGCGAATGAGTTTGGCTTATATATACAGGATGACTGGGATGTTAGTAAACGCATTAAAATAAATTACGGCATGCGTTACAGTATGTTTCAGCAGGTTGGTCCTTATACAAAATTTGATGAAGATGCAAACGGAAATAAATTAGATAGTAGTTTTTACGGTGCAGGCAAATCGGTAAAAGTTTATGGTGGCATTGAGCCGCGCTTTACTATTCGTTATGCACTTGATAATAATAGTTCCGTTAAGGCATCTGCAACAAGAAATTTACAATACATACATCTTGTAAGCAATGCCGGCACAACCTTACCAACAGATATCTGGGTGCCGTCAACTTATCGTGTTAAACCGCAACAGGGCTGGTTATATGCAGCAGGATATTTTAAAAACTTCAGCAATAATATGTTTGAAACATCGCTGGAGTTATACTATAAAACCATGCAACACCAGATTGAATATAAAGAAGGATACACGCCATCTTTAAGCGATCCGGAAGAAAGTTTTGTATTCGGCAAAGGCTGGAGTTATGGCAGCGAATTGTTTGTAAATAAAGTAAAAGGAAAACTAACCGGTTGGATTGGTTATACGCTTTCATGGACATGGAGAAAATTTCCTGATTTGAACGATGGCGAAAAATATCCGAGCAAGTATGATCGCCGCCATGATCTTTCCGTGGTTGGTATTTATGAGTTATCACCAAAGTGGAAGCTGTCATCAACATTTATATTTGGTACGGGCAATGCAATTTCTTTGCCTGAGCGTTTTTATTTTGTTGATGGAATTTTAACGCAGGAATACAGCCGCATTAATGCTTACAGAATGAAACCTTATCACCGGCTTGATATTGCAGCTACATATACACCACGTCATAAAAAGCCACGCAAATTTTCAGATAGCTGGGTTTTTAGTGTGTACAATGTTTATAGCCGGGAAAATCCTTACTTCTACTATTTCGACCAGGAAGGGGATGTTGCAAACGGAAGCTTAAAAGTAGCGGCAAAGCAGGTTTCCCTTTTTCCTGTTATACCAACCGTAACATGGAATGTTCATTTTTAAACTTTTGTTTTGTTTGCATGAAAAGAATGGCTCAGTGATTGCTTTATATTTTAAAAATAATTTATGGAAAACAATAAAAACAAAAACAGCGAACCAACACCGGAAAATATAAAAGCGAACGCTGGTAACAATCCGAAGGACAGAGATTTTCAGCGTACAGAAGATGATATTGATGATGTATCAAAATCAGAAAAAGAAGAACTTGAGAAAAGAAAAGAGCGTTTGGAAAAAGGAAGTACAACACCAAACAAAAACAGGATGAGCTAAAAAAAAGGTCACATAAAATTGTGACCTTTTTTTTAAGCCGAAACCCACAATTTAGCCGCGGGTAATTCTTCCATTGGAAAACCTTTGCATTCGCCGGGCATTAAAAGACCAACAGCATCCGTTACTACCTGAACCATTTTTTGATCGCTTACAATAGCAATTTTGTGCCAATTGGTAAAATATTTTAAGCCCGCTTTAATATCATTTACCCATGCGCCAACAGTATAATTTGCAACGCTGGTTTCCAGCACAATTATGAGACTTATTTTTTTAAATTTTTTATGTGCTGCTTCCAGCGCTGGCAAAACAACCTGTTTATAATCGTCTTCTGTAACTTCCTTAACGGCACGAACGCCAACAACTGTTTCCGGTAAATCTTCTATTAATTGTAGCATCTTTAAAGTTTAAAATCAAATTAATAGTTTAATCATTAACTTTTTTTGGATGATTTTTTAGCAGACTTTTTAGCAGATTTCTTTGCAGATTTTTTCGTGGAAGATTTTTTCGCAGACTTCTTTGAAGGAGATTTTTTTGCTGATTTTTTTGGAGCAGATTTCTTCGCAGACTTTTTTGATGCGGATTTTTTTGGAACCTTTCCGCCTGATTTTCTTGCTTCAGATAAACCAATTGCGACCGCTTGTTTTGGATTAGTTACTTTTTTACCGCTTCTGCCACTTTTTAATTTTCCCTTCTTCATTTCTTCCATGCTCTTTTTTACTTTCTGCTGAGATTTTTTTCCATACTTTGCCATGATGTGAATTTTATTGGTTAATAATAATTAAAGCTACAACAAAATATTTGCCATCAGGCAATATGCAGTTACTAAACGCTTTTCATGTTACATGTTTCGATCATTAATTTGCATGTATATGTTTCAATCAAAAAAAAATATTATCGTCGGCAGAAATCCTGTTACTGAAGCATTAAAACAACACGCAGGTATTGATAAAATTCTGTTGTTTAAAAATGCTTCCGGTGATGTAGTAAATGAAATACGCAAACTTGCGAAAGAACAAAACATACCAATACAATATGTGCCGAATGAAAAATTAAATGCATTAACAAACACCAATCACCAGGGCATAATTGGTTATCGTTCATCGGTTCGTTATCACGATTTACAATCTGTAATTGATTGGGTAAACAATAACGGCGAAACAATTTTATTTCTTATGCTTGATGGCATAACCGATGTACGCAATATTGGTGCAATTGCACGCAGCGCATTGTGTTGCGGCGCACAGGCCATTATTATTCCTGATAAAGGTGTGGCCGCATTAAATGAAGATGCAGTTAAAAGCAGTGCCGGCGCTTTGGAGCAATTACATATTTGCCGTGTAAACAGTTTATTAAAAGCGGTTGATGATTTGCATTTGAATGGTATAAAAATTTTTACAAGCGAAATGCATGCAAAGAAAAAATTGTATCATTTAAAATTAAACGAACCTTGCTGCATTGTCATGGGCAGTGAGGATAAGGGTGTGCAATCATATATATCAAAAGCGGCTGATGAAAAATTTTCAATTCCAATGAAAGGAGAGTTTGATTCACTGAATGTTTCCGTTGCTGCGGGAATAATTTTATACGAAGCAATGAAGCAGAGAAGTTTATAGTTTACAGTTTATGGTTTGTAGTTCATTATGTATGTTACTGCCAGGCACGAAGCAGTGCGATTGATTTGAACTTGAGTTGGTTTGTCAACATTAATTCGTTGCTTACTTGTCTTACTAATCTCATAATCTACAAAAAATCGTGGTTCAAACTTTTTTCTCCATTATATAATCATTCATAAAATAACCTTCGCCAATATCAATATCTTCTTCACTGATAACTTTAAAACCAAGATGCTCATAAAATTGTTTCGCTTTATTATTGCGGTTTACATTCAATAACAAACTTGTTGCGCCTTGTTCTTTTGTTTTTTCAATTACATAATTAGTTATCATTTTACCAACTGATTTGCCTTGCTGATTTGGCATTACATAAATTTTATGCAGTTTACATACATCATCCTTCAGGCAACTGTAATCAGCAAATGCAATTGGTTTATTGTTTTCTTCAGCAATTAAAAAATTATGACCTTCCTGAAACTGTTTTTGTAAAGAAGTTTCGCTATAGATCATTTTCAGCATGTATTTCAATTGTGCCGGAGAAAGAATTGCACCGTACGTTGGATACCAAATCTCATCCGCCAATTGATGAATAAGCGGTATATCTTTTTCTGTTGCTTCCCGAATTTTTATGTTGGAAGATGCACTCATAAATTCTGCAAACTCTCTTCAATCGCTTTAATTCTTGCTTCTGCATCGGCCTGCTTTTTTCTTTCCAGTTCAACCACTTCAGGTTTTGCATTTTGCACAAAGCGCTCGTTGTTTAATTTTTTTTGAACAGATTGAAGAAAATTTATTTGATAGGATAAATCCTTTTCAAGATCAGATTTTAATGCGGTAACATCAGCCTGCTGTTCGCTAACTATGTAAAATTTATCCTGCTCGTTTGTTACAACAATGCTTCCTGCAATGCTGTCTTTTGTAAAAGAAATAGTTTGTGCATTAATTTGTTTTCTAAAAATAGAATCAAGCGATTGATAAGTTACTTCGTTATTGGTTTGAATAAATACATCTATTACTTCCTTTGGCTTGATGTTATTTTTATTTCGTGCATCACGAATTGTTGTGATTATATTTTTTAATAATTGCCCGTGGGATAAAATTTTATTATCGGTTTTCCCTTCTGAACTTTTTATTTGCTTTACACAAATATCATCTGTACGATCTTTTAGCACATGATAAATTTCTTCTGTTACAAAGGGCATAAACGGATGAAGTAACTGCATCAATTCCTCAAAGAAATCAACTGTTTTATTATAAACGCCTGAATCAACAGGTTGTTCAAAGCCGGGTTTTACCCATTCCAAATACCAACTGCAGAAATCGTCCCATATCAGCGAATAAATTGTTTTTAGGGCTTCACTTAATTTAAATTGTGCATATAATTTTTCTATTTCAATTTTCACTTCATTCAATCTATTCTCAAACCAAACAACAGCAAAACTTTCCGTTGATTGTTGACTGTTAACTATTGATCGGTTCTCCCACATTTTCACCAGCTTCATTGCATTCCAAATCTTATTAATAAAAAAGCTGCCTTGTTTTAGTGTGCTTTCTTCTTTTACATCAAACAATAAATCATTACCGGCAGGCGAGGAGATAAGAATCCCAAAACGAACAGCATCTGCTCCGTATTTGTCAATCAATCCAAGCAGGTCAGGAGAGTTGCCTAAACTCTTGCTCATTTTTCTGCCTTGCTCATCGCGAACAATTCCTGTAAAATAAACATTGCTGAATGGCTTTTCATTTTTATATTCAAAGCCACTCATTATCATTCTCGAAACCCAGAAAAAAATTATTTCAGGCGCTGTTACCAGGGTTTGTGTAGGATAATAATAATTGATATCTGTATTACCAGGATTTGAAATTCCCTGGAAAACTTCCATCGGCCACAACCACGAAGAGAACCATGTATCGAGCACATCTTCATCCTGTTTTAGTTGACCCTTGACTGTTGACCGCTGACTGTTTGCCTCTTCTTCTGTCTGCGCCACATAAACATTTCCTTCCTCATCATGCCAGGCCGGAATTCTTTGTCCCCACCATAATTGCCGGCTGATGCACCAGTCCTTAATATTTTCCATCCAATATTTATATGTGTTTACATATTTTGGAGGAAAGAATTTTATAGCCTCGTCAACAACTGCTTTCAATGCAGGCTCGCTTAATTTTTTCATGTTTACCCACCACTGCAAACTCAATCGAGGTTCAACAACAGCATCGCTTCGCTCACTAAAACCAACCTGATTTTTATAATCATCAATTTTTACAATATGATTTGCTGCTTCTAATTCGGCAACCATTTTTTTTCTTGCTTCAAACCTGTCTTCACCAACAAATAATTGCGCCGCTTCACTCATCGTGCCATCATCATTCAAAATATTTATTACTTCAAGATTATATTTTTTGCCGATGTTATAATCGTTTGTATCATGCGCAGGTGTAATTTTTAAAGCGCCCGTTCCAAATTCCATTTCTACATAATCATCCGCAATAATGGGTATACGGCGATTGATTAAAGGCACCAGTGCAGTTCTGCCAACTAATTTTTTATAACGTTCATCTTTCGGGTTTACGCAAATAGCGGTATCACCTAAAATTGTTTCGGGGCGCACGGTTGCAATGGTTATGTAATTGTCAATTGATAAATCATGCAAGCCAATATTTGTTTCAGGCAAAACAGTATAACGCACATAATAGAGCTTGCTGTTTACTTCTTTATAAATTACTTCTTCATCACTCAGCGCTGTTTTTGCTTTTACATCCCAATGTATCATGCGTTCGCCGCGGTAAATCCAGCCTTTGTTGTATAAATCAACAAATACTTTTATAACACTTTTAGAATAGTGTTCATCCATTGTAAATGTTGTTCTGTTCCAATCTGCACTGCAACCGATTTTTTTCAGTTGCTCTAAAATTATTCCGCCATATTTTTCTTTCCATTCCCATGCGTATTTTAAAAATGCTGAACGGCTTAACGAGGATTTTGTAATGCCTTGTTCCCGCAGCATCTGTACAACTTTTGCTTCAGTTGCAATTGATGCATGATCTGTTCCCGGAACCCAGCAAGCATTTTTACCGTGCATGCGCGCATGCCGGATTAACACATCCTGTATAGAATTATTCAGGCAATGACCCATGTGTAATACACCTGTAACATTTGGCGGCGGCATTACTATGGTATATGGTTCGCGTTCATCGGGCACACTGTCGAAATATTTTTTCTCCATCCAGTGTGCATACCATTTTTCTTCTGCTTCTTTATGATTGAAATTTTTTGTGATCTCCATTATTCTATACTCATTTACGAATCGGCAAAAATAACTTAAGTGCACTACAATTTTTTAGTGCTTATTACGCTTATAATTTCATTTTTCGTTTTTAATTATAAATTTTTACTTTGTAAGGTGTATGCAATTGTTGATATAGAAACCACTGGCAGCCATCCTGATAAAAATGGTATTACCGAAATTGCAATTGTTTTACATAACGGAAAAGAAGTGGAAGGACGGTACGTAACACTGATTAATCCAGGCATTCCAATTCCAAAATACATATCTTATCTAACCGGTATTACAAACGAGATTGTACAAACTGCGCCCAGTTTTTCCGAAGTTGCATACCCGGTTTTTAATTTGCTCAATAACCGCATTTTTATTGCACATAATGTAAATTTTGATTACAGTTTTATTCGCCATCATTTAATGGCAAGCGGTTATCATTGGGTGCCCAAAAAATTGTGTACGCTTAAGTTAAGTCGCAAAGCATTTCCCGGTTTGGCAAAATATGGCTTAGGCCATCTTTGTACAACGTTCGATATTCCTGTAGAAAACCGTCACCGTGCCGGCGGCGATGCAGATGCAACTGCCATATTATTTCAGAAAATTTTGAATGAAGGTGGTGAAAAACTGATTAAAGATTTTTTAAGAAAAGAAAATCATGAACAAATATTGCCGCCCAATCTTTCAAAAGAAGATATTAATAAACTGCCTTATGTACCGGGAGTATATTATTTTCATAATGCCAAAGGAAAAATAATTTATGTGGGCAAAGCGAAATGCTTAAAGAAACGAGTGCTGAGTCATTTTACCGGGTTAAACACAGGAAAAAAAAGGCAGGATTTTTTACGGAATATTCACGCTGTAACGTATACAGAATGCCCAACCGAATTCACCGCTTTTATCTTAGAAAGTATTGAAATTAAAAAGTACTGGCCTGAATATAATTTCAGCCAGAAAAGACCTGAGCAGTTTTACGGAATTTATTTGTTTGAAGATTCTGCAGGATTTAAGCGTTTGGCTATTGATAAAAAACGAAAACATACAGAACCGCTTGCCAGCTTTGTTTTAATTGCAGATGCATACAGAACTCTGTGGAAACTGGTAAAGGAATTTCTGTTGCATCCGGCGCTTTGTTTTTTGGAAAAGCAATCTTTCATACCAAAAGATATTGAACGGGAAACTTACAACCGGCGTGTGGCAGATGCTGTTTTATTCATGCAAAAAAATTTAGGAACATTTGTTATAGTTGAACCGCAGATAACAGGCAACCAGAAAAGCTGTGTGCTTATTGAAAATGGAAAATTTTATGGAATGGGTTTGTTGCCGAATGATAACAGCAATTATGAAACTGTGCATCTTAAAACCTACCTGACCGTTTACCCGGAAAATGAAATGATAAGAACATTGGTAAAAACTTACGTTCATCGTAACGGTATAAATGTTGTGCAACTGTCATGACGAGGCAATGTTGACAAAAAAATTTAGTTAACGGTATATATTGTAAGAATTATTTTTATCTTTTGCCATAAAAAAAACCATATGATAAAGTTTAATGAAATTAAAATGGGCGATTATTTAATGGGTGAATTTGAAGGAAAAATGTGGCAGGGCGAAGTAATTAACCTGAACGGAGACGAAAAGCAAATATGTCTTGCAACAGATGTGCAGGATTTTTGGTTTGAAACAGAAAACGTTTATCCTATTCCACTAAATGATGAGACCATGCGGAAATTAAATTTTGTGCGGGAAGATATGCCCGATGGTTCTGTGAAATACAAAAAGGAATCATTTAGAATGCTGATACGAAAACCGGATGATTTTAGTTATATGGATATTTGGTACAGGGATGATAAGCGCCTGAATCCGCAGATACAATATGTACATCAATTGCAAAATCAATACCTGCAAATGACCAAGGTGCATTTAACGGATGCACTTTAGAAATTACACTAAAAAAAGCAAGGTTCTTAACTATTAAGAGCCTTGCTTTTTTTTACAGGTTATAAACCGGCTTGTAAAAATTAAATTATTTAGATAGCACCATTTGTTTGGTATCAATTAATCTTCCGTCTACCCATAAAGAATAATTATAAGTACCGGCTGCTAAGGAAGAAGCATTAATATTTACAGAACCTTTTCCTGCACCTGAAACATTTACCTGCTTTAAAATTTTTCCCGCATTATCAGTAACAATAATTTGTGCGGAGGAAATTCTGGCAGGTAAATTATACTGGATAGCAGTACTATTTTTATAAGGATTCGGTGTGTTTTGCAATAATGCTGCAGAACTTAAAGTTGCTGTTTTAACAGAAGATGCATCCGTACCGCCCGTTAAAGTTGCAATTTGCTGCTTTAGTTCATTAATTTCCTGTTGTTGTTCCTGCATACCTTTTATAAGCAGAGGAATAAGTTCAATATAGTTTAAAGATTTAAAGGTGTAGGTCTTTGAATTTTGTGCTTGTTCTTCTGTGGGATGTTTCATCGCTAGCTTTGTGTCAAACTTAGTATTGCCTACAAGACTGGGTAATACCTTCTCTACGTCCTGTGCAATAAGCCCGTAATGCTCACCCGCCGGCAGATTCATTAATTTGTAATCACCATCACTGCGAAATTCATAATGCTTCGGGCGCAGCTTGTTTATAATATCCATTGCGCTTGCAAAATCGCGTATATTTTTTTTCATAGTTTGGTCTGAGGTATTATAGTAACCGCCGGTTGCGTCAACTGCACCGCTAAAAAAACCTGCATAATCGCCCGCCGCCTGTGTGCCTCCGGTAGAACCATATACTCCATGATAATTGCTGGAATAACCTAGAACACCAATGCCATCAACCGACGTAGCATAAATACCGGCGCCGGAGCCGGAATTGGAGCTGTTTATAGTTTCAACTCCACTTGTGGTATTTGTTTTAGAAACAACTATACCGTAATTAAGGCCTGATTTTGTGAAAGTGAAAGCAGTGTTATCAACCGGGTCTGTAATGTTTATGCCTCCTACAGAAGTGCTGGCATTTACATTTAAAGCATAAGAAGCATTACTTGAACCCCTTATACCAACGATTCCATTGGTAGTTAAAACGCCGGTGGTGGAAATTTGTACTGCTGCTGAAGGGCCTAAATAGGTAGTTCCTCCATAGTAATTCAAATAAATTGGAGCTGCTGAACCATTGTTACGGGCCTGCAGAACGTTATAATCTAAGGCCATATTAGAGCTCGTTATATCTCCAACAACCACATAGCCAGGGCTTGAAAGTGAAACAAAACTACCGCCCGTTACATTTAATTTTGCTGCGGGGCTGCCTGTACCAATACCTACATTGCTCTTATTATAATAAAGTACAGTACCAAGGCTATTTGTTTTCCAGTAAGAAGCATTGCCCCATTCAATACCGTTATAATAGAAAAAACCGGGGTTATTATCTGTTTGATAAATAAGAAGCCCTGTTGCGGGAGAAGGAATAGCGTTTCGTTGTGCCTGCGTCATTCGTGGGATAAGCAGACCTTTTGTAGTGGATTTAATTTCAAGCTTGGCAGACGCATTTGGCGTTGTAGTACCAATACCCACCGATCCACTGTTTGGGAAAGTATTGGTTTGTGATTGTAAACTGGTGCAGGCGATGCCTGATGCAACAATAAGTGCTGCGTAGAATTTTGCTTTCATACAAAATTTGTTTTTGGTTAAGAAAATTGTTTGCTGTTTGGGGGAGAAGTGAATTGGGGGACTGCTAATTTAAACTGTTTTTTTTAATAAGCATCAAATTAAATATTTTTAAAAAGAATGCTTTTGTAGTCATCAGCACTAACCCAATTAACATCGTGTGTTCTAAGTCATTAGTCGCAGTTTAAAATTGATTGGTTCATCAAAATCAAAAAAAATAAAATAAATTTTAAAATTTTACGCTTGCGTTTTATTATGTATGTTAGAAACTGCAGCATGCAACGATTTCAAAAAAGAAAATCATTATTATTTTACCTTAGAGTTTATTGGCGCTTAAAAAAATATTTTAAACAAGCAATTACATAAATAATTACACACATGGAAAAACCTTATTCACGCAGGCAGTTTGTAAAAGATGTTGCCGCATCAGGCATTGCAGTTTCTGCGATTAATGCACCGTTACAAATGTTTGCTTCGCCGAAAAAAGATATTGTTAGAATAGGAATGATAGCAACCGGTTTACGGGGCCAGTCGCACCTTGATGAATTTCTTAAACGAAAAGATGTAGAGGTTGTTGCCATGGCCGATCCTGATAAAGGCATGATGGCAGATGCACAAAAATTAGTTGCTAAATATAATAAGAAAGCGCCTGCAGAATATACAAATGGCAATTATGATTACCGCAATTTATTAAAGCGCGATGATGTGGATGCGGTACTAATTGCGTCGCCATGGGAATGGCATATTCAACAGGCAACAGATGCAATGCATGCCGGTAAAATACCAGGCGTAGAGGTTTGCGGCGCAATAAAATTGCAGGATTGTTTTGATGTGGTAAAGGTGCACCAGGAAACAAAAGTTCCGGTAATGATGATGGAAAATGTTTGTTACCGGAGAGATGTAATGGCGGTATTGAATATGGTGCAGAAAGGAATGTTTGGTGAGCTGTTGCACTTGCAGGGTGGCTATGAACATGATTTGCGCGGCGTATTATTTAATGATGGCAAAACGGCGTACGACAATGGCGTTGAATTTGGTGCAAAAGGTTACAGCGAAGCAAAATGGAGAACGAATCATTATGTTACACGCAATGCAGAATTGTATCCAACGCATGGGCTGGGTCCGGTTGCAAGCATGATAAATATTAACCGTGGTAACCGTTTAACAGCGCTGTCATCTGTATCAACAAAAGCAAAAGGGTTGCATCGCTATATTGTTAATAATCCAAAAGGTGGCGAAAATCATCCCAATGCAAAAGTTGTTTTTAAAGAAGGTGATATAGTTACAACACAAATTCAAACAGCTAATGGAGAAACAATTGTTTTAACGCATGATACTTCATCACCACGGCCTTATAATCTTGGCTTTCGCGTACAGGGAACAAATGGTTTATGGGTTGATAACCGTGCAGGTGAACCTGATGCCGGCTTAATTTATTTTGAGGATAAAAGCCCGGAAAAACATACGTGGGAAAACACAAAGAAATATATGGATGAATATGATCATCCGCTATGGAAAAAATATTCAGGAGATGCAGAAGGCGCCGGGCATGGCGGCATGGATTTTTTTGTTGACAATGCATTTATTGAATGTATAAAACGCAATGCAGAATTTCCGTTAGATGTATATGACCTGGCAACATGGTATTCCATAACACCGTTGAGCGAAAAATCAATTGCGGAAGGCGGAACATTGCAGCACATTCCTGATTTTACAAACGGGGAATGGAAAAACAGGAAACCGCTTTTTGGTTTAAGCGATGAATTCTAAATGTGAATTGTGAATCGAATCATCAATTCAGTTTTTCAATTAACGGTTAGAAATTTTTTTAAATACCCATCTTAATAAGAATGCCAATGCCAACAAGTGATCTTACCTGTAAACGCGGTGAATTATGATTAGGCCCGAAAACGCGTGCATCATCATCATAAATCATATCAACACTCCATGTTGCAGTAATAATTTTTCCAAGTTTGGCCATAAAAAGATTGGTCATATAAAGATCAACATTTGCAGGGTTGTGTTCGTAATTTGAAAACAAATCCATTCTTCCGGTGTAGGTAATGAACTTACTAATTTTTGAATTTAGCATAATAGTACCAAATGCACCTAATTGGTTTAACGAATGCTTCCCACGTTCAACTCCGTATGCACCGTTTTTAGAAAGCGTGGGGTTAAGAACAATTACCCATCGTGATGTGATGGGTGAAAGAAAAATAGAAAGATTTTTTACCGGCTTGTAATCAATACCGGGACTTAATAAAACATAACCGGGCGAAAAACTGGTTGATGAAAAAATAGGCGTGTTAGGCGCCGGGTAGGTAAAGCCATCAAAGAACTGGGTGCGCAAATCAAACAAGGCCGATAGTGAAACGTGTTTACTTACACCGTAACCGTACTTCGAATAAAAATCAAAGCGATCATCATTTTTTCTTGAACCTAAACTTGTGGTATTAATATATCCTAAATTGAAATTTACATTATTATCCCATGATACTTTTCCGCTTCTATAAAACGCATGACCATTGGTGTACATGTTAAGCGACACTGAAAAATCATCACCACCTGCCGCCCAGTTTTTTAAAGAACCCTGTGCTGCATTTAAACTAAATAAACCTCCCTTAATCCATTTTTTTTTGAGTGAATCCGGTAATGTGGGTATCGCAATAGGCACCGGTCGAATAGCTTCAGCTTTTAAAATTGTAATAGTAGAATCTTGTGCAAAAGTAAAAATTGACAACAACAGAGCAGTAATCGAAAAGGCTATTTTCATCATGTGTGCAATTGCTACAAAGATGTAACAATCAAAAAAAAATTTTGGTAAAAAAATCTTAAGATATAAATATGAACAATATGTACGAACGGTTGTTTATAACTTAACTAAAAGCCCTGCACCAAATAAAGATTGTAATTGTAATGCAGGTGCATCTTCGTTCGCGCCGAATTGCCTTACATCATCATCATAAATTAAAGTAAGACTATAAGTAACAGCCAGTGCATTGGAAATTTTTACGGCAAAAAGATTCGTCATGTAAAAATCAATATCCTGCGGGTTGTGTTTATAGTTTGAAAACAAATCAATCCTGCCTTTGTATGAAACTGTTTTTGTAAAGTTTGCTGTGTAATTTAAACTTGCATATGCGCCAAACTGAAAGTCGCTTTTTTTATTTGGATCAACGCCATATAAAATTGAAAGTGCCGTATCTTTCACAATAACCCATCTTGCAGTTGCGGGTGAAAAGAAAACAGAGAAATTAGCAACAGGATGATAATCCAGGCCGGGACTTAATAGGAGATAGGCAGGTGCAAAAAAGTTTGAAGTATAAACTTTTGTTGTGGCATCAGAATAAGAATATCCTTTAAAAAACTGCGATTTAAGATCCGCCAGTAACCCAATATTTAGTTTTGAATTGAGTGCATAGCCATATTTTGAAGTAATATCAAAACGATCATCGCTTTTGCGTGTACCTAAACTGGTGGTTTTTAAGTAGCCTAAATTAAAATCAAAATTATTATCCCAACTGTTTTTGTCTTTTTTATAAAATGCATGCAGGTTAATAAATGTATTTGCAGATAATGAAAATTTATCGCCACCGGCGGCCCAGTTGCTTAATGAACCCTGTGAAAGATTTAAACTGATAAGCCCACCTGTTTTCCATATTTTGGGAAGCGTATCGTTAGGATCTTTTGTAATTGTTTTACCGGCTTCTGTTTGCAGATTTTTTACTGTTGCATCTTGCGCAAATAAATACGCAGGAATTAAAAAACAAACAGCAGGTGATTAATTTTTTCATAGTAGTTTTTACGACAATAAAAATCGAAATTTATTTACTATGAAGTTCTTGGCTAATAATGAGTAAGTGTATAACAGTACGTATTACAATTTTAAAACTGGTATATATTGTATGTTTCTTTGCCGCATGAGCGAAAGAATACATTATAATAGTTGCCCCGTTTGTAACAGCACACAATATTGCTGCTGCATTACAGGCAAAAGATAATACTGTAAGCAATGAGATTTTTACAATCTGGCAATGTGGTAACTGCACAGTCCGCTTTACACAGGATGTACCGGCTGAAACTCAGAAATAGGAACTTATTACAATTCTTCAGATTATATTTCGCATTCTAATACAAACAAAGGGTTTATTAATAAATTATATCATGCTGTGCGTTCTTTTACTTTACGCTCAAAAAAAAATCTTGTTGAAAAATATGCAGGCAAAAACACGGGAAATTTATTAGATATAGGTGCAGGCACCGGCGCATTTGCGTGCAACAATGCAAAAAGCAAACTGGAATGTTACAGCATTAGAACCTGATGCAACTGCACGTGCAAATGCACAAAACAATTTTAATATTGCATTGCAGCCTGCTGAAAATTTGTTCAGTTTAAAAAACGAATCTTTTGATGTGATAACGCTATGGCATGTTTTAGAACATGTACATGATTTGCATAACTACATAGATACATTTTATTCTTTGTTGAAAAAGGATGGTGTTTTAATAATTGCCGTACCAAATTATACCAGTTATGATGCGAATGAATACGAAAGCGCATGGGCTGCTTACGATGTGCCGCGCCACCTGTATCATTTCTCGCCGGAAAGCATGAAAGTGCTTTTAAAAAACACAAGTTCAAACTAAAAAAACATAAACCCATGTGGTTCGACAGTTATTACGTCAGCCTTTTAAGTGAAAAATATCTTACCGGAAAAAATAACCCGTTAAAAGCGTTTATCAGCGGTTCAATTTCTAACCTGCAGGCCATAAAAAGTAAACACAAAAGCAGTTCACTAATTTATATTGCCCAGAAATAATTTGGCATTGTATCTGCCATGTGAATGTGCTGTAGTACTCAATCCTGTTGACAAATCAGTTATATTAAAAACACTTTTGATTGAAAGCGAAGAAAATTGCGCGCAGAGTTTTAAAAATTTTTGCCTGGATAGTTGGAGTAATTATTTTTTTAATCCTGCTTATATATATTTTAATTCAAATACCCGGCGTACAGAATTTTGCAAAAAACAAAGTTGTTTCCTTCCTGCAAAATAAAATAAAAACGCAGGGTGGAAATCGGGAAGTTCAGCCTTGATTTTCCAAAGCGGCTCGTACTTGAAAACGTTTATTTCGAAGATCAGAACAAAGACACTTTGCTTTATGGCGGTAAACTGCGGGTTGATATTTCGCTGTTTAAGTTAATAAGTAATGAGGTAGATGTTCAGTATGTGGAGCTGGACGATATGAGAGCGAATATTTATCGCATAAATCCGGATACCAGTTTTAACTATGAATATATTGTAAACGCTTTTGCAACGGAGCAAACAGAACCAGCCACGCCTGCCGATACAACCAACCCAATGAAATTTAATATTGGCAAAATTGTTTTAAACAGGATAACAGCAACGTTTAAAGATGATGAAACCGGTACCGACGTTTACTTTTATTTAGGCAATTTTCAAACACGCATAAAAACGTTCGATCCCACGCATCTTATTTATAACATTCCAAACATTGAAGTTTCCGATATTAATTCGCGCATTTATCAATACAAACCTTTCATTCAAAATGCAGACAGCACGGCCCCGGTTGCTTCCCCGGCTGAATCTGCAGACATGCCCCAGGTGCAATTAGGCAGCATAAATTTTAAGCGGATTTCATTCGATTATAAAAATGATATTTCGGCTTTAGCTGCCAATCTTAAGATTGGGTATTTTGCTACACATCCGGATAATATCGATTTAAAAAGTCTTGCAATTAGCTTAAAAGATATTACGCTTAACAATACAGTTACAAAAGTTACTTTAGGAAAATCAGCAGAAGCAAAAGCAACCAAAGATGTTGTTGCCGCAAAAACAGATAGCCAGTTAAGCAACCCCTGGAAATTTCAGCTTGCAAAAATTGATTTTAACAATAATGAGTTGCAATACGATGATAATAATGCGCCGCATGTACCCGAAGGTTTCGATGCAAGTCATTTACACATACAAAATTTTACGTTCAACGGCAGCGATTTAATGTTTACGCCAACCGTTTACAGCGGCAATGTAGACCAGCTTGCATTTAATGAACAAAGCGGGCTGAGTCTTAAAAAATTTCACACACAGTTTTATTATAGCGATACCGGCGCTTCTTTAAAAAATTTATTGCTGCAGACAGATGCAACTGTTATACAAAACCAGGTGATTGTAAAATATCCTTCGATAGAAGCTGCGTCAAAAAATATCGGTGAAGTGTATGTTGATGCAAATTTGAATAATTCAAAAATCGGTATAAAAGATATTATCGCTTTTATGCCTGCATACAAAAGAAATTTACAGGCATATAAAGTTTCTGTTATAAAAGTTAATGCCGCGGCAAAAGGTTATTTGAAAGATTTATCAATACCCATTTTTGAAGTAAGTGGTTTCGGTGATACGTATGTAAAAATGTCGGCGCGTTTAAAAGGTTTGCCTGATGCAAAACGCGCTTACTACGATGTTACTATCAATCAATTTACTTCTACTAAAAAAGATATATTAAGTATTACGCCGCCAAAAACAATTCCTGATAATGTAAATCTGCCGGACAGGTTTGCGCTTAGCGGATTTTTTAAAGGTGGCATGAAATCGTTTATTACAAAACTTGGATTAAAAACAAATAAAGGCAATGTTACCGTTGATGGTTCTATGAAGCGCGGCGATGTGTATGCAATAAAAGCAAATCTTCAAAATATTGATGCGGGTTATTTAACCAAGCAGCCGCAGAATGTTGGAATCATCACCGCAAATCTTACTGCAAGCGGCTCTGGTCTTGACATAAAAAAGGCAAACGCAAAATATACTTTGAATGTTGTTTCTGCGCAGGTAAAAGGTTATACGTATAATGATTTAAATGTTGATGGTTCAATAAATAACGGCGTTAATCAAACAACCGCTTCCATTCATGATCCGAACATTTCTTTAAATCTTGATGCAACTGCAGACTTACGTTCAACTTACCCGCCTGTTAAATTAGATCTGCAACTCGATACACTAAATGCAAAAGCATTAAACTTAATTACAGATACATTAAGTGTAAGCGGTCATATTGTTGCAGATTTGCCTTCTACAAACCCGGATGATTTGGTTGGAAACATCAACATAAATAATCTATCGCTTACACAAGGTGCGCAAACGTATAAAGCGGACAGTATTTCTTTGGTTGCTTCCGGCGATTCGACAAACAAAAGCATTGTTATAAATGCAGATGCTTTGCATGCTGAATTAATTGGTCAGTATAAATTAACTGAAATCGCGCAGGCACTTCAGCAAACCATCAATCAATATTATAATGTGCCCGGTTTTGAAAGAAAAAATTTTACTGCTGAAAACTGGCAGTTCAATGCAACCATACAACCGCAAGGTTTAGTGTTACAATTAATGCCTTCATTAAAAGGAAGTGATTCGGTAATTGTGCAGGCGCATTTAAATACCGCACAAAACGATTTGGGTTTAACTGCAAAAAGTCAGCGTATCATTTTCGGCACAAATCAAATTGATAGCTTAAATGCAAACATTCAAACAACAGCAAATGCATTAAATGCAAACATTTCTGTTGCTGATGCAAAAGCTGGCTCGAACCAATTATACAAAACTGCAATTAACGCTGCCGTTGCAAACAACCAGGTTAGCGTTGATGTGGATGCAAAAGACAATAAAGATAAAACGCAATATGCTTTGGGCGCTTTATTGCAGCAGGTTGGTGCGGGTTTTAAAGTGAGTTTAAAACCTGATCTTACTTTGGATTACAGCAAGTGGAATGTTGGTACAGGTAATTCAATTCAGTATGATTCAACAGGTGTTATTGTAAATAATTTTGGTGTTAGCCAGGGTAATCAATCGCTAAATATAAACAGCACAGCGCAATCAGTTTCTGCACCAATAAGAGTAGATCTAAAGAATTTTGAAATTGCAACCATTACAAAAATGGCGCACCAGGATTCTTTGCTTGCATCAGGTACAATAAATGGTACGGCAGAAATTACTAATCCTACAACAGAACCGGTATTCACTTCAGACATAACTGTAAGTAATCTTACTTATAAGCTTGATACAATCGGAAATATCCAGGTTAAAGTAAATAATCAAACAGCAAATGCATATAATGCAGATGTTGCAATTACAGGCAATGGAAATGACGTGCGTTTAACCGGCACGTATTATACAGGTGAAGGAAAAATGGATTTGAATTTATTGCTGAACAGTTTAAACCTGGGAATTATAAAACCATTTGCGGTTGGGCAGTTAGATGATATAACAGGAATTTTAAAAGGCAATGTAAAAATACAGGGCACAACAACCAATCCTTCAGTTGCCGGTAAGTTTAATTTTCAAAACGCTTCGCTTGTTCCAACAATTTCCGGTGAACGGTTTAGGCTTCCAAACGATGCAATTACTGTAAACTCAACAGGCATTCATTTTAATAGATTTATGTTACTTGATTCGGCAGGCAATAAAGCGGTATTAAATGGTGATATTGGTACAACTGATTTCAAAACATATACTTTCAATTTAACGTTAAGGGCAAACGATTTTACTTTAGTTGATGCACCGAAAGCAACAGACAGGCTGGTATATGGTAAATTAAATATTGATGCGAATGCAGATATAAAAGGTGATATGACTTCACCAAAAGTTACAGGAAGACTAAGAGTAAATAAAGAAACAGATTTTGTTTTGGTTTTACCGCAAACAGATCCTGAAGTTGTAAGCAGGGAAGGTGTTGTAAAATTTGTTGATAAGGATAATCCGACCGATACAATTACGAGCAATTATGTAATAGATTCTGCGGCGATAAAAAAAGTTACCGGTGCCGATATAAGCGCAGATATTGTTACAGACAGCGCCGCAAAATTTACAGTTATTGTAGATGAAAGAAACGGCGATGCATTAACATTAAAGGGAACAGCGAATTTGAACGGCGGAATTGATCCAAGCGGTAAAGTATCACTTACCGGAAGTTACCAGTTACAAAGCGGTTCTTATAATCTTTCATTAAGCCTTCTAAAGCGCCAGTTTTTAATTAAACAGGGAAGTACAATTACATGGACAGGCGACCCAACCAATGCAGATATTGATGTAACGGCAATATACGTTGCCAATACAGCGCCTATTGATTTAATGCAATCTTCACTTGCAGGAAGATCAACCCAGGAAGTTACACGCTATAAAGAAAAATTACCATTCCAGGTTGCATTGCGTATGACAGGTGAATTGCTAAAACCTGTAATAACATTTGATATCACTTTGCCGGACAGACAGGCAACTGAATGGAGTGATGTAGATACAAAATTGCAACAGGTTCGTGCAGATCAGAATGAATTAAACAAACAGGTTTTTGCTTTATTGCTGCTCGGCAGATTTGTGCAGGAAAATCCGTTTGCAAGTTCCGGCGGTGGTGGCGGTGGAATTGAAGGTTCTATAAGAGAAAGTGCAAGCCGCATTTTAACTGATCAGCTTAACCAGCTTGCCGGAAGCTTAATAAAAGGTGTTGATATAAATTTCGGTTTAACATCAGGCACAGATTATTCCACAGGCGCTGCGGCCAACAGAACCGATTTAAATGTAACTGTTTCAAAGAAATTGTTGAACGACAGGCTGCGGGTTAATGTAGGAAGCAATTTTGAACTCGAAGGTCCAAGCAGTGCTGGTCAAAGTTCATCAACACCCGGCGGCGACCTTTCTGTAGATTACCAGCTTACAAAAGATGGCCGTTACTTAATTCGTGTGTATCGTTTAAATCAATACGAAGGTGTAATTGACGGGCAGGTGATTGAAACAGGCGTGAGCTTTATCCTGACATTCGATTATAATAAACTCAAAGAATTATTTACAGGACATAAAGCAAAAAAGCAAATAAGAAAACGCAACAGGCAAATAACAAAACAGCAGAAAGTAAATGAACATGAGCAGGTGATTAAACAGGCGCAGCAGCAGCAAACAGGCCAGCAATAATCTGTTTAAAATGTTTACAGTGAATTCAAAAAAATAAAAATGAGTTTTAGAAAAATAATATTCTTTGGATTAATTGTAATGCTGGTTGCATCGTGTGACAATACAAAACATCTTGCGGCAAACCAGAATTTGTTTATCGGTTCAAATGAAAAAATAAAATCAACAGAAAAGATTTCAAGCGGCGATCGCAAAGACCTTGAAGAACAAATGCACACACTGGTTCGCCCAAAACCAAATACATCTATACTTGGAATAAGATTTAAGTTAACCGTATTTAATATGGTTAAAGAACCAAAAAAGAAAAAGGGTTTAAAATACTGGCTTAAATATAAAGTGGGCGAGCCGCCGGTTATTGCATCTTATTCTGCACTTGAAAAAAACAGGGAGGTTATACAAAATCACCTGGATAATAAGGGATATTTTAAGGATTCTGTTGTAAAGGACACATCTGTCAAACATAAAAAATTAAAAGTTACTTACACGGCATTGGTTGGCGCACAATATAAAATTGATACAACAACATATCCAAACGATTCCAGTGCACTTGCACGCGCAATACAAACTACAGCTTTAAAAAAAGGTGAGGTTTTATTAAAGCAGGATGATGCTTATGATCTGGATATGATAAAAAATGAGCGTGTAAGAGTTGATGCAAACCTAAAAGAGCATGGGTTTTTTTATTTTGGTCCTGATTATTTACTTGCAAACGTTGATTCAACTGTTGGCAATCATAAAGTTGACATTGATATGCGGGTTAAACCTGAAACACCGCCTTACGCAAGGCTGCCTTATTATATAAAAGATGTTTATGTATTTACCAACTATAGCATAAACAGTGATACAAGTTTAATAGGCGCAAAAGATTTTGAAGGATATACTATTATCGATCCGCATCATAAATTTAATCCGAAGGTTTTCAGCAGAACATTGGTGTTTAAACCCGGCGATGTTTATAACCGAACCGATCATAATCTTTCACTCAACCGATTAATTACTTTAGGTGTTTACAAATTTGTAAAAGTGCGTTTTGAGCCGGGCGATTCAACTCAAACATTAGATGCATATTATTATCTAACGCCTACCAATAAAAAATCAATCCGCTTTGAGGTTTCTGCTTTACAGCGATCAAACAATGCAACCGGTACTGAGTTTACGATTAACTGGCGCAATAGAAATTTATTGCGGGGGGCAGAACTATTGACTATTTCTGCAAATGCAGGTATAGAAAAACAAATATCTACAGGCATAAATGTAAGTACACTTACGGCGGGTGTTCAGGCAGATTTATATTTGCCAAGAATACTTGCGCCGTTTCATCTTAACACCAGCAGTGCTTACGTGCCGCAAACAAAATTTAGTGCAGGCTACCAGTTATATAATCGAACATCAGAATACCTGCTTACCTCAATAACCGGCAGTTATGGTTATATATGGAAGAACAGCATTACAAATGAGCAGCAGTTAACGCCCATCAACATTAATTATGTACAGCCAACAAATATTACAGAAAGTTTTCAGGATCAGATTAACAGAAACATTGCTTTGGGAAGAAGTATAGAAAAGCAATTTATTTTGGGTTCTATATATAACTACAATTATAATTCTCTTGCAAAGCCAAACACAAACACCAATAATTTTTATTTTAACGGCAATGTTGATGTATCAGGAAATGTATTGGGACTGATAACAGGTGGTAATGCAAATAAAGGAAAACAAAAAGAAATTTTCAGTACACCATTTACACAGTATGTACGATTTGAAGCAGATTTTCGACATTACCTGCGTTTGGGGAATCAATTCAGATCATTCAATACAAGACTTGATGCAGGCGTTGGTTATGCTTATGGCAATAGTTCTAATATGCCTTTTATTAAAGAATTTTTTGCTGGTGGTGTAAGTGATTTGCGTGGCTTTAAAGCAAGAATGGTAGGGCCGGGTTCTTACCACGACAATATTTCAAAGCGATTCGTTTATAATTGATCAGCCAGGTGATGTAAAACTGCTTGGCATGTTTGAGTATCGTGCAAAATTATTTTCTATTGTTCGCTATGCGCTTTTTGCTGATGCCGGAAATGTGTGGACATTGAAGGAAGATCCGTTAAGACCTGGTGCAAAGTTTACAAGTAACTTTTTAAACCAGCTTGCCGTTGATGCCGGTGTGGGTTTGCGTTTTGATATAAGCATTCTTGTACTAAGGCTTGATATTGCTTTTCCGGTACGATTACCGTACACACCACTTACCGGAAAATATAAAATTGATTTTGGAAGCAGCCAATGGAGAAAAGATAATTTGATTTTTAACCTTGCGATTGGATACCCGTTCTGATATGCGATTGTTACTGTGAATTTATTTTTGCTTCAAACTTTTTTTCAAGTCATTCACCAAAGACGAATCCCGGTTCGCAGTTGATGTTATAAATTCTTTCAAAATTTTCATTAAAACTTTTTCGTCTTTGGCTAACACGTTGGGCGTATTAGGTTCTTCAATAC
Organism: uncultured Chitinophagaceae bacterium; assembly: GCA_963759555.1. Lineage (GTDB taxonomy): Bacteria > Bacteroidota > Bacteroidia > Chitinophagales > Chitinophagaceae > Parafilimonas. The sequence goes on from CAVWZV010000005.1 coordinate 218,464, forward strand.
CGTCTAATTCTTTCAGATAATTATCAATCTCATTTTTTTCATACAGATCAATTATTCCCGGATGTACATAATACTTTTTACACACCGTTCTCGTGTTGCCCAATTTCTGGCTTACTTCATTCAATGCTGCAATAATATTCGATTTTCGCTGCGCTGCAGTTTCTACTTTTTCCAAACATTTTAAGCAACGCAGCATTTGTAAAGAACCGGCCCATGTTCTAAAATCTTTTGCACTAAAATCGGCGCCTGTTGCTTCTTTAATATAATTGTTAAGCATGCTGGAATCAACGGCTCTTCGTTCGCCGCTTTCAGTATAATATTGAAATAACTCTTTGCCCGGGATATCCCTGCAATCTTTTACTGCTTTTGCAAGGCGTTTATTTTGTAATGAAATGTTATGGGAAATGCCGCGTTTTCCTTTAAACGCAAAAGTTATTTTGCTGCCGGTAATTTTTACATGCTTGTCTTTTAAAGTTGTTAATCCAAAAGAGCCATTCATTTTCTCATATTCCGCATTGCCCACACGTATGTACGTTCTTTCCATTAAACTTAAAACTGTTGCCAATACTTTTTTTTCTGACAATTCTTTTATCAGCATATCTTCTTCAACTCTTGCACGCAGTTGAGGCAACACTTTGCCAAATTCATATAAACGATGGAATTTTGTTTCGTTCCGTAAACTGGTCCACAAAGCATGGTAACGGTATTGCTTCCTGTTCTTACTGTCATAACCTGTTGCCTGGAGGTGGCCGTTTTCATAATAACAAATCCAAACATCTCTCCATGCCGGGGGCAATACAAGTTTTTTAATTCGCTGCAGTTGATTTTTATCTTTTAAGGACGAGTTATTATATTTATAAACAAAACCGTTTCCTTTTTTTACTCTTAGAATGCCCGCTTCTTTATCGCTTACATAGATAAGATTAACCACTTCTGCAGCACGGGAATAATTTTTAGTTATATCTATAAAGTCACGATGAGATATATCTACACTATCCATAACATACGCTTAAATATGAATGCACCATCAGACAAGTAGTTTTTCAATTGTTTTAAGCGATAAAGGTTTTTCAATAATTTTTAATCTCGGATTATCGGGCAATGCCGGCGTACTTTTATAAGCGCTGATGAGATAAATTTCCGCTTGCGGCAATTCATTTAATAGCCACTCGGCTTTTGTCCAGCCTTGTGAGTCGGGCAAATTATTATCAAGAAAAATAATGTCAGGAGAAAAACTAAGTGCCTGCTTAATTCCGTCGGCCAGTCTATGAGATGTTTCAACAGCAAAATGCCTGCGGGTAAGATAATTTTTGAGCAGTATACAAAGGTCTATTTCGTCGTCAATTATTAAAACTTTTTTCACACGTTAATGTTTAAAATTTAATCTGCCAATTGAAATTGGTGCCTGTTTAAACTTGTTGATAACAAATGGATTTGTTCTTTAAAAACATAATCTATGCCACACCCTGTATACATTATGAAGCTCAATTAAACAATTACTTAATTTAAATTACATAATAAAAATCAAAGTATTCGAAGTAGATTGGTAATTTACGTGGAATCACTTCCACAATTCGCATTGGTGTATTTTTGAGGAGACATTTAGACAATGTGTATCCAAAGGAGTTGAAATTGGTCTTGTACTTGTATAATGTAAAAGCGCCAGAAATAATTTATTCATTGCAAAAAAAATTAAATGACTAAAGTTTTAGTAATTGATGATGATAGGGACATGTGCCTTCTTTTAAAAAAGTTTTTAGAAAGAAATAACTACGAAGTAATTGACTTTACAAGTGGTAAAAAAGCATTATCGTGGTACGACGAAAATAAGCCGGACATTGTGCTCTGCGATTTACGCCTCGAAGATTTAAGCGGGCTTGAAGTACTTAAAAAAATGAAATCTGTAAATCCAAACCTGCCATTTTTAATTATAACCGGCTACAGCGATGTGAAAAGTGCGGTTGAAATTATGCGGCACGGTGCATATGATTATATTACAAAGCCTTTGTTTCCCGATGAAATATTAACTACCATAAGGCAAGCAATGGCTAATGAAGGCGGCGCAAAGAGTCAGCCTTCTGCCAACAAAGAAAAAAAGAGTGAAGTAAAAATCAGCGGCGGCGCAGAACAGGAATTTGATATGGCTGAAGATTATGTTGTAGGGCCGAGCGCAGTATTTCAGCAGATTTTAAAGCAAATCCGATTAGTGGCGCCCACCAATTACAGTGTTATAATTTATGGTGAAACAGGAAGCGGTAAAGAAGCGATTGCAAACGAAATCCATCGTCACAGCAAGCGGGCAAATGAACCTTTTATTGCGATTGATTGCGGTGCTTTAAGTAAAGACCTTGCAGCAAGCGAATTGTTTGGTCATGAAAAAGGATCATTCACCGGTGCATTAAACCAAAAAGTTGGCAGCTTTGAATTAGCAAACGGTGGCACTATCTTTCTCGATGAAATTGCCAATCTTTCTTACGAAGTGCAGGTATCGTTGTTGCGTGTAGTGCAGGAAAGAAAAATGCGGCGCGTGGGCGGAACAAAAGATATAGAACTCGAAGTAAGAATACTTGTTGCCAGCAATGAAAAATTATGGAATGCAACGCAATCGGGCAAATTCAGGGAAGATCTTTATCACCGTTTCAACGAATTTAGCATAGAAATTCCGCCTTTGCGTGAACGCAAGGAAGACATCATGCATTTTGCAAATCATTTTCTACGCGTAACAAATAAAGAGCTAAATAAAAATGTAAGAGGTTTTTCATCAGATGTAATTAATGCCTTTAATAATTATGTTTGGTATGGCAACCTGCGCGAACTTAGAAACGTGGTAAAACGTGCAGTTTTATTAACCGATGGCGAAGCAGTAGAATTGAAGAGTCTTCCGTTTGAAATTACAAACTACGAAAAGATAAATGAGTTTATCCCTTCGCAATCGTCGGTAGTTACATCCCTGAATGAAGCAGTGCCACCGGTGCCTGTACAAGCAGTTAGCCCGGTTAAGAGCCGTGCCGGCGATCTTAATTTGAAATCTGCAAGTATAGATGCCGAGTATGAAACTATTTTGGCAGCACTTAAGCAGGTTAATTTTAATAAAAGTAAAGCAGCAAAACTTATGAAGATTGACAGGAAAACGCTGTACAATAAAATAAAAGAATATCAGTTATTAAACAATAAATAATTACAGCATTCCTCGCCTGGTTGCTAAATAAAATAAAAAAACAGGTAATAATTTTTTCACAACTTGTAAGCACGCCATGATGACGAATATTAACTTATTGATTATTGACGACGATGAAGATGATTATTTTATTACAAGTGATTATCTAAAAAATATCCCGGGAAAAAATTTTGTTATTGACTGGTGCTATAACTACAAGAATGCTTTGGATGAAATAAAAAAAGAAAAGCATGATGTATATCTTGTTGATTACAGGTTAGGCGCTAAAACGGGCATAGACCTTATTAAAGAGGCGGTAATGTTAAATGCAGATGCACCTTTTATTTTATTAACGGGTAAAGGCGATATTCATATTGATGAAGAAGCAATGAAACTGGGCGCCTTTGATTATCTTATAAAATCTGAACTGAACAGCGAAAAACTTGAGCGGTCAATCCGCTATTCAATAGATCGTGCAAGAACGCTGAATGAACTAAGATCCAAAGAAAAAAAATACCGCAATATATTCGACAGATCGAGCGATGCTTTTTTTGTGGCAGATGAAAAACTTTCCTTTACAGAAGTTAACGCTGCTTTTGGCAAACTACTTTCATGCAATGAGAACTTTTTATTAGGCGTTAAATTGCCGGAGCTGATCATTGATAATTATGCATCCAGGAAACTTGCCGAAGATTTAAAGCATAAAGGTTACGTAGAAGATTGGCAGGTAGAATTAAGATATAAAAAAAATGAGCCAAAGCAATGTGTTATTTCTGCAACAAAGGAAAGAAGCGTTGAGGGAAAAACATATTACCAGGGAATTATTCACGATATAAGCCTGATAAAAAAAGCCGAACGTGCCGCACTGCGTGCAGAAAAATTAGCAGCAACCGGAAGGCTTGTAAGAACGCTTGCACATGAAGTAAGAAATCCTATCAACAACATTAACCTTGCGGTAGAGCATTTGCGTTCACTGGAGCTGCCTGAAGAAAGTGCCTTATATCTTGATATTGTTGGAAGGAACAGTTTGCGCATTAATGAACTGATAAAAGAACTTTTAAACAGTTCAAGACCATCAGAAATGCAGATGAGAGAATCAATTCTGCAATCTGTTGTAGATGAAATTATAAACATTTCAAGAGACCGGATAAGTTTAAAAAACATCGACCTGCAGGTTGACTATCCAAGAGACTTAATTACCGTTTATTGTGATCCTGATAAAATAGTGCTAGCACTGTTAAATATTCTTACAAATGCAATAGAAGCAATAGAGCACAATAACGGGAGAATCTCAATCGTGATAAAAAAAGATAAGGAGAATGTGTTTATTGAAATTACAGATAACGGCAGCGGCATTAGCCAGGAAAAATTGCCGCGCCTGTTTGAACCATATTATACATCAAAGCGGAATGGCATTGGATTGGGCCTTGCATCTACCTTAAATATTGTACAGGTACACGGTGGCGCTATTGAAGTAAATTCGGAAATAAATAAATATACTGTTTTCACTGTCTTACTTCCGCTTAAATCATCTGCAAACATAGGTAAGATACTACCGGATGTAGAATTAAATGCTCAATAAATTCTATCGTAAAACATTACTACGCTTTTCTACCTGTTATAATTAACTGGCATATTTTTTACATTTCATTTGTTTATTATTAACAAATAAATTAAACAGTATGAGAAGTATTCTTTATATCATCGCAGTAATATTAGTCATCGGATGGTTGTTGGGATTTTTCGTTTATAGCGCAACCGGGCTGATACATATCTTGTTGGTTCTTGCAATAGTTGCCATATTACTTGCTGTAATCGGTGGCAGAGGTACTCCATAGAATTGCCACACGTTGTTTAAACAATAGAGTCTGTTTTTAAAACTAGTTTCAATTTTTATTATATATAGTAATCCCGGTTTTTAAGAAGCCGGGATTTTTTTATTAAAAAGAACTTAAAAACTTTGCGTGCATTAAACCTTTTTAAACGCCCGGTTTCTATTTGATTATTAATCTGAGATATTTATAAGCTAAGAATTAAATTATGACAAACAAACACTTACTAATTGCAGTTTTCTCTGTTTTCACTGCATCATTTTTAAGTTGTACTAAAGAACCTTTAAACAACTTAACACAGGAAGAATCGAGGATTTACGTTGCAAACAGAGATTCAACCGTAAACTTCTCCAATTACAGAACCTACAGCATTTCCGATTCTGCAGATGTATTAGACAATGGTCAAACACGCAAAGAACTTACAGCAGTTGACCAGGCGTATATTGATGCTGTGAACAAATACATGCAGGCCAAAGGTTATAAGCTGGTGAGCAGAAATTCCAACCCAGATTTGGGTATTAATTTAAACCGCATTTATAATACTGCAACCGGCTATTACGGCTATAATGATTACTGGGATTATTATGGCGGATACTGGGATCCTTATTACTGGGGTTATGGGGGTTATGATTATTATGTGCCTTACAGTTTTGGAATTTACCAGGTAACAGAAGGTGCTGTAAGCGTGGACATGCTTGATTTAAAAAATGCAAATACCAAAGGAAAAATTGATGTGATCTGGAATGGCTTAATACGTGGTGAAGGCATTTTTGATGCATCAACCGCAGATGCTTCGGTAAAGGCATTGTTTGATCAGTCAACCTATTTAGAATCCAAATAAAACAAATTAATGTATATGAAATTTTTAAAGTTCTCAGTTTTGCTTTTGCTGCTTGCACTTGGTTTAAATGTGCAGGCGCAGCAACATGAATTGAAATTAAATCTTCACTATAGTTACGCAATGCCGTTGGGCAATTTTAAAAATGATGTAATAAGTAAAGGTTCACCGCGTGGCGTAACAGGCGATTTACTTTATGGCATAAGTAATAAAGTAGATGTGGGGCTTGGTTTGGGTTTTCAGGATTTTTATGAAAAATACCCGAGAGATTTATACCAGACAGGCAGCCATGAAACTACTTCTGCGGTACTAAGCAATTCTGTACAGATTATGCCGGTGTTGGCAAAGGCAGCTATATATCCTTTGAATGGAAAGCGGTCGGCCATACAACCTTATATATCTGCAGGCGCAGGTTTGGGGCTTATCAGTTTTACGCAATATCTTGGAGAATTTGGCGGTTCGGAAAACAGCGCAGGTCTTATGTTGCAAGGCGGAGCGGGATTTAAAGTTCCGTTTAATGCAACAGGCAATGCAGGGTTAAGTTTAGGCGCCAATTATAACATGGTTAATTATAAGAAAAATGGCTTCGATAATTTTAATAACGTAAACTTCCAGGCTGGTTTATATTTTCCGTTGCGATAATTTCGATTGAATAAAATCAAAAAATTCCTTCCGCTAAAGAAGGAATTTTTTTTGGGCATGCTTAGATTTTCTGTGAGCTGTTTAAATTCTATATAAGTGGTCAATTAGCAGAAATCTTATTAAAGAAACTGAATACAAATTATTTTTGAGCGAATTAAATGAATATAAATAACTGGAATGATACAATTATTGCTATTGCAACGCCACCAGGCATTGGAGCCATTGGTGTAATACGCATGAGCGGTAATAAAGCCGTTGAGATTATTAATTCAATTTTTGCAGGTAAAGATTTATCAACGCAGCCATCGCACAGTTTACATGTTGGAATATTAAAAAATAATGCAGAAACAATTGATGAGGTAGTTGTTTCATTATTTAAAACACCACGCTCATATACAGGTGAAGATGTGGTGGAAATTTCCTGTCACGGTTCGTCTTTTATTCAACAAAAAATTATTAATGTATGTATTGAAAAAGGAGCAAGGCTTGCAAAAGCAGGCGAGTTTACGCAACGCGCTTTCTTAAATGGCAAGTTAGATTTAACCCAGGCAGAAGCGGTTGCTGATTTAATCGCCAGCAATACAGAAGCGGCACGGAAAACAGCTTTGCAAAATATGCGCGGCGGGTTTTCTAACATACTAAAAGATTTGCGCGAACAGTTGCTTAAATTTTCTGCTTTAATAGAATTAGAACTTGATTTTTCGCAGGAAGATGTTGAGTTTGCTGACAGAACGCAATTGTATAATTTGATTAACGAAGCGCAACAAGTAACAAATAATTTAATGCAATCCTTCAGGCTGGGCAATGTAATTCGCAATGGCGTACAGGTAGCAATCATCGGCAAACCCAATGCAGGTAAATCAACTTTGCTGAACACTTTACTAAACGAAAACCGCGCAATCGTAAGCGAAATTGCAGGTACAACAAGAGACACGGTTGAGGAAATAATAAATATTGAAGGCGTTTTATTCAGGTTAATTGATACGGCAGGCATAAGAAAAGGTGAAAATGAAATTGAAAATATCGGCATTGAAAAAAGCCTGGAGAAAATGCGTAATGCTGATATTGTAATTTATTTATTTGATGTTGCGCACGAAACGTATGAACAGGTTTTACAGGAACAAAGGCAACTAATATCTGCAGATAAAAAATTCATACTCGTTGGAAACAAGCTTGATTTATTAGATGCCGATAATGCAATTAAAAAGTTTCAGAACATTGAAGCGTTGTTTATATCGGCTAAAGAACATACGCATGTAAATATTTTAAAAAAAGAACTGGTTGATAAAGTAATGAGCGGTGCAATTGAAACCGAAAACATTATTATAACAAACTCCAGGCACTATGAAGCGTTGCAAAAAATTTTCGATTCATTAAATGATATACAAAACGGATTGCATGATAAGATACCCGGCGATTTAATTGCCTTAGATATTCGACGCTGCCTGTATTACCTCGGCGAAATAACCGGCCAAATAACCAATGAAGATCAATTGGATTACATTTTCAGTAAGTTTTGTATCGGAAAATAGCTTTACGAATCGTTTACCCGGAACGGGCGGCCTTTACCGCCGGTTAAAGAACTTAACGCTTCTATTACTATCAACGTTTTTATCTTTATTATAAACCGATCGAAAGCACGAAAAGAAAGCAATTTCATTAGTTAAAGAAGATTGTTGTTTTCGTTTTTAGCTTCATTAAATAAAAAATTTAAAGAATAAACATAGCATTACGTGAATACAATTCTCAACATAAAAAATCTGGTAAAAACATTTAAAAGCGGCGGCAAGCTGTTAACTGTATTGAATAATATTAGCTTCTCTGTAGTTGAAGGTTCAACAGCTTCAATTGTTGGTCCATCGGGCAGCGGCAAAACTACATTGCTGGGTTTGTGTGCAGGGCTTGATAAAGCAAGCTCCGGTTTTGTTGAATTAAATCATATCAACCTAAGTAAATTAAATGAAGATAAACTGGCGCAGGTAAGAAATAAATTAGTGGGATTTATATTTCAAAATTTTCACCTGTTGCCCACATTAACAGCATTGGAAAATGTAATGGTGCCACTTGAGTTGCGCGGAGAAAAAAATATTAAACCAAAGGCAATGGAATTGTTGGATAAGGTTGGATTGGCAGATCGTGGTCATCATTATCCGTCTCAACTTTCAGGCGGTGAACAGCAACGGATTGCTTTGGCACGTGCATTCTCAAATCAGCCTAAAATATTATTTGCAGATGAACCTACAGGTAACCTCGACGCAGAAACAAGTGAAAAAATAGTCAACCTTATTTTTGATTTAAACAAAGAAGCAGGTACCACTTTGATAATAGTAACACATGATGCGGAGTTGGCTGCAAGAACGCAACGCATTATACGGTTGAAAGCCGGGGCCGTGATATCAGATGAGCAAACAATAATGAGCAAAGAATATAATTAGATGGACAGGGAACGAATAAACTTTAAAAAGAACCTGCGCTTGTCATGGCTTTGCAAAATGGCGTGGCGGGATAGCAGGAAAAATCGCAGCCGTCTTTTTCTTTTTGTATCATCCATCATATTTGGTATTGCAGCAATCGTGGCGATTTATTCATTCAGAAACAATCTTCAAAAAGATGCAGATTACCAGGCAGCAACGCTGTTAGGTGCAGACCTTGTTATAACAGGCAATGATACGGTGAGCGCAAAATCAAGACCTTTGTATGATACGCTTGGTGACCGACGCTCGCAGGAATGCACTTTTGCTTCCATGGTTTATTTTCCTAAAGACAGCGGAACGAGGCTTGTGCAAGTACGTGCTCTGCAGGGCGGATTTCCTTATTACGGCAATTTAGAAACGATACCTGTAAGAGCGGGTCGCTACTTTTCAAAATAGTCGTGAAGCGTTGGTAGATAAAACGCTCATGCTTCAGTTTAATGCAAACGTTGGCGATTCAGTAAAGTTGGGCGAAGTAACATTTGTAATTGCAGGAAGTTTAGCAAAGGCGCCGCGTCAAACCGGTTTAACATCAAGCATTGCGCCTATTGTATATATTCCTTTGCAATACCTGCAGCAAACAGGATTAACGAATACAGGCAGCCAAACCAATTACAGTTATTATTATAAATATGATAAAGCAGTTGACTTAGGTGAGTTGCTTGATAAGATTAAGCCGGTGCTGAAACGGGAAGGAATGAATTACTACACCGTTGCTACTGAGAAAGAAAACATCGGCAGGTTTTTCAGGGATCTTACCCGTTTTCTTGCACTGGTTGCTTTTATTGCTTTGCTGTTGGGCTGCGTGGGTGTAGCAAGTTCTATTCATGTGTATGTGCGTGAAAAGATTAATTCTATTGCGATAATGCGATGCCTTGGCGCAAGCGCTTCGCAGGCTTTTTTTATTTACCTGATTCAAATACTTGCAATAGCATTTATTGGCTCTGTTGCCGGTGCATTTGTTGGTGTGCTTGTACAACGTGTAATACCTGTGGTATTAAAAGATTTCCTGCCCTTTGAAATTGATGTAAGCATTTCATGGAGTGCAGTAATGCAGGGTATTGTTCTTGGTTTGATGATTTCGCTTTTGTTTGCTTTACTTCCCCTCATATCCACAAGAAAAATATCACCATTAAATACATTAAGAATATCTGAAGAGAAAACAAATATTTTGCGCGACCCGTTTACATGGCTTATCTGTTTGCTTATACTTTTATTTGTTGCAGGATATACTTACATACAATTAGGCGATGTGATGCAAAGTATATTTTTTACCATTGCCATAATATTTGCTTTTCTTATTCTCACAGCCGCTGCATTTTTTTTAATGCGGATAATACGCATCATCATTCGCAACTCGTGGAGTTATTTATTAAGACAAGGGTTTGCCAATTTATTTCGCCCGAATAATCAAACAATTATTCTTATTGTTTCTATCGGTTTAAGTACTGCTTTTATCTGTACAATTTATTTTGTACAGGACATGCTTATTAAACGCATAACAATTTCAGCCAGCGGCAATCAGCCAAATATGGTAGTGTATGATATTCAAACAAGCCAGGAAAAACAGCTTACTCTTTTTACACAGCAACAACGGTTACCGATTTTGCAACAGGTGCCGATTGTTACAATGCGTTTGCAGGAAATAAATGGCAAGACCGCTAAAGATGTGAAGAACGATACTACGTTACCTTATTCGCGATGGGCATTTAATAGTGAATACAGAATTACTTATCGTGATTATCTTACTGAACCCGAAAAAATTATTGCAGGCACATGGATAGGAAAAGCAGATACAACAAATGAATATGTTCCGATATCATTAGAAGACAGGTTTGCGCAAAGCATTCCTGCAAAAATTGGTGACCATTTGGTTTTTAATGTACAGGGCACACTTATACCTACGGTTGTTGAAAGTTTAAGAGATGTTGACTGGAACAGGATACAAACAAATTTTCGCGTTGTTTTTCCTGCAGGTGTTTTAGAAGATGCGCCGCAGTTTCATGTGCTGCTTACACGTGTGCCTTCGAGCAAGGCATCTGCCAAATATCAGCAGGCTGTTGTACGGCAATTTCCAAACGTGTCCATTATTGACCTTGGTCTTGTATTGGCAACATTAGACGAAGTGCTTGATAAGATTGGATATGTAATTCATTTTATGACAAGCTTCAGCGTAATAACAGGATTGATTGTATTAATTGCTTCCGTTCGCATAAGCAAATATCAGCGCATGCAGGAAAGTGTATTGTTGCGCACATTGGGTGCAAGCCGTAAGCAAATGCTTGCTATAACCATTATAGAATATTTTTTTCTTGGCGTACTGTCTGCGCTTACAGGAATATTAATCGCAGGAGGATGCAGTTGGCTGCTCGCAAAATATCAATTTAAGTTTCCATTCACGCCAAATCTTTTACCTGCTGGTATATTATTTTCTATCATTACAATAATAACAGTTGTAATAGGGTTGTTTAACAGTCGCGAAGTTTTAAGAAAATCTCCGCTTGAAATTTTGCGGACAGAAGTGATTAATTGAATAAAGAATAAAAATATTTTATGACAGGCAGATTTTTAAATACAGCTTCTTTTTTATTATGTATAATCTTTCTGCTTTCATGTGGTGAAAAAAATAAGCGGGCAAATTATCAGCCAGCAGCTGCAGAAAAGAAAGCGCAATCAACATCATCTAAAACAAAAACAATTTTATTTTTTGGTAATAGCCTCACTGCCGGATATGGTTTGGATGACGTTTCAGAATCTTTTCCATCGCTAATACAGGATAAAATTGATTCGATGCATTTGCCGTACAAAGCAATTAATGGTGGCGTGAGCGGCGAAACATCTGCCGGCGGCAAAAGCCGTATTGATTGGTTACTAAAACAAAAGATTGATGTGTTTGTGCTTGAACTGGGGGCTAATGATGGTTTGCGCGGAATTCCACCGCAGGAAACGCAAAAGAATTTGCAGGACATTATTGACAAAGTGAAAGCAAAATATCCTGGTGTAAAATTGGTTTTATTAGGCATGCAGATTCCACCGAACATGGGTAAAAATTATGCAAACCAATTCAAAGAAATTTATCCCAAGCTTGCTGCTAAAAATAATATGACTTTAGTACCCTTTCTTCTTGAAGGTGTTGGTGGAGTGCCATCGTTAAATCAGCCTGACAGAATTCATCCCAATGCAGAAGGTGCTAAAATAGTAGCTGAAAATGTATGGGGAGTTTTGATGAGTGTTTTGACCGAGTGATAAAACAACGAACAAAACCAATTACCGCAAAACGTGGTGAGTGGGCTTGTTGCCAGATGATCTTGGAAAAGATTTGCATTTGTTTGAAGCATACCTTCAAAATGGGCAAGAGCTGGTGCAATTACAAATTGAACGGAATTCTTACGCCATATGAAAAAATTAATTTAAGTTTTGCAATAAATAAACGGGCAATGCCGGGAAGTTGCATGTTGAATTTTTAGATAATGTTGCTTACCCGAAAATATTATGATCTATAAAAAGAGTTGGGTAAACAGCGAAATTATTCAAACAGTTAAACCGGCAAAATATAGATGTTGATGATTCATTCAAATTAATTATAAGTAAAAACTAAAGTAAAAATAATGAGTGATAAAGCAGTTTTAGAAGTTTGCGCCTTTCACATTGAATCGTGTTTAATTGCTGAAAGATGCGGTGCTGTGCGTGTTGAATTATGTGATAACCCGGTTGAAGGCGGTACAACGCCAAGCTATGGAACTATTAAACTGGTAAGAGAAAAAATTTCTATTTTATTATACCCGATCGTGAGACCGCGATCGGGAAATTATTTTTATAGTGATGAAGAATTTGAGATATTAAAAAATGATATTGAAATGTGCAGGCAATTAGGCTGTGACGGGATTTCCGTTGGAATTTCAAAGATGAATGCTGAGATTGATACGGAAAGATTAAAACGCATTGTTGAATGGGCCGGGCCAATGGGCGTTACCTGTAACCGTGTTTTTGATTGTGCGTCCGATTCTTTGAAAGCACTGGAAGATATTATCAGCTGCGGTTGTGAGCGCATACTTACATCGGGACAAAAAAGTGCGGCGCCGGATGCTTCAGCATTATTAAAGCAACTGGTTGAGCAGGCCGGAGAAAGGATAATAATAATGCCTGGCGCCGGTGTAAAATCATCAAACATAGCAAAGCTTAAAAAGGAGAGTGGCGCAAAAGAATTTCATTCCTCAGCAAGAAAGATTGTACCAAATCCAGTTACATACATTAATAAAGAAGTAAATGATTACGGCAATGTGTATATTGCTGATGAGGCTGAAGTAAGCGCAATGATATCTGCGTTGAATAATTAGTTTTATGTAATGTAAATATGGAAGCGAAAAAACTTATTATCGCTGCTACACTTATTGCTTTAATTATACTTTTTAGTTTTATTCCGTTTAATAACAAAAGGGATATTGTTATTAAAGCGCAGTTGCATGATGTGGCAAAACAAATTAATGATCTGCATAACTGGATAAAATGGAACACAGATTTCCTCAACAGGAATATTAAAATTTCGGGCGATTATACGATTGATCAAACTGCAATATTGGGTTCCGGCCAATATTATTCACTGCATCATATTAGCCCGCTTGCAGTATCGCTAACACGAAAATTAAACGATGCGCCTGCAGCAGCATCATTAATTATTATTTCCCCTTCTGAAAACGATTCTTCTACTTATGTCTCATGGCACGAAACTGTTACTATTTTAAAATTGATAAAAAGAAGTTTTACAAAAGTCAACTCACGGGAGGCTAATTTGAACAGTCTTAAAAAATTGATGGAAGATGTAAATTAGTGCAGGCAAATGTTACAGTAACCTGCATCAGCGTTTAAGCGCTTTTGTGCCGGTAGATAGTCATCGGTTGTACGTTGCGTTGATCTTGGTAATATTCACACATGATTTAATAATGTAACCTAAGCTCGTTGCTAAAATGTTTTCTGTTTATAAAAACTACTTATATTTACTTTATCAAGTTCAACTGCTGAAATTTCCCGGCTTATTACAGCAAAAGTTATATTAACAAAGGCACTTCTTTTATTCAGATATATGCAAACAAAAAAACTATTCTTATGAGAAGCAAAATGCTTTTTTGTTTCACTTCGTTGCTTTTTATTTTTCTCATCGCCGGTTCTCTTCATGCGCTTGCACAAAATGAATCAGAAAAAGGATTGCCGTTTATTACCAATTATACGGCAAAGATGTATAGGCGGTCTCAACTCCATAAACTGGAGCATTATAGAAGACAATGACGGCATGATGTATTTTGGTGAGAATAAAACAAAGACCAATCTTTGGCAATACGATGGTGTTAGATTGGCAGTAATACCCTGCCCGCCTGCTTCAGCCGTTATACGGTCGCTTGCTAAAGATAAAAATGGTGTTATATATTATGGCGGTCTTGGTGATTTTGGTTACCTGGATAAAGACAGTATCGGCACAACGTATGAGCATTCTCTTTTGCAATATGTGCCAAAAGATAAACGAAATTTTACTGATGTATGGACTACACAAATTACAGATAAAGGAATTTATTTTCAATCGAGAGACTGGTTGTTTCGCTTAACAAAAAATGGTTCTGGTAAAAATGCATCATGGTCAGTAAAAACCTGGCAGCCCGTTACGCACTTCATGTACACATTTTATGAGGATGGATGATTTTTATGTTCATGAACAAGGTCGCGGTCTTTTTAAAATGGAGAATGATTCACTTGCATTGATTCCCGGAAGTGAATTTTTAGGTGCAGACAGAATGCAGGTAATGTTGCCATACATAAATGATGCTTCACAAAATGCAACTTCTTCAAAACAATATTTAATAGGCACATTTAACCATGGCATGTATTTGTTCGATGGAAAAAATTTCAAGCCTTTTAAAACCGAAGCCGATAGCCTTATAAAAGATTACATGCTTTATAAGGGAATTCCTATTAACGGAAATTATGCGTTTTCACTATTAGGATACGGCTTGGTTGTTATAGATCCCCAGGGAAAAATTGTGCAGGTAATTAACCAGGTTAATTCCGGTTTGCCAAGTAATATTATTTATTCAATTTATGCAGATTCAAAAGGCGCTGTATGGCTTGGGCTTGATAATGGCATTTCAAAATTAGCGCTCAATTCTCCCTTCACTGTTTTTAATGCACAAAACGGCATTAATGCAAGACCATTATCTGTAGCACGTGCCGCCAATGGTACTTTATATGTGGGTACTAATAATAATTTATTGCAGTTCAATCACGTCCGCTTCAAAATTTGAATTAAACAATCTTATACCTAAAGACCAGGTGTTTACTGTATTGCCAGATGGAAATACAGTACTTGTTACCAGCAATGGATTGTATATGATTAAAGATGGAAAAGTAATATTAATACAACCTTCTGTTAGCAACAACCTGAAAATTTCAGCATTAGCAATTTCAAAAAAATATCCTAATATTCTTTTTGCAGGCTCTTCTTTTGGAATTTCACTTTTTATTCGCGATGCTTCTAACCTAAAAGGCTGGAAATATCTTGGTTATTTACCCGGCTTTAAAAGTGAAATATTTACAATTGCAGAAGATGATGACGGCAGTATGTGGACAGTAACTTCAAATGGTACTGCATATCGTATAACTATTTCTGTTGATGAACAGGGAAATCCAGACATACCAAAAACACGTGTTGAAAATTTTGGACCTGAACAGGGCTTAAAAAGACCATTGTCATTTGTATTCGCTATCAAAAAGAAAATTTATTTTGCTTCCGATTCTGCTACTTATACTTATAATAAAGAGAAAAATAATTTTGAAGAAGCAAGCTTCCAGGGCATATCAAATTTTAATGCAGTTGCAGATAGTACCGGAAAATTATGGATGGCTGCAGGAACCATTGATAATACAAGATTCATTATTGCTAAACCGGAGAGCGGCGGTAATTATCAATTAGACACTATATCTCTTTTACCTGTAATTGGTCAATCTATTCAAAATTTATATCCTGATAAAAATGGTATCGTTTGGTTTTTTACAAATGATGGACTTATTCGGTACGACCAGAAAATAAAAACCAATGTTGACCAGCCTTACAAAACATTAATCAGAAGTATTACTGCCGATAAACAAAATTTAAATCCTGGTTTAAATACAGAAAATAATTCTCCTGAAATAAAACACAACAGCAATTCATTACGCTTTGAATATGCTGCACCGTTTTTTGACCAGGAAGATAAAACGCAATATCAAACCTGGCTCGAAGGATTTGAAAAAAGCTGGAGTGACTGGGGAAATAATACTTATAAAGAATACACCAATCTTTCTGCAGGAAAATATACATTTCATGTAAGGGCAAAAAATATCTATCATAAAACAAGCGAGGAATCGGTTTATTCATTTACTGTTTTGCCGCCGTGGTACAGCACATGGTGGGCTTACCTGTTATATGCTTTGGCTGCACTTTTTATTATTTATGTTTTAATAGACTCGCGTACAAGAAAGTTAAAAGCTAAACATGCAGAGCTTGAAAAAACGGTAGAAGAAAGAACATCTCAGTTAAGCCAGCGTGTTGCAGAACTCGCCGTAATAAACAGCGTGCAGGAAGCATTGGTAAGCGAAATGGATATGCAGGGAATTTATAATCTTGTAGGTGAGCGTATCCGAAATGTTTTTGATGCGCAGGCTGTTCTTATTGCCACTTTTGATCATAATTCCGGAACAGAGCATTTTCGTTATACCATTGAAAAAGGAGAGCGTATATATCCTGTTGCGAGATCCTTTGATAATGTGCGCAGGCAGCTTATTAATACCAGGCAAAAAATTCTTATCAGAAATCAGGAAGAAGCTTTCTCGTGGTTTCAGAAAAAAGTTGTGCCGGGTACTGAGCCTTTGCAGTCAGGAATATTTATGCCGTTGCTTGTTGGCGAAAAAATTACCGGTTATATAAGCCTTCAAAATGTTGACAGGGAAAATGCATTCAATGATTCGGATGTAAAATTATTAGAAACACTTGCCAATAGCATGAGTGTTGCTCTTGAAAATGCACGCCTCTTTGATGAAACACAACGCCTGTTGAAAGAAACCGAACAACGCAATGCCGAGCTCGCAGTAATCAATAGTGTACAGGAAGGGCTGGTGGCACAAATTGATATTAAATCTATTTACGAGTTAGTTGGAGAAAAAATTCGTGAAATATTTAACGCGCAGGTTATTGATATCGTTACTTATGATAAGAATAAACACCTGATTGAAGACAAATATGCATTTGAGAAAGGGGATAGAACATTGATAGGCGCCCGGCAAGCCAAAGGCTTCAGAAAACATGTTATTGAAACTGGTGAAGTTTTGTTGCATAATGAAAACGTAGAAAAAGAACTGCGTGATTTCGATAATGAGATAATCCTAGGGGAAATACCAAAATCACAAGTATATGTTCCCATGATAGCGGGCAGCGAAGTAAAAGGTGTCATCAGCTTACAGAACCTTGATCATGAGCATGCATTTTCTGAATCTGCCGTAAGCCTTCTTACTACACTTGCCAACAGCATGAGCGTTGCTTTGGAAAATGCACGCTTGTTTGATGAAACTACAAGGCTTTTAAAAGAAACTGAACAACGCACGGCAGAACTTGCTGTGATAAATAGTGTACAGGATGGTCTTGCAAAAGAACTCGATATACAATCTATTTATGATTTGGTTGGAAATCGCATAAGAGATGTGTTCAATGCGCAGGTGGTTATAATAGCAACTTTAGATGCAGAAAAAAAGATGGAATATTTTAATTATGCCATCGAAAAAGGTGAACGTTTTTATCTGAACCCAAGACCTTACGACAGGTTAAGGGAACACTTGATAACATCAAAAGAAAAAATTCTTATCAATACTAATTTTGAAGAAGCTGCATCAAAATTTGGTATGAATGTGGTGTCCGGTACGGAGCATCCTAAATCATTATTATTTGTTCCTCTTATTATTGGCGATAAAGTAAAAAGTTATGTAAGCCTGCAGAATATCGATACTGAAAATGCTTTTAGCGAGTCAGACGTAAGGTTGCTTGAAACACTTGCCAACAGCATGAGTGTTGCATTGGAAAACGCAAGACTATTTGATGAAACAAATCGCTTGCTAAAGGAAACCGAGCAACGCACTGCAGAATTAGCAGTAATTAATAGTGTGCAAGATGGATTGGTTAGAGAAATGGACATGCAGGGAATTTATGACTTGGTAGGTGATCGGTTACGGCAATTGTTTAGTGCGCAGGCTGTAATTATTGCAAGCTTTGATCTTAGCACAAGAACCGAACATTTTAATTATGCGTTTGAAAACGGGGAAAAATTTAATTTTCCGTCAAGACCTATTGGAGGTATGCGTGAATTACTTATTGCCGAGCGCCATACTATTTACATTGAAACGGAAGAAGCTGCCAGAACTGAATTTGGAATAAAAGCTATTGGAGATTCAAAAATGCCCAAGTCTCTTTTGTTTGTTCCGCTGCTTTCCGGAAACGAAGTAAAAGGATATGTAAGTCTGCAAAATATAGATATTGAACATGCATTCAGTGTTTCAGATATACGTTTGTTGGAAACATTGGCAAACAGCATGACAGTAGCACTGCAGAATGCGCATTTATTTGATGAAACAACTGTTTTGCTTGCAGAAACAAAACAAAGAGCCACTGAGTTAAGTACTGTGAACAGCATCAGTAAAGCGCTGGCTTCCCAATTAAATCCTGATGAATTAATACAATTGGTGGGCGACCAGATGAAGAATTTATTCAAGGCAAATATTGTTTATCTCGCTTTATTAGATAAGAAAACAAGAATCATAAATTTTCCTTATCAATATGGCGAAGTAATGCCTTCAAGAAAAATTGGTGAAGGACTTACTTCTAAAATTTTATTGTCAGGTGAACCGCTTCTTATTAATAAGGATATAAGAGCAAAAACAGAAAAACTCGGTATTCAGCAGGTAGGTGTTCCGGCGGCTTCTTATCTCGGCGTTCCCATTCCTGTAGGTGATGAAATTATTGGTGTGTTAAGCGTTCAAAGCACAGAACAGGAAAATCGATTTAATGAAAATGATTTGCGCCTGCTTACTACCATTGCTTCTTCTGTTGGTGTTGCTTTAAAAAATGCACAGTTTTTGAAGATGTGAAGCAGGCAAAAATGGAAGCAGAAGCATCAAGCAAAACGGCTGAAAAAGCCAATGAAGCAAAGAGTGCATTTCTTTCTACAGTAAGTCATGAATTAAGAACGCCGCTTACTTCTGTTTTGGGTTTTGCCAAAATAATTAAGAAAAGATTAGAAGAAAAAATATTTACTGCACTGAATAGTTCAGATGCCAAACTTAAAAAAACTACAGAACAGATTTCAGAAAATTTAAATGTTGTAATTTCTGAAGGTGAACGTTTAACGCATCTGATAAATGATGTGTTGGACCTTGCAAAAATTGAAGCGGGCAAAATGGAATGGAACCAGGAAAATGTATCGCTGGCTGAAGTGGCTGAAAGAGCTATTGCTGCAACCACATCTTTTTTCGACCAAAAAGATATTAAGCTTGTAAAAAATATTGATGCAAATATTCCTGAAATTACCGGCGATACGGATAAGCTGATACAGGTTAGTCATTAATCTTTTTTCCAATGCAGTAAAATTTACAGATAAGGGTTCTGTTACGTGTAAATTATGCTCAAAAAAATGCGAACAATTGTAAGCATCACCGATACAGGAATTGGAATAGCGACAGAAGATTATGATGCCGTGTTTGAACAATTTAAACAGGTTGGCGGTGATACACTAACTGATAAACCAAAAGGCACCGGTTTAGGTTTGCCAATTTGCAAAGAAATAGTAGAACATCATGGCGGTCGTATTTGGCTGGAAAGCGAACCTGGTAAAGGAAGCACATTTTCATTCGCATTGCCGCTTGTTCCATCGTACAAAAAAACAGCGGAAACACCGATTCATTTAAATGAATTGGTAAAGCAATTGAAAGAGCAAATGGCTATTTTCAAAATTAAAAATGAATGGCAAAAATGCAACTATTCTCGTAGTGGATGATGATGATTCTATACGTTCTTTGCTGCACCAGGAATTAAGCGATGCAGGATATATAATAGAAGAAGCACAGATGGAAAGCTGGCGCTGGAAAGATTCGCAAAAAACGGCCTGACCTTATTATTCTTGATGTAATGATGCCGGAAATGAATGGCTTTGATGTGGCGGCTATTTTAAAAAATGATCCGCAAACAATGGATATTCCTATCATTGTTTTATCTATTGTACAGGATAAAGCAAGAGGATTCCGAATTGGCGTTGACCGTTATCTTACCAAGCCAATTGATACTGCGCAATTGTTTGCAGAAGTAGGCAGATTACTGGAGCAGGGTAAATCAAAGAAAAAAGTAATGGTAGTTGATGAAGACAGTTCTGCCGGTACGATACGTTAACTGAAGTGCTGCAGACAAAAGGTTACCAGGTTGTAGAATCAGATGGAAAAGAATTGGTGGAAAAAGCAATTTCAACTCAGCCGGATATTATTATTCTTAATTCTATTTTTCGGACAAACAGGAGATTGTTCAATCATTGCGTTTTGAAAAAGGATTGGAGAATGTGTTGTTTTTAATTTACCAATAAACTGATATACATAAAAATTTAAATCAAAATATTAAAATGGAACAAAAAATTTTAATTGTAGATGATGAACGCACATATCCGAATGCTGATTGAACAAACACTGGAAGAACTGGAAGATGAAGGTGTTGAATTTTTAACTGCAGAAAATGGAGAAATGGCTCTTGAAATTATTCAAACAGGAAAACCCCAACTGGTTTTTCTGGATGTGATGATGCCTAAAATGAATGGCATGGAAGTTTGCAGGAAAGTAAAAAAAGAATTAGTGCTGAATAATGTTTTTATTGTTTTGCTAACAGCAAAAGGACAGGAACTGGACCGGCAAAAAGGGCAGGAAGTGGGTGCCGATATTTATATGACAAAGCCATTTGATCCCGAAGTGATTTTGAATAAAGCAAGAGAAGTATTGGGTTTGTAATAACTATTATCCGTACAATATTCTTAATAAATGCCAAGGGTAAGCTTAAAAATATTCTGTCTAAAAAAAATCAAACAGAGGCATTGGTGCTTTCATTGATTGAACAGATGAAAGCGCATATAAGTATTACCGATGAAAAAGACACTTACTTAAGCGGCAATAAAGAATTTTTAACGCAATATGAACATCCGGTAAAACTGCAGTGACGAAATTATTGGTTGGGTAAAAGGCGATGAAAAAGCAATTCATATCGCATCCTTTCTTCACTTTACTTGGCAAAAAGAATTAGAAAGAAAAAATTTAGGCAACGAAGTATTGATTCTTTACCAGGAAGTAAACATGGTTTTTAATTTTTCTGATAAACTTGCTCAAGCTATTGACCCGATTGCAATTGCGCAGATAGCCGTTGAATGAAGCAATGCATCTGATCACATCAGAAGCGGTGTAGTTGTGTTGTGGGATGAGAACAGTAAACAATTGCAAATTCCTGCAACTTCAGGTGAAGAATTATTTAATAAAGAAAACTTGCCAGTCATGCTGATGTGTTGCTTAAAATTGGTTTAAGCGGACAATCAGAAATTATGAGTGATTTAACCGCTTTAAGTGATGCAGAAATTATTGATGCAAAAGTGCAGTCAATTGTTTACGCAGCATTGAAAGTAAAGCACAGAATAATGGGTGCGATTATTTTAGCAGGTGATAAACCAATGCAATATGCCGCGTCAGATCTTAAATTTTTAACCACGCTGGCATTGCAATCATCATCTGCAATTGAAAGCGCTTTATTGTATGAAAAAAATATTCGGGAAGCACATGAAAGAGAAGAAGCGATGCGCCGTGTGTATGAAGTAACGGCAAAGTTTGTTCCTTATGAATTTATCGGTTCGCTGGGTCATAAAGTTATTACAGATGTAAAATTTGGCGACCAGGTTGAAAAAATTGTTACCGTTCTTTTTACAGATATACGAGATTATACTTCCATATCAGAACAAATGACGCCGGAAGAAAATTTTCGGTTTGTTAGTTCTTACAATGAACGTATGGGGCCTATCATACGCAATAATAATGGGTTTATCAATCAATACCTGGGAGATGCTATCATGGCACTTTTTCCTGAAAGTGCTGAAGAATCTTTGATCAGCCGCAATTGAAATGCAACAAAGAATTCAGGCAGTTTAATGCTGATGCAAAAAATTGAAAAGATTTACCAACTATAAAAATGGGAATTGGAATGCATACAGGTCCATTGATAATGGGTATTACAGGAGATAAAGACCGGCTGGATGCAACAACAATTTCAGATACCGTTAATACGGCTTCCCGTATTGAAAGCCTTACAAAACATTATAAAGCCAGCATTTTATTGAGTGAAATTACATTGCAGCAAATACAGCATCCTGAAAATTTTCACCTGCGTTATCTTGGAAAAGTACAGGTAAAAGGCAAGCAGGCATCTATCGGTATTCATGAATGTTTTGACAGTGACGATGAAGAGCAAATTCATAAAAAAGAGAAATTGCTTTCCGTTTTTAATGAAGGCATGCATCATTATTTAAATAAATCTTTTGCAGAGGCCGTTAAATCTTTTGAATCTGTTACGGCTATAAATCCCGAAGACCGTACTGCGCATTTTTTTCTAAATAATTCAATTCATTTTCTTCAAAAAGGCGTTCCTGAAAACTGGTCGGGCGTTATTGAAATGATGAATAAGTAAGCATTTCTTTATAAATTTTGCCGATCGATTACGCAAATAAAATTGGCTACACTTTCATAACTGCAAATGATATTGCGTATTATTATTTTCAAACAAAATTGACAAGGGAAAAATTCCGCTTTTAATATTAGTGGGATACCAGTTGCGTTGTTCCGGCACAACTATAAATAAACCTTCGTCGTTGCCAATAGCTCTGAAATGCTGCATGGGCGGTTGTTTCGGGAAGTAGTTAAGCTGAAATTGCTGCAGCAGTTTATCGATGCTTTCATCAAACTTACCAGTATTCAATACAATTCCTATTTCGCTGATATTTAAAATTTGTGATGCGGAAAATAATGCAGCATCAGCATTATGTAAATCAAATCTTGCAATCAATTCAACAATATTTCCGGCTGGATCAAGAAAGTAAAGAGACCTTGCATGCCACCTGGTAAATTCAGCAAAATAGCTTTTGTAGTCTTCTATCCAAAGTACTTTTACTTTATTTCTGAGCCAATCATGCGCTTCTTCAATTTTATTAGAAGGAATATTAAAAGCAAAATGATAAAATGGATTTACAGTACTATGTGTTTGCTGAAAGGTTAATGCAGTGTTGCCTGCTTTAATTAAAATAGTTGTTGAGTCAGTTTGTGTTACCTGTAACTGAAGAATGTTTTTATAAAATCCGTGCAGCTCATTAAGGCATTTCGTTTGGAGTATTAATTCTTTCAGCAACATAATTCAGGCGTTGTTATATACTTTTATCACCGGCTCACGAATCACGGATGCTTCATCGGTACAATGCCAGTAAATAATGTTTGCGATAGCTTCCGGTTTTACCCAGTTATCAAAATTGGCATCCGGCATAGATTTACGGTTAGGCGGTGTATCAATTGTGCTGGGTACAACAACACTGGTAATTACATTTTTTCCTTTTGCTTCATCATTCATCAATTCAGCCAAACGAAATATTAGCGATTTCGCCAAACCATAAGCTACCATTCCTTTACTGTTTCTTGCATGCAGTCCCGGCTTTGAACCAACAATAAAAATTCTGCCGCTGTTTTGTTGCAGCATTTGCATAAATAGGGGCCGGGCCACATTATAAGCTGTTTCAAAATTCAATTTGAATTGCCGGGTGATATCAGTTGTTTTTGTATCAGCAATTTTTCCCATTGCAAAACCACCAACGGTTAAAACGGCTGCATCAACACTTCCATGTTTTGCAATAACTTCATCAATAAATTTTTGTGAATGTTCTTCACTCATTAAATCAACAATAACTTTTTCAAATTTATCTGCGGGAAAATCTAACGGCGTCGGGTCATTTGGAACCACCGTTCCCACAACAAAATATTCTTCATCAATAAATTTCTTTACAACGGCTTGCCCAAGGTTTCCTGATGCGCCGGTTACAACGGCAATGCGCTTTGTTTTTCCAACCTCGCTTAAAGGAGAATAATATTTATGCATATTTAAATTTTTTTATTTCAAATGTATTTATTCCCGCTTTAAGGCTGATGTCTTTCTAATTGACTAAATGGATTATTTCTTCTGAACTAAACACCGCCGCACAATGTGGCGCAACAATTGTTCTACAATATCCTGAATGAATAATTTGTGTGGTAAGAATAATTGATGTTGCAGAATATGAAGAATTAAATCTTTAAAATTTATTAAAGAATAATTATGGAACATAAAGATTTTACAGGCGTTGTACTTGCACAATACACGGGGAAGGAAATTGAGGCGGAGTCGTCAGTTCAATTAAAAAATGATACTGAGGCAAATGAATTTTATGGCGTTGCTAAAAAAAGATTGTTGCAAATTAATAACTGGCACCATGTAGCAGGAATGATAAGTGCAAAATTTCAACTCGTGGATATAAACGGCAATGAGATAGAAAAGGCTGCGGAAAAAGGCGACTATATCAGGATTGATATACCCGGGCCGGGCAGCAAAGAAGGTGAAGGTTATGATTGGGTTCGCATAGAAGAGTTAAAAGAAGTGAATGAAGAAGACATGCAGAGCATTGGCATTCGTGCGCGGCCATCAAACAATCCTTTGCATGATGAATCGAATGTTGCTCATTTCTACGACGATTCGGCGACAAGCAATTTTATTATAACGCGTGAAGGGAACAAGGTAAGCGCACTCATTATAGACCGGAATGTAAAGCCTAATGATGATACGGAATCACTTACAGATAAAATTCGTCATACTACAGTAGGTATGGCTGCTATCAGCAGCTTTTCTAAAATACAATGGCAGAAACTTGCAAAAGGTTTCGTGTCAGTTAATGATTGATTGTTGATAAGAGCACCGGCAATCAGCCTTTTAATAACAAATTTTACATAGAAATAGTAGTCTTAATTAATCCAAATGTTATTATCAATGTAATAAATGTTGAGGAAACGCTTTCGCTTATCAACGACTACTGGAACCCGAGAGTTGCCGGTGAATTAAATGGGCAGTATGTTAAACTTGTTAAATTTAAAGGCGAATTTGTATTTCATAAACATGACGATGAAGACGAAATGTTTTATGTACTCAAAGGCAGTTTTAAAATGGAATTTCGCGATAAAACAATACTTGTAAATGAAAATGAATTTTTAATTGTGCCTCGTGGTATTGAACACAAACCTGTTGCAGATGCGGAAGTTTCGGTGATGTTATTCGAGCCTGCTTCTACCTTAAATACGGGTAATATTGAAAATGAATTTACAAAATGATTGAAATATTTAATCATCGGCAACGGCCATCAACCTTTTCTAATTCACAAAAACCTCATCAACAAACACCCATGCTTTTTCTCCTTTACCTGTATGCCAGGCAGGCAAATGTTTTACGGGCGTTACAAGAAGTTTAATACAGGATACAGATGTTTTAGCAAAGCTGCATTTAACGGCGAGATTTTCCTGTCCAGATTTTTCATCAGGTTGCACGGGATTTAGTTTGCTTAACAATTTTAAATTGTTCTTATTATTACCTCCCCAAACTTCAACCTGCGCAGGGGGAAAAATATATGCTCCTGTTAGTTGTAACATACTTAATGTTATGCTGCTGGCCTCAACGGGTTTATTAAACATCAGCATCACCTCCATTGGTTTTTCCCGATACCCAAGCCATTTTCCGCTTGCAAAATTCATGTCGCTTTTTTCACCGTCGATAATTGTTTTTGCACCATTCGCTTTGTATTTATCATCAATCTTTGAAAGCAATACCGCACTATCAGCATGATAGCTGCCTTTAAAAAAATGTTGCTCAATAATATCACTGCTTATCCAGCCCGGTTTGTAAGCCTTCGCTTTTAATGTGAGGTCGGAATTCATATCAATCGCTTTGTCATATGCAGTTGATGATAAGCTGTCAGGGTCTTTATCGTCAAGCGTATATCTTATCACGGTTCCTTTGATATAATGTTTTAGTTTAAGTGGCGTCGCCTCTGTTATAACAAAATCTTCGTTTTCAAGAATTGGTGGTGTTAGTTTAAGAATTGTGCTGTCTCCTTTAAATCCGGTTTGATAAGTAATATTTTTATTTTTTTCTTCCAGTGGCTGAATATCCCTACGCTCAACATTCGTGTTCCATAAATACACAGCTTTTAATTTGGGTAATGATGTAAGAACCGTTAACTGTGCCGGTTTTATTGGCGTACCGGATAACGAGATACTTTTTAAAAACAAAAGGTTTTTTAATTGCTCTAATGCAGAGCCGGTTATTGCAGTAAAATTAAGATTGAGTTTTCGAAGGTTTTTGAATTGCGCAATCGTTTTAATATCATTATTTGAAACGGGCATGTTCTCGAGGTTGAGTTCAACGATTTGCGTAGCTAAAGGCTGCAGCTCCTCTAATTGCTTACTGCTGTAAAAAGGTTTATTATAAAAATTTACAACCAGCGCCGGCGATTCCATTGCAAGTGGCGTAATTACCCTGTTATTATTGCTGAGCTTGTTAACCTGTTTTTCATCCGCCGCTGCAAAATCATATACCTCGTCAGACGATTGCTTTAAAACTTTTGATGCCAGTATGCGCAGCGTATCTGTTACCGGCAAATCAATTACCTGCTTATCAAACACAGATCCTTCTCTTATCCATTCGTATAAAATTGCTGCTTCTTCATCAGTTAATTGCGGCTTACCCGAAGGCGGCATGTGTTCTTTTTCTTCCGCAGGCAAATGAATGCGGCGCATCAGTAAACCAAGATCTGCTTTTGTAGTGTCCCAAAGCTTACCGTTTTTTCCACCTTTCATCAGCAACTCTTTTGTTTCCATAACCAGTTCACCCTTTGCTTTGCTGCTGTTATGACAACCCATGCATTTTGATTCGAGTATTGGCTCAACAAGATCAGCATAAATAAATGCATCATTTAAGCCAACCTGTGGTTTTACATGTGAAGGCGTAACAGGCGCCAGTACAAAATTTTCTCCATGTGTTATATCGGCGCCCAGATGTCCGGCCCATATAATAATGAATGCTGCACATGCTGCTGCCAGCTTGAATAAAATCTGTTTTTGTTCTAAGAAATTTCTACTGAAATAAACGATAAAAAGAATGAATGAAGTAATAGTGCCTGTGTATTTATGCGCGGTAATGCTGTCTGCATCATAACCGCCTTCTTTTGACAAAAGCATACCCATTAAAGCCGTTAATACTGCAGTAAACGCTGCAAAAACCAATAACCATTCAGCAAGTTCAACATACCAGTTTTCTGACATGATTTTTTTCGGACCAATTAAAGCTACTACGAAATATATAAGCACTAATACAATTGGAAAATGCAATACTAGCGGGTGCATTCGACCCAATACCTGCAACCATGTTGGAACAACAAGCTGGTTATTGAAGACGAAAAAAAATAATAATAAAAAATTTAGAGGTATAAGCGCAGTGGAAAGAATATTCTTCAGCTTCATTAAATGTATTTTCTTATCCTTTTCCCTTGAGGAGGGTTGGGAGTGAGGTTTTTTTATACTCTTTTTAATTTATATGGATACACCTTGCCCGATGCCCATTGCGCTACGTATAAATTTTCATCACTGTCAACACATACATCATGCGGATGCACAAATATTTTTTCAGTTTGATGCATTGGCTGCAAAACATTGTCTGTGTAAACAGGTTCGCTGCCGCCAATGTTACTTACTACTTTATTATTCTTGTCCATGATAGTTACAAAGCCTGTTCCTTCGGCACTAAGATCAGGTGAGCGCAATACTGCAGCGTATAAATGATCGCCGTGAATTACCGGCCTGCATACACATGCACCCGGAAGTTTTATCACTTCCAACAACTTTCCTTCTTTGGTAAATCGTTTAAAACAGTTGCGTGTTCTGTCGGTAATCAGTAATGTTATTTCAGGCTTTCTTTTATCTAGGATAATGCCATGTGCATTATCCAAATGTTCGTCGCCATCACCGCGGCCGCCAAAATAATTTTTTAGTTTGCCTTGCTGATCATACTGCATAATATATTGTGCGCCGTACCCGTCCGCAATAAATATATCACCGTTTTCATCAATGATTGTTTCTGTTGGTACAAACTCTTCCTGCTTTTTATAGATGCCATTAGCCTCTAACGGCGCATCAATCGTTAGCAGAATTTTTCCATCCATTGTGGCTTTATATACCTGGTGTTTTACGGTATCAGTAATGTATAAATATTCAGTACCATTTTCATTATGCAGCGTAAGTCCATGACCGCCGGGAAAATCGTGACCCCATGTGTCCAGGAGTTTTCCTTTCGTGTTATAAATAAGAATATTATTTTTTGTTTCGTTGGTGAGTAAAATGATTCGGCCATGTTTATCCTGCACCATTTCATGACAATCATTTACAGGATATTTTGACGCATCTGCCTGGCTCCAGTTTGTATCCAATGTATACAGCATGTTGTTGTAGCCATATATTTTTTCTTTATTTTTTGCATACAGGCCATGCATAATCAACATGCTTCCCGCAGCCATCGATGTTTGTTGTACAAATTTTCTCCTGTTCATATAACTTCAAATATTAAATTCAAAACTTTGTTTTTTATTTTTATTTTTTGTTGACAGGCAACTGCATCGTCATTGCGAGGAACGAAGCAATCTGATTGCAACATAAAGACTATTTTAATAAAATTAAACGACTAAAAAGTTAATACATTTACGTCTAGCACTTTTCTTAAACAACTCTAATTTATAATCGACAGATTGCTCCACTGCATTCGCAATAACGTTTAAGTCATAATACCTTTTACCAATTGCCCGGCTACATCCGTTAAGCGATATCTTCTTCCCAAATGCCTGAACGTTAGTTTTTCATGATCAATACCCATCAGTGCTAAAATGGTTGCATGAAAATCATGCACGTGCACCGGGTTCTGTGCGATGTTATAACCAAAATCATCTGTTTCACCATATACCCCGGGTTTAACGCCACCGCCGGCCATCCACACCGTAAAACAACGCGGATGATGATCCCGGCCATAGTTATCTTTTGTGAGTAATCCCTGGCAATAATTAGTTCTTCCAAATTCACCACCCCAAATGATAAGTGTTTCATCCAGTAATCCTCTTTGTTTCAAATCAGTTACCAATGCTGCGCTAGCCTGGTCAACATCTTTGCATTGGCCCTTTATTTCTTCGGGTAAATTATTATGTCCATCCCATCCCTGGTGATACAACTGCACAAAGCGCACTCCGTTTTCACTCAGTTTTCTTGCAAGCAAACAATTGGCTGCAAATGTGCCCGGAACCAAACATTCAGGTCCATACAATTTAATAATGCTTTCCGGTTCTTTGCTCATATCAGTAATTTCCGGAACGGCTGTTTGCATGCGATACGCCATTTCGTATTGCTGAATTTTTGTGTTGATTTCCGGGTCTCCGAATTCTTTGTAGGAGTCTTCATTTAATTCAGCCAGTTTATCCAGCATTTTTCTTCTGTCCGCTTTATCCATTCCATCGGGATTATTTAAGTACAATACTGGGTTTTCGCCACTGCTGAATTGCACGCCCTGGTGAATAGAATCCAAAAATCCATTCGACCATAATTTTGAATAAACACCCTGGCCATTACCTTTTCCTTTTGATAACAGTACACAAAATGCCGGGAGGTTTTTATTCTCGCTGCCAAGACCATAACTTAACCATGCACCCATACTTGGACGATTACCCACCTGCGCACCTGTTTGAAAAAAAGTTAATGCAGGATCATGATTGATGGCTTCTGTGTATAAACTTTTTACAATGCAAAGATCATCTACAACACCGGCAGTATAGGGAAGAAGTTCACTAATATATGCTCTTGACTGGCCATACTGATTAAACTGAAAAACAGTGCCTGCCAAAGGAAATTTTTTCTGATCTGCAGTCATGCCCGTTAAGCGTTGCCCCTGCCGTATGCTGGCCGGCAAATCTTCGCCATGCATTTTTTGCAACAAGGGTTTATAATCAAATAAATCAAGTTGTGATGGCGCTCCGTTTTGAAACAGGTAAATAATTCTTTTTGCTTTTGGAGCAAATTGCGCAAGACCGGTAAGTACGGCTTCATCATCTTTTTTACTGAACAAATCAGGTATAAGTAATGAGCCTAAAGCAACGCTTCCGATACCAAGACTTAGTCTTGATAAAAAGCGACGGCGGTTCATGTTAAGCCTGTTTTCAAGAAATTCTTTTTCCATAAACTTATACTTCTTTTGAACGTCACCTCGACGTTAGGAGAGGTCTCTTGTGATTCATGCAGCTTAAACTTTTATCAGATTTCTCCTTTCGTCGAAATGACGTCTTCGTAAATTACATAGTCATCTATTAATAACAACTACTTCGTTACCGCTTCTTCCATATTATATATCATTTCAATCGTCTTC
Organism: uncultured Chitinophagaceae bacterium; assembly: GCA_963759555.1. Lineage (GTDB taxonomy): Bacteria > Bacteroidota > Bacteroidia > Chitinophagales > Chitinophagaceae > Parafilimonas. The sequence goes on from CAVWZV010000005.1 coordinate 249,002, forward strand.
ATTAACGCTGCAGTGGTGTTTTTATCCGGCGTATCATCCTGTTTGTATTCCCCTTGTTGCAAAGTGGTATCAGCGCTCAGTTTATTTTGTTTGAATAACTGCAACTCATCATCGTAATAACTGTTTAAAATATTTATTTCTTTCTCATTTGGTTTGCGGCAAATAATTAATCTGAACGCTTTCGTTAAATTATAATTTTCATCTTTTTTCTCTTCAGATAATTTCTGCGCTAACACACGCGATGCTTCCAATACAGTCGGATCATTCATCATAATTAATGCTTGCAACGGCGTGTTTGTCGTTAAACGCTTTACTTCACATTGATCGCGATTGCTTGCATCAAATATTATCATAGATGGTGGCGGCACAGTTAATTTTATAAATGTATACATGCCGCGCCTGTAAAGTGAATCTCCGTGATCCTGCTTATACGTTGCCAATACACCACGCCCGGACGTTGCCTGTTCCCAAAGGCCCTTTGGCTGGTAAGGTTTTACACTTGGCCCGCCAATCGTTCTTACCAATAACCCGCTGCTTGATAATACAAGGTCGCGTACAAATTCTGCCGGCAAACGAAAACGTGGCCCTCTTGATAAGTAAACATTTTCCGGATCTGTTTCTAACTTATCTTTTGTTACAACTGCCGATTGACAATACGTTGCACTCATTACAATTTGCTTCACCAGTCTTTTTATATCCCATCCATGTTCCATAAAATCAACCGCAAGCCAGTCGAGTAATTCGGGATGTGATGGAATATCGCCCTGCATACCAAAATCTCCCGTAGATTTTACAATGCCACGGCCGAAAAATTCACCCCACAACTGGTTTACAAAAACACGTGCCGTAAGCGGATTATTTTTATCAACCGTCCACGCTGCTAAACCTAAACGATTCTGCGGATATTTTGTGCTGTCGAAAGTCATTACTGCCGGCAAAGCAGCAGGCCGTACTTCATACGATGGCTTATCATACACACCTCTTTCCAGCAGGTATGTCTTACGCAAAGTATCTCTCTCGCCCATTACAGAAACTGTAAGTTTGCCTGTATCACGATCATTAATAAAATTTAAAAACTTTTGCCTGTCTTCGTCCGTTATTTCAAGTGTTGGATTTTTTGCCGGCTTTGATACACTTACATCACCTTCAAAGCCTTCTTCTTTTGTATTATTAAAAAAAGCAAATAAGGAGTAGTAATCTTTTTGTTTGAAAGGATCATATTTATGATCATGGCATTGTGCACATTCAACCGTTAAACCCATAATGCCGCGGCTATAAGTTTTTGTTTTATCAAGAATATATTCGATGCGGTATTCCTCAGGAATTACACCACCTTCTTCTGTGTATTTATGATTGCGGAAAAAACCAGTTGCAAGTATTTGTTCTTTGTTTGCATCAGGCAGCATATCACCCGCTATCTGCCAGGTAATAAATTTATTGTAAGGGAGATTTTCATTAAAAGCATGTATCACCCAATCACGCCAGGGCCATTGTGTACGAATGTTATCATCCTGGTAACCGTAACTGTCTGCATAGCGTGCAACATCAAGCCAGTGCACCGCCATCTTTTCGCCATACGCCGTGCTTTGTAATAAGCGGTCAACTGCTTTTTCGTAAGCATTATCACTTTTATCATTTATGAAATCATCCATTGCCTGTATTGATGGTGGCAAGCCGGTTATATCTTCGCTAACTCTTTTAAGCAATCTTTCTTTATCCGCTTCTTCATTCGGTGTTAATCCCTTTTCTTTCATCTTGCTTAAAACGAAATAATCAATTTCGTTCTTAGCCCATTTTTTATCATCCACTTTTGGCAGCGGTTTTTTTACGGGTGGTGTAAAAGCCCAATGCTTCTCATATTTTGCACCCTGCTCAATCCATTTTTTTACCAATGCGATTTCGTGATCACTCAGCAATCCCAGATGTGATTCCGGAACCGGCATCTGGTATGTTGGATCAGTGGAGGAAATGCGTTTATATAATTCACTTTCTTCGGGTTTGCCGGGCACAAGTGCAAAAGCACCTTTGGTTTCTTTTAAGGGCGCAAACGCAGAATCTACAATATCAAGTCTTAAACCGGCTTTGCGTTTATTTGCGTCAGGGCCATGACAGGCATAACATTTATCAGAAAGAATCGGTCGAATATTAAAATTATAACTAACCGTTTCGGGCAACGCATTGTTATCGCTGTGTGAATTTTTGCAGGCATTTATAACAAGCGTACAAGTAATAATGCAGGTGATAAATAAAATTAATCTTGAAGTCATTGGCACAATCGCTAAAGCTGCAATTTACAAATTACCTGAAAGTATAAACGGATTGTTTCTAACGCAAACGTTTGCTTAATTTGTAACGATTTTATTTATGAGCAGGAAACGATGCCCCGAAATCTTTATTCAAAGAAAGGCTGCACAAAAAATTAAGTATGCATAAATCAATATTTATCTCTTTTTTGCTATGTATAAATACCACAGTTCTTTCTGCACAAAAAAACAGTTATGCATTCAGGAATTCATCTTTACCTGTTGAACAAAGAGTAAATGATTTATTAAAGCAACTCACACTCGAAGAAAAAATTTCTTTACTTGGTTATCAAAGTAAGGCTGTTGAACGGTTGGGTATTCCCGCATACAACTGGTGGAACGAAGCCTTGCATGGCGTTGCAAGAGCAGGCAATGCAACTATATTTCCGCAAGCCATAGGCATGGCTGCGAGTTTTAATAATGATTTGTTACGCGAATGTGCAAATGCTATTTCAACAGAAGCAAGGGCGAAATATAATCTTGCATCACAAAGTGGTAATCATTTTCAATATATGGGTTTAACATTCTGGTCGCCCAACATCAATATTTTTCGCGACCCGCGTTGGGGCCGCGGGCAGGAAACATACGGTGAAGACCCATTCTTAACAGGAACAATGGGAACTGCATTTGTGCAGGGAATTCAGGGCGATGATGCACTTCATTTAAAAGCTTCTGCCTGCGCAAAACATTTTGCAGTGCATAGCGGGCCTGAAAAAGACCGCCATGGTTTTAATGCCGTTGTTGATGAAAAAGATTTACGCGAAACATATTTGTATGCTTTTCATAAACTGGTTGATGGCGGCGTTGAATCTGTGATGACGGCTTACAATGCAGTGAATGGTGAACCATGCAGCATTAATAAACATTTGTTGCAGGATATATTAAAAAATGAATGGCATTTTGAAGGACATGTTGTTACAGATTGCGGTGCGTTAAATGATATTTATCGTTTTCATAAAACCCTGCCAACCGGTGTTGAAGTAGCGGCGGCCGCAATTAAGGATGGTGTTAATCTCGATTGCAGTAATGTTTTGCAAAGCGATGCGCTTAAAGCTGTTCAGCAAAAACTATTAACCGAAAAAGAAATTGATAGTTCACTGGCACATTTATTCAGAACAGAAATAAAACTTGGTTTTTTTGATGATGCAACAACATCGCCATATAAAAATTATTTACAGGATAGTGTTGCAAATGATTATCACAGGACGCTTGCAAGAAAGATGGCTGCACAAAGTATGGTGTTGCTAAAAAATGATAACAATATTCTTCCGCTCGATATAAAAAGATATCCGCAGTTAATGATTGTTGGCCCGAATGCTTCATCGCTGGATGCGTTGTTGGGAAATTATCATGGTGTGAGTAATAATGCAGTAAATTTTGTTGAAGGAATTACGAATGCGGTTGGCGTTGGTACGCGGGTTGAATATGACATGGGCTGTGATTATAAAGACACAACAAAGTTTGGCGGCATATGGGCGGCAAGCAATGCAAATATTACAATTGCGTGTCTTGGTTTAACGCCGGTGTATGAAGGTGAAGAAGGCGATGCATTTTTATCTGAATACGGTGCTGACAGGAAAACATTAAGCATCCCTGCTGCGCATATTGCATATTTAAAAGCATTGCGAAAAGGCACAAAAAATCCAATCATACTTGTTATAAATGCAGGCAGCGCTGTTGATGTTAGCGAACTTTCTTCTTATGCAGATGCAATTATTCTTGCATGGTATCCGGGTGAAGAAGGCGGCAATGCTTTGGCTGATATTTTATTTGGAAAAGTTTCGCCATCCGGTCATTTGCCTGTTACATTTTATACGGGCGTTGATGAATTGCCGGCGTATAATAATTATGCAATGAAAGGCAGAACCTATCGCTATTTTAATGGCAAAGTTGAATATCCTTTTGGTTTTGGAATGAGTTATACAAAGTTTGATTACACATGGATAAATAAACCATCTGTAGCAAAAGACAGCATTTTATTCAGCATAAAAATTAAGAATGCCGGTAATTATGATGGCGATGCAGTAGCGCAGGTATACATACATTATCCGCACGAGAATAACATGCCGATAGAAGAATTAAAAGCATTCAGAAGACTTTCATTAAAAATAAATGAAGAAGGTACTGCATCATTTTCGATTGCATTATCAGAATTAAAAAAATGGGATAATGCTAAAAGCGATTGGAAACTATATAGTGGCAATTATACAATTACAATTGGCAGCAACAGTGCTGATGCACGTTTGAATAACACAATTCAGATAAAATAAAATCATCAATTCAAAGATGCGTTTAAAAACAAATTGTTGCCTGAACACTTTTAATTTTTTTCTGCCTGCTTATAAAGAAAACACCTATTGCGCTGAAATTTCTAAATTGTGTTTTTTGAAAAATAAATAACATGAATGAGTTGTTGGCGAAAGCATTGCAACAAAAAATATTACCGGCTGTAACTATTGATAATGCAGACCATGCATTGCATGTTGCAGAAGCGTTTTTACGTGCAGGATTGCATACAATGGAAATAACTTTTCGAACGGATGCATCAGCTAAATGTGTTGAACTCATCAGCAAAAAATTTCCTCAAATACAGGTTGGCGCCGGCACATTATTAACCGTAGATTATTTACAAAAAGCAATTGATGCCGGCGCTAAATTTGGTTTAAGTTCGTGGTTTAAATGTTGATGTTTGCAAACAAGCAAAGGCAAATAAATTTCCGTTTATTCCTGCAGTGATGACGCCATCTGAAATAGAAACTGCATACAATCTTGGTTATTCGATATTGAAATTATTTCCTGCAGCACAACTGGGAGGAACCGCCTTTTTAAAAGCAATGCTGGGCCCATATGAACAATTAAACCTGCACTTCATTCCAATGGGTGGAACGAAGCCGGACAACATGAATGATTATTTGAAAATGAAAAATGTAATTGCAGTTGGCGGAAGCTGGCTGGCAACAAAAGAAATGATTGAATCAAAAAATTATACTGCGATTGAAGCTGCTGTTAAAGATGCATTAAACCGCATCAGTCAATTATAAATTATGAAGATTACATCACACCGATTGTTTATTGTTCCGCCGCGCTGGTTGTTTTTAAAAATTGAAACAGATGAAGGTATTACCGGCTGGGGCGAGCCTATTATTGAAGGTAAAGCTGCCACTGTAAAAGCCGCGGTGGATGAGTTGATGCAAAATTTAATTGGTAAAGACCCCATGGATATCGAGGGGCATTGGAACGCTATGTATCGTGGTGGTTTTTATCGCGGTGGACCAATTTTGATGAGCGCAATTTCTGGTATTGACCAGGCATTGTGGGATATAAAGGGAAAATTCTTTAATGCACCGATTTATCAACTGATTGGTGGTAAGGCGAGAGATAAAATGCGTGTGTATTCCTGGATTGGCGGCGACAGGCCAAACGATATCGGTAATGCAGCAAAGCTTGCAAAAGAGCAAGGCTTCACTGCGGTTAAAATGAATGCAACCGACGAAATGCAATACATAGATTCTTATGAAAAAATTGACCGCGTGTTACAACGTGTTTCGGGTTTACGCGATGCCGTTGGAATGAGTGTTGAAGTTGGTATTGACTTTCATGGAAGGTTGCATAAACCAATGGCGAAAGTGTTAGCAAAAGAGTTGGAGCAATTTCATCCTATGTTTATTGAAGAACCTGTGTTGCCTGAAAATAATGAAACCTTAAAAGAGCTTGCGCAACTAACATCAATACCCATTGCCACCGGAGAAAGAATGTTTAGCCGGTGGCATTTTAAACAGTTATTGAAAGATGGTTATGTTGATATTATTCAGCCTGATTTATCGCATGCAGGCGGTATAACCGAATGCAAAAAAATTATATCAATGGCTGAAGCATACGATGTTGCCGCTGCACCACATTGTCCGCTGGGCCCAATTGCTTTAGCGGCTTGCCTGCAGGTTGATGCAACTTGCCATAACGCCTTTATCCAGGAACAAAGTTTGGGCATTCATTATAACACGGGTAACGATTTGCTTGATTATTTGGAAGATGCTTCCGTGTTTAAATATGAAAATGGTTTTGTGAATATTCCGTCGCAACCCGGACTGGGTATTACAATTAATGAAGAAAAAGTTATTGAGATGAGCAGGATTGGCCATAACTGGAAGAATCCGTCATGGTTTCATGATGATGGCAGCGTTGCCGAATGGTAAAAATAAAACCGGTTACAAAAATTCTAACTCATTTAGCCTGCGCATGAAAAATACAACGTCAACTAAAGTAAGGTATTCCGTTTTAGCTGCGGTGTTTATAAATGTTGTAATTAATTACATGGACCGCAGCAATATTTCTGTTGCTGGCTTAATGATGTCGAAAGAACTGCATCTTGATAACATTAAAATGGGTTATGTGTTTTCTGCTTTTGCATGGACGTATGCATCGCTGCAAATTCCGGGAAGTGTTTTGGTCGACCGGTACGCGATAAGAGTTTTTTATTGCATAACGCTCATTGGCTGGTCAATTGCAACTTTTGCGCTTGGGTTTGTGCAAAGTTTTTTTGTATTGATTCTTTTGCGCGTTTTAATTGGCGCATTTGAAGCGCCGTCTTACCCGATGAATAATAAAATTGTTACAAGTTGGTTTCCTGAAAAAGAAAGAGCATCAGCCATCGCAACATATACATCCGGTCAATTTCTCGGGCTTGCATTTCTTTCACCTGTTTTATTTTTTATTGAAGCGTATGCCGGTTGGCGTGGTTTATTTTTTGTAACGGGAATCATTGGAATTCTGTGGGGAATTGCATGGTATTTTTTTTATCGCTCACCCGCACAGCATAGACGTGTAAGCGAAGCAGAACTGGATTATATTGAAAAAGGCGGCGGTGTTTTTAACAGGAACACTGCACAGGAAGATGTACATAAATTTCAATGGAAGAATTACATGTAGTATTGTCAAAAAGAAAACTGTGGGGCATTTATATTGGCCAGTTTTGCTTAGGCGGTGCAAGCAGTTTTTTCCTTACATGGTTTCCAAAATATCTTGTTGATTACAGAAAATTGAGTTTTATACAATCAGGATTTTATACTTCCATTCCATTCATATTTGCTTTTGCAGGCATTTTGCTTTCAGGATTTTTATCAGACTATTTTGTAAGAAAAAATGTATCGGTTGCAGTAGCAAGAAAACACCCATCATTATCGGTTTGATATTAACCATAACCATTGTGTTTTCGAACTATACACAATCAACTGCATGGATAATTTTCTTTATTCTGGCTTTTTTCGGAAGCGGGCTTGCATCTATTACATGGGTTTTTGTTTCGTTATTAGCACCGAAAAATCTGTTGGGTTTAACCGGCGGCACATTTAATTTATTTGGAGGATTAGCAAGTATAATAATACCAATCTTAATTGGCTACCTGGCGCAAAACGGAAATTTTGCGCCTGCTTTAATTTTTATAAGTTGCCTTGCATTGGCTGGCGCATTGAGTTATATTTTTTTAGTTGGAAAAGTAGAACGTATTGTTATAAATGAATAAAACAAAACACATATTAAGTTGTGATTGGGGAACAAGCTCTTTTCGTTTGCGGCTCGTGAATGTTAATGATAAAACTGTTATTGATGAAATAGCTTCTTCAAATGGCAATGCAGTTGTATATGAAGAATGGTTGAAACAAGCTAAAGATGAAAGTGTGCGGTTGGTTTTTTATAAAAGCATTTTGCAATCATTTATAGCAGAGCTAAAACATGATGTGAAAGATGTGCCGGTTATCATTTCAGGAATGGCTTCATCAACCATTGGCATGAAAGAGCTTGGTTATACGGCGTTACCTTTTAGTTTATCACCAGGAAACCTAAATACTTTTTTAATTCATGCCGATAAAGACTGTAAACATGATATCTTACTTGTGTCTGGTATAAAAACAAATAATGATGTAATGCGTGGCGAAGAAACAATGTTGCTGGGTTGTGATTTTAAAAACGATAATAATGTGGTTTTATTTTTCCGGGCACACATTCCAAACATGTGCAGGTTACAAAATAATGTTGCTGTTGATTTTAAAACCTACATGACGGGAGAATTTTTTGAATTATTATCAATCAAAAGTTTAATGGCAAAATCAGTTATGAAAAATAACCCGGCTGATGAAAAAAACTTTATTGAAGGTGTGAAAGATGGTTCCAGCAATAATATTTTAAATGCATCTTTTAATGTACGAACAAACCAGCTTTTTAAAAAAAACACTGCTGCAGAAAACTATCATTATTTAAGTGGTTTGCTGATTGGGAATGAGCTAAGCGATTTACTCAAAGAAAAACATCAGTCGGTTATGGTTGTTGCGAATAATGCATTAATGAAATTGTATTCATCAGCATTAAAAACAATTGATTCTTCAATGAATGTCAGTCTGCAAGATGCAGATGATGCATTAATTAACGGGCATGTTCTTATTTATAATCATTACTAAAAATTTCTAAATGAAAAATATTCAACAGTTGCTTTATTTTGGTTGCTTAATTACTTTTTTAAGTTGCAATAATAATTCGCAGGAAGCATCAACAACTACATCAGGCAGAGACAGCATTGCGTCTATAGAATTATATGACAGCAGCGCAG
>CAVWZV010000006.1:0-282228 GCA_963759555.1 uncultured Chitinophagaceae bacterium
GGAGCAGCGGACGCTTAATCGCATACGCGCCACCACAGATCATGTAGAGGCAATTTTAAATAGTGAAATTTCTATCATTGCTGTTGCATACCTTCATCAGCCAAAGGCCATCTTAACTTAGATTATATTTTTCATGTAGCCGGTAATATTGCTGAAGTATTAAACAGGAAAGATTCTTTTCATATAATTGCTATCCGCTCTACTATTTTTCCCGGCACCTGCGAAAAATTTGCACGCATAAAAGAACAAAAGACAAACAAAAAAAATAATATAGATTTCGCTGTAATTGATAATCCTGAATTTTTAAGAGAAGGAACCGCTGTATACGATTATTATAATCCGCCATTAACGCTTATTGGCAGTAACTGTAACAAAGCTTCTGAAAAAATGAAATTGTTGTATGAACAGTTACCCGGCGAAATAATAATTACCGATGTTAAAATTGCGGAAATAATGAAGTATGTAAACAACACTTTTCATGCACTTAAAATTTCCTTTGCAAATGAAATTGGTAACATATGCAGCGCTTTAAATATCGATTCATATAAAGTAATGGAAATATTTTGTAAAGACAACCAGCTTAATATTTCTCCCTACTATTTTAAACCCGGTTTTGCATATGGCGGTTCTTGTTTGCCAAAAGATTTAAAAGGTTTGCAAACACTGGCGCACGACTTATATATAAAAACACCGGTTATAGAAAGCATTGATAAAACAAACGAAATTCAAATACAGCGTGCAGTTGGCATTTTAAGCAAATATTTCGGCAAAAAAATAGCAGTGCTTGGTATAAGTTTTAAAGCAGGCACCGATGATTTGCGTAACAGCCCTTTTGTAGAAGTGATAGAAACTCTTCTCGGTCGTGGATATGATCTTTGCATTTATGACGAAAATATACAGGTGGCAAGGCTTACGGGCAAGAACAAAGAATACATAGAAAACCGCATTCCGCATCTGGCCGGATTATTATCGAATAATCTTGAGGCTCTCATTAATGAAAGCGATGTGATTGTGGTTAGCAATAAAGAAAAACAATTTGAAGAGTTATTAAAAAATGTTTCAGGCAAAATAATTCTTGATATGGTAAAACTGCCGGAAGCGATAAAAGAAGCAAATACTTACATCGGTATTAATTGGTAATAAAATTATATTGATCAGCGTTTTTGTGCGTATTAATATACAGAACTAAAATTGTTCTACACATAGCATGACTAACCTTTTAGCGGGAAAGCACATTTTAATAATAGTTGAGAATTTGCCTTTGCCTTTTGACAGGCGTGTTTGGCAAGAGGCCAATACCTTAAAAGCAAACGGTGCGGAAGTTTCTGTTATTTGCCCGCAGATGCAGCAATACACTTTAAAACATGAAATAATTAATGGCATCAACATTTACCGCCACCCTTTAAAAATAGAAGCCAGCAGCGCAGCCGGTTACTTTTTAGAATATTGCAGCGCTTTATTTTGGGAAAGTTTTTTAGCCTGGAAAATTTTTTTTAAAAAAGAGTGCATGTAATACAAGGTTGTAATCCACCTGACCTTATTTTTCTTGTGGCCCTGCCATTTAAAGTGTTTGGAGTTAAATACGTTTTTGATCATCATGATATTAATCCTGAATTATACGAGGCGAAATTTAATAAGCATAATTTTTTTTATAAACTAATGCTGTTGTTTGAAAAGCTTACATTCAAAACCGCGAACTACAGTATTGCAACGAACGAATCGTACAAAGAAATAGCTATTAAGAGGGGAAAAATGCCTTTGGATAAAGTAGCCGTAGTACGCAGTGGCCCCCAACTCGACCGTTTGAAACTAACACCAGGCAATCTGAAGTATAAAAAGGGAAGAAGTTTTTTAATTGCTTACCTGGGTGTAATAGGAGATCAGGAAGGAATTGATTTATTACTCGAAGCATTTAGAATACTGCTTGATAAGCGTAACGATGTTCAGTTGGCAATTGTTGGTGGTGGCACCAGCGTGGATAAATTAAAAGAGCTTTCAGAAAAAATGCAGCTTGGCGAGCATGTGGACTTCTATGGCCGCGTTTCAGATGAATTAATGGTTGATATTTTAAATACAGCAGATATTTGCGTAAATCCAGATCGGCCCACAACAATGAATAATCTTTCAACCATGAATAAAATCATGGAGTATATGGCCTTAAAAAAACCAATTGTTCAGTTTGATTTAAAGGAAGGTAAATTTTCTGCGCAGCAAGCGTCTTTGTATGCAGAGGATGTAACTGATTTTGCTGTTAAAATGAATTCACTGTTAGACAATCCTAACCTGCGAAAAGAAATGGGTGAATTCGGATATGCACGTGTAGTAAATGAACTTAGTTGGGAACATGAAAGCAAAAATCTTATTGATTTTTATAAAAAAATTTTTTATGCTTAAATACATGTTCCCTGTCAAGCAACTTTAATTCAACAATAATTAATAATGTACAAAAGAATTGCTTCATTTAGTAAAAAAGAGGAAAACAAGGAATTGGTAGCACATTCTATGCTTGCATTAATTGTGCGGGTAAGCGGTGCAGGAATAGCATTTTTAATGAATGTAGTAATCGCGAGATATTTAGGTGAAAAAGAATCTGGTTACTTCTTTCTTGCTGTTACGGTTTCAATTGTTTTAGGAACGATTGGCAGGGTGGGTGCAGATCAATCTGTTTTACGATTTATAAGTATTTATAGTAAACAGAAAGATTGGGAAAAAGTACATGGTGTTATAAATATTTTAATGAAATGGGGTTTAATAGCAACAACGCTTATTGCGATTATGGTCTGCATTTTTTCTCATGTTATTGCTGTATACTTTTTTAATAAACCAGCGTTTCAATATCCTTTAATTTGGATAGCATTATCCATTCCTTTCTATGCATGCTATAACCTGTATGGAATGGCTTTACAAGGGCTGAGGAAGATTATGTACTCGGTAAGTATATTAAAAATAATTTCACCGCTTATTCTTATTATTTTGGTTTTAATATTTGCACCCGGAAATGGTACAACTGCTTCTATGTTGTACTTTTTTTCAACAATTGCCGCAACTATTTTGGGCTATTACTGGTGGAGGAAAGATATACCTTCTGCAAAAGGAAACTTTGATGCTTCTTTGTTATGGAAAAGCTCTTCTTCATTATGGATAGTGGCAATCATGCAGCAAATGGTTACATGGAGCGGGCAATTTATTGCAGGTATTTTTAATACGCCGCAGGAATTAGCACATCTTGCTGTTGCGAGAAACACCTCTATGCTTATCACATTTATTTTACAGGCTGTAGGTTTTGTTAGCGCCCCGCGTTTTGCAAGTATGTACAACGAAAACAAAATGGATGAGCTTAAAAGGTATGTAAAAAATACAACCCGTTTAATGACGCTGGTTTCATTACCGCTTATTTTATTTATCTGGTTTTTTCCTGAGTTTATAATGTCAATGTTTGGCAAGGGCTTTACCGGTGGTATTTGGTTTTTGCGTGTATTGGCATTAGGACAATTTATTAATGTTATCACAGGTTCTGTTGGATACTTATTAACTATGAGCGGGCATGAAAAAGATATGCGGAATATTACTATTATAAACGGAGTTATGGCAATTGTTTTAGCTTTAGTACTTAACCCGGTGCTTGGAGCATTGGGCTCAGCGCTTTCTACTGCAATAGCAGTGGCAAGCACTAATTTAATGGCTGTTGGACTAGTAAAAAAGAGGTTAGGATTTAATACATTAAATATTTTAGGGTTTTAACTTTTTGAACAAGTCAGCGCTACTATGAAAGCAACCAGGTTTTTTATTGTATATCTAGCTGTAATATTATTGTGCAACAATAATTCTTGCATTTAAACCTGATTACAACTGGGACATGCTTCCTTACATGGCCGTGCTCGAAAAAATGGATGGTATAAAATCCTTTGATTATATACATTCAAATGTTTATAGTTCTGCTCAAAAAAATATCTCAGCAAAAAAAATATAACGATCTCGTTGATGTAAATGATAACTACAGAAAATTAATGGCAGAAAACGCATCGGCATTTAAAACACAATTGCCTTTTTTTGATGTTAAACCTATCTACCTGTTAAGTGCTTTTATATTTTATAAAATCGGGGTGAACCTTACATACGCTACAGTGTTGCCATCGATTATTTCATATTTTTTAATTAATGTAATTTCCTTTTTTTGGTGTAAAAAGTTTAATCTGCCTTTTAAAGCTTTAATCGCGGCATTACTCGTTATAAGCGTTATTAACTATTCCGTTAGCAACAAGATCCAATCCCGATACACTTGCATGTTTGTTTCTATTAATCAGTTCTTATTTGTTTTTAGAAACAGATAAACTTTTATACTTCGTTTTATTCTTAATATTTTCAATATTAACGCGGCCTGAAAATATTATTTTTTCCTTCCTTTTATTTGCAATTGTGTTGGCGGGGAGATGGAAAAGACCGTTCCTTTTTTTATTTCTTTAACCTGTGTTTTTGTATTGGCAATTAGTTTATTATTTAGTTGTACGAAACACATATGTACCCTGGCTGGAATAATTTATTTTATCATGCATTTGTTAATAACATGGCAGATCCTTCGATAAAACAAACGATTACTGTACCTGTTTACTTAAGAGTTTTGGAGGAAAACATTTTAAACATTAAAGGAATTATTGCTTTTATTGGTTTGGCTGATTTTATCTGTATTTATTTTTTCTACAAAAAACCTTATTAAAAGTAAAAAAGGTTTGTATCTTTTTTTTATGTTGCAATAGTTATATGGGCAATTACTAAAACTTTATTGTTTCCGATGCCTGCTTTAAGATTTGTTAATCCCACCAATATTATTGTTGTTTTTTGTTGTTATTAAAAAGTACGAATTAATATACTGTAAAAGCAATTTGCAAACCGCAAATAAATATACTGAGTAGACAACTTGCTGTTTAAAAAAATTATAATTCACAATGAGAAGAAAAATAACTTTTAAAAGAATCCGGAATAAAATAGAAGACACCGCCTATTTGTATGCAAGGAGTTTGCACAATAGAGTGCAGAGTGCCAAAGACTTATGATAGCATTAAAAAGTATGTGATGTTTGTTGGTTACCCGAGAAGTGGTCATAGCCTTATCGGGGCTATATTAGATGCACATCCAAACATTATGCTTTCACACGAGCTTGATGTTTTAAACTTAATTCAGCATACCAAATCCAGGAAATTAATTTTTTCCATGATTATAGCCCGCTCTGAATGGTTTGCAAGAAAAGGGTGCGTTTGGAGAAATTATGTATACAAAGTTCCTAATCAATGGCAGGGTAAATATAAAGAACTGCAGGTAATAGGCGACAAAAAAGGAGGTGCTTCAAGCAAGAGATTAGGTGCCGGCTCAAATCTGTTTGTTGAAATACAAAATATTATTCAAAAAGAAATGCTTCTTATACACGTAGTAAGAAACCCTTTTGATAATATAACCACACGTGCACGGGGAGGAAGCCATATAATGCGCGAAGTAAACGATGAACTTTTATTAAAAAGTATTAATGATCATTTCAATGATGTGGAAACAATCAGTAAAATAAAAAAGGAAAACAAATTTCCTATGCTTGATATATACAATGAGAGTTTTATTGCTGATCCGAAAAAAGAGATAGTAAGAATGTGTAATTTTTTAGATGTAGATAATGTGGACGAAAATTACCTGAACGATTGTGCAAGCATTGTATTTAAAAGCCCTAAAAAAACAAGAGATCAAATAAAGTGGAAACCGGAATTTATAGAACTGGTTCAAAAACAAATTAATAAATATGATTTTTTAGCGGGTTACAGCTACTATACAACATTTGTTTTAATTCAACTTTTGACTCAAAATTTATTATGTCCCTAAGCAAATTCAACTTAACTTTTTTTAGTGCGCTTACATAAACTCAATTAAAGGTCTAACCGGTAAACATGTATATTTTTATAAAAATTTATTTTTGCAGTATTTTTTATATGTTGAACGTTAATTATAGCTTGTTATATTTTTTGGCAGTTAAAGTTTAATGAAAAAAAACATCTTGCTTATTAGTGGTAATTATTTTCCTGAGCCGACAGGCATAGGAAAATATAATAATGAAATGATGATTTGGCTTGCAGATCATGGTTTTAATTGTACAGTTATCTCCACTTATCCTTATTATCCTTTTTGGCAAGTTCAATCGCCTTATACAAATAAAAAAAGATGGTTTAGCAAACAGATTAACACAACGCCAACCGGTAATAAAATAACCATCTATCGTTGCCCGCATTATGTGCCTGTAAAACCAACCGGCAAAAGCCGTGCATTGCTTGATTTATCATTTTTTTCTTCCGTAAGCTTAAAACTTATAAATCTAACAGGAAAGAAATTTGATTATATAATTAATGTTACACCGCCATTGTCGCTTGGTTTGTTCGCTGCATTATATAAGAAAGTATGCGGAGCAAAATTTTTATATCACATACAGGATATGCAGGTAGATGTTGCGAATGATTTGAAGATGATAAGTTCAATGCGGTTTCTAAACCTGCTTTTTAAAATTGAAAAATATATTCTTAGAGAAGCGGATAAGGTTTCTACTATTTCACCTGATATGGTTGAAAGGGTAAAATATAAAAGCGGTAAGCCCGCTTACTTATTTCCTAATTGGGTAAATACAAAATTATTTTTTCCTTTGCCCGATAAAAGAAATTTAAAAGTTGCTTTTGGATTTCAAACCTGATGTTCCTGTTGTTTTATATTCGGGTTCAATTGGCGAAAAGCAAGGGCTTGAGGCGGTACTTGAAATAGCAGAAAATTTCAAACAAAAAAATATTGAAATTCAGTTTATCATTTCGCGGCTCTGGCCCTTACAAAAATATACTGGAAAACCTCGCTTTAGAAAAGCAGTTAAACAATCTAAGTTTTTTATCGTTGCAACCATCCTGAAAGACTCAATGAATTTCTAAATATGGCGGATGTGCATTTCGTTATGCAAAAGGCTAATGTGGCACATCATGTAATGCCTTCTAAACTAACAACAATTTTATCTGTTGGTGGCCTTGCAATCATTACTGCTAATGCAGGTTCTGGTTTATACAAAATGATAACCGATAATAATATTGGCCTTGTTTGCTCCGGCTGAAAATGTTGCTGCACTCTCACAATTAATTGAACTTGCTTTGCATAACGATTATTCACACATATCTGTATTAATGCACGTAAATATGCCGAAGAATTTTTAGCTATTGATAAAATTATGCAGCGATATACAGATGAGGTAATTGATGCTGCTGATTGAAATCAATATTCAGAAAAGAGATAAGCTAATTTTATGCTCCCGCTTACTGCCTATTAGATTAATTTTGTTATATTATAATACAGTATGAAGAAAGCATTGATTACAGGTATTACCGGCCAGGATGGCGCTTATCTTACAGAGCTTTTATTATCCAAAGGCTATGAAGTACATGGTATAAAAAGAAGAAGCTCTTTGTTCAATACAGAAAGAATAGATCATCTCTACCAGGATCCGCACGAAAAAAATGTACAGATTAAAACTGCATTATGGCGATCTACAGATTCACCTAATCTTATCCGTATAATACAGGAAGTGCAGCCGGATGAAATTTATAACCTTGGTGCCATGAGCCATGTTATGGTAAGTTTTGATTCTCCTGAATATACTGCCAATGCAGATGGCATTGGTACTTTGCGTATTCTTGAAGCGGTGAGATTATTAAGACTCACAAAAAAAACACGAATTTACCAGGCATCTTCATCAGAATTATATGGCATGGTGCAGGAAATGCCGCAGAAAGAAACAACACCTTTTTATCCGCGCTCACCTTATGGCGTGGCTAAATTATATGCTTACTGGATTACTGTAAATTATCGAGAAGCTTATAATATGTTTGCATGCAATGGAATTCTTTTTAACCATGAAAGCCCATTGCGCGGCGAAACTTTTGCTTCAAGAAAAATTACACGCGGTGTTGCAAAAATTGCACTTGGGTATGCAGGATAAACTTTATATGGGTAACCTTGATGCAAAACGCGATTGGGGCCATGCAAAAGATTATGTGCAGGCAATGTGGCTTATGTTGCAACAAAACAAACCGGAAGATTATGTAATTGCCACAGGCGTTACAACTGTCAGTAAGAGAGTTTATACATATGTCATTTGCAGAAGTTGGTATAGAAATTATATTTAAAGGGAAAGGAAAGAATGAAAAAGCGTTTATAACTTCCTGTTCAAATAGTACATACCAGCTTAAAGAAGGTAAAGAAATTGTATGTATTGATGAACGTTATCACCGGCCTGCAGAAGTAGATTTTTTAATTGGCGATGCAACAAAAGCAAAACGAAACTTGGCTGGCAACCTGAGTATAATCTTTGCAGCACTTATATCTGAAATGGTAAATGCAGATGTAGAATTATTCAGACGGGAAAAATTATTAAAAGAAGCAGGTTATACCGTAAAAAATCAGTACGAATAAAGTATAAATGAAGTCAAGAACGCAAACGATAAAATTTATATTGCCGGCCATAACGGAATGGTTGGTTCAGCTATTTTGCGAAAACTTAAAAAAGAAGGCTTTAAAAATTTCGTTATTAAAAACTTCTGCAGAACTTGATTTGCGAAACCAATCAGCAGTAAATAATTTTTTTGAAGAAGAAAAACCGATTATGTTTTTCTTGCTGCAGCGAAAGTTGGTGGTATTGCGGCCAATAATATTTATCGTGCCGAATTTATTTATGATAATCTTTTAATAGAAGCTAACGTTATTCACGCAGCATATAAGAATGCAATTAAAAAACTTCTTTTCTTGGTTCATCATGCATTTATCCTAAACTTGCTCCGCAGCCATTAAAAGAAGAATATATATTAAGCGGATATCTTGAAGAAACAAATCAGCCTTATGCTATTGCTAAAATTGCAGGTATAGAAATGTGCGATGCTTACCGCAGCCAGTATGGCTGCAATTTTATTTCTGTTATGCCCACCAATTTATATGGCCAAATGATAATTATCATCCTGAAAATTCGCATGTGCTTGCCGCGTTGTTGCGAAAGTTTATTATAGCAGAAAAACAACAGCATCCTTTTGTTGAAATATGGGGAACAGGAACGCCCAGGCGCGAATTTTTGCATGTAGATGATTTAGCTGATGCATGTTATTTTCTTATGCAAAATTATAATGATGAAGGCGCTGCTTAATATTGGAATAGGTGAAGATATTTCTATTATGGATTTAGCACAGTTAATTAAAAATATTATTGGTTATAAAGGCGAAATAAAAACCAATCCTTCAAAGCCCGATGGTACACCAAGAAAATTAATGGATGTATCAAAATTGAACAATCTTGGCTGGCATGCTTCTATATCACTTAAACAGGGTATTAAAAAAGTGTATAAGGAAATTATGCAGAACAATATTCTTCAGCTCGATACAAATCTGCAAACTGCTTAACTGCACAAAAATTTAAGAAAACAATAATATAGCAACTAGTATCTGCTGCTGCAATAATGAGAATAATTAATGTTAACCTGTTTTGCAACACTTTTAGTTTTCTGCTGCGCCCATTGCGTGAATTGTACATGGCGTTGCAGTAAAAAAGAACCAGCTTGAAAGATTGTGTTTGCTGGTACTGCCCATATAGAGAATGGTTTTAAAAACAACCAGGGCCAACAAAACTCCACTTAAATAATAAGAAGTATACAGTGGGTACATAAGCCAACAGTTTTAGTTTGTTTATATTGGCAAACAACCGGATTAAGGCAACTAAAGTACAAAAAAAATATTCATTTAATGAATGTTTTGAAAGCTGAATAGATTTAATTTAAGTATAATCGCTTTGAATATTACAATAAAAACAAAAATGTTTCTTTGCCAAAAGATGCTATATGAATACTCCATGTATTACAGCGATTACCTTCAATTAGATAAAATTCTTGGCAGCCAGCAACCGGAAAGTTTTAAAACCGAACATCCGGCGCATGATGAAATGCTGTTTATTATAATTCATCAATCTTATGAATTATGGTTTAAACAAATTTTATTTGAGCTTGATTATGTACTTAGGGTTTTTGCTAAAGAAAAAATTAATGATAATTCAGAAGATCTTAACCTTGTGTTGCATCGTTTAAATCGGGTTATAAAGATTTTTGAATTGTTGAATCAGCAGGTGAGCATTCTTGATACAATGACGCCGCTTGATTTTCTTGAATTCAGAAATTTGCTTACACCTTCATCAGGATTTCAAAGCGCACAATTTCGCTTAATTGAAGCTACGCTTGGTTTGCAAATGCAGGGGCGGCACCAGCAGGATTATTATAAGCGCATAAATGCAGGCGGTTTTACACAAGAAGATTATAACAAAATAACTGAAAAAGAAGCGGCGCAAAACTTATTGCAACTTGTAAATAACTGGCTGGAAAGAATTCCTTTTTTTGAAGATGAATTCTGGAAAAATTATCAATCCGCATTCAAATAACCAGTTAATGTCACACGTGTTTTGGAATGATTACCGGCAGATTTATAAAGATGGATTAACAGAAAGAGAAGCAAATAAAATAACAGATTTCGATTATGTTTTTTTTGAAAAACCTGCCAACGATGCAACTGAAGAACAATTAAAAAATCTTCGGAGCAACTTTTCTCCTGCAGCGTTAAGAGCAGCATTGTTTATTATGTTGTATCGCGATTTTCCTGTTTTTCAAACGTCATATCAAATATTAAATGCGTTAATTGAAATTGATCATTTAATGAGCAACTGGCGGCACAAGCATTTAATTATGGTAAGGCGAATGATTGGCATGCGTGTAGGTACAGGCAATACTTCCGGTGCAGGTTATTTGGAAGGAGCATTAAACAAGCATTATATTTATCGCGATTTGGCTGGCTTATCAACCTATCTTATTGAAAGAAAAAATTTACCAAAGCTACCGGCTGAACTAATAAAGCATTTAAGTTTTAATATTGATTAGTCGCAGTTATTTTTTCGCACGTGTTATTTCTCTCTTACCGGGCGGGCCCGCAATTTTTTCTGTACTGAACCCTGCTGCCTGCATAGCTCTGCGCACGCTGCCCTTGCTGCTGTAGGTTACAAGAATGCCGTTATCATAAAGAAAATCGTATAGTTTTTTAAAAATTTGTCTTGTCCATAATTCAGGTTGAACGTTCGGATCAAAAGCGTCAAAATAAATAAGATGAAATTTTTCTTTTGCAGTAAAATCCTGCAATGCAGCATTTATTTTTTTGAATGAAAACAATGAATGAATTGAAATTTCTTTATTCCATTCGCACATATGTAACTGTAAAAAATATTTTTTTAGATCCCCGTTAAAAAGTTCCGGGTAATTTAATTTTTCTGTTTCATCAATTGAAAGCGGGTAAGGTTCTATAGTTTGGTAAAATATCTTTTGATTATATTTAATTGCTTCATATAAACTCAGCCAGCCGTTCAATCCCGTTCCAAAACCAACTTCTAATATATTTATTGGTTCAGTTTTATCAAATGTGTTTGTTCTTAATAAATATTGTAATCCTTCTTTTATAAAAACATGCTGACTTTCCTGAATTGCCCCGTGTTTGCTGTGGTAAGTAACATTCAATTGCGGAATGGCGATTGTATTAGAGCCATCGGCAGTAAGTTGTATAATGTGCTTCAATTCCAAAGAAATATAACAGTGTGTTTAAATTCAGTGAAACTAAAATAAATGCAATACAAACTTGCAGGTTTGATTGTAAATTGCGCCTTTTGAAAATAATTTATTTTTTCTGCTGATATGTCAACTGTTTTAAGTGAAGAGCGTAAAAAAATTCATCCGCATAAATTTGTTATGTGGATAGCAATGGGCAGTATTGTAATGATGTTTGCGGGATTAACCAGTGCCTATCTTGTAAGAAGGGTAGAAGCCAACTGGCTTGAATTTAGCCTGCCGCCGATTTTTTGGTTTTCTACAACGGTAATTTTGATAAGCAGCCTTACCATGCACCTTGCGTTAAAATCTTTTCGCGCAAGAATAATGACGCGTTACCGCTTGTTTATAACACTCACTGCTATATTAGGTGCGTTGTTTGCAATGCTTCAATATTCAGGTTTTGAATACTTATATAAACACGGCGTGCAGGTTTTTGGCGCGGGCAGTAATCCTTCCGCATCATTTTTGGGCATTATTATGGGCCTGCATGCATTGCACGTACTGGGCGGTGTAATTGCTTTGTTTATAATGTTTTTAAGAGCATACAGCGTAAGAGTAAAGCGGTATAATGTTACGTCGGTAGAGATTATAAGCACATACTGGCACTTTGTAGATATTCTATGGATTTATCTGTTTATATTTTTAAAATGGTTGTAGTGAAGAAAAAAATTTTCATTATGTAAGTTTTTTAATCCTCAGCCAATAACTTTGCCTCAATACAATTAAAAGAATACATGGCTACAACTGCAACAACACCAAGAATGTGGAACGGAGGACGCAGCCCGTTTAACCTGGAGTATGGCAAGCTGATGATGTGGTATTTTTTAATGAGCGATGCTTTTACATTTGGTGCATTTCTTATTTCTTACGGAACTACGCGGTTTGCAACGAACGGCTGGCCAAATCCCAACGAGGTTTTTGATACCGTTCCTTTTTTAGGTAAAGGTTATCCGCTGGTATATGTAAGTTTTATGACGTTTGTGCTTATCATAAGTTCTGTAACCATGGTGCTTGCTGTGCATGAGGGTCATAAGATGAACCGGAAAGGGGTTGTAAAATATCTTATTCTTACAATAATTGGCGGCCTTATATTTTTAGGTTCACAGGCCTGGGAATGGACACATTTATTTCACGAGGGAGCATGGTGGGGCAGAAATCCTTTCCCTAATTATGATGGCACTATCAGTACATCAAATTTTGCAAACTTCTTTTTTACCATAACAGGCTTTCATGGCTTTCATGTATTTTCCGGCGTTGTTATAAATGTTATTATGCTCATAATGACATTACGCGGAACATTTGATAAAAGAGGACATTATTTAATGGTTGAAAAAGCCGGCTTATACTGGCATTTTGTTGACCTGGTTTGGGTGTTTGTATTCACTTGTTTTTATCTTGTTTAAACAAAAATTCATTTAATGGAGCATACTTTAGAATCATTGGCCGAAGAGCAGCATGTAGGTGGCGGCAGAAAAGAAATTTACCGTGTAACCGTAATACTTTCTGTTCTTACACTTGTTGAACTTGGATTGGGATTTTGGATGATGCGCATGCCTTACGAAGGATTGGAAAGACATTTTGTAAAAGGCGTAATCTTAATTTTAATGATTGCAAAGGCGTTTTATATTGTTGGCTACTTTATGCATTTGAAGCATGAAATAAGAAATATGGTAATGACGATTGTTGTGCCTTTATTCTTATTTGTGTGGTTTATTATAGCTTTCTTAGCTGATGGAAATTCTTTTAAGCATAATAAAAATCAATGGGACAGAGATCACAAAGAACGCAGCCTGGAACAGATGCCAAAAAAAGAAGAAGAACCAACTCATAAAATGGAATAAATTATTATGATAATTAAAATTGTACTAAAACCATCGCATACTCTAAGGCGATGGTTTTTTATTTATTGAATTTTGCATCATGAACAAAAAAGCACTGCTGGCAATAGCCATTGCAGTTTTAATTCCCCTTGTAAGTTATTTTCTTGTAAAACAGGCAAGCGATAAAGCGGTTGCATTGCCGGCGCATTATTTTCCAGACACTGTAATTAACAGGATTGAAAATGGCAAGAATGTTAACGATACTGTTTGGCATAAAGTTGCAAACTTTCATCTTATAAATCAATTGGGTGATACGGTAGATTTATACTCATTGCAAGGAAAACTAATTGTGATGGATTTTTTCTTTACATCGTGCCGCTCAACCTGCCCGATAATCACACAAAACATGCGCAATATGCAACGCTCTTTTATGAAAGGCGGCGATGCGATGTCTGCACCAGACTCAAATATTGTACAGTTTATTTCTTTTTCTGTTGATCCCGAAACAGATTCTGCCCGGCGCTTAAAAAAATATGCAGATCATTACCAGATAGATCCCGGAAACTGGTGGTTGCTAACAGGTAATCGTGATACAATTTATAATTATGCGTTTAATGAATTAAAGGTTGATAAATTTGACACGCTCACACCAGTTAATCCTGATTTTATTCACACAACAAGATTTGTTTTAATTGATAAGAATTTTAATGTTCGTGGTTTTTACGACGGAACAGATTCCGCTTCACTCGATAAATTGTCAAAAGATATTGGCCTGCTGATGTTGGCGGTGGATGATAACCCTGAACAATTGCCTTTCGATCCTGTGCAAATGATTATATTTTTTGCCATTGCTTTAGTGGTCACCATATCTTGTTATTCGCTTTGTTTTCCGAAAAAAAAATAAGAATGCCTGAACTACTACCGCCGGCAATATCTAAAAACGATAAACAGGCAAGGCTGCTTATTCTTGTTTTTTCTTTTGTAATATTTGCAGCCATTAGTTTTTTAACGCAGATAAAAATTAATGTAAACCTTGGTTTTGATGTGCATGTATTTGCATTTGCAAATGCGATTATAAATTCAATTATTGCCGTATTACTTGTGGCTGCACTTATTGCCGTAAAAACCGGTTACTATTTATTGCACAAACGAATTATGCTAACTGCTTTAAGTTTATCTATTATATTTCTCATATCATACATTGCCCATCATTTACTGGCAGGCGAAGCTTACTATGGTGATGCCAATCACGATGGAATGGTAAGCGTCGATGAAAAAGCGGCTGTAAGCAGCACAAGAAATATATATCTTATTTTTTTATCAACGCATATTTTTTTAGCCGCTATAATTCTTCCTTTTATTTTGTTTACGGCTTATCGTGCTTTAATAAGCGAATTTGATAAACACATAAAGCTTGCACGCATTACATGGCCATTATGGTTTTATGTTGCTGTAACAGGGCCAATCATTTACTGGATGATTCATCCTTATTATCGTTAAATTTATTTTATGAATTTTGAAAACGATTTATTGTTTGCGCAAAAAGAAGATGGAAAATGACCATTAAAAAAATTCAGAAATAAATTTTTTATTCCGCAACATAACGGAAAAGATGCAATTTATTTTCTTGGAAATTCACTCGGACTTCAGCCAAAAAAAACAAAAGATTATATACAGCAACAATTAGATGATTGGGCAAAGTTTGGTGTTGAAGGTTACTGGCGCGCAAAAAATCCATGGATAAATTATCAGGATGATTTTAAAGAACCACTTTCAAAAATTGTTGGTTGTTTACCTGATGAAGTGGTGGTAATGAACCAGCTTACCGTAAATCTTCATTTGCTGATGGCAAGTTTTTATCGCCCCACAAAACAGCGATATAAAATCATTTGCGAAGCAAAAGCGTTTCCTTCAGATCAATATGCATTTGAATCACAGGTTATCGTTTCATGGTTTAAATCCGGATGAAGCGATTATTGAAATATGCACCGCGCGAAGGTGAATTTAATTTACGAACAGAAGATATTGTTACATCCATTCAGCAGCATGCAAATGAAACTGCGCTGGTTTTGTTTGGCGGAATAAATTATTACACGGGTCAGTTTTTCAATCTGGAACAAATTACACAGGCAGCACACAAAGCCGGTGCTTATGCAGGTTTTGATTTGGCACATGCAGCGGTAATATAGCGTTGCATTTGCATGAATGGAATGTTGATTTTGCCTGCTGGTGTTCGTATAAATATTTGAATTCAGGTCCGGGTGGAATTGCAGGTGCTTACATTCATGAACGGCATGCGAAGGATACAAAATTTCCGCGGCTTGCAGGTTGGTGGGGTTATGATAAAGAAACAAGATTTCAAATGCAGAAAGGATTTATTCCAATTCCATCTGCCGAAGGCTGGCAATTAAGCTGTACGCAGGTTTTTCCTATGACGGTGCATAAAGCCGCGCTTGATATTTTCAATGAAGCTGGCATTGAAACTCTTCACGCAAAAAGAAAAAATTTAACTGCATACCTGCATTTTATTTTGAATAATATCAACAAAAGACATAGACAAAGTTTTAAAGTAATTACACCTGCGAATGAAGAGGAGCGTGGTTGCCAGGTTTCGCTTTTATTTAATGAAAAAGGGAAAGAAGCTTTTAATGCGCTTACTGAAAATGGTATAATGGCGGACTGGCGCGAACCCAATGTAATTCGCGTTGCGCCGGTTCCTTTATATAATACTCATGAAGAGGTTTGGAGATTTGGTAACATTATTGAAAAATACATCCTTCAGCAATAATTTTTGTTAGACCTCATCCCAACCCTTCTCTAAGGGAGAGGGCAAGAAGCTTGCGAGCTCAGTTAGTTCTAACTTTTTCAGGAACGAAAATCCTCTCCTTTGGAGAGCTTGCCTGACGGTAACAGGGATTTAGGTGAGGTCATTATTACAATTTTAAAACCTGTTTAAACTTTTTCAGCTCATCAATTTCCTGCTTGAAATCGTTTCGTTGTTTTCATATTTTGATTTTAAAAACACAACTCTTTTATGATGCGGATATTTTGCAAGTATTGCATCAATTAATTCACCGGCAATTTTATCTTTTTCAAACATTGGTTTTATCTCAGGTAATTCAGACTTAAACCTGTGTTGGCATTTTTTTTATTAATGCTTCCAGAGTAGCAAGCTTAGCTCCCTGTAATTTTTCAATACTGCTTGCTTTGCTATGCAAGCCCTGCAATTGTTTTTTACTAAGGCTCCCACGCTTTTGATATTGTTGATATAAACTGATTATAAAAGAAGAAACAGGATAAGCGAGTATACATTCTTCAAGCACTTCGTTAACGATATCTATATCTGAATTTTTGTTCTGCATATTTGAAATATATAATTATAAAATTGTAAAATCTTCCGTTTTTGGCATATTTTCCAAAGCAGTCATAAATATATCCAGGCGGCGCAATTATTTTTCGCAACTGGGTATTCATCCATGCACCATCAATGGTAATTGTTGCGCAAAGTATATTATTATCTTTCAGCAGTTCATGCGTCATTGACCATTTTTTGCCATTTGAGGTAATACTTTTCATTTTAAGATTGATGCTGATGTTATCTCCAAATTTTATTTCTCTCTTAAACAAACATTCTTCTCTGAATAAAACAGGACCGATGAAATGTTGCGTCATCACTTCCGGTGTTATTCCATTATCAGTTAAAAAGCATACACGGCAATAAGCGCCAAAATCGTAATATACAGAATGCCTTAAATGAAAGTTAGGGTCAAGATCGCTCCATCTTATTTCAACCTGTTTTACATAATTCATTGAATGAAGATAAAAAGCAACTATTATATGTGATTAATAAATGCAGTTATTTTGCAGCGATTAATTCCGTCAATGCAAAAAAATATTGCTAACCCTGTTCTTAACCTGAAGCCATTATATAAAAAGAAAGTTTTACTGCTTATTCTTATAATTTCAATTGTAAGATTAGTGATTGCATTTACCATTGAACTTGGAAATGACGAATCGTATTACTGGTTTTACAGCCAAAACTTAAAACTAAATTATTTCGATCATCCGCCGATGGTTGCCTTGTGGATTCGCATTTTTACATTAAATCTTTCTCTGCAAAATTTTCCTGGTTTTATAAGATTGGGCAGTGTGGTTGGTTGCGCTTTGTCGACGTGGTTTATGTATAAATGTGTTGCTCAGTTATGTTCTGAAAAAGCAGGTTGGTTTGCGGCATGTTTATACAATGCAAGTTTTTATGCAGGCATAACCGCAGGTATTTTTATTATGCCTGATTCTCCGCAAATGGTTTTCTGGACGTTGAGCATGTGGATGATTGCAAAGGTTTGTGCCAATGATAAAAATATTCTGAGCTGGATTTTATTGGGTATAACTGCAGGGCTTTGCGTAATGAGTAAAGTGCATGGCGTTTTTCTATGGACTGGCATAGGTTTATATGTATTGATTTATAAGCGCACGTGGTTTGCGAATCCGTATTTGTATTTAGCCGTTGCAATAAGTGTTTTAATTTGTCTTCCTATATTATTCTGGAATATAAAATACAATTTTATCACATACACATTCGACAGCCGGCGCATTGCGGTGTACGGCTTCTCGGTTAATTTTAGAACTTTTGTTATACAGGCAATACAGCAAATTTTTATTAATAATCCATTCAATTTTATATTAATTGTTCTGGCAATTTTTAGCTGGAAAAAATATCGGTTTAAACAAATAGCCGCTTTAAAAATCTATAACTTAACTGGCCTCACACTTGCTTTACTTTTATTATATATTTCATTATACAGAGATGACACGCTGCCACATTGGAGCGGGCCTGCGTATGTAACACTTATTCCGCTTGCAGCTATCCGTTTAAATGAAATGAAGCTAAAGTACCCGTTGCCCAAAATGATTGTTTATGCGCTTTCATTTCATGTGTTGTTTTTAATTTTGTGTTCTTTATTTATTTTATATTATCCCGGCGATTTTGGAAACAGCAAAATACCTTATAAAGGGGCCGAAGATCTTACAATAGATAATTATGGATGGAAGGAAGCAGGCAAACAATTCGATAGTTTATATGTGCAGTGAAGTAAACAACAAAATTATGCCCGCAAATGCGCCGGTTGTTTGTTATAAATGGTGGGGTGCACACCAGGAATATTATTTCTGCCGGCCTTTAAATATTCAAATGATTGGGTTGGATGGAATAATAAACTTGCACGAATATTTATGGATGAACGGCTGAGAAAAAATAAAGTTGATTTAAACAAAGCTTATTGCATTGTTCCTTCAGATGAATTCTTAATGCAAAAACAATGTATCAGAATTTTTATTCACAGGTAGAATTTGTAAAAGATATTTCAATTAACGTGGCAATAAGCCTGCAGTTAATTTTTACATTTATCGCTTAAGCGGATTTAAGAATAATTTACCAACTATTCAGATAAAGATCGTAGGAGAAAAATGCTATTTTTAAGAGTGGATATTCATAAAGAATATTCAAATGGAGAAATAACAATTATCTGGCAGCCTGAAAAATGTATGCATTCAGGAATGTGTGTAAAAATGCTGCCTGCTGTTTACAATCCGAAGGAAAAGCCGTGGATTAAAGCCGGCAATGCAACCACAGAACAATTAATAGCGCAGATAAGAAAATGTCCTTCCGGAGCGCTTAGTTTTAAGTACAATGAAAAAAAATTTAGCATTATTACTTGTTATTAAGAACAGCGGTGGATTTAGCAATGCCCAAGCGCCCAATAAACCAGCACGAAAATCAACAATGGTTCCCAAACAGCCGCCACCCCATTTATATCCTGCATAGCCTGCAATTAGAGTTCTTAACCAATCACGCATAATTATATTTTTATTGAAGCTGATTAAAAAAACTATGCCATTTATTTAGATTGTAACGGGCAGTATTTACTTATTAAATATTTCATGTTAAGAATTATACTGTGCAAAAATAATATTCGCACGGTATCTGTTTTAATTTTTAAAATATAATTGTGTTATAATGAAAAAAATTATTCTGCTCATTTTTATCTTTTTCAATTTAGTAATTAATTAAATGCCCAATATATCCCTGCAAAAGAAAACATCGAAGCAAGAGAATGGTTTAGAATGCAAAGTTTGGATTGTTTATTCATTGGGGGCCATTCAGTATTCCCGGGTGATGGTGAATGGGTAATGCAACAGCGCAATATTACTGTAAAAAATTATACGCGGCTGATGGATTTTTTTAACCCGATTGAATTTAATGCTGCACAATGGGTAAGCATGGCAAAGAATGCGGGCATGAAATACATTACTTTAATAACACGGCATCATGATGGATTCAGCATGTGGGATACAAAATATTCTGATTTCAATATCATGAATTCGCCTTATCATAAAGACATTGTAAAAGCGATTGCTGATGAATGCCATAAACAAGATATAAAACTGTTTTTGTATTATTCTTTGCTTGATTGGCGGCGTGATGATTACAGTTACTGGACGGGAAGAACCGGGCAGGGAACGGGCAGAACTGTGCATGGTGACTGGAATAATTATATAAAGTTTATGGAGAACCAATTAACCGAATTGCTTACAAATTATGGAGAGATTGGCGGTATTTGGTTTGACGGATATTGGGACCAAACTGCACCTGAAGGCGCAGCAGACAGAACACCAAAAATTGACTGGCATTTAGATGAAATTTATGCATTGATTCATAAACTGCAGCCGCAATGTTTAATCGGAAATAACCATCATCTTTCACCACTGCCCGGTGAAGATTTTCAAATGTTTGAACAGGATTTACCCGGTGAAAATAAAAGCGGGCTGAGTTATCAAAAACCATCTGAGTTGCCGCTTGAATCTTGTGTAACCATGAATAATTCCTGGGGTTTTAATATTACAGATACATCATACAAAACACCAAAACAACTAATAGATTTATTGGTAAAGGCGGCAGGTTATGGTGCTAATCTTTTATTGAATATTGGTCCGATGCCAAATGGTGAAGTACAGCCCGAGTTTAAAGAGAGGCTTGCTTTTATGGGTAATTGGCTTAAGACTTATGGTGAAAGTATTTACAATACAAAAGGCGGTTATATTCGTCCGCAAAAATGGGGTTGTATTACACAAAAAGGAGATACTATGTTTGTGCATGTTTTAAATGATAGCGCAACAACCGTTTCGCTGGAAAATTTTCCCATACAAAAAAATTGCAAAAGCTTATTTGCTGAAGGATAATTCGTCTATAAAAACATATTTAAAAAATGGAGCGCTTAATATTGAAGCAATAAAAATGAGTTATGATGAGCCTGATGAAGTGATTGTAGTAGTTGGAAAAAAATAAATCCTAACTAGAGTGAAGCATAAATTTTTCGATAGCCATCCGCCATGCGCTCAACATTAAATGTTGTTTGAAGCATATTTAAAGATGCTTCGCCGTGTTCTTGCAACAACACTTTTTGTTGGAGATATTGATGGATAAAATCAGTTGCCTGGTTAACATCATTAAATAAAAACCCATTTATATTATTTATAACAAGATCGCAATTGCCAGGGCAGTTTGATAACAACAACGGTAAACGCATACTCATTGCTTCCAGCACCGCATAAGATAAACCTTCCCATAGCGCCGTTGAAATATAAAGATCTGCTTTGCTTAAATATTTTTCTACTTCGGTATGCGGTACCCAACCTGTGATGGTTATGTTGGGTGATGAAAGTAAGTCGCGTTGATTACCATCTCCAATCCATGTAAATTTTACGTTTTGATTGTTTACAAATGCTGAAGCAATTTTATTAAACAATGCAGGATTTTTTTGTGTTGCGTGCGCGGCCGGTTGTTACAATGTTTAAAATATCATCATCAATATTTTTATTAGGATGTAACGGAAAATATTTTCCATTATTTACGTAATCTGCTTTCATGCCTATTTTATGATAAGCATCGGCTTCAGATTTTGAAACGCCCACAATTTTCGCGGGAAATATGCTTATCGTTTTTTCAATCACTGCAAAAATGTTGCGCGTAAAAGCAGAAACATCCTGTCGTAAAAATGTTGCGCCATGCGGTGCATAAATAACTTTTTTGTGGCTAATGCTTTTTGCTGCAATTCTTCCCAAAATATTTGCTTTTGCAGAATGCAGATGCAATATATCAAACGGCTTTTCTTTTTTTAAAATCCTGATTAAATTACTGAGCGCTTTTACATCTTTTAATGGTGAGATATTGGTTTCAATATCATGCCACGCGATAAATTTTACAGACGCAGGAAAGGTTGGTTTTGCTTTTTCAAAAAACCGATGCCTTCCATAAATAATCGTATGTTCAATATCTGGCGTACTGTTGGTTAAGCATCGTAAAAATTCTATAACACCGCCTTCAAAAGCTTCGGTTGCATGTACAATTCTCATTGCAGCAAATCTATTATTTAAGTTGATATTTTGGTTTATGCAGAAAGTGCAAAATCGATTATTTTAAACTGAATTATTTTTTCTCCATTCCACTCATTCCAGTCAAGTGTGTAAACAATATCAAGCGGGGCATGCATTTCGATTAAATGAAATTTATCAGCCATATTAAAACCTATACCGGTGAAAATTTTATCGTGCTGTTGTAAAACAAATCTTATGTGTTGCTCTTTTACACATTTTGAATAACCGGTATCTCTCACATTTCTGCTTAAAAAAACAGGTCGCATATTACCTGGACCGAATGGTTCCATCTGGTTTAAAATGTTAACAAACGTTGTATTGATTTCATTAAAACTTAATTCTGCATCAATAACAATTTCAGGTGTAAGCAAA
Source organism: uncultured Chitinophagaceae bacterium (assembly GCA_963759555.1). GTDB lineage: Bacteria > Bacteroidota > Bacteroidia > Chitinophagales > Chitinophagaceae > Parafilimonas. Next base: position 22,309 of record CAVWZV010000006.1, read on the forward strand.
TTCGCATCAATAGTTTCAGAAACAATTTTTTCAAAACTATTTATAAAATCAGGAAGCTTTTCTTCGTACATAGATAACCCCGCTGCTGCAAAATGACCACCATAGCCAAGCAAGTGTTCGCGGCAGGCATGAATTGCTTCATACAAATTAAAGCCCGGAACACTGCGGGCACTGCCCGCAATTATATCACCGCTTTTAGTTAATACAACTGTTGGCCGGTAATAGTTTTCAATTAATCTTGATGCAACAATTCCCACAACGCCTTTATGCCAATGGTCTTTATAAACCACTGTTGTTTTTCTTTCTTTATGTATAATATCTCCTTCAATTATTGCCAATGCTTCGTCTGTAATATTTGCATCTGCTTCTTTCCGTTCTGTATTATCGTTGTGCAGCATGCCGGCGTATTCGAGTGCTTTATTAAAATCATCTTCAACAAATAATTGCACCGCCTTTTTTGCATCATCCATTCTACCGGCGGCGTTAATGCGCGGCGCGATAATAAACACCAAACTGTTGATATGGATTTGTTTTTGCATGCCTGCCAAATGCAGCAAAGCTTTTAAACTTATTGCGGGGTTTTCGTTCACTTTTTTCAGTCCATAAAAGGCAAGCACACGATTTTCGCCGTTGATAGGAACTATATCTGCAGCAATGGCTACTGTAACAAGATCAATGTATTTTAAGTAAGAGTCTTGCGTAAGATTAAGTTCTTCGCTTAATGCCTGCATTAACTTAAATGCAACGCCACAGCCACATAGTTCTTTATAAGGGTAGCTGCAATCATTCTGCTTCGGATTAAGCACGGCAACTGCATCAGGAATTTTATCATCCGGTAAATGATGATCGCAGATAATAAAATCAATACCTATTGTTTTTGCATAGGCAACAAGTTCAACAGATTTTATTCCGCAGTCGAGGGAGATAATTAATGTATAACCATTTTCTTTTGCAAATTCAATTCCTGCCAGTGACACGCCATAACCTTCACGGTAACGATGAGGAATATAAAATGACACATTAGGATGCACTGATTCTAAAAACTTATACACGCAGGCAACAGCGGTAGTACCATCAACATCATAATCGCCAAACACTAAAATTTTTTCGTTGTTATTTATGGCTGATATAATGCGTGTAACTGCCTTAAGCATGTCTTTCATAATCCACGGATCATGCAATTGCGAAAGTTGCGGGCGAAAATAATTATGTGCCTTTTCAAACGTATTAATACTGCGTTGAACAAGTATGCGGCACAAGGTTTTACTTATGCCGAGGCTTGTTTTTAGTTGCAATGTTTGCACTTCATCTGATGAAATTATGTTCCAGCGTTTTTGCATTAATAACTCCTGTCTGTTGTGTAACGAACTAAGTCTTCAAGTGCATGCCTTGCTTCAGAAACTTCAAATTCATGTAAAATTTTTAAAGCTTCATCTCTAAAGGAAAGCATTTTTGTTTCAGCGTATTCAATGCCGCCATTACTTTTTACTGCATCAATTACAAATTGTACTTTTTGTTTGTTACGGTTATCATTTTTTACAATATAAATAATTTTTTTTCTTAGGCTTTTGTCACAGTTACTCAGCGTAAAGATTAAAGGCAGCGTTAACTTCTTTTCTTTTATATCAATGCCTGTTGGCTTACCAATATTTTTACTGCTGTAATCAAACAGATCATCTTTAATCTGAAATGCCATTCCCACTTTTTCGCCAAAATGCTGCATTTTTTCTATATTGTTGGTATCGGTAAAAGTGGTACTTGCGCCAGCGCCGCAGGCTGAGGATAGTAACGACGCCGTTTTGCCTTTTATAATGTTGTAATAAATACTTTCATCCAAATTAAGATTGCGGGATTTTTCTATTTGCAATAATTCGCCTTCACTCATTAACCTCACAGCTTCAGAAAGAATTTGTAATATTTTATAGTCATTGTTATTTAAAGAAAGCAGTAATCCTTTAGAAAGTAAGTAATCGCCCACCAATACGGCAATCTTGTTTTTCCATAAAGCATTTATGGAAAAGAAGCTTCTGCGTTCAGGCGCTTCGTCAACAACGTCATCGTGAACCAAGGTAGCAGTATGTAATAATTCTACTAAAGAAGCGGCACGGTAGGTGGCTGTTGTTATTTCGCCACCTAATTTAGCACTCAATAAAACGAACATTGGCCGCATTTGTTTGCCTTTTCTTTTTACAATGTATTGCATGATTCTATCGAGCAAAGGAGCATTGCTTTTAACTGCTTTGCTAAAATAATCTTCAAACTTTGTTAAATCTTGGTCTATTAATTGTATAGCTTTCTTCATTAAATTCAATCAAGCTTGCAAGTTATGTTTAAAACTAGTAAACAAATTATGCAGCAAAACGAGTAAATAACTTGTCAATACAACTGAGTTAAAAAGAAAAATAGATTTTAAAATTTGATATTTCATAACCAATCTATAATTTTGTTTTTAATTCTTTAATAAGGGAAACATTAACAATTTAAAAATTTACCTATGGTAAGCAAAAAGTTTAAACTATTATTAGCACTCGTAGCACTATTACAAACGGCTTCTTATGCGCAGGATTCAACGCAAATGTCGACGTCTGGAAATGGTACAGATGCTAACTGGGCTTATGATTCTTCAAAAGTCTCTTCGAAGAATATGCCTCAATACAATGAATTTACAAATTATCAAAACCCGTATCCCCCAAAGCCACGCAGCCAATGGGAATTAAGTTTTGGTGGCGGGAGTGCTTTTATTATCGGTGACAGGCCGATGTTTGCAAAAGAAGATGGTGCAGACGGTGGTTATGTGGGTGGTATTGCCGGTAGTATTTCTGCAAGATTTCCGCTCAGCCATGTTTTCTCCGGAAGATTAGGTTATGTTGGAAGTATGCAAAAAATTCCAGGCTATCAGGGAAATTCATCAACGCTTTATATTCCTTTTAGCTCAAACGTTACTCATGCTTTGACTATGGATTTAATTGCTTCGTTAAATACTATCAGCTCGCATAGAGGTAATCCTAAAACAAATATTTATTTATTTATAGGGTATGATATTGCAGCAACTCAAGTTGCAAGAGGTGTAGAAGGCGGCTTTAAATATAAAGGAACAGTGTACAACGGCGGAGATCCTAGTCTTCCAAACTTATATGAATTGGATAAAAATAAATTTATCACAACGTTCCATAAAGACGAGTTTGGAAATGATAACCAGGCACTTTATCATAACATTGATTTCGGTGGTGGCATTGCATTCAAGTTAAGTCCAAAAATTAATTTGGCTTTTGAGGAAAGAATTGCAAATTCGCTTACCAGGCGTAGATTTTATGGATGGATATGTAGGCAGGAGAGGCAATGGTAATGGTGCAGATAAAATGGCTTACTCTACAGTTAAGCTTAACTTTAATATGGGTAATGCTTCTACGCATACAGAGCCATTATGGTGGATTAATCCTAACAACTATATTTATAATGAAGTTGCAACTCCAAAGCACATGAAACTACCTCCGGTTGTTTTACCAGATGCTGATGGTGACGGTGTAACTGATCAGTTTGATATGGAGCCAAACACTCCTGCAGGTTGCGCAGTTGATGTGCATGGTGTAAGTCTTGATACAGATGGCGACGGCGTTCCTGATTGCCGTGATAAAGAAAAGCTTACTCCTCAGAACTGTTTCCCTGTTAATGCTGATGGTGTTGGTACTTGCCCAGAACCAGAATGTTGCAAAAACATTCAGGCTGCAGCTCCAACTTGTTCTATAGGCAGCTTGCCAAGTGTACAGTTCAGAAATGGTAGCGCAACTTTAAATAGTACAGCAAAATCACTTCTTGATAATGTTGCACAGCAGTTAATGGCAAATCCAAATTGCAAGGTGAAATTAGTAGGTTATGGTGCATCAGATAAGAGAGCACAGCAACTTAGTTGGGATCATGTAAATGCTGTTAAAACTTATCTTACAGAAAAACAAGGCATTTCTGAATCACGCGTAATCTTCACTTATGGTATGGAAGGTACTGGTACAACAGTTGATTTGGTTCCTACTGTTGAAGAAGGTCCAAATACAGTTCCTGCTCCTCATCCAAATCTTCAGAAATCTAAATAAAATAGATAATCTTTCTGAAAAAGCCGTTACACATGTAGCGGCTTTTTTATTGATAATAATTAACCTTTAGTACCTTTTGAGACGCTAAAAAATCTTACCTTTGCCGCTCAATTTTTTTTATACTTTTTTAAATAGAAGATAGTAAATTATAATACACAATTTTTATGGCTGATTTGAGATTACAAAGAAATTTTGGTATTGCCGCTCACATTGATGCCGGTAAAACAACCACTACCGAACGTATTCTTCGCTATACCGGTATGATACATCGAATAGGCGAAGTGCATGAAGGTGCTGCTACAACCGACTGGATGGAGCAGGAAAAAGAAAGAGGCATTACCATAACTTCGGCAGCAGTTAGTTGTCAATGGAATTTTCCTACACAACAGGGAAAAGCAACCGATGATACAAAAAAATATTATTTCAATATTATAGATACACCGGGTCACGTGGATTTTACCGTAGAGGTAGAACGTTCAATGCGTGTACTAGATGGTTTGATTGCCTTGTTTTCTGCAGTGGATGGCGTAGAACCGCAAAGTGAAACCGTATGGCGCCAGGCAAACAGGTATGGCGTTCCAAGAATTGGCTTTGTAAATAAGATGGATAGGGCAGGAGCAGATTTTTTAAATGTGGTAGCCCAGGTAAAGGAAATGCTTGGCGCTAAAAGTGTTCCGCTGCAATTGCCAATTGGCGCGGAAGATAATTTTAAAGGCGTGGTTGATTTAATTCAAATGAAAGGAATTATTTGGGATGATGCAACTGAGGGAATGACTTACAAAGAAATCCCTATTCCTGAAGATATGAAAGACGATGTTGATTATTGGCGCGCCCAATTAATGGAAGCTGTTGCTGAGTATGATGATAAGTTATTAGAAAAATTCTTTGATAACCCGGACACTATTTCTGAAGATGAAGTGCACGAAGCCATCCGTAAAGCCACACTTGATTTAAGTATTGTACCGATGCTTTGCGGTTCATCATTTAAAAATAAAGGTGTACAAACTGCATTAGATGCTGTATGCCGTTATCTTCCTTCACCACTGGATTTACCTGATACTGTCGGAACAGATCCTGACAGCGGTAATGAAATTACACGCAAGCCAAATCCCAAAGAACCTTTTGCAGCATTGGCATTTAAAATAATGACTGATCCCTTCGTTGGACGTTTGGCTTTCTTCCGTTGTTATAGCGGCCGGTTAGAAGCTGGCTCTTACGTAAAAAATATACGTAGCGGAAAAAACGAACGTATCAGCCGTATCATGAAAATGTTTGCTAACAAACAAAACCCTGTTGATTTTATTGAAGCAGGAGATATTGCTGCTGCAGTTGGTTTTAAAGAAATAAAAACAGGCGATACTTTGTGTGACGAAAATCATCCAATTGTATTGGAAAATATGTTTATACCTGAACCGGTTATTTCTGTAGCTGTCGAGCCAAAAACACAGGCAGATGTAGATAAAATGGGAATGGCTATTGCAAAGCTGGTTGAAGAAGATCCAACGCTTCGTGTAAAGACTGATGAAGATACAGGGCAAACTATTCTTTCCGGTATGGGTGAATTGCATCTTGAAATTATAGTAGACCGCATGAGGCGGGAATTTAAAGTAGAAGTAAACCAGGGAAATCCGCAGGTTGCTTACAAAGAAGCTTTTACAAAAGCGATTGAACATCGAGAAGTTTTAAAAAAACAAACAGGTGGTCGCGGAAAGTTCGCAGATATACAATTCGAAATTGGCCCTGCAGATAAAGAATGGGTAACTGAAAATCCCGGCAAATCTTTCCAGTTTGTAAATAATATTTTTGGTGGTTCTATACCACGTGAATTTGTGCCTGCAATTCAAAAAGGCTTTGAAAACTCCATGGGTACCGGCGTACTTGCTGCTTACCCGGTGGAAAGTATGAAGGTGCGTATTTTTGACGGAAGCTTTCATGCGGTGGATTCTGATTCAATGAGCTTTGAACTTTGTGCAAAATCAGGTTTTCGCGAAGCTGGCAAAAAAGCAAAGCCTGTTTTATTAGAACCAATAATGAAAGTTGAAGTGGTAACACCTGATTTATATATGGGTGATGTAACAGGTGATCTTAACCGCAGGCGCGGAATGCTCGAAGGCATGGATAGCCGCGGCAATGCACAGGTTATAAGAGCGAAGGTTCCGCTAAGCGAAATGTTTGGTTATGTAACGCAATTGCGTTCGTTATCATCCGGCCGCGCCACATCAACCATGGAATTTTCACATTACGCTCCTGCGCCAAATAATATTGCAGAAGAAGTAATTGCAAAAAGCAAGGGCAAAGTAAAAGTTGAAGATTAAATCATTCTAAAACATAATTAAAACCGTCTTACAGCATAAGGCGGTTTTTTATTTGCACAAGCTACAGTCAGAATTCAAAAAATAAACCCTGCTCATTACAAGCGGGTTCACCATTTTTTTACCTTAAAAAGCTGCTCAAAAAGTAAAAACGCCGTTACACCAGCGCAATTATATAAATGCCTTTTTTGCATGCATTCATATAGGAAACGTTCCGCCGTTTCGACCCCGATAAGCTTATTTGATGATTTTTCTTTTATTGCACGAAGCAAATAACCTTATTTAATACGTTTCCCTTTTGTCGGTTGAGGCAAACAAGGTTATTTGATGCGTTTCCCTTTTGTTGAACAATGCAAATAAGGTGATTTGATATCTTTTCCTTTTGTTGGTTGAGGCAAATAAGGTGATTTGATGCGTTTCCCTTTTGTTGAACAATGCAAATAAGGTGATTTGATATGTTTTCCTTTTGTTGGTTGAGGCAAATAAGGTGATTTGATACGTTTTCCTTTTGTTGGTTGAAGCAAATGACTTCATTTGATAGGCTTTCTTTTTGTTGATTGAGGCAAATAAGGTGATTTGATACGTTTTCCTTTTGTTGAGCGGGCAAATAAGCTATTTTATAAGCATTTATCAATTTAGCTGTGACAAAAATTGGCAAGTTATAGCTTTACCATCACGACGATATCTTATCACTAATTACAATCAAACAAAATGAGGAGTTACCGAATTACCATAAAACAAAAACAGATTATTAATATTTATTAATTCGCGATATTGAAGAATGAATTTGCGATGCTGTTTACTGCTGATAAATATTTTTGTACACGTTTATTGCATCGCTCAAATAAGTGTTACTATTCCATCAAGCCCATCACTCAATATAAATTTTGGAAAAGGAAAAACAAACCCGGGCCCGCCACTTTCACGCGGATATACTGATTTTACTTACACAACAAGTGGTTGCCCCCAACCCGGAACTTATACAATAGTTAATACTACAAGTTGTTTTAATGGCGTAACAAAAGATGCCGGGCATATTTATTTCGGGCTTCATCCTTCTGATAATGATCCTGGTTACATGATGCTAATTAACTACGCGGCTTCTGCAACATCAAAAACTGTTTTAAGCGATACAGTTAAAAATCTCTGCGGCAATAATTCATATCTCTTTTGGGCGGCTATACGCAACGTAACTAATTCCAAATGTTTTTATCCGAATCTAACTTTTAGTGTTGAAACACTTGCGGGGCAGATAATTCAAACATTTCAAACAGGAAATATAGGTGGCCCCGGGGATAGTGCGCATCCATACTTTAGTTTTGAAGGTTTTGATAACAAAGCATCTTTCCCCTTTTTTTATGGCGGTGTTTTTACACTTCCTGATGGAATTAACGGTATAGTTATAAAGATTTTAACTACCCCAACAATGGGCCTGCCTTGTACCGCAACTTTTGCCATTGATAATATTTTATTAAATGCAGTTGGCCCTCAAATTACGATTGGTGATAGTTCGGGCGGCTGGTTATTTAGCACCTGTTTTCAGGTTAGCAATCCGCTTAAAATATATGGAAGCCTTGCTTCGGGATATTTAAACTTCAGTAGCAGCGATTTTATAAAATCAAACTTTAATAATCCTGCTTTTCAATGGCAGCAAAGTGTTGATAGCGGGTATACATGGACTGACATTGCCGGAGAAAACAATTTGAAACTGTCGCATGTATTTACAACACCCGATACTTTTTTTGTAAGATTACGTGCGTCTGAAAATTTTAATATTAATAATCCAAACTGCAGCGTTATATCAAATGTAATACAGGTAAATGTTGATGGCCCGCCAACAGATTTTAATATAACGAGTAATTCTCCTGTTTGTGAAGACAGTGATATTGTTTTTGCTGTTCATGGTGGCGCAATCTATATTACTACCGGCCCTAACGGCTTTTATGATAATTCAACTTTTCCGCATGTTTATCATCCTGCATTAACAGACAGTGGCTGGTATTATACGAAAATTGTAACGCAGGGCGGTTGTTTTGCAAATGATAGCACATTTGTAAAAGTTATTGGCCCTAATGTATCAATAACCATTTTTCCTGATTCCGTTTGTTATGGAAGAACAGTGCAGTTGCAAGCAACAGGTGCAAACAAATATCTTTGGTCACCCTCGATATATTTGAATAGTGCAGACATTGCAAACCCGGTTGCAACGCCACTTGCTACAACGAACTACCAATTAAAAGCAACGGATAAATCAGGATGCAGTGCCTTTAATTCAGTTACTGTAAATGTTCGGGATAGTATTTTAAAAGCTGCTTTCAATGGTACAAATGTTATCTGCCCGAATGATGTTGCCTTTTTTTCTGATACAAGTGTTGGCGCTGTAAAACAATGGTTTTGGAGTTTTGGAAACGGTAAAACAAGTCATCAGCAAAATCCTCTGTCACCACATTATATAGCAGAAAACAATGCCACTTATCCTGTGCAATTAGTGGTTACAGATTCCGCAGGATGTTCGGATACTGCAGTAAAGTTTATAAAGACAGTATCTAATTGTTACATAGCCGTGCCTTCAGCATTTACACCAAATAATGATGGGTTGAATGATTACCTGTATCCTTTAAATGCATATAAAGCAACCAATTTATTATTTAAAGTATATAACCGTTTTGGTAAACTTGTTTTTGAAACAAAAGACTGGACGAAAAAATGGGATGGAAAAATAAAGGGCATACTACAACAACAAGGCACTTATGTATGGATATTAAGTTATACAGACACAAATAATGAACGGATTTTTTTAAAAGGCACCTCTGTTTTAATAAGATAAACCTTAGTATAAATATGTTTCCCTAAATGTTAGAACGAATAAACAACATCTCATCCTTTATGTTTTGGCCGCTTGGTTATGTACATAATAATATCGTCAGATTAACACTTGCAATCTTAACTTCTTTTGCATTTGGATGTAACAATCAAACGGCTTCAATTACTGATGTATCACCAAAACATTTTAAAGTTGAAATGCCCTTCATGTTGGATGGTCGTGGCATTATCATAAACACATATTGGGGAAGTAAGAAAAAACATTATGTTCTTTGCCTTGATAATTATTCTCCTTCCTGGATAAAAAGCTCAGTGATTGAATACGACAAATCTTTTACAAAATCTAAGGACTTCAGCTTTAAAACCTTTACTGCAGATGGGTCACGCATTCGCGGTGATGTAGGTATTTGTGACAGTTTATCTTTCGAAAATATTGTATTCAAAAAGATACCTTTTTATGTTATGCCTTATAATCCTAAAGATGATAGCAAAGACGATGGCATTTTCGGAGTTGATGTAATGTCAAAAGGAATATGGAAGATTGATTTTAAAAATAATAAATTAACCTTTACGTCAGATATTGATTCGTTACAGGGAATGAGTGAAACCGAAATATTTCCTTCGATATTTAACGAGGAGTCTGTTAAGGTTGATGTTAGGTTTGGAAACAATGTTGTAAAAGCTATGGCAATTGACTTGGGTTTTAATGGTGACTTTATTATGCCCCGCGAAGAGTTTGATAAACTTGGTAACAGAAGTAAAGCAGTCGCCGATTCCGCCCGATTTAGTACTCCGGGAAGTGAGAAAATTGTAAATAATTTGATGATTTTTGATACAGTGAATATAAATCGTAATTGGTTTTATGCATTTGTTTCATCTAATGAAACAGTGCGGGAACGGCTAATAGGATTGCAGTTTTTTAGAAGATTTGATTTTGTAATATTTGATTTTGTAAACAAACAAATATACTTGCCTAAAAAAGTCTGGTAAAAAAATTGTTGGTTATGCCTGTTTCAAGCAATGCGCCAAGCCACACAACTCAGGATGCGTTATGAAAATATTTACTCCATAATCACGGGTTTTTTAAAAGGCATCTCTGTTTTGTTAAGATGATTAATTACAAGTTTGCATTAGCGTTGTATATCTACATATCATTCACAATCTTCTTATAACTTGTAACAATACCTTTAATTAAAGATGAACTAAAACCCTGGTGTTCCATTTCATTTAAACCCGCAATAGTACAGCCTTTTGGTGTGGTTACTTTATCAATTTCCTGTTCAGGATGCGTATGCTTTGTAAGTAAAAGTTCAGCAGCACCTTTTACCGTTTGCGCAGCAATTACTGAAGCAGTTGCAGCATCAAATCCAATTTCTATACCGCCCTGTATGTTAGCGCGTATATAACGCATAGCATACGCAGTTCCGCAGGCACCTAAAACAGTTGCGGCATCCATCAATTTCTCTTCAATAAAAACAACCTTGCCCAGGTTACTGAAAAGATCGGCTACAAATTTTGTTTGTTTAACATTCGCATTTGAACTGCATATACAAGTAATACTTTGTTGTATGGCAATAGCGGTATTAGGCATGGCTCTGAAGAATGTAAATTCATTTCCCAGCACTTCCTGCAGGTCTTTAATCCATACGCCCGTCATAACACTTATAATTTGATGCTTGTCGGCTTTAATAGTTTTTTTAAGCTGCAATAAAACATCTTTCACCTGGAAGGGTTTTACAGCAAGTATTATCCATTTGGCAAATTCAACTGACTCAACATTATTATTACTAACTTTTACACCACGTTCTTCCAAAGCGCTTAATGTGTTTGTGTTTCTTTTTGTAACAGTTATATTTTCAGGCTTTGAAAATCTGCTGTTTACTAAACCTTCTGCAATGGCACTGCCGAGATTTCCGCCACCGATTATGGTAATTTTATCATTCATATGTTACTGTATTCTGTTGTGGTTATATTTAAATTTAATGTTGATGTAATATAAATTAAAAAGCCGCTTCTTTTTTTGAAGCGGCTTTAGAAAATAAAACGACTACCTCAAAAATAGAAGTTCCCTATATTTTGGCAGTGCCCAGTTTTTATCATTTACCAGTGTTTCAAGTTTATCTGCGTGGTAGCGAATATCATCGAAAAACTGTTCTTTAACCTGGCTGCAATATGCTATAGCTTTTGTACGCGTATTGGTCATATTATTTGCAATTTTTCTTTCTTCCACCATCGCATTTACTTTCGTGTAAACTTCACGCAGGTGTTTTGAGATTTCATTTAATATATCCAACTGCGCTTCATAAGAAGATTCCGGCAAACCAGCTTCTTTCAATCCCTGCACATTTTTAACTAAAAGTGTTTGATACTCGAGTGCATCAGGAATAATATGATTGATTGCCAAATCGCCCATTACTCTTGCCTCTATTTGTACCTTCTTAATATATTTTTCAAGCTCAATTTCATGGCGGGCTTCTAATTCTGTATGCGTATAAACTTTATTACTTTCAAACAAATGCTTTGATTTATCTGTAACCATTGCATCCAATGCAAGCGGCGTTGTAGGCACATTGGGTAATCCACGTCTTTCTGCTTCATGATGCCATTCTTCGCTATAGCCATCGCCTTCAAACAAAACTTTTTTACTTTCAACAATGTAACGTTGAATAACATGCATAATGGCAATTTCTTTTTTATCGCCTTTATCAATTAACGCATCTACATCTTTTTTGAAATTTTTTAATGTTTCTGCGATGATTGTATTAAGCGAAATCATGGCATTGGCACAGTTTGCAGATGAACCAACGGCTCTGAATTCAAATTTATTTCCTGTGAATGCGAATGGCGAAGTGCGGTTACGATCTGTATTATCCAACAGCAGTTCAGGTATACTGCGATGTAAATCTAATTTAAGAATTGCCTCATCCTGCTCATCAAACTTATCACCAACTCTTGTTTCAATATCCTGTAAAACTTTTGTAAGGTATTCGCCAATAAACACAGATATAATAGCAGGCGGTGCTTCGTTGGCGCCTAAACGATGGTCGTTGGGGGCAGATGCTATAGAAGCACGCAACACATCTGCATAATCATGTACTGCTTTAATAGTGTTTACAAAAAAAGTAAGAAACATTAAATTGGTTTTCGGCGTTTTGCCTGGCGCTAATAAGTTAACGCCTGTGTCAGTTGCCATACTCCAGTTATTATGCTTGCCGTTGCCGTTTATGCCTGCAAACGGTTTTTCGTGCAGCAACACTCTTAAGTTATGCCTTCTTGCCACACGATCCATAACATCCATCATAAGAATATTATGATCTACTGCAAGGTTCACATCTTCGAAAATAGGAGCGCATTCAAATTGTGAGGGAGCAACTTCATTATGTCTTGTACGTAAAGGAATGCCAAGCTTATATGACTCTTCTTCGTAATCGCGCATAAATGCATAAACTCTTTCCGGTATAGATCCGAAATAATGATCTTCGAGCTGCTGGCCCTTTGCAGGTGCGGCACCGAATACCGTTCTGCCGGTTAACACCAGATCAGGCCGTGCGTTTGCCAATCCTTCGTCAATAATAAAATACTCCTGTTCCCAACCAAGTGTGGCTGTTATCCGCGTTACATTTCTATCGAAATAGTTACACACATCCACGGCGGCCCTGTTCATTGCTTCCAATGCTTTTAAAAGTGGTGCTTTATAATCTAAAGATTCGCCTGTATAAGAAACAAAGATGGTTGGAATACATAAAGTTTTGCCTTCACCAATTTCCATAATAAATGGTGGTGAAGATGGATCCCAGGCTGTGTAGCCGCGTGCTTCGAAAGTGGCCCTTAAACCACCGCTCGGAAATGAAGATGCATCAGGCTCCTGCTGAATTAAAGCAGCGCCGTCAAAATCTTCAATGGGGGTTCCATCGGTTTTTATAGTGAAAAAGGAATCGTGTTTTTCTGCGGTTGTGCCGGTTAATGGCTGAAACCAGTGCGTAAAGTGTGTTACACCTTTGCTTTCTGCCCATGAACGAATGCCGTTTGCAATTTGATTTGCAACCACACGCTCAATCTTTTTTGAATCTTTAATACTGGATGATATGCTCTTGTAAGCTTCATCACTTAAAAACTTTCTTGCTGTTTTTAACGAGAAAACGTTCTCTCCAAAAATGGCTGTAATTTTTGACGAGCTCCTGTCGGGCATAGCTACATCTTTTGTTAAGTTATTAACAGCCTGAAATCTTAATGACATAGTTTTATTTTAATTCGCGCAAAGCAAATACATTTTTTAATTGCAGCACAATATTTATTTTTGTATGTGTATAAATTGGCGTGAAACCTGATTTCCCGGTAATTTTTTCAAATTTTTGCAAGTTTTTATTTAGGCTAGTGTAGATTTTTTTGAAATTTAAATAGATTAATTTTTTTTTAATGCGATAATCTCTGCCGCGCTGAAAAATGTTTGAACCGCCGAACCTCAAGTATCAACGCAAATCTTGAATGCTTATAGTTTGATTTTGCTTTTTAAACACATGTAGTTATCTGCACCTAAACGCTATCTAATCAGTTATTTCTTTAGATAATGTAACTTTCTTACTATTTAGCAGGCTAACAAAAGGAAGTAGAAAAAGAACAGTATAAAGCGCTTTATATTTAATTATTGCTCCCGTAAATGGCACTGTATATCCAACCAAGATAAAACCTGTAACAGCCACTGATAAATTAAATAGTGCAAAAGGAGAATTCAATAAAAACCATACTTTCTTTTTTGCTATTAACAAACAAATAAAAATTATTATCAGTACAAATATGTTTTCTATTAAAGCCAGCAAGTGAAACGGTGTAGATATTTCATTTGGATACGGCCTTAAAAAAATGTGATTTATTGCTTCTGGCAAAACGGAAGCATAGCTTTTAAGTGTTGGTTGCAGCGGTGTTAACGGTAAAATTGTATTGGCCTCAAGCTTAAAAAATTCACGTTGTTTATTAGCAAGATTTAAAGGCATATTATATGCAGAACCCAGTTGAGATGACAAAAAAAACAGAACAATAAAAAAACTGTAAGTAAAAATGTATACTAAATATTTTTTGCGCTTAACTTTCCCGGCAAGAAACCAGGTAACTGTTGCAGGAATAAATATTATTGCTGTTGCGCTACGTATTAATGCAAGTGCGCAAAAAGTGATAATTATAAGCGCAATATTTTTTAAGCTTACGGTACCCGCTAATATAAATTTATTAGTTTGATAAATAAATATCCCTCCAAAGAAAGCAATTAAACCTTCTTTTGCCATGCCACTGCTCCAGTACAAATTGGATGGAAATAAAAAAATAAGGATAAATATTACAAACCTGTTTTTAAAATGCAGTGCAGCAGTTTTATATAAAAGATACAGCCCGGTAAAAGAAAGTATATTAAAAAGTACACAGTTTGCATAATAGTTGCCAAAACTAAAAACATCTAACACTGCCAAAAGCTTTATAACCATATTACTTCCCGCATTATTCCAAAAGGCGTTATTAGCGGTAGAAAAAATTTGTATGAAACTTCCCTTATCCGTGCCAATTGAAAAAAAAGCTGCCGGATGATGAAGTAGATTATTATATTCAATCAGCGACTCATTAAAATAATTCCAACTATCGCTTACAGGGTAATAATGCGCGTATAAATACCCATAGGTTATGCCGGCTGCTACTTTTATAATAAACGCTGCAATAAGCCATTGGGTAGATATTCTTATTTCCTTTTTTTCTTTTCTGTTGAAAATTTTTAAAACAGTGCAAAAAAGAGCTGTATAAAAAGCTCCTAAAAAAAAATAGAAAATTATATTCAATGCTAAATGATATGGATGACTAAACTAAATAATAAATGTATATCTTCTGCTGTTGATTTTAATTACCCCGTGTGATGCTTTTCCGGAAGCGTTTTATTGAATGCATCAAATCGTTCGTACAATTAAAGACCATGTTAGATTTTTGGTAAAGGAAGGTTACTAAGTAATCATAATCAGTTATATTTTCCGACAGCTTTTTTCCGGATGTGTAAAATAAATAATTACAGAAAAAGATTTGCATAAAAAAGCCGCCATTAAAAAGTGGCGGCGTGCACATGAGAAAAATAGAAACTATCAGAGATCGATTGTTTTTAATTCTTTGGGAAACTTAACGTCCGCGGTTTCAGTCTGATTATTTCTTTTAAAGGTTATTTTCACTGTATCACCTTTCTTAACATCTTTTATACTCTCTTTTAAATCATCAACTGAACTAATTGCTTTTCCGTTTACCTGTGTAATAATATCATCTTTTTTAAGCCCTGCCTTTGCTGCCGGTGCATCTTCATCATCATCAACATCTGTAATCTTTACACCGTTTCCATCTTCTGTATCCCGTGCTTCAATGCCAAGTCTGGGCTTATCATTCCAGGCAAAAGCAAAGTTGTGCGGTTCAAAGCCTTTCATATCAAACTGGCTATCCGGGGAGTTCCAGGAATAAACCTTCATTTGATTTGATTTACCAAGAACGCCCTGTGCAGTTTGTTGTTTGCCATTTCTTAAATAGGTAATCGTTATCTTATCATCAGGCTTGTACTGTCCCACCGCCTTATATAAATCATCAGGATCTGCAATGGTGGTGGAATTTATTTTTGTAATTACATCGCCTTCTTTCAACCCGGCTTTTTCTGCAGCGCTTGCTTTTGTAACTTCTGTAATCTTAGCTCCTTCGTCTGTTTTTTCGCTCATTACACCGAGAAATGCAGAATTGGTTTTAATCTTACGCATCATATCATAATTTAATGATCTCAGGCGCGGCGCAATCCTGGGCAGTACAGCAACATCATCTCCCGACATGCCAAAACCCATGGCAGGGCTATCATCTCTTATAATGTCAATATCGTCGCTTTTAAATTCATCAACAGGTTTGCCATTAATAGTTATGTTATTACTGTCAATTATCACAGTAAGTTTTTCTTTAACAGGCCCTTTTTTATGAATAACAATATTTTCACTGGCAGATGTGTTATCGTTGTCATTGTCGTTTGTATCCTGTGCTTTTACCTGGCAGATGCCTGCAAAAAGAAAAAATAATAATGCAAGCGTTTTGAATGTTTTAATCATAATAATGAAATTTTAAACTACGAAATATTTAGTAGTTCAAATGTAGAGAAAAATTTCAAATACGAAACATTTCGGAAATGTTAAACCTTTAGTCGTTTTTTTCGTATTAAGTTTGTTGTTGATTTCTGTATTTTTAAAAACCACTTATTCAGTTATAAATATCTTTTATTTGCAAAAAGTTTTTGAATGAAATATTGCTTACTGCTTATTTGTATTGTTTTAACCCTTTCTGCAACTGCTCAGTACGATTTCAAGTTTTATACACAAGCCGGGGCTAATTATTCAACTATCAGAATACCAAAAACAACAGGTATTGAAACTTCAAACGGGGGTTACGGATGGCAGCTTGGATTAGGAACGGAGTATCATACAAAATTTGGATTCTTTTTGTATTTAAGCACGGCAATTAGAAAAGAAACATTTAGCAGAGATTCTCTATCTGCTTATTATCCTGATACAGTTTCACAACTTAAATTCAGCCCATTGTTTGTAAGCTTTCCGGTTGGAATAGGTGTACAGCTCCCTTTAAATAAAAAAATAAGTTTAAAATTATATGGCGGTTTAAATGTACAAATAGGCGTTGCAGGTAAATTAAAACGACGTGACTTATATTACGTATTAGATTCTTCTACCCAACAACCTGTTCTGGCGCGCTCAGCAATTAGTGAGCATGACTTACAGTTTGGAAGAAACAGCACTAAAAGAAATCCACAAGATCTTGCCAACACGAACTGGGAAGCTCATTTAGGCGCCGGGGTTAATTTTAATAACTCAATTGAGCTGAATGTTTTTTATCATCACGGATTCACCAATTTTCTTCCAAACAGAAACTCCAGTGTTGAAATTAATAAGCTAAGTTTTTTTGAAGTAAACGCAAGAATTTATTTTCCAAATAATTTTACCAGTTCAAAACACCGGGGCCGTAATGGTTATTAAGTTAATGGGAAAGGGTGGTCTACTTATCAATGTATTTTAATAATTCATCGCTATCAGGAGTTACTTTGCTATCGAAATGCTGTAACAGGTTTCCGTGCTCATCAATAATGAATTTATTAAAGTTCCAGCTTATTTCAGCATCCAAAACTCCATTTTCATTTTTATTACACAGATATTTAAAAATTGGGGTAGTATTCGGGCCCTTAACATCTACTCTTGTTGTAAGCGGAAATGTTACGCCAAAATTCTTTTTACAGAAAGCACTGATAGAATCATTATCATGATATTCCTGGTTACCAAAATTATCCGACGGAAAACCAATAACCACAAGTTTATCTTTATGGCTCTCGTACAATTTTTCAAGTCCTTCATATTGCGGCGTATAACCACACATTGAAGCTGTGTTAACAACAAGAATTTTTTTGCCCTTATATTTTGAAAAATCAATTGTACTGCCGTCAAGGGCTTTTATTTGAAAATTGTAAATTGATTTTGAAGCAGGATGAAATGACGTCATAACAACTAAACCTAATAATGATAATATTATTTTCATATGCAAATTATGTATGCTCAAAGTTATGCCTATTGAATTTTATAATAATTAGGTTCTGCCAAGAATTAACGTACAAGGCATTGTTATTAAAGTTATTTAACAGAAAGTGCTTTATCTGCGTCCTTACAACAATCTTCTAAGTAAAATAAAAATCGAAGGCAAAAATCTTTTCAGTGATTTTATGCGTTCAGATAGACATCAAATTTTACAGAAATTAAATGGTATAAGCGAGTGTGCAAATACTAAGTCGTAGATTTTCTGCTTGTAAAACAGCGTTGCTGCAAGATTCAAGCGTAGCGCCAGTTGTAACAATATCGTCAACCAATAAAACATGCTTGCTTTTTAGCAATGCAGGATCAACAACTTTAAAAACGCCTTCCATTGTTTGCCAGCGTGTAATCCTGTTTTTATGCGTTTGGGTTTCAGTAAACTGAACCCTCTCAATTGCGTATTCAACAACGGGTTTTTGCCAAACTTCTGCCATGCCTCTTGCAAGTAATAAGGCCTGGTTGTATCCCCTTGTAAATAATTTCTTTTCGTTTAGTGGTAAAGGCACAATAATATCTACATCATTAAATCGTTGTGCATCAACGAGCAAATTGCCTAAGATTTTTCCGAGATACATTCCCGCAGTTTGATTCGCCCGATATTTAAGTTGGATAATAAGATGCTGAAGTAAAGAATCTTTGGTAAAATAAAATGCGCTGCCTGCATGCTGCACAGGTAAACGGCCATAAAATATTTTTTCAATCGGATTTCCTGCTTTGCTTAAAAAACCGGTTTCAGGTAATTGAGTTAAGCAATGTGTACATAGAGCATCTTCATTATTTAAAACATCAGTGCCGCAACCTATACAAGTATGCGGAAAGAAAAGATGCAGAAAATCTTCCCAATAACTTTTTATCGCGGTCATTTTAAATAATTAAAAAAGCAAGCGGTATAATTCATCTACTTTTCCAATAGCGGTTACATCAATCTTAAAGTTATCTTTATTCAAACCTTTTTTATTAAATGGTGAGATAATTATTTTTTCAAATCCCAGTTTCTCGGCTTCGGCAATGCGCTGCTCAACCCGGTTTACAGCTCTTATTTCACCGTTCAACCCTATCTCGCCTGCAAAGCAAATGTTTTGTGGCAAGGGAATATCTTCATACGAAGAAAGCAAAGCGGAGATAACGGCAAGATCAATCGAGGGATCTTCAATGCGTAAACCTCCGGCAATATTTACAAAGACATCCTTAACACCAAAATGAAAGCCGCCGCGTTTTTCCAAAACAGCAAGCAATAACTGTATACGCCTTAAATCTAAACCGCTTACTGTACGCTGGGGCGTACCATAAACACTTTGTGTAACAAGCGCCTGCGTTTCTATCAATAACGGCCGTAATCCTTCCATGCCTGCAGCAATTGCACTGCCGCTAAGCACTTCTTCTTTTTGGTGAATTAAAATCTCAGAAGGGTTTGTTACCATGCGCATACCATTTCCCATCATTTCATAAATACCTAATTCCGCGGTGCTGCCAAAACGGTTTTTTAATGTGCGTAAAATTCTATACGCATAATGTTGATCACCTTCAAACTGTAACACCGTATCAACCATGTGTTCTAAAATTTTCGGGCCGGCAATTGATCCATCTTTTGTGATATGGCCAATTAAAAAAACAGGAGTATGTGTTTCTTTTGCAAAGCGCTGAAGTGCAGCAGCGGATTCACGTACTTGCGAAATGCTTCCGGGTGCAGCATCAATATTATCTGATTGCAATGTTTGCACAGAATCAATAATTACAAGTGCAGGACGCAGTTTTTTAATTTCAGAGAAAATTACAGACAAAGATGTTTCAGTTAGAATATAAAAATTTTCGTTTAAAATATTTAGCCTGTTTGCACGCATTTTAGTTTGCTGCTCACTTTCTTCTCCGCTTACATAAAGCGTTACAATATTTTTAAGATGTAAAGCATCCTGTAAAAGCAAAGTGCTTTTGCCAATGCCTGGCTCACCCGCAACGAGAACTATGCTGCCTGCAACTATACCCCCACCAAGCACGCGATTTAATTCGATATCACTTGTTATGATGCGTTCTTCATTTGTGTTTTCAACTTCATTTAAAAGTTTTGCTTTTGTTGTTTGACGATCACCGGATAGTTCCTTCCAGATATTTTTTTCTTTTTGGTTTCTCTCAATTACTTCTTCGATAAATGTATTCCATAAATTACATGCAGGACATTTCCCTAACCACTTTGGACTTTCATATCCACAATTCGAACAAAAAAATGCTGTCTTTACTTTACTCATCAAAAAATATTTTTATTACACAACGCATTTAAACTGAATGCTGAAACTAAAAAGAAAAAACTGAAAAGGAAATTGCAAGCGATATCACAAAACAAAAAGGTCGGTAATTACTACCGACCTTTACTTACTAACCCATTAAATTCAGGCACTAAATTACAATAATGGGGTACATAACAAAATAATTTTTTAAGCTTGTTGAAAACTTTTTCAAGTAAAATCATCTTTTAATGGCGTCAAAATGTCCTTAAGTGCTGAAAGCTAAAAACCAGATAGGTCAAAATGTCGCTTAAGGGCGCTTTTTTTTTGAAAAAGGACTTAAAACAAGAAACTATTATAGGCTTTCGTCTCTTTCAAGCATTAAAATTGCACTTTGAGGCACAATAAAATATTTCTCTGCCTGGTAAATAACTTCAGTTGCACCGCTTAAAAGAAAAATGGCAAGATCACCTTCCTTCGTCTGCAAGGGAACATACCTTACTTCCTCTTCTTCATTTTTCCATGGTTCATTTTCAACGGGTAATGGAATTGCATAACCCGGACCTGTTTTAATAACGAAGCCTTGTTGTACTTTTTCTTTTTCCTGAACGCCGGGCGGTAAGTACAAACCTGTTGCTGTACGTTCGTCGGGTTTTGACGGGCGTATTAAAACTCTGTCGCCAATTACAATCAATTTTTTTAGTTTGTTATCGTGCGTTAATACCATTTTGTATATTTAAAGTAAAAATATAAACATCCGTTAAACTAAGCAGTTGTTTTAATATTCTTTTAATCAATCTTATCTTTAGCTGAAATTAAAAATGCGTAAGGCATTGTAATTGATGTTTCATTATTAAATAAAACAAAAATGGAAGAAAAGAAATACAAAATTTTACTATGTGAAGATGATACTAATCTTGGAATGGTTTTAAAAAATTATCTTGAACTGAATGACTACGATGTAACGCTTGAAAGAGATGGAAGGCTTGGCCTTGCTGCATTTCAACGTGAGAAATATGATATTTGTTTGCTTGATGTTATGATGCCGAATATGGATGGATTTACACTTGCAGAAGAAATAAGGGACATTGATCCTGAAGTGCCGCTTTTCTTTTTAAGTGCAAAAACAATGAAAGAAGATATTATACAGGGCTACAAACTTGGTGCTGATGATTATATTACAAAGCCATTTGACAGCGAGGTATTGCTTCTAAAAATAAAAGCTATTCTTAAACGCAATGAAGAATTAAATAAAGAAAGCGAAAACATTGAGTTTGATTTAGGCCGTTATCATTTTAATCCAAAGTTGCGTGAGCTTGCACATGACGGCAAAACGCAAACACTTTCTCCAAAAGAAAATGAATTGCTTAAAATGCTGGCAGAACATAAAAACGATTTATTACCTCGCGAAAGAGCGCTGAAAAAAATATGGGGCAGCGATACTTATTTTAACGGAAGAAGTATGGACGTTTATATTGCGAAACTGCGCAAGTATTTAAAAGACGATGACCAGATTGAGATTGTGAACATTCACGGTAACGGTTTCAGATTAGTTGCACCATAAGTAATATTATTAACTGAAAAACTAAAAGCTTTTGCGCATGCAGGAGCTTTTTTATTTGCAGTTACTTCATTACTTCCTCAATTACTTTTCCCACGCAACCGCTTGGCATTTGAATATGCAAAAGCGCAGAAACTGTTGGTGCAATGTCCGTCATATAAACTTCCCGGTTTAATTTGCCCTGCTTAATCCCCCAACCATACCAAAGCAAAGGAATATGTGCATCATAAGGATTCCACAATCCGTGCGTTGTGCCTTTACCGTTACCATCAACATACCCGGGTTTTAAAATAAGCTGAATATCCCCGCTTCTTTGCGGGTAAAACCCATTCTGCGCCATTTCTTTTTGTTTTGCTGTAACCGGTGCGTTACTAATGTCAGATGTAGCAAAAACCTGTGCAATCTCTTTGCGTTGCTGTGTATATTTTATTATTGTTTTTATAATATCCTGCTCATTAACTTTTAAAGAATCTATCACATCATGATTTAATTCCACCTGGTATTCAAAAATTCCACGAACGAGATTGGTTGCATTAAAATTAATTTTTAATAACTGGTTGATTGCATTCAGATATGATGTTTCATTAAAAACATCGCCCGGTAAATTATGCATTTTTGAAAACCCAACACTACTGGCCGCACCATGATCGGCTGTAAGAAAGATTAGGTAATCATTTTTGCCAATCTCGTTATCCAGGAATGAAAGAAAATTCCCTAACACGCTATCTAACTTTATGTAATCATCCATTTGTTCCCAGGAATTCGGTCCAAATGCATGGCCAATATAATCCGGTGACGAGAAACTAACCGCAAGAAAATCCGGATTACTGTTTTTCCCCATATTTTCATTTACAACAACATTTTCTGCCAACGCTTCCAATAAACTATTTCCATAAGGTGTGGAAGCTATTCTTTCATAATCTTTTTTTATAAATGCATTTAGTGAATAAGGAAATTGTTTTTGATCTGCACCTAGTGGTTGTGCTTCATATGGCTGGTAATCATCACCGCAGTATTGCTGATAAACGTTTTGCGGAAGGCTTAGATTCCAGTTTAAACTAAAAAATGAATCGGGTAAATTGCGATCATTAAATTTTTTTATCCATGATGGCAGCTTATCCATATAATAAGAACTTGTTATAAAGTTTCCTGTTGCTCCATCATACCAATAAGCAGCATTTGCCGAATGGCCTGCCGGGAAAATGGCTGCCCTGTCTTTAATTGAAATGCCAATTACTTTAGATGAAAAATTTGTTGCCATTCGTAGTTCATCTGTTACCGTTGTTGCGATTAAATTTTTCGGGCTCATTTTCCCTGCGTCATCCGAAGCGCCAACAGTTTTTACAGAATCGTCATCTGCGCAATAAACAACTTTATTTTGCGGCTTATCAAACCATATATTTCCAACAATGCCATTAACTGCGGGCACTGAACCTGTATAAATACAAGTGTGGCCTGCTGCTGTTACCGTTGGCGTATAAGGTATAAGTGTGTTCTCACAAGAAAAACCCTGGGTAAGCATTTTTTTAAAACCACCTGTTTCCGAAAACAGAGGATAGTACCGGTATAAGTAATCCCAGCGCATTTGGTCAACCACAATTCCAACAACTAGTTTAGGCCTTTGTAAAACTGTATTGGTTGTTTGAGCAGTACTGCAAATGCTTAACAATAAAAATATTGCGGAAAAGAACTTCTTAATCATCCAACAAAGTAAGGCTGCTTGATGAATAAATCAAACAGCCTTATATATATTATTGTAATCTTTAAGGATTAATTATTTATGCTTCCTGCTGTATGAAATTTTGAGGGTTGTTTTGGAACTGCGGCGCATTATACATTTTTTCATAATATTCATGTGCCATACGGTTACTGTCAAATTCAAAACGCACATCCCGCATTCCATTTTTTACTACCTGCCGCCAGGTTTCGTGGTTATCATAATATAAAGGAAGTATTTGCTGCTCTAAAATTTCATACATGTTGTTTAAATCAAATTCATCCTGGTCATGCACACTCATATTTTTATAGTCAGCCATTTCTGCAACAAAGCCATTGTTACCATGATTGATAAATTCCGGTATCCAGCCATCATCTGTTGAAAAATTTACGGCGCCGTTCATAGCTGCAGTCATGCCGCTGGTTCCGGATGCTTCTCTTGGTACACGTGGATTATTAAGCCATACATCAGCGGCTTGTTTCAAACGTTTACTCAAGCTCAACTCATAACCTATAACTACAGCAACATTTTTATAATTTTTACTCAGCTGTACAAGGTTGTTGAATTGAGTTATTGCAGGATAGTCAACAGGGTAGGGCTTGCCGGCCCAAATTATTTGTACAGGATATTTTTTATTACTGAGTAACGCATTAAATCTGTTCATATCATACGTAAGCATATCTGCACGTTTATAACCTGCAAAACGCCTTGCCCAAACGATCGTAAGAATATTCGGATTAAAAACTTTTCCTGTTTGATCAGCCACAATTTCAAATGCACGTTTTTTTAAATACCATTTACGATCATCCATTCGCCAATCGTTATTTTCATCCATGGCGAAATACAATTGCTTATCTGCCCAGTAACGCCAGTTTTGCGCATTTGTAATTGAAGTTATCGGACAAATGCCATCATACTTACTCCACATTTCTCTTGAAACTTTTCCATGCAATTTTGAAACGCCGTTCGCAATTCTCGCGAAGCGAAGTGCAACAAGCGAGTGATTAAACTGGTTATCTTCGATGCCTGTCAGCTTTCTTACTTCATCAATACTTAACCCGCAGAAATAACTCATCTTATCACATAAATAAATATCATGTTTTTCATTGCCGGCTTCTTCCGGCGTATGTGTAGTAAATACCAGGTGTTGTTTTAATTTTTCAACACTTTTAAATTTTTTCAACAAATAAAATGCAGAAGAAATGGCGTGCGCTTCGTTTAAATGATAAACATCCGGTTCAAAGTTTAATTCATCAATAAGTTTTGCACCGCCAATGCCGAGCAAAATAAATTGTGCCACCTTAGTAGAAACATTTGCATCGTACAAACGATGACAGATTGTTTGAGACACGTAATCGTTTTCAGGAACGTCTGTACTTAATAAAAATAAAGGTGCTGTATTAAAGGTTTCAGGATTAAGATAATAAGCTTTTACCCAAACAGGCGTATCATGTACTGTAATCTGAAATTTTATATTTGTTTCTTCGAGAAAGCTGTAAATTTTTTCCATCCAGGTTACCTGTAATGTTTGGTCCTGATTGCGTGCCTGGTCGTAATATCCATACTTCCATAAAATACCAACGCCAATAAGATTTTGTTTTAATTCATATGCACTACGCAGGTGCGATCCGGAAAGAAAACCAAGACCGCCGCTGTAAATTTTTAAAGGTTGGTGAATTGCATATTCCATTGAAAAGTAGGCAACCTTTTTTGTATAACGGTGATCTAATGAATAAGGAACCTGAAAATTTTTAAAATCCATAGCTGCTCGTTTTTTAGAAAGGTCGCAATATAGTGCTTAAATTATAAATGTATTTTGTACACAATGCATATAATGTGATGTACTTATTTAATTTCGTGAATGACATTTTTATGCAGGCGAATAGTTATTATTTGGCTTCCGGTTTATGATTTTTTTTCTTTTTAAATGTAAAATCAAAAGGACAGGTTATGCCGCGATAATTTCCGCAGTTGCCTTCTTCTTTCACTTTAATATTGGAAGTCCCAAATTTAAAGTGAATAACACATGGGTCTCCACTCTCCTCGTAAACAGCACTCGTTTCGCTAACCAAAGTCATTTGTCCTTTCAGTTCGCCAATGCATTTAGCTTTATTTTTTTCAAAATGAATAAAGAAAATATATGTGCGTGAATCTTTACCATCTCTAACAGAAATAAAATTTTTTTTATCTGTAATGTAATCACCGCTAAACTTATTTGCAGCAGCAAGTGTATCAACCGGGTTGATTATATCGTTTGGTTTTTCTCCGTTTGTATCATTCATTACCTCTGTAAAAGCATTTGCAGATTCATTAAAGGCGTAGCCATTTCTGCTGTATAAAATTTTATTGTCAGCGCCTTTTTTTTCTTTTTTGATAATAAATGTAGGCTCGTTTGTGATGGAAACGCTGTAATGATAACCATCGCTGTTTTGATTACTTAATAATAGCAAAGAATTTTTGAAATGATGTTTATCGTCAAGCACAAATACAGCAAGCTTGATGGTTTTGCCATCAGTAAATTTTGTAAGAAGATAGTCAGTTGTTTTAAAATGAACTGTACCAGCCGGATGAATTTTATATCCGGAAACATTAATTTTCTGTAACCCGGAATCAGGGATAAATTGAGTGAATGTTTCCGGGCTGATCGTTGTTGTGTCGCCAAAATTTGTTAGCCCCGAATCCGAAATACTTGCCGGGAGGTTGAGTGGCTTATAGAATTTTAGAAAATCTGTTGCGGTTAATGATTTGTTTTCATTCTCAGAATTCTTACAGGAAAAAAATAATATCGCTAACACGCAAATTGTAAAAATCCTGTTCATGAACTCTTTTTTGTTAAAAATAATTTTTAAAAAATAAAGTGTCAGAAATTATTTTTAGGTTTGGCTAAAAATATTTTACGTGTCGCCTAATCTTTCGGTATCAGAAGAAAATTACATAAAGTCAATTTATCATTTGCAGAAGGATGCAGAAAGTGTAACTACCAATGCGTTGGCAGATCATATTAAAACAAAACCTGCTTCTGTTACCGATATGCTTAAAAAATTGCAGTTAAAAAACCTGTTGAATTATAATCGATACAAAGGTTTTAAGCTAAGTAAAGAAGGAAATAAAGCTGCGTTAAACATTATTCGCCGGCATAGGTTGTGGGAATATTTTTTAGTAAACCAACTGCAGTTTAATTGGGATGAAGTGCATGACGTTGCGGAACAGCTTGAGCATGTTATTAGCCGTAAACTGGTTGAAAACCTTGATGCCTTTCTTGGGTATCCGAAGTTTGATCCGCACGGCGATCCAATCCCGGATGGCAATGGAAAAATAAATTTCCAACAGCAAATACCGTTAGTTAACCTGCCTTTAAATACAATAGCAATTATTACTTCCGTGCAAAACCAGTCGAGCGATTTGCTTACATTTCTAAGCAACCGTGATATTCATATTGGAACCAGGGTTGAAGTAAAACAAAAACTGAGTTTTGATAATTCACTCGAAGTAAAAATAAAAAACAAACAATCTTTTCATGTAAGTGAGCAGGTGGCAAATGCCATCCAGGTAAATCCTTTATAAAATGGAATACACTGATGTAAGAAATTCTTTAGGTAATGTTCATGAAACCATAGATACGACAAAGCATCGCAAAGGGGTAAGAAAAATTTTACCTTACCTGGGGCCTGCATATTTGGTGAGCGTTGGTTATATGGATCCGGGAAACTGGGCAACAGATTTACAGGGCGGTGCACAGTTTGGCTATAAGCTGATTTGGGTTTTGCTAATGAGTAACCTGATGGCTTTACTACTGCAATCTTTGAGTGCAAGATTGGGCATTGTTACAAGAAAAGATTTAGCGCAGGCAAATCGCGAAGCATATCCACGGGTTACTAACTTTTGTTTATATATACTTGCAGAATTTGCTATTGCTGCGTGCGACCTTGCAGAAGTTTTAGGTATGGCGTTGGGTATACAATTGCTTACAGGTTTGCCGCTGGTTTATGGGGTTATGATAACTGTGCTTGATACATTCCTCCTTTTTTATTTGCAGAAAAAAGGAATGCGTGCCATGGAATCTTTCATTATTGCGTTGGTTTTAATTATTGGATTATCATTTATAGTTGAAATTTTTTTGGCGAAGCCTGATATAAACGGAATTGCAAAAGGATTCATTCCAACAGGATTAAACAGCCAGGCATTATATATAGCAGTGGGCATTATTGGCGCAACGGTTATGCCGCATAATTTATATCTGCACTCTGCACTTGTTCAAACAAGAAAGATTCGTAAAAATCAACACGGAATTAAAAAAGCAATTAAGTATAATTTAATTGACAGCACGATTGCATTAAATGCAGCTTTTTTTGTAAATGCCGGAATATTAATTCTTGCGGCCGCAGTGTTTTATTATCACGGCCAATCTTCCGTTGCAAAAATTGAAGACGCACACCGTTTATTAAAACCAATGCTCGGTACCACACTTGCACCGGTGTTGTTTGCTGTGGCATTAATCGCGTCCGGACAAAGTTCAACCGTAACAGGCACATTAGCCGGTCAGGTTGTAATGGAAGGATATCTTCATTTGCGTATCAACCCCTGGCTGCGCAGGTTGATTACGCGTTTGCTTGCGATAATTCCGGCTGTAATCGTAATTTCTATTTATGGTGAATCGCAGGTGGATAACCTTCTTATACTGAGCCAGGTTTTATTAAGCCTTCAATTGGGTTTTGCGGTTATACCTTTAATACATTTTGTAAGTAATAAGAAAACCATGGGCAGTTTCGCCATTAAATTTCATACAAAAATTGTTGCATGGCTTGTTGCAGCTATTCTTGTTTTTTTAAATGCAAGACTGGTGGTTAGCGAAATGACAGGCGTATATACAAATGAAGGCCATTTATTTCTTAAAATATTAATTAGTGTTGCCGCATTGTTCTTTGCATGGTTGTTTATTGTTATGACGATTCACCCATTCTATTCCAAACGGAAGCAAAAACAGAGCGAAAGTATACACGGCGAAACCCCGCAATTAGTTAATCTTAAGGTTGAGCCGTTTAAAAAAATTGCTATTGCGCTTGATTTTAAAAATATGGATGAAAGACTTATTGCACACGCGTTAAAACAGGGCAATCACGATGCAACTTATGTCTTGTTGCATATTGTAGAAACAGTTTCGGCAAGTTTTTCGGGCACTTCAACAGACGATATTGAAACAAGAAAAGATAATGAAAGGCTTAAAACACTTGCACAGCAAATGACAGAAATTGGTTATAGTGTTCAAACGCATTTAGGCTATCAGGACCGTGTTAATGAAATTGTGCGCATTGTGAAAGAAGCAGAAGCAGATATGCTGGTTATGGGTGCACATCGTCACACCGGTTTGAAAGATATTTTGTATGGAGAAACGGTAAACCAGGTTCGCCATAAATTAAAAATTCCTGTTTTAATTGTAAACTGATGAATATAGTTATACGCAAAATACTTGTTAGTGACAATGCAAAACTTGCTTCCATAATAAGGCAGGTATTGGAAGAGTTTAAAGCCAACAAGCCTGGTACTGTTTACTATGATAAAACAACCGATAATTTGTTTGAGCTATTCCAAACAAAAGGCTCGGCATATTTTGTGGCAATAATAAATGATGAAATTGTTGGTGGCTGCGGCATTTATCCAACAGAAAATTTACCGCAGGATTATTGCGAACTGGTAAAACTTTATTTACTTCCCGAAGCCCGCAACTACGGCATTGGTAAAATGGTGATGGAGAAATGTTTTGACTTCGCAAAAAATAACGGTTATAAAAAGGTTTACCTCGAAAGCATGCCTGAATTAAATAAAGCCGTTACACTATATAAAAAATATGGTTTTAAGTTTATTGAAGAAAGGCTAGGCGATCCCTCGCATTTCGGCTGCTCTGTTTTAATGGTAAAAGAATTGCAATAGAAACCTGTAATGCCATCTGTCCTTTTGTCTTAATATTTGGTTTGCATGGTATTTGTTTTTTAATGCGTTCTATGTTGCATGCAATTGTCTTATAGTCATCATTTTTTTGATTTATAATTTAAGCGCCTGCAGCCAGCAAGTAATACACTCTAAAAAGTTATTGGTTTCTATTATCTTCATCGAAAAAAATAAAAATTATTAGTATGGATTTTGGAAAAGAATTTGAAAAATATGCCGTAAAGCACAGGGGAATAAACTCAAACACTTTACACGGCTACAAGCAGCACAGCATTACAAATCTTACACCTTATATAATTGAAGAGCGCCCGCTTAATGTTGCAAGCATGGATGTGTTTAGCCGGCTAATGATGGACAGGATTATATTTTTGGGAGAACCTGTTGATGATTATGTTGCTAACATTGTTACAGCGCAGTTGTTATTTTTAGACAGTACCGACAGAACACGTGACATTCAAATGTATATAAACAGCCCCGGTGGCAGCGTTTATGCAGGGCTTGGAATTTATGATACCATGCAATTCGTTAGCCCTGATGTTTCTACAATATGCACAGGCATCGCAGCAAGCATGGCAGCTATTTTAATGTGTGCAGGTGTTAAAGGAAAAAGAAGCGCTTTAAAGCACAGTCGTATTATGTTGCATCAACCATTTGGTTCAATTGGCGGGCAGGCAACAGATATTGAGATAACGGCAAAGGAAATTAGAAAAATTAAACACGAGCTGTACAGCATTATTGCGCATCACACAGAAAAAGAATTAGCAAAAGTGGAAGCAGATTGTGATCGTGATTTTTGGATGAATGCTGATGAAAGTAAGGCGTATGGAGTGGTTGATGAAGTATTGATAACTAATCCACGCAAGAGTAAAAAATAAAAAAACACGAAGTACAAAAACGGATTTAGAAATTACAGTTTAACATAACTACAAATTACAAACTAAACATATGATTGACTTAAGATATGCATTAGACCCGATAAATGACGACGACGAGGAACAGCCAAAAGAAGATAAGCCCGAGCAATCTCCTTACCTGATGAAAAAAATGGAACAGCTTTTTCTTAAAAAAAGAGCCGTGTATTTATGGGGTGCTGTTGAGGATAAAACTGCACGCGATGTTGTAAGCAAATTATTATTGCTTGATGCAGACAAGCCTGGACAGGAAATTAAATTTTACATAAATAGCCCGGGCGGTGTTGTAACAAGTGGTATGGTTATTTATGATACAATGCGCATGATGCAATCGCCGGTTGTAACAATCTGCATGGGTTTGGCAGCAAGCATGGGTTCAATATTATTAAGCGGGGGTGTAAAAGGAAAAAGATTAATTTATCCTCATGGGGAAGTGATGATACACCAACCCAGTATCGGCGGATATTTTCAGGCTACAAGTGCTGACATAGAAATTCATGCAAAACAAATGCAGCGAACAAAAGAAATCAGCGCGCAGATTCTCGCAAACAACACGGGCAAATCTTATGAACGCATTTTAAAAGATTTTGATCGTGACTACTGGATGGATGCCAAAGAGGCAGTAGAATATGGTATTGTGGACACTATAGTAGAAAAAATCTGATTTGTATATAAGAAAATATTAATAGATCGGATGTCAAACTTTTAATTTTTATCTTTGCTTTGCAGCAAATAATTATTTTTAGTACAAATGGCTAAACAAACAAATCTTCACTGTTCTTTTTGCGGCCGTAGCCGCGATGAGGTTAAAATCCTTATTGCCGGTCAGGAAGGGCATATCTGTGAAAATTGTATTGAACATGCACAGGAAATTATAATGCAGGAATTGCAGGTAAGAGATGAAAACCTTACTACGCAATACAAATTCAACATCCGCAAACCTGTCGAAATAAAAAATTATCTTGATCAATATGTAATAGGACAGGAGGATGCAAAAAAAATTCTTTCTGTTGCTGTTTATAATCACTATAAAAGAATTACCCGCAAGCAACAAACAGATGATGTTGAAATTGAAAAAAGCAACATTATTATGGTAGGTGAAACGGGCACCGGAAAAACCTTGCTTGCCAAAACGATTGCCAAGCTTTTAAATGTACCATTTGCAATTGTTGACGCTACCGTTTTTACAGAAGCGGGTTATGTGGGTGAAGATGTGGAAAGCATGCTTACACGTTTATTGCAGGCTTGCAATTATGATGTAGCTGCTGCCGAAAAGGGAATTGTTTTTATAGACGAGATAGATAAGATTGCGCGTAAGGGTGATAATCCGTCAATAACCAGGGATGTAAGCGGCGAAGGTGTGCAGCAAGGCTTACTCAAAATGCTTGAAGGAACAGAAGTGCTTGTACCACCACAAGGCGGAAGAAAACATCCTGAGCAAAAAATGATAAAGATTAATACCACCAATATTTTATTTATTTGCGGTGGTGCTTTTGATGGCATTGATAAAGTAATTGCCCGCAGAATAAATACCAATGCAATTGGTTTTAATGTAAATAAAGAAGAGCAGGAACAACAACGCAAAAATTTATTGCAGTTTGTAAATGCACAGGATATGCGCAGTTTTGGTTTGATACCCGAATTACTTGGCCGTTTGCCGGTGGTTACTTATTTAAATCCGCTTACTGCTGAAACCTTGCGTTTAATTTTAACCGAACCCAAGAACAGTTTAATAAAACAGTATACACGATTGTTTGAGCTGGAAGGTATAAAGCTGACAGTTGATGAAGATGTCTTGGGATTTATGGTGCAAAAAGCATTAGAGTTTAAATTGGGAGCCAGAGGTTTAAGAAGTATTTGCTGAACACATACTTACGGATGCCATGTTTGAAATGCCTGGCAGCAATAAAAAAGAATTACATCTTACACTCGAATATGCAAATAAGAAGTTTGATAAGAGTAAGATGAGTAAACTGAAAGTTGCTTAATTTCTTTTTTCTTTTTGTGTTTTAAGAAATGATTCAAATTCTGATAGCGAAAAGCTGCTTAGGTTTTGCTTTTTTGTGATGCCTGCTTTTTGCGCCGCAAGCACACCATATTTTGTATCAGTAAAACGGTCTATAGAATGTGCATCAGGATTTATAGAAATGAGTACATTTTTCTCAGTACAATAACCGATATGTCGCCAGTCCATATCCAAACGTCTCGGATTTGCATTTAGTTCGATTACAACATTATATTCTGCACATGCTTCAATAAGTTTTTTGTGATTAACAGGGTAACCGGCACGGCTAAGCAACAATCTTCCTGTGCAGTGTCCGAGTATTGAAGTGAAAGGATTTTTAATTGCATTTAATAGACGCATCATCGCTTTTTCCTCGCTCATTTTTAAATTAGAATGAACTGAAGCAATCACAACATCAAAACTGCCTAATACTTTTTCTGAATAATCCAGGCTTCCATCATTTAAAATATCACTTTCTATGCTTTTGAAAATTTTAAATGGCTTTAATTTTTCATTCAGCTCATCTATTTCTTCATGTTGCGCTTTTAACCTGTCCTCAGTTAAACCGTTCGCATAAAAAGCAGTTTTAGAATGGTCGCTGATCACTAAGTATTGAAGACCTGTTTTTATTGCTGCCTTTGCCATTTCTTCAAGTGTGTTGTTGCCATCGCTCCATTTTGAATGGCTGTGAATAATAGCTGTGATATCTTTTATCTGAACGGTCTCGGGCAAAACACTTTTGGATGCTTTCTCAATTACAGAAGCTGTTTCTCTTAAATAGGCAGGAATAAAATTTACGTTAGCGGCTGAAAAAATTTCTTCTTCAGACGTATTATCAATTGCACTGTAAGATGGAAATCTTTCGCTCCATGCACTTAGAAATTCTTCGCTTGCAGAAGTAAGAAATAATTTTTTATAAAGCTTTTTTGGATCAGTATGATAAAAATTCAATTGTATGTTTTCTTCTGTTCCTTTGTAAACCGACACTTCCGTATCAATTTTTTCAGTCACAAATTTATTTTCCAATAAGTAAGATTGTAATGACGCTTCAGAAACATCGGTAATCCATTCAATTTTGTCAATAGTTTCTTTATGCCTGCGAAAATTTCCGGTAAGCAGAAATTGGTTTTCAGCAAACTGATTTTTTAATTTTTCATCAAAGTTTTTAGCAAACTCTTCAATCTGTGCATACAAGTAACTGCCAATATTTTTCAGGAAATATTCAATAGATTCCAGTATACTTTTTTGCGTTTTTTCACCAAAGCCTTTATAAAGTGTAAGCCGGTTTTCATTGCAGGCGTATAACAGTTCCCCAACACTTTCAATGCCCATTTCTTTCCAGATAACTGTTATTTTTTTCGGGCCGATGCCTTTTATCTTTAGCATCTGCATAATGCCTTCCGGAGTTTTATTTATCAGGTTTGTAAGCGCAATAATTTCACCTTGGTCGAAAATTTCATTAATCTTTTTTGCTGCAGAATCGCCAATGCCCTTTATAGAAGCATATTTTTCTGCAGGTATTTCAGAAAGTTGTTGTGGCAGTTTATCAATTGTAAAAGCAACGGATGAATATGCTTTGGCTTTAAAACTATTTTCACCATGAATATCCATCAACTTTGATAAAAGAGAAAACTGGTCAGCAATAAAAGAATTATCGGCAGTCATTAATCAAAACTAATATTTCATTATTTAATAAAATAAAAAAGCCACTTATAAAAAGTGGCTTAGCGCAAAGGGTTGAAAACTTTATTCTGTATACTTTATTACCAATTTTGGTCTCAAATTGCTATTTGCTTGCTCGGAACTTCCAAAAACCAAAGAGCGGTAAATTTCTTGGTTTTTAAGCCTGATATAAAATCCAAAGTTTTGATCCGGATGTATAATCATATATGTAACTATTTTACTAACATTTATAACAGGGTTATAATTCCATTGACTTGTTGACGCAGGAAGCACAGCTGCGTCAACGTCTGTTGATGCAGGTTTGTTCGTAAAATTTATTTCAGATTCATCCCATGGCTGTGTAACTCTTTTAATAATGCATGCGTTGTTTCCATAATTCCCCTGTGGGGTACTTAAAGATGATGGCAAGCTATACAAATGGAGTTCGGCAGATATTATTTTTGCAGATTGAGGCACTTTAATAAGCTCATCAAATCTAATGTATGAACCTGCGGTATATAGATTGCCATTAATTGTCCATGAAGCAATACTTAATTCAGGTACATAATTTACATTATCTGATTCAACATCGGTTTCTTTAGCAACGTATACATCCTGACTGTTTTTCTGTCCAGGTCGTAAGGATAACGTAAATATTGCATTACTCTCGCTTAACGATATTTCATCAGAGTTTTCATTTGATGCACCGGATGAATGTTTAACTACGCTTTTTTGACAACCTAACAGGAAAAAGAAAAAAAGAGAAAATAAAATCGAAAATGTATTTTTTATCATAAAATGTTAGTTGGCTTGAAACTAATTTTATCAAATGCTACAAATGGATGAGCAATTAAAAAATTAAAAAGGGTTTAGAGGTAAAACATTACAAGGTTAGTAATATATATATACACTTACTATTACAAATTCACAACTGTTCAGATATTTATTATAACTGCTGCGTTATTCTAATAAGTGTAATTTGTTGGGTAAAAAAGGCGTAAAAAATCGTTTTTTCGGCGGGTTGCCAAAGGTACTATAGATTTATCTTTCATTTCTATTGTGCCGCCTTTTCCTTTATTATATTTCATAACAAAATTCATGTTTACCAAATGCGAATGGTGAGTGCGAAAAAAAGTGTCGGCAGGCAATATATCTTCATACTCCTTTAAACTTTTTGAAGCCGTATAACTTTTTCCATCGTTTAAACAAATTTTTGTATAACTGCCTTTTGCTTCGCATTTTAAAATATCTTGAACGGCTACAATATGAAATCCAAAGGCTGTAGGTATTGTAATAGTTGTTGATATTTTTTGTGTTAAAAAGTTCTGCAGTAACGCTTCAACTTTTTGGGAAATGTTTTGGTTTCGAACTTTGCTAATAGACTTATTAACAGCTGTAATAAGCTCGGTGATATTTATTGGCTTGAACAAATAGTCTAATGCAGAATATCTAATGGCCTTGAGTAGGTAATTGTCGTAAGCAGTTACAAAAATTATCTCAAAATTTACCGGTTGCAGAATATCTAAGAGCTCAAATGCATTTCCTCCGCTTATTTCAATATCAAGAAAAACAAGATCGGGGTTAGCTTCTTTAATGAGAGCTACAGAATCTTTAATAGAATTAGCATTGCCGGCAATTTTTACATTTGGGCAATACATTTCGAGCATTTTTTTTAATAAGACAACGTTCTTAGGTTCATCTTCAATTATTACAGCCCGAATTAGTTTATTGCTCATCATAATTTAACGGCAGTTTAATGATAACGCGTGTGCCCGTTTGATTATCTTTTTTAATGTCCTCAATTAGAACATTGATTTCAATCTTATAAAGATTTTTCAAACTTTCAATTCTTTTTTTCACTAATTGCATGCCCATCGATGAATGGTTTACGCCGCAGTCTTTTTTTAATTTGTTTGCATTTTCTCTGCCGATTCCATTATCTTCAAGTATACATATCAGGAAGTGACCTTCTACTGTGAAGTTTATAAATACCCGTCCCCTTTCATCTTCCAAATTTAATATACCATGTCTTATGCTGTTTTCTAGGTAAGGTTGTAAAAGTAACGGAGGTATTATAATTTTTTCTCGTTGAACAATGTTGTTTGCATTTATAAAATAGTCAAAGTTATTGTCATATTTTGTTTGTTCTATTTTAAGATATGTGTCAAGATATTTTATTTCTTCGGCAAGTGTAATAAATAATTTTTCTGAAATATAAAGCGTTTGACGAATAAGTGAAGAAAAAGCTGTAATGAATTGATTCGCTTCTAACACATTGCCACCAAACACATATTGCTGTAACGAGTTAAGGCTGTTAAAAATGAAATGAGGATTCATTTGAGCACGGAAGGCCATTTGCTCAAGCTCATGTATTTTCCTTTCCCTTAGTACCTTATTGTTTGCACTTCTCTTAATAGACTTTATTCTCAGCCAGATTAATAGCGACATTAAAACAATAGAGCAAACCAATAATATTGTTTGAAACCACCATAATTGCCAAAACGTTTTTTCTTTTGTAAAAAAGATTGAAATCGTTTTACTTTTTATGCCATACTTATTAATTGCATATATCTTAAATGTATAATTTCCTGCAGGAAGAGATTCAAATGCAACAGAATTTTGTTTTGTTAATTGCCACGAATCATCTAACCCCAGTAACTGGTAATAATAAGTTATATCACCGGATGATACAAAGGAGATTCCTGCATATTGAAATTGTAAAAAGTTGTCATTACTTGAAAGATGAATGCTGTCCTGATTGTAAAACCAATCAAAATTTTTAGATTGGATGTCTACCAATCTTAACTTACAAATAGATTTGGTTTTAACCCTTCCTGCATTAAAAAAGGTAACCCCGAAAGGCGTTCCAGCAAATACCGAATCACCTTGCGCATATATAGAATTTACTATTTCGCAATCTAAGCCTTCCGCAGCTGTAAAATGAGTAATGTTAAAGGGATGAACCGAGAGATCAATTTTGCTTATACCTCTTTCTGTACCTAACCAAACAATATCATTAGATAAGCATAAGCAACGGCACAAATTACTTGTTAACCCATTTGCTGTTGTTATATGATAGATTATCTTACCATCACGAATACAAACAAGGCCCGAGTTTCCTGTGGCAACCCACATATCATTGTTTGGTGATAGAGCAATAGCAACTATTTTATCTTTTAAAAGCGAAAAACTTACATTGTTGTCTACAACATTTAAACTCCCAAGCGTACCGATATAATATCGATCTTTAAATTTACACGCCGACGTAACTCGTCCGTGCCAAATTGTGTTTGTCTTATTTAAGCTATGAATATTAATATCAAATGCAAACCTATCCGAGCCTACCAGCAATGAATCTCCATGAAGAAATAAACTCTTAACTGAAGTTCTGGGAAAATAACCTTCTATGTGATTATTACTTATTTTAAAGAATCCGTTATCGGTTCCTGCAAATAAATTTTTATCGTTCAGAGGTTGTATGGAGGATACTTTCCCTATATTATATTCTGTGCCTAATTGGATTTTTTTTAATTCATTAGTTTCAAGGTTCAAATTCCATAATAGCATTTTTGATGATCCTATGTATAAATAATTTTTAAATCTGCTCAAAGTAAAAGCTGGCAGGTTGCCATTTTCAAGCGCATAAAGTTTAAACTCTGTTGACGATAAACGATACAAACCATTTGCGGCAGTGCCAAACCATAAGTTATCTTCGTTATCTCTAAAACATCGATTTACGGTCTTTTTAAAAAGAAAACTGTCAACAATCCTTTGTTGATTTACATTAAAAAGATAAGTTTTATCAGAGGTAGAAATAGCAAAACAGCTATCATTTATATCAGAAACCGTATGAAAATGAATTGGGATCTTAAAAGTGAACTTTTTATTTGTTTTGTGATCAGCAATTTCAAAAAAGTCTTTATTTCTATATGAAGTGTAATGAGGGTTAAACTCCAGATTATTTCTTGAAAAATTGTCATCATGTATTATTTCCTTTTCAATAAACTGATTATTTTTCCATTCATACCTGGAAATCCGGCGATTCTTAATATCATCAAAAAAACTTACAAATAAATTACAATTACCATCTGCTGATATTCCGCTAGCATCCAGATAAAAAGGCTTATTGTCAATCTTAGTTATTTCTTTTACTTCATTATTGACTGTAAGAATGTGCAATACATCTAATTCAAGAAAGAAAATATTTCCTTCTTTATCTTCACTTGCATCGAAGATTTCATTTTTCTGGTGAAATTTTCTTAGTAATGTATCATTAGAATTATTGAATATTTTTCCGTGGTAATAATAACATATTGAGTTTTTAAACGGGAAGATCCAAATTCTGTTTTTAGAGTCTACAAAAAGATTTATTATTTCAGCTTCACTTAAACCGTCCAGGGTTGAAAAATTTTTAAAATGACTGCCATCAAAACGGCTTAACCCGGTTTCTGTTCCAAACCATAAAAATCCATCTTTGTCCTGGGCAATTGCGTAAACATTTATACCACTTAAGCCATCTTTAATATCATAGTGAAAATAATTATATACCTGGCTATTGCCGACCATATGTAAGAAGAAAATATAAAATATAATTTTAGTTAATCGCATTCTTAATTACTCGCTTCAATGGCGAAAGCATTTGTTTATACTGTTCCAAAGTAAGTCGGCGGTATGTTTCCATACAAATAAACTACTGCGGATTTTTCCTTTTTCGATTAATGTTTGTCGCAAGCTTTCGTCTCTATATATTTTTATCATTGCATTTTTTACTTCTTCAGCGGAAGATGGATTAACTAACAGCCCAGCATCTCCAACCACTTCGGGAATTGAAGTTACGTTGCCCGCAATAACGGGAATGTTACATTGCATCGCTTCTATTGGTGGCAGCCCAAATCCTTCAAACAATGGAATAAAAAGCATACAAAAAGAAGAAGCTAATAACTCACTAAGCTCTTTATCAGCCAATCTTCCTGTAAAAAGTATGTCATTCCCATTTTTTAATTTTTTTTTTAGATAATGTAACTCAGAAGTACGGTACATTTCTTTACCCGCAAGAATTAATTTTAAATTACTGTTTGTTTCACTTTTAAATAAATCAAAAGCTACCATTAATCTTGTAATATTTTTTCTTGGGTGAAGTGTTCCGATAAAAATAAAGTAATCACTTCCTTGTGTAAATTTATTTTTAATTTTTTGCTTTGATTCACCGGAGTTTAAAGGCTTAAAAAAATCATTTATTCCCAAATGAATTACATCGATTTTATCAGCATCAATTTTATAAGTGCTGACAATATCATTCTTACTATATTCAGAAACCGTTGCCAACCGACATGCTTTTTTTGCAGACTTTGGAATAAAATATTTGTAATAAATGCGGTTACTAAGTTTTAAGTCTTGTGGCCGATGCTCATAATTAATATCATGGATTACTCCATATTGTTTTCCGTTCCATCCTAAACATAAAATGCCATCCGGTGAAAAAAACAAATCTGGATTTAGTTTATTGAGTAAATTTTTAGCACTCCATTCAAACCAGATTGTATTTAAAAGAGCATGTTTAGCCGGAGGGAATAGATTATGGGGAATAATATTTTTGGCAAATAAAAACTCTTCCTCTATACCTGAATCAAATAAAAAATGAAATTCAATTTCAGGATGATTAACTGTTAGTTCTTTCAATGTGTTATAAGCAAACCATCCAATACCATCCATTTGATTTTTCCGGAGAAGCCTTGTATTTACTGCAATTTTATTCATTAAAATACTAAGAAAATATTTTTGTCATAACCATAAAGAATTTAGATAATATGCCAATTTGTAAAATTGAAAGTGGAATTTTAAATTCAACTTGTAACATTTTTTTTATCTTTTTCGGAATCTCAAATTCTTTTGTGTAAGTGTTAAGTTGCTGAAAATTTTTGATTCTTAAGTTGCGAAACAGACGCCAGTAATAATCATAGACATATATATTTTTCAAGCTATCCTCACCTATTTTTTTTAGTAAATAAATATTTTCAGGTATTTCTATATTTGGATTTTTAAAAGCTTCTTTGGTTACTTGTTGATTATTGATGCCAATATTAATGAGTGCCTTATCAATTGCAACAAAACTTGCGTTTTTTAAATAACGAATGTAGAACTCAATATCAACTACCCATTTTGTATTTTCATCATACCACTGCAAAATATTGTTTTTAATAAGTGTCGTGCTCGGATGTCCGATAAAATTTTTTTTTAGCAAGTTGAGCGGCGATTTTCTAAGTAATTTCTTTTCTATTGCTCCAATTATATATTTACTTTTCAAACGATCAATCTTAATCTCATTAAAACCTGAAAAGATAAAAGTATCTTTGTGCTTGTTAAATTTCGCAACGTCAGCGAACTCATTTAAAGTATCTTTATCAGCAAACCAATCATCATCATGCATAAGTTTTATCCATTCTCCCGATGCTTTTGCAATACTATAATTCCAATTAGCAGGTGTACCTAACGGAACTAAATTTTTATAATAAGCAATTTTAAATTTAGATTGATATTCCTTAATTAAATTTTGTATTGAATCATCAGGGCTATCATCGGATATAATAACCTCGAAATCTTTAAACGTTTGGATAGTTATACTGTCAAGAAGCCTGCGTACAAAGTCAATGTTTTTATATGCAGGGATACATATCGATATCAATGGCATATTAAGTTAGCTAATTTTTTTTGCTAATGTTACTAAATGAAATGGCGAAACCCATTCTTGCAAAATCACTGAGAATTTTGTATAAGCTAACATTTCAGCAATAAGTTCAAAATTAAATACATGATGATGAATGCCCCTGATTATAGAATTATTATTAGTTCTTTCTATTAATTGATCACGAGTTTGAGTGCCATTATCTTTCTCAATATTATGTAAATTAATCACCTCATTAAAATGTGTTGAATCTGTCTCATCTATTTGGTTTTCAAAATCTTCCTGTAGATGCCTGAATGTAGTAATTGGCCTAGCCTCGTCAAAAGTATAGTTCTTATCTGGCAGCACAAGCACAAAAAGCCCACCTGGTTTAAGTACACGATTCCACTCCTTTAAAGCTTTTATGGGATTAGCAACATGTTCAAGGCAGTGGCATGAAGCAATAAAATCATAAACTTCATTTTCGATTTTAGATAAATCACCCGCTTCGCTTATATATTGATAGCCTTTATGATTGTTGTAGTAGGAAAATGTTTTTCCTTCAGCAATTTTTCCTTCCCACATAGTATTGGTACTGAAATTTACGCCATCAATATTTTTTGCAAAAAGATAAATTGGCAAGTATGATCGTAAAGAAAAAAATGAGCTCGGCCCACCAATTTCTAAACCAGTTAATGACTTAAATTGACGTGAAAAGCGTATAAGTTTTCTCTTTTTAGGTTGGCGTAAATAAGATAAACCTGTAATTATATTTTCTTTTAAGGTCATAATACAGCTGCAAGGTAAAACATTCAGTATATACCTTCAGTGAACTTATATTATTGCTATTATTGCAATATGGGATTTTACAAAAAAATAGGCCTTCGAAATCTTGGACTAAGAAGCATTGAATTAGTTAACTGGATTCGTTTGTACGGTGTAAGCGGATTGAAAACGTTTTACTCAACTCTTTTTAAAAAGGGAAATCTTTATCATCCTAATTTATTTTTTTTTAAAGCTCCGTTTATACTTAGAAATAACAATTCTGACAAAGCAATTTTTTTTCAGGTATTTTATGAAAAACAATATGATTTGTATGATGTAAAGCTTCCAGATGCCCAAACTATCATAGATGGTGGTGCGAATATTGGATGCGCTTCAGTTTATTTTTCAATTAAGTTCCCTAACGCAAAAATTATTGCTATCGAACCTGAAAAAAATAACTATTTGATACTTCAAAAAAATGTTGCGCCATATAAAAATATTCAATGCATACAAGCGGGTTTGTGGGATAAAAATGAAAAGTTATCCATTGCGAACCCCGAAGGTGGAGCTGCAGAATTTATGTTTGAAAATAAAATTTCAAATAATGAAAATTTAATTGATGGAATAACTATACAATCGCTGCTTGATAAATACAACTGGAACCAAGTTGATATACTTAAACTTGATATTGAAGGTGCGGAGAAAGAAGTATTTTCCGGTAATGATGTATCATGGTTGAAAAAAGTTAAATTGTTAATTATAGAATTACACGACCGTTACAAGACAGGTTGTACAAAAGCAGTCTTTCAAGCACTAAACAAGTTTAATTATGATGCTTATTTTCATCATGAAAATATTTTCATTTTTTTCAAATAATGCAAATGAAAATTGCCGCCTGTATTATTCTTTATAATCCCGAGCAAACCGTTTTCCAAAACATACATTCATACTTAAATTTTGTAGAAAAGTTATACGTGGTAGATAATACTTCTAAGAAAACAGATTTAAAACAGCTTTTCTCTCAATCTAAGATTTGTTCTATCCACGATGGAGATAATGAAGGCATTGCGAAACGTTTAAACCAGGCTTGCAAATTAGCAATACAAGATGGGTTCGAATTTTTATTAACGATAGATCAGGATTCTTATTTTGAAGAAAATGATATTATCAAATATATGAATTGCGTGGAATCATTTTGTGAGATATCAAAGGTTTCGATGTTTGGTGTCAACCATCAAAATAAATTACCCGATGTAAATTGCACATATAATAAAGTGAAACTTCTTATAACCAGCGGGAGCATTATTAATCTTAATGTTTATAAAATTATGGGAGGCTTTGATGAAAAATTATTTATTGATTTTGTTGATACAGAATATTGCTTTAAATCGATTACAAACGGGTTTGACTTAATTGAACTGCAAAATATTTTTATGCATCATACGATCGGAAATATATCCCAGCATAAATCATTAAAAAATTTAAATTCGACGCAAAGATCCATCCATTCTTATACTCGATTATATTATATGATCCGAAACCTTCTTTATTTAGAAAGACAATATAAATCGGTCTTTAAGAATGAGCTGAGGTTGCACAAAAAAGATTTACAAAACAGAATTAAAAATAAATTATTGTATAACGGTAATCGTTTGCAAACAATAAAATTTTTATTTAAAGGATGGGGAGATTTTAGAAACAAAAAGATGGGTAAATTACCTGATTAAAACTACCGTTCCCTTCCTAAAAATCTTTTGTTGACCGCAAGCATTAGTTGCTGATATCATGTAAACATATGTGCCTGAAGCTTGCTTTTTACCTTTATATGTTCCATCCCAGCATTCATTAATATTTCGAGAATGATAAACAGGAACTCCCCATTTGTCATATATCATCATATCAAAGGTAGAAGGCGTTCCCCAATAACGTAACCCAAAACAATCATTCAAACCATCGCC
Source organism: uncultured Chitinophagaceae bacterium (assembly GCA_963759555.1). Classification (GTDB taxonomy): domain Bacteria; phylum Bacteroidota; class Bacteroidia; order Chitinophagales; family Chitinophagaceae; genus Parafilimonas. The sequence continues at coordinate 65,576 of CAVWZV010000006.1, forward strand.
GTTGGGGGTAAATGCACTGGCAACATAAAGTTCCATATTGCCCAACGTAGATTTTACAAGAATAGAATCCGTCGCAGTACATCCGTTTTGTGCAGTTGCCGTAACTATATACAAAACGTCTGAAGGTGGAGTAACTATCGGATTTGTAATTTTTGTACTATCGATATAAGTATTCGGCATCCATGTATAACTGATGCCACCTGTAGCATGTAATTGGGCTTGGGGATTAGAACAATCAATATCATTAGATTTTGAAACTGTAACAACAGGGGAAGGTTGAACGTTAATTTTTGAAGTTAATGTTTTAGAAACTCTGCAAGTGCTGTCATAAATAGCTACAGAATATTGTGTACTTGCTGCAGGGTGTGTTGATGTTGTTGCTGAAGCCGGATTCGATACTGATTGAGATGGCGACCAGGTATATGTATCACCTCCCGCAGCAACCAAAGAAATAGTTTGCCCCGAACAAATTATAGAATCGACCGGGTTAACAGTAAATATTGGATCGTCTTGTTTATAAACGATAACAGAGTCCGTATTAATGCAGTTATTATTATCAGTTCCTGTTACATGATAAGTTGTAGTAATAGCGGGCACTGCAACAGGATTTGAAATGTTTGGATTTGATAAGGTTTGAATGGGAGACCAGTTATAAGTTATGGCGCCTGATGAATGAAGGTGCGCAGCCCCTTCAGTACAAATAATTGTATCGCTTCCTGCAGAAACCTTTGGTAATGATAATATGGTAATCTTTACGGAATCTTTTGCGCTGCATAAAACATTTGAGGCAATAACTGTATAAACCGTTGAATTTTCAGGTGATGCTTCGGGGCTTTCAATTGAAGTATTATTTAATCCGGACGAAGGACCCCATACAAATTTCGTGGCATTCGTTGCAGTGGTGGCTAATAATATCGAATCACCAAAACAAATACGTGAGTTATTTATCGTTGATAGTATTGGAGTTTGAACAACATTTATCTGTACACTATCTGTTGCTCTGCAATTATTAGAATCAATTGCAGTCGCAAAATATTTAATTGAATCAGCAGGAATAGAAACCGGGTTTGCAATTGCAGAATCCGATAAATATTTTGAAGGTGTCCAGACATAATCATAATTTCCTTTACCGTTCGCATTAAGCGGTATGTGTGAGGTACTGCAGACAGATGTATCATTATTTACAGAAAATACCGGCAATGATAATATGGTAATTTTTACCGTGTCTTTATTTGTACAGCTAGAATCGCTGCTATAGCCAGTTACAATAAATTGTGTTGTTTTTAAAGGCCTAGCAATCGGATTTGCGATAGTAGTATCACTTAAATCAGGCGAAGCATTCCATCTGTAAAAAGCGGCATTAGCAGCATTTAGTTGAACAGACGTGCCATAGCAAATTGATTTATCTTTTCCTGCATTTACTTTAAATGAATCGCATCCGCAATTCTTTACTACTATTTGTTTGCAAAAAGATGTTTGAGTAGGTAAGCCAACATCAACCAATAAACTTATTGTATAAACGCCGGCAGAATCATACGAAAGCGGATCGGGTGTTTTTTTATTTGAACCAGGCATGGATTGACATCCGGCAAATTTTATTCTTGTTATGGAATTATTATCTACGTTTGGAATGAATGTATAAACATCGCTACCAACGCTAAAAAAATTTGAGAAGGAATGCGGAAAATTAAGATTGCCAAGATTGCCCAAATCAACAGCCGAGGGTATTGATTTTATATCATTTCCAAAATTTAGTTTTATAATATTGCTTGAATTTGCATTCACAACATAACCGTAAATTCCGTTACATGTAAAAAGAAGTGTAATATCCCTGGGAGCATTTAATGTATTACCTGGATTTGTGATTTGAGTTGCAGTTGGTGTACTCGTTAAAGATGAACCAAAACTCAGCCTGGTAATTTCATTAGAATAGGTATTTACAACAAACGCATACCAACTGTTATTATATTTCACGAAAGTAAATCCATCCGGATAACTTAAATTCCCAATGTTACCTAAATTAACAGCAGTTGGCGCATTAGCAAAGTCGGTTCCAAAATCAAATCTTGTAATTGTATTTGAAAGTACGTTCATCGCAAAGCCGTAATACTTTCCATTCTCATGAATAATTTGAAAATCAATTGGTAAATCCAATGATCCGATGTTGCCCCAATTTGTTGCAACAGGCGTGTTAGTTAGTGAATTTCCAAAATCAAGCTTAACTATTCTCGGGCTTGAATTGTTTAATTGATTTCCACCACCAACCGCTATGGCATACCAATGCCCGTTTAAATTTAAAATCTGTACACCCTCTAATTGCGCAGGTAATATATCATTAAAATTTCCAAGATCTTCCGCTGTGGGCGTGTTTAAAAGGCTTTTGCCAAAATTTAATCGTGTTATTTTTCCCGGGATGTGATTGGTGGCTATTCCATAATAATTACCATTATTGTCCAATCCATAATCTACAAAAACAGGCGTATTTAATTGAAGATTTGAACCAAGATTAAACGCTGATGGAGTTGTTTTAAAAGAAGAACAGAAGCTCCATGTGTAATTACTTGCGTTAGTTGACGTGTTTGTAACATTGACATTTTCATTTATACAAACTGTATCCGGTGAAGTAAAGCTTGCTGTAACAGGCGGTGTACAATCTTTTACAACTATTTGTTTGCAAAATGATGTTTGCGTAGGAAGCCCGATATCAACAAGTAAATTAGCTGTATAACTCCCGGGATCTGTAAAAGTTACAGGGCCGGGAGTTTGTTGAGTGGAAGAAGGAATATCCTGACAAGCATTAAACTTTATTCTTGTTAATGTATTGTTGAATGCATTTGGTATGAAAGAGTAAATACTATTTCCGGAAGTAAAGAAATCAGAAAATGAATGAGGAACATTGAATCCACCTATATTACCTAAACTATTTGCTGTCGGTGTAGCCGTAATATTGTTTCCAAAATTTAATTTAGTCATATCATTAGTTACAGCATTAATTACGTAACCAAAAATTCCGTCACACGCAATTAATAATGATATATCTCTTGGCTGATTTAATAAATTTGACGGGTTGGCGATAATAACTGGTATTGGTGTGTTTATTAAAGAAGACCCAAAATTTAACCTGGTAATCGTGTTTGAAAAAGCATTTACAACAAATGCATACCAATTTGAATTATTTTTTACGAACTTAAACCCGTCCGGATAATCTAAGTTTCCAATATTTCCCAGGTTCGTTCCTGTGGGAGGATTTGTGAAATCTGTACCAAAATCAAATCTTGTTATTGTGTTCGAATTAACGTTCATCGTGAAGCCATAGTAATTTCCGTTCTCCTGTAAGATTTCAAAATCAATAGGTAAATCTAAACTTCCAATATTACCCCAATTCGTTGCCGTTGGTATATTCGATAATGAATTTCCAAAATCAAGCTTTACAATGCGAGGACTTGAGTTAGTGCCAAAATTGCCTCCGCCTACAATTATTGCATACCAATTACCATTAACTTTTAAAACTTGAATTCCTTCAGTTTGATTTCCAACAATTCCATTAAAGTTTCCAAGGTCATCAACAGTTGGTGTGTTAAGAAGACTGGTTCCAAAATTTAATCTTGTTATTTTACCGGGTGTATGATTAGATACAATAGAATAATAGTTGCCATTGTCGTCTAACCCAAAATCGCTAAACACCGGTTGACCTAATTGATTTCCTGGATTTCCCAGATTAATTGCTGTTGGCGTTGTTTTCAATGATGAACAAAAGCTCCAATAATAATTACTTGCATTTTGAGATGTGTTTACAAAACTCACAGATTTACCAGCACAAACTGAGTCTTGGGATGCGAAACTTGCAGTTACATTTTTTTGAAGAATTGTATTACAAGAATCATTACTTAAAGCGCAGTTAGGATTTGTTTGATTGATAGTAGCATTTCCTATGACAGAACCATCCCATTGTGAATTTCCCTGCTTATTTTTTAAATTGTCAAAAGTATAATATGCTAATAAACCTTGTTTTGAGGCCGGATTTAGTAAAGGTTGGTTCATATAAGCCCGGATCTGGTTTTGTGTTCTGGCAACGTTCCAGATTCTTACCTCGTTAATGTAACCTAAGAAATCAGCTGGGTAAGGAGAAGCAGTGTTTGCAGTAGTGCCAATTTTAGTAAGCCAATTATTTTGTATTAAATTACCGGTTGCAGCTACTTCACTTAAAAGAAGTCCGTCCCTATAAAATTTTAATTTTTTACCGTCATATACCATTGCTATATGGTAAGTTTTATTTAACTCAATTTCACAAACTTTAGTAGTGGTAAAAAAACCATTAGAGGTTTCTATTTCTGCAATGTTTGGTCGCAACAGATAATTATCATCACTTGGATTATCATGTTTTGAAACGACATCTCCTCCATTGTATAAATCATTATACGGTTGATTCCTATTTATTAAAGCTTCAACGGTAAGTTGATTTCCATAAACATCCAAATCGCCAATTTGTATTCCTGAGATTTCTTGATTAATTTTTGCCCAGTTACCGCATGGTATTTTATCTGCACAACTGAAAGCATACGCCTTTACTTCATCAGCATTTAAAGCCCGGTTATAAATCCTTACTTCGTCTAAATCACCGTTAAGCCAATATGGATATTGCGAGTCATTTAACCTGCCTAAAAATAAATCAGTATTATTAGAAAAATTTAATCCCGGTTGTTCGGAGTCAAGGATCAAATTACAATCAATATAAAGCCTCGCATGTGAACCGTCGTAAGTATAAACTACACTGCGCCATACGTTTTTTTGCGCATAAGGTGTGTCTTGAACTGGCGAAAGACCGGTGCCTATAGCGTAATATGTTTCATGCAAGGTGTCAGGAAGCCCACCATTACAATTTTTACCTGTGTATAAAGCATCATCATACCGTATCATATAATTTCCTGACTGGAAATCAGCATTACCTTTCATAACTACGCTGTTCCCATGGCAAGAACCATAGTAAAATCCTGTTGGTTTTATCCAGGCGCAGATTGAAATTGTAGAATTAGAATTCAACGAAGCACTATTTGCTATCTCCATATAATTATCAACACCATTAAAATGATACGCACCGTTAGGTTTTCCATAATAATCTGATGTGAGCGTTGCGTTATTAAAAATTGGATTATTGCCATTACCACTGGCATCATTTGCATTACCATTAAAAGGATAATATGCAACAAGACCATTGTTTAAATCAACTTGTGAAAATACCAGGCAAGGGACTAATGCAAAAAGGGTCATCTTTAAAAGGCGGCGGGTAAGCATGTTTGTTTTGGCAGTTTAGTTAGGGCAAGATAAAAATTTTTTGTGTTTTATCGGTATGAATTTTTGACTTAAGGGCTTATAAAAAAATAACTCCGGGATATTTCCGGAGTTATTGATATAAAAAATTTGATAAAAGAATTAATAACGATAGAGCTCAGATTTAAACGGTCCGTTCTGCGGAATTCCTAAATATTCTGATTGTGCACCTGTTAATTCATCCAACTCAACACCGATTTTCTTTAAATGTAAACGTGCAACTTTTTCATCCAGATGTTTTGGTAAAACGTACACTTTGTTTTCATACTTATCAGCGTTTAACCACAATTCAATTTGTGCCAGCACCTGGTTTGTAAATGAATTACTCATTACAAAACTTGGATGACCGGTTGCACAACCAAGATTTACCAAACGGCCTTCTGCTAAAAGAATTACATCTTTACCATCAATTGTATAAAGATCAACCTGTGGTTTAATTTCATTTTTTGTATTGCCGTAATTATCATTCAGCCATGCAACATCAATTTCAATATCAAAGTGGCCAATGTTACAAACGATTGCTTTGTCTTTCATCAAACGAAAATGTTCGCCTGTAATTAAATCGCGGCAACCAGAAGCAGTAACAATAATGTCAGCTTCTTTAACAGCATCAATCATCTTCTTTACTTCATAACCATCCATCGCCGCCTGCAAAGCGCAGATAGGATCAATTTCTGTAACAATCACACGGCAGCCTGCGCCACGCAATGACGCGGCAGAACCTTTACCCACATCACCATAACCGCCAACAACTGCAACTTTACCTGCCATCATAACATCGGTTGCACGGCGTATTGCATCAACCAAACTTTCTTTGCAACCATATTTGTTATCAAATTTTGATTTGGTAACTGAATCATTAATGTTGATTGCAGGCATTGGCAAAGTGCCTTTTGCCATTCTTTCGTATAAACGATGAACACCTGTTGTAGTTTCTTCACTTAATCCTTTGATATTCTGAATCAGCTCCGGATATTTATCAAACACCATGTTGGTTAAATCACCGCCATCATCTAAAATCATATTTAAAGGACGATCAGTACTTCCGAAGAATAGTGTTTGTTCAATACACCAATCAGCTTCTTCAATTGTTTCACCTTTCCATGCAAACACGCCAATACCTGCAGCAGCAATCGCAGCAGCAGCATGATCCTGCGTTGAGAAAATGTTGCATGAGCTCCATTTAACTTCAGCACCCAATTCAATTAATGTTTCAATTAAAACTGCAGTTTGAATGGTCATGTGCAAACAACCTGCAATGCGTGCTCCTTTTAAAGGTTTGCTTTCACCATATTCTGCGCGAAGCGCCATTAAACCTGGCATTTCCGCTTCAGCCAATCTAATTTCTTTGCGTCCCCATTCGGCAAGCGAAATATCTTTCACTTTATAAGGAAGACTTAAGTCGATGTTTTTTGTTATTGTTGACATGTTTTTCATTTAGAAAAGCAAAAGTAAACAAGTAGAATAAAATAATACTTATTTGACTAATTTTGGAATATAATTAAATCTTTTAAAGATTCGGTAGGATAATAAGCTAATTTATTATGTCAAACACTATTAAAAAAGATGATTCCACTATTGCAAGTTTTGAAATTGATGAAAAAGATATCGCGATATTAAAACAGCTGCAGCAAAATGCACGTATTACGGTAAAAGAAATCTCAGAGAAAATTCATCTCAGCACAACGCCCGTTCATGAACGTATTAAACGCATGGAGGAAGCGGGAGTAATAAAGCAATATGCAACGCTCGTTGATCATTCTAAAGTGAAGAAAGGGCTGATGGTAATCTGTTACGTTTCTTTAAAGCAGCATAATAAAAACGCCGGTACAAAATTTATTAAGATGATTCAAAACATGCCCGAAGTTGTTGAGTGCTACAACATCAGCGGCGAATTTGATTTTATGTTGAAAGTTATGGCAGAAAATATGGATGCTTATTATGATTTTCACGTAAACAAATTAAGCCAGGAAGAAAACATTGGTCATGTGCAAAGCGTTTTTGTTATGGGCATTATAAAACAAACGCATGTGCTGGTGCATTAGTTTTTTTTGGTTTGATATCATTGGCCTAACGCTTTCAAAGCGTTTGGCCAGTTGCCTGATATTTATTTCGGTTTTTATAACTGCAAAAGCGCAGGACAGCATTACAATAGATTATCTTCTCGATAGAATTGAAACGCAGCAACTCAAACGCAATGACTATTTTATTAACGGTGTATTTCCTTCCTATATAAGTGCATCACAAGAATTTAAAACAAAGAAGAAAGACAATACTATTTTTTTCAATGCGCTTATTGTTTATACTCTAAAAAATAATTACCATAAATTTTCCTCTGACCAAAAAGTAGCATGCGATAGTATTATTGCAAGAAGTGTAAGGGCATCGGCATATTTTAAAAACAAGAATCGTAATACATATAATTTCTGGCGAACAGATAGTGCCACAAAATTTCATTATAGTTGGTGGCTGCCTTTGTTTGAAGGAAGAAATAGTTTGCCTGATGATATGGATGATTCGGTTTTAGGTTTATTGATGAAGGATGAAAATCAGGATTCAATAAAAGATTTACATCAATTGATGCAGGCATATGCCAATAAAAATCCACCATTAAAAACTACATATAAAATTTATGCTTATAACAGCGCTTACTCAACATGGTTTGGAAAAAATTTTCCGGTTGTATTTGATGTAAGTGTCTTGTGTAATATATTAACCTTTGTTCAGCAAAATAATTTGCAATGGACAAAAGCAGACAGTGCAAGTGTGTTCCATATCATTCAAACTATTCAAAGAAATGATATAACAAAGCACCCGGCTTTTATTTCTCCTTATTATGCAAATACATCGATTATCTTATATCATCTTGCAAGATTGATGAGCATAAAACCAATCAATGAATTAGAAAATCTTAAACCACAATTAATCCAAATTGCAAATAAGCGATTACAATCATCAAATAACATCTTTGAAAAAATTATACTGTCGTCTGTTTTAATAAAATGGAATCAGAAACCACAACAGCTAAACATCAGCATAAATAATTTTAAAGATATTGAGCAAAACAATCTGCCCTTTTTTATTGGAAATATTCCATCTTATTTCAACCGGAGCTTAAAAGGAAAATTTATTGATTTCCGTTTGCTGATGTATAATCATTATTGCCCGGCATGGAATGATTGTTTATTACTCGAATATTTGCTTCTGAGTAAAAACAAGGAGCTCAAATAAAAAAGCAAGACTTAAAGTCTTGCTTCAATTTCAATCAGCTTTAAAAGAAAAATTGCTCTTTCACAATTTTGCCATCTTTCACTTCGTATACTGCAATTTCATCCATGTTCATTCTTCCCATTCCTTTGTACGTTGCATCTATGCCCATTGCAACGCTAAAAAAGTTTCCCGCCACTACAGGCTTGCTGCAATAACCACCATGCATTTCTTCAACCATGTTATTGAATTGATTTGCCTTTTCTCTCAACGCTTCTTTCCCTTTCACATTTCTTAAACCCTGCGTTTCTGCTTTTGGTGGCTCAACGCTTTCTGCGTCTTCTGAATACAATTCATCCTGTATTTTATCCCATTGATTTGATTCTGTAAGCTGATAAAATTTATCAGCAACTTCTTGTGTTGTCATAAAAAAATTTTAGGCGAACAAGATATTAAAATGATTTATTACGTATTGTTATTTATTTATGAACGGAATGTTACAATATGCTGAATTTTGTGCATAATTTATATTTGATGTTATGATAAACATTGATAGCATATAAAGAATTATCAGAAGAATGCAAAGCTAAAAAAGTAACGCTTGTTGCTGTAAGCAAAACAAAGCCTGTTGAAGATATTCTTGCTTTATACAATCTTGGCCAAAGAGATTTTGGCGAAAATTATGTGCAGGAATTAGTTGAAAAAGAGAAGAAATTACCAAAAGATATTCGTTGGCATTTTATTGGCCATTTGCAAACAAATAAAGTAAAGCAAATTATAAGCTTCGTTCATTTAATTCATGGTGTTGATAGTTGGAAACTGCTGAGTGAAATAAATAAACAATCACAAAAGATAAACAAAATAACCAATTGCTTATTGCAGGTTCACATTGCACAGGAAGAAACAAAGTTTGGCTTAAATGAAGAAGAATTGAATGAGATAATTCAACAATGCGGCAATTCGACAATGGAGAACATTAAGTGTTACAGGTTTAATGGCAATGGCAAGTTTTACTGACAATGAAAATCGAATTCTTAACGAGTTTCAATATTTAAAATCACTCCAGCAAAAATACTTTCAACTATCAATTTTCAATTGCCAACTCTATCTATGGGCATGACAGCAGATTATAAAATTGCAATTAAAGAAGGTAGTAATATGATACGTGTAGGCAGTTTAATTTTTGGCAGCAGAACTTAATTGCCATCATCTTTTAAGCGACTTCCTTTGTCATCAAACAACGGCTGTGGACGCGGTGCCTGTCCATCTTTTAATTGCTGGTTAAACAACTTGTCAACATGCACCCATTTTCCGTTTTGCCATTTAAATCCCTCATAATCTCCATCAGGAATTAAAGTAAATTTTTTTTGCGGTTCATTACTTTCACTTATCAGGTGATCAAATACAATCATGTCAAGTTCAGGATCGTAAACCAATCTTGCCCGTGTATCTTTTTCATACTCGAGTAAAAAACGGTCAACAGGTTGCGGCGCTTTTAATTCATCGTCTTTGTAATCAAAATAACGGCCGCCGAAAACAGGTTCCCCGGCTGCATTAAAGGTTAAAATTTCAAGCCACTTACGTGTAGTGCTCATGTCATTATCATCATAACCAAATAAAGTATAATATTTTTTTCCTTTAAATTCTTTCATGATGATGTTATAATAAATAGCGCCAATCCAGTTTTTTCCTGTGCGAATGGAATCAGTTGGAATACCGGCAAAATCAGATGCATCAAACAAAGGAAATAATTTCAATGCACCGTCTTTTGTCTTTATCTGAATGGCACCTTCCTGCCGGTAATAACTTTCATCCCGTGAAATTTCCCACGTAAAAATTCTGAAGCTGCTGTCAGGTGCATATAAACGTGAAATGGTTTTCAGCGAGTCAAACGGGTATTCAAATGAATTAGGTGTTTTCAGTGCTGTTACAAATGTGCGGATAAAAATACTGTCGTAGTGAAATCGGTTTTCGGCAAATGTATCGAACACCATTGCATGACTATAATAATCTAAGCTGTCTTCCTGCATCCTCAGAGATGAAAAATCAGCAGTACTCAATTGTGCTTTAGATGATACAGATATGAATAATGCAAATAAAAAATAACGATACATGTGTGTGCGAAAATACAACTGTATAACGGCAGGCAGCAGATTTATTGCGCAATGAAAAAGAATTTAATTTTTTATTAGTGATATAGCTTTTGCAAATTCCAGCAGGCTGTTAAACCGCGCATCTATTAACTCGTGCGGAAAAGCGATTTCGGGATTGGTTGAAGCTATAAAAACCGAGTGCATACCGGCGTTGCGTGCAAACTGCATATCGGTTAATTTATTTCCAGCCATTATGCTTTTTGCAACATCTATTTGTGGAAAATCTTTCTTCGCCTGCAAAGCCATGCCCGGATTGGGTTTGCGGTTAGGGCTTGTATTATCCAAATCTGTGCAAAAATAAATTTTATCAATGCGGCCATGTTGTTTTACTATTTCTTCCAGCATATAAGTATGCACATTATGCAGGTCTTCAAGCGTCATTAATTCTTTTGCCACGCCACGCTGATTAGATACAATTAATATAAGGCCGAAAATTTCTGAAAGCATTTTTAGTGCTGTAAACACACCATCGAGAAAAATAAATTCCTTATTGTTTAAAACGTAAGCATCTTTCTTTTCAACATTTATAACACCATCACGGTCGAGAAAAAGCGTCCAGGAATTATCAATTTTGTTAAAGTGGAAACTCAAAATTCAAAATTTAAAATAGTTGCTAACTTATAATTCTCTTTGCACTTTCTCATAATCTTCGGGTATTCCAATATCAATAAAATATTCATCCTGAACTAAACCATACATTTTATGCTGATAATAAAATCTTTCCAGGTAAGCAGTTTCAAAAGAAAATTTCTCAGGAAATGATTCATTTAAAAATGATTGAATGTTTAACATATATAAACCGCCATTTATCAAGCCGGCTTCATAATATTTTTTTTCTTTAAAACTTTTTATTGAATCATCTCCGTTTAATTCAATAACACCATACCGGTTAAAATTATTCATTGGTTTTAAGGTTAAAGTGCAATCAGCATTTTTGTACTCATGTAAGTTTTGTAATGATGAAATACTTGCTTTGAACAACGTATCGCCGTTTGTTACAAAAACATTTTTACCGCTTGCTGATAAACATGCTTTTTTAATTGCACCGCCAGTACCCAAAGGCTCATTTTCTATTGAATATTGTTTGTTAAGTGTTGAATATTGAGTGTTTAAAAATTCTTCAATCACCTCATGTTTATAACCAACAGAAAAAATGAAATTGGTAATACCCTGTTGTTGAAAATAACCAATCACATAACTTAAAAAAGGTTTGCCATTTACCGGCGCCATACATTTTGGCAAATCGGCTACAACACTTCTTAAACGCGTTCCTAAACCGCCGGCAAGAATAATAATTGAAGATGATTGCATTAATCGCGGAACAATTTTTCTTCAACCAATTCGCAAATAATATGTCCGATTAAAATATGACTTTCCTGTATGCGCGGCGTATCTGTTGACGGCACATTAAATAAATGGTCACTGATGTCTTTCATTTTACCACCTGCTGCACCGGTGAAACCAATGGTGGTAATTTTTTTTTCTTTCGCCGCCTCAAATGCTTTTACAATGTTTGCAGAATTGCCCGACGTGCTTAATCCAACCAGTACATCACCTTCGTTGCCGAGGCCTTCAATCAAGCGTGCATAAATAACGTCGTAGCTGTAATCGTTTGCAACGGCCGTTAAATAAGATGTATTGCAATGCAACGCCTCCGATGGTAATGCTTTGCGGTTTTTATAAAAACGGCCGGAAAATTCCGCAGCGAGGTGTTGTGCATCTGCAGCGCTGCCCCCGTTCCCGCAAAACAAAACCTTGTTGCCTTTTTCAAACGCATGCACAATTACATCTACTGTATTTTCAATCTTTTTTATAAAGGCATCATCATTTAAAATTTGCTGTTTTGTTTTTATGGATGCGCTGATAATATTTTTTATTTGTTCACTCATGTTATTGTGTTGTCCAGGTTGTTAAACCTTGTTTTGTAAATTGATATGGTTTTACTTGTCCGCCAAAAGTATTCAATGTCTCCATTACTTTATAGCGCGTGTTTAAGGGGCAATAAAACGTCATAAAACCACCGCCGCCGGCGCCGCTTATTTTACCACCGGTGGCGCCTGCTTTTTTTGCTGCCTCATAAATTTCTTCAATGGAAATATTAGAAATATTATGCGCCATATTTCTTTTTTGCTGAAAACCAAAATCAAGAATTTCGCCAATTTCATTTAAGCGCCCACGCAACAGCGCTTCTTTCATTCTCTTTGCCTGCTCTTTTAATTGGTGCATGGCGTCAATTGATTTTTCATTTTTCTGCAACACATTTTTTTGCTGCTCTTTTATAATGGTTGCAGATTCGCGGCTTGTTGAAGTAAAATAAAGCACAAGATTATTTTCGAGCTCATGCAAATATTCATTGCGAATGCGCAATGGATTTACAATTACTTTATCGTCTGCATAAAATTCCATAAAGTTTACACCGCCAAAAGTTGCTGCATATTGATCCTGTTTACCACCGGCTAACTGCAAATCTTTTCTTTCAATTTCATAAGCATAATGCGCAATATCATACTCGCCTAAAGGCAGTTTCAACATTTCTGAAAACGCACCAATAATTGCCACCATTAATGTGGACGAGGTTCCCAAACCACTGCCGGCCGGCGCATCAACATAAGTGGTTAAACAAAAATTTTTATTGGGTATGCCAAAGTCTTTTTGAATGCGGTTGAAAACACCTTTATGTAAATCAAGTGTTCCGTTTATAGGCAGTGCATCATCACAATCCAAACACTGTTCTTCTTTGCGATCCATTGCCTGGATAATAATTCCCTTTTCGTTTGGTTCGATAACCGCATGCGCATAATGCGAAATGGTTGCATTTAAAATAGCACCACCAAACTGGTCGCTGTATGGGCTAACATCCGTACCGCCACCAGCCAAGCCAATACGTAAAGGAGCTCTGCTTCTGTAAATCATATCAACAAAGTAAAAAGTAAAAAGTCAAAAGTAAACCGTCAATTGCGCAACGATTTTTTATTTTTTAATTTTGACTTTTGAATTTATTCTGAAAGTTGTTTAATTGTATCAACTAAAATACTCCAGCTATACTTCTTTTTTTCTTCGCGCAAATGTGGCAAAAAATGTTCTTCACCTGTGTTGTATAAATCCAAAATTTTTTTTGCAATGTCTTCTGCATTGGGCTCAGCAACCAATCCTGCTTTGCCATCCGGAACCAGAGAAGGTAAGCCGCCAACGTTTGTAACCAGCATTGGTTTTTCAAAGTGATAGGCGAGGGGTGTAACGCCGCTTTGTGTTGCATTCCTGTATGGCTGAATAATAAAATCTGCTGCACTCAAATAATATTTCACTTCGCTGTCTGCAATAAAATTTGTTCTTAAAATTATTTGTGATTGAAGATTATTTTTTTCGATGATATCGTCGTACAGTTTCTTGTCTTCATAAAACTCCCCTGCAATTAATAATTTAGGAATATGGACAGTGGATTTATCAGTTTGATTCTTTAACAGGCTCATTGCTTCCAGTAAAATATCTAATCCTTTATATTTTCTGATGAAGCCAAAGAACAAAATTATTTTATCATCAGCATTTAAATCTAAATGTCTTCTTGCTTCTGCCTTGTTTACCTGTTCACCGAAATTGTCATATAAAGGATGTACAACTTTTTGCGCAGGTTTGTTTGTGAATTGACGCAAATCAATCAGCACCTTTTCGCTCATTGTTACAAAAGCATCAACCGGTTTTAAGAAATAGGAAGTGAATTCTTTATCGCCGATGCGTTTTTCATGTGGTAAAATATTATCAGCAATGCAAATGACTTTTGTATGATGGTTTTTTTTGAGTCTTCTTAAAATTGTTCCAAAACACGGCCCCATAAATGGTAACCAGTAACGCACAACAATAATATCAGGCTTTAATTTTTTTAATTCATTGCCAACCTTAATCCAGTTTAGGGGATTGATGGAATTGATACAAACTTTTATGTTTAAATCTTTTGGCGCAGGTTCAGTTGAATATTGCGAAGTACCGGGAAATAAAAATGAAGGATATTGAAGTGAAAAAGTATAAATAGTTGTGTGAAAATTTTGTGTTTGAAATTCTCTCGCTAATCTTTCATCAAATGATGCAAGACCACCACGCAACGGATATGCAGGACCAATGATGACTACTGAAGACATTAATTAATCCCAACTTTCTTTTCAATTAAATAATTATTACGATCGGTTGCATTGCGTACAATAAGCTCTGCAATAAAGCCTGCAAGAAATAATTGCATACCAATTATCATGGCAGTAAGTGCTATATAAAAAATGGGCCTGTTTGTAATGCCATAATTGCCGTTTACAATTTTTGCAATAATGAGATAGAGGCTGCTTATTGAACCAAAAACAAAAAATAGTGTTCCAAATAATCCAAAAAAATGCATTGGCCTTTTACTAAAGCGGCCAACAAAAGTTAGCGTTGATAAATCAAGAAAGCCATTGATAAATCTCTCCCAGCCAAACTTTGTAACACCATATTTTCTCGGGCGGTGCTCAACTACTTTCTCCCCAATTTTTCTAAAGCCTGCCCATTTTGCCAGCACCGGTATATTGCGGTGCATTTCGCCATATACTTCAATACTTTTTATAACTTTCTTTCTATATGATTTTAAACCACAATTAAAATCGTGCAGTTTAATTTTTGAAATTCTTCGCGCAGCCGCATTAAAAATTTTTGAAGGAAGATTTTTAGTAAGCTTATTATCAAAGCGCTTTTTTTTCCAGCCGCTTACCATATCAAAGCCATCAACTAAAATCATTTTGCGCAGTTCAGGAATTTCATCAGGTGAATCCTGCATATCTGCATCCATCGTTATTACAACATCGCCTTGTGCCGCTTTAAAACCTTCATTCAGTGCAGCAGATTTGCCATAATTGCGCTGAAATTTTATGCCTTTAAAGTTTTTGTTTTTAGCACTGATTTCTTCAATCACTTTCCAGCTGCAATCTGTACTTCCATCATCTACCATAATAACCTCGTACGAAAAATAATTTTCATTCATTACCCGTACAATCCACTCACTTAATTCGGGCAATGATTCTTCTTCATTAAATAATGGTATTACAACTGAAATATCCATTGATTAAATTGGTTGATTGCTAAAAGGGTCTTGTGGTTTTTTCTTTGCAATTGCGGCGCCGATTAAGGAACTGATTAAACCTGCAATTGCAAAACCTACAATAATTTGAATTACTGCAAATAAAACAAAATGATCCTTAATCATAGTAGTTGCCTGGTTTATCTGGCTATCAGTTGCCTTTCCATCTGCCTCCATTTTTTGCCTTGTTAGTGTGATGATCTTATCAATCATATCAGGAAAAAGAACCTTTAAAGCAAGAACAGTATAAATAAGCATAATCGCCATTATAACAGCCGTAGTTTTAAAACCATGGGCAAAAAGGTTTCCAAATGTTACGTTAGCATTCAATTGTTTTGAATAACTAACACACGCCCAAATAATGCCAGTCAGGAAAAATACATATTGTATGTACGAAAGGTTAGGATGATTCAAACCATCAATAAAATATATAACAAGACCAAACACAATTAATATAAGCGAAATGATAAGGCCTTTTACTTGTGCTGTTGTTACTTTAGTTTCCATACAAATTATTTAGTTATGTAGAATTAAATTGCCTTTTGTTAAGATACCAAGAATGTTACCTTTTAAAGGAGTATTTAAAAACGCTGAATTATGTGATTTGCTTTTTATATTTTCTTTCTGCAATGTATATGATTCGTAATTGAATAAGGTAAGTTCTGCTTTATTTCCTTCCTTAATATTTGCATTACTAAGTTTGAAAATTTTTCTGGCATTAGTTGAAAACAGCTTTGCTATTTGCTCTGCTGATAATTGCGGCAAAACTGTTTTTACAGCGGCATAAGAAGTTTGCAAACCAATCATTCCAAACTTCGCATATTCAAATTCACACGTTTTACTGTCCCAGTCCTGCGGAATATGGTGTGATGCAATGCAATCAATATCGCCGTTTAAAACTGCTTCACGCAATGCCAGCATGTTTTCACGATTACGCAATGGCGGATTTACTTTTAAATTGGTGTTGTACGATTGTAAATCTTTATCGCAAAAAAATAAATGATAAGGTGTAGCTGAACACGTAATTTTTAAGCCGTCGTTTTTTGCTGTTTTTATTAACTCAACAGATTTAGCTGTGCTGATACCGGTAAAATGCAAGGCTGAATCGGTATATGCGGCGAGTTCAATATCTCTTGCAATTATTAATTCTTCGGCAATGGAAGGCATACCCGGCAAACCTAGTTGCGTTGAAATTAAACCTTCATTCATCAATCCGGCATCGCTGATACTTTTATCTTGCGGAATTTGTATAATCACACCATCAAAAGCTTTTACATACTGCAAACCTTTCAGCAACAAACCCGCATATTGCAGCGGCTGCAAGCCATCTGTAAAAGCAACAGCGCCGCTTTGATGCATGTCATACATTTCCGCTAATTCTTTTCCGTCTTTCTTTTTGGTAATGCTGCCTAAAGGATGAATCTGAATTTTTAATGCTTTTGATTTTTGCTGAATATATTCAACCTGCGTTTTATTATCAATAACAGGGTTTGTATCAGGCAAAGTAAAAATCTGTGTAAAGCCACCAGCCGCTGCAGCATCTGCGCATGTTTCCAGTGTTTCCCTAAATTCATAGCCCGGGTCGCAGGCATGTGAAAAAATATCTATCCAACCAGGTGAAACGATTGCATTTTTTGTTTCAAAAACATGGTCTGTTTTATCCGTAATGTTATCGCCGATCGATTTAATAATTCCATCAGCAACTAAAATATCTTTGGTATTTCCGTTATAAGGAGAATCTGGATCTGCAATCTTAACCTGCTGCAGTAAAATATTCATTGAGGCGGCAAAATTTGGCAAATATAACCTGAATTTTATAAAAAGCCTTTTACATTTGCAGCCCTGTTTGATATAGTATGAAATGGATTAAAACAATTATATCAGCTTAAAACATTCGGGTGGTGGCGCAGTCCGGTAGCGTATTTGCATGGGGTGCAAGGGGTCGCTGGTTCGAATCCAGTCCACCCGACGGAAACTATATCAAATCTTATCAAATGCCTGTAAATTTTATTGATTTACAGGCATTTTTATTTTGAACTTGTCAAATTATATCAGAAAATATCAAATCATCAGTGTGTTATCAGGTGAGTTATTATGGCATTGCTTTGCGCTCACCAGATGGCAGTTAATCTATTGAATCGTAGCAAGTTAGGTTGCGAAATTTGACCTTTTTTGATAGGATTTGAATTGGATTTGAACCTGCAGACATTGAAACGTGAAGAATGAATTTCAAATCATTTCAAAATCTATAAAACAAAATTTGCTATGCGAAGCTCACATTCATTTGCAGTAAACATCATTAAAAGAAACAGTGGCGCTGGTAAAAACTCGGCGCTGCTTTATGCACGCATCACATTAGATGGGGACCGTGCAGAAATATCACTTAAGGAAAAAATTCTATCAGGGATTGGGACGGAAATAAAGAGACAGTAAAAGGAAAAACAACCCATAAACTTGCATGGGGCAGTTTTTAAGAACTATAAAACAACTATTGATTATATAAAGCTTTTCATAGCCACTCGTTATAACTCAAAGGATTTTTACCTCTCACAACTGGATACTGAATTTATAACAGAGTTTGAGCACTACATACGAAATTTTCCAATAAAGAAGCATGATCCATGTCTTGGGAATGGAACGGCAAAACATATACAACGTTTCAGAAGAATCATTAACTGGGCGGTTGAGTTGAAATGGATAACATATAATCCGGTTGAAAAATATAGTTGCCGATAAAAAAGTAAACGTAAAAAACTTACAATCATGTTTAGCAGTCAGGCTTTTGTTTTATTTTACAATTCCGCATTCGTAAGGCTTTTGATTGATGAGCACATAACGGATGCGGTTCAATAATTTTCTGGCTATTTTGATGATGACGATTTTACAGTCTTTGCGCTTTATTTGTTCATTGAAGTACAAAGACATAGCCGGATCGTTTCGTTTTGCTGCTTATGCACTTTCAACAAGCTCGCTTCTCAGTTGCCGGTGCTTTCTTACTGTAAGTATACTTTTATTTTCTCTCCCACCGCTGCTATGCTCCATCGGCAACAGACCCACAAAACTATTGAGGTGATAAAAGGTATCAAAGCGTTTTACATCACCAATTTCAACCAGTATACTGGCAGCAGTTAAAGGACCGATACCCGGAATAGTTCTGTTAAGCCCGTACAGAAATTGTAAGTAAATATAAAGACGCAGGACTTCTACGTCAACTACAATTTGCAAAAAGGTTAACACAAGAAAAACCACAGCCGATATTGGGTTTGCTGCTATGCTGGCTGACGAATAAATCCTCATCTTTCTGTTTCGCCATCAGCAGCGCCGAGCACAAATACAAAAACCCCTCTACAATTTCCAAAGTAATTATCTGACTTTCGCTGATTTTATTTTTTTTAAAATTCCGACCGTTTTACAAAGCTCAATCGTCAATATGCTATTAACAAAAAAAATAGTAAAATGACAAATCTAAAAGACAAAGTAGCAGTGGTATTTGCGGCATCGGGTGAAATTGCCGGAGCAGTTGCCCAATCATTTTCAGAACATGGAACAAAGCTGTACATTACTGCACGCAATCTTGATGCTGTGAAGTCATTGGCACAAGAACTTAAAGCAAGTGGTGGCAATGCTAAAGCTGCTAAAGTAGATGCCTTGAATGAAAATGAAATTGACACTTTTTTAGAAAAGGTGATTGCGGAAAATGGCAAATTGGATATTGTGTTCAATGGTATCGGCGCGAATTATGATGAAATGGGTGGGCGTCCGCCTACGACAGAGGCAACTTTTGAGCAATTCATGGCACCCATAGAAAAGATTTGCGGTTCCCAATTTCTTACTTCAAGAGCGGCTGCGAAGTATATGATACAAACGCAGTCAGAAGGAACTATTTTACTTTTAACAGCCGCACTTTCCCGTTCTAAACTTTCAAATGTGGCGGGCATTACAGCAGCAAGTTCAGCCGTTGAAGGATTGACGCGGGTGATGGCTGCTGAATGGGGTGCGAATGGTATAAAAGTTATTGGCATCAGCCCGGGAGCATTAATGGAGACAAAAAGAATTACCGGATGGATTAATGCTGTCGCAGAAAAGTACGGCATACCTTCAGAACAAATCGTTGCTCAATACAAGGCTTTTGATATACTAAAAACCAGCCCCACATTAAAGCAGGTTGGCGAAACTGCCGTATTTCTTGCATCTGAAACGGGAGTTGTTTTTAACAGCCACATTGTTGATGTGGATTGCGGCAAGATGAACATATTATAGTACATTGATGGTTGCGGTTTTTATCATAAAATTGCAACCATCTTTTTTATTTGTTTATAATTGAATGGAAAACGAAACTATCCTTAAATCAGCTATATCTGGCGACATTAACTCATTCCAGACATTGTTTGCTGAATTTCAAAATCAATTGAAATCTTACCTGTACCGATTGCTTACGGACAGGGAAGATGCAGATGATTTAACCCACGACACCTTTATAAAAGCATTTACAAAAATATCAACGTTTAACCACGATTCTTCTTTAAAAACATGGGTTTTCAAAATAGCCACTAATCTTGCTTATGACCATTTACGAAAGAAAAAAAGGTGGTTGCCCGATGCACAAGACCGAGCCGCAGGATTGGCGATAGGTTCGGAAGAAATCAGAAAGGTTTTTTGGATGGTTCATGACACATCGCCAACGGGTGCTTACGAAATGCGAGAACACATTGACTATTGTTTTACTTGTATCTCAAAGACATTGCCTATTGAAAACCAAGTTGCATTGATATTAAAAAATATCTACGATTTTCAGGTAAAGGAAATTTGTCTCATTCTTGAAAAGACTGAAGGTGTGGTAAAACATTTGTTGAATGATGCAAGAAATACAATGACTGATATTTTTGAGCATAGGTGTGCCTTAATCAATCAGCAAGGCGTTTGCCACCAATGCAGCCATATAAACGACATTTTTAACCCTAAACAAAATCAACAAGAGGAGTTGATGAAATTGGAGCTAGTAAAAGCATCAAAAAAATACAATAGAGAACAACTTTTTGAGTTAAGAACATTATTGATAAAAGCCATTGACCCACTTCATGCTTCGGGTACAGACTTTCACGAAGAAATCATGAGATGCCTAAGAACGGCAATCGGTGAAGTTGACGATTTCTTTGACCGACATAGAGATAAAAGTTAGGCAACATCCTTATAGCAAAGTTCATGCTGACCAAACAAGGCTGGCAACAAAAGGTTCCTAGTTAAAGCATGGCAACGCCAGCGCATTTCTGCAGCAATCCCGCACGTGCGGGATCATCTTTTGTTATCGGTGACAATGCGTACAAACATGAAACTTATTATCACAATTGTATTGATTGTAACATTTAAAATCACTTTCGCTCAACATTCTTCAGAGAGCATATTAAGTGCAGCCAAACCAACATCGATGATATTGCTAGAGCAAGTGATTAACAAAAAATATTTGAAAAATAATATGGTTCGGTTTGAAACCGTAACATTTTCTCCTGGATGTAGTTCAAAAAGGCACATTCATCCTTGCCCATTGTTTGTGTATGTTTTAGAAGGTAACCTACTTTCAGAATTTGCAGGAGTAAAGAAAGTTTATAAAGCAGGAGATATTTTTTATGAGCAACCTGCGGTGCTTCACAGCATTACTCAAAATTATAGCCTTGATAAGCCCGCCAAAATCCTCGCAGTTATCTTATGAGAGAAGGTGGAAACATTTATAGCTAAAGACATTAATACTTAAAACTTTATGACAGAACAAATATTTGCAGCAATTGTGGTGCTTATTATCTAACATTAAAGCTAAAAAACTTTGTACTTTTAGTTTATATGGAGGCAATGTATAACTGATAATGGGTAAAGTTGCATAAATCTCACAGTAGATACAAAAACCAATGAACAACCTTTTAAAATACATTCTTTCTCTAACGCATTTCTCTGACAAGAGCTGGGATTTGTTGCAACCTGTATTGACAAAAAAAAAGTTTAAGAAAAATGAATTACTACTAAGACAAGGACAAGTGTGCAATTCATTGTTTTACATTGACAGTGGTTATTGCAGAAGCTATTACGAAATTGACGGGGTTGTAAAGAATACAGGATTTTTTTTTGAAAATGAAATTGCGACTAACATCAACAGTTTTGGTAGTGGGCTGAAATCTGAATTTAACATTGCGGCCTGCGGTCCTTTAACCACTATAATTTTTGACAAGGTTAAATTATTTCAAGTGTCAAAACAAGCAAGCGAAATTGAAACTTTGGGACGTAATTGCATACGCTTGTTCGCTTCCAAACAAGAAGAGTTCTCAACTTTATTGAGACTCTATTCCGCTCAGGAAAGGTTAGAATACTTGGAAACCAAACATCCTGAAATTTTACAAAGGGTTTCACTTTCTCAATTAGCTTCATTTATTGGAGTTGCAAGAGAAACATTAAGCCGAATTAGAAAAAGAAGAACGCAGGCCTAATTTTGTGATGATTATCACAGGTTAAGCATTCTCATATTGTTCAACTTTGCAGAATACAAATTATTTTATGCAAGAGTTGAAAAAAAATGGAACCATAAGTTCCTTTACAGAGACTGAAACCGGTAAAGCTTTCCAGTTAGCAAAAGAAAAACAACTACCCGTTTTAGTTGACTTTTGGGCACCCGGCTGCAGGGGTTGCAAAAAAATGGAATTTACCACTTACCAAAATTTTGAAGTCATGTTTTATATTGACAAAAACTTTGTGTTTGTTAAATATGACATTACTAACAGGGATGTTCCAAAAATTCAATCTTCTCCCATTTTGTGGACACCAACCTTTATCGTTTTTGCTAATGACGGAAGCGAAATAAGAAAAATAACAGGGTATCTGAACGGTTATCAGTTTGAAGCCGAAATGGAAATAGGCAGGGCGATGGCGTTTTTGAGAAAAGCACAAGCCAAAAAATCTTTGGAAATACTGGAAAACTATATTGCAAAAACTGACAATAAATCTTTGGTGCCCGAAGCATTGTATTGGGCAGGCGTGGCTTCTTATTTTCTGAATAAAAAAACTGCGGAAAGTTTAGTTCCATACTGGCAACAGTTGTTGTTGGATTACCCCGGAAATGATTGGGCACAAAGAGCAGACTGCTTGAATGTGACATTATAATTTAAAACAAACAAATATGCAATTACTAAAAAAAATCAACGAAACAACCAATATTATTACCTGGTTTGAAATTCCTGTATCAAACATTGACAGGGCAAAAATTTTTTACGAAACCATTTTAGACATTAAAATGGTTAAGAGGGCAGACGGTAACGATGAAGGTGTTTTCTTTCCATTTAATCCTAACGTTATTCAAGCAACCTCAGGACGGGTAACGGGTGTATTATCAAAATCAGAAAGAAACCGTCCTTCAAGCAATGGAACTGTAGTCTATATTAATGCAAGTCCTAACATTCAGACCGTTTTGGATAAAGTTAAACAAGCAGGCGGAAAAATTGTGGCGGTTAAAACACAAATTCCTGCAGGATTTATTGCTATAATTATTGACTCCGAGGGAAACAAGGTCGGGCTTCATGCTGAACAATAAAACGAACGCACATCGGTAGTACTTCCAAATAAGCGGCCGACGTTCGCTGCCTGGACGAAAAGGTTTTTTGTTTCCTACCTCTCATTAATTAACTACAGTAAAGCCAATGCGTTCCCTGGCAGTACTTAATTGAAATATCAATCTGAGGAACAATGCCAATTGATCAAGAGTTGCCATTTAGAAAAAGTGGAGTGCAAAAAGTAAACGAGCACAAATAAATGTTATCTATTCTCACAAACAAGTTGTTCGTTGATTTTTCATCATACTCATAACCTTTTTAATGAACTTAACTCCAAAGTGTGATGGTACCGAAATCGTTTTAGCAAACGTTTTGGAGCTACTTTGGTGGTGCTGCAATCATCCTGGCAGGAACAGTTTAAGAAGGAGAAACATCACTATATGAAGACAGCCCCCGAAGGAATTTGGCGCACAGGATATCCATAACATTGGACTTACAAGAAAATCATTTCAATGAAAAATTGAATACATACAAAACTTATCAAATGAAAATGCGGATGTTGTTGATCCAATCAAACAAAGTATGCCAGCCGACTTTCCAAAAGACATAGAAACCATTGTTACTTAAAAGATGCTAAAGAGGGCAAAACGGAAATGACTTTTAAGGAGTTTGCGCACTTTGGACAAATGTTTCAATTTACAAAACTCGGTTAGAACAGTGCATAAAAATATGACGGAGATACTCAAATAATCATACAACGAACGAAATGAATAAGGAGCGACTACTGGCATTCACAAACGAGTGAGCACAACGACTAAAATGCAAGTAGTATACCTGGTAATCGGCTAAGAAATGGTTGAAGTTTTTAAAACAAATGTTCAGAAAAAGGTACAAGCCAATATGCTGGTTTATATTTTATCTGAAGCATTCCCTTCGTTTAAAATCAATTTTGATCTTTCGGATTGCGATAAGGTGCTTAGAGTTGAAGGAGACAAAATAGAGGCTTTAAGGATAATGCTACTTGTAAGGGAGAAAGGGTTTAAATGTGAAGTACTGGATTAAAAGGAAAAGCAAAGGGGAGCTGAAATCGAACAGAGCATGCATAAAATAAAAAATAAGAAACATCAGAAAAGCTATCGCGTTATCAATGGGTTCGTTAGAAGGAGTAATGCAAGCACCGGGTACGCTTGGAGAAACACCGATGTCAAAAACTTAAGTTTTGTCGATGACGAGGAACTCCTGTTCAATAATCTAATGCAACGCAGGGATAATCAAACAAATATATTTTAGAATCAAATTTATCCAAATACAAAAAACAAAAATGGCAAAGATGACTGTGATTTATAGAAATCCAAAAAGCAAAGAATCATTTGAACAACATTATTTTGATGTACATATTCCTTTAGCCAAGCAATTACCCGGACTAAAAAAATACGAAATCAGCAATGGTTCAATTATATCACCAACAGGGCATTCCGAAACTTATTTGGTAGCAAACTTATATTTTGACTCAATGGAAGATATTAAGGAGGCTTTTGCTTCTGAAGTGGGACAACAGTGTGCTTTAGACAGAAAGATTTTAGCACCAGGCAGTGATGACGTCCAGATATATTTATTTGACACAATTGAAGTGTAAAAACGTTGAACTGCTATGAAGAACTGACTAAACAACGAAAAGATTATTAGATGAAACAAATAAAAAAAATATGGAAAAAGTAAACATTCACCAAAAGCTATCTCTTTTTTCTGATTATGGAAATCAAAGAATTGTGGGAGAACTAAATGGGCAGCAAGTTAAACTTGTAAAACAAAAAGGTGAATTCATTTGGCATAAACATATTAATGAGGATGAATTGTTTTATGTAGTTAATGGAAGTCTTAAAATGGAATTCAGAGATAAAACAATTGTGATTAACGAGAATGAATTTTTAATAGCGCCTCGGGGAGTTGAGCACAGGCCTGTTGCGGACGAAGAAGTATCTATTATGCTCTTTGAACCTGGCACTACACTAAATACAGGAAATATAAAAAACGAAAGAACAAAATATCTGTTGGATAAAATATAAAACCTTTATTCTGTTATGAAAATTTATGGCTTGTGGGAGGAATCGGTTGGGTTTCTACCATAAATTACTATCGTTTTATAAACGAAGGTTTAACGAGAATTGGCTGCGTTGAATTTTGCCCAATGCTTAATTTATTCACTAAACTTTGCTTCTCAACACGCGTTCACAATTAAACAGTAAAAACAAAAACAGAAAAATATGATGAGTATAACGAAAGCAGATAAACCGGCGTTAATTCTTATTGATATCCAAAAAGGATTTGACAATATTGAGTATTGGGGTGAGCAAAGAAACAATCCGGGTGCAGAAGAAAAGGCTAGTGATCTTTTAAAACTTTGGAGAGAACATCATTTTCCCATTTTTCATATCAAACATTGTTCATCCAATCCGACTTCATTACTAAATGAACTAAACGCAGGAAATGAATTCAAGGATTTGGTAAAACCGATAGGCAAGGAACCCGTGATTAAAAAGAATGTAAATAGCGCTTTTATTGGAACTGACCTTCAAGAGAAACTTATAAATTCAAAGATTACAAAACTTGTAATTGTCGGTTTAACGACTGACCATTGTGTTTCTACGACGGCTAGAATGGCTGGGAATTTAGGGTTTGATACATATGTTGTAGCTGATGCAACCGCAGCATTTAATAAAAAAGGTTTGGAGGGGCAAAATTATTCTGCCGAACTTATTCATGAAACTGCACTTGCAAGTTTGAATGGAGAATTTGCAACTGTAGTTACAACTCAAGCACTGATACAATTCCTTTTTTAAAAGTGAATAGTAATAAAGATTTAAACAGCCAGCTAAGAACCCTTTGCTCCGTCACTCAGTAAGCCATTGTTACCTTGTATAATTATACTAAAATCGTACTTCTATTTATGAAATTACCTTTAAACGAGATTAAATATAAAATCAACGAATCGTTACCAGTCACGGCAATCGTTGAGGTGTTCCGAAGTTCAGGAATAATAAGACCGATTCAAGACACAGAGCGGATTAAAACAATGTTTCTAAATTCAAATCTTGTTATTAGTGCGTGGCTAAACGATGAAGTCATTGGAATTTCTCGTTCATTAACAGATTTTGCTTATTGCTGTTACTTGTCCGATTTAGCGGTTAAGAAAGAGTACCAGCATAAAGGTATCGGCAAACGATTGATCGAAATTACTAAAGAAAAGATTGGTGATAAGGCAATGCTTCTTTTATTAGCTGCGCCCAATGCAATGAATTATTATTCCAAAATCGGATTAGAAAAAGTTCAAAATGGCTTTATTATTAAAAGGCAATTTTAAGGCATACAGTATCACCTTTTTCATCCGGGCAATACTACGGCTTCTATGCTAATATACTGCTGAGAAAATGGTATAGAGTATAAACTTGCCATCGATGCGGCGCTTCTTTATAAATTCCTGTTATGACCTAGCCCATATGATAGCCTTAGCCGTTTTAAAATAGTTCCTTACTCATTGATACTTTCGTCAATTAACTAAAGTAATTACCATTAGTAAAACTGAAAAGTGATAAGTGCTCGAAACTAAACAAAGCGTTATATATTCCTTTCAAACAGTTATTCGTTGATTTTTGGGTTTAACGCGTAAACTTTTAATGAACTTAATTCACAAATAATAAAAAAGTTTGAGTATGATTAACCTTCGTAAGACGGGACATCTTTTTTACGGACTTGGCATAATTGCCTATGGACTACAACAAATCGTAATAAGGGATTTTCGTCCGCAAATATTACCAGGATTTCCAGCATGGATACATGAATACAGCATGTTCGCAATTGTTACAGGAGTAATAATGGTAATGATAGGGATTATCATTTCAGGGATGCTTAAGGTAGCTGAAAATACCAAAAAAAGTATATGCCTTTATTTAGGTTTGTACTTTCTGGCACTACTTCTCATTAGTCATATTCCTTATCTTCTTTTCGTGTACCCACATAAGCTGAGTCATTTAGGATCGTGGGGCGACGCGTTGAAAGAGTTAGCATTTTCTGGTGGAGCATTTGTAATGTCCGGCTCTTTTTTAGAAAACTCCCGTGCACCTAACAGGAACAGTTCCTTTGAAACTTTACTGCAGAAACTTATTCCAATAGGAAGAATATTTTTTTGCACAACAATTATTTTGTTCGGCTGCAATCATTTTGTTTATGACATTTCAATCATGGTTCCGAAGTGGTTTGGCATACCGACCTTTTGGAGTTACTTTGGAGGTGCAGCTTTAATGGGAGCAGGAATAGCAATTCTGTTTAAAATTTTTTTAAAACCTGTTGCATTACTGCTGGCAACTATGCTTTTTCTTTGGTTTATTTTGCTGCATGTACCCAATGCGATTGCACATCCCTACATTGGGCGTGGAAATGAAATTGTAAGTGCCTTTGACGCGTTGCTTTTTTGCGGAACTGCCTTAGTACTTTCTCAATCAAACCATCTAAACTCTGAAAACGTTTGGCAAATAGTCCACGATAAGGAAGCTCAGAACCTTGACAATATAATTCCTGCTGGCTCAAATACGATTTGCGAATAATTTGATGTAAGCGAAAAACTCTTACGACGTCATATTAATGATGCGCCTACGACTAGATTACATGTATGATTGGCAACCTGTTTTCATTCAAAGCACTTCCTTTAATAATGAATAGTTCGCGGGTCAATAACCGCAAAGAGTCTCCGTCGCATCAATAATAGTTAAACATACTTATGGACACGCAACATAATAAGAAGAAGTGAATTATTTAAATCTCATGTTGTTGTTAAGCACGCAGCCGGCAAATTTACAAGGCTTAATAAATAACTTCAGATGGTTGATCTGTAATGTTTAATATTTATTCTTCAGCTATCTTAACAAGAACTCCTTTGCCAGTTTCACTTCCACGAAAACTTTTGTTTCACTTTTCATTTATTGACAGTTGGTCGTCATTCATACATCGCAAAGAGTCGTTTCTGGTTTATTTAAATAAGTCGTGCTTTTTGATGAAATTTACTACTGCATGAAAAGAGTTTTTTTGCATGTAATTTTTTGGATAGCATATTTATTTCAGGATATTATGCTTATCTATTTTTTGAATACAACCCGTTTTGAATTTTCCAAAGCAACTGAACTTATATTAGCAATTGAAAATTGCCTGGTTCTTCTTTTGCCTAAGTTGGCGTTTACTTACTTTATGCTATATGTCACATTGGATAAAATAGCAAACGTAGGCATTCAAAAAAATAGTATTATTTATTCACTATTTGCCTTAACGGGTGCCTTGCTTTTATATAGGGGCTTAGTAGTTTATTTTATAAATCCATCAATAAATAAATTCACTGATCAATTGCCGTTCTTTTATCCTTTGGGATTTTTGGTAGGCTTAATGGATATAGGATTTGCCTCAGGTGCCGCCATTGCCATAAAGCAGATTAGGATACAACTAAGCGCAAAAGAAAAAGAAAGGAATTTGATAAATGAAAAGCTTGAGGCAGAGCTGAAATTTTTACGCAATCAAATTCGTCCTCATTTTTTATTTAATACATTAAATAATATTTACGGATTGGCAAGAAAAAACTCTAATGAAACAGCTGCGGTCGTAATGAAATTGTCAAAATTATTACGTTTTATGTTATATGAAACGTCAAAGCCTTCAATCAAAATTGGTGATGAAATTAAAATGCTGGATGATTATATAGAGTTGGAAAAAATCCGTTATGGCAGACGATTAACAGTTAAGTTTTTGCGAGAAATAGATAATGAATATGAATCAATTTCGCCGCTGCTTTTATTGACTTTTGTTGAAAACGCGTTTAAGCACGGTGTTGGTGAAAGCTGCTTTGAATCGTTTATTCTTATTAATATGACGTTACAAAACAGCATATTAAATTTTGATATTGAAAACACAAAAGAATGTAATACAGAGAATGAAGTAACGGAAAATATTGGTTTAAAGAACGTAAAAAGACAGTTGGAATTGATGTATAAAGAATATAACATGCTTGTAAAATCCGAACTCACTATTTTCAAAGTAAGTCTTACTATAAACCTTAAAAGCAATGCTAAACTTTAATTGCCTTATCATTGAAGATGAACCCATCGCTGCTGAAATTCTGGAGGATTATATTGCCCAAGTTCCCTTTTTGCATTTAGTAGAAAAATGTGATAATGCAATTAGTGCTTTAGAATTATTACAAAACGAAAAAGTAGATATAATCTTTTTAGATATTCATTTGCCCAAGCTAAAGGGACTGGATTTTTTAAAGGCTCTTATCGAACCACCACAAATCGTCATTACGTCTGCGTATCAGGAATATGCTCTAGAGGGTTACGAATTAAACGTTGTGGATTATTTGCTAAAACCAATTGAATTTAACCGATTCATTATGGCAGTTAATAAACTTAAACATCCAAACGAAAGTGAGCTGTTGGATAATAAGGCGGCAGCCACATTAGAAAGATCTTACTTGTTTTTTAATGTTAACAAAAAGAAAGTGAAGATGTTTCTTGATGAGATTCTTTATATCGAAAGCTTTAAGGAATATATTAAGATTGTTTCAAAGGCGAAAACTATTCTTACAAAATTTACATTAGGAGAGATCGAAGATATACTTAACAAAGATAACTTTCTGAGAACCCATCGCTCTTTCATTGTAGCAAAAGACAAAATAGATGCATTTACTGCGGCGGATATCGAAATAAATAAACAACAAATCCCAATTGGTAGGAGCTACCGGGAACAAGTACTTGCTTGTTTAGAAGACAAGAAGCAATAAAAGGTTGAACTTTTTAATGTTGCCGATAAGTGGTCTTTGACTGATAATATATATTACTCCTGAATTATTTTCATTGAAATCGACTGCTTACAGCAGTTGGAAATGTAGTGCTGTATTAAGCAACCTTATATTGCGGCAACTTCGTATTTATCATGCATCCATCACCTGCTTTCCTATAAATGGCCATTGCTACTCCTTGCACCTACATTTTCAAACCTATAAACTACAAACAACATATCCTAAAGCGTTAAGAGCAATAATTTACGTTGTTTAAAAGCACTTATTCAGCGTTCGTTGAATAGCATCAAACCCGGTGCAACACAAGAATAAATTCGATTATCTCAACTGTATACATACGGTAAAAATCGAAACTTTTAATCACATTAAACTCATAAAAATGAGAAAATTCTATCTGTGTTTTTTAACATTGATTCTGGTATCTGTGTATGCATCCTCGCAAACAAAATCAATCATGGGCACTGTTACAGATGAAAACGGTAATGCAATTCCTTTTGCATCAGTTCAAATAAAAAACGCAAAAACAGGAGCAGCAGCCGATGCTAAAGGCTCTTTTATAATCAATGCAAATACAGGTGCCACGCTTGTTATAAGTGCCACCGGTTTTGTAAACAAAGAAATTATTGTTGGAAGTGATAATACAATTATAGTAACGCTTTCTTCTTCAACATCAGAACTAACAAATGTAGTTGTAACAACTGCATTAGGTATTCAACGACAAGCTAAAGATTTGGGATATGCAACTACAACTATTGGCAATAAAATTTTAACTGCGGGCAAATCTGTAAACATTCAACAGGCGCTTAACGGTAAAATTTCAGGCTTAAATGTTTCTACTGTAAACAGCGGTGTATTTGAAAACGCAAAAATTAATATCCGCGGCATTCGTTCACTTACAGGCAACAATCAACCAATGCTGGTGGTTGATGGCGCACCAACACCGCTTGGTTATTTATCTTCCATTCCGCCAGATGATGTGCAATCGCTAACCGTTTTAAAAAGCGCTGCATCAGCAGCCATTTATGGTCCCGACGCAGTAAACGGCGTTATCATCATCACTACAAAAAGAGGCGGTAAAAAGCCAACCATCACGTTAAGTTCAACCTTAGAAGCTACAAAGGTTTCCTTCTTTCCAAAGCTGCAAAAAGAGTTTGGATACGGCGCCGGTGAAGTGGTTGACCAATATGGAAATTTTGGTTATGTGCCATACGAAAATCAGCAATATGGACCTGCATTTGATGGTACGATTAAACCATTGGGCATACCGCTGGAAGATGGTTCAATTCAAATGTTGCCCTATTCAAATGCGCACTACAAAGACAAAATTAAATTCTGGAATACAGGACTAACCTTTCAAAATTCTGCATCTATTGCAGGCGAAGATTTTTATGTAAGTATTGAAGATGCAAAAATAAAAGGACTTGTTCCTGACGATGAAAATCATCGTACAAGTTTGCGTTTTAATGGCGGAAAAAAATTTGGTAATCTCTCAGTGAATTATGGGTTGAATTACATTCTTCAAAATTACGATGTGGTGAATGAAGCCGGTTTTGGAGCAGTAGAACCCGGCGCTTATGCAGGCGGAATTTTTTTCCAGGTGATGCAGATTGCGAGTAATGTTCCTTTATTAGATTATAAAGACTGGCAGAATAATAAGTTTGCACAATACTCCAACTATTTTGATGAGTATGCAATTAATCCTTACTGGCTCATCGGTAATATACGAACTACAGGAAGAGAAGATGATGTTATTGGAAATGTTGAAGTGGGTTATCAATTTCTTCCCTGGCTTAAAGCAACTGCAAGAGTAAGTTCTACTCTTTCTTTTCAAAACACAACAAACAGCAATGCGCCTGTAATTGTTAGCGATTGGGCAGTTAACGTGGCAAAACGCAACCCAACACAATACTCCAACAGACCCGGCATTGTAAGTACAGATGAAAACTATTCTAACCGCATTAACCTCGATTATTTTTTAAGCGGCGACCATGCAATTACAAAAGATGTTTCTGTTAAATATATTGCCGGTGGTACGGTGCGCCAAAACCGTT
This sequence comes from uncultured Chitinophagaceae bacterium, assembly GCA_963759555.1. GTDB lineage: Bacteria > Bacteroidota > Bacteroidia > Chitinophagales > Chitinophagaceae > Parafilimonas. The sequence continues at coordinate 97,777 of CAVWZV010000006.1, forward strand.
CAAAAGATGTTGCGGTTGGTGGTAATAATTTAGTGGTGCCTTACCTGTTTAATGTAGCAGTGCGCAGCGGCGATGCAGCAGTTCCGCTTTATCCAAATGGAAATTACAATATTCAATCACGTTTACTTTCTGCTTATGGAAGTGTTGGATTTAATTATAGAGATTGGGCAAATATTGAATTTACAGGAAGAAATGATTGGGATAGCCGTTTGCTTCAGCAAAATCGCTCGTTTTTTTATCCGGCTGCTAATATATCTATTGTTTTGTCTGATGCGATTGATGCGTTACACAACAGCAATTTAATTTCTTATGCTAAAATAAGAGCGGCCATTTCAAAATCAGGTAATGTAAATCTCAATCCTTATTCTTTAAATGCAACATATTCTCAGCCTGCAGGTTTCCCTTATGGAAATACAGTTGGTTTTACAGCAAACAATACAATACCGGCAGCAGATTTAAAGCCGGAATTTGTAAACACACAGGAAGTGGGTATTGAACTAGGGTTTTTGAAAAACAGGGTAAATCTTGAAGCCACTTACTTCAATCAAAATAATACCAATCAAATATTACAGGTATCGCAGTCTGTTACTACAGGTTATACCACCGGATTAGCCAATGCTGCTGACTTTAAAAATTACGGTGTTGAAATGGATTTGGGATTAAGTCCATTGCTAAATGTTGGTAAGGGAAGAATCGATTTTAAAATTAACGCTACTTACGATAATAATAAAGTTACCAGCACGCAAGGCAATATTCCCGTAGTGATAGGCGGCACTAATCAATTTACTCAAATTGCTACCAGTGCGCCAACTGCAAAAGGTATTGCGATAGTAGGTTTGCCTGCATTTGCTTTTCAATTAACAGATTATGTAAGAGATTCGGCTACGGGCAAAGTAATTGTTGATCCTGTTACAGGCCTTCCCAAAGAAGCCGGTTCATCTGTTATAAAAGGAAGGTCGTTACCACTTTGGGTTATTGGCGCTACACCTTCTTTTTCTATTGGAAATTTTTCAATTAGTATGACGTGGGATTATAAAGGTGGTAACGATTTTTATTCAGGTTTGGGTTCCGATGAAGACTTTGCAGGTATTTCTGCACGCAGTGCAGAATATGGTCGTCAGCGTTTTATATTTCCTAATTCTGTTTATTTAAAAGACGGCAAATATGTGCCAAACACTAGTATTCAGGTGCAGGATGGCAACTATGGTTTTTGGTCGCAGTCAGTGAACACCGCAATCGCCACCAATTATTTTGCAAGTGCAGCAGCATGGCGTCTACGTGAAGTAAATATTTCTTACACGCTTCCGCAAAAATGGGTTGGTAACGGCAAATACATTAAGCGGGTTACTGTAAGCGCTGTTGGAAAAAATCTTTTCCTGTTCGTTCCCAAATCAAATCAATGGGGCGATCCGGAGTTTAATTATTCTTCCACCGGAAACACTTTTGGTATTGCCAGCTCCTATCAATCTCCGGCATCAAGATTATTCGGCGGCTCCTTAACTGTTCAATTTTAATCATGCAAAATCTTAATAAATGAACTATTTAAATAAATTATCTCTAATCATAATTATATTAATTGTGGTGGGAATAACCGGTTGTGAAAAAGATTACCTGGATGTAAACGACGATCCTAACCGTGTTACAGATAAAAATGTTACTGCAGAATTACTATTTCCACAGGCTGAAGTTGCTGTTGGGGATAGAATAGTTGGTGGGAGTGCTGCTGACCAGGGATTTAAACTGCCTTTGCAATTTGCTTATAATTGGATTGGCTATATGGCGGGAAACGGAAGTTTTGCAAGAGAATATACAGAAACTTCCTACAATATAGATTTTACTTTTGGAGACCAGCTATGGAACGATTATTATAATACGCTGTTCGATTTGCACCAGGCAAAAGTGAAAAGTCTTGCCGGTGGTGACACAGCTTTAGCAGGTGCCTCCATTATTTTATCGGCAAAATTATACCAGGAAGTTTCAGATACTTATGGCGATGCTCCTTATTCGCAGGCTTTTGAATCAAACGCAAACACGCATCCTGCTTATGATAAAGCGCAAGACATATATGCATCGTTATTAAAAAGTCTTGATACCGCTGTTACTTATATGCGGACGACTGTCGCAAATGCTTTTGCACCTGCAGATGTTATTAATCACGGCAATACTACTTTATGGATAAAATTTGCCAATACGCTCAGGTTGAGATTCCTCATACGCCAGTCTGAAGTTTCCGGTTTTAATCCTGCCTCCACCATTGCTAAAATTGAAAGTGATGGCGGTGTGCTTGGAGCAGGAGAATCAATCAGCGTTAATCCCGGATACGCAGATGAAGCGGATAAACAATCTCCTTTTTACGCAAATTACGGATACACTCCAACAGGTGCACCCGCTAATACCGGGTGGAATGCGAATGCTTATATAGTGAATATCTTAAGTAGCAATAACGACCCGAGAATTGCTCAGTTTTTTACGCCTGTTGGTTCAACCTATGTAGGAGATAAATATGGCGATGACCCTCAAAATATCCCAGACTTTGCACATAGCTCATATTTCGGACTGGGTTTAATCAGCAGTCCAAAACAAGACCAATGGATATATCCATCTTTTGAAAGCATGTTTCTACAAGCAGAAGCAATTGCCCGCGGATGGATGCCAGGCAATGCAAAAACTGCCTATGAGGCGGCGGTTACAGAATCGTTTGTATGGTTAGGTGTACCTGATGCAGTTAACGCTGCAGCAGATTATATGGCAAACTCTCCTGTTGCCAATTGGGATAATGCCGGCACAACAGTAAGCTCTCAGGTTAAATTCGTCCTGTTTCAAAAGTACATTGCCAATTGTTGTATAGACCCGCTTGAATCATGGGCAGATGAAAGAAGATTACATTTTTTACCACCCGGTTTTATTTCTGTAAACACCAGCAGAATTTCAAGCACGCTTCCGTTGCGTTTGTTGTATCCGCAATCTGAATATACAACCAATGCACAAAGCGTGCAGGCAGAAGGAGACATTAATCAATTTACTTCAAAAATATTTTGGCAACCGTAGACAAATAAAGAGCAGTAGGCATGCTTGCTGCTTTTTATTCTAATCATAAAAAAATAATCATGAAAAAATATATTATACGGTTCATTTTTATTATAGCATCGTTTTGTACTATAACGACCGGATGTTTAAAAGATGGCAATTTTGATAACGGATCTATACAATCAACCCACAATACCGGAGCTGATATTAAGCCTATTGAAATAAAACTAACCGCTAATGATGCGAGTAACTTCTTTGTGCTTGCAGTTGATAATTCAAATACGGATACAACTGTTGATTTGGTTCCGATAAATCTTGCAACGGCAAATGCTGCGCCTGAGGACATCCATGTTGCAATTGAAATAGATACAACTTTAGTAAACGATTACGACACCATTAATGCAGCAGATTATGCAATTCCGTCATCAAACATGTTTACGGTTGTAAATCCTGAAGTGATTATTCCAAAAGGTTCGCATACGGGTTATTTGCAAGTAAAAATAAAGCCTTCTGATTTTCTCGGCGCCGATTGGGCACTGGGTTTTAAAATCGCTTCTGTTAAAGAAACAGGTTATACCATTAGCGGAAATCTAAGCACAGGCATAGTTGCGGTTGCTATAAAAAATCAATACGATGGCAGCTATCATTCAACCGGCTATGTATATCACCCATCTGCACCCAGGTCAATAGATTTAATTAAAGATCTAACTACAGTATCAGCAAATTCTGTCTCTTGTGGCTTTGGAGATTTAGGAGGCGCTGGTTATGTAGCTTTGTTAACGGTTGATCCCGCAACAAATAAAGTAGCCATCAGCGATTACAGTACCGGTATTCCAATAGTGGGGTTTGCTACTGTTTTGCCAAGTACTAATCCCGGCTACACAGCTCAGTGGAGCGGCTCTTCTAAGTGTAATAATACGTACGACCCTGCCACTAAAACTTTTTATTTGCGGATGGGTTATTTGGGGTCAACCGGCTGGCGTGTTAGTGAAGAAATACTTGTGCGGCGATGATAAAAAACATTTAAAGGAATTGCATATTACTTTTTGTGAATGCTTTCAATTTTTCTCATTTTGACAAACACGACGGGTGGTTTCTACCACCTGTCCTTTTAAAATTTAGAGACTAATATTAGTTAAAAAAATTGAAACAATAAAAACTACAACTTATTAAAACAATGTAAGGCAGATAAGAGCATCGGTCAACTAAATTTGATTTATGCATTACGGTAAAACTGATAATATGAAAATTATCAACACAACAATGGATGATTATAATATGATTATCTGGCTTTTTGAAGAAGCTATGCAATTGCAGGGAAAAAATGATTTTAAAGTTTGGAACATCATTGATGAAGCCGCATTAAAAAACGATATAGCAAACAGGCTTCAATATAAAATTTTAAATGATAGCGAAATCATTTGCGTTTTCAGCATTCAGTATAGCGACCCTTTTATCTGGCGCGACAAAGACAAGAACGATGCAATTTATTTACACAGGATTGTTGTACATCCAAAATTTAAAGGGCAAAGGCAATTTGAAAAGATTTTGAATTGGGCTAACAATTTTCGTTGCAAAACAATCTAAAATTTGTGCGCATGGATTCCTGGGCAGATAATAAAAAGATTATTGATTATTATAAGTCTTTTGGTTTTGAACTAACAGAAATCTGCAAAACATCAAATGCAGATGAGCTTTCCATTCAAAACCGTAATCTGAATGTAGCATTGTTGGAATTAAAATTAAGCGGCACATAAATAAAAAAAAATTGTACAAGATTCATTTAATAAATTAAATACAACAATAAAAAATAGAAATATATGAGAAAAATAATTTCATTTATGCACATATCACTTGATGGTTTTGTTGCAGGACCGAATGGAGAAATGAACTGGATTAAAGTTGATGAAGAAATTTTTGATTATGTTGGTAAGCGTATAAGCCAAACTGACGCTGCATTATATGGACGGATAACTTATGAAATGATGGAAAATTACTGGCCTAATGCAGGGAAAAAGCCGGATGCGAGTAAGCACGACATTGACCATTCGAAATGGTATAACAACGTTCACAAATTTGTTTTGTCAAAAACAATGAAAGACGCACGCTTGACTAACACAACAATTATCAGCGACAACCTGTCGGAAAGAATAAATGAAATAAAACAATCGCGCAATGGCGGAAGTCAAGACATCCTGCTTTTCGGTAGCCCCACAGCAACACATTCACTTATTCAACTGAACTTAATTGACGGCTACTGGCTATTTATTAACCCCGTTATTCTTGGGCGAGGCATTCCATTGTTTGCAGACATCAAAGACAAAACAAAATTAAACCTAGTAACTACCAGACAGTTTACTTCGGGGGTAACTGAACTGAATTACATAGTGGACAGACTATAACAACTAACTGCTAACATCGTTTTGGCCATAGTTTTATTGGTGAAATGTAAGCATGTTGCTTTTTAAAAATGTTCATTAAAACTTAAGAACTGCTGTTATGAAAAATTCAATGAAAACATTTGTAAAAATTGGTCGTGCATTTTATGGTATTGGAATAATTGCTTTTGGAGTGCAGCAAATTCTTATTAAAGATTTTCGCCCGGAAATATTATCACCATTTCCTGCATGGGCTCATGAGTACATTGTTTTTTCAATTTTAACCGGAATAGCGCTAATAATTACCGGAATAATTGTTACCGGCTTTTTTCGCGCCGAAAAAATCAACATAAAGAAATTGTGTCTTTATTTAGGATTTTATTTTGTTGTGCTCATTATACTTAGCCAGCTTCCATATACGCTTATGTTCAGTCCAAATAAATCATCTCATTTAGGTGTTTGGGCCGAAGCTTTAAAAGAATTAGCATTTTGCGGTGGTGCATTTGTAATGGCTGATTCGTTTGCGCAAACCAGTTTGGCAATAAATAAATCGAATGCTTTTGAATTGATGTTGCAAAGAATCATTCCATTGGGAAAAATATTTTTTTCAACAACAATGATTTTGTATGGATGCAGCCATTTCGTGTACACAGCTTACGTTTCACCGCTGGTACCAACGTGGTTTGGTGCGCCGGTTTTCTGGACATATTTTGGCGGGGCAGCGCTCATTTGTTCAGGCATTGCAATCTTTTTAAAAATCTGGATAAAACCAGTTGTATTTCTGTTAGCGCTCATGCTTTTTCTTTGGTTTATTTTTTTGCATGTACCAAATGCACTTGCACATCCTTATTCAAATAATGGTAACGAAGTGGTAAGTGCGTTTGATGCGTTAATGTTTTGCGGCATTGCATTGGTTATCGCTTCAACAAATACTGCTTAGAAAATAAAATTTATTGAAGAATTATGATTACAAAAAAATTTGCAGAAAAGTTTGCGAACAATTGGATTAATAGTTGGAATGCTCATGACCTTGAACAAATTCTTTCGCATTATTCAGAAGATTTTATAATTGAAACGCCGATGGCACTTAAGCTTTTGCCCGGAAGCAACGGAATCGTGACCGGTAAAAATAAAGTAAGAGCGTACTGGAAACTTGGATTGGGAAAGAACAAAAACCTGCAATTTAAAATGCTTGACCTGCTGATTGGTATAAATAGTTTAACCATATATTATTTGAACAACGCTGCCGGTAAAAAAGCGATAGAAATGATGAGTTTTAATAAAGAAAAAAAAGTAAATAAAGCGTTTGTAAACTATTCACAATAACAAATAAAGGTTTGCGATTTTGATGAATTAAATACAAGCAAGAGCAATCTTAAACGAAAACAGCAATTGAAACAGATATTATATCAAATCAGAAAAAAATTTTACGAAAAGCATGAAAAGAATTTACAGTATTGATTTTACAAGAGGGCTCGTTATGATTATTATGGCATTAGATCATGTGCGGGATATAATACATGTAAATTCTATCACGCAAAGCCCTACCGATTTGGCAACCACGACACCGATGTTATTTTTTACACGCTGGATAACCTATTTATGTGCACCCACGTTTGTTTTTTTAGCAGGCACATCTGCATACATATCTTTTAGAAACAATAAAAATGTTTTACAAAGCAGAAAATTTTTATTAAAGCGGGGCGTGTATTTAGTAATACTCGAATTTGCTGTTGTAAATTTTGCTTTGTTTTTCGATTTCGGATTTCACACATTTATTTTTGAAGTAATTGCTGCAATTGGTTTTGGGTTTATCATTCTTTCTATATTATTTACAACACCTAAAAAAACAATTGCCATTATTGGATTAGTAATAATTTTTTGCCATAATCTTTTTGCGCTTATTCCGTTTCCCAAAGGCTCATCCATACAAGCTATTTTATCTCCGCTGTTTTTGCCTGGCGCATTTCCTTTTACGCATGTTGTTTTTATTATGGGTTATCCGCCGATTCCGTGGCTGGGTATTATGCTGATAGGTTTCGCATCAGGAAAATTATTCGAGAATGTAAAAAGAAAACGTTTATTCATAAAAATTGGATTAAGCACTTTGATTTTATTTATGGTTTTACGATTTATAAATATTTATGGAGATTCAGTGCCATGGTCTGATCAAAAAAATGGGCTATACACTTTTCTTTCATTCATGAATATTACCAAATATCCCCCATCGCTTTTATTTTGTTTAATTACGTTGGGCATTATGTTTTTAATACTTGCATTTTCAGAAAATGCAAAATATAAATTCATGAATATTGTATCTGTATATGGAAAAGTTCCGTTGTTTTATTTTCTCGTTCATTTTTTTCTTATTCATTTTATAATGCTTGCTGTAATGTTTTTGCAAGGGTTTCATTGGTCGCAGCTCGATTTTGCTTCTGGCAGTTTTGGAAGACCCAAAGACGTAGCAAGCGGCTCGCCGCTTTGGGCAATTTATTTAATATGGATAGCCGTTGTAATCGCTTTATATAAGCCTTGCAAATGGTTTGGCAAGTACAAAAGCATGCATAAAGGCTGGTGGCTAAAATATATTTAATGAAGTGAATATGCCAGAATAAATTCTAAATACAATAAAAACCGTTTATCCGGAAAACTATATGCTTTGCAATAAAGCACTTTAACCAACAGGTCATGCAACAAAATATACTATGGAAAGGAAAGGCTTATAATTCTTTAGAGAATTGCGTATTAACAACAATGAAAGACGGCATTGACGTAAGCTCTGTTATTATTGGCTTTTATAATGAAATTATTTATCGGGTTGAATATTTCATAAAAACAAATAAAAACTGGGAAACGGTGTTCTTTGAAGTCAAAAGTAATCTTAACGGGCTTATTCAATCCTTCACCTACAGGAGGGAAGATAATGACAACACGCCTGTAGCTGATAAAAATGTGATACCTTTTCATGGCTGCTGCGACGTTGATATTTCACTGACACCTCTTACCAACACTCTACCGATCAACAGGCTTCATCTTCATCAAGATGAAAAGAAAAGAATTGACGTTTTATACGTTGACATCTTAAATCAGGAGATAAAACCAGTACAGCAGAATTATACAAGACTTTCAAAATTTACATACAGATACGAAAATGTACCTAACAATTTTGAGGCAATAATTACTGTTGATGAACAGGGACTTGTGATTAACTACCCTGATCTTTTTGAAAGAACAGGAATGTACCATTAAATTAATCAAATGAATTCCTATTCTGAGAGTAAACAAATGTGTTTTTTTAATCAATCTACAACCCGTTGTATACCCTTTCAGCGAAGACCGTAAATGTGACTTTATTTATTTCATCCGCCATTCCTGCGGCGTAACGCCATGTTCCTGTTTAAATATTCTTGCAAAATAACCAGGGTCATTATACCCGCAATCTATAGCGATTGAACCAATGCTGTTCGATGGATTTTTCAGCAATTCTTTTGCTTTATTCAAACGTATGATGCGAATAAATTTATTGGGCGCACAACCTGTTAATGCATCCAGTTTACGATGCAGTTGTGAATGGCTCATAAAAACAAGTTTGCATAATTGTTCTACAGTAAAATCCGCTTCTGAGAAATGCTTTTCTACGGCTTCTCTTACCCGCTTTACAAATTCATCTTCTTTGTTATCTTTTAAAACTATCTCTCCGTTTGCAGCATAAAATGCCGGTGATGGTGCAACGTCTGCAAGCCCGGCTTTCTTCAAATAATATTGTCGCAAATTTTTTCGCAGCTCCAGCAGCTTAGTTACGCGGATCAATAATTCTTCTTTATTAAATGGTTTTTCAAGGTATACATCTGCACCTCTGCTTAACCCTTCCAGCCTGCTTTCAATTCCTGCTTTCGCGGTAAGCATAATAACCGGTATATGACTGGTGTGCTCATCATTGCGCAACATTTTGCATAATTCAAATCCATCAACAAAAGGCATCATCACATCTGTTACAATAAGATCGGGTATAATTTCTTTTGCAATTTCAAAACCTTCTTTTCCGTCTTTACCAACGGCAAGCCGGTAATCCGGAAGACAACTTGCAGTGTAAGCAACTACGTCAGCATTATCTTCTACTAAAAGAATTAATGGCTTTGCTGAGTCGCGATTGTTAGTGATGATTGTTTTATTTTCAGCAGGTGAAATTGCCGGCGCATGTTCAATCTTTAGAGCCAACGCTACATTATCCATCTCATTATTTTCAACCAATGTTAATGGGATCGACACAATGAATTCCGTTCCCTTATTACTTCCCGGCGGCGGACTTTTCACGGTGATATCTCCTTCCATTAATTTGATTAACTCTTTGGTTAACGCCAAGCCAATGCCTGTTCCTTCTGCCCTTCTTGTGTGACTATTATCTGATTGATAAAACCTGTCGAAGATGTGCGGCAGATGGTCTTCAGGAATGCCAATACCGGTATCTTTTACTTTAATAATAAGATTGGTTTTATTGGTTTGTTCGTGAACAGGTTGTTCATTTACCGATATGTAAATATTTCCTTTTGCCGGTGTAAACTTTAAAGCATTCGATAATAAATTGGTTACCACCTGGCGAATCTTCTCGGGGTCGTAAGCCACATACAGTGAATCTATCTCAGATAAAAAATGCAATTGTTTTTGCTGGCTTTCTGCGAGGGAATGAAAAGCTTCAACAATGTAACGCAGAAAATTAATCATATCACCATGCACCAATTGCAATAGCATTTTTCCTGTTTCAAGTTTTGAGAGGTCAAGCATTTCATTCACCAGTTTCAAAAGATTTTGCCCGTTGCGAATAATCATATCCATGCCGTTATTAAAATTTTCATTGGGCTTGTCTTGTATTTGTTTCGCCATTCCCAATATAATCGTTAGCGGCGTTCTGAATTCATGTGTGATGTTCGTGTAGAGTTGTGTTTTTACTGTGTCAAGTTCCTTTACTCTTTTTGCTTCTAATTGCTCAAAGTTTAGTTGCGCTTTCAGTTTAGCCCTGTTAATAGTAAATCTTACATAAGCCCATACACATAGTATCAACAACAAAGCATAACAAACATAAGCCCACCATGTGCGCCACCACGGCGGCAATACACGAATGTGCAGCGTTGCAATTTTATCACTCCATACACCCTGGCTGTTGGTGCCCTGTACTTTGAAATCGTAATTGCCCGGCGGAAGATGCAAATAAGTTGCGGTGCGGCGATTGCCACTTTCAATCCAGTCTTTATCGACACCCATTAACTGGTAACGATATTTATTTTGAGCAGGTGCTGTAAAATCAAGAGAAGAAAATTCAAGTGTAAGAATATCCTGCAGCCAGTTTAATGTTATGCTTTTTGTTAGCTCGATGGATTGTGATAATATTCCTGTTTTATCATTCGGGTTAAGCGGTTCACTATTCACAGATATATCTGTAATAAAAACAGCAGGTGAATAACCCGGTATCAATACTTCAGCAGGATTAAAAACATTCACTCCATTCACGCCACCAAATGCCAGGTTGCCGTTAGGTAATTTAGCGAAAGCACCCGTATTAAATTCATCATCCTGCAAGCCATCTGTTTTGCTGAAACTTCTTACCTCGTAATGTTCATCGTGCATTATCTTTTATAAAACACAAAATATTCCTTTATTGGTGCTGCCCCATATATTGCCTGCATTGTCCGCCAGTATTCCATACACCACATCATTTGGCAAACCTTCTTTTGAAGTAAGATGAAAAAAATCGCCGGTTAATTTATTCAACCTGTTAAGTCCGCCGCCTTTCGTTCCAATCCAGATATATTTATCCGGTTGTGAAGGGTCATCGAGAAAACAGGAAACATGATTATAGTTAAGAGAATTGCGGTCAGTTGCATTGTTGAAATACCAGTTTATTTTTGGCTGATGATTGTTGCCTTCACTAAAATCAATCCTCGCAAACCCTTCGATTGTTCCCGACCAAAACACACCGCTTCCGTCTTCATATAACGCTGTGCAAATCGCGGAAGAAAGCATCGGTCTTGCATGCTCGGTGTTGATTGTAAATGTATCCGTATTACCTGTCGCTTCATTTATTCTTGTAAACGTGCCGCCTAATGCCGGGAACCAAATATTGCCCTTGCTGTCTTCAATCATAGGCTGCTTATCGCCTTGCCCGTGATTACACTGAACAGTGGGGAATGCAGTTGTTGTTTTTGTTTTGATGTGATACTGCCATAGTCCTGCTTTTGCATTTACATCGTCATCTCTTATCCAGTAATCACCGGTTTTGGAGACAACTACATTATCAATTGTACTAACAGGTACAATTTTTTGGAACGCATTATCTTCAACGGAATCTTTTACCAGCTTTCTCCATTCATAAGGATAAGCACCCAAAAAAACACCATTGGCAGCAGGCACAATATATCTAACACTATATCCATTCGCTTCAGGACGAAACCTGCGTGATGCAATATTATATTTCCGCAATCCATATCCTTTCGTGCCTGTCCATAACATGCCGGAGCGGTCAATCAAAAAAGGAAATAAAATTTTGGAATCTTCAGGAAGATTTTTTTCATAACCCCACTGCACAGGCTTACCCGGTGCCCATTTACTTATATCATAATAAAAAAGCTCTTCATGAAAATCTATCCATGGCTCAGTTTTGCACTTCATCAGCAGGTTGCCGGGTTTTATTTTTGTTGTATCAAATAACGGCACTGCATCAATTCCATTCCACAGAAAAAAATTACTATTTATCCAAATGGCTCCATCATCAGTTTCATAACCGCTGTTGTAAAAACGATAATCATTGAATAGTTGGAAAGTATTGTTGACGGCATCAAACCGATATACTTTATTGGAGTAACTGCTTATCAATATTGTTCCTGTTTTGTCTTTTCCTATTCCATAAACCTGTTCATTTCCCGGCAGCGATAATCTTACAATAACAGGCGTTGTTTTCTTTTCAAAAAAATCATTGGGAAGCGTAATTACATTAAAGCCTGCCTGTTCAGTTGGTACGAGTATCTTGCCGTCATTTGTTTCTGCTATTGAATTGCGTATCCAGCTACCCGATAAACTATTGGCGTCATTGGAACGATGTGGCATCCGGTAAAACCGGGAACTTTTTTTATCATACACATTTAAACCTGCATTGTCGGTGCCAGCCCATATCCGTCCCTTACTATCTTCAAAGAGAGCGGTAATCGTATTGCCGCTTAAAGAATTTGAATCATAAGGATCATTAGTAAAGATTTTAAAGTTGTAGCCATCATAACGGTTCAATCCATTTTTTGTAGCCACCCATATAAATCCTTGTTGGTCCTGTAGTGTAGCAAACACCATTCCCTGTGATAAGCCCTGTGCAATTGAAATAGTTTCATAACCTGTAGAAACTTGTGCAGCAATTGTTAGACAAAGACAGGTACAGCAAATTGTAAGTATTGATTTTAGAGACGGCAAGTTTTGATATTGTTATAAAGTTAACTCATGTATCATTTCTTATTATCACTTCAGGCAGATAAAAAAATGTGCGGTTAAAGAAGAAAGACAAAATAATCCTGTTGATGCACAATTTATCCTGATGATTAACAGGAACGTCCAACATTACGCGCTGTTTGTCCTCACAACAACACTAAGAGCGGGCAGAACTTTGGCGAAAATTATTCACTATTAAAAAAAACAAAATGGAAACTGCAATAATGACAAACAAAGACATTGCCCAGGAATTATATGATTTATTTGGACAGGGTAATGTTCCAGCCATTCTCGACCTGGTTACAGATGATATTAAATGGACATGTCCCGGACCAACTGATATACTTCCTTATGCCCGCGTATACCATGGAAAAAAAGGCGTAGAAGATTTCTTCAAATACATTTATGCCAACAAAGATTTTCCGGGCTTTGAGATTTATGAATACGTTTCACAAGGCGACAAAGTAGTTGCTATTGGGCATTGGGATGCAAAGTCGAAGAAAACAGGTAATGCTTATTCCGGTGACTGGGTGATGGTATTTACTTTCAGGGATGGAAAGATAAGTGAGCATAAAGAATATTACGATTCATACGGAGAAGCAATGGCTTCTAAATAGGTAATGCGTAATGGATATAAACCTGTTAGGTTTTCTGAAACCTAACAGGTTTTTTTCAGCTCATTCTTCGCCCGTTGAGCATTGATTGAAAACAGAAATTACAACATCAGTTTTATTAGAACAGCAATTCATAAAACAAACATCAGTTCAAAGGCTGCCTGCGGGCTTTTTAATTTTACACCGCATTTTATGGCTTAATTTATTTTACAACCATCGAATATATTTTACCCGGTTGTGTGTTTACGTCGTATAGCCAGGTTGCATTCAATTGTGGTAAAGTAATCGTTGCTTTATCAGAAATAATTGGCGTTGTTGTTTTTTCGGTTTGATAAAATATGTTTGTGTTATCGCCCTTTGCTTCTTTTAAATTAATACCATTATTCATCTTCATTTCATTAGGAACGCGCAAACGAAGATTACCGCCAAGATTAGATTTGATAATTGCCTTAATAACTTGCCATCTTTCCATTCCATATTTACAATTTCAAAACCACCTCTTGCACGCAAACCACTAATGCTTCCATCTTTCCAAACATCGGGCAATGCAGGTAATAAATTCAAATCACCATCTTCACTTTGCATCAGCATTTCTGTAATGCCTGATGTGCAGCCAAAATTGCCATCAATTTGAAATGGCGGATGCGCATCAAACAAATTATTGTAAGTGCCGCCTCCACCTTCATTTGTATCCAACAGGCGTTAATTGATTTTGTATGAGTTTATATGCATGATTGCCATCTAACATTTTTGCCCACCAGTTTACTTTCCAGCCCATGCTCCAACCTGTTGAAACATCACCACGTTGCATTAATGTATTTTTTGCTGCACTGTATAATTGTGGTGTGCGATAAGGTGAGATTTGGTTAGATGGAAACAATCCATACAGATGTGAAATGTGACGATGATGGTCGTTTGGATTATCAACATCATCTAGCCATTCCTGCAATTGCCCATACTGACCAATATGCATTGGCGCAAGTTGACTTCGTTTTTGTTTTAGTGTATCAGCAAAAGCTTTGTCTTTATTTAAAATTTTGGCTGCATCAATTGCAGTTGAAAAAACATCAAACACAATTTGATTACTCATTGTTACACCTGCATCTAATGATGAACCTTCATGCGCAGCCGGTGCATTTTCAGGCGACATGTCAGGGCATAAAACCAGCCAGTGATATTTGGGATGTTCGATAAGATAATCCGAATAAAACATCGCTGCGCCTTTCAATACAGGATAAACAGAAGCGAGATAAGTTTTATCGCCATTGTATAAATAATGTTCCCATAAATGCTGGCTCAGCCATCCGCCGCCGTTTGGCCAAATGCCCCAGAAAGCGCCATCAACAGCGCCGTTAATTCGCCATATATCTGTGTTATGATGTGCCATCCAGCCACGAACACCATACATATCTTTTGCTGTTTTTGTACCGGTTGCTGCAAGTTCTTCCACCATCTTTATTAACGGCTCTGTTAGTTCTGAAAGATTGGTTTTTTCCGCAGGCCAGTAATTCATTTCTGTGTTGATGTTGATGGTGTATTTACTATCCCACGGCGGATATAATTCATGATTCCAGATGCCTTGTAATGTTGCAGGCTGGCCACCGGGTTGCGATGATGAAATCAACAAATATCTTCCATACTGAAAATATAATGCAACCAACTGCGGGTCGTTAGTCGAATTGAAATTTTTTAATCTTTTATCTGTTGGAAGTTTGGCTGCATCTGTTGTTCCCAAATCAAGTTTAACACGATTAAAATATTTTTGATAGGCTGCAATGTGTGCAGGTAATATTTGCTGAAATGATTTTTGATAAGCTTTATTAAGATAAGATGTTGCCCTTGCATTTTCATCGCCACTTATATCATTATAATTATTAAAGTTGGTAGCAATGAAAATATAAATGGTTACTTCATTTGCATTTTTAATGATAAGTGATGTATCGTTTGTTGTGATGTTGCCGCCATTCAATTTAAACTTTGCAATGCCTTTAAATTTTATTTTTCCCTCAATACCTTCATGGTCTATGGTTGTACCTGCAATCGTTAATTCATTTGATGATGCTTTAGTTGTTGCTCTTGGTTGCGGCGTTGAATAGAATGCAGTAAATGAGATGCTGTTTGGTTTGCTTGCCGTTAAATGCATTACAATAACGCGGTCTGGAAAAGACGCAATTACTTCTCTTGTGTAATTAACATCAGCAATTGTATATGTTGTTTTTTGAACAGCACGTTCAATATCTAATTCGCGGGAATAATTACTATAATTTTCATATTTATCAAACATCAAACGCAAACTTCCAACAGGCTCAAACATTTGTCCCTGCGAAGTTTTAGAAACAATAACGCGATTCGCTATTTGTTCAGCTTCTTTTTGTTTGCCATTAAAAATTAATTTTCTTATTTCTGATAGAGAATCCAAACACAAATCATTATCATTTCTATTGGGGCTTCCACTCCAAACAGTACATTCATTTAGTTGCACCGTTTCTGTATCAACATTTCCGTAAATCATTGCACCTAATTTTCCGTTGCCAATTGGCAATGCATTTTCCCATGTTGTACCCGATGGTTTATTATACCAAAGTTTTAAATGGTGATTGTTTTGCGAAAAACAAATTGATGTTATAAAAAAAGAAGACAGTAACAGAATTTTTTTCATCAGGTTCTTTTATTTAATCAAACAATAAGCATTATTATTTCTATTTCTTCTGCTGATACTGCTGAATATATTTCGCAATATCAATCATTGGCGCAACCCAAATATTTTTTTCATTTTGTTGAAGAAAGTGAAGCAACGCACTATGTGCTTCCAATGAAACATTCAAACTATGTTCACCACCTACACCATGAAAAAGAAAGACCAATAATGTATGTGTTTGCATTGCTTGCTTAACAAGATTAATTAACTGTTCTCCTGTTTCACTATTAATACCATAACAATCTACGTTATACAAATCAACTTTATTTATTGTTTGCATGGCTGGTGTTACACCTCTTGCCGCGACGAAATCATTCTTCATTCCATCCAAATAAGCTGTATCGTGAATTTTCATATCACCACACGGATAAGCAAACGTTCTTTCTGTTTTACCATCTATTGCTTTTAAAATATTGTTCATCGTTTTTATTTCTTTCACCATGCGGCTAACAGTATAGTTGTTCAAATCAACATCAGGCTTTACAAATTCTCTTCCGGGTCTTCCGCCTTCGCATGGATGCCATACAGTATGATTGCCTAACTCATGACCTTCTGCCGCAGCTTTTCTCCATTTAAAAATCTGGTCTTTCAATCCATCGAAATAATCAGAGATATAAAATGTTCCTTTCAATCCAACAGAATCTAATGCAGGAATAACATTGGTGAGATCAACATTCAAACCATCATCATATGTAAGCACAACAGCGCATGATTTTCCGTTCCATGTTGTTGAAGTTTGTGCATGAGTGATGAAAGCGATTAAACATATTAAAGCAACAAGTGTAACTGACTTTTTCATTATAAATATTATTTCAATTCTAAAACTATAACAGAAAAAGGCGGCGCTGTTAACGTGATATTATCTCCGTTTAATGTTGCGCCGGTAAATGTTTGTGGCACTATTTTATTTGGGTTATCGAACGTATTATGGTCCTGCAATTTTTCTGATTTTAAAACGCGGCCTGTAACGGTTTTAGCGGGTAAACCACCAAGATAAACAGTAATAGGTTCTGCATTATGTGCATCAATATTTGTAATAGATATATGCGTTACGCCATCTTTATCTTTTGATGCAGAAGCGGAAAGCGCATTTAGTTTTTTATCGTCCGATTGTATAATTATTTGTTACAAGCGTTGTTGGAATCATCAATGCATTCTGATGAACATTGTACATTTCCATTACGTGATAAGTTGGCGTAAGAACCATCTTTTCTTCATCCGTTAAAATAACAGCCTGCAACACATTTATACATTGTGCAAGGTTTGCCATTTTTACGCGGTCACAATGATTGTTAAAAATATTAAGCGTGCTGCCTGCAATCATTGCATCACGCATCGTATTTTGCTGAAACAGGAATGCGCCATTCGTTCCTTCAACAACATCATACCATCCGCCCCATTCATCAACCGCCAAAGCTTTTGTTTTTTTAGGATCGTATTTATCCATAATGGCACTATGCTTTGTGATAAGCTCATCCATAAACAAAGCTTTTTGCATGGTTGTGAAATATTCGTTTTCTGAAAAATCAGTTGATGAACTTTTATGATTCCAGTCAATAACAGAGTAATGATGCAAGCCTAATGCATTAAACATATTTGGCGGAAGTTGTTGCATTAAAACTTCTGTCCAGTGATAATCATCATCCGAAGCGCCTGATGCAATTTTAAAAATGCCCTCGCCGTTGCTCATGAATGTTGCATACTGGCGGTAAACATCAGCATAATGTTCTGCTGTCATATTTCCACCACAACCCCAGGCTTCATTTCCCAATCCCCAATACTTTACATGCCATGGATTTTCTCTTCCATATTTAGCTCTCAAATCAGGCATCGGACTACTGCCGGCAGGATGCGTTGTATACTTAACCCAATCAGATAATTCCTGTGGCGAACCGCTGCCAACATTACCACTGAGATATGGTTCTGCACCTAATATTTCACACATGTTCAAAAATTCATTGGTACCAAAGCTGTTGTCTTCTTTCACATTTCCCCACCATACATTCAGCATAGAAGGACGTTCATTTTTTGGACCGATGCCATCTTTCCAGTGATATGTATCTGCAAAGCATCCACCCGGCCAGCGTAACACAGGGATTTTTAATTTCTTCAATGCTTCAATAACATCAAGGCGAATACCATTTTTATTAGGGATTTTCTTATTGTTTTCGCCAACATAAAAACCGCCATAAATGCAATGGCCAAGATGTTCTGCAAAATGTCCATAAATGTTTTTGTTGATGGTATCTTTTGCATCAGCTGGATGCAATACAATAATATTTTGCGCATGCATTTGCGTGCACAAACAGATGGCAATGAAAGCTAAAAGGATTTTCATGATTTATTTGGTTTGATTTTATTGTGATTTCTTTTCATAACCCAACATTTTATTTGCCCACGGAATAAAATATTTGAAATTCGGTGCATCGGTATGCCCGCCATCATGCTGGCGCCACGCAAGCTGACCATCTAACAAACCAACATTTACCGGTGGCATGTGTTCTTTCATATAATCATTCGATACACCCAAATCTTTTGCGCCAAGCAATTTATATACTGCACCTGCAGCAATGATTGCTTGATAACTTCCGCGATGGTCGAGCCAGTTGGCATCACCTTTTTCAGGAACACCATAACTTAAAAACATGGGTCGTGGCGCACACAATGCAATCAGTTCATGTGCATCTACGGTAAGTCACAGCCCGTCATTTTTCCAAACTTTGATTCTTCAGTTCCATACTTTAAAAAGTTTCCATCCATCCAATAAAATTCGCCTTGGTAAGGCTTTCAACAGCTTCACCAAAATTTCTGCGCAATAAAGTTGCGCCACCTTTGCCCGGTGAACCAACCAATGCAATTGCAAAACGTGGCTCAAATGCAAGTGTAATCAATGCAGCTTTTCCATATCTTGATACACCTTCAATCCCTACTTTTTTTGCATCCACTAAATTATCTGTTTCCAAATAATCCAATGCACGCGCAGCGCCCCAACTCCATGCACGCAATGCACCCCAATCATCAGGCTTGCGCGGCTGACCTTTATTCACCAAACCAATAATGCCTCTCGTTAATCCATCACCATTATCTGCCTGTATGCTTGTTTGCATCAAGCGTTACATAACCCCAACCTGCTGCGAGTAATTGTTCTGTTGGCGAAAGTTCTGTTGCAGGTGCAGAAAAGTTTGGAAAAGGCGATCTTGACACGGGTGAAAATGCAGGATACTTATCAAAAATTTGTTTTACAGAAGAGTCTGTTTGTATCATCATTTTTTTGAAAACATTCATTCAGCTTATCCATATCATCCGGCGATGGTTGTGTGGGCGCAGGAAATGATGGATTGAATCCAAACATCATCAACACGGGCACCGGACCTTTTACATTCACCGGCAACAACTTATATCATTTTTATATCAACATTTATCAAAGGGTATTCGCTGTTATCAACATGACCAACAATTTTTTTTGCAATCACCGGTATAAAACCAGGAAAAATAAATTCGCGGTCAACAGCATTTACTTCCCATGTTACTTTAGGTACATGCTGCGGAATTCTTCCATACACTTCGCGTTCATAATCTTCAATAATTTCAGGGCGGCGTTCTTTCCACCATATATCAGCAGTGGTTACTTTCTTTCCATTTTTTAGTGTGAGAATATCGGGCAACTGCGGACAAGGGTCTGCTTTTGTTGTATCATAATTTGCATGGTTGGGTGCTGATTCATTTCCGCTCGGACCCGGTCTTAATTTTTTAATGCCGAGTTGCTGCATCATGTTTTCCTGGTTTTGCTGCGCCGTAAAATTCACAGGCTTTGGATATTTAATTCCGTTGATGGTTGTGTCTTGCGCAAACAATGCACTACTAAATGCAACAGTTATTAAAGCAAGCAAGATTTTTTTCATGATGATATCTTATACTTTAATTTTCTCTTATTAATTTTTAAACAACAACGGCGCAAAATTGTATAAATCATTTCTCCACACCGGCCAGGTATGTCCGCCGGGATATTCATAATAAGTATGTTTGATTTTTAGTTCATCTAACTTGCCTAAGCATAATTTGTCCGTTGTTATACGCAATATCATCTTTACCACCTTGCGATAACCAAAACACTTTTAAATTATTATTTATTTTATCTGCATTTGCTTTCATAAAATCATATTGCGCATTGGCAAACTTTTCCTGCATCGGCAAAATCCATCCTGAACTAAACACGCCGAGATAAGAAAACATATCTGTATTATTTACACCGGTGTACAATGTATGCAATCCTCCAAGCGATAATCCTGCGAGTGCTCTGCTGTTTGCATCATTCAATGCACGATAATTTTTTTCAACAAAAGGAATGATGGCTTGCTTCATTTCAGCTTCAAACATTTTTAATGAAGACTCAATTCCGTTTGCGTTAAATCCACCCACCCCAATATTTGCATCAGGCATTACAACAAGCATTGGTTTTGCTTTGCCTGCCGCAATAAGATTGTCTAATATTAAATTTGTTTTGCCTTGCGTTGCCCAACCTCTTTCATCTTCACCACCGCCATGCAAAATATATAGCACAGGATATTTTTGGTTGATGTTGGAATCATAATTTGGCGGCGTGTATATATACATTTGTCGCCATGAACGTGTAACGATAGAGAAGTAATTTTTGATGCGGATATCGCCATGCGGCACATCTTTCAAAGCATAATAATCTTCACCTGCAAACGGAATTTCAATACCACTTGCTTCTCTGCCCATACCATAAAAAGTTTCACTTGATGGGTCAACAACCGCAACACCATCAATAATTAAAGAATAATAATGAAAGCCTTCGCTGATGGAATCTGTTGTTATCAATCCAATAACCGCCGGTATCTTTTTGCATGTCATATTTCTTCACTAAATCAATTTGCACTTTTTGTGCATCCGGTGCTTTTATACGAAAGATGACGCGGTTATCAGGAAGTATTTGTGGATATTTTGCATTGCGAATATTTGTTGATGCCGGTATTCCAACCAAACTGTATTGATTAAATTTTGAAACATCAACAGGCTTAAAAATAAGTTGCGAGAACATATATAAACTGTTCTTCCAAACTTTAAAATCATGCACGCCCGGCTCAATATAAAAAATATGCGGCACATTATGTTCAACAAATAATCGTGTGTGCGTTTGCTGAAACTTATTAAGCCATCAGCATCACCGCAAGCTAATCCAAAGCAGTTTTATTTGTTGTCTTGCTTTATCTGCATCAGGCACTAATTGTTCAGGTGTTTTTGTATTTGGTGCTGATGAAAAACCGCCAATCCATGCGAACTTATCAAGATTGCCCAAACCAAAATTTAATGATTGTCCGCCACCCATTGATAAACCTGCAATTGCACGATGTTCTCTATCCGTATAAACAGGATAATGTTTTTCGATGTAAGGAATTAAATCATTCAGCAAATCTTTTTCAAACGTTGCAAATGCAGCCACTTTAGCGCTGTCGAAAATATTTCCAGTTGCGCGGTCATCTTTCATCGCTCTGCCATTCGGCAACACAACAATCATCGGTTCAACTTTTCCCTGCGCATATAAATTGTCTAAAATAATTTCCGGATGACCGCCATTCAGCCATTCTTTTTCATCGCCACCAATGCCATGCAATAAATACAACACAGGATATTTTTTCTTTTTTGAATAACCCGGCGGCGTATAAATTAAACTTCTTCTTGTTGTGCCAACTGTTGTTGAATTATAACTGATGGTATCAATTTTTCCATGCGGAATATTTGTTTGCATTGAATCAAAACCTTGCGGCGCATGCTTTTCTATATCCTGTGAAAAAATTGTTGAACTACATAAAAGTGCAAAAAGAAAAAGTAAATGTTTCATATTGCTTGCATGTTTTATGATGAAGTGTTTGATAAAAGTGGCTCAGTCTAATTATTCATCTGTTCTAAATGGTGCCGCCGGCAAACCTTCTTTATTAATTAAATTTGGATTCACCGGGTCATCTGCCCACGCATAACGTACATATTTTGGCGCCGGCACATCATCACTCCAAACTTCTATTTTATCACCAATAATTTTTGCATCAGCCCAAAAAAACTTTTTATCATCTCCTGCAATTGCAAACTCACCAGGCGCTTCGCCATCATTCGTTGATAAACCACTGGCTGTATTTGTAAATGAGATAATTATTTTATTGCCATCAATAGTTTGTGATTGATGCATTGGTCCTGAATAAACAATGTTTTCACCATAAGCAATTTTTTCAGCGGCTAATGCCAATCTATCACCAACATCTTTTTTTCTGTCGGGATGAACATCATTCCATTCACCAACATCAATTGCAACAGCCATTGCAGTGTTAGGAACAGATAAAGATTTTGCCTGCGCTTCTCTAAACTCCGCCCACTCACTTTCTGAGGGCAGGTAATTATAATCCATAAAACCCGGAAGCTGCACAAACAAAAACGGTATATCACCTTTCCTCCATTTACTACGCCAATCGCGAATCATGGCAGGTTGCAGCTTTGCATATTCATCAGGTTTGCTTGTATTGCTTTCACCCTGGTACCAAACAAAACCTTTTACGCTGTAATTAGTCAACGGCGCAATCATTGAATTATATAAAGCCGTTGGTTGGTTTTGTAATGCAATCGTGTTCGGTAAATCATGTGCTGTGAAAACTGCACCAACTTTATATTGCCAGTAGCCTGTTAAGTTAATCGTATCATTTCCTGCAATTAATTCGTAAGGTTTATCAGGTACAAAACCACCTTTACCAGAATTGTTGGTAACACGTATAACAAATAAATTTTTACCAGGTTTTAAAACATTTGCAGGAATTGAATAGCGTCGTTGCGGATACAAATAACCCGTTGAACCAACATTGATTCCGTTGATGTATAATTCATCAGCATCTACAATTCTGCCAAGAAAAACTTTTGCAGATTTATTGGTCATAGAAGCAGGCACATCAATTTCTCTGCGATACCAAACAATACCATTTAAATCTTTTACACCTTCATCTTCCCAATAACCGGGAACAGCAATGCGATGCCATTCTTTAGGCTGATAAGAAGTATCAAACCATTTTTCTGTAATGCCTTTATCAACTGGTTTTGGTATTGATTGCATTGCGTTAAATGCTTTGCGATTAGTTTCATTTACATAAGCCGTGTCTTTATTTTTTTCTATTGTTTGAAAGAATGTTTGGAAATGATTGCAAACTTTCTTCACTCATCATAGATTCAATCGGAATGCCGCCCCAACTTGCATTAATAATGCCTATGGGAACATGATATTTTTCATACAAAGCCTTCGCAAAAAAATATGCAACAGCAGAAAAATCTTTTACGTTGGTTGAATCAGCCCATTTCCATGAACCACCTTTTAAATCGTTTTGCGGACTTATTAGATTTGTTACGTTCGGAACTTTAAATTGTCTTATCTCAGCATAATTGGCATTGGCAATTTCATCCGCATAATTAATACTGATGCAATTTCATTTGATGTTCCATGTTTGATTGACCGGCGCACAAC
This sequence comes from uncultured Chitinophagaceae bacterium, assembly GCA_963759555.1. Classification (GTDB taxonomy): domain Bacteria; phylum Bacteroidota; class Bacteroidia; order Chitinophagales; family Chitinophagaceae; genus Parafilimonas. The sequence goes on from CAVWZV010000006.1 coordinate 121,480, forward strand.
CCAAACATCACCAATTAATATATCATGTAAAACAATTTTATTTTTGCCTGAAATATTCATTGTATAAGGTCCGCCGGCTTTCATTGATGGCAATTGCAACATCCATTTGCCGCTATCGTTTGTTGTTGTTCGATATGTTTTGTTGTTGAATTGAACACTTACTTTTTCACCTTTCGATGCCCATCCCCACATATTAATTTTGATATCGCGTTGCAGTATCATACTGTCGCGAATTATTTGCGGAAGTTTTATTTGTGCATGTATGCAGGATGTTATTATGAAGCAAAAACAAATTGCAGGTAATCTTTTAGCGATTGTCATATCTTATTAATCTATTAGCAAATTGAATTAGTAGTATCTGCAGCGCTTTTAGTATAATAAAACTGTCGTGCTTACTATAAGCAGCTTAGAAATAATTATATGGATTAATTGTTTTTATAAATCCATTTTCATCATGCTCTAATTTTGTAACCTTAATGCTGCGCAAATGAGTTGCTCCTTTACTTAAACTGCTGTCGTGATAAAACAAATACCATTCATTATTGAAATTAACAATAGCATGATGCGTTGTCCAGCCAACAACAGGATTTAAAATTTTACCGGCGTATGTAAACGGTCCATAAGGATTATCTGCAATCGCATAACAGATAAAATGTGTGTTGCCTGTTGAATAAGAGAAATAATATTTTCCATTGTATTTATGCATCCACGATGCTTCAAAAAATGTTTTTTCAATATCGCCCTGCAACAAAGGCTTGCCATTTTCATCAACAATAACAACATCTTTTGCATCTTCTTCAAACTCTAATAAATCATTTGTGAGCTTTGCAACTTTTGCACATAAAGCAGGTTCATCATCTTTTGGTAAATGTGCAAACGGATTTTGTGGTTCTACGCATTAAATTTTCCTGTTCTCCAGCGTTGTAATTGCCCACCCCAAAGCCGCCGAAGTACATGTAATAACTTCCGTCATCATCTTTAAATACAGCAGGGTCTATTGAAAAACTTTTCTTTATTGCTTCAGGTTGCGATGTGAACGGACCAGTTGGTGAATCACTTATTGCAACACCAATTCTAAAAATGCCATCATAATCTTTTGCAGGAAAGAAGAGATAATATTTTCCATCTTTTTCAGCAGCATCCGGCGCCCACATTTGTTTTTCTGCCCACGGCACATCGTTTACATGCAATGCAATGCCATTATCTTTTGCTTCGCTGGTTGGATTATCCATTGATATCACATGATAATCGTCCATTGCGAAATGACTTCCCAAATCATCAAAAGGAATATTGGTTTCAATATCATGCGAAGCATAGATATAAATTTTTCCATTAAAAACATGTACAGATGGGTCTGCTGTATAAATGTGTGTAACTAATGGTTGTGATATTGCTTTTTGATTTAGCTCATCAAAGTCTGATATGTTCAATGTTTTTTTCAGGCATTAAATTATCTGTTTCTTTTTTGTTTTAAATCACTTTCAATTTGTACTTCCATTTTTTTATTGATGACATAAAAAAACAATAAGCCTGCACCAATTAAAAATGGAATAGATGGATATACACTCACCAACATTTTTACACCTTGTATTGCTTCCGGCGATTGCGTTTCGCTGTTGGGAACATAATTATATAAACCAAGTATCCATGTAAGAATTGAACTGCCTAATGTAAGCCCTGCTTTTAAACCAACCATCATCGCAGAAAAAATAATAGCAGTTGCACGACGGTTATTTTTCCATTCGCTATAATCGGCAACGTCAGCAATCATTGCCCATAACAATGGAATGGTTAAGCCATAAAAAAACCCATGTAGAATTTGTGATGCAAACATCAATCCAACACTTTGCGGTGGATAAAAAATAAAAGCGAGTATGAATAATGTTGAAATGAAAAGACAAATACCAAACACATCACGTTTACCATATTTATCGGCGAATTTTTTTGATAAAGTAATGCCAACAATCATGAAAATAATTCCACCAGCATTAAATAAACCAAAGCCTGCAGAAACAGGGTCTTCACCAAAAAAATTAACCCCAATTCCTGAAAGAAAATGAACAATAGGACTTACAAAATTGGTTAGACTTTCCTTATCAACATAGTTATTAAAATAGTAAACATACGAGCCACCTTTCATTGCCAGCGTAATAAATACAAGCAACGTAAGTACAAGCATAATAATCCATGGTTTGTTTTTAAAGAAATCACTTAAATCTTCCTTTAAAGTTGAACGTTGTTCGGGTTTTGGAATGATCCGTTCTTTTGTTGTTAAGAATGTAATGAGTAACATTATAGTGCCGATGATGGCAAGCCAGGTCATTACTTTTTCTATGCCTGCCGCTTTATCGCCATGACCTGCTGATTCAATTATGGCAAGCATAAAAACCTGCACAAAAAATTGCGCAAACATTACGGCAACAAAACGGTAAGATGATAAGCTGTTACGTTCACCCATATCGCCGGTGATAACGCCGCTTAATGCAGAGTAAGGAAGATTGTTGGCAGCATATAACAACAATAAAAAAGTATAAGTTACAACAGCATAAATTACTTTGCCTTTGTAAGAAAAATCCGGTGTGCTGAAAGCAAGCAACGCAATTACGCCAAGCGGAACAGCAGTGAATAATATCCACGGACGAAACTTGCCCCAACGTGAAATTGTTCTGTCTGCGAGCGCGCCGATAATTGGATTAAAACCAAATGCAGCAACAAGACCCACTGAGAGAATTAATACCGATGCATGTTCGGGTTTAAGGCCATAAATATCTGTGTAAAAATAGGCGAGATATGTAACCAGTGTTTGAAACACCAGGTTGGCGGCAAGGTCGCCCAAACTGTAGCCAATTTTTTCAAGCACGGATAATTTTTGCGGTGCTGCAAGTAGTTTACTTGCATGCGCTGCGCCTGTTTTTTCTTCCGGTAATGCTAATTCTTCTGTGCTCATATGGCTTGTTTCGTGTTTATAATTGATATTATTGTTTCGTTGCAATTACGTTGTAAAATGCAGGCTTCGGTTTAAAATTTCTGTCGAACAACAGCGGATAATTTGTTCGTCCGCGAATGGGCCAGTCGTTCAGCCATGATTGACCATCGTTCACACCCCAAAACGTAACACGGCTTACATTCTTTTTATATTTTAAAAACAATTTGAATAAGTCTGCATAAGCCTGTGCTTGTTTTTTTTCAACAGAATCAGGTAAACCATTTGCGTAAGGATTCATGCTTGTATCAGCTTTTGCGCTGGCGCTTACATCTGCAGTATTATTGTCCCACGGATTCTTTAAAACACTTAAATCCAATTCAGTAAACATCACTTCCATACCCAATGCAGAAAATTCTTTTATGCTTTCTTCGATATCGGCCAACGGCACATTATCATATCTCCAATGCCCCTGGATTCCTATGCCATCAATGCGCACACCGGCAGCTTGTATTTTTTTAATTAATGCAATAGCGCCTGCTCTTTTCTTTGGCTGCTCAATATTGTAATCGTTGTAATAAAGTTTTGAATGGGGCGATGCTTTTTGTGCCAGGCGAAATGCTTCAACAACATAGTCATCACCAAGTTTATCTAAGAAAATAGATTTGCGCAACGTGCCATCTTCATTCAAAGCTTCATTCACCACATCCCATGAATATACTTTGCCATCGTAACGGCTGGCAACGGTTGTAATATGATTTTCGAAATATTGTTTTACAGAATCTGCACTTTGCATGTGATGCATAAATGCAGGTAACTGGCTATGCCAAATTAAATTGTGCGCATTCACTTTAATATTATTCTTCTGCGCAAAAGCAACAAGCTTATCAGCCAAATCAAAATTGTATTTATTCCATGCAGGATGTATAATTGCTGCTTTCATAATATTCTCCGGCGTAACAGCATTGAATTGTTGCTTGATGAGTGTGTCTGCCGCAGCATCTTTTTCTTCAATTTGCTGCGTATTAATTGCAGCGCCAATGAGAAAATCATTTTTAAACATTTCTTTTAATGATGGTGTTGTTTGTGCAGATGCGCTTTTATTAACTGCTAACAGTATTATTGCAACAGAAAATATAAACGAATATTTTTTTGTCATGCTACTTAATTTCAGGTTTAAAAATTGTTTCCTGCGGACTGAGATAACTTGGTTTTAAGCCGCCAAAATCAACGACTATTTTTTGCAGTATAACTGCAGGACTTATCATCCAGTATTTTATAGTATGCTTTCCTTCTTTGTTAACAGAATGATTGGTTGTTTTAACGTTGATATTATTTGCAACCCATTCACTCCATGTTTTTGTATCATGGTCATCTTTATTAATAGAAATTATTTTCGGTTGTTCATTGTCAACTGAAACAGCGTATTGCAAGCCTGTTGAATCGTTATGAAAATTGAGCGTGGGAGAGAAGTATGCATTCAGTTTAAATGCACCTGTATCATAGGCATAAAAATCATATTCAAGATGTGGCGTATTTGCATTAATGCGTTGCGTTGATGCAGTTACAGGAAAAGTTGTAATGCCATCTCCGTCTTTACCAATGTTTGGAATTAATTTCCATTTAATATTGGCTGCATCCCTTTTATTGGAATAATGAGCAGCTTCTATAGAAACACAACCATCTAATTCATAAAAAATATTGCCTGAACTTTTTGCAGAAACTAAATCCTTAGCTGAGTGTGTTAATAAATCCTGTTCAGGCACGCTTTCCTGTTCACCCTGTTTAACATATTTTACTTTAGGCATTGTTTGTTTATCCGGTTGTTGCCAATATGTGTAACCTATATGCGTTTGGTCCATCATATGGTTCCATTTGCCATTGTTGAGTCGATTGTATTCAAGCAAAATCAATGAATCATTTATATAAAGCTGTTTTGCTTTATCTGCATATTTATTTGCCAGTGGATTATTTTTATTTGCATAATAATGATTCCATGCAACTGCTGTATAAAGGTTTTGAAGATTCGCGTAAGCTTCTACAGGATGCAGTACCAGTTCGAAGTAAGCATCTTTATATTCATCGGGTAATTCAGTATTTATTTTTGATGCTTCTTTAAACAAGTTATTCCAATCGTTCGTTACTCTTTCAGCTTCATTATAATTTTCTATGCTGAAAGTTTTTGCATCTAATAATTCAGGTTTTCTTCGTGATGCATACTGTGCATATTTTCTCAACACATCGCCAATCTCTTTTGCATAAGTTGAACCGAATTGTTTTGTTGCCCATTGCGTGTAATAATCATTCAAATTGTCTTCATTCCATTTGTTCACATTCCATGCATAATCTAAAAAGAAAGAGATAGGAAATTCCATTGGTTTTAAATCGCCAACGTTTACAATCCAAATATTGTTTACGCCATATTCATAAGCCAAATGCATTTGCTCCCAAACCCTTGCAATGTTATTGGTGTTTATCCATTTATAGTTCCTCGGGTCACCAACATAATCAAAGTGATAATAAATTCCGTAACCGCCGCTGCGTGGTTTTTCATTCAGCTTCGGCAGTCTTCTTATATTGCCCCAGTTATCATCGCATAACAACAATGTAACATCATCCGGCACACGCATGCCTTTATCATAATAATCCTGCACTTCTTTATACAAAGCCCAGTCCTGCGGTGTTTCGCTGGCAGGTTTGCCTGTTACATCTTCAATTATCTTTCGCTGGTCAGCAACAATACGTTCAAGTAAACTAATTGCAGTGCCTTGTGTCATCGGCATATCACCATCGCCACGCATTCCAATTGTAACAATGCTTTCATGATGGTCCATGTTTTCAATTCCTTTTTTCCAGAATGAATCAAGCGCAACTTTATTGCTGTCGTAATTCCACTGACCTTTTCCATAACGTTTCCATTCCTGTTGTGCCCGCAGCATCGGTTCATGATGTGAAGTGCCCATAACGATTCCCCATTTGTTGGCAAGAATTGGGTTGAGTGTATCATCATCATTAAATGCATTACCCCACATAGCTGGCCACAAATAATTTGCTTTTAAGCGGAGCAGCAATTCAAACATGTGTTCGTACATAAGGTGATTAACGCCGCCGAATTTTTCTTTCGTCCAGCCGCTGAATGCAGGCGCTTCGTCATTAATAAATATGCCGCGATATTTTACAGAAGGTGAACCATAACTGTAGGTGCCTTTCCTTACATATACCTCTATTTTTTTCTTGGCAGGAACATCGGCCCACCAATACCAGGGCGAAACACCTAACTGTTCTGATAGTGTAAATGCGCCATAAGCCGCACCGCGTTTATCGCTGCCAACAATTACCAAAGCGTTTTGTAATCCTTTAATTGGACTGCTGATAGTTTGCAGTTTAAAAGCTTCCCATTTGCCCTTAATATCATCTGTGTTCAACTTGTTTTCTGCAATTATTTTGTGAATGATTGATGAGCCATTTATTGTACCAATGATAATTATATTTTTCGCTGATGAAATAGAAGAAACTACATCAGGCCTTTTGCCTGTAACCATTTCAATATCCTTCTGTAATAACGATGCAGCTTTATGTACAAGCCAGTCATCGTTGCTGTCAACATAAATTGATGTGGTTTGTAATGCTGTAACAACCGGAAAATTTCCTGCATTGGCTTTTGTTGTCACAGAACTTTGCGCATACAATGAAGATGATAATGCAACCGCAATCACCAAACCAAAAATTCTTTCTTTCACAGGCAATATTCGTTATAAAAAAAATTTATGTTTTAATTTACTGCAATAAATGCGGTTTTTATTTTTAGTTAAACAAACCGATTTTAAAAGCAATGTAGTAAATAAAATTTTTTTTGGTGCTTAAACGATTAAGTATATATTTGAACCCGAATTCAGCAGAATTCTTTTTTTAGAAAGCATTGCTTAAACGATTAAACAGCTCGCCATGAAACCTTTTTTACCAGTTAACCATCCTGTTGAAAAACTTTCTCCTGTATTTCCGACTTTTTGTTTTAGCGGACTAATGGTCTTAAAAAAGCGCATTGAATTAGATTCCTGTTAAGCTGTTTTAAGCCTTCTTCATTTGCTTCCGTCCTTGTTATTTGATACTACTTAAAATATTTATTCAAAACATAAAAACAATGCTATGGGTTCATATTTAAAAAAGATGCAACCTGCACTCATGTGCCCTGCACACTTAAAATCATTTTTATTTAAAAACAAAGCCCTCTTTATTTTATTTTTTTGTTGTATTGGCTTGCGGCCGGTGCTTTTTGCACAACAACAAACTGTAACAGGAAAAGTTACGGATGAAAAATCGCAGCCTTTGGTTGGCGCTACCGTTAAAGTTTCGGGCAGCCGCACTGGTGTTACAACAAATGCTGATGGTACCTTCTCGATTCATGCAACGAAAGGCCAGGTTTTAGAAATTAGTTATGTAGGAAAGACAAACCAAACAGTAACTGTTGGCGATAATACTGTACTTAATGTTACGCTGAAAGAACAAACAAACTCAGATTTAAATGAGGTAGTTGTTACCGGTTATATGACACAAAAGAAAGCCGATTTAACCGGCGCTGTTGCTGTTGTTACACCAAAAGAACTAAGCAAAAGTCATGGCACAAGCAATGTAATGCAATCATTGCAGGGTGTAGTTTCAGGCTTACATATTACTACAGATGGAAATCCTGTGGGTAATGTTGGAATACAGATAAGAGGCCTTACATCAATCAGGGGCGGTGCACCTTTAATTGTAATAGATGGTGTGCCAAGTTACATGAATTTGCGTGACATCAATCCTGAAAATATAGCATCAATGCAAATATTAAAAGATGCTTATTCTGCAAGTATTTATGGTACACAAGGCGGTGCTGGCGTTATATTAATTCAAACAAAAAAAGGCGTTGCCGGTAAAGCAAAAATATCTTATAGCGGTTCCGTTGGTTTTGCAGATTTTAATAACAAACCTGCAATGCTAAATACTATGCAGTATGGCCAGGCTTTGTGGCAGGCAGCAGTTAATGACGGGCAAGACCCAAATGCGGTTACACAGATTTATGATTACGATTGGCATAAAGATGATAACGGTATACCCGTTTTAGATAAAATAACTCCTGTTCAATACCTGAATGCAGATTCAACCATGATAGCCGGAAATACAAACTGGCTGGATGCCATTTCGCAAAAAGGAATTCAAAACAATCATCAGCTTACAATATCCGGTGGCAATGAAAAATCTACATCCCTGTTATCAATAAATTATTTACAAAACGAAGGCACGCAGATATACACAGGATTTAAAAGATTTACTGCACGTGTTAATTCTGATTATAAAGTAATAAACGATCACTTTACAATTGGCGAAAATATTGAGGCTTCGCATTTAATCATGAATGATCAGAATGCAATGCATGAAGCATTGGTTGAACCGCCGATTATTCCGGTATATACAACAGATGGCGGATGGGGTGGCTCTGCAGTTGCCTTGGGAATGGATGATTACTGGAACCCGGTAAGAGACCTTTATTTAAATAAAGACAATGGAAATAAATACAATAAAATTTATGGTGATGTGCATGCCAATATAATGTTTCTGAAGAATTTTACATTCCATTCTCAATTAGGGCTTATTTATACAGATGGTTATCACAGAAACATTCAATTCACATTCCAGGAAGGCGGTGGTAAGTTTAATCCTATCAGCAGTGTTGACCAATGGTATTGGAGAGAAACAACGCTTGATCTTACCAATACGCTCAATTATAAATTAAATACGGGTAAACATAACCTTGACATATTAGCCGGTACGGAAGCCAATAAATATGTAACGGAAACAATGGACGGAAACCGCCAAACAATTGCCTTTCAAAATTATGATTATGCGTACTTAAGCACTGCAACCGGCAACATGACCATAAGTGGCAGCGGCGATAAATACAACCTGCTTTCTTATTTCGGCAAATTCAATTATTCATACAACTCAAAATATCTTTTATCAGGTTCATTACGGTATGATGGTTCTTCTAAATTTGGTAAGAATAACAGGTTTGCTTTATTCCCCGCAATATCTGCTGGATGGCGTTTAAGCAGGGAAGATTTTCTTGCAGATAATAATGTTATTTCTGATTTAAAAATCAGGGCAAGCTGGGGCAGAAATGGAAGCCTCGCAAATATTAGTTCACTGGCAGCGCAAACTTATTTTGGTTCTGATTATAATTTCACTTCCTACGGTATTGGCGGAAACGAAACCGGCAGCCTGCCTTCTGGCTATTTTAAAGTACATACCGGTAACGATGATTTGAAATGGGAAACAACAACGCAAACAAACATTGGTCTTGATTTCGGTCTGTTCAATCAAAAAATTTCAGGTTCATTGGATTTTTATAGAAAATATACTGATGGTATGCTGATTGAACCACCGTATCCAGGCGCTATTGGTGAAGGGGGTTACCAATATATTAATGCAGCAAACATGACAAATAAAGGCGTTGAACTTTCCGTTGCATACCAGGGCAATCCCGGTAAAACATTCAGCTACCAGGTACGGGGTAATGTTACCTACAATAAAAATGTTGTGAACAGTCTGCCTGTTTCGGTAAAATATACATGGGGAGGAAGCGCTTTACAAGGCGATGAAGGTATTGCCGGCCATCCATGGGGTTCTTATTATGGTTTTATTGCTGATGGAATTTTTCAAATCACAGGACGAAGTGGATAATTCCGCAGACCAACCCGGTAAAGGCGTTGGAAGAATAAAGTATAAAGATATTTCCGGCCCTGATGGCAAACCTGATGGCAAAGTTGATTACGATTATGACCGCACCTGGATTGGCGATGGTACTACTCCCAAAGTTGAATACGGGCTTTCCATAAATCTAACGTATAAAAGCTTTGACCTGTCTATGTTCTGGCAGGGAATTGCCGGTGTAAATGTATTTGACGGATGGAAAACATACAGCGATTTCTGGAATGTATGGGTGCAAAATGGTTTTAATCATCCAACGCGTGTATTAGATGCATGGACGCCAACCAATACAAGTTCAACTATCCCTGCTTTATCATTGAACAATGTTAATGATGAGCTTAGGTTATCAACCTATCTTATAGAACCGGGCAGTTATTTTAAATTAAGAAACATTCAGCTTGGATATAACTTTCCAAAATCGTTCAGCAACAGGTTAGGCATGGAAAAATTTTATTTCTACGTAATGGCTGAAAACCTCTTAAGCCTTGAGAGCAGCAATTTCACCGGGCCTGATCCTGAAACACCTAACGGAGAATCATACGCCAATCCTTATGTAAGGCCACAGATTTTTAAAGCAGGTATTGAAGTATCATTCTGATTATTTATTGAAACAACGCATAGAATTACAAAATTACATGTGACATAAAAACAAAAAAAATACACATGAAAAAGACATTAAATTATATACTGTTATCGGGTATTATTTTCTCAATAGCCAGCTGCAAAAAACTCTTAGATGTTACACCGCAGGGCGTAGTAACAGAAGAAGGAGTAAGTACACCCGAAAATGTTGATGGGCTTGTAATTGCAGCATATGCATGGCTACCGCATGAAGGTATCCTCAATCAAAAATTAAGTCCCTGGCTGGCCGATATAAAATCAGATGATTCTTATAAAGGTGGCGGTGGTATTGGCGACCAGCTTCCATGGTATCAATGGGAAGTGTTTTCCCTGAATAATCCAAGCATAGGTAATAATGATGGCATCTGGTATGGTCAATATGAAGGTATATCAAGATGCAATTCAGCACTAAGAGCTTTAAACACCATTGATGCATCAGCTTATAATGTTAGAGACCAAAGAATTGCAGAAATGCGTTTTCTCAGAGGTTACTTTTTTTTAGATCTTAAAAAGTGGTACAAATGGATTCCTTATTATGATGAAAATGTATCCTCCGATTCAATTGCAAAAATGCCCAATCATCCTGATACGGCGCAAAACGATTTGTATTTATGGCAACACATTTATGATGATTTTGCAGCCGCTGCAAGTGTTTTACCGGCCACACAAGCAGATATAGGGCCGCCCAACAAAATATGCAGCAGAAGCAGAAATGCTTGAGATGTTTAATGTGGATGGCGTATGAACAGGATGATAGTAACAAGGTTATAAATGTAAATAAAGAAAGGTTGTCGCAGGCATTAACGCTGGCAGATGATATTATTAATAGCGGAAAGTACAGTCTTGCGCCAGACTTTGCTGAAAACTTTTTGTATTCATATGATAACAATTCACCTGAGTCAATTTTTGAATGGCAATACACGCATAGTGATGGTACACCAAACGGTAATTTAAACGGTGGCACACCTTTGAATGCGCCATGGTGGCCGCCTTATTTCAGCTGCTGCGATTTTCATAAAGCATCTTACGATATGGTAAATGCTTTCAGGGTTGATGCGAACGGAATTCCTATGTTTGATAATTTCAATGATGCAGAAATAACGAACAAACAAACATATTTTGCTTCTAACACCTGGGATCCACGCATTGGCCATACCGTTGCTATTCCCGGTTTGCCATGGAAGTACCAACAAAATATTTTGTTTGATAGCACCGGCGCAAGAGATCCAAACAATTATGGTTTCTTTAATTCACTAAAAGAAAATGTAGAATCTGATTGCCCCGGTCTTGTAAATCTTTTCTGGATGTGGAATTCTAAAAATGAAATTGCTATCCGATATGATAGAATTTTAATGCAGAAAGCTGAAATACTCATCAGGCTTGGAAGAGAAAAAGAAGCATTACCCATCATTAACGAGATACGTCAGCGTGCAGCCAACAGTACAGACAGATTAAAATTTGCTAACGGCACGCCAACACTTCCCTATAAAATAAGCCTTTACGAGGATGGTGTTAATTGCACCTGGACCAATGCTTTTGCCTGGACAGCATTGATGTGGGAAGATCGTTTAGAGTTTGCAATGGAAGGTGTAAGATGGTATGATCTTGTGCGCTGGGGTATTGCCGAACCTGTATTAAATGCATATTTCGCAAAAGAATATCCGCGTGGCAGACCATGGATGAAGGATGGACATTTCACTGCGGGTCGCGATGAATTTATGCCGATACCGCAACCGCAAATGAATTATTCTTACGGTGCATATAAACAAAATGTGGGGTATTGATTTTATTCAACCATGGAGGATTTTTTGTCTCTTAAGTATATGGGTATTGATGTCTGCGCAGGCAGGCATCAACCCATAATTTATGCGATTAAAAAATTAAATAAATGTTTTCAAATTCGTCCCGGAGTAAGTAATAAAAAAATAATAAAGCAATAATTGTAATTGAAGTTTCATAATAATGCGTTTCCATTTTATTTATAAGAAAATTTTTCTCCTTTGGGCCTTAGCGTTATTTACTACAAAAAAACCCGAAGCGCAGGCAATAACAGGAAATGCGGAATGGATAAGACCGGTAAATGAAAAAAGCCCTGCAGTATGGGGCATTCATAATGGAATTGTTTTCGGGCTTTGGCCTTTTGATATTGAATCTGCAGGAGAGAAAAAAGAAGGTGGCCCCCGTGGATTAATACGTGTAGGTTATGAGTTTATGGGTCATGTTGAAAAGATAAATTTTATTGCTGTTGAACCTGTGGTTAATGGGAAAATGGAATTCAGTGAAATTTCACCGTCACTTGTTGATGGTAAATGGGGAAAGTTTATGTGGGCAGGTGATAGCGCAAATCCTGGCCGCTATTATCCTTCTGCAATAAGCCGTGGCGTAATAACGCATCCCGATTCGCAGCACCCGGATGTTGAGGAGCTTTCTGTGTATGTATTTATGGAGCAATTTTTAAATGGCGCACATCCATATCTTAAAATAAGTATTCGTAATGATCATCCGGAAGAATTGCGTTTTGAAATATTCACCGAGAAAATAGTGCAGCTATGCAGCGATGCGCACTTACTGCAACTATGGGTAATTATTCGAGACTTCGGTTATTATACTTAAAAAATAAAATTGTAAATGCAAGTGAGTTATACAGCGGGTTTGATGGAATTGATTTTATAGAAAAAGAAGAATTTCCTGCTGATGAATTGTTGAGAGATAAAAATGATGACTATATTGTTTTGGCTGAAACTAATGAAAGTTTTTCTTCGCTTTCATCGTGGCCGCAGCAAGCAGAATATTATGCGAGATGGAGTTGGCGGTATCGCCCGTTTTTTAAATTAACGCAATATTGGAGAAAGGAAAAAGAAGAGGCAGATACTTCATTGCATCTGCGTGTAAATGGAAGAGCCAAATATTGGAGCGGGGGAAGCAGCAACAAAAGTGATTACATTAATATTCCGGGCGGCGTGGCATTTGAGAATTTTGAAATGAGAGAAAAATATTTTCCTGGGCAAAAGTTTTATTTTGGATTAAGCAGAAAAACGGCGGCAGAAATAGTGCCGGGAATTAATTTTAAATAATTTTTATTTAGAAAAATATTATTAATAGCAGGTTGATGTAAATAAAATATTCAAAAATTGATTTTATAACCTTGGCAAGTCCATGTAATAACAAACAAAAAAAATAGCACATGAAAAAAAAGTTATTAATCGCTTTAGCAAGTTGTATATCTGCTGGCGCATTCGCGCAATCATTCAATGGTATTAATACAGACATGAGTAACATTTATATGACGTCTGATGCTAAGTCGCGTTCTATTAGTCCCGAAAATTTTACGGGCGAAAAAGGCAAAGGCGGCATGGCAACAACTGGTACAGGTCAAAATGCATCAAGAGATTTAGGTAAAGGCTGGAAGGTTAGCCCGAGTGTAGTTATAAAAGCGCATACAACATTTACTGTTGCAGAAATTGATGGCCCGGGTGCAATACAACATATATGGATGACACCAACCGGCGTATGGCGCTATTCAATACTTCGTTTTTATTGGGATGATGAAACAACACCTTCTGTTGAAGTACCTGCCGGAGATTTCTTCGGGCAAGGCTGGGGTAAGTTTGCGCAAATGAGTTCATTAGCCGTTTGTGCAAATCCAGGCAGTGGTTTTAATTGTTACTGGCCAATGCCTTTCAGAAAAAAGTGCAGGATAACTATGGAAAATATAAACAACGAAGACATGGTTTTATATTACCAGGTTGATTATACCCTAACTGATGTGCCAAAAGATGCAGGTTATTTTCATGCACAATTCCGCCGTACAAATCCTTTGCCGTATAAACAAGATTATGTGTTGGTTGACAGCATCCAGGGTAAAGGCCAGTACGTTGGTACCTACATGGCTTATGGTGTACATAACAATGGCTGGTGGGGCGAAGGAGAAATTAAATTTTTTATAGATGGTGATACAGATTATCCAACTATTAATGGTACAGGCACTGAAGATTATTTTTGCGGCGCTTATGATTTTGATACACGCAAAAAAAATGATGCAGGTGTTGAAGAAGTAAACTATACCGAATTTTCAACTCCATACACAGGATTGCACCAGGTTATTAAAGGTGATGGTCATTATCAGATTGCGCAACGCTTTGGATTATATCGCTGGCATATAAAAGATCCAATTCGTTTTGATAAAAATTTAAAAGTAACTATACAGGCATTGGGCTGGAGAGAAGGCGGTCGTTATCTTCCTTTGCAGGATGATATTGCCACAACTGTTTTCTGGTATCAAACAGAGCCGCACAATCCATTTCCGCCTTTGCCTGATAAAGATCATTTAGAAGTAAACTAAATTTATTAATCTTATAACCTGGCAGATTTCAACAACCTGCCAGGTTTCAATAAAAAATATTGATTTCAAAAAATTGCATACTGTTCAGAAAAAACATATTCATTGTACTTGCTTTGTTTTGTTATTTACACGGCTTTGCACAAAGCAGCACTAACGGCATTCCACCTTTCAAAATAAGATTAACCAACGGAGAAGGATACACCTACAATCAGCTTAGAAAAAAATAAACCGGTTATATTGATTTATTTTTCGCCAACATGCGAACATTGTAAAGCGTTTACAGAATCTATGTTGAAACGCATGAGCAAGTTGCAGAATAATCAGCTTGTAATGATTTCTTATGTAGATATAAAAGAAGTAAAAGCGTTTGATGATGCATATAAATTATCGAATCATCAAAATATAAAAATCGGATCTGAGGGTTATACGTTTGTTGTGCAGAAGTATTACAATATTCAGCATTTTCCTTTTGTTGCAGAATATGATAAAAGCGGCAAGCTGAAAAAAATAATACCGTGGAATTTAAAACCTGAAGAAATAGCAAATGAATTATAAATTGTTTGAGTATTAAATTAGAAGATTAATTAAACGTGTCTTGTATTAAGTTGCATTGATATTGCAATTCGCTTAGAACGTCATTTCGACGATGGGAAAAATCTCTTGAGTGTGAGCAGTTTCAATTCGTGAGATGTCTCGTTCCTCGAATGACGCGCAAAGATTGATTATGTAATAATAGCACCAAACATTAGAAAAAGATAATCAGATATTGGAAAAGAAGATAGCACTTAAAGATGTCGCGCAACAAGTAGGCGTATCGGCAGCGCTTGTTTCTTATGTATTAAATGGTAAAGAAAAAGAAGCAAGAGTTGGCGCAGACATGGTAAAAAGAATACGTAAGGCTGCGGCGGAATTAAATTATCAGCCAAACCTTATTGCCAAGAGTTTAAAGATGGGCAAAACAAAAACTATTGGTTTAATTGTGGCTGATATTTCAAACCCTTTTTTTTCAAGCATTGCAAGAATTATAGAAGATGAAGCCAAGAAGCACGGTTATGTGGTAATCTTCGGCAGCAGTGATGAAAATGCGGATAACCAACTTGATTTAATTGATGTGTTTTCAACAAGATTGGTAGATGCGTTTATTATTGCGCCGGCTGCGGGTACAGAAGAACAAATAAAAAATATTATGAACAGGGGCGTGCCGGTTGTTTTAATAGACCGTTACTTTCCAAAAATCAGCGCAGATTGCGTGCATATAAATAATTGCAGCGCATCGCAAAAAGCCGTGAAGCAATTAATAAAAAATCATCGTAAAAAAATTGGTATGGTTGCGTACGATACAGCGCAGTCGCATATACAGGAGAGAAAACGAGGGTATAAGAAAGCGCTGAAAGAAAGAAATATCAGGTTTAAAAAAGAATGGCTGGTAGAAGCAAGTTATCAGCATATTGAAAAAGACGTTGCCATTAAATTAAAAGCATTGCTTAAGCCTTTGCAAATTGATGCTTTGTTTTTTGCAACAAACTCACTTGCGGTTGCAGGTTTAAAAGAAATCAACAAACTTAAAATAAAAGTGCCCGAAGACTTGGCGATTATTTCTTTTGATGAAAGTGATGCATTTGATTTTTTTTATTCGCCTGTGAGTTATGTAAGCCAATCATTAAGTGATATTGGTAAAGAAGCGGTGAAACTTGTAATAAACAGGCTGCATAATAAGAGTAAAAAAAATACAGATGTTATTGTAGAAGCAAAATTGATTGTTCGCGAAAGTTGCGGCAGTGTTTAAAAAATTTTTAACTAAAAGCTTAAACGATTAAATATGCATAGTAAAAAAAGATTGTTATTCTCTGATGCTTTGATAGCAACAAAACTTTTAACCATTATCCCCTTTATTATTATGTTAGTTTCATCATGCAACAACTCAACAACAGAAAACCAGGCAACTGAAGATGCAGATTCATCAACTTATCAAAAAGGAACATTTGGTTACGATTTAGATTTTTTAAAGCAACATGATAGCGTTATTGTTTTAAAATCCAGTAATGATAATGCGCAAATAATCATATCCCCAAAATACCAGGCAAAAGTATTTACATCAACCGCCAATGGTAATGAGGGTTTTAGTTTCGGTTGGGTAAACTATAAAGCATTTACCGGCCCTTCGGATGCACACATGAACGCTTACGGAGGTGAGAATCGTTTATGGCTGGGCCCTGAAGGTGGCCGGTTTTCATTGTTCTTTAACCCGGGTGATTCAATGGTGTTTAATCATTGGAAAACACCTGCACCATTTGATACCGAACCATGGAAAGTAACTGCTCAAACAAACAACAGTGTAACCATGCAAAACGATATGCAGCTTACAAATTATAAAGGCACACCATTGCAATTATCTGTTACAAGAACGGTTGATATTTTAAACAATGATGATATAAATAAGAGCACAGGTTTATCATTAGATACAAGTGTAAAAGTTGTGGGCTATAAAACAACAAATACATTAGCGAACACCGGTAAAGATGAATGGACGGAAGCAACCGGCATGCCTTGCATCTGGATATTAGACATGATGAAAAATACACCGGCAACAGTAATTGTTGTGCCTTATAAAAATGCTGCCGGAGAAGATTTTAAAAATGTTGCCACGACTGATTATTTCGGGCAGATTCCTCCTGACAGATTAAGGCATGATGATAATAAATTATTGTTTAAAGCTGATGGTAAAAGCCGTGGCAAACTCGGCATCAAACCAAAATATGCAAAGCCTGTTTTAGGCAGTTACGACCCGCAGAATAAAGTATTAACGATTGCCATGTTTGAGCCTGATGCTTCAGCAAAATATTTAAACCAGGAGTGGAATACAACAAAGCCAACTTTTTCCGGCGATGCAGTAAATGCGTACAACGATGGTCCTTTAGCTGACGGTTCACAGATGGGTCCATTTTATGAAATTGAAAGCGTATCACCTGCCGCTTTTTTAAAACCCAATCAATCCATCGTACATAAACAATCTGTATATCATTTTACCGGTGATGAAAAAGCATTAGATGCAATCAGTCAAAAATTATTAGGCGTGTCTTTGAATGAAGTACAAACAGCATTTAAATAATTATAAATGGTGAATTATAAATTATAATTCATAACTCATAATTCATAATTAAAACTCATGAGTCAAAAAACAGATTATCCAAAGATTGGTATTCGCCCGATAATTGACGGACGATTAGGTGGCATTCGTGAATCGCTGGAAGAAACTACAATGAAGATGGCGCAAAATGTTGCTGCATTATATGAAAAAGAATTGCGTTATCCTGATGGTTCGCCGGTGAATGTGTGATTGCAGATACATGTATTGGTGGTGTATATGAAGCAGCGCAATGCGCAAAAAAATTTGAAAGCAATAATGTTGGTGTGTCATTATCTGTTACGCCATGCTGGTGTTACGGAAGTGAAACAATGGATATGAATCCTTTGTTGCCAAAAGCAATTTGGGGTTTTAATGGAACGGAAAGACCAGGCGCTGTTTATCTCGCAGCAACATTGGCTGCGCATAACCAGTTTGGTTTGCCGGCGTTTGGAATTTATGGAAGAGAGGTGCAGGATTTGGGTGATGAAACAATTCCGGAAGATGTACAAGAACGCTTATTAAATTTTGCGCAGGCGGGTTTGGCGGTTGCCATTATGCGTGGCAAATCTTATCTCGCAATAGGTTCTGTGTGCATGGGTATTGCAGGTTCTATTGTAGTGCCTGATTTCTTCAGAGAATATCTTGGTATGCGTAATGAATATGTTGATTCTACTGAAGTATTGCGGCGCATCGAAAAGAAAATTTATAATGAAGATGAATTTAAAAAAGCACTCGAATGGGTAAAGAAAAATTGTAAAGAAGGTGATGACCTTGCCAATAGAAAAGAAAAACAATCATCAAGAGAACAAAAAGATAAAGATTGGGAATTTGTTGTAAAGATGACGTTGATTATACGTGATTTGATGCAAGGCAATCCGCATTTAAAAGATAAAGGTTTTGGTGAAGAAGCATTAGGTCATAATGCAATTGTATCGGGATTTCAAGGTCAACGTCAATGGACAGATTTTTTACCGAACGGTGATTTTTCTGAAGCGATATTGAATTCATCATTTGATTGGAATGGTACTCGTGCACCATATACAGTAGCAACAGAAAATGATTGCTATAATGGTGTAAGCATGTTGTTTAATTATTTGCTTACCAACACGGCACAAATATTTGCTGATGTGAGAACATACTGGAGTCCGGAAGCTGTTGAACGCGTAACCGGATGGAAGCCCGAAGCATCAGCAGCCAAAGGATTCATTCATCTTATAAATTCCGGCTCCGCAACTTTAGATGGAACAGGACAACAACAACGCAATGGCAAACCAGTAATGAAACCTTTCTGGGAAATTAATAATGATGAAGTGGATGCATGTTTAAAAGCAACAACATGGTATCCGGGCAATAAAGATTATTTCAGAGGTGGTGGCTTCTCATCAAAATTTGTAACAAAAGGTGGTATGCCTGTAACCATGTGCCGCATTAATTTAATAAGAGGTCTTGGTCCTGCATTGCAAATTGCAGAAGGCGAAACAATTGACTTGCCGCAAAATGTTCATGATGCATTGGATAAACGAACAGATATAACCTGGCCCACAACATGGTTTGTGCCGCGCATCACCGGCAAAGGCGCTTTTACTGATGTGTATAATGTTATGTTGCATTGGGGTTCAAATCATGGTGCAATAAGTTATGGTCATATCGGTGATAAATTAATTACACTGGCTTCTATGTTACGCATTCCGGTTTGTATGCATAATATTGAAGAAGAAAGAATCTTCCGCCCTTCTGCATGGAATGCATTTGGTTCTGAAACAGAAGGCGCCGATTATAGAGCCTGCAATAATTATGGAGCGTTGTATAAATAAAAAGTATCGGCAAAATGAAACGCCCATGTAAAATGTTTTTCATACACGGAATAAATACATCAGGGCGTTCCATGAGGCCATTGAAAAAACAAAAATGTACGAATGAAAAATAAAAGACCATCGCTCTTTGTAAGAGACGGCATTAATTATCTTGGCCCATTTGCCGCAATCAGCGCTTTATTTTTTCTATGGGGAATAGCGCACGGCATGCTCGATACGCTGGATAAAAACTTTCAGATGATGCTGCATTTGCAAAAATGGCAATCAAGCTTTATTCAATTTTCCCTGTACGGCGCTTATTTTGGAATGGCTATACCTGCAGGAAGGTTTATGAAGAAATACGGGTATAAAAAGGGAATTATTTTCGGGCTTTCTCTTTTTGCAGCCGGTGCCTTGATTGCTGCGGGAACTGCGAGCTTCCAATCTTTCATTTTGTTTTTGATTTGTCTGTTGATTATCGGTGCTGGGTTGGCAACACTGGAAACTGCAGCTAATCCGTATACAACAAAACTTGGTCCTCCTCAAACAGCAGAGCGTCGAATAAATTTTTCCCAATCTTTTAATGGACTTGCATGGATGATAGGACCATTAATCGCCCTATATATTTATGGCAACCAAAGCCATGTTGAAGGTGAAAAAATGATTTCAATTATTCTGCCTTTTGCTATAATCGGGTTAATTGTTTTAGCTATCGCATTCATTTTTATGCGTATCAAATTGCCTGAGATAACTGAGGCAGATGAAATTGCGGCGCACGGTGTAACGCAAATTTCAGAATCCGGTATTGTAGCCAGTGTTGATGCTCCTGAGTACATATCTCCAAAGCCATTGTGGAAGAACAGGCATTTTACATTGGGCTTTGCTGCGCAGGCATGTTACGTCGCTGCTCAAACAGGCGTCTTTAGTTACCTGATAAATTTTGTTACCGACCATGATATGCACCCGCGTTTTGATGTACAATATGCACCGTATTTTTTATCGCTTGGGTTTTTGTTATTTATGCTGGGGCGTTTTTCGGGCAGCGCTTTGATGCGGTATTTTAAGCCTACTAAAATGCTCGCTCTTTATTCACTTATAATTTGCATTCTTTTACCCATAGTGTCGCTTGAGTTTGGCTGGGTTTCGCTGATTGCGCTTTACGGCGTTTTCTTTTTTATGTCGATTATGTTTCCAACAATTTTTGCGCTTGCTATTAAATCACTTGGAAAGAAAACCAAAGAGGCTTCCTCTTTTTTGGTGATGGCGGTTGCCGGAGGCGCAGTGTTTCCGCCTATAATGGGAGCTGTAGCTGATGCTTATGGTATGTCCGCAGGGTTTCTTGTACCGATACCATTATTCTTATTCATCTTATATTATGGATGGAAAGGATACAAAGTGTTAGCATAATTTGATTAAGTAATTAAAGACTGGCTCAGTCTGCCAGACTGAGCCAGTCTGTTAGCAGTTTTATAAATATCGCCATAATGAGATTAACCTTTTTATGTATGTTGTTATGTACTGCAACATGTTTGTATTGCACAAAAAACAATTACTGTTGTTGATGAATTGAAAAATTTTTATAACATCAGCGACTTGCCATCGTATCGCTCAAACACTTACTCGGCGCAGGTTTCAAGCTATGATACAACAGGCGGTAATAATGATGGCTTTGGTGGTGAATATTCTTTTATAAGAAGAAATGCTGATAGCAGTCTTGTAATTTTTGATGTGAAAGGAACTGGTGTTGTTAATCGCATATGGACACCAACGCCAACACACGATACACTTGATTTTTATATTGATGATGCAAAGCAACCAACGCTTTCCATTAATTACATGGACCTTTTTTCTGGTAAAGTTTATCCGTTTGTGCAGCCGCTTTGCGGTAATCAGTTAGGCGGATATTATTGTTATTATCCGATGCTTTTTCAAAAGCATTGCGTTATTGTTAGCAGGGGAAAGAAAATGATGTTCCATCAGATTGGTTACAGGTTATATAATAAAAGAACAACAGTGCAACCATTTACAACAAACATCACTAATGATATAAAAACTGCATTGGTTTCTATCAATAATTTATGGAATAATAATGAAGTGAATAAAGCAAAAACAATTGCTTTAAATAATGCTGATACAAAAATTACTGATACATCTTTTTCGATTGCACCCGGTAATACAAAACAAATCTTTGCATTGAATGCTGGTGGAAGAATTACAGGTATTGAAATCAGTCCTGCAAGCAGTTTTGCTTCGCTGTATAAGAACATTATTATGCGCGTTTTTTGGGATGATGAAAACACACCTGCTATTGATTGTCCGTTGCAGATTTTTTTGGTTTTGCATTCGGCAAACCTTCTATGCAAAGTTTATTACTCGGTTCTGAAAATAATATTTGTTATAGTTTTCTCCCAATGCCTTTTGATAAAAAAGCAAGAATAGAATTCTATTATTTAAATGCAAAAGATAGTGCGTTATCAAAGATTGATTTGCATACAAAAATTTATTACACACTTCAACCACGTAATGCTGATAAAGAAGGAAAATTTTATGCTTATCGATAATAGCGAAAGAACAAAAAACGGCGAGCCGCATATTTTTCTAAACATACAAGGCAAAGGTCACTATGTTGGTTCTGTGTTGCAGGCACAAGGTGTAAAAACAGGTATGACAATTTTTTTTGAAGGCGATGATTCAACAGTTGTTGATAACGAAATGCGCTTTCATGGTACAGGTTCTGAAGATTATTTTAATGGCGGCTGGTATGCATTGTTAAATCGCTGGGATTCTAGATTGAGTTTGCCTTTGCATGGTGCGTTGGATTATTCATTAGCCTTTGCACGAACAGGTGGTTACCGATTTTATCTCTCCGATAAAATGTCATTCGAAAAAAGTATTTATCAAAGTATCGAACATGGCGGCGAACACAATGCTGTTCCTGGTTTATATACTTCTGTCAGTTATTTCTACTGCAATAAGCCTCCGCAATTAACATCATCAAATACAACTGAAAATACAAAGGTTTATATACCTGATACTATCAATATTTATCCGCAGTTTTCAAATGTTGTTTTGGGTGAAGATATTGACGTGAAAACAGTTTGGGATAGTAATGATGAAGGACAGAGCTTTGATATAACAGCAACCGACGACAGTAAATTAAAAATAGTATTGGGTGATATTCCTGCTGGCAACTACAAACTTTATATCTCTTACGTAAAACAACCAAACGGTTGCGATTTTTCTTTGTGGCAACGGCAAACACAAATTTCAGATTGGCAGTCATCTTCTGCTGCAGATAAACAAAAAGTAAAAGAAATGTTTGCCGGCAACATTCATATAACAGAGTTGAATAACGCTGCTACTATTCAGTTTAAAACAACAACAGGCAACAATAAATTTTTGTGGACTAAAATGATGCTTGTAAAAGCTAATAAATAGATTAAATTTTTGAATATGAAATATGGGTTAATAGTGTTGATGTGTCATTTTTTTATTCATTATGAAAACGAAAGAAAATGAGTGAAGCTTATGTAATTGGTGTTGATTATGGTACAGATTCAGTAAGAACAATTGTTGTTGATGCAGCGAATGGAAACGAACTTGCCTCATCAACATTTGAATATCCAAGATGGAAAAAACAATTGTATTGCAATGCAGAAACAAATCAATTTCGCCAGCATCCTTTGGATTATATTGAAGGGCTTCAGCATACAATAAAAGATTGTGTGCAAAAAGTAAGTGACGATGTTCGTAATAACATAAAAGCAATTTCAATTGATACAACAGGTTCTTCTCCTGTTGCTGTTGATGAAGCGGGTATGCCTCTTGCGTTGCATCCCGAATTTGCTGATGATGCTGATGCAATGTTTATTTTATGGAAAGACCATACATCTGCGCAGGAAGCGGAAGAGATAAACAATCATGCAAAAAAATTTGAAGTAAACTATTTAAAATACGTTGGTGGTATTTATTCATCTGAATGGTACTGGAGTAAGTTGCTGCATATTCTTCGCAACAACATAAACGTAAAGGAAGCATGTTATAGCTGGGTTGAACATTGTGACTGGATGCCGTTTTTATTAACAGGTGGCAGGCATATTAATGAAATGAAACGCAGCGTTTGCGCAGCAGGGCATAAACTTTTGTGGGCAGAGGAATGGAATGGATATCCACCGGAAAATTTCTTTACATCATTAGACAAAAACCTGGGGGGTTACATTTCTACGGTAGGAACTGAAACATATACTGCAGATAAAGTTGCCGGGCATCTTTGCACCGAATGGGCAGACGGTTTGGGTTTGTCAACTAATGTTGTTGTTGGCGTTGGCGCATTTGATGCACACATTGGTGCTGTTGGCGGACAGATAGAACCATATTATTTAAGCAAGGTAATGGGCACATCAACCTGTGATATGCTGGTGGCACCTGTTGAAGATATGGAGGGTAAATTTGTGCAGGGCATTTGCGGTTCTGTAAATGGTTCCATCGTTCCCGGGATGATTGGAATGGAAGCGGGTCAGTCAGCGTTTGGTGACGTGTATGCGTGGTTTAAAAAATTGCTGTCATGGCCGCTTGAAAATCTTTCAAAAGATATACTTGATGATTCTATTATCAAAAATATTACAGATAAAATTATTCCTGCATTAAACAAACAGGCGGCAATGATGCCATTGCATGAAGATGATGAGATGAGCCTTGATTGGTTTAATGGACGCCGCACGCCAAACGCAAATGCCTTATTAAAAAGTTCTGTAACAGGTTTGGATTTGGGAACAGATGCAGTAAAATTGTTTCGCTCATTAGCTGAAGCAACTTGTTTTGGAGCAAGAGCAATTGTTGAATGTTTTATTCAGCAAAATATTCCGGTTAAAGGGTTGATTGGAATTGGTGGTGTTGCAAAAAAATCATCATTTATAATGCAGATGATGGCTGATGTAATGAATATGCCGATCAAAATAAATAAAGCTGAACAAACCTGCGCATTAGGTGCTGCTATGTTTGCTGCAACAGCGGCGGGAATTTATGATAAAGTAGAAGATGCAATGCAGGCAATGGGGCAGGGGTTTGATGTTATATATTATCCTGATGAAAATAAAACAGCATTATACAATCATCGGTATAAAAAATATCTTGAGTTAGGCGGTTATATTGAAAGCAACATTGCATCATCAGTTAAAAAAGAAATGGTAATAATTACATAAACAATTTGATATGGATAAAACTCAAAAAAGACGTTCATTTTTAAAATCAGTTGTGTTAGGTGGCACCGGCGTTGCTATAAGCCCTGGTTTATTAAAAGCAGAAGAATCCCAGGGTGCGCAAAAAAATAATGAAGAAGGAACTCCTTTAACCGAAAGAAAATATAATTCATCTTATACTGGTGAATATTTAAATCGTGTTGCTTTCCCCATCGGTGGGTTAGGTGCCGGCATGTTTTGTTTGGAAGGCACAGGCGCTATTTCACACATGAGTGTGCGCAATAAACCTGAAATATTTAACGAGCCTGCGCTGTTTTCAGCAATAGCAATTAAGGGATTAACAAACGGTGTAAAAGTATTGGAAGGCCCTGTTCCTGACTGGAAAATGTTTGGTCAGCGTGGTACGGGTAATGGTGCTGCAGGAACTACTTATGGTTTGCCGCGTTTTCAAAAAGCAGAATTTAAAACGCATTTTCCTTTTGCAACGATCCAGTTGCAGGATATTGATATTCCTTTACAAACATCAATCAAGGGATGGAGCCCCTTTATACCAACAGATGAAGACAACAGCAGTATGCCTGTTGGCGCACTGGAATACACATTTACTAATAAAACAGCAAAAAGCTATTGAAGCGGTTTTTTCATTTAATACAAAAAATTTTTTAGTAAATACGGATGGCGCAGTTAATAAAATTGCTGCCACTAACAATGGCTTTGTATTAATGCAGGAAGCTGTAAAAGACAAACCTGAAGCCGAAGCAAGGTTTGCGATTTTTACTGATGATGATAAAACAATTGTTGATCATTGCTGGTTTCGCGGTGGCTGGTGGGATCCGCTTACGATGGCATGGAACACGGTGCATGATGTAAAAACAAGAGCTGCTGACCCGGTTGAAAAAGATGCACCGGGTGCTTCATTATTTGTTCCATTTACATTGGCTGCAGGCGCTTCAAAAACAATAAAGTTGATGATGGCATGGTATGTTCCTGAAAGTAATTTGCATATTGGTGATGTTGTTGCAAAAGATTGCAATGCAGACAGCGGTTGTTGTAACGCCCCGGAAGATTTAGGTGTTGCCAATGGAAAGAAAAGTCCATCATCAAATTATAAACCCTGGTATACCAGCCGCTTTAATAATGTTGAAGAAGTAGCGGATTACTGGCGAAAAAATTACGACGATTTGCATTCAAAAAGCAAATTATTTTCTGATGCATTTTATGCAAGTACGTTACCGGCTGAAGTAATTGAAGCTGTTGCTGCAAATCTTACTATCATAAAATCTCCAACTGTTTTGCGGCAATATGATGGCAGGCTTTGGAGTTGGGAAGGTTGCGGTGATGATGGTGGCTGTTGTCATGGTTCCTGCACGCATGTTTGGAATTATGCGCAGGCAATACCGCATTTGTTTCCGGCATTAGAAAAAACATTGCGCAATACAGAGTTTTGCGAAAATCAAAATAAAGAAGGTCACCAGGGCTTTAGGGCAAACATGCCTATCAGTCCGTTGAAACATGATTTTCATGCGGCGTCTGACGGACAGCTTGGCGGCATCATGAAAGTGTACAGAGAATGGCGGATTAGCGGCGACAATGAATGGCTTCGAAAAATTTATCCTGTAATTACAACAAGCATGGATTATTGTATTGAAACATGGGACCCGCAAAATAAGGGTGTAGTTGAAGAGCCGCATCATAATACTTATGATATAGAATTCTGGGGACCAGATGGAATGATCACTTCTTTTTATCTCGGTGCTTTAACTGCCATCACTTTAATGGGCAAGCATTTGAATAAGGATGTAAGCAAGTATGAAGATTTATACAATAAAGGCAAAGCTCATCTTGAAACAAACCTTTATAATGGCGAATATTTTTTCCAGGATATTGAATACAAAAATCTTAAAGCAGAAAACCCTGCAACGGCAAAATCTTTTGGCGGTGATTATTCTGCTGAAGCCATCGAGATATTAAAAAAAGAAGGGCCGAAATATCAGTATGGAAAGGGTTGTTTGAGCGATGGAATTTTAGGTGCGTGGATTGGCAGCATGTGCGCACTTCCGTCTTTTGTTGACGAGAAAAAAGTAGGCAATCATTTACTTTCGGTTCATAAATACAATCTCAAGAAAACGTTGAAAGAACATGCAAACCCGCAGCGTCCTGCCTATGCTTTAGGTGATGAAGGTGGTTTACTATTATGTACATGGCCTAAAGGCGGCAAGTTATCATTGCCATTTGTTTATAGCGATGAGGTTTGGACTGGCATCGAATACCAGGTTGCTGCACATTTGATGGAAAGAGGTCATGTACAACAAGGCCTGGACATTGTGAAGCTTTGTCGCAACAGGTATGATGGCAAAATACGCAATCCTTTTAATGAATATGAATGCGGGCATTGGTATGCACGTGCGATGAGCAGTTATGGAATGTTGCAGGCGCTTACAGGTTTGCGTTATGATGCGGTTGACAAAACGTTACATGTTGATTCTAAAATCGGCGACTTTACTTCTTTTCTTTCAACAGCTACTGGTTTTGGAACCGTTACTTTAAAAGCAGGTAAAGCTTCTATAAATGTTATGCATGGTAAAATAGATATTGATAAAGTTTTTGTTGGCGGCAAGGAAGCATAAATGCAAATGCACCATGTAAATAAAAATATGATTTTTGCATTGCGATACATTATGTATTAAAATGAAATCATGAATTTGAATTTAAAGGATAAAGTGTTTATTGTTACCGGCGGCGCCAGCGGTATAGGTGAAAGTATCGTAAGGAAACTTGCTGATGAAGATGCAATTGCATGTATAGTTGACCGCGATGAAGAACGAACAATAAAGCTTTTAAATGAACTTAAACAGAAAAATAAAAAATGTTTTTCTGTTATTACTGATCTTACCAAAACAGATGCTTGTAAAAATGCAGTTGATAAAATTTTTAATGAGTTTCAGCACATAGATGGCCTGGTAAATAATGCAGGTTTAAACGATGGCGTAGGGCTTGAAAATGGGACCTATGAAAAGTTTATTGAGTCATTACAAAAAAATGCAGGCCACTATTATTTAATGGCACATTTTGCTTTAAAATATTTACAGGCAAGCAAAGGCAATATTGTAAATATTTGTTCAAAAGTTGCTGAAACCGGGCAGGGTGGCACTTCTGGTTATGCAGCTGCAAACGGTATTCGTTTTGAATTAACAATACAATGGTCAAATGAATTATTTCAATATGGTATTCGCGTGAACGCTATCGTTGTTGCCGAATGCTGGACGCCGCAATATGAATGGTGGATTAACCAGCAATCAGACCCTGAAGAGAAACTAAACGAAGTCAATTCAAAAATTCCGTTTGGTAAACGAATGACAATCCCTGATGAAATTGCTGATACAGCAACTTTCTTATTGTCTCCAAAATCTGTTTCAGTTAATGGTGAATTTTTTCATGTAGACGGCGGGTATGTTCATTTAGATAGAAAGGTTTAAGCCATTTTTGTTCCGTCACATTTAAAACTAGTTGTACAGGAACTGCGTCTTACTTAATTGTATTTTATCTTCCCTTACGCTCATCATTTTATAAGAAGACTAGTGAAAACTGAACCAGATAAAAGAATCAACTCTGTTTATAAAAAAGCGATCTTTCTGAGGATTTTTATAACTGGCATCAGGCTTTTTATTTTTTAAACCTAACACCTCTATCCAGCCAAGGCGCATAAATTAATTACAATTCAATGCATATTTAATTCAACAATTACAATCAACGCTTCCCCATTTTTTGCTTATAAAAAACGAATGATATTTTTTATAACTACTAATTGTTGCGGCATAGTTTTTATGCCGTATAACTGAAATTCTAAATCCATACTTATGTTAGCAATGAATTATCGGGGCCCTTATCGCGTACGTGCAGCCCACAAAGCTTATCCTAAAATAGAACATCCAAATGATGCGATTGTAAGAGTTACCCGTACGTGTATCTGCGGTTCTGACCTGCATATTTATCACGGCCTTGTTCCTGATACCCGCGTAGGTACAACATTCGGTCATGAATTTATTGGCGTAGTTGAAGAAGTTGGCTCATCAGTACAAAATTTAAAAGTAGGTGATAATGTTTTAGTGCCGTTTAATATCGCGTGTGGGCAATGTGCATTTTGTAAACAGGAATTATATGGCAATTGCCACGAATCAAATGCCTCGGCAACTGCGGTTGGAGGTATTTTTGGTTATTCGCATACAGCTGGTGGTTTTGATGGCGGACAGGCGGAATATGTGCGTGTACCTTATGCCGATGTAAGCCCCACAATAATTCCTGACTGGATGGATCATGATGATGCCGTAATGTGCACTGATGTTTTCCCAACCGGTTACCAGGCTGCAGAAATGGGTGGCATAAAAACAGGTGATACCGTAGTGATTTTTGGTGCCGGGCCTGTTGGTTTAATGGCGGCAAGGTGTGCATGGTTTTTCGGTGCAGCAAGAGTTATTGTAATTGATAGAATTGAATACAGGCTCGAGATGGCGAAAAAATTCGCTTTTGCTGAAGCATACAATTTTGAATCAATGAGAGATCCGGTTTTATTCCTGAAAAAAACAACGGATTGGTTTGGTGCAGATGTTTGCATTGATGCGGTGGGATGCGAAGCTGCGGGCAGCCCTTTGCAAACAGTTACAGGTAAAAAATTAATGATGCAGGCAGGCTCTGCAACTGCATTGCACTGGGCAATCAATTCAGTAAAGAAAGGCGGCATTGTTTCGGTGGTTGGTGTGTATGGGCCAACAGATAATCTCGTGCCGATTGGCAATGCATTAAATAAAGGACTTACAATAAGAGGTAACCAGGCATCAGTAAAACGCTTACTTCCAAAATTGATCAATCATATTCAACAAGGGCACATCAGTCCCAAAGATCTTATTACGCATCGGGTGCCATTAGAAGAAGTGGCTGATGCATACCATATTTTTTCAGCAAAGCTGGATAACTGCGTTAAAACTGTTTTAATTCCACCATCTGCAAATGCATAAAAATATAATTATGGAAAGCATAAATTTTGATTATAAAACAATTCCCGGCTGGAACCTGGATGCTGATCCTGGAAAATGAACCAACTTATCCGATGAAAAAATATACGGGCGATGATCATAATCGTCTTAACTGGGAAAGACCGCCGCAACAACCCATAAACGAGGAGGTGCTTCATTCCATCGAACGCCCAAACATAAGCGCTGTGTTTGGAACGCCCAATCCACCTTCCGGATTAAGCGGTGCTATAAGACGAAAAGCATTTAAGTTCAGTGAATCAGAATATGGCCATTGGCTAAACCTGTTACTGGCAGACCGGATTAATATGTTTGAAGGTATTATTGATGATATAAGGAACGGTTTTTTTCCAAACATATTTGCGGAAAGAGGTATGAAGGCTGATTGGAAATATAATCGTAAAGAGATGGTAAGAAACGTGGTTATTGCTACAGTTGCAACAGCGGTTTTGGTAACATTCTTGCGTAAAAGAAAAAAGTAATAACTATAATATTAACATCATAATACTTATAAAACAGTATTCAATATGAAACAGCTGAAATCTTTAATCGCAGTTACGGCGCTAATGTTTTGTATTGCTGCCTGCGGAAATAATAACACTGATACAGGCGGTATGGATTCATCTTCTGTAAGTACCAATCCAGGTATGGGAGGTGGTATGGATTCCGGGATGAGTTCATCCGATTCAACAGACATACGCATGCCGATGGTTGATACTTCCCAGGGCGCTTCAGGTGATTCTACAATGCCCATGTAAAATATCTTTTATAAAAATGTTGAAACCAAATCAGAAGATAGCCATGCAGTTCAATGCAAGTTCATGCATGTATCCAGGTTGCGAGGTAATTATTGTAAAACAATAAATCTTACTATATGAGAGATCATAATCCTTTATTCGATGTTAGACGTTATACACTTACGCTAATCATTTCCTTTATTGTGTTGGTTGTTTTTTCTTTAATAATGATGATGTGGCATGGCAGCTATACAAAAGATACCAACGGAAAAATAAATTACAACACACGTGTTAATGAACCTGCCACCGGTTATTAAATTAAGGAAAGCGATCTCAGGATTTTTATGGAAGTTAAAAATTGCATGCAGCTTTCCACTGCCTGTTGCTTGTTTTTGCTTTTGGAAAGGAGGCAGCTTTAAGCACGTAATGCAATACAACAAATTCGCTGCTGCCATTCATAAGATAATTTATTATCGATAAAAATTAATAACAGCACGCTGTTTGCAAATTAATTTATAGTAAACCAATTTTATGGAACAACACGAAGAGAAAACACACTTTTATTTTGAAGTAGCCAACAATGTATGGGGAATGAAAGATGTTTTTGTAAACCTGTACATGGTAAAGAATATGCAAAACGATGAATGGTTTCTTGTGGATGCAGGTTTAAAAACATCGCTGCCAAAAATAAGGCGTATGGCATCTTCATTATTTGGAGATAAAACACCACAAGCAATTATTTTAACGCATGGGCACTTTGACCATATCGGTTCTTTAAAAAAATTAGTTGAAGAATGGAAAGTTCCTGTATATGCACATTACCTCGAGCTGCCTTATTTAACAAACAAATCATCTTACCCTCCGCCCGACCCAACGGTTGGCGGTGGTTTAATGGCTTACATGGCTTCTATCTATCCTGCAACGCCTGCAGACCTGGGTGCACATGTAATTGCTTTGCCTGAAGATGGTACAATACCTGGCTTTAAAGAATGGCGTTACATACAAACACCTGGTCATACGTTTGGCCATATTAGTTTGTTTAGAGATGATGATAAAATACTTATTGCGGGAGATGCTTTTATTACTACGAAAGGCGAATCTGCCATGCAGGCAATCTTTCTTCAAACAAAAAAGGTTTCAAGGCCACCGGCTTACTTTACACCAGACTGGCAGGCAGCCAATGATTCGATAAAAAAAATAATTGCACTTGCGCCCGAAGTGGTTGCAACCGGCCACGGAAAACCAATGCGCGGAAAAGAGATGCGACGCCAGTTAAATTACCTGTACGAACATTTTTATGATGAGTTTGTGCCGCAGCACGGTCGTTATGCTTACGAAGCTGCTGTGGCTGATGCAAGCGGCGTTTTATATGTTCCGCCGCCGGCATATAATCCTTACACAAAATGGCTTGTTGCAGGGGCAACTGCTGTTCTAACGTTTACTGTATTATCCGTACTATTAAAAAAGAAAACAAAGTCCAATTTTTTTCAAAAATTATTACCTCAATAAGCAGGCTTGAATAACAATCTTAAAAACTTAAAACAACAAACATGAAAAAAACAATTTATGCGGTCATCATTATTGCCGCTTTAACCGCTTTTCGTTATCCTTTAAAATTTGAAGCAGATAAAGCTTTTATGATTAAAACAACCCAGGGCAATCTTGCTGAAGTAGACGCAGCTAAACTTGCGCTTACAAAATCTGCATCAGATTCAGTAAAAGCATTTGCCCAAATGATGATTGATGATCACACAAATGCTCAAACGGAACTTGCGTCGCTTGCACAACAGCAGGGTGTGCAACTGCCAGATTCAACTGATGATCAGCACAGAATGTTTAAGCAGCGTTTAATGCAAGTTTCAGGAAATACTTTTGATTCGGCTTATGTAGCAGCACAAGTCCAGGATCACGTAAAAACAATAGCGCTTTTTAATGCTGAAATTAAAAATGGCCGCGATGCGCAAACAAAAGCGTATGCATCTAAATTATTACCGAAACTGCAAATGCATTTGCAGCATGCGCAAGCTCTTGCAAGTAATATGGGTGTAAATAGTACGCAGCAACAACAATAAATTTAAAGTACCCGCCGCCGATTGTGTAAACTGAAAGGCGTTGCGTACGACGGCGGGTTAACCGTTATAGAGCTTCCCCCGGTAACATAACGCCCGTTGCTATCGTTTCTGTAATGATGCAAATTTTTAGAATAGATATTTACTATGTGCACTGCTTCGGCGTGCGCATAATTTTTAGCGCGATTATAGGGAAATGCATAAGCGGGAATTTGTAAAGACGCTGCCAAACAATGGTTCTTAAAAGTATTGTATCGAACCGGGATTCCATTACAACAACATTTCACCGGTTCGATCAACACTTTGGGTTTTACAATAATTTTCCATAACCAAAATGCTTCAACTGTAAAAAAAATACGTTTTGAAATTAACGCTGTGCATCACTGCAGCATGCGAAGCAAAAAGTTAATATGGATTGTTTTATAAAAAGGGTTTAGGGTAAATGTTTTTATAAAATAAACTGCATAGCCTTTTACTTGCGTACATTAAAACAATAAATCTTTTTGTAAAGCTGCAGTGTAGTATTTATTTCAGAAGCCATAATCGGGTTGATGTAATACTCTGCTTCCGTGAACAATCAGTATAACAAAGCCTGTGCCTGTATTTATTCAACGTATAATGTTTTAGAAATTTTATCTTTTATTTCCCGGTACAATAACTAAACTAGATTGAAATTAAATAGCTCCTGCCGCATTATATTCTGCAGCAGGAGCCATATTGTTAATCTTAAAATTAATTAACGAACCTGTTGCTGAATACTTTGCGCATCCTGTAAATGCATTTGAATAATGGGGAGATATTTGTTCGCATAATTTCTTATTTCCTGGTTGTTGCCGTCAGATAATTCCAGTTGAAAAAGTGCAATTGTGGCAATGTGATCTCTTACCTGCGCACCAATATAAGCGGTATCAAAAGTATTTCCTGATAAAGATTGCAATTGAGCCGCCATTGCCTGGTGTGCTGAATCAGCTGCCGTTGGCAAAACCACATTCAACTTTGTACCAAGTGAATCTAATGCAGACTGTGCTTCCGTATGATCCATTACCATCATACTTCCAAAAATTTTTATAGAGTCATAGGTGCCACGGGTTGATGCTATATTGCCTGCACTTACTTCTGCAAGATTTGAATATGAAGCCTGTTGCATAAAATATGAATCCGTGTTATTCAAGGCTGCATTGTCATCATCATCATTGTTCGAACATGCAACACAAAATAAAACAGCAAGAGAAAAAACAGAAATGAATTTCATAGTTAAAAGTTTTTAGGTTGAATAATAACTGCTGGTTATGCAAAAAGAATGCACAATTAATCTTTAGATTAAATAACAAAACATATCAGCGTAATAAAGGTGAAATTTCTACATTAAAAATCTTTATGTAAAGTCATGTACACAACGGCTGAATTCGTCAATAAATAACTCCTGCTTTGTGCTTACATTATGTAACACAACACGGCTTGCTCCGCACTCCCTGCAGTCGTTAATAAGTTCTGCAAGCTCATTCACCGCGGTAATAATATTTGTTTTATCTGCTACATCGCGCAGCGAAACAGTGGATAATTTTTTATCAAATTGCTCCGGTGTGTACAACTCTGCAAGTTCATCATGCGAGCACGCATTTGTTTTCCATTGCTTAAACGCTTCTTCTTCTGCTTCACGTTTTGTGTGAGCAAAAGAAAATGATAATTGTAAAAAAAATGGTTTTCCCTCACCACCGTTTTCATAAAAAGTATTTTTCTTTTTTAAAATATCTTCTCTGCTTCCTGCAGTTGTAAGTAAACCATCTGCCCAGCTACCTGCCCAGGCGGATGTTTCTTCTGAAAGAGCGGCGCAAAAAAGCCTGGGTTGCTGCTTTGGCAACGTGTACAATTTTGCCTCTTTTATTTTTACAAGACCAAAAGAAGTTACTTGTTCGCCCTGCAACAAACGACGAATAATATTTACACATTCAAGCAGGCGCTTATTCCTTGTTTTTTTATCAGGCCATGGCTCCCCGGTTATCATTTCGTTTAATGCTTCTCCGCTCCCGAGTTCTGCATCTATTCTGCCTGGAAACATTTCTGCCAACGTTGCCAACGCCTGTGCAACAATTGCCGGATGATATCTTTGGCCGGGTGCGCATACCATACTAAACGGAATTTGCGTTGCCTGCAAAGCGGCAGCTATCCAGCTAAAAGTAAAACCGCTTTGTGCCTGTGTTGTGCTCCATGGATGAAAATGATCGGAAGAATGTATTGCATTAAAACCGGCCTGTTGAGCAAGCCGTACGTATTTTAATAAAGCAGATGGTGAAAATTGTTCCTGCGATGCATGATATGCAATGGTAAACATGAGAATAATTTGAGTATTACATCTAAACAAAAACAATGCAGAAGGCTTTATGTGCATTCTTTTTTGCAGTGTACAAAGTGCTGTTTATAAAAACATAAAAGCTTACATAAGCTTAAGGATTCTCTGTTACTTCAATTAGTATAGATTCTTTAAAAACAACTTTTAGTTTAGGTTGATTTCCGTTTATTGTTCCAAAACTGTTATTATTTACATAATCAACAACTGAATATTTTTTACCTGCATCCAAGCCTCTTAATTCAACTGTGCCATTAAAATCCGGATTGTAAAATGCGTAATACATGGTATCGCCTTTTTGTATGCAATGCGTTTCAGGATAATCATAACCCAAGTCATACAAATCACCACGATAAACACCCGTGCTTAACATTTTCTCATTATAAATTTCAAGCCAGTGCTTAAACAATTTTTCTTTTTCCGGAGTGAGCAAATTTTCATCTTTGCTTTTTACGCCGGTTGCAGGATAAACAAATTTTGTTCCGGGCACACCGCCAATTCCAACCTGTGATGCAAAATCTTTCTTTGTATCAGTTAATTCAACATGGTCGCCAAAATATGCTGTGTTTGGCATCAATGCATGATATACTTTTCCTTTCAATCTCACCTGCCAACTGCTTTCAGGGTCGCTTGCAACAAACTGGTTGGTGTAAGGCATGTGATAAAAATTCATCACATCACCACAAGGACAAAATTCAACCACAGCGTCAGGTTTTATACTTTTTGCCGTTTCATAAATCGCTTTAAATAGCAAGGGCATTTTTTCAAAGCTTTGTTCAGGATATTCAATGTTGTGGTCGCCATAATCCGGCGCACATGCATTCATAAACTGACCATCCAATTTCAATGCATCAAAACCCCAATCCTGCATAAAAAGTTTTACAGTATTTCTTTGTTTCTTCAATCACCGTTTTATCTGTCGGCGACATATAATATGCATCCCACCAGCTTATATATTGCGGTGCTCCATTTTTTTGTTCAAGCAAAATATTAGGATGATTTTTTAACACCTCACTGCCCGGGTCAGCAGCCATTGGCGCCCACCATAAAACCGCTTTCATTCCCTGCGCGTGAATACTGTCAACAAATGCTTTCATTTCTGCATCACCGCCGGGAAAATGTTCTTTGTTTGTATGCCAGTCACCTTCTGCCTGCTGATAACCATCATCCAAACCAACCCATTTTATGCCGAGCTTTTTTACTTCAGGCAACGTATTTAAAATTTCTTTCAACGTAAAATCTCTTTCATAACCCCACGCACACCAAATCGGCTCAAATGCAGCAGGTTCAGTAGCTGCAGCTTTAATGCCTTTCGTTTGCATGTAGTTTGAAAAATTGCGCAGCGTTGCAAAACAATCTTTTTGATGCACACTTACAAAAGTTTCAAATGTGCTAAGCGTTTCGTTTGGTTTTAAAATTTCTTTTTCCGGATAATCATATTCAACACTCATTTTTGCAGTGGTTGCATATTGGTCATAATCTATCGGCAATGAAATTAGTTTTGCAACAGCTTCGGTGTTGCCAATTGCAATGCCCGCATCTTTTCTCCACAAATCAATTACAGGAATGCCACCACCATAATCAGAAGCATTCATGCCCATAAAATTTTTTTCGTAAAAACCTTTTTTAATTTTTTTTATCCAGTCGCGACGGTCTGCATGCGAGTTCCCTGAAAGGTCCAGAACGTTGTAGAATCTGTTGTTGGCAAAACATTGTATTCATTGTTCACCCATTTTATTACAGGCAATTCTTTATTGCTGTGATTGATGTATTGTACATTAAAATATGCCGCATCAGGAAAATTATTATAGATTTTTATCGAAAGAACTTTTTCAATTTTATCTGCATCATTTGTTCCATAGAATTTATATTCTGTTCCATCACCTGCCGCATCATGAATATTCTTTTTTTCTTTTTTTGTTTGATGAAAAAGCTTTGCAGTAAAATATTTTGTTTCAAGATATTCCGATGATGAAAAATTATCGGTTAATGCTTTTGCATTATTAAACGTTGAATTGATTTTTGTTTGCAATTCGTTGTTTACTTCAATCGTTAAGTTTTTATTTGTGATGATGGTGTTTTGCGCTGATGCGATAAAGACAAAACAGCAATTAATTAAAACAATTAAACCTTTCACATTTTTCATAAATCATCATTTATAATTCATAATTTTTTCTGCATTCTTATAATACAATTTTTCCAAAACTTCTTTCGGTAAATTCAATCCATACAAAGCCCAGTGATAATTGAATGTATCTTGTTCATAAAAATGTTCATCTGCTGTTTCTAAAATTCTGAATGTTGTTAGATACATGTGTTCTTCAGGACTGTTATCTGTTCCATACACTAATCTATCCTGGTATTTTGTAAAGAATGCAGCAGCATAACGCGGCACCGGTGCAAATTCACCAAAGCGCGCAGCAATATCTGCATACAAATTTGGATACTTATCAAGCAAATCTCCAAGCACTTGCAAATTAGAACAAGCGTTTAGCAAGATGACAAGCAATAAAAATTGTTTTCGGATTTTCACGCACTGCATTTTCCAAAGATTTTATCAGCGCATCATGACCCAACTTATTCGGCTTATTCATATCAACATGCCATGTTGCTGCATTCATCATACCATCATTTGTTGAATCAGGTGTTTCATACATCCATTCATCTTCTGCAACATGAATACTAATCGGCATATGCAACTCCGCGCACTTTTCAAGCAATGGTTTCATTTGCGGATCATCAATGTGCAAACCCTTGCCCGGCGTGGGTTTTGAATATAATTCGCCTTCGCCTTTATCTCCTAATTCACCAACACCTCTTGCACCTTTTTTATAACATCTTTCCAATTCTTCCACTGCATGTTTTTGCCAGCCTGGCAGTTCCATAACCGGTGTAATCAAAGCCGCACAATAATTCAAACCTGTCAGGATATTTATTGTATTTTTCAACAGCACTGTCAAAACCTTTTCCTGTTGTGTAAGTAAGAATCATTGTTTTTTGAATATTCATTTTATCCATCAGCTTCACCAAATCATCAACATCATTTTTTGTTTCTACATAATCATGTGAGTGCATATCAATAACAGGAAAAGATGCCCGTTGAATATTTGCTGTTGGCGTTTTATAAATGGAAACAGGATGATAATTTTTCAATAAAAGATTATCTGCGTTTTGAGCAAACAAATGAAAACTTACAACAGCAAGAAAAACTGTAACAAAAGATTTTTTCATTAAATATTTATTACGTTTAATTTTTTAATGATAAGTTCCTTCACTTCATCAATTGCTTTTGGAAATATTTTTCTTAAATCAATTTCATCATTATCTGCAAGCAGCGATTGCAATTTTTTCATGAACGCATTTTTTGTTTCTGTTGCAAGATTTATTTTACTGATGCCGCAACGAATTGCTTCCTGCAATTGCTCATCAGGAATGCCACTGCTGCCATGTAAAACCAACGCGCAATTTGTAACAGCTCTTATTTCTTTTAACCTGTCTAAACGCAGTTTTGGCGTTTCTTTATAAAATCCATGTGCATTACCAATTGCAATCGCCAATGCATTAATGCCTGTTGCTTCAACAAAATTTTTTGCATCTTCAGCACTTGTTGGTTCAAATGTTTGTGATTGATTAAGCTTTGCGATATAACCTAATTCTGCTTCCACATTTGCATTATATGCTGCTGCAATTTTTACTGCTTCTTTTGTGATGCGCACATTTTCTTCAAATGGTTTTTCGCTGGCATCAATCATCACACTGTCAAAACCTGCATCCAAACATTCTTTTACTATTTCAATACTGCTGCCATGGTCAAGATGAACCCAGCCTTCAACATTCATTTCTTTCAGCATTACTCTTGCCATTGCAATTGCAGGTTTAATACCGAGATAATGCAACGAACTTTCACTCAATTGCAAAATCAAACTGCTGTTGGTTTGTTGTGCAGCAAGCAATAAACCTTTCAGCGTTTCAAAATTGTAAAAATTAACTGCAAGCAAAGCTTTGCCTTGTTTGGTAAAGTCTGCAAGCTTTTCTTTCATCGTCATTGTATACGTATAATTAAATTTTTCCTTTGCAATTTTTTTTACTGTATCAAAATCTTTAAATGCAGTTGTACCACCATTTTGTGTTGTGTTAATAGCGCCGCAAACTGCACCTAACTCAGCGCATTCTTTTAATGATTTGTCCCGAATAAATTGCCTTATAAATCCTGCATTAAAACTATCGCCTGCACCAATTGCATCTGCAAAATCATGATTGATAAATGCAGGTTGTTCAATCACTTCATTTTTATAAAAAGCGGTTGCACCTTCTGTACTA
The DNA here is from genome assembly GCA_963759555.1 of uncultured Chitinophagaceae bacterium. GTDB lineage: Bacteria > Bacteroidota > Bacteroidia > Chitinophagales > Chitinophagaceae > Parafilimonas. Next base: position 160,728 of record CAVWZV010000006.1, read on the forward strand.
TTTTTTACAACAATAATATTTGCATTAATCTTTTATTGCTGCAACTGCATCATGATAGATTTGTTTTTTGCGTGATGTTTTTCAACTCTTCAATGTTTGGCAAAAACACATCAACACAAGGCAATAAATTTTTCCAGTCACAATCCCATTTTTCTGCCGGGTCCCATTGCGGGTCGAGGGAAGTAGTTAAACCAAAATGTTTTGCACGTTTAAATAAATCAACCAAGCCGGGCTTTAATGCAGGCTGCAAAAAAACAGAGCTTACATGAAGATGTTGCGACTGCTTCAGCATATCATCTGTTATATCATTTTGTTTTAGTTCATTCATTGCGCCGGGATAAGTAACCATAGCGCGGTTTTGATTAAAATTAAATGCAACAGTTATTCCTGTTCCCGAAGTTTTACTGCGAATAATATTTGATGTGTTTACATTTTTTGCAGCGAGGTCATTTATAATCTTATCACCAAAACTATCGTTGCCAATGCAGCCACAATAATTTACTGAAACGCCGAGTGTACTTAGGTTTGAAGCGAAAATGGCTGAACTGCTGCCCAACGTATAAATCATTTCAGCAGCCATAATTTCTTTGCCGATAACAGGAAACTGGTCAAGCTTATCCAATATCAGGTCAATGTTCAATTCACCTGCAACCAATACGTCAAATTTTTTTTTGTGCATTATAAGAAGTAAATTCAAAAGTAAAAAGTCAAAATATGAGCTATCATTATTCACCACTTCATCACTCATAATTCATCATTGATTTATGCGCTTCAACAGGATAAATATTTACACCCTGCACAACTCTTGAAATAGCACCGTTTACAGAAGGCGCATCGGGCATTAAACCAAGCTGCAAACTTTTATAAAAACCCAACAACTGACCAACTAACACCGAACAAACCGGTAAAAAATCTTCCAATATTTTTTTATATCTATGCCAAAACTTATTTGCGCATCTGTATTTTCTATTGCTTCATAACTTTCACTAACACCCAAACAAAACATTGCATCGTTACCATCTTTCATTGAGTTTACAAGGTCTTGTTCATAACGATTTGCATATTCATTATTGCTAAAAAAATAAATCACCAAAGTGTCTTTCATCAATCACTGCTTTTGGTCCGTGACGCAAGCCAAGATAGCTATCTGTTTTGCAAATTACTTTTCCATCAGTAAGTTCCTGCAGTTTCAATGCAGCTTCAGTTGCAGTTCCATACAAAGCACCTGAGCCTAAAAACATAGCACGCTTAAAATTTTTACCTGCTATTTGTTGCAGCAATGATAAATGACAACTCAATATTTTTTCTGCAGCTTTTGTAAGAATATCAATTTGCTGTTTACATTCTTCTTTATTATTCAAATATGCAATGAGCAAACCGGTTAATAACATAGATGAATAACTGCCCGTCATTGCAAGGCTTTTATCATTTGCAGCATCAGGCAAAATAAAAACATATGACGGATTGTTTGATTGATATTGTGCCAGCGCTCCATCTTTATCACACGTAATAATAAAATGAAAACATTTTTTTGAAAATTTATCTGCAAGCTCAATCGCAGCAGCGCTTTCCGGGCTGTTGCCACTTCTTGCAAAAGAAATAATAAGCGGAGTTTGATGTTCATTAAAATAATCCTGCGGATGCGAAACAATATCTGTTGTGGCAATTGGTGTTGTAATAATTTTTGTGTTGCGAAAAAATGCACCATGTAATGACAAACCAATAAATGCACTGGTGCCTGCACCGGTAAGAATAATATTGTCTGCTTCTGCATATGCATTGTTTAAAAATTTTTCAATGGCATCAGTTGCAGCATAAAAATTTTTAGAGGTTTCTCTCCATAATTCGGGTTGACCTGAAATTTCTCTGGCTGTATGCAAAGCCCCTTTTTTTGACAAATAATCTTCTTTAAGCGTAAGCAGGTGCATAAAACAGTTTATCAAACAAAAATAAATAATTAATTTTATTACTTTCAAAATCTTTCTTTTTTCTTCAAATACTTACTTTATTACGAATTTAAATTATGAAGCAAATAAAACTTATTTTACTTGTTTTTATATTATCCTGCTTTGAAAGTATTTTTATTAAATAATCAAAACAATGGCTGAAAGAAATAAAAGATTTACTGTATCACGCAGAAAAAAAATTCTGGAAAACATTAAAGAGAAAGGTGAAGTGTTAGTGAGTAAATTAAGCAAAGAATTTAAAGTAAGCGAAGTAACCATTCGCAACGACCTTGAACATCTTGAAAGAAAAAATTTATTGGTGCGTGCAAGAGGCGGCGCTATTCATACAGAAAACCATGTGGGCATTGACCAGCGCATTGCAGAAAAAAATAAAATTCATGCAAATGAAAAAGCAGCTATCGGCAAAAAAGCTGCTTCTTTAATTAATGATGGCGATACCATTATTATTGACAGCGGCACTACAACTGCAGAAATTGTAAAGCATCTTGATGGCATAAAATATTTGAATGTTATAACGAATGCATTAAACATTACCAATTTGCTGATGGCACATCCATCGGTGAATGTTATTATCCCTGGTGGTTATTTAAGACAAAATGCAATGAGTTTGGTAGGTCCGCTGGCAGAAAAAAATCTGCGCAATTTTTTTGTTGACAAAGTTTTTTTAAGCACGGATGGTTTTGATACAAGACAGGGCATCTTCACACCAAATATTGATGAAGCGCATTTGAATGGAATTATGATTGAGATTGCGAAAGAAGTTATTCTTGTTACCGACAGCAGTAAGTTTAAAAGAAAAAGCCTTGCATTTATTTGCGGGCTTGATAAAATAACAAAAGTTGTTACCGATAAAAATATTCCTGCAGATGATAAAAAAAGATTGGAAGATGCCGGAGTGGAAGTGTTGATTGCGGATTAATTGTTCTATCTATAAAACGTTTCTCTTCGGGTTTCTTCTCGTATCATACATATTTAGAATAATGATGCTGCCCTTACTAAATTTATAATAAAGCCGGTTATGCTCCGTGATTAAAATTGTTCTTACAGGTTTTGAAAGAAATGGTTTACCAATAAAAAGGATGTTTTTCAATGTTTAAATTCTTTTTATCTATTCTTTCTAAAAATTCAATAGCTGTTTTTTCGCTCCACTCAGTTTCAAGATACCGAAGGAGTTTAACCAGATTATTGTTGAATCTTTTTTTGTAAACTACTTTGTACGCCATTTAGCTGTGGCTGCTTTGAATTCATCTTCAGTGAGAGTGTCTTTTTCATCAGGTTCATATAACAAGTTCATTAATTCTTCTTTATCATCAGGATTAAGTTCATCAAAAATATCTTCCTCTTTATTATTGAAGTATTCAATGTCAGCTTTAACTAACTCAAGCAACTGCACATCATCAATTGCTGAAACCATTTGAAGCACCCGTTCTTTCAGCGGCATAAAAATTTTATTTCAAATTAATTCTTTTTTTAAAAGACATTGAAACTGACTCATTATTCACTCAACAACACAATCGCTACTGCAGCCATAATCAACCCAATCAACAAAATTGTGCCGGGCATTACTGCATAAATAATTAATGAAATAATGATAGTGATAACAGGTGATAAACCGGAAAGCGGAACCACAATAATTGCTTTGCCATAACGCAATGCATATACTAATGTGAGTGCGCCGATGGAGTTTAAAATTTGTATGATGAATGCGAGATATGGTCCTTTAAAACCCCAATTAATTGTCTGAGAAAAATCTGTCATCCATATTGCAAATGGCGATAATATCAATGCGCCAATCGTCATATACATAAATATACTTTCAGCTTTCATGGTGTTATTGCTGAACTTCATTACATAAGCCTGCAAGCCCCACATAATAAAAACAATTACCGAAAGCCATAACCAACTGTTGCCTGTTGTTTCGTTGCCTGTTAATTTTGGATTCGCTAAAAATACAGCGGCAATTATTGCGAGCGTTATGCCTATCCAGTGTTTTTTGTTGGTATGTTCTTTTAAAAATGCAACTGATAAAATAATAGTCAATACAGGAAATAAAGAAATTAATGGAAAGACAATGTAAGCGGGTCCTTCACGCAAAGCTTCAAATAAAATTAATTGCCCGCCTGCACCTAACAAACCAACAGCAAGACCTAAAAAAACCGAACGTTTATCAGTTTCTGGTTTCCACTTAATAATATTTAAAGCAACAAGTGCACATGGAATCATCGTTATACTCCAAACAACATAACCTAACGTTGCTGGAAATCCTGCTTTCTCGGGTATTTCAATAAATGCTCCCCAAACTCCCCAGAATACGGTTGTAATGATTGCATAAAACAGCCAGGGTTTGGATATCATTTTGCTCATTCAGCTTTAAATTTTATGTTGCTGCATAAAAATAACCATAAAAAAGTTTTTATATTTTTATTTTGCTTTTATTTCTTTCGTTATCTTTGGTTTTGAGTTTAAATCTTATTAATAAAAGCTGAGCATTGGTTGCATTTACAAACGCAACTACTTTACAAACTGATTAGAATTATAATGTAATTGTTTGCTTATGAAATTAGCCATAAAATTTTCAAGTAGCATATATTACCCGCGATAAAAATTTTTTATGGCAGCATCGCACAACTAAACAAAACAAAAAGTACAAGATGAAAAAAATATTGTTCTTTCCATTGTTACTGCTAACATTATTTACTGCTGCACAAACAAGGTCATTAAAAGGAAAAGTTGTTTCTGAAAAAGACCAGTCTGCTGTGAGTAAAGCATCCATCTCAATTAAAAACGGAAAATCTGTTATTGCGGATGATAGTGGAAGATTTAGTATTGAAGTGCCTGCCGGAAATTTGGTTTTAATGGCAAGCTCTATAGGTTTTGCGCAAAAACAAATTGCCGTTACATCAGGCAGACAATAATATTATTATACCGCTTACTGAAACGGATAGAAATCTGGATGAAGTGGTAGTGGTTGGTTATAACACAAAAAAGAAAGGTGAGCTTACAAGTTCTGTTACGGTTGTGGATGAACGCAAACTAAAAGATGTTACTACAAATGATGTGGGCAGCATGTTGCAGGGAAAAGTTGCGGGCTTGCAGGTGGTGAATAGTTCCGGTGTGCCGGGTGCAAATGCTGAAATAAGGTTGCGTGGTGTTTCATCTATCAATGCATCACAAACGCCATTGTATGTTGTGGATGGAATTATCGGCGGCAACTTTGACCCGAACGATGTGGAAAGTATTACGGTTTTAAAAGATGCTTCTGCAACAGCGATGTATGGTTCGCAAGCCAATGCCGGCGTTATTTTAGTTACCACAAAAAAAGCAAAATCAAACAAAACTACTATTGAAGTAAAAGCAACAACAGGTTTTCGCACGCCTGATTTTGGTGAGCTTGATATGATGGACGGACACCAGTTATATAATTATCAAAAAGAATTTTACCGCGATTATATTCCAACCGATACGGGCAACTCTTACAAAATAGATTTATTAAAATTTTATGCTGAGCGACCAACAAGTTTGGATAGCCAGAACCATAACTGGTTAACAACAATTTTTAAACCTGCATTTATGCAGAATTATTATGTTTCTGTTTCGGGCAGAACAGATAAGAACGAATATTATTTGAGCGCTTCTTATTATAATGAGAATGGCACTTTCATGAACACAAATTTTCAGCGTGCAAATTTGCGGGCAACATCAACTATACATTTCAATCCAAAAATTTCTTTAACCAATACTATTAATATAAGTGGTGTTACTGGCAAGAGTTATGATTACAATGATATTTATTATGCGTTCTTAAATCTGCCGTGGGATAATCCGTACGATAGTGCAGGCAACCCGATTTATGTTGATGGAAATTCATCATTCAAATGGTGGAGCAGAGATAAAGTAAATCCGATTCATACGATTGCGCATTCAGACCATCCTTACAAAGGCTTTGATGCGAATTATGATTTGGATTTTAATTATGCAATTACAAACTGGTTAACGCTTTCAACTACCAATCGTATTTCGGCAAGTTATAGCAAAAGCAGCAGTTATTATTCAGGCGATGTTGCAGGGCAATATCATGGAACAGGTTATTTGGAAGAGGATAATATTTTTAGTTATGGCGGCATATCAAACGACCTTTTGAAATTTAATTTTAAATTAGGTGACCATCAAATAAGCGGTCTTGCAGGTATGGCGTTTGAAGGCGGCAAAACAGAAACGGTTGGTGGTGCAGGAAGAGGTTTGCCGTTTGGTTTAAGAGTGTTGAATGTTGTGTCGAGTAATTTAAGTGTGAATGGTTATTATGACCAATCTGCATTGATATCTTATATCTCGCAAGTGAACTATAGTTATAAGAATAAATATTTTTTAACCGGTTCTTATCGCGTTGACGGTTCAACTGCATTTCAAAAAAATAATCGTTATGGTTCATTCCCTGCAATCTCTGCGGGATGGCTTGCAAGCAATGAAGATTTTTTAAGAGGAAATAATTTTATCACCAATCTTAAAATTCGTGCGGGTTATGGTGTAACGGGCACACAGGATATTGGCGCATCACGTTATCTTGGTTTGTATTCATTAACGAGCCAATATAATAATGAATCTGCAGCAACGCCTTCACAATTGCCAAGCCCTGGTTTAACCTGGGAAAGTAAACATCAAACAAATATTGGTTTGGATGCGGAATTTTTTAAACGCATTTCTTTATCGGTTGATGTATATAATAATCTTACAAAAAATCTTTTGTTGCAGGTATCGCAGCCGTTGTCAGTTGGGTTTGAAACAAGATGGGAAAATTCCGGCGAGATTCAAAATAAAGGATTGGAAATTTCTTTATCAACCACAAATATTCAGGGCAGAAATTTTTCATGGACAACAGATTTCAACATCAGCTTCAATACAAATAAATTAAAAGAATTTACCGGCAAGTTTTATAAAAACGGGCGACTGGGCAATCTCGCAGATTTATCAGAAATGGCGGAAATTTGTATGAATTTTATATGCCGGTTTGGTTAGGTGTTGACCCGCAAACAGGTTCACCGCTTTGGCAAAAAGTTACGAAAGATGCAGATGGAAATGTTACAGGAACTGAAGCAACATCAAGTTATGCTGATGCAACTTTGCAGGAAGTGGGTTCTGCCTTGCCAAAATACCAGGGTGGTTTTACAAACACATTTACATACAAAAGTGTTTCATTAAGTGTGAATGCTTATTTTTTATATGGCAACAAAGTTTACAGCAATGATTTGCGTTTTGTAATGAATGATGGAAACGAACCCTATTATAATCAGCTTGTGTTGCCATCGGGTTACAGCATTTGGTCAAAGCCGGGCGATATTGCAACCAATCCAAGTCCGCAAAATGAAGCCAATTCAGTAGAAGTTTCAACAAGATATTTAAAGAATGGAAGTTTTATACAGATACGCAACATTAGTCTTGGTTACGATTTGCCGCAAAGTTTTGCAAAGAGTTTAGGGCTGGATGATATTGCTGTTTCGGTTTCTGCAGATAATGTTTATACGTTCACAAAATTTCTCGGGCAAGATCCGCAAACAACCATTCAGTCTGCTGCTTTTGTAACACCTGGTGTAAATGATTTTAAGTATCCCAACAATCATCAGTATCTTTTAAGCATCAACTTTAAATTTTAATTCAGCCATGAAAAACTATATAAAGAACTTTTTTATGAAACGAATTGCATTTAGCAGCACATTATTGCGAGGAACGAAGCAACCTGGTTATTACAATAAAGAACTGCTTGAAAATAATAAAACACTTACTGCGATTAATAAATTAAGTTCATCCAACAGGAACATTACATCATCAAACTGCAATCAATCAGATTGCTTCACTGCGTTCGCAATGACGTGTAACCCGCTGCAAAAAATGAAACAGACTGAATGTTTAAAAACAAAGCTCATCAATACAAAGTCAGTACTTGCATACGCATTTGCATTTATTTTTTTAGCAATCACATTCAGCAGTTGTATAAAAGATGTTACGCCCAGTGACTCCATTACAACGGAAACGCTTACATCAACAACAGAAGGGTTAACCAATGCAGTGAACGGTGCTTATGCTTTGTTTAAAGACCATGTTGAGTTTAACGGAACTGCAGACGATAACAACATGTATTTGCGTCAATATTTTCAACTGAGTGATTTTGCAAGCGATGATATTACATGCGGCCAGGTAACAGAAGACCCGTTGTTTTATAGCTTTAGTTTAGACCATTCGCCCACGCAAACAAACACAAGATATTTCTGGTATATTTCTTATAAAATTATCAACGATTGCAACACAGTTATTGCAGCCGTTGATTCAAGCACAACAGACCCAACACGCAAACAATTATTGGGTGAATGTTATTTTTTGCGTGCGTTTACAAGTTTTAATCTTACAAGATTATTTGCAAAGCCTTATTCACTGGATAAAACTGCACCTGGAATTATTTTGCGTACATCAACTGACGACCCTGCACAAAAAGCAAGAGCAACCGTTGAAGAAACGTATAATCAGATTGTAGACGATGCAAAAAAAGCAGCCGACTTAATGAATCAATCGCGTGGCGTAACATATGCAACAAAAGAAGCAGCGTGGGCTTTGCTTTCAAGAGCGTATTTGTACATGGAGGATAATCAAAACGCAATTGATTTTGCAAGCAAAGTAATTAATTCAGGAAAGTTTTCATTAGCATCTGCGACAGCATTTAAAAACATGTTTTCAAATGCCATGCAAAGCAGTGAAACAATTTTTTGTATAGCATTTACTGAGAAAGAAGATTACGGAAAGTTTGGTTCGATTGCTTCGATGATTTATTCCGATGGAAACAGTGGCTGGGGTGAAGAGTATGCATCGCCATCGATTCGTGATTTAATGGATAATCACCCTGAAGATGTGCGCTGGAGTTATATTGTTCCATTGAAAGATGGTAACGGAGATATTCAAAAAAAGAATGGCATTCCTATTTATTACATTACCAAATTTTCTTACCAGGAAGGAAGCCCAACATTGAGCTCACCAATCATGTTTCGTTTGGCCGAAATGTATTTGAATCGTGCAGAAGCAAACGCAAAATTGGGTAACACAAAAGATGCATTAGACGATGTAGATAAGATAAGAAAGAATCGTGGCCTGCAGTCAAGCTTATACAATGGTGTTGTACCTGCGGGTTCAACTGCTTTAAAAGTTGTATTAAATGAAAGACGCATTGAGCTTGCATTTGAAGCGCAACGCACGTACGACGTTTACAGAAATAAAATGTCAATGAACAGAACATACTGGGGTTATCATTTGCCGGGATTAAAAGAAACAGACATTGATTTATCGAAAGAGCCAACAGGTTATCCGAATGAAATTATTCAGCCGGATGATCCGCGGATTATTTATTATATTCCGATTGATGAAGTGCAGAGTAATCCGTTATGTGTGCAAAATCCATAATGTTTCGGTCAGACGCTTTCAAAGCGTCAGACCGGTGCTGTTGATAGGCGTTAAAAAGTATTTTAAAATTTATGAAGTGTAAATCAATAATTCTATTTGAACGTCATGTCGAGGTACGAGACATCTCATGAAATTAAAGTTGCTAATGCTTCAAGAGATTTCTCCTATCGTCGAAATGACGTTTCATATTCAAAGTGGTTGAATTAATTTAAGTTCTTTGAACGTCATGTCTAGGTACGAGACCATCTCATGAAATTAAAGTTGCTAATGCTTCAAGAGATTTCTCTTCCGAACGCTTTAGGAATCGAAATGACGTGCTAAACTGTTCATTGTTTTTAAATCTTAAATAATTATAGCAGGCAATAAAATCATTCAAATGAAAAAAACAAATCTTACCATTTTAATAGTTGCATTAATTGCTGCTGTTAATTTTTCTTCCTGCAAAAAAGATTCTGATAAACCGGAGCCTTTTGTTTTTTACAGTGTAAGCATTGACGGTTCTACGGTTACATTTACCAACAAATCAAAAGGCGCTGCAACATATGAATGGGATTTTGGTGATGGAACATCCTCTACTGATGAAAGTCCAACGCATACTTATCCGGGCAAAGGAAAATATGTGCCTACTTTATATGCAACCGCTGCCGATGGTACGAAAGCAGAAGCATCAACTGTGTTGCATATTGCAAAAACGTCTGCCGTTAAATTGGATGACCATTCATTAAAAGATTGGGACACTGTTACGCACAATGTTGTTTTAGCAGGTGCGCATTCCGGCAACTTCATCAAGGCAAAATATGATTATGATGCTAACTATGTATATGTATATTTTGAGCAGAACACCAGCAAAGCACAGGGTAATATTTATGATTTGTATATTGATGCAGACAATGATATTTCAACAGGGCTATTAACGGGCGAAATACCAAATGGCGCTTATGAAATTTTACTGGAGGGAACCATTTTTGATGACTGGGTTGACCCATATTATTTTATTGGAAGCGACCAGCAAAATTTCGGTAATTATACTTATCAGGGCCTGAGCGAATTTTATAAAATGGGCGATGTAGAGCAGGATGGAAATGTTCAGAAATTTGAATTTGGTATCAGCCGCAGCAAGGTAAAAGGATTAACAGGCAAAGCTTTAAAAATCGGAGTGCAGGTAGCGGCAAACGACTGGAGCGCAATTATCGGTTATTCGCCTGACCAAAACGCCGATGCATTTTATTTGGACATGAGCGAATGATTATTGATTTATAAAAGAGTAGGATGATTAGTTTTAAATTGATACGGTAAGATTCATTGCAACTACTCGAGGTCAATGCCGGCCACGGCCGGCATCTGCACTTAAATTTAAAAGCTGGCATTAAGCTTAACCTCTGCATAATCGAAAAGCATGTTTCCGCCTTCGCGGAAATGACGTTTCAAATTTTAATCAAATCATGAAAAGTAAAACAGTGGTTGCTTCCATCACCTTATATTTTTTATCAGCAGTTCTTTTTTCTCACTGCAGCAAGTTCGATAACCCGGCAACATACACACCGCTTGCAGCAGATACAATTTCTTATGTTGAAAGTGATTCTGATTTTGCAAATCCTGAACGCGGTTTTTATCGTGCAACAGAAACTTATGCCAACAACTACGAGCCGCTGGATGTTGAACAGATGAAGCAATGGCGAACACTGCAAAAAGCAGATGGAGGTAATTATAAAATTTACAGCACGCTTGTATTCCGCAATATTGTTTTAAAAGGTTATATAAATAAAAAGTTATCACAGGATTTATTAGATAACATCAAAAATGATTTTGATGCAGCAAGAAAAGCAGGTGTAAAACTGATACTACGATTTTGTTACACCATCACTCAAAACAGCGGCTCTTGTCCTGAAGGTTTTATTTGTCCACCGTATGGCGATGCACCAAAAAATATTGTAATAAATCAAATTGAACAATTAAAACCGTTACTGCAAAATAATGCAGACGTAATTGCATGCATACAAATGGGCTTTATTGGAACGTGGGGCGAAAATTATTACAGCGATTATTTTGGTGACCCGTCATCAAACGGAAAAGGAAAATTAACCGACAAAAACTGGAGCGATAAAAATGAAGTTTTGAAAGCATTGTTGAATGCATTGCCGCAAAGCAGGATGATTCAAGTGCGAACACCGCAAATGAAACAACGTTATGTGTATGGTGTTGATGCACCAACATCTTCAAAGGCATTAACCGATGCAGAAGCATTTTCAGGAACAGATGCAGCACGCATCGGTTTTCATAATGATTGTTTTCTTTCATCGCCTAATGATTACGGTACTTATGATGATTACGGAAATTCATCATCGCCTCGCACAGACGTTTATTCTGTTTTGCATGCTTATGCAGCAGCAGATGGAAAATATGTTGTTGTTGGCGGAGAAACCTGTGATGATACTTACAGTCCTGAAAATGATTGCGAGAATGCAGGCAAAGCACAAACCGAAATGCGCAACATGCATTACAGCTTTTTAAACTGCGCTTACAACAATGATGTGAATGACGACTGGCAAACAGGCGGCTGCATGAACGAAATTAAAAAGAATTTGGGCTATCGTTTTGTGTTGCGCGATGCAATTTTTCCGAAAGATGCAATTAAAGCAGGTATGCAATTGCCGTTTAGATTAAACATAGACAATGTTGGTTATGCATCTCCTTATAATGCAAGACCCGTTCAATTAATCATGCGTAATCAATCAACAAAAAAAGAATTTGTTTTTACAATTGATACAGACATTCGTAAATGGTATTCAGGCAACAACATCATTAATACAAAAATTATTACTGACAATAATATGCCTGCCGGCAATTATGATTTGTTCTTGAATTTGCCGGACGCTTATCAATCGCTGCAAACTAAACCTGAATATTCTATTCGTTTTGCAAATGAAAATATGTGGATAGATGCAACAGGTTATAATAATTTGAACACCTCAATAAAAATAAATTAACATATTGGAACATTTTTTGCCTGCAACTTTGAACCTGTTGTAAAATTGTTTAATGTGTGATAACGATTAACTTCTTATGGAATAAATTGAACGCTTAAACGTTATACTTTTACAAACAGATTAAATGAGTTTAAGAAAAATACCATTTGCCCTGTTCGTTTTAATTCTTGCCTGTTTAAAAAACGATGCATCTGCCCAGCAGGGGTTAGGGTTAGAGTTTAATGCGGGTTTAATGAATTATGGCGGCGACCTGCAATCAAAGGCCTATACTTTCAGCGAAGCAAAATTAACCACAGGTATTGGCATAAGATACCAAATAAAAAGATTTGCATTACGTGCGGGCATTAATTATGGAAGCGTAGAGGGCGATGACAGAAAATCAAAAGAAAATGCAAACCGTGGCCTCAATTTTAAATCAACAATTGCAGAAGGCAATGTTTGTTTAGAACTCAATTTATTTTCTGTTGAAAGCGATAACAAATTTAATCCTTACATTTTTGGAGGTATTGGCGCTTATCGTTATAACCCATATACTATTTATAATGGCCAGAAAGTTTTTTTGCGGCCATTGGGTACAGAAGGTGAAGGATTGACTGCTTATCCTCAAAGAAAAATGTATTCATTAACCGAAGTTGAAAACCCTTTTGGCATTGGCGTTAGATATAAACTTTCCTCCAATTTTCTTGTTGGCGTTGAGTTTAACTCGAGGCTTTTGCATGCGGATTATTTAGATGACGTAAGCAGAAGTTATCCGGGTGAAGGCGAATTGTTGAAAGAGCGTGGCCAGCTTGCTGTTGATCTTTCGTTTCGCGGTGATGATTTAGATCCTTCATTAAAGTTTCCATCCGATAAACCACGCGGCAGCCCAAAGCACAACGATAACTATTATACTTCTGTTCTCACACTTACTTATATTTTTCCGGGCGGCAGTTTATTTAAAAATGCTTTTGGGCATAGCAAACATTCGATTGACTGTCCGAAAAATGTAGAATAATTTATGGCACAAACCGGAACGCATTCCATGTTTTATCTTTCGCGTCTCGCGATTTCATAGGTTTGCATTCATGCAGTATGATTCACTTGAAGACTGTTTACTGTACCTTGAAAAAAAAGGTCAGCTTGTAAGAATAAAAGAGGAAGTTGATCCAAATCTTGAAATGGCTGCTATTCATTTGCGGGTGCATGAAGCAAACGGACCTGCATTATTATTTGAAAAGGTTAAAGGCATCAAAGTTTCGCGCTGCTTCAAATATTTTCGGAACGTTAGAAAGAAGCAAAATTATTTTTGGCAATCGCCTTCAATTTATTCAGCAATTAATCCAGTTAAGAAATAATCCGGGCAATGCATTAAGGCGTCCGTTTAAATCTATTACAAACCGTTTTTGCGTCTGCTTCTGCATTGCCATTAAAAAATTATTTTTCAAAACCTGTAATTGAAAATGAAATCCAGATAACGATTTGCCTTTAATAAAACATTGGCCAAAAGATGGCGGCGCTTTTGTTACGTTGCCGCAGGTTTATACAGAAGATATTGATAAACCCGGTGTGCAACATTCCAATCTTGGTATGTATCGCATACAGCTTACCGGGAATGATTATATATTAAATAAAGAAGTTGGGTTTGCATTACCAGATTCATCGCGGTATTGGCGTGCATCAAACAAAAGCAAATGCAGCAAACAAACCTTTAAAAGTTAGTGTGTTTGTTGGCGGCCCACCTTCGCATACACTTGCCGCAGTTATGCCTTTGCCCGAAGGAATCAGCGAATTATTATTTGCAGGTTTGTTGAGCGGGAGAAGATTCAGGTATTTTTATAAAGACGGATTTTGCATAAGCGCCGATGCAGATTTTGTTATTACGGGTGAAGTTTTTAAAAATGAAAATAAACCGGAAGGCCCGTTTGGCGATCATCTTGGTTATTACAGTTTGAAACATGATTTTCCGTTGATGCATGTGCATAAAGTATATGCAAAAAAAAATGCGATTTGGCCGTTTACAGTTGTAGGCCGGCCACCGCAGGAAGACACTGCATTTGGCGATTTAATTCATGAAATAACAGGCGATTTAATTTCAAAAGAAATTCCCGGTTTAAAAGAAGTAAATGCAGTTGATGCAGCAGGCGTTCATCCTTTATTATTAGCTGTAGGAAGTGAAAGATATACGCCTTACAATAAAACAAAACAACCTGCAGAATTATTAACAATTGCAAACAGAATTTTAGGAACAGGGCAATTAAGTCTTGCAAAATTTTTATTTATTACGGCTGATGAAACAAATAAAATATCAGCAAAAAATATTCAGCAGTTTTTTGATTATTTATTGAGGCGAATTGATTTAACAAGAGACATTCATTTTTATACAAACACAACAATTGATACGTTGGATTATTCAGGCACAGGTTTAAACACAGGCAGTAAAGTTGTGTTTGCGGCTTATGGCGATGAATTAAGAAATCTTTGTATTGAAGTGCCACAATGTTTTAAAGAAATTCAATTCGTTCAAAATGTAAAATTGATTTTGCCAGGCATTGTTTGTATTCAAACAAAAAAATTTATTAGTTATAAAGATGCTGCTGATGAAATAAATATTTTAAAACAGCAACTGCAACAAAACATTAATGCATTAAGAGATTGCCCGTTTATTATTATTTGTGATGATGCAGATTTTACTGCTGAAAATCTGCGCAATTTTTTATGGGTAACATTTACACGCTGCAATCCATCACACGATATTGATGGTGTAAATAGTTTTTATGAAAACAAACACTGGGGTTGTACAAATGTTATTATTGATGCACGCATAAAACCACATCATGCACCGGTGCTTGAAAAAGATCCGCAAACAGAAAAAAATATTGAACGCTTATTTAATAAAGGCGGAAGTTTATATGGCGTTATTAAAATAATTGATTAAAATCGTTCAAGCTCTGAAAAGAAAAAATTGCTTTCAATAACAGCATTCTCATCACTGTCACTGCCATGCACTGCATTTTCACCAACCGAAGCTGCAAAATCTTTTCTTATTGTTCCTTCATCTGCCTGTGCAGGATTTGTTGCACCAATTAATTTTCTAAAATCTGCAACTGCATTTTCTTTTTCAAGAATGGCTGCAACAATTGGTCCGCTGCTCATAAACTCAACCAAGCTCACTATAAAAAGGTCTTTCTTTATGCACGGCATAAAAAGCGCCTGCTTTTTCAGCAGAAAGTTTTGTCCACTTCATTGCTTTAATTGTAAAACCTGCTTTAAGAATTCTATCGAGTATTGCGCCTGTATAAGCTTTGCCCGTTGCATCAGGCTTTATCATGGTGAAAGTAATGTTGCTCATAATTTAAAATTGGGCGCAAAAGTAATGTGTTAAACAAAACCGGCCTGTAATATCATCTTAAAAAATAAAATTCATTTGAATGAATGCATATAAAACCGCAATTTTGCCGCCTTTATGCAGGCTTTAGAGCATCTTTATCCTTTATTACAAACGCCAAGAAGAATTGTGATTACCATGCATCAGAAACCGGATGGAGATGCGATGGGTTCGGCACTGGCAATGTTTCATTTTTTAAAATCGCTTGGTCACCAGGTAACAGTTATTTCACCTACTAACTGGGCAAAATTTTTAAACTGGATGCCCGGTTGCAATGAAGTATCGATTATGAATTGTACACTGAAAAAAGCAAGGAGCTGATAAACAATGCTGAATTGCTTTTTTGCCTTGATTTTAACAGCATGCATCGCACAAAAAAAATGGAGAACCTGTTTTGCTTGGGAGCTAAATGCTGTAAAGGTTTTAATTGATCATCATGAAGAACCGGCTGAAGAACATTTTGAATATGGCGCAAGCGATATTTTAAAAAGTTCAACCTGCGAAATGGTGTATGATTTTATTGTGCAATCACCGTACCGCGATAATCTTAATCTTGATATGGCAGCCTGTATTTATACAGGAATTATGACAGATACCGGCTCTTTTCGCTTTGCAATAACATCGGCACAAACACATAAAGCTGTGGCGCATTTAAAAAAGCTTGGTTTGGAGCACAGCATTATTCATGAAAAAATTTACGATAATTTTTTAGAGAACAGGTTGCGGTTTATTGGTAATGCGCTTTTATATCATTTGCAGGTTTTATATGAATACAATACTGCATTAATGGCAATTAGCAAAAAAGATATAATGAAATTTGATATTCAAACCGGCGATACGGAAGGTCTCGTAAATTATCTTTTAACTATACAGGATATAAAGTTTGGCGCTTTGCTAATTGACAGGGTAGAAGAAAGAAAATGGAGTTTTAGAAGTAAAGGGAATTTTGATGTAAATGAATTTGCGCGGTTACATTTTGAAGGCGGAGGGCATAAAAACGCAGCAGGCGGAAGAAGTTCGGAAAGTATTGAAATGAACATACAAAAATTTAAAGAGATATTAAAGCTATACGAAGCTGATTTAGCATAAAATATTTAATTAAAACTTCCGCTACATACGGAATTAAAAAACATAAAATGAAAAAAACACTTCTTCGCATTATTTTTAATAAGCGTAGTTGCCTGTAATATGAATTATGAAAAAACGCCTTCGGGCTTGCCTTATAAAATTTTTAAAGGCAAAGGCACAGTTAAAGCAAAGCCGGGCGAGTTTGCCAAATTTAATATGAAATATATTTTGGCTGACAGGGATTCAGTTTTTTCAAGCACATATGGAAAAATACCTGCTTACAGTCAATATTGATACAGGTAAACGTGTAAGATATTCTTTTATGGAAATTTTGCCTTTAATGAGCGAGGGTGATAGCGCAGAAGTAAGTATAAGCATAGATACATTAAAAAATATGGGCGTGATTCCTGAATACAATGCAATGTTTGTAAAAGGGCAGATTGTAAAATGCAAAGTGCAGTTGTTAAAAGTTTTTAATAACGAAAAAGATATGCTGGATGATTATCAGAAAAGCATTGACAAGGAAAAAGATGCTGAAGATAAAGGGCTTGAAAATTATATGGCGAAGAAGAATTTAAAAGGTATAAAAACAAAAAATGGTGCTTATGTAGTTATTGAAAATGCAGGCGACCCATCTTTAAAAGCAGATTCAGGCAAAGTGGCAACTTTAATGTATAAAGGTTATTTCGGAGAACGGAAAAGTGTTTGACACCAATATGGATACTACAAAGGACCACACAGATCCTATACAAATTCCGGTAGGTTCACGTGGTGCAATACAAGGTTTTAGTGAGTGCCTTCCTTATTTTGGTAAGGGTGGAAAAGGAAAATTTTTAATACCTGCTATGTTGGGTTATGGCGGTACGCCGCAGGGTTCTGATATTCCGGCCTTTTCAAATTTAATATTTGATATACAAGTTACTCGATGTAACAGATATGCCTCAGAGATCGCGTGATAACACTCCGCAGGCAGATTCTACCAATGATTAATAAATTAAAGAATTTTTTTTGAAAGGCAGCTCTAAGGCTGCCTTTTTTATTTGCTGACTTTTTCTTAAGCATTATTTTCTTTGCAAGTATTAGCCGAAAATTTCCTGTAGATAAAAGATTTGCTTTTGAAACAGCAGCTTCTTTTACTAAAAATGCATTGCCTGCCCAATTAACACTAACATTCCACACATTACCATTATAACCTGCGGCAGCTTTAAATACAGCGGCCGGTTCAAAACTTACTTTATTCTTTTTGTATTATTGCATTTTCATCAGTAGAAAAATTAATGTTGGCATTTGCAATTAAAGAACCCATTAAAAATAAATGTTGTGCTGCAACAATTGTATATGCATATCCAACGCCGGGGCCAACTGTAATAAAATGAAAATTATCAACACCTGCCTGCGAAAAAGAAGCGGCAACTTTAGATGGAATTATACTGCTGTCACCCTGCAATCCGGAATAATAAATTCCGCCGCCATACAATAAAGAACCGGCAGATTTTTTTTGCCATTCATTCTGCACCATTGCGGCACGATAAGAAAATCTGTTTGCATTTGCTACGCGATAAGCTGTAATGCCAAACAGGTTTAATTTTATATCAGGCCTGTAATAATATATGTTTGAATTATCAGCCGCATAACCTTTTGGATAAGCATAAACTCCTTTATAATGCATTGCCAGCAAATCTGCTGCCCATCCGGTTAGGATATAAATGAAGTTGCAAATCCAGCGATTTTGATTTGCCTCTTTCATCATATTTATTATTTAAAAAACCAAAGCCAAAAGCCACATTTAAAGTAAGATTATTGTAAGTAGCACCAATACCCATAGTTCAATTTTGTATTTGCCCTGTATTGCAAATCTTTGATGCCGTCTGCAGATTGAAAAGTAATATCTGCATATTTCTTTGAAAAATAAAAACGCGGCGTTAATGAGTGCGGAAAAGCTTTTGTAATAGCTGCTGTCATGCGTATCAACTTTTTGTGCGCAAACAGCAAAACGAGCTAATTAAAACCGATAAGCAAAAAATAAATGCTTTTAAATATTTTTTTTCATTTAGGATGAATTAATATATAAAAATATGTTTTGTTTTAATTCACACATGCATCGTTTATGCACAATAATTAAATATAAAATTTATTGCTTCAATGCTCAACCTTTATTTTTGTTGCTTACAAAAAATAAATAAATGGTTGATGTAATTCTTGGATTGCAATGGGGTGATGAAGGCAAAGGAAAAATAGTTGATTATTTTGCGCCGCAATATGATATTATTGCCCGTTTCCAGGGCGGCCCTAATGCAGGGCATACGCTTTATGTAGACAGATAAAAAAATTGTGCTTCACCAGATACCTTCCGGCATTTTTCATCAAAATACAATTAATATTATTGGTAATGGTGTAGTGCTTGATCCGGTTACATTAAAACGCGAATGCGAGCTTGTTTCTTCTTTTGGTATTGATGTGAAAAAGAATTTATTTATTTCTCAGCGCACTAATTTAATTGTACCAACACACAGGGCTTTGGATAAAGCATCAGAACTGCAAAAAGGCGAAAGCAAAATTGGTTCAACACTAAAAGGCATTGGTCCTTCTTACATGGATAAAACAGGAAGAAATGCTTTGCGTGTTGGCGATATAATAAGTAAATCTTTTATAACACAATATATTAAACTGCGTTTAAAACATCAGAAGCTGTTAGATAATTTTCATTTTATTGATGATATAAGCGATTGGGAAGAAGAATTTTTTGAAGCCATAGAATTTTTACGCACGCTTAAATATTGTTAACGGCGAATATTTTATTAATGAAAAAATAAACAATGGAAAAAAAGTTTTGGCAGAAGGTGCACAGGGCAGTATGCTGGATATTGATTTCGGAACGTTTCCTTATGTAACTTCATCAAACACAATTTCTGCCGGCGTATGTACAGGGCTTGGTGTTGCGCCGCAAAAAATTAATGAAGTATTAGGTGTAACAAAAGCTTATTGTACAAGAGTTGGCGGTGGTCCGTTTCCTACAGAATTAAATGATGAAACAGGCGAAAACCTTAGAAAAATTGGCAATGAATTTGGGGCAACTACAGGCAGGCCGCGCCGTTGCGGATGGATTGATTTGGTTGCGCTGAAATATACGGTAATGCTTAACGGCGTTACTAAAGTAATAATGACAAAGGCAGATGTGCTGGATTCTTTTAAAGAATTGAATGTATGTACTTCATATAATATTAATGGAAGTGAAACAGATAAAGTACCTTTTCAGTTGATGAATTCAGATATTATTCCGGAATATAAACACTTTGATGGATGGAACTGTGATTCAACCAATATAAAAAATGGTAAAAATTTGCCTGACAAGATGCAGCATTATGTTGAATTTATAAATCAATACATAGGTGCGCCTGTTTCTTATATTTCTAATGGGCCTCAAAGAGAACAAATCATAAAAATTTAAATAATAAAGATTTTTTTTGCTGATTAAAAAACTCGGTGAAATTTTACAATGCTAATTTTATTTGAGTATGGTACCAAAATCTGATAAAGAAAAAAAATCTGTACGGAAACCCATTGAGGAAAACAACAGAAAAGCAAAAGCTTCTTCACAATCAAAAAAACAGAAAGAAGAAGATGATGATGATGATTTGATGAAGACGATGAAAAAGATGCTGTCATCAAAACAAGCGCCTAAAATTAAAAAAGGGAAAAGCAGAAGATGCGCTGATGAAGATGATGGACGATGATGATGAGAAGAAAAAGTAGATGAGTGGGAAAAACCTGAAGAAGAAGAAAATTGGGATCCTGATTTTGATGAATTTGATATTCCAAAATCAAGAGGTAAAAAATCCGGCAAAAAAGAAGGTGAAGCTGAGGAAGATGATGATTTTAAATTTGATGATGATTTAAAAGAATTTGATTTATTTAATGATTCGGATTTTGATGACCAGGATGATGATTTTTAAACCATCATAACTTGTGCAACGAAAACAGGCAACTTATTATGTAGAAGACATTGAATTTTTTAAAATGCAAATGCTGCACTGGGCAAACCGGTTCAGCATTTGTTGTTTTATGAACAGCCATTTTTATGAAGATAAATATCATTCATTTGATTGCCTGTTAGCTGTTGATGCGATACAAATATTTTCGCCTGAAAAAAATATTTTTCCTCAGCTTGATGAATTTTATAATAATTGTAATGACTGGATTTTCGGGCATTTGAATTATGATTTAAAAAATGAAATTGAAAATCTCCATTCGGCTAAAACAAATAAAATAGGTTTTCCTGATATTTTTTTATTTCAGCCTGCAGTTGTTATTGCAATAAATAAAAATGCAGTTGAAATATCTTGTTTTGATAACCAGGCAGAAGAAATTTTTGAAAGTATTAAGCAAATTAAATTGAATAACAATGTTATTTCAAAGCTGAATAAAAAAATAAACTCGGCCATAACTAAAAATGAATATTTAAAAACAATTGAGGAATTAAAAAAACATTTATTGCGCGGGGATTGTTATGAAATTAATTTTTGCCAGGAATTTTTTATTGAAGATGCAGATATAAATCCACTTGAAATATTTACATCGGTTGCTTAAAATTTCACCGTCGCCATTTTCATGCTATTATAAATTGAATGATAAATATCTTCTCTGTGCAAGCCCTGAAAGATTTTTAGCCAAACATAACCAAACGATTTTTTCTCAACCCATAAAAGGAACTGCGGCGACGAAGTGCATGATAAAGCTTTGGATGTCATGCAAAAAAATAATTTATACAACAGTGCAAAAGAAAAAAGTGAAAATGTAATGATTGTTGATCTGGTTCGTAATGATTTAAGCAGGATTTGTGAAAAAGGTTCTGTTACTGCAAATGAATTATTTGGTATTTATTCGTTTCCGCAGGTTCATCAAATGATTTCAACTGTAAGCGGAATATTAAAAGAAGATATTTCATTTTCCGAAATTATTAAAGCAACATTTCCTATGGGTTCTATGACGGGTGCACCAAAGCATCGCGTTATGCAATTAATTGATCAGTATGAAAAAACAAACCGCGGATTATTTTCAGGCAGTGTAGGCTACATCACACCAGAAAAAGATTTTGATTTTAATGTTATAATAAGAAGCATTTTTTATAATCAAACAAATAAATATCTTAATTATTTTACCGGCAGCGCAATTACAATTTATGCTGATGCAGAAAGCGAATATGAAGAATGCAGGTTAAAGGCTGCGGCAATTGAAAATATATTAGTATGATTTATTATTCGGATGGTTCAACTCGTTTTTTAGCAGGTACAATTTTATAAAGTATTGCAGATACTGCAAATGAAATAAAATAAATAATGGCTGATTCTTTTAGCAGGTTTAATATAAAACTGATAGTTCCATTCAAAATCATCTGTTGAAAAAGAAAAATAAAAAACGCAAAAAGCAATAAAGCCCGCAATAAGCGAAATCAAATAATTTTTTGTGCTGTAAAGAAATAATAAAGCAATAGTGGCTGCACCTGCATAAATAAGAAAAGTATTAAGCGTCATTACAGTTATTTTGTGAAATGCAAATTAAAAATATTTGTCATACTGTCATTTATATTTAATTGGTATTTTGTTTGTTTACAGGAAGAAAATAACAACTTTACAACTTTCATAAAACACAACTATGCAAAAAGGGCAAATAAGAGTTCATACGGAGAACATTTTTCCTATCATTAAAAAATTTCTTTACAGCGACCATGATATTTTTCTGCGGGAATTAATAAGCAATGCGGTTGATGCATCGCAAAAAATGAAAACACTTTCTTCTATTGGTGAAGCGAAAGGAGAATTGGGCGATTTGCGCATTGATATTGCACTTGATGCAAAAGAAAAAACAATAACGATTACCGATCGCGGTATTGGAATGACGCAGGAAGAAGTTGATAAATATATTAACCAGGTTGCGTTTAGCAGCGCCGAAGATTTTTTGCAGAAATATAAAGATGCAAATATTATTGGGCATTTTGGTTTGGGTTTTTACAGTGCGTTTATGGTAAGTGATAAGGTGGAAATTTATACGAAGAGTTATAAAGATGAACCTGCTGTTTACTGGAGTTGCGATGGCAGCCCGGAATTTGAATTATACCAGATAGAAAAAGAAGACAGGGGCACACGCATTGTTTTGCATATTAATGAAGAAAGCAAAGAATTTTTAGAATCAGACCGTATTAAAAATATACTTGAAAAATTCTGCCGCTTTTTACCGGTTCCAATTTATTTTGAAGACAAGCAGATAAATAATACAGCGCCGTTATGGACAAAAAAACCATCTGAACTAACTGCGCAGGATTATCAGAATTTTTATAAGGAATTATATCCGTTTGGTGAATTGCCTTTGTTCTGGATTCATTTGAATGTTGATTATCCGTTTAATCTTACCGGATTTTATATTTCCCAAAAATTAAACAGAGCTACGAAATTCAGAAAGATAAAATTCAATTGTACAGCAACCAGGTTTTTGTAACAGATGAAGTAAAAGATATTGTTCCTGAATTTTTAATGTTGTTGCATGGCGTAATTGATAGTCCTGATATTCCGTTGAATGTTAGCCGCAGTTATTTGCAGGGTGACCCGAATGTAAAAAAGATAAATGGTTACATCACAAAAAAAGTTGCTGATAAACTGGAAGAAATTTTTAATAAAGAAAGAAACGAATTTGAAGAAAAATGGGAAAGCCTTGGCTTGTTTGTGAAGTATGGAATGATGACTGATGATAAGTTTCTTGAAAAGGCAAATAAGTTTTTTGTGATGGAAGATGCATCAGCCAAAAAGTTTTATACGCTTGATGAATACAAAACTGAAACAGAAACATCACAAAAAAATAAAGATGGAAAACTTGTTATTCTTTATACAACAAATCCTGTTCAGCAGGATAGTTATATAAAAGCTGCAACGAATAAAGGTTATAAAGTTGTAAAGATGGAAACGCTGGTTGATGCGGCATTCATCAATACAATGGAAATGAAATGGGAAAACACAACTTTTAAACGTGTTGATGCAGATATCGTTGATAATTTAATTGATACACAGGAAAAAAATGAAAGTGTTTTAAGTAAAGATGAAGAAGCAAAGTTGAAAGAATGGTTTGGTTTGCAGATTGGTGAAACACATATTACAGTTGATATAAAAGGATTAAGTGCAGAAGCGCCGCCTGTTGTTGCAACACGTCCTGAATTTATGCGCCGTATGAAAGATATGGCAAATGTTGGTGGCGGCATGGCATCTTTTTATGCGCAAATGCCTGATGAAGTAACCTTGACTGTAAATGGCAATCACCCAATATTTCAGCAATTATTAAAAGAAGAGAATAAAGACAAACTGAATAAACAAATACGCAGTCTTGCAGATCTTGCTTTGCTTTCGCAGGGTTTATTAAAAGGAGAGGAGCTTACAAATTTTATTAACCGCAGCGTAGAATTAATGGAAGGCAAAACAAAAAGCAATATTATTTTAGAAGCATAAAAGAGTTTTAATTGACATTCCTGTCTAAAATAAAAACTCCACCTTTTAGGTGGAGTTTTTTATGGAGTGGCAATCGTAGAGACCTTTTATAACTAATTCTTAAGAGTAGCTAAGTATACCATATTAATTAGCTACAGGTGCAGCTGATAAAATTTCTTCGTCAACACGTTCTGCATATTCTTTAAAGTTAGTTACAAACAAACCCGCCAGCATTTTTGCCTGTGCATCATATGCATTTTTATCTGCCCATGTATTACGGGGATTTAAAAGTTCTTTTGGCACATCAGGGCAGGAGCAAGGCATCATCATATTAAATACAGGATGTCTTTACATATTCAACTTTATTTAATTGCCCATTTAAGTGCAGCACGTATTATAGCACGTGTATACTTAAGCTGAATACGGCTTCCAACGCCATAAGCACCGCCAATCCATCCTGTATTTACCATCCACACATTTACATTATGCTCTTTCATTTTTTTGCCAAGCATTTCCGCATAAGTTACCGGATGCAAAGGCAAAAAAGGTGCGCCAAAACAAGTGCTGAAAGTAACTTTTGGTTCTGTAATGCCGGTTTCTGTGCCTGCAACTTTTGCTGTATACCCGCTTAAAAACTGGTACATCGCCTGCCCGGGTGTAAGCTTGCTTATTGGCGGCAAAACACCATATGCATCGCAGGTTAAAAAGAAAATATTTTTTGGATGCCCGCCTAAACTTGGTTCAGCGGCATTTGAAATAAAATCCAAAGGATAACTTACCCTTGTATTTTCTGTAATTTTTTTACTTGAAAAATTTATTTCGTTTGTGTCTTTAAAAAAGGTTACGTTTTCAACCAATGCTCCCGGGCGAATTGCATGAAAAATTTCAGGTTCTTTTTCTTCACTTAAATCAATGCATTTTGCATAACAGCCGCCTTCAAAATTAAAAACGCCATTGTTTGTCCAGCCATGTTCATCATCGCCAATTAATTTTCTTTCCGGGTCTGCACTTAAAGTTGTTTTACCTGTTCCACTCAAACCAAAAAAAACAGCTACATCGTCGCTTTCACCAATATTGGCGCTGCAATGCATGCTTAAAACATTTTTCTTATGCGGCAGTATGTAATTTAAAATTGAGAAAATCCCTTTTTTTATTTCACCTGTATAAGCTGTGCCTCCAATGAGAATCATTTTATGTGTGAATGATATAACAGCAAAATTGTGCTGTCGTGTTCCGTCTTTTTTTGGATTTGCTTTAAATGATGGTGCATGAATAATATGCCAGTCTGGTTTAAAATTTTCAAGTTCTTCTTCATGCGGAGTGATAAACATATTTAATGCAAAAAGATTGCTTGATGGCATTTCATTAATCACCCTGATATTTAAGCGATAATCGTTATCTGCACATGCATAACAATCGCGTATCCAGATTTCATTTTGCCTGTTTAAATACCTGGTTAACTTATCTTTTAAGTGAAAAAAATATTTTTCTTCAATCGGTATATTAAAATTGTTCCAGAAAACAGAATTTTTTGTAGTTGCATCTTTTACTATAAACTTATCTTTTGGGCTGCGGCCTGTAAACTCTCCCGTGTTTATGCAAAGTGCACCGGTATTATTAAGCACACCTTCGTTGCGTTGTAGTGTTTGTTCAGTTAATTCTTCTGCTGTAAGCTGATAATTGATATGCGCATTTGTAATTCCTAATTTTTTAAGCTGGCGTGCGGGAAATATCTGTTGATAACTTCTGACATAAATTTCGAATTAATTAATGAGTGAAGTACAAAAATATTGCACAAAAACTTACTACCGTTAGTTTTTTGAAAAAAAACCTTTTAAAAGGGTTAAAAAATAATTATTTTTCTTTGAATGACGTTTTTATATAACGTGAGTGGTTAAATAAATTCTGTTTCAATTGATTTATAAGAATGAAATTATAATACTCTTAAACCTTAAATAAAATTGCAGTCAAAATAAAATCTATATTTTTACATCAGATAAAATCAAAAAATTAAATGAAAAAATTCGCTTTGCTTTTTACTTTATTTATTGCAGTCTGCATCAATGCATGTGCAGGCACAACAGGATACTGCTGCTGATATTTCAAAGGTTATTCAGTTTAAAGAATTGGATCATGATTTTGGAAAAATTCCCTATGGCAAACCTGCTGAATATAACACTTGACATGAAAAATATTTCTAGCTGATTCCGTTACAATTGAAGATGTAAAAGTTGGCTGTGGTTGTACAACTCCAAAATGGCAGCCTGGTCCATATGCACCAGGACAGGATTTTAATATTACTATTGGGTTTAATGGTTACACCGAAGGGCAATTTAATAAGGTGGTAACGATTTATTTTAAAGGCGGATTAAGCCAGCTGATAAAATTTCATGGAGAAACATATAAAACACCTGATAATCCTGCTCCAAATAATGGTGGTGTTCAACAACTAAAATCAGGTGGAGGAAAATAGTTTATGAAAATTTTATTAAGTTGTTTAACAGCTTTATTGTTTTTAACAGCAAATGCACAAACAGACAGTGTTGCAAAGTTTAAAACCACAACGCATTCTTTTGGTAAAATTAAACAGCATGTGCCGGCTACAACAGAGTTTTGGTTTACCAATACCGGTACATAAGCCGCTTATAATTGAAACTGCAGTTGCAGAATGCGGATGTACTACACCGGATTATCCAAAAACACCACTTACAAAAGATAAAAGCGCTTCTAATAAAAGTTACTTATAATGCGGAAAACCCGGGTAAGTTTACAAAAAGAGTAACCGTAAAATTTGCAAACATTAAAGAGCCGGTTATTCTTACCATTGATGGCGAAGTAGAGGCTGCAAAACAATAACAGGTATAAGTTAGTAACGATTTTTATTTAAAAACTCCACACGTGTGATGGAGTTTTTTCTTTTTAAAGCATTCACTTATTTATCGTTACATTAAAATGCCTGCAATAGTTGCTGATAAATAAGATGCGAGTGTACCGCAGAATAACGCTTTTAATCCAAGTTTTGCAAGGTCGGAACGGCGTTCAGGAACTAAAGCTCCAATGCCGCCGATTTGCATACCTACACTGCTAAAGTTTGCAAAACCGCAAATAGCAATGCTTATAATTAATCAATCCTTTATCTGTAACAATAGGAACACTTTTAGTGGTTAGATTTTGAAAAGCCACAAATTCGTTTACAGTCAGTTTTTGACCAAGTAACGTAGCTGCATTATTTATATCCTGTGCAGGGAACACCCATGCTCCATGCAAAAGGATAAAATATTTTACTGAAAATATAATTAAGTGAAAGATTAAAATCAGGATTAAAAATATGGCCGATATGCAATAAGCAAATAATCAAGTAAAGCAATAATGGCAATAAAACCAATCAGCATCGCAATTACATTCATTGCAATTTTAAAACCATCTGCAGCGCCATGCGAAATAGCATCAATAACGTTTGTATAAGAACTGTGTTACTTTCAATTTTACTTTGCCCAGCGTTTGGCTTTCTTCCACTTCAGGAAAAACAATTTTAGAAATTACCAAAGCACCAGGCGCTGCCATTAAACTGGCCGTTATAAGTTTTGGCGCCAGATTTAAACCAGCCTGCGCACCCATATTTGCATAAACGATTAAAATTCCGCCGGCAATACATGCAAGGCTTCCGCTCATGCTGGCAAGCAATTCGCTTTTTGTCATACCTTTTAAATAAGGCCGAATCATTACCTGCGCTTCAACTTGCCCAACAAAAGCGCTTGCCACATTGCTTAAAGCTTCTGCACCACTTACACGCATTATAAAATTCATGGCGATTGCTAATGCAGATACAATGCGTTGCATAATTCCAAAATAATACAACACTGCTACAACTGCACAAACCAGAATAATAGTGGCAGTTACATTAAAAGCAAAAACAAATCCTCCTTTTAAATAATCAGCAGTGCTGCCATTTGGTTGAGTTACATTAATACCTGAATAAACAAATGCTGCACCTTGTCGTGCAAAAGCTTCAAAACGTTCCATTCCTAAACCCAGCCATTGAAAAAAATTACTGACAAACTTTACTTTAAAAATTAATAACGCAATAATTGTTTGTAACAATATGCCACTGCAATACAAGGCGATAATTAATTTTTTTTCTGTTATTTGATGCAAGAAATGCTAAGCCAATAATTAATGCTATCCCAATTAATCCTTGAAATCTTTGCATGTTAATTCAGCAGATGAATATATAAAATATACAAGAAAGAAAGTTAAGTGTTTATAAACCGTTGTAACGCAGGAATATATTTAATGTTTTTGAAATAATCAGTTCATAAAAAAAGCCGCCTAATATTTAAGCGGCTTTTTATTATAACTTGGCTTATTATAAATTAGCTTTAATTTTTTTATCAAGAATTGATTTTGGAACAGCACCGATTTGCTTATCTACTACTTTTCCGCCTTTAATAAAAAGTATTGCAGGTATAGAAGTAATACCATAATTCATACTTACAGATGGATTTAAATCAACATTTATCTTGCCTATATTTACTTTGCCTTCATATTCTTTTGAAAGTTCTTCAATAACAGGCCCGATAGCACGGCAAGGGCCGCACCATTCTGCCCAAAAATCAATTACAGAAAGTTTATCATTTTTTAAAACAGTTGTTTCAAAATTCGTGTCAGTAAATTCAAGTGCCATACATTATGATTTTAATTTTGTATTAATTGATTGATAAGAACAAAAATAAGTCCAAATAAGAATAGTAAATTATTTGACTTATTAAGAAGATGTGCAGAATAAAATATATGACAGCGAGTCAGATTATGAAAGTAGACTTTGCCTTACAAGGAACTCAAGTTTTTTGTTTGCATCTAAAAGCTTGTTTGCAAGTTCAGCATTTTCACGCCGCAATCTAAAAACTTCAAATGCTTTATCAATAAAAATGCGTATATCGTTTTCATTCCAGGGTTTGGTTAGATATTTATATACCTGGCCAAGATTAATGGCATCAATAACAGCATTTACATCAGTATAACCGGTAATAAGAATGCGTATAGGTTCAGGATGTGTGTTTAAAATTGATTGAAAAAATTCAATGCCTGTAACACCCGGCATACGTTGGTCGCTGAGAATTACATGTATATTATGTTTATCAAGAACTTGTTTTCCTTCTTCTGCTGATTCGGCAAGATAAATATTATAGTCTCTGCGAAAAGCTGCTTTAAAAGCGGTAAGGTTATGTGGTTCATCATCTATATAAAGCACATTAATTGCTCTTTCATGCATTAGATAATTATTGGATTTTTTAAAAGAAAAAATGTGTAGTTAACTCAAATAAAGATAAAAAAAATGAATGAATAAACTATTTTTAACGAAATTTTTTTATTTTATTAATTTTGATGATTTGTAAACGGTTATAATATAACTTTATTATTACTTTGATGGATACTACTTTAACCGAAAAAGACATAAGAATCAGGGCGTTTAGAGCAACAGAAGATCAGGATACATGTCTAAAATTTATAGAAGGCCATAAAAAAGTACTTTCTATTTATGGCCTTGAAAACATTTCAACAAATGTAGACAGCTGGATTTATAACCCGTCAATTTTTGTAGTAGTTGTTGAACCGCTTGATGGCGAAAAATTATACGGTGGTGTGCGTTTACAATGCGCTGATTTAATACATCCGCTTCCTATTGAAGATGCAATCGGAAAAATGGATCGTACCATTCATGAAATAGTAAAACAATCTTCGCAAAGTGGCGCAGCTGAAATTTCGGGATTATGGAATTCAAAAGAAGTGGCTGGATTGGGCATAGGAAGTTTTTTCCCATCAAGAAGTACATTTGTTATTGCAGAACAATTGGGCATAAGTACTTTTTTTGCCTTATGTGCCCCTGCAACTGTTCGCTTTAATCAATGGTTGGGCAGCAAAGTTTTAACACGCGTTGGTAATAATGGCACATTTTATTATCCCAAACTTGATTTAATTGCTACCGCCAGCATTCATGAAGATTTAGCGGAATTGACGGGATGCGCATGGACGTGAAAGAGAAAAAATTATGTTTTTGAGAAAAAACCTGCAATGCGTAATAAATGAAAAATCAATTTTTAAAAATTTACGTGTAAATGTGCACTATGATCTTAAAATTGTATCTGCTAACATTAATGAATTTAAATTGGCGTTAAAAATCCGTCGTATATAATTTAATAGTGAATGAAAAGAATTATTCTTGCAGTTAGTTCCATTATTATTTCTCAAATTTTACCGCTCTTAGGCAAACCGGAGTTAATTATTCATAATAAAAATATTGTTATAATGATGGCTAATGCAGCAATATGGTTAACACAGCCACCGGTAAGTGGTGCAGAAACAGTTCAAAACAAAGGCAGGGATAAATTTTCAGTACTGTTAATTCTTTTTTTCTCTATTGGAAGTATTATAGTTTCTGTAATCGATTGGGCATACCTGCATCAAACAATCACTTCAAACTATTTATTAGTTATAGGATTAATTTTAATAATATTTGGAATTATATTACGTTCTTGGTCTATTCAGATTTTGGGGAAATTTTTTACCCCAACAATTCAGATAAAAGAAGACCATACACTTATTATAAGAGGACCTTATTCAATTGTGAGACATCCAAGTTATTTGGGAGCATGGGCAACAATTGCAGGCGCAGCTATCTATTTTGGAAGTTATATAGGTTTATTGTTGCACTGGCAGGGATGGGAATTTCTTATTATATTCGTATTGATCTTGAAGAAAAGGCATTGATAGAAGTATTTGGGCAGCAATACAAAAATTATCAGCAAAGGGTTAAAAAAATTATACCTTTTATATGGTAATTCAGACTACTTAACGCTTATGATGAAGTTTTACAAATCCAATCTACCTGTAATTTTATTTTATGTACTTATCATTTTGTTGCTAGTCAAACAAAAGCCCAGACGTAATTAATTTAACTAACTCAACCTTATCCAAATCTCTCGGTACACAAATTGAATTTTTTACTGATAGTAACGCTTTATATAATAATGCAAACATTATTAACTGTAAGAAATTTGAAAAGGGAAAAATGTCAGTTCCCATTTTTATTTCACCACGTTATAATATATGGGCAAGATTTACTTTAAATAACTCAACAAACGAATCTGATTTTTTTATAACTATAAACTATGCTTATATCTCGATTTATGGTTTTACAAATTAGATAGCGCCAAAAAGCTCGTGTTGGTCAATCATACCGGCAATGCTACTTCGTTTAATACAAGACCATTTGACAACGTAAATTTTATCTTTCCTTTTTCAATTTCTTCCGCCGAAAAACAAACATATTATATAAGAGTCAGCAGCCCGCATCCTATTGAATTACCAATTTCTATCAACGATGAAAAAGCGGAAACTGTAAATTATTTTCAGCAACATTTTATCATTGGTATTTACTTAGGAATTATTATTTCCTTTTTTCTTTATAATGCTTTTCTCTTTTTCTCAACAAAAGATAAAAATTATCTGCTTTATATTATTTATCTCTTTTTCCTCGGCTCGGCTCAAATAACTTTTGCGGGCTGGTCATTTCAAATATTTCTGGCCTTCTCAGCCTACAATTAAATTTATATGCGGTGGTTGTTACTTCAAGCCTGGCTGGAATAGCAGGCGTTGCTTTTGGAAAATCATTTCTTAATTCCGCTCATTTCACACCAAAATTAAACAAGATCTTATCCGGCCTTATCGCATTGTATTCTGCTTCGCTTATTCTTATCTTTTTTAAAGCAATCATATATTAGCTATACCATATTAAACATTAATAGCTCCCTGGTTGGAATATTTCTATTAATTACGGCACTGGTAATCTTAAAAAAGGGATATCGCCCGGCTTATTTTTATTTTTTCGCGTGGTCGTTCTTCCTGCTTGGATTAATTGTTTTTGCGTTGCGAAACATGGGCATTATACCTACCAATGATTTTACGCATTCAATTTTATATTTAGGCTCTGCATTGGAAGCGATTTTACTTTCCATAGCCCTTGCGGATCGTATTAATATTCTCAAAAGAGAAACAATTGTTCTGCAGGCAAAAGCATTGGAAACGTCGCAGGAAAATGAGAGACTAGTAAAAGAGCAAAATGTTATTCTTGAACAAAAAGTAGATCAGCGTACACACGAACTTACAGAATCAAATACGCAATTAAGCGTTGCGCTTGATAATTTAAAAGATGCCCAAACGCAACTTGGTGGAGGCAGAGAAAATGGCTTCACTTGGCCAGTTAACTGCGGGCATTGCTCATGAAATAAACAATCCTATAAATTTTGTAAAGTCAAACATTAACCCGCTCAGATTAGATGTAAGAGATTTACTTGGATGTATTAAATGAATACGAAGGATTGCATAAAATTAATGAAGAGGCAACCTATAAAAGGAAGTTAAATGAAATAGAAAAATTTAAGCAGCAGATTGATGTTGAGTTTGTACAAAAAGAAATTGATAGCTTAATTGTTGGAATAGAAGAAGGTGCAGAACGCACTGCAGAAATTGTACAAGGTTTGCGCACATTTAGCAGAATTGATGAAGCGGAATTAAAAACAGTAAATATTCACGAAGGCATTCTTTCTACATTAGTAATATTAAAAAACAGTACACCTTATTATATTACGATAGAAAAAGAGTTTAATGCACAGGGAGAGATTGAATGCTTCCCGGGAAAGTTGAACCAGGTTTTTATGAATATTATTACCAATGCTATACAGGCAATAACGGCAAAACCGGAAAAAAACAATAAGGAAATAATTACCATTTCCACAAAAGATGTAGATAATGATATGAATACAAATTTCAATTAAGGATACCGGCATCGGTATGACGGAAGAAGTAAAACACCGGATTTTTGAGCCTTTCTTCACAACAAAAGATGTGGGCGAAGGAACCGGGCTCGGTATGGCAATCGTTTTTAAAATTATTCAAAAACACGAAGGGCATATGGATATTCTTTCTGAGCCTTGTAAAGGTTCCGAATTTATTATAACTTTACCCAATAAACATCCAATATCAGATCATCTTTAATTTATGTATCCCGAAGAAAAAAAAATCCGGATTTTATATATCGATGATGAAGTAAATAACCTACTTGCATTCCAGGCATCTTTTCGCCGTCGGTATACCATATTCACTGCATCTTCTGCCGCAGAAGGAATGAGCGTTCTTAAACCAGGAAAAGGATATCCAGGTAATTATTGCAGATCAGCGCATGCCGCAATCTACAGGTGTAGAATTTTTTCATGTGGTAAGAAAGGCATTCCCGCATCCTATTCGCATTTTGCTTACCGGTTATACCGATGCAGAATCTATAATAGATGCTATTAATAAAGGAGAAATTTTTCAGCTACGTAAAAAAACCATGGAAAGAAATTGAATTGCAAACAGCCATTCAGAATGCATTTGAATTATACTCTACACGCCAGCAATTAAAAAGAAAAGTTTCTGAGTTGCAAAAAACCAACGATGAGCTTAACCGTTTTGTGTACAGCACCTCGCATGACCTGCGTTCGCCGTTAGCATCAATTATGGGTATTCTTAATCTTTCAAAGATGGAAAATTCCGTAGATGATCCTAATAATTATTTAGGCATGATTGAAACGTGCGTTAACAAGATGGATATTTTCATTCAGAAAATTATTGAATATTATAAAAGCATACGTGTTGATGATGAGAAGACAGAAATTGATTTCATGAAATTGCTTAAAGAAAGTGTGGAAATATGCAAAATGCAAAAGCCGGAAGTAGAGTTTACGATTAATGTGGATCAGCCTGTAAAATTGGTGAATGATGTATTTCGCATTTCAATAATTATTGATAATCTTATTTCAAACGCAGTTAAATATCAAAAGCCAACTTCAGAAAACCCCCAGGTAAATGTTTCTGTTAAGGTTGATGAGTACAAAGCGGTGATTGAAATAGAAGATAACGGTATTGGCATTGTTGAAGAGCATTTGAATAACATTTTTAAAATGTTTTTCAGAAGCACATCGCATGTAAATGGATTAGGTATTGGATTATATATTGTAAAAGAAGCGCTTTCGCGGCTTGGCGGCGATATTTCTGTTGTTTCCACTTATGGCGTTGGCACCTTGTTTCGCATAGTAATTCCAAATCTAATGGTGCAGGAAGCTGTAGCTGCCGAAAATGTTAATTGAAAAATTCTTTTCAAAAAAAATAGTTTTCTTCGTTACTTAAATAAAAAGCATGCGATTCTTAAGAATACTTGTCTATGTTGTTTTGATTTTTGTTTATTCCTGCAACGTTTCTTCAAAGTCAAAAAATAAAGTATCTGAAAATAAGATACCTGAAAATATAGGCGTACAGTTTATTGAAGAAAATTGGAACACGGCATTACAAAAAGCCAAATCACAAAACAAACTTGTTTTTCTTGATATTTATGCAACCTGGTGCGGTCCCTGCAAAATGCTTAAACAATATACATTTGCAGATACATCTGTTGGCAATTTTTTCAACCGCAATTTTGTAAATGTTTCTATTGATGGCGAAAAAGGTGTTGGCCCGCAACTGGCACAGCAATTTTCAATAGAAGGTTATCCATCATTAATTATAACAGATGCGGAAGGCAAGCCGGTTTTGTTAACCGCCGGTTATATGCCTGCACAGGAATTATTGAAATTTGCAAACGAAGCTTTAAAGAGAAATCAAACTAAACAGCAAGTTATAATTCAGTTTTTACTTTTTGTTTTTTTAAGCAGCCTGATAATTATTTCGCTGCACTTATCTTCGCGCAACAAGCTCTTATAAAGAATGATTACGCGCAGAAACATCAGGATAAAAGTAATGCAGGTTTTATACCAGTTATGCTGTTAATGAACAATCGGTAAATAATAACGCAGCAAAAATTTTAAATAATAACCTTAATCAAACTTCCCGTCTTTTTACCTATTTAATTTATTTTTTAACTGAAGTTGCCCGTTATGCGGAAAAAGATGCAAGTCGTGCGTGCAGCAAAACATTTGCAACATCAGCCGATAAAAATATTAATATCAAACTTGCAGGTAATACATTACTCTGGAAAATACTCGAGAATGATTCATATAAAAAAGCGTTGGCAGATTATAAATTTGGTTTTGAACAAACAGGAAACCTTGTTCGTAAAATTTATAATGAATTAACGGCTTCAGCCAATTTATCAATCTTATATAAATTCTGCTAGCCGCGAACCGCAAACAGAAAGAGAAATTCTCGCTTTTATTTTTACTGATCTTATGCTGCCTGATGAAGACTTTATTTCGCACATAGAAGAATATTTTACAAATTGGGATGATGATGCGGAAATGCTTCAGGCATTAATGCTTGGTTTTTTGCAAAAGCCTGCCAGCTTAAATCTGCAGCAAATGCCGGATAAAGAAAAAGAAGCATTTGCTAAAAACCTTGCTTAATGCTGTAATTGAAAAAAAAGAGTATGTAAATACTTTAATAAAAGCACGTTTGAAAAATTGGGATCCGGAGCGTATTGCAGCGCTGGATATGATATTAATGCAAATGGGTGTATGCGAATTTTTATATTTTCCAACCATACCGCCAAAGGTTACTATTAACGAATATATTGATCTGGCAAAAGATTACAGCACGTGCACAAAGCGGTCAATTTGTAAACGGAATTTTAGATGGTATTCATAAAGATTTGCTCAACGAAAACAAAATTCATAAAAGCGATTTCAAACCAAAAAAGGCAAATTGAGAAAACGTACATTTGCCGCGAAATTGAAAACATGCGTAAGTATATTATTTCTGCTGATCATAGGTTGGGGGTTGGTAATTACTGCTTGCCAGCAACCTGCAAAAAGCAGCAACGATGTTGCATCTGTTATGAAAGATTCAACAAAATTTACTACCATACAATGGCAGGATTCCGCAATTGATTTTGGAACAAAAAAAATGGGCGATATAGTAAATATTACTTTTCACTGTACAAACACAGGTAATAAGCCTTTATATTTATTTGATGTGAGGCCGGGTTGCGGTTGTACTTTGGTTGATTATACAAAGCAGCCAATTGAACCTGGCGAGCAGGGAAAAATTGAGGCAAGATTTGATACGAATAAAAGCCATCCGGGCACAGTACATAAAAATGTTTTTGTGCATTCGAACACATCAAACAGTACACCCTCATACCTCAGTTTTTCAGGTGTTATTGTTGCTGCAGATTCAACTTCAAAAAAAATTAATTAAAATTTCAAATAATAAAACAATGACAAACATGCTTTCTGTTTTACTTATGGCTTCTCCTGGCGGGCAGCCGAATTCAAGTTTTTCTCTTATTATGATGGGTGCGATAATTTTAGTGTTTTGGCTTTTTATGATTCGCCCGCAGGCTAAAAAAGCAAAAGATCAGAAAAAATTTATAGAGAATCTGCAAAAGGGAGACAGGATTGTTACCATTGCAGGCATACACGGCACTATAAATAAAGTAAATGAAGATAATACCATTCAGCTTGAAACAAACCCGGGCAGTTATATGAAATTGGAAAAATCTGCGATTAGCATGGAATGGACAACACAGTTAAATAAAGCCGCGTCTGTAGAAGTTGAAAAAAAGTAATAATACACTTTCTTAATTTTAAATCCGGAATTAAAAGATTTCGGATTTTTTATTTATATCAAATGCTGAAAATTGGATTAACAGGTGGAGTAGGCAGTGGTAAAACAACTGTTTCTAAAATCTTTGCATCGCTGGGTGTGCCTGTTTTTTATGCTGATGATATTGCTAAAAAAATAATGAATGAAGACCATTTACTGAAACAGGAAATTATAAATCTTTTTGGCGAAGAAGCTTATACAAACACATTAAACCGCAAACATATTGCCGAAATTGTTTTTAAAGATGCATTTAAGCTCGAGCAATTAAACGCATTAATTCACCCACGCACAATTGCAGCAGCAAATCAGTGGATGCAGCAGCAAACCACGCCTTACATTATAAAAGAAGCTGCTTTAATGTTTGAGGCTGGCGCTGCCACAAACCTTGATTATGTAATTGGTGTTTACGCTCCACAATATTTGCGTATTCAGCGTGTAATGAAGCGCGATAAGTTTACGAGAGCCCAGGTATTGGAAAGAATAAATAATCAAATTGACGAAACCATAAAAATGAAACTTTGCGATTTTGTCATTACAAACGATGAACAGCAGGCAGTTTTGCCCCAGGTAATTGCCCTTCACAAACGATTCTCTTTAACGATGTAAAAGTGCAGCCATATATAGTTGAAATACCAGTATCATTTGTGTAAAATCTACAAATTAAAACGGTATAAAATTTGCCTTTGTTTTTATAAGTTTTCCTTAATTTTTAATTGTTAATTGTTTACCATGAATACAGTTTCTACAATCAATGCAGGATTACAAACCATTATAACAAGGCTTCAGAAAGAAAAAGACGATCTGTATAACAGCTATAGTTCTGCAATAAAAAATGGCGAAAAATATGAAAGTATTAAAACGCTTTATCTAACGTTGCAGGACGTTGATAAGAAACTTCGTGATTTACTGCGTACAAATTATACTACCATTGCTCAATAATAAGCAATCAGATTTTTAATTATTTATCTTGTAAGAACCAGTCTGATAGAATCTGGTTGAAGTCTTGCTTTTAACCAATTTTTCATTGTAGTTTCTTCGGTGTTTGATATCCTGTTTTTTGTTTGAAGGAAAACTTGCCAAAGCGTAGCATTACGTGTTGAATCTTTAAGCTCCTGGGGGTTTATCAATCCATGTAAAATGCCGGGATATAAGGTCATCAATTCACTATAAACTTCTTTAGCTTTCTGGTCTTTGT
Organism: uncultured Chitinophagaceae bacterium; assembly: GCA_963759555.1. Lineage (GTDB taxonomy): Bacteria > Bacteroidota > Bacteroidia > Chitinophagales > Chitinophagaceae > Parafilimonas. Next base: position 198,851 of record CAVWZV010000006.1, read on the forward strand.
TTACACTATTTTTAATTATGTTTTGTAAGGCATCTATTTCCTTTTGTTTCTCTGCCAGCGCAAGATTTACCTGGTTTATTTCATTATCATTGTTATCTTTTGTAAGATAGGCGAAACCTTGTTTTACGTCAAGCACGCATTTTACCAGGCCATATCTACGAAGCTTATCTTTAAGAGTTGCAATTTCTGCTTCGGTAATTTCTTTTCCGCCGTAAACAAGATTGATGGTTTGCGCTTTTGGGTCTATGGTTTTTTTTAAAAGATAGTCATTAGTAAAGTTTGCTTCTAAATCAATAAACTTGTTTGCCTGCTGCGAAAACTTATTTTGCTGGATGATATCATAAGCAAAATAAATGCTTGGCAACACAGTTATAATTGCAACAGCAATAATAATCCGGTGCGCTTTTCTCTCGGCATTCGCAGCAGCCAAATGTTTTTCCGGAAACTTTAATAAACGTACCGTTATAAATGTTGCCAGTGCAATAAATACGGTATTAATAATAAAAAGATATAGCGAACCAAACAGGAAATTCAATTTTAAAGTTGCCAGCCCATATCCGGCGGTGCACAATGGAGGCATTAAAGCCGTTGCAATTGCAACACCGGGTATTACATTTCCTTTTTGTTTGCTGGATGTTGCTATAATACCTGCGAATCCTCCAAAAAAAGCAATCAGTACATCATATATGTTGGGAGAAACCCTTGCAAGTATTTCTGAATGCGCTTCGTTTAATGGCGATAAAAGAAAATAAATGAAAGACGTTAACAGCCCTGTGCCGGAAGCAAAAAAATAATTATTTAAAGCCTTTCGCAACAGCGATAAATCATTTATTCCAATACCTAAACCAATACCCATTATTGGCCCCATTAATGGAGATATAAGCATGGCGCCAATAATAACTGCTGTTGAATTAACATTTAATCCAAGCGAAGCTACGAGAATGGCAAAAATTAAAATCCATAGATTGGTGCCTTTAAATACAACGCCATTATTTATGCTTTCAATTACGGTTTCGTGTTTTTCTTTTTCGTAGTTAAGAGAAAAATTATCTAAAATGTTTTCCATTACAACAATAATTTTTTAGCCGTAGTTCCGGTTAAGCAACTGGTTATTTGGTATGATTTATCTTCTTAACCAGCTTTCCTATAGTTAAACCCTGAACTGTAATAGAAAATAAAACAATAACGTACGTTACAGAAACAATTACTTCTTTGTAGCTGCCTGCCGGCAGCGAAAGCGCAAGCGCTACAGAAATACCTCCGCGCAATCCGCCCCATGTTAGAATGGTAGTTAATTTTTTTTCGAAAGTGGTTTTAAAAAGTAAAAAGTTTATAGGCAGTGCCACGGAAATATATCTTGATACCAATACAATAACAATGCTTATAATGCCCATCCAAAGCACAAGCGCATTAAATGGAATAACCAGCATTTGTAATCCTATTAATAAAAATAAAACCGCGTTTAAAATTTCATCAATCATTTCCCATAATTTATCAACATAATCACGGGTTACATTGCTCATGCTTTCTTTACGACTTTTATTACCTGTGATAAGACCTGCAACAACCATTGCAAGCGGCCCCGAAATATGCAATTTATCTGCAAGAAGATATCCTCCCATAACCATAGCCAGCGTTATCATTGATTCTACTTTATAATTATCAATTGATCTTAATGCGAAAAAACCTATATAACCTAAAGCCGCTCCATACAGTAATCCGCCAACAGCTTCTTTTAGAAAAAGCAATAAAGCACTTGCTACAGAAACATTTTCTGTACCTGCCTGCATTATATCAAATATGCTTATGAATATTACAACAGCCACACCATCGTTAAAAAGAGATTCACCTGTAATTTTTACTTCTAATGATTGCGGAATTTTTGCTTCACGCAAAATGCCTAAAACAGCAATGGGATCTGTTGGAGAAATTAATGCACCAAATAACAGGCATTCAATAAAATTTATTTCCAGTTTAAATAATCCTGCGACTGTATAAAACAATACGCCCACAAGGAAAGTAGAAACTATAACGCCAAATGTTGAAAAAGTAAGTACAGGTATCGCCTGTTTTTTCAGGCTCGCCGCATCTATATGTATAGAACCTGCAAATAATAAAAAGCTCAGCATAATCTTCATTAACAGTGTATAAAAATTAACTGAACTTATAACCATTATGCTTTTATAAAACAGTTCGGGACGTATCCATCCTATGGCAATAACAAGAAAAGAAGCGGCAAGAGACATTAGCATGATGCCAATTGTGTTGGGCAATTTTAGAAAGCGATAATTAACATATCCGAAAATTGCTGCTAATACAATTATTACAGTAAGTGTGTTATAAAAACTCATAGGAAAATAAATAATATGTCTTCTTATAACAATAATACATTATTAAAAATAAAAGAGCGCACATTGCTGTGCGCCTTTTAAAATAATAAAAATTATTTATTGAAAATCTTCGTCTTTTAAACCACTGTTTATTTTAGCATCGGTAACATTAAGTGTAAACTCAACTCCCTGCGAAACGGTTTGTGTAAAAGGAACCATTATTCCGCTTACTTCTTTATAATTGCTGTAATTAAAAGTACCCGTTCCCTGGTCGCTTATTACTTCATCTCTTAGTTTTAAGCCTGTTTGTGCATCATAATATTTTTTGCTTACAGCGCCTGATGGAGATGTTATTGTAATCATGTAAGCATCTTTTCCGTTAATATTATATAACGTTTGGGCAAGCTCCAATTTATAACCGGCATTGCTATAATTCATTTCAACAAAAGGTGTTGCCTGTTCCTGGTAGCGTTTTTTTGCAGCATCGTTTACCGGTGCAGCACTGCCCATATTAATCATAGAAACGCTATCGCCGTTTACAACCAGCTTTTGCGCTGTAGTATTCATTGCCGGTAGTGTAACAAGTATCAGCATTTTGCCCGGCAATTTATATTCTCTTGTAAAGCTTATGTTTTGTCCCTGAACGCTGCCTGTTGCAGTGTAAGAAAAATCTTTAATGTCTTTAAGTTTATCAGTGCCGCCCACCGCAGTAAGATATTTACTTATAACATCGTTTGCTGTTGTGCCCTGGGGTACCGGTTTTGGCGGGTTACCATCCAGTGTATTATTAGATGGATTGACATCTGGATAATCATGATCCGGATCAATAGTAATCGTTTTTATTTTAGAAGTAGATGGGTAATGGAACGTCCACTCACCGCCCCGTTGCCATATTTCCACCGGCAACGTCATCGAATCTTTTTGGCCATTATCCATTTCAATTAATAAAGGCACAGGCAATACCATCTGTTCGTTATTTACAACAGTTATGTTTGCACCCTTTGATGGATCATTATCAAGGTATTCAATTTTTGTAACGCCCTGGTCAAGCCTATCATTTGTCATAAACCATCCGCGCCAGAAATAAGAAAGATCCTCACCGCCTACATTTTCCATCGTTCTGAAAAAATCCCATGGTGTTGGATGTTTAAAAGCCCAGCGTGCCACGTAGGTGCGAAATGCAGAATCAAATCTTTCTTCACCTAAAATATGTTCACGTAATATGTCAAGACCCATTCCTGGTTTCCTATAGGCAGCAATACCTAAAAAGTTTTGTTGTGTAACATCAGGAATCGTTAGTATCGCATCTGCATTTTTAGCGAACATATAATTTGCTGCACGTTGCGCATCGTTTTTTTGATAATATTCTCCGTTATTAAAAACCTTTGTATCCACACCATTAATAAACGTGTTAAATCCTTCATCCATCCATGGATATTTTCTTTCGTTGGAACCAACAATCATGGGGAACCAGTTATGCCCGAATTCATGATTGGTTACTCCCCACAAACCACCTTGTTTTGCTTTCCATGAGCAAAAAACGATGCCCGGATATTCCATACCACCAACACGACCTGCAACATTTGTTGCTGCAGGATAAGTGAATTCATACCACTCTTTTGAATACAATTCTATGCAGCCTTTGGTATATTCTGTTGAACGGCTCCATGCGCTGTCGCCAATACTTTCAACCGGGTAAACAGATTGCGCTAAAGCTTTTTTGCCGCTCGGTAAATTTATGCGTGCAGCATCCCATATAAATGCTTTTGATGCAGCCCAGGCAACATCCCTTGTTTGCTTACATAAAAAATGCCATGTAAGCGTTGGTTTATCAGGGTGATAAGAAGTGCCGTTTAAATCATCTGCGCCAACTATCGTTACTGTTTTATCGCTGTTTTTTGCCTGTGCTAATTTGCTCATTACTGATGAAGTATAAACTTCTGATGGGTTTTGCACTTCGCCTGAACCAACAACAATTAAATTGGATGGTGCTGTAATGCTATAATCAATATCACCATATTCCAGGTAAAATTCACCGGCACCTAAATAAGGTAAAGTGTTCCATCCCAAAACATCATCATACACACACATACGCGGATACCATTGTGCGATTTCATATTCCCAGCCATTTTTTGTGTTTAACCTTGCCATGCGGTCTGTGCCATATTCAGGAACTTCAAATGCATATTCTATTTTCAACTGAACAGTTCCTGTTTTTGCAGATAATGTGTTTGGCAGCCAAACCTGCATGCGTGTATCACTTACATTATACTTTGCTTTTGTTGTTGTTCCTTTTGAAACAATCTCTACAGATTTTAATTCATCGCCTTGTGTGAATGTTCGGTTTGCCCACCTGCCACCGGTTAATAAAGTAGTAGCTTGTGCACGGCTGTCTTCACGGTAAATATTCTGATCTAACTGCAGCCACAAAAATTTTAAATCATCCGGACTGTTATTTTTATAAGTAATGATAACAGTACCTGTAACCTTATGCTGTGCTGTATCAAGCGTAACCGTTATTTTGTAATCTGCACGGTTTTGCCAGTATGCAGGTCCGGGTTCGCCTGACGCACTACGATATTGATTTCCGTTAGACGGATAAAACAGCGGGTCAAATGCAATGTGCTGATCGTAGTTTGAGGTAGTTTCTGTTTGTGCAAATACAGAACTGCCTGCAAAAATCATCAGCAATAAACAAAAAAGTAAACGTCTCATCTTATGTATTTTATTTAGAAGATTTTAAGAATTTAACAACCTTAATTGCATGTGCAATAATTAGAAAGCGGCGAAGGTAAAAACTAATGAATGTTTTAAAATGAGAAATTTTTTATAAAACGAGTTTATATTTTATCTCCCAAAAAAGATTTTTGCGCCAATGTTGAGATAGCCAAGTTGTGAGCCATCAAGGTTTGCACCAATATTAAAACTATTGGTTTTAGTGGTACCATCAGGTATTGAAGTTGATGTTAAATGTGAATATTCTGCTGATAAGAAATTATTAAAAAGTAATAATTCTAACTGAACTTTTTTACTTAAATCATAAGCTATACCTGGATTGGCTGTAAAAGCTATACTTATAGTCTTAGAATTTAAAAAGTCTGTAGTATCCGGCGAAATTTTGGCATATCGAAAATTTAAAGCTTCCTGAGCAAATATGTAAAATCCTTTACCTAAAGGTTTATACTGCCTTAAAAAGATACCGGCGCCATATCCATTGGTTTTTTGGCTTGTGGATCTACTCTTATAATATTGGTAGCTTAAGTTGAAACCAACGGCCCGATTGTCTTTGTATACTGTCATAAATGATGGTGAAACCAGCAAAGAGGTGTTTGTGAAGCTGTTCACATTATCACCTTTTATTGAAGAGGTTCCAAAACTCAAATTACCGCCAAGTGCATTTACGCCTTTATTTATTTGAGCATTGAGAAGTTGAAGCGATTAATAAAACCGCAATCGTTAAGAGTTTAGTTTGTTTCATAAATTTTTTAAAAAGGACAAGATTGAAATAAAAAATAACTTGTAGAATAATACTAATTAACAAGAGTTTAGTTTAATGATTTGCAAAGGCGAAAATATTCAAACGTTAGAAAGGTGAAATATTTTTTACAGAATCACCAATCGAATACCACATTTGCGCAGGCTTGCCTTTTAATTTTGTAAGATCATTATCAGATGTATTCGCTGCATTAGCTGCCGTAGTAAAAAAGCGCGAAATAATATTTTGAACGCGGCTATCTCTCAAAAACAAACCGTGATAATCTATACTGTTGCTTAATTCATCAAAAAAATTTTCTTTTTGTATTTCAATCGTTTTAATCGTGTCTTTAAAAAATGTGCTGCTTACATAAGGCACCGTGCCATCGCCATTCCTGTCAATAGCCGTTCCGTGCGAATCTGTCTTATCATTCAGTTTATCTAAACGCAACATATTTTTTAGTTTGCCATTTTGTTTATCCGCTTTCATGTATACAACAGTATCCTCACCTGAACCAGCCAGGATTACCATTCGCTGGCGCAAATCCGCGGGCAGGCTGCTTAAATCTGCAAGGCTGTTCTTTTTTGCTTTTATGTTCCTGAATATATTTAAATCGGCCAAACGCTGATCAAACAAAGCCTGTATATCATCATACACATTACTCTGCCAGGAAATTTTAGTTAATAATGGCGCATTGGCTTCATCATCCGTATAACTTAAAGCATTGTCGTATACGGGCAGCAGTTCATATAATGATGGATAAGTGCGTACCACTTTCCTGATGTCTTCATCCCTGCCAAAAACCCTGTTTAAAAAACTTTTAAACCCGCCATCACCTTTTATCATGTGCACATATGAATAGGGCGAACCTAAAAATGGCGGCGCACACAGAATTACTTTATCAATATGGTCGTACGTTGATTGCATATTGATATAGCATGAAAAAACAAGCGCACCCATACTGTGTGTAAGAAACCGAAAACTCTCAAGCTGCTGATTTTTTAGTTTTTGCTGCAGGTATTTTACAAACACATCCAGCCGTCTTCCATTTTCAACACTTGATAAACGCCAGTCGTAACCAAAAAGATAAACGGGGTCGGCAATTTTATTGCCCTCATTTATTTTTGCTTTAATGTTCGCAATTGATTTTTCATACGGCAGTCGCGCCATATGGTAACGTTCAACAATAACATCAGCGTGCTCATCATACAGCGGCTCTTGCTGTAACTTTTGTTCAATGTAAACACCCGTTATTTTTGTGCCGACAGATGTTAATAAGTTATCAAACGCATTCCATACGTTACTAAAATCAAATGTGTTTGCATCAACGAGATTAGTGGCTTCAATTCCCGGTATAAAAATAATTGGCTTCATGCGTGCAGTGTTTCAGTAATAAATAACAGGTAAGATAAATTATTTATGAAATAGTTTGAAAAAAGGAATTACTTGCTAATCTTAAAACAAAACCTTTTCAGCTTGCCTTCAAAATCAAATGGGGTGGTGGCTTTAGTGATATTTTGAATAGATGCGGCTTTTAATTTTTTTTCATCTAAAACAAATTTCGAATAATTCGTGCTGAAGTAAATTGTACCGCCCGGTGATAATGCATTAAGCGCATCATTTATAATTTCAACGTGATCTTTTTGCACATCAAAAAAATCTTTCATGCGCTTGCTGTTGCTGAAAGTTGGCGGATCAATAATCATTAAATCAAAACTGTTTGGTCTTAATGTTTTCAAATATTGCATTACATCAGCATGAATAAAATAAAATTTGTTTTCATCTTTAAATTGATTGATAGCAAAATTGTCTTTTGTCCATTCAAGATATGTTTTAGATAAATCAACTGAGGTTACTGTTATTGCTGCTCCTGCTGCAGCATAAACAGAAAACGAACCGGTATAACAAAATAAATTCAACACATTTTTATTTTTAGATTCCTTTCGCACCATTTCTCTTGTAATGCGATGATCTAAAAACAAGCCCGTGTCTAAATAATCAGTGAGATTAATTAAAAACTTCAAACCATTTTCTTCAACCGTTAAAAATTGTAGTGCAAAGTTTTGTTTTTCGTATTGCTGCTTTTCGCGATGACTTAACCGTTTGCGTTCACGACTATAAATATTTTCAACAGGCAGGTTCAACACATCGCTGATAACTTTAAATGATTCTTCCAGCCATTGTTCATGTTCTTCATCAGCCATGTTGTGCCTGCGGCGATATTCAGCTACATATATTTGGTCTTTATACAATTCAATGGCAAATGGAAATTCGGGCAAATCGTGATCATAAACCCTGAAGCATGAAATATTTAAACGCTTCGCCTGTTTGCTTTTGTGTTTATACACTTTAAGCAAGCGGTTATAAAACATTTGAAATTTTTCTTCAGAAGCAGGCATCTTACAATTCTATGTGTTTTGCGTTTGTTGGTTCACTATAAAAAATGGTTGCATGATTATTAAAATCTTCCGCAGAATCTGTTGTATAAAATTGCATAGATTTATTTTTCGATAACTGCTTTTCAATTTCGCTATGCCTTTGCAAATAATCTTTCAAACTTTCCGCAACAATTTCTCCCTGGGCAATTACTTTAATATGTGCAGGTAAAAATTTTTCTATTCTTGTTTTAATTAAAGGATAATGTGTGCAGGCAAGTAAAATGGTGTCAATCTTATCGTCTGCGGTTAATAATTCTTCTAAATATTTTTGAATGAAATAATCAGCCGCTTCATTTTCAAAGTCATTGTTCTCAATCAGCGGAACCAGCATGGGGCAAGCCTGTTGCACAACTTTTGTTTCAGCGAAAAATTTTTCAATTTCAATTAAATATGATTGTGATTGTACAGTGCCGTTGGTTGCCATTATTCCAACATGGTTTGTTTTTGAATATTTACCGATAATCTCTGTTGTGGGCCGAAGAACACCCAATACTTTTTTGCCGGGAAAATTTTTTTCAAGATCTTTTTGCTGAATGCTGCGCAATGCTTTTGCAGATGCGGTATTGCAGGCGAGAGTTATCAGTGGGCAATCTTGCTTAAACAACCATTGCACGCATTGCCAGGTATAATGGTAAATTGTTTCGAATGAGCGGTTACCATAAGGTGTACGCGCATTATCGCCCAAATAAATGTAATCGTACTGCGGCAATTGCTTCTGTATCTCTTTTAAAACCGTTAAGCCGCCGTAACCAGAATCAAAAACGCCAATGGGTGAATGCATGCATCAAAAATAATTCTATAATTGATTTCTAAAATTTCTTTCATCATTAAACAAAACATATGCAAACTCTATCTTCGTTTAATGATGAAAGTGTTTTGGTGTGGGTTTATATTTTTCTTCTGCGAATTATCAACTGTCAATTGTCAACTGTCAATTGCAAATAATCAACCTAAATATGAATTTCGGGCAGTATGGATTGCTTCTGTAAACAACATTGATTGGCCCAGCAATAAACATCTCACGCCAATGCAGCAGCAGCAGGAGTTTATTAGTATTCTTAATTATCAACAAAAGATTGGTATTAACGCGGTGATTGTTCAAATCCGTCCTTCAGCAGATGCATTTTACGCTTCGAAGTATGAACCGTGGAGCGAATTTTTAACGGGCAAACAAGGGCTGGCATCATCACCTTATTATGATCCTCTGAAGTTTATGATTGATGAAACGCATAAACGCGGCATGGAATTTCATGCATGGATAAATCCTTATCGTGCAGTATTTAGCCCCGCGTCTTCCATCGATGCAAATCATATCACTAAAAAACACCCTGAATGGTTTTTAAAATACGGGGATAGAAAATATTTTAATCCCGGCTTGCCGCAGGTAATGCAATATTTAACCAATGTTGTAAAAGATATTATTACGCGGTATGATGTTGATGCCATACACATGGACGACTATTTTTATCCTTACCGAATTGCCGGTAAAGAATTCCCCGATTACCAGGCGTACCTGCAATACGGCAGAGGTTTAAGCATTGATGCCTGGCGCCGCAGCAATTGTGATACTATAGTGAAAATGATTCACGATGTAATACTTGATTACAAGCCACTGATAAAATTTGGTATAAGCCCGTTTGGTGTATGGCGTAACAGTTCTGTAGATGCACGGGGGAGCAACACGAAGGCAGGGCAAACCTGTTACGACGATTTATACGCCGATATTTTATTGTGGCTTAAAAAAGGCTGGATTGATTATGTGGCGCCGCAGTTGTATTGGGAGATCGGCCACAAGCTTTGCGATTATGAAACCTTATTGGATTGGTGGGCGAAAAATAGTTATGGAAAACAGGTTTATATCGGTCATGGATTATACCGCGCAGTTGAAAGGCCCACTGCCGCCTGGCGAAACACAAATGAATTGCCCGATGAAATAAATTTGTTGCGTGAATATAATAATGTGCAGGGAAGTGTTTTTTATAGCTGCAAAAATCTAATGCACAATGTAAATGGCTGGGCGGATAGTTTGCGTTTTGATTATTACAGAACGCCTGCACTAATTCCGCCGATGAATTGGGTTGATACTACAGCGCCCATGCCGCCACATCTTACAAAAATTATTATGGATGAAAGCAACAGTGCACAATTGCTTACTATAACAGGCGATGGTATAAATAAAGATGAAACCGAGACCATAAAGCAGTTTGTTGTGTATGTGTCTCAATCGTTAATCGGGTTAACCGACCACCCTGCGATTGTTATACCCGTTGATAGTACACAGAAATTTAAATTTTTCCTGCCTGAAGATTTTTTAAATAAAGACTGGAGCAATTGTTATGTTGGTATTACCAGTATTGATCGTGAGAATAATGAAAGTGCGGCATCAAACATTATATTGTTGCAGCAAAGCGATAATGGATGGGAAGTAAAAAAATAATTTAACTTTCGCCGCAAAACATAACCATGCAGTTACAAAAGATTTTTGTTCATCATGTTTTCTTTTATTTAAACCACAGCGATGCAGCAAATACAAAAAGCCTTGTTGAAGGGTTACAAAAATTAGCTAAAGCATCAATCATTAAAGAATCACATATTGGTATTCCGGCAAATACACAAAGAGAGGTTGTAGATAACTCTTACGATGTTTCATGGCTTGCATTTTTTAATAGCGCTGAAGAACAGGATAACTATCAAACCGATCCCATTCACTTGCAGTTTGTAAAAGAATGCGCGCATTTGTGGAGCAAGGTTGTTGTATTTGATTCTGTAAACGCTTAAGTATTTGTATGAAAAAATCAGCCGCTATATTTTTATTTTATTTTTTTATGATGCAACTGCACGCACAACAAACAATTCCATTGTATGATGGAAAAGTTCCCAACAGCAAACCATACAACACAAAGGAAGTTTGGGAGCCGCAGGATAATGGCGATACAATTGTGCACTTTACATCGCAGCCAACGCTCACTGTTTTTTTGCCGGATAAACAAACCGCAAATGGAACTGCGGTTGTTATTTGTCCCGGTGGCGGTTACTGGGTCACGTCAATTGTAAAAGAAGGTTTTGCAGTTGCAAAAGAATTTAATAAATGGGGTGTAACTGCATTTGTTTTAAAGTATCGCATTCCAAACGATTCTTCAATGATTGATAAAAAGATTGGTCCGTTGCAGGATGCGCAGCGTGCAATTCAACTGGTGCGCATGCATGCAAAAGAGTGGAATATTAATGCGAACAAAGTTGGTATCATGGGTTTTTCTGCAGGCGGGCACCTTGCTTCAACGGCATCAACGCATTTCAATCATAGTTATATTGAAAACAATAGCAACATAAATCTTCGTCCGGATTTTTCAGTCTTTATTTATCCGGTTATCAGTTTCCAGGATAGCATTGGGCATATTGGTTCAAGAGACCAACTCATTGGTCCAAAATCCGCCAAAACAATTATTGGATTCTTTTTCAAATGAAGTGCAGGTAACAGCGCAAACACCGCCAACATTTTTGGTTCATGCAACAGATGATGATGTTGTTCCTGTGATGAACAGTGTTGTTTATTACGAACACTTACTTGAGTATAAAATACCCGCAGAAATGCATATTTATAAAGCGGGTGGTCATGGTTTTGGTATGATTAATCCAACAACAAAAGATTTATGGATGGAACGTTGCAGGAACTGGATGCAGAGCATGGGATTAGTAAATCCTTAACAACGCCCGTTTAAAGATGAAGAAAGAATTTGCATTTTATGCGATGCAATTGAATTTATCTTTGATACAATGCAACCAGTAGTCCAGGTTCAAAACCTTTGCAAACAGTTTAAAAATATTCATGCTGTTGATAAACTTTCCTTTACAGTTTATGAAGGAGATGTATATGGATTTTTAGGACAAAATGGTGCGGGAAAATCTACAACAATCCGCATGCTGCTTACACTAATTCAGCCAACAGAAGGCAGTATAAAATTATTTGATTTGAATTTGCAGCAACATCGCAAAGAAATTTTGCAAAACATCGGCGCTATAATTGAAAAACCTGATGTATATAAATATTTATCAGCTTACAATAATCTGAAATTGTTTGCACGCATGAGCGGCGTTCATCCAACAGAAAAAGAATTATTGCAGCAGTTAGATATGGTTGGATTAAAAGAAAGAGCGCATGATAAAGTGCATACATTCAGCCAGGGCATGAAACAAAGATTGGGAATTGCGATTGCATTAATACATAATCCACGCTTAATAATTTTAGATGAACCAACTAATGGTTTAGACCCGCAGGGCATTGCAGACATTCGTAATTTAATTTTACATCTCAGCCGCGAAATGAAAAAAACATTACTTGTTTCTTCGCATTTATTAAATGAAATGGAACAGGTAGCAACAAGATTATTAATTATTGATAAAGGCAAAAAATTAGTGGAAGGCACAACGGCTGAATTATTTGACCCATCACAAATTTTGCTTGAATTAGAAACGTTGAATAATGCAGAAGCATTTGAATTAATCACAAACAGTAACTGGCAATCTGCGCTGCAGCCAAAGCGCAACAATACTTTAGTATTAAAAATACACCGGAATATAATTCCTGATTTTCATGTATGGCTGGTGCAGCAAAATATAAAAATCGTTTCATTGCAATCAAGACATTCACTGGAAGATTATTTTTTACAGGTAACAAGCGGCGAGCAACATGTGGCAGCTTTTGCAAATTGAATTATATAAAATTTTTCGTCGCCCAAGAACATACATTGCTTTTGGTGCAACTGCTGCGTTAATTACCTTAATGCAATTCGGTTTAAAAGTTGACGGGCAGGAATACGCAGATTTTATGCTGCAAAGTCTCGGCAGTTTTGATGTGCAGGGGAAATTATTAAATGGTTACATGGTTTGTTACATCCTGCTTCAATTATTGCTGGTGCATGTGCCGTTGCTGGTAACATTGATTTCTGCAGATATGATTTCAGGCGAGGCAAATCTTGGTACGTTACGTTTATTATTATCAAAGCCATATAGCCGCACTTCAATAATGCTTGCAAAATTTTTTGCAACCTGCATTTATACTTTATTGTTATTAATATGGGTTGCGATTCTTGCCTTGTTTGTAAGCGTACTGATATTTGGAACGAGCGATTTATTTTTAATGAAGAGCGAATACATTGTTTTAATAAAACAGGATGATGTATTCTGGCGTTATTGCTGTGCTTTTGGGTTTGCATTTATAGCATTGATTACTGTTGCAGCAGTCGGATTTTTTCTTTCGGCATTTGCAGAAAATTCTATCGGGCCAATTGTTGCCACCATGAGCATTATTATTTTGTTTACTGTTTTAGGAACATTAAACTTACCGGTGTTTCAACGCTATCAATCCATATTTATTTACAACACACATGGTAATATGGAAAGAATTTTTTGATGAAAAAGTAAATGCAAATAATGAAGCAATTGCAGGAAGCATACAAGACCTTCCGCAGATAATACATTCTTTAATTATTCTTTCAATATATATAATTGGATTAATTGGCGCAACAATTTGGGTAATGCGCAAAAAAGATATTTTGAGCTAATTTGAAATACTTGGCAATTTGAAAATGAAATTCATTTTAAGATTATTATTTATCCTGTTCACTATTCATTGTTCACTATTTAGTTTTTCGCAAGACGTAACTGCACTTGTAAATAAAGTAAAAGCGAAACTGGATAAAGTAAATGATTATACAGCAACCGGTATTTTAAAAACAAATGTTGCTTTTATAAAAGCGCCGGTTAGTAAAGTGAGTGGTGTATTATAAAAAGCCAAATCATTTTCGGTTGCAGAAAAATGGCGGCATTTCTGTGTTGCCAAAAGGCGGAGTGAGTGTAAATATGAGCACTGTTATAAGTACAAATGATTTTATGGCGCTTGATGCAGGGGATGCAGTTATTAATAATGTAAAAACAAAAGTGGTAAAACTGTTGCCAAACGATGAAAACAGCGATGTGGTTTTATCAACTATATATATTGATGAAACAAATCTTTTAATACTTAAAGCAGTTACCACAACACGCGAAAACGGAACGTATGATATTACAATGTATTATGGCAAATATGCTGATTATGGTTTGCCGGATAAAGTGGTTTTTAGTTTTAATGCAAAAGATTACAAACTGCCAAAAGGCATTACGCTTGATTTTGATGAAAGCAAACCTGCAGACATAGAAAAGCTGAAAAACAAAAAAGGCAAAGTAGAGATTGATTATTCATCATATACAATAAATAAAGGTGTTGATGATGCGGTGTTTAAATAACGCAAATAATAAAGCACAAGCTAGAAGATTATTTGAGTCTTCATTAATCGTTGCTTACTGCAACATTCTAATTTAAAAACTTATATAGTATGAATACATCTGTACAAGTGATAACAACATATCAGTCTTCAATTTAAACTGCATGCAATAAAAATTTTTAATGATGATGCGCTTTCAGCACTGCTTGCGAATGATGCAGAAGCAGCAACAGAAGAACTTATACTATGTATTAAAGCCGAATATTCAAATTATTTAATGCTGATTTTAAAGTTTCGGATGCATCTATGGCAGTAGAAATATGGGCGCATGTTTATGCAGAAAAATTTGCAGAAGCGGTAAAAAATTTTTCTTCAATAAATTTTGTTGATAAGATAGCAGAAAAAATTTTGCACCACGCAGAAATAATTGATATAGGTGAAAAAGGTCATGATGATAATCGCTTTGTTTGGGATAGCCTTGCTGTTTTTAAATCAGCTATATGCAGCTGTTGTTTAGTTTAACCAAATGCAACTGGCAAATTTAATATAATTTATTCATCTATTTTAAACAAACCTTACCAAATTCTTCTTTACTGTGAATTTATAGATAGTAGTTTTGAAGCATGTGGATGATTTGCAAAAAAGAATGGAACCAGTTCTTCAGCAGCCTTACAGGCTACATTGCATTGGTTGTTTTTCTTTTGCTGAATGGATTGATTTTTTTTGTTTTTCCCAACACAAGCTTGCTTGATTTTGGTTATGCTTCACTGGATGGTTTTTTTTCTTTGGCGCCATGGGTTTTGTTATTTCTTATTCCAACAATAACCATGCGCAGTTTAGCAGATGAATATAAAGCCGGCACATTTGAATTATTAAAAACATTGCCGCTTACTTCTAATCCAAATTGTTTGGGGCAAATTTTTTGGCGCGTTATTAATTGTATTGCTTGCATTAATTCCAACAACTATTTATGCATTTTCATTACAGCATTTAAGTGCGGCCGGCGGCATTGATGTTGGCGCAACAGCCGGCAGTTATATTGGTTTGTTTTTATTGGGCGCAGTATTTACTTCGGTTAGTTTATGTGCCAGCAGTTTTACCAATAATACTGTAGTTGCATTTATAAGCGGCGCATTTGTTTGTTTGATTTTATATACTGGTTTTGATGCGTTAAGCCAATTGCCTTTTTTTGCAAACGGCTGGGATTATTATGTGCAGATGCTCGGTATAAATTTTCATTATAAAAGCATAAGTAAAGGTGTAATTGATATACGTGATATGATTTACTTCTTTGCTATTATTCTTTTTTTTATTGCAATCACAAAACGAAATATTGAAGTGAGATAAGCATGAATTCAAACAAAAAAATATTCAGCTAAAAAAAATAGCTGGCTTGTTTTGCTTGTTGTGTTGATTGCAGTTATTTATGCATCAACATTGTTGCGTTATCGAATTGATTTAACAGCAGAAAAACGTTTCAGCTTAAATCAATCAACAAAAAAATTATTAGCAAATATTGATTCAACTATAAACATTACTGTTTTTCTTACCGGCGATTTACCGGCAGATTATAAAAAATTAAGTATTGCCACAAATGATTTGCTTTCTGAATTCAGAGACATCAGTCATAACAATATTCGTTTTCATTTTGAAAAACCGGGTGAAAATTTAAATGATAGTGATCGAAATAATTTATATGATAGTTTGCAACGACTTGGTGTTGTATTTGAACAAAATACATGATGTATGCAGCAACCAACGAAAAAGCAACGCAGCAATTAATTATTCCTTCTGCAATTGTTGAATATGGAAATTACCGGCCTGTTGCAATTGATTTACGCAGCAGCCGTACCGTTTTTAAAAATTATAATGTGGTAAATGATGAGCCGCAGGAAGATAAAGAAGCAACACTTAATTCTGCAGAAGCTTTGCTTGAATATAAATTTGCAAATGCAATTGATAAACTTACACGAAAAAATGTTCCGACAGTTGCATATTGTTTGGGTAATGGAGAAGCCGGTCCGCAAAATGTAAATGATCTTATTCAAAGCTTGCGTAACGATTATCGGCTTGCTATTTTTGATTTAAAGCAATCATATCCTGATCCATCTCTTATCAATACATTATTAATTGTAAAACCAACGCGGCCGTTTACAGATGAAGACAAATTAAAGCTTGATCAATACGTAATGCATGGCGGAAAAATTATCTGGTGCATTGATAAGTTATATGCAGAGTTAGATAGTTTAATGCGCAGCCGGGCAGATTTTGTTGCTTACGATCGCAATCTTAAATCTTGATGATATTTTGTTTCGTTATGGTGTGCGCATTAATGGCAATTTATTGCAGGATTTAAACTGCAGTAAAATTCCGTTGGTTACAGGTTATAATGCAGATGGCAGCCCAAAAATGCAACGTTTTCCATGGCCATATTATCCTTTTCTTTCATCGCCAAATAATAATATTGTTTCAAAAAATTTAGATCGTGTTTTATCTATTTTTCCATCAAGCATTGATACAATAAAAGCACCCGGCATTAAAAAAACTATTTTGCTTTCAAGCGATACATCAAGCCGTTTATTAAGCTCGCCGGCCATTGTAAGCCTTAATAAAATTATGGATGACATCAGCACACAAAATTTTAATTCTTATAACGAACATTATATTCCTGTTGCTGTTTTACTGGAAGGGAAATTTAATTCGCTTTACGCAAACCGCTTAACGCAAGATGTAAAAGATTCTGTAAGCAAAGCGTTGGGTAAACCATTTCGCATCAGCCAATACAAATGATACAAAACAGATTGTAATGAGTGATGCGGATATTGTTACAAACGAAGTGAGCGAAACAACCGGGCGCTTTGCCGATGGGAGAGTTGCCGTATGAAAATTATCGTTTTGCCAACCGCGAATTTTTTTTGAATTGTATTGATTATTTAACCAGCACCAGCGGCATATTTGAAAGCCGTAACAAAGATTTTACATTACGGCTTGTTGGATAAAAAGAAAGTGGCTGATCAAAAATTAAACTGGCAACTCATTAACATAGTTATTCCGATTGCTGTTATTATTCTTTTCGGTTTAATTTATCAATGGAAAAGAAAAAACAGTTTTGGAACGTAATATTGCATCCTGCATGTCAAAAGAAATAATAACCTATATCGTATTTGGAGCCGTACTTATTATTAGCGCTCGTTTTCGATCTTGGGTTATTAAGCAAAAAAAATAAAGAAGTAACTATAAAGAAAGCTTTGCAGCAAACTATATTCTGGGTAATTCTTGCACTTGCTTTTTTTGTTTTTGTGTGGATGGAAGATGGCAAGCAACCTGCACTGGAATACATCAGCGCTTATTTAATGGAATGGAGTTTAAGCATTGATAATATTTTTGTGTTTATTCTCATCTTTACATCTTTCTCTGTTAAAGAAAAATATTATTCACGTGTTTTGCTGATTGGAATTTTAATGGCAATTGTGTTCCGCATTATTTTTATAACAGTTGGTGTGGCATTGGTGCATCGGTTTGAATGGGTGCTGTACATTTTTGGTGTGTTTCTGCTTTACACAGGTTATAAAATGTTTGTTGCAAACGAAGATGAAAAATTTGATCCTGAAACATCTAAAGCATACAAATTTGTAAGAAAGATTTTTCCGCTTACTATGAGTGATGGCGACGGCAAATTTTCTGATAGTTGAAAACGGCAAACGTATTATACACAACATTATTTGTTGTAGTAATGATGCTTGCTTCAATTGATCTTGTTTTTGCATTGGATTCAATTCCTGCAGTGATGGGAATTTCAAGAGATAAAATGGTAATTTATACATCAAATATTTTTGCTGTGCTTGGTTTAAGAAGCTTGTTCTTTTTATTAAGAGGCGCAGTAGATAAATTTGAATATTTACAACAGGGCATTGCAATTGTTTTAATTTTTATCGGTGCTAAAATGCTTGGCGCACATTGGTTTGATGAATGGTTTAATACAAATATGCAGGTGTTTATTTCGATTGGGTGTAATTATAATTTGTATTACAACTTCAATATTGCTTTCAATAGTTAAGAATAAAAAAGAACAAAGAGTATAAGATAATTTAAGCTCACCGGAGATCGTTTTATTTTCTTTCTTGATGGTAAAAGCATAATCTATAATGCCGCAGGTAAGCAGGCTGTATCCTAAAGTTTCTATGCTTTCCTCGGCTACTCTTTCTGCAATCTTTACATAATTATGCGCAAGAATTGTTTCCCAGAATGCAGGTATGCCCATAAGCCTTGAAAAGATAAATGTTGTAAAAAAACCGCTTAACACCATGCCATAGGCCGGTTGTTTCGTAAAGTGCAGGCATGCCTGTAAAAAAGTTTTTCGTTTTTTAAAAATTAAATAAATAAAAACAACTGCTGTACAAAAAACCAGGATGCTCCACGCACCACGAAATACATAATCAATAAAAAAGTTATTGAATTCTCTTATTAACGCAATAAGAATTGCACCTGCCATTAAAAGTAAGGCAGGTTGCAGCGTGTTGTTCTTTTTTAATGCAGACATTAATACGATAAATGATATCATTAATTGTATTTGCTGCCACCATTCAACAAATCCGTTTTCGCCGAAACTGTAAGTAGAAAGATTATTGATATCAAGTTTAATTGTAAAGAAATCAATCACTATAAAAACGGAAAAAAAACATGCCCGTGCAAACGTTTTAATAAATGGTTTAGTGTAATTATTTGCGATCATGTACAATTATGATAAATAGTCTTTATAAAGAATTCAGAAATTTCAATAACTTATCCCGGTCGGTTTTTTTAAGATGCATGAATTGGTTTTTTGCTTTTTCCGCTTCGCCACCATGCCATAAAATAGCTTCTTCAATTGTTCTTGCTCTTCCATCATGCAAATAAAAAGCCGTGCCATTTGTTTTTGGAAATAAACCGATTCCCCACAATGGCATTGTTCGCCATTCACTGCCGGTTGCTAAAAAATCGGGCCGGCCATCAGCCAAACCAGCACCCATATCATGCAATAATAAATCTGTGTATGGATGTATGCGCTGATTGGAAATTTGAGGCAGCGTTAAATCAGTTCCCGTTTGTATAGTTGGAATATGGCATTTGGCACATTGTATTTGCGTAAATATTTTTTCGCCTGCCTGCACATCAGCATCGGTAACATTTCTTCTTGCAGGAACTGCTAATGTTTTTACATAAAATGCAATTGCATTTAAAATGCTGTCAGGTAATTCAGGATCATCTTTGCGATTATCATCCTGCAATTCGCCATCAGAACTTTCTTTTGGCGCAACATAATTTGTTACACCCATATCCTGCTGATATGCAAAAGCAGCCTGGTGCAAAATATTTATGGTGTTTGCCTTCAAACCAAATCTTCCCAAATCTTTTCTTTTACTTAATGTATCATAAATATAATTTGGTCTTCCGCTAATGCCATCACCATCTTTATCATCAGGATCTGCAAAAGAAAGTATTGTGCTTTCAGGAATCGCTTCCAATAAACCCAAACCAAAAACAGGTGGCGCCATGCGCGGTGAAATATTATAAACTGCAGGCAATGAAATATATGGATCTGTGAGCGTATAAGTTGGTTTTCTTAAAACAACAACTGAACCATCCGGATAAGTAACCGGCACATCAGTATAAGTAATATTTACATGCGCTTCAGGTTTTGAACTAAACACAGATTGATCCTGCAATTGAAAACCAAAACCCGGAATGCTTAACGGAGCGCCGGTTGCATCTTCACCCGGCAAACTAACTCTTATTAATAAAGATGAATTGTTGAAACCCGCAGTGGGCGTGCCTTTGCCATCGTTATGATGACATGAAATGCAACTTACATTATTAAAGATTGGTCCAAGCCCGCCATGTACTGGTGCAGGTGCGGATACAAAGCTTTGTTCAAAAGATGCATCGCCCAATTCATGCACTTGTAAATCTCTTGCACTTAATCCATCTACAGGATGCGTGAATGCTTTTGATGTTGCATCGAAAATTGTTGCGGCGCCGCCACTTAAGCGCGTATCATAACCATCATCAGGAAAGTCGTATGCTTTATTGCATTGCGATAAAACAATGATTGATGTTACAACGGATAATATAACAACTAATTTTTTCAATCTTTTACCTGTTGTTGAATAAATGGCAATAATTCTTCTTCCATAGTTTCATTTAATGTATTAATTGCAT
This sequence comes from uncultured Chitinophagaceae bacterium, assembly GCA_963759555.1. GTDB lineage: Bacteria > Bacteroidota > Bacteroidia > Chitinophagales > Chitinophagaceae > Parafilimonas. The sequence goes on from CAVWZV010000006.1 coordinate 219,552, forward strand.
CCATTGTTTGCTGCACTTGTGAACGCTGATTTAAAATTGCCTGTTCAAAAGGTTTTGTTATGTTATCAAAAGAATTTATTGCTGCTGTTATTTGCGATTTAATTTTTGTATCAAGTGATTTATTCCTGAGACTTACAAGATTTGAAATTCCTAGACTGCCATTTCTTCCAAGATAAACTGTTTGCAAACCGATGATATTATTTTTAAAATCTGTTGTTGAATTACCGCTGTATGGTGATTCAACAATCTTTGGATCTCTTGCATCAAACGGTTCTTTCATTTTTCCTTCGCCAACTTCTTCGCAAATACCTTGCATTGCACCAACCATTGCAATAAACAATTCTTGTTTGTTGAATAAACGGTGCTGCCGTTGCCTGCAGTTTTAACTTGTTGCGCAAAATTGATGGGCGCGTTTGTCCAGCTTTGTTTAAGGAATTGCATATATTAACAATATCAATAGTTGCGCTAACCATATATTTTTTTTGACGCGCAGTTAAGTCTGCTGCTTTTTTTCTGCCATGTTCACCAAAAATTAAATATTCAACAGGATGAAAGCCTCTTAGATTATATGGCAATGCCTCAATATCTGTAAGCTCAAGTTCATTATTGCTGGCAAGCAAAGAATCAAATTGTGTTTTATCTGTTGGCCATGTATCCATTTGCGGATCGAATTCATTGTCTTCAACAGGCCCAAATAAAAATCCTTCGCATTGTTCCCAAACTGTTCGTAAAGACTTCCATGAATTTTGTGCTGCTGTAAGATTTGCATCTGTTGCGTCATTATTTAATGATTGTAATTTTTGTATTCAAATCATTTGCTGCAGATTGCAAGTTTTGCATATTGCCCTAATGCTACAACATCTGTAAAATCATTTATTACATGTTTGCTTCTGTAGCAGGAAAAGTATCAGGCGTATCTGTATCGGCTTTATGGCAACCTGCAAAAATTATTGTTGCTATAATTATTAAAGTGAATATTATTTTTCATGGTTTGAAATTATTAACATGAATATTTACAAAATTATTGTCTAACGGAAGTTTCAAAATGATGTAATGGTTGTTCTGCAGGTCCTTTGCGCACGTTGCCTTGCTTATCAAAATCACTTCCATGCAAACTGCAGTGATAACCTGTTCCTGTTGGTGTTAATTGGTTTTCCTGGTGTGTGCATTGAAGCAATAATGCAGAATATGAATTATCTGTATTTTTTTGTACAGCAACATCATAATACCAGCCTGCGGTCGAACAATTTGTAAAGATGATTTATCAAACAAATTCAAAGGCACATTTAAATCGCCATTGATAATATTTGTTTTATATATTGATGATGAAGGAGAACAACTTTCAAGCTGCATCAATGAAAAACCTGCTGCACCAAGTAAACAAATTTTACACGATGATGATATAAATTTTCTTCTTTCCATACCGGATTTTATGCGATTAAACTGATTTTAGTTTTTGATAAATTTAAGTCCGTTATTAAAAAACTCTTCATTTTTTAATCAGTTTATTGTAAATCATTATCAGTCAACCAGTTAATCAGGTTTAAATCTGGTTTAAAATGAATAACCAATACCAACATTTAAAAATTGATTACTTTGTTTGTACGGCAATGCATTTGGCGCAGGATTAATTACAAGTTCAGGATTTTGCGGCGCCTGTATGCGTAATGCGCACATCAGCTTTTATAACAACATTTGGAATTGGCAAATAACTAAAACCTGCAATAATATGTGTTTGCTTTTCCGTTCCATCATAAATACCTTTTGGTTCTGCAGGCAAGCTTGAATTTAAATCAAGCATTTCACCCCGCACAAATGTTATAAACTGTGCAGTATTTTGTTTCTTATACAACCAATCATAACCAATCTCTGCATAAGCACCATACATGCCGCTGCCCATATTTTTTGCATAAGCAACATTAAGTCTGTCTGCATCAGGATATGCAACATAAGTACCCAATGCTTTTGCACTAAAACCATTTTTTGCAAACTGAACATCAGCTTCACCTAAATAAAGTGGCGTACCAAAAGCACCATTATCTAAACCCAAACTATCTGCACTGCGTTGATTTAAACCAACCGTTCCGCCTGCATAACCTGAAACCTGGAATTTAAAATCTGAAATATTATATTGAACAGCCGCCGTTACTGCAAGATTATTTGCAAGTGCATTGCTGCCTTCTGCGCGGCCTTCTCTGATGCCGCTGCCATGTTCAAAATTTGCGCTGTTTAAACCGTTTACAATTGCTACATCATAATTAAGCGGAAGATTATTTAATGAACCATAAAACCCAACACCTAATTCGCGCCACGTTGCAGGAATAATGAATGTTTCAACAAGCGGCCTTTCAACACCATTAAAATTTACAGGTAAATGATTTTCGTTTAAAATACCAATGCGCGGTACAAATAATCCGGCAACTATATATTGGTTTGAATTAAGATTGAATTTAAGATATGCCTGTTCCATCGCAATATCTCGCCACCTTCTCCGCCTTCAACTTTTGCATTTTCTATTTCAAGTTCTGAAAAAAAAGAAATTTTTTCATTAAAGCGATGGCCTACGAAAAGTACAGCACGTTCAAGTGTTGCTGTTGAAACTGCCTGGTTAAAATCCCGTTGATAAAAAGCGCTTCCATAACCTGAAATAACAGTTTTGTTTTTATTGGTTCCGCTGTTTAAAGAATCTTCATTGTTGAAATAATTTTTTGTGCATTGGTTTTGTATTGCGCGTTAGCACTGTAAATATTGCAAAGCAAGTAAAAATATTGCAGCAGTAATAAAAATTTTCATTGCACGCAAAACTACTTGCACACCATTGCTGCGGGTTACGATTTAAGGAAAGCGGTTTACGAAAAGAGAAAAGACATTGTTAATCAGCCATTCATTGCGGCTTCATCAACAAAAAAATGCAATTCGCCGTTTGTTGGTTTTATTATTTGTGAAGGATACATTTCAGGATTATATTGTTTATGCAAAACATTATTTAATGCTGTGTGTTTTGCTTTTTCCGTTTACTAAAAAAGCAACACATTTTGCAGCATTTACAACCGGTGCCGTTAAAGTAATGCGATGCATATTTTGCTGTCTGAAGCCATAAATATGTGCACCATTTTGTTTGCTCATTAATTGCATTTGTTTGGCCGGGAAAAAGTGAAAGCGTATGCGCATCATCGCCCATACCAAGCAACACTAAATCAAATGTTGGTTCAGAAGTATTTTTATTGAAGTAATGCAGCAGAACTTCTTCATAAGCATTCGCTGCAGTTTCAGGAGATACATTTTCCGTTTGCATAAAATGAACATGCGCCATGTTAACTGCAACATGATCAAGTAAAGTTTGCTGAATCATTTTTGCATTGCTGCGTTCATCATCAAACGGAACAAAACGTTCATCACCTATAAAAACATTTGCGCGGCTCCAGTCAATTTTATTTTTGTATTCATCGCTTGCTAAGAATTTCATATAATTTTTTTGGTGTGTTCCCGCCGGTTAATGCAATAGAAAATCTTTCTTTGGTTGCAAGTGTTTTACAAATGTATTCAACCATCCAGTCAGCAATGTGCTCACTTAATTCATCATAATTTTTGCAAACGTGTAGTTCCATTTTTTTAAGTTTAAATTTAAGCGTTTCAAAGTTCATTCAAATCCTTTAATCAAATCTTTCCAAACTCCTACTTTGGTCATAGACTTCTTTATGCGGCAATGTAATCCAGTTATGACCATCTCTTGCAATTAATGCTTCTGCATCTTCAGGTCCCCAGCTATCCGGCGCATAATTTGGAAAATCAATTGGTGCTCTTTGCTGCCATGCTTCAATAATCGGCATTACAACTTTCCATGCTTCTTCAACCTGGTCTGCACGCATAAACTGCGCAGGGTTTCCTTCCATTACATCAAGCAATAAAGTTTCGTAAGCTTCGGGTTCATGGTCTTCAGGATACACATCTTTATAACTAAAAATCATATCAACAGGATTCAGCGTCATACTTTGCCCCGGGCGTTTTGCCTGGAAACGCAAACGAATATCCATCTCCGGTTGTATGCTTATAGTTAAACGGTTTGGTCGCCATGTTTCAGCAGCTTCTGCAGGAAAAGCATAATGCGGCGCAGGTTTAAACTGAATATTTATTACAGATGTTTTTTGATGCATGTATTTTCCGGTGCGTACATAAAAAGGAACATCATGCCAGCGCCAGTTATCAATATAAAATTTTACTGCAGCAAATGTTTCAACATTTGAATGTTTGTCTACTTTTTCTTCTTCGCGATAACCATTTACTTTTTTACCTTTCATCCATCCTTCGCTGTATTGTCCGCGCACAGCAAAATCACGCACTTCTTCTTTTGTTATTTTGCGAATAGCATTCAGCACACTTACTTTTTTGTTGCGGATTTCATTTGCTTCAAAATTTACAGGCGCTTCCATTGCCACCATGCACATCAATTGTAGAATATGATTTTGCACCATATCTCGCAATGCACCGCTTTGTTCATAATAACCACCGCGGTCTTCTACACCAACAGTTTCTGCAACTGTTATCTGAACATGGTCAATATAATTACGATTCCATATCGGTTCAAACAAAGCATTGGCAAAACGCAAAGCCAAAATATTTTGTACAGTTTCTTTTCCGAGGTAATGATCAATGCGATAAATCTGGTCTTCTTCAAACATCTGCTGTCAGCAACTTATTTAATTCATGCGCACTTTTTAAATCATGTCCGAAAGGTTTTTCAACTACGATGCGTGTATGTTGTTCATCGCTGCACAAATGCAGATTGCCTAATCTTTTTGCAATATCAGGAACCAGTTGCGGCGCAACAGCGAGATAAAAAATAATATTAGGATGATTGCCCCATTTATCTTTCAATACTTTTATGCAATCTGATAATTTTTTTGTAGGCAGCTTCATCTTCTGCATCCATTTGCAGGTAAGAAATGTGTTCTGAAAATTCTTTCCACTTGCCGTTTTGTTCATCTTTTCTGCGGCTGAATTCTTTTATGCCTTCCAGCAAATGATTTCTGAATTTATCATCAGAATAAGATGTTCTTCCAATGCCAAAAATTTCAAAATCATCCGGCATCCATTCATCAATAAATAAATTGTATAAAGCCGGAGTAAGTTTGCGCTGATTAAGATCGCCACTTCCGCCAAAAATAAAAATTGCAGAAGCCGGTGTGTGTTTATTATTTGAGGACATAGTAATTATTTATTTTGAGTTAATGAAATTTTATAATAATTTATTTTTTTTCTTCAGGTTGTAATGGATGTGGATTTTCTGTTTCTGCATGATGCTTTTTTGCTTTAACAACATCTTCAATCCATTCTGTATGAAAAACACCTTCTTTATCTATGCGCTGATAAGTATGTGCGCCAAAAAAATCACGTTGTGCCTGTATAAGATTTGTTGGCATATTTTCAGAACAATATGCATCAAAATAACCAACAGCACTCGTTAAACCTGTTACAGGAATTTTACTTTTTAAAGCAAGGTTAATAACATTGCGTGCATTTTTTTCTGATTTTTTTACAAGCCTTGCAATGTTTTTATTAAGAAGAATGTTTGAAAGCGTTTTATCTTTTTTAAATGCTTTATAAAAAATTTCAAGTAATGAAGAGCGGATAATGCAGCCGCCTCTCCATATTTTTACAACATCAGCCAAAGGAATTTCCATATTTAATTCTGCTGATGCTTTATGCAACATTGCTAAACCCTGCGCATAAGAAATTATCATAGAAAAATATAAAGCATCTTTTATTTTTTTAATGTCTTTATCTTCTTTGCCTTTTAATTCTTTTGTTTTTGATTGATATAATTCTGATGCGGCAACTCTTTCATCTTTATAACCTGAAAGTGTGCGCATAGCAACAGCCGTATCAATTGTTGGAATAGAAACAGGCAGTTCCATTGCGTCCTGTGAAGTCCATTTACCTGTGCCTTTTGAACCTGCTTTATCAGAAATAACATCTACAATACGTGCATCTGTTTCATCATCTTTTCTTAAAAATATTTCACTTGTAATTTCAATCAAAAAAGATTGCAGTTCTTCCTCATTCCATTTTTTAAATACATCACTTAATTCGTCATTATCTAAACCCAAGCCTCTTTTCAGCATATCATACGCTTCACTGATCAATTGCATGATGGCATATTCAATTCCGTTATGCACCATTTTTACATAATGACCAGCCGCATCTTTTCCCATGTAAGCAACACAAGGCACGCCATCCACTTTTGCTGAAACTGCTTCCAGCATTGGCTTTACACGTTTCCATGCAGAAACATCTCCGCCGGGCATAATACTTGGCCCTTTGCGTGCACCTTCTTCACCGCCGCTTACACCCATACCCATAAAATGAATGCCTTTTTCTTCAAGCTCTTTTACGCGGCGAAGTGTATCGGTATAATGTGAATTGCCGCCATCAATTACCACATCATTTGGTTCAAGCATAGGCAACAGGTTTGCAATTACATTATCAACAGGTTTGCCTGCAGGCACAAGCATCATTATTCTGCGTGGCTTATCTAATTGAGAAACCATTTCTTCCAAAGTAATCACACCTTTTACTGTTGTGCCCGGCGTTGCCTGCGATTCAAGATGTTTTGCTTTTGCAGCATCCAAATCAAAGCCAATAACCTTGTAACCATTATCAGCCATGTTCAATAAAAAATTACTGCCCATTACACCAAGTCCAATCATTCCAAAATCGTATAATGTATCTGCCATAAAAGTTTTTTAGAGTGCGCAAGTTAAGGAATAGTCAATGGTCAATAACACGGGTTAATAAGTCAGTGTTCAATAATTAACAATGATATTAATCGCAAACCGGCCGGCGGCAAAAGGAATAGCAGGTTACTTAACAGTTATCGGTTAACGGTGAACGGTAAACATTCATAACTTTGCAATGAAATTTATAATTATGAATAGTGTAGTAGCGAATGGTGCGCCAACTTTAACTGCAAAAGATTTTGCCACCGACCAGGAAGTGCGCTGGTGCCCGGGTTGTGGCGATTATTCCATTTTAGCGCAGGTGCAAAAAGTAATGCCAACGATTGGTGTGCCGAAAGAAAATATTGTTATCATCAGCGGTATTGGTTGCAGCAGCCGTTTTCCATATTATATGAATGTTTATGGCATGCATTCTATTCATGGCCGTGCAACAGCAATTGCAAGCGGATTAAAAGCAACAAGACCTGAATTGAGTGTTTGGATTGTTACCGGCGATGGTGATAGTTTAAGTATCGGCGGTAATCATACCATACATTTATTGCGCAGAAATTTTGATGTAAATATTTTGTTATTTAATAACCAGATTTATGGTTTAACAAAAGGACAATATTCGCCTACATCAGAAAGAAATAAAGTAACCAAGAGCACACCGTTTGGCAGTGTTGATCATCCGTTTAATCCGCTGGCTTTGGCAATGGGTGCTGATGCAACTTTTATTGCGCGCAGCATGGATCGTGACCCGAAACATTTGCAGGAAATGCTTAGCACGTTCGCATAAGCATAAGGGCTCATCATTCTTAGAAATATACCAGAACTGCAATATTTTTAATGATGGCGCTTTTGAAATGTTTACTGAAAAATCATCAAAGGCCGATGAAGCATTATTTCTTGAACAAGGCAAGCCGTTGTTGTTTGGCGCTGCAAAAAATAAAGGAATTAAACTTGATGGATTTAAACCTGTTGTTGTTGAGATTGGCGTAAATGCTTAGTGTTGATGATATTTGGGTGCATGATGAATTTGATTTTTATAAAGCGCAGATATTAATCCGCATGTTTGATGATCCTAAACTGGAAAATCATTTACCACGTCCATTTGGTGTATTTTATGAAACTGAACGCGCCTGTTATGAAGATATTTTGCAAATGCAGGTTGAAGAAACCATTGCTGCAAAAGGTGCAGGTGATTTGGATAAACTTATTAAGAGGAAAAGAAGTTTGGGAGATTATATAATTTCTGGCTTCATTTTTATTGCAGTTAAATAAAATAATTTTATGACTGACGATAAAAATAAAACAACAGAACCTGCACAAACATCAAACGACAATAATGGTAATGAAGACGAGCAGGCATTACCTGTAAAAAATCCTTTCAATGAAAACGATAATAAAAAAATAACGCCGCAAGATCTAGAAAGCGAACAGGAATTTAAAGAAGCGCAAACAGAAAGAGATTAGTTTTCTAAATACTTTTTTACAGGTTGTAGTTCAAACAGCACTAACTATTTTACGCTGGTGTAAAGCAAGATTTTATATTAGCTTTTATCTACAAACTTGTTATACGACTCATTATACCGCTCACCTGTATCCGGATATTTTTTTAATAATTTTTCAATTTCATTTATGTCTGATGATGTTATTTCCACATCAACAGCGTGTGCATTTTCTTCAAGATATTTTCTTCTTTTTGTTCCCGGAATTGGTATAATATTATCACCTTGTGCTAAAACCCATGCTAAAGCCAATTGTGCAGGTGTGCAGTTTTTATTTTTTGCAATAGCAGCAAAGCCTTCAGATAATTGCTTGTTGTTATCTTCATGTTCCTGCTGGAACCGGGGCAATGCATTCCTGAAATCACCCTCTTTTAAAGCAGACACACTAAGCGTATTGGTAACTAAACCTCTCGCCAGCGGACTAAACGGTATAAAAGATATATTCAGTTCTTTACATAGAGGCAGTATTTCTTTTTCTACATCTCTCGTTAATAAAGAATATTCACTTTGTAAAGCAGATATTGGATGAACTGCATGTGCTCTACGAACAGAATTTGCCGATGCTTCTGATAACCCCAGGTATTTAATCTTGCCTTCTTTTACCAAATCACTCATAGCGCCAACTGTTTCTTCAACGGGAACATTTGGGTCTATGCGATGTGCATAATACAAATCAATCACATCAGTTTGTAAACGCTTCAAACTCGCCTCCACAGCGGATTTCAAGTAAGATGGCGAACCGTTAAACGTGCTAAGCCCTCCTTTATTTAATTCAAACCCAAATTTTGTTGCAATGAAAATTTTGTTGCGATTTGGCTTTAAAACTTTTGACACCAGTTCTTCATTTTTTCCATTGGCATATATATCAGCAGTATCCCAAAACGTAATGCCCAGTTCAATCGCTTTATTTAATGTCGCAATACTTTCTTCATCGTTTGGTTCACCATATGCATGGTTCATGCCCATGCAGCCAAGGCCAAGTGCAGGAAGCATTATATCCGTATTTGCAAATTTTCTGTATTTCATAATTTATTAATATAGTTAATTAAATGATGCTGCATCTGATTTAGAAAAAACTCATGTACAAAAAAGATGCAATGTTTTTATCACTGTAAGTGAGTGTACATGAAACATTACACAAGTTTTGGAATTGTTTGTTGGTTTTCTTCTGTTTTATGCAGATTATAGTCCACGAATTCTTTTCAAAAAAAGGCATTCACAAAATTATTCTTACCAAAACACTTACTTATTTATAGTAAACAGGTTCAATAAAATTTTAACAACATCGCGATTAATTGAAATGAGCCAAGTAATGATAAAAAAGGAAACTATTGTTATATCGGTATGGTTTTTTATATTAACTAAGCAACTTATCTCTACAATCAATCCAATTAATGACTGAAAATAAAACCGCTTCAAACGAAAATTATTCATTCACAAAAAAGGTGTGGGTAACGGCAGGTATCTATTTTATTTGTTGCTGCTTTCTTTTTAATTTTTAAAGCATTATTCAGTTTAGTTCTTCTTACACTCGCCGCTATATTAATGGCGGTTTATTTTTATGGCTGTGCGAACCTGTTGCAAAAACTGCATCTGTCTTCCAAACTGAGTATTATACTTTCAGTTGTATTGAATATACTTTTATTAGCGGGGTTTTTATGGTTTATGGGCGCACGTTTACAGCAACAGGTTACTCAACTGTCTGATACATTACCAAAAAGTATTCAACATGCAGAAGACCGGATGAATCAAAGTGCGCTTGGCAGTAAAGTATTACACTATTTAAAATCTGCCGGAGACTCAAAAAAAACCATGCAGGTTGTAAAGCATTTTTTTTCTTCAGGCTTTGGTATTTTAAGCGACGTGTATATAGTTATTTTGATGGGTTTATTTTTTACCGCCAGTCCCTCTCTTTATAAAAAAGGTATAGTAAAATTATTACCGCCTAAAGCAAAAGATAAAGGCGAAGAATTGATTGAGGATATAAGTAACCTTTTAAGAAAATGGCTTAAAGGACAAATATTTGGTTTCTTTTTTATCACCGTACTTACGGCAATCGGTTTGTTGATACTCGGAATGCCGTTGGTGCTTACACTTGCATTGATAGCCGGCTTATTAAATCTTATTCCAAACTTTGGACCCATAATAGCATTAATACCTGCTGTATTGCTTGCGTTTATGCAGGGGCCTTCAACTGCCATTATTATTGTTTGCATGTACACCTTAATTCAAATTATTCAAAGCGCTGTAACGCAACCATTAATACAAAAAAAGATGATTAGCATTCCGCCTGCTTTAATTATTATGGGCCAGGTAGCCATGGGTTCTTTGGGCGGATTTTGGGGCGTATTACTGGCAACGCCTGTCGTTGCAATTATAAAAAGAATAATTAATAAACTGTATATTGAAAAACAATCTCATCATAAATAGCCGAAAGAGCAGCTTGCTAAATATTGAAATGAATTTATGCTATGAATGGATTTTCCAAATGGCTTCGTAAAACTTATAATAAGATCACAGGAAGCATTGCCTTTTATCCTGCAATTATTGCAATAGCATTTCTTGCGCTTTCATGGTTTATGCTTGAGCTTGATTTTTCAGAAACAGGCAAACATATTAAAGCCGTTGTTGGCTGGATACGGCTGCGTGATGCAACCACTGCACGCTCTATTGTATCAACAATAGTTGCCGGTATTATTTCACTTACAGTATTTAGCTTTTCCATGGTGATGATTTTGCTAAACCAGGCAGCATCGCAAATGACAAACAGGATGCTGGATAGTATGATTGGCAACCGGTTTCAGCAAATTGTGCTGGGCTTTTATATCGGCACAATTGTGTATGCTTTGTTCTTATTAAGTTCTATACGCAATATCGATTCAGGTATTTATGTACCTGCATTAAGTATTTACTTGTTATTATTTCTTACTGTAGCGGATATTTTTTTATTTATTTATTTTCTGCATTATGTTACACAGTCGGTAAAGTTTGAAACGGTTATTAAGCGCGTTTATAAGCAAACGCTTAAAACACTCAACGACACCTGCACCACAGAACAACCCGAAATATTTACAGCACCGGAAACAGGAAGTCAAACTATATACATGCAGGCTTCCAATTATTTCCAGGGCTTTAATAAAAGTGAAGTAATAAAATTTGCGTGCAGGCATAATGGTGTCATTCAATTTTTGCATCCGCCAGGTACTTACATTTTAAAAAATTTACCGCTTTTGCTGTTCTATAGTGCTGAGCAATTATCTAAAGATGATATAAACAAACTGTACACGTCAATAGATTTTTATAACGGGCAGCCGGTAGAATATAATGCATACTATGGGTATCATCAGCTTGCTGAAGTAGCCATTAAAGCGTTAAGCCCGGGAATTAATGATCCTGAAACTGCAGTGTTGAGTTTGAATGCATTATCAGATCTTTTTTTCTACAGGCTGGATCATTACATTAGAACGGTTTTTAAAGACAGTGATAATGTAGTGCGCGTAAAAACTATTGATTGGAATTTTGAACAACTGTTTGCTGAATGCTTTAATCCTGTGTGGAAATATGGTAAAGATGATTTGTATATTCAGAATGCCATTATGCAAATATTGGAACAATTAAAGCAGGCTGACAAAAATGAAAACCATATCGCAATGTTTAATATTTTTCTGAATAAGGTAAAAAAGAAAATAGAAAGCAAAGCTGACAATGACTAAGGCGCTTTTTAATTTTTGCGATAAAATTATTGTATTACACTTCTGCAATTTTGAACGAAAATATGTGTATGTGTTTCCAGACTTTTGCAGTAAAATAAGGGTCAACGTTCACCCAGTCCTGTACTGCTTCTTCGTTTTCTAAATTTACAATTAACATTGAGCCATACATATTTCCATCATCCGTAAACTTTGCGCCGCCAATAATAAATCTGCCTGCTTTTTTTTCTTCACGCATTCTTTGCAAATGTGTTTCGCGTATAGTTAGTCTGCGGTTCAGCGCATCTTTATCAGTGTAGTCTTCTGCAAGAATTAAAAACTGCGGCATTTTTTTCAGATTTATACTAAGACTTAACAGGTTTCAAAAACCTGCCATGCCTGGTTAATTAGCTGTTATTGTTTCCAAAACATTAAACGTTTCGTTCAGCACAACCAGGTTTGCTTTTCTGCCTGTTGCAATCGAACCTAATTCATTTTCTTTTTTTATAGCTTTTGCGGGATATAAACTGCACATGCGCAAAGCCTCATCAATTTTTATATTGCAATGCTCAACAAAATTTTTTGCGCATTTACTCATGGTTAAAGCAGACCCGCTTAAAATCCCGTTTGCTGTGTATTTATCACCATCTAATGTATGCTGATAATAACCCTCATGCGTTTCTGTAACTGCATCAGTAATTGCAAACAATCTATCGCCCATAATTTTTTTTGCAATGCGAATCGCCGGAAAACTTACATGATAACCATCCGGAACAATACTGCAAAAAACCTTGTCATGATCAAGCACAGCACCAGCCATGTTTGGGGCACGATGCTGCAAACCGCTCATCGCATTATATAAATGCGTTGCCGTTTTTATTTTGCTAAAAGATTTTGTTGCCTGTTCGTACGTTGCATTTGTGTGGCCTGCAGAAACAACTACATCATAGGAATGAATCAAATCAATAATTTCTTCGCTTACAACTTCAGGTGCAATGGTTATCATTTTAATTACATCTTTTCCATACGCTAATAATTCTTTTGCCTGTTGAATGGTTGGAGAAAAAATCCATTCAGCATTATGTGCACCACGTTTTTCCTTGTTTATCCAGGGTCCTTCAACATGCAAACCCAAAACGCCCTGCCCACCTGTATTCCAGTAATCTTTTACTGCATTGATGCATTTAAAAATTACTTCGTACGTATTGGTTGAAACCGTGGGCATGCAATGTGATGCGCCGCCCGTTTTGGAGTAATCATAAATCGCTTTTACTGTTGCGGCATCTGAATAAGCACTGAGTAATCTTTTGTGTGCACCGTATAATTGAAGATCAATAAATGCCGGTGCAATGATTGCGTTTTTAAAATCTATAACCTGCGCATTTTTATATATGCTGTTTACAGGAACAATATCAACAATCGTTTTATTTTCTACAATAACAGCTTGCTGTTGCAGCATTTCATTACCTGTAAAAATTTTTTCAGCTATATAAGCTTTTGCGTCATTCATTTGTAATAACAAATTTGTCCGCATCTTTCCAGAAAGGAAATTTATCCCTTATTTCTTCGAGATGCTGTTTGTTTAATTCAATCGTACAAATATCTTCTTCGTCTTTTTTCTGATATAATATTTCACCAAGCGAATTAACCACCGTGCTTTCACCTGCATAATAAACATCGTTGCCATCTTCACCCACACGATTCACGCCAATAACATAACATTGATTTTCTATGGCACGTGCCTGCAATAAAGTTTTCCATGCAACTGAACGGCGCTCAGGCCAGTTGGCAACATAAATCAAAACATCATATTCAAACAAGCCATCTTTAATGCATTGCCTTGCCCATACAGGAAAGCGTAAATCATAACAAACCTGTAAATTAATTTTCCATCCTTTTACAGATGCAATGCATCTTTTTTTTCCGGCTGAATAATGATTATGCTCATCACCATAAGCAAACAAATGTCGTTTATCATAACAGCCGCAATCACCGTTTGGCAACATCCAGATTAACCGGTTATAAAACTTATCGTCTTCTTTCATCATTAAACTTCCGGCAAGGATAACTTTTTTTGTTGCCGCAATTTTTTTCATCCATGCAACCGTTTCCCCATCCATTGTTTCTGCAAATTTTTCAGGCTGCATACTGAAGCCGGTTGAAAACATTTCAGGCAGAATAACTATTTCTGTTTTTTCTTTTATGGAATTTATTTTTTCTTCCAGCATTTGCCTGTTGGCTTCTGCATCCTGCCAAAATAATTTTGTTTGAATTAATGTACACGCAAGTGTTGACATATTTATTTCTACCCCTTAAATTTTGCTGCAGGTAAACCTTTAAAGCCGCAATTTTTTAGAACAAATAAACTGCCCGCCAGTGGTTGTTCTTTCAAAGCCTCTTCACTCATTCCTTTGCTTGCAGTTGTTATGTATAAATCATCTAACATTGGTCCGCCGAATGTACAACAGCTAACATTTTCCACGGGTAATTCTACCTGGTTAAGAAGCTGTCCTGTTTCAGGATTATATCTTGCCACGCGCCAGCCGCTATAAAAAGCAATCCATAACATACCTTCTTCATCAATCGTCATTCCATCAGCAAAACCTTTTTCATGCGTTAAATCTACGGCAACTCTTTGGTTGGTTATTTCTCCGCTCTCAATGTCATAATCAAATGCAAAAACGTAATTGGTTGGCGTATTGATGTAATACATAATTGTGTTATCACTATTCCATGCAATGCCATTTGAAATACTTACATTTTCAATTTTCTTTTTTACAGATAAATCAGTTTCCATTACAAACAGGTTGCCTTTATTTTCTTCTTCTGATAACGCCATAGTGCCTATCCAAAATCGTCCTGCTGCATCACATTTGCCATCGTTAAATCTTATTGTTGAATCATTTTGCGGATTTATAATATGTTCAACTCTTTTATTTTCTGCATCAATAAATGCAATGCCATTTTGCAGGCCTGCAATTAATCCGCCTTTTTCCCGTGGCGCAATACAACCAACCATTTCACCTGTATTAAAGCTGGTATGTTTTTGCTGGTTGATGTTATAACTGTGAATTAAATTTTCAACAATATCAAGCCACATTATTGTTTGCGTTTCCTGATCCCAAACCGGCCCTTCGCCGAGTTTGCATTTGTGATCTAAAACTATTTCAAGATTTGAGTGAACATTCATGAAATATGATATAGGTTTTGTTTTAAATAAAATTAGTATGGAGAAGGACTTACGGATGTCCATCCGCCGTCGATTATTAAACTCTGACCGGTAATATGTTTTGATGCAGGCGAAACCATAAACAATGCTGCGTTCGCAATATCGTCAACAGTTGCAGGTCTGCCCATTGGCGTAATGTTGCTCCATGTTTTAATATAATTAGCATCTTCTGTAGTGCGTTCAGTAATTGTTGCGCCAGGCGCTATTGCATTAATAGAAATATTATGCGGTGATAATTCTACCACCAGCGTTTTTGCAAGCATTTCAAGTGCCGCTTTTGTAATGCCGTACGCTGCTAATTTTTTATGTGCCTGGTGGCCGGTTACCGATGACATTAATAAAATACTTCCCCCGTTTTGCTGTTGTTTCATTTGTTTTGCTGCCGCCTGCACCAGGAAAAAACTGCCGCCTATATTCAGGTTAAGTACACTTTGCAAAGCTTCTTGTTTGTATTCAAAAAAATCGCCGAATAAAGTAATGCCTGCATTGGCAATTGCAATAGATAACTGTCCAAATTTTTTTACGGCTTCATTAACCATTGCCTGGATGAATGATACGTCAGCGGCATCGCCTGCCATAGCAAAACAATTTCCATGCTGAGAAATTTTTGCCGCTGCGTCATCTGCAAGAGATTTATCAATATCATTTAGAATTACTGAGGCGCCGTTAATACATAACTGCTTGGCAATTTCAAAACCAATTCCCTGGCCTGCGCCGGTTATAATTGCTGATTGATTTAAAAAATTGTTAGAATGCATTGTATGTTTTAATAAAATCATTGTATGTTTTAATAAAATATTGTGCCTTTTAGATTTTTTTCAATATAAATCTTTTCAGGAATCTCACAAAAGAATAACAAAATTGTATTCACTGCATATTAACATCCTTCAAGTGTAGCTTTGCGTAAATTCTATTGCAATAAAAATTAAACAATGAAATTTTTAAATATATTTCTTTTTACTGCAACAGCGTTATGTGCCTGTGCACAAAACAATAAAGTTGTTTCAACTCAACATCCTGGGGAAGCCCAATTAAGAAACTATAGCGTTGCAACGTTTGCTGCCGGTTGTTTCTGGCACGAAGAAGCTTTGTTTGAAAGTGTAAAAGGAGTGGAAGAAGCTGTATCAGGTTATGCAGGCGGAACAACAGCAAACCCTGATTATGAAATGGTGGAAACAGGAAGTACTGGCCATGCCGAAACAGTGAATGTATATTATGATCCGAAAGCTGTTAGTTATGAAACGCTGGTTAAAGTTTTTTTTGCAGGGCAAGACCCAACACAGGTAAACGGGCAGGGGCCTGATCATGGAACTCAATACCGTTCTATTGCATTTTATAGCAACGATGCTGAAAAGCTGGCGATAGAAAATGAAATGAGAGCGATTGCATCAAACTATAAAAAACCTATTGCCACGCAGGTTATGCCGTTTACTAAATTTTGGAAAGCAGAAGGTTATCACCAGAATTATATTGAACATAATCCTGAAAGTGGCTATGTGCAATATGTTTCAATACCGGAGATAAAAGATTTTCAAAAACAATATCCGCAGTTGGTTAAGTCTGACCATGTGTTTTAGTATAATTCTCCGTTTTGCATGTTGAGTTGGAAAGCACTAAGTTTAATTTTATCTTTTAATGTAGACGCATATAAATCTAAGGCTGTCATTAATAAGGCACCGTTGGAAGTTGGGTTAGATAGATATCCTTTCCCCATTTTTTCATTCACTGTTACATATTTAGCTGCCCTTACATTGTAAGTGTTTCCGGTCTTAATTAGCGGAAATAGATTGCCTGCGGATCTTATGAATATAGTTTTTCCATCGCAATACCCCCAGAAATTTTGCAATGGATAAGCTTGATTATTTTCAGTTATAAAAATTTCGTCGCTAAGCCTTCCACTTTGTATGTAATAGTTTCTGATTGAAGGATTATTTGATTTGAATTCCTCAAAGTTTTTATATGCGCCTCTTTTTAAAGCAGAGTCCTTTAATACCGGATAATTGAAAAAGCTTTCAATATGTTGCTGAATGTCGGCATAAGAAAATTCAGTTTTACCAATATGTAAATCTGTTATGTTTTTATCTGAAGCCTTATTAAATAAAACTGCAAAGCTTTTTTGAATAAGCGTATTTAATGAGATAGCGGAATCGTTTACTAACACGGTATCTATTTTGTAAAGCGCATGATATTTATCTTTGTTTTGAAGGAACAATTCTGCATTTACAATCACTGCATCTTTCAATTGTTGTACGGTAAGACTATTGCTATTTACATCTCGCGCGTAATCGCTAATTCTATATTCTTTAATTATTACTAATAGAACGTTTGACGAACTAGTATCTGTAATATAATTTTTTGAAACGAACTCAGTAATTTCATCGCTTAAACTGCTTGAAAACCTTAACTTCTTTGCATTTTCAACAAATCTGTAACTAAAAAATCCAAGTGAAGTTGTATCTGGCCGAGCATCTAAAATCCGCGTTTGGAAAAAAGGAATTTTGGTAATTGTTTTTTTTGAAAAATTTAATTGTATTAATGAACTACCTAATTTTTCGAAGTACAAAGAGTCATTGTTTTTTTGTGAAAAACAAAGACAGAAAATCAAAACCAATAGAACAGTTAGTAAGGGTTTCATTGTTATAATAATTAAAATTTATTTCATTCTTTCTTTTATAAATGGAATTGCTTTTGAATACGCATCTTCTGTTGCTTCTTTATTATACTTTGGATTGCTGGGATTTGCAAATGCATGCACAGCATCATATTCATATGTAGTAACGTTTTTATCGGCAGCTTTCATAGTTTCTTTAAACTGGTCAACAACTTTTGGTGTTATCCAGCCGTCTTCTTTTCCAAAAAAACCAATCACATCACAGTTCAATGTTTTTAATTTGTTCACATCAGTTTCAGGCATGCCATAAAACATTACACAACCAACTGCCTGCTTGCCACCAAGCAAAGCAGTTTGTAAACTCCAGCCGCCACCAAAACACCAGCCAATCGTAAATACTTTTGCATTTGCGCCTGCATAAGCATAAGCGCCTTTTATAATATTTACTGCTCTTTCTGTTTTTACACTTTGCATCAGCTTGCCTGCTTCATCAGGTGTTGTGGCAACTTTGTTATCATATAAATCAATTGCAATGGCATTTACGCCAAGCTCGATTACTTAGTTTTTCTGTTTCCTGTTTTATATAATCATTCAAGCCCCAGTATTCATGTATTACAAACAAATAATAATCGGTTGGCTTTTGTGCTTTTACCATCCAGCCATGCGCATCAGTTCCGTCAGCTGTTTTAAATGTAATGTCTGTTCCGTTTGCGCTGCGATAATTAAAGGGCAATGGTGCATCATGACTCATCATAAATTTTTTATCATTCGCAAGCATTGCAAACTGTTCTGTTGCGGCAACAGGTGCACAGCACGCTGCCATTTTAGTTTGTGCAAATGCTGATGTAATGCATATCATCAACACAAAAAACAAAATAAGTTTTTTCATAACCGGATTTTTATAGTTATAAATTAATAAATTATTAAAACAGTAAATAAATTTATACAAGTTCAAATGCTTCGTGTAAATCAGGAATATTTACATCAGCGAAACCTTTTGCTTCTAATTTTTTTTGAAAATTCTGCTGTACATCATATTCACCATGCACAATAAAAACTTTTTTTACTGCATCTGGTTTTTTGACAATCTAAAAAATGAAGTAAATCATTATAATCACCATGTGCACTCATGCTGCGCATAACGCCAACTTCAGCCTGCACATTATATTCCTCGCCAAAAATTCTTACGCGTTTTACACCATTCATTAATTGCCCGCCCAATGAATGCGGTTCGCAATAACCAACAATCAAAATTGTATTCCTGGCTATCGTTTATATTATTTATGATGTGATGTTTTATGCGCCCGGCATCAGCCATACCGCTTGCAGCAATTATAATCATCGGTTCATGCATGTCATTTAAACGTTTACTTTCATCAACCGATTCAATAAACTTTAATTCTTTGAATGCAAACGGATCGTCATCAGACTTTAAGAGTTTTTCAATATTAACATTAAAGTTTTCCGGATGATGTTTTACCACTTCGGTTGCTTCAAAACTTAAAGGGCTGTCAACAAACACCGGAATGTTATTTAATTTACCGCTGTTACTTAGATGATTTAAGAAATATAAAAGCTCCTGCGTTCTGCCAACGCTGAATGCGGGAATAATGAGTTTGCCCTTTTTCTGAATGCATGTTTTTTCAATCCATGTAAAAAATTCTTCCGGCGTATTTGCAACATTTTGATGCAGGCTGTTGCCATATGTGCTTTCAATAATAATATAATCTGCCTGTGGAAAAATTTTTGGTGAACGAAGTATCACATCAGAATACCTGCCTACATCGCCACTAAAAGAAATTTGCTTTGTTTGATTATTTTCTTTTATGCGCACATGTACAGCAGCGCTGCCGGTAATATGTCCCGCATCAGTATATAAAACTTCAATGCCTTCTTCAATCGTAAACCATTCATCATAATTAATCATTGTAAATAATGCCAAGGTTTTTTGAACATCGCTTACATCATATAAAACATCAAAGGGTTCAAGCCCTTTTTTAGCTCTTTTTTTATTGGTGAATTTTATATCGTCACGCTGTATTTCCGCACTGTCCATTAATAATACTTTTGCAAGATCAGCAGTTGCAGGTGTGCAAAAAATCTTTCCTGCAAAACCTTCTTTCACCAGTTTTGGAATAAGCCCGCAATGATCTATGTGTGCATGAGAAAGCAGTAAATAATTTACAGTTGAAGCATCAAAACCAAGATTGCTGTTAAGCGGAAAAGTTTCCCTGCCCAGCCCCTGGAACATGCCGCAGTCAAGCAGAATTTTTTTGCCATTATTTAAAGTGATGAGATGTTTTGACCCTGTAACAGTTCTGGCAGCACCGTGAAAAGCAATCTTCATACATGCAAATTAAGTGTATTAAAGAAAGATAAGCGACTGATATAATAACTGATATGCTTAATTTTTTTAGGTACGCGGAAAAGAAGTAACTTAATATTCTAAAATTGCCATCATGAAACAACAAATCATTTCACGCATTTCCATTGTTTTATTGGCACTCGTTATGGCAGTGTTCGGCGTTTATCATTTTGTGGCTCCGCAAAATCTTGTGGGTTATGTACCTTCTTTTTTACCAGCCCTTGGTAATTTATGGGTATATATTCCGGGCGCTGCGTTTATACTTGCCGCCATTGCATTTATTACAAACAAAATGGTAAAGGTTGCCGGTTACCTGCTGGCAATTTTGCTGTTTATTTTTGTATTAACGATCCATCTTCCAAATTTTATGAACGCGGGTGACCTTGGCGTGCGCCAGGGTGCGTTGGTAAACTTGCTAAAAGACACAGCCATTGGTGCATTTGCCATGCACATTGCTGCGAACTCTTCTAACTGATCTTTATTGAGAAAGTTGTACCATTATTTCTTACAGGCGCACTGCAAGCGATATTGCTTTGCATATTTTAAACTACCGTTTGTAAGTCTTTATTCAAATATTTTTTTTCTTTTTTAAAAAAATTGCTTTTTATATTTGTGGTTCAAAGCAAGCAATGTATAATCCTTCTTTCATTTGTTGTTGTATGTGTTGTACATCTCTACGGGGAAGGATATTGTATTGCAATTAATAAAGTAAATTAATCAAGAAATATAATAAAAGCCTTCTCCAAGCGAGAGGGCTTTTTTGTTTTATCACACTAACACCACAAAAAGAATGAGCAGCACAACAGAACATCAGCATACAGGAAAAATATTTTTCATTGGTTCAGGCCCTGGTAATCCTGATTTGATAACGGTAAAGGGCGCAACGCTTTTATCGCAGGCTGAAGTAATTGTTACGGACAGGCTTGCCGGTGATGAAATTATTGAGCGTTATGCAAATCCTAAAGCAATTATTATTGACGTTGGCAAACAAGGCGGTAATGCAAAATCATATAAACAGGAAGATATAAATAAGTTGCTTGTGCAATTTGCGGGGCTGTATGAAAAAGTTGTAAGGCTTAAAGGCGGCGACATCGCTTTTTTTTCTAACGTGTATGATGAACTGCAAACGCTGTCAGAAAATAATATTTCATATGAAATTGTTCCGGGAATTACGGCGGCCTCCGGCGCATCAGCTTATGCAGGCGTGCCGCTTACAGCAAGAGGATATGCAAGCGGTGTACAGTTTCTTACTTTTTATAAAAGCACAATTATTAATGATGAAACCTGGAAACAACTTGCTGCTTTTGAAGAAACACTGGTTTTTTATATGAGTAGTAATAATCTTTTTTCGATTGTACAAAAATTATTACAGTCAGGTGCAGCGTATGATATTCCTTTTATTGTGATTGAACAGGCAACAACGCCAAATCAAAACATCAAATCATTTACGTTGCAATCTTTTTTAAATTCTGCTGAACAAAACTTTACAAGCCCGTCTATTGTAATTATGGGCAAGGTTGCAGAATTGCACCAACGATTCAGGTGGTTTAATAACGAACAACACTGCGAAAATTTTTTCCGGAGTGTAGAAGAAGAAACATCTTACCTGAAAATAAATTCATTTATCCAACAAAAAAATATTCAGCATGCTAACCGAGCAAAAACTTCAATCATTTAAACACATAATAAAAGAATCGTCGAGAGATGAAATAATCTGGATGAGCGGATTTCTTGCTGGCTTATCTGAAAAAAGTATTGCTGATATTGCGCCACCGGTTGCCAACAATACTACAGCAACAGAAAAACTTGTTATTTCTGTTTTGTACGGAACGGAAACTGGTAATTCTAAAAAAATTTCCGCAAAGCTTGCAACTGCGCTAAAAAGCAAACAGCATAAAGTAACACTTACTGCACTTGATCAGTACGCCGTTGCTAACCTTGAAAAAGAAAATCTTGTATTCATTATTATGAGCACGCATGGCGATGGCGAGCCACCACTTGCTGCTAAAAAGTTTTATGATCATTTATATAGCAAGCAACACAATTTGGCAAGTCTTAAATATGCGGTACTTGCGTTGGGTGATAATTCTTATCCATTGTTTTGCAAAGCCGGAGAAGATGTTGATGAGAGGTTGAGCCAACTTGGTGCAAAACAGGTTTTACCTGTTGAAAAATTAGATACAGATTTTTATGCGCCTTCAGAAGCGTGGATTAATAATGTGCTGAATAATTTGCCGGCTTTGTCAGCAGGTGCGCCGGTAAGCAATCAACCAAAACCAACAAATAAAAACGGAAAAACTTTTTATAGCGGAAGAGTTAAAGCGCATGTTAACCTGAATGATAAAGGTTCTTTAAAGGAAACATATCATATAGAAATTGCAAGCGATGAAGGCGTTTACTACTTGCCCGGTGATTCTTTGGGTATTATTCCTCCCAACACAGATGCAGACGTAAACGAGGTATTAAGTTTATTATCTGCAAATAAGAATCAAACAATACAATATAGAAATGAAACATATAAATTGTTTGATTTGTTTAAATACAAATTGAGTATTATTTATTTGCCTTTACGCATTGTTGAAAAATATGCATCGCTTGCAAAAACGGAATTGCCTTCGGTGAGGCTTGATCTAAAAAATATTTTGTCTTTGTATCCTTCACAGGAGAAAATTGCGGTTGAGCAACTGGTAAATATTCTTGAACCTATCACGCCAAGGTTATATTCTATTTCCTCGTCGCCATCTGCACATGGAAATAATGAAATTCATATCACGGTTGGACGCAATAAATTTTCCGTGAATGAAAAAATAAAATTTGGCTTTTGCAGCAATCATTTTGCAGGTTTAAATGAAGGTGAAGAAGTGAATTTTTACATCAACCCGAACGATAATTTTCGTTTACCCGATCATAGTAAAGACGTAATTATGATTGGCCCCGGAACAGGCATTGCACCTTTCCGTTCTTTTCTTTTTCACCGGGATACTGAAGGCGCAACAGGAAGGAACTGGCTATTCTTTGGCGATCAGCATTTTTCTACAGATTTTCTTTACCAAAGTGAGCTGCTTTCTTTTTTTGACACGGGTTCGCTTACAAAAATCAATACTGCATTTTCAAGAGACCAGGAAGAAAAATTATATGTACAGCATCGTATGCAGCAACAATCAAAAGAATTGTTCGCATGGCTTGAAAGCGGAGCGCACCTCTACATCTGCGGATGCAAAAACACGATGGCAAAAGATGTAGTAAATACATTAATTGAAATCATCAGCAAAGAAGCAAACATTGATAACGAAGCAGCAACAGCATACCTGAATCAACTTGAAGAAACAGGACGCTTCGCAAAAGATGTTTATTAAATTTCACCACCAACAAAAATTAAATGGCAGAATCAGTAGTTGAAAAAATAAAAAAGGAAAGTAATAGTTTAAGAGGAACATTAAAAGAAAGTTTGCAGGATGAACATACCGGCGCTATAAGAGAAAGCGACCAGGCGCTGATAAAGTTTCATGGTATGTACATGCAGGATGACCGCGACAGGAGAGAAGAACGTGCGGAAAAAAAACTGGAGCGTTTGTTTTCTTATATGATTCGTTTGCGTTTGCCCGGCGGGTTACTTTCGGCGCAACAATGGCTTGCATTGCATGAAGTAAGCGAACAGTATTCAAGCCCTGTTATAAAAATTACGACCCGCCAAACAATACAATTACACGGCGTTTTAAAGCATCATCTAAAACCAACGATTAAAAACTTTGATACGGTTAAACTGGATAGTATTGCTGCCTGCGGCGATGTAAACCGTAATGTAATTGCTGGTGCGCACCCACGTTTTAGTATTATACATGAAGAAATTTTTTCCTACGCTGAAAAATTAAGCAAGCTGCTTTTACCAAAAACAAATGCTTATTATGAAATATGGCTTGATAAAGAAAAAATTTCTAATGACAACGAAAAAGATGAATTATACCAGGACCGTTATTTTCCCCGGAAATTTAAAATTGCCATTGCTGTTCCGCCATATAATGATGTAGATGTTTTTGCAAACGATGTTGCCGTAATTGCCATTATAGAAAAAAATAAACTGCTCGGTTTTAATGTAGGTGTTGGCGGTGGCATGGGTGTAACGCATGGTAATACCGCAACGTATCCGCGGCTGGCCAGTGTACTTGGGTTTGTAAAAAAAGATGATTTGCTTAAAACAGTATATGCAATTGCCACAGTACAGAGAGATTTTGGAGATCGCAATGACAGGAAACTGGCAAGATTAAAATACACGGTTGATCGAATGGGTATCGATGCATTTAAAACAGAAACAGAAAAAAGAAGTGGTATAAATTTTTTGCCGGAAAAAAGCTATGAATTAAAAATTCGCCATGATGAATATGGCTGGCACCAGAACCATAAAAAACTTTTTTATTATACTGCTTTTATTGAAGCAGGAAGGGTTTATGATGGCGATAATGTGCAGTTTAAAAAAGCGTTTTATGAAATTGCAAAAACAGGCAAAGCGCAATTTAGGTTTACATGCAACCAGAATATTATAATAAGCGATATACAGCCGGAACATAAAAATGAAATTGAAAACATTCTTCAATGGCATAACGTAATTCAAGCTACAGAAACAGCAACGCCTGCACGAAGAAATGCTATAGCGTGTGTGGCCTTGAATACATGTCCGCTGGCTTTGGCAGAAGCACAACGCTATCTTCCTTCATTAATAGATAAAATTGAAATCATCTTAAATAAATATAATTTAAGCAATGAAGATTTAAGTATAAGAATGACGGGTTGCCCAAATGGTTGTGGCCGCCCCTACATGGCAGAAATTGGTTTTGTAGGTACGGCTTATGGAAAATATAATATGTATTTAGGTGCAGATGCAATTGGCAAAAGACTAAATAAAATTTATAAACAAAATATTGAAGAAGAAGAAATTCTTTCAAACATTGATGTGTTGTTGAAAGATTTTTCAGCAAACAAAAATTTGAATGAACCATTTGGTGATTATGTAATGCGAAAACAAATTGTTTAAAAATTTAGTATGAGTGAAAATAAAAACAACCTCTTTCCTGTTTTTCTAAAACTTGAAGAATTGCGATTGCTAATTATTGGTGCAGGTGAGATTGGGTTTGAAAAATTGCAAACTGTAGTTACAAATTCACCAAACACCAGAATAAGAATTGTGGCAAATTATTTTAAGCCTGAAGTAGAAGAGCTGTCGTTTCTATATCCAAACATACAATTAATACATTCGGATTATAAACCGTTTTTTTTAGAGCAATGTGATATTGTTATTGCTGCAGTAAACGATGTTGAACTTGCGGAACAAATACGAAATGATGCAAAGCAAAAAGGCAAACTTATTAACGCCGCCGACAAACCTTCACTCTGCGATTTTTATTTGGGTTCAGTTATAACAAAAGGTGATATTAAAATTGCAATTTCCACTAACGGAAAATCTCCCACATTAGCGAGGAGATTAAAAGAATTTTTTAATGAAGTGTTGCCTGATGAAATTGAAACTGTTGTTTCAAATCTTAATTCAATCAGGAATAATATTAAGACAGGTTTTAAGGAACGCGTGAAAAAACTTAATGAGATAACCGCTTCATTAATTGAATTGTAAATCAGCGCTACTTAAAGTTTCAGCCATCGTTTTATAAATAATCAACCGGCTTTTCATGTTCTTCCGCATGGTGCTGAACGCTGATATTGCTTATTGTTTCAGCATTAATACCAAAACCCACTCTCCAAAGCAGGTGCTGATTTTTGGCTGTTGCGTTACTGCCATCCGCTAAATTTTTAATTGACTTTCATCTACAGTTTAGTTTAATCTATTCATAATAAGCGGGCATTTTCATATCCTGAAAAGATAATAGTTTAAAACAAGAAATATTGCGATGAATATGTAGGTAATTTCGTTGTATCCAGTATCAGAAAAACTATTTCATGATAGCATTAATCGTATTGATTTCTTCTTGGTTTGGTATTAGATTTTCCGGGCACCTGAACACTGATTGTTTTTTTCTTCAAACAGGTTTATTGCTGCGTTTTTATCAACCGCATAAACTTAAAGCTGCATGAAGGATAGTTTCCCCAAAAAAATAAACATTTTTATTTCGGTTGATGTACAAACTATTAATACTTATTTTAATGCACATGACCCTGCACCGCTTTATAAAAGACAGTTAAGCCACCAGTTTGAGCAATATATCATGAACAGCGTTACTGCTGCAAAACGATTTTCAATTATATTTTATAAGTTAAAATGCTCTAACGACTTAGAAAGACAATATACGCAGCCATTAATGTATGCGATTAAAAGACATTTTACTGAGAAAAAAGCTTTACGCGAAGCAGAATTTCGCAAATACAAAAAAAGGAGTTTTATGCTGCTGGCATTAAGCTTTTTAGTTATTGTTCTTTGCCACGGCGTGTTTCCGTTGTTTTTAAACACGAACAGCCAGTTTCAAACAGTAATACTTACCGGTGCGGATATTTTTAGCTGGGTATTTATCTGGAGGCCGATTGATACGCTGATTTTCGACTGGAACCCTCATTTGAAAGACATATCAACGTTGGATAAGCTTGCTACTGCAGAGGTGATGATTATTAATACATCTAAAGAAGCGGAGAAAAAAGATTCTCTGATGTTTGCTGTACAACAGGCTGGTTAAAATTTAAGCGATGCTACAAATTTTCAATATAAACTTATTTGCAGAATTGATGGCCATTTCAGTTAAGACGTTATTGGTCTCAGTGCTGCCTTCTGTATTGCTTTTAATTGTATTGATTGTTTTACGGTTTCTTTCAAAAAATCAAAAAGAAAAACTTCTTGAAATCAAATACAAAAACGAAGAGCTTAAGGAATTACTTAAAAATTCGGTTACTTCTAATAGAGAATTAGTTGACGAGCTTGCTGCTGAGAAACAAAAAAATAAAAATTTAATTATTAAAACAAACCGTGAGATAAATACCAGCGTAAATGGAATACTCGGCATGGCAAATCTTTTAAAAGACTTTGATTTAAATAACGAACAGATTAAAAACACAAACGCAATTATTAAATCGGGCGAAAAACTTTTACAGAATACTAAATTAATTTTTGATGGCGATTTTAATCCAAATAAAATTCTAATTACTATGAACGACCAATCTGCAAACAAAAAACCAAATCATCCTGTTTCTGCTGAATTTGCAAACGAATTTCCGGCTAAAATTCTGGTTGCAGAAGATGATTCAATTAATCAGCACCTTGCTGTAAAAATGCTAAACAAGCTGGGGTATAAACCGGATATTGTTTCAAATGGCAAAGAAGCGTTGGAAATTGTAAGTGAAAAGCAATACGATGTTATTTTAATGGATGGCTTAATGCCGGAAATGGATGGCTTTGAGGCCACAAAAATGATAAGACTGTGCCTTGAAATACAACCTACAATTATTGCGCTTACCGCAAGCACCATGTATGGAGATAAAGAAAAATGCATCCAGGCGGGCATGGATGATTATTTAAGCAAGCCCATAGACATAAACTTACTTGCCGCCATGATTGAAAGATGGGCAATGAAAAAGAAAGTGGTTGCATAATTCTATTACACTTTACCTTTTTTTATTTCATCTACAATTCCCGGGTCGAGCAAAGTTGTAGTGTCTCCTAAGTTTTCTGTTTCACCTTCTGCAATCTTTCTTAAAATCCTGCGCATAATTTTTCCACTGCGTGTTTTGGGCAAACCTTTTACAAACTGAATTTTATCAGGCTTGGCGATAGGCCCTATTACTCTGCTGGCAGTTTGTGCAATGTCTTTTCTGGTTGAATCTTCATCTCCATGCACGCCATTTAAAATTACATACGCATAAATACCTTGCCCTTTTACAGGATGCGGATAACCAACCACGGCACTCTCTACAACACCTGAATGCATATTGATAGCATTTTCCACTTCGGCGGTTCCAATACGATGGCCGCTTACATTTAATACATCATCTACACGGCCGGTTATGCGATAATTGCCTTGCTGATCTTTCAACGCACCATCACCGGTGAAATATAAATTAGGGTATGCGGCGAAGTAGTTTGTTCGGCAACGTTCATGATCGCCGTAAGTTGTTCTTATTATACCCGGCCATGGAAATTTCATACATAAATTTCCCTTCAGTAAACCCTGTTCATCAGGATCTGTAACTTCTTTCCCATTTTCATCAACTAATAATGGTTGTATTCCAGGCAGCGGCAATGTGGCCCACGAAGGCTTTGAAGGAGTTATACCGGCAAGGTTTGAAATTAAAACACCAGCGGTTTCTGTTTGCCACCAGGTATCTACAACCGGGCATTTTTTCTTACCAATATTTTCATCGTACCAGTGCCATGCCTCTTCATTAATTGGTTCGCCAACAGTGCCTAAAACTTTTAGTGAAGAAAGGTCTTTACCTTTCAGCGGTTCATCACCAAAGCCCATTAAACTTCTTATGGCAGTGGGTGCGGTATATAAAATATCCACTTTGTATTTATCAATAATATCCCAGAACCGTCCCGCATCAGGCCAGGTTGGAATGCCTTCAAACATAAGCGATGTGGCGCCTGCAGCAAGCGGCCCATAAACAATATAACTGTGCCCTGTTATCCAGCCAATATCCGCCGTACAGAAAAATATTTGTTCAGGCTTATATTGAAACACATTTACAAATGTGTAGGTTGTATAAATCATATAACCGGCGCATGTATGCACAACACCTTTTGGTTTACCGGTTGAGCCTGATGTATAAAGAATAAACAGCGGATCCTCTGCATCCATCTCTTCTGCTTTGAAAGAAACCTTTCCGTTTTTTTCAACCATTTCTTCCGCATAACGCATTTCATCTTCCCACCAAACATCTCTTCCTTTTATCATTGATACCGGCGTTCTTGTTCTTGTATAAACAATAACTTTTTTTACAGTTTTGTTTCCGATTAATGCATCATCAATAACATCTTTTAAAGGAATAATTTTTTCGCCGCGAAATGCGCCATCGCAGGTGATGATGTATTCTGCCCGCGCATCTTCCAGCCTGTCTGCAATGCTTTGTGCGCTAAAGCCGCCAAATATTACAGAATGAATGGCACCAATTCTTGCACATCCCAATACGGCATAAGCCAGTTCAGGAGCCATGCCCATATAAATACAAACGCGATCGCCTTTTTTTACGCCATTATTTTTTAGCATTTGTGCAACCTGGCAAACTCTTTTATGCAAACGATTATAGGTTACAACCCTTGTTCTTTCTTCAGGGTTATTTGGTTCCCAGATTATTGCAGGCGTTTCACCCAATGTATCTAAATGCCTGTCAATACAATTTTCTGTTACGTTAAGCTTTGCGCCTTTAAACCATTCAATTTTTGGTTCGGTAAAATTCCAGTCCAGTACCTTATCCCACTTTTTTTTCCATAAAAAATTTTCAGCAATGTTGCCCCAAAACTTTTCAGGCGCTTCAATGCTTTCTTTATAACGCTGATGATATTCTTCTAATGATTTTATTTGAAACGGATATGGCATAACGTATAAATTAAGAAGCGTAAATTTATTAAACATCTGCTCATGCGGGTATAAAAAATTTTTTATTAACTGATTGTTGAGTTGATGCATAAGTTCAAGGTCTATCTTTGTTTTAATCTTTATGCATGTCGGTTGAAGTAAAAAATCTTTTAAAGAAATATGGTGAACAAAAAGCAGTGAACAATGTTTCGTTTTCACTAAACAAAGGAGAGATTGTTGGCTTTCTCGGGCCTAATGGTGCAGGCAAAAGCACTACCATGAAAATAATTACAGGTTATCTGCAACCTGATGCAGGAGAAATAAAAGTGTGTGAGATAAATGTAGAAAAAGATGTGATGAACGCAAAGCGAAAAATTGGTTACCTGCCTGAATCAAACCCTTTGTACTATGACATGTATGTGCGGGAATACTTAAAGTTTATTGCCGGCGTTCATAAAATTGAAAATGCAAGAGCAAAAATTCAAAACGTTATTGAACTTACCGGTTTAACCATAGAAAGCAAAAAGAAAATCGGGCAGTTATCAAAAGGATATAAACAGCGTGTTGGGCTTGCGGCAGCCTTATTACACGAGCCTGAAGTTTTAATTCTAGATGAACCAACCAGCGGTCTCGATCCAAACCAGATTATAGAAATACGCAAAGTAATTAAAGAGCAGGGCAAAAATAAAACCGTGCTTTTTTCAACACATATTTTACAGGAAGTGCAGGCAATTTGCGATCGTGTTATCATCATAAATAAAGGTGAACTGGTTGCAGATAGCAGCATCGGTAAATTACAATCAGAAACAAAATCGAATAAAGTTGCCATAACATTTTCATCAAACATTAACAGAGAAAAACTGCACGCTTTGCCAGCCGTAATTGATATTGAACAGGTAAATGATAACAGTTTTAAAATATTAACCAGTGATACAAATGATCTGCGCAAACAATTGCTTGAATTTGCAGTCGCCGATCAATTGGATATAGTTTCGTTGCAAACTGAAGGCAATACGCTGGAAGATATTTTCAGAAGTTTGACAATGAACAATACTGCTTAAATATGAATGATGTTACTGCGCATCTTATTTTATTAATGAGTTCTATTTATTATTTGCTTCTTGCGAAAGGTGCTGTTAAATTACCTCAAGCTGCACAAGCAAGATTTGATAGACAAACAAATAAAAGAAAACAACTTTGGATTACCCTTGATTGCCTGTTGATAGCAGCTTTTACTTTTTATGTTATTAAAGATTTTTTAAAATAGATAAACTCATCTCATGCTTCAGCCTTCAACACTTCAGTTTTTAAAACAATTAAAGAAAAACAATAACAAAGAATGGTTTGATGCAAACCGCAAAAGTTATGAAGCAGCAAGAAATGATTTTGCATCTTTTGTGCAAAATGTAATTGATAAGTTTTGCAAAACGGATACAACATTTGCTTCAGTCAAGGCTAAAGATTGTTTATTCAGAATCAATCGTGATGTACGTTTCAGCAAAGACAAATCGCCATACAAAACAAACATGGGAGCATATTTTAATGCAGCGGGTAAGAACAGTATGACCGCTGGTTATTATTTGCATATTTCACCTAGTGAAAGTTTTGTTGGTGGTGGAATGTATAACCCGGATACTGAAGCTTTAAAAAAAATACGACAGGAAATAGACTATAGTTTTAATGAGTTCAGCAGCATCATTACCAACAAAAAATTTAAGGCTGTTTATGCAAAAGGTTTAAATAATAACGGCGAAATAAAATTGTCGAGACCTCCAAAGGGTTACGATGAAAACAATAAAGCAATTGAGTTTTTAAAACTGAAAAGTATTGTTGCAACATCGCCCTTAAAGGACGAACAGCTAACAAATAAACAATTTACCAAAACAATTATAAAAGCATTTGAAGCGTTGCGGCCGCTGGTTTTGTTTTTAAATACAGCCGTTAATGATTAGCACGGGTCACTTACTTTTTTGCCTGATGATTTTATAAATTTTTATTGCGCTCATCAGTACAATCACAAAACAGATTAATCCAATCAGGGCCCAAACAAAGCTCATGCTTTGTTTAACAGTTGCCAGCATAACAATTGCCACTAAAAAAATAGTTGCCACTTCGTTCCACACACGCAGTTGCTGAGATGAGTATTTATAAATTCCCTTTTGCTGCCGTTTAAAAATTTTATGCAGCGAAAAGAAATAAACATATAGAAGCACAACAAAAATCAGTTTAATCAAGAGCCACCTTCCGGCCTCAGTAAATAATACTTTATCCCATCCGCCAACGCCCATTACAGCAGGGCCAAATATCAATGTTAATATTGCGGAAGGCCAGGTAATTCCATACCACAACCTTTTCATCATTATATTAAACTGGTTTTGCAAAACACTTTTTTGGGGTTCTGGTTTTTCATTCGCTTCGGTGCTGTAAATAAATAAACGTGGCATATAAAACATGCCTGCAAACCACGTTACTACAAAAATTATATGCAGGGCTTTAAAATAATTATACTGCATTTGCCTGATTAAATATCATGGATTTATCTCCGTTAATATAATTTTTTAACCAGTCTGTTACCGTTTCAAGCCACAAAGGCTGCGTGTTTAAACAGGGTATTAATTCAAAAGATTCGCCGCCTGCATTTAGAAAAATTTCTTTGCCCTGTATTGCCATTTCCTCAAGCGTTTCCAAACAATCGCTTACAAATGCAGGGCATGCTACCAATAATTTTTTCACGCCTTCTTTTGGTAATTCAGTTAACCTTACGGCAGTAAAAGGCGTTAGCCAAGGATCTCTGCCTAACCTTGATTGAAATGTTTGCTCTGCTTTTTCCGGCAGAATGTTCAGCATTCTTATCATTGCTTCTGTTGTAAATATTGTTTGATGCCGGTAACAAAATGCATGCGCCGGCGATGGTACATGGCAACAATCATTCGTTTTTAAACAATGGCAACCTGTAACATCTGTTTTCCTGATGTGTCTTTCCGGAAGTCCATGATAACTGAATAAAATTTTATCAAATTCTTTTTCTATATATGGCTTTATGCTTTCACTTAAGGCATATAAATAATCTTTGTTGTTATAAAATGGTTTTATTGTAGCGAGATGCGTTTTATAATTTTTTTTGCTATGCGCCAGCTTTATATCTTCTACAGCTGTTTCATAACTGCTCATGGCGTAATGCGGATACAATGGCAATAAAATTATTTCTTCAAGCTGCGGATTTTCATCATGTAGTTTTTTTAAAACATCTGCCGATGAAGGATTGCCATAACGCATTACCAGCTCAACCGGTTCTTCGAAATTTTTTTGTATTTCTTTTTGAAATGCTTTTGAAATAATTATCAAAGGAGCGCCTTCATCAGCCCAAACAGATTGATAAGCTTCTGAAGATCTGGGCGCCCTGAATGGAACAATAATTCCTTTTACTAAAATATTTCTTAGAAGATATGGCTTATCAATTACTCTTTCATCCATTAAAAATTGGGTGAGATACTTCCTTACATCTTTTACTTTCGTTGAATCAGGCGAACCAAGATTCATTAAAATTACCGCTCTTTTATTTAAATGCATATCTGCAAAATTATAGACCGGTTTTAGATTTCATGAAAGTTTAATTTTATAAACATGACATATAAATGACAATTTAAAATCTTCTTTTGCGTAGATGACTGAGGATGTAAACTAATTTTGCAATCGCGAAAATGAATATTAATAATTTCTTTGTTGCTGGAATAAACTATAAAAAAGCTGACGCTGAGATACGGGGATTATTTACCATTAATCATGGGCAATATGCAGCTGTGCTCGATGCTGCAAGTGTGGCTGGTATAAACGAAATTTTTATTCTTTCAACCTGTAACCGCACAGAAATCTATGGTTTGATTGATGATCCAAATGTTTTAATTGAACTGCTTTGCACACAAACTTCAGGCGATGCTGAAACATTTAAAAAATCAGCTTACATAAAAGATGGCTTGTGTGCAGTTGAGCATTTGTTTAGTGTAGGTGCTGGTTTAGATTCACAAATTTTAGGCGATTATGAAATTGTTGGCCAGTTAAAAGCGGCCGCTAAGTTTTCAAAGCAAAAAGGTTTTATTAAAGGTTTTTCAGAAAGGCTTATTAACGCGGTACTGCAGGCTTCAAAGCTTATTAAAACTAACACGCAACTGAGCAGCGGCACTGTTTCGGTTTCATTTGCTGCTATTCAATACATCCGTAATTATTTTAAAAGTATTAAAGACAAAAATATTTTGTTGATTGGTGCAGGGAAAATTGGAAGCAGTACTTGCAAAAACCTTGTTGATTATCTCCACACAAAAAATATTACGCTCATTAATCGTTCACCGGAAAAAGCGATTGAACTGGCGAACGAGTTTGGATTACGCACCGCTAACCTAAGTGAGCTGAATAATGAAATTGCTTTTGCTGATATTATTCTTGTTGCCACAAACGCTGACGCGCCGGTTGTTTTAAAATCTCAATTGGAAAACAGCGGCGAAAAATTAATCATTGATCTTTCCATTCCCTGTAATGTAGAAGAATCAGTGCATAGTTTAACTGACGTGCATTTAATAAATATAGATGAGCTAAGCGCATTAAAAGATAAAACGCTTAAAAAACGGGAAGCAGAAATTCCCAAAGCAAAAGCAATAATTGCTGATGCAATGCAGGAATTTTTTGAATGGCATGACTATGCGCAGGCATGTGCCAATGCTGAAGGATTTAAAACATAAATTAAAAGAAATACATACTTATTCATTACTGCAGAATACCTCTGCTTGTTGCGAGGCGGTTGATATAAAAATTCAAAAATTAGTAAATGAAACTGCAGGTAAAATGAAAACAGATAATCAAAAAGGTTGTCAGTTTATTAGTGCGATCAACGAATTTATGCGCACTGCATAATCCATGTCAAAAATTTTTCGCATCGGAACCCGTGACAGTGAACTCGCTGTTTGGCAAGCAGCACAAGTGCAAAATCTTTTGCAGCATCAGGACATAAAATCAGAACTTAATTTTTATAAAAGTGAAGGCGATAAAGATTTAATTACGCCTTTATATGCATTGGGTGTGCAGGGAATTTTTACAAAAACTTTAGATACTGCTTTGCTAAATAATCGAATTGATATTGCTGTTCATTCAATGAAAGATGTGCCGGTGCAATTGGCAGAAGGTATTCAACAGGCTGCGGTTTTAAAGAGAGGAAATTGGAAAGATATTTTGGTATTTGGTAAACAGTCAACAGTAAACAGTGAACAAGATTTAAATTTGCAGCTCACTGCTCACGACTCACCGCTTACTATTGCACTTCAAGCATTCGTCGCATTGCGCAATGGTTGCATCGTTATCCAAATGATACAATAGAAAATTTGCGCGGTAATGTAAATACGCGTTTGCGCAAACTAAATGAAAGCAATTGGAATGGCGCCATCTTTGCTGCTGCAGGTTTGGAAAGAATAAATCTTCGCCCTGAAAATTCTATTGATTTAGATTGGATGTTGCCTGCGCCGGCGCAAGGCGCAATAATGGTTGTATGCAGAAAAGATGATGAAGGAGGTTTAATGCGTGCAAATCTTTTAATGATGAAGAAACAGCGTTGTGTACAAAAATTGAAAAAGATTT
Organism: uncultured Chitinophagaceae bacterium; assembly: GCA_963759555.1. Lineage (GTDB taxonomy): Bacteria > Bacteroidota > Bacteroidia > Chitinophagales > Chitinophagaceae > Parafilimonas. Next base: position 254,801 of record CAVWZV010000006.1, read on the forward strand.
TTTGAAAGAATTGATGGGTGGATGTTCAACGCCTATTGCTGCTTTGGCAGAAATAAAAAATGATAAAATAATTTTTAAAGGAAATATTTTATCGCTTGATGGAAAAGAAAAAGTGGAAGTGAATAAAATTGTTTCGATAAATGAGGCAAATAATTTAGGTAAAAATTGCAGCAGAAGAATTATTAAATAATGGCGGAAGAAAAATTGCTGAAAGTATTCGAAATGCAAGAATTTAAAGCAAGATATTATCAACAAGACCAATTAATGAAACACTTATTCAAGAAGCTAAGTCAAAAAATGTTTTGATTGATGTGCTTTCATTTATTGAAACAGAACCAATTGATTCTATTGAAATGTATGAAGAAATTGAAAACGCTTTACTGGAATCAGCAACAGTTGTTTTTACAAGCATGAATGCAGTTGAAGCAGTTGCTGCACATTTGAATGAATTACAAACCCGATTGGAAAATTTATTGCATTGGCAACACAACAAAAAAATTAGTGAAAGAATATTTTGGTGAAGAATTAATTGCAGGCACTGCATCAGATGCCAGTGAACTTGCAGAAAAAATTATAGAAGATAATGATAACCGATGAAGGTAATATTTTTTTGTGGCGATAAACAGCAGAGATGAACTTCCTTCAATATTAAATGAAAATAATATTGATGTAAATGAAATTGAGGTGTATCAAACAAACATGATTCATCACACAATCGAAAAAAATTATGATGGCATTTTATTTTTTAGCCCAAGTGCAGTACAAAGTTTTTTTTCAACCAATAAATTAAATGATAAAACAATTTTGTTTGCCATTGGGAATACAACAGCATCAGCCATAAAAAAATATTCAACCAATAAAATTATTGTTGCTGATGAACCAGACAAAAACAATCTTGTTGAAAAAGCAATAGAATATTTCATTAACCTATAAGGTTTTAAAACCTTAGAGTTGAATTAAAAAACGATTTATTACTAAAAGCGTTACGCAAAGAAAAAGTTTTACGTCCGCCCGTGTGGATGATGCGGCAGGCAGGAAGATATTTGCCTGATTATATTAAGCTGCGTGAAAAATATGATTTCTTTACCCGTGTGCAAACACCTGAACTTGCTGCAGAAATAACATTGCAACCTGTTCATCAAATTGGTGTTGATGCGGCAATTATTTTTTCAGACATACTTGTAATTCCACAGGCAATGGGTGTTGAAGTGTTGATGGAAGAAGGCAAAGGTCCATCATTACCCAAAACAATTTCAACACAAAAAGATATTGATGCATTAAATACAACAAATGTTGATGAACATTTAAAATATGTTTTTGATGCATTATCGCTTACAAAAAAAGAATTGAATGGCAGCTGTTCCGTTAATTGGTTTTGCCGGCGCGCCATGGACAATTTTTTGTTACATGATTGAAGGCAAAGGCAGTAAAACATGGGATAAGGCAAAACAATTTGCATACACTCAAACAGAACTTGCGCATCAACTTTTACAAAAAATAACAACCATAACAATTGATTATTTAAAAGCGCAAATAAAAGCCGGTGCAGATTGTGTGCAGGTGTTTGATAGCTGGGCAGGAAGTTTATCGCCTGAAGATTTTAAAACATTTGCACAACCATATTTATTACAAATTGCAGATGCAGTAAAAGATGATGCGCCTGTTATTTTATTTCCAAAAGGAAGTTGGTATGCATTAAAAGATTTAAGTGAAAGTGCAGCATCAGGAATTGGAATTGACTGGACAATTGCGCCTCAATTTGCAAGAGCATTAACAAACAACAAAATTACTTTGCAGGGCAATTTTGATCCCGCAAAATTATTGGCACCAATTCCGCAAATAAAAAAATGGGTGAAAGAAATGATTGATGCATTTGGTGCGCAAAATTATATTGCGAATCTTGGTCATGGCATTACACCCAATGTTCCTGTTGATAATGCAAAAGCATTTGTAGATGCAGTAAAAGAATATGTGAACCGGATTTCAGATTAATCAGATTATGAGAAAATAGTTTATAACATAAACGACTATGTAAAAGATGAAAAGACTATTCTTTTAATTATTTTGTTGCTAATTATTCAAAATTTTATTCATGCGCAGGATTTATATATGCCGCGCAACATTAAAAAAGCTTATCAAAATAAAACACGTTCTTTAACCGGTGCGCCGGGGCAAAATTACTGGCAGAATAAAGGTGTGTATGATATTGAATGAAACAATTCATCCGGATACAAAATCAATTTCAGGAACAGAAAAAATTGTTTACACAAACAATAGTCCTGATACTTTAAAAATAATTGCAATTCGCTTTGTAAATAATATTCATAAACCACAATCACCACGATCTGGTTTTTACAGCAAAGATTTTCTTGATTCCGGTTTGCATATTTCATCTTTTAAAATTGATGGTGTATGCATATGATATCAACAGTGATGGCTGGAGTACTGTAAATCCTGTAAGATTAAAATCTGTCGGTGATGCCGCATTCAACTGCAACATTAGAAATTGAATGGGATTATCCTTTATCAAAACAAAGTGGGAGAGAAGGTCAGATTGATTCCACAAGTTTTTATTGCGCCTATTCTTATCCGCGTGTTTCTGTGTATGATGATTATAATGGTTGGGATATGATTCCGCATTCTGACCGCCAGGAATTTTATAATGATTTTAATGATTATACTTTATCTGTTACTGCGCCGAAAAATTTTATAGTGTGGGCAACAGGTGATTTTTTAAATCCGGATGAAGTGCTGCAACCTGCAATAGCACAGCGTTTGAAAGATTCTTATACATCAGACAGTGTAATACATATTGCAACACTAGGATGACATAGCAACAACAAAAAGTTACACAACAAAACGATTGGAACACATGGAAATTTAAAGCCAGACCATATTACAGATGTTTGTTATGCTGTAAGCAATCATTATGTGTGGGATGCAGGCAGCGCAATAGTTGATGCAAAAACAAAACGACGTGCAAGCATGCAGGCTGCATATAACAATAGTTCAGCAAGATTTTCATCATTCAGTTGAGTGGGGCAAAAATGCATTACAATTTTTCTCTACACAATATCCCGGTGTTCCTTATCCTTTTGTAAAGATGACCGCATTCCAGGGTTTTGCTGATATGGAATATCCTATGATGGTGAATGATTCGCATGTAAGAAATATGGCTTTTGCACAAATGTTGCAAGACCATGAAATGGCACACACTTATTTTCCTTTTTATATGGGCATTAATGAAACGCGTTATGCTTACATGGATGAAGGCTGGGCAACAACATTTGAATATTTGATAGGCATTGATGAAGTTGGAAAAGCAGCAGCAGATTCTGTGTATAAAAATTTCAGAGTAAGAAGATATATAAATGATGCGTCAACAGAAGAAGACCAGCCAATTATTACCATGTCAACACAAGTGAGCGGTGCAGGTTATGGAAATAATTCTTATGGCAAAGCATCTTTGTCTTATCTCGCATTGAAAGATTTGTTGGGTGATGATTTATTTAAAACTGCACTGCATCATTACATGAATAACTGGAATGGTAAACATCCAATTCCATGGGATTATTTTTATTCCATCAATACAGGCGCAAAACAAAATTTAAACTGGTTTTGGAATAACTGGTTTTTCAGCAATAATTATATTGATTTGAAAATTAAAAACGTTCAATCAAAAAATAATAAAACAACAGTAACCATTGAAAATATTGGTGGCTTTGCTATTCCGTTTGATGTTGTGTTAACATCAAAAGATGGCAAAGAAAAAAGACAACATTTTACACCTGCCGTTTGGAATAAAAACGAAAAAACAATTACTGTTACAGTTGATAATAAAGATGCACTTGATTCAGTAAAACTTGATGGCGGAATTTTTATGGATGCAACGCCGGCTGATAATGTTTTTAAATTATGATTTATAAAACAGAAACAAAAGAATTTCGGCAGCAGTGGATTGAGTTTATTTATAATCTGCAGGATAAAATATGTAAAGCGTTTGAAGATATTGATGGTAAAGCAAAGTTTAATGAAGAAGAATGGGCACGGAGCAGAAGGCAAAGGCGGTGGCGGATTAACAAAAGTTATTCAACATGGAAATGTTTTTGAAAAAGGTGGCGTAAATACTTCTGTTGTGTATGGGAAAGTTACGAGCAAAATGCGCAAAGTTTTGCATATTCCTTTATCATCAGGTGAAGCAACATGGTTTGCTGCCGGTATAAGTTCTGTTATTCATCCGTTAAATCCATTTGTGCCAACTATACATTTTAATTACCGCATGTTTGAGTTATATGATAAAGATGGAATGTTGAGAGACAGATGGTTTGGTGGCGGCACAGATCTTACGCCATATTATTTATTTGAAGAAGATGCAATACATTTTCATCAAACTTATAAAAATGCCTGTGATAAGTTTGATGAAAAGTTATATCCTTTATTCAAACATAATTGTGATGAATATTTTGTAAATACACATCGCAATAATGAACGCAGAGGTATCGGTGGAATTTTTTATGATCATAAAAGAGCTGATGAAAATCATGATGCAGATTTTTGGATGAATTTTGCACAAGCATGCGGCAATGCATTTATTGATGCATATATTCCCATTGTTGAAAAAAGAAAAAATATAGTTTATACTGACGAACATAAACATTGGCAGGAAATAAGAAGAGGCCGTTATGTTGAATTTAATTTAATTCATGATCGCAGGAACTTTGTTTGGTTTAAAAACAAATGGCAGAACAGAAAGTATTTTAATGAGCTTGCCACCAACAGTGCGGTTTGAATATAATTATCAACCAGCACCGGGAAGTGAAGAAGATAAATTGTTACAGGTTTGTTTGAAGCCGAAAGAATGGGTTAATTCAATCAAAGTCAAAGACAATCAAAAATATGAAGCTTGCTTGAGCTTTAAATTTTAATTTTTAATTTAAAATGTATTTACAAAGACGAAACAGAATATTAAGAGCTAATGCATCAATCAGAAGTTTGGTTGCAGAAACAGTTTTAACACCAAACGATTTTATTGCGCCGTTATTTATTGATGAAGGTGAAAATGTGAAAACAGAAATTGCTTCTATGCCAAATTATTATCGCATGAGCATTGACAATACAATTAAAGAAGTAAAAGAATTATAGAGCATTGGTATAAAGAGTGTTTTGCTTTTTGTAAAAGCAAAAGATGAAACAAAAGATAATACCGGTAAAGAAGCATGGAATAAAGATGGCTTGATGCAACGAAGCATTAAAGCAATAAAAGATGCAGTGCCTGAAATGTATGTAATGACGGATGTTGCACTTGATCCATATTCAATTTATGGACATGATGGTATTGTAAAAGATGGTGAAATTGTAAATGATGAAACAGTTGAAGCATTGGTGAAGATGAGCTTATCACATGCAGAAGCAGGTGTTGATATGGTTGCGCCAAGTGATATGATGGATGGAAGGATTGGCGCAATACGGAAAGCATTTGAAGAAAATAATTTTACGAAAGTTGGTATTATGGCATACAGTGCAAAATATGCTTCATGTTTTTATGGACCGTTTCGCGATGCATTGGATTCTGCACCGGGTTTTGGTGATAAAAAAACATATCAAATGAATTATGCTAACAGGATTGAAGCAGTAAAAGAAGCATTGCAGGATGAAGAAGAAGGCGCTGATATTGTAATGGTGAAACCTGGTTTGCCTTATCTTGATATTGTGCGTGAAGTAAAAAATGCAGTGCATGTTCCGGTGAGTGTGTATAATATCAGCGGCGAATATGCAATGATAAAAGCTGCTGCAAAAATGGGTTGGATTGATGAGAACAAAGCAATACTTGAAACATTAACATCTATTAAAAGAGCAGGCGCAGATTTGATTGCAACTTATTTTGCAAAAGATGCGGCGAGATTATTAAACGGATAATAATTATGTTCATCATTGAATTAACATATAAAGTTCCGCTTGAAGAAATTGATGCGCACATGCAAGCGCATGTTGCCTATCTTAATAAATATTATAAGTTAAATAATTTATTGTTTCCGGAAGGAAAATTCCTAGAGAGGGTGGGATAATTATTGCTATTGCATCAACAAAAAAAGAAATAGAAAAGATTATAAAGCAAGATCCGTTTTATAAAAATAAACTGGCTGATTTTAGAATTATAGAATTCAATGCAAGTCAAAAGGCAGAAGATATAAACGAATTAATTAAATGAACATTCACGACAGTGAGCAACTTTTTTCCCGCGCCCAGCTTTCCATTCCCGGCGGTGTTAATTCTCCTGTGCGTGCATTTAAAAGTGTTGGTGGCACGCCATTATTTATAAAGAAAGCAAAAGGCGCTTATTTGTTTGATGCAGATGATAACAAGTACATAGATTATATCAACTCATGGGGGCCGATGATTCTTGGTCATGCATTTGAACCTGTTGTTGAAGCCATACAAAAAAAAGCTGCTGACTCAACTTCATTTGGTGCGCCAACAGAATTAGAAATTGAAATGGCTGAGTTAATAAAAAGCATGGTGCCAAATGTTGATTTAATAAGAATGGTAAGCAGCGGAACCGAAGCCTGCATGAGTGCAATTCGTTTGGCGCGTGGTTATACAGGCAGAAATAAAATAATAAAATTTGAAGGTTGTTATCATGGTCATGCAGATAGTTTTTTAGTAAAAGCAGGCAGTGGCGTTGCAACATTTAATATTCAAACTGTTCCTGGCGTTACTGCCGGTGTTGCTGCTGATACATTAACTGCACCTTACAATGATATTGATGCTGTTCAACAACTCATTGAACAACATAAAAATCAAATTGCTGCAATCATAATTGAACCTGTTGCCGGTAATATGGGTTGCATTTTACCACAGCCAAAATTTTTTAGAAGACTTAAGAAAGATATGTAACGAAGAAGATATCGTTTTCATTTTTGATGAAGTGATGACAGGCTTTCGTTTGGCGCAAGGCGGCGCACAGGAAAGATTAAAAATTGATGCAGATCTTGTTACTTATGGAAAAGTAATTGGCGCAGGAATGCCTGTTGGTGCATTTGGTGGAAAGTTTGAAATTATGCAACACATTGCACCGCTTGGAAATGTTTACCAGGCGGGAACGCTTAAGTGGCAATCCAATTGCAATGATTGCAGGTTTTACTTTGTTGAATCATCTTAAAAATAATCCATCTGTTTATGATGAGCTTGATGAAAAAGGAAACTACTTAAGAAACGGATTGTTTAATGTTTTTAACGAAGCAAATATTCCTGTTGCTATCAATCAGATCGGTTCAATGTTGTCTGTTCACTTCACACATAACCCTGTTAATAATTTTGCTGATGCATCATCAGCCAACAATACGATATTTAATAAATTTTTTCATGCAATGTTGAATGAAGGAATTTATTTGCCGCCGTCTGCATATGAAAGCTGGTTTTTGAGCAATGCTTTAAGTTACGCTGACCTGGATAATACAATCGCTGCAGCTAAAGCAACAAACGGTTTATTAAAGTAAAAGTTTTTTTAGCTTTTGCTTTCATACCGCGGATCTTTTTGGGAAATAAATGTACTCAAACCTTTATTCGCTGACGCAAGCTTTTTCATTGTTTCAATTGTTTTATTTCCTGCGCTGGAATAAGTGTATTTATACAGTTCACCGCTTTTAAAAAGTACAAGAATGTAGTCTTTGCGCGATTGGTAAGCGGCAACTCCCGAATCTTTTCCGCTATTACTTTTATAAGGTTGCATGCCGGTTTTCTTTTATCCCGCAATAAAAGTGCCGCAGGGCCTGCTTATAATAGCATTACATTTTTGTAGGTTTGCCGCTCTAATAAGCATGCATGAAAAAAATCAACTGGAAAATAGTTACACCGCACCTTATTGCAATGGGTGTTTTTTTAATTGTTGCATTTGTGTATTGTAAACCTGCGTTGCAGGGTAAAGTGCTGACACAAGGCGATGTTATACACTGGAAAGGCATGGCAGAAAATTCTATGAAGTATAAGGAAACACATGGAAATTACCCGCTGTGGACGAATAGCATGTTTAGCGGAATGCCGGCTTATCAAATTGCAATGGATCCGAAAAACCCATTTAATATTATTTGGTTGCATAAAATTTTTTCATTGTTTCTTGGCAAACCATTTATGTTTTTCTTTTTGTTATGCATGGGTTTCTATTTTTTAAGCCAGGTATTTCGCGTTGATTACAGGATTGGAATTTTAGGTGCGCTCGGTTATGCGTACGCTTCATTCAGTTCAATACTTATTATTGCCGGTCACGAAACACAGGTGCAGGCAATGGCTTACATGCCTGCTTTACTTGGCGCTATTTTGCTGGTGTACCAGAAAAAATATTTAATTGGTGCAACATTAACCGCTGTGTTTACAGGCTTGCTTGTGGCGATGAACCACTTGCAGGTAACATATTACCTGCTGATAGTGGCCGCATTCATGACAATTTATTATTTAGTTGAATGGATTCGTGCAAAAGAATATAAACACATTATTAAATCATTCGCCATACTTGCCGTAATGGGATTAATTGGCATCGCTTCTAATCTTGTAATACTTGCCACTACTTATGATTATTCAAAAGCAACCATGCGTAATGGTGTGTTGAATCTGGATTCAACAAAAAAAGATAACGCAGGAAGTGAAACAGGCTTGCCGATTGATTATGCATTTCAATGGAGTTTTGAAAAACCCGAAGTGTTTTCTGTTCTCGTTCCAAATATATATGGAGGAGCCTCAAGCGTAAGCGAGATAACTAAGAATTCGCATCTCGCGAAAATTGCCAAAGATCAAGGTGCGGCAGATGATGAGGCGGAAAATTTTGCAAGGCAAGCGGCAAGCCAATTCGGTGGAACATATTGGGGAAGTCAGCCGGGAACATCGGGTCCGGTTTATTTTGGTGCTGTCATTTGCTTCTTGTTTTTGTTTGGAATGATTTATTTAAAACGAAAAGATAAGTGGTGGATTTTTGCCGTTTGTGTTTTAGCATTTATGATGAGTTGGGGAAGAAATTTTCCGGCGTTCAATGATTTTCTTTTTTATCATTTGCCTTTATACAACAAGTTCCGCGTTCCCACATACACACTCATGATTCCGCAATTGTTATTTCCACTATTATCTGTAATAACATTACACCAATTGTTTTTTGTTGAAACACATAAAACTTTTGTTTGGAAGCAATTAAAAACAGCAGGTCTTGTGATGGCAGGTGTTTTTTTAATTGTTCTTGCTTTGTATTCAAGTTTTAATTATGGTGGAGTACAAGCCAGCCAGATTGAAAATGCTATCAATCAACAGTCAGATAAAAATCAATCTTCAGCACTTCAATCTGCATATAGTGCATTAAAACAAGACCGGCAATCGTTATTTGGATCAGATATACTTCGCTCTTTTATTTTTATAGCACTTGCATTTGTTTGCTTATGGGCGTACACAAAAAATAAATTAAAAGCATCGTATGCAATCATCGCGGTTTTGTTATTAAGCTCAATAGATGTTTTGGCTGAAGGAAGAAGATATTTAAATGATGATGCTTTTCAATCAGCAGACGATCAGACCGCACAAAATTTTACGCCATCTGCCGTTGATCAGCAAATACTGCAGGATACGGGTTATTACCGTGTGCTTAGTTTAAATTCTGAAACTTTTCAGGATGCAATGACATCCTATTTTCATAATTCAATCGGTGGTTATCACCCGGCAAAATTGGCCATATACCAGGATTTAATTACTTACCAGTTAGGCAATAAATTGAACATAAATGTGCTTAATATGCTTAATGCAAAATATGTAATTACAAAAAATCAACAGGGCCAACCCGAAGTGCAACAGAACCCCGGCGCATTAGGTGCATGCTGGTTTGTAAAAAATATTGAGTATGTAAAAGATGATGCGGCTGCAATGAAAGCGCTCGATAAAAATAATCCGTCTGATACTGCTATTGTCGAACAGGATGAAAAAACTAAAATTAATGCAGCACCGGTTTATGACAGTGCTGCAAAAATTCAATTGATAAAAAACGATAATGATATAATCACTTATTCAAGTTCATCTAACAGCAATCAATTCGCAGTGTTTAGTGAAGTTTATTATGACCGCGGATGGAAAGCTTATATAGATAATAAAGAAGTTCCGATTGTAAGAACAGATTATGTTCTAAGAGGTTTATCCGTTCCTGCAGGCAACCATACGATTCGCTTCGAGTTTAAACCAAATTCGTTTTATAGCAGTAGAACCATTGAAACAATTGCTTCTGCAATCGTTTGGTTACTGATTGTTTTTACCGCTGTCGCTTTAATAAGAAGAGACAGTAAAGCAGCAATTGCATAAATTAAAAAGTCCCGGAAATTTCCGGGACTTAGTCTTATCAGCTTAAAAGAAAATTTATTTTTTTCCTTTCTTAGCAGCTTTTTTAGGAGCAGCTTTCTTAGCAGCTTTTTTAGGAGCGGCTTTCTTAGCAGCTTTTTTTGCTGTTGCCATAGTTTTTGAAATTTAATGGTTAGTAAAATATTATACTAAAGTATATACTTTAATTTCAAACACCAAAAAATTTATGATACAAAGTGGATAACATCTTTATATCATAAAACAAAAACAACAAGCGGAAATAAAAATTTATGCAGAAGCTTCTAAAGGAACAACAGAAACATTTGTTCTGTTTAGTTTTGTTTTAGAGAATTGTACAACGCCATTAGTAAGTGCAAACAATGTAAAATCTTTTCCAACACCTACATTTTTTCCGGGATGATAAACAGTTCCGCGCTGACGAACAATTATGTTTCCTGCGATCACAGGCTGACCGCCAAATATTTTTACACCTAAGCGTTTGCTTTGCGAATCACGACCGTTTTTTACGCTGCCTTCACCTTTTTTATGTGCCATGATAATTAGAATTGAATCTTGAAAAAATTCGAAATTGTTATGCTATGCTTTCAATTTTAATTTGTGTAAACTGAGTTCTGTGCCCATGTTTTTTGCGAAAGCCTTTTCTTCTTTTCATTTTAAATGCAATTACTTTGTCATCTTTCACCAACTCATTTACAATTTCAGCTTTTACATTTGCTTTAGCGTCTTTGCCAAAAGAAGATTTCCCATCGTTTTCAACCAGCAGTGCTTCGGTAAACTCTAATTTATCACCATTTTTTCCGTTAAGATGCGGAACATATAAGCTCTCGCCTTCTTTTACTTTAAACTGCTGACCCGAAATTTTTACTATTGCAAACATAGCTTACCATTTTTTTGGACGGCAAAGGTAACGTTTCATACTATATTTATAAAAAGAAATTTGTAAAATTTTCAGGCTTTAACAAGCAGAAAGTGATAAAAATAAAAGCTAATATTACTTTTGCGCTCTCAGTTGTTTGCTTATGTACTTAAAATCTCTGTTAGCTAAACCATTTGCCAATTATACATACAATAAAATAAAAAAATGGATGTTAACCGCAGTGGAAGACCAGGAGAATCTTCTGAAATCCCTGGTAAAATCTGCAAAAAATACAGAGTTTGGAAAAGAGCATGATTTTGAATTGATACAATCTTATGATGATTTTAAAAAACAGGTTCCCGTTCGCGATTATGAAGATTTAAAGCCATACATCGAGAAGATAAAAGAAGGCAAACACAATATTTTGTGGAAAGGCAAACCTATCTATTTTGCAAAAACCAGCGGCACCACGAGCGGCATTAAATATATTCCTATAACAAAAGACTCTATTTCAAATCACATAGATACGGCCCGCGATGCTTTGCTTTGTTATATGGCGCAAAGCGGTAATTCGTTATTTGCAAATGGAAAGATGATTTTCTTAAGCGGCTCGCCGGAACTTGAACGCATAGCCGGAATACCAACCGGAAGATTAAGCGGCATCGTTAACCATCATGTGCCAAGATATTTACGAAGCAATCAATTGCCGTCTTATGAAACAAACTGTATTGAAGACTGGGAATTAAAGCTTGATAAAATTGTTGAAGAAACGATTAGGGAAGATATGACGTTGATAAGCGGAATACCACCATGGATGCAAATGTATTTCGACAGGCTAATGCAGGTATCCGGAAAAAAAATTGGAGAGCTTTTTAAAAATTTATCTGTACTTGTTTACGGAGGTGTAAATTTTGAACCGTATAAAAACAGGTTGTTTGAAAGTATTGGAAAAAAGATTGACTCTATAGAATTATTTCCCGCGAGTGAAGGTTTTTTTGCGTTCCAGGATAAACAGGAACTACAGGGACTTTTATTAAATACCGATTCAGGAATATTTTATGAATTTATTCCCGCCAGCGAAATATTCAATCCAAATCCAACAAGACTTTCACTTAAAGATGTAAAAACAAACGAAAACTATGCGTTAATTGTAAGCAACAATGCAGGTTTATGGGGTTATAATTTGGGCGACACAATAAAATTTGTGAGCACTAATCCTTATAGAATTATAGTTACCGGAAGAACGAAACATTTTATTTCTGCTTTTGGCGAGCACGTAATTGCAGAAGAAGTTGAACAGGCTTTAACCAGCGCTGCGAATGAAGAAGGTGTTAAAATTGTTGAATTTACTGTAGCCCCACTAATAGCACAAACCAAAGGAAAAAGTTTTCATGAATGGTTTATTGAATTTGATGAAACGCCTGCTGATTTAAACAGTTTCTCAATTAAGGTTGACAATAACCTGCGTGATAAAAATATCTATTATGATGATTTAATAGCGGGCAATATTCTTAAAACGCTTAAAATACATCCTGTGCGCAAAAATGGTTTTATTGATTACATGAAATCTATCGGTAAATTAGGTGGACAAAATAAATTGCCTCGTTTAAGCAACGACAGAAAAACAGCAGAAGCCTTATATAAGTATCTTTACAATTGACAATAACCCGAATAACTTATTTGAAATTCAATTTTTTAATAACGGCAAAAACATACATTTGCACTTTCAATTAAATTTTAATGGAATATAATACTACACGTAACCATTTAAGTATGGGTGAATACGGCCGCCATATTCAGAAAATGGTGGAATATCTTCTCACGATTAAAGACAAAGAAAAAAGGCAGCAACAGGCACAAGTAGTAATAGAGCTGATGGGTTTTTTAAATCCACATCTTAGAAACGTAGAAGATTTTAGGCATAAACTATGGGATCATCTTTTTTTTATAAGCGATTTTAAACTTGAGGTTGACAGCCCTTATCCTATTCCGAAAAAAGAAACATATAAAGCCAAACCAGATCCGTTACCTTATCCTAAACGTCATCCTAAGTATTCTCATTTAGGTAAAAATCTTGAGATAGTAATTGATAAAGCGTTAAAGGAAACAGATCCTGAAAAAAAATCAGGCTTTGCAAATGCTATTGCTTATTATATGAAACTTGCATACAGCAACTGGCATAAAGAACTGGTGCATGATGACGCCATTCGTAGCGAGTTAGACAGTATTACAGGTGGTGAACTGGAGTTTAGTAATACACCGTATATTAAACATCGTAATCCAACTTTTGAGCGCGAGGACTACCGGAGCGGGAATAACCGCAGGCAACAAAATTTTGGCGGGAGAAATAATAATAATCGTGATAACCGTAACCGAAGCGGTGGAAGAGATAATCGAGATAACCGTGATAACCGTAACAGAAGTGGAGGCGGTCGCGATAATCGCGATAACCGTAACCAGAATTTTAAAAAGCGATTTAAATAAAGCAACTATTTTAAAAAATGCCTGCGATATTGCAGGCATTTTTTTTGCATTTATTACTAAAACTCTTATGCGTTTCATCCCTACCAAAGTACATGGCATTTTAGATTATTTGTATGTACTTGCCCTTTTTTTTATTCCGAATGTTTTTGGTTTTAGCTCAAATAGTGCAGATACTTATGCTTATAGACATAGCTGCAAGTACCGTATTGGTATATTCCATACATACAAAATACGAACTTGGTATTTTTAAAAATATTCCCATGAAAAACCACTTACTGCTGGATTTAATTGTTGGCATTCTGCTGGCAGCTTCACCGTGGCTGTTTGCTTTTGCGGATGTAGTATATAAACCGCATTTATTTTTTGGCTTGTTTGCTATTGCTGCCGCATTACTTTCAAAGAAAAGTTCCAAGCAAATTAGCGAGAGCACGTATTCTGAGCGTAATTAAGTGGGTTTGATAATTGCATACACAATAAAAAACTATATGAAGAAATCAATCAAAGAAAAAGCAAAAACGTCAGCCACAGATACAAAAAATAGCCGGCAATACACAACTAAGCAAAAAGGCTATAAGGAAGACGTGTTTAATAGTGAAGAACAAAAAGTTTACGAAAAAAGCAATATTTCAAAACGCAGTAAAAGAAATACTGCAGGTCCTAAATCATAACAACGCATAAATAATTGTATTGGGTGATATAAGGCAAACACTTACCTTCGCAGCCGTCAAAAATAAGTTAGTGACAAGCAATATTATGTGAAATGTTGCACGGTCACTAAGTAAATAATTCGGGAGGTAGTTCAGGCCGGTAGAATACCTGGTTTGGGACCAGGGGGTCGCAGGTTCGAATCCTGTCCTCCCGACGGAAATCACTACAAATTTTATCAAATGCCTGTAAATTCTATTGATTTACAGGCATTTTTATTCGAGCTTGTCAAAATTTATCAGAAAATATCAAACCATTAGTGTGCTATCAGGTGAGTTTATTATAGCATTGGATTTGCGCTCACCAGATTGCAGTTAATCTATTGAATCGTAGCAGGTTAGGTCGTTGAAGTAAACAGCACTTTTTAAAAGATACCAAGGCGTTCCAGAAGTAATTTTAATTATTCTCAAGATAATTTATAGAATATGCTGATTATTTCAAACAAAAAAAACTCTTTCTATCGTCCAGTACAAGGCTATTGAAGCGATAGCTAACGATAAGGGATAAACAACAGCTTTTTTATAATTTTTTATGTCGCGGAAAGGAAAAATAAATAAGGTAAATACGCCAAGTATAACGGTTACCTGTCCTAATTCAACACCTACATTAAAGCTGAGTATTGATAAGAAAAATTTATTACGCGGCAATCCAATTTCATTTAGTGCACTTGCGAAACCCATTCCATGAACAAGACCAAACATAAATACCAATAAAATGCGCCACGTACTTAGTTTGGTAATTAATAAATTTTCAACTGCAACAAATAAAATAGATAAAGCAATAATTGGCTCTACAACTGCACTAGGCGCAACGATTATATTCTTCATTGAAAGTGCTAACGTTATTGAATGTGCAACTGTAAACGCAGTTGCCTGCCAGAGAATCGTGCTTACTTTTTTACTCAATAGACAAAGACCCGTAACAAACAAGATATGGTCAAAACCGTTTGGCAATATGTGCATGTAACCCAGCTTTAGATAATAAAAAAACACATTGCCTGCCGGGGCCTTTTCCAAAGCATAATTTATAGTATGCGCATAAATGGCATTTGCAAATAATAAAAAACAAAAACCTAATAAAATATACCTGGATTTAAATGCCTGCTTTGATTTCACAAGAATAGATTATTGTTTAGCTATTGTGTTTTCGGCTTCCGCTCTTAATCCCGGATCTATGTAAGGATTTTGTAATGATGTTTTTGATAAAATTGTTTTAGCTAACGGAGCATTGCCAGATTTATAATATATTAACGCAGCCCTGCTTAATAGCTCCGGATTTTTTGAATGCGTGCGCAGTGCAACAGTAATGTATGGAACCGCTTTTGCATAATCACCTTTACAATAATAAACCCAGGCAACAGTTTCATTCACGTCAATATTATTGGGTCTCCTGTTATATTCCATCATCGCATGTTCCAAAGCTTTATTATTATCTTTTATCTTTAAATAAGCATACGCCAATTCTCTGTCTGCATAATGACCTAAATTCTGATTACTAACCGCAGCCTGCGAATTTGCATTCAGTTCATCAATAACTTCTTTAGAAAGCTTATCTGCTTTTGCCTGCTGACCAGATTGCTGATATGCATCAACCAATTCTTCTTTTATTGAATAGTCATCAATTATTGAATCTGCTTTTTCATAGTAATTTATTGCTTTTGCATAATCTTTATTTGCCATTGCAATTTGTGCAAGACCTGCAACTGCATAAGCATAATTTGGGCGCATTGATAACGACAACTGATAAAGCGTATCAGCTTTTTTATAATCATCTGTTTTTTGATACAGGTTTGCTAATTGATACCTCGTCCATTCAGTATGCTCATCGCCTGCACCACCGGCTTCTACAGCCATTTGCATTGCTTTGATGGAACCGGAATAATCGCCAAAAATTTCTCTTAAATAACTCACACGTGAATAAGAAGTAAGGTCAGGACGAATGCTCACCATTTTATCTGCATAAGAAACTGCCGTATCATAATTGCCCATTTCAACATTTCCATCAACCAACAAACCATACACGTAAGCATTGTAAGGATTTACATGCTGTGCTTTGTGTGCCACATCAAGCCCATCAGCAAAATGATGCTGTGACATATAAATAAGCGATTTAAAAACCAGCCCGTTAAAATCTAATGAATCAAGATTTAAAACATCATTTATATATTTCATTGCTGCCACATCGTAATAAGCATAGTTGCCTGTAACTCTTGCTTCCTGTATATACAATGCTGCAAGTCTTAATTGAGACTTAGAATCTGTAGAATTATCTTTTATCAGCATTAATAATGAATCGGAAGAATGCTTTGCTTGTTTCCATTCCTCAGAATTTGCTAATGCTCCTTTTCTTTCCAGCAAAACATATTGCTTCTTTTTATCCTGCTCCTTTTTATAATTATACTTGAAGATTATTCCGGCAACTGCAAGGCAAAAAATTATTATAGAAACCAGGTAAATATTTTTCTTTTTCATTACAATCATTTTAATTAATAAAAAACATTACACGATTTAAAACCATGTAATGTTTTATTATCAAAGATTACTGTATTGCTATTTTCTTTGAATCAACTTTAGTTCCGTTGTTATCTGCAATAACTGTATATATTCCTTTAGGCAAAGAAGAAACATTAATCTGTACAGAACCGCCGCTTAATTTTTGAGAAGCCACTTTTCTTCCTGCTGCATCATAAACATTTATCTGCAGATTATCTGTTGTGGAAGTGATTTTTATAAATGTTGTTGCAGGATTTGGTGTTATAGTTAATACACTGATATTAAACTTAACAAACCTTACGGCAGAATAAATATACTTTCCATCATTATCAACTTCTTTAAGACGATAGAAATTTGTTTTTGTTAATGAAGGATTCTGATCTGTATATTGATAATTACTTGCAGCGCCTTTAGAAACAACTTCGCCAATTTTCGCATAATGTGTTGCATCTGTGCTTGATTCAATTTCATAATGATTTGCATTCACAACATTTGCAACCTGCCATTGCAATGATACCGTATGATTAACCGGGCTTGCAGTAAAACTAACAAGCGTAACAGGCAATACAGTTTCTGGTCCGTTGTAACCTCTCCACGGTGTTTGCAGATAAGGAAAACACGATTTAAATGTTGTATCATTCTTTGTAACACCTGCAGTAAATGTGTAAACGTTTAAGAAATCCGGTGTAAGCGGGCTGCTACCAAGTGTGTAATCATCATACCACAAACCTATTGCAGCAAGCGCAACACCGGATACAGCCTGCAGTTCAATAGTTGTTACATCATCTTCCAGTCTTCTTCCGTTTGGAAAACCATCCATGTTAGGAATGAATTGCAATGCTTTACTTGTATTAAAACGTGCATCAGTAAGACCTAATGCAGCAGCCTGAATAATACCCAATGAACTAAAATCAGCGCTGTTGCGCGGCGTAACAGGAACAGCCATATTTAATCGTAACCTGTCTTCAAGTGTTGGTAAAAAATTATTGATAAAAGGTTTACCTGCAGCAAGCGGATTTCCATCAGGCTTACCTGTTGCTAATTGATACGGCGCTAAGTTTGGAACACCTGTATAAAATATCGGCAATAAATCTACAGCACGCGGGCTATGATTATCGGGCAACAAAAGAGTTCCAAACACTGCATCATCTAATGCTGTGCCCGTAACGGCTGCCGTTCCTTTTAAAGGATAAAGACCTGGTCTGCCATTTCTAAAATCAAAAGCACCTAATGAATTTGATTGAATGCGCAATTGAGAAAGTCCGGGCACTGCACTACCAAACTGGCTGTCATCCATGTATAAAGCCAATTCAGGATTTTCAAAATAGCCGTTGAACTGTGCATCATCAGCTGGTGCAGATGCATTCCATTCATCTTTATAACCGATTGGTATAACTGCTTCGTTTGTTAGCGGCATACCTAAGTCGTGATACCTGTATCCATGTACCAGAACCGGCAACAGTTCCGGTAGTTGAATCAAACGTTGTTATTTGTTGCCTGTAAGCAGACGCATAAACACCAATAACAAAATTGGGATCTAAAATACTGGTTGCCTGTGTTGTTGTTTTGCCATCTTTTTGCAAGCTTGAAATGGGTGCTTCAATAACAATAGAATGGCAATTAAATTTTGCTAATCCATCACGACCAACAGGTCTAAAATCTCCTACATCAAAAATACCTGCAAGGTCAACAAAGAAAGGATCATCAACAGGACCGCAGAAAACTTTTTCTCCTGATGATGCTGTTGCAACTGCAGCCATCATTAGATCATCATAGCTTGCTGCACCTAAACCAACAGTAGAATTATTAATTGATCGTGGACCAATATTCGTTGGCGGCACAATACCACTGCTGATAATGGTTGAAAATGTTTGACCGCCATCAGTACTTTTTTCACACTTGTAAGTATCTTTTAAATTTTGTTTACCTAATCTTATATTGAAAAAAGTAGTGCCGTCTTCATTTGTTTGTGTAAACGTAAAGCGGTAAACAATATCATCGCCTGTTGTTGCAGTATTATTATCAATATGAATTTCGTAACGAATGCCTTCGCCAAAATTGTAATAATTAGGACCGCCCGCAGGATGTTCAAACGGAATATAGTTTGCAATCATCACTACATTATTTGTATCGCAGGGACTGCGAAATACATAGAGGTCTGTATTATCTGCAAGCGGATCATTTGAGATTAAAGGCGCTTCACGATGTGATGAAGCATAAGTTGTATAATGGCTTGAAAAAATGCAAACCAAGATACCTGCAAAAAGTTTTATAATTCTCTTCATAATAATGTTTTTTATTTTTTAGAACCTTGGTTGTTGTGAGTAATTAAAACCTCTCCATGGTGTTTGAACATAAGGGAACGAGGCTTTAAATGTTGTGTCGTTATGTGTAGGACCTGCAGTGAAAGAAAGCACTTTTACTAAATCAGGTGTTACAGGACTTCCTGTTGTATAATCATCATACCAAAGACCGATTGCAGCTAATGCAACACCACTTACAGCCTGCAATTCAATTGTTGTTACATCATCTTCCAATCTTCTTCCGTTAGGAAAGCCATCCATGTTTGGAATGAATTGCAGGTTTGCATTTGTATTAAATCTTGAATCAGTTAAACCTAACACAGCAGTTTGTATAATTCCTAAAGAACTAAAGTCTGCGCTGTTTCTTGGTGTAACAGGCACAGCCATATTAAGACGAAGCATATCACCCAACGTTGGTAAAAAATTATTTATAAAAGGTTTGCCTGCGGCAAGCGGATTACCGTTTTTACCTGTTGCTAATTGATATGGTGCAAGGTTAGGAACACCTGTATAAAATATCGGCAACAAATCTACAGCACGCGGGCTATGATTATCGGGCAATAAAATATTTCCGAACACTGCATCATCCAACGCTGTACCGGCAACCGCAGCAGTACCTTTTAAAGGGTAAAGACCTTGTTTACCATTTCGAAAATCATACGTGCCTAAAGATTTTGATTGAATGCGTAACGCAGACAATGCAGGCACTGCACCACCAAACTGGCTGTCATCCATATACAAAGCCAATTCAGGGTTTTCAAAATAAGGTATGAAGCCAGATTCTTTTGAATTGTTTGCAGTAACAGTATTCCAATAATCCTTCATGCCAACAGGAATTACGGCTTCATTTGTAAGCGGCATTCCTAAACGTGAAACCTGTACCCAGTTACCGGTAAATCCTTCTGTACCATCACTATTTAAAGTTTTTATTTGCTGGCGGCTTGCGCTTGCCCAAACACCAATTACAAAGTCAGGATCTAAAATATTCGCAGCCTGGTTTACATCTTTTCCATCTTTTTGTAAAAGTTTAATTGGAATTCTTAAAGCGATTGAATGAACATTAAATCTTGCAAGCCCGTCTTTAGGCGGATTTTGCGGATTACCTGTTGGTCTGAAGCCGCCGACATCAAATGCGCCGGCTAAATCAACAAAGAAAGGATCGTCTGCAGGTCCGCAAAAAATCTTTTCGTTATCAGAAGTAGTTACGATTGCATTTTTAATTAATTCATTATAACTGGTATCTAATCCAACCGTCTCGCGAATAGAGCGTGGACCAATGTTAGGTGGCGGAACGATACCACTGCTGATAATGGTTGAAAATGTTTGACCGCCATCTGTACTTTTTTCACATAGTATAAGTTGTTTTTAAATTTTGCTTTCCTAACCTGATGTTGAAGAAAGTTGTTGGGTCTTCATTTACACGTGTGAACGTAAACCTGTAAGTAATATCATCACCTGTAGTAGTAGTTTTATTTTTTATGTGAATTTCATAGCGGATGTTTTCTCCGAAATTGTAATAATTCGGTCCGCCTTCAGGAGACTCAAAAGGAATGTAATTGGCAATGATGGTAATTGTGTTTGGATTATCCGGGCTTCGGAAAGCATATACATCAGTATTGTCAGCCAGCGGATCATTAGAGATTAATGGAGCCTCTCTGTGAGAAGATGCATTGCCATTTTTAGCAAGCGCCGTTAACAGCACACAAAGAAGTATTAATCTTCGATAATTGAAGTGTAAAAATTTCATAAGCATGTGCATTAAATTTGTATGAAAAAAGTATTGAAAGAATCGATTATTGTTTATGAAAAGAATTTACGTATAAGATGTTTTTTTGGTTTTTTAGAAAAAGTATTTATTCCTTCCCTTGCTTAAAAAGAAAAAACCTCATTACCTTTTTCACCATCAATGCCACTATGTTTGTCAAAAAATTTTCTTAGGTTTAAATCATTGCTTGGTTCTGCTAATTTATTTTCGTGAGCGTAAGAATGGTTTTTTGAATTAAGACGGGATTAACCTGACAGTTCGTAACGGCTAAAACTTTATTTGCTCTGTTAAGATACAACACTTTAGACTGTTCAACAAACTGAATTTTGTTTTTGTCCCAACTTTGTTTAAGCAAATGATAAGCATCTGATGAGTAGTTACTTTCGGTCGTTCTGATGCTTTTACTTTTGATTTATAAACAAGTTCAATTTCTGCAACTTGTGTCCAGGTTGATGTGTTTGTAGTTTCCATAACCCAGCGAACAACATTTTTATGGTGAACTTTCATACCAGCTTTCAAATACAGTTGCTGGCGGCAATTTGTAAAAGGAGTTGTTTATTTCGATTGTCTCGAAATGCTTAAAGAATTTCCACTGCTGTTTTGCATTGCTTTTTTCTGGATAGAACCGTCCGTTCCAATGTTTATTCAACCAACCGGAACGTCCGATAAGGATTTTGCTTGTGGTCATGCTTTAATCGGGAAAAAGAATGCCAACAAGGTGCATTGCAATATAAATCTCTTTAAAACTAGAAATAGTTGGCAGGGCATAAAGACAGAGCATTTTTATCATTGTTGCAACCAATTAATTAAACATTTGGCAATTCAATTACAAACACACTTCCTTGGTCTTCCGGGCTCATTATTTTTATTGTTCCGTTATGTTCTTTGGTAATGATATCATAACTCAAACTCAATCCCAGTCCTGTTCCTTCGCCTGTTGGTTTTGTAGTAAAGAATGGCTGAAAGATTTTATCTATGATGTTTTGAGGAATGCCATTACTTATTGCAGAGCCGTAGGCTCGAACCATTTTATAACGCCGGATTTTAATCCGGTGATAAAGACACAGAATATAAATTGAGTGCCGTAGGCACGATGCATATTTATACAAGTTCTTTAAAATATATTGTCTATCATAATCAATCTTAAAATGTTTTAGAAACTCAATATATTCTTCTCTGAATGTTTGCTTTTGGTGATGTGCTTCCTGGTTTTGTATGTACTTATACACTTTATCAACCTGCGATTGACTATATGAAAATACACCATAACCTTCCTGCCATTCAAATCGTTCGGCAGTTAATGTGTTGTCGTTAATATATTTTGATGATTTTGCTTTTACTGTTTTCATTAATTCTGAAATTGAAACAACAGGTTTTAGTCCAATAAAACAATGCACATGGTCTTCAACTCCATTTACAATTATGGTTTTACAATTCGTTTCATTTATCAAACCACCAATTACACCAAAAAGCTTAGTACTCCAGCTTTTGCTGATAACAGCATTCCTGTATTTTACTGCAAATACAAATTGCAAATAGATTTGATGATATGTATTAGCCATATTTTAGTACATGTATCGAGCCTGCGGCTCTTAATTATTTTTGCTTACTCTTTTCAACGGATTAAAATCCGTCGTTACGATAGTGGTCGAGGCTACGCCTCTGCACTTTTTTTATCTGCCCGCTCATAAAGCCGCAGGCTCGAAACATTTTATAACCATGGATTTCAACCCGTGGTATAAAAACTATAACACTGCCAGGTGCCATTGGCACGGTTCATATTTACACTGGCAATAAAATCACAAACTCACTTCCTTCACCTTCTTCACTTTGCACTTTAATTGTTCCGTTATGTTCTTTTGTGATGATGTCATAAGCTAAGCTCAAACCCAGTCCGGTTCCTTCGCCTGTTGGTTTTGTAGTAAAGAATGGTTGAAAGATTTTATCCTATTATGGATGCGGAATTCCATTGCCATTATCACTAACTATAATTTCAATCTTATCATTTATTTTTTTTGTTTGAACTGAAGCTATTGGCTGATAGCCATGTAGCCGTTAGCTTGTGGTTGCTTTTCATTCACAGCATAAAAAGCATTATTAAAAAGATTGAGCAATACTCTTCCAATATCCTGCGGCACAACATTTATTTTTCCAATTGATTCATCAAAGTCTGTTTTGAAATCTGCATTGAAGTTTTTGTCTTTTGCACGCAAGCCGTGATAAACTCAATCGTAAATATTCATCAGCGAGCTTATTAATATCTGTTGGTTCTTTTGTGCCTTCTCTTTTTCTTGAATGTTGCAACATGCCTTTTACAATCGCATCTGCACGTTTGCCGTGATGGTTTATTTTTTCCTCGTTTTCTATAATATCATTTGCAATTGCTTTTGCATCATCATAATTTCCTTTGTCAATTTCTTCGTTTAATTCATGCAAGCAATTCTTTATTCACTTCAGAAAAATTATTCACGAAGTTTAACGGGTTTTGTATTTCATGTGCAATGCCTGCGGTAAGTTCACCAAGAGAAGCCATTTTTTCGCTTTGTATAAGTTGGGATTGAGTGGATTTTAATTCTGATAATGTGTTTTCAACTTTTTCCTTTTCATCCTGCAATAACAAATTTGCTTTTTTTCTTTGAAGATTATTTCGAAACAGAATAAATGCAACAATTAAAAGAAGTGCAACGCCCGCTAAAAGTCCATACAATTCTTAACTTATTTTGATAAGCTAATTTGGCATCCTCTAATTCTTTTTGTTTTGCTTCTTCTTTAACTATAAGATCCTGAATTGATAGGATATTATTCACGCCAAATAAACTATCTTTAGCTGCTACAGCCATTTTATAATATTTAAGTGCCATCGAAGGTTGAATTGAATCATATAACTCTGCAAGCAAATTTCCATTAAGCATAATCCCTTTTTTATATAAGAACTTGCCTGCTATACTCAAATCCTTTTAAAGCATAAAAAATTGCGGAATCTTTTATATTGAGTTTTATAAAAAGTGTTGACACACCTGTGCATATATCTGAAGCTGTTAAAAGGTCGTTATCATTTAAAGAAATAGAAAGTCCTTCCTGAAAAAAATAAGCAGCCTGTTTATAATTTCCTTTTTTTAATTGGATATCACCCATCACCTGATAAACAGTTTGTTCGGCAAAAAAATCCGGTTGTTGGAAAGCAGCATTTATATAAAAAGAAGCCGAATCAAGCTTATCAATTTTTTCATAAGCATCACCTAAAATCATGTCATTAATACGAATATTTTTTTGACGCTGAGCTTTTTTATCTATTGTCAAAGCCTGCAATAAATATCCAATGGCTTTTGGAAAATTTTCAAGGTCCATATAAATAGCAGCGAACCGCCGGTAAACTCTGGCAATTTCATAATCGAGATTATTTGCTTTAGCAATTTCAAGAGATTGTAAAAGAATGTCCAGAGACTCTGCAAGTTTACCCTGCTCACGTAAGAACAGCTACCTAAATCAGTCATGCAGTGCCACCTCGCCCCACGCATATCCCCGTTTCTTGCCAACGCAAGACCTTCGCTTGTATATTTTAATGATGAATCAAGATTCAGATTTTCATAATTAAAGCCAATGACCTTGAATGAATTCTTATACGAAGTGAATCGTTTTTTACTGTGAGAAGTTGCTGCTTAAGATTATCAATTTCTTGCACTGTTTGTTGAATCAGCCAAATGTTTATTTTGTGATAAACAAATTAATTGCAAGCCGGTAAAAAAAATAATATATGCAAACCTTTTAATCATAACTGGTTTATACCGGTAAGATAATTATAAACTCACTTCCTTCACCTTCTTTACTTTCCACTTTAATTGTTCCGTTATGTTCTTTGGTGATGATGTCATAAGCTAAGCTTAAACCCAATCCTGTTCCTTCACCTGTTGGTTTTGTGGTAAAGAATGGCTGAAAGATTTTATCAATGATATTTTGCAGGAATTCCGTTGCCATTATCACTTACTATAATTTCAATCTTATCATTTATTTTTTTTGTTTGAACAGAAACGAGTGGCTTATAGTCAGCGGTTAGCGGTGAACGGTTAGCGGTGAGCTTTTCATTCACAGCATAAAAGGCATTATTAAAAAGATTCAGCAATACTCTTCCAATATCCTGCGGAACGATATTTATTTTACCAATGCTTTCATCAAAATCTGTTTTAATATCTGCATTGAAATTTTTGTCTTTTGCACGAAAACCATGATAGGAGAGCCGTAAATATTCATCAGCAGAGCATTAATATCTGTTGGTTCTTTTGTGCCTTCGCTTTGCCTTGAATGTTGCAGCATGCCTTTTACAATGGCATCTGCACGCTTGCCGTGATGATTTATTTTTTCCTCATTATCTTTAATATCATTTGAAATATTTTTTGCTTCATCGATATTTCCTTTATCAATTTCTTCTGTTAATTCATCAATCATTTCTTTATTTACTTCACTAAAATTATTCACGAAGTTTAATGGGTTTTGTATTTCATGTGCAATGCCTGCGGTAAGTTCACCAAGACTTGCCATCTTTTCGCTTTGTATAAGTTGCGCTTGTGTGGATTTTAATTCTGAATAAGCTTTTTCAATTTTTATTTTAGCTCTTTGCCGATGCATATTATTTCGGTAAAGTATAATTAGAAGCAATAAAAAAAACAGAAGCGCAGCCAACAATACATATGTTCTTATCTTATTCTGATAACTTACCTTATCAGCTTGTTCTTTCTGTGCCTGCATCTGTTCATTAAACTGCGAATTGAGTGATTGCAGAGCTATTTGAATATTGAACATACTGTCTTTTGCAGCCATTGCTGTTTTTAAGAATGATAATGCTTTAACAGGATCCTTTTTTTCATAAAGACGGGATAATAAAACACCATTTTCAAAAATTCCTTTTTTAAAAGAAGCAGTCTGTGCAATATCAAAGCCTTTTTCAGCATAAAATATCGCTGAGTCGGGTTTGCCTTTTTTTGCGTAAAGCGCAGCTATACTATTATATGTACTGGCAAAATCTTTATAGTTATTCGAGTTGGGTAATAGCTCAGTGCTTAAATTAAAATATTTTAAAGCAAGCGAATCTTTCCCGGCTTTAGCATATGCTTTTCCAATCATTAAAAATTTAAAACCTGTATAACCTGGCTCATTCTGGAAGTTTACCTGCTGCAGGTAATAAATGGCAGAGTCAGGTTTATTTAATTCTTCATAAGCTGCACCGGCTGCCACGTAACATTCCATCAATTGGTATTTTGGTTGCCTGCTCTGTTTGGCAAGCGCAATAGCTCTATTGCCATAATTTACTGCATCATTATAAGTTCCCTGTTCCCTGCTGTTTGCACTTAAAACATTATAAATTTTTATTTGCCATGAGGTATCATTTGTTGATTTTGCGAATTTTAAACTCCGCAGCAGTAATTCATTTGCGCGTGAATAATCGCCCGCAAGCCACATAGTTGCTCCAAAACCATAGATACAATACATCTCACCTTTAGTATATCCAATCTCCCTGGCCAAACGCATACCCTTCTGAACATATTCCATTGCGGAGTCTGGTCTTTTAAAAGCAGTGATGAATGCCAAACTGGAATAAAGAAGAACTTTTTCTGTATCCGGTGTTGAACTTAAGCGAATACGGTTTTTTAAAGTATCTGCATAAGGCGTTTGCGAAAAAACCGGCTTTGCAAAGAATAAGGCAAACAGTAAAACAGCTCTTGTTTTCATAGCAGATTAATTTTCTTTTGAAAGCAATTGAATAATAAACTCACTTCCTTCACCTTCTTCACTTTGCACTTTAATTGTTCCGTTATGTTCTTTTGTGATGATGTCATAAGCTAAGCTCAAACCCAATCCTGTTCCTTGTCCTGTTGGTTTTGTTGTAAAGAATGGCTGAAAGATTTTATCAACTATATTTTGGGGAATGCCGTTGCCGTTATCGCTTACTATAATTTCAACTTTATCATTTATTCTTCGCGTTTTTACTGAAGCTATTGGCTGATAGCTATTAGCTATTAGCTTTTTCTTTTCATTCACTGCATAAAATGCATTATTAAAAAGATTAAGCAACACTCTTCCAATATCCTGCGGAACGACATTTATTTTACCAATGCTTTCATCAAAATCAGTTTTTATTTCTGTATTGAAATCTTTGTCTTTTGCACGCAAGCCGTGATAGGAGAGACGTAAATATTCATCAGCCAGCTTATTAATATCTGTTGGTTCTTTTGTGCCTTCTGCTTTTCCTTGAATGTTGCAACATGCCTTTTACAATGGCATCTGCACGTTTGCCGTGATGATTTATTTTTTCTTCATTATCTATAATATCATTTGCAATTATCGTTTACTTCATCAATATTTCCTTTATTCAATTTCATCTTTTATTTCATCAAGCAATTCTTTATTTACTTCAGAAAAATTATTCACGAAGTTTAAAGGGTTTTGAATTTCATGTGCAATGCCTGCAGTAAGTTCTCCAAGGCTTG
>CAVWZV010000007.1:0-764492 GCA_963759555.1 uncultured Chitinophagaceae bacterium
CTACTATAATCGTAATATTTCGATAATAAAAAATGTAAAAATGGAAAATCAAAACGATGTAAAAGAACTGGTAAGGCAGAAATATGCAGATATTGCTTTACAGGATAAAGCCACAAATCAAAGTTCCTGCTGCGGTTCCGGATGTTGCAGTACAGAGGTGTACAATGTTATGAGCGATGATTATACCCAACTGGAAGGTTATAATGCTGATGCAGACTTAGGTTTAGGTTGTGGGTTACCCACACAATTTGCTAAAATAAAAAAAGGTGATGTTGTAATTGATTTAGGTAGCGGTGCCGGTAACGATGCGTTTATTGCAAGGCATGAAACGGGCGACACAGGCAAAGTAATAGGCATAGATTTTACACCTGCAATGATTGAACGGGCAAAACAAAATACTGAAGCAAGAGGTTTTAATAATGTTGAGTTTAGGCAGGGCGATATTGAACATATGCCAGTACCCGATAATACTGCCGATGTAATTGTTAGCAACTGCGTTTTAAACCTGGTGCCAAATAAAGATGGCGTATTTAAAGAAATATACAGAACATTAAAAACCGGTGGCCATTTTTCTATTTCAGACATTGTTCTTGCAGGCAGTTTGCCAAAACAAATAAAAGAAGCTGCTGAAATGTATGCAGGCTGTGTAGCAGGCGCTATTGAAAAAGAAGCATATCTACAACTGATAGAACTAAACGGGTTTAAAGATATTTCAGTTCAAAAAAATAAGCCGGTCATCATCCCTGATGATATTTTAAGCCGGTATTTATCAAAGCGAGGAAATTGAATCTTACAAACAATCAGGCGCAGCAATTACAAGCATAACTGTGTATGCTGAAAAACCTGCCTCAGAAAAATCTTGTTGCGGTTCTGAATGTTGCAATTAAACTATGAAACGGGTCTTGGTTCTTTGTACGGGCAACAGTTGCCGCAGCCAGATAGCCGAAGGCTATTTAAGAAAATTTGCCGGCGATAAAATAAAAGTTTACAGCGCCGGTGTTGAAACACATGGCGTAAATCCCCTGGCGGTAGAAGTGATGAAAGAAGACGTTGTTGATATTTCTGATCAAACATCAAACAATGTAAACGAGTACAGAGATATTGATTTTGATTTTGTAATTACCGTTTGCGATAATGCAAAAGAACGTTGCCCGTTCTTTCCGTCAAAAGCAAAAAAGTTTCATCAAAACTTTCCAGACCCTGCAAAGGCAACGGGTAATAAAAAAGAAATTTTGGAACAATTCAGAAAAGTGCGAGATATGATAAAGGAATTTGCGCAGAAATTCGTACAAGAAAACTTGTAATGAGCGTAAGTTTAAAAGTTGGGTTTCGGTCGAAAAAAAGTAAATGTATAACAACAAAAAAAGCCATGCTTCTTGCGATACATGGCTTTGGAATAAAGCACAATAGTAAAAATAACTAAAAGAAGTGATTTGCAGCAGGAAAATAACAGCAATTACTGCCTCCGCCGGAAAAAATGCGAGGATTAATATTTTTTAAACATTGGTAAAGCCCGCGCAAACTATATGCTGCTCACTGCCGGCGGATAAAGTTGGGAAGCTGTTTGGATTACCGTTAGCTTTTGTTACTTTTTTTGTAAAGCGGGTAAATAAGAACCCTGCCTTTGTGAATGAATTAGGAAAGCCATCAAAATATGTTTAGCAGCTTAGAATCATTCTCTTAGAATAGTTATCCACAGAATATTCTATTTAAGAATAAACGTGTTTTGTTTTTAATTAAATATTTTGGATATTTATACTGTTTTTTAAGGGTTTAGGGTTGAAAAAATTACCCTCGTTTCTACGAGGGTTTTTTCTTTTTAAGAAGGGATTGCTTTTTAAAAACTGATAATGCAGCATAAAATTCAACTATAACCAGGCCGGTTTTACCACGGCATTTGAGCAACGCGGTAAAAATTACGCACGTTTGTATTTAAAAGTTATTGGGATGTTTACAATCTGACCAATAATCAATTATTCTTTTTAACTGTTGTTTTATTACTTCAGTATCAGATGGCTTTTCAAAATATCCCTGAACCGTTAATTCATAAGCCAGGTGCACATGCTTTCTATCTGCATTTGTTGAGTAAAATATAAACGGCACACAGTTGAGCTCTAATTGTTTGTTTTCACTTATGCGTTTGCGCAGTTCAAAACCATTCATTTTCGGCATATTTATATCGCAAAAAATGATAAACGGGTTATCTTTTCCTGATAGCAAATAGCTCAGTGCATCTACACCATTCGCGAAACTAATAACCGGGTTATATATTTTAAGATCTGTCAACGCTTGTTTAAAAGTGTCCTGGTCATCGCTGTCATCATCAATATACATTATCGGGGCAAGTCTCTCACTAACCATAATTATCTATTAACGGGGTAATTAAAGCTATGCTTTATTTTTCAGGCATCATCAATTGTTAAAAAA
Organism: uncultured Chitinophagaceae bacterium; assembly: GCA_963759555.1. Taxonomy (GTDB): domain Bacteria; phylum Bacteroidota; class Bacteroidia; order Chitinophagales; family Chitinophagaceae; genus Parafilimonas. Next base: position 2,428 of record CAVWZV010000007.1, read on the forward strand.
ATGACAGAAATATTAAGATGCATGCCGGCAATCACTAACTTTTTTTGATAAGGAGTTATTTATATTTGTTTAATGAAATTGTGGGCTGCAATATTATTATTAAATATCAGCTTCTTTTTAGTTCAGCCTTTATTTGCGCTGCAACCGAAAAATGACTGCATAAAAACCTGTTGTCCCCTGGCCGATAAAAAGAGTAAAGAGTGTCCAAAAAATTGTAATCCCTTATTTACGTGTATATATTGTCAATACCTCCCGGTTAAAGGCATGAAAATAATAAGCGTTAGTTATAACATGTCTGTGCAGCATATAACTTATTTTAACTCAAAAGTTTTAAAAGGGTTTGTGACTGATTGCTGGCATCCGCCAAATAGAAATTCCTAATCGGAATCAAATTTTTTTAAACGATAAAATAATAACAATGAAAAAAATAGCTTTAACTGCAATTACATTGCTGATAGCTTTTGGCAGTGTAGTAAACGCAGGAAATAAAACAACTAAAAAAGCAACATGCTGTAATGGCGGTGTTTGTTGTTCACCAACAAGCGCGTGCTGTACGGGCAAATAGTTGCTGATAGTTTTAGAAGCCCTTCACATAATGTGAAGGGCTTTTTTATTTCCATTGATTGGTGTTTTCTGTTTTTCGGGGTTTTATCATCTTACCGTTTTTAAATAACGGTTGACATACAAAAATTTTACAACCGCATTACATTTTGCGCTTAATATTTGTATGCTTTAGTTAGTTGTTAATCTTAATGCTGACATCTCTAATCAATAAGTAAAAAAATGCCTGGAAATAATTTACCCTCCGAAGAACTTAAAGAAGAAGGAAACATAGAACATACTTCAGAACAAAAAATAATTGTTATAGGTGCTTCTGCAGGAGGCTTTGAGGCATTTAAAACAATAGTAAAAGATTTGCCCGCAAATTTGAATGCATCTATATTTATTGTGTGGCACATGAGCCCTGATGTACGCGGCATTTTGCCACAAGTGCTTAACCGTGTTAATAGCATTTATGCTGCACATGCTTACGATAAAGAAGAAATCAAACCTAACCGTATTTATGTTGCGCCGCCGGATTATCATTTACTGGTAGAAGAAGGCCGGGTTCGGGTAACACACGGCCCTAAAGAAAACCGTTTTCGTCCCGCGGTTGACCCTTTATTCCGTTCGGCTGCTTATGCTTATGGTAATCGCGTTATTGGTGTAATATTAACAGGTGCACTGGATGATGGAACTGCAGGTTTGTGGACGGTTAAAAATTATGGCGGCATTGCCATTGTACAGGACCCGCTTGATGCAGAAGTGCCTTCGATGCCTGCAAATGCAATACGGGAAGTAGAGGTGGATTACAGCGTTCCTGTTAATGAACTGGCAGCATTGCTGGTTCGGTTATCAAAAGAAAAATTAAAAACAAATGAGTGTTATGAAAGATGAAAAAACAAAAAAAGAAATACAGATTGCGGCTGAAGAAAATGCATTGGAAAAAGGCGTTATGAATTTAGGTGAGCTTACACCTTTTGCCTGCCCGGAATGCCATGGCGTATTATCAAAAATAAAAGAAGGTACGCTGGCAAGATACCGTTGCCATACAGGGCATGCATATTCCACTGATACATTCTTGCCTCTATATCAGAAAAAATTGAAGACAGTTTATATAGTGCTATCCGCGGTATGGATGAAATTATTATGTTGCTTAATCATATCGGCGATCATTATGCTGAAGTAAATCATGCAAGGCTTTCGGCACTATATTTTAAAAAGGCAAAAGAAGCTGAGGCACGTTCTGCGCTGGTACGCAAAGCCGTTTTAAGCAATGAGCATTTTAGTAAAGACGGCTTGTTGCAGCAGGTTTCAGAAGAAGAAAATAAAACGAATGCTCCGGAGGAAACAATTTAACCAACAGGAAACAAAACATTTCTTAGCTTCATAGCATTAGCGAAATATTTGATGGAGATGTAAAGATTGCGTTGCCTTGTTTATATAACTAAACACAAACGCTCCGTAAATGTATAAGCCTTTTAGAAAGAACTTTCGCGGTAAAAGTTTAAAGCAAATTATGGTAAAAACAAATAACGACCCTGCGGTACACAAACCGGGTAAGGATGATTTTTTTATAGTAGGCATTGGTGCTTCCGCAGGCGGCATACAGGCACTCCAGGAATTTTTTCCGCACGTTCCGAAGATTCAGGCATGGCTTACGTAGTGATATTACATCTTTCGCCAGACCATGACAGCCAATTGGCAGAGGTATTACAGAATGTTGCAAATGTTCCTGTTACACAGGTTACAGAAAAAATAAAAGTACAACCCAACCATGTGTATGTTGTTCCACCCAACCAGCATCTTACCATGGAAGATGGTAATATCATCGTTACCCCCAACATACAATTGAAGACCGGCGTGCGCCGGTTGACATTTTCTTCCGCACATTGGCAGAACAACATGCTCATGGTCTATGGCGGTTGTTTTATCGGGCACCGGCGCTAATGGTTCAATGGGCTTAAAGAGGGTGAAAGAAAAAGGCGGCGTCGTGTTCGTTCAAAACCCGCGTGAAGCTGAATATTCTGATATGCCCCGTAATGCAATAGCTACAGAACTGGTGGATGAAATTCTAAACGTCGCTGAAATTCCTGCAAAAATAATTGCTTATAAAAATCCGTTGGTAAAGTAACAATTCCCGTTCCGCAGGAACATTGCCGGAAAAAGAGCAGGGAGCTTTGCGTGAAATTTTTACACAGTTGCGCCTAAAAACCGGCCACGATTTTTCCAATTATAAAAGAGCTACTATTCTCCGGCGTATTGAACGACGCATTAACGTGCACCAGTTAAATTCGCTTGCTGCCTATGTTGATTTTATGCGTGAAAAACCTGAGGAAGCGCAGGCTCTGTTAAAAGACTTGTTGATATCTGTAACAAATTTCTTCCGGGATAAAGATAGTTTTGACTATCTGGAAAAAATAGTTGTACCAAGAGTTTTAGAAGGCAAAACAGCGGAAGCTCCCATAAGAATATGGACGGCCGGCTGTGCCACAGGCGAAGAAGCTTATTCTGTTGCCATGCTTTTTTATGAAAAGTTTGATGGCCTAAAAGAATTGCCTCCCATACAAATATTTGCTACCGATATTGATGAAGATGCCATAGCAAATGCACGGGAAGGTTTTTATACACTTAATGATGCCGCTGATGTGTCTGCGGAAAGGTTGCGCCGGTTTTTTACGGTTGAGCCCGGTGGTTACAGGATAAGAAGGGAGATAAGAGAAATTGTATTGTTTGCTAACCATAACGTAATTAAAGACCCGCCTTTTTCGCGTGTTGACCTTGTTACCTGCCGCAACATGCTTATCTATTTAAACCAGGCCGCGCAAAACAGGGTAATGGAAACGTTTCATTTTGCATTAAACCCCGGTGGCTTTTTGTTTCTTGGCTCCAGCGAATCTATTGATGGCGCGAATGATCTGTATCTTACTGTAAGTAAAGAGCACCAGTTTTTTCAAAGCAGGCAGGCAACTACACGCGCCATTCCTATACCCGACAATTCTTTAAAAATCGGGTTTAAAACAAAGCTGCCGGAAACCGACAGTACGTTTATTAAAAATTCACTGCAGCAGGAAACCCGCGCTTTGGAACGCATTTCATTGGGTGATTTGCACCAGCGTTTACTGGAGCAATATGCACCGCCTTCATTAATTGTGAATGAAAGTTATGATGTGATGCATATATCAGAAAAAGCCGGGCGGTTTATGCATGTTTCAGGCGGCGAGCCGTCGAACAATATATTAAAACTCATAAAAAACGAACTGCGGCTTGAACTGCGCACTGCTTTATACCAGGCCATGCAGAAGCAAACCAATATAGAGGTTAAGAATCTTGTTGTTAAAACAGATGACCATACAGAAAACATAAATCTTCATGTGCGCCCGGTATTGCGTGCAAATGATACTGCCCGCGGATTTATATTGATTGTTTTTGAACCGTCGCAGGACAAACCCGAAAAAGATTCCATTGAAATTTTTCCAAAAGAAACGGAACCGCTTACGCTTCAGCTTGAAGAAGAATTAACCGGCTTAAAAACGCAACTGCGCTCATCAAACGAACAATTTGAAGTACAAACCGAGGAACTGAAAGCTTCTAATGAAGAACTGCAGGCAATGAATGAAGAACTGCGTTCTGCTGCGGAAGAACTGGAAACCAGTAAAGAAGAATTGCAGTCAATTAACGAAGAACTGATTACTGTAAACCAGGAACTGAAAATTAAGATTGAAGAAGTTTCGCAAAGCAATAATGATTTACAAAACCTGATTAATTCAACCAATATCGGTACTGTTTTTCTTGACCGTTATTTTAGAGTAAAATTATTTACACCGGCCATCCGCGATATTTTTAATCTTATACCGGCCGATTTGGGCCGGCCTTTAACTGATATAACCAGCCGCCTGCAATATGATAATCTTTTGCAGGATGCAGAAACCGTTTTAAAAAAGCTGCAAACAATAGAACGGGAAGTTAATGTACAGGAGGGGCGCACTTTTTTAATGCAGGTTTCTCCCTACCGTACAGCAGAAGACCGTATTAACGGCGTGGTTATTTCATTTGTAAATATTTCTGAACAAAAAAATGCAGAGCATGCTTTACGTAAATCCGAAGCACAGATTGCAACAGAACTACAAAAAATGCGCGACCTGTATGATTCAAGCACCCGCATACTGGTAACGCATGATATAAAGGCTGCATTAAATGAAACGCTGTTAGCTTCTATTCGCCTGTTAGGAGCAGACTTTGGAAATATCCAATTGTACAATAAAGAAAAGAGCACTTTAAAAATTGTTACACAAAGCGGATTTTCGGAAGCATTTATGAAGGCCTTTGAAGAAGTTACAGCGAATGATGACAGTGCCTGCGGAAGAGCAATACGTTTACGCAAACGTGTAATAATTGATGATATTTATAAAGACGAGGGCTTTAAACCTTATGTTGAAATTGCTGCCAGGGAAGGTTACAGCGCTGTACAATCTACACCGTTTTTTGATCATGCCGGGGAATTGGCAGGTGTTCTTTCAACCCATTTTAAAAAACCGCATACACCTTCTGAGCAAGATTTGTGGACACTGGATTTGTATGCCAGGCAAGCGTCAGCATTTATAAGCCGCACCAGGGCGGAAGAAGCTTTGGGTGAGTCTAAAGAGAGATTACGTATAGCTATGGAAAGTGCCGTGGATTATGCCATTATTATTACCAACACAGAAGGATTAATAGAAGGCTGGAATACAGGAGCAGAACGTATTTTTAATTACACAGCAGCAGAAGCAAATTGTAAACCGGGGTATATTATTTTTACTGATGAAGACAGGGCCGCAGGTGTTCCCGAAAAAGAAATGGAAACCGCAAAAACCGAAGGCCGCGCCGTTGATGAACGCTGGCACCAGCGCAAAGATGGCTCGAAGTTTTTTATGAGTGGCATAATGCGTCCGGTGTATAACGACGGGCTGATTGGTTACCTTAAAGTGGCCCGCGACATAACAGAGCAAAAACTGCTGGAACAACAAAAGGATGAGTTTATCGGCATTGCCAGCCACGAATTAAAAACACCGGTAACCAGCATTAAAGCATATACCGAATTGCTGCGGGAAACGATGGCAGGAAAAGAAAATACAGAAGATAAACAGTTAATTATAAAACTGGATGAACAGATTGACCGCTTAATTGAACTGATCCATTCATTACTCGACACAACAAAAATTGCAGAAGGCCAGCTTTTTCTTTCAATGGAAAATTTTGATTTGAAAGAACTGGCTGCGGAAAAAATTGAAGAACTGCAGCACACAACAAATAAGCACGCACTAAAACTTGTTGCTGATAATGAGGTGCTGATAAAAGCAGATAAAAAACGCATTGAAGAAGTGCTTACAAATTTAGTGTCTAATGCCTTTAAATATTCTCCTAATGGCGGCGACGTAATCATTACTATATTAAAAAAGAATGACAGTGTTGAAGTGAGCGTTAAAGACAGTGGCATTGGAATTCCTGAATATGCACAAGCAAAATTATTTGATCGCTTTTTCAGGGTGAAAGATACCCAGGTTGAAACCTACCCGGGCATGGGCCTTGGCTTATATATTACATCGGCCATTATTAAACGGCACAAGGGTAAAATGTGGGTAACGAGTAAAGTAAACGAAGGTTCAACTTTTTCTTTCAGCCTGCCTTACAATTAGTTGTCATACGTTAAAAAAAAATTGTCTAATATAAAAAGAAGTATACTTTTGAAGTACTGAAAGTATCTTCAATTGCTTTCATGCTATTAAATATTCCGTTACAAGGCCCCCGCACTTGATTAGCTAAGCTGAGCATTAAAACAAAGTATTCGATTTTCCTGGCCCGTTCTTTAATCCGGATTCGGAAGTTATTTTATTGTAAAAGATAATAAATGCTGCGAACGTGTGCAGTCGTATTTAATTTATAAACTAAATATATGAAACAGGTAACAATAGCAGAAGACGATCCAGGAATGAGGGACATTTTTCGGCTTATTCTTGAGCGTTATGGTTATGCAGTAACCATTTATGGAAACGGAGAATTATTAATGAAAAATGAGATTGAGCTGCCTGATCTTTTTATTTTAGACAAGCAATTATCAGGCACAGACGGCCTGGATATTTGCAGGTTTTTGAAAAGGCAGGAGGCAACTAAAAATATTCCTGTAATCGTAACATCAGCCAGTCCTTACATAGCCCAGTTTGCAAAAGAGGCGGGTGCCGACGACTTTATTGAAAAGCCTTTTAAAATGAAAGAACTGATAAGCCTGATTGAAAAAGTATTAAATAAAAGTTTTACCGCCACAGCAAAATCCTGAAGATGAATGCAATTACCCAAATAAATGAAAATAACGCAGTGAGAGGAAACAATCTTGCGGAAATATTAATTGACAGAAGTATTGATGCAATTATTGCTATTGACACTGACTATAATGTTATAGCATGGAACAAAGTTGCAGCCGTTATATACAGGATATCCAAAAGCCAGGCCATGGGTAAACCTATATTTAAACTACTGCCCGCAATTAAAGGCGATGAGGAAATTGTAAAAGCAATTGAGCATGCATTAAACGGGCATAAGAGTTTTGTGCCCGCATCAAAACAATTTACATACAGGAAGCATGCAGAAAATCATTTTCTTCCTTTAAATGACGATGACGGTGTTGTTATTGGCGCTATGAATATTGTGCACGATGTAGCGCACCGCATTAAAGCAGAACAACAATTACAGCAATTGAACGAAGAACTGGAAAAAAAGATAAGGCAACTAAAATTAACCTCAGACGAGCTTGCTTCTTTTACCTATATCACCAGCAATAAAATCAAAGACCCTTTACGGCAGATTTATACGGGTGTTGAGCATATGATTAAAACTGAAGCCGGCCGGTTAACTGACAGCGGTAAAGCTGCATTCAGGCGCATGCAATCATCAATTAACAGGATGGATCTTTTACTGGATGATGTTTTGAGTGTTGCGCAAATAAGCATCCTTGAAAAACCAGAAGCAACAGTTGATTTAAGTGAATTGATTAAAGACGTAGCCAAACATGTTACGAATATATCAGAAAGAAAAGTAAATATTATTATAGGAGAGTTGTGTGTAATAATGGGGCATAAAAGCTATTTGTATTTACTGTTTTATAACCTGTTAGACAATGCTGTTAAGTTCAATAAAAATGAAGTGGCTGAAATAAAACTGAGTTGCGAAAAAGTTATTTTGAATGAAACAAATGAAACACTTCCTGATGTAGAATATTATTGCGTTACTGTAACAGATAACGGGATTGGTTTTGATATGTCGGAAGCAGAAAGAATGTTTAAGATGTTTGAAAAATTAAATGCACCGGGCACATATAAAGGTTCAGGTACGGGGCTTACAATAGCGCGAAAAATTATGGAGGCCCATAACGGTTTTATACGTGCAGAAAGTAGTGATGTGAACGGCTCATCTTTTCAATGTTATTTCCCCGCGGGGGGGGGGAGTAACGATTCGTTTTAGTAACGCATAAGCTTGCCCGGGTTTAAAAATAAAAATTTTTAAATTTAAACTTTATAAGAGCCGTTAGTTTTCTCTTGTTTACATTAATCGGCCTGGGACAGCAGTACCTGCCAGGCATCATAAATTTTATTTTCAGCAAGCAATTGCTTTGCATATTGATGCAATTCGTTTTCCATTTCCTCCGGATTAGTTGCGTAATACTGGAAAATATTTTTTAGCTGTTCGTCATTAAAAGCGGGATCCACCGCAGGCATTTCTTTTACGTTTGCTAACTGCGCAAGATTATTACCGCTTAAAATTTTACTGGTTTTAATGCTTTGCGGCAACACATCAATACCAATACCCAATTCTTTATTTGGTTTTGCTACTGTAAAAAGATTTTGTTCATTCACTACGCAATACCAATCACCGCCCAACCGCGCCACATGATGCAGTTTTGTTTGTTCAATCATTGAACAATCAGCATTTAAAATGCTTTCATCAACATGCATGCAAACAACTTCTGCAATTACCAGTTGGCCTGCACCGGCTAATTCACCAAGGCTCTTTACTTCAAGCACTTTACATTCCATTTGCACTTTTGCTTCTGCAACACGTGGTGGTTTTATTTTAACTGATGGAAGTTTATGTAAGCCGGCTTTTAGAAATTCGTCGGTGCCTTTCGGGTATTCGCAGCTTGATAAACTTACCTGGTGTACCATATTATAATCGCAAATATTAATTACCACTTCAGGTACTTCATGAATATTATCGAGCGTATGTTTTGTTGAATTATTTCTACCCCTGCGCGAAGGCGAAAAAATAACAGCGGCAGGATTATAAGAAAACAGGTTAAAGAAACTAAACGGGCTAAGATTTACATTTCCATCTTTATCAACTGTACTTGCCAGCGCAATTGGCCTTGGTGCAATTGCATATTGCAGCCAGTTTTGCTTTTCTGGCAGTGTAAGATCGCTTATGTTTAGAGAATGCATGGCTAATTATGAATTGCAAATTGCGAATTGTAAATTCTAACCCGGTAATTCACTATTTTTTTTCTTGTTAAGTATTGAAAAATCGCTTTCCTCTTTGTTAATTGTATTTGTTAATGTGCCTAATGTTTCAACTTCCATTTCAATAATATCACCTTCCTGTAACCATTGTTCGGTATAATTTTCATCGTTTAATTTTCCGGTGCCATTTAACTCAAGAAAACAACCCGTACCAACAGTGCCGCTGCCGATTATATCGCCGGGATATAGTGTTACACCATAAGAAGCACGTTCAATCAGTTCTGCAAAGGTCCAGTCCATATCGCTTAGATTTCCTTCACTAACCTGCACGCCGTTTATAGCGCAATTCATTTTTAAATTCCATGTTTTACCGGTATGATTTTCTTTTGCAGGCACTTCAAATTCTTCCAGTTCGTCTAATGTTACCAGGTAAGGGCCGATAGCCGTTGCAAAATCTTTTCCTTTTGCAGGCCCAAGGTTTAAAAGCATTTCTTCGCTTTGCAGACTGCGTGCACTTAAATCATTCATCACCATTAAGCCGGCAATATATTCATCTGCTTCTTCAGCGGGAATATTTCTGCCCAATTTTGCAATTACAATGGCAACTTCCAGTTCAAAATCAAGCTTATGAAAATGATCAGGCATACACATTACCGGGCCGGGTCCTTGCACACTATGATGATTGGTGAAATAAAAAACAGGATACTGATCAAACTCGGGAATCATAGGTACTTTACGGTTTCTTCGTGCGGCAGCCACATGCTGGCGAAAAGCATAACCGTCTCTGCAACTTGCGGGAAAAGGAACCGGTGCCAGCAACTGTGCATCTTCAACAGGAAACCCCTTGCCCTTACTAATCAAATTATCTTCAATTGCCTTTTCTAATTTTAAAGCGAGTGTATAATTATCATCCCAAAAATTAAGAAACATACTCATAGAAGAAGGCATTTCCATGTGCAGTAAATCCGTATCATATAACAAACCATTTTTTAACATTGCCAGTTGATCATGCTCATCTTTTAAATAAGAAACCAGTTTCATAATAATACATTTAAAGTGTGCAATTTTATGGAATAAAATTTGAAGATAATTTATTACCTATTGTAATAGAGCATCAACTACATTCTGTGCCTTTTTTTCTCCGCAGCATTTTCTTCGAAAAAAAATAAAAATAATTTTGCATCGCTGACTTGGTGATGTTACTGAATCTGCGATATGTACAGATTGTAACAAAAGAAACATTTATGACTGAAAGAGTTGCTAAACCATCTTTCATAAAAACACAGGATGGCGAATTGTTCCAGGCGTTAAGAAAACAAGTAAATACTACGGTACGCGAATTAGAACCCCGCAGAAAAGGAGATATTGTTTTGAAGGCAATTTTATTTCCGCTGCTTTACCTTTTGGCATATATAAGCGCCCTGCACTGGAGCGGGTACACCTATATATATTATATGTGCTATTTTTTAATGGGGTGTTTACTGGTTCTCAATTTTTTAAACCTGATACACGAAGCTGTTCATCATACTTTATTTTCCAATAAGCGCATCAATAACTGGTATGTACATTTCTTTGACATGATGGGCGCCAACAGCTATATGTGGAAAATCAGGCATATTCGTTTACACCATAATTATCCGAATGTTATGGGTTGGGATACTGATTTTGAACAAAGCCCACTGGCAAGAGTATTTCCGCATGCACCTTTTTCCAGGCTGCATAAATATCAGCATATCTATTTGCCATTATTTTATCCTTTGTATCTGCTCAACTGGCTATTAATAAGAGATTTTAAAGACTTTTTTAATAAAAACCGGCTGGTAAAAAAGGTTACAGATATACCCAAAGTAGAGTACATAAAATTATTCCTGTTTAAGGCAGCCTTTCTTTTTTATACTATTTTTCTGCCTGTGCTTTTACTGCATGTAAGCTGGCTGCAGGCAATATTCGGATTTTTAATTATGATGTTTACTGCAAGCATTATTTCATTGCTGGTTTTATTATCGCCGCATGCAAGTACAGAAAGCGAATTTCCAATGCCTGATGAAAATGGAATGATGCCAACAGGCTGGTTTCGCCATCAGCTAAACTGCACAAACGATGTGTCAGAAGATAACTGGTTTACCCGCTTTTTTATGGGTTGTTTTAATTATCATATTGCACATCATTTATTTCCCTCTATCAATCACGTATATTATCCTGAAGTTACCCGCGTAATACGTGAATTTGCGCAGAAGAATAATCTTCCATACCGTCAATTTCCGTTGGTTACTTCTTTGCATAATCATTACGAGCTGTTACGCACCAACGCTTTTGATGAAAATATTTTTGAAGAAACGATGTAGTTGCCGGCTGCTGATCTGCTTTTTGTAGGTTATAGTTGCATTACGTTTTACGCTGACAATTTAGGTTGACGTAAAAATTCTTACCTTGAAAACGCAAACTATAATAGCATGCCCCGAAGTGTAATCGCTGGTATTGGAATGTATGTTCCTGAAAATGTTTTTACCAATAATGATATGGCGAAGTATATGGATACGAGTGATGAATGGATACAGGAACGAACGGGTATTAAAGAACGCCGCTTTGCACATCGCACAAACGAAACAACGGCCACCATGGGTATTGAAGCGGCCAAGATTGCCATTGAAAGAGCCGGCATTACCGAACAGGAAATTGATTTCATCATTTTCGCTACGCTTTCGCCGGATTATTATTTTCCGGGCTGCGGTGTACTGGTGCAACGTGCATTAAAAATGAAAGAAATCGGTGCGCTGGATGTACGTAACCAATGCAGTGGTTTTTTATATGCGTTAAGTGTGGGAGATCAGTTTATCCGTAGCGGCATGTATAAAAATATTTTAGTAATTGGCAGCGAAAAACATTCGTTTGCAATCGATTTTAATACACGCAGCCGAAATGTTTCTGTAATTTTTGGCGATGGTGCAGGTGCTGTGGTTTTACAACCATCACCTGATGAAGAACGTGGAATTTTAAGCACGCATTTACACAGCGATGGTAACGATGCAGAAATACTTGCCATTTATAATCCCGGCACACATGCTAACCATTGGAAAAAAAACCTGGCAGATTATGACAATGCTGAAGTTGGTGAAATGTATGAAAACCATACAATGATTGATAAGGGGCAGAACCTGCCGGTAATGGATGGTAAAACGGTATTTAAAAAAGCAATTGTAAAATTTCCTGAAGTAATTATGGAAGCGTTAAACAAAAACGGTTACAAACCTTCAGATATTAAAATGCTTGTTCCGCACCAGGCCAATTTGCGCATCAGTAAATATGTACAGGAAATATTGGCATTGCGCGATGACCAGGTTTTTAATAACATTGATAAATACGGAAATACCACAGCAGCGTCAATACCTATTGCGTTATGCGAGGCCTGGCAAAACGGAAAAATAAAAGAAGGCGATTTGGTTTGCCTCGCTGCGTTCGGCAGTGGTTTTACATGGGCAAGTGCGCTTATAAAATGGTAGGTTAAAAAAATCATGAAATTAACGTTATTAATATTCCTTTGTTTTCATGTTGCAATGTGTTATTGCCAGGAAGATATGCGTATTGGCTTATCTGCAAGAGGAGAGCGGATGACTGTATTATTGAATGGCAACAATATTGACAGAAACTTCAACCTTAAAAAAACTAAGGTTACTGCAACCGATTGTTTTATGGCTACTGTAATTAATGAGCAAATTGATACAAGCTGGCGCAGGAGTTTTACAATTCACAATGCAGCAGATAGCGTAATTGCTTCGCTGCAAAACATCAACAGCGACAAGTATATTATTTCATTAAAAGAATTAATATCAAAGCTGCAAGCCGGCAGTCAATACTATTTATATACTATAGCATTGCCGTTAGATCCTAAAAGACAAATGTTGGTGAAAGTAGTTAGAAGAATGGTTTGTAAAATAACACTCAAAAACTAAAAGCCTGATACGAGCATCTTTTTAAAAAACATTCCGGTGTTATTAAAAAAATCAGCCAGGTAATTTTGAAGTGAAATTTTTGTTTCGGTTTGGCCGAAACATTCTGCATATAAAACTTTAAACTGCACTTTTAGTTCGTTTTGGTTAACAAACCACGATGTGCCATGCAACGTCATATTAAATGACAACCCTTTCTTATAAAGATGAAGTTCTGCCGCGAACACATTCCAATTGTTTTCCAAAACGGGAAAATGCGAAAGTTCAAACTCAATTTTGTCGTCTGCTAATAAACTGATTTTTCTTACCACGCCTACCGGAACACGCTCAGAGGAAGAGTTAATGCAATAGAAAACCGCGTTATCAAATTGAGAAATTTTATCAAAATTTTTTTCGTGTAAATATGATTCCATACTATATTAATTTAGACATATGTTGTTAATTCTCCGCTGCTTTATATTAAAACATAAATGCATAGAACGTTTAAAAAAAGATAACAACTTAAATTCAAACTCTATGCCTGTATAAGCAAACGCGTTTAAACGTACGGCATCGCACATAATTTTTTAGTAAACGATTTAATAAAAAAAATTTCAAGGATATATTTTAAACATTTCAGGTAAAATTTAAATATGTGTTGGTGTTTCTTTTTTTCTCATGGGCATTTTTTTACTCAGACAATCAGCTTCCAGTTATAAAATGATTGTTCTTTTTTTATGATTTAATAATTTCGTTTCATAAATTATGCAGTATGATACAAAATCATGAGATTGATTATAAAATTTTTGGCGAAGAATTGCAATATGTAGAAGTGGAGCTCGATCCGGGCGAAACTGCGGTTGCAGAACCCGGCGCCTTTATGATGATGGACGACGGCATTACCATGCAAACCATTTTTGGCGACGGCAGTCAGCAAAAAGACAGTAGTATAATGGGAAAGTTATTTAGTGCAGGTAAACGGTTACTGGTTGGTGAAAATTTATTTATGACTGCATTTACCAATACAGGCGCAGGTAAAAAGCGCGTAAGTTTCGCCGCCCCTTATACCGGCAAAGTGGTTGCACTTAATCTTCTCGAATTGGGAGGAAAAATCATTGCACAAAAGGATGCTTTTTTGTGTGCAGCAAAAGGCGTAAGTATAGGCATTGAATTCCAGCGCAGATTAGGTACCGGTTTGTTTGGTGGCGAAGGATTTATTATGGAAAAGATTGAAGGCGATGGAATGGCTTTCTTGCATGCCGGCGGCTTTGTGCAGGAAAAGAATTTGCAGGCTGGTGAACTATTAAAAATTGATACAGGTTGTATTGTTGGCTTTACCGGCGGTGTTGATTACGATATTCAATTTATTGGCGGAATTAAGAATTCAATTTTTGGTGGCGAAGGATTATTTTTTGCTTTATTACGCGGACCCGGAAAAGTGTGGATACAATCGTTGCCGATAAGCAGGCTTGCTTCACGCATTTTAGCCTTTGCAACATATAACCGCAAAGAAGAAGGAAGTATTTTAGGCAGGATAGGAAATATGATTGACGGAGATGGGTATTAAAAATGTGAAAATAAATACGAAATACGAAGTGAGAAATACGAAGTGCAAACATTACTATCCACATAAATTATAACCGGCAACCATGAGCTTAATAGCAAAGCATATAATTGTTGAGGGAAAAGTACAAGGCGTTTTTTTTAGGAAGAACACAAAACAAAAAGCCGCTGAACTTGATATTAATGGCTGGGTTAAAAATACGGCCGATGATAAAGTGGAAATATTTGCGCAGGGAAATGAAGAAAATTTAAATAAATTTATAAGCTGGTGTAAACAAGGCCCGCAAAAAGCAACAGTAGAAGATATAAAGGTTACAGAAGAACCGGCAGAAAACAATCTAAAAGGGTTTTCGATTTTATATGAAGATTGAAAATGATAGATCCAAAATATAAACTGCGTTTATGTTCCGTACGTCTCGAAGTGCCGCATTCATTAAATTGAAATAAAGGCGACCTAGTTCATTCCGCCCATCTTCAAAATTATATCCCATTCTTCATCTGTTACAGGCTGCACAGATAATCTCCCGATTCTTACAAGCGCCATGTTTTGTAATTTTTTGTTTGCTTTTATTGCTGCAAGGGGAACAGGTTTCTTTAATGCTTTTACCGGTTTCAGCATAACAGAAACCCACTTGTCATCATCAGTTGTAGGATCCTGGTAAAATTCTTTTGAAACTTTTGCGATGCCTACAATGTCTGTTCCTTCGTTGCTATGGTAATAAAAAACTTCATCACCTTTTTTCATTGCTTTTAAATGAATCCGTGCAGCAAAATTCCTTACACCATCCCAAGATGTTTCTTTATCCTTTACAAGCTGTTGCCAGCTATATGCGTCGGGTTCGGATTTTACAAGCCAGTGTGCCATAAAATAATAATTAAAAAAGTAAAAATTTAGAATTAAAAATAACAAGAATAATTATAGTTGTGCAAGACATTCTTTCAAGCTGTCTTTCCAGTTTTTTAAGCCAAGATGAAATGTGGTTTGAATTTTTGTTTTATCAAACCCGGAAAAGGAGGGGCGTTTTGCGGGTGTTGGATAAGATGAGGTTGGAATTGGATTAACAGCGCAATCAAACTGCTTTATTTCTTTTATTGCAACGGCAAAATCATACCAGGAGATAATGCCATTATTGCTAAAGTGATAAATGCCCGGTGAACGGTGAGTGGTGAGCGGTGAACTGTTTACTGCTAACTGTCCACTGCTTACTATTAACACAATCGCTTCCGCCAAATCTTTTGCATACGTTGGTGAGCCAAGCTGATCGTTTACTACATTAATTTCTTTTCTTTCCTGCATTAAGCGCATCATAGTTTTTACAAAATTGTTTCCGTATTCGCTATAAACCCACGATGTACGAATGATGATTGTTTCTACATTATTTTTTAGCGCTAATTCTTCACCGCTTAATTTTGTATAGCCATAATAATTTACAGGATTGGTTGCATCATCTTCTTTATAAGGCAGATTTGCTGTCCCATCAAAAACATAATCTGTAGAAATGTGAATGAGTTTTGTGCTGAATTGCTGACATTGCTTTGCAACGTTACCAACGGCTTCCGCATTTATTTTATAAGCAGCTTCGCGTTCTGTTTCTGCTTTATCAACTGCAGTATAGGCCGCACAATTTATAAAAATATCAGGCACATATTTCACGAAGGTTTCTTTTACGGATTGTTCTTCAGCAATGTTTAATTCATCTTTATCAGAAAAAATAAATTCGAAGTCTTTGTTTAAAGATGCAACGCTTTGTAATTCTCTCCCCAGCTGGCCATTTTTTCCGGAAACTAAAATTTTCATTTTTGTTTTGTAAATTCTTTAGGCAGTTTAAACCATTCTTCGCTGGCCAGTGATTTGAAGTAATCATACGTTTTTTTCAGGCCTTCCTGTCTTGAAACTTTGGGCTCCCACCCGAGAATAATTTTTGCTTTTGTTATATCAGGCTGTCTCTGCTTTGGATCATCAACAGGCAATGGCTTATAAACAATTTTTACCGATGCACCTGTAAGCTTTAAAATTTCTTCTGCAAAATCTTTCAATGAAATTTCATTCGGATTACCAATGTTTACAGGCATTGAGTAGTCGCTCATTAGTAAACGATAAATGCCTTCAACCAAATCATCTACATAACAAAAAGAACGCGTTTGACTGCCATCACCAAATACCGTTAGATCTTCACCGCGCAAAGCCTGGCCAATAAACGCAGGCAACGCTCTTCCATCATTTAAACGCATTCTTGGACCGTATGTATTAAAAATGCGAATAATTCTTGTTTCAACGCCATGATAAGTATGATAAGCCATTGTTATTGCTTCCTGGAAACGCTTCGCCTCATCATACACACCACGCGGGCCAACAGGATTTACATTGCCCCAATACTCTTCTGTTTGCGGATGAATTAACGGATCTCCATAAACTTCGCTCGTTGATGCAACCAGTATCCGCGCTTTTTTTTCTTTTGCCAAACCCAGGCAGTTATGTGTGCCGAGTGACCCAACTTTTAATGTTTGAATAGGAATTTTTAAATAATCAATCGGGCTGGCTGGTGAAGCGAAATGCAGTATGTAATCAAGGTGCCCCGGCACATGAATAAACTTACTTACATCGTGATGATAATATTCAAAATTTGGTGAAGGGAAAAGATGTTCTATGTTGCGCATGTCACCGGTGATTAAATTATCCATGGCAATAACGTTAAAATCTTCTGCAATAAAGCGATCGCACAAGTGTGAACCTAAAAATCCCGCGGCGCCTGTTATAAGAATTCTTTTTTTGCTCATAATTTTTTAGATGGTTTCGGTTTAAATTTAAGTATACGAAAATTATATTGATTACTTCATTTTATAAACATTGTTACGCAGGTTTGTATCAGCATCATGCACATCACCCAAAACAATTTTACTTATAACTTTTGCTGCTGTAAATGTAATGCTGGCTGAAATACTCTTTTCCCATACACCAATTGTTTCATGCAGCTTTTGTGTAGTTGCATCTTTATAATAAACGGTGAGATGTATCGGAACAGGCTTGCTGCCTTTCATTACAACCGTAACTGTTGTTTGATTGCCGTTTTGTTTTACGTTGGAAATAGCGAGGTCTGGTGCACCTGAGTCATAAAACCATTTCTTCCAGAACCAGTTTAAATTTTTACCACTGCCTGTGTTCATACAATTAAAGAAATCGAGCGGCATTGGATGTTTGCCATGCCATTGTTGAATGTAATAATGCAGCGCTTTTATAAATAATTCATCGCCCAAATAATCCATAACATATAAATAACCCATTGCCGGTTTTCCGTAAGAATTCATATAATAATTTGGTCCGCTTTCCTGCGTGCTTAATGTTGTAATGGGCATGTCAAAATCACTGTTTGCATAGCTATCATACGCCGTCATTCCATAGTCATCTTTAATGGTTGAATCAATTATTGATGATATTGCCCATTCGCCAAGTGTTGCCCAGCCTTCGTCCATCCAACCATATTTTGTTTCGTTAATGCCCATGTAAAACGGAAACATGGTATGAAAAATTTCATGATCGGTGAGTTCTATTTCATCCGCTTTATCATCAAGCGGGTTATCATTAACCATCATTGGATATTCCATTTGATCCAGCCCGTCAAAAACAGTTTCATGCGGATAAGGATATGGCCATGCAGGAAATGTATAGCTCATCGCTTCAACGGTTTTTCGTGCATAGTTTATTACATTGAAATAATCTTTATGCGCAGGATTAAAAACTGCATCAACACGGGTTCTTCTCTGTGTGGAAGAATCCACAACTAAACTGCTCGAATACCATATATAATGATTGCTTGTTGCAAATACAAAATCAGTTACGCTGTCTGCTTTAAACTTCCATGTGTTTATATTATTTTGTGCGGTGATGTTGCCCGTTGATAAATCTGTTGTGTCAATCACTTTTGTAATGCCATTATTTTTTTCTGCTTCGCTTATGCGTTGCACAATTTGTGAATTATAAACTTCATCAGCATTTAATAAATTACCCGTTGCACAAACAATATAATTTTTAGGAACTGATACGCTCACATTAAAATCACAAAAATCATTATAAAATTCCTGGCTGCCGATATAAGGCAATTTATTCCATCCGTCAATATCATCATACACAGCAATGCGCGGAAAAAAATATGCGATAAAAGCAGAGCTATCATCAACCATTCCTGTACGAATGTGAGAACCGCGATTTAAAATATATGAGTAAATAATTTTAAATTGAATGGATTGCGCAGGTGCAAGCGGCTCAATTTTTAAAGTCATGTTTGTGCCTGGATTTGTTTTCTTTAAAGAATCTGCCGGGTAATAAAAATTTTTCCAGCCCGCGTTAGCATCTTCCTTGCCATTAACTAATATTTTTTCAATGTGAACACCATCCGTAACATCTTTTGCAGAAACAGCCATATCGCGAATTGCGCCTTTTTGATAAAGATTAGGATAGAGCTTAAACCAGATTTGATTTAATGTATCCGGGCTATTATTTATATAAATAATCTCTTCTGTACCTGAAACAATTCTTGTTGATGGTGCAAAATTTACATTAATGTTATAAGTCGCTTTATTCTGCCAATAATGTGCACCTGGTTTACCATCTGAAGTACGGGTTCCTTTTTCATAAGCTGTTTCGTAATTTCTTGCAACAGGTAAAGACTGCGCATGAGCATCAATCATTAAAAAACAAGATGCGATTAATACAGAAAGAATTCTCATATAATAAAAGTGCAAAATAATAACACCACGTTCATTTGCAAAGTTTATCCTTTTGCTAATTGCAACAGCTGGCCAAAATAACATGAAAAAGCGTAAACATTTTTATAACAGTTGTTTTATTAAGTCTTTTAGCAGCGTAATAAAACTAAAATCTCTTCCGGCAAATAAGGTTACATTTATAAAACTAGTTACCAAAACTTAATCTCTATGCCAACTGCAAAATCTGATGAAGGGTTAAAACGTGTTATTGGTGTATCTGCACTTACACTTTCCATTATCAGCGGAGTAATTGGCGCAGGAATTTTCGCACTTCCTGCAATCGTAGGAACTGCACTGGGAGCCTTTTCAGTATTTGGTTATATATTTTGCGGTGTGCTCTTCGCTGCTATCATGCTTTGTTATGCTGAAATAGGAAGTCGCGTTACCACCAGCGGAGGTTCATATGCTTATGTTGAAGCGGCATTTGGCAGAATTTCCCGGATACATTGTTAACTGGATGTATTTTTTTGGATGGAGTATTATTAGCAGCGCTGCGCTGATGAACATCATTGCAGATTCACTCGCTGTTTTATTCCCTGTGTTTGCAAATCCATTAATAAGAGGTATTTTATTTTTTATCCTGAGCGCTTTTATAATATTGATAAATGTATTTGGAGCAAAGCAAGGCGTTGTTGTTGTAAAAATGATTACGATTATAAAATTGCTTCCTTTACTTGGCATTATCATTTTCGGTTTTAGTTACGTTAAAGCAACAAACCTGCACTGGGAGCATTTGCCTTCGCTTAAAACATTTGGTGATACTACGCTCGTTTTATTTTTTGCTTTTGCAGGGTTTGAAACATCACTGGGAGCGAGCGGAGAAATTAAAAATCCTAAACGTACTGTTCCGCTTAGTATTTGCATTGCAGGAATATTTGTATTGATTGTATATATGCTTTTGCAAACAGTTGTACAAGGTATGTTAGGAACACAAATGGCTTTATACAAAAGTGCACCTTTAGCGGCAGTTGCTGATAAAATTTTTGGACCTGCAGGCGCAACTATTTTATTGCTCTGCGCCGCTCTTTCTTGTTTTGGAAATGTAACGCTTGATATTTTATGTACACCACGTTCTTTATTTGCAGGGGCAAATGACGGATTGTTTCCGAAATTTCTCGGCAAGGTTCACCCAAAGTTTGCCACACCGTATCTTGCTGTAATTACTTACGGCTTATTAATATTTATTTTTTCCATTGCAGGAGAATTTCAACAATTAGCCATTATGGCTAGTGCTATTATATTGCTTGTTTATCTCGCAGTTATTTTGGCAACTGTCAAATTGAGAAAGAAGAAACGGGAAGGAGATGAAAAATATTTTCAAAGCGCCCGGTGGATTAATTACTCCTTTAATTGGTGTTGCGGCCATCATTTGGTTACTTGGTAGTTTAGGCAAATGGGAAATTCTTTCAACCCTTATATTTATTGCAGTTATAATTGTTATTTATTTTTTTACCAAGTGGATTAAGCCTAAACCTATTATTACTTTGGAGGTGAAATAATGAAATTATTGTTTGCTTAATAAAAGGATAGGAGCGTTTATAATGACACTCTGAAACCAACGAACACACCAAAGCGTTCTGACTTTATATCGGGCAGAGGTTGCGGCAATACCCGCCAGATAAAATCTACGCGAAAGAATTTTAAAATGTTATCAACGCCGGTGCCCGCTTCTAAATACATTTTATTATTGAGTGATTGAAAAGGAGAGTTGCCAACAAAATTTAATTGCTTGTTTGCATCACTTAAATCACCTGCAACTCCCTTTACTTCCCAAAACTGGCGGAATTTTGCTTTGCGTGTAAGTTTTATATACCGGAACAATCCTGAACCGATATTATGCTCAATATTAAATCCCGCATACCTATCGGTTAAATATTCAAAACGAGACATTAGATTGAAAGAATATTTGCTGTAGTAATACCAGTTATTGCCCGGCTGAATATCCAGCATTTGATAGGGAAGCGTACCGAAAACTTTTCCCGCAAAAAAATTGTAGTAAAGTGTACCGTAAGGTGCAATGCTTAAATAATCAGAAACAGAAATATCAAGCTTATCATACTTATAACTGCTATTTAAAATATTTGGAAAGCCGTGCGTATAACGAAACTCCACAATCGGATAATCGCTGCCTAAACTATACCGTATAAAGTTGTCCTCAAAAGTTCTTTCCTGGTACGCATAACGAATGCGAAGACCCGCTTCGGAAGTATTAAAAGGCTCACCTGTTTTTGAATGAAATAATTCAGCGCCGGGTAAATTCAGCAGCGCTTTATACTGCCTGTTAATTGCTGAAATTCCAAAACCAAAACCGTTATGTGTTTCAGTATAGTATTCTGCTTTCTTTTCAGTTACCTCCTGGTATTTATTGGTAATGCCCGGTTTCTTAAAAAAGAATCCAAATAGATTATCGCTGCCCAATTGATCATAATAAACCTGGCCATTATCCAAATCTTTTTTATACGATATTCCAATATAACTCCAGGGCGTTCGGCTAAACATATATCTTGCTTCCGCCTGGCCTTTAAAAGCATTGTCTTTAAAGCCATAGGCAAGATAACCGTGCAGGTAAAGGTTGGTATTGAATTTTTGATTGGTGGAAAGATCAAAACGCAACCGTGTTCCTTCTACCACATCCCCCGAAATCCAATTAAACCAGGGGCCGATGCGCACATTGCCAACATCTTTTGTGCCCGTAGTTAAGAAGTTTAAGCCGTTGCGATAATGAATGTATGTTTTATTTTTTTCAAGGGTGTCTAATACCTTATAAACTGTTTGCTCGTCTTTATTTAAAGGCTCATGGCGGTTTTGTATCCAGAAAGAATCGGGCTTATTCAACACATTTGGCGCAACCAAAATTTCTTCGTTCGATTTATTAGAATCTATGTTTGCGGTTACATAATTGCTGTTGATTAAAACATTTTTATACGTAGCTGTTTTGCGTGCTTTAAAACCGAGATGCTGTTTGCCAACAGGATTAACGTCGGCTACAAATTTATCTTTATACAAAAACCAAATGCTGTCATTAACCAGTTTAAATTCCTGTATTAAAGTTAAGCCTGTAATGAAATTAAGGTTTGCATCCTGCGAAGGCCGCAAGGTTATTTTTTGAATTGAAAAACTGGTATCATGCACCCAGCAATCGCCGGTGAATAAATCACCGCCGGGCCGTTTGGGCGTAAATGCAAAATGCACCAAACGCTTACCGCCCAGATATTGCGTGTCGAGTAATTTGAAATTGTAGAAGTTATCCGCATTATCGCTTAACGGGCTTACATACATTTTATCAAACACCGGGATCGAATTCTGATAAACATCAACGTTCTGATATGTTGTACCGAGTTGTTTAATAATGCTTTCATTGTCTATCCCGTTTGTAATAGTCGCTTTAATTACTTCGCGTGTTTTACGCGGGTTTTTCTGATAGTAATAATCAGATAAGCTTTCTGTTAAATACACGGGCAGGTATGGTTTTTTTTCTGATGTTGTATCTGCATAATCCAACACAAAACTCAAAGGCTTAAGCAACGCCATTTTGCTTAATTTTTGTTTGTTGATGTTGGCAAGATCCAGTTCAAGTTTATTATATACTTCGTAAGCGTAATTACTAAACTGGTGTTTATCGTTTTGAGGTTTATGTTCAACAATTTTACGCCAGAACCACAAAGCACGATTGTATTTCACCTTTACAACAACATCGGCTTTGGATGGCAAAACCGTTATATGAATAGTTACAAAACCGGAATCGCGAAATGCAGAAACGGGAATGTTTAATGTTGTATATCCAACGCTTGTTATTTGTAAAGTATCACTTGTGCCGCTAATATATGATAATGAAAAATGACCGAGTGAATCAGTTAAAACACCAATACCCTGGTGTAATAATTTAACTGCGGCAAATGGTATGGGTTCATCGCTTTGTTTATCCAGCAACTCACCCTGAAGGTTTTTTTGTGCATGCAGAGATATTGGACTTACAAAGCAAATCAAATAAAAAAGCAGGGCGAACGTCTTGCTCATGAGACAGCAAAATTATTGTGAAACACGATACATTTAAGCAAATGCCTTTGCTGTATGGTTTTTTAACTGTTTAAGTGGAATATATTGTTATAAAGGAGCCGGAGTGTTTAATTCAGAAACTTCTTCTTCTTTTCTTTCTGCATTCCATTCAAGAATAAAATTGTTTCTTCCTTCCCCGGAAAGTATCATCATATAATCCTGCTGCACCAGTTCAAGCATTGAAAGAAAAAGAAAAATTGCATGAATGCGGTTTTCGCATATTTCAAAAAGTTTTTCAAAAGAAACTGTTTTCTGCTGCTCTACCATGTTCAGCATAAACTCCCTGCTTCCTTCCATGGTATAATTATAGCGAACAACTGTGTGTACAGGCTTATTTTGCCTTTCATTCATGCGCTTAACTACTTTTTCAAAAGCCTTCATTAAGCGATATAAGGTTACAGTTTGTATTTCCGTGCCTTCAGATGCATCTTCACCTACCTGTAGTAATTCTTTTTGCAGGTTGCCGCGCTTCATCATCAGCATACGCAATGCTTCCATTTCTGCCATTTGCGCTGCAGCTTCTTTAAATTTTTTGTATTCAAGAATTTTATCAATCAGTTCCTGCCGCGGATCAATTTCATTGCCTTCGGCATCTAGTTCTTTTCTTGGTAATAACATTTTTGCTTTAATGCGCATTAATGTTGAAACGAATAAAATAAACTCGCTGCTTAATTCAATGTTCAGTTTATCCTGCTGGTGTATAAAGTCAAGAAAGTCTTTTGTTATTTTACTGATGGGAATATTATAAATATCCAGCTCATCCCTTTCAATAAAAAACAAAAGCAAATCAAAAGGACCTTCAAAATGTTCGAGTTTTATCTGGTAAGTTTCTGTATTCACTGTTGTGGTTTAAAAAATAAAACTGTGTAAAACCGGTCGCAATGTAAATACAAGTAAAAGATATGCGAAACAGAGTTTTACACAGTTTATTATCAAAAGTAATTATGAATCTCAGGCACCAATATTAATTATTCTCAATTTGGTGATTCATAGCTTACTAACCAATGACAACTGACTATTTATACAGATGGTTTGGTTTTCAGTTCATCTCTAATATCCATTAATAATTGATCTGTAGTTGAAAGGGTAGGAGCTGTTTCAACAGGAACTTCTTTTTTCTTGGTAGCATTTATTCCCTTTATAATCAGGAACAAAACAAAAGCAATAACGATAAACTTGATAACAGCAGCAAGAAAGTTTCCATATTTTACTGCTCCCCATGTAAGTTTATTAATGTCTGATGCGCCAATAGCATTCAGTGCCGGGGTAAGTATCAGCGGAGTTATC
Source organism: uncultured Chitinophagaceae bacterium (assembly GCA_963759555.1). Taxonomy (GTDB): domain Bacteria; phylum Bacteroidota; class Bacteroidia; order Chitinophagales; family Chitinophagaceae; genus Parafilimonas. Next base: position 27,050 of record CAVWZV010000007.1, read on the forward strand.
ACATCATCAACAAGAGATGTAACAATAGCGCCAAAAGCAGCGCCGATAACCACAGCAACTGCAAGGTCAATTACATTGCCTTTAACGGCAAACTCTTTAAATTCTTTTATGAAGTCCCATAAAATAAATTTTGGTTGTTAATAATAAATGTGAATGTATGTTTTTTAAAAGGCTTTGCTATTTTTTTATTCCCGGATATTTCATTTTTAAATTCTTAAGCGTTTTATACAATTCATTGGCAACAATAAATTCTTTATACCAGTTTTGGTCTGCCGGTACAATCGTCCACGGAATTTTATTACAGTGTTTAAAACAATCTTCATATGCGTTTAAATATTCTTTTCGTAGTGCAGCTTCAATAAAATCCTGTTCATTGTATTTCCACTGTTTGGTTTTATCGTTTATTCTTTCCTGCAAACGTTCATGCTGTTTTTCCGAAGAAACATGCAAATAAAATTTTAATATTTCTGTATTATTATTTTCAACAAGCATTTGTTCAAAATCATTAATCGCCTTCATTCGCTTTTCTGCTGTTTCATCGTCAATTAATTTATGCACTCTTGTTATTAGTATATCTTCATAATGTGAGCGATTAAATATTTGTATATAACCTTTCGCCGGCGTGTGTAAATGAATTCTCCATAAAAAATCATGTGCTAAATCTTCTGCTGTTGGTTGTTTAAAAGAATGCACAGTAACACCCTGCGGATTGAGATTGCCAAACACATGTCTTATTAAACCATCTTTACCACTTGCATCCATGCCCTGGATAACAACCAAGAATAGCGTGTTTGCTTTCTGCATATAAAAGATTTTGAAGTTCATTCAATTCTTCCAGAACGTTTTGTGTTTTGTCTTTTGTTGTTTGTTTGTCGAATGATGAAGGTGCTCTTGTATCAATTTTTTCAAGGTTAGTAGTGTCCATAATTTTTTTATTGATGAATGTATGACATTTGCGCAAATTTTTCCGGCGGATGCAAACTAATAAATGGCTGCTTTTTTTAATACTTTCAATAATATGGGGCAGTTCATTTATTTTAATGAAGATAGGTATGCAGCACTTAAGCGCTTACCAGGTTGCGTCCATCAGAATTTTAAGTGCCGGTATTGTATTGCTGCCTTTTGCGATTAAAGGATTTAAACAAGTTCCGAAAAATAAATATGCTGCAATAATAATTGCAGGATTACTTGGTAACTTTTTCCCTGCATATTTATATTGCCTTGCTGAAATAAAAATTGACAGCTCGCTGGCTTCTGTTTTAAACGCGCTTACACCATTATGCGCAATAATAATTGGTGTTGCTTTTTTTCAGCTTAAAATAACTGCAACAAAAATTGCGGGTGTTATTATTGGTTTTGCAGGATTGATTTTATTACCGTTTGCCTCAAACAATCAAATAAATTTTACAAATTTTGGTTATTCTGGTTTAGTGTTGATTGCAACGGTTTGCTATGGAACCAATGTGCATGTGGTTAGCCATTATTTAAAAGACATTCCTTCGATGCTTATTGCAGCAATTGCATTTTTATTTTTTATTCCCGTTTGTTTAATTGTTTTAGCATGTACAGGATTTTTCAATTTATCATTAATGCAAAACAAAATTCCTGTTTCCATACTTGCTGCTTCAACGCTTGGGATTTTAGGAACTGCAATTGCATCCGTTTGGTTTTATAAACTTGTAAAAAGCGCCGGTTCCATTTTCGCATCAACCGTTACTTATGGCATTCCCTTAGTTGCAATTGTATGGGGGTTATTTTTTGGCGAAACAATCACTGCTTTAGAAATTGGCTGTTTAATGATGATATTGGCAGGAGTTTGCATCGTGAATAAAAAGCAAGAATAGCTTGCTCATTTATTTTGTTTTGTCGATTAATTTTTTTACTCTTTCTCCAAAAAAAGAATTTTTATCATCAACTGATAGTTTGTTATACAATGGTGTAATTACTTTTTTTATGTCATCAGCAGAAACCAAACCACCATAATTGTCAAGAATGTAAGGCTTTATTACAGAAGAAGGATGTGTTTTAAAATAATGATAATAAATGGCAGGGTCTGGACGCATGCACATTTTTTTGTGCGTGTACGGATTAATGAAAAGGCTATCTAATTCTATATATTCTTTAAAAGCTTCGGAGCCGGTTACTTTGGCATTACAAAATGAATCTCTTGATGATATATTAACTGTAGCTGGTCCAAGCATAAGCGGCATCATGTCTTTAATTTGTATCGCATCGGGATTAGCCGGACTTTTTGCATACAACGTAACGAGTGTTGCCGCCGTTAAAGCAGTGTGGTAACTGTATTTGTTGTTTATAACTTTCACACTATCTATACCATTGTCATCTGGTTTAAGAATATCAATATAGATGTAAGAAATGGGTTCTGTTATATTATTAAGTGTTCCGTTTATCACCAGTTGCTTATCGCTGTTATGCTGAAAAGTTGTAAACAGGTTAAAAGCATAATAAAATAGTAGTAAAAATTTCATCCCATAGATATTCACAGTTTCAAATTTAGTGAAGTTATTTAGCATGAATGCCGTATTGTGATACGATTTTTTAACCCGACTACTTAATGTTATCATTAGGTTAATCATATTCTCATAAAAAAATCATCTTCAACACTTGGTGTAAAAAATTAATTTTGCCGCCTAAAAACACAACATGAACAAAGGACCTGTTTCTCAATTTATCGAACATCATTATCGCCATTTTAATGCCGCTGCTTTAGTGGATGCAGCAAAAGGATATGAAGCACATTTGACCGAAGGTGGAAAAATGATGATAACACTGGCCGGTGCTATGAGTACCGCTGAACTGGGTATTTCTCTGGCAGAAATGATACAGGCAGGGCAAGGTTCATATTATCACCTGCACCGGTGCAAACCTTGAAGAAGATGTAATGAATCTGGTAGCGCATAACAGTTATAAACGTGTTCCCAATTATCGCGATCTTACGCCACAGGAAGAATGGGATTTATTGGAAAATCATTACAACCGCGTTACCGATACCTGTATTCCTGAAGAAGAGGCATTTCGCCGTTTGCAAAAACATTTGGTAAAGCAATGGAAAGATGCGGAAGAAAAAGGTGAACGATATTTTCCGCATGAATTTTTATATAAAACTGTTTTAAGCGGAGAACTCGAACAATATTATGAGATTGATCCAAAAGACAGCTGGATGGTTGCAGCAGCAGAAAAAAATATTCCTATTGTTGTGCCGGGTTGGGAAGACAGTACGACGGGAAATATTTTTGCGAGCTATGTTATAAAAAATGAATTGAAAGCAGCAACTGTAAAAAGCGGTATTGAATACATGGTTTGGCTGGCAGACTGGTACAGAAACAATTGTTCAGGCAAAGGGTGTTGGATTTTTCCAGATTGGCGGCGGTATTGCCGGTGATTTTCCTATTTGTGTTGTGCCGATGATGTACCAGGATTTGGAATGGCATGATGTTCCTTTCTGGAGTTATTTCTGCCAGATCAGCGATTCAACAACTTCTTATGGTTCTTATTCAGGCGCTGTTCCAAACGAAAAAATTACCTGGGGTAAACTGGATATTCATACACCAAAATTTATTGTTGAAAGCGATGCAACCATTGTTGCGCCATTAATATTTGCATGGTTGCTTGGCTGGTAAAAGAGAACCTATGAACATTGAAGAATTATTTTTGGAAGCGGAAGCTGACATAAAAAAAAGCGCACATGTAGATGCATTACGCAAGTTTGAAACGATATTATATGATGTACCTAATCATGCACCAACACATAATTCGCTTGGTTGGTTATATAAAACACAGTTTGACGATTATAAAAAAGCAGAAACACATTTTAAGACTGCGATTAAAGCGATCCGTTTTACCCGCATCCATATTTTCATTATGCCATATTGCTTACTGATATGGAACGATATGATGAGTTAAAAAAACATCTTGATAGTTGCCTTACAATTTCAACTATCGAAAAATCGTGGGTGTATTATCGTTATGCTATTGCTGAAGAATTAAATATGAAGTTTGATGCGGCAATTAATTATTTTGAACGCGCTATTCTTGTTTCAGTCAATGATGAAAAGATAAAAGATTACAGAACTGATATTGAACGCTGCACCAAAAAAATCGAAATGGCGCATAACCATAAAGATTGGATTAATGGTAAAAAACATAAGTAATTCTTTCATGCAAAGAGCATATTCGTTTACGGAAAGTATTATCTAAACTGAATTGCTTTTACAGGTTGAATTGTTTTTATAAATAGGGTAGGAAGAAGAAGGGAAACAAGACAAACCAACAGCGTTCCTGCACAAACCGCAACAACTTCCCACCAGATTATATACACCGGTGCTTCTGAAACATAATATGCAGATTCGTTCATTTTTATAAAACCTGTATGTTGCTGTAAAATGCAAATGCCTAAACCAAATACCAACCCAATTATAATTCCTGCTCCGGCAATAATTGTTGAATGATACAGGAAGATCTTTTGTATTGTCCAGTCGCGGCTGCCAATTGCTTTTAAAATACCAATCATTCTTGTTCGTTCAAGAATTAAGATAAGTAAACAGGTTAGAAGATTTATAACTGCAACAATTGACATTACAACAAAAATTACGGTTCGGTTTACGCCCTGTATTTGCAGCCAGTCAAATATGTTTGGATAAATTTGTTTTATCGTGCGGCTTATCCATGCCTGCGGAAGCATATTATACAATTCGGAATTGATAGTATCCATTTTTTTATAATCATTCAGAAAAATTTCATATCCGCCAATCTCATTATGTTGCCAGTTAAAAACGCGCCGCAGTAAACGCAAATCGCCGATAGCAAAAGTTTTATCATATTCATCCATGCCTGTTTTAAAAATACCGCACACATGCAACCGGCGAACAGATGCTCTGCCTTCCTGCTGATTTATAAAATAAACATTTATTGAATCGTTTAAATGTATCTGCAGTTCATTCGCAATAAACTGTGAAACCAAAATGTCTTTGCTGTAAGCGCTGTCATTAAATTGCGGAAACCTGCCTTGTTTTAAAAATGATTAAAGGTTATTGAAATTATAATTGCTTTCAACGCCTTTAAACAAAATGCCTTCAATCTCTTTATTATTTTCAACCACTGCGCTTTTAGTAGCAAAAGCCTGCACTTGTTTTATCTGCGGAAACACGTGTAAAATTTGCAGCGTGGTATCATTAGGTGGCCATGGAGTTTCTTCAGCAATGTAAGATTTATCAGGCTCGTATTCCTGTACTCTTAAATGCCCCCAGAAATTAAATATCTTATTACTTACTGCATACTGAAAGCCATTAACAAAGGCAAGTGTTATAATCATGGCGGCAACACTTAAAGCAGTTGCAGCCGTGGCAAGACGTATGATGAATCTTGAGAAAGAATGCTGGTTGTTGAATGCTATGCGTTTTGCAAGAAATGATGCGAGCTGCATGATTGGCGGTAAAGCTAAGAAAAATGTGCATGGTGAATATTTAAATGAGGTTGGTGTTTTTGTTTTGTTTTTTAAAAGGCATATAAACTATCAGTGCCATTAAGTAATAAATCGCTTCAATTACTTTATTGGTAATGTTTTTCCAAAAGCTAATATTTTTTGCAGGTTTATCTTTAATTATGAAAGGCTTGTTGAAAAGCTGGTGACGAAAAACAATTTAAAGCCTTCATTTAATCATAATATTGAACTGACTGAAGGAGAGCAGGGAGTTTTAAAAATGATTTGCGAAGAAAAAACAGCTGCGGAAATCGGCAAAGAAATCTTTCTTAGCACGCGTTCCGTTGAAGGAATTCGCACCAGGCTCATTGAAAAAGTAGGCGTGCGTAACACGGCCAGGCTTGTAATGTTTGCCGTAAAAAACGGTTTGGCAGATTAGGCGGTGCTGCATTCGAAAGCCATAACTTCACTCATCAATATAATTATTCTAAAAAACTTTCTTAAAAGCTTGCATGGTATACTCTATAACATAACTTTGCGCTCCCAATTTGAAAAAATTGGATTTGATATGTCTCAAAGAATCAGAATAAAATTACAGTCGTACGATCATAACCTGGTAGATAAATCTGCAGAGAAGATTGTGAAAACTGTACGCAGTACAGGTGCAGTAGTAACAGGGCCGATTCCTCTTCCAACACACAAGAGAATTTTTACCGTTCTGCGTTCACCGCATGTAAACAAAAAAAGCCGTGAACAATTTCAGTTGGCAACGCATAAGCGCTTGCTTGATATTTACACTTCTTCTTCAAGAACTGTAGATGCATTAAGTAAACTGGATTTGCCTTCCGGTGTTGAAGTAGAGATTAAAGCGTAGAATCATGATTCGCCTGATTTAGGTGGATTATGCGGAAATAAAAAAGTTCTTACAAATATTCATCTGTCAATCCCGTACAGCGGAAAAAACAGCTCTGAACAAATAATAAACCATGATGATTAAAAGATTCTCAAAATCCTTTTAATCTTGAAAATTATGGTTCTGAAATATAAACAAGCCCTTCGAGGTTTGTTTACTGCCGGTACTTCTCTTCCCGATTAAATCGGGAAAACAAAAGAAAAGGTCGGTGGCAAACAGGGATTGAATGCCGATTATCATCGGAATGTCCTTATAACCATGCGGGGCAAAAACCGCAAATAAATGAAAGGAATTATTGGTAAAAAGATTGGGATGACCAGCATCTTCACTCCCGATGGAAAGCAAACAGCTTGTACCATTATTGAAGCTGGCCCCTGCGTAGTAACCCAGGTTAAAACAAAAGACTCTGATGGTTACAATCCCTTCAATTAGCGTTCGGCGATAAAAACGAAAAACACTCCATAAAAGCCGAAACAAACCACTTCTCAAAAGCTAACACGGCTCCAAAAAAATTCGTAAAAGAATTCCGCGATTATAATATTTCTAAAGCTTTAGGTGAAACAATTACTGTTGATATTTTTACTGAAGGTGAAGACGTTGATGTAGTAGGACATCAAAAGGTAAAGGTTTCCAGGGTGTAGTAAAACGCCATGGATTTCATGGTGTAGGCGGACAATCACACGGCCAGCACGACCGTTCACGTGCACCAGGTTCTATAGGTAATTCTTCTGATGCTTCACGTGTATTTAAAGGCGTTCGCATGGCCGGAAGAATGGGCGGTGACCGTGTAAAACTGAAGGGATTAAAAGTTGTAAAAATATTTCCTGATAAAAATTATATTCTTATCAGCGGTTCTGTACCGGGTCATAACGGCTCTATTGTTTTAATTCAGAAATAATTTAATCAGAAGAAATGCAAGTTGATGTTTTAAATATAAAAGGCGAAAAGACTGGCAGAACAATGGAATTGCCTGATGATATTTTTGGTATTGAACCAAATGATCATGTAATTTATCTGGCTGTTAAACAATACCAGGCTGCGCAACGCCAGGGTACACATAAAGTAAAAACACGTGCCGAAGTACATGGTGCAAGCCGCAAACTGCACCGTCAGAAAGGTACCGGTGGTTCAAGAAAAGGTAACATTCGTAACCCTTTATACAAAGGTGGTGGTACAGTATTCGGCCCAAAACCACATAGCTACAATTTTAAGCTGAATAAAAAAGTAAAAGATCTTGCCAAAATGAGCGCCCTTTCATACAAAACAAAAAATAATGCGCTTGTTGTGGTTGAAGATTTTCAATTTGATGCACCAAAAACAAAACAGATAGCAGATGCCTTAAAAAATTTACAGATTGCGGGCAAAAAAACCTTGTTTGTTGTTGATGAATTTAACGATAACCTGTTTTTAAGTCTGCGCAATTTGCCTAAAGTTGAAAGCAGTGTTTTGGCTGATATGAATACATACAATATTGTAAATGCTGATGTGTTGGTGTTAACAGAAAATGCGGCAAAGATTTTTACGGAAGAAGCAGAGGAAGAAACAACAGAAGCATAAACGAATAACATTTCAATAAAAGAAAAATGCAGTTAGCAGAAGTTTTAATAAAACCAATTCTTACAGAAAAAGCAAATGCGCAGCAGGAGAAATTAAAGCGTTATGCTTTTAAAGTAAGCCGTAAAGCAAATAAGCTTGAAATAAAAAAAGCAGTGGAAGATTTTTACGGTGTATCGGTGATTGATGTGAATACGTTGGTTGCTCCGGGAAAAAATAAAACGAAGTTTACAAAAGCTGGTTTTATTAAAGGAGTTAGACCTGCTTATAAAAAAGCATTGGTAACATTGGCTGAAGGCGATACAATTGATTTGTACGCTAATATTTAAAAATTAAAAACTAAAAAGTAAAAAGTAAATTGGAAACTAAACTATCAGCAACGTTTTTGATTTTTGACTTTTAACTTTTGACTTTCATCATGGCATTAAAAAAATATAAACCGGTAACAGCAGGCACGCGTTGGAGAATTGGAAACGCGTATGCAGAAATTACTACCAACGAACCTGAGAAGAGTCTGTTGGAGCCACTGCATCATACTGCAGGCCGTAATGCGCAGGGGCGCCGCTCTATGCGTTATCTTGGCGGTGGTCATAAAAGAAAATACCGCGTTATTGATTTTAAACGCAATAAAAAAGATATACAAGCTAAGGTTTTATCTGTTGAATATGATCCAAACCGTTCTGCTTTTATAGCATTGGTTGAATATACTGATGGTGAAAAAAGATACATCATTGCACCGCAGGGTTTACAGGTTGGCACCACAGTTATTTCAGGTGACAGTGTGGCACCGGAAATTGGCAACGCCTTACAATTAAAAAACATGCCGTTAGGTACCAATGTTCATAATATTGAAATGCAGCCTAACCAGGGTGGTAAGCTTGCAAGAAGTGCAGGTTCATCGGCACAGCTTACAGGTAAGGAAGAAAAATATGCAGTGCTTAAAATGCCGTCAGGTGAATTAAGAAGGGTTTTGGTTAATTGTTATGCAACAGTAGGTGTTGTTTCAAACAGCGACCACAATTTGCAGACAATGGGTAAAGCAGGAAGAAACCGCTGGAGAGGTATTCGTCCACGCAACCGCGGTGTTGCTATGAATCCGGTTGATCATCCGATGGGTGGTGGTGAAGGTAAAGCTTCAGGTGGGCATCCAAGGAGTAGAAGCGGCAAATATGCTAAAGGACAAATTACAAGGAAGCGTGGAAAGGCGAGTAATAAGCTTATCCTTCAGCGTAAGAATGGCAAAAAGTTGGCAAAATAATTAAATCAGAAATCGTAAATCTAAAATATAAATGGGTCGTTCGATTAAAAAAGGTCCTTACGTAGATGTAAAACTGGATAAAAAAGTTACCGGTATCAACGAAGGAAAAAATAAAAAATCAGTGATTAAAACCTGGAGCCGCCGTTCCACTATTACACCTGATTTTGTTGGCCACACATTCGCTGTGCACAATGGAAATAAATTTATTCCTGTTTATATAACAGAGTTTATGGTTGGGCATAAATTAGGCGAGTTCGCTCCAACCAGGAATTTTAAAGCACACTCAGGCAACAAACAATAGTTTATAGTTTTCAGTTTTTAGTTTGTAGTTTATATAACAGGCTAAAACTGGAAATTGAAAACAGAAAACTGAAAATTAAAAATGGAAGCAGTAGCAAAACTTAGAAATTATCCAACAGGTCCGCGCAAAATGCGTTTACTGGCTGATGTTATTCGTGGAATGCAGGTTGAAAAAGCGCTTGGTATTTTAGAGCATCATCCTCAGCATAACGCAGTACCGCTGGCAAAGCTTTTAAGAAGCGCAATAAGCAACTGGCAACAAAGCAATACTGATAAAAGCGCAGCAGATGCGAACCTTATCGTAAAAACAGTTTTTGTTGATGGCGGCAGAACATTAAAGCGTATGCGCCCCGCACCGCAAGGTCGTGGATACAGAGTGCGCAAACGCAGTAATCATGTAACGATAATTGTTGATACAAAAAATTAATAAAAAGTTTAAACCTTAATATGGGTCAAAAAGCAAATCCAATTGGTAACCGGTTAGGTATTATCCGCGGATGGGAAAGCAACTGGTACGGCAATAAAAAAGATTTTGCCAAGAAGCTTATCGAGGATAATAAGATCAGAAATTATCTCAATGCGCGTATCAATAAAGGCGGTATTTCGAAAATTGTAATTGAGCGCACATTAGGTAAATTGATTGTAACTATTCATACATCAAAACCGGGGATTATCATTGGTAAAGGCGGAAATGAGGTTGACAGGATTAAAGAAGAATTAAAGAAGCTTACAAGCAACGAAGATGTTCAGATAAATATTCTTGAAATCCGCCGCCCCGAATTAGATGCAATGATTGTAGGTGATAATATCGCCCGCCAGATTGAAAACCGCATTAATTATAAAAGAGCTATTAAAATGGCAATTGCTTCATCACTTCGCATGGGTGCTGAAGGAATAAAAGTAAAAGTTGCCGGTCGCTTAGGTGGTGCTGAAATTGCACGTACAGAAGAAATTAAACAAGGCCGTGTGCCGCTGCATACTTTCCGCATGGATATTGATTATGCAAATGTTTTTGCTTTAACGGTATATGGAAAGATTGGAATAAAAGTATGGATTTGTAAAGGCGAAGTATTAGGCAAGAGAGAACTCAATCCAAACTTTATTGGCGGAAAAGGTGATGTAAGCGATAGGAGAGAAAGAAGAAATGATGGTCCGCGAGACAGAGACAGGGGTGACAGGGATAACCGTGGTGGAGGAAGAAGAGATAACAGAAGATAAGAAAAGTTATTGGCCATTCGCTGTTAGCTTATGGCTTATAAAATGTAAATTATTAAAGTGCTAATAGCAAATGCTAGAAGCTAAAAGCTTAACAAATGTTACAGCCAAAGAGAACAAAACACAGAAAAGCACAGAAGGGAAGAATTCGTAGCGTTGCAAAGCGTGGCACATCTATATCTTTTGGTTCTTATGCATTAAAATCATTGGAGCCAATATGGTTAACCAACCGGCAGATTGAAGCTGCCCGCCAGGCTTTAACACGTGCTATGAAGCGCGAGGGAAATGTATGGATTCGGATATTTCCTGATAAGCCGATTACCCGCAAACCACTTGAAGTGAGAATGGGTAAAGGAAAGGGTAATCCTGAATTTTGGGCTGCAGTAGTTGAACCGGGCCGCATTTTATTTGAATGCGATGGCGTAAGTGAGCAGGTAGCGCAGGAAGCAATGCATTTGGCTGCGCAAAAGCTTCCAATTAAAACGAAATTTATTGCAAGAAGAGATTTGCAAGCTTGATATAAAAGAATAAATTTTTAGTGATGGCTAATAGAATTGAATTTAATAAAAGCTTGAAAGATTTAAATGAACAAGATCTTAAAGCACGTATAACTGAGGATAAACTTCGCTTAAAGAAGCTTGAATTTGCTCATGCAATTTCACCGTTGGAAAATCCATTAAGCATTCGCAGTTTACGCAAAGACATTGCAAGGTTGCAAACCGAATTAAAGAACAGAACATTACAAGCATAATATAATGTCAGAAGAAACAAAATCAGCGGAAAGAAATTTACGCAAAATAAGAACCGGCGTTGTTCGCGGCAGTAAGATGGATAAGACCATTACAGTTGCTGTTGAAAGAAGGGTTAAACACCCCATCTACGGAAAGTTTGTTAAGAAAACCACCAGGTTTCATGCGCATGATGAAAAGAATGAATGCGGTATTGGCGATATAGTAAAGATTATGGAAACACGCCCGTTGAGTAAAACAAAACGTTGGCGTTTGGTGGAAGTTGTTGAAAAAGCAAAATAGTAAATAAGCCGTTAGCTGATAGCTGTTAGCTGTTAGCCGTTCGGAACGATTAATAAAATTCTGGTTAGTTAAAAGCTAACCGCTAATAGCTAAAAGCTAAAAAAATGATTCAGCAGGAAAGTCGCCTAAATGTAGCAGATAACAGCGGAGCAAAAGAAGTATTGTGCATTCGCGTTTTAGGAAACAGCGGCCAGGATTATGCTAAGATTGGCGATAAGATTGTTGTTACTGTAAAAGACGCAATTCCAAGCGGTGGCGTAAAAAAAGGCACCGTTTCAAAGGCTGTAATTGTGCGTACAACAAATAAATTAAGAAGAAAAGATGGCTCTTATATAAGGTTTGATGATAATGCTGTTGTGTTATTAAACGCATCAGATGAGCCGCGCGGCACGCGAATTTTCGGGCCGGTTGCAAGAGAATTGCGTGATAAAGGTTACATGAAAATTATTTCACTGGCGCCTGAAGTTTTATAAATAAGCTGTTGGCTGATGGCTGTTGGCCATTAGCTGATTTGAAATAAAAAATTGGTTGGCTAATAGCTAACCGCTAAAGGCTAAAAGTAAAGATATGAACAGGTTTAAACCAAAGTTTAATATAAAGAAAGGAGATATGGTTATTGTTATTTCCGGTAACAGTAAACCAAGAAAAGAAGATGGCAAAACAATTTATAAGCCACGTAAGGTTTTAAAAGTTTTGCCTGAAGACGCACGAATTGTAGTTGAAGGTGTGGGCATGGTTACACGTCATACAAAACCGTCTGCAAAAAATACAAAAGGCGGGTTGGTAAAAAATGAAGCTCCGATTCACATAAGTAACGTTATGCTTTGGGACGCAAAAGCCGGTGTGCCAACAAAAGTTAAACGCGCCCGTAATGAAGATGGAAAATTAGTTCGAACAGCAAAAAAATCCGGGGAGGTAATTAAATAATGGCCGCAGATAAATACACGCCAAGATTGGCAAAGAAATACAAGGATGAAGTTGTACCTGCATTGGTAAAAAGGTTTGGATATAAAAGCATCATGCAAACACCTAAACTTGAAAAGATTTGTATTAACCGTGGTGTTAATGGTGCTGTTGCAGATAAAAAATTAGTAGACGTTGCGTTAGAGGAAATCTCACAGATTTCTGGTCAGAAGGCAGTTGCAACATTTAGTAAAAAGGATATTTCAAATTTTAAGCTTCGTAAAGGAATGCCGATTGGTGCGAGAGTTACTTTGCGTGGCGAAAAAATGTACGAATTTCTTGACAGGTTAATTTCTGTTGCACTTCCACGTGTTCGTGATTTTAAGGGTATTAATGATAAGTCATTTGATGGCCGTGGCAACTATACACTTGGTGTAACCGAACAAATCATTTTTCCTGAAATTGATATTGATAAAGTGAATAAGATTACCGGAATGGATATCACATTCGTAACAACAGGAAAAAATAATGAAGAAGCATATGAGTTACTGAAAGAACTTGGTATGCCTTTTAAAAAGCAATAAAAATCAAAAATAAAAAATCTGAAATCCGAATTCAGTTTCATTTCGAATTTCCGATTTAAAGATTCGAAATTTAAAAACAATTATGGCAAAAAAATCAATAGAAGCCAGGCAGAGAAAAAGAGAACGTATGGTTGCACAATATGCAGCTAAACGTACAGCGCTTAAAGAAGCCGGTGATTATGCAGGTCTTGATAAATTACCAAGAAATGCTTCGCCTGTTCGTTTAAAAAACCGTTGCCAGTTAACCGGCCGTCCACGTGGTTATGTTGGTTATTTCGGCGTATCAAGAATTATGTTTCGCGATATGGCGTTGGCGGGTAAAATCCCCGGGGTAAAAAAAGCAAGCTGGTAAATTTCAATTAATAATATTCAATTTGAATTATAATGGTAACTGATTCTATAGCAGATTTTTTAACAAGAGTACGTAATGCGCAGATGGCTGGTCATCGTGTGGTTGATATTCCCGCATCTAATTTAAAGAAACGCATTACAGAAATCTTGTACGATCAAGGCTACATTTTAAAGTATAAGTTTGAAGATGATAATAAGCAGGGTGTTATTAAAATTGCCCTGAAATATGATCCTCAAACAAAACAACCTGCTATCCGCTCGCTGGAAAGGGTAAGCCGCCCGGGTTTAAGGCAATATTCAAGGCCAACAGATTTTAAAAGAGTCATCAATGGTTTGGGTATTGCAATCATCAGCACATCAAAGGGTGTTATGACAGATAAACAGGCAAAGGCACAGAATGTAGGTGGCGAAGTATTATGTCATATTTCTTAATTCGAAATAAATTATTATGTCTCGTATTGGTAAAGCTCCGGTAAATGTTCCAAATGGTGTCACCATTACTGTTGGAAAAGATAATGTGATTACTGTAAAGGGACCGAAAGGTGAATTGAAAGAATCTGTTGACAGGGATATTAGTGTTGAAGCTAAAGATGGCGTAGTTAATATCAGCCGTCCAACTGACCAGATTCGGCATCGTTCTTTACATGGCTTGTACAGAGCTTTAATTGCAAACATGGTTAAAGGTGTAACCGACGGCTATAAAAAAGAACTTGAATTGGTAGGTGTTGGTTTCAAAGCCACTAACCAGGGTAACGTTTTGGATCTTTCTTTAGGTTATTCGCACAATGTAATCTTTGAAGTGCCTAAAGAATTAAAAGTTGCAACAGCAACAGAAAAAGGCCAGAATCCAAAGATTATAATCGAAGGCGTTGATAAGCAATTATTAGGTCAGGTTGCTGCTAAAATTCGGGGTTTACGTAAACCTGAACCGTACAAAGGAAAGGGTGTTAAATATTCAACAGAAACAATTCGTCGTAAAGCTGGTAAAGCAGCAGGTAAATAAAATATTATGGATACAAAGGTTTTAAGAAGACAGAAAATTCGTTATCGTATCCGCAGAAACACTGCAGGCACAAACGAAAAGCCAAGGCTTTCTGTGTTCAGAAGTAATAATGAAATCTATGCACAGATTATTGATGATGTAAGCGGTAAAACTTTAACTGCGGCTTCATCAAAAGATAAAGACATTAGTGCGCAGAACATAAATAAAACTGAAAAATCTAAACTTGTGGGCGCCGCTATTGCCCGCAAAGCAACTGAATTAGGGATTGCAAAAGTTGTATTTGACAGAAGCGGTTATTTATATCATGGCCGCGTAAAAGCGGTGGCTGACGGAGCACGTGAAGGTGGATTACAATTCTAAATTAATTTCAAATTTATAATGGCAAAAATTACTGTAAATAAAGTTAAGCCGGGTGGTGAGGTAGAGCTAAAAGAAAAAGTAGTTGCGGTTAACCGTGTTGTAAAAACAACAAAGGGCGGGCGTACTTTTAGTTTTTCTGCACTGGTTGTTGTTGGAAATGAAAACGGCGTTGTTGGTCAGGGCCTGGGAAAAGCAAAAGAAGTGCAGGAAGCTATTACGAAAGGCATAGAAGATGCAAAAAAGAATTTAATCAGGGTACCAATTATGCATGGTACTATTCCGCACGACCAGTTTGCGAAAGAAGGCGCAGCAAAAATTTTAATTAAGCCAGCCGCACATGGTACAGGTGTAATTGCCGGAGGCAGTATGCGTGCTGTATTAGAAAGTGCAGGTGTTACAGATGTATTGGCAAAAAGCCTTGGCTCTGCAAACCCACATAACGTGGTTAAAGCAACTATTAAAGCACTTACTTTATTAAGAGAGCCAATACAGGTTTCAAAAGAACGCAATCTTAAATTAAGCAGGGTATTTCAGGGATAAGGCATTAAAACAAATTCCTTAAGAAATAAGGGTTATGAAAAAAATTAAAATTACACAGGTAAAAAGCGGGATAGATAGATCTGAACGCCAAAAGCTAACGCTTAAAGCGCTTGGTTTAAATAAGCTTAATTCTTCAAAAGAAGTTGAAGCTACTCCGCAGATTTTAGGTATGGTTCGTAAAGTGAATCATCTTGTAAAAGTGGAAGAATTAGCGTAACGATTGTAATAAAAAATTATTAAGCGAGCTCCGTTTGTGCGGAGCGTTAAGTTAAAAATCACAAAATGCAACTACATAATTTAAAACCTGCAGAAGGTGCAGTACATAAATCAAAACGTTTAGGACGTGGTGAAGCCAGCGGCAAAGGCGGCACTTCAACAAAAGGTAATAAAGGCGGACAAAGCCGTACAGGTTACAAAAGTAAAATGGCACATGAAGGTGGCCAGATGCCCATTCAGCGCCGTTTACCGAAACGCGGATTTAAAAACCATAATCGCACAGAATATAAAGTTTTTAATCTCGGCCAAATTGAGGCCTTAAATGAGAAGTATAATTTTTCTGAGTTCAATTTCGAAAGTTTATACAGTAATGGTCTTGTTGGTAAAACAGATAAAGTAAAAATTTTAGGCAGCGGCGAATTAAAAGCCAAACTTAGTTTTAAAGTTAATGCTGTTAGCGAAAAGGCAAAATCAGCAATTGAAAACGCCGGTGGAAGCATAGAAATTTTAAAGTAGTTTTTTTACCGATATTTGTCTGCGCATTTGTTAAGCGTTTTTGCGTTTATCTATTAATTTTTTTCAGTGAAAAAATTTATTCAAACAATTAAGAACATCTGGAGCATTGAGGAGCTGCGGGATAAAATTATAAAAACCCTTGTTCTTATTCTTGTGTATAGAATTGGTGTACACATTGTGCTTCCCGGTTTAGACCCCGTTAAATTAGATCAGGCTGCATCAAACACAAACAATACCGGCATGCTTGGTTTGTTTGATACTTTTGCAGGCGGCGCATTTTCTCATGCCTCTATTTTTGCTTTAGGCGTTATGCCTTATATCTCTGCCTCTATTTTTATGCAGTTAGCCACCATATTAATTCCTCAAATGCAAAAGCTGCAAAAAGAAGGAGAGAGTGGCCGTAAAAAAATTAATCAATGGACGCGTTATTTAACCGTTGGCGTTACAGTTTTGCAGGCAAGTGCTTATGTGGCCTATCTTGAAAGCCCTTCTTACCAGGTTGCATTGTTGCCAGCTTATCATAATTATTTCTTTGCATCAACAATTATTGTTCTTACCGCAGGAACTTTATTTGTAATGTGGCTGGGTGAAAAAATTCAGGACAAAGGGTTAGGCAATGGAACGTCTATCATTATCATGATTGGAATTTTAGGACGTTTTCCTACAGCTATACTTCAGGAATTTCAAAGCAAACAGCAAAGCGGCGGCGGCGGGTTACTAATATTTCTTATTGAAATAGCTATTTTAGTTGGCGTTGTTATGGGCCTGGTAATTCTAATTCAGGGTGTTCGCAAGATTCCCATCAATTATGCAAAACAAATTATTGGTAATCGCCAGTTTGGCGGAGCAAGACAATTTCTTCCGGTTAAAGTAAATAGTGCCGGCGTTATGCCTATAATTTTCGCACAGGCAATTATGTTTCTGCCTACGCTTTTTTCTTTTACTAATCTCAACTCAGCCCAAGGCATTGCAAAAATATTTTCAAATCCCAGCAACGCATGGTACATGGTAGTTTACGCGGTAATGGTTATTGCTTTTACATTTTTATATACAGCACTTATTTTTAATCCTAAACAAATGAGCGAAGATTTAAAACGCAATAATGGCTTTGTACCTGGTGTAAAACCCGGGCAACCAACTGCAGATTACATCGGTGCTATAATGGATAAAGTAACTTTACCGGGGGCCATATTTCTTGCTCTTGTTGGTATTCTGCCGGGATTTGCGCAACGGCTTGGTGTTACCCAGGCATTTAGTAGCTTTTACGGTGGTACATCTTTACTGATTATGGTGGGTGTTATTTTAGACACATTGCAGCAAATAGAAACACATTTATTAATGCGTCAATATGATGGATTAATGAAAGGCGGCCGTATGCAGGGACGACAGGTTTCAACAGCGTCTAACTTTTAAATTTTACAAATAAAGAATTTTAACCCGTTAGTAATAGCGGGTTTTTTTATGCATATTTTTATCTAAATCTTTCAAAAACAACATGGCGAAACCGCACATCATTCTCACTTTGCTTTGGATTATATTTTCTGTTCTGCACAGTTTATTTGCGGATGAAACATTTAAGCAAAAAATGCGATTGATTCTAAAGACCAGGTATAAATTTTACAGAATCGGTTATTCTTTTTTTGCCTCAGTTTCGCTTACAATTGTTGTAGCATATAATTTCTCAATTCAAAGTTTTTACTTATGGAATGTGCATCCTGTTGAACAGGTAATTGCTGTTGCATGCATGTTGGGTTGCGGCATAATAATGCTTTTATTTATACGCAGGTTTTTCTTCGACTTAAGCGGCGCAGACGTGTTCCGGAAAAAACAATTGTCAAGAGAGCTTATCAAAACAGATCTCTACAAATACGTACGCCATCCATTATATAGTGCTACACTTGGTTTTGTTTGGAGTATTTTTTTGTACAGTCCACTGCTTAATAATTTTATTTCGTGTATTTGCATAACGGTATACACCATCACAGGAATTTTTTTAGAAGAAAGGAAGCTCGTACTTGAATTTGGTGAAAGCTATTTGCACTACCGTTCCAAAACACCAATGCTCATTCCTAAACTGTTTTAGCTAAATAAACCTGTTAATAAGGTTTTCAAAATATTCCTGTTTGCCGCTGATTATTTTGGGCTCACCATTATCAAGTGCATATTGTCTTAATTCTTCCAATGATAATTTTCCATTTTCAAAAGCTTGTCCCTTATCATTGTTGTATGAGGCATAACGTTGTTCGCGCAGCTTTTTATATTCGCCATTTACCAAAATATTATCAGCAATAATTAATGCTCTAGCGAAATTATCCATGCCGCCGATGTGCGCATAAAATAAATCAGCAGGGTCAGTAGAATTTCTCCTGATTTTTGCATCGAAATTTATTCCGCCGCCTTTAAAACCACCAGATTCAAGAATAACCAGCATGGCTTCCACTAATTCATTAATATTATTTGGAAATTGATCGGTATCCCAGCCATTTTGATAATCGCCGCGGTTTGCATCAATGCTGCCGAGCAAACCTGCGTCTGCCGAAACCTGCAATTCATGTGTGAATGTGTGGCCTGCAAGTGTTGCGTGATTTACTTCAATGTTGAGTTTAAAATCGTTTAGCAAATCATACTGCCGTAAAAAACCAATTACAGTTGCTGCATCGTAATCGTATTGGTGTTTAGTTGGTTCACACGGTTTTGGTTCGATAAAAAAAGTTCCTTTAAAACCATTGGCTCTTGCATAATCTTTTGCGGTATGTAAAAACTTGGCAAGATGTTCCTGCTCGCGTTTCATATCTGTATTAAGTAAACTCATATAACCTTCGCGTCCGCCCCAGAAAACATAATTTTCTCCATTCAATGCAATGGTTGCATCAAGCGCTGCTTTAACCTGCGCGGCTGCATGCGCGAGTACATGAAAATCGGGATTGGTTGCAGCGCCATTCATATATCGCCGGTGAGAAAAAAGATTAGCTGTTCCCCACAGTAGTTTTACACCGCTTTGTTGCTGTTTTTGTTTTGCATATTCAACCAACGCCTGCAAACGTCTATCATTTTCATTTATGTCATTAGCATAATCTACAACATCAACATCATGAAAACAGTAATACGGTAAATTCATTTTTGTAATGAATTCAAAAGCCGCATCCATTTTATCTTTTGCTCTTTCAACTGCGTCCTGTTTTTCATTCCATAAAAAACTATGCGTGCCCTCACCAAATGGATCGGAGCCAACGTTTACAAACGAATGCCAATAAGCACAGGCAAATCGCAAATGCTCTTTCAGGGTTTTGCCTGCAATCACTTTACTTTCATCGTACCAGCGAAAGGCAAGCGGATTATCGGTTTCATTGCCTTCATATTTTACCTGACTAACGCCTGGGAAAAATTCTTTGTTTCCTGTTATAACTTTCATGGTTAATTTTTATCAATTTAAAAAACTGTTAGTTTAATTCTCGCATTAAATATTGTTTCCATTTTTCATAATGCATATCGTATTCATGCTTACCGTTTGGTTCAATAATCTTTAAACGCTTCATGTTTTTAAATGCTTCCGTTTCATCGGTAAAAACTTTGGCACCAATGCCCGCGCCCAATGCTGCACCAACGCTTCCATCGTTCTCAAACAGTTCAACAGGTGTGTTGGTTACATTTACAAAGGCATCAATAAATACATCGCTTAAAAACATGTTTGCTTTGCCGGCGCGAATAATTTTTGGCTGAATATTATTTTCACGCATAATGTCTAAACCATAGCGAAATGCATAAGCGATGCCTTCGTGCACGGCGCGGTAAACATGTGATGATGTATGTTTATTCAAATCTATGTTTTGTATCGAAGCGCTTATCAGTTTATTATTAAGCATACGTTCTGCACCATTACCAAAAGGAATAACAAACAGGTCATCGCTTCCTGCAGGTATATTGGCTGCTTCCATATTTAACTGCTGATAAGTTTTATTTGAACCGTTTAGTTTTTTTATCCAGCTGTTCATTATACCTGTGCCGTTAATACATAACAATACGCCGATTCTTTTTTCCTTTGCGTGGTTAACATGCGCAAAACTATTTATCCTGCTTTTTTTATCATATACAAGGTTTTCGCTAACTGCATAAATAACGCCTGATGTACCTGCTGTGGCTGCAACTTCGCCCGGCCGCAGTACATTTAAGGAAAGCGCATTGTTTAATTGATCGCCTGCTTTATAGCTTACAGGTGTTCCCTGTTTTAAACCTAACTTATCAGCAATTTCTTTTTTTAAAAAACCGTGTGTGCTGAACACATTTTTTATTTCAGGAATAAGTTGTTTATCAAAACCAAAATATTGCATTACATCTTCTGAAATTTTGTGTTGCTGAAAATCCCAGATCACACCTTCTGAAAGCGCAGACGGCGTCGTGGTTATGTTTCCGGTTAACCGCATGGCAATAAAATCTCCAGGCAGCATTATTTTATCAATTTGCTTAAACGTTTGCGGCTCATTTTCTTTAACCCATGCTAGCTTCGAGGCTGTAAAATTGCCTGGTGAGTTTAAAAGATTGCACAAACATTTTTCTTCACCGATAGCGTGAAAAGCATTCTCCCCATAATTTACAGCACGGCTATCACACCAGATAATGCTGTTACGCAGAGCAAGTTGTTGCTTATTTACAATCACCAGTCCATGCATTTGATAAGCAATTCCGATAGCAGCAATTTGCATGGGATCATATTTGCCGGAAACATTTGCTTTCATTAATGCCTGCTGTAAATATGCCCACCATGTGTCAGGGTCCTGTTCTGCCCAGCCTGTCTTTACACTGATTATTTCTGCTTCTGTTTCGGGGTAAAAAGCACTGGCAACACATTGTTGCGTTTGTACATTTACAACAGATACTTTTACAGAAGATGTGCCTATATCAATACCTAATAAATACATCAGAAAATTTGGAACGAATATAATAAAGCTTTTAGCGTAAAGACAACCTGTGTAAAATTGTTTGCAATGAAATTTAGTTTAAAAAAGCAAGAAATAAAATATACTATTTTTTAAAAAAACCTTTTATTTGTAATATAACACGCAAACCATTTTGTTATGAACACCGTTATTGTACCAATAGACTTTTCAGAAACATCAATTAATGCAGCGAGATATGCAGTTAAATTGCTAACCGATCATCCTGAGGTTGAAATTACACTCTATCATACGTTTGATAAACCTGATGAGGAAGAAAACCGTATTGAGGGACTGGAAAAGTTAAAAGAAGAATTGCTGTTAAACAGGGCTATCAATATAAGTGTTTGTACAGAACGGGGCGATTTTCTTACAGAGCTTGAAAAGCTTGCACGCCACCGCCAGGCAGATTTAATAATAATGGGCATAACAGGAAAATCTTCTTTAGCACAGATATTTATGGGAAGCAATGCACTTAAAATGGCTGAGAATAAGTTCTGTCCGGTTATGATAATTCCATCTAACGCCGCTTACAGCGAAATTAAAAATGTGCTGCTTACTACAGACTTGAAAAATGTTGTGAGTACAACGCCATCTGGTCCTATAAAAAAAGTAATATCAACTTTTGATGCAAAGCTGCATATTGTAAATGTAAACAGTGAACATTACATCGCGCTTTCAGAAAACTACGCTGCCGAACAGCAGAAATTAAGAGAAATGTTTGCTGAGTTTAATCCTGAGTTTTATTTTTTGAGACTGTATGATATAGATGATGCAATTAATCAGTTTGCACAGGATAAAAATATCGACCTGATTATTACGATCAATAAAGAACATTCACTCGTGCATAAACTTTTTATTACCGGCCACACAAAAAAATTGGCTTATCAAAGTACAGTGCCTGTAATGGTGGCACATGAATAACAACATTGATTTTTGTTGTTTATCGGATAAGTACAAAGGTTCCTTTTTTAAAATAACTTTTACCAGTATAATCAATAGCGCTGGTGGCAAAAATGTAAGTGCCGCTTGGTTGTTTTCTGCCATTATAAAGTCCATCCCAGCCCTGACCTTCCTGCGTTGTGCTGAAAAGCAATTGGCCCCAGCGATTATATATGCGGAAGTAAATAAATTTTTGCATGCCCGTAATTATAGGGCGGATGACATCATTCAATCCATCACTATTTGGAGTAAATGCAGTTGGTACAAATACTGGAAGGCTTTGTTTCAAACAAATGAATTTTTATACTATCACTGCTTGCGCACCCCTGCTCTGTTGATACTCTTACATGATAAATAACAGTATCCACACCGCCCGGTAAAGTAGCAATGGGATTTGAAACAGAGGCATTGTTTAAATAGGTGGGTGGAGACCATTGGTAACTATCACCACCAGATGCATGTAATTGTAATGGCTGGTTTATTACAGCGGTTGTATCATTACCTGCAAATGCCGCTACTTTAGGAATTACGTTAACAACAACTGTATCATTTACAGGTTTCGGGCAACCTTCCGTGCTCGTTACGGTTAAAACGTAAGCGGTAGTTGTTTCAGGCCCCGCTGTTGGTGTTAACGTGTTTGTATTAATAAGTGAATTAACAGGAGACCAGCTAAAATTCGTTCCATCAATACTGGAACTTAATTGTGCTGTTTTCCCATAGCAAATTACAACATCATCGCCCGCATTTGAAACAGGATATGGAACAACTTTTACAGTTTGAGCAGCATTTGCCGAGCATTTGCCAACAGAAGCTAACACTGCATACCTGGTATTTGCCACGGGTACGGCTACCGGTTCTTTAATTGTTGCATCGTTTAAACTTCCGGAGGCGACCACGAAAAGTATAATGCATTTGTTGAAGGTATTAGTGTTACGCTGTCTGTGCTGCATATAGTGGTATCAGCCGGCAAACTTACTTCTACCTTATCTATTACATTTACAAGTACTGAATCAACAGCTGTACAACCTTTATAGCTTACGGTAAGATTGTATGCAGTAGTTTGTTTGGGTGAAACAAATGGCGATGGATGAATTTACATTGCTGATATTATATGCAGGCTGCCAGTTAAATGTTGCCCCTGCGGTTAAAGAAGAAGCCCGTAGCTGAAGTGTATCAATACTGCAAATGAGCGTATCAGTGAAATTTTACATGCAACGTCTGGACCCAGTGATACATCCAATGGTTTTGTTACTGTATCAATACATCCTTTTGAATTGGTTGTAATAAGTGTAATATTTTTCAAGCCGGTATCTGCAAAAAGATAATTTGGATTTTGAACAGTGTCAGTGCCTTCTTCATTAAAACTCCAATGCCATGAATCTACAACACCATATTTGGTTGTTGTAAGATCTGTAAAAGCATAAGGATTTTTGATGCAGCTTCCGTTAACAGCAAAATCAGTTATAAACCCCGGATAAATTTTTACATGTGTAGTTGCAGAATCTGAACAGCCTATATCATTATGCACCGTAATTTTACAATATAATCGCCGGTATCTTTATAATTATACGTTGGATGTTCCAGGCTTGAGGTATCTGTGGCGATACTGTCAATACCAAAATCCCATAAATAATGATACCTGGCGATTGTCTATTTCATCTGAAAAAGTAAAATCGAAACCATCGCACGTTATATAAGATGGTTTTAAATTGGCGCCTCCCAATTTGCAGTTTTCAACATCTAAATGAATTTCTTTTCTTGTATGTCCAATGTATACACCTTTTCTGAATTCATCAACACAAACAGCGACCACATAAGTACCAATTTGAGATGGGGCAACCCCACTAAAAACACCTGTATGCAGGATCAATGCTTGAATTTGCACCTAATGGAAAAGTACCTGAATACGACCCGGAATATGGAATGGCTGTATATGGCGGAGGAGGCGGATTTACTACAACAGGCATAGTTAAAAATCCGCCGGTTAAGCCACTGCAAAGCGTGTATCTTAAAGAATCGCCATCAATATCTTTTGCACCAAGATCAATATTAAAATGTTCATTGTAGCAAATTGCAACGGTATCTCTGAAATCAAAAACAGGACTATTATCATTATTGTTTGCGCCGCCCGGAATTGTTATTGTATAAGTAAGCCCATAACTGTTAGAAGTCGGAACATTGGCTATGCCTGCAATGCGGCAACAGCGTTGCACCGTTAAAATATAACCACCATCATTTTCAGGCACTGTTATATCAGCCGAATACTCTGCAATTATATAGCATATCGTGGGTGGGTTTTGAAAGCAGGGGCCAAAATTATTCTTAACCTCGTTATGGCTGCTTGTAATATTTATTGTTTTTGTTGTGTATTCTGCTCATTGAACCGGCATCATAAACAGCCATAAATATTTCAGGGTCTACTTTTTCCGGCTCGCTGCAATCTGAATATTGATAAAATGAAACCCTGTAAGTAATTAGAACCATCCGACTTGCCTATGATAACTATATTTTATCCATCCGCCTTTTAAATGATCTGCATAAGAAGCAGAAATAAAAAAAATGCAAAGCCAGCGTAAGCAAACACTTATAACTGATGAAGTTTCTAAGCAGTATCATTTACAAATTCCTCCACGTATTCATTTACTGTATCGTGCAGCTTCCCACATGCCCATGTGGCCGACATTATTAAGAATGTGAATGTATGAAATTTCAGGAAGGTGCACTTGTTTTAATATATCATTTAATGAAACGGCATTATCCTGCTTACCGGCTATAAATAAAACAGGAATTTTAGAATTTTTTAGAACATTTGTTCTGTCAGGCCTGTTCATCATAGCATAATAACATTGTTGTAAACTTTTTTTACTAAAAGATTTTCCCTGTTCAATTAATTGTTCAATTTCGTCAGCATGTTCATTTTTAAATTTTTGAGCAAACAGATTAGGTGTTGTATTCTTTAATAAAAGTATAGCCGCCATAATTTTCTATCATTTCAATTCCGCGTAAACGGTTTTGTTTTTTTTCTTCACTATCTGCAAAAGCAGTTGAATGTATAAAGCCAAATGCAGATAATATTTCAGGATGATTTTCTGCAAGTGCCAATGTTATATAACCGCCCATGCTATGCCCAAGAATTGTACAGCGCTTTATATTTTCTTCTTTAAGTATAGCGATAATACAATTCTGCATAATCTTCAATTGTTGTTTTTGATGCTTCAATATTTAAGCTCGATCAGATTTTCCGCAACCAGGCAAATCAGGTACAATTACTGTAAAATATTTTTGTAAATATTTTGTTTGATGAACCCATACAGCACTTGTTTCGGCAAAGCCATGTAATAAAACCAACACAGGCTTTTTATTGCCGTTTATCTCGTAAAAAATTTCAGAGCCTTTATATAAAACAATTTTATTCTCAGGCACGGATATATTTGTTTTTGTAAAGCGATGTAAAAATTACATAACGATTAAGCAATAATAATATTACAGGCAGTAATGCAATATTCATTTGTTGCGGCAACCAAAACCATGATGCTAATAATAAGCCTGTAATTATAGCAGCAATAAAAAAATAAGTGCTTAGCCATGTTGGCTTTTTAAGTGTGCAGAATGCTGCAATAAAATTTGTTGGCAATGCCCATGCAATATTTAAATTATTTTGACAAACTGTGTGGTCTGTTGCAAACCACATAAATAAAATTAAGTATTCCAATTAAACCCGTAACATATAAAAGCACAGCATCAAAAAATTTAATAATTGCTTTTGCCCATTTTGTTTTTAAGGTTGAAATAAAAAATAAAAAAAGGCAAACATAATGTTGTAACTATTAGCGGTAAATATTTCCATGAAGGAATTTGCTTGATCATTTCCCTGAAAATAGTTTTAAAATGCTTTTACAAAGGGCTGAGATGAATTTTGTGTATTATTTAAGCCTTTCATAAAAAATTCAGGAAAAAACATGGCTTCATCGTTTGAAACAGTTCTGTCAACACGGCTGCCAAGTAAAATATCAATTCCTAATTCTGTCCAAAGCTGGTTACCACGTTCAAGATAATAATGAATCATGTCTCTTGAAGTTGTGCCTTGCGGTACAATAGATGTATCAATGCTTGCAGATTTATTATTTTCAAACACAATATTTTTTACACGCGTTGTACAATTGTCAAGCAGAAAATCATATTTATAAAACTTATTATCACCTGATAGAATTAAAATTTACTGCATCAATAACACGTTTTTTTGCGGCGCTGTCAATATTCAAAACCTGTTCATAAACATTGCGTTGTTCATAAACATATTCATCCATAAAATCAGGGAAATAATCTGCAGAAGAATAGTATAATAATTTACCTCGTAAAAATTTCATATAGAAGTTTGGTTGATCAAATGTAAATCCGCCCCAGTTATAAACTATGTCAGTATGATTAGTGCTGTCAATGATTCTTATTGCAGTGTGCCCGAATAATGAATATAAATCTTCACCGGGCCCACATGTAAGAATGCTTATTCTTGTATGCGCTAAATTGTTTTGTGCAGAAATGTCAGTTATAAAAAAAAGAGAAACAAGTATAACAATAGATAGATTCTTCATTGTATTATATTAATTTATTTCAGCAAGTCCATAGCGTTTATCATTTAAAATATTTTCTAAAGTCCAGTATTTTTTTTCAATAAATGAAGTGATAGTTTGTTGTTCCATCTTCATTAAAACTTACAGGGCAACTTACAGGAAAAATTCCATCAGTATGAACAAAAAATTCTATCGCATCACCAAATTGAGATTTTATTAATTGCTGTAAAGCTTCTACTTCATTATGCGCTTCTAAAACATTTAAATACCACGGTACTGTAAGATGGCAATCAATATGCAGCACATTGCCATATTTTTGAATGCGCAGGTTGTGTATATCAATCCAGTTAGGTCGCCTGTTTTCATTTAAAGTACTAACAAGTTTTTTCAGTAAATCCATATCTGCTTCATCCATAATACCTGCAAGCGATTTTCGAATAATAGTATAGCCATTGTACATAATAAAAACTGCAAGTATAACTGGCAGCAATTTTATCAAGCCATAAAAATTTTGTAATTAAAATTATAATTAAGGCAGCAATAATGGTAAGCGTAGAATATGTATCAATTTTTAAATGTTTGCCGCTTGATTGTAATGCAAGCGAATTATTTTTTTTACCGATGCGTTCGCAAATAAAACCTGCAATCCAGTTTACAACAGCAGTTGAAGCAACAAGCCATAAACCTTTATCTAATTGCTGTAAAGGCTTGTTCTCAATAAAATTTACAACTGCTTCATAAATTATAAGCAAGCCTGATGCGAAGATTAAACCGCCTTCTGCTGCCGCAGAAATAAATTCAGCTTTACCATGACCATAAGGATGTTCAATATCTTTTGGTTTTGCTGCAACATATAAACTATATAAACCAATAAAACCTGCAATTACATTTACAATACTTTCCAACGCATCAGAAAGTATGGCAAGCGAATTGGTATAATAGTATGCAGTAATTTTTGCAGCAAAAAGAATAACAGATAAAGCCGTTATCCATTGTTGTACTTTAAAATTTTTCTTTTCTGTTTGCAACTGATTTACTTAAGAACTACAAATTAATAAACCTGAAATTAGGAATACAATTCAGGCTGCTTTTTTTAGGGGCAACATTGTTTTAATCTTTTTAAAAAATCTGAAATAAAATTCTTTATTGAATAATTGCGAATCACGCATAGCTTTTGAAATTAAAAAAATTCCAACGGGTATTAATATAAATGTTGAAAGCCACATACCAGTAAAAGCAGTGGTTACGCCCTGCTTTGCAAATTTTTCTCCAAACGTATCAAGCAGGTGAAATATCACAAAAAAGATAACTGAAAAAACAAGCGGCGAACCAAGGCCGCCTTTACGTATAATTGAACCCAGCGGTGCACCAATCATAAATAAAACAAGACATGCAATTGATAAAGTGAATTTGCGATTCCATTCAACACGATTGCTTCTTAAAAGACCTTCGTTTGCTAAATAATCTGTGCCTGAAAGCTGTGCAAAACTTTGCGCAGTGTTAGCATGTGTAAGTGCCCTGTCGTAAATGCGAACGATTGCTGTATCCGGTATTATATCACTCATGCTTTTTATAGATTTATTTTTAAGCGAATCAGGATACTGTCCATGCACTATCTGAATATTGATAAAACGTAAGTAATGGGTTTAATTGCGAGTGAAGCTGTTTATTAACATCAGCGTTTAATTTTTTAACTGAGTCAATTGAAAGATTTAATTGATGCACTGTAAGCATTTTAGGATCCCATTTAAATAAGCTGTCTTCTGTGCGCATCATTTGAAAACTGCTCAGGTCAAAATCTTTTTTATATTCTGCAAAACCAAGCCGTATAAAATCTGTATTTGTGCTGAAACCGATTTCCGTTTTCCTGGTAATTCCAACCATCTTTTAAAGTAAATTCAAGAAAACGTTTATCCGGCGTAACTTTCATTATACCGTTTTTTGCTACTAAAAAATTATCCTGTGCACCAGGTTGCTTTTTGATATAAAACAACATTGCGAATAGTGCTGTCATCTTTTTCTTTTTTACCAATCTTTATAACATAGCCTTCAATCTTATCATAAAAAACACCTTCTTTAATATCAAGTGCAGGCTTGGTTACAATAATATCATACTTTAAAGCATTGAGTTTAAGATTGGCAACAGGAATAATATTATTGGCAAATAAAAAAGCAACTCCGCTTACCAATATAGCAACAATCATTAATGGCATCATAAAACGTATAAGCGGAATGCCTGCAGATTTAATGGCAACCAATTGAAAACTTTCTCCAAGATTACCAAACGTCATGATAGAAGAAAGCAATAAAGCAAGCGGCAAAGCCAATGGCACTGCGGTTGCAGCAACATATCCTATCAATCTGAAAATGGTAAGTACATCAAGACCTTTGCCAACAAGATCATCAATATACAGCCAGAAAAACTGCATTACTAAAACAAAAAGCGAAATAAGAAACGTAGCAATAAATGGCCCGATAAAAGCTTTTATTATAAGTTTATCAAGTTTTTTTATCACTTTGCTGCTGCTTTAATTATTTTATAATGAATGCAAATTTAGAGTTTTCAAAAAAGGAATATGATGTTATAATAAACAGTGATTTTATTTTAACAAAGAATAGAATTATTAAAAAAATTTATGCGCTTTATGGTGAACTGGCTGAAGAATATAAAAGTTTATTGAATGAATATTCTTATTGTTTGCCAGATGAAATATTTACAATAACACCAAAAATTTATAAAGGTGAGCAATATAAAGATCTGCCTTATGTAATGCTTGATTATCCGCGTTTTTTTTCTAAAACAAATGTATTTGCCATCCGCAGTTTTTTTTGGTGGGGAAATTATTTCAGTATAACGCTGCAGTTATCCGGTAAATATTTAGAAAAGTATGCTGATAATATTTTTGATTTTATAAACGATAAAAAAAATAAAGACTGGTATTTTGGCGTGCATGAATCTGAATGGGAACATCATTTTGAAAAAGATAATTATGTACGCTATTGATGAACTTGACAAAGAAGATTTTGCAAACTTAAAAAGCAAAGGCTTTATAAAGATTGCAAAAAAATTATCGTTAGAAGATTGGAAAATTGCAGACAAATTTTTTATAGAAGCAATATAAAATTCTGCTGCAGATAATATGCGAATGATTAATTGCCTAACCGGTGAAAGAGTTCTTTAACCTGGTATTCCCAAAGCTGCGATTGATCTTTTATTTCATTTTTTTCTGCGAAATCTTTTATTACTAAAATTGTTTGGTTGGTTATTTCTGTTTTTGAAATAGTGAATTCAAAATATTCTTCTTTAGGGCTTGTAAGCCAGTGAAAGCGTATAAATTTATCAATCTCAGAATCTACAACTTCTGCTTTTTCTATAGAGCCATTCCATGAAAAAATAAATACATTATCTCTTTCGTCAACCTTATCGGCAAACCATTCTCCCAATCCTGCCGGTGTTGAAAGAAATCCATATAAGATTGTGGGCGAGCATCTTACAGGATATTCCAGCGTAAATAATTGTTTTTTTGCCATTAGGTTTTCCTGTTTGTGGGTTGCAATAATATTAAATTATTATCAGCGCAAAAATTTTTTTACGGAACATTTGATTTCAACCCGATAATAATAAAGTTTAAATTCATTCATTCCAGATGCGCCAGTTTTCTTCTGCCTGTATAATAAGCATTTCGTACCCGTTTTCAATTATGCAATTTTGTTGTTTTCCGTGCAATAAAAATTGTGTAAGCGGCGGATTGTATACAAGATCAAAAAGATAATGCTTCGGTGTTAAATATTGATAAGGAATTGCAGGCGCCTGTTCAGTTTCAGGAAAAGTGCCAAGCGGCGTACAATTTATAATCATTGTAAATTTTCAATAATTTCTTTATTTAATTGCTGCCATAAAAAAGTATTTTCATTTTTTTTGCGTGAAACAAAAGAATACTGAATGTCTAATTTTTTTAAAACATATTCAACAGCAACAGCAGCGCCGCCGGTTCCTAGTATCAATGCTTTATTATGATGCGGCAATAAATTTTTTGCAAATGATTTTTCAAAGCCAACAACATCTGTATTAAATCCAATTTTTTTATCTGCGGTAATTTTAATGCAGTTACAAGCACCGGTATCTCTTACAACGTCAGAAAATTCATCTGTATATTGAATAATGTTTTTTTTATGCGGAATGGTAATGGATAAACCTTTGAGCTGCGGATGATCTGAAAAAATTTTTCCACCTTCCTCAATTTCTTTTACTTCAAAATTTAAAAATTCAGCATCAGAAATATTTTCCTTAATGAATTTTTCAGTAAAATATTTTTTAGAAAAGGAGTGGGTTAGCGGGATAACCTATTAAACCATACTGCCGCATTTGAGTTATTTTTTTAGAAACAGATTAAAAGTATCGCCTCGTAAACCAATGCGCATTGCTTCTAACGGAATTACTTCCGTTGGTGCAATATTGCCAAAATTTGCATTGCAGCCAAGCAGTTCAAGAAAATATAATTGTTGTGATTTCTGCGGCGCTTCCCAAATAATTTTTTCTTCAGAAATCTGCGTTAATATTTCCTGCACCAAGCCCTGGCGCACTTCACCCGTGCCACGATATAAGCCTACATTTCCTGCTTCCCGCGCTTCTGCAATTACATAAGTGGAGCCTGCACTAAGTTCTGCTTTCATCAATTCAATCCATTTATAAGGCGGAAAAATATTGGCTTCATCTTTTGAACCAACTTCGCTTAATACTATTCCATGTTTTGTTAGTTTTTCTATATAGCCGCATTTTTCCGCATGCGGAATGGTGATAGAACCATCACTTACTTCCATGTAAGTGATATTATAATCTTTACAAAGTGAGATATAATCATCAAACTGGTTACGGATAAGAAAAGCTTCAAATAATGTTCCTCCAAAATAAACAGGTATATCATATGATTGATAAACTTCAATTTTTTCTTTAAGGTTTGGCGTAACAAATGAAGTTCCAAAGCCAAGTTTTAAAATATCTATATGGGGATATGCAATACTTAAAAAATTTTTTGCTTCTTCAACACTCAATCCTTTATCCATTACCATTGTTAAACCATGGGTGCGTGGTTTTTGCGTGCGATCGGGTAATTGTGTTAATCCAAAATTCATTTAAAGTACTTTTTAAAGTCGGCAAAAATAAGGGATGAGCAATTATGTTTTTAAAGCAATAATTATAAGCTATTATTTTCTTCTTTTTGTTTTTTTATAACGTGCAATCATATCAACCACTTGTTGATTTTGAAGAATAGAAGGATTTAATTCAACAAATTTTTTTACGAATTGCGGTGTTTGTTTCAGGCCATTTTCCAATTGAATTAAAGCTTCTTTTGTTTTGTTTGCTGCAAATAAAGCTGTGCTGTATAAAAAATAAAAAAGCGGTTTTCCTTCTGTATTTTTTAAAGCAGCAATACATCTGCTGAATGGCTTCATCGTAATGCTTTGATTCAAGCAGGCATTTAATAAGTGATTCCCATCCGCGAACATTTTTTGGCCGGCTTCTTACCACCAAACTAAAATAATGTACGGCATCTTTATAATCTTTTAACTGCATGGCACATTGCCCTAAAGCAAGATTATATTCAGGTGAATTGCGGTTAATACGCAGCGCATTATCAAGTTGTTTTATGGCGCTTTGCCATTGCTCTTCGTTAATATACGTTAGGGCAATTTTATAATACAGTTTACTGTCTGACGGGTTCATATGAGAGGCCTTCCTGTAATTAAATCTTGCCTGCGCAAAATTTCCTAACCGGTGATAACAATGGCCAATCGCTTCATAAATAACTTCTTCCGGCCTTGTTATTTCACCTACTTTTTCCAGCACTTCAATTGCCTCTTTGTATTTACGCAATCTTATATAAGCATCGCCGATATTGCGGTAAGCATAATCAAACTTTTCATTAATTACAACTGCATATTGGTATGCATCAATTGCTTTTTCATACAATTTTAATCCCTGGTAAGCAGAACCCAAATTAAACCAGGCAAGTTCAGAATAAGGTTGTTCATCAATTAATTTTTGATGAAGCCGTATACTTTCTTCGTTACGGCCTGTAAAATCAGTCCAGAAACAAATTTTGTATAAAGCTTCTTCGTTTGCAGGTTCAAGCTCAAGAATTAAACAAAGGCAATCAAAAACTTTGTCGAATTCTTCATAATCATCATACACATCAGCCAGCTCAAATAGCAAATCAATTTTTTCATCATTCTGAAATAAAGAAAGTACTTCTTCCAGTAAATCCACTGCTTTTTGTTGTAAATCGAGTGCGAGGTAAGCATCTGTTTTTAAAATGTAAATATCAATATCATGCGCATCGTAAAATTGCGCCTGTTCTAAGATTTCCAAGTGCATCTTTATATTGATGTGTAGCAATAAGAAGGTCGGCTTTTTTTATTAATAATATGGAAGAGTAGGGAAAATATTCAAGACTCGTTTCTGCTATTTCAAGTGCTTTTATAAAATCATCTTTTTCGTCGTAATAATCAATAATCAGTTCAAAGGCTTCTTCTTCTAAAAACGTTTTTCGTTTCCCGCTTTTTAAGTCTTCATATTGCTTTAGTAATTCTTCTATTTCGTTGGCATTGCGGCTAAAAGAGTGCTCATGCATAAGTTAAAGGTTACTGAAAGATACCTTGCCAAATTTATTTTTCCAATTTTTGTAACAAATCTTTATCATATGACGTTTAATATTTGTAAATCTTGTTAAAATTTTTTATTTTTGCGGTATGAAACGGCTGTTAACTCCAAGAAAAATCTTCCTGCTGGTTTGCTTTATATTGAGCATGAAGGGGTTTGCCGCTTTTATTGGCCACACCGGGGATGACACGACTGCAGATAAAAAAATAACGTTTAAAGAATTTTAATCGTAATAACTATAAAACAAACGCATATCCCTCTTTCAAGTTATCGCAATTTCAGTTTACAGGTTCGCAAAATATTTACCAGATAAATTCTGGCAACTCAATAGAAGGGCAATCTATTATCCGTTTACAACACGGCAACACCACTTATGTTTATCCTTATAAGTATAAAGTAAAAGTTCCGCTGTTTAAAACGCCAACCGCTCCAAATTCACATCAATAATAATTAAGGATTTTATACCCTGACTTCGGAATTTCAAAACGAAAGGAAGGAACAGGGTCGAATTTTAATTGGGTGGCGGTGTACTGTATTTTCTTGTTATGTGCGCTTGTTTCGTATTGCAGAATAAGACCCGGCACATCCTTAAATTCAAAATCATTTTCGGTTACTGAAGGAATAATATCAGGCACATAATATACTGTATACTTATTGCCATTCTTTAATTGCAGTATCGCCTCTTTGCAGTTGTAACCTAAAATATTTTTTACATTGTTCGTAAGGCTGATTTTAATACCACTATAAACAGCATTCTCTTTTTGCCATTCGGTTGCAGGGTAATTTGAGATATACCTTGATGCGCCAATACTTTTTAAAACAGTGGCTTCACCGGTGTTATCATTGTAAAATATTGTTTGGCTAAATGCAGCGCTTGTAAAATCAATTCTTACTTGTTTGCCGCTGATATATATTGTTTTTACTGTACCTTCAAAATCATTTTTACTGTTTATATCGATGTTGCTAACTGCAAACAAAATTGTGCAATCAGAAATAATTTTTCTTTGTTGTGGAAATGCGGAAAAAGCAAATGACAGAATCAAAAAAGTTAGTAGTGGTTTTTTCATAAATAAGATATGTGTAAAATTAAAGAACATCATTCATACATTTAATATTGCTTTGCTAAAATATTAAACATACAAAAAAGCGGGATTGGTTTTTGCAAATGGATAACCTTATTATAAATTGCCCAAAAAATAAAAATGAACGAAGATTTAACTCAATTATGCATTAACACGGTTCGCATTCTGGCAGCTGATGCTGTGCAAAAAGCAAACAGCGGACATCCCGGAACACCAATGGGTACTGCGCCGATGGGTCATGTATTGTGGACCAAAGCAATGAATTATAATCCAAAAAATCCGCATTGGCCCAACCGTGATCGGTTTGTTTTATCTGCAGGCCATGCATGCATGTTACAATACGCCTACTTATATTTAACCGGGTATAATTTAACGATTGATGATATTAAAAACTTCAGACAATTGGGTAGCAAAACAGCAGGCCATCCGGAATACGGATTATTAGATGGCATTGAAATTACTACAGGCCCGTTGGGGCAGGGTTTTGCAAATGGTGTGGGAATGGCAATCGCACAGCAATATCTTGCATCACGCTATAATAAAGAAGGCTTTAATTTATTTGATTATAAAATTTATGCAATATGCAGCGATGGTGATTTAATGGAAGGCGTAAGTGCAGAAGCTGCTTCCCTTGCTGGTCATCTTAAATTAGGAAATTTAATTTACCTGTACGATAATAATCACATATCGATTGAAGGTGATACAAAACTTGCATTTGATAATGAAGATGTGGCCAAACGTTTCCAGGCCTATGGCTGGCATACACAATCGGTTAATGATGGCAACGACATTAAGGCAATGGCCAAGGCTATTAATAAAGCACAAAAAGTAACAGACCGGCCTTCATTAATTTTGATTCGCACGCATATTGCATATGGCAGCCCGCATGCAGTTGATACAGCCGAATCTCATGGTGCGCCCTTAGGTGCAGAAGAAGTGAAAGCAACAAAAACAAATTTAGGTTTCGATCCAGACAAGTCGTTTATAGTACCGGATGAAGTATTAAATTATTATCGCAAAGAAGGAAAGAAAGGCGCTGCCCGCGAAAAGAAATGGAATGATTTATATAAATCATACAAAGAAAAATACCCGGAACTTGCGAATGAATATGAATTTTTTTCAGCCAACAAATTGCCCGAAGGCTGGAAAGAAAAATTGCCGCAATTTTCAGGAGACGAAAAAATTGCAACGCGCAGTGCCTCCGGTAAAACATTAAATGCTATTGCAGAATTTTTCCCGTTGATGATAGGCGGCTCAGCAGATCTTGCTCCTTCAACAGATACATTGCTTAAAAACTATAAATCTTTCGAAGGTGACAATCATAGTGGAAGAAATTTCCATTTCGGTGTACGTGAACATGCAATGGGCTCTGTGCTAAATGGCATTGCTGTTACAAAAGGGTTTACCCCATATGGTGCAACATTTTTAATTTTTAGTGAATATATGCGTCCGCCAATCAGGCTTGCTGCTATTATGAAAATAAAACCCATTTTTGTTTATACGCATGATAGCATTGGCCTGGGTGAAGATGGTACAACGCACCAGCCTGTTGAGCAATTAGCTTCCTTACGTTCAATTCCAAATCTTACCTTAATACGTCCCGCAGATGCAAATGAAGCTGCGCAAGCATGGCGCGTTGCGCTTGAACATAAAGATGGTCCTGTAACTTTAATTTTTTCAAGGCAAAAGCTACCTATAATAGACCAGGAAAAATATGGAAAGGCAACTGGGCTTGAAAAAGGTGCTTATATTTTAGCAGAGTCAGAAAACGCGCAGGCAATTTTAATAGCTACAGGCAGTGAAGTAAGCCTGGCATTGAAAGCGCAGGAAAAATTAAAAGAAGAAAATATTTCCGTAAAAGTTATAAGTATGCCGTCATGGGAATTATTTGAAAAGCAGGATGAAGATTATAAAGAAAAAATATTTCCATCCAATTTAAAAAAGCGCCTGGCGATAGAAGCGGCTTCGCCCATGGGCTGGCACAAATACGTTACAGACGAAGGAGACGTTTTGGCTGTTACAAAATTTGGTGAATCTGCACCCGGAGATGAAGTAATGAAAGCATATGGGTTTACTGTTGAAAATGTGGTGGAAAAAACAAAGGCATTACTCTAATACAGTTCGTTGTTGAGAAAATTAATCCTCAGCGATTTTTCTAATAATACAAGTGACAGCCTTGTAAAATATCGGCATAGTTTTTTTAGAAGAGACTAAAAAGAATTATGAAGCCGTTGTTTGAATTTTTAGTAGCCTGCTTGCTTGTTTCAATTGCAGGGTGTTCTGCGATTGCGGGTATTTTTCAGGCCGGAATCTGGACTACATTTATTGTCGGCGGCTCCGTTCTTGGGTTGATTATTTTATTTAAAACTAAAGCAAGGCAATAAGCTCAAAACCTGGTTAAAGAAACCCATTGTTGAAAGATTCGACAATGGGTTTCTTTATTTGGCAACTATTAGAACGAATAAGTAACGTGCATTAACCCCCTTGTTTTAGCTTCTGTTTGGCCGTGTGCAAATTCCTGCATAAACGGTAATTGCAGCGTTGCACCAACTGTTATCTTGCGATAATTAACCTCTAATCCTGCCGAAGCTAATGTAACATAACCTCCGGTTTCATCTACTTTACTGTTTGCGAGAAAATTGGCTGAAGCATGCTCATATAAAATCCCAACATTTGGAGCCAAATAAACTGTTTTGATTGCTCTTGCCTGGTAATACGCAAAACTGTTTGCAGAAAACCTGTCTCCGTATTTAAAATTGCTATTGTTCGTAGTGTTTATTTTATAATTAACCGTTGTATTAATTCCTATTTTATTAATGTGAATGTTATACATGGCATTAGCAATAAAATCGACACTGCCTGTACCCATCTGGCTATTTACATCGCCCAACTCAGTTTCGGGATCTGTAAGATCCACATGATAAGTTCCGGTTGGTAATTTTACTCCGGCGCCTAT
Organism: uncultured Chitinophagaceae bacterium; assembly: GCA_963759555.1. Classification (GTDB taxonomy): domain Bacteria; phylum Bacteroidota; class Bacteroidia; order Chitinophagales; family Chitinophagaceae; genus Parafilimonas. Next base: position 64,377 of record CAVWZV010000007.1, read on the forward strand.
CCAGAATTCATGTTTAAACATTGAATTGTTTTCTCTAAGCTTCGATGATTGCCATAATTTATAGTTTGCTAAAACAGTTACATCACCAAGACCGTTTTTAGTTTTTAAACCATCATCAGTATTTTGTTTGTTGAAATGATAGGGGGCAAAACCGAGCAACTGCCACTTATTTCCAAGCGTAACACCGCCCCAAACTTCAACAATATGATAATGATCTTCTGAGAATTGATCAGGTTCGTCTGCCAATTGCGTATCGTAATGCGAATACTGGTATCTTAACCCAATAAAACTACTTTGGTTGGCAGGTAGCATTCCAATATAAAAACCGCCAACACCGCAACCACATATCGGGCATGCGAAAGCGGCCGACAACATAAATAAAAATATGAATGACAAGAAAAGCTTTTTCATGCAATAATTTAAAATGAATAAATAAATAATTATTACTTAAATCGCAACAAGAAATAAATAATATTAAATGAAAAGGCTTTCCGGGGGATGAAAGAACTGACTGGATTGATCAACAGGAGTGCCTGCCGGAGCAGTTAAATAGTTCTTCTTTATACTAATTGCAAGAGGCAAAGTAAGTGTCGCGAAAAATGTTCTTGAAGAAATTACTTCGTTACTTTTTTCGTTTCTGCGCTCAGGATTTTGTTTATCTTTTGCAGCTTCGTTATTAATCTTTTTTTGTAGCTGGCATTTACCGTTACAATGCATATCAGGCTTACTTCGGTTCTCGCATAACTTGCTGGCTACATAATTTTGGTTAACGTAAAAATTCAGAGAAATGAAATTTTTGTCAAACGTTTGGCAAATAAATACAAGGAGAAGAATTGCGCTTATCGTGCGTTTTAAAACCATGCTGTTTTTAAATAAGTCAGAAAAACAAATAAACCCTTATTATTGAACAATAGTTGCCTGGCTGGCAATAATCTTCCAAACGCCCTTGCTTTTTACAAGCACATCTGTAAAGCGCAGTTTGTTTGAATAAGCGCCGTTATTGTCTTTTCCTGTTTCCAACACTATTCCCGTAACTATCGCAATATAACTTTCGATTCTTACCTGCATATCAGATAAAGTAACCGAATTTACATTTTGTACAGACTGTAATAATTGCTGTTTATTTATAACAGCGCCAGTTGCGCTAATAATGTTCGCATCATCTGCAAAAGCAGAATTCAATGCAACCGCATCATGCTTCGTAAATGCATTGGCTGTATTTCTTTCCAAAGCGAGCACATTTGCTTTATCGTCATTCTGGCTAAACGCAGCCGTATAAAATACAAGGCTTATAACTGTAAATAAAACCTGCTTGATCATAGGTAAGATAATTGCTTATTTATACAGCATCTTTTAAGGCAACTTGCTTTTACTTATTATTTGCACCCAATGCTTTTTTAATTATTTATAACTAGTAAAAAGCTCTTAATATTATTGCTTAACAAATTTTAATGAAGAATTTGTTGTAATATTTTTGATAACATAGTTGCCTGCGGGCAATGCTGAAACGTTTACATCCTGCTCTGTATTATTTAAACGCAATGTTTTAACTGCTTTTCCATTTAGATTGAAAATAATAATGGTTGATGGTGTTTCCGAAACGGAAACGTGTATTGCACCTGAAGCAATGGTTGGATATATTTTAAATGCACCATTTCCATTAATATCAACAGAAGCTGTTTTTGAATACACATACTTGCCGTTAACATCAACCTGTTTTAACCTGTAATAATTAACGCCCTTTGCCGGAGATAAATCAGTATAACTGTAATTATGGTTTCCGGTGGTACCGGTTTGTGCAATTTTATTTATTGTAGTGAAATGAACCGCATCAGTGCTGCGTTGTATTTCATAATAACGCGTATTTACATTCGCTGCTGCAATCCAGCTTAATTGTACCTGCTCTTTTGCAGCGGTTGCTGTGAATGAAAGAAATGAGTTGGCTAAAACAGTGCCACATGATAACCATAACGGATCATTTGCATCTTCGTCAGCGGTAGAACCTAACTGCGCTGTATAATTATTACCGGATGAATCTGCAGCCATTTGCCCGGAACCATCATCAAAATGATATAACGCAATTGTGTTGCTGTCTGGCATAAAAGGCACAGCGGGCACAAAATTGTCTGCATATCTCACAGTATCAGATATTCTGAATTCATCAATATTTCCATCAAGTTGCGGATCGCCTGTAAAAGAAGATAAACCAATATAATTTACGGATGAATTGTGCGCATCAGAACCATAATATACAGAGTCTGCGTCAATATCAATTGTTGCCGAATTTACATTTACACCATCAATAAACATAGTAACTGTACTGGTTGCTTTACTGTATGTAACAGCAATATGATGATAAACGCCCTGGGTTAAAACCATATTTGCATCCAGAACTTCAGGGTGCGTCAGGCCGGTAGCGGAAATTGCAAACCGCGGAACATGATTGGCATTTTCAGATGTGGTTAGAAACATGAAATACTCAGATCCATAACTAAAATCAAATATGCGTTGAAAGTCTGCACCTCCATTCCATTTAACCAGGCATTCAATAGTATAATCACTATCTAGCTTAGATAAAAAATTACCGTCAGTAAATTCATTGGGTGAAAGTGTTACATATTGATTATTCCCATTAAACTGTAAAGCGCTGTCAATACATGTTATTTGGCTAAAGCAGTTGTTTGATATTCCGGCGAACGTAAAAAAAATAAAAGCAGCAGAGATCCGTAAAAATGATTTCATTAATATAAAGTTGGTTTACAAAATTGGTTAGTGTCTAAAGGTTAAAATCTTATTGCAATATATGTGCCTGATATAACTTTAGTTCAAGGTGATTAAAACGTATACATCTTTTCAGGCACTCCCTTTCCGAACAAAAATAAAAAATCTATTCATATTTCCTGCATGAAAATTATTTTCTATTCATAATGTTCATTACTTAGCACTCTTCCCTCAATTTTAAAATCTGTTATGAATAAATTTCTGCTTCTGATTGTGGTATTAACAACTGTTACGGTTAATGCGCAAACATCTAATAAAAAAGTCTCTGTAATTGCCTATTATGCCGGCGATGCGACGCATATAGATGCTTACCAAATTGAAAAAGTCACGCATATAATTTATAGTTTTTGTCATTTAAAAAATAATAAACTGCATGTTGATAATATGCAGGATACATTAACCATTCAGCATTTGGTTGAATTAAAAAAAAGAAATGCTGCATTAAAAATTATTTTATCTATAGGAGGGTGGGGTGGCTGCGCTCCATGTTCAGAAGCGTTTTCAACTGACGAAGGCCGAAAAATATTTGCACATTCTGTAAAACAGCTCAGCGAATATTTTCATACAAACGGAATCGATATAGATTGGGAATATCCTGCCATTGAAGGCTTTCCCAAACATCAATTCATGCCGCAAGACAAACCTGATTTTACAGCATTGATGCAAACTTTGCGTGATACATTGGGTAATCAATATGAAATAAGTTTTGCTGCCGGCGGTTTTCAAAAATTTTTAAATGAATCTGTAGATTGGAATTCAATTGCATCACTTGTTGATAAAGTAAATTTAATGTCGTATGATTTGGTAAACGGAAACAGCACTGTAACCGGTCATCATACACCTTTATATTCAACGCCAGAGCAAACCGAATCTGCAGATAATGCCATTCGTTTTTTTGACTCCATTCATTTTCCATTAAACAAAGCGGTTATCGGTGCAGCTATGTATGGAAGAGTTTTTAATGTTAATGTGGATGCGCATAATGGGTTATATCAACCCGGCAGTTTTGATCATGGAATTTCTTATAAAGACTTTGATATGGATGATATGCAAAAACAAGGATATGTTTATTATTGGGATGATACAGCAAAAGCCCCTTACATGTATAATAAAGTATTAAAGAAACTTTTCAGTTATGATAATGAGCGTTCAATAGCATTAAAAACAAAATATGCAATGGATAAAGGCTTAAATGGAATTATGTTTTGGCAATTGGGTGATGATAAACCGCAGCATGGCTTGCTCAATGCGATTGACAGTACGTTACATCATTAATATAAAAAAGCTAACAATGAAAAACGATCAGCCGTATACAACACTAAATAACAGCATGCAAATGCCATTACTGGGCTTAGGAGCGTGGGATATGTATGGCAAAGAAGCTGAGCAGGCAACGATGGATGCATTAGAAATTGGTTACCGGTTATTAGATACAGCAACCTTATACAAAAACGAAAAAGAAATTGGTAATGCCGTGCGAAAAAGTGGTATACCAAGGGATGAAATTTTTGTAACAACAAAAGTTCCCAACCACCAGCAAGGATATGATTCAACATTAAAAGCATTTGATGCAAGCATGAAGGCATTGAACATAAATTATATTGATTTATATCTTGTTCACTGGCCGATTAAAGGAGAAAGAAAAGATACATGGAAAGCATTAGAACATTTATTAAATACAAAACAGGTAAAAGCAATTGGTGTCGCCAATTATTTAGTGCCTTTTTTAAAAGAGCTTGAAACGTATTGCACCATTACACCGGTAGTAGACCAAATGGAATTTAGCCCATGGCTGTATTTAAAAAACGAATTGCAATATTGCAGGCAACACAACATTCAACTGCAATCTTATTCGCCATTAACACGAAGAAAAAAATTTAATGATGAACGATTGGTAAAGCTTTGCACGAAATATAATAAAACGCCCGCACAAGTTATTTTAAGATGGAATATCGAACATAGTATTTCTACTATTCCAAAATCGTCGAACAAAAAAAGATTACAGGAGAATTTTGACATTTTCGATTTTGCACTTACACAAGAAGACGTTGCGCTGATGGACAATTTTAATGAAGATTTTCGTGTGGTGGAAAACCCAATGGAGATGCTGTAACGATGATTAAAAATTGAGTGATGTTGTAAGTAAGAATCAAAAAATTATTTTTGAAGCTGAAGCTTTGCATATGAAAAAAATTATCAGCCTCTTTTTCTTGACAATTCTTATAAACTCAATAAACGCGCAACGAACGCAGCAACTCTTTGATGAAGATTGGAAATTTTTTAAAGGCGATGTTGCCGGCGGCGAACAAGAAAATTTCGACGATAAAAACTGGCGCACTGTAGAATTGCCACACGATTGGAGCATTGAAGATTTACCCGAGCAATCCGAGTCTGTGCGCGGACCTTTTACTGCAAAAAGTATTGGCGCAACGGCAACAGGTTATACCGTTGGCGGCACTGGCTGGTATCGAAAACACTTTACTTTAAACGATGTTGCTGATAAAAAAGCAACAATATATTTTGATGGCATTTACATGAACAGCGATGTATGGTTGAATGGTCATCATCTCGGTAATCATCCATATGGTTACACTGCATTTTATTACGATCTCACTCCGTATTTAAAACAAAACGGCGAAAATATTTTGGCAGTGCGTGTTCGCAATGAAGGAAAGAATTCGCGCTGGTATAGCGGCTCAGGTATTTATCGTCATGTGTGGTTAACTGTTACTAGTCCTGTTCATGTTGAACAATGGGGTGTATATATAACCACACCAAAAGTTTCTGAAAGTTCGGCAACCATAAATATTCAAACAACAATCATTCATCACCAAAGCGCTTCGTCTCTTCAACTTCGGACAAAAATTTTTGATTTAAAAAATAATGTGGTTGCAACAACAATTCCTGCTTCTTTGGAGAGCAGCAGGAGTGATGTTGAACAGAACATTCAGTTATCTGCACCTCATCTTTGGTCTCCTCAATCTCCTTACCTCTATCGTGCAGAAACAGATATTTTGAGCGGAGACAAAATAATTGATCATGTTGTTACAAACTTTGGAGTTCGCTCAATCAGCATTACTGCAGAAAAAGGTTTTTTGCTAGACGGCAAACCAATCGAATTGCGAGGCGGATGCGTACATCACGATAACGGCCCGCTTGGTGCTGCAACAATTGATCGTGCCGAAGAACGAAGAGTGGAACTCCTAAAACAGTTTGGTTATAACGCAGTTCGCACAAGCCACAATCCGCCTTCACAGCAATTTCTTGATGCATGTGATCGTCTCGGGTTGATTGTTATTGATGAAGCATTTGATCAATGGGCGCGTCCAAAAAATCCACAGGATTATAATCTCTACTTCGATACTTGTTGGAAAAAAGATATCGATGCAATGGTGTTGCGCGACCGCAATCATCCTTCGGTAGTTTTTTGGAGCATTGGTAACGAAATCAATGAACGTGCAGATGCACCGGGCCTTGTTATAGCAAAAAATTTGCGCGATGAAGTAAAACGTCTTGATAGCACTCGTCCTGTTACAGAAGCCATTTGTCATTTCTGGGATCATCCCGGCTATGAATGGGATACTACTGCCGCAGCATTCGCTTTGCTGGATGTGGGCGGCTATAATTATCTCTGGCAGAATTATGAAACTGACCATGCAAAATATCCCGGGCGTATTATGATGGGTACGGAATCTTTTCCGCTTGAAGCTTTTGATAACTGGCAGCAGGTAGAGCAACATCCTTACGTAATTGGGGATTTTGTATGGACGGCGATGGATTACCTTGGTGAAACGGGCATTGGCCATACAGGGGTTGATAGCACGCCCCGTTTTCAGTTGCAAACATTTCCATGGTTCAATTCTTTTTGCGGTGATATTGATTTGATTGGCGGTAAGAAACCGCAATCATATTATCGTGATGTTGTTTGGAATCGAAGCAAACTTGAAATGCTGGTACATGAACCAATTCCTGAAGGCCATACAGAGGCAGTAAGTGCATGGGGTTGGTACAATGAACATCATTCTTATACGTTTCCCGGCAATGAAGGCAAACCCCTGCAGGTGCATGTTTATACAAAGTGCGATGCAGTGCGGCTTGTACTCAATGGCAAAATCATTGGAGAGCAAAATGTATCTGCACAAACAAAACTCATGGCAACATTTACTGTCAAGTATCAGCCGGGAGAGCTAAAGGCAATCGGTTTGAAGAATGGTAAAGTTGTTGATTCAGTCACATTGCAAACGGCGGGTAAACCTGCAGGTATACGCCTTGTTGCAGACCGCAAGTATATAAAGGCAAACCAAAATGATTTATCTTTTGTAACGGCAGAAGTGATTGATGCAAAGGGGCAACTTGTTCCCGACGCTTCACTGCTACTGCATTTCAGCATTAGTGGTAACGGTAAAATTATTGCGACGGGCAATGCAAATCCTTCAGACGCAGAAAGCATGCAACAGCCACAGCACAAAACTTTTGAAGGCAAATGTTTAGTAATCGTACAACCAAAAGGCAATGCAGGAAAAATAACATTAAAAGCAGCAGGTGAAAACCTGGAAAGCGCCGAAGTGCTAATTGAAACGAAATGATATTATTCACGGATGTTATCTTGCAAATCATTTTGCGTTTATAAAAATGTAAAACAATGTAGGGCGCACCAATAAAGATTCATAATTGTTTCTCTATTTAATTGCATTCCCTTACCTTTGCCGCCCCAAAAGTTCTTTTAGAATTATTCATCTTGGGAGTTCGGTTTAAATAAACTGAACGTTTGAACCAATAAAATTTAAAAAATGGCTAAAGACATCTCCGGCTATGTAAAGCTGCAGGTAAAAGGTGGTCAGGCAAATCCTGCACCTCCTGTTGGTCCTGCACTCGGCTCAAAGGGCGTGAACATTATGGAATTTTGCAAACAGTTCAATGCCCGCACACAGGATAAAATGGGAAAAATACTTCCTGTTCTCATCACAGTTTATACTGATAAGTCTTTTGACTTTATTATTAAAACTCCTCCCGCTTCTGTACAACTTTTAGAAGCTGCCAAAATTCAGAAAGGTTCCAAAGAGAGCAACCGCAACAAGGTTGGTAAAGTAACATGGGCACAAGTTGAAGCAATTGCTAAAGATAAAATGCCCGATTTGAACTGCTTTACCGTTGAGAGCGCAATGAAAATGGTTGCCGGTACTGCCCGCAGTATGGGTTTAAATGTTGAAGGCGCTGCGCCCTGGAACAATTAATCATAACTAAACTTATTACAATGGCAAAGCTTTTTAAAAAGAGAAAATTAGCAGACGCTAAAATTGATAAAAGCAAACAATATAATTTAAAGGACGCATCATCGCTGGTGAAAGAAATTAATACAGCAAAGTTTGATGCTTCTGTAGATCTGCATATTCGTTTAGGCGTTGACCCTAAAAAAGCAGATCAGCAGGTTCGTGGTACGGTAAGCCTTCCGCATGGCACAGGCAAAACAAAAAAGGTATTGGTTCTTTGCACGCCTGATAAAGAAGAAGCAGCAAAAAATGCGGGTGCAGATTTTGTCGGTCTTGACGAATTTGTACAAAAAATCGAGGGCGGATGGACGGATGTTGATGTTATTATTGCAACGCCTTCTGTAATGCCTAAGATTGGTAAGCTTGGTAAAATTTTAGGCCCACGCAACTTAATGCCGAATCCTAAAACAGGCACTGTTACCAATGATGTTGCAGCAGCAATTACTGAAGTAAAAGGCGGTAAAATTGCTTTTAAAGTTGATAAAGCAGGAATCGTTCACGCATCTATTGGCCGCGTTTCCTTCACACCGGAAAAAATTGCAGCTAACGGCCAGGAGCTAATCAATACCATCATCAAATTAAAACCATCAACAGCAAAAGGTATTTACCTTAAAGGTGTAAGTCTTGCCAGCACTATGAGCCCTGGTATTACTGTTGATACAAAATCTGTTCACTAATCCTTACTGGTAAGGAACAAAAATATTCGTATGAATAAGGAACAAAAAAATGAAGTCATTGAAGCGCTGAAAGAAAAATTCAGCCAATATAATAACTTCTATGTAACAAATACTGAAGCATTAACTGTTGACCAGGTTGGTAAACTGCGCCGCATTTGTTTTAATAAAAATGTTGAAATGAAAGTGGCGAAGAATACACTCATTCGTAAAGCGCTTGAAAGCATAGATGCCGAAAAATATTCCGGTATGTATGACAGCCTGAATGGTGTTACTGCTTTAATGTTCAGCGAAAATGCAAAAGAACCTGCATTAATTATAAGCACATTCCGCAGCGAAAGCAAAACAGAAAAGCCTGTTTTAAAGGCAGCTTATATTGATAGCGATGTTTTTGTTGGAAATGACCAGCTGGATACATTAAAAACATTAAAGAGCAAGCAAGACCTTATTGGCGAAATCATTGGTTTATTGCAATCACCTGCGAAGAATGTTATTAGTGGCTTGAATGCCGGAAGCAAATTAGCAGGCATTGTAAAAGCGTTGGAAGAAAGAGCGGAAGCTTAATAAAATTGACGGTGGACAGTTGACAATGGATAATTAATTGTCAATTCTCAACTTTCAATTGTCAACTGAAAATATTATCTCAAGCCTGAAGAGGTAAATAAAAACAACAGGCAGCCCATGTCTTAGGGCCGTTAAGACAAATTTTTTTAATAACAACCGCCGGAGTCCCGTGTATTCGGGAGCAATGAAGGCGGCAAAAATTTGAAACATGGCAGATTTAAAATCATTTGCAGAACAACTGGTAAACCTCACCGTAAAAGAGGTAAATGAATTAGCAAAAATTCTTAAAGACGAGTATGGTATTGAGCCTGCAGCCGCTGCAGTTGCTGTAGCTGGTCCTGCTGCGGGTGGCGGTGCCGCTGCTCCTGCTGCTGAAGAAAAAACAGCATTTGATGTTATTTTGAAAAGCGGTGGCGCTAACAAATTACAGGTTGTAAAAATCGTGAAAGACTTAACTGGTCTTGGTTTAAAAGAAGCTAAAGACTTAGTTGATGGCGCTCCGAAACCTGTAAAAGAAGGCGTAGCCAAAGCAGAAGCTGAGGAGGTTGCAACCAAATTGAAAGATGCCGGTGCTGATGTAGAAGTAAAATAACTTAACTTCTTAACGAATAAAAATCCCGCTGATGAAGCGGGATTTTTTTTACCAGGTAATTTAAAAGGAAACAAATTTAGATTAATTATTTAAGCATATTAAATATTGCAGTATAGAAGCCATTGCGTGCACATTGCCCGGAAGATGAAGATAGTTTTCACTCACCTTATTTAAAAACTTTATTTTATTTTCTTTATGCGGCATATTGGAATACAGAATTACCGGTATTTTGCCCAGGTTCCTGATTTGTTTTAATTTTCTCAAAAGAAGTGGGTCGGCACTTTTTAAAATATGCACATCAAGAAAAATGATATCGGGCATAATAATTTTCAACAACTTATTTGCCTGTTCAGTATTTCTTGCGGTGCTGCATAAAAAATCAAGGCGGCTTTCTTCAAGCGCATCTGCAAAAAACTCTACTTCATTTTCATCGTTTTCAATCAATAAAATGTGTTTTTTTTCCATCACTCACAGTTTAAGATTTTAAAAAAGAGTTACCCGGCTAAAGGCAACTCTTTTAAGGGTGTGTTCATAGATTAGTCGGCCTTCATAACAACATTTAATCAATATGCCTCTGTAATTATCAAATGCAGGTATTATTTTTTCTTCAAAAAAATTATAGCTAAAACAACAGTAAAAAAATATAGATAAAAATCGGGACTACAGAATTCAAGCGATGTATGGGCGCCTCGGACGAGGGTACTTTCTTTTCAAAAGCAATAATAGTACTAAAAAATTAAATTAAACATTATTGTAATGAATTTTTTTAGTCCTGTCAGTTTTATAGCAATTGGTATAAAGTGTTTTCCATCACGCTCCAACTCCCGATTTCTTAGAGATTTATTTTAAAGGAACGTGTTGTATAATAATTTGTACTTCTGCTTGCTGTAATAAAGTTTTTGTGATTATGTAGATGTTTAGCATGTTATTATCAGCTTGAAAAAACGAAGTTAATCTGACCCATTTTTGCACAACAAAATAATCAACTCTTATATCCTCTGCCGTTTTATGTAACCGGAATTGACAGATGCATTAAATATTTAAATAGTTTCAATGGAATTTGAGAAATTAAAATAATTTTCAGCTTCAGGATTTTCTGAAAAATACATTTATGGCTAAATTGAAGAAAGAACACAGTAATGAGTTTGTCATCCAAAAAGTACAACCAGCATTGCTCGGTTTAATGGATGGTTCTGTTTCTACACTTGCACCCATTTTTGCAACGGCAGGGCTTACTGATAATCCCTTAAAAGCATTTTATGTTGGCCTTGCTGCTTCTTTAGGCGCAGGTATTAGCATGGGTTTGGCAGAAGCTTTATCAGATGATGGTACCGTAACAGGCAGAGGTAATCCCGTAACAAGAGGCTCTATAACAGCTTTGGGAACAACAATTGGCGGCATGCTGCACACATTCCCTTTTTTAATTTCAAACATTCATATTGCTCTGCACATCGCTTATATTGTTGTGTGCTTTGAATTGCTTGGAATTGCATTTATAAGGTATCGTTATATGAAAACGCCGCTTGCTAAAACGCTGTTGCAGGTAGTTGTAGGCGGAGCCATTGTTTTTGTTATTGGGCTATTGCTGGGTAAAATGAATATTGCCTCTTAACATTACATGCACAGCACAATTTAATGTGGTAGATTTTTGCCTTCGTCAGCTTGCTTTTTTACAACTTCTTTCTTTTTAGACTCAATACTTTTTTGCGGTGGTTTAATTTTTTTTTCTACACCGTTAAGATGTACACCTTTTACAAGCAAACGCGTCGCTTTTTTTAAACGCTTATTAAATTTTTTCTTACCAAGACTTTCTTCTATTTCAGGTAAGGCAGCTTCAATTTTGTTTGCAAGTTCTTTTTTAAGTTCTTTTTTGGTGTGTAGCGAATGCGCAGTTTTTTTTGTAGCCATATGTATTAAAGATAATGCAAATTTAATATCGCATTTGGTTTTCTAATGTTAAGTTTTATTGTGCTGTTTGAACATACAATAATCAGTAGATTGTTCATATTGCTGAAACGCTTGGAACTGCGGTTCCGGAGACATCCCAACAGATTCACCATTAATATCACCAAAATAAACATAAGAAAATGGCTGACCGGATTGACCATTATACACTAAGCCAGCATTAGTTGACATTTTCCGTTGTAACCTGGGCCTGAATAAGAAAAGGTGGGGTAATTAAAAGGATTAATAGGGGTAGATTTCGTAATTGCATAGGTAGTAAATTTTGCCGCAAATCTATACGTAATAGATTATTGCGCTTGAAAGAAAACAGCTTAATAGTATCATAATATAACCTTCTTTGAATGCGATAAATATCATGTAAGCCGGCAAAATTGCAGGCTATTAACTACAAATTCTATGGCGTACCTTTGTATAAATTTTATATATGTTGAATTCGATAGAAAGTGCGATTGAAGATATAAAGCAAGGCAAGCTGGTAATTGTGGTGGATGATGAAGACCGCGAAAATGAAGGTGACTTTATTACTGCAGCCAGGAACGTTACACCGGAAATAATAAATTTCATGAGTAAACAAGGCCGCGGTTTAATATGTGTGCCGATGAATGAAGAACGTGCTGATGAATTAAAACTGGATTTAATGGTAATTAAAAATACAGCTCTACATGAAACACCTTTTACTGTTAGCGTTGATTTAATTGGTCACGGTTGCACAACCGGAATAAGTGCGCATGACAGGGCCAAAACGGTGCAGGCTTTAATTAATCCCGAAACAAAGCCGGAAGATTTAGGCAGGCCCGGACATATATTTCCACTACGTGCAAAAAAGGGCGGCGTATTAAGAAGAACCGGCCATACTGAGGCCACGATTGATTTGGCCCGGCTTGCAGGTTTTGAACCTGTTGGTGTGCTGGTCGAAATTATGAATGAAGACGGAACAATGGCGCGTTTACCGCAGCTTAGAAAAATTGCAGACAAGTTTGATTTGAAAATTGTTTCAATAAAAGATTTAATTGAATACCGTTTAAAAACAGACTCATTAATAGAGGAAATTACGCGTGTTGAAATGCCAACGAAATATGGCAATTTTAAATTGGTTGCATTTAAAGAAAAAACAACCGGCGGCGAACATCTTGCTTTAATAAAAGGCGAATGGGAAAAAGATGAGCCTGTACTTACCCGTGTGCATTCAAGTTGTTTTACAGGAGACATTTTGGGTAGTTTTCGTTGTGATTGCGGCGAACAATTGCATAAAGCCATGGAGATGGTAGAAGCAGAAGGCAAAGGCCTGATTTTATATATGAACCAGGAAGGCCGCGGCATTGGATTGATTAATAAACTGCGTGCCTATAAATTACAGGAAGAAGGTATGGATACAGTTGAAGCCAACCTGCATTTGGGTTTTGGAATGGATGAACGCGATTATGGTGTAGGTGCTCAAATTTTACGGTATCTCGGGATAACCAAATTAAAACTAATGAGTAATAATCCCAAAAAACGGGCAGGCTTAAGTGGTTATGGGTTGGAGATTGTTGAAATAGTTCCGATTGAAATAAAACCTAACATGCATAATGAAAAATATTTGCTGACCAAACGTGATAAACTGGGTCATAAAATTCTTTCGCATAAATAGTATTTTCTTAATTACATCTTGAGACTTAATAATTGATTTGTTATTCACTTCAAATCAGAAATCTTTAAATCAGAAATAAAAACATGGGTTTATTCAATAAGTTATTTGGTAAAAAAGAAAAAGAAAGTTTAGATGAAGGCTTGCAAAAAACTAAAACCGGTTTTTTTGAAAAAATAACAAAAGCAATCGCAGGTAAAAGTACGGTTGATGAAGAAGTGCTCGATAATTTAGAAGATGCATTGGTAAGCGCAGATGTGGGTATTGATACCACAATAGAAATTATTAACCGCATTGAACAGCGTGTTGCAAAAGATAAATATGTTAGTACAGGCGAATTGAACGGTTTATTGCAAAACGAAATTGAAAATATTTTAACCGATGCGCCTGAAAATTCATATAAGGAATTTGAGTTGCCTGAAAACAAAAGACCTTATGTGCTATTAGTGGTTGGCGTAAACGGCGTAGGTAAAACAACTACCATTGGCAAGCTTGCGCACAATTATAAAAAGGCAGGTAAACAAGTTTTGCTTGGCGCTGCTGATACGTTTCGTGCTGCTGCAGTTGACCAGTTAACTATTTGGAGCGAACGCGCAAATGTGCCGATTGTAAAACAACCTATGGGCAGCGACCCGGCTGCTGTTGCATTTGATGCTGTAAAGAGCGCTGTGTCAAAAAAATCTGATATTGTTATTATTGATACCGCCGGCCGCTTACACAATAAGATACATTTAATGGAAGAGCTTTCTAAAATAAAACGCGTTATTCAAAAGGTAATTCCTGATGCGCCGCATGAAGTATTGCTTGTGCTGGATGGATCAACCGGGCAAAATGCATTAGAACAGGCAAAACATTTTACAGCCGCAACAGATGTTACTTCCATCGCCATAACAAAACTTGATGGTACTGCAAAAGGTGGCGTTGTTTTAGCGATTGCCAATCAATTTAAAATACCTGTAAAATATATTGGTGTAGGAGAGAAGATAGATGATCTTCTCATTTTTGATAAGCATGAATTTGTTGACAGTTTATTTAATTTGGAGAAAGCATAATTAGCAAATAGATGATGCGCTAATTTGCTAACTATATATTCATGTGGCAATTATTCTTTACTAAGCCTTACTGTTTGCTTTCGGTTTTTCTCATCAACAATTGTAATTAAATAAACACCACTTGCATATTTGCTTACATTAAACTGAGCAATATTTTTTCCATTGATCGCAACACCTGTTTTTGTTTGTAAAATTTTGCCTGCAAGATTTCTCAGTGTTATTGTATATTTTCCAATTGCATTAAAAGAAAGCGTTGTGGTTTTTGTTGCAGGATTTGGATATGCGATTATGTTATTTAAATTTAAAGATGAAGCAGCAGCATCATATCCTGCAACGGTTGTTGCTGCTGAAGAGTCATTCTGATTTGAAGCTATAGCAGTTGTTCCAAAAGATGAGTTTATCTGCTTATAAGTTGCTCTATTGTTTCCAATAATAATTGCGTCTTCGTACATAATTAAATTACTTGCCTGGCCTGTAATTCCGGAATCACCCCAATGTCCTTTATAAATGCCGCTTTTTAAGTAAGGCCCAAAATTGGTTTTTTGCCCGGATACGTGATAAAAGTTACTGCCTGCATAAGCCGCTACTCTTTTTCCGTTTACCCAAATTGTATCGAAGCCTGATGTATAGCTGAATTTTACATGCATTATCCAGTCATTCCATTGATTTTTTACAACAGGCACTTTACCAATAGAAAACATGTTGCCGGTGCTATCGATTAACTCGATATTGACAAAATCTTTATTACCATTTATAACCCCATGTAACGCAGGTTCGTGACTGCCGCCACCCAAACTATCCCGATTGGGAATTCCGTGAAATTGAAATATTATTGTACCCGTTGGGTCTACCTGCCAGGAGGAAGGAAAGTAATTGCTAAACCCTATCCAATAACCCGTATCTAAATTAAATCTGCCTGGCACAGTACCGCTTTTTGGATGCAACTCTACTCTATGGCCTTTCGGTTGCAAAGAGTCAGCATCACTCCAGTCGCTGAAATTAAAACTAAACTTGGCTGATCTTCCGTTGTTTCTTGCAACATCAGTTGAAGTGGTTATGGCATTAGCTGTATCCAACGCTTCTTTATACCAGGTATTTTCATTTATATTGGAAGCTTCAAAATCCTCGAAAAACAATATGTTATCTGCACCCGATGTAGTAAATACTATACTATCTGAAAATGACCCTGTACCGTTAACATAATTCTTCGACTTATGTGAAGCAATTTTTACTACATAGGTTGTTGATGCATCGAGGTTAGATAATACATAACTACTCACATTTCCGGCTGTTGTTTTATTCAACCAATTATTACCTCTCTGCTTCTTATATTTTATAATGAAATTATCTGCACACGCTAAGCTGTTCCAATTTAATTGCGCAGTTGAAGATATTATGTTTGATGCACTAACACCTGAAGGAACAGGCAGGAGAGCAACCAGGGCGCTTGTTGTAACAACTCCATTATTTGTTGCGGTAACATAATAAGAACCCGGTAAAAGATGATTAAAACTAACCTTGCCTGTAACATTAGCAGCGCTATCAATTAATACCCCATACCTGTATAATTGTACATCGTAACTACCAGCCTCGCTTAATATGCATGTTATAGAATTAGCAGCAGAACAATTACCGGCTAATATACTGGTGCTGATTGAAATATTTGTGTTTACTGCATACGGACTCACCTTCATTATTCCATAATTGCTGCCACCGGGATTTTTACTATATATGCCCTTACCACCTTCTTCACCTCCACCCCATCCTGCCATTGCAAAACCATCATCGTTAGTAACAGCCATGCTGTTTGCCTGGTCAAAATGCCCCTGTCCAAATGCCTTTTCCCAATTAATCCGCCCGGTATTATTCAAATTCACCAGCCAGAAATCAGTTAACCCGTTATTGTGTTTAACATCGCCATCGGCATAATATTCCCAGCCACCAACTATAAAACTTCCATCACTCATTTGTTGAACCTGGTGCGCTTCATCATCAAAACTTCCGCCTAAAGATTTTTCCCAGTTAAGAGCCCCATCTGCATATAATTTTAGCACCCACATGTCAGTATAGGTTGCATTGTTTTCATGATGGCCTGTAACGTCACCATCCCTGGAAGCAGAATTACCAACAATAACATAGCCGCCGTTTCTTGTTTGAATTACATCATTCGCCCAATCAAAAAATGAACCTCCATAGCATCTTTTCCATTGCAAGGTTCCGTTCTTACTAAGTTTTAGCACCCAATAATCTATAGTGCCACGAAAACCTGTTACATCACCATCATTTGATTCAGTAATGCCGGCAATAATATAACCGCCATCTGCAGTTTGTTTAACCGCATTGGCCTGGTCTGCATTACTGCCGCCAAATTGCTTTTGCCATTGTATGTTACCAGACGCATCAATTTTTATTATCCAGTCATCTTCATTCCCATGATTGCCTGTTGCATCACCATTACCAGAGCTTGATGAACCGGCCAAAATATAACCGCCATCACTTGTAATTGCAATATCGTTTGCTCCTTCATTATTGCTGCCCCCATAACTTTTTTGCCATTGTATGTTACCCGATATATCTATTTTCACAATCCATGCATCTTCCATTCCATGGTTATTAATTACATCTCCATCAGTTGAGGTTGTAGTTCCTGCTAATATATATCCACCGTCCGCCGTTTGCAGCACTTTTCCGGCCCTCTCATCTCCTGAACCTCCATATGTTTTTTGCCATTGAAGACTGCCTGCTGCATCTAATTTCAAAAGCCAAAAATCATAGCCACCATGATTGCCGTTTACATCCAGATCGGTTGATTCGGCATTGCCCAATACGATGTACCCGCCATCTATTGTTTGGTTTATACTACTTGCCTGATCTGATTTTGTACCGCCATATGATTTTTCCCATTGCAGGTAAGGTTGACGTTGTGCCTGCACAAGCACAACAATAAAAGTGAAGGTTGAAAGTAAAAGTTGTTTTATCATGTTAAGCTAAAAAGAGTGATTAGAGTTGAATGAAGTTTAGTTTCAGAATAATATCAGTTTTACCGTCAGGTATGTTCTTATAATAAATAATTTATTGAACAGGTTATTCTTTCGTCAACTTTAAAACCCGTTTATTGTTTTTTTCGTCATTTATAGTGATCAGGTACATTCCGCCTGCATATTTACTTACATCAAGCTTAATAATATTTGTGCCTTTATTTGCAACACCTGTTTTTGTTTGTAAAATTTTTCCTGAAACATTGGTTATTGTAATTGCATATTTTCCATCAGCATTAAACGAAAGTGTGGTAAACGATTTTGCGGGATTTGGATAAACGGATGAATTATTATTCAATTTCGCAGCAATTACATTATTGCCCGCATTATAATAAACCGTATCGCTATAAAGAGTTAGTTGCGTTGCAACAGAATTAGTAACTGCAACGGAATAATTTCCGCTTTGCGTTGGCTGATAAGTTGAATCTCCTTTTATGGTTGCAACAAGCGTTGAACCTTTGTACCATTTATAAGCATTATCTGCTAAAGCATTTGCCCCACCGGCGTAAACAGAAAGCGTATTGCCGTTTGTATTGATGTGAATGTTAGCCTGCGGTGCATAGATTGGGTTTCTGAAATGAGTTACCAAATCTGCCATGCCGGCAAACGTAAAATTATTATAAGATAAGTTTAGGGAGAAGCCATAAGGCAAATTATTCAGCGATGACGAAATTTCACCGCTTAATTTATTATGGCTCACATCGAGAGACTGCAGGCCTCCGACATTGCCAATTCTTGGGGGTATGCTGCCAGTTAATTGATTAAACGATAAATTAACATAGCTACAATATGCTATTTCGGGTGGAATACTTCCGCTTAATTTATTATTCTCCAAATGCACAAACTCAATGTAACCCAATGCTGCAGGTATGCTGTCAGTAAGTTTATTATTGTTTAAATAAAATTCTCGCAAGTGATTAAGGCTACCTAATTCAGACGGGATAGCACCACTTAGCTGGTTATTGTTTAAATATAAACTTTCAAGTAGTGTTAAGTTGCCCAAAGAAGAAGGAATGTTGCCACTCAATTTATTATTGTATAAAACGAAGACTCGAAGTTTTTTAAGATTACCTAAAGAAGAAGGAATACTACCACTCAATTTATTATTATATAAAAGTAAGCCTTCAAGATTTTTAAGATCACCTAGAGAAGAAGGAATATTGCCACTCAATTTATTATTATATAAGTATAAATCCCAAAGGTTTTTAAGGTTGCCTAAAGAAGAAGGGATACTGCCGGTTATTTGATTGCTGTCTAAATCTAAAAATTCAAGATTAATAAGATTACCTAACTCAGGCGGAATACTGCCGCTTAATTGATTTATGCCTAAAAACAATTGTTGCAGATTAATAAGATTACCTAACTCAGGCGGAATAACACCGCTTAATTTATTTTTATCGATAGTTAAGCTTTGAAGATGAACCAAATTGCCTAAAGAGGAAGGAATAGTGCCGGTTAAATTACTATTACTTAAACTTAAAGCAGTAAGATTTTTTAGATTGCCTAATTCCGCCGGAATATTTCCATTTAACTGGCTATTACCCATATATAAAGCATTTAGTTGAGTAAGGTTACCCAATTCTTTTGGAATGTTACCCGTTAAGTAATAATTGTCATTTAAATATAATTCAGTTAGATTAATAAGATTCCCCAGTTGACCAGGAATATTTCCTTTTAAATTATTGGCATTTAAAGCTAACTGGGTAAGATTTGCAAGGCTGCCCAATTCCGGTGGAATATTGCCGGTAATGTGATAATTGTTGCTCAAATTTAATTGCAGAAGATAAGTAAGTTTTTCTAATTGCGGTGGTATTGAACCTGTGAGATAATTTCCTGACAAATTCAATACAGTAAGATTAACCAGTTTTGAAAGCGCAACCGGAATATTACCGTCTAATGAATTAGAGCTTAAATTTAATTGTGTAAGTTTTGTGAGATTTCCTAGTTGAGATGGAATACTGTCAACTAATTGATTACCGCTCAAATTTAATTGAGTGACCCTATTATTTGCTTCAGTTACTCCATACCATGTTGATACCGGATTTTTAGTTAGCCAATTGTTCTTGTTTTTCCAATAATATTTTCCACCGGTATTATTATACAATGCAACCAACGCAAGAGAATCTTTCACATTTACTTGTGCTGTTAAAAAATTGGGTTTAAAAAAACAAATCGCAATAACGATTAAAACAGAGGTAGAAATCTTTTTCATAAAAAGGATTTAAAGTTTGAAGAAATAAAAATTGCAGCAACCGCTTTATAGGTATAACAAATCAAGGCCGGCGTTTAAAAAAAATACCTGCTGATTTTACCAGGTATTTATGAACTATTAATCTCTTGAATAGAATTAATTTATTCTTTATTCAATTTTACTGTTTGCTTCTTATTTTTTTCATCAATAATTGTAATTAAATAAACACCGTTTGTATATCTGCTTACATCAAGCTTAATAATATTTGTGCCTTTATTTGCAACACCTGTTTTTGTTTGTAAAATTTTTCCTGAAACATTGGTTATTGTAATTGCATATTTTCCATTAGCATTAAACGAAAGTGTGGTAAACGATTTTGCAGGATTCGGGTAAAGTAAAACTTTTGCGTCGAACATATTGACTTTAGAAGCATTGTCGCCTGAAACAATTAAACCTGCACTTGCCGTATACTTGAACTCATGACTATAAAGTATAAGATATGGCAAATCAGAATTGGTTACAACTACAGAATAAGTTCCGCTTTCAGTTGCAGTATAAGTCGAATCGCCCGAAATGGTTGCTACGAGGCTTCCATCCTTATACCATTTAAATGTTTCGTGATTTATAGAACCGCCAACAGAAACCGAAAGCAAGTTTGCATTCGCGCTTATATTAATTTTTCTTTGCGGTGTATATTCCAGGTGCCCGTGAGCAGTATCATAAGCATTTACTAATCTTTTCATACCTGCATAAGTAAAATTATTCCAGGATATATCTATTACATATAAGTTGTCTTGGAAAGTAGATAATGAATAAGGTAAGGTTCCGCTTAATTTATTTTGATATAATAACAAGTATTGAAGTTTACTAAGCTTTCCTATTTGCGCGGGGATATTGCCTGTGAATTTATTATATGAGAGAACTAAATTTTCAAGATTGGTTAAAGTCGTTATTTCTGGAGGAATACTTCCGGTAAATTGATTATTATTTAAAACTAAGCTTACAAGACTATCGAGCTTACCTATTTGTGATGGAATTGTTCCGCTAAATGCATTTACATCTAAAAGAAGATATTTAAGGATGGTAAGATTGCTTATTGCTGCGGGAATATTGCCGGTTAATTCATTTTCAGATAATATTAAAGATTCAAGTTTTGAAAGATTATACAATTGTATTGGAACATTGCCGGTGAGATGATTTGCATATAAACTTAGATATGTGAGATTAGTAATATTTCCAATTTCCGGCGGAATCGTTCCGGTTAAGTTATTGCCTGAAATATCAATGCTTATTACTTTGTTGTTTGACATAGTTACACCATACCATGTAGAAACAGGTGCACTCGTTAACCAGTTTTCATGATGATACCAGCCCGCACCATTCGTGTTATTATACAAAGCAACCAATGCAAGCGAATCATTTTTATTGACGGTTGTTTTTACATAAACCGTGTCGCTATAAAGCGTTAGTGCCGTTGCAACAGAATTTGTTACAGCAATAGAATAATTTCCACTTAAAGTTGGCTGATAAGTTGAATCACCTGTTATAGTTGCAACAAGCGTTGAACCTTTATACCATTTGTAAGTATTATGTGCCAATGCGTTTCCTCCACCAGCGTAAACAGAAAGTATATTACCATTTTTGTTTAATTTAATATTTGCCTGTGGCGAATAAATTGTAAAAGGAAAAGTTTGCACTGTCTGTCCTAAGCCTGCAAAAGTGAAGTTATTTAACTGCAGGTTAAATGATTGTAATTCTGTAAGATTATGTAAGTCGGGAATTTTATTTCTTAAATGATTTCTGTTTAACCATAAAGTTTGAAGATGCGTAAGTTTGCTTAATGCTATTGGAATCTCTCCTGTTAATTTGTTAAAGGAAAGATTCAAAGTTTGTAATTGACTGAGATTTCCCAGTTCAGGCGGAATGCGGCCACTTAATTTATTTGCACTTAAGGTAAGAGAATTAAGATTTTTAAGATTACCCAGCGACGAAGGTATTTGGCCTGTAAGAGCATTTGAATAGAAAAATAAATTTGTGAGATTAGTAAGATTGCCAAGCTCAGATGGTAAAGCTCCATTCAGGTAATTATTAAACTCAAAAAATATTCCTTTAAGCTCAGTAAGGTTTCCGATAGAAGAAGGCAAACTGCCGGTTAAATAAGAATCACCAACACTTAACGAGGTAAGAGCAGACAAATTGCCTATGGATGAGGGAAGCTGGTTTTTTAAACCACCCCAAAGAACTAATTCTGTAACTCTATCATTAAGTACTGTTACACCTTCCCATGTATGAACTGGTGCTTCTGTTAACCAGTTTGTACCGGCTGTCCAATGTTGCCCATCAGTACTATTATATATATCAACAAGTACAAGAGAATCATTTTTGTTTACCGGCGGAAATTGAAAATTTACAACAACCGTATCACTTTGCAAAGTAAGCGCTGTTGCAATTGAATTTGAAACAGCAACATAATAAGTACCGTTATCAACTGTTAAACTTGAATCACCAATTTTACTTGTGAATAATTGACCGTTTTTATACCATTTGTAATTATTATTATTTAATGTTCCTCCAGCAGAAACAGAGAGTGCATTTCCATTTTTATGTAAAGGAATTTTCGCCTGCGGCGTGTAAACTGCAAAAGGAAACGTGGTAGCTATCCTTTGCATACCCGCAAAAGTGAATTGATTATTTTCTATTGATAACTCATGTAAACTGCTTAGATTATCAAGATTGGGAACTGGACCGCTAAGTTGATTGCCATTTAATTTTAATGATTGCAACTCGAATAAATTATTCAATGAATTTGGTATTTTTCCAGTAAGCCGATTGCTGTTTAGTGACAAAAAATGCAGTGTATGTAGTTGTCCAAAAGTTGAAGGAATAGAGCCTGATAATTTATTATGGCTTAAAAACAAACCACCGGGTTGCGTTAGGCTACTAAGTAAATTTGAAGGAATATTACCAGATAGCTGATTATATTCCAGGTGTAAATATTGAATATTTGGGCCACCTGTTCCCGGTGGTATATTACCGCTTAGCTGGTTATGGCTTAAATCTAACTGGTATAAATTATAGAGACTATTACTGCCAAACTGTGAAGGAATGTTTCCCGACAGATTATTATTTGATAAGATAAGATACTCAAGATAATGAAGGCTGCTTAAAGAATCAGGAATACTGCCACTTAAGTTATTGTTGCTTAAATTTAAATAAGTAAGATTCGCAAGATTACCTATTTCGACAGGAATATTTCCTGACAAATTATTAGCGCTTAAAATTAATTGTGAGACTCTGTTTCCATTAACAGATACACCAAACCATGTTGAAACCGGGGCAATCGTTAGCCAGTTAGTATGGTTAGTCCAGCCTGCACCATTGGTACTATTGTATAAATCAATCAGTGCAAGCGAATCGTTCGTGTTTACCTGTGCGTAAACGCCGGTTGTTTTGAAAAGAAAAGATGTAATAACAAATAAAAAGAGTGTAAAATTTTTTTTCATAACAGAGTATTTAGTTGAAATAGATGAACAATTATTCATTAATATTGGTGGTAAAAGTTAGCGCCTTTAGAGTTTCCGGCAAAATTTATTTACCTGTAGCTTAACGATATATTAGTGAAGATGGTTGAAGAGTTAGTTAGATTAGCGAAAAATAATAAGCTTCCGACAATACAATCAAATAAAAGATCTGGCAGATTTAAAATCTACCAGATATAAAATCATTTTAAACAATCACACATTAAACCTAAAGTGCATGATGTCTCCGTCTTCCACCACATAATCTTTCCCCTGTATCGCTAATTTACCAACTTCACGACACGCAGCTTCGCTTTTATATTTTAAAAAGTCATCGTATTTAATAACTTCTGCACGAATAAAACCTTTTTCAAAATCAGTATGAATAACACCTGCAGCCTGCGGTGCGAACATGCCTTTATGAATTGTCCATGCTCTTACTTCCTGTTCGCCTGCAGTAAAATATGTTGCAAGATTTAATAAATGATAAGTTGAACGAATTAATCTTACCACACCGCTTTCCTTCAAGCCTAAATCTTCCAAAAACATTTTGCGATCTTCATAGCTATCCATCACCGCAATTTCACTTTCTATTGCTGCACTGATGAAAAGAATTTCGGCATCCTCATCTTTAATAGCTTCTTTTATTGCATCTGTATATTTATTGCCAACGATTACAGATTGTTCATCAACATTACATACATAAATCACAGGTTTTATGGTTAGCAAAAACAAATCATCCACATGTTTTGCTTTATCTTTTTCATTCACATCAAAAGCTCTTGCATTTTTTCCTTGTTCTAAATGCGCTTTTAATGCTTTTAATATTTCTAAACCTGCTGCAGCGTCCTTGTCATTCCTTGCAATTTTTTCATTCTTTGAAATTTTCTTTTCAACAGTATCCAAATCTTTTAACTGCAATTCTGTATCTATAATTTCTTTATCGCGAACAGGATTTACGCTCCCGTCAACATGAATAACATTATCATCATCAAAGCAGCGCAATACATGAATAATCGCATCAGTATTTCTTATATTTCCTAAAAACTGGTTACCCAAACCTTCACCTTTACTCGCACCTTTCACCAACCCTGCTATATCAACAATTTCCACCGTTGCGGGTACAACTTTTTGCGGATGCACTAATTTTTCCAGTTCAAATAATCTTTCATCCGGCACAGTTATTACACCAACATTTGGTTCAATAGTACAAAACGGAAAATTTGCAGCCTGTGCTTTTGCATTACTTAATGCATTAAATAAAGTTGATTTTCCAACATTCGGTAATCCTACAATTCCTGCCTGTAAAGCCATAACAATTTTAGATTTATGATTTCAGATTTACGATTCAAAAAACGGGCGCAAAAGTAATCATTCATTTTAGTAGGCAAATTGATATTTGTACATACTCATTTCTCATTGTTGATTATTCATTCTTAATTACTAATTTTCCCGCATGGCATTAAACATTGTATTTATTGCATTCTTTGTTATTGCGTTTGTTATTGCTTTAATTAAATGTATTTTTTTAGGTGATACGACCATCTTTAAAACTTTGGTTGATGGAATTTTTGATTCGGCAAGATCTTCTGTTGTTGATGTTGCTTTTTCTCTGGCAGGCACAATGGTTTTTTTTCTTGGCTTGATGAACATCGCAGAAAAAGCAGGGGCTATCAACTGGCTGGCCAAAAGATTGAATCCATTTATGAAAAGGTTATTCCCCGAAGTTCCCAATGGTCATCCGGTAATGGGAGAGATGGTGATGAACTTTAGTGCCAATATGCTCGGGCTTGATAATGCCGCAACACCTTTCGGTTTAAAATCAATGAAAAGTTTGGAAGAAATTAATGTCCATAAAGGCACGGCTTCCAACGCGCAAATAATGTTTTTGGTATTGCATACAAGCGGGCTTACTTTAATTCCGCTTTCTATTTTTACGTATAGAATCGCTGCGCATTCAGCAGACGCAACCAGTGTTTTTATACCATGCGTTTTAGGAACAGTTATTACAACATTAGCATCTATTATTATCGTTGGAATTAAACAGAAACTAAAATGGGATTTTGTTTTAGCCGCATGGATGATTGGTTTAATTGCCATTGTTGCTGCGCTTATGCTTGGCGTGTATTATATGAGCCCGGCAACGAAAAATGTTTTTAGTTCTGTTGCCGGTAATCTTATTTTAATGATGCTTATAGTTGCAATTGTTCTTGGCGGACTATATAAAAAGGTTTCTGTGTTTGATGCATTTATTGAAGGCGCAAAAGAGGGTTTTAATGTTGTGCTGAAGATAATTCCTTACCTCGTTGGAATGCTCGTTGGTATCCGCGTTTTTCGTGACAGCGGTGCACTTGATTATATTATAAACGGAATAAGTTATTTAATTCATGCGGCTGGTTTAAATACTGATTTTGTACCGGCATTACCAACAGCTATTATGAGACCGTTTAGCGGTAGTGGTGCAAGAGGAATGATGTTGGATATTTTCGCTAATAAGGCTTATGGCCCTGATTCTTTTGTTGGTAAACTCGCAAGTATTTTCCAGGGTTCTACAGATACAACATTTTATATTCTCGCTTTATATTTCGGCAGTGTTGGAATAAAAAAAGTTCGTTATGCAGTTTGGGCCGGCTTAGCAGCAGATTTGATTGGCGTAATTGCAGCCATTTTTATCGGCTACATCTTCTTTAAATAAACAAATATTATCACGCGCATGAAAGACTGGTATGGTTTTAGTAATTCCTACTAAATTTATAGGAAATATCGAATTAATTACTTTATTTTGAAATCGTAAAAACGTTTCATTACTACCAAACACCACCAACATGGTTTCCAAACTCACTTCTGATGAGGTACTAAGTTTCCTCATTATTGTAAGCGTGATATTGATTACTGCACGCGTTCTGGGGGAAATCTTCCGCCGTTTTAAACAACCTGCCGTAATTGGCGAAATACTTGCCGGCATTGTTTTAGGGCCTTCACTGCTTGGCACAATTGCTCCTCATTTATTTGAATCCGTGTTCACCGCACAAAAAGGTGTTCCTTTTAAAGCATTTGATGGTCTGGCGCAGATAGGCATTATTTTACTAATGTTTATTGCAGGATTTGAAGTAGACTTAAAACAAATCCGCAAACAGGGAAAAAAAGCGGCATCGATAAGTTTAATGGGTTTAATATTTCCTTTCGCGTTGGGTTTTGCAACTGTTTGGTTTTTTTATGACAGAATTTTTTCCAGTCCACAAGGCACCAGCCTTGTTATACCAGCTATGTTTTTTGGAACAGCATTATCAATTACAGCGCTTTCTGTAATTGCAAAGATTCTGCTCGACATGAATATTCTTCGTTCTAAAATTGGTAACCTGGTTCTTACTGCTGCAATGATTGATGATTTTCTTGGATGGATTCTTTTTTCAATCATTATACAAATGATGGGAAAGTCTGACGGCTCATTCGGCTCAATAGCAATGGTTATAGGGTTTACAATTTTTCTTCTTACCATCGGCAAATGGATAGTTGATAAAGTTTTATTGATAGCTGATAAATTTTTGTCTATCGGCGGATTGATTACCGTTGCAGTAAGCCTGTGTTTATTAAGCGCCGTGTTTACGGAATACCTTGGTGTGCGTGGCATATTCGGCGCATTTATTATGGGCGTTGCAATCGGCGATTCAAAACATTTTCCTGAAAGACTTCAGAATATTTTACACCAGTTTGTTGTAAATATTATTGCGCCATTATTTTTTGCTTCGATAGGGTTGAGGGTAAATTTTGTTACTAATTTTAATATTGAAATTGTTGCAATTATTTTATTGATAGCGTGTGTTGCAAAACTTGTTGGTGCCGGCGTTGGAGCAAGAATGAGCGGCTTAAACAAAAACGAGTCTTATGCTGTTGCGTTTGGAATGAACTCGAGAGGTTCACAGGAAATTGTTTTAGGCACATTGGCACTGCAGGCAAAGATCATTGATGAACCTATTTTTGTTGGCCTGGTTGTTATGACGGTTATAACCATTCTTATTGCAGGGCCGTTGATGAAATACTATCTTGCAAAAGATAGTGCTGCAGAAGCTAAAAATAACGAACCTGTTGTTACAATGATTCCTCAGCCTGAAAACATTGTTACACATATTACTTAGCTGATTGCCTGTTTATTTATAAATACAATAAATAACATTTGAATGTTTACGATGTATTTATCATTAAATGTGAAAAATCATGGTTTCAAAACTCAGCCCTGATGAGGTTTTAAGTTTCCTCATCATTGTAAGCGTAATTTTAATCACAGCCCGCATCCTCGGAGAGTTATGCCGTAAATACAAACAACCGGCGGTTATCGGTGAAATTCTTGCAGGTGTATTATTGGGTCCATCTTTATTTGGCTGGCTTTTCCCATCACAGTTTAATCACATTTTTATTGAACAGCCAAGAGCTTTTGCAGCGTTTGACGGCCTTGCAAATATGGGTATTATTCTGCTTATGTTCATTGCGGGTTTCGAGGTTGATCTAAAACAAATCCGTAAACAAGGTAAGCCGGCTGCATCAATTAGTATAATGGGCCTCGTTTTTCCTTTTGCACTTGGCTTTGGAGCAGTTTATTTATTTTATGATAGTGTATTTTCCGTGCCAACAACAAACCGTGTTATACCGGCAATGTTTTTCGGAACAGCCTTATCTATTACTGCGCTTTCTGTTATTGCAAAAATTTTGCTTGATATGGATATGCTGCGTTCCAAACTTGGAAACCTTATTCTTACCGCGGCAATGATTAATGATTTTTTGGGATGGATTCTTTTTTCGATCATTATTCAGTTAATGAAACCGGGAAATGAAGAAGGTTCTTTCAGCTCAGTAAGCATGGTGCTTTTGTATACAGCTATTCTTCTTACAGCAGGAAAGTGGATTGTTGATAAAATACTTATGGTAGCCAACAGGTTTTTTTCTATCGGGGTAATGATAACCTTAGTTGTATGCCTGTGTTTAGTAAGTGCAGTGTTTACAGAATATCTTGGTGTACGCGGAATATTCGGCGCATTTTTAATGGGCGTTGCCATTGGCGATTCAAAATATTTTCCTGAACGGTTGCAGCAGATATTGCACCAGTTTGTGGTAAATATCATTGCGCCGTTATTTTTTGCTTCGATAGGATTAAGGGTAAATTTCGTGTCTAATTTCAATGTTGAAATCGTTTTAATTATTCTGCTGATTGCCTGCCTCGCCAAAATAATCGGCTCAGGTGTAGGGGCGCGCATGAGCGGATTAACCAAAAATGAATCTTATGTAATTGCATTTGGTATGAACTCCCGCGGCTCACAGGAAATTGTTTTAGGCGCATTGGCATTACAGGCAAAAATTATTGATGAACCTGTATTTGTCGGGTTGATATTAATGACAATTGTAACCATTTTAATGGCCGGCCCATTAATGAAATTTTATCTCGAAAAACAAAATGCGGCATCAGAAAACATTAAAACAAATGTTACAATTTTAACTGATCAGGAGAAAGTAATTCCAGGATAGTTCTGAAACTATACAATACTTTTGGCTGCAACACTGCTTCGTATTATCTTTGCGCTCCTTAAATAAATACGGCAAAATCCGTAGAAAAAATAAATTATGAAGAAAGACATTCATCCAAAAGGTTATAAGCAGGTTGTATTTAAAGATATGAGTAATGGCATCAGTTTTTTAAGCCGTTCAACCGCTTCTTCTAAGGAGACCGTGAAATGGGAAGATGGCAACGAATACCCGTTGATTAAGCTTGAAATTTCGAATACCTCGCATCCCTTCTATACAGGCAAAAACATGCTGGTAGATACCGCCGGACGTATTGAAAAATTCCGTAAGCGTTACGAAAAGAAAAAAGAACCTACTACAGAATAAACAATATCCCTCCGGCTTCGGGGGGATTTTTGTTAATAACAACTTCATTTGATTACCGTGTAAATATTTCCTTTGTAAAGCAAGCATTATGAGCCAAACCACTTCTTATCCAAAAGAAAAAATAAATATTCTCTTTCTTGAAAACATTAGCGACAAAGCGGTTGATTTTTTTCACAGAAATGATTATGCGAATGTGAAAAAAGTGAGTTCTGCTTTACCCGAGAGCGAATTAATAAAACAAATAAAAGATGTTCACCTGTTGGGAATCCGCTCTAAAACACACATTACAAAAAACGTACTGGACGCTGCAAAAAAGTTGCAGGCAATTGGTTGCTTTTGCATAGGTGTAAACCAGGTTGATTTGCAGGCAGCAACGCACGCAGGTGTGGCGGTTTTTAATGCGCCATACAGCAACACACGCAGCGTAGCCGAATTAATAATTGGCTTATCTATTATGCTTATACGCCGCATACCTGATAAAAATACAGCAGCACATGAAGGCATCTGGATGAAAGAATCAAAGGGCAGTTATGAATTGCGCGGAAAAACTTTAGGTATTATCGGTTATGGAAATATTGGCTCACAGTTAAGTGTGTTGGCTGAAGGGCTGGGCATGAAGGTGATTTTTTATGATATAGAAACAAAACTTCCATTAGGTAATGCGCATGATGCAAAAAGCTTAAAAGAGTTATTAAGCTTATCTGATATTGTTTCGCTGCATGTACCTGATACGCCGCAAACAAAAAATCTTGTCAATAAAAATAATATCAGGCAATTTAAAAAAGGCGCCATCTTAATAAATTATGCAAGAGGAGAAGTGGTTGATTTGAATGCGCTTGCAAAAGCGTTGCAGGACGGTTCATTAAGCGGCGCAGCTATAGATGTTTTTCCTGCTGAGCCCGAAAAAAACGGTGATAAATTTTTTACACCCCTGCAGGGCTTATCAAACGTAATATTAACACCACATATCGGCGGTTCTACTGAAGAAGCGCAGGAAAACATTGGTGAAGATGTAAGCAATAAACTGTTTCAATATCTTGAGAAAGGAATTACAAATGGTTCGCATACTGTTCCGGCATTAAGCCTTCCGCCGGTTGAGCGTGCGCATCGAATCTTGCACATTCATAATAATGTACCCGGTGTATTAAGCGCCATTAACACGCAGCTTTCAAATCATAACATAAATATTGTTGGCCAATATTTAAAAACCAACGATGAAATTGGTTATGTGGTGCTCGATGTAGATAAACAACTCAGCAAACAGGCGCTCGAATTATTAAAGGAAGTTAAAGAAACGATTAAAGTCAGGATGTTATATTAACGGACTTTAGCGGCAGAAAAATAATTTAAATTTTACACATCATTATTTTTCTGCCGAAGTTTTATCTAACTAACTTTTCGTGTTTGCGCAGCCTTATCTTTTTATCAATTTAATAGTTTTTACTTCCTTTGAATCAGCGTCTGTTATAACCAATGTGTAAATGCCAGCCGCTAAGTTTTCATTCGTTGTTATTTTGAGTGAATTCCCTTTTTCAATGTTTGCAAATTCTTTATTATAAACAACGTTTCCTTTTACATCATACATCATTACCTGCCATTTATTGCCAGTGATTTGAGCAGGAACAGATAACATTAAGTAATTATGGAAAGGATTTGGGAAAGCAATTAAATCAACATTTTCCTGTTTGGTTACATTCGCAACCACCTGTTTAGTTGAATCGTTAGATTTAAAGCCGGATGTTGCAGGTAATACAGGCACTACGTTAGATGAAGACGGTGTATAGCAACCAATAACCAAAGCACCAATTAAACCAAACTGAGAAGCTGGAGTTCCGGGAGCCACGGTAATAGTTACAGAACCATATTTATCCGGGGTTACGTTATAAATTGTTTGTGTTCCGTTTACATTTAATGAGGTATTGAGGAGAGTGGTTACACCATTAATTGTATAGGCTACATTTACATCTCCATATGCCTGCGAACTGGCAAAAAAGGTAAAATCATACTTCATATTAATATTAAGGCCCGTTATCGTAAAATTGGCTGTTTGCCCGGGAAATAATCCATAGCTATCTATCATTACTGTATCAGGAAAAATGCCGGGTGTGTTCATGCCCGCAGAATACAAGCCTGCCCATACTGTATTTAATTGCATTCCGATGCCGGTTATCATTCCCTTTTCATCAAAGAAATCATCCCATGTATACCCAATTTGCGGAACTGCATTTAAGTTGTTCCATGGCAGTACCGCGTCATTCGAAACGGTAAAATTCGTATACACATTATAAGTATAAGTAGTTGCTGAAACGGTATTTGAAAAATTTGATTGAGCACTTCCTGAAACAGCCTTTACCGCATAATAATAAGTCTTATCGCTTCCCACACTTGCATCAGTATATGAATTGATATCGGTTGCAACAGTAGTAAGCAATTTATAAGTAGCATCTCCACTATTGGCACGCCATATTTCATACTTTGTTTCCGAAGAAGATCTGTCATCCCACATGATACTTACTGAATTTCTGGTAACACCCCGAACGCGCAAATTTGCAGGCGCCAGGTTTTGTATTGACGCATTGTAGCTCTGAATGATAAGCGTAGAAATAAATGCATAATCTGAGCCTGCAATTTTTGAAACCACAATATTTATTATACCATTTGCAGGCGGTTGTATTCCATTTATTTCAACGGTTTTGTTAATGTTGTCGGTTGCATTCAATGTAACTGTTTTTGCACCGATAGTGAAATTCGTATTACTGAGTAATCCATCATCGTGACTATTAAAAAATACAAAATTGTATCTCTTTAAACTGCTTAACCCGCTTAACTGAATTGTATCTTTTTTTGCACTGCCTTCATATGCACCTGTTCGCATGATTATGTTTGGATAAATGCCGTAACCTTCTACGGGTTGCATGCCTGACTCAACAATGCCCTCAAAGCCATTTTTAAATGTGAGTTTTATGCCGGTCGTATCATTGTTGTCATCCTTAAGATTATTGAACGATGTTCCTTTAAAGGCATACGGACCGATTAAATTCCATGGTGATGGGAGACTATGCGCACTATTGGAAAAACTAAGGTAGGTTGAAGAAACATTCGGATCCTTAATTAAAATTGAAAACGAAGTTGAATCTGCTATTTTATATTTATCTGTAGCAATAATCGTAACTCTAAACGCGCCTATATCATTTACAGCCGGTGATATAATTATTTTAGCAGTGCCATTACCATTATCAGTAAGCGTGGCAAACGAAGGCAAACCATTTGCAGATAACGTAATATGATCCGTGCCGTCATCGGTTGCCTTAATTTGAACAGTGGTTGATTTATCATTATTTAAAACCACATCGTTTATCGGTAATATTTCAGGCGCCCTGTTTAAAGTGGTTATTGCAACCCTGTTACTATAATTTGAATTTCCATTTGTATTAAATGCTTCTACTTTATAAAAATATCTTGTATTTCCATTTACCGAAGAGTCTATAAAGTCTGATGTCTCTGAAGCAGTCTTTGCAATAACCACATAATTCTCGTCAGCACCTATGGCCCTGTAAATGTTATAACCCGCTTCGTTGTAAGCTGCATCGTTCCATGAAAGTTGAACACCACTGGAAATATCCTGCGCCGTAAGCGAGGTTGGCGTGGCAGGTTTTGTTCCATCATCTTTATACAATGAAGAAATGACCAACGCATTCAAATATCCAACCTGTGCATCTGAGTTTTTAGACATTGTATATGTAATGCTTCCGTCAGCAGCGGGTTTTACATTAGGGATAGTAACAGTATTTTCTGTATTCCCCTGTACATCCAGTGTATCGGCTATATGGCCAACTGAATAAATAGTAGAACCATTATCCGGCACTTCGGGATAATTACTGCCTGCATAAAAAGTAAGATTATATAGCCTGGAAGTATCAAGCCCGGTAATTTTGGTATTAACTGTTTCAGGCCCTCCATAAATTCCAAAATAATAATAATCTTTTAATACAGCATCGGGATATACGCCGGAATTATCTCCTGTAGTAGGACCGGAATTAAAAGTGGCGAACCATGATGTGTTTAGCTTAAGGCCAATGCCCGTGGTTTTACCGGAGGCATCGATAAGATTATTTGATGTTAAGCCGGTTATACTGTTCCAGGGCTTACCAATTGTATCGGTATAATGAAATCTTACATACACATTTGTATTTGGATTAAAGTCTTTAACCGTTACATTAAAATGCCTTGTTGCTACGCCGCCTTTTCCATCGCTAACCGTTACAGCGGCAATGTAAGAACCTGCGGCAAGATAATTTGGATGCAACACAAGCGTTGCATGTCCGTTACTGCCGGGAATTACGTTGAACGAGTTTGGTATGTCAGAAACAGACCAGGTTAACGCATCTCCATTTGTATCATGTGCAGTTAACGGAATATTTAGTGATTCGTTTTCGTTTAAAGTATAATCTGCAATTGGATCAATGGTGGGTGCAAAGTTGTTATTTACGATTAGTTTAAAAACTGTACTGTCTTTACTTCCATAAGGGTCTTTTACGATAATATTTAAGTTATAGTAAGTACCAAGATCCGTTTGCGCAGGTTTAATTATTAAGGATGCACTGTCATTGCCATAATTATGTATACTGGCAAAAACAGGTAGCTTTTTCGCCTTAAAAATTAATGCATCGCCGTCAGCATCTGATGCC
Source organism: uncultured Chitinophagaceae bacterium (assembly GCA_963759555.1). Lineage (GTDB taxonomy): Bacteria > Bacteroidota > Bacteroidia > Chitinophagales > Chitinophagaceae > Parafilimonas. Next base: position 98,217 of record CAVWZV010000007.1, read on the forward strand.
TTTAGCGGAATGCTTGTGGTAAAATCATGCGGAACCTTAATAATGCCAAGTTTAGATATTACAGGCGCAGTATTTTTTGTAGTTGCAAAAGCAATTGATTTTCCACTTAATGTTTGCCCGTTACCTATTGCCTGTAACTGGTAATAGTGCCTAAGATTTGAATTTAAACCTGTATCTGAATACGAAACAGAGTTGGCCGGTAATGTGCTTAATAAAATATAATGCAACGAGTCGCGAACTGATCTTAACAACTGGTACCCTTTTGCATCAGCAACATTGCTCCAGCTTAAATTAATTCTTGAAGACGAGGCTGCGATTGCTTTAAAGTTTGAAGGGGTAGCAGGAGCGGCCGGTAAAGCAAGTGTAATTGCACTATCAACTGCAGTCAAACCCGAATTTCCATATTTGTTGATAGCTTGGATTTTGTAATAATATTTTTTTGATGGCAATAATGCAGAATCCGTAAAAGTTGTTGTATTTGCTGTAACTGTACCAACTATTTTATAAGTATGCGCTGTAAGAACTAAGCGGTATATTTCAAATCCCGTTTCATTATTGCTGTTATCCTTCCATGTTAACTTAATTTGATTATATGACTCTGTTGTTGCAGTAAGATTCGCGGGCATTGCAGGCACCTGGCCAATTCGGGTTGGTGTAGAGTAAAAGAAAGAATCAGCAATGGGCCGTGTATTAGTATTTCCGAATAACTCTTTACATGACCACGAAACGGACATATTTCCTGCGGCAGTGTTATGAAAATACTGAATGTAAATAGGGTAAATTCCCGCAGTAATTGTAAGTGTTGCTGCTTTTGTTACAGTGCTATGTTGGCCATCATTATCTACCAGCCTTTTTCCAACAGCTGTAAAAGCGTTAAACCATAATGCACTGCCATCATCTGATGTTGTTTTAAAAGTATAAGTTCCTGTGACGGGAATGTTGATGTAGCCTTGCCATACAAATCCGTTTAAACGATTTTGATTTACAACCCTCACGTCAACATTTGGCGATACACCTGTTTTAACAGGTGTTAAGATTGAAAAGTCTGGCAAGGCATTCCATGGCACAGCCGTTTTATAATAACTGTATTTTAAACCACCAAGGCCAGGCTGAACAGTTATTTGATTACTGGGTGCAGAAATGTTTCCACTGCTGTCAGCAGCTTTTACATAAATAGCATATGGCTGGTTTTTTACAAGCGACGTAAAAACAAAAGCAGTTTGTTTTGTGACATTCGTAAGCCTGTCGTTTAAATAAACGTTATAATGGTCTACACTAACATTATCAGCAGATGCCTCCCATTCAACAGAAACTGTTGAAGGCGTTTTGTACGTCGTATGCAAATTAATGGGGATTGAAGGTGCAGTAGTATCAGAATATGTAACAACACTTGTTTCGTTAGATAATGCTGCGGCTGCTGTAGAATCAACAGCACGAACTGCATAATAATATTTTGTTTTTGGCGATACGCTGTTATCTGTAAAATTTGTAACTGAAGCGGCAACTTGTCCGATGAATGAATAGGTTTCTGTGCCTGTTCTTCTATAAATTTCGAATGCAAAAGGCGGGTGTGCCTGGTTTGCAAACGGGCTCCATGCAAGCGAAACATTTGTATTGGAGACGGGATTTACTTTTATACTTTTAACTGCATTAGGCGCGTCAGGCCCATTTGCGTCTATTACTTTAAAAGCACTTGAATATAAGCTCGAACATCCATCAACCGGCAATGCATTTACTATATAATATCCCGGTTGTGTAGCCGTAAATACAGGCTGTTTGCTGTAAACACTGTCAGAGCCAACTTTTTTCCAGGTATAATTTTTATAAGAATCATTTCCCGAAACTTTCAGGTTCACAAAATTTTTCCCATCACCTGCCGGCAAAGCTGTACTCATTAAACCATCAACTGTGATGGGTGGAGTTTTACTCGGCGTTTGCACAATTATCTGTATGGGTATGCGTGACCAATCAGACCATATTCCATTTCTTTTAACTCTTGCATCGTAAGTACCGGTTTGTGTTACATGAAGTGTCTGCGATGTTGCTCCCGAAATTATGTTACCATTCAGCCGCCACTGATATGCATTAAAACCCGGCGCCAGGCCAAGTGTAGCGTCAATATTATCACCAGGACAGAATTTGGTTTTACCAAATAACGCCCAGGGATTTGCGGAGTATGCACGCAACAAAAATGGGAAGAAATCTGGCAAAAGCCATGTTGAATCCCACGTATTATGCCCCTGCGTAATAAATTCTGTGTACTTAAAATTTGCACCGGCATTAACCATGGCATCCAGAACCTGGTGTGCTGTATAGGGAGAAGGTGAACCATCCTGGCCGCCCTGAATATCCAATATAGGTGTAAATTTTATTTTATTAATATAGGTTTGACTGGCATAAGAATAAGATATAGACGACATAGGAACAGCACCTGAAATATAATTGGGATAAGTATTTGTCATATCCCACACCGCCTGGCCCCCGGCAGATAAACCATTTACAGTTATTGCAAAAGGATCAAGCTTATTATTTGCAATCATGTAATTAAGTATCTCTGTTATATATTGAATTTGATATGTACCAAAATAACCACTGCTCTGCATAAAAAAAACATATCCATCAAATTCGCCATTATCAACCGCAGCCTGAAATACATCACCGCCATGATAAAGCTGATACTCATTATCATAAGCGGTTGTGCTTGATTCACCCAATCCATGAAAAAAAATGAGTATGGGATATTTCTTCCCATCGTTGGCAGTTGGATTATATGTTTTTGGAAAATGTAACCTGAAAGGATACCCTTTATAGATGTAACATTTGTATTCATCTGTATTCCAGCCAAGTTTTTTTGAGCGAACCCATTTACCTATTTGGCCATACTGCGGTTCCGTTGGAGGGCTTGCCGGATTGTATGTAATTACCGGATCATTAGGGTTTAATACCGATTGTCCAAATGATGAATTAAAAAAAAGCATGCAGGTTAAAAAACATAAAATGTAGAGCTTTCTCATGGGCTTTAATGCTTTAAAGTTGCGCTCAACAAAAAATCGCTGCAGAAGGTGCTCTATGTTATTCCGAATAAGCTGAAAGTTGTCGATAAACGTTTTTGTTGAACCAGGTAAATAAATTAAACTAAATCTTTCGGATTAAGTATTAAACACTTGCAATTTCCTTTCCAAATTGCTATTCAATTTAACTTGCTTATCTATATTATAATAATTCAAGAGTATTAGTTGAAATCTGGCCATAAAATTAGTAGATTTTCTAAAAAGTTGCCTAAAGTGCGAAGTAATTTTTAAAAAGGGATTTAATAGGGATATACTAATGTGTAAAGTTAACCTCGTAAATATTGCTCCATAATTTTCCGGTTACATAAATTTTATTTGCACCGGAGTCATAAGCAATTCCGTTAAGAACATCTGCAGCAGGATTTTTATTTTTTGCTTCAAGCACCAGCGAAGCAAGATCGAGTTTGCCAACAACCTTACCGTTTGAAGTATTGATTTTAACTATAGAATTTGTTTGCCATACGTTGGCATAAATAAATCCATGTATATATTCAAGCTCATTCAAACTGTCTACGGCAACTTCATTTTCAGTAACCGTTAAAACTTTAACCGGTTTAAAATCATTTGCGCTTACGTATGTAAGCTTATCTGTTCCATCACTCATAATCAGGTTGGTATCATCACTGGTTAAACTCCATCCTTCAGAATTACTATAATTTAAGCTGTCAAGCAGTTTAAATGTTTTTGCATCATATACAAAACACAGGTGATTTTTGTAAGTAAGCTGGTAAAGTTTATTCTTGAAAAACACAATCCCTTCTCCAAAATATCTGCGCTTATCAATTTCGATTTTTTTATCAAACTTTCCTGTTGATAAATCATCTGTTCCAATCATAGATTTGGTTTGAAACAAATCATCTGGCGAACCCGTGCTTTCAAATAGCCGGCCGTTATAAAACAAAAAACCTTCCGTAAACAAAGAAGTATCGTGCAAAAATGAATTGCTTACTGAATAATTTATTAACGGGATTTGGGAATCTGAATTTATTATAGTTGAATTTGAAGAGTTCCTATTATTACATCCGGTAAAAACGAAAAAGATAAGGCAACCAATAAGAAATGTTCTATGTGAATGCATGAATAACAAGGTTATTATTTATTGAAGAAATAAAGCTGCTGCCACATGATTTATTAGCAACAACAGTCTTGATTATTTTGAGCAGTAAATGCCGGTGATTAAAACTTATCTATTTAATTTTTCCGCCAACTCACTAATCAACGGTAACTGGTAGGCAAGAATTTTCTTTTTGGCGGTTTCAATATCAAACCATTCTGCCTTATCTATTTCAGGAATTTCAATGCGTTTGCCTGAGCGCGGCGGCCAGTCCACCCAGCATAAATTGCTTTTAATGTTGCTCGTATCAAAATCATCTTCAGCTGCAAAAGCATAAATTGTTTTGTTACTTTTAGATTTAACAGGCGAAAGTTCAATAAATTTCTCTGCCAAAACTTTTCTGCCTAATTCTTCTTCAAACTCTCGTTTTGCTGCAGGTAAAGGTTCTTCATTATCTTCAAACTCTCCCTTGGGTATTGACCATACACCGGCATCTTTCTTTGCCCAGAACGGCCCGCCGGGGTGTGCCAGCATAACTTCCGGTTTTTTATATTTAAAGCGATACAATAGAATTCCTGCACTTTTTTTACCCATGTTATTCAGTTAACATTTTTTATGTTTTGCAAGCTAATGCGTGAATATTACATTTGCGCAATTTACCTGTAATGAATCATACGCTTTTGCATAACGAATCTATTCCATCAAACAAGAAAAAAATAATTGTTTTAGGCAGCGGCCCAAACCGCATTGGCCAGGGTATTGAATTTGATTACTGCTGCGTGCATGGCTTGCTGGCCATTAAAGAATGTGGCTTTGAATCTATTATGATAAACTGCAATCCGGAAACAGTTTCTACTGATTTTGATATGGCCGATAAATTATATTTCGAACCTGTTTACTGGGAGCATTTATGGGAGATAATCGAGCTGGAAAAACCGTATGGCATTATTGTGCAGCTTGGCGGGCAAACAGCGCTTAAACTCGCAAAAAGATTAAATGATAAAGGGATTAAAATTATAGGCACTTCTTTCGATAGTATGGATATTGCTGAAGACCGCGGACGGTTTAGCGATTTATTGAAAGAACTTGAAATTCCTTATCCGGAATACGGAACTGCGTACACTGCTGAAGAAGCCATTGAAGTTGCCAATAATGTTGGATATCCTGTTTTGGTTCGGCCAAGTTATGTATTGGGCGGCCAGCGTATGCGTATTGTAATTAACGACGATGAACTGGAAAAAGCGGTTGTAAGTTTATTGAAACATATTCCGGATAATAAAATATTGATTGATCATTTTCTTGACCGTTGCCAGGAAGCTGAAATTGATGCCATTTTTGATGGCGAAACTTTTCACGTAATGGGCGTAATGGAGCATATTGAGCCGGCAGGCATTCATAGCGGCGACAGCAATGCTGTGTTGCCTGCATTTAACCTCACGCCGCTTGTTGTTACAACAATGGAATATTATGCTGAAAAAATTGCAAGAGCGCTAAATATTCTTGGCCTCATCAATATACAATTTGCTATAAAAGATAATAAGGTTTTTGTGATTGAAGCAAACCCGAGAGCCAGCCGCACAACACCTTTTATTGCCAAGGCTTACCAGATTCCTTATTTAAATATTGCAACAAAAGTTATGTTGGGCAAAGTGAAGCTGAAAGATTTATCATTTGAAAAAAAACTCGAAGGTTTTGCTATTAAAGAACCTGTTTTCAGCTTTAATAAATTTCCACACGTTAATAAAGAGCTTGGTCCTGAAATGAAAAGCACAGGAGAAGCTATACGTTTTATAAAAGATCTACGCGATCCATACTTTAGGCAATTGTTTAGAGAAAAGAGTATGTATTTGAGTAAATAAATCTAGGTACACAGTCTTTTGAGCTAAATGTAGATTGGATTTCCCAACCTCGTTTTTATAAACTGCCATATCTGTTATAAACGGTGCTTTTATTGTTCGGCATAAATTTTTCTCTGTTATTTGTAACTAAATCGAATGCTATGTTAGTGTTAGCAGGTTTTTCATGTTTAAGTGCCAGTGCAATAATCATTGCTTATATGATAAAGAGCCCATCACTTCCACATGAAGGTTTTGAAGGTTAAACAAAAAAATTAATAAACTTAAAATTTCAGTTATGCATTTCAGAACTTTTCTCAACGGTGTTGCAGTAGGTATTATCCTCGGTGTATTATTTGCTCCGGATAGCGGCGAAGAAACAAGAAGAAAAATTTCGCAACGTGCAGCAGGCATAAAAGATAAATACGACGATATTGCTGATGACGTTTCTTATACTTATCACAAAGTGAAAAATAAAGCAAATGAATATGTGAATAAAGGAAAAGATGAATACAGCGATCTGACAAATAATACTGATATACCACAATAAAGCAATTCACATTTTAATCTCCATATCCAGCCCCTGTTTACAGGGGCTTTTTTATGGTCACATCTGTAAAAGCCAAAAGGTTTGATGAACGGCTGCCAGTTATATTTAAAGAATCCCGCCTGTCCCTATTTACAATTTTTTGTTTTTAATGCTGATAGAATTTGCATCACAATTTCTAATCGAAACCAGCATTATGAAAAAATATTTACACCTGTTATCTGCTTTATGTTTTGTTTTAATTATCAGCGTCTCTGCAAAGGCGCAGCAAAACGCTGCTATTGCAGGTAAAGTTACCGCTTCAGAAAAACCTGTTGAAGCAGCATCTGTTTCACTGCTTAAAGCAAAAGATTCTTCACTGGTAAAAATCGAAGTATCAGACAAGCAGGGAAACTTTGAATTTGATAATATAAAGCCGGGAAAATATTTGTTGCAAACGAATGTTGTTGGTTATAAAAAAGTTTATACACTGGCGTTTGAAATGCATAACACAAATATTCATCTGGATGAAATTAAATTAACCGAAGAACAGAAAGAACTGGCCGGTGTTAGTGTTACGGCAGTAAGGCCATTGGTAGAAAATAAAATTGATAAAACGGTTGTAAATGTTGATGCTTCTGCAACAAACACAGGTTTATCTGCGCTGGAAGTGTTGGAAAAATCGCCGGGTGTTACGGTTGATAATGATGGCAACATTAAACTAAAAGGCAAGCAAGGTGTAATAATTATGATTGATGGAAAGCCTGCTTATTTAAGCGGTCAGGATTTAACAAATTACCTGCGTAATCTGCCTTCCAACCAATTAGACCAAATTGAACTGATGACGCAGCCTTCTGCAAAGTATGATGCATCGGGTAATTCAGGCATCATCAATTTCAAAACAAAAAAGAATAAAAACAATGGTTTTAATGGCAGCATAACTACTACTGCAATCTTTGCAAACTATTTCAAGAATACAAACAGCTTAAATTTTAACTGGCGGCATGGAAAAGTAAATGTGTTCGGAAATTTTGGTTACAGCGCATGGAAAGGGTTTAACGACATTTATATAAACCGCAGGTTTAGAGAAAACAGGAATGAGCCCTTCAACAAATATTCTGAACAGCATACTTACGGAAGATTTTCAGATTACCCGTTCGATTTTAAAGCCGGCGCAGATTATTTTATTAACGATAAAACTACGCTCACTTTTACGGTTGATGGTTTGGCAGATAACCAAAGGTTTTTATCTACTTCAAGATCTAATATATATGACAGCCTGAAAAATTTTGTAAAATATAATGACGCTGTTTCGAACAATTTTACGCCATGGACAAATTTTGGTTTTGACCTGAACCTGCAAAAAAAACTAAAGAAAGGTGCGGAGCTTGATTTGGATGCTGATTATATTTTTTACTATACAAAAGGCAATCAGTATTCCAATAACTATTTATATAATCCTGATGGATCGCCGGTAAATGATACAACAGCACCAAACCCTTATTTACTGAACGGAAATTTGCCGGCGCATATTGATATCTATAGCTTTAAAGCTGATTATTCCCAACCGTTAAAAAACAATCTTACACTGGAAGCAGGTGTGAAAATAAGTTATGTAAAAACAGATAACGATGCGCAATATACTTTGTTCGACACCGCTACATCAAAATGGAATTACGACGAAAGGAGTAATCACTTTATTTATAAAGAAAACATAAACGCAGCTTATATAAACCTGCAGAAACAATTTAAAAAGTTTTCTGTGCAATTAGGTTTGCGCGCAGAACAAACCATTGCAGACGGAAACCAGGTAATTAAAAACCTCGCTTTCCATAAAAAGTATACACAGCTTTTTCCGACTTCCTACTTCAGTTATAAATTAAATGATAATAATACATTGGGATTGTCTTATGGCAGAAGAATTCAAAGGCCAAGTTACCAGGACTTGAACCCGTTTCAATTTCAGCTTGACAGGTTCACGTATCAGCAGGGTAACCCGGAATTACAACCGCAGTTCAGTCATAATATCGAGTTAAGTTATAATTATAAGGGCGAGCTTAATGTTACCGCAAATTATACCGATATAAAAGATATTATTAATGATGTATTAATTACGACTGTAAAAGATGAAGATTATTATACATTTCAAACAAAACAAAATATAGCATCAAATAAAAATATTGGTTTAGCTGTAAATTATGGAAAGCAGATAACCAAATGGTGGAACTTAAACGTGTTTGTAAACCTGTACAATAACAAATATGTTGGTGTTATAGACACGGAACACATTAATTTAAATGTAACTGCTTTAAGTGGTAATATAAGCAACCAGTTTAGCTTTAATAAAGGCTGGAAGGCAGAACTTACAGGCTTTTATACAACAAAAGATTTGGTAAGCAGTGATATTCTGGCCGAGCCTTTAGGCATGTTTGCACTGGGTGGCAGTAAATCGGTTTTAAAAAATAAGGGTTCAATAAAAGTTAATGTAAGAGACCCGTTTTGGCTCATGCATTTTAATGGAACAACTGAATTAAACGGTTTTATTGCAGATATAAAAAGCAAGTGGGATAATCGCCGTTACATTCTCACCTTTGTTTACCGTTTCGGAAAAGCAAATGGCCAGCAACAACGCAGGAGAACCACCGGCGCAGAAGACGAACAAAACCGCGTAAATACAGGTGGCGGGCGTCAATAAAAATGTGAATTGTATCTTTGCGCGCTTATGCAAAAGCGGCGTTCGGTAGCATTTCATACATTAGGTTGTAAGTTGAATTTCTCCGAAACATCAACACTTTCAAGATTATTGGAAAATGATGGTTTTGAAAAAAAAGATTTTGCTGATGAAGCAGATGTGTATGTGATCAATACTTGTTCCGTTACAGATAATGCAGATAAAGAATGCCGGCAATTAGTTAGGAGAATTCAAAGAAAATCTCCGGAAAGTTTTGTTGTGATTACCGGTTGTTATGCGCAGTTAAAGCCAAAAGAAATTGCTGAAATTCCCGGCGTTGATTTAGTACTTGGCGCCGCAGAAAAATTTAATATCACGCAACATTTAAAAGAGCTGCATAAAAACGACGCTGCAAAAATATGCAGTTGCGATATTGAAAATGTTTCCGGTTTTAATGCTTCTTATTCTTTAAACGATCGTACAAGAACTTTTTTGAAAGTGCAGGATGGCTGCGATTACAATTGTTCTTTTTGTACAATTCCTTTAGCGCGTGGTAAAAGCAGGAGTGATACAACTGAAAACGTTTTGATTAATGCAAAACTACTTGCAGAAAAAGGCGTAAAAGAAATTGTTTTAACCGGTGTGAACTTAGGAGATTTTGGTAAAGGCATTAATGGAGAAAAACACCAGGAAGATTTTTATCAACTTATACAACAACTTGACGAAGTTAATGGCGTTGAACGTTACCGGATTTCATCTATCGAACCTAATCTTCTTACCAACGACATAATTGAGTTTGTTGCGCAGAGTAAAAAATTTATGCCGCATTTTCATATTCCTTTACAAAGCGGCAGCAATAAAATTTTAGGTTTGATGCGCAGACGTTACCGCAAAGAATTATATGCCGAAAAAGTGGCAGCTATAAAAAAATTAATGCCGCATTGCGCAATTGGTGTTGATGTAATTGTTGGTTTTCCCTCAGAAGATGAAAATGATTTTAAAGAAACTTTTGATTTCCTGGATGCGCTTGATATTTCATACCTGCATGTATTTACTTATTCCGAAAGAAACGATACCAAAGCGCTGGATATAAAGCCCGTTGTACCAATGCATGTTCGTAATGAGCGCAATAAATTGTTGCGTAATCTTTCTTATAGGAAGATGCAGGGTTTTACTGTACAACACAGCGGGCAGACAAGAAAAGTTTTGTTTGAGGATTGCAATAAAAACAGCATGATGGAAGGTTATACTGACAATTATATACGTATTGCAACACCTTACAAAAATGAGTGGACTAATAAAATTATTGATTGGAAGATTTGATCTTTGTTACTAATATTTTCATTTATGCTTTAGTTTAATCATTCATTTAAAATTTACAAAATGAGACTCATTTGCTGCTTCTTATTTTTAATGGTCATCAACGCATCCTGCTTAAATCCATTTCATAAAACAATTCGTGGTGATGGAAACATTACAACTTCTCAACGAAATATTTCATCGGCACAAAACATTAAATGTTCCGGCAGTTATGATGTGCAGTTAACACAGGGCAGCCCGGTATCTTTAAAAATTGAAGCAGACCAAAACCTGCAGCCGTATATTGTTACAGACGTTAACGGCGATGAATTGGTTATTCACACAAAGGATGATGTAAATATTGATCCTACGCAAAAGATAAAAGTGTATATAACTACAGACAAACTTGAAAGATTTCAATTAAACGGTAGTGGCAACGTTACTGTTACAAATAAATTTACAGGTGGCGATCATCTCGATTTAGGAATAGCCGGCAGCGGCAACATGCATTTTGATGTAAATACGCCCGAGGTGAACAGCAGTATTTCCGGCACCGGCGATATTTATATTTCAGGCGAAACAAAGGATTCAAAAATTAATATTGCGGGCAGCGGAAATTATCACGCAGATGATTTGAAAGCTGAAAACGCAAAAGTGGAAATTGCAGGTACCGGCGACGCTCATCTCTTTGCCGAAAGTGTCTTAGACATACACATTGCCGGCGTTGGTAACGTTTATTATAAAGGCAATCCATCCATTACACAAAGCATTGCAGGCACAGGTAAAATAAAAAAAGAAGAATAAACATAAACTACGAAGTACGAAATAAGCCCTACAAAGTGAAATTCGTATTTCGTACCTCTAATTTCTAACTTACTGCATACATTATCTTTGCCGCTTATGGCAGAAGAAAAATCTTTAAATTTTTTAGAAGAAATTATCGAACACGATTTAAGAAGCGGTAAGTGCACATCCGTTGTAACGCGTTTTCCGCCCGAACCAAATGGTTATTTACATATGGGGCATGCGGCAAGCATCTGTCTCAATTTTGGCCTTACAAAAAAATATAGCGGATATACTAATTTACGTTTCGATGATACCAATCCAACAACAGAAGAAACAGAATATGTAGAAAATATTAAAAACGATGTGCGCTGGCTGGGTTTTGAATGGAAGAATGAATTATATGCATCTGATTATTTTGAAGAATTATACCTGTTTGCAATTAAACTGATAAGGAAAGGTTACGCTTATGTTGATGACAGCAACAGCGAAACAATTGCAGCAGAAAAAGGAACGCCAACACAAGCCGGTGAAGACAGTAAATTCCGCAGATAGGAGTGTTGAGGAAAACCTGCAGTTGTTTGAAGAAATGAAAGCCGGAAAATATGCAGATGGCGAACGGGTGTTGCGCGCAAAGATTGACATGAGTCACCCAAACATGTTAATGCGCGACCCGGTTATGTATCGAATCAAACATGCGCATCATCATCGTACAGAAGATGAATGGTGTATTTACCCAATGTATGATTTTGCGCATGGACAAAGCGATTCAATAGAACACATTACACATAGCATTTGCACGCTTGAGTTTGTGCCGCACCGCGAATTGTATGATTGGTTTATTGAGAAGCTTGATATATTTCCATCACATCAATATGAATTTGCAAGACGCAATCTTAGTTACACGGTAATGAGCAAGCGCAAACTATTGCAACTGGTAAATGAAAAATATGTTGATGGTTGGGATGATCCGCGCATGCCTACAATCAGCGGCTTGCGCAGAAGAGGTTATACTGCTGAATCAATAAGAGATTTCTGTGATCGTGCAGGCATTGCAAAAAGAGAAAATGTTACCGAATTAAGCCTGCTCGAATTTTGTGTGCGTGAGGATTTAAATAAAATTGCTTTACGCCGCATGGTTGTATTTGATCCGCTAAAAATTGTGCTGACAAATTACAACGAAGAGAATGAATTTGTAAGTGTTGAAAATAATCCTGAAGATGCAAACGGTAATTTTCGTGAAGTACCTTTTAGTAAAGAATTATATATCGAGCAGGAAGACTTTATGGAGAATCCGCCGAAGAAATTTTTCAGATTATTTCCTGGCGGTATGGTACGCTTAAAGGGTGCTTATATTATTAAATGCGATGAGGTAGTAAAGGATGATAATGGTAATATTCTTCATTTGAATTGCAGTTATATTCCTGAAAGTAAAAGCGGCAGCGATACATCAAATATAAAAGTTAAAGGAACCTTGCATTGGGTAAGTGCCGCACATGCAATTACCGCTCAGATAAGATTATATGATCGTTTATTTAAAGTAGAAGATCCGTCAAACGAAGCGGGAGATTTTAAAGATTATATTAATCCTGACTCATTGCAGGTTATTGAAAAAGTTTATGCTGAACCTTCGCTAAAAAACGCAAACATTAATGAACGTTATCAGTTTTTGCGTAAGGGCTATTTTACTTTAGACAAAAACTCTACTGAAGAAAAATTAATCTTTAACAGAACGGTTACATTAAAAGACACATGGGCGAAGGAATCTAAGAAAGCAGATTAGTTATTTATTAAAACAGCTTGCGCTATGAAAAAAATTTTGTCTTTTTTCTTGTGGATGTTTTTATGTGGTTACAATCTCCCGGCTCAGTCTTCTTTCATCCAAAATATTTATGCAAGAAATTATTTAAATCTTGATGGTAAGTGGCATTACATTATTGATCCTTTTGAAACAGGCTTCCGTGGTTTCCAGGGGGCAAAGGCAGATGATGAGGATAAACTCGCCGGTTTTTTTCAAAACAAGAAACCGCAATCAAAATCAGAATTAATAGAGTATAGCTTTGAAAAATCACCAACATTAAATGTTCCCGGTGACTGGAATTCGCAAGACGAAAAATTATTGTATTATGAGGGAACAATTTGGTATGAGCACGATTTTGTCGTTCATCCGCAGCCCAACAAAAGATATTTTTTAAGATTCAATGCAATTAATTACGATGCCTACATTTCATTAAATGATAAAAAGCTTGGTGTGCATGCAGGTGGTTTTACACCATTTGAATTTGAAGTAACCAAACAATTGAATGATGGAAATAATTTTATTGTTATTAAAGTAAATAATGCACGCAGAAAAGAAAATGTGCCTACAGATAACTTTGACTGGTGGAATTATGGTGGCATTACCCGTGATGTTTTATTGGCGGAAATGCCTTCAACATTCATAAAGGATTATAAAATACAACTGGCAAAAAGCGATTTAAAAAGTATTGAAGGTTATGTGCAATTAGATGGCGCATTATCATCACAACAAATAAAAATAATTATTCCCGAAGCAGGTTTGCAAACAACTGTTACGACTGATGCAAACGGTAAAGCAACGTTCAATATTCCTGTAAAAAAATTAAGTTACTGGTCGCCGGAAAACCCGAAGCGATATAAAGTTTTTATTACATCAGGTTTAGATTCTGTTTCAGATGAAATTGGCTTTAGAACAATAGAAGCAAAAGGCACGGATATTTTGTTAAATGGCAAACCTGTTTTTTTAAGAGGTATTTGTTTGCATGATGAGAATCCATTAATTCCGGGTCGTCCGCGAAACGTAAGTGATTGCAGGATGTTATTGAATTGGGCAAAAGAACTCAATTGCAATTTTGTTCGTTTGGCCCATTACCCGCACAATGAAGAAGAAACGCATCTTGCAGATTCAATGGGTTTATTGTTATGGGAAGAAGTGCCTGTTTACTGGACAATCGACTGGACAAATGACTCAACTTTAAAAAATGCGCAACATCAAATCAAAGACTTAATTGAAAGAGATAAAAACCGTGCAAGTGTAATCGTTTGGTCAATCGGAAACGAAACGCCAAACATTCCCGAGCGTGAAAAATTTATGGAAGCAATGGCCGATACAGCCCATGCTTTAGACAATACACGGCTTGTTTCAGCAGCTTTGCTTGCACACGCAAATGGTGATACAATTTATGTTGATGATGCTTTAGGCAAGAAGCTTGACGTGGTTAGTTTTAATGAATATTACGGTTGGTACGTAGGTGGTATGCCATGGGAAATAAATAGATTCAATTTTAAAATTGGTTATGATAAACCGGTTATTATAAGTGAAGCAGGTGCTGGTGCGCTGGCAGGTTTTCATGCAGATTCTGCAACACGTTTCAGTGAAGAATATCAAAAATCTGTTTATGAAAATCAAATTCGGTTAATAAATACAATTGATAATCTAAAAGGCATTACTCCGTGGATTCTGGTTGACTTTCGCTCACCAAAAAGACCTGAGGCGCAATTTCAAAATGGCTGGAACAGGAAAGGACTTATTTCAGAAACAGGGCAAAAAAAGAAGGCTTTTTATGTGCTGAAAGATTTTTATGATCAGAAAGAAAAAGAATATAGTGCCGGTAAATAATAAATATCATTAGGGCTTATAATGAAACATTAAATTCCTTTAATAGTTGCATAAACAACTTTATTTTTGCTGTTCAATTTTTTTAAATGAAAATCCTTGTTTGTATAAGCAAAACGCCTGATACCACTTCTAAAATATCTTTTAAGGAAGATAATAAAAAGTATGATGAATCCGGTGTGCAATGGATTATTAATCCGTACGACGAATGGTACGCGCTTGTAAGGGCTATTGAGTTAAAAGAGAAAAATGCTTCTGCTCAATTGCATATTATTAATGTGGGCACTGCAGACAGCGATCCGATTATACGAAAAGCGCTGGCGCTCGGTGGCGATGAAGCCATACGTATTAATGCTGCAAGCGACGACAGTTATTACATTGCCGCACAAATTGCGGAAGTAGCCAAACAAGGCAATTACGATCTTGTTTTAACAGGAAAAGAAACAATAGATTATAATTCTTCATCTGTTGGCGGAATGATTGCTGCATTACTTGATTTACCTTACGTTTCTCTGGCAACAAAGTTCGGGTTGAACGAAAACATTGCAACAGTTACAAGAGAGATAGAAGGGGGAGAAGAAGTTGATGAAGTTAGTTTGCCGGCTGTTGTAAGTTGTCAAAAAGGTGTGGCCGAACAGCGCATACCAAATATGCGTGGCATTATGGCTGCGCGAACCAAGCCGCTAAAAGTAGTTGAGCCTGCTGACATTGATGCATTAACGCACATTGTAAGTTTTGAATTGCCACCGCCAAAGGCCGGTGTAAAAATGATTCCTGCAGATAACGTTGAAGAACTTGTTCGTTTATTGCACGAAGAAGCTAAAGTGATATAATCTTATTTTCAAAAAACTTTTTATGGTACTTGTATTAATAGATCATTCAGATAAGCAAATAAAAAAATCAACTTTTGAAGCATTAAGCTATGCTGCAGATGTTGCAAAAAAAGTTAACACAACTGCAGAAGGTTTATTGCTGGGAACAGTTTCAGATAATCTCGCTGATTTGGGAAATTATGGTATTACCAAAATTCACCACGTGGCAAACGAAGAATTAAACCAACTTGATGCGCAGGCATATGCACAGGTTATTGCAGAAGCAGTTAAGCAGTTGAACGCAGATATTTTAATTTTTAATCATAATCAAACAGGCAAATCTGTAGCACCGCTCGTAGCAGCAAAATTAAAAGCAGGCCTGGTTTCCGGCGCAGTTGCTCAACCAGATACTTCAAATGGTTTTATTGTTAAGAAAAATGTGTTTAGCGGAAAAGCTTTTGCAAACGTTGATATAAAATCGGCAATTAAAATCGTTTCTATCAACCCGAATAGTTATCCTGTTAAAAAAGAATCTGGTACCGCAACAGTTGAAGCGCTTGATGTAAATATTCCTGCCGCTAAAATAAAAATTAAAGAAGTTAACAAGGTTCAGGGTGAAGTGCCTTTAACGGAGGCAAAAATTGTAGTGAGTGGTGGTCGTGGTTTAAAGGGACCGGAAAACTGGAAAATAATTGAAGACCTTGCACACGAATTACACGCCGCAACTGCATGCAGCAGGCCCGTGGCAGATGCTGACTGGCGACCACACCATGAACATGTTGGTCAAACAGGTATCCAGATTGCGCCCGATTTATATATTGCTATTGGTATTTCCGGCGCCATTCAACATCTGGCAGGCGTTAACCGCAGCAAAAAAATCGTTGTAATTAATAAAGATTCCGAAGCTCCCTTTTTTAAGGCTGCAGATTATGGAATTGTTGGCGATGCGTTTGAAATTGTTCCAAAACTTACCGAAGCCATAAAAAAACTAAAAGGCAGTTAATTATTGCACTAAAAAGCAATTGCCACTTTTGCTTTTTTCTTTTTTGAAGCGCCTGTCCACTTAGGTCCGGATTTTAAAATGTTTATTGCTTTTGAATTTTTTTCGTTATCAAGTGGCTTTGTTACCTGAATATTGTAAGGATTGCCTGAACCGTCAATTAAAAACTCCAGTTCAACAACATCATCATTTGAAATATAATTTTCTTTACCAGTTGAATCTTTGTTTAACTGGCTCACTACATAATTATTAAAATTTTGCCAGCCTCCAACCGGCATAGCTGAGTCTCCTGCGGCTTTTCGTTGTTTCTTAACACCCAGCGCTGTTGTTATAACTGTTTCATTTAAACCGGCATTTGTTCCTTTTAAAACTATTGTAACATTATTACCTGCTTGCAATTTTGTTGCCCGGGTATTATAACCAATATTACTTGCTGTAACTTTTAATACAGTATCATTTTTTTGCAAACTGAAATTGCCATTAACATCAGTATATGTTCCCGCTTTTTTATCCGCTGATTGAATTAAAGTGCCGGCTATCGGGTTGTTATTTTCATCAACTACTTTACCCGCAAACTTGTTTGAAGCAATATTTAAACCGCTTGTTCTGCCCTGTAAAAGAATCTGTGCACTATCATTATTTTTTTGCGCAGGTAAAGGAGCAAATGCTTTGTTAGCTTCGGCATTTTTTTCATAGGGTGAAGATAAAGTTGCAACAGTGTTTTTTTCATCTTTATTAATTGTATCAGCGTTAATATATAGTTCCCTTGCCTTTGCTTTTTTACCCGAATTAATTTTTTGCTGTTTTTTATTTTCTGCAACAACAGGCGAGGAACTTTTATCCAATGAGGTTGTTTCAGGCATTACTGTTTCAACAGAATCTTTTGTTGTGCTTTGTTTATTTGCTTCTTCTTTTTTTACCTGTGCAATTTGATTTGTATTATTTGAGGTCTTAAAAAAATAGGTTCCAATCACTCCAACACCAGCCAGTAAAATTATTATAACAGCAATGCGGAGCCATTGATTATTTTTTTTAATTGGGATAACTTTTGATTCTTGTTTTTCATTTTGTAAAGCAGCATTTATTTCATTTAAATGTTGCCGGGCTGTTGTTGACGGAACTTCACTATAGCCTTCAATTGCATCTGCTAAAAAGGGATCCTGTAATGCTGCCTTTTCAATCTCATGCATTTCCGTGGCAGACATTCCGCCCTGTAAATACCGTTGAATATCTTCAAACGAATAATTATTATGTGTTGATGGTTCAGCCATTCTTTTCCATACAAATTTTTAAATTTCGTCTCCCGTTTTGTATTAAGCTGCGAACTTTACTCCAGTCAAAACCCGTTTGTTCCGCAATTTCATTATAACATTTATTTTCAAGGTAAAATAACCGGATGCTTTGCTTTTGCTCAACCGGCAAATGCTCAACGCAATATTCCAATTTTTTTAATTCATTTTCCTTTTCCAGTACGCTGTCAAGATGCGTAAAATCTTCCGATTGCATAACTGCTGCTGTAAATTCAACCGTTATGTTCTTTTTTTCTTTTCGTAACTGCATTAAGCAATGATTTTTTACCAAAACATATAGCCAACTTTTAAAGTTTTCAACTTCATGCGATTGCAGTTTCGTTAAAAGTTCCTGGTAAATGTTCATTGCGGCGTCTTTAGCCGTTTCTGCATTTTTAAAATATTTCATGCAGACTCCGTATACTAAATCGCTGTAACGCAAATACAATTGCGCAAGCATCTGCTGATCTGCTTCTTTTTTGAATTCAACCAGCAATTCTTTATCGGTTAACGAAGCTAAAGGTCTGATATGTCTTAATGGTGCAGCCAGATTTTTTATTGTGTTGATAAAAAGTTTTCGACATTATTAAATGCCTGCAGTTTAAATTAAAAAAGCTTATTTCAGTATTTCTTACGACGTTAAAACTTCAATTTTTGTAAACGGTCTATCACCGGGTTTTAGAATTTGCATCATCTTCAAAACAACCTCCTCAACATCTTTATCATCACGGTTTGAAAAAATAACTATCAAAAAGTTTTCTTCCGGAACAGTAAAGCTAAATGTTCTGAATCCACCATTTGAACCGCTGTGATAAACCTTTTTTGGTACAGCACTTTCATCAATAAACCATCCGTAACCATAGCCTAATCTTTTTTGTGCATCAATTGTGAATTCTATTGACCTTGCTTCATTAATGATTTTTTTTGAAAATACCTTTTCACTTTGCAACGCTTCAAACCATTTCAGGTAATCTTCTACAGAAGTGTAAATGCCGCCATCACCTTCGGTTGAAAAAAATACGTGTTCGTCTGCGCCTGATTGAATGAATTTATTTTGAGTGCTATCCCAGCTATAACCAACAGCCGGAGAAAAAATTTGTGTTTTCTCATTCCATACTGCCGTGTGATTCATACCGGCAGGCTGAAAAATATTTTTCTTTAGATAATCGTTGTAACTAAGCCCGCTTGTTTTTTCAATAATCAATGCAAGCAAACAAAACGCTGTATTACTATATTGAAATTTTGTGCCGGGTTTAAAATACAATGTATCTGCATTTTTTATTGCATTCAACACATCGCTGTCATGCGCATGGCGCATATTTTTCGTATTGGTATAATCATAATGATCGGGGATGGCGGAACTGTGTGTAAGTAATTCTTTAATTGTTATTGTATCTGCAATTTTTTTATTTATCTCCGGGAAAAAATGACTCAGCTTATCAGTAAGTGAAAGTTTATTCTCTTCTGCAAGCTGTAAAACAGCCAACGCAGTAAATTGTTTTGTAAGCGAACAAATATTAAAATTGGTGGAAGCGGAAATTTTTTCGCCTGTTTCAATATTTGAAATGCCCAGGCTTTTCTCAAACAATGTTTTACCATTATCTACAATGGCAATTGATGCGCCGGGTTTATTATCCGCATAAATTTTATTTAGCAAAGAGTCTATCTTTTTTGTGATTTGGCATTTAACTGCAACTGATAATACTATAAGTAATGCTGAGAAAATAATTTTCTTCATAAAGTAATAATATAAATATACAGTGTTTATGTAATTCCCTCGATGGCTGCATCTCTTTAATAAATCAACTGCCATGCAAAAGCAAATCAGCTTATATATTCCAAAGCCTTGCCACGAAGATTGGAATAAAATGACACCAACACAACAGGGAAAATTCTGCTCAGCCTGTAGCAAACAGGTTATAGATTTTAGTTTGATGAGTGATACACAGATTCTAAATTTTATTTCTCATAAGTCAGGCAAATTATGCGGACGTTTTGATGCCGAACAATTACAGAGACCATTGATTGAAACAAAAATTAAAAAGAAAAAAAGCTGGTGGATGGCTTTAACAATGCCATTGTTGTTTTTGTTTGATAGGAGTGAAGCACAGAAACATAAAAGTGTTGAAGATACTACCTATAATATTCATTCAGTTGAAGAAATAAAAAGTGAATCATTAGTTGGTGCTATTGCAGTTATTGTACCTAATAAACAGATAACAATTAAAGGAAAAGTTGTTGACAACGAAAATAATCCAATTGCTTATGCTACAATTATGCAAAAAGGAACTAAGCATGGAACTGTCAGTGATTCAAGTGGTAATTTTTCAATCAATATAAATACTGAAGAAGATAGTATAACGCTTGTTGCATCGTTTGTTGGGTTTGAGACTATCGAAAAAAAAATTAAAGCATCAGAAAATAATGTCGCTATTAAAATGAACATGCAGCCTGTGATTGCAGGTGAAGTTGTTGTAGTTGGATATATAAGTAAAAGTTGCCACAGAACGGCAGGGTTAATATCAACCATAACAAGGATAACAACATTTCAAAAAATGGATTCCTCATTTAGAAAAACAATTGGTATTTCAAATGTGTTTCCAAATCCCGTCTCAAGAGGAAATTCGATTCATCTTAAAATAAAAAATGCAGGCGATTATCAAATGCAATTGCTCGATAATCAATCACGATTAATACAATGCTGAGGAAATAATTACAGCTTCAAACAATTCAACAAAACAGGTTCAGCTTCCATCAAACATTTCAGCAGGCGTTTATTATCTGCGCTTGATTAATGAACAAACAAAAAAATCATATACAGAAAAACTAATCATTCAATAATTAATAAAAATTTATGAAGAAGATATTTTTTGCAGGCATAATGCTCGTCCTGCTAAGCTTTGCCTTTATCTCAAAAACAAACAGAACAATTTCAGGAACAATAAAAGATGAAAAAGGAAGTGCAATTATTGGCGCTACCATAATAGTGAAAGGAACTAAAACTGGCGTTGCATCTGATGTAAATGGAAAATTTTCTATTGTAATTGATGATAAAATAAAAGCGCTTGAAGTTTCTGCCGTTGGGCTTGAAACACAAAAAATAAGTTTAACGCACGCAACGAACTATACGATTATACTTAAAGCAAACACATCCGCTTTTAATGACGTTGTTGTTACAACCGCATTAGGTGTTCAGCGAAGCCCTTTAATTACTGGCTACTCAACTTTGCAAGGAAAAGTTGCAGGAGTTTACATTCGAGGTAATAAAAGCATTAAATATTCATCGCCCGGAATTGCAAAAGATGAGAAAGATGAAAATACTGAAGATGATTCATGGCGCTACAACGGAGATTTTAATACAGAAGGTTATGATCACATTGTTGAAAATCCTTTTCTTAAAACAAATGATAACCCGCTTTCTACTTTTTCAATTGATGTGGATGCAGCCTCCTACGCAAACGTTCGCCGCTTTATAAACGAAGGAGAATTGCCACCTGCAGGCGCTGTACGCATAGAAGAACTCATCAATTACTTTTCAATTATAATTATCCGCAACCGCAAACTGATGAACCGTTTAGTATAAACACAGAAATTTCAAATTGCCCGTGGAATGCGAATCATAAGTTAGTGCTTATTGGTTTGCAGGGAAAAAAAATCTCAACTGAAAACCTTCCTGCATCCAACCTTATTTTTTTAATTGATGTAAGTGGCAGCATGGAACAAGAAGACAAACTGCCGCTTGTAAAATCTTCTTTAAAGTTATTGGTTGATCAACTGCGCCCGCAGGACAAAGTTGCACTTGTTGTGTATGCCGGCAACGTAGGATTGGTATTGGCGCCGACAAACGGCGATGAAAAAATAAAAATTAAAGATGCGATTGATGCTTTGGATGCAGGTGGCTCAACTGCTGGTGGCGAAGGAATCAAGTTAGCATATCAGGTTGCAAAAAAGAATTTTGTAAGAGATGGAAACAATCGTGTGATTCTTTGCACGGATGGAGATTTTAACGTGGGTACCAGCAGTGAAGATGAATTGCAAACCTTAATCGAAAATGAAAGAGAATCAGGCGTATTTCTTTCTGTGCTTGGTTTTGGAACAGGAAATTACCAGGATTCAAAAATGCAGTTGCTTGCAGATAAAGGCAACGGCAATCACAATTACATTGACAATCTTTCCGAAGCAAAAAAAGTGTTTGTTAACGAATTTGGCGGCACACTTTTTACTATTGCAAAAGATGTGAAACTACAGATTGAATTTAATCCCGAAAAAGTGCAGGGTTACCGTTTAATTGGTTATGAAAACCGCTTACTGAAGAAAGAAGATTTTAATGATGATAAAAAAGATGCAGGTGAATTAGGCAGTGGCCATACGGTAACAGCTTTGTATGAATTAATTCCAACAGGAATAAAAGATACAATGCTGAAAGATGTGGATGCATTGCGTTATCAAAAAACAAAATCATCAGCCAAAAATAATTTTACAGGCGAAATAATGAATATAAAACTGCGCTATAAAAAACCAGATGGTAACAAAAGCGCTTTAATTGAACATCCTTTGAAAGATAATAATGTTGCGCTTAACGCAACCTCAGACAATTTCCGCTTTGCCGCATCCATTGCTGAATTTGGAATGCTGTTGCGCAATAGCCAATACAAAGGCAATGCAGATTTTTTATCTGTAAAACAAACCGCGCAATCAGCAATTGGAAATGATGAAGAAGGTTACAGGAAAGAATTTATTAACCTTTTAAAAACTGCAGCATCATTAAAAGAAAAGGAAACTGTAAAGGTTGAAAGTAAAGAAGATGAATAAAAGGCGGACTGTTTAAAACAACTGCGCGTAAAAATTAAAACCATAAAATAAAAAAGCATCGCTGTTTGTATAAGCGATGCTTCTGTTTTAAAAAATATTAAAGGAATACAATTAAAAACGCTACTCGGTCTTGTCTAATTTTATATCTCTTATTACGTTCGACCTGTCACTGCAATCATCTGAAATTAATTTAAGCCAAAGTTCATCGCCATTAACTTTAAACGAATAAGTTCCAACTGCAGATGTATCACAGTCGCTTTGTCCATATAATTTTCGCATCGTTAGTACGGTATCCTGAACAGTATAATTCATAGCTTCAATTTCTGAATTATCGCCGACGTTTGTTACATCAAGTGTATCTGCGCTAAATTTAAAAATTACATCAATAGCTTCGTCAAGCTGTAGTGTTGTTTTCCATTTTGTGTTAGAAAGCTGCGCCTGCACATTAAATGTTATAAACATAATAACTAAGGTGTAAATAAGTTTTTTCATACTTTGTTTGTTTATAAACCGAATATACAAATTGTATAAATAAAGTTTACACTAAATGTTAGTGGAGATAACATCGCAGGAAAGGAGAATATTCCTTAAGCGTGATTTTTATCCGCTATCATTTTAATGAGATTCGTTGTAGATTGCTCCTTTTGCCTCAACCTGCTTGAATTGATAATGAGAATTGCACTGTAATAGTGCAGCAGGCCAATAAATTCATCCATTGTTGTTTCGTCATTTGTAAGTAACTGCGGATTTGAGTTTGGCGGAATTACTTTGTAAGGAAAACGTTGAAGCATTTGCTGAAAAACAGCGCCATCAAAAATCTTTGTCACAAATTCCGTATATGCATTCATTTTTTGAATTTGTAGTTGTGCCTGTTCTTTAAAATCGTTTTGAGATGCATAATATTTAGATATAGAATCTGAAAGTGCATCATCGTGTACCAGGCGGAGCGAACCGGAGCTTTTCATCTCTTCATAAGTTCGGTCAGTTAGTACAACCCTTACTATTCCTGTTGTAATAACTCTTGCAAAATAGTACGTTGTTTGTCCATACTTATTGCGGTCCGGTCTTCTCATTAAATGTATTAATGAATCAATTTCAGCAATCGCGATGTTTGAACGTGCATAAAACGTATTTATGTTTGCGGTATCAGATTTCAAATCTTCAACCATTGATTTCATAAATTGTTTTTCCTTTTTATCATCAACGCTATTCTCTCTTATATTCTCTGCTATAAAGCCTAAAAAAACAGCAAGAAAAAGCATCAGGAATTCAAGAATATATTCCGATATTTTTTTCTTATGTGTTACGTGATGCGGATGATGTACTTCCATGTTAGTGTTGGTTATGATAATTGTTAATGGTGAATGTGCTGTGGAAAATTGTACAGTAACAAAAAATAAGCTTTGGCATTCCAGTTCAGTAATTTCAGCAAGTTAACAGAAAGACGGGTGTTAACGCCTCGTAGTTTTTAATACACTTGTTTTCTGTTTATTTTTATTGTAATGAAAACAGCAAGCCTCGCTGAAATAAAACAGGAACTTCAAAACCTTACAGCCAAAGAAACCATGGACATATGCCTGCGCCTGGCACGGTTTAAAAAAGACAATAAAGAGTTACTCGCTTATTTATTGTTTGAAGCGCACAATGTTGAAGCTTATACGCAGCAGGTAAAAGAAATGGTGAATGAAAAGTTTAAAGATGTAAACACGGGCAATGTTTACCTGGCTAAAAAAACGCTCCGCAAAATTTTAAGGCTTATTAATAAACACATTAAATATGTTGGCAGTAAACAAACAGAAGCTGAGTTGCTGATACATTTTTGTTTGATGTTGAAAAATTCAGGTATTCGCATACACAAGAATAAAGCGCTTACCAATATGTATATGCAGCAAGTCAAAAAAATTAAAGCCGCACTGTCTGCTTTACACGAAGATATTCAGTATGATTTTGCGAAACAGGTAGGGGAGTTGCAAACAGACGTTTAAGTAATGATTGAGTGCCCGGCATTGGCCTCAGCAGATGATGCACTGCAGCTAACAACGTCCGTCTGCCTTCTCCTTTTAATAATAGTACTTTAACTGACTAACAATTAAACCCTATTCCAATAAGCAAAGTGGAAAGAATCTTAGTTGATTGAATGTTCAGCGAAGCTTAACACCGATTACTCACCCGGTTTTTTAGCTGAACCAACAAGGGTAACATCAACAAGTTCCAAAGACTTAACCATATCCTTAACCGTGTTCTTGTACTGTTTAAAATGTGCGGTTTGTATGTGTGATTGATATGCCGCTGTATCAGCATATATTTCAAGTATTGTTATGCTCGACGGGTCGCTTTTATCGGCAACGGCGTAATACGTTAACACACCCGGCTCAACACGAACAGCCGTAGCCATTTGTTTTTTCAATGCAGTGTTATACTGTTGCAATTGTGACGGCTCCACTTTAATTTTTGCCAGCCTGACCATTTGATTTTTCTCCTGTGCCATAGTTTTTTTGCCAAACGAAATTGTTAGTATAAATGTTATAGCAACAGCCATCGGCCATCTCGCGGGGCTTAACCGGCCGTTACAATTTGCTTTAAATAATCGCATATAAAATAGGTTGTAACTTATTTTCATCTTAACCACTTGCCTTTTGGTTCTGCTTCAAATCTAATATTTTTTCGTGCTTTTTTAACCTGCGAAAGACCATGCTTATGCAAAAGTATACTGGCAGCTATGGTTGATTTTATAATTCTTGTTTATAATTCTTAAAGATGCAAAAAGAGTACTTGATACCACCTGTTATAGCCTTAAATATTACCAATTATAACTGACAACTGTACAAATTGAAACTTTTTCTGCAGGATTTATAAAAATTGAGTAATGATGTCTTTATGTTTTCAATGTGTGTATTAGTAAGGTTTCGGTTGATGAAGAGTAGGACAACCCGTAGATGAAAGTTGAGAATATTTTCGTCTTCACCATATCACGAAATACCTATTATCAGTGCCATTCAATTAAAGTTGCGCTATTTAAAATGAAATATTAGGGGGAAAATAAAAGTTACAACAATCGTCCATAAGGTGTAAACAGGAAGAAACATTGATATAGAATTTTCCACCTCACTGATGCCTGCTTTTTTTGAAACATTTTTAAAGAGCTTAAAAGTTACAATTAAGAGGTTTGTCAGCATCAGTATATTCGCTCCCAAAACCGCAAGCCGGTTTGGAGTAACTCCCCATTCTGAAATTCTAAATAAAATTGCAGAAAGCGCAATTCCGTTTACGATAACCGTTATTATTGATAAAGCAAACAGAATAAAACTGCCTTTACCATTTTCGCTTTTATTAAATTCTGCAACTGAAAATAATATAATTGCCATAACGCCGATCAGGAGAAGATTAAAAACCATTAAAAAATCTCTGTCGTTGTATGGGTCTTTTCCGGAAAACAAGATTGCTGTTAAATACACAACCAGCGTAATTAAAACTAAAGGGCTGAATATTTTTGCAATAACAGGTGAAACTTTATTAACCAATTGAGGATTTGTTTGTGTTATGTAAGTTGCAACCAATGGCAATGCGGCTACACCAAATACAACAATATATTCTGTGTAAAATTGCTCAATTTTAAAACCAATCAGCTCAAAAAGGCCAATAGTTATTGCGGTGAGAATGCCACCAGCAATTGCGAGGAGCCCGGTCATTATTACCAGGTCGCCGTTGTATCTCAAAAAGTTAAGTCTTGCATGGTGGCTCGTTATGTTTTCACCAATATATGTAAACCCTAAAATTGCCCACAAAAAAATCGGCAAGTGAATGCAAGACAAAATCAAGGTGTCGCTTTTATTATCTTCAGGTAACAGGTTTATAAAGATTACAGCAATCAAAAACGCAATTCCCGCAAGTACAATCTTCTTTGCTGAAAGAGATTTCCTCCAAAAAAAGTACGCTGTAAGAATTGGAAAAATGATAAAGCCTGCATTCCGCTGATAAAATAATTCATCGTTGATATTAAGTAACGCCGGAAGTTTTGCAATTACACCTGCTAATAACGAAGCAATTATTACAAAGACTAATTCGTTTTGGTTTCCCCATGATATTTCTGAACTTTCGTAATTCAGTCTTTCATTCCAGTACTCTGCAAGCTTATTGTTCTTTAGTTCAGGGTAAAGTAAATTAAACGTTATTTTAAAAGCCGCTTTATTGTGCTGATACAATTTTTCGAGCTCCTTTGGATTGTCAATTTTAGTTAGTATCTCAGATTTGTTCATGATATTCATTTAGATGCTGTTCGTTTTAAATCCCGTTATTTCTTGTTAATTTAAAAGTGCTTTGAAATACAAAGTAAAACAAAACTTTAGAATTACGCAACAATATTTTAAAAGAATTTAAAAGGTACGGCAAACAGAAAAACAGGTAAAAGCTTACCATCACCAGGCTTACCCCGGCACTGCTTATAACTTTACCGCCGCCTAAAAAGGCACCGGCAACGGAGCGCCTGTTTGACCCGGAGTTAACGAAAATTGGAAATAAAAGTTATAAGGCGTCGCAGTGATACGGTATTTTTTGTGGTAATTATGTATACCAGTTTGGTTAGGTTCACAGGAATTGATGCAGCCTATCGGTTGATGTCTGCACCAACTGAAACAAAGTATGCATTATGCGTCTTTTGATATCTCATCAATTGAAACAAACGTTTCTTTACCGTAATAAAATAATCGCGCCCTTACGAAAAATATTTCCGCAAAGCGTTTTACCCTGTATTAAAAAAATATAGGTTCCGGTTTGTTGCGCCACCCCATGGCGTGTGCCATCCCAACATTTTGAAAAATCACTGGTTGAGAAAATAACTTCCCCCCAAAGATTATAAATTAAAAACCTTAGGTTGGATATGTTGCCCCATTTATAAACACCAAAACAATCATTAAGGCCGTCGCCATTTGGCGTAAAAGCGTTTGGAATAAAATATTGGTTAGATGTTTTAGAAACGGCTACTTCAATAGAGTCTTGCCTTGAACACCCGTTTGTATCTGTAACATATACATAATACATTGTGGTATCGTTTGGCATTGCAACAGGGTTTGGCACATCAGCATTTGAAAGAGAATTTTCGGGCTGCCAATGATATTTAATTCCGCCAGTTGCGTTTAATGTTGTTTCAACCTCAGTACAACTTACATCGTTCGATTTAGCTGACTTTAATCTGCGGTGACATGCGAACATTTACAATAGCAAAGAGCGAGTCTGCGGTGTTACATCTATTCTCTGTAATCAGCACCTTATAAGTGGTATTTACTTTTGGATATACGTAGGTAGTGGGGATATACGGCTGTTTAACTGAATAGGAGGGAAACCATTTATAACTATCACCCCCTGACGCGTTGAGCAATAATGAATCACCAGGACAGATTGTTGAGAAGGTTGGTTTAACTGCTAACGCAGGTGCAGGAAAAAAGCCAATTTGAATAGAATCTCTTTTAAGAAATAAAGGACGTAAGCTTATAGTGTCTAAAGCAAAATTGTTTTTAGCACTATTTATATTGAGATTTGTTATTCTGATTTTTACACTTGTATTTGTATCCGAATACCACGAGGTTACGAATCTTTTCCTAACACAGGGAGAATCGGGCAGGCGGATAAGACTTTCAACTTCCCCCACTGATGCATCAAGAACAATTGAGTTTGTTGGGGTGAGGGATTGTGCGAAAAAATAAAATACATAATTCGTATTTGGTATAACATGCACGGTGGCTTGCCAAACAGTAGTGTTTTTTTTGACAGCGCCATCCACTATCATCATTGTGTCTTCTACATCTTTTGAATTGCAATTCTTATACAGGGGATTCCACAATTCAGGCTTTGATGTTATATAGTAACGCCCGCTGCCAGCGCTATTGCTATCATAAGCATATTGACTAGAAAACCCGGTATTACCAGCTTCAAAGGTGCCGTTTGAAACTAAATCTCTGCCTTTTTTTATGATGTTGTATTGGTAGGTTGTATCTCTTGCGGGTTTACAAACAGGATTATAAATGGCGGTTGAGCTGAGATAAATATTGGGCGACCAACAATTTACAATAGCCTCCGGATCTCCGGGCAATTGAATTTGCGACCCCTTACAAACAGAGAGTTTCTTATTAATAAAAATGTGGCCCTTATCGATGTTAAGAAGAAATTTTTTAGAAACTGTATCAAGACATCCATTTTGATTCTGCACAACAAGTCTTGCCTTGTAAACACCCTCTGCCTTGTATACGTGCGAGGTTTTCTCACTACCTATTGCTATAGCTCCGTCGCCAAATTGCCATTCAACAACGGTTGTATTAAATGAGGTATTGGAAAAATCTACCTCATATTGATTACATACATTGAAGTCAACACGAAAGTCTGCCGGTAAATGCTCACACGTGCCACCTTGTTTTTCGTTTGTATTAATTTTTCCGGGCGAATACAATAAGAATTGAACCGGTGCTGAAAAAGCACGAATAAGCAGAAAAATAACTAATGAAAGTTTTGGATAGTTCAACGGTTATCAGTGGCTATTGGATAATGAATAATACCGTCTTATGAACGTTCAGTAATATAAAAAATTGCACGAAAATTTCCATTTCGTGTCCGGCATCGCCTCACCTGCCGAATGATGCGTTATACTCACTTGATTTTCAGTTTTTACTATCGATCGCACCAAGCGAAATAAAACATGTATATGCGTCTTTTGATTTCTCATTAACCGAAAACAAACAGCAGAAGAACAGCCATGGTACCCTGTTGACAAGAACCCTTGAACAGACATTCGGAGAAGAGATTGATTTTTTGTTCTATTTTAGGCATCGCTTCAAATTAATCTTACAATGAAAATCATTATTACTTTTTTATTCGCAATTTCCTTATCACTTAGTGTGTGCTTTGGTCAGGTAAAAAATTATTATATCAATCCGGACAGTACTTACACGGGAATTGAAAACATACACAGCAGTCATTTTGTTACCGTTAATGCCGGCAACACTTCCGGAAAAGAATTGCTGATAAGTATTCCCGGCACTACAGGGCCTGCTGATGTAATGAGATCTTTTGACAGCATTGCAGCGCTTGAAGGTTATCATGCTATCAGCATTGACTATCCTAATAACCGGAATACCGCAACCTTTATCAACAGTACAGACAAAGCAGCTTTTGATAAGTTCAGACAGGAGCTCAATTTCGGTACGCCCGTATCTGATTCCGTTAATGTAGATTCATTGAACAGTATTATTAACCGCATCACTAAACTGGTAATATATCTTGCAAGAACAAGACCCGGAGAAGGGTGGAATAATTTTTTGGATCATGAACAGATAATTTGGGAACGCGTTACACTTGCCGGCCATTCGCAGGGCGCGGGACATGTAAGTTATATTGCGCATGCGTTTAAGGTTCATAAGGTTATTATGCTGTCGGGGCCTCAGGATTTTTTATCAAACTTTGATATGCCTGCGCCATGGTTATCGGCTCCTTCAAAAACGCCATACAGCAGCTATTATTCATTGCTGCACGATGATGATGCATATAACACACAACGGCAAATTCGCAATGGGCTTGCAGCCATGCATGCAGATTCTTCAGTGATCTACCATTTCAAAAACACAAATGCATTTCCAAAACAAGACAGGATATTTATTTCTGATATTCCCGTGCAGCAAAATGTATCGCAACAGAATGTGGGCTCGCTAAATCACATGTCAACGATCATGCCCATGCATAGTAAAGCCTGGATCTGGCTGCTGAAAAATTAGAAGATTATTCAATGCGCATCATCACGCATTAGTCTGACAAACCGAAGAATTAAGCTTCACGTGTACCTGGCGTTAAGCCGTGATTCGTTAGCAATAATTTTTTATAATTAAGTACCCGTTAATTACTTATATTACGTATTTATCTGGTATGGATATAAAATCTTATTCAATTTTAATAGTTGATGATGATGAAGACGACTGCTTTTTGGTTAAAGACATCCTGGAATCATTCAGTATTACGAATCGTATTTATCATTTTACAGACTCCACAAAAGTTGCTCCTTTTTTAGAAGAATTAAGTGGCAAAATATTTTTTATATTGTGTGACATCAATATGCCTAAAATTGACGGCTTCGCTTTAAGAAAGAAAATCAACGAATCCGAAATTCTTAGAAAGAAAGCTATACCATTTTTATTCTTTTCTACAACCGGCGATCGTTATGTGGTAAATAAAGCTTATACACTGAATATCCAGGGCTATTTTAAAAAGCCGTCAACCTTAGACGAATACAAAAGTGTTTTAAAAGATATTATGACTTACTGGAGCACAAGTGAATTGCCTTAACAATAAATTTTTCCTGCCGGTTAATATCTTCAACAACCAAACACGTTATGCCTGATGAGAGCTCCAAATTAGTTTTACTATTCTTATTTTATTGCCCCACTCAGCTTCACCACAAACAACTCACCTGGTATTTCTCCTGGTTTTGCTGTTGATAAATCAATTACACAATTATTGCCGTTTTGTTTGCAGGAAAAATTTTTGTTATTGCCAAGTATAGTAGCTTTTGTGTTGGCTGCAATTTTTAAATCCTGTATGCGCACCTGCGGTGTATATGCGGGAACGATGCAATACAAATCATTTCCTTTTTGCGTGAAGAAATATTCTATATGCGCTGCCCCTGGTTTTGGATTGATAAGTTCTGCAGCACTATAACCTGCCATAAAACTTTTATCACTTTTCTCCGGCTTCTTACCTTCACTCCATTGATAAGAATGCGTCCATGCACGTGTGCCGTAAATCGCTTCACCATTTATATCAAGCCATTTACCCATATCGGTCAATCGTTGCTGCATAATTACAGGAATGCGGCCATCAGCAGTTGGCCCGATGTCAAGCAATAAATTCCCACCTCTTGCAACAATATCAATAAGCAAAAGAATAAGGTCGCGACTGCTTTTATAATCGCTGAGCTGTTCGTTGCGATTGTATCCATACGAATGACCAATGCCCTGGCTTTCTTCCCACACCACATCGGCGTTCATGCCACTCCCATATTCAGATGTTGTATAAGTGGCGCCGTTATTTTTTCCGCGTGTATTATTGCCCCAGCGATCATCAACCACTACATCTTTTGCAACCGGCGATTCATTAAATAACCACGCCAGCAATTCCGGGCTGTGCCATGCGGTATCAGACAATTCCCATTCACCATCAGAAAAAATTATAGAGGGTTTATATTTTGTAACGAGATCTTTGAACTGCGGGAACATGTGCTCTGTTACAAATTTTGGTTTATCTGTTTGCCACAATGGGTTGAACCATTCATACAATGAATAATAATAACCCATTTTCAAACCATCATTACGCACAGCAGTCGTAAGATCGCCAACTAAATCACGCTGCGGTGTTCCTGTTACCGCATTCCATGCACGTCCCCAATCGCGGTCTGCTTCTGCGCTGTTCCATAAACAATATCCTTCATGATGCTTGGATGTAAGCACTACATATTTTGCTCCTGATTTCTTAAAAACGTCTGCCCATTGTTTGGGATCGAACATGCTTGCAGTGAATTGCGGTTCAAATTGCTGGTATTGAAAATTGGGCCCGTAATTTTTGTCGTGAAATGCTTTAAAATTTTTATTGCCTTCATGAATCCTGTACCAGTACCATTCAGCGTAACTGTCGCCACTGTTCTCAATTACCGGCGCATACGAAGGCACGGCATACACACCCCAGTGAATGAAGATGCCAAACTTTGCATCTTTAAACCATGAAGGAATTCCTCTCGTGTTAAGCGATTGCCAATTTGGTTCGTAATGTTGCGCAATGGAAGAGTAAGTTGCAAGGATAAGCAGGAACGGTAATAATTTTTTCATGTGCTTTCATTTTAAAAAGGATAAAGTAACGTTATCTACAGATAACTTAACCACCAGTCTTTACGTGTACGCTTGTATTCGCTAAACCATTTGCAAACAGGATATAAAGCAAGAACAATACATATCCAGATTAAATATACAAACCCCAGTGAAACACCTTCACCAGGTATAATGAAATTGGGTAGTTCTTTACCAATGTAAATTCCTTCTGCTGCTGAATGACCTCTTGCAAAGAAGAAAATTGCAGATACCAAATGAATAAGAAAAAAGTGAAGCACATAGTAAAGAAAAGGAACACGACCATAAACAGTAATAAAACGAGACAAGCGGTTATTGGCATTTCCGGTGAAGGCAAGAAACAGCAACGCAATACCAACAGTTGCACACATATACAGCAGTGATGGCGGGTACTTTTGCAATTTCATAAAAGAAAGAAAAGTATATAAGCTGTTTTTTTGTGTTGACCATTTCAGCGGATCACCATAACCATTTATAAATCGTAACACAACAAAAAACAAAAGAGTGGAACAGCCGAGAATCAAAAGCATTCTTTTTCTCTTGATGCCTTCAAATTTTAAAAACAATTTCCCAAAACAATAACCTATAATCATTAAACCACTCCATG
This sequence comes from uncultured Chitinophagaceae bacterium, assembly GCA_963759555.1. Lineage (GTDB taxonomy): Bacteria > Bacteroidota > Bacteroidia > Chitinophagales > Chitinophagaceae > Parafilimonas. The sequence goes on from CAVWZV010000007.1 coordinate 131,485, forward strand.
GCAGGAAAGGATAAAATATCAGCAGGCTGGTATTACCTGAAAGTTTATATATGCCGGGGAGATGCAGCAAACTATACCACCATGAAGGTTGTTGTGTCAAGCCTGCTTCGTAATAATCAAGCAGGTTGTGACCGAGAACAATAACAGCACCAATAATAAAAATAGCAGTATAAGGCAGCCATATTAAAAGCCCGAGAATAATCATGCTTATACCTATTGCCGAGATTACCTGCAAAGCAAAAAAACTAAAATGAAAATCAAAACCAAATGCAAAATTTACAATCGTTATTTCAATCAATATTAACCACAAACCTCTTTTTAAAAGAAATGCACTCAATTCTTGTTTTGATTTTTTCAGGCTTTGAAAATAAATGGAAACGCCTGCAAGAAAAACAAAGTTGGGTGCGCACAAATGTGTTATCCATCTTGTAAAATAGAGCAGGGGAGTTGTTGTGGTAAGATTTAAAGGATCATCTGTCCATGCAGCAATGTGGAAGAAGTCACGGGTGTGATCAAGTGCCATGATGATCATGATAAATCCGCGCAGCAAATCAATCGAATTTATTCTTCCGGATTTTTGCTGCACAAAAACATTTATTTGTTCATTAATGGCAGTTGTTGCAATAGTTTGGTTCATGTAATAAATATAAAATAATTTTTTTCTAGTGAAATTGCTAAGGAACTTTACTTTGTTCTTTCAAGTATTTTTATATTGCCTAATTAAGTTCTCACCGTTATGTCGGGCCCGGGATATCTCATAAACTTTAACTTGTAATACGTAAGAGATTTCTCCTATCGTCGAAATCACGACTTAAAAGAATTACAAGAGTTGTATGTTTAATAAAGCAACACATTATATTTAATTATTAAAACATTGCTATGCACAAAATATTAAGGCCCATATTTTTTTGTTGTCTGTTTTTTATTTGTAATAATTTTCTATTCGCACAAAATGAAAAGATTGAGGGTCATCCTGCCTGGATAATGCAAGGCAATATTTATGAAGTGAATGTGCGTCAATATACACCTGAGGGAACATTCAAAGCGTTTGAAAAAAGTTTACCGCGTTTAAAAGAAATGGGTATACAAACTTTATGGTTTATGCCAATAAATCCTATCAGCAAAGTGGAAAGGAAAGGAGCTTTGGGCAGTTATTATGCAGTGGCAGATTATATGGCAGTTAATCCTGAGTTTGGAACGATGGATGACTGGAAAGCATTGGTAAAAAGATCTCATGACATGGGTTTTAAAGTAATTATAGATTGGGTGCCTAACCATACCGGTGCCGATAATTACTGGCTTACTGCACATCCTGATTTTTATGTACATGATTCAACCGGCAAACCAGCAACGCAATTCGACTGGACAGATACGCGAAATTGAATTATCGTAATCCTGCGGTTGGCGATTCAATGATTCGCTGTATGAAGTACTGGTTAGATTCAACAGGATATTGATGGCTTCCGGTGCGACTATGCCGACGGTCCTCAAAAGAATTCTGGAAAAAATGTATTCTAAATTAAAGCAGATAAAAATGTTTTTATGCTGGCTGAAGCCGATTCTGCGTGGCTTCATGATGTAGGCTTTGATGCAACCTATCCATGGCCTGAATTTCACACAATGGTTGATATTGCAAAAGGCAAAAAAAATGCGACATGCGTTGGACAGCGTAATAAATGCAGCGGATAATAGTTTTCCTGCGAACGGATTGATATTATATTTTACAAGCAATCATGATGAAAATAGCTGGAATAAGGCTGATTATGGAACAATGCCCGGCGCATCACATGCACCATTTGCTGTGCTTACACAAACATTGCCGCGTTCCATTCCTTTAATATACAGCGGCCAGGAAGAACCGGTACTTGACAGCATCTCCTTTTTTTATAAAGACACGATTCATTTTAGCAAGTATGCAAGAGCAAAATTTTACAGCACGTTGTTGCATTTGAGAGAAGAACATGCGGCACTTGCGGCTAATGCATCATTCAAAAAAATACAAACCAGTAATGATGATGCTATCTATGCTTTTGAACGAATGAATGGCGATGATAAGATTATTGTGATTGTGAATCTTTCAAATGCTGCACAAAATTTTTCAATAGAGAATGCTAATATCAGCGGCAATGCAATAAATATATTCACGCAGAAAAAAGAAAAATGGGTTAATAATGCGCAGATGCATTTAGAAGGGTGGGGGTATGCAGTTTATAGTTTTAAATAATTTTCCTACATTGCCGATATCGAATGTTTAATTGCATTCAATATTTTTACCACCGATATTATGCTCTCAAGAAAAACGAAATACGCAATTAATGCGTTGGTCTACCTTGCCCGTGAAAGTAAAGATGGTGAACCCGTACAAATAAGTACTATAGCAGCAAGTGAAAATATTCCAAGAAAATTTTTAGAAGCCATTCTTTTAGATCTGCGCCATGCCGGTATGCTCAACAGCCGCAAAGGAAAAACAGGCGGTTATTATTTACAGCAAACACCCGAAGAAATAAATATCGCGGATGTTATGCGCTTATTTGATGGCCCGATTGCATTGCTGCCATGTGTTGCTTATAAATATTATGAAAAGTGCGATGAATGTATTGATGAAGAAGCCTGCGGCATACGTGCAGTGTTTTCTGATGTGCGGTCTGAAACAGTAAAGATGCTGAAGAAGGCTACACTTGCTGAAATTATAAAGCGCAGTGAAACATTAAAGAAAAATATTGTTGCACAAAAAAAATCTTTAAAAGGCAACGGCAACATGCCAAAGAACGAGATCAATAAAAAGCAAAATACTTCTGTAAAAAATTTGAAATAATTTTTTTTGAATAAATTCCTACTAATTCGATAGGAATTATATATTTGCGAAATAAACTAAAATTATGCAGCAGTTTAATCACCGCTTTTTATTATTTGTGTTATTATTTTTTATTAGTGCTCCCGGTATCTACGCGCAAAAAACTCACATTCATCAAACACAGCTATGGTATGCTTATTTCAACAATCTTAAATTCAGTGATAACTATCGCCTTGTGAGCGATGTGCAGGAAAGACAGTTTATTGAACCTGTGGGTGCGCAAGGTACTTTTCTTGTACGCAGCATATTTTACCGCAATCTCGGCAATAACTGGGAAGCAGGTTTAGGCTGTGCAATTTTTTTTAATAGCCCGCAAAAAATTCCTTCTTCTACTCACACTGCTGTACCTGAAATAAGACCAACGTTCGATATTATTAATAAACAAAAAGCTGGAAATTTAAATATCAATCATCGTTACCGTATGGAAGCAAGATATATACATGAAGTAGACGATGGCAAACTTGTTAATGGTTACAACTTCAGCAACTTCCGTTTTCGTTATCAAATATCTCTGGATTATCCGCTTGTAAAAAATGCAGAGAAGAAAACAGTTCTGTCAGCAAAAGTATATGATGAAGTGCATGTGAATTTCGGTAAAAAAATCGTCTCCAATACTTTCGATCAAAACAGAATTTACGGAGGCATTACATATAACATCAGTAATGCTTTTTCTGTTGACCTCGGTTATTTAAACTGGTTCCAGGAAACAAGCGACGGTAAATCGTATTACAACAGAAATGTCTTTCGCCTTGGTATAAATCAGCGCATTGATTTAAGTAAATCATCAGACAATAGAAAGAGATAACTCCCATGAATAAACAATCTTATTCAATTTAAAAAAGTTTAGAAATGAATTTTATAAGAAAAATATGCGCGTTTGTGTCTGTGCTTATTCTATTAAGTTCCTACAGCACAAAAGATAAAAATGATAATAATAATAACCAAGAACAAACAATTTCTATTTCTTTCTCCGGCGCATTTGCATTGTATCCACTTGTACAAACATGGGCGGCAGAATACAATAAGGTTCATCCCGAAATAAGATTTGACATACAGGCAGGAGGTGCAGGTAAAGGATTAACAGATTGCCTTGGTGGCGCTGTTGATGTGGGAATGTTTTCGCGTGAATTAACTGATGCAGAAAGAGCAAAAGGTGTTTGGTGGATTGCGCTTTGCAAAGATGCCGTGTTGCCTACAATCAATGCAAGAAATCCCTATTTAAAACAATTACAAATACGAGGTGTAAAAAAGGCAGAGTTCGGTTCCATATTCGTTGACAGAACAGTTACTACATGGGATGCATTATTAGGCACTAAAGGTTCTAAAAGAATAAATGTTTATACACGTGCAGATGCTGCCGGTGCTGCAGATGCATGGGCATCTTTTTTTGGTAAGAAGCAGGAAAATATTAAAGGTATTGGTGTTTCAGGTGATCCCGGTGTTGCAGATGCGGTAAGAAAAGATATAAACAGCATTGGTTATAACAATACATTGTTTGTGTTTGATCCAAAAACAGGAAAGAAATTACCTGGCATCGAAGTAATTCCGATTGATGTAAATGGTAATGGACAAATTGATCCTAATGAAAATTTTTATGGCAATCTGCGCATCTTTTTAAAAGCAGTGAATGATGGTAATTATCCTTCACCTCCTGCAAGAAATTTATATTTTCTTACTAAAGGAAAACCGCAGAAAAAAGAAGTAGTTGATTTTTTTAAATGGGTTTTAGCCGATGGACAAAAGTTTGTAAATGTTGCTGGCTATGTTCCGCTTCCAAAAAATATATTATCAGATCAAATTAAAAAATTATCAAAATAAAACAACGGGCAAACCCTAACAGGTTTCAAAAACCTGTTAGGGTTAATAAAATTCATTCTTTACCAACCATCAATTTACCATCATGGTTTTATCAAGAAGATTAATTGACAGTGTTTCCTCCAAATGGATGTTAGCCTGTTTAATATTTTGCCTGCTGATGCCGCTTGCAATCGGCGCCGGCCTGGTTTTTAAATCTACTGGTTTATTAAGCACACATAAATTAAGTACATTAATTTTTTCTGAAGACTGGTATCCATCAGATGGTCAGTTTGGCTTTTTGCCATTTATAATAAGCTCTGTTTGGGTAACAGTATTGGCATTAATTATTTCAATGCCGCTTTGCCTTTTATCAAGCATTTATCTTACACAATATGCACCTAAATGGGTTTTAAAATTTATGCGCCCGGTAATTGATATTCTTGCCGGCATTCCTTCTGTTGTTTATGGTGTTTGGGGTTTATTAATTGTGGTACCGTTGGTGGGCGATAAAATTGCGCCTTTGTTTCATGCAGATTCACTTGGTTATAGTTTACTCGCCGGTGCAATTGTGTTATCTGTAATGAGCATTCCATACATCTTAAATATGTTGCTTGAAGTGTTCAGGCAAATACCACTTGAATTAGGCGAAGCTTCACTTTCACTTGGTGCAACAAAATGGGAAACAATTAAACATGTTTTTTTAAGAAAAGGTTCATCAGGTATTTTATCTGCTTTTGGTTTAGGTTTTTCTAAAGCATTGGGTGAAACCATTGCCGTTTTAATGGTAATTGGTAACGTAGTACAAATACCGCATTCTGTTTTTGATTCAGGTTATTCGCTGCCCGGTTTAATAGCAAATAATTATGGCGAGATGATGAGCATTCCTTCGTATGATTCTGCATTGATGTTTGCTGCGTTATTGTTGTTTGCTATTATTATTATCATCAATGTTATTTTCCGTTACATCATTTATAAATCCGAACTGATATGACACTACGAAGAAAAGTTGAAGAGAAATTTTTTCATGGATTATCTTTTTTGTTTACCGCAATAATTGTTTTTGCATTAGTGCAAATAATCTGGACGATTGCACAAAAAGGTATTCCATCTCTTTCATGGCAAATCATTAGCCAGGAACCAAAAGGCGGATATTATTTTGGAAAAGATGGCGGCATATTAAATGCAATTGCCGGCTCTTTTTATCTTGCTGTAAGCGCAACACTTCTTGCATTTGTAATCAGTTTGCCGGTTGCATTATTCATGAATATTTATTTAATAAGATATCAGCGTTTTTTAATTGGCGTACGTTTTTTTCTTGATGTATTATGGGGCGTTCCTTCAATTGTGTATGGCGCATTTGGGTTTACATTATTAATGTATTTAGGATATAAAAATTCTTTAGGCGCAGGAATAGTTACAGTTGCAGCAATGATTACACCTATTATGATTCGCGCTATGGATGAAGTTTTAAAAACAATTCCAATTGGTTTGCAGGAAGCATCTTATGCATTGGGTTCAACAAAAACAGAAACAGCATATAAGATTTTTTTCAGAGAAGCATTACCTGGTTTTGCAACAGCAATCTTACTTGCATTTGGCAGAGGCATTGGTGATGCAGCTTCTGTTTTATTTACCGCAGGTTATACAGATTATGTGCCGCATAGTTTTAGCGAGCCAACCGCAACATTGCCACTTGCAATTTTTTTCCAGTTAAGCTCGCCTATAGAAGAAGTGCAAAACCGTGCGTATGCCGCCGCAGTTATATTAACACTCATTGTTCTTGTTATAAGTATATCAGCACGCTTACTAAAAACAAGAAAAAAATAACCCAACAAAATTAATCGTTATGCCAACAACAGAAATTATTCAGCAGCCGTCAACAGCCATAAGGGTTGAAGCGCATACTATTGAAACACCAATTGTAGAAACTAAAAATCTTACTGTAAGCAGTAAAGGTTCAATAATTCTTAAGAATGTTTCTACCATATTTCCTAAAAATAAAATAACTGTTTTGCTTGGTCCGTCGGGCTGCGGTAAAACAACTTTATTAAAATGTTTAAATCGTTTAACAGACTTATATCCTGATTTAAAACTGAGTGGTAAGATTTGTATTGATGGAGAAAATATTTTGGATTCAAATAAAGATATCACAGCCATCAGGCAAAAAATGGGTTTGTTGTTGCAACGACCATTTCCTTTGCCGATGAGCATTTATGATAATATTGCATACGGCTTAAAACTAAAAGGAATTCGCAATAAAAAAATCATCAGCGAAAAAGTTGAAAAGCATTTAAAAGAAGTAGCGCTTTGGCAGGAAGTGAAAGACCGTATTAAAAACATCTGCACAAAGATTATCTATTGGTCAGCAACAACGTTTATGTTTGGCAAGAGGACTTGCTGTGCAGCCTGAAATAATTCTTGCTGATGAACCTTCCTCAGCACTCGACCCGATTTCTTCAAGAGTAATTGAAGAAGAATTTATAAAACTGAAATCAGATTATACAATCATATTGGTTACACATATTTTACGCCAGGCAAAACGCTTAGCTGATAATGTCGTGTTTATGTATTATGGAGAAATTGTTGAAAGCGGTCCGGCAGAACAAATATTTGAAAACCCGCAAACAGAAATTCTGAAAGAATATTTGCGTGTTGGTCATTAAAATTGTTGGTGGTAAACGTTTGAGTAAAACGGAGCCGCTCTTTTCAAAGAGTGGCTTTTTTATTTAGATTGTTGCTTGCATTTTTATACAGGCACTGAAAAACTAAATGTTGAGCCTTTTCCAATTTCACTTTCCACCCAAATTTTTCCGCCTTGTGCTTCTATAAATTCTTTTGATATGGCTAAACCCAAACCTGTTCCTTTTTCTGTTGTGCCGGGCACCTGGAAATATCTTTCAAATAATCTTGGTAAATACTGCTTGCGCTATTCCTGGTCCATTATCTTTTACCGAAAAAATTATATTATCGTTTTGCTGTATCGCTTTTACTTCAACTGAACTATTGTTGAAAGAATATTTTATTGCATTCGTAAGAAAATTATTAAGCACCCAGGTTGTTTTATCTGCGTCGGCATCTATTAACGGCAACTCATTGTTAGTTGTATTTTTTATTTCAACTTCTTTTTCTTTAGCGTTATTTGAAACAGATGTTATTGCATTTTCAATAATTTCTTTCGGGTTTACTTGACTGATGTTTAATTGTATTCTTCCGCTTTCAACCTGCGACATATTTAGCAGTTCACTTAAAATTTTAAGCATGCGCTGATTATCCTGTTTAATATTTTCTACCAGTTCTTTTTGCTCTTTTGAGAGAATGCCGGTATGTTCATCTTCCAATAAGTTTCAAACTAAAATCTGATGCAGCTAACGGTGTTTTTAATTCGTGCGAAATAGTTGCAATAAAATTTGTTTTTGCAACATCAAGCTCTTTAAATGAAGTAATATTTTTTAAAACAATTACTTTATTTTTTGCTTCGTTTTCTTCTACCTCAATAATTTCTTTTATAAAATAATTTTCATGATTATCCATAACAATTTTAAATGGAATGCTTGTTTCGTTTTCAATCAAAAATTTAAACAAATCATTTTTACCGGTTAATTCATTTACCGGTTTGCCGATTATATTTTCTGATTTCAGATTTAATAATTGCAATGCCTGTTGATTGGCAAACAGCACAATATTGTTTTTATCAATGCCAATGCTTGCATCTTTTAAACTATTAATTACAGCTTCTGCACGTGCTTTTTCAAACATTAATTTATTAAGATTACTGCTTTCAAAATATTCAAGCCGTTGCGCCATTTCGTTAAAAGAAGAAGCAAGCTTTCCAAACTCATCTTTATTATTTATATGAATTCTGTACGAATAATTTTTTTTCGATATTTCCTGTATCGCTTCAGAAAATTGCAAAATTGGTTTTGTAATTACAGATGGGAAATTTAAAAGAAAACTAAACCCGATTAAAAACACAAGTCCTCCCAACACTGATATTAAAGTAAATGCATCAGCTGCTGTTTTTTCAGCAATTGTATTTTTTCGGTTTATGGCTTGCATGTTCAGCGTAAGAATTTGCTGTAGCTGATTTTGTATGCCATTAAAGTTTTGCTGAATCGTATCGCCGTTTTTTATTTTTTCAAAATAAAGCCGCAGCGCAGTCGTGGCTTCTTTTTCTCCGGGTTCAGTAACATTGGCTTCCTGCTTTTTTAAAGCATCTTCAAAATTTTTAATCGATTCAATATAATTTATTTCAATACTGTTTAATTGTTGTTGCATGATGTGGCAATATTGAAGGCTTTCATAATTCGCCTGTAAAATATTTTTTTGCTGAGTTTTCAGTTTTGCCATATAATAAATACCTGCACCACCTGTTAAGAGCAGCAACAAAAACAGGAACAAAGTTCCCAGCCAGATTTTCTTTTTAACGCTCAGTGCCATTATGAAAGAATAACAATATCAATATTATTTTTTGAAAGTGTTTTAAGCAACTGGTTAAATACGCTCGTTTTTAAAATTATTTGAAAAAGATTTAAATGTGGCTTGCCTAAACAAATTGTTGTGATGTTATTTTCATTCGTCGTTTCAATTATTGATGATGCAATATTTTCGCTTTTTTTCTGAATTACTTCAGCACCAAGCTCTGTTGCATTTTTAAAATTATTGATTAAATGTCTTTGTGCCGCTAAAGGAATTTTATCAGCCGATTCTTTTGCTGTCTGCACATACAAAACAAACCATTTACTGTTATAATAAGATGCAAGCCTTGCTGTTTTGCGAATAATGCGCTGTGCAATTTCATGATTGGAAGATATGCATGCAAGAAAACGTTCATGACGAAAAGGTGTTTGTTTAGCGGTGATTTGATAATCAACTTTTCTTTCAACCTGCCCTGCAACTTCTTTCAACGCAAGTTCACGCAACTGCAGTATTTTCTCGGGCTGAAAAAAATTTGTAAGTGCCTGCTGCACTTTTGCAGGATTATAAATTTTTCCTTCTTTTAAACGTGTTATCAGTTCATCTGCAGTTAAATCAATATTCACCACTTCATCAGCAATCTGCAACATTTTATCAGGGATTCTTTCTTTTACATCAACGCCGGTAATATTTTTTACTTCTACGTTTATGCTTTCTATATGTTGAATATTTATGGCGGAAATTACATTTATACCTGCTTCTAAAATTTCCAAAACATCCTGCCATCGTTTTTCATTTTTACTGCCGGGAATATTTGTGTGCGCCAGTTCATCAACAATCACAACTTCAGGATGCAATAATAAAATTGCATTCACATCAAGCTCTTCTAATCTTTTGCCTTTATAAAAAACTTCTCTCCTTGAATATTACATCCAGACCTTCAATTAAATCCTGTGTTTCTTTTCTGCCATGTGTTTCAACATAACCAATTTTTACATTGATGTTATTGTGTTGTAATGCGTGTGCCTCCTGCAACATGCGATAAGTTTTGCCAACACCTGCACTCATGCCAATGTAAATTTTCAGCCTGCCCTTTGCGGGTTGTTTTCCATTCTGAAATAAATCATCAACGCTATTATTTTTTATTTCATTCATTTAATTCCGTTGTTTAATTCATCCAACGCAATATTTAATTTCAACACATTTACTTTAGATGGACCAAGAAAACCTAAAAGTGGTTTATCTGTATGTTCATCAACAAAAGTGTTTAATTTTTTTTCATCAATATGACGAATAGCTGCGATGCGTTTGATTTGAATTTTTGCAGCAGCAGGAGAAAGGTCAGGGTCTAAACCACTGCCGGATGCTGTTACCAAATCTGAAGGAATATCTTTTTTATTAACGCCGGGATTATGAACAAGAAATGTATCAATTCTGTCTTGTACTTGTTTTAAATAATCAGGATTCGTTGGTCCTTTATTTGAACCTGCAGAACCTGCTGCATTATAATCAACTGCGGATGGACGGCTCCAGAAATATTTATCGTCAGTAAACTTTTGACCAATCAATGCATAGCCAACAACTTTGCCATTTACTTTAATTGTTTCACCATCCCCATTACCTGGTGTAAGTTTACCAACTGCTGCAATAAGCAATGGATAAATCACCGAACAAATAATAAGAAATACAAGCGTGAGCTTTATTGATATCAACAAATATTTTTTCATGCTTAATAATTTTGAATTATTTTATAAAAACTGCAATCAGCATATCAATCAATTTTATTCCGATGAATGGAACAATGATTCCACCAAAACCATAAATAAATAAATTTCTTCTCAGCAATGCACTTGCGCCAATGGGTTTATAAGCAACACCGCGTAATGCCAAGCGGAATAAGTAACGGAATAATAATCGCATTAAAAATTACTGCTGAAAAAATTGCGCTTTGCGGGACTTGCCAAATGCATAATATTTAAGCGCTTGCAATGATGGAATTGAAACAATAAACAATGCCGGAACAATTGCAAAATATTTTGCTACATCATTTGCAATGGAAAATGTTGTGATCGTTCCTCTTGTTATTAAAAGTTGTTTTCCTATTTCAACAATTTCAATAAGCTTGGTTGGGTCGTTATCTAAGTCAACCATATTGCCTGCTTCTTTTGCAGCCTGTGTTCCGCTGTTCATGGCAACACCAACATCTGCCTGTGCTAATGCAGGCGCATCATTTGTTCCATCACCCATCATTGCAACAAGTTTACCGCCGGTTTGTTCCTGCTTTATATAATTCATTTTATCTTCCGGTTTTGCTTCAGCAATAAAATCATCAACGCCTGCTTTTTCTGCAATAAATTTTGCAGTGAGCGGATTATCACCTGTAACCATCACTGTTTTTACACCCATCTTGCGCAAACGTTCAAAACGTTCCTGTATGCCGGGTTTAATAATATCCTGCAATTCAATAACACCGGTTGCTTCATCATTATAACTTAACACCAATGGCGTTCCGCCATTGCTTGCTATTTCTTTTGTTTTATTAATGATGAAAGGAGAAACTTTATTGCCGGCTTTTTCAACCCTGTTTTTTATTGCATCGAATGCGCCTTTACGAATGTGCATATCATGCAAATCAATTCCACTGCTTCTTGTTTCTGCAGTAAATTCAACAAAATGTACCTCATGTTTTTCTATGACTGGTTTTATAAAACCTTTTGTTTCTGCCAGTTCAATAATAGATTTTCCTTCAGGTGTTTCATCAGCAAGTGAAGCCATTACACAAGCTTCAATAAAAATTTTTTCACGTTGATTTCCATCTGCCCAAAAATTAGTTGCTTTGCGGTTGCCGATGGTTATTGTTCCTGTTTTATCAAGTAATAATGTATCAATATCACCTGCTGTTTCAACTGCTTTACCACTTTTGGTAATAACGTTTGCACGTAATGCTCTGTCCATTCCTGCAATTCCAATTGCACTTAACAAACCACCAATCGTTGTTGGTATCAAACAAACAAACAAAGAAATATAAGCTGCAATGTTGATGCTTGTTTGCGCATAATCTGCAAATGGTTTTAGTGTTACACAAACAATAATAAAAATCAAAGTAAAACTTGCGAGCAAAATTGTAAGCGCAATTTCATTCGGCGTTTTTTGTCGTGATGCGCCTTCCACCAATGCAATCATTTTATCTAAAAAACTTTCGCCCGGTGCTGTTGTAACACGCACTTTAATTTGGTCTGATAAAACTTTTGTTCCGCCTGTTACAGAACTTTTATCACCGCCTGCTTCACGAATTACAGGTGCACTTTCGCCGGTTATTGCACTTTCATCAATCGTTGCAATGCCTTCAATAATTTCTCCATCCATTGGAATAATATCACCGGCTTCGCAAAGAAATATATCATCTTTTTTAAGTTGAGAAGATGGAACAATTGAGTAAGTGTGACTTCAGCTGTGAGCTGTGAGAAAGACATCCTGTTTACCAATCAACTGCTCGCTATTCACTTTTTTGCGGGTGTTTCTTCTCTTGTTTTTCGCAAACTATCTGCCTGCGCTTTGCCTCTTGCTTCTGCAATAGCTTCTGCAAAATTTGCAAACAACACAGTAAAAAAAAGTATGGCTGTAATAACAATATTATATGCTAAACTGCCTTGCGATGTTTCGCCTGCAGCAATCCAAACACAAACACCAATCATTACAGCAGTGCCAATTTCAACTGTAAACATTACAGGATTGCGTACCATGTAACGCGGACTAATTTTATAAAAGATTGTTTAAATGCTTCGGTTATTAAAGAAGGCTGAAATAATTTATTTGAACGTTTAACTGACATAATTTTTTGATTAGATATTATCTCATACTAAAATATTCTGCAATCGGACCTAAAACCAATGGCGGAAAGTAGGATAGTGCTGTTACAATAATGATAACAACAAACGTCATTATACCAAATGTGTATGAATCGGCTTTTAATGTGCCTGCAGATTCAGGAATATATTTTTTGTTTGCAAGAATACCTGCAATAGCAACAGGACCAATGATAGGAAGAAATCTTCCCAGCAACATAACTGATCCTGTTGTAACATTCCACCAAACATTATTATCACGCAAGCCCTTCAAAGCCGCTGCCATTATTTGCATTTGCAGAAGTGTATTCATACAACATTTCTGAAAAGCCATGATAGCTTGGATTATTGAGCCATGCTGAAGGTTTTACTGCCCAATCTGCATTTGCATGATGAACAAAAATATAAGCAGCAAAAGCAGTTCCTGCTTTAATTAAGAAATGCTGAAAAATAGTAACAATGGCTGCAATTTTTACTTCACGCGCTTCTAACTTTATGACCTAAAAATTCCGGCGTTCGCCCCACCATCAAACCGGAAATAAATACTGCAATTATGATATAATATAAAATAGTTAAGAATGCCAACACCACAGCCGCCATAAAATGCATTAATCATCATATCCACAATATAGCATCAAGCCAGAAAGCGGCATGAAACTATCATGCATTGCATTAACTGAACCGTTGAAGTAATGTTGTTGCAACACTCCAGAATGCGGATTGATGCGGATCCAAATCTTACTTCTTTGCCTTCCATTGCGCCGATATTTTGCGCAATGCCAAGCCTGCTTATTTCAGGATTTCCATTGTTTCAAAATAAATATTGTTAATGAAAACAGACATAAAAATGAAAGTCATTACACCAAAAATTGTGCACGATAATTTTTTTCGTTTTATATAAAAACCTAATGCAAAAATCAATGCAACTGGAATAAGCAGAATGGAAATCAATTCAATAATATTTGTAAAATAATTTGGATTTTCAAACGGATACAGCAGAGTTGGCGCCAAACTATCCACCACCATTTGTGCCCAATTGTTTAATGGCAATCATTGCCTGCTGCCGGACCGCTTGAAACCTGTTGCGTATCGCCTTGTAATGTTGTAATAGTGTCTTTGCCGTTATAACTTGTTGGTGTGCCATTAAGCGCGAGTAAAACCGCAACACAATTGATAAAGGTAATAAAATTCTTGTAATTGATTTTATAAAAATGCTCCAGAAATTGCCAAGATTGTTAGTTGCTTTTTTCTTTGAAGGCATTGAATAACCGACTAAACATGCGATGCCTGTTGCAGCACTAACAAATTGCAAAAAATTAAAAACAAATAGTTGCGTGAGATACGTTGCACCGCTTTCGCCAGAATAATGTTGCAGGTTGCGTATTGGTTACAAAACTAATGATAGTATTGTAAGCAAGGTCTGGCGTTTGGTCTGGATTGCCATCCGGATTTAATGGCAAATGCCCTTGGTATATCAACATAAGAAAACCATACACAAACCATAACGCATTTATGGTAAGCATTGCTTTTAGAAATTCTTTCCAGTTCATGTTTTGTGTTTGGATCGATACCACAGATGCGATAAATAAAACATTCAAATGGATTTATAAAATCCATGAATGTTTTTTCACCATTAAAAACTTTCGCAGATGTATTTGCCAAATGGAATCACCTACTAATAATTGTGATTAAAAATGTAATTATTACACCAATTAATTCAGTGTTCATTTTAAAATTTTTCAGGTTTAATCAACACATATAAGAGATAAATAAAAACATGATTGAAATGATTAAGAGAATATTGTTTACCATGTTTTAAATTTTATCGAAAAATTGGATAGATTTATAAATAAGCCAAAACAGAATTAGTGCAAGAAGAATTAAAAGAATGGTTATCATTTTATTTGTATTTATGTTGGCAGATGAAATTTGTAATAACATATATAAGCCAGCGTCATTAATACGAGCATTATACCGATTGCCAGTGCAAGGTGTTTGAATTTGGGAACTCCATCTTTCATGAAATCAGGAATTCCAAAACCAATGCCGTAGCTTCTAAAAAAGTTGAGTGAAGCTGAAACCATTGCTGGGTAATGATTTGCGAAGATTGAGTTTTGCCTGCAACGTTTATGCAATACAAAAACCCTTTCAAAATGAAAGGGTACAATTTTCAAAATGAAAAGATTTGTTACGTGAATATCATCTTATCTTCTTGAGAAAAGCGTGAAATAAGGTTACTGAATTTGA
This sequence comes from uncultured Chitinophagaceae bacterium, assembly GCA_963759555.1. GTDB lineage: Bacteria > Bacteroidota > Bacteroidia > Chitinophagales > Chitinophagaceae > Parafilimonas. The sequence continues at coordinate 146,641 of CAVWZV010000007.1, forward strand.
TATTCTTCTATCTTCCTGTAAAGTGTAGTTAAGCCAATTTCCAATAATTCTGCAGTTTTAGTTTTATTGCCATTAGTATGTTGCAATACTTTTTGAATATGATTTTTTTCAACGCCGGATAGTGTAAGATTATTTTGTGTTGAAATATTTTGTTGTTGAATTTCAAAAGGCAGATGTTCGGGAAAAATAATATTATTATCAGCAAGTATTGAGGCTCTTTCCAAAACATTTTTCAGTTCACGGATATTTCCTTTCCATGCATGAAGCTGTAAAAGTTGTAGCGCCTCTTTATCAATTGAAATATATTTAGCTGAAAGAAAAAATTCAGTGAGCAAGGGAATATCTTCTTTGCGTTCTCTTAAAGCAGGCAAGTGAATTGAAAAAACATTTAACCGGTAAAATAAATCTTCGCGAAAATTTCCTTCTTCAATCGCCTTTTTTAAATCTTTATTTGTAGCTGCAATAATGCGCACACTTATTTTGGTTGATTTTTCATCGCCTAACTTTATAAATTCACCTGTTTCAAGCACACGTAAAAGTTTTGCCTGCAGTTCTATATTCATATCACCAATTTCATCAAGCAGTAAAGTGCCTTTATCGGCAAGTTCTATCAAACCTTTTTTATCTTTTATTGCGCCGGTGTAAGCGCCGGCTTTATGACCGAATAATTCACCTTCCAATAAATCTTTTGTAAAAGCACTGCAGTTAATTGCAACAAATGCATTTTGTGCACGGTTGCTGTTTGCATGAATGGCGTTTGCGAAAATTTCTTTGCCGGTTCCTGTTTCACCCAACAGCAAAACAGTTGTATCAGTTGCTGCAATTTTTTTTGCAAGATTAATGGCGTCTTTTATTTGTTTACTGCCGCCAATAATGTCATCAAAATTATTAGCGATGTTGTTTTTAATTTTAATAGCTGATTGCTTGTTTTGATTTGCTTTATTAATTGCCTGGCTTAGTAAAGGGACTATTTTATCATTATCATCGCCCTTTAATATGTAATCAAAAGCACCATTTTTTATTGCCTGAACGCCATCGCTAATATTTCCATACGCAGTTAAAAGAATAGTTTCTATTAAAGGAAATTTATGTTTTATAATTTTTACAAATTCAACTCCATTGCCATCAGGAAGCTTTACATCACATAACACCACATCTATATTTTCTGTGTCAAGCATTTTTTGAGCGGACTTTAAATTACCTGCTTCAAAAGTTATATAACCTTCTAATTTAATGATGCGGGCAAGCAGATTTCTTAGCTTTTCTTCATCATCTATAAGTAAAATATGTGGTTGCATTTATAAATACTAAACTTCAAAGCTAATAACTGTACGCAATCGAACGATTTTGTTTTGAAATGATACACTAACATTTCCTAAACATTTCATTCATCATTTCTTATTGCCATTCATCATGCGTTGAACGCTATTTAACTGTTAGGGCAACTACTGGTACCTGCTTTGAAATTATTCTGGCATAACACAAAAAATAAAAAACAAATTATATGACAACGAAATTAATAATCACTGTTACTTCTGCACTGCTAGTGCTTACATCAGGAAGTTTTTTCAGCATAAAAAGTTCTGCAAAAAAACCGGTAAATAAAAATGTAAATGTAGAAGTGTATAAAACGGCAAGCTATATATCTCCTGCATACGCCAATACGTTTGCCACACTGGAAGTGACTGTCGTGCGTGTAAACGGGAATAAAAAGGATACAGCGTTTCAACACAAATTTCAACCGAAAGAATTAAAAGATTACCCGGCTTCTGATAAACCTTTAATACAAACAATTACAATTCCTAATGTAAACGACAATAAAGAAAAACTGGAAATTTTTTACCGGCTTACTTATAACTCAAAAGGCAGCGAATTGAATTTTTGTGATGGAACTGTAATTGGCAAAGGAGTACAGAGCGGAAAATTGAACATCAAAATATAGTTTTTAAGTTTGCGTGACAAGGTGGCGTTTCCACGCCGCCTTTTTTATTTATTATTTGATGAAGCTGCTGAACTTAAAAATACTTCCACGCTCTGTTTTAAAATCTCATTTTTTTTCGCTTGAAATAAATCTGCTTTATCTGCAGGGATGCGCAATGGATAAATTTCACCTTTGGCGAGCGTATTATCAATATTTGGATTTAGCTGGTTGAAGGTTCCAATATCAATCATCAATGTATTTGCAATAACAACAGAATTATATTTTCCATAAATATTTATGGTAGTTGCTTTTGCAGCCACGGCTGAGTAAGAATTACTATTGTTTACTGTATTGTTTGTAATTAAATTTTTTGCTTCAGCTGCCGTCATGGTTACGATGCTTCCATTACCTTCAAAATAGTAATGCGTGGCAATAAATTTTTTTACATGGTTGCGTGTTTCTTCAGGAAGATAATATTGCATATCCCAGAAATTTGTGCTATGTGCTTTTGTTATAGCGCGATTTACATTTGCTTCACCGCAATTATAGGCTGCAATTACCAAAAGCCAATCTTTATAATTCGCATATAGTCCTTTAAGAATTTGCGCGGCGACAGTAGTACTTTTTATATAATCAAGCCTGTCATCATAATAACCTGTACGCAATCCATAGCGGTGCGCAGCATCATCCATAAGCTGCCAGGGACCAACTGCACCCGCCCATGAAACTGCGGAACTGCTTAAACTGCTTTCTATCACAGACAAATATTTTAATTGAACAGGAACACCATAAGAACTTAAGATATGATCATATAAATCAAAATACGGCTTGCCCCAAATTTTCATATTATTGAAATAAGCTGTATGGCTGCGTATGTAACCATCTACAAATACTTTAGCTTGTGGATTAACAGAAAAATTTGGATTGTTTTGATTTTTATTTGACGCAAGCAAGCTTACAAAAAACTTAGAGCTATCTGTAAATGATGAGGATAGATTTATTTTTTTTGAAGTATCAACGTGATCGGTATCGTTTAATGCATGCTGATAAGTATACGAAGCGTTTGAAGCAGGGGAAATGATTAGGAAGAAAAGAAATAATACAGCAAACTGAATATAAATGTTCACCACCACCACTATGCTAAAACGCTTCTTCATATGTAAACTTTCAAAACGATTATTATCGCTGAATTAATTTAAATTTTCCTTTATCTCAATAAGCTTTTTAGAAAGTTGAAGCAAAATTAATTCATTTGCGTGAGATGCCATTAGTTGTACACCAAACGGCATTCCGTTAGAATGCTTAAACAATGGAACTGATATAGCAGGAATGCCGGTAAGGTTTGCATACACTGTAAAAATATCTGCTAAAAACATTTCAACGGGATCAGTATTGTTTTGATTTATGCTGAAAGCAGTAGTAGGAGAGACGGGAGAAATAATTGCATCAACCTGCGAAAAGATAGCGTTTGTTTTATCGATGAGAATTCGCCTGATTTTCTGCGCCTGGGTTACATAAGCATCGTAATATCCTTCGCTTAAAACAAAAGTGCCCAGCATAATTCTTCGCTTAACTTCTTTTCCAAAGTAGTTGCTTCGTGTTAATTTAAGTTGGTCTGACAAATCTTTTGCAGTAAATGATTTGCCAAACTTAATTCCATCATATCGCGAAAGATTACTGGATGCTTCAGCCGTTGTTAAAACGTAATAAGCGGGAACAATAAATTCAAGCAAATCAAATTTTATGGGTTTGATTTCTATTTTTTGCTGTGATAAATTATTGATGAAATCTTTTAGTGCAAATGCAATTTCATGATCGAGTTTTTTATGCTCAAGCGTTGAAGGAAAATAACCTATTGTGAAGTTTTCTTTTTTTACATCAGCGTGTTTTAAAGGTTCGGAAAAAGTTGTGCTGTCATAATTATCTACACCGCCAATAACATCAAGCACTAACGCCGCATCATCTATGGTTTTTGAAAAAATACCGATTTGATCGAAAGAAGAAGCATAAGCAACCAAACCATAACGGGAAACTCTTCCATACGAAGGCTTTAAGCCAACTATGCCGCAGAAATCTGCAGGTTGCCTTACAGAGCCGCCTGTATCACTGCCTAAACTAATCATGCAGAGATCAGCCTGCACAGAAACTGCCGATCCACCCGATGAACCGCCTGGAACCCGTGTATTATCTATTGGATTGAGCACATTACCAAAAGCTGAATTTTCGTTGCTGCTGCCCATGGCAAATTCATCGCAGTTTTGCCTGCCGATGATAATTGCTTCTTCCTTTAATAATTTTTTTGTAACTGTTGCACTATAAACAGATTGAAAGCCTTCAAGTATTTTGGATGATGCAGAGAGTTTGTGATGCTGATATGCAATAACATCTTTTAGCCCAACAATAACACCATGGAGCTTACCTGGTGTAGTTCCAAATGCCCTTTTTGCATCAAGCAGCGCTGCCTGTTTTAGAGCCTCATCTTCATACACTTCAAGAAAAGCGTTGAGATGACTATTAGCTTTAATGTTCTGTAAATAAAAAGTTACGGCTTCAACACAGGTTACCCTGCCGCTTAATAACAAAGATTGATAGTCTTTGATAGAGGAGAAACTAAACAAAGGCTATTATTTAATATTCTAAGGCTGTGTGGTTGTAGTAGCTTTTGATTGAGCTTTATTATTTGCAGACTGAGAAGGTGTTTCGTTTATTCCATCTTCAAGCTCTCTACGCACATTATTTTTTGCATCGTTAAATTCGCGGATACCTTTTCCTAAGCCTCTCATAAATTCCGGAATTTTTCTTCCGCCAAACAAAATTAAAACAGCAAGGATGATAAGAACCCATTCAGAAATGCCCGGTGTACTCATAAAAATTTTTTAGAAAACAAATGTACATTAAAAATAGATGCCTGCAGGAAATTGTAAATCTTAAAATTTACATTCTCTTTTCCTTAATTCTTGCACTTTTGCCGCTACGGCTTCTTAAATAGTATAGCCTGGCACGGCGTACTTTACCTACTTTATTTACTAAGATAGATTCAACATTGGGCGAGAAAAAAGGAAATGCTCTTTCAACTCCAATACCATCTGATATTTTACGAACAGTAAAAGTAGCAGTAGCCCCCGTTCCCTGTAATTTTAGAACATCGCCGCGAAAGCTTTGAATACGTTCCTTACCGCCTTCAATAATCTTATAATTTACAGTAACGTTGTCACCTGCTTTAAATTTAGGATGTTTCTTTTTGCCCGTTAACTGTTCGTGAACAAATTGTACTGCCGCGTTCATAACCATTTTTTTTGAGGAGGGCAAAGGTAACGGGTGGATAAAAGACTTCCAAATAAAACTAACCTGTTTTCTTACCGCGCCAGGTTAACAGCCCTCTTTTCTCTTATAACAGTTACTTTAATTTGCCCCGGATAAGTCATTTCGTTTTGAATTTTTTGTGCAATTTCAAAACTTAATTTATCACTGTCTATGTCGGTAACTTTTTCTGCCTCAACTATAACTCGCAGTTCCCTTCCTGCTTGTATTGCGTATGCCTTTTCTACGCCACTATAATTCATAGCCAACGTTTCCAAATCTTTTATACGCTGAAGGTATTGCTGCATAATTTCTCTGCGGGCACCTGGCCTTGCACCGCTTATGGCATCGCAGCTTTGTACTATTGGTGAAATTATATATTGCATCTCCATTTCATCATGGTGCGCACCAATAGCATTTACAACAGCAGGATTTTCTCCAAATTTTTCGGCCAATTTTGCGCCCAGTAATGCGTGGCTCAATTCTGTTTCTTCATCGGGAACTTTACCAATATCATGTAGTAAACCGGCCCGTTTTGCAAGTTTTGGGCTCAAGCCAAGTTCTGCAGACATGGTTGCACACAGATTAGCAACCTCACGGCTGTGCATTAATAAATTCTGTCCGTAAGAAGATCGGAAACGCATTTTTCCAACAATACGTATCAGCTCTTTGTGCAAACCGTTAATGCCTAATTCTATTACTGTACGCTCACCGATTTCCATTACCTGTTCCTCAAGCTGCTTGCGGGTCTTTTCTACAACCTCTTCTATACGCGCAGGGTGTATTCTTCCGTCTGCTACCAATCTCTGTAAACTTAACCTTGCAATTTCACGGCGCAAAGGATCAAAAGAGGAAAGAACAATAGCTTCGGGTGTATCATCCACAATTAAATCAACGCCCGTAGCAGCCTCTATACTGCGAATGTTTCTGCCTTCCCTGCCTATTATCTGGCCCTTAATTTCATCACTTTCAAGGTTGAAAATTGTAACCGTGTTTTCTATTGTTTGTTCTGCGGCTGTACGCTGTATAGATTGAATAATGATTTTTCTAGCTTCTTTATTAGCCTTTTGTTTTGCTTCTTCAATAACTTCCTGTTGTAATTGTAAAGCCTGGTTTTGAACTTCCTGTTTCAAACTTTCGATAAGTTGGGCTTTAGCTTCTTCGGCCGTTAATCCCGCAATTTTCTCGAGGCGTTTAATATGTTCTTCCTGATGTTTCTCGAGTTGATTCCTTTTTTGGGCAACCACCTCAAGCTGGCGGCTTAAATTTTCCTTTATTACTTCATTCTCTTTAATATATTTCTCAAGTGCAGCATCTTTTTGGTTTATAGTAATTTCCTTTTGCTTTGCCCTGTTTTCGCTATCGCCTAACTTTTTATTTCTCTCCAAAACCTCTTTGTCAAACTCAGCCTTTAGCTGAACAAATTTTTCTTTTGCCTCTAATATTTTTTCTTTTTTGGTTGTTTCGGCTTTTAATTCCGCTGCCAAAATTATTTGCTTGGCCTCATTTTCAGCTTCTTCTATTCTTTTTCTTGTGTTCTTTGAAAAGATGATTTTACCCAAAACTATTCCTAATACAAATGCAATAACTCCTATAATTATATCTGTAAGATTCATGTAATTGATTTTTAAGCATGTTTAATTTTCATAATCGAATTGCGAAGTTAACTAACCAAAGAAACTTACTAAAAACTCTTTTAATTCCAAATTTGGAAATATTTGTTCCTATCTGGGAAAAAAATATATCTTCTGGTTTTCTTAGATATTGAAAATCAATTCATAAGAAAGCGAAATCTGGTTGGCATTTGTTTTGGCATCTGTTAAGCACCCGTTTTTATACCGTACCCGTAAACAAATAAATTTATAATGAAAAAGTTTGTATTTGTTTTTTTTACGGGATTTTTTTTAGTTTCTTGTTCAAAGGAGAACATTAGTACTCCAGGGGCCGCAAACCAAAAAGTTTTTTATAAAAGTGCCAATGTTGAGGTAGAAGATATACAGGCGTCGTCAATTTCAGGCAGTGCAGTTGTTGTGAACTTTTCTACTGTATACGAAAATGATATTAAGCGGATAGAACTAATGAGTAGTGCCTCTACCAAGACATTTTGTACAATACAAAGTGTTACTACAAGTGGCAATTCTCAAACGCTTAAAAAGTATTCTTTCCAGGATACAAATATTAAAGGGAATACAATGTATTATTTGTTGCGATTTGAAGATAGTCTCGGCAACTGGGCATATTCAGATTACTACACTTTAAAAATTAATTAAGTATTTCGGGGGCTAATATAAAACTCTGTTGATTTCAACGGAGTTTTTTTATTGCAATGCTTGTTCAATAAGTGTTTGCAAAGCTTGTACTTTACCTTTTAGTTCTTCGGTTTTATACCCTGCAAATCCAGCTTCGCTTTGTTCTGTAGCCAGCCATATTAATACCATTGCTACATAATCCTGCATATCTTTCCCGGCAAAATTTGTTTTATATTCAATAATTTTTTCATTAATAACCTTTACGGTTTTACGCAATTTTTCTTCATCCTCCGGCTTTACCTTTAAGCGATAGTTTCTGTCTCCAATTAAAATATTTGCAGGTATTAACTGTTCCATGTTAGCTATTTAGAAGTGAAAGACATTTTTCTATATCTTTTAAGTACAAGTCAATTCTGTGCTGCAAAATTTTTTTTTCATCGTTATTATGTAACGATGCAATATTTATTGCTGCAGATTTTTGTTGCGCATCCTGAACCAAAACGTCTTTTTCTAATAAATGCTTTTTAAACTCCTCGCTTTTACTTTTTAAATGCTCATTTTCTTTTTGTAACTGTTTATAGCGCTTGATTAAAACGTGCAACATTTCCTGAAGGTTCTTTATTTCCGCATTTAAATCTTCCATAAATTTTTTTTTACAGCTATTTCCTTACTTCCCCATTAAAATCGTCTTCGAGTTTCTTAATAATCTTTCCCATCATGTCGTTTACTTCAGAATCAGTTAAAGTTTTTTCGTTATTTAAAAACGTGAAATTAATTGCCAGTGATTTTTTATTGCTTCCAATTTTATCACTCTCGAAAATATCAAATAAAGAAAAATCCTGTAAAAAAGGTAGTGAGAGTTTCTTAAGCTGGCTTTCAATATCGTTATATTTTATTTTTTTATCTACAACTAATGCCAGGTCTCTTTCCACAGTGGGATGTTGAGGAATTTCTTTAAAAATGATTGCCTGCTTTTCGGTAGCGGCTAAAAGATTTCTATAATTCAGTTCAACAAAAATTACGCTCTGCTTAATGTCAAATTTTTCCTGTAAACCGGCATCCATATTTGTAAGGGTTCCAAGTTGTAACGTATTCGAGACAATACTTTCCTGCATGCCTGTTTCGTCAGTTTCCGGCTTTAAAAATTCTATCTCACTGATATTTATGGCCGCAAGCAAACCTTTTATTATACCCTTTGCAGTAAAAAAATCCGGCAATGCTGCTTTTTGTTTCCAGCTTTGAATTGCGCTCTTTGCCGTCATCCAGCAACAGATATATTCTGTTTCCGCATAGCTCATGTCATTATGATGATAAGCCTTTCCAAATTCAAAAAAATTTAGATTAGTATTTTTTCGATTGATGTTATAAGCCAGAATTTCAAGACCTGTTTCTAACATTGCAGGGCGCATTATATCAAGGTCTGCGCTTATATTATTTAATAATCTTACTGAACCTGAAAGTCTTTTTTCGCTAAAAATTTTACTGTTCGCAATTGAATTTGTAACAATTTCATTAAAGCCAAGTCCTGTTAGAACTTCTGAAATTTTCTCCTTAAGATGTTCATTCACCCGGTTATCCTGTATGGATGGCGTGATAGTAATTGATTTGGCAATTTCGATATTATCAAGCCCGTCAATTCTTACAATTTCTTCTACAACATCGGCAGGAAGATGTACATCGTTTTTGTTTAAAGGCGCAGAAACGGTAAGTGCATCATTTGTTTCTTTTAATATATCAAAATCTAATGCTAAAAGAATCGTTTTTACTGAAGATGACTTATAAACTTTACCACTCAACTTTTTTAGATAATCAAATTTAAGAACGATATTTTTTCTTTCTGCGGGTACCGGGTATACATCAATTAATCCGCCTTCAACCTTTCCGTTTGCTATTTCTGTAATTAAAGATGCAGCCCGTTTTAAAGCATTTACGGTTCCGGAAATGTCAACCCCTTTTTCAAACCTGATAGCTGCTTCTGTTCGTAAATTTATCCTTAAAGATGTTTGGCGTATGGAAGATGGACTAAACCATGCGCTTTCAAGAAAAATGTTTTTTGTTTCCGATGTTACGCCACTATCTATGCCACCAAAAACACCGGCAATACACACCGGCTCCGCATCATTGCAAATCATCAAATCTTTATTGCTTAATTTTCTTTCAATGCCGTCAAGTGTTTTAAAATTTGTGCCTTCGGGTAAATTTTTTATTACAACTTTTTTTGAAGTCAACGCATCTGCATCAAAAGCATGCAGTGGCTGACCTGTTTCATGCAAAATGAAATTTGTAATATCTACAATATTATTAATCGGCCGATGACCGATAGCAGTTAAAAAATTGCGCAACCATGCCGGCGATTCTTGTATCACTACATTCTTTATGTATAAACCTGAATAGCGTTTGCAATCGTTCCTGTTTTCAATAACTACTTCAAATTCATTTTTAATGCTTTCACTTTGAAAATTATCTGTCCCGGATAACTTTGGTTTAGTGGGTTTATTATTATGATAAGAAAGCCACGCACAAACGTCTTTTGCCACGCCAATATGACTCATCGCATCCATGCGGTTAGGTGTCAGGCCTATTTCAAAAACCCAATCTGTATAAGTATTAAAATATTTAGAAGCATCTTCACCGGCTTCCGCTTCATCATTCAGAATGTAAATTCCTGAATGATTATCACTCAGCCCAACTTCGTCTTCGGCGCAAATCATTCCAAAGCTTTCAATACCTCTTATTTTAGCAACTTTCATTGTTACCGGCTGGTTATTTATTGGATAAATTGTGGTACCAACAGGCGCAACAATTACTTTCTGCCCCGCTGCAACGTTGGGTGCACCACACACAATTTGTAAAACTTTGTTTTTTATATCAACAGTTGTAATTTTTAATTTATCAGCATTGGTATGAGGTTCGCATGTTATAACTCTGCCAACTACCAAGCCTTTTAAACTGCCTTTTATGTTTTCATAAAACTCAAGCGATTCTACTTCAAGGCCAATAGACGTAAGTATTTCAGATAATTTCTGCGGTTCTAATTTTTCAGGCAGATACTCCATTAACCAGTTATACGAAATCTTCATTTTTAATTCAATTCATGCAAAAATATAGTTTCAATGTAAGCGCGTATGCATAAAAATTGTTACCGCAGATACACAATTCTTTTTTTAGTGCAATCATTATTCTAAAAAAAATTTTTGCACCACGCTGCTGTTAATATCTGCGTGGTTTGCTTTTAAAACTTTTTATAATTGTTGAAAACAAATAAAATTCTTTAGAATAACGTTTTATTGGATGTTAATAACATTGTGCGCTTTAACTTAATAAATTTAAATGCAATTAAATTTTTTAAACCCGTGATTTACGATTTACATTCGTCGCTCGTTTTTTTTCATAACATTAAGGAAACATTCCGGTAACGATTGCTTAACCTTAATCAGCTTAAAAAAAATACTAACCACATTAATTTTAGTTGAATGGAGATTGTTAACCAAAATAAAGATCGTCGTACACGCAGAAAAAGTTCTATTGATCTCAGCACGATGGTTTATGGCAAAATACCGCCACAGGCAAGAGATTTGGAAGAAGCTGTTCTCGGCGCCATCATGCTTGAAAAAAGTGCTTTTGATACCATTATAGAAATATTAAAACCTGAATGTTTTTATGTAGATGCACACCAGGAAATTTTTAAATCTTTTCAAGGCCTTGCGCAAAAAAGCATGCCGATTGATATGCTGACGGTAGTGGAAGAACTGAAAACAGGTGGTAAACTTGATGAAATCGGTGGCCCTTATTATATAACCAAACTTACAAACGCGGTTGTATCTACAGCAAATATTGAAGCACATTCGCGGATTATTCTTCAAAAATTTATTCAACGGGAGCTGATACGCATCAGTGGTGAAATTATAGGCGATGCTTATGAAGACAGCACTGATGTTTTTGATTTGCTCGATGACAGCGAAACAAAAATGTTTAACATCACCAATAACTACCTAAAGAAAAATTATGAAGATATCGGTAATGCGCTGGCAAAAACAATTAACCGTATAGATGAATTGCGCACAAGCAAGGAAGATATTTCAGGCGTGCCCAGCGGGTTCGCCAGCCTCGATCGTGTAACTTATGGATGGCAGCCAACAGATCTTATTATACTTGCTGCACGCCCTTCTGTTGGTAAAACCGCATTAGCTTTAAATCTTGCCCGAAATGCAGCATTATGTCCTAATGTAGAAAAAAGAACTCCGGTTGGTTTTTTTTCGCTTGAAATGAGCTCTTCCCAATTAGTTCAGCGTATTTTATCGGCCGAAAGTGAAATTCCGCTTGAAAAAATTGCACGCGGTAAACTGGAAGAATATGAGTATCAGCAACTACATACAAAGGGCATAAAAAAATTAGAGCAGGCACCGATTTTTATTGATGACACAGCCGCATTAAACATTTTTGAATTTCGCGCAAAAGCACGCAGGCTTGTAAACAAACACAATGTTGGTTTAATAATAATAGATTATTTACAATTGATGAGCGGCACCAGTGATCGCGGTGCAAACCGTGAACAGGAGATAAGCAATATTTCCCGCAACCTGAAAGCGCTTGCAAAAGAATTAAACATCCCGATAATTGCCCTTAGCCAGCTAAGCCGTGCTGTTGAAACCCGTAAAGAAAGCAAGATGCCGCAGTTAAGTGATCTGCGCGAATCAGGCGCCATCGAACAGGATGCAGATATGGTAATGTTTATTTACCGGCCCGAATATTATGAAACTTTTGCAAACGAAAATGGTGAAAGCACACGCGGGGAAACGCACATTAAAATTGCCAAACATCGTAATGGTTCCCTGGAAAATATAAAACTCCGCGCTTTACTTCACATACAAAAATTTGAAGAATGGGATGGCGATACAGGCAATTCATTTTTGCCTGGCGGCGGCGGAAATTGGAAACCTTTAAACCCGCCACCAGCGCAGGGCGGCGATAACAATGCCCGTTTGTTTATTCAAAAAGGCAGTAAAATGAATGAGTTTAATGAAGGTGATGGTGAAGAGGAAAATCCTTTTTAACCAATAGTTTTCCCACGCTGCTTGACGCAAGTTATCTTGCCCTTACCTTTGCACGCTTTAAAATTAAAAAGTAGAAAGTAATAAGTAAAGGAAGAATTCATTTTGAGTTTTGACTTTTAACTTTTAAATTAAATGAAGTACGCAAAGGAAATCAGTCGCCGCAGAACATTCGCTATTATATCTCACCCCGATGCCGGTAAAACAACACTTACTGAAAAGTTTTTGCTTTTTGGCGGCGCCATTCAAACTGCAGGCGCGGTTAAAAGCAACAAAATAAAAAAACATGCTACCAGTGATTTTATGGAAATTGAAAGGCAGCGTGGCATTTCTGTTGCTACCAGCGTAATGACATTTGAGTACAAAGATTTTCTCATCAATCTACTGGATACACCCGGCCACAAAGATTTTGCAGAAGACACATATAGAACACTCACGGCGGTTGATAGTGTTGTGCTTGTTGTTGATAGCGTTAATGGTGTTGAAGAACAAACGAGGCGATTGATGGAAGTATGCCGTATGCGTAATACGCCGGTAATTGTTTTTATTAATAAGATGGATCGCGATGGAAAAAACCGTTTCGATTTACTCGAGGAAATTGAGAAAGAATTAAAGATTCAATTACATCCTATGACGTGGCCCATCAACAATGGCAAAGATTTTAAGGGTGTATATAATCTTGACACAAAGAGTTTATTATTATTTACGGCAAACACTAAAGCAACAGAAGACAATAGTTTTATCATTGAAAGTCTAAATGAAAAAATTTTAGATGAAAAGATAGGAGAGAATGATGCTGCCACTTTGCGCGAAGATGTTGAATTAATTGAAGGCGTTTACGGGCAACTGAATGTTGAAGATTATCTGGCAGGAAAAACGGCACCTGTTTTTTTTGGAAGTGCGATAAATAATTTTGGCGTAAAGGAGTTGCTTGACACGTTTATAAAAATTGCACCGAAGCCGCAAGACCGCGAAACAACAAAACGTATTGTTGATGTGGATGAAGATAAATTGAGTGGATTTATTTTTAAAATTCACGCCAACCTTGACCCGCGGCACAGGGACAGGATTGCTTTTATACGCGTTTGCAGCGGAAAATTTGAGCGCAACACATATTATCATCATGTGCGTTTAAAAAAAGATTTTCGCTTCAGTAATCCCTATTCTTTTTTAGCAAGAAGTAAAGACATTATTGAAGATGCTTATCCCGGTGATGTAGTTGGTTTGTTTGATACCGGCAATTTTAAAATTGGTGATACACTTACAGAAGGTGAAGATTTTTATTTCACAGGTATTCCATCTTTTTCGCCGGAAATTTTTAAAGAATTGGTGAATAAAGACCCGATGAAAACAAAGCAGCTTGAAAAAGGAATTACCCAATTAACGGATGAAGGTGTTGCCCAATTATTCACCCAGTTTGGCGGCAACAAAAAAATTATTGGTTGTGTGGGTGAATTACAGTTTGAAGTAATTCAATATCGCTTGTTGCATGAATATGGTGCTGCCTGCGAGTTTCGCGTTTTGCCATTTTATAAAGCCTGCTGGTTAACAAGCAATGACGAAAAAAAGCTGGATGATTTTTTACGCTTCAAACAACAAAATTCTGCAGCAGACAAAGACGGACATCCTGTTTACCTTGCACAAAGCGAATGGTTTTTAAATACGGAAATTAACAACAACCCGGACATACAATTTCACTTTACAAGTGAGATACATAAGTAAATTTTTTACCTGCTGCTATAAGTTTAGGTAATATTCTTTTAATAGCTTTTCAAACCTTTCACTATATCCATTTTTATCATTCATGATTATTATTTCAGATTCATTCGCCACCATTGTTAACCTATCAACCCAAACCATTGTTCTGAAATAATTATGCTTTGGTGTTTGTTTGATGAAAATTTTTTCTTTTGCAAATAGCTTATACTTCAATAATAATTCTTGAAAATAGTTTGTGCGATGAAACGGGAGTAAACACAAAAAGCTTCCATTTTTTTCAAGCAATAAATCTACAATAGAAATTAACTCTTCTAAACTAAGTGCATCACTGTGTAAAGCAAGATTGCGTTGCTTGCTTTCGCTTTTTAAGTCACTTTCAAAAAACGGTGGATTACAAATAACCACATCGTATTTTTTTGTTGATTTTGTGAATTGCTGGATAGAGGTATTATAAATTTTTAGCCTTTCTCCCCATGGTGAATTATTAAAATTGTTTTCTGCCTGTTCTGCGGCTGGTTCATCAATTTCAACTGCATCAATAATCGCATTTAAATTTTTTTGCGCATACATCAACGATAATAAGCCTGTTCCCGTTCCGATATCTAACAAACGGTGTGCAGTTAACGGTGAACGGTCAGCGGCCCATGCACCAAATAAACACGCATCTGTACAAACTTTCATTGCACATTTATCCTGCCGGACTATAAATTGTTTAAACTGGAAATAAGTATTGGACATTCATTTATTCAGCTAATGCATTAAAAATAATTTTTTCTGCGTTTCAAGAAACGATATTTTATTTTCGCCGCACAACTATTTATGAATATCCTTTTATTAGGCAGCGGCGGCAGAGAGCACGCACTCGCATGGAAAATTATTCAAAGTAAACAATGCACTAACTTATTTATTGCACCGGGTAATGCGGGTACATTCGCAATTCGGAAAAAATATAAACATCGGCGTAAATGATTTTGATGCAATAAAAAGATTTTCGTTAGAAAACAATATTGAAATGATAATTGTTGGCCCCGAAGAACCGCTGGTGAAAGGTATTTACGATTTTTTTGCAAATGATGAAGAAACCAAAAACATTATTATAATCGGTCCTTCGGCAAACGGTGCCCAACTGGAAGGCAGTAAAGCTTTCTCGAAAAAATTTATGCAGCGAAACAGTATTCCAACTGCTGCTTATGCTGAATTCACAAAAGAAAATTTTGATGAAGGAAAGAAATATATTCAGCAACATACTTTGCCGGTCGTTTTAAAAGCAGATGGTTTGGCTGCCGGTAAAGGAGTTGTTATTGCCAATACACGCGAAGAAGCATTAAACGCTTTCGAAGAAATGATCATTCATCAACAATTTGGCAAAGCGTCTTCAAAAGTTGTAATTGAAGAATATTTAGATGGTATTGAATTAAGTGTTTTTGTTTTAACTAACGGAAAAGACTATAAAATTATTGGTCATGCAAAAGATTATAAACGCATTGGTGTTGGCGATACAGGATTAAATACCGGCGGTATGGGTTGTGTAAGTCCGTTGCCTTTTTTGACTGACACATTCATGCAAAAAATTGAAACAAGGATCATTCAGCCAACAATAAATGGTTTACAGAAAGAAAACATTATTTATAATGGCTTTGTTTTTTTTGGCTTGATTAAAGTAAATGATGAACCATTCGTTATTGAATACAATTGTCGCATGGGCGATCCGGAAACGGAAGTGGTTATACCGCGTTTAAAGAATGATATTGTCGATTTATTTTTATCAATGTATAATAATATATTAAATAAAACAGTTATTGAGTTTGACGAAAGAGCTTGTGCTGCCATTGTTGCTGTAAGCGAAGGTTATCCGGGCGAGTACCCAAAAGATCTGAAAATCCAATTTAATGATTCAGCGATTCAGCAGTTCACCAATTCAATTATCTTTCATGCGGGAACAAAAATGAATAACGATGAAACAGTTGTAACAAACGGCGGGCGTGTATTGGCAGTTACTTCTTTTGACCGGGATATTGACGGTGCAGTGCAACTTTCAAAAAATCTTTTAAAGAATATTTATTTCAAGGGAATGTATTTTAGAAATGATATTGGGTACGAGTTTAAAAATTAAGTCAAAATCTAAAAGTATAGCCAGCGGTATTTTTCTGAATTTCTAGTTTCGATTTTCGTTTTAAAAACACAGGTTTTGCACATAAATAAAATCCATTTGAAAAGCTTTGATAAGTGCTTTGCAAATTCAAATTATTTCGTACACCTTTGCCACATTACAAAAACATAAGTAACTACATATATAATGGGACTTTTTAACTTTTTTACACAGGAGATTGCGATTGATCTTGGCACCGCAAACACCCTGATAATACATAACGACGAAGTGGTGGTAAATGAGCCATCCATTGTTGCCTTGAACAGGAATAATCCAAAAGAAGTTTTAGCCGTGGGCAAGCGTGCATTAATGATGCATGAAAAAACGCATGAAAGCATTCGTACTGTGCGACCTTTAAAAGATGGTGTAATTGCAGATTTTAATGCGGCTGAATTAATGATTAAGGAAATGATCAAAATGATCTACCCAAAAAAACCATTAATTGCACCAAGGTGGAGAATGGTAATCTGCATTCCATCAAGCATTACTGAAGTTGAAAAACGTGCTGTGCGCGACAGTGCTGAACAGGCTGGCGCAACAGAAGTTTATCTTATACACGAGCCAATGTCTGCCGCGCTTGGTATTGGTATTGATGTGGAAGAACCCGTAGGAAATATGATTATTGATATTGGTGGCGGAACAACGGGTATAACTGTTATTGCGTTGGCTGGTATTGTTTGCGACCAAAGTATACGTATTGCGGGCGACGAGTTTACAGCCGATATAATGGAAGCATTGCGCCGTTATCACAGTTTATTAATTGGTGAGCGTACAGCGGAACAAATTAAGATTACCATTGGTGCTGCAATGAAAGATTTGGAAACGCCACCGGAAGATATGCCGGTGAATGGCCGCGATTTGGTTACCGGTATTCCAAAACAAATTATGGTAAGTTACCAGGAAGTGGCAGAAGCAATAGATAAATCAATTTTTAAAATTGAAGAAGCTATTTTAAAAGCACTTGAAACAACACCGCCGGAATTAGCTGCGGATATTTATCGCAGGGGTTTATATTTAACCGGTGGTGGTGCTTTGTTGCGCGGTTTAGATAAGCGGTTAAGCCAAAAAATAAAATTGCCTGTTCATATAGCCGAAGACCCGCTGATTAGTGTAGTAAGGGGAACAGGATTAGCTTTAAAAAATTATCAGCGCTATCCTTTTGTAATGAAATAAAAAGATAAAATTCGAGACCATAAATCCGAAATTCGATAGTAAACCCGGGTTTCGGATTTTTAATTTCGTGCTTTAATGCGTAACATAATAGCCTTCATACGCCAGTTTTTCAACTTCTTTTTATTCCTAGTTTTAATGGGAATTTCTCTTGCCGTTCTTATCAACTACAATCAAACTTACCAGGCAATATTTTCTAATGTTGCAAACGAAGCAACCGGAAAAGTTGGCGCACAATACAACAACATTGAATATTATTTTCGTCTTAAAAAAACAAATGAAACCCTGGTTGCTGAAAATGCAGAGTTGCGCGGATTATTAAAGCAAAGCTTCGAAGGTCCCGACACTTCATCTGTAATTAAAATTGATTCTTTATTAAAAGACACGCTGGGCCGCGTACGTAAGTTCCGTTTTCTGCCCGCAAAAGTTGTAAATAATGATATTTCAGATCAGAATAATTATATAACACTTTATCGTGGCAGTAAGCAGGGCGCAACAATAGACATGGGCGTCATCGGCCCACAGGGTGTTGTGGGCAAAGTAATTTTAGTAAGCGATAACTATTGTCGCGTGATGAGTTTACTCAATCGCAACAGTAAGGTAAGTGCGATGACGAAGAAAGGATTTTATACAGGTCTTGCGGACTGGGATGGAAAAGACCCGCGTTATATAACGCTGCATAATATTCCGAAATCTGCAAAAGTGAAAATAGGTGATAGTGTACTTACGAGCAATTTATCAGGCAGTTTTCCGCCGGGTATAATGATAGGTGTTGTGGCTGCAATTCAAGGCGATCCCGGCAGCGGATTTTATGAATTAAAGATTAGAACTGCAACAGATTTTTACAGCTTGCAATATGCTTACCTTGTAGACAATGTAATATGGGCTGAACAAAAAGAATTAGAAGCTAAAACCCCGAAAGAGAAATGAGCAGCCTGCTGAAAAATATCATTCGTTTTATTTTGTTTATCCTGGTGCAGGTATATATATTTAATAAAGTACCGCCTGTACACCAGTTTGTAAAACCATACATTTATTTCCTGTTTATTTTATGGCTGCCGTTTAATATGCCGCGTGGCCTGCAAATGATTATTGCATTTATTTATGGCTTAACCTTCGATTACTTTAGTGGCACACCGGGCCTGCATACAATGCCTTGTGTGTTTATTGCATACTTAAGACCATTTTTATTAAACCTTTTAATACCGCAGGAAACAACGCAGTTAAGCTTTGCGGAGCCATCGGTTAAAAGCATGGGTTGGGCCTCATACGGCACATACGTGCTCATACTTACATTTCTTCATATTGCATTATTGGTATTTATTGAATGGATGGAATTTGGCGATTTTGTATTTTTTATTGGAAAAGTTACAGCCACAACTGCGCTTAGTTTAATTCTTATTTTTATTACAGAAATGCTTTTTACACGGCAGGGAAAATACAGAACAAATGCGGCTGTGTAGTCATCACTTAAATTTAGCTGATTTAGTTTTGCAGCAATGCGCAATTTAGAAGATACATACCGGCATAAAGGATTAAGAAAAAAATTGATTGATCAACTACGTGATAAAGGTATTACAAGCGAACTTGTATTGGAAGCCATGTATAATGTGCCGCGTCATCTTTTTCTGGATTCTGCTTTTGATAAAATTGCGTATGAAGACAGGGCATTTCCTATCGGGCAGGATCAAACGATTTCACAGCCATACACAGTAGCATATCAAACACAATTATTAAATATTCACCGCAGCGAAAAAATTTTGGAAATAGGTACCGGGAGTGCATACCAGGCCAGCATTTTAGCAGAAATGGGGACATGGGTTTTTACAATCGAAAGGCAAAGAAAACTGTACGATAACAACAAAAATTTCTTCTTAAAAGGAAGGTATCCCAATATTAAATTTTTTTATGGTGATGGTTTTGAAGGGCTGCCAACTTTTGCGCCTTTCAACAAAATTCTAATAACGGCTGCTGCGCCATTCGTTCCGCCGAAATTGGTAGAGCAACTTAAAACAGGTGGTTTAATGGTACTACCTGTTGGCGAAGAAAAAAAAAGCCAGCGCATGTTGCGCATCACAAAAAACGTTGACGGAACTTATGACGAGGAATGGTTTGATTATTTTTCTTTCGTTCCAATGCTGAAAGGAAAGAATGGTTAACCGAAAACCGTTAACCGCTCCCGATCGCATTTACAATAATTGATCTTACGGTTAACGGTCAACGATTGATTTATTCAACAACTAATTTTTCAGTATCAGTTTCCTGTCCGGTTGTAATCTTTATTACATAGACACCTTTACTTAACTGCTGCACCGGAATAGATATCTGTTGATTGGTTGTTATATTATTTATCACTGTGCTGTAAATAATTTTTCCTCTTAAATCGCTTATTGAAATAGCAGCCTTGCTGTAATTATTTAAAGCATATAACGCTGTTGTATTCTTTGCAGGGTTTGGATACAAACTCCAGTGTTTGGTTATATCACTCAAACTAATTCTTTGTACGGCTGAGTATTGATAATTACCTTCTTTATCAACCTGCTTTAAGCGATAATAATTATAACCAATTAAAGGAATATTATCCGTTAAAGAATAGCTGTGTTCCCCGGTTCCTGTTGCTGCGGTTACTTCACCGATTTTTGTAAATGAAGTTCCGTTATTGCTTCGTTCTACTTCGAAATGATCATTATTTGTTTCATTTTGTGTTAACCAGTTTAACAATACCGAATGCGCACCATTTTTTTGTGCGGTAAAACTTAACCAGGTTACAGGCAGCACTGCATCTTTTATATTCTTGTTTGTATAAACATAATATTCGCCGGGTTGTAATGTAACCGAATAAGATGTTGAAGAAACACTAATGGTTTTTGTTGTTAAATAACTAAACCATGTGCCGGTTGAAGGAAATGTTACTGTTGCTGTTTTTGAGCGTACGCCGAAGTTGCCAAACACCATTACCTGCAGGTTACTGCCAACAATATTTTCCCATTTAATTGTATCAGAAAGACTGTAATTAATATTGCCGTTAATAAATGTATTTGCATAATCGGGATAAGTTTTTAAATGAATAAGATCCTTATAAACATCATACAAAGCCTTCCTGTCTGCATTAGTATAAAAATCCCAATGCGGCGGTTTTGCATCTAAACGGCAATTGTTATCTATTGTTCCGTCTGTACAACGGTTAATAGATAAATCATAACCCAATTCACCAAATTCCCATAGCATTTTTGGTCCCGGTTGCATTGCCCAGAATGCTGCTGCCATTCCGTTTCTTGCCAACCCTGTTGAAATATTTTTTACATTATAACTACCGCTGCTTGCACCGTATTGTTCATTCTTGAACATCAATCTTTCTTCATCGTGGCTTTCCTGGTAAGTAACAAGATTTGGTTGCGTAAATCCATGCACTTTGTAAATGCCACCACTAAAATTCCATTGATCATTATAACCCATTGTTGCCTGGTTATAATTATAGTTTTCATTTCCCCACAACATCATCCCGTAACCAGATTCAACGGTTTCTTCACTGTTATCTGCAAACATTTCTAAAATGCAATAGCTATTTGCGGATGCTGATTGCATGTCATCATAATATTTTTTCCAGATGGCTATACGGCTTGCATCATAAGCGCCCCATGCATTTACATCGCAATTATTACCTGTGCCATCACAAGTTTGTTTTTGTGTGAAGCCCTTTGCCAAATCCCATCGGAAACCGTCAACCTTATAATTTTTCAGCCAAAAATCTATCACGCGATGCACAAAGTTTTGCGTAGCTGTGCTTTCATGATTGAAATCGTAACCAACATTAAAAGCATGCTTTGCGTATTGATTAAACCAGGGATTATTTGCGGCAGGCACGTTCAACGTATTATCCCAATACATTTTAACCATGGGTGATGAACCGAATGAATGATTCAATACCATATCCATAATCACAGCAATGCCGCGTTTATGGCATTCATCAATAAATTTCTTTACAATATTTTCCGGCCCGTAAGCCTTATCCGGCGCAAAATAAAAATCGGGATTATAACCCCAGCTATTGTTGCCTTCAAATTCATTAAACGGCATTACTTCAATTGCATTTACACCCAACCTTTGTAAATAGCTTAATGTATCAGTTAATGTTTGAAAATTGCCGGCTGCAGTAAAATCTCTCACCAGCAATTCATAAATAACAAGGTTTTGTTTATTAGGTCTTGAAAAATTATTTACCTGCCATGTGTATTTTGGTTTTGCGGTTTGCAACACGCTTACAATACCCGTAGTTTTTCCTGTTGGGTAAGCTTTAAGATTAGGATAAGTTGTTGATGATATATATTGATCGTTTGCAGGATCTAAAATCTTTTCGCAATTATAATCTGCAACTTTTAGTGTGCCGTCAATTAAATACTGATATGCGTATTCGGTACCCGGCGTTAAGTTGCTGATGCGAATCCAGAAACGATTACCATCGGGTGTCTTATTCATTAAATAATTTGATTGAGCCTGCCAGTTATTAAAATCGCCTTCTACATAGATATATTGTTTTAGCGGTGCATACAAAACCAACACTGCTGATGTATTGCTGGCTTCATAATTAATTCCGTCTGTATCACCGGCTGGTATTGGTGCAACCGTAACAGCAGGTTTAACTACAAACTGCATCGTGTCTGCCGCAGTGGTTCCGCTAACAGCTTTTGCGATTATTGTTTGAGGACCTCCAACCGTAACGTTTGTATTAGCTGTTAGCGAAGTGCCGCTGCCTGTTTTTATTTGTGTTCCGTTAAATAAAATACTGAGCGTACTGCTTTTACTCGCTTTCATTGTAATTGTAAGCGGGTCGCCAATATTTTTGGTTAGCGGTTCCGGTATTGGGTTGTACGTTGGCTGCTTAAAAGGCACATCAATTCTTGCATACAAACCATTATCATAAACAGGTATATACATATCACTGCCATCAGCATTTGCCTGTTTTATAGAATTGTCTCCGTTTGCACTTCTGAAAAGAATAGCAATTTTTAATATTTTTTCATTGGGATCTGTAAGATTAAAAAATGTTCTCAGCCCGCCACTGATTGTATATTTCCATTTATTATTTCCAAGATAAGTGCACTGTGCAGCCGGAGTTGCCAAGCCCCATGAAAACGGTGCGTGCTTCCAATCAGAAGACGATGAGCTGTAATTTGTAATAACACCTATATGCACATATACGCCTGTTGTGGGTGTATAGTTAAGCAAGCCTTTATTGCCGTAACTGGCATCCATTGTAATGGTTACAGGTGTTGAGCCTTCCTGTATAAAATCAGGCGTCCATGATAATAATTGTGCATTCGCTTTTAAAATAAAAAGCAGCATTAAAGGGAGTAAAATTTTTTTCATATTTCAAGCTGAAGTTTGAGAATGCAAATTATGTGTAAAGTTTACACAACAAGCAAAACAGTCTTTTTATTTGGAAAATTTCTTAAGCTAAACAACGTTTAATTATTTCTGCGCTTCGTATTGCACTATAACCTTCGCATTTTTTTGTTTGTCGCTCGAAATAAAAAGCTGGTAACGTTTACCGCCTGTAGTAATAATCATTAATGCAGTGTTTGGCGGAATAGAACCTAAATTATCTGCTACCATTACAAATTCATGCGTGGGCGTACTTGCATCGGCTTTAAGATTTAAAGTAAGCGGTTTATCTGTTAAACCCTTTTTCCATGCAATAACCTGGTTATTGTCGTACACTGTTATGGTATCTCCATCAATTTCACCATTATCATACAATTCAATTTTAACATCCGGCAAATCAGTGGTAATGGTCTTTATAAGTGGGTTACTTCTTTCCTTGATAACTTCCGGAACAGGCAATAATTTTTTAGGCGGAGTATTTTTTATTTCGGGTTGAGCAGGCTGTGTTTGCGGAGCAGATTTTGCAATCGTATCTTTTTTTACAACCGGTGGCGGTAATTTTTTATTTTGATTTGGCGGAGATACAGGCGCATTTTTTTTGGCGGTTGCCGCGTTATTTTTTTTGATGAGATTAATTAACCTGTTTACCTGGCTTGTATTGTTCAAATCTAATTTTTCTGTAAAGTCAGGCGCTTTGCGTTTTATTTCTGCTGATGATTTTGGCCCAATAATTCCATCCTGCGGAATGCCTAAAGCAGCCTGCAATTTTTTTGCATTCGTTTTTGATAAACTGACCGGGTTCGCTTTTTTTACATTATCTGTTACAGGTGGTTTTGTAACAGGCTTATTATTTTGTGTTGATGGCGCCGGTTTTTTCTTCAGTAAAAAATCTTCTTTTGCAAAATCAGATTGCTCCACTCTTTCAAGATAAACAGTTCCTGAGCCGCAGTCTCTTTTTGTATCCGTGTTAATACTGGTAAATGTTCCTTTTAATGTTTCCGTTTTGCCATCTTTTAAATAATCAAGATTACACGTCATAGCACAAGCCTGGGAGTTTCCAGCCATTTTTAATTCAACCAGGTTTGTTTCTTTTACAAGCAGGCTTTTTGCTTTGGGAAACCAGATACCTTCAAAATTTGCTTTGCCATAAAAAACGGTAGTGCGGTAAGAATAGGTTACGCCTTTCAGTGAACTGTTTTTTAACTGGTCAATCTGCACTTCGTACTTATAATATTCTTTATACGGGCCAACATCAGCATAAAAATACCCACGCCAAACACCGGTAAGGTTTTGCGAAAAAACCTGTGCAGCATTCAGCAACAAAATAAAAAACAGTAACCTTTTCATCATGTTACAAATCTAATTTGCGTTATCACACCATCAATTAAAGAACAGTTAAGGTTTTCAAAGAATTATAATACGTGCTTAATGCGGAATATAGTTGCCGCTTATGTAAAAATGCCTGTACAAAAATGAAATTTTTGTTTTATATAAATTGCATGCTTCCTTAAACCTAAGTTCCAAAAGATTAATTATAAAACCGATTATGAAATCAAAAAGGAG
Source organism: uncultured Chitinophagaceae bacterium (assembly GCA_963759555.1). Taxonomy (GTDB): domain Bacteria; phylum Bacteroidota; class Bacteroidia; order Chitinophagales; family Chitinophagaceae; genus Parafilimonas. The sequence goes on from CAVWZV010000007.1 coordinate 171,145, forward strand.
TTTGCTGCTTAGTGTAATATCGTTTGCCTGTGTTTCTTACACTTTTGCACAAGAAAGAAAAGCCACATTGCCTGAATCAAAAAATCGATAATCCTTTTAGATAGCAGTGTTGTATTATAAAAACAACAACGTTCAATAACGTACGGCTCAGTCAATGTTAAAGGCAACACAGTCAACTACCAGGCGATGGCTGGCAGCCTTACATTTAGAAACCGCACAGATCCGCCAATCAACAACATATAAATCGCCTTGCCAACTTTTTGCAAAGCTTTCTCATTATAAAGAATTCAAAACTTTAATCCTTCTTTTTCATTCACTACTTTTGCTGCCGCTTTTGAATTTTTACTTTTGATTTTTAACTATGATAAAAATTACATTTCCTGATGGTGCGGTTCGCGAATATGAAAATGGTGTTACACCATTGGATGTTGCAAAATCTATCAGTGAAGGCCTTGCAAGAAAAATTATTGCTGCAAATGTGAATGGAAAAACATGGGACGCAACAAGGTCTATTAATGAAGATGCGACGGTAAAATTGTTGAAGTGGGAAGATGCAGAAGGTAAATCAACTTTCTGGCATTCTACTGCGCATTTAATGGCGGAAGCTGTTGAAAGTATGTTTCCGGGCGTGAAGTTTTGGGTTGGTCCGCCGGTTGAAAATGGTTTTTATTATGACATGGATTTAGGCGATAAAAAAATTACTGAAGAAGATTTGAAAGCGCTCGAAAAAAAGATGAATGAACTCGCGAAGCAAAACAATCAATATATAAGAAAAGAAACACCAAAAGCAGAAGCGGTTGAGTATTTTGAAAAGAAAGGTGATGAATATAAATTAGACTTGTTGCAAAACTTAGAAGATGGCAACATTACCTTTTATACACAGGGAAATTTTACTGATTTGTGCCGCGGTCCGCACATTCCTTCAACCGGCTTTATAAAAGCAATCAAGCTTACAAATATTGCCGGCGCATATTGGAAAGGTGACGAAAAAAACAAGCAGCTTACACGCATTTACGGTATATCATTTCCATCTCAAAAAGAACTGGATGAATATTTGGCGATGGTGGAAGAAGCAAAAAAACGCGACCATCGCAAACTCGGAAAAGAGCTTGGTATTTATACAATGGATGATGATGTTGGTCAGGGTTTAATTATGTGGATGCCGAATGGAACGGTGATTATTGAAGAGCTTGAAAAGCTGGCTAAAGAAACAGAAGATGCTGCGGGTTATAAACGTGTTGTTACGCCGCACATTGCAAAAGAAAGCATGTATTTAACCAGTGGCCATTTGCCATACTATGCAGACAGCATGTATCCGCCGATGGAGCTGGAAGGCGAGAAATATTATTTAAAATCAATGAACTGTCCGCATCACCATAAAATATATGCGGCTGAACCAAAAAGCTACCGCGATTTGCCTTACCGCATTGCAGAATATGGAACGGTGTATCGTTATGAACAAAGCGGTGAGTTATTTGGCTTGATGCGTGTGCGTTGTTTGCACATGAACGATGCGCATATTTATTGCAGCAAGGAACAATTTGCAGATGAGTTTCGTGCGGTGAATGACATGTACTTAAAGTATTTTAAAATTTTCGGTATTGATAAATATGTGATGCGTTTATCACTTCACTCAAAAGAAAAATTAGGAATTAAATATGTAAATGAACCTGAGCTTTGGAAGGAAACTGAAGAAATGGTGCGTAATGTTTTAATTGAATCAAAAATACCTTTTGTTGAAGTGCAGGATGAAGCTGCGTTTTACGGACCAAAAATAGATGTGCAGATCTACAGCGTTATTGGGCGTGAATTTACCTGGCAACAAACCAGGTTGATTTTTCGCAGCCAAGAAGTTTTGGTCTTACTTATACAACAGCAGAAAATACTTCTGAAATACCGTTGATTATTCATCGGGCACCGCTGGGTACGCATGAACGTTTTATAGGATTTTTGCTTGAACATTATGCAGGAAGATTTCCGCTTTGGTTATCGCCGGTACAGGTAAAAATTTTGCCGATAAGTGATAAATTTTTGCCTTATGCGAAAGAAGTTTTTACACAACTTAAAAAAGCTGGTATAAGAGTTGAAACTGATGAACGCAGTGAAAAAGTTGGCAAAAAAATCCGGGATGCTGAATTAAGTAAAACACCATACATGCTCGTTATTGGCGAAAGGGAAACAACAGAAAGGAAACTGGCTATAAGAAAACATAATAAAACAGAAGGCGAATCTCAAACGATTGAAGAATTTATTAATTTGCTGAAAGAAGAGATTGCAGAAAGAAAATAAATTAATTTTACAGGAGTTTATATTTTATAACTAAAAATTTCTTTAATTATTCACGAAAAAACATTGAATGGCTTTACCACAAAGAGGAAGATTTAATCCTCGTTTTAACAGGCAGCCCGAGCCTGAACATCGTATCAACGAAAGAATAAGGGCACAACAGGTTAGGCTGGTTGGAGACAATGTAACGGTTGGTATTTACCCCACACCGGAAGCGCTTAAAATTGCGCAACAACTGGAACTTGATTTGGTCGAAATCTCACCCACCGCAGACCCTCCCGTTTGCAAAGCAGTTGACTACAAAAAATTTCTTTACGAGAAAAAGCGTAAGGAAAAAGAAATGAAAGCCAATGCCAAGCAAAGCGAGGTAAAAGAAATTCGCTTTACACCCGGCACTGATGATCACGACTTTGAGTTTAAAACAAAACATGCAGAAAGATTTTTAAAAGAAGGTGATAAAGTAAAAGCGTATGTGCAGTTTAAAGGCCGCGCCATCATGTTTAAAGAGCGTGGCGAATTGTTGCTTTTAAAATTTGCAGAGCGCCTTGGTGAGGTTGGTGTTTTAGAAGGAATGCCGAAAATGGAAGGCAAAAGAATGCTGGTAATTTTTGCGCCGAAAACAGTTAAGAAAAAAGCATAATTTAATAACTATAAAACATTAAAGGAAGCAATTGCTTCCTTTTTTTGTTTGTCAATTAAATTAAATAAAATGACACTTACAGATTTAACAGGAACGGTTGGGGTAACAATTTTATTAATTGCTTACTTTCTTAACCTGGTTCAGAAAATAAAAAACAATTCTATTGCTTACCTGTTTTTAAATTTTACAGGTGCTGCAGTCGCATGCTTTGCATCAGTGCTGTTAAAATATTGGCCGTTTATAATTCTTGAAGGTTGCTGGACGATAGTTTCTGCAGCGGGATTATTTACATACTTAACAAAGCAAAAAAATTAAATTTTTTCGGGACATAGTTTTACAAATAATAATATGCAGTTAAACGAAGCAGTTAATTTAATACATCATTTTATAAAAGATGAAAAAGCAGTTTATGCAGATTTAGGTTGTGGCAATGGTTTATTTACAAAAGCACTTGCCCAACTGCTGGCGCCGCAAAGCGTGATATATGCAGTGGATAAAAATCAAACTGCATTGAAGGATTTTTCGGTTGATTCAAATATTCTGCTAAAAAAATTAAATATTGATTTTATAAAAGATGAATTACCGTTTAAAAATTTAAATGGCATTTTAATGGCTAACTCACTGCATTATATTCAGGATAAAAATGCCTTTCTCTTAAAAGCAAAAGCATCACTTGCCCCGGATGGTTATTTTATAATTGTTGAGTATGATACAGCTGAAGCAAATCACTGGGTGCCTTATCCCGTAAGCTTTTCATCGTTGCATAAATTATTTAATACAATAGATTTTCATGCTGTTCAAAAACTGCAAACACATCCATCGCGTTATTGGCGAAGCATGTATTCAGCATTAGTAAAAAGGGAATAAAGCTACACCCTGTATGCACTAACTTTTAAGCAAGTAATTATGCTGTTCCCAATTCACCCAAATATCTTTCAGCATCCAGCGCAGCCATGCAGCCACTGCCTGCAGCTGTTATAGCCTGGCGGTAAATTTTATCCTGTACATCACCGGCAGCAAAAACACCTGCAATATTTGTTTTGCTTGTACCTGGAATTGTTTTTATATACCCGGCTTCATCCATATCAATCCAGTCTTTAAAAACGGCGCTGTTCGGTTCATGACCAATCGCAACAAAAAATGCATTAACTGCAATGGTTTGCTCTTCATTTGTTTTTGTATTCTTCACTTTTACGCCTTCCACCCTGTGTTCACCAAGTACTTCAACCGTTTCGCAGTTCCAGTAAATTTTTATATTAGATGTATTCTTAACCCTGTCCTGCATAACCTTACTTGCACGCATGCCATCTTCATCTTTCCTAACTATCATATGCACGGTTGAACAAAGCTTTGAAAGATATAAAGCTTCTTCACAAGCTGTATCACCTGCGCCAACAATTGCAACTTCTTTATTGCGAAAGAAAAACCCGTCACACACTGCACATGCACTAACACCATAACCGTTTAAGCGTTGTTCGCTTTCAAGATTCAACCATTTTGCAGATGCGCCTGTTGCAATAATTACTGCATCTGCTTCAATTAATTTTTCATCATCAATCCAAACTTTATGCGTGCCGTTTGAAAAGTCAGCCTTTGTTGCCAAACCATAACGAATATCTGCGCCCATACGCTTTGCCTGCTTTTCAAAATCAATCATCATTTCAGGGCCCTGTACACCATCCGCATAACCGGGGTAATTTTCAACTTCGGTTGTAATCGTTAATTGTCCACCCGGTTGTATCCCCTGGTACAAAACCGGTTTTACGTTTGCACGTGCCGCATAAATAGCTGCAGTATAGCCTGCAGGCCCGCTTCCGATAATTAAGCAATGAACCTTTTCCGTTTCTTTATTTTCCATAAATTTTTAGAAGAATTTCTATCGATTTGAATATATCAACATACAAAATTACTACAATATTATTTTGGTATAACGATGGAAGGATACTGCGCAGCATACCCGCAAAACGCACCGAGTGCATTGTTGCTGATATTGCCAATAACTTTTACGGGTGAAGAGAAAGGATTGCCATTTGATTGATATGCAAACTCCCAGGTTCGCCAAAAATCAAACGTCGCTTTATCAATATCACAAAATTTAAAGGTGATGCTGTCTCCGTGATGAAAAAAGCCATAGTCATCATTAGAAATGTTGGTAGTATCGTTTTTATTAAACCCCTGCGGAATTTGAAAAGTGTAATCTGTGCCGTCGGTAACCTGGTCATCAAAAGCAGAAGTGTAACCGGGATAAAATGGCTGACCGTTCACACTCGTAAAATATCTTACATAATCACCAAAACCCGGCGGGTCATGAAACAAACCGTATAAAACGCAGCGTGATGTATCAGGATTATTTGGTGCAGGTATCCACCATAGCGAGTCGCAGGTTTTGCGCAGTTGCGGTATTGTTGTAACAGATGTATACACAGAACTATCTGGTAATTGAATATCTAAATGATAGGTTGTATTAAGCTTACCCAGTAATATTTGCGAAGGGTTTGTAAAATCAATGGTGTAATAATATAATTCAAAACCGCTTGAATCTTTATAGTTATACTCAACTAACTGAACGGCTTCGCTGCTGTCACTAACAATAATTTTTGCGTTATGTATAAAAGATGATGAAAGCTCCTGCGGTGTTATACTGCTGAAATAATTGGCCGAGCTTGAAAGTACAACTACCGGTGCCTGGTTATTTTCGATACGACCATCAACCACCAGTTTTGCAGGTTGTTCCCTAACATTTAAATCAATCGTGCGTTCGCACGAACAAAGCAGTAAGAGAAGACCAAGATATAAATAAGCGCTTTTCATTAACACGCAAAGTTATCTGCAAGCAATCAGGCGCTTTAAAAAGTTTTGTGAATAATTAAAAACTTATTTGAGCAAACACAGGAAAATGGTCTGATGAGAACCTGCCGTTCCAGCTTTCAGAAATGGTTGCGTGTTTAAGCACTTTAAGACTATTTTTTATAAAGATGTGGTCAATGGCTCTGTTATCTACTTCTTTACTCTTAAAAGCATTGAACGTTCCATCGGGTCCGTAATGCGGTGATAAGGAAATGAATTTTGAATCGATAAAATGGTCTGCATTGCTTTTGTCAATAATAATTTTTATGGGCGGGTCTTCGTCACTTGCATTAAAATCTCCTGTTACAACAACGGGGTTATTGCCTGCAATTGCTTTTACTTTCTTTAATAACAATTTCGCGCTTTCGGCTCTTGCAATTTGCCCGATGTGATCGAAATGTGTATTAAAAGCAAAGAACTTTTTGTGGTTAGTCTTATCTTCAAATTCACACCATGTAACAATCCTCGGCAACGCAGCATCCCAGCCTTTCACACCAATAGAGTCCGGCGTTTGGGATAACCAAAACGTTGCGCCTTTTAAAAATTCCAGGCGCGTTGTATCGTAAAATATTGCACTGAATTCTCCTTTTGTTTTTCCATCATTCCGGCCCACACCTTCATATTTATAATTTGGCAAACGCTGTTGCAGATCAAGCATTTGATCATATAATGCTTCCTGCACGCCGAGAACGTGTACATCAAAAAATGTTACTTGTGAGGCTGCAATATCTTTCCGGTAAGGCCAGGAATTTAAACTGTCGCCGGTATTATTATACCTGATGTTGAAGCTCATAATATTCAGCGGTTGCTGTGCTTTTGCAGAAATCATGCTTAAGCTGATACTAAATGCTAAAAAGATTTTTGACAAATGCATACCTGATAATTTGCATGAATGTTATATAATTTTGAATATAACAAAATAATGAAATTTCAATTTATCAATATTGGCAAACCGCACGATGATAATCTAAAAAGCGCGATTGAAGATTTTACTAAACGCATTAATAATTATTACAAAACCGAATGGACAATTATTTCTCCGTTAAAAAATGCGGCTTCCCTTTCAGCAAATAATTTAAAAGAAATGGAAGCGCAGGCATTACTTTCAAAAATAAATAAAGAGGATTTCTTGGTGTTGCTTGATGAAACGGGTAAACAGTTAACATCAGTGGAATTGGCAAATTTTATTTCACAAAAAACAATTGGAAGTGTTCGTTCGATCATTTTTCTAATTGGCGGGGCATATGGAGTAAGCAATGAAATAAAACAACGTGCAAATTTCATATGGAGTTTATCCAGGCTTGTTTTTCCGCACATGCTCGTGCGTTTAATGCTTGCGGAACAGGTTTATCGCGCATGCACTATTTTGCGCAACGAAAAGTATCATCATGTTTAAGTGCGAAATACAAGCTACGAGGTTAGAAGTATGAATAAATAAATTTAAATAGATGTCAATTAGCATAACAATTATTATCATCGTCATAACAGCAGTTATTTCATTTCTTGCTTTCAGTAATCACGAACTGATGGATAAATTAATTTTTTATCCACCTGATATTTCGCAGCGAAAACAATGGTATCGGTTTTTCAGCAATGGATTTAATTCATGCGGATATTGGCCATCTTGCGTTTAATATGATCTCTTTGTATTTTTTTGGCGATTTGGTTAGCCGTGCCTTCTCCCAAATCTTCGGCAACAGTGGCAACTTGCTTTATTTAATCATGTATGTATCTGCGCTTGCTGTTTGTCTTATTCCCACTTACATGAGCAATAAAGAGAATTATTATTACAGGAGCCTTGGCGCATCCGGCGCCGTATCTGCGGTGATTTTTGCAGGCATTTTTTTATTTCCTGCAGCACCGCTCCGAATGTTCTTTGTACCAATAGATATTCCCGGCTTTGTTTTCGGCCCGCTTGTATTTAATCATCAGCGCATACTGGTCTAAAAAAGGAACGAGCCATATCAATCATTCAGCCCATTTATGGGGAGCTTTATACGGCATCGCATTTTTAATTGTAATGAGTTTTGCTCTGCAAACAGGATTTAATCCATTTACAAATTTTGTACAATCCGTACAATCATATTTTAATTAACAGGCTGCATTATTAAATAAGTTTTTTATTTTTAATAATGCCTTTTCAAGCTGCAAACTCTTTAAAAAACTATCCATTTGTAAAACTAGTTGTTGCACTCACGGCTGGTATTGTACTGCAATGGTATTTTCAACCATCGGTAAAAATCACTTTATATATAATCGCTTCTTTGGTTTGCTCGCTTATTTGCTTTTCATTTCTGTCGCACGCAAAAAAGTTTAATTTAAACTGGTTGCGCGGCTTTTTTATACTCTTACTTTTTACTTGCGCAGGAATATTACTTACATGGAGACAAAATATTCAGCATAATTCTTTATGGTTTAATAAAGTTTATAAGAGCGGTGATGTTGTATTGGTAACGCTTGAAGAACCACTTGTAGAAAAAGCAAATTCATACAAAGCGCTTGCTTCTGTAAATGCAGTATCAATAAATAATAAATGGCATTTAACAAAAGGAAATGTTTTGTTGTATTTTAAAAAGGATAGTTCAATACACGCGTTGCATTATGGGTCGCAGGTGGTTTTCAACAAATCTTTACAAGCTATAACGAACAGCGGTAACCCGGCATCACTTGATTATATTCGTTATTGTCTTTTCCAGAATATTACTAACCAGGTTTTTCTTTCTGATCATGAATACGTTCTTTCCTCATCAACCAATAGAAACTTTTTAAATCAGTTTTTATTTTCTACACGTGATGCTGCGCTGAAAACCCTGCAGCAAAACATTCATTCGCCAAAAGAATTGGGCATTGCAGAAGCTTTGCTTATTGGTTACAGAAATGATCTTGATAAAGACCTCGTACAGGCGTACAGTAATACCGGCGTCGTACACATCATCGCTATCAGCGGAATGCATATTGCTATTATTTACGCAACGCTGATATGGTTTTTCGGATTTTTTAAATCGCGGAAACTTAAAAAAATAATGGAGCCGGTTATTATTCTTGCCGTTATCTGGATGTTCACCTTGATTGCAGGTGCAGCGCCATCAATCGCAAGAGCATCTGTAATGTTTACCTGCATTCTTGTTGGAAAATTTATAAATAAAAGCGGTAATATTTATAATACACTTGCTGCGTCTGCATTTATTTTACTGGTATATAATCCGTTTAATTTATGGGATGTTGGTTTCCAGCTGTCTTATGCTGCCGTGTTAAGCATCGTGATATTTTTCAAACCGATTTATAACCTTCTTTATATTCAAAATAAATCCCTGCGAAAACTTTGGCAATTAACGTCTGTAACGCTCGCCGCACAAATATTTGCATTACCCGTGGTAATTTATCATTTTCATCAACTGCCATTAATGTTTTTAATTGGTAATTTAATTGCAGTGCCGCTATCAGGTTTTATATTATACGCGGAGCTTGCCCTGTTTTGTTTTTCATGGTGGCATGGTGCCGCGGCCTTTATCGGTGTTGTGATTGAATATTGTTTAAAGTTTATGGACGCCTTTATTGAATACATGGATAAAATGTCTTTTTCTGTTTGGGATGGATTGCATATCTCGCTGTGGCAATTGCTTATCTTGTTTGCATTTATCATTTCAATATGTATATGGCTGCTTTATAAAAATAAACGGGCACTTATTACAGCGATAAGTTCTTTAATTGCATTTTTTATTTTGCGTGATATAAATGTTATTCATCATTCGCAACAGCAAAAAATTATCGTTTACAATGTACCACGACATACTGCTATCGATTTTATAAGTGGAAATACTTGTTGTTTCAGCGGCGATTCTTTGGTAATAACAAACGCCTTGTTGAGAAATTTTAATATTAAACCATCGAGGGTAAAAGACAGGCTAAGCGTGAATAATAATGTTTTGCTGCCACATTTTGATAATACCATTATAAATTACAGCGGCAAAAAAATTTTGTTGCTTGATAAGCCTGGTTTAAGATTAACCAGTGCCCCAAAAATCCATGTTGATATAATTGTAATAGATGGAAACATCAATAATTCTGTTGCTGAATTAAATGAAATGTTTGATTGTAATACTTATATCGCCACAGGCAATGTGGGTGTGTGGAAATCCACTCAATGGAAAAAAGATTGCGAGCAATTACATTTGCGCTTTCATTCGGTTGCACAGCAAGGTGCAGCCATCATAAAAATGTAGCAGCAAACCTTATATCATGCAAAAAAAAATTCAAAGCGCATTAATTTCTGTTTTTTATAAAGATGGATTAGAACCTGTAATTAAAACACTCGAACAGCTTAACATCAAAATATATTCTACGGGTGGCACACAAAAATTTATTGAAGATCTAAACGTAAAATGCGAGCCGGTTGAATCACTTACAACCTATCCTTCTATTTTAGGCGGAAGAGTTAAAACGCTTCACCCGTCTGTATTTGGCGGCATTTTAGGAAGAAGGGATAATGGGCAGGATGTAAAAGAAATGGCGCAATTTAATATTCCCGAAATCGATTTGGTAATTGTTGACTTATATCCTTTCGAAGAAGTGTTGGAACAGCAAAAGGAAAGGCTTTCCTCTGGCGGGGAGATTTACAGGAGGCGGTTATTATTGAAAAAATTGATATTGGCGGGCCCTCTATGATTCGCGCCGCAGCAAAAAATTTCAGAGATGTGTTGGTTGTTGCCGCGAAAGATGATTACGAAACACTTGTTGAGTTATTGCAAAATAAAAATGGCGAAACTTTATTAGAAGAACGCAAAAGCTTTGCAGCAAAGGCGTTTGAAGTGGTGATGAATTATGACATTGCTATCAGCAATTATTTTAATCAGCAGCTTTTTAATCCATTTCATGAAAAAAAATCTTTGCGTTATGGCGAAAACCCCCATCAGCATGGCATTATTTTATGGCGATGTACATAATGTTTTTGCGCAATTGCATGGGAAAGAACTTTCTTACAATAATCTTGTTGATGTTGATGCAGCTATACAGTTAATTAATGAATTTGAAAAAGCAGATACAACATTTGCAATTATTAAACACACAAATGTTTGTGGCATTGCACAACGCGAAACGCTGAAAGATAGCTGGGATGCGGCTTTGGCGGGAGATTCTGAAAGTGCATTTGGCGGCGTACTGGTTACAAATACAATTGTTAATGCAGAAACTGCAAATGCGATTAATGAGATATTTTTCGAAGTTTTAATTGCGCCGGGTTTTAATGAAGATGCTTTGCAAATTTTGAAAACAAAAAAGAACAGGATTCTGCTTCAGCTAAAACTCACAACGCGCAACCTGAAACACAATACAAATCTTTATTAACGGAACATTGGTGCAGGATGTAGATAAAGGGAATTTTACTGAATGGAAAGAAGCAGGCGGAAGACAAACAACTGGAGCAGAAAAAACAGATTTAATTTTTGCCAATCATTGTTTGCAAACATTTGAAAAGTAATGCCATTGCTTTGATAAAAAACAAACAACTTGTTGGCAAAGGCTGCGGGCAAACAAGCCGTATAGATGCTTTGCGCCAGGCAATTGAAAAAGCCAGTCAATTTAAATTTGATTTAAACGGCGCCGTATTGGCAAGTGATGCATTTTTCCCTTTTAATGATTGTGTGCAAATAGCACATGCAGAAGGCATACAGGCTTTTATTCAACCAGGCGGTTCAATAAGAGACAAAGACAGTATTGAATATTGCGTGCAAAATAATCTTGCGATGGTTATTACCGGCATGCGGCATTTCAGGCATTAGTTATGAACAAGATTTCACATCCTGTTATTTTGTTTGACGGCGTTTGTAATCTCTGTAATGCCAGCGTGCAGTTTGTGATAAGGCATGATAAGAAAAGACTATTTCGTTTTGCTTCTTTGCAATCATCTTTTGGAGAATCGATCCTGAAAAAATATAATTTGCCCGCCAATACATTTAACTCATTTATACTTTTAAGTGATAATAAAATTTATACACGTTCAACGGCAGCATTACTCGTTGCAAAAAAATTAAATGGCTTAATAAAATTATTTTATGGTTTTATTATCCTTCCGGGATTTATAAGAGACTTTGTTTACAATGTCATTGCAAAAAACCGATACAAATGGTTTGGTAGAAACAGGAAGCCTGCTGGGTGCCAACACCGGAATTAAAAAATTTATTTTTAAATGAGATGTAAAGGGAATTTAATTAGCTTCCTGCAAACATCGAAACAATGAGTTATCTATTTTTCATTACCGGCGTTTTTACATCATGATAAAACAGAAAAGTCCAGTTTTCTTCTTTGCCTTGCTGCCACCATTGTTTGCGTAGCTCCATTGCTTTCTTTCCATCAAAATCATACTTCGCAACAAACCGGTGTTTCATTTGCTGAATCTGCGGCGCATCATCTGCACCAAAAAATATTTTTTCATTGTCTTCTTCAATCCAAAAAACCTGGTGATGCGGAGTGTGTGCGCCTGTTACTTTATAATGAATATAATCATCAATAAAGCCTTCTTCTTCATTCAAAAAAATAACCTGGCTATTTTTTTCTAAAATTGAAATTTCTTCTGTCATAAAACGATGGAAAACCGGTGTTCATGGCAAATTCAAATTCAGATTTCTGAACATAATATTTTGCATTTTCAAAGGCAAGATGATAATGGCCAAGTTTGTCTTTATAACTTATGCCACCTGCATGATCTTTATGCAAATGCGATAATAAAACTTTTGTAACATCACCCGGTTTAATATTATTGCGCAGAAAGATTTTGATGTAACTGCATTTCATTTTGTTTCATAAAACCAAGACCGGTATCCAGCAATAAAATATCTTTTTTTGTGATTAATACAAAAGGTTGAACTTCTACCAAAAGGCTTCCGCTGGTTCTTGCCTGCAATTCATCTTTTTCTAAATCAAACGGAACAAAAATTTTGGTTTTATCAATTGTAAAAACGCCTTCTGAAAGCGGTATTATTTTCATGTTTGCAAATTAGAGATAAATAAAACAAGAGAAACTTTAAAAAATCTTATCGGCATTAAACTTGATCGCTTTATTAAAAAAATTATGTACAACGATTATATAACAACCCAGAATGAAGCTATTTGCCATTTGTTTTTACATTGCTGCTATAAAGATGGAAAATTTTCTCATGATGAAGTGGACACTGTTTCGGCAAAATTTGTGGACCTGCAAATTCATAAAGATTTAAATTTTAAAGAAGAATTGGAACATTATAAATCTTACCAGGTTGACATGTCCGATGAAGAGCAATATTTAAATTATATGATTAAACTGATAAATCCTGTGCATGACTTAGCGCTTTATTCTTATTGTGTTGAATTGTGTTTAAGCGATGGATTACTTTCCACAGAAGAAGAATCATTATTAAAAAAAATAAGCTACTGTACTTGAAATTGGCGAAGAACAAACTACTAGTAGATAATCTTATTACCCAGCGCAAAGCAGTTGAACTGGAAAAGATTTTTTAGGTAGTTGCCTTGATTAACTTGTTGCCGCTGCTCTTTTTTTAATTTCATTTTTGGTGCATACCAGTAAAGAAATATTCCGGCGATGATTAAACCAAGTGAAATAATTTCTGCCTGCGTGGGATTAATTCCTAAAAAATGATATTGTGTATTTACGCGAATGTGCTCAATAAGAAAACGTTCAACGCCATTCATAATTAAATAAACAGCAAACATTCTTCCGGGTATTGTAAATTTTTTTCTTATTGACCATAAAATGGCAAATAAAATAAGGCACATAACTATTTCGTAAAGCGGTGTTGGAAATACAGGCAATGGTAAATGATTGCAATAATAATCCCATGTACAGCCGAATAAAGGAATGCCTTCATTATTTACATTGTGTGGATACGAATAAGCAAAAAGCCAGTTGGGCAAATCAAGAAAAGGTTTTACTGAGGCATGCTGCACACGCCTGGAGTGAACCAAACTGGTTTACATAAAAACCGGCATTTTCTGCAACTGTTCTGTGTAAAAGCATCAGAATTATTGGCAAGTTGTACTCCGCCATTTGCATCACTTACAAAAGCGCTGTTTATAATGCCCCAATCACCATCGCCGGCAACCTGGCATCCAACTCTTCCCCAGCCATAAGCAAACATAAGTGCGGGTGCAATAGCATCTGCAATCTTAATAAAGCTTATCTGGTTTTTTCTAAAGTAATACCATAATGCAAGCGAGGCAACTATTAATCCGCCATAAAAAGTAAGGCCGCTGGGTGAAAATAAATTTCCAATCGGATCTTCTATAAACCGGTCCCAGTTTTCAAGATTATCAAAAATTTTTGCACCGGCAAAACCAAACACGGCTGCAATAAGCGTCATATCACCAACCCTGTCGCTCGGCCAGATTCTTATAATTCTTTTTTCAGGAGCCGGTAATTTTTTCTTGTTTTTTTCCCACCATTTTAAACCGGCAAAAAATAATCCCAATAAAATACCTGCGGGCAAACTTCCCTGCGAAGAGAAAATAAATTCCTGCGGATCGTTTAACGCACCTTTAATTATAAATACGCCTAAAATTTTATAGCCTAATAAATATCCAAGAATAAAATTGATGATTAATTCTAAAGGTTTTGCGGGTTCGCCTGCAGTAATAGTTACCTCTTTATATGTAAAAACACCCAGCGCTTGCTTTCTTTTTAATTCTTTTATTAAAAGCCATGCGGCGCCCAGAAATGATATGGCTACACAAAAGCCAAATGTATTTATAATTTTAAGCGCAGGTAAATTCCATCCAAAAAGATCCTTACACAAATAATATAAATTGGGATACATGCCTGATTTTTAAAAACGTGCAATGATACTAAAAGAATATCCTCTTTGCACAATGATTTTTTTTAACACAAAGCCTGCGGTATTAAAGTCAATATGACGTTTATAAATAATTTAAAAAGCAGTATTGTCATTTCTAATTCTGTGTAAACTGAACAAATTTCAGTAAAAACCCCGATGGTATATGCTTTGTTCAAGATATACCAACAATTATAAAACAAAAAAATTATAACAATGACAACTATTGCAAAACGTAACTACAGAACCATTGACAACCTGTTTGATGAGTTCTTTGGCCTGCCTTCAGTGTTGGGCAGAGATAATAACTGGAGTGTTCCGCCGGTAAACATTCATGAAAACAAAGAAGGTTTTCATCTTGAACTGGCAGCACCTGGTTTAAAGAAAGAAGATTTTAAGGTAAATCTTGACAAAGGGTTACTTACAATCAGCTATGAAAAGAAAACTGAAAACGAAAACAGTGATTACAAAACACATCGTCGTGAATTCAGCGTTACTAATTTCAAACGCAGTTTTAATGTAGATGATGTTGTGAACAGCGAAAACATACAGGCAAAATATGAAGACGGTGTTTTGAAACTGTATTTGCCTAAAAAAGAAGAAGTAAAAGCTTTACCTAAAGAAATTAATATTCAGTAATTTTTTTTCGTAGCAGTTGGTTTTGGTTAGCCTCTCCGTTTTTACGGAGAGGCTTTTTATTGCCGTTTATAAAAACGGGTATGCGATTTTATTTGCAGTACTTATCTTCAATCAAATAAAAATTATGTATCGTTTTCTTATTTTTTTTCTGCTATTAACAATTTGCAATTACTCCATTGCGCAAACATTATATGAGCCACGGGATATTCAGCAGGCTTATAAAAATGAAACCCGTTCCCGCGATGGCAAACCCGGCAAAAATTACTGGACAAATCATGCACGGTATACAATTAATATTACTGCCATGCCGCCTGATAGAAATATTACAGGCGACGAAACAATTACTTATATAAATAATAGTCCTGATACAATTAGCAATCCTTCTATCAAACTTTTTATAAATATTCATAAACCGGCCGCACCGAGAGATTTCCCTGTGCAACAGGATTATCTCACTTCGGGTATTCATATGGATGCCATTACGGTAAACGGAGAACAGGTTGATACAACAAGAGCTTCAAATTCATTTACAAATTATGCAATGCATCTTGCAAACCCGTTAATGCCGCACGATTCTTTGCGTCTTACATTTAAATGGCATTATGAAATTTCTTTGCAAAGCGGCAGGGAAGGTATGATTGATTCAACTACATATTTCCTTGCATATTTTTATCCGCGTGTTGCTGTATTTGATGATTATAACGGATGGGACAGAATGCAGTTTATAGACAGCCACGAATTTTACAGCGATTTTAATGATTATGATGTTACGATAAACGTTCCAAAAAATTATTTAGTAGTTGGAACCGGCACACTTCAACAACCTGAAACTTTATTACAGCCTGAAATTTTGAATCGCTATAAACAATCATTTGCTTCTGATGAAACGATAAATATTGTTACAAAAGAAAATCTTGATGCAAAAAATATTACAACACAAAACGCAGTTAACAGCTGGCGATTTATTGCAAGCGATATTCCTGATATGGCATTTGGTATAAGCGATCATTTTGTATGGGATGGTTGCAGCGCTGTAGTTGATGATAAAACAGGAAGAAGGGCTGGCGCTTTTGCATGTTATAATGATACGGCTGCGGATTATCATCGTGTAGCGCAATATGCAAGGCATTCGCTGGATTGGCTCTCACACAATTGGCCCGGCGTACCTTACCCTTACGAAAAAACAACTGTGTTCCAGGGTTATGCCGGCATGGAATACCCAATGATGGCGAATGATGAAACTTACGAGGATACTTTGTTTTCGCGCTTTGTTGCCGAACATGAAATAGCGCACACTTACATGCCGTTTTATATGGGCATAAACGAAACGCGTTATGGGTTTATGGATGAAGGCTGGGCAACAACTTATGAATATCTTATCGGAACTGCAGATATGGGTGAAGAAAGAGCAACAGGATTCTATAAACAATTCAGAATTGAAGGCATGACTGAAGATATTTCTTCTGATGAACAAATACCGATTGTTACACCCGGCGATGCTTTAACCGGAAGCGGTTTTGGTAATAACGAATATGGAAAAGCTTCAATCGGTTACCTGGCAATGAAAGAATTATTGGGAGATGAAATGTTTAAAAAATGTTTGCATGCTTATATGGACAGGTGGCACGGCAAGCACCCGATTCCCTGGGATTTCTTTTATACGTTTAATAATGTTTCCGGTAAAAACTTAAACTGGTTTTGGAACAATTGGTTCTTTAGTCATAACTATATTGATATGGCTTTAACTGATGTTAAAAAGAGTGGTAATAGTTATACTTTATCAATAAAAAATATTGGCGGCATGGCGGCACCTGTGAATGTAATTGCAACGTATGAAGATGGTTCAAGCAGAAAAATTTCATCAAACACCCGCAATATGGATGAACGATCAAACGCAGGCAACAGTAAACATTAATGCAAAAAAGAAAATACAAAGCATAGAGCTTGACGGGGGTATTTTTATGGATGCCGACACAAGCAATAATTCATGGCATGAATAAATAAATTAATAAAACAAAAAAGGGAATTGTTTTTACTCAATTTCCTTTTAATCTGATTTATTTTCTATTTGCACATCCACAACGCATCAACAAACCAATTTTTTGAGTCGTAAAAATGTTCTATTGTTTTAAATCCGGTTAAAGTCGCCATTTTGTTTATTTGTTCAATAGAATATTTGGTTGATATTTCTGTGTGAATGGTTTCGTTTTCATCAAACTCAATCGTTTCCATGTCACCAATCGAAACTTTTTGCTTGCGTCTGCTTACAAGGTAACTTTTACATTCGCCGCTTTCGGGATTATATACAGGAAAATGTTTAAAATTTTCGATTACAAAATCAGCGTTTAATTCTTTATTTATTCTTCTTAATAAATTAAGATTGAATTCGCGTGTAATGCCTTTTTTATCATTATAAGCATTTAAAATTATTTGCGGATCCTTTTTCAAATCAAAGCCAATTAACAAACAGTCTCCGGGTTGCAAACAACCTCTTACCTGTTTGCAGAATTCGATTGATTCTTTCCAGTTCATGTTGCCTATGTTGCTGCCCATAAACAATACAAGTTTTCTTCTTGATGATATTTCATTCGCTTGCTGAAGCATCTCAATGTATTCACCATTCAATCCATACACATTTAACCCGTCGATTTTGTTTGGCAAATCTTCTTCCAGTAATTCAATCACATGTTTCGAAATATCAACAGGAAAAAAAGTAACACCATCATCCCTTTTAAAAGTTTCTTTCAGCAGGTGGATGGATTTACTGCAATCGCCAGCGCCCAACTCAACAACATCAAAATTATTTTCCAGTTTAAAAATTACAGATGCAATTTCAGCAGACTGCGTTTGCAAAATTTCCATCTCACAGTTTGTTAAGTAATACTCATCGCAATTCATTATTTGCTGAAACAATTCATCGCCATGTGCATCATAAAAATATTTTGAGTTGAGAAATTTTGGTAACGACCGCAGCCCCTTCATAACATCTTTATGAAATGCAATCGTACGCTTTGAAATTGTTGCTGCTTGCATAGGTTATTATTTAATGTTGATATTATTTGGCAAGACGTATGCCAGTATATTGCCAGCGCAACGATGCGTGAAAAAAGTTTCTGTAAGTGATACGGCTGTGATTTGGCGGTGTTACTTCAGATGCACCACGCAATACTTTTTGATTCACCATAAACTTGCCATTGTATTCGCCAACAGCACCCGGTGCTTTTGAAAAACCCGGGTAAGGCAAATAAGCACTTTCCGTCCATTCCCAACGTTTTCCCCAATTAAATTTTGTTGCCGCAACTTCCCATTCCGCTTCTGTTGGTAAACGTAAATTTTTCCAGGATGCGTAGGCATATGCTTCATAAAAACTTATATGACAAACGGGCTCGTTCCAGTCCACCGGCTGTAACCCATTCAATGTGTAATTCATCCATTTGCCGTCAATGTTATGCCAATACATCGGTGCGTTAATCTGGTTTGTTTTTACCCAATCCCAGCCTTCAGAATGCCAGTGCTGAAATTGCTTATAGCAACCTGCATTTATAAAATCTAAAAACTCGCCGTTTGTAACCAGCGTACTGCAAATTGAAAATTCATTCAAATAAACCTTATGCCGATTTAGTTCATTATCAAAACAAAAACCTTCGCCTTCAAAACCAATTTCATAAATACCTGCATCTATTTTTATCCATTCATTGTTTTGTTTTGGTGAACTTATTTTTTGCTGATGATGAAGCGCAGGAAATAATGGGTTGTTACCCAAAATATATTTTATATCGGTGCTTAATAACTCCTGGTGTTGTTCTTCATGATTTAACCCAAGTACAATCAATGACTGTAACTCATCACTTAGATCTTTACTTAAAAATTTTTGCATGGCCGTATCAACATGTGCCCGGTATTTATAAACATCGGCAACTGATGGCCTGCTTAAATTACCCCTGTCTGTTCTTATAACCCTTGCACCAACAGATTCATAATAACTGTTGAAAACATAATTATAATTCGGGTTGAATTCTTCATAGTCATTCTCATACTGCTTTAAAACAATTGCTTCCCAAAACCATGTTGTGTGGCCTAAATGCCATTTGGGTGGACTAACATCAACAACGGGTTGCACTACGTAATCTTCAGTTTCAAGATTTGCGCAAATGTCTGTTGAGCGTTTGCGCACCTGTTTGTATTTTTCAATCAGGTTCATAAGTAAAATTAAAAAGGCAAAAGTAAAAATTCAAAACCCGGAATACTATTTTTTACTTTCAATTTTGACTTCGGTTAACATAATTGCTCAATTCACTTATCGAATGAATGTTTAATTCTTCGCTTTGCTTTCTGCGCATCATTAAAGCATAGGCATTATTAAAACCAATCGGTTTTAACCAAACCAGATTATATTTTTTTTTAAAATGATTTGAAACATAATTATAAATGCTATCTCTATTTTGATGCAAGCTATTTATCGTATTTGCTGAGGCGTTTAAAATTGCCAACAAACCAGTGCCGGTGTATTCCGGATACATATCAATTTGATTATTTGTTAATGCATCAAAACAAATTTTTGTTCCGCCCAAACCTGTTTTTGTATCCACATTTAAATCGGTATAACCTTTAATCAGCATTGAATACATATTTGTTAAAATATACTGCTCGCCAAAAATTTTAGAACCTAAACGTATTGTTGCTTTCTTACCATTGCGTGGTTGCTTGTATAAATTAATTGCTATCAGAAAGTTTCTTGCCACTTTTTCAGGAGACTGTTTTAAATAATCTACTTCATAATTTAATTCAGTCATTGTCGAATCACTAATTCTTCCTGATAAAAGGTTTAAAACATTTTCAATTTCAGGATATTTCTCCACCACATCATTTCTTATTAACGGTGCGGCATAGTATGGCGGAAAAATATGTTTGTCATCATCCAAAACAATCAAATCAAATGCTTTCAACCGACCATCTGTACTATACCCGCTGATTACGTCCAGTTTTTTTTCATACGCTGCTTTATACATTACTGCATCACTAATAACAACATTTTTTATTTTTAGTTTGTAGGTTGATGTTAATCCTAAATAACCATCCTGCCTGCCCATAAACTCCGGCGTAAAACCTGCAAGCAATTTATTTTTTTCGAAAGACGGAATTATATAAAAAGATGATAACAATAAAATAATAAACGGCAAAAGCCAAACAGCTATACGTAATTTTTTAAGATTGAGTTTTTGTATGCGTGATAATAAAAAATCAAAAAATATGGCAAGCAATGCGGCTGGAATTGCACCGGCTAAAATCATGTTGGTATTATTAAGCGCAATGCCACCAAAAATAAATTCGCCCAAACCGCCTGCAGCAATATATGCGGCCAAAGTTGCCACGCCTACATTTATAACTGTTGCTGTTCTTATGCCTGCGAGTATTACCGGGAATGCAAGTGGCAGTTCAACTTTTGTTAATGTTTGCCAGCGGCTGAAACCCATTGCTGCCGCAGCTTCTGTAATATTTGCGTCCACTTCGTTAATGCCTGTGTAAGTGTTCCTGATTATCGGCAATAATGCATATAAAAATAAAGCGGTGATCGCAGGAATTGGTCCAATGCCCAACAGCGGAATCATAAAACCAAGTAACGCAATGCTTGGAATTGTTTGCAAAACGCCCGCAATACTCAAAACAGTTCCGGCTGCTTTTTTTCTTTTTGTGATCAAGACACCAAGCGGCAAACCTATAATTACGGCAATAAGCAAAGAAATAAATGTAAGGCCAATATGCGCAATGGTTTGGTCAAATAATTTATCTTTTTGCTGAAACATAAAACTCCATAAGTTTTGTTGCTGCTCCATCAAATTGCTTTTTTATAATCACTAAATGCTTTCATCACCAAAGCGTAATTAATTTTTTTTGTTTCATCATTATGTTTTGCAATCAAGGTTTCATTATCATTCAAACTAAAGAATTCTAAAACCTGCCACATATTTTTGTCAGCTTCTATTTCTGTTAAATTATTTTCAGCTGCAACAACATCATTTAAAAAATTCCAAAGTGTTGTAAGGGTGATGGTTTTATATTCCAGTTGCAGCCTTTGTTCATCAAAAAAATGTTGCACAAAACCAGTTGCCGGTTTAAAAAGTAATTCTGCCGGTGTTCCTGTCTGAATGATTTTTCCTTTATCCATCAGGCAAATTTTATCAGCAAGTTCAAATGCTTCCTGCACATCATGCGTAACCAATACAATTGTTTTCTTTTCTAAATTCTTCAAGATTTTTAAAATCATTACGCACATGTGTTCGCGTAATCGGGTCAAGCGCACCAAAAGGTTCGTCCATTAATAATATTGAAGCATCTGCTGCCAGTGCTCTTGCTAAACCAACACGTTGCTGCTGGCCACCGCTCAATTCGTTTGGCAAAGAATTATAATATTGGGGTGACAAATGCAGCTTCTCCATTAATTCGGTAACACGCAATTTTATTTTTTCCTTACTCCATTTACAAAGATTGGGCACAACAGCAATATTTTCTGCAACGGTATAATGCGGAAACAAACCTGTGTTTTGCAATACATATCCAATATTTCTGCGCAAGGTTTCTGTATCTTCTTCCAATACATTTTTTTCGTTGATAAATATACTTCCGGTTGTTGGTTCAATTAAACGGTTAATCATTTTGAGCGTGGTGGTTTTGCCGCACCCGCTCGTGCCAAGCAAAACAAAATTTTCACCTTCATCAACAGTAAAGGAAATATTGTCAACTGCTGTTTGTGCTTTAAATTTCTTGCTGATATTTTTTACTTCAATCATCTGTCTTCATCCAATTGCATAAATAAATTATTCAGCGCTTCGGAATATAATGGATGTGCAAACACAGCATTGCGTAAAACATCATAGGTAAGATTTCCCATCATTGCAATTTCAAGCATGCTCATCATTTCACCGCCTTGTTCACCAATAACAGCAGCGCCTAAAATTTGTTTTGTATCTGCATCAACAATCGCTTTCATAAAACCGGTTGTTTCATTTGTTTCAATAGCTCTTGCTACATAATTCATTGGCAGTTTTGCAACTGTATAATGCAGGTTTTTCTTTTTCGCCTCATCTTCACTCAGCCCAATTCTGCCTAATTGCGGATCTGTAAACATGCAATATGGAACAAACCTTTTATTGATTGTCTTATCACCATTCTCAAAAAGGTTTTTATAAATAATAATGTAATCGTTGTAAGAAATGTGTGTAAATTCAGGGCCGCCCTTTACATCACCCAAAGCATAAATGCCTTCTGCATTTGTTTCCAGTTTATCGTTCACAATAATATGCCCGCGTTCTCCTGTTTTAATGTCAGTATTTGATAATTGCAGCGTATCGGTATTGGGTGTTCTGCCGGTTGCAATTAAAAGATGAGAGCCTTTTATTTGTTTTTCTTCATTATTAATATTTACCGTTACAGATATTTTTTTATGCTTCGATGAAATTTTTTTTATTGTGCAGTTTGTGTAAATCTGAACGCCCTCTTCTTCCAAAAACTTTTTTATTTCATCAGCAACATCTTCGTCTTCTCTTGAAAGAAAACGCTCCGAATGTTCGAGCATGGTTACCTTACTTCCAAAACGGTGGAACATTTGTCCAAATTCAAGCGAAATATAACCTGCGCCAATAATAACCAAATGTTCGGGTAATTCTTTTAATTCCATTATGCTTGTTGAATCAAGATAAGAAACGCTGTTGAGTCCTTCTATTTTTGGAACGGTCGGTCTGCCGCCGGTATTAATAAAAATTTTCTCAGCTGTTAATGTTTCTTCGCCACCATCGCGCAAAATAATTTTCAACTCCTTATTCTTTAAGAAACTTGCTTCGCCAAAAATTATATCAATATTGTTTGTTTTTTGTAAGCGTTCTTTGCTGCTATTTCTAAATTCTTCCACTATTTTATTTTTTCGCCTGATTACTTTTTTGAAATTAAGTTCTGCGCTTTTTATATTTATGCCAAGCGCTTTACTTTTTTTTGCGAGGTGCATCATACGTGCAGAAGCAACCATTGCCTTAGTTGGCGTACAGCCATCATTTATACAGGTTCCGCCGATAAACCTCCTTTCAATAATTGCGGTTTGTAAACCCCGGTTCGCCAATTTTTTTGCAAGTGGTGTTCCGCCTTGCCCCGATCCAATTACAATTGCATCGTAATGTTTCATATTAGTAATTCGAATTTTAAATATTAGTTTAATTGATAATTAAAGTAAGTAAATCTCATGCAACAATGGACAAAGTTTTTCTGTCTTGAAATAAATTACTTAATTTGCCCGCGACTACGTGAAAAAGATAGCAGCCATATCACTACTTCTCTTACTCCTGTTTAATTTTATTGGTTACAGGTTTGTTTTTAATGCGTTGCAGCAAAAGGCAAATAAACAATTAGTTGCAAAAATTGATAAGTCTGATTACGACGAATCTAATTTGATTACAGTTAAGGTTCCGCTTTCCATGCCTTACCTTACTAATTGGGACGATTTTAAAAGAACGGACGGCGAGATAACATTGAATGGCAAGATTTATCACTACGTAAAACAAAAAGTGTTTAATGGCGAACTGATATTAAAGTGTTTGCCTGATGAACAAAAGATGAATTTGCAAACAGCAAAAAATGATTTCTTTCAAACGCAAAACGATCTTCAAAATAATACTTCAAAAAATTCCGGTGAGAACAGCCATGTTGTGAAATTTACTGTTAGCGATTATATTCAAACAGAAAATTCTGTGAACACCTTAGCGGTAAACAGCAATGTAAATTCTCAAAGCGATTCCTATTTCGCTTGTCTGCAAAAAGGCCAAAACCTTATTCCCGAGCAACCTCCCAAAGCATAAGTTACCTGTTTATTTTTTTACAGCAGTGCAATTAAATTGCTGTATTCAGATGCTGCAATCAGTGGCACATTTATCATTTTACACTTTCATATATTAATTACCTGGAACAAATGCAACCAATTATAAAACGTAATTTATTTGCGTTATTACTATTTGCTTTTATCCATTCAGTTGTGCATGCACAAACAGATATGGATGCTATTATGATGGGAAAACATAACCTGTGCGTTGGGCCAACATACAGCCACAGCAGCTGGAAAAATTATTGGGAAGGCACATTAAAAAGAGATAATCAAAATCTTGGAACTGTATCAGTAAACATGTACAGCGTTATGGGTGTTTATGGAATTACAGACCGGTTGAATGTGCTTTTCGGGCTTCCGTATATAACAACAAAAGCTTCTGCGGGTACATTGCATAATTCAAGAGGCTTGCAGGATTTTTCTTTATGGTTAAAATGGATGCCTGTTGAAAAAAAGCTGGGTAAGAATTCTTTTTTTTCAATTTATACTTTAGGCGGATTTTCAACGCCCGCAAGCAGTTACCAGGCAGATTATTTACCACTCACATTAGGTATTCACAGCACAACTGCTTCTGCAAGATTAATGTTCGATTATCAGCATCGCGCATTTTTTGCAACTGCTTCGGGCACTTATCAACTACGAAATAATATTCATATTGACCGAACTTCTTATTACACCACCGAAATGCATATTACAAATGAAGTTGAAATGCCCGATATGGCGGGCTATAATATAAGAACAGGGTACAGAAGTTTTCGCTTGATAGCAGAAGTATTCTTTCAGCAAAACAGAACACTTGGCGGATTTGATATAAGAAGAAATGATATGCCTTTTCCAAGCAATCGTATGAATGCAAGTATTGGCGGTGCGCATATAAAATTTGTGCCGAAAAAAATTCCCGCACTTTCTCTTGAAGCGGGTGGCAGTTATGTGCTTAACGGCAGAAACGTTGGCCAGGCAACAGAATACAACGCTTCTGTGTTTTACATCTTTCCATTGTCTCATAAAAAAATTACTACACCGCATACCTGCAAACTGTGCAGGGTAAACTAACCACAACTAAGAAAACTTACGATGAAAAAGATAATGTCATTTTTAATAATTATAGCCGCATTTAGTTCTGTACTGTATGTATCGTGCTCTAAAAATATTGTTGAAAGAACAGATAATCTTCCGGCACTAAGTCCCGGCTCACAAGATTTAAATGCCGGCGCATGGAAAACTGTCTTGCTTTCAAGTCCGGATGCATTTGCGGTTGCAGCACCACCCGCAACAAGTACACCCGCTTATCTTGCAGACCTTAATGAAATAAAAGGTTACCAGGAAAATTTAAGTGATGATGCAGTGCGAAAAATTCGCTATTGGGGTGCCGGCGGTGTTTTAAGATGGAATGAAATTATGCGTGAACTTGTGGCAAAACATAATCTTCCGCCTTATCAAAATGAAGATGGAACATATCCAATTCCAAGTTCTGTAAATCCTTTTAATTATCCCGAGTTTCCGTTTTCAAACCCACCATTTGCTGCCAGGGCATTTGCTTATTTAAGCACTGCCCAATACGATGCATTGGTTGCATGCTGGTACTATAAAAAAATGTATAATCAGCCCGCACCATATTCAGTTGATTCATCTGTTAGGGCAATAAATGGAAAAACAAATTTGCCATCTTATCCGTCAGAAGCCGGCGTACTTGCAGGTGTTACATCTGAAATTATGAAACTGATGTTTCCAACAGAAGTGGCGAACATTCAACAAAAACTAGAAGACCAGGAACTGGCAGCTATAAAAAGCGGCACTGCCACGCGAACCGATATAAAAGCAGGTGAGGCATTAGGGAGACAAATTGCAGCTTTATTTACTGCAAGAGCCAAGGCAGATCATGCCGGTGCTGCAGTGGGTACGCCTGATATTTGGAGCGCATTTGTAACAAACACATCAGCACGCGGAGAAACGCCATGGAATAGTTTAGAGACGCCGCTACGCCCGCCCATGTTGCCATTGTACGGAAACGTTTTACCTTTTTTATTTGATTCGATAACAGTCACAAAAATTCGCCCCGATTATCCATTCTCTACAAAAAGCGGGGAATTTGAAGAGCAAAATAAGGCAGCGTATAATCAAATAAAAAACCCTACGAGAGAACAAAACCGTATTGTGCAGTATTGGGCTGATGGTGTGGGAACTTACACGCCACCCGGGCATTGGAATGCAATTGCAGCAGAAGATTTCATCAAACAAAATTATAGTGAGGTGCGCTGGGCACGCAACATGGCTTTATTAAATATGGCTGAAATGGATGCAGCTATTCTTTGCTGGAACACAAAATACTTTTACTTTAACCCGAGGCCGACGCAAATGATGCCGGATATAAAAACATTAACCGGCATTCCAAATTTTCCATCATATATATCAGGTCATTCTACTTTCAGTGAAGCCGCTTCAACAATATTAGGGCACATTATTCCGGCTAACGCAAGCCAATATGAATTTATGTCAAATGAAGCCGCCATGTCGAGATTTATTTCCGGCATACACACACAAATGGATTGTGATTCTGGCCTGGTTGCAGGCAAACGGGTTGGAAATTTTGCAGTGTTGAGAGCGCAAAAAGATGGCGCGGAATAAACTAAAACTGATAAGTAATATGAAAAAATTATTCTTTATTTTAACTGTTGTTTTATCGCTGATAATTATTGCTGATAAAACACAGGCGCAAGGTTGTGTTGCCATTCGCAGCACCGGCGCAACCTGTTCTATGCATACACCTGACTCTATGATGCATTCAAACAGCTGGCAGCTAAGCGTTAATTACCGCTATTATAAATCATACAAACACTTTGTTGGAAGCGATGAACAAAAGTTAAGGGTTGATACAGGTTCCAATGTCATCAATCATTCCAATACAATTGATTTGGTTGCATCGCATGAATTAAATAACCGGTGGTCGCTATCGCTTGATGTGCCTGTTGTTGCCAATACACGTTCATCCTTATATGAGCACGACAGAATTCATCGCTACAGTACGCATTCATTTGGTGTAGGCGATATAAGATTTACTGCTTACAGGTGGATGTTTGATCCTTCAAAATCTAAAAATTTTAATTTGCAACTTGGTTTGGGAATTAAGTTTCCAACCGGCGATTATAAATACCAGGACAAATTTCATATAAACGATTCAACCACGCTAACCGGCCCTGTTGATCAATCTATACAATTGGGCGATGGCGGAACAGGTGTTACAGTGGAAGCAAATACATTTTATAATTTTTCAAAAGTGTTCAGTGTTTTTGGAAATTTTTATTATCTCGTTAATCCGCGTGAACAAAATGGTGTTTCTACTGCACGTGGCGGAACAGCCAGTGAACAAACCATACAAATAGGCAGCGATGTAATGAGCGTTCCTGATCAATACCTGATACGTATTGGCGCTAATCTCAATATTAACAGGTTTATGTTTTCTGCAGGTTTCAGAGATGAATGTTTGCCTGTTCATGATTTAATTGGCGGCAGTGAAGGTTTTAGAAGACCTGGTTATATTATTTCGGAAGAGCAGGGCGTTAGTTACAGCTTTAAAAAATTTACTGCCTATGCTTATGTTCCTGTTGCATTGGTGAGAAACAGAACGCAAAGCGTTCCGGATAAAAACAGAACAGCATTAACCGGAGTGTATTCGCAAGGCGATGCCGCTTTTGCAGATTATGTTATTAATGTAGGTATAGTTATAAAACTTTAAGTAAATACAAGCATACACGCTGTTATTCTTAGCAGGGTATTTTTAAAAAATTAAATTGAAACGTTGAAAATGAAGAGAGTTATTTTTTTTGGGTTGATGTTAAGCGCCATTGCCATTGCATCATGCAATAAAAAAGATTATAAAACGGTAATGCATAATCCTGAGTTGTATAGCAAAGCAGTGCACGAATTAAATTATGTAGTAATTTATGACATCTTTACGCCGCCGGTTGCTTCAAGGGTTTTTGCATACTCAAATCTTGCCGCGTATGAAGTGCTTTCAAAAGAGGGTAAACATTATGGTTCTCTTGAAGGCAAGATAAAAGACCTTGATAATATACCATTACCGGCAAAAGCCGATCAAGTTGATTTTCCCTTTGCTTCATTAATTGCCATGACCAAAATTGGGCGTGAGCTTACTTTTTCTGAAGCGAGAATGGATGCACTAATTGATTCAATAAAAACACTTGCAAAAAATACAAACATGACGAAAGAAATGTTTGATAGTTCTGTAAGTTATGGCAACGAAGTTGCAGGCGCCATTCTCAACTGGTCAAAAAAAGATAATTACGGTAAAACACGTGGTTCAAAATTTACTGTTACAGGTGAGGATGGCCATTGGTCGCCCACACCACCGGGATACTTTGATGCTGTGGAGCCAAAATGGATGACGATAAGAACGCTTGCATTAGATTCTCCAAACACATTTCCAATTGTGCCGCCGCCGCCATTCAGTAAAGATTCAACGAGCGAATTTTATAAAATGGCGAAGCAGGTATATGACACCGTAAATGCTTTAAATGATACAGGAAAATGGATTGCTAATTTCTGGGATTGTAATTCATTTAAAATGCACCAGGAAGGCCATGTAATGTTTGCAACAAAAGCAATGACACCTCCCGGGCACTGGATGGAAATAATTGGTACAGTTACCAAAGACCATAAAGAGGATTGGTACCAAACTGTTTTTGCTTATACCGGTTGCTCAATTGGAATGTTTGATGGTTTTATTGCTTGCTGGTGGTGCAAATATCATTATGATATGATACGGCCGGAATCATACATCAACCAATATATTGATCCAAACTGGAAACCATTTTTACAAACGCCACCCTTTCCTGAATACATCAGCGCACATTCAGTAATATCTGCTGCGTCAGCAGAATTTCTTACAAAAATGTATGGCGAGGATGTGTCGTTTATTGATTCATCTGAACGCGACTGGAGTTGGCCCGACAGGCATTTCAATTCATTAAAGGATGCTGCATGGGAAGTTTCTATGAGTCGTTTTTACGGAGGCATACATTATTATAAAGCAATTGTAGAAGGCAGAGACCAGGGCAAGCAAATAGGCGATCTTGTTATGGATAAACTAATGGCTTCCAAAAAAGAAGTTGCAAGCACAAAGAAATAGTTATGCTAGAACCAAATCAAACCAGGAAAATATATTATACCCTGCGCATTGCAAGTGCTATGTGTTTTATTGGCCACGGTGCTTTTGGCATTATAACAAAAGAAATCTGGTGCAACTATTTTGGAGTGTTTGGCATTAGTCATGATACTGCATATACATTGATGCCTTATGTAGGTGTGGTTGATATTTGCTGCGGTATTTCATTGCTTTTTTATCCCACAAGAATAATATTAAGCTGGTTAGTTATTTGGGGATTTTTAACTGCATCGTTACGGCCTCTATCAGGAGAACCTTTTGCAGAACTTATTGAACGCGCAGGAAATTTTGGAGCACCGCTCGCTTTATTGTTTCTTACAACAAATAAATCAAATGCAAAACAATGGTTTAAGCATGTTAAATTAACTGAGCCTATAAATCAAAAAACAATTGCAAATGTTGCACTGTTTCTAAGAATTGTTGTATTTCTTTTATTTGCAGGCCATGGTTTGTTGAATCTTATTGAAAAAAAAGCTTTGCTTGACCAATATAAATTATTTGGCTTCTCCAATGCTGCGAACGTTGCACATATCGTTGGCGCCTTCGAAATTCTTGCCGCTTTTTCTGTACTCATACGGCCGTTGCGACCTGTTATTTTTATACTTTTTATCTGGAAAGCAGCAAGCGAATTATTCTATCCGCATTGGGAAGCATTTGAATGGATTGAACGCGGCGGAAGTTATGGAGCCATACTGGCTTTATGGTTCGCCACACATGAACTAAATTTCAGCACTAAAATCTTTTATATTGATAACGGCTTGCGCCGGGCTTTGCTTTCTGATGAAAATTGAGTATTGGTTTGCAGCTTAATCACTTTTTAAGACATTGTAACACCCGTAACCTTCGCTGAAAATGATCACGTGATAAGAGAATAGTTTTATATCGATGAAAATTAAACCGGCTTTAGGTAATAATACAATTAAGCGGATATGTTTTTATACATTTTTAATTGTTTGTAAATAAATGTAAGACGGCATTCCAGAATAATCATTCATAAGTTTATGCCAAATGATATGTATGATTACTTAATTTAGTTCGCGCAAAATTCATGTATGCAAACTCCGGACGAACTATACGCAGAACTCTTTAAAGATGTTCAGCTTAAACGAATTTTTCCCGATAACAAAACTTTTGTTGATTGTACACCAAAAAGGAAACCTGCGGACATTGTAAAAGAATATCGCAGCATACAAAACAATAAACTTTCAAATGCAGAAATAAAAAAGTTTGTAGAGGATAATTTTATAATTCCGCCGCCGGCAACGCCCGGATATCATACTGATAAAAGAGATAATGTTATTGAACACATTGAAGAACTTTGGAATGTTTTACAACGACAGGCAGATAAGCCCGTGGAAGGAAGCTCGCTTATTGCATTGCCGCATCCTTATATAGTTCCCGGTGGCAGGTTTGAGGAAATATATTACTGGGATTCTTATTTTACAATGCTTGGCCTTGCAAAAAGCGATAAGTGGGATGTTATTGAAAATATGATAGAAAATTTTGCTTATCTTATTAATACTTTCGGACACATTCCCAATGGTAACAGAACGTATTTTTTAAGCAGGTCGCAGCCACCATATTTTTCTTGTATGGTTGAACTGCTGGCATCGCATAAAGGCACAAATATTTATTCGAAATACATTAACGAGTTGCAAAAGGAACATGATTTTTGGATGGATAAAACCAGTAATACAAAGCATGTTGTAAAAATGCCCGATGGAAGTTTGCTGAACCGTTATTATGACCAGTTAGACACACCCAGGCCCGAAGCTTACAGGCATGAATTTGAAACGGCAGCAGAATATGATGGTGATGATGCTTTGCTTTTTAAAAATTTACGGGCAGCTTGCGAAAGCGGCTGGGATTTTAGCGGACGCTGGTTTAAAGACGGAAAAACGTTTACTCAAATTGATACAATTAATATTATTCCTGTTGATTTGAATTGTTTATTGTTTCATCTTGAATCATCACTTGCTTTGGCATACCGGCACATTGAAAATAAAAGTGAAGTGGATAATTATACAAGAAAAGCAATGCTGCGTGAAGATGCCATCAATAAATATTTTTACAATGAAAGCGACGGCTGGTTTTATGATTATAACATCAGCGAAAAAGCTTTAAGCAAACAACAGACCATTGCAGGCATTTCGCCTTTCTTTTTTGATATTCCTTCATCAGAAAAAATTGTAAAAGCGGCAGATGTCATTCGTGAAAAGTTTTTAAAAGCAGGCGGCGTGGTAACAACGCTTATTGAAACAGGGCAGCAATGGGATTGGCCAAATGGCTGGGCGCCGTTGCAATGGATAACCATTAAAGCATTGGATGAATATGGTGAGTTAAATCTTGCACGCGAAATTGCAAAACGCTGGGTGCATTTAAATATTAAAGTATACAGAAATACGGGCAAGCTGATGGAAAAATATGATGTAGTTAATACGGACTTAACTGCGGGCGGTGGCGAATATCCATCGCAGGATGGCTTTGGCTGGACAAATGGTGTGCTGCTAAAAATTTTAAAAACCTATGAAGATATTATTTGAATTTGTGGAGAATACCGGGCTCGAACCGGTGACCTCTTGCATGCCATGCAAGCGCTCTAGCCAACTGAGCTAATTCCCCTTGTTTGCGCAAATGTAATTTCATACAATATATCTTCAAACTATAAATCTTAATAAGATAAATGGAGGCCGATGGTTGAATTGTGCTATTTAACTGTCTTCTCACAGAGAATGTATGTTTCCCGCTTCATTAAGCTTAACTAAATGCAGCTCCCGCTTTTATTAAAGCTTAAGTTGAAACGTAAGCAGTTTATAATTTCCAGATTTTAAGCATTACCTGATTATCGTGCGTTATGATACCTGTAAAATGTCCCAATTCTTTTAGTGTGCCAATACTTACACAGTTAAGTCCCGCATTAAAACAGCGCTCTTTATAAAAATCCAGGCTACGATGCATAACAGGAAAGCCTTGCCATTCTCCTTGTGGCCTGTTTATGGTATTAACGTTTGCGTAAAAAACTCCTTCGTCATTTAAGGTATTATATACAAAAGCAAAGCAATCGTTTAAAATGTCATCCTTCATATGTGTTAACACTGAAAACGCCCAGATATATTCAAATTTTTTATTAAGCCTGATTTTTTTTATATCCGGTTCAAGTATCAGGTTTGGTTTTTTATTGAGCAGTTTCGCTTCCAGTAATTCTTTTTTTGCCTCTATAAAAACCCGCGTACGAATTTCAGTACCTGTATAATGAGCTTCGTCTAAATATTGAATTATCGGAATTCCGCCGCGTAAAGTACCAAAACCAATTTCAAGAAGTTGTTGGCACGGTTGCAGTCCCGCCTGCAGCAAAAATTGAATTTGAAAATCCCTTTTAAGCTTCCATAATTTGGCATGTCCTACTAAAGAATGCCTGCGCTCTGACGGAGTTTGAGTGATTGACTCTATTTTTCTTTTTAGTTTTCTTACGGCTTTAATAAGTTTATTTGCCATTACTTGTGACAAAGGTTTACGGTTTATGGTATGCTGCAAATTCATTTTGGTTTAAACTGAAATTTAATGCATTAAAAAAGAGGTGGTTATTTGAAAGTTTTCAGTTGATTTTATAAGCAGTGTATATTAAATGGTACAGTTAGAACAACAATAGAATACAATTTAAACTTTTTTCTTTGTGAATTACGAAAAAATTTCAGGCAATTTTATCAGCCTGCATTAGTTGTATGATAAGAAGCAGGTTATTAACGAGTGAAAGTAAATTATGTAAACGCAGGCAGTTAAAGGCTTATTTTATAAACCATCTGCACCGTTTCTCTTGCCTGCTGTTTTAAAATAACCTGTTTATTGCTTATCATTTTTGAAAGCAGTTCGTTGTTATAATGACGGATGGTTAGAAGCGATAATCCTTTCTCCACCTGTACATCAAAAATTTCGCTGCAGGCTGCGGCGAGCTGTTCAATTTTTTCGCTTCGGTCATCTAAACACAATTGCAAACTGATTGCACCTGTTTGTATAAGGTTTGGCTTAATGTTTAATGCACCCAATAATTTATATAACTGGCTCATTGGTTTTTCTTCAACAAAAGAAAAATCAAGGCTGCGTAAATGCATTAACACCTGGTTTTGTTTTATGATGATAACAGGAGGTAAATTTTTTGTTTGTTTTTTTGAAATGATTGTGCCTGGTAAGGATGGATCTAAAAAACATTTTACATGCAGCGGGATGCCTTTATTCTGCAGTGGCTTTATTGTTTTTGGGTGAATTACCTGAGCACCATAATAAGCCATCTCAATCACTTCGGCAAAACTTAATTCGGGCAATAGTTGTGCATCGGGAAATTCTTTTGGGTCTGCACTCATTACGCCTTCAACATCTTTCCATATTGTCTGGTTTTCTGCATTTAAAATGTTCGCAAAAATAGCTCCGGTAAAATCACTGCCTTCGCGGCCAAGTGTTGTGCTTTCATTTTCATCGGTGCTGCCAATGAAACCTTGCGTAAGAAAAATATTTCCTGTTTCCTGTTTCCAGTTTTCAGTTAGCTGTTCAATTTTCTTTGCTGTAAAATTCCAGTCAACATTTGCGTCGCGAAAATTATCGTCGGTGCGAATGATATCTCTTACATCAATCCACTTATTTATAATACCACTTTCGTTTAAATAAAAACTTACAATGCTTGTGCTGAGCAGTTCACCAACGGAAACAATTTGGTCGTAATAATAATCATACGCACGCACTGGTTTATCGTGTAAAAGCCATTCAACTTCTGTAAAAAAATTATTTAAATGTTCATAACATGCATTGTAATGTGTAACCAGTAAATATTTTGCGATAGTAAGATGCCTGTTTTTTATTACGTTAAAAAGTTGCAATGCATCTTCTTTTTTCCCTTCGTAAAAAGCTTCTGCAACTTTTTCCAGTGCATTGGTTGTTTTACCCATTGCGGAAATAATTACAATTAGCTTCTCATCTTTATAAGATAAAAGAATATTTTTTACATTTTCAATGCGTTCAACATTGTTTACACTGGCGCCGCCGAATTTAAAAACCTTCATGTTGCTTATTAAAAGTGCGCAAAGATAAAGTGAGTTTATAGTTTGCCGTTTGCAGTTTATGTTTTCAGTTGAATAATGTTTAGAAGATGAGCGGCTGCGGGATTGCAATGGAAAACCCGGTGAAGATTTTGTGCCTGGCTTTGTGCCGTAGTTGTAATGGAAAGCCCGAACTGCAGTTGAAGAAAGAGATGAACGATGAGAGCCCCAATTAAATATGAAATACGAGATACGAAACGAAATAAGTCGAATTGATAAACGATAAACAGTAAACTATGAACTATTTGCCATTCCATTACATTTGCATCAAACGATTGTATGGCTGTAAACAGGCGCGTATTAACGCTGGATGAATTTACGATTCGTGCTTTTAGAACAATACCAAATGCTACCGGAGAATTAAGTGCTTTGCTGCGTGATATTGGGCTTGCGGCAAAACGTATAAATGTAGAAGTAAACAAAATTGGTTTGGTGGATATGTTAGGTGAAACCGGCGATGTAAATGTGCAGGGCGAAGATGTAAAGAAAATGGACGTGTATGCGAATAACCAACTGATTGGTGTTTTAAAACATGGTGTAAGCTGCGCTGGAATTGGCAGTGAAGAACTGGAAGATATAGTGGTATTTGATGACGAAATGAGCAATCAAAGCAAATACGTTGTAATGTTCGACCCGCTTGATGGCAGTGCAAATATTGATACGAATATTTCCATCGGCACAATATTCGGAATTTATAAACGCATTAGTAAAGCAGGAACGCCTTGCGATAAAAATGATTTTCTGCAGCCCGGCGTGGCGCAGGTTGCTGCGGGATATGTTGTTTACGGTTCGTCAACGATGTTGGTATATGCAACGCGCAGGGGCGTTAACGGCTTTACACTTGATCCGGAAATTGGTGAGTTTTGTTTAAGTCATCCCGATATTAAATGTCCTGCGGATGGAAAAATTTATTCTGTTAATCACGGCAATTTTTTTAAGTATGATAAACCTGTGCAGGATTATATAACATGTTGTCAAAAGAAAACAGAGAAAGATGGCGGCCCATATACAAACCGTTATATCGGAAGCATGGTTGCCGATTTGCACCGCACATTAATTAAGGGCGGAATTTTTATGTATCCCGGGAAAACAAATAAACCAAATGGTAAACTGCGTTTGATGTATGAGTGCAACCCTTTTGCTTTTATTATTGAAGTTGCCGGTGGAAAAGCAAGCAACGGTTCGAAAAGAATTGTTGATGTGCAGCCAACAGATTTGCATCAGCGCACACCGGTTTTTATTGGCAGTGAAAATATGGTAGATGAATGCTTGAGTTATTTTAATTGATCGCTATTGATGCATTTAAAGAATATGTAAACCTGTTTAACTAACTTATAAGATGGCGATTCATGAATCTGCACTTAAGAAAAAATCGTTTTACATACTTGGCCGTGTTTTATTGTTTTATTTGTGCAGCGTTTTTGTATTAATGTTTACTTCCCGCCTAACAAAAAGCCTGTCTCCAAACATTGCAGACCTTACATCAATTTTTGTAGCCGCAATTTTATCTTTCATATTAGTTGTTTTATTTGCACGCTGGGAAAAATTGAGTCTTGCAGCTATTGGACTTATTCCTTCTAAATCAACCATTAGCCGGTTTATTGCAGGTTATTTTATTGGTTTATCAATGGCAGCAATGCAAGCTCTTACTGTATTCAGTTTTGGTCATCTTCAACTTATTTTATCGAATACTTCTATACTGCAAATTGGTTTATCGTTTTTACTTTATTTCTTTGTTGCCGGTCGTGAAGAGTTGGTGTTTCGTTCATATGCTTTAAGAAGTCTTAATTATTCTTTTAAATCAGCATTTGCTTTAGCTGTAATTACCATACTTTTTATTCTTGAGCATGTAGCGGCAGGAATGACATGGAAAATGGCTGTTATAGGCTCGGGCCTCGGTGGAATTCTTTTTGGTCTATCAGCGCTGAAAACGAAAGGCCTTGCATTACCATTAGGACTTCATAGTGCATGGAACTTTGGGCAGTGGGCGTTGGGATTTAAAAATAAGGCTGGCATATTTGAAGCAATAGTTGAAAAAGGTTATGAAACAAAAGCTGAAAGCATTAGTCTATTTGCATTTGTATTGGTAATGATGGTGGCTATTATATGTATTGTGTTTTTTTATAAAGATAAAAAAGAAGAACAGCAAACCGGAATAACACAGGCGTAGCAGAGTTGATTTATTCAAACCTTCCAAACTTTTCAATCTTTCTGTAAGGCGTTTTAAAGAAATCATCTACCACAGTATTAAACTGGTCTTTTTTAAATACAGGTGTTGAGTGACCTGAGTTTGGAACAATCCATAAATAAGATTTTTCAATATTATCGGCGATAAGCATTGTATGTTTTGGCAACAGCACATCGTGGTCGCCACCGATTATAAGCGATGGACATTTAATTGTATGCAATTGTTCTAACGAAATATGGGGTTCATAAGAAAGTAAATGCGCTAGTTTGCGCATGGTTTTCACTGAATCATTCGTTGGCGCGGCAGCCAATTGTTTATTATAATTTATTGCCCAGTTGTAAACAAATGGATCAACGGCAGAAGTATCCGGCCAAAGGTTGGCACCGGTTACAGCAAGTTTCTTTACTTTATCCGGATGGCGGATTGCAAGCAATAAACCGTTAACACCTCCATCACTCCAGCCAATCACATAACACGAATCAAGATGCAATGAATCCAGCAAAGCATTCAAATCATCCGTCATCATTTCATAACTTAAAGAATCACTATTATCGACAGATTTTCCCTGCGCCCTGCTATCAGCCAAAATAACTTTATACTCCTTTGAGAAATATGGAATCTGGTAAAGAAAATTATTGATTGAACCGCCATTGCCATGAATAATTAAAAGCGGCTCACCTTCACCATACGTTTCATAATACATTTTAAAGCCGCGTGTTTGTAACCAGTGGCCGGCTGCATCATTTCGTCCATATATTGTTGTATCGAAAGGAGATTGCGCAGATAGAATATTTAAACATAAAATGAACAGGGAAAATGTAAGAATTGGTTTCATAAAAATAATTTCAATGCATAAATGTAAAATGTTTAAAGCTGCAAACGATATTTATTAAACTTGCATTATGGCTATAACAAAACTTACAATTCGTGTGTATGGAATTTTGTTCGATGAAAACAAACGTGTTTTATTAAGCGATGAATTTATTCGCGGTGATTATTTTACAAAATTTCCCGGCGGCGGTTTGGAATTAGGCGAAGGAACACGTGATTGTTTAAAGCGGGAGTTCAAAGAAGAAACCGGTTTGGATGTTACTATTGGTGAACATATTTATACAACGGATTATTATCAGCAATCTGCGTTTAATGCAAACGACCAGATTATTTCTATCTATTATTTTGTGCATGCTGCAGATGTAAGCGGCTTAAATATTAAAACAAAAATTTTCGATTTTGAATTGCACCAAATTGCAGATCCGAAAGGACAAAGCGAAGTATTAAGATGGATTGAATGGAATGATTTTAATGAAGATTGTGTTTCGTTACCTATTGATAAAACTGTAGTGAGAATGCTGAAGAATAATTGATAATTGATAATGGATAGTTAACAATGTTTAAAGTGTAACTACAAACTACAAACTGATTTATCCTGCCGTTGGGATATTTTCAAAGCCGTCATCAATTTCACCCATTGCTGCCCGTTTCATTTGCATAGCAGTTTTATGCCCTACATATTTTTCGATTCTCTTTTCAACAAAAATTATTACAGGCGTTAGAATAATAGCAACAATAAATTTGTAAATGTAATTCATAGTGCCAACGGCGAAAATAAGCGGCCAGCTCCAGTTACTGCCCAGCTTAAATGCAATCGTTAATACAATATAACTGTCTACTAATTGTGATACCAGCGTTGAGCCTGTTGCACGTAACCAGATATGTTTATCACCTGTTCTTTTTTTAATGCGGTGAAAAACGGTTACATCAACTATCTGGCTCACCAAAAATGCGGTAAGGCTTCCGAGAATAATCCACATACCCTGCCCGAAAATTCCGTTGAACGCTGTTTGCATATTATCTATGCCTTTGCTTTGATTGGTTGTTATCCAGAAATCTGCAGGCGGAATATGAATACTCCCATAAAACATTATGAATGCATAGCTGATTAATGCAACCGCTGTGTAGCTTATTCTGCGTACCGCTTTCGGTCCGTAAAACTCATTTACGAGATCCGTCATTACAAACTCGAGAGGCCATAATAAAACGCCGCAGGTAAGATTAAAAGATAAACCGCTTTGACCAAACAGTGTAATGTTAGATGGCGTTAAGCCAAATAGTTTTTCAAGCGAAAATATTTTTGTGCCAATGCATTCTGCAATTAAAGCATTAGCAACAAAAAATGCAGTAAAGCCGAGAAACAGTTTGGTTGGTTTGTCTTTAAGTATTTGGTGTATCATGCAGAATAAAGAAAAAATAAATTTGAAGAATAAAGCAAACAATGTTGGTATATAAAAGCCACAGCGGAATTTGTTTTTTCCTGATGCGTGAAATTAATACTAATGCAAGAATAAAAGTTATCAGATTAATTAGTGGCGCAATCCATCCTAAAATAAGTGAAATTCCAATCAATGCCTGGAAGAGATATTGGTCTGCATGCGAGTAACGCAGTATCATGCAAACAATAAAAAACACATTACAGATAAACGCAAATTTGAATAAGAAACGCAGCCTGCTTACTTTTTCTTTTACCGGTTCAAATTCTGTTAACTGTGTATCTTCTTTAAGCGGCTTCATGCGTAAAAATAATTATGAATTATGAGTTATGAATGATGATTAATCAACAACAATTATAATTTATAATTCATAATTTATCATTCATCATTCAAATATTAGCTTTGCCGCCGCTGCATGAAATTACAGGTAGAAATAAGCAACAAACAAATACTGCGCATCGCGTTGCCGGTTGCACTTTCTATTCTTGTACCCAATATTAACTATGTAACCAATAATATTTTTCTTGGTCATTTAAGTGAGCAGGCACTTGCTATTGCCGGTATTACGGGTATATACTATTTGGTATTTGGTGTAATTGGTTTTGGATTGAGCAGCGGCCTGCAATCGCTCATGAGCAGAAGGGCAGGAGAGAACCGTGTTGAAGAAATAGGTTTACTTTTTTTACAGGCTGCAAGAATTGCCGCGGCATTTGCTGTTGCGGGAATTTTAATTACGTGGTTTATTGCACCTGCCATTTTAAGATTCGCTTTGCATAGCGAACAGGATATTGAAATGGCAATTTCTTTTTTGCGCATCCGCATTTGGGGCTTGTTTTTTTTATACATCTACCAAATGCGCAACGCTTTACTGATAAGTATTAATCAAAGCAAATATTTAATTATTGGTACGCTTGCAGAAACACTTGCAAACGTATTTTTTGACTGTGCATTCATCTTTGGCAATTTCGGTTTCCCAGAATTGGGTTTTAATGGTGCTGCTTACGCTTCCATTATTGCTGAGTTTACAGGGTTGGTTACCATTTTTTCGGTGATACATTTTAAAGGTATCGGCAAGCAACTGCATATGTTTACAAACAAAACTTTAAACCGCAATGCAGTTAGTGTTATACTTAAGCAGTCATCACCCATTATGATTCAGTTTGCCATCAGCACTGCAAGCTGGGAATTTTTTTATATACTCATCGAACATCACGGTACAGAACCACTCGCCATATCTAATATCATGCGCAACATGTTTGGAATTTTCGGATGTTTTGCCTGGTCATTTGCATCAGCATCCAACAGCATGGTGAGTAATATTATCGGCCAGCAGTTGCAACACAGGGTTAAAGAACTTGTTTTTAAAATAATGAAGATAGCGCTGATATTTTCTGCAGGCATTGCGGTGCTCATTAATCTTTTTACAAGATTCTTTTTAAGTATTTACGGACAAAGCGAAAGTTTTATTCTTGCTGCTATCCCGGTTGCACGAATAATATCCCTGGCTTTAATTCTGCAATCCGTTTCTGTGGTTTGGCTGAATGCAGTTGTTGGTGTTGGTAATACAAGGCGCAATCTTATAACAGAAATTATCGCGATAATTATTTATTGCCTGTATGTTTATTTCGTAATGGAATATTTTAATCTTTCCATTAGCATTGGCTGGATGAGCGAATGGATTTACTGGATTACATTATTGTTGCCATCTTATTTATATATCAGGAGCAATACATGGAAAAGCATTAGAATATAATTTGATGCAATAAATGTTTTATGAGAAAACATATTTCTTTAAACTGGTTCCGCTGTGTGTGCAAATTTTGCATTTTTTGTTTAACACAAAATTTTTTCTGCGCCCAAACATTTTGGGAACTTTGCGGGGTGTCTCAATAAAGCAAAGTGTCTATCGAATTATTTAATATTGAAAAAGGTTATGCTGTATTTTCTAAAGGAAATTATGAAACCGCGAAGCATTCTCATTACGCTATTGAAATTGTATTCTGCACTGCGGGCTCATTTAACATAACAACTAATCTTTCTGAGAATACAAATATTAAAAGTGTAATTATTCCCTCAAACCTTGTTCATAGTTTTAGTTGCGTGAATGCTGCATGTAATCTTTTATTTTTAGATCCGCTTACAGATATTGGAACATATTTCTTGCAACAGTATGATTTGCCTTCACAGAAAAATATAATTATTAACCCTTCTGCATTAAATCAATTTCATAAAAAAAGAGAATTCGATATTTCATTGATGTTGAATAAAGCCAAAGCAAATAGTAGCAAATATGTAGACTTCAGAATTGCTAAATGCATTGAAACAATGAACACTTTTATTACCGATGAAAAATTAACGATATCGCAATTATCAGAAGCTTCATTTTTATCAGAAAGCCGGCTGGCTCATTTATTTAAAAAGCAGTTGGGAATATCTGTTCACCAATGTATTCTTTGGAAAAAAATTTTGCTGGCGGTATCAAAATCAAGGGAAGGATATTCACTCACCGAATGCGCCCATTATGTTGGATTTTCAGATTCATCACATTTCAATAAAGTGTTTTATAAAATGTTTGGCGTTAATCCGTTCTTTGTGCTGAAAGATTAGCAGGTTTATACAATTTTTTCATTTCTTGTTTTTTGAGCTTTGCATCATTATTAATTATAAAACATAATATGATGGAAATAATGGAAGCAACAATGAAGATTGATGAAATCGCTCACCGCTTTGTGCATTGGAGAAATACAGATGAAGCCGGGAGATTGCGTGCTGAACTTTACAGCCCCGATATTGAAAGCATAGAGGAATGGAATACCAGTGAGATTGGTCATGTAAAAGGTATGGAAGGTTTAAAGAAAAAAGGACAAGGATTATCACAGCAGTTTGAGGTGCATAACATCAAAGCATGTAATCCTGTAATTGCTGATAACTGGTTTTCTGTGAAATTTGAAATAGACA
The DNA here is from genome assembly GCA_963759555.1 of uncultured Chitinophagaceae bacterium. GTDB lineage: Bacteria > Bacteroidota > Bacteroidia > Chitinophagales > Chitinophagaceae > Parafilimonas. The sequence goes on from CAVWZV010000007.1 coordinate 212,924, forward strand.
TTACGGATAAAAGATTAGGTAAACGCTCCACGTTATCTGAGATAGGTGTATATAAAGTCGATGATGGTAAAATTGTAAAAGAGTATTATTTCATGTGGTAAAGACAGACGATTGCAAAGAAAAAAGTGCCGGTCTTGAATCGGTATTTATCTAGTTTATTACTAAACCTTTATTACGCGTAATTAAGAACAAAGTAAACATTAGCAATAAGCATTAATTTAGCTTCGATGTATGTTGCAGTTTGTCTTAGGAATTAAGCAATACTTCAATATTGACCGAAGTGTTAACAGAAACCGCGACTTATTAATGTTATGCTTAACAGAAGAGAGCTTATTAAATTATCAGGTGCTGCTGCAATGGCAACAGTCATGCCTTCTGCATATTTACGCACAGCAGCCGCATCAAAACGACCGTTTCGTTTTTGCTTGAATACAAGTACAATCAGCGGTCAAAAACTTGGGTTACTAAAAACGATTGATATTGCTGCAAAGGCTGGCTATGATGGCATTGAGCTTTGGATAAGCGACATTAAAGAATATTTAAACCAGGGGAATTCTTTGCAATCTTTAAATGCTTTTATTAAAGCAAGAAGAGTTGTTGTAGAAGATGCAATAAGCTTTACAGAATGGATGGTGGATGATGATGCAAAAAGAAAAGTGGCGTTGGTGGAACTGGAGGAAGAAATGAAAATGATGGCTGCGCTTGGATGTCATCGTATAGCAGCGCCACCTGCAGGTGTAGAAAAAGATGAACCGATAAATTTTCAAATTGCAGGTAAACGATATCGTGAAATACTTGCAATGGGAAAAAAATACGATGTTATGCCGCTACTTGAATTCTGGGGCGCTTCGGGCACGTTATATAATTTTGGACAGGCGCTTGCAATTGCGGCAGCAGCAGATGATGCAGATGCACGAATATTACCAGATGTGTTTCATCTCTTTCGAGGGGGCTCAGGTTTTAATTGCCTGAAGCTGGTGAATGGCAAAGTGATTGATGTTATTCACATGAACGATTTTCCTGCTTCAAAGCCGGCAGAAGAGCAAACAGACAGCGACCGCATATATCCCGGTGATGGTGTTGCACCGCTTAAGCAAGTATTACGAGACTTGATAAGCATGGGTGGAACAAAAGTTTTGTCGCTTGAATTGTTTAATAAAACTTACTGGAAACAAGATGCATTACAGGTTGCAAAAACAGGTTTGCAAAAAATGAAACAACTTGTGGATGAGGTTTTGAAGTAAGATCGTTTTTATGCATAATAATCTGTGTAAGGCGGGATGCTGCATTGCGAACAAATCTTTTTGCGTTGCATGTAATAAAATAAATATTGTGGTGCAGGCAATTTTAGTTATCAATTGTAATTGATACCCATCAACAGACAAAAAGAACTTATTTAGTTTGTTTGCGGCTGTTTATAAATTTTATCCTTCTTCATTACAAAAGCTAAATATCATTTAAAGGATTTCCTCTCACTGCGATAATAATTTCAGATAAACGGTTCACGAATTTCATGTAACAGCAGAACTTCAATGCAGAATAAATACACGCAACATGAAACCTGTGTATGAGCAAATTTTTGAATTGCAGGTCTAAACAATAATCACTTTAAAAATTAAATCCCGCTACTCTCACTGGTATTTAATCCAAAGCTCTTACCCAAATATTTTTAAAGCTGATAGGTTTACTCGGATCACCATGTGATTGTAATTTGATCGAAGTTGCACCATGCGGTTTATAATAAGGTAGGCCAATATATCTTGTTACACCCCTCAACTTAAAATTATTCTGCACTAAAACACCATTATGAAAAACAGTTACTCTTGCTGAGTCAGTTAAATTGCCGGAAGCATCAAAGCGGGGCGCTGTCCACACAATATCATACGTTTGCCACTCGCCTGGTTTTTTACAGGCATTCGCCAAAGGAATTCCCTGTTTATAAACCGCAGCTGTTTGGCCATTCACATACGTTGTGTTATTATAGCAATCAAGAACCTGTATTTCATAACCTGCATCTCCCTTGCCGGTTGACGCCAGGAACACACCACTGTTACCACGGGCCTGTCCTTTGCCCTCAATACCTATAGGCTCTTTCCATTCGAGATGTAATTGATAATCCAAAAAATGTTGTTTTGTTTGAATGCTGCCACCACCCTTTTTATTTACTGTAAGCTCACCATTATCAATTATCCAGTCGGCAGGCTTTGTTGTATCGTTTGCAGATTCCCATTTATCCAAACTGGAACCATCAAATAAAATCACAGCATCAGATGGCGCATCACCAAAAGTTTTACCCGGCGTAACAACAGGCGGAACCGGTTTGTAAAATTCTGTTGCTTCGGGTTTTGTTGTATCGCCTCTGTATTGCAAACCCGGCGTCATCGTTGCAGTGTCTGCTTCCGTTTGCGCATTGGTTATAACTAAAGTAAAAAAACAGGCAGCGGTTAAAATAAATTTTCTGTTCATGTCGGCAATAATTATATAATAAAAGATTTGTGGTTAACGATTGCAACATACAACATATTTCATAACATAGTTATGCAGCGGATACATCGCTTTTAAAAAAAATTATTCTCTCACTTAACTAAGATGTTGCTGCAGCAGCAGATCAGCAATTGCGAGAGTTATTTCGGCGGGCTTAACAATTTTAGAAGACTCCGGTACAGTTTGCATGATGCGCTATTAACGTAATTATCATGCAAAAAGTTTCAAGTGATACGTTAACTAATAATGAAATTATTTTATAGTTACACAACTTTCAATACAATCTTTCCAACTGTATGCCCCTGTTCAATCAGCCTGTGCGCATCAGCCGCCTCTTCAAGCAAAAAAACTTTACTGATTACCGGCTTTATCTTTGTTTCATCGATCAACTGTGCAATCTCTTCCAATTGCCCGGGATAACTCTGCGTAATATAACCTTCAACGTGTATATTTTTTCCCTGCGCCTCATTTTTAGTTTCAGGTTTTACTGTAGTTATAAGTCTGCCGCCATTTTTAATTACCTGCAAAGACCGTTTTTGTGTTTCGCCACCAATGGTATCCAATACAAGATCCATGTTTTTTAATTGTTCTTCAAACTTTTCGTTTTTATAATCAATTACGTCATCCGCACCAAGCTGTTTTACCAAATCAATATTATTTTCAGATGTTGTACCGGTAACATAAGCGCCTTTCCATTTTGCAAACTGTACAGCAAATGTTCCTACGCCGCCTGATGCTGCATGAATTAAAACTTTTTGCTTCGGTTTTAATTTTCCAAAATCAAATAATCCCTGCCATGCTGTTAAACCTGCAAGCGGAACCGCGGCTGCGTGAACATGGTCAATGCTTTTTGGTTTTTTACCAACCTCGCTTTCTTTTACAACAACATACTCGGCATATGTGCCGTTCTTTGTTGGATCGGGCCTGCTATAAACTTCATCGCCTTTTTTTAAGCGTTTAACATCATTGCCTGTTTCTTCTATTACGCCGGAACAATCCCATCCTAATATTAATGGAAAGTTTGTAGGGAATTTTTCTTTGCGTAAGCCTGCGCGAATTTTATAATCAACAGGATTAACACCGCTGGCGTACACTTTTATCAATACCTCATCCGCGGCAGGTGTTGGCCGCGGCACATCTTCTAACTGTAGAACTTCAGGTGCTCCAAATTCATGAATCGTTATTGCCCTCATAAAAAAATATTATTTGAATTAAGCGCACATTAATTATGCCGATTGATATTATGTTTGCTTAAATCAATTGTTTTATATCAGGTTTGGTTTGCAATAAATCGTTGACAGGTATTTAGTTTTTTTTGAAATAAACTATTGCTCTATGCCACAATATATTTTATCGTTCGACCAGGGAACAACGAGTTCGCGCTCTATTATTTTTAATGAAAAGGGAAATATAGTTTCCGGTGCGCAAAAAGAATTCACGCAAATTTTTCCGCAACCCGGTTGGGTTGAGCATGATGCACTGGAAATATGGAGCACACAATTAGGCACGGCAGCCGAAGCCATAACAAAAGCAGGTTTAACGGTGAATAATATTGCGGCTATTGGCATCACCAATCAAAGAGAAACAACCGTTGTGTGGGATAAAGAAACGGGAGCGCCGTTGTATAATGCAATTGTTTGGCAAGACAGGAGAACTGCATCTTTTTGTGATGAACTAAAACAGAGGGGATCATGCATCAACAATTCAACAAAAAACCGGTTTGGTAATTGACGCATATTTTTCTGCAACAAAACTAAAGTGGATTTTAGATAATGTAAGTGGCGCAAGAGATAAAGCAGCAAAAAACGAATTATGTTTTGGAACGATTGACAGTTGGTTATTGTGGAATCTTACGCAAGGCAAAGTACATGCGACTGATGTTACCAATGCATCACGCACAATGTTATTCAACATTCATTCTTTGCAATGGGATGATGAATTGCTTGCATTGTTTGATATTCCAAAATCTGTATTGCCGCAGGTAAAAAGCAGCAGCGAAATTTATGGGTACACAGAAAATGTTTTATCAGCGAAAAATATTCCTGTTGCAGGCATTGCAGGCGATCAGCAGGCGGCCTTGTTCGGACAAATGTGCACACAACCCGGCATGATTAAAAATACTTACGGCACCGGTTGTTTTATGCTGATGAATACAGGCGAACAACCTGTGCTTTCAAAAAATAATTTGCTTACAACAATTGCATGGCAAATAAATAATAAAACTTTTTATGCGCTGGAAGGAAGCGTATTTATTGCCGGTGCAGTTGTGCAATGGCTGCGTGATGGCTTGCATATCATACAAAATTCTCCTGACATTGAACAATTAGCGAGTAAAGCTGCAACAAATGAAGGTGTATATTTTATTCCTGCATTTGCAGGATTAGGTGCGCCCTATTGGAATCAGCATGCAAGAGGAATGGTTGTTGGTATTACACGCGGAACAACTGATGCGCATATTTGCACGTGCAGCACTCGAAAGCGTTGCTTACCAAACAATGGATGTTATTAATGCCATGCAGGCCGATGCAAATATTGAAGTAAAAGAATTGCGCGTTGATGGAGGTGCTACTGCAAATAATTTACTGATGCAGTTTCAAAGCGATATTCTAAACACAAAAGTTATACGTCCAAAAATTACAGAAACAACGGCGCTGGGCGCAGCCTATCTTGCCGGGCTTGCGGTTGGTTACTGGAAAAATATGGATGATATTTCAAATCAGTGGCAAATTGAAAAAACATTTGAATCACGAATGCCATCATCGCAAAAAGACAGTTTAATTAAAGGCTGGAAGCGCGCAATAAAAGCAGCGCAGGTTTGGAGCGAAGTGTGATCTTTTATTTGGAAATACTGATCGGAAAAATTTAGAAATTGATTTGCTTTTTACCTTATTAACTGTTCGTGTACGGCACTGTAACAAACACTGTTCGCTTTCGTACACTTCTAAATCACTGTAATACTTCTAAATCATTTATTGTTAAAGCGTTTACGTACTGGCATAACCGTTGGTGAAAAGTAAAACAACGAAAGCAGTGCATAACTCAAAACTTAAACTTAGAACTTAAAACAATTTCCATGTTTCGCAATTATTTAAAAACCACTTTCCGCAATCTGTGGAAGAATAAAACATACAGCTTTTTAAACATTTTTGGTTTGGCTGTAGGCATTGCCTGCGCTGCATTAATTTTTTTGTGGGTTGAAGATGAATTCACCTATAATCATTACTTCAGCAACCGTAATAATTTATATAATGTAAAAGATCAGCAAACCTATGATGGCACCACGTTTACGTTTGATGCTACACCAGGGCCAATGGCACAGGGAATGAAGGCAGAAATTCCGGGCATAAAAAATACGGCTCGGTGTACATGGGGCAATCAACTTTTATTTTCTGTTGATGATAAAAATATTTATGACCAGGGTAACTATGTAGACGCACCGTTTTTAACCATGTTTCAACTGCAGTTTGTAAAGGGCAATGCAGCGACCGCATTTAATCAATTGTATTCACTGGTGGTAAATGAAACAATGGCGAAAAAGTTTTTTGGTACAACTGATGTTATTGGCAAGTCGCTTAAAGTAAATAATAAACAGGATTATATTATTACAGGCGTAATAAAAGACCTGCCTAAAAATGTATCATTCAGATTTAACTGGCTGGCGCCTTTTAAAATATATGAAGATGATAATACGTGGCTGAAAGAATGGGGCAACAATGGTGTTATTACTTATGTTGAAACAGAACCCAACGCAAACATTGCTTCCATCAATAAAAAATTATACAGTTATATAGAAACGAAAGCAACCTGATGCCATTGCAAGAATGTCGATTTACCCAATGAATAAATGGCGACTCTACAACAATTTTGATACAAACGGAAAAGAAAAAGAAGGCCGCTTAAAATATGTAAACCTGTTTAGTTTAATTGCATGGATAATACTAATTATTGCCTGCATTAATTTTATGAATCTTGCCACTGCACGCTCCGAGCAACGTGCAAGAGAAGTTGGTGTAAGAAAGGTTTTGGGCGCAGGAAAAAGAAAATTAATTGCACAATTTATTGGCGAAGCATTATTTATGTCGCTGCTTTCAACGCTGTTCGCCATCATAATAATTTTACTTGTATTACCTGCATTTAATACGCTTGTTGAAAAACAATTGGTGCTTGATATTTTTAATCCATCTCATTTTGGCGCTTTGTTATTGATCACTATATTATGCGGTTTGATCGCCGGCAGCTATCCTGCATTTTATCTTTCTTCATTCAATCCCATTGCTGTATTAAAAGGATTAAAATTAAAAACAGGCAGCGCAGGATTAATCAGGAAAGGATTGGTTGTACTCCAGTTTGCCATTTCTGTTACGCTTATCATCAGCACTATAATTATTTACCAGCAAATACAACATGTAAAAAACAGGGATTTAGGTTACAATAAGCAGGGCCTTATTTATACTGATTTAAATGGTAAAATGAAGGAAAACTTCAGTGTAATAAAAAATGATTTACTGCAAACCGGTTTCGTGCAAAATGCAAGTTTAAGCAACAACCAGGTTCTGCAACTGGGCAGTAATACCGGCGATTTTGCATGGGCTGGTAAAGACCCTAAAAAGCAAGTTTTGATAACAGTGGAAGGCGTAAGCCCTGAATATATTTCAACAATGGGCATGCATTTAAAAAGCGGCAGAGATTTTTATACGGATATAAAATCAGACAGCAATAATGTTATTATTAATGAAGCCCTGGCAAAATTACTGCGTAAAAAAGATGTGGTTGGCAGCATTCTTACACGCAACGATGGCAAAGAAAAATATACCATTGTCGGCGTAATAAAAGATTTTGTTTATAACTCGATGTATGCGCCGGCTTCGCCGCTGATTATGTATTCTGATACGTCGAACGTAAATTATTTAAGCGTTCGGTTAAAACAGAATGCAGATATAAAATCAGCGCTTGCAAAAATTGAATCAGTAGTCAAACATAATAATCCCGGCTATCCTGTTGAATTTAATTTTGTTGATGAGCAGTTCAATCAATTATTCAAAACAGAATCGCTTATTGGAAAATTAGCCGGAGTATTTGCGGTGCTTGCAATCGTAATTTCCTGTTTAGGTTTGTTTGGATTATCAGCTTACACCGCCGAAAAACGTACAAAAGAAATTGGTATCAGAAAAGTATTGGGTGCATCAACAAGCGGGCTTGCCGGTTTGTTGTCGAAAGATTTTATAAAACTTGTAATCATTTCCTGTCTTATTGCATTTCCGCTGGCAGGCTGGTTAATGAATAACTGGCTGCAGGATTTTGAATACCGCGTTCACATTAATCCGGCGATATTTATTGTTGCAGGATTACTTGCAACGTTGATTGCGCTGATAACTGTAAGCTTCCAGGCAATAAGAGCAGCCGTTACAAATCCGGCGAAAAGTTTGAGAACAGAATAGTCATAACCTGTTTGTAATGAATTATAGCCGAAGTGTGATTCCAAAAATATCTTTCAATACGCTCTTTGCCGCATGATAGCCGCACATACCGTGTACGCCGCCGCCTGGTGGTGTAGAGGAAGAGCAGATATAAATTCCTTTTGCTGATGTTTTGTATGGTGAAAACCTCAAGGCTGGTCTTGTGAAAATTTGGCTAATGTTTTGAACGCCGCCATTAATATCACCGCCGATATAATTTGCATTATACGATTCAAGTTCGTTTGTATCCATTACATGTCTTGCTAAAATGCGTTCTTTAAAACCTGGCGCAAAACGTTCAACCTGTTGTTCAATTTTAGTGGTCATGTTTTCTGATGAGCCATTTGGTACATGGCAATAAGCCCATGCAGTATGTTTGTTTGCCGGTGCACGTGTATCATCAAATAAACTTGGTTGTACAAACAGCACAAATGGTTTTTCAGGATGTTGATTTGCTGCATTTATTTTTTCACTCAGCGCAATTTCTTCAAACGTATTTCCAAGGTGCACGGTGCCTGCGCTTTTGCATGCTTCGTTTATAAAAGGAACAGGTGCATCCAAAGCCCAATCAATTTTAAATACGCCCATGCCGTAGCGATAATTTTTTAATTGATGCTGATAGAGCGATGAGAATTTATGTTCCGCAATTTTTAATAATTGTTTTGGTGTAACATCAAACAAAACTGCATGAGAAGACGGTATTTGCTGCAAAGATTTTATTTCTGTATTGGTTTCTGTTTTTCCGCCTAACGAAATAAAATATGCAATTAATGCATCGGCTAATTTCTGTGAACCGCCTTTTATTATTGGCCACCCTTTTAAATGTGCAAGCAATAAAAGCATGAGTGCAAAACCAGATGTAGCAAGGTTTGTAAGTGGTTGAATAGAATGCGCTGCCATGCCTGCCCAAAAACCGCGTGACTGTTTATTGTGCAAATGATTTTTTGCAAAGCTATTTGCAGACGAAAGCGCATAATAACCAAACTTTGCTGCGTCAATAGGATGCTTTGGAAATTTAAAAGGTCCTAAGATAAGTTCATTAATGTGCGGCCAGTCTTTCACTAAATCATTCATGAATTTGTTATAAAAATCTTCATCATCATTTAATGATTTCGCTGTTTTTGTTATGGATTGAAACAATGCGGCGGCAGTGCCATCATCAAAAGGATGTGCTGCTGCAATTGGCGGAAAAATGTATTCAAGTCCAAAGTTATTTAACGGTAGTGTTGAAAAAAAGGGAGAGTTTACAGCCAACGGGTGCACCGCCGAACATACATCATGAACAAACCCGGGCAAGGTTAATTCTGCGGAATGTAATCCGCCGCCTAAAATTTTTTTTGCTTCAATAATCAACACAGAAAGACCAGCTTGTTGCAGTGTAATGGCTGCGGCCAAACCATTCGGACCTGAGCCAACAACTACTGCATCGAAATCTTTTTTTGTAAGCCGCATGAATATAAAAATAAACAAAGCCCACAACTTTTTTTAATTGGTTAATAATTTTGACTGCAAATTGTTTGGCTAAAGATTTGCCAACAATTCTTTATGCCAGAAGGTCCATCAATTGTTATTTTAAAAGATGAAGTACAATCATTTAAAGGAAAGAAAATTTTAAATGTAAGCGGCAATTCAAAAATTGATTACCAGCAATTAAAAAATAAAACCGTGATCGATTTTAAAAGCTGGGGCAAACATTTTCTTGTTTGTTGTAAAGGCACTACACTGCGTGTACATTTTATGTTGTTTGGCTCTTATCGCATCAACGAAAAAAAGGAAACGCCTGTAAGACTTTCCCTGCAGTTTAAAAATGGTGAAATAAATTTCTATGCCTGCTCACTAAAAATATTTCATGAAGATCCAGATGAAATTTATGACTGGAGTGCAGATGTTATGAGTGATGCATGGAATCCTTCAAAAGCAACAAAGAAATTGGCTGAAATTCCGGACACACTTGTGGCAGATGCTTTGCTTAATCAAAACGTTTTTGCAGGTGTTGGAAATATTATTAAGAATGAAGTGTTGTGGAGAATTAAAGTGCATCCAAAAACCAAAGCAGGCGATTTGCCAAAGAAAAAATTAAATGACCTTGTTGCTGAAGCCAGAAATTACAGTTTTGATTTTTTAAAATGGAAAAAAGCTTTTGTGTTGCGAAAACATTGGTGCATTCATACAAAAACAATTTGCCCGCGTTGTAATATTCCTGCACATAAAGAATATGTTGGCAAAACAAACCGCAGAACTTTTTTCTGCGATAATTGCCAGGTGTTGTATTAATAACCTACTTCAACGTCTCATCCAGCCACTTAAAAAATTCGTGTTGCCACACCAAAGCATCCTGTGCTTTTAATACCCAATGATTTTCATCAGGCAATATGATGAACCTGCTTTTTATACCTTTTAATTGCGCCGCCTGGAATGCCTGCTGTGCCTGCTCAAACGGAACACGATAATCTTTACCACCTTCAAAAATTAAAATCGGTGTATTCCATTTGTCAACGAAATTGCTCGGGCTTTGATTAAAGGAACGTTGTGCAACAGCATTGTTTTTTTCCCAGTAAGCGCCGCCTTTTTCCCAATTTTCAAACCACATTTCATCTGTTGTGCCGTACATGCTTTTAAAATCAAACACACCATCATGCGATATAAAAGTTTTAAAACGGCCATTATGCAATGCTTCCAGCGCGAACACACTAAAACCGCCAAAACTGGCACCAACACAACCACGTTTTGATGTATCAACATATTTTTCTTTTGATACAGCATCAATCGCACTTAAATAATCTTTCAGCACTTGTCCGCCCCAATCTTTACTAACATCTTCGTTCCATTTTGTACCAAAGCCTGGCATGCCGCGGCGGCAAGGCGCAACAATAATATAACCTTGCGAAGCCATCAACTGAAAGTTCCAGCGGAAAGAATAAAATTGTGTAAGTGCAGCCTGCGGTCCGCCCTGGCAATATAAAAGTGTTGGATATTTTTTTGTTGAATCGAAGTTTGGCGGCAGCACAACCCACACCACCATTTTTTTATTATCAGTTGTTGTTACATATTTTTTTTGCCAGGTGCATTGGGCAAGATTATTATTTGCATTGTCATTTACATAAGTCAATTTTTTCATGTTGCCGTTATTCACATCAACGGTAAAAATTTCTGCTGCATGATTAAAATCTGTTCTTGTAACAAACAGCGTATTATCTTTTTGCGCAACAATTCCACTTACATCAAAATCGCCGTTGGTGATTTGTTTTACCGTAACAGCCATTTTTGTTAATCCCGGATAATTCACTTCAAACAATTGCTCTGTTCCATCTTTCGGTGCGATAAAAAATATATTGTTGCCATCATCACTCCACACAAAGCTTGCAACATTAATATCATCACGGCTTGCAGTTAAATTCATTTTTGTCTTTCCGTTTGATACAACTAAGTCCTGCTTGTCGGCTTCATAACCTTCACGTTTCATGCTAAGCCATGCGAGTTCTCCTTTTGTGTTGTATGATGGATTGATGTCGTAACCCATCATGCCTTCCGTTAGATTTTTTGTTGTGCCGTTTTCAACATCATACTCATACAAATCGGTGTTGGTGCTGATGGCATAAGCTGTTCCTGATTTTTTCTTTGTTACATAAACAATATGTTTTCCATCAGGATTCCATATATAATCCTCATCCCCGCCAAAAGGTTTTTGCGGACAATCATATGGCTCGCCAGGCATTAAATCTTTTTTAGCCGTATCACCAACAGCGCTTAAAAAAATATGACTGAATTTTCCATCTTCCCATGTATCCCAATGGCGATACATAAGCGAATTATAAATAAGCACATTGCTTTTTGCCAGGCCGGGATAAAAATCGCTGCCATATACATTCATAACTTTTACATCGCTATCGCTAATCCTCCATTTGCCATCCGGCGAAATATGATTATTATAAACGAGTGTATCTGCATTGCTTATCTGCTCCGCGGTGCCACCATCAACAGGTATGCGATATGTTTTGGTGATATTTTTATTTTGTTCAACATCGGGCGTAGCTACAGAATAAATAATGTATTGTTTGTCTTTTGAGATGCCGGTCGCATTTACTCTACCCAGCTTCCATAACAATTCCGGCGTTAAAGAATTTTGAGAAAATAATATTGCAGGCACAAATGCAATTATAAAAAGCAGTATAAACTTTTTCATGAAAGATGATTGTATCAGCGAACTTAAAGTAATTTCTTTTTATTGAATTTACTGTACACTAATACAAACAAAAATGAGTATGCCTTTTATGAGCATTGAAAAAAATCCGGAACTGGTAGTGATGATGGAAATTGTTTAATTTTATTCTTACCTTTTCAAAACGTATGCAACCCCCTAATACAGCTTCAGGTTTTAAAGATGCTTTTTATTACCAGGCACTTCTCTCAGGAATTGACAATGTTATTATCTCTATAGATACAAATTTTATCATTCAAACATGGAACACCGCTGCTGAAAAATTATACAAGCTTTCTGCGGAGGAAACTGTGGGTAAACGTATTACGGATGTATTACACCATGAATATATAAATGCAACCAATGAAGAAGTTATAAAACAACTGGTAAGAAATAACAAATGGAAAGGCCTGGTTAAAATATTCGACCGTGGTAAACCTGTTTTTTTAGAAACTGCTTTTACGATTGTTAAAAATACGCAGGGAAAAAAGATTGGCTATATCGGTATAAGCAGAAATGTTACCGATGAAATAAATACAAAAAAATCGCTGCAGAATTTTATATCTGTTTTAATGCAGCTTGAAGAAAGTTTTCTAATAGTTGATAAAGATCGCAACATAACATATTTAAGTCCGAAGGGAAATGTTCAGCGATTTTTTAGTTCAAATTACAAAACAGGAGAAAGTGCGTTTAGGTATGTTTCTGAAAAATATTTGGGAGAAGTGGAAACAAGTTATAACCGCGCATTTTCCGGCGAAACGGTTAACTATGATGTGGAATCTGATACAGAGCCGAAATTATATTTTAATATAACATACTCGCCATTAAAAAATGAGTTTGGCGACATTACCAATGTTTGTGTAATTATAAAAGATTTTACAGCCTCGAAAGAAGTTGAATTTCTCGAGCAGAAAAAAAATGCTGTTGAAAAAAACTTGTATGAAAGCCGGTTATTGTTTGAAGAGTTTATGGAAAACAGTCCATTGCTTGCGTGGGTAATAGACGCCGAAGGAATTATACATTTTATGAATGAGCGTTATTTAAAATTTTTTGAATTTTCTGAAACTGTGATTGGAAAAAGTGTGTTGGACATTTATCCGGGGGATTTAGGAAAAACATTTATTGCGAATAACAAATCCGTACTGGAAGTGGGTGGCATTGTTGAAACTGTTGAACAGGGCAGGCATCCCGGGCACCCAAAAACATATAAAACAATAAGATTTCCTATTCATTACAAAGGCTGTGAAATGGTAGCAGCCTGGTCAGTTGATATTTCTGACCAGATAACAGCGCAGGAAAATTTATTGCAGTTAAATCAGCATAAAAACAAGCTGGTATCAATAATTGCACACGACTTAAGGGCACCATTGGGCGTTAATGCATCTTTTTTAAAATCGCTGATTAAAGATTATGAAACATACTCACGTGACGAACTACTGGATTCGATTAAAATAATTTCGAAAAGCTTCGCTCAGTGCTACGAGCTGGTTGATGAATTACTTCGGTGGGGGAGAACGCAGTTAGAACATATAAAATTTAATCCTTTATCAATAAATATTCAAACAGAAATTTTAAAAGTTGCAGAAGGCTTGTGGGAACAGGCGGACAGGAAGGCAATTGTAATTGAAACAGATTTTCATTTTTTTGGCGAAGCTTATGCAGATGCAGATATGTTTGACATTGTGCTGCGCAATTTTATAACCAACGCAATTAAATTCTCCTATCCAAAAAGTATTATAAAAATTACAACCGAATTAATAGGAGACAAAATACAGGTTAATGTAATAGACAGCGGCAAGGGAATGAGTGAAGACCTTGTAAAAAACCTGCTTGACAAAATGAATTACGAATCATCTTTTGGAACAAAGGGTGAAAAGGGTACAGGCCTTGGCCTTGTTATAGCAAAAGATTACATAGAACAAAACGGCGGAGAATTTGGTATTGAAAGCGAAGAAGGCAAAGGCAGTAATTTTTATTTTACAGTGCCCTGTTTTACACAGAGCTAAAGAATATATCGCACAGAGCGAAAGAGAACACGGAGGAAGAAATATAATTTCTTTCTTAATTAGCATCTCTCTGTGAACTCAGTTCTCTCTGTGCGAAAATTAGTTTTTATAAAATAGCAATCAGTTCTTTAAATATTGCAGTCATTTTTGGCTCAGCGGCGCTCGCTGCATGTAAAACTTCTTCGTGCGTTACTTCATTTTCTTCATCACGAATGCCCATGTTTGAAATAATGCTTATCGCAAAAACTTTCATGCCTGCATGCACAGCAGCAATCACTTCCTGTATCGTGCTCATACCAACCGCATCGCCACCAACAGCTTTTATCAATTTATATTCTGCCCGTGTTTCAAATGATGGCCCGGTAACGCCGCAATAAACGCCTTCCTTCACGTCATACCCTAAATTTTTGGCAATTGATTTTGTTTTATTGATAAGTTCTTTATCATAAGGTTCGCTCATATCTGGAAACCGTATACCTAATTCATCTTCATTTTTTCCAAGTAACGGATTAACTGTAAAAAGACTGATGTGATCATTAATTATCATCAGGTCGCCAACTTTAAAGGAATTGTTTACCCCGCCGGCTGCATTTGAAATTAGTACGGTTTTTACGCCAAGCATTTTCATTACCCGCACTGGGTAAGCCACCTGTTGCGGCGTATAACCTTCATAATAATGAAACCTGCCCGACATAACAACAATGCTTTTCCCGTGCATTTTCCCAAGAATTAATTTTCCGCTGTGGCCCTTAACCGTGCTTACCGGGAAATGCGGCAGATTACTATAATTTATTTCAGCTTCCACCTTTATTTCTTCAATAAAGTTTCCTAATCCACTGCCTAAAACAACACCAATTACCGGCTCTGCATTAAATTTTGTTTTGATATAAGTTGCCGTTTCAATTAGCTGCGCGTTTAAGTTGTGTTGCATAAGTCAAAGATAAATGAGGCAGGTTTGAAATGGATAAACCACGTTTTTTCTGTAAAACGCACGGTTTTAAAGTAAAGTCGATCGGTTTTGACATAAAATCGATCGGTTTTGATGTAACGTCAATCGGTTTTGGAATAAAATCGATCGGTTTAGAAACTCCAAAAGCAAGCCGCGCTGCCGGAACGAAGAGCCAAAATTGCTTCAGGCTTACAAAATCAGCAAAATCGGCAAATAACTCTTACTCAATTGCTCATTTCCCCTATTTTTGCGACCATTTAAAAAATCACTATTACACTATGAATGAGACTCTATTTCTGCTTGTCCCGGTTATGGGTGTAATCGGACTATTATACACATTTGTAAAATTTAGCTGGGTTAGTAAACAGGATGCAGGCAACGAGCACATGCAAACCATCAGCAAATACATAGCTGAAGGCGCGATGGCTTTTTTAAAAGCCGAATGGAAAATATTGGGATATTTTGTAGTTATTGTTGCCTTGTTATTAGGGGTTATGGCAAACAGTAATGCTAATTCTCATTGGTCAATTGCCATTGCTTTTATTGTTGGCGCGGTATGCAGTGCCACTGCGGGTTATATAGGAATGAAGGTTGCTACCAAAGCTAATGTGCGTACGGCACATGCTGCCAGAACAAGTTTATCCAAAGCATTAAAAGTTTCTTTCACCGGCGGCTCTGTAATGGGTTTAGGTGTTGCAGGTTTAGCTGTACTTGGGTTAAGCAGCGTGTTTTTAATATTGAAACACATTTTTGCGCCGGGTGCAGATGCTAATTCAGAAGACATGGTAAAGACTATTGAAATTCTTACCGGTTTTTCTTTAGGCTCTGAGTCTATTGCGTTGTTTGCACGTGTTGGCGGCGGTATTTATACAAAGGCTGCCGATGTGGGCGCTGATTTAGTAGGTAAAGTTGAAGCAGGTATTCCGGAAGATGATCCGCGTAACCCTGCAACTATTGCAGATAATGTGGGCGATAATGTAGGCGATGTTGCTGGTATGGGCGCCGACCTTTTTGGTTCTTATGTGGCAACAATTTTAGCTACAATGGTGCTTGGACAGGAAGCAGTTTCTCATGATAGTTTTGGTGGGTTTGCACCAATTTTATTACCAATGCTGATAGCAGGTGTTGGAATTTTATTTTCTATTGTAGGAACATTATTCGTAAAAGTGAGTGACAGTGCCGGCATCAGCACTTCCAATGTGCAAAAAGCGCTTAATATGGGTAACTGGGGTTCAATAATTCTAACAGCTATTGCCAGTGCCGCTTTGGTTTATTATATTTTACCGGATTCAGCTATTTATCTAAGAAGAGATTTTATTTTGAATAATCCTGCAGAAATTGTTCCCGGCGCAGTTGCTATTACACGTAACGGTGTATTGGGTGCTATTTTAGTTGGATTAGCAGTTGGCACTTTAATGAGTATGATTACAGAGTATTATACAGCAATGCATAAAGGCCCTGTAAAATCAATTATACGCCAGTCAGCAACCGGCCATGCAACAAATGTTATTGGTGGCTTGGCGGTTGGTATGGAATCTACATTACTTCCCATTCTTGTTTTAGCTGCAGGTATCTGGGGTTCTTATGCATGTGCAGGTTTGTATGGTGTTGCAATCGCCGCTGCGGGCATGATGGCTACAACGGCAATGCAGTTAGCTATAGATGCATTTGGCCCGATTGCAGATAATGCAGGTGGTATTGCAGAAATGAGTGAATTGCCAAAAGATGTTCGTGAAAAAACCGATGTATTAGATGCGGTTGGAAACACAACTGCTGCAACAGGTAAAGGATTTGCAATTGCTTCTGCCGCGCTTACAGCATTAGCCTTGTTTGCTGCCTATGTTGGCGTGATAAATCATAATGGTTATAACATGGCAGGCATTGATATTTACAAAGCGAAGGTATTGGCTTCACTATTTGTAGGTGCCGGTATTCCTTTTATATTTTCTTCTTTGGCAATACGTGCTGTAGGACAGGCGGCAATGGCGATGGTTGAAGAAGTGCGCCGCCAGTTTAGAACAATCCCGGGAATTATGGAAGGAACCGGCAAACCAGAATACGAAAAATGCGTTGCCATTTCAACGGAAGCATCTATCAAAAAAATGATGTTGCCCGGTGCTATTGCAATTATTTCTCCGCTAATTATAGGCTTCCTTTTAGGTCCTGAAGCATTAGGCGGATTCTTAGCCGGCGCAACGGTTAGCGGTGTTTTAATGGGCATGTTTCAAAACAATGCAGGCGGCGCATGGGACAATGCAAAAAAGTCTTTTGAAAAAGGCGTGGAAATAAACGGCGAAATGTTTTATAAAAAGAGCGAACCGCATAAAGCATCTGTTACGGGTGATACAGTAGGTGATCCTTTTAAAGATACATCCGGCCCGTCAATGAATATTCTTATTAAACTGATGAGTATTGTATCGCTTGTTATTGCACCAACTTTAGCGCACTTACATCAAACAAGAGATGGCGTAGCTGTTGGTAAACATAAAACCGAAGTTGTTGCAACACCATCGGCATCTGTAAACAAATAAAATATTTTTATAAAAGAAAAGGCTGCTCATAAAAA
Organism: uncultured Chitinophagaceae bacterium; assembly: GCA_963759555.1. Lineage (GTDB taxonomy): Bacteria > Bacteroidota > Bacteroidia > Chitinophagales > Chitinophagaceae > Parafilimonas. The sequence continues at coordinate 230,583 of CAVWZV010000007.1, forward strand.
GGCAGCCTTTTTGTTTTGGAATATCAAACAAAAATTAATGAAAGCAATTTGCGTGGTCTTTTCAATGATATTGTTTTTATCATGCAATACAAATACTGGCAATAATAAAAATCCGCAAGATTCAGTTGTGTATACTACGGATAAAGTTTCACAAACAAGATCCAATGTAAATCCAAACCCGGTTAAAGCTTATGCGGAAACTGTAAAAAGTTTTGAAACAACCGATGAGTTTAAAGTTGCTTTGTTTGAGACCAAAGAGACATTTCACTATCTCATTAAGGTAAATTATAAGAACCTTGAGGTGGAAGACACGCTAAGAGTTCCCAACTTTGGCCAGGTTCCATCTGTAGAAATTATTAAAGGAGATAAGCGCCCATCGTGCATTGCAGGGTTTTTAGACAACAACAAACAGTTCAGGGAATCGAAGCTTATTTATTTCGAGGATAATGGAATTAAAATTCATGTACTAAAACATTACGGAGTTTATACGAAATAATTTTTTATTTTTACCGGGCTTATGTTAATTATTCAACCTAAACTAACGCTTAGATGGATTTTTATTTCAACTCTAAAAGCTTTGCAGTAAAAACAGTTGCAATTCTTTTAATTTTTTTAAATTATCAAAACAATATCAGTGCGCAAGAAAAGCCCAATGTAATTTTTATTCTGGCTGATGATGTAGGGTATAATTTGTTATCAGTAAATGGCAGTAAATCTTATACCACGCCTAATATTGATTCGATGGCGCATCATGGCATAAATTTTACGCACTGCGAAGGAACACCGCTTTGTTCCCCATCCCGTTGCATGCTTTTAACGGGTAAGTATAATTTCCGTAATTACAGTAATTGGGGTTACATAAATGATAGCGAAAAAACTTTTGGAAATGTAATGCAGGATGCAGGATATAAAACAGGTTTTTTCGGAAAATTACAGCTTCAGTTTTCACCAGCCATTATGCAGAAGTGGGGATTTGATACTTATGACATTTTTTCGCTGACCGAAGATTCCATACAAACCCGGCGATACAAAAGCCCAACATTGATCGATAATAGCGGTCGTGTTCCTGAAACAGTCACAAAAGATAAATATTGTGACGATATTCTTACTGATCGGATATGTAAGTTTATCGATGATAATATAAACCAACCTTTTTTTGCTTATTATTCAATGTCTTTAGTTCACGATCCTTTTTCACCAACTCCCGAAGATGTATGCCTATAAAACCTGGAAACCAGATAGTAAAGTAAGTGACACAAGTTTCTTTCATTCCATGGTTAAACATATGGATATCGAGGTTGGAAGGATATTGAATGAATTAAAGGAAAAGGGATTGGATAAAAATACAATCGTAATTTTTGCCGGTGATAACGGCACGCCTTTTCAAATATATTATGACGTAGATGAAAACAGCGATATTGAGGGTGAAAAAAGAGCTACAACTGAAGGCGGTACACATGTGCCATTGGTGGTTTATTGGCCTTCGCATATCCAGGCAGCGCAAAAAAATGATGATCTTATTGATTTTACAGATTTCCTGTCAACTTTTGCAGAAATAGGCGGAATTAAGGATTTATCCGGCTATGGTAAAGTTGATGGATTGAGCTTTTACAACAGGATGTTAGGAGTTGAGGATGCTTCAAAAAAACAACTGTTTATGCATTATTGCGCCCACCCCGGGTTTGACAAATTACAAAGATGGGTGCGCGATAAAAGCTATAAATTATATGACAGTTCAAAAGGAGGCAAATTTAGATTTTACAACATAATTGACGACGAAAAGGAGTTAAAGCCTTTAGACGACGGTAATCTTACAAATAACGAAAAAGCAATTAAGAAACAGTTTAAACACATTTTAGACAGTATAGTCATTTGGAAAAGTGCACCCTCCTTAAACCAGGTGTTTGTAAAAAATATAACTTCAAATTCTGCTGTCATCGGAGCAACTGTTGCAGATGCAGGCTATTCGCCGCTTATTGACAGAGGCTCAAATATCATCGGGTCGGCTTTAATTCCAACTTTGGGTCAACATAGAAAGAGAGATTCTGTTGTTTCATTAGGATCTTTTTCGCAGCTAAGGGTAGATTTGGCTGCTGAGACTGCATACGGGTTTTCAATTTATGCAATGAATCAAAATGAAAGTAATAGTACAGGTTATATAAGAGGTAAGTTTTTTACCCTTTCCACGGCACCGGTGTTACAGCCCTCTTATTTTAAAGCCTGTGCCGACAGTTCATCTGTATTTTTAAGTTGGAGTCACGCAGTATTTCCTTTAAGTGGTGCAAAGCTTCGCGGATACGCTGTTTTTTATTCAACCGAGCAAATTGTAATTTCTCCGGATCCTAATGGCAACAGCCCAGCAACCGTTACACGAAATGCAACTTTACTGTATGCAAGCGCAAACAATAATCCCAGTAAACTGGATACTAATGCAGGTGCGGGCGAATTAATTGACAGGGGATCAACCATAATAAAAAAAGGAAGTAATATTCATCCATATATACCAAATAATATAATACACGATAGCTTAATAACATTGGGCACGTTTTCTGAAAAAGTAGATGGTTTATTAGGCGAGACCTTTATATTCATACTCATTATATGCAATGAACAAAGATTCCAGTCACAATACTGGTTATGCTGTTGATAGTTTTTATACGCTTTCAAAACCGCCTCTTGTACAATCATCGAATTTTAGTGCATCAATATCTGAATGTTCGGTTTTACTTAACTGGGACGGTGTTAGATTCCCAAATAAATATGCAACTAGAGGAGGGTATGCCGTTTTTTATTCAAGCGATAGCAGTATTCAGTTGACGAACAATCCAAACGGAATAGCGCCCTCAAAAATTGCAAAAAATGGAACATTGGTTGCTCTTATCACAGCACAATTACCTAATTTACCAGATACTTTTGTCCGTATTTCAAATCTTCCGAAAAATGTCATGTATCATCTTTTAGTATTGCCATTTACTTATAATGGAATAACAGATTTAACGTGCAACTATCTTACTAACGGAGCGCCTTCAATTACAATTAAATCTTATTTGAATCCACTAACCTTAAACTCGTTAACTAAAAACCCTTTATGCTTTAATAGTGAAAACGGCAGTATTAAAGCTTCGGCTGTAAATGGAAAAATTCCTTACAGTTTTAGTTTGAATAATAAAAGTTACAGCTTTGATTCTGTTTTTTATAACCTTAAACCGGGGCAGTACTTGCTTGAAGTAAAAGATGCCAATAACTGTAAAGATTCTGTTTAGATAATTATTAAACAACCTCAAGCAATTAAACTTAAGCTTTCTGTTCAAGACGCGGATTGTATACCCGCTTCAAATGGTTCTGTTATTGCTTCTGCAAAAGACGGCATTCCCCCTTATATGTTCAGCTTTAATAATGGCAATTTTGATACAATCTCTCATTTTACAAACCTTTCAAAAGGAAGTTATATAATTACGGTACAGGATGGCAATAAATGCAACGTATCATCTGATGCTGTGGTAGCATCAGTAACACAAGATTGCAATACAAGTATTGTATTCGCACCAAATCCAACCAGTACAGAATTTAAAATAACAATTGGCAGTCAAATATCTGATAACATTCAAATAGAAGTATATAATAGCTTAGGTAAATTAGTTTATGCAAAAAAAGCGAATAAACATTCGTCCTTTGGCTTTGGCGCAGCATGGACGAAAGGAGCTTACCTTGTTTATATCAAGGCAGGCGATCAAAATCTAAAATATAAATTATTAAAAAATTAAATTTAATATCAATAATAATTAATAAACCGGGTTGATAAACGTCATTTCGTTTGTGAAATTCTTTCAAATTATTTTTAACCAATTAAACTAAAATATTGACAACCCTTTCTTCTGCTTTAAAGAATCTTTCTATAAAAATTCTAATTTTTTTTCTTGTTGTTTTAAGTAGTAACACTAACATCCTCGCACAGCAAAAGCCTAATGTAATTTTTATTTTAGCTGATGACCTTGGTTATGATTTATTATCAGTAAATGGAAATAAATCTTATACCACGCCTAATATTGATTCAATGGCGCATCACGGCATAATTTACACATGTGAAGGAACGCCGCTTTGTTCCCCATCCCGTTGTATGCTTTTAACGGGTAAGTATAATTTTCGCAATTACAGTAATTGGGGTTATATGAATGATAGCGAAAAAACCTTTGGAAATGTAATGCAGGATGCAGGATACAAAACAGGTTTTTTTGGTAAACTACAGCTCCCATTTTCTTATAAATTTAATGGCAAATTGGGGTTTTGATACTTATACTGCTGTTGTAATAACGGAGGATTCGCTTCCTAAATTACGTTATAAAAGCCCTGTATTGGTTGATAATAAAGGGCGTGTTCCTAATAGCGGTTGTAACGGGAAAATATTGTGACGATATATTAACCGATCGTATTATGAGTTTTATTGATAGCAATGCCAATAATCCTTTTTTTATTTATTATCCCATGTCTCTTGCCCATGCGCCTTTTTCACCAACTCTCATGGATACGGCGTATGCAAACTGGGATGCCAATAGTAACAGAAGTGACACGAGTTTTTACCCTTCAATGATTAAGTACATTGACTTAACAATTGGTAGCTATTTTAAATAAATTAAAAAAAACAGGGTTAGATAAAAATACAATTGTTGTTTTTTCAGGAGACAATGGAACTCCATCTGAAATTTTTTATAATACAGATACTATTTCTGATGTAGAAGGCGGAAAAGCAGGTACAAAAGAAAAAGGTACGCATGTGCCTTTAGTTGCTTATTGGCCGTCACATATTCCTTCGGGGTTGATAAATGATGATCTTATAGATTTTACTGATTTCTTACCCACATTTGCCCGGGCAGCACATAATAATAATTTATCAAGGTATGGTACTATTGACGGCTTAAGTTTTTATTCCAGAATGTTGGGAATAGAAGATACTTCGAAACAACAACTGTTTATGCATTATTGCGCCCACCCCGGGTTTGACCACCTAAAGAGATGGGTAAGAGATAAAAACTATAAATTATATGATAGCGGAAATGGCTCATCTTTTAAGTTTTATAATATTGCAAAAGATGTAAATGAAAGAAAAGCTTTTAGATAATGATAAACTTACTCCGACAGAACAAGCCATAAAAAAACGATTTAAATTTATTTTAGATAGTATGCAATCATGGCCAGATGCACCTATATTAAGTAATCCTTTCGTAAAAAGTGTTACTTCAAATTCCGCTTTAGTTGGTGCTACAATAACAAACACCGGGTCTTCTCACTTAATTGACAGAGGGTCTAATATAGTTATGCATGAAAAGCTTTGCATTATTGGGACAAAACAGAATGCGCGATCCAACGGTTGCCATAGGTACTTTTTCTGAAAACAGGATTAATTTAAAAAGTCAATCATTGTATTATTACTCATTATATGCAATGAATGCGAACGTCAGTCACAGTACTGGTTATGCTACCGATAGTTTTTATACTTTATCCGCATCGCCTGTTGGTCAGCCTAAATTCTTTAGAGCATGTGGTGATAGTTCTTCTATTTTGCTTAGTTGGAGTAAAGCAGTTTTCCCTACAAAAGGCGCTAATGAAAGTGGATTTGTCGTTTTTTGTTCTACAAATGCCATTCAATTAATGAGATAATCCAAACGGCATTAGTCCGTCAAAAATTTGTAAAAACGGTACGTTATTGTATATTGCTTCAAACAGGCTCGCAAATAAATTAGATACATTTTTTCGTGTCTACTTCGCTTACAAAAAATACTAAGTTTATTATTTTTTGTTAGTTCCATATACCTGGAATGGAATTACAGATTCTACATGCAACTATCTTACTGCAGGTGCGTTGACTGCAACAGTCAATTATGCAGAGCCGTTAACACGAATTTTAAACTCAGAATCCATCTTGCTTTAATGGTAAAATGGAACAATCCAGGCTTCTGCTTTTAATGGAATTGCGCCTTACAGATTTAGTTTAAATAATAAAAATTATACAACTGATTCTGTTTTTAATAACCTGTCTGCAGGAAAATATTTGCTGACTGTTAAAGACGCACAAGGTTGCATTAATTCGGATTCAGTAATTCTGAAATCGCCTGCAAAAATTAAACTGGGCCTGTCTGTTGAAAACACAGGTTGCACGCCTGACGGAAAAATTGTAGCATCGGCAAAAGATGGTATTCCACCTTACCTGTTCAGCCTTAATAATGGCAATTTTGAAACAAGCGCTCATTTTACAAATCTTTCACAAGGAAATTATAAAATTGCAGTAAAAGACAGCAACAACTGTATTGTTTCGTCTGATGCAGCAGTATTATTAGCTGAAAATTGTACGACAGAGGTAAGCTGTTCTCCTAACCCCAGCAATTCGTTTTTCAAAATTACAGTTGGTGATAACCTGGTTTCAGATCATATTCAAATAAGAGTATATGGCGGTTCGGATAAGCTGGTTTATTCCACGCAGGGCACACACAAAAAATCTTATACTTTTGGTAACAATTTTACCAGAGGTGTTTATTTTGTTGAAGTTGGAACAGAAACAAAAGTTTACAAATTTGAAATAATAAAGGATTAAGTGCTATAAATTTATTAGAAAGATTGCATATTATTCGTTCCAATTTATTACTTTTGCCGTCCGAAAAAATTTCATTTATGGCAAGAGTTTGCGAGGTAACAGGAAAAAAACCAATGGGCGGGCATTATGTTTCTCACTCCAATATTAAAACAAAACGCCGTTTTTTACCTAATCTTCAAACAAAGCGTTTTTATTTTGCAGAAGAAGACAGGTGGGTTACTTTAAAAGTTTCAACTGAAGCTCTCCGCACTATTAATAAAAAAGGATTGTCTGCTGTAATAAAAGAAATGCGTATTAAAGGAGAAAAAATTTAGTTGACTTTAAACTATTTTTAAAATGGCAAAGAAAGGAAACAGGGTTCAGGTAATTTTAGAATGCACAGAGCATAAAAACAGCGGCTTGCCCGGAACCAGCCGTTACATTTCTACAAAAAATAAAAAGAATTCACCGGAACGTTTGGAATTAAAAAAGTATAACCCAGTTCTTAAAAAAGTAACTCTTCATAAAGAAATTAAATAATCATGGCAAAGGCAGCAAAAACGGCTATTAAAACAAAAGATCAGAAAACCGCCGCAGAAGCAAAAAACTGGAGTAAAGTAATTCGTTCGGTACGTAGTCCTAAAACCGGCGCTTACACTTTTAAAGAAGCTATTGTACATAAAGACAAAGTGAAAGAATTTCTTTCTCAGAAGTAACAAATAAACACCTTATAATAAAGCTGCCTTCTATGGGCAGCTTTTTTTGTTTATAACAATTTAGGCATTGTATTGTGCTTAATTGCATAAGATTCCACAACCTGTATAGATAATTCTTCTTCAGCGCCTTTTTTTTCGCGCTCAGCAACAAATATTACCCGCCGCGTAAATACCAGGGTAGATTTATTAAATAATTTATACTGCGTTTTATATTCTAAGCAGAACTATAAAAGTTTTGCTTAAAGCAACCATATTTCATTTAAAGAAGTTTTATTTAAACTAAGAAGGAGAAGGAAACTTGCAGGATGTTTTAAATATTTTACAGGGCTGTATTAATGCTGATCCGCGTAGCCAGAAGGAATTTTATGACAGGTACCTGCACTTTGCTTTAAAAATATCCTTTCGGTATGTGCACTGCTTTGAGAATGCTGCACATGCAGCGAATGATGCCTTTGTAAAAATTTTCCGAAACATAGCCCATTTCCAGATAAGGGATCCGGACAATCCTGAAGCTATGCTTATGGCATGGATAAAAAGAATAGTAATTAATGCGTCGATAGATTATATGAGTAAAGAAAGCCTGGTACCGCAAAATACAGAGCTATCTGAAACTGTTTGGAAAAGAGCAGGCGCCGCCGAAGACGGGGAAGATAAATTATTATATAAAGAACTGATTGTGCTGATAAGAAAGTTGAGCCCTGCATACCGAGTGGTATTTAATTTATATGTTATAGACGGTTACTCGCATCCTGAAATAGCAAAAATCTTGAACATTTCAATAGGTACTTCAAAATCTAATCTTGCAAAAGCAAGAGCATTTTTACAAAAACATTTTATAAAAGACAACAATGGCAACGCACTATGTTTTACATAAAAAATGACGATATGGAAGAAATGTTTAAGAAGGCGGCGGATAACTACGAGCTGAATGTAGAGTTGGCTGCCGACTGGACACAGGTGCGAAGCATATTGCAGAGCGATGACACTGCAACTGTATTAATAAAGAAAGACGAAAAACAGAGGAGACTTTACTGGCTTTGGTTACTCTTATTAATTCCTGCAATTTCAATTATAACATATAAAGCAGGTTTTTATTCTTCCAATAAAAAGCAGCATAATGAATCAACCAGTGCTGCTAAAAAATTAAACAGTACACTTCAAAATAAATCATTAGAAAAGAAAAATACAATCAGTAAAAAGAAGGCGTCTGCAAACTTCGTAACCGCCACTGGTAAAAATACTCATGTAGTCAACAGTGAAAGAATAGCAACACATAAAAAAAAGCTTATTGCAGAAAATAGCCAACTGAATTCATACCGGGATAATAAATCTGTGGATAATAAAATTCCCGTCATTTCTCAGGAGCCGCAAAGACGTAAATAAAGCTGTTTTAAACAGCCAGCCACTTCCACAACTGAATGCTACTATAAATAAAAGTATTCACCAGCCTGAAGATAGTAACCTGAGCACAGTTAGTGCTGATAACAACCTGCCTGATAATAATAAAACGGATGCTGTTGAAAAAAACTACTTCAAAACAAAAAAATAAAACTGGTAATTACACAAGAGAAGCATTTGCATACACAAGTTTAACAGGTAATGCAGATATTAGTTTTATAAATTTTCAAAAAGCTTCTTTACCGGGTTTTGGCATAGGTGTAACAGGTGGATATCATTTTAAGAGCGGCATCAGTATTGAAACTGGCGTGCTGTACGATAAAAAAAATTATTTTACCAAGGGAGAATACTTTCATAAAGATGAACTGTGGTACCTGCAATCTGTGGACCTTCTTTCTGCAGATGGTAACTGCTATATGTGGGAAATTCCATTGAACATTAAGTATGATTTTAATGCACAAAAAAAACATAACTGGTTTGTTACTGCAGGGGTTTCATCCTACATTATGAATAAGGAGCACTACAATTTTAAATATGAAAAAAACGGAATGGTAAATGAAAAAAGTTACAATATCTATCACTCATCACAAAATTGGTTTTCTATATTAAATGTTGGTGGTGGTATTAATATAAAAACAAGCAATAAATATTTTTTACAGGCACAACCTTATTATAAAATTCCGTTGAACGGAATTGGTAAAGGAAGCCTGTCTTTAAACAGCGCCGGAATTAATCTATCGCTTATACGTCGTTTGCGCTAATTATCATTGAAAGTAACGTTTCCTAAAGCAGGTAAAGCATAATTGTTACCGTAGTTAGACAACGGTTTCTGTTTTTTATAATGATTTTTCAAAATGCTTGTATATTTATAACTGCTGCAGTTGCTATACAATTACCTAAAAAATTAACTGATGAGAAAGAGATTTGTTTTCTGCTTTTTTATCTTAAGCTGTACGTTAGATGTACAGGCACAACAAAAAACTAACGACTCTTTACGCGCCAAAATTGATACACTTGAAAAAAAGCTTGAAGAAGATAATTATACACGCATACCTAAAAAAGATTTTGATAATCTGCTTACAGAAAAGGTAAACCGGCAGGTATCAGAAGAATTGCAGGGTATTATAAAATGGATATCTATCATTACAGGACTTATTGCAGTAATCCTGAGTTTTCTTGCTAAATATTACTTTAATGATATAATAAGAAAGGAACTTGCGGGCACTTCACAAAAGCTGGAGGAGAATATCAGAACTTCCATTGATAAAAGACTGATAGATACAGTTAGCGTTATATGGGAGGACGGCGCTTCTAATTTGATAAGGAAAGCCAAAGAATTAAATTACCAGGATGAAAGTATTATTAACAGCATTAGCCATTTTCTTGAAACGGAAAATCTTAAGCTTGATGAAGAAGTAAAACTTAATTTAATTGCGGCGCTGGTTAAGTGCTATTTCTATTCGCAAAAAAAAGATAAGATACAAAGACTGATACAAATAATTACCAAATATGAAAATGAAAAACTTAAGCTGCGCCCTGAAACTTATGCAGATGCGGCCATTGTTTTTTGTGATAACTATGAATTTTATGGAACCGCGAATTATTCAAGTGCAGCAATAGATTATTGCGATAAATCCATCAGCGCACTTCCCGATTATGGAACCCCTTACGCCGTAAAGTTTGAAGTGTTTATGATCAATTTTAAAAAAGCTTACGACAACACAGATATTGCAACTGCTTTAGACAATGTAAAAAGATTATTTAAAGCAATTGCAAATAATAAATCTGATGTAGTATGCGCAGAAACCATTGCGCGTTTTTTTGGTGATAAAAAAGTTTACCTGAACGAATATCTTGAAGAACTTGAAAAACAATTTCCGCAGGAAATAAAAGATATGAAGCAACGTGCGTTTAATTATCTTACTAAAAACCCACGGGATTTAAATAACCCCGGAACAAACGAATGCTTTGAAGCATTAAAAGCTGAAGGATTTGTTGCAGCATAAATCTTGATCTCAAAATTTTTAAAGTGCAGCTATCATCTAACCACACTATAATTCAATGCGGTTACACCGTAATCAAATACTTTACTCGTTACCAGTTTTAATGATGTTTTGTTTAGCGTATTTGTAAACATAGGAATTCCTTCGCCTAACAACACAGGATTAACAAACAACCAGTATTCATCAACCAAATTATGTTTCATTAATAAATGCACAACGGAAGGGCTGCCAAATACAAGTATATTTCTACCGTCGCTCTTTTTTATTTTCTCTATTTCTGTCGCGGCATTTTCATTAATAAATGTTGTTTTCTCTTTTTCATCTTTAATCGTTTTTGATAAAACAACCTTCTCCGATTTATTATACCAGCCTGAATGTTCAGTATCATGTTTTGTTGCATTGGGGCTATCGCCCGCAGTTGGCCAGTAAGCCTCCATCATTTCGTATGTTATGCGGCCGTATAATGCAGTATCTGCTGTAATCGTAAATTCATTCACCATTTTAAACATTTCATCATCAAGCTGTATCCAATCCATTTCTCCATTGGTTCCCGCAACAAATCCGTCAAGCGTTACATGTTCACTTACAATTATCTTTCTCATTGTTTTAATTTAAATTGATATAATTATTAAGCTATAGCTGAAGCAGTGTAGTTATCATCACTGAAATTTGAAACGTATTTTTTATTTTGAATAATCTTTTCACGTGAAATATAAGACACGATAAGGATAGCTAAAAAAATCAAAGGGAAAAATGCCGTAAAGCCAAAACCATCCACCGTCCAGTTACTGATGCTGGCGAAAATAAAATCAAATGCAAACCCTGCATATGCCCATTCCTTAATACGATTGGACACCTGAGGAAGAATAAGCACCAATGTTCCGAGCACTTTAAAAATTACGAAAGCATTGCCAAAATATTCAGGATAACCTAAATGCTGCATACCTTGCTTGGCAAATTCTGTTTGTGATGTTAGCGCAGGCATTACACCTTCAAATAAAAAAATAATTACTGTTGTTGTCCAGAAAATTGCTTTTGTTGTTTTTGTCGTTTTCATGATTTTGTGTTTTGTTGATAACACAAAGTTGAATAAAGGCAATTGTAAGTATGGGGTGTGATTAAGTCTTCTTAAAGGTTATTTGCGACAAAAATTATGAATAGGTTAGAAGCTATGCCGTGCACCGAGCTGCTTTATATCGCGTATCTCTAAAATATTTTTATCATAGCCAATCGTAACACAATTAATCATTGCCTTTCCCACTTCGTGCATTGTAAGAACATTTTTAGGGGAAAATAATTTAATAACTTTCGCGATAAATTTATAAACAGCTTTCCAGTTTTTCTGGTCATCAAACGGCAACATAATACCCGGCCGAAAATTATATGCTGCTTTAAATGGCAGCTTCATTAAATCGTTTTCTGTTCTCCCTTTTACACGCGCCCACATACGTTTACCTTTCTCACTACTGTCTGTTTGCGCGCCTGAAACATAAGAAAAAACCATGTTACTATTTACATCAGCCAATGCTTTGGCAAAAGCCAGCGTTGTATCGTAAGTTAAGTGCGTGTATTTATTTTCTTTCATGCCTACTGAGCTTACACCGGCGCAAAAGAAACAGGCATCGTATCCTTTTATGTTTTCTGAAAAATTATTGAGCTGAAAAAAATCCGCAACAATAAGTTCTTTAAGTTTTGAATGCTGTAAATTATAATGCCTGCGCGAAATGATTAATATTTCACTCACCATTGCGTTTTGCAAACATTCAAACAAAACCCCTTCACCTACCATTCCTGTAGCGCCTGTTATAATCACTTTTATAGTGTTCATTATTGATTGTATTTTCTGCCGCGTTTATTTTTGGTTAACAGGTGTTTCAATAATAAGTATATGGGCGCCGGCTTCACAATGCAGAGGCACATTCTCGGTTTCCCAAATACCAATCGCATCTCTTGTATCTAAATCAGTTCCATCTGCTCTTATCTTTCCTTCAATAACAAAAATAAACAGGCATTTATTTACAGAACGGAATGTATAAACTACTTCCTGCGCTGTATCGAAGTAACCAAGTGAAAGTTTCGCATTCTGATTAATCCAGCAATGTTCCAGGCCTTCTTCATTCGATACAATTGTCTTTAGCTGGTTTATTCTTTTTTCTTTGGGAAAGCTGCGTTGCTGGTAACGCGGGCTGATGTCCTGTAATTTTGGTTGAATCCATATCTGCAAAAAATTTACTTCATCTTCCCCGATATTATATTCTTCATGTTTCAATCCGCTGCCTGCACTCATTATTTGAACACCACCTTCTTCAATAACAGTTTTATAACCTAGTGTATCAATATGATTCATTTTTCCCTGCAGCAATACCGAAATAATTTCCATATTTACATGCGGATGAATACCAAAACCTTTACCGGGCTGCACATAATCATCATTAAAAGTTATCAATGTTCCGAATGCACTTTTCAACGGGTTATAATAATCGCTGAAACTGAAATAAAAATTGCTTTTCAACCAGCCGATATCTTTTATACCTCTTTCTGATTTTCTGAAAACCTGTGATTTCATAAAACGAATGTAGAGCTTAATTTTTTAGATAAACTGCGCATTGATTACAGTTACCGTTAGTAATAAAACATTATTACCATAATTATTTAATTTAGTATGACTAAACACAGTTACCATGAGCAACATAAAAAAAGAAGACATAAAACAGGAAGTGTTTGATCTGTATGATGATTATGCACACAACCGCATTAACCGGCGCAACTTTGTGCAAAATTTATCTGTGTATGCAGTAGGCGGCCTCACCGTTTCATCGCTCATGAGTTTTTTGATGCCCGATTATAAGAACACATTACAGGTAAAGCCTGACGACCCGCGCATTAAATCAGAGTATGTTAACTACAATTCGCCAAAAGGTGGCGGCAATATAAAAGCGCTGTTATGCATGCCCGCAGATGCAAAAGAAAAATTAGGTGGTGTTGTTGTGGTGCACGAAAACCGCGGGTTAAATCCATACATTGAAGATGTGGCAAGAAGAACTGCCCTTGCAGGATTTATTGCTATTGCTCCTGATGCATTAACACCACTGGGTGGTTATCCCGGTGATGATGATAAGGGCCGCGAAATGCAAAGCAAACGCGACAGGAATGAAATGCTGGAAGATTTTATTGCTGCGTATGATTATCTTAAAAACAATAAAGATTGTAACGGTAAAATAGGCGTAGTGGGTTTTTGTTTTGGCGGATGGATTGCAAATATGATGGCGGTTCGTATTCCGGATTTATCGGCATCGGTTCCATTTTATGGATCGCAGCCTGCCGCGGAAGATGTGCCCAAAATACATGCGCCTTTACTGCTGCATTATGCAGGGCTTGATACGCATGTGGATGAAGGATGGCCTGCTTACGAAGCTGCATTAAAAGCGAATAACAAAGCGTATACGGCTTATATCTATCCCAACGTTAATCACGGCTTTCATAATGATACTACACCGCGTTATGATAAACCTGCTGCAGACTTAGCGTGGCAACGCACGATTGATTTTTTTAAAGAGAAGTTGCAATAATAATTGTTTGCAGGGTTTATGTTCTTTCACGCAATTCAAAAAAATTCGTTCTTGTAATTGTAACGCCGCATCTCATCCTGCGCACATTTGCTCTGCGATGAAGACCCGGCTGCGACAAAAAGTTTATAATGTCAGCCACGCTTTTAGGATGCCGTTGTTGGGTGTAGTATTATTTTTACCAATTGGTTGGTCCAAGTGAATAAGCATGGGCTGTTCCATTATTGTCAATATAAGCGTAGTAGTCGATTGTACCACCTATTCCTAAAATTATATACCAATTGCCATTTTCTAAAGCTCCTAATATCGGTTTTCTTAAATCAAAATCGTTACACGAAATCCAGTCAGCAAAGTCATTCTTTTTGTCAAAATAAATTTTACTAACCTTTTTTGAGTTGCCAGCCGGTGCCGGACGAAAGCAAAACGAACTATCAATGAAATAATTTACCAAATCATATTTATTAAAATCTTGGTCGTAGATTGACATTGGTCTGGGTAATTTTATTTTTGCAATTGTAAATCCTTGATATAGTCCTTTTGCCCAGCCTGTGTTATAAATGTAATGAGTGTTTATTGTCGTTTTTTCGGTGCATGAAGAAATAAATACAATAACCGAAAGAAAAGAAAACAAGTGATACCAATTTCTAAATGACTTCATGGTTTAAGATATCAAAATATTACAGCCTAACGCAAAGATTTATGTTATTCCACGCAATTCAAAAAAAATTCTATTACTTAAGATCAATCATTTAGTGTTATAGATTTTGTATTGTTATTGCGCCAATACAACTTCTGCTTAAACGATTATATAACCTCACGTCTCATCCTGCGCACATTTGCTCTGCGATGAAGACCCGGCTGCGACAGAAGTTTGATTTTGTAATTGACTTTTAAGTAATTCTTTAATCGTCAAATTCTTCTCGGCTTAAAATGTTGCTTGATTTATAGCAGCATTAGAAAATTTAATATAGTCTCTAAATTCTTCAGGCGAAAGTTCTTTTCTTGTTTTACCACTATTATGGAATATACAATCAAGCCCGAGCTCTTTTTCTAACTGTTCAAGTCCTGCGTTTTTGTCTGACCAATTAATTCCGTCATAAATTGCTTCTTGAAAATAAGCTGGCAAAAGTGATAGTTCTGGCAAAGAACATGGTTGCGGAAAACCTTTGGCGCTATAATAGTCATTCATGGCTTTAAGTTTCCGAAACCTAAATTGAACAATTGGTTGTCGGTTTGAGCTATAAGCTTCTATTAATCTTTCTATTTCAAGTTGAAAATCCATTGTCTTGGCGTTATTTTAAATTATTGAAACGGCATCCTGCTTGCTGGCATCACAAAGATTTATGTTATCCCACGCAATTCAAAAAAAATTCTATTACTTAAAATCAATCATTTAGTGTTATAAATTTTGTATTGTTATTGCGCCAGTACATCTTCTGCCTAAACAATTATATAACGCCCTGTCTCATCCTGCGCACATTTGCTCTGCGATGAAGACCCGGCTGTGACGGTGAGTTAGTCTTTAATTAGTATGTATCATTATACTCTATTTTTATTTCGTCCTTTGTTATAGTCCCAATGAATTTATAACCACCTTCTGAATATTCCTCTCTCGAAATAAGAGTTTTGCCATTACTTAAAATTGCTGTCAAACTAAATGTGTTTTCTCCAGAGCTCTTAAATGATAGGCAAGCCTTGTCGTCAGATGCTAATTGTCCAACTGTAGCCTTGTTTATTCCGCGCGAAAGTAGTGTAACCGTTTCCAAAGGTTGTCCGGTTGAATTAATAATACTCACACAAACACTGTCTTTCGAACAGTCACACTTGCTCTTGTCATCACACGCAATTACGCCTGTCAAAACAAGCACTAATAATATTATAAAAAGTCTTTTCATTTTTGTCTACACAAAGATTTATGTTATTACATAAAAACCTACCAACTGCTGCCACCACCACCACCAAATCCTCCGCCTGAAGAACCGCCGCCGCTAAAACTTCCGCCACTGCTTCCGCTGCTGCTGGGCGCACTGTAAAAAGTACTCGACATTTGATTCATTGAACGATCAAGACTGTTCATAAAATGCATCGTAGTAAACGTTGTATAATTTCCATATATACCACTGCGGCGGCGGTATATCCATGTCTTTTAATTTATCTTTCCATCTATCGGCAACATTAAACACAATGGCATACGGCAACACTTTATCAAAATAATTTTCATCCTGTTTTAAAAATTCACGCAACCTGTCTTTTTCAACTGAACGTATAAATTCTTTAAAGCCTAAAAGTTTTTGATACAGCTCAGTTCCTTTTTTTGTTTTCTTCGTCATGAGCGCACCAAAAATTATTGTAATAATGCCTGACGCAATAAAGGCAATGCCGCGCCACCAGATACCTTCTGCATTAATTAAAGAATAAATACCAAACGCAATCATTGCAATGCTAAGCCCGATAAACAAACAGCCCAAAGTGGCTGATGTTTTAAAATAATATTCACTCTTATTTATTTCTTCCTGTAATTCTTTTTTCGCCTGTGCCATTGTAGTGTACAATTTATCTTTAAGCGAACTAAGCTCAACAGCAATCGCCTGACTGCAAATATGCCGTCAAACAATGTTTTCTCAAATTCATGGCCGTTGCCGGAAGATCTTTTCGTTTAATAAATGTGTACTCACTTGTTTTTACAAGACCGAGTAAAGCTTTTTTTTGATCTTCATGCACTTCAAGATATCCGCCTGCGCCCCAATAAGGAATAAGCGCAGTAAGATCACGCCTGTCTAATTTATCATCAATCACATAACCGGCAACACTTGGGCTTACATTTTCGGGTGGATAATATTCTGTTTGAACAGTTGGCTTTTCATCTTTACCCCATCTTCTCCAAACCAAAAACATAATAATAAAAACAGCAACGGGAACAAGCAACCACCATATACCGATTAAGTTGTAATTCTGCTTGCGTTAAAAAATCTTTTGGAAAAACAATGCCTATTGTTACACCTTCATTATTGTTTAGCTGCGCTGTTGTATGCCCGGTAAATATTTTATTATCGCTCCATTGCGTTACCGTATTATTTTCTCTTGAACCGGCTGCACCTGTTGCAACAAAATATGCAGGTGTTGATGGAAGTGCATCATATAACTGCACAGAAAAATTTACTGAATCAATTGTGGTTGCCCACCTGTCGCCAATAACATTAAAATAAAGTTCGGAATGATCATTAAAGAAATTAATTGCATTGAGTAAACGATAACGGATAATATATTGCTGGTCGCCATCAACCAGCTTATCTGCATCACCAATTTTAATTGATTTGTAATCGCCTTCCGTACTTACATCATACTCCCAGCCATCCACACTTATGTTTTGTATGATGGTGTGCGCATAACCGCCAGACTCCAATTGCCTGTTTGCTTTTTCAGTACCTGCCGGTAAAGACTGTAACTGGTATTTATAAGGAATAAAACGAATAATGCCGTGGCGTGATTCAGTAAAATGAACATTGATGGTTTCAACCACATCCAGCGATGCATCTTTATTTACCGTAACAGCAACATCGTATTTGGATATGGTAAAATATTCCTGTGCATTTGCGCAGTTAATTACAAATGCAAAAACAAAAAATGCAAAAAGTTTTTTCACGCTGTAATGATTTAAAACTTTACTTCTACATTTCTTGCTTCTGCTTTGTTTTCCAGCTCAAAAAATTCACGTGGTTTAAAGCCGGTAATGTTAGCCACTATAACACCCGGAAATTGCTGAATAGATGTATTGTAATCTCTTACCGTGGCATTATAATAACGGCGTGCATTGCCCAGGTCGCTTTCTATATTTTGCAAAGCCTGTTGCAGTTCAAGAAAGTTTTGATTGGCTTTTAAATCAGGGTAAGCTTCTGCAACAGCAAATAAATTTCTTATGTGCACCACCAAGCACCTGGTTTGCCTGCGCAGATGCCTGCACATCGCCTGGTGGAACGGCTGCAGCGGCATTGCGTGCCTGCACTACTTTTTCAAGCGTTTGCTTTCATGTGCAGCATAGCCTTTTACCGTGTTCACTAAATTAGGAATGAGATCAAAACGCTTTTTAAGAAACACGTTTATATCACTCCAGCTATTATCAATTTTTATTCTTGCTCTTACAAAACCATTGTACATAGCTCACTAACCAAAGTGCAAGCAATACAATTATGCCAAGGATGATCCAAAGTGCCATATAAAAGTTTTATGATGAAGAATGTTGAAAGCAGTTAAACACATAAGCCTCTGCAATATAAGAAATGAAAAATAAGTGTTGCTTCACAACTTGAAGCGCTGATACCGGCTGGATAAAATAGCGCAGCTATAATAAAGTCAGCTAAAAAAAATTTGTAAAAAAAATAAAATAAATTTGTTTATTACGAAAGTTTCGTAGTTTTACGAAAAAATCGTAGATGGAGAAACTTACAATTCAGGAAGAAGAATTAATGCAGGTAATCTGGCAATATGGAGAAGGTTCGGTAAAAACTTTTTTGCAGGAATTTCCTGATCCCAAGCCACCTTATACAACAGTTGCTTCTATTATAAAAAATCTTGAAAAGAAAGGCTATGTAACCAGCCAAATATTAGGTAATACGTTTATTTATTCATCCGCTGTAACAGAAGAAGATTATAAGCAGACAATTTATGCAGGGTTTCATTCAAAATTATTTCAATAATTCTTATAAAGAAATGGTGAATTTTTTTGTGCAGCAAAAAAAATTAAAATCAAAAGACTTACAGGATATTATTGAAATGATTGAAGATAAAAACAAGAAAAAATAAATTGTATGAATACGCTTTTTGAATACATGATAAAGATATCTGCATGTTATGCAGCGGCATATATTTTTTATTGGTTAGTGTTGAGGCGCCTTACGCATTATAAAAGCAATCGTTTTTATTTACTGTTTACGTCATTACTTGCTTTTATAATACCATTGTTGCGACTCGATTTTTTTATTGATCCGCAAACAATCATCGATTCAAAATTTATAAATCATATACCTGCTTTAAATATTACTGCTGCAGCAAATGAATATGTTCCTGCTGAAAATTCTGTAACTATTTCCTGTAATGCTGTTGAGATTTTTATAATAGGTAGTTGTTGTTTGTCTTTCACATTTTTTAATGCAGTTGATTTCTTTTAAGAAAAATTACAGCCAATGCAAGTTTAATCAGTGTTCATCATGGTGTTAAGTTGTATCATCTTGATATGGATATAATGCCATTTTCATTTGGTAATGCCGTATATGTAAATCAAACAAAAACATACAGCAACTGAACTTGATGATATTATCAAACATGAATCTGTACATGTGCATCAGCATGCATACAATTGATGTAATACTTGCTGAAATTACTTTGCATATTAAACTGGTATAATCCTTTTGCATGGCTTATTAAAAATGCCATCAAACAAAACCTTGAATTTTTAGCTGACGATACTGTATTAAAAGACGGTGCAGATAAAAAAATTTATCAATACTTATTATTGAAAGTAACAGGCTATTCGCCGTTATAACATTGTAAGCAGCTTTAAAATTTCTTCACTTAAACAACGCATTTTTATGATGAATAAAACACAGAACATCACAAAAACATTTATTGAAATTATTTTTGTTTTGCCGTTGATAGCTGTAATAATGCTTGCATTCAGAAACAACGAAGAAACTATAACTACTGCTATAAGTAACACACAAGAGGAATACATTTATGTTAAGTGAACTTGCGTATAATATTCCGGATGCAAATGTGAACAGGATAGTAAAGGAAGCTCAGAATAAAAGTTTGCTGCAGGTTGGAAAACCGTTTACCATCACCTTAATAAAAAATGAAAGAGACAGGTTAAAATCATTGCTTGAAAACAGTGGGTACAATAATATCGGCAGCCATGCAATTACTTTTCTGATAGATTCAACTTTGGTAAATAACAGTTTTGCTGTGGAAGTAAATATTGATCTGCAACGAAAAACATCATTCAACAATACAAATAAACAAACAGGCACTCAAATAGCAGGCAACCGCGCCGTTCATTTGCAAACCCTGCATAACAATTCTGAAGAAGGTTCAGTAACCGCTGATAGCGGAAAAGCAAGTGAACTAAAGATGTAAGCAAAATTTTATTGAATCACTTTCTCTTTTTAAAACATATAAAAAAGAGCCGGGAAAACTATTGTCAATGCCGGCGATTGTAAGAAATAAAAACTACACACATAATAAATTATAAAGGATATGAAATTTAACCGTATCAACAATATTACGGGATGGATAATCTGCGCCTTTGCCTGTACCGTGTATATACTTACAAGTGAAGCTGGTGGCAGCTTTTGGGATTGCGGCGAATTTGTAAGCAGTTGTTATAAATTACAAATACCGCATCCGCCCGGTGCGCCATTATTTGTTTTACTCGGTAGATTGTTTATTGTGTTATTTGGTAACAACCCTGATGATGGCTGCGAAAGCTGTAAATACAATGAGTGCGCTTGCCAGTGGGTTTACTATTTTGTTTTTATTCTGGACAATCACACATTTTGCAAAAAAAATTGTGCAGCGTAATACATCAAAAGAACTTAACTAACCTGCAAATTAGGAGCATTATGGCGGCAGGCATTGTAGGTGCATTGGCCGGCACATTTACTGATTCGTTCTGGTATAGTGCTGTTGAAGGTGAAGTATATGCGATGAGTTCTTTTTTTACTGCCATTGTTTTTTGGGCTGCATTAAAATGGGAACGTGTTGCAGATGAACCCGGCGCAGATAAATGGCTCGTCTTTATATTTTTTATGATTGGGCTTTCTATCGGCGTGCATTTGCTTTGTTTGCTTTGTATTCCCGCATTGTAATGATTTGGTATTTCAAAAGAAGAAATTCAATTAAATATATCCGTTGTAAGAAAATATTTTATACGCATTGTTTTAATCGGTGGCGCAATAGCTTTTTTACTGGCATTAGTAATGGCACAATCTGTATCAAACCCTGAAAAAAATATTCCGGCTGACAGAACAGTTGCAGGTCTCATTTTTCTTGCAACATGTATTGCAATCGGGATATTGTTTTTAATAGAGCGTTTAAAAAAAGAGAAAAAAGAATTGTATGGCGGCATTTACATCTTCATGGTATCTGGGCGTAGCAATATTTGGTGTAATATTAAAAGGCGTAATACAATATTCTATTAAAGGTGCCGGCGCATTCGATATATTTTTTGTGAATGATCTTGGCCTGCCTTTCTTTTCCGGCTTTGTTTTTTTCTTTGTGCTGATAGCAATTGTCATCTGGTGGGGTTTACGCTTTTCATCGCGCAAGCAATTCACACATCTGCGTCTTGCATTATGGTGCATTGCGTTTACACTTATCGGTTACAGCACATATATTACAACGCTTATCCGCAGTAATGCAGATCCTTCCATTGACATGTTTAATGTAGATAATCCGCAGGCGCTGGAAGGTTATCTTGGCAGGGATCAGTATGGAGATTTCCCTTTATTGTACGGGCAAAATTTTAATGCACAACCCGTAGATTATGCATCAGGCGGCATGAAGTATGAAAAAGGTGAACGTAAATATATTCCTGCAGGAAAAAATGTTGATTATGTTTTTTCACCAAGAAGATAAAATGGTTTTTCCGCGCATGTGGGATATGAGCAATGAAGCAAGGGCATGCAGATTATTATGCTTTTTTTGCCGGAATTGGTAAAAGCCAGGATGGAACATATGAACGCAGTCCTACGTTTACGGAGAACCTGCATTTTTTCCTGAGTTATCAAACTTACTTTATGTACATCCGTTATTTCTTCTGGAATTTCAGCGGCAAACAAAATGATGTGCAGGGATATTTACCGGTAATGTAAGAGATGGCAACTGGATAACGGGCATACCTTTTATTGATAATGCATTATATGGCGATCAAAGCATGATGCCGGATAGTTTGCAACATAGCAAAGGGCATAATGTAATGTATATGCTGCCATTTGATATTTGGCGTTATTGGTTTATTATACCAGGGAAAAATAAAAGGCAGCGATGCATTGATAAACGGCTTGCTTTTTCTTTCTACAGGATTTGCAATTGTCATTTACATTAATCAGCCGGGTTACCAGCCACGTGAACGCGATTATGCTTATGCGGGTTCGTTTTATGTGTTTGCAATATGGATCGGACTTGCTGTATTATATTTTATTGAAGATGGCAACTGCATGGAATAAAAAATTTTAAAAGATGTGCTAATCAATGCGGCATTAATCAGTATTATATTGATGGTTTTTATTTTGATTGCAGGTTATGGTGCAGCAGCGGCATAACAGTTGGCATAGCAACATTTGCATTGATTGCTTTGATTGCAGCAGGTAATTCCTTATTCATTACAATTTTTAAAAAATAAACAAGCGATAATAGTTGCATGTCTTTATTATTGCATTATTATTCCGGTATTAATGGGTACGCAGGAATGGGATGATCACGACAGAAGCAAGAAACAATTGGCAAGAGACATTGCAAGAGATTATCTTGAAAGCTGTGCGCCTAATGCGATACTTTTTACAATTGGTGATAATGATACTTATCCTTTATGGTATGCACAGGAAGTTGAAGGCATACGGCCTGATGTACGAATTGTAATTACTACATTGCTTGGCTCAGACTGGATGATGAATGAGCTAAGACATAAAGTAAACAACAGCGATCCTATTGATGTAATTTGGACAGCCGAACAAATACAAGGCAATAAAAGAGATTATATTTTTTATCAGCCGCAACCTCAATTCCCGGAAAATAAATATTATGATTTATATGACATGATGAAGAATTGGGTTGGCAGCGATGATCCTTCCAAGATGGTGTACACCAACAGCGGAGATACAGTTAATACTTTTCCTGTTCGTAAAGTTGCAGTGCCTGTTGATACAGCTTTTGTGCGTGCTAACGGTACAGTAAATGCAGATGACACGGTAGTTGATGCATATGCGTTTTGAATTGCCTGCTAAAAATATGTTGCTTAAAAATGATATTGCGATTTTAATATCATTGCTGCTAATAAATGGAAGCGGCCAATTTATTTTACGATGCCTTATAACAAACTTGGCTTTGATAAATATTTGCGGCGTGATGGTCTTGCTTACAGGCTTGTTCCTGTGGAAAATCCCGGGTTAAACACAGATAAAATGTATCAGCCTTGTTAATGGATAAAAAGAAATGGCAATATGGAAATGCTAACCTGCGCAATGTTTATTATGATGAAGTAAATCAGGAAGCAATTATTAAGCATACGGCAGGCTGATATTGACCTCGCATTTGATTTAATTGCAAAAAACAAATTAGCTGAAGCAAAGAATATACTGGAGCATGATGACAAAATGATCAGCGAAAAAAATCTGCCTTACGGAATGACATCTTCCAACAATAATCATAATCGTATTTCACTTGGCATGCTTGAAGCAAGTTATCGCGCCGGTGACAGAAAGCTCGCAGCAAAGATTACTGCATCTGTTCAGAAAGATTTGTTGCAGCAAAAGCGTTACTATCAATCATTGGATGATGAGAAAAAATCTAATCTTGATTATGAAAATTCTGTGAACGAAAATTTGCTTCAAGTATTAAATGAGATTAATAAAACGTATGCATTACGCCCGGCTCAATATTAGCCGTGTTATAATTGGCATCAATGCTTAACCGGATAAAGTGAACTATACTTACTGCTTGCAGATACTAAATAAGAGCAGTAAACTCTAAAAAATAGCTAAACGTTATCATAAAAGCTGAAATAGTAACCTGTTGTAAACTTTTATAAAGATTAATTGTCTTGTAAAGCATAAAGCAGATTTAATATCTTTAATCTTCATCATAAAAAACAATAACGATGGCTACCAGAAGAAAATTTTTGCAACAATCCGGCACATTTGCCCTGGCGGGTTTATTGTTGCCGCGGCTTGGTAATGCTGATTCTTTTTTTTCAAATAAAAAAACAATGCCTATAGGTCTTCAATTATACACGCTTGGCGATTTAATGACAACCGATACAAAAGGAACCTTAGAAAAGCTGGCTGCCATAGGTTATAAAGAAGTAGAAAGTGCAGGATCACAAAAAGGAAATTTCTATGGTTATATACCAAAAGAATTTAGCACTATGGTAAAAGATGCGGGTTTGCATTGGCGTTCTGCACATGTGGGTGGTGCGCCTTTTACTATGACGCAGATAATGAAAATGGCAAAGACGGCTGAAGACTCAGCCAGAATAAAAACGTACATGGAAAAAATGAAAGATGCGCCCAAGCCTTTAAACTTAACCGACAATTACCAGCAACTGGCTGATGATGCAGCCGCAGGGGGATTGAGTTATCTTGTTTGTTCAAGCATTCCTGTAAGCACTATGGATGAAATAAAAAAGGCTGCAGATGTTTTCAGCAAATCAGGCGAAGCATGCAAAAAAAATGGCGTTCAATTCGCATATCATAACCATGTTACTGAGTTTGATGAAATAGAAGGTACACGCCCTTTTGATTATATTCTTAATAATACAGATAAAGATTTGGTGAAGATGGAACTTGATCTTGCTTGGGCAACGAAAGCAAAGCAAGACCCGGTTGAATTATTTAAACTGCATCCCGGTCGTTATCCACTATGGCATGTAAAAGATCTTGATAAAGCCACAATGAATCCTGCAGAAGTAGGAGCAGGTATTGTTGACTTCAAACGCGTTTTTGATAATGCGAAACTTTCAGGGATGCAATACTTTTTTGTAGAGCAGGATGGTGCGCCGCAACCATTACAGAATGTAACAAACAGTTACAACTATTTAAACAAGATGCTGGCGTAAAAGCAAAGCATCTTTTATATTCAGGCACTTTCCAAGTGCCTTTTTAATGCAGCAAAACGCAAGCGTTTACGAGGTAAGATTTTAATAATTTTATATCTTGGCTAACATGGTTATTATAAAAAGTCATAAAGAATTTGAATCCTATATAGGAAAGGAGTTGGGCGTTTCTAACTGGCATACGATTACACAGCAACAAATAAACAAATTTGCAGATGCCACTTTGGATTATCAGTGGATTCATACAGATCCTGAAAGAGCCAAAATAGAAAGCCCTTTTAAAGCAACCATTGCACACGGGTATCTCACACTTTCTCTTATTCCTTTTTTCTGGAAGCAGATCGTGGATGTTCAAAATATTAAATTGGAGGTAAACTACGGAATTGAGCAACTAAAATTCGGGCAGGCAGTTGTTGTTGGAAGCGAAGTCAGGTGCAGGGTTTCGCTAACATCCATCATTAACCTGCGGGGCGTTTCCAAAGCAACAAAATTCGTTCAATTAGAAATTAAGGATCAACCAAAACATGCTTTTACTGCCAACGTTTTATTTCTATACCATTTTTTATAACGGGATTAAATAAACATGATTGGTTTTTCTTTGTCATCGCATTGTGCAAACTTTTAAGAGAAAGTTTTAGCAAATGAATTAATCATCCGTCAACTGCGGAGGCGGTTAAATTTAGATCAGGATGTCTTTAAGTTTAACAAGTAGTTACACGGATTAACTACCTTTATTTTTTGCACATCTTATGATACTGAAACTTGTGCTTTTTATTGATGATGATTTAGACGACCAGGAAATATTCTCGTCAGTAATCTGCGAAATTGCCGATAACATTAAATGTGTTTTTGCAAACGACGGTGTAAGTGCATTGGAATTAATAAAAGGGAATGACTCGTTTACCCCAAACTGGATTTTTATTGACATTAATATGCCGCGCATGAATGGAATAAAATGTTTGGCCGAAATAAAAAAGATTAAACGCCTGCAACACGTTCCGGTTTACATGTATTCAACTTCTGCTGAAATATCTGTTATTAAAGAATCAAAAAAAATAGGCGCTACAGATTTCATAAAAAAGCACATTGATACTTACGATTTAAAGAAAGAGCTTTTGCAAATTATGCTTCCGAAAACATCATAACAAATGCAAACCTTAAAAAAAATCCCCGATTTTTTGTTAGGGGGTGGCGAAATGGGTAACCGGATTCGGAATTACGACTGGACGAAAACGACATTGGGTGCGCCTGAATTATGGGATCAGAGTTTGAAGACATCTGTCAGCATTTGCCTGAATTCAAATTTTCCTATTGCCCTATATTGGAACAAAGATTTGATACTGCTTTATAACGACGCATGGGCTTCAATACCGGGTAATAAACATCCGTGGGCTTTGGGTAAGCCCGCAAAAGAAGTTTGGAAAGACATCTGGAAAGAGATTGAACCTGAATTTACAAAAGCATTTGAAGGCGTTCCCGGTGGAAGTAAAGACGCCTTATTACCGATGCAGCGTCACGGATATACAGAAGAATGTTATTTTGATTTCACCTTCACGCCCATAAGAGGAGGAGACGGAAAAGTGCAGGGCGTGTTTAATGCTGTTATAGAAACTACTTACCGCGTTATAAACGAAAGACAAAGCAGCTTCCTGAATAGCCTTTCGTTGGTTCTTGCTTCATCACATACACAAAAAAAAGTTTTTGAAAGACTGAATGATTTTTTTAAACAGAATAACATCCCGGTTTCTTTTGCGCTTTTCTATCGTGAAAATAACGACGGCTTAAAACTTTTTTTGGCAACGCATGATAACAAAGAGTTTAAGTTAAAGAAGCCATTGCCTTTTAAAAAGATTTCAGAACAGAAAGAAATACTTTTAATTGAGAACGTTGAAGAATATTTACAGGATGTTCCAAAAGGTTATTGGGAAGAATACCCGGTTGAAGCTGTTATACTTCCTGTAAAAGATTTAAACTCGAACGCCACCAATTTTATTCTATGTGGTTTAAATGCACGGCGGCGTTATGATGAAGACTACAAATCTTTTTTTGAATCACTTTTAAATATTATCACCAAAAATTTAAACACGATTGCTTCACTGGAAGAAGAACGCAAACATGTAAAAGCGTTAGCAGAAATTGACAAAGCGAAAACCTTATTTTTTACAAACATCAGTCACGAATTCAGAACGCCGCTTACATTAATGTTAGGCCCTATTGAAGAAGCGCTGAATGATTTGAAAACGCACCCTGAAAACAAAGGGCGGATGGATATTGCTCACCGGAATGCAATTCGGTTATTAAAACTTGTAAACAGGCTGTTAGATTTTAGCCGTATAGAAAGCGGCACGCAAAAGGCAAGTTTTGCATTAACGGATATTGTGTCCTTCACAAAAAAGCTTGTAAGTAATTTTCAGGCGTTAACTGAAAAAGCCGGGTTGCAGTTAATAATAAATACGCACAGTTTTATTCAGCCTGTATATGTAGATAAGGAGATGTGGGAAAAGATTGTATTTAATCTTTTATCGAACGCATTTAAATATACAATGCACGGAAGCATTACAGTAGAGCTTTTAAAAGAAAATAATTATGCTGTTCTTAAGGTAAAAGATACAGGTGCAGGCATTCCCGAAAATGAATTATCAAATATGTTCAAGCGTTTCCACCGCGTGCAAAATGTAACAGGCAGAACGTTTGAGGGCACAGGTATCGGCTTATCGTTAACAAAAGAATTTGTTCAATTACATGGCGGAACAATAAGTGTTGAAAGCCGGTTAAATGTTGGAAGCACATTTACCGTAGCTATTCCGATTGGAAAAGAACATCTTCCGCTTTCACAAATAAAAAATGATGAGAAAGAGTTTACTGATACTATTTCGGATTTATACACAAACGAAGCGGCCACGTTAATTGAAAATTCTTTTGCTGCGAATGAAAGCGGGAACACTAATTATACAGCACAGGAAAAATCACTACCACTTATATTAATTGTTGACGATAACCGGGATATGCAACAGCATTTAGAAAAATTGCTGTCATCGAAATTCAATACCCTTACGGCCGGCAACGGTTTGGATGCACTGAATAAAATAAAAGAAGCGAAACCGGAACTGGTGATTAGTGATGTTATGATGCCGGTAATGGATGGCATGCAATTATTGAAAGCAATAAAAAATAATAAAGAAACCGAACAAATACCTGTTATTCTTTTAACTGCACGGGCTGGCGAAGAATCAAGAATTGAAGGATGGGAAACCGGTGCGGATGATTACCTGGTGAAACCTTTTTCATCAAAAGAACTAATAGCAAGAGCTTCTGCGCAAATTAGCCTTAATAAAAAAAGAACATCTGCAGAACAACACATGCATAATTTATTTATGCAGGCACCTTCTGCAATTCAAATTTTAAGCGGGCCACACTTTGTTCTTGAGTTAATGAATGAAGCGGCGTTATCAATCATGAACAATGCAACAGGCATCCAAAAAAACTGGAAACTGCAAGACGTGATTGGAAAAAAAATAGAAGAACTTATTCCGGAAACGCGAACAAACGGATTAATTGAGTTATTAAACAACGTGTATAAAACGGGTGAGCCATTCATTGCCCAGGAATATCCATTGATATATAATGCTGATGGCAAAACAATAAAGAGATACGCAAAGTTTGCTTATGTGCCTTTGTACGGCGACACAGGAAATATTATGGGTATAATGGTAACTGGTGATGATATTACTGCGATTGTAGAAGCACGGCAAAAAATTGAGGCAAGTGAAAAACAATTGGTAGATATTTTTAAACATGCACCTGTTGGTATTGTAATATATCGCGGTGTTGATTTTGTAATTGATTTGGCCAATGAACAAGCTCTGGAAATGTGGGGAAAGAAACTGGAACAAGTGCAAGGCAGGGCAATAACAGAAGTTTTCCCGGAAATCATTACAACGCACCATATCAAAGCGCTGCACGATGCTTCTGTTGAAAAATTTAATAAAGGCGAAAGCTTTAATGTAAACGAAGCAGAGATAACGTTTCAGCGATACGGAAATTTACATACAGGCTGGTACAACTACATACATGAACCTATAAAAGATTTGGAGGGAAACGTAACAGGAATAATTGCCACTGCTATTGAGGTTACCGAACAAGTAAGCGCCCGCAAAAAGATTGAAGACGTAAATCGTGCACTTGAGTTTTCGGCTACTGTTTCAGATAGCATAGCAGATGCAGTAATCAGCACATCAACCCTGGATGAAGGTTATATTATTACCGGATGGAATAAAGCTGCTGAATTAATGTATGGCTGGTGTGCAGAAGAAGTGATCGGCAAATCAGCAAGAGAAATAATACGTATTAATTCTTCGGAAGAACAGCGTAAATTATGGCAGGCGATACTGGATACAAATGGTTTTTGGAAGGGAGAAGTTGTGCAAAAAACGAAGGATGGAAAACAAATTATTGTGCTTGCATCGGTTGCTTATGTAAAAAACAAAGAAGGAAAAATACTGGGAACCGTGGGGGTGAACAGGGATATCAGCGCGCGAAAGGAAGCGGAAGCTGCGTTACGTCGTGCGAAAGAGCAGCTTGAAGTAACTTTTAAAAACGTGCCTTCAGGTATTTATCAATTCAACAACCAGGGAAACATTGAGTACATAAATGAACGCGGTGCAAAATTAATGGGCTATGATTCTGTAGAACAGGTAATGGCGGCACCTGGCATGCAGCAATTTGTAAATCATCTTTATGATACATTCATAATACTTGACGAGGCCGGTAATAAAAGACCGGACGAAAAAGGTTCAGTATACATTGCCATAACAACCGGCAAATCAGCAGAAGTAGTTTCTCGGTTCGTTAATAAAAAAGATAAAACGGCCCTTTGGGTTTTATCTAATTCCACCCCGGTATATGATGATGCCGGTAAGCTTTCATTTATACTTACAACAGTAACTGATGTTACAGAAAGCAAGAACGCAGAAATAGCTTTACGTGAAAGCGAAAATCGTTTTCGCACACTTGCTGAAACATTGCCGCAAATGGTGTGGGTAAGAAATGCAAACGGGATTATTGAATATGGCTCAAAAGGCTGGGAACAATACTCGGGGATCAAAGATGTGAGCGAAGCGTGGAGAGCAATGTTGCATCCTGATGAATGGAACATGATTATGGAAAAATGGAAAGAAGATTCAGCTGCCGGCACACCGTTCAGATATGAAGTACGCATAAAAAACAGAGAAGGTGAATACCGGTGGCATTATACAGCAGGTGAACCGGTAAAAGACGAATCAGGAAAAGTTATAAAATGGATTGGCGCATTAACAGATATTCATGTTCAAAAAACTTTTTCAGAAAAATTAGAACAAGAGGTAGCGCAGCGAACACGTGAATTGGTAAAAGCAAATGAAGAGCTTGAATCATTTAATTATGTCGCAAGCCACGATCTGCAGGAGCCCCTGCGAAAAATTCAAACCTTTATTAATCTTACTGAAAAACACAAGAACGAAGATGAAAAAGGAAAATATTTTGAAAAAATAAAATCATCTGCGCACAGAATGAGTGAACTTATCCAATCAATCCTTAACTATAGTCGTATTTCCCAAACCGGCGTTGACTATAAACCCACAGATCTAAATAAAATTCTGGATGACGTTCGCACCGATTTTGAATTATTGATCCAGGAAAAAAATGCAATTGTTGAAAGTTGTGAGTTGCCGGTTATAGAAGCAAATGCCTTACAAATGCATCAGCTGTTTTCAAACCTTATAAGTAACTCTTTAAAATTTTCAACAGAGCCTCCCCGGATAAATATTAACTCACAAATTGTTACAGGCAACAAGGTATTAACCAAAGAAGCATTAAATACCAAAAAGCAATATGCAGAACTAACTTTTTCGGATAACGGCATAGGTTTTAGGCAAGAATATAGTGAACAGATTTTTCAGCTGTTTCAGCGCCTGCATTTGAAAGAAGAATATTCAGGAACAGGCATTGGCTTAAGCATTGTAAAAAAAATTGTTGAGCAACATAAAGGGTTTTTAGTAACACATTCCGTTTTAGGAAAGGGCACTACGTTTACTATTTGGCTTCCGGTTAATCGCCTCATGCAGCCGTAGCAGCTGTATAAACTTGCGTATTTTTTATTGAAAGATTATCAAAACTTTCGTCGCCATACAAAAATATATTTAACGTACTGCAAATTGACACAACGATAGGTGCTATGCAACCACGGCATTCCTGCGCTAGGGGGCTAAAGCGTGCGGGTGCGAGCACAGAATTTATTCAGGAAACGTTTGATCATGCTGATAATAAAAATTCCGACACTGACTTTTATTCTTAGTATTTTTTAAATGACAGAGTGGTTTTCACGGCAATAGATATTGCAATCGTCTACGGATTCTATCCCCTTCAATATTTTGAAGATGTTGACGTAAGTTTATCAAGCTAATTATTTTTGATTTTAGATACTTGTAATTGTGAACAAGCTAATTGAAGTAAGATGCAGGAACACTAATATTCTTTCCGGTGTCTTTAAACCATTTTTGGAAACAGATTAAAGCAACCGTAGAAGAAGTTGTTACTGAAAGCTCAATCAACAATTCTACATCAGCGATTTAATCATCTTTTTGAAAAGCGTTTTAATTGCATGATTATATAAAGAAAATTTATTTAATGAAAGTTACTAAACATCCGCTTCGTTTGCGCGCTTCTCCAAAAGCTGTAATTACTCACTTTTTATTTTTGCCGGGAAATAGCCGCGTAAAAAATATCGTGAAACGCATAAAAGATTTAACGGAACAGGAGGTTACTTCTTATTTGGAACAGGTGATGAAAAATTTTGCAGGCCGTCATCGTAATATTCAGAAAACTTTTTTAAATAGTTACAACAGAATGCAGGATCAGCACGCAAAAAGTCTTGAAGATTTTTCAGATAAAAAGAAATTATTGCTGGGCGCATTTTTTACAAAAGAGTATTCATTCCAGGCAGCTGCTTTATTTAATCCTTCTATTGTTCCCCATCCCGATCAAACGAACTTAAAATCAGGGGAGCAGAGGTTTATAATGAGTTTAAGAGCTACGGGTGAGGGTCATATTTCATCCATCATTTTTCATACAGGTGTTATTCACAAAAATCATATTAAGCTTGATGAAGACCCTGGCTATTTTTCCTCGTTGGTGCGAAAAGCAGACATGGTTTATACCAAAGATTTTATTAGTAAACGCGCAGCCATATTTCCATCATTCAATTCTGAAGTGCTGCATATTCTGCCCGATTTTTTTACCTACGCTGAAGCGCATGTCATTTTTAAATCAGCATCACCACACGATCCTGCACACAGGCATTCAATAGAAATAATTGAAAATATTCTTGATACAAATTATAGACTGGAAAACTCTGCACATCTTCCCATTAATGAAAAAATAGTTTTCCCGAATGCCAACGCGGAAAAAGCAGGAATTGAGGATGCGCGTTTTGTATTATTTAAAGATGGAAACGAAAGCATCTATTACGGAACTTATACTGCTTATGATGGCCGCAACATAAAAACGCAATTAATAGAAACGAAAGATTTTATTAAATTCAGAATGCGCACTTTATATGGTGCAGCTATATCAAATAAAGGCATGGCATTGTTTCCCGAAAAAATAAATGGAAAATATGTAATGCTGTCAAGGCAGGGCGGCGAAAAAATTTATATCATGTTTTCGGATGATTTATATGTATGGACAGATTTTGAATTATTACTGGAGCCACTCTATACATGGGAATTAATACAGTTGGGTAATTGCGGTTCACCTGTAAAAACGGATAAAGGATGGCTGGTACTAACGCACGGCGTTGGTGCTATGCGCACTTATGCCATAAGCGCCATATTGCTGGATAAGAATGACCCCAGGAAAATTGTTGGAAGATTAAATAAGCCATTAATTGAAGCGGATGAAAAAGACCGTGAAGGCTACGTGCCCAATGTTGTTTATACATGCGGTTGTATGCTGCATGGAAATTTATTGATTGTTCCTTATGCGGTTTCTGATTCTGCAACTGCATTTGCAACCATACAACTTGACGAACTTTTAAATGAGATGATTTTAATTACTGAAGTGGGAAATTAAAGGCTAATAAAATGAAAAGGCTTCAATGAATATTATTGAAGCCCTGGTCTGCATGCGTGTTAATTGTAGGTTTAGCGGCGCTGTTGCCCAACTGCCACTTCCAACAACGGTAAATTTTTTAGCATGTCGTCAAAAGTATCCGCACGTTATTAGCTGAAGATTAGAAAAACATTAGCATACAACTAGAGGGGAAAGTTCGGGAGCATGTTCTAAGTTTTATGATACATCTTTTTTAGCATCATTCTGTGCGTTTACATCTCTGTTTTCAACCAGTACCGAAACGCCCACAACACCACCGATACGTTTTGAGAATTTTTTCCTTTTTATATTTGATTTTCTTCTTCTTCGCTCTTTTTTATTGAAATACTTTTTTTTCATTTACTAAAAGTAATAATAGTTTGTTTTCGCTTCTATTTTTCTTTCCTTCAAGTACTTTGTAAGGACAAACAACAAGTGATCTGTTTTTTATATTTTCAAAACATTTGAAAGGAACGGAATTGATTTTGCTTATCCAACACAACAGTATTTCTCAATCGCGAACCTGTGCCTGTTGAAAATTAATTTCTAACTCAACCATCAATTAGCAAGTATTGTATAACGCAAACTTAAAAGCATATGAAAAACTTGCAGTAGCGGGATTAAATGAACTACTGAAATTCCTTATCAAAAAAGATAGGTTGATATTGGGTAGAACAATAAATCATTATCTACCCGGTTAGCTTTTTTTTGTGTGAATGTTAGCGATTGAAATCAAATAAAAATTGTACATTAATTGTATGAATACTATAATAGAAGAATTGCTTATTGAAAAGCTTAATGTTAATGACTATGAACAGTTGTTACATGCAATGAAAGCTGCTTATCCCAACTGGCAGGGCAACTATTGGAGCATAATGCAATTAAAAACCTTATTGACCAGTTTAGTGAAGGACAGCTTGTTGTTCGCGCAGACGGCAAGGTTGTAGGATGTGCACTTTCTATTATTGTAGATTAACTAAGTTTGAAGATACACATACGTACAGGGAAATTACAGGCAATTATACTTTTAATACGCAAGACCTTAAAGGCGATGTGTTGTATGGAATAGAAGTATTTATTCATCCAGGTTACCGGGGCCTAAGATTAGGGAGAAGAACGCACGCAAACAATTATGTGAGCATCTAAATTTGAAGGGCATTGTGTTCGGCGGCAGAATTCCAAACTATCATGAGTTTGCCGAATCACTTACACCAAAAGAATACATTCAAAAAGTAAAATGCAAAAAAATTTATGACCCTGTTCTTACTTTTCAGCTCTCGAACGATTTTCATGTTAAACAGGTTTTGAAAGGCTATATGCCCGATGATGCGCAAAGCAAAGAGTTTGCAACATTATTAGAATGGGATAACATTTATTATTCACCGCGTGCACGAAAATCTTTTACACCGTCCAGCTATGTAAGATTAGGATTGGTACAATGGCAAATGCGCCTTTACAAAGATTTGGATGATTTGTTTTCGCAGGTTGAATTTTTTGTGGATTCTGTTTCAAGCTATAAAAGTGATTTTGCTCTTTTCCCTGAATTATTCAACGGTCCGTTGCTAGCGCAGTTTAATCATTTAGGTGAAGCTGAGGCAATGCGGAAATTAACTCAGTATACACCTGAAATAAGAGACCGGTTTTTGCAACTTGCGATAAGATATAATGTAAATATTATTACAGGAAGCTTGCCCAGCATCGAAA
The DNA here is from genome assembly GCA_963759555.1 of uncultured Chitinophagaceae bacterium. Classification (GTDB taxonomy): domain Bacteria; phylum Bacteroidota; class Bacteroidia; order Chitinophagales; family Chitinophagaceae; genus Parafilimonas. The sequence goes on from CAVWZV010000007.1 coordinate 265,481, forward strand.
ATAATTTGCTTAACAATATTGGTTTTCTCTGTCACCGCAACGGGAAAATAGATAAGTATGAAAAGATTCATGTAACTCCTGATGAAGTTTCTTGCTGGGGGATGCAGGGTGGCAATAAAATAGCCGTGTTTAATACGGATGCAGGCAAAGTAGCAATTTTGATTTGTTATGATGTTGAGTTTCCGGAATTGCCGAGACTGTTGGCGGAACAAGGCATGGAGATTTTGTTTGTGCCATTTTTAACTGACACACAAAATTCGTATATGAGAGTTAAATGCTGTGCACAGGCCCGTGCAATTGAAAACGAATGTTATGTGGCTATATCAGGCAGCGTGGGCAATCTTGCCTAATGTGGAAAATATGGATATACAGTATTCACAGTCTATGGTATTTACACCGTGCGATTATTCTTTTCCTTTTACCGGCATTAAAAGTGAAGCCACGCCCAATACAGAAATGGTACTTATTTCCGATGTTGATTTATCGCTGCTGGATGAGTTGCACACTTATGGCAGTGTTCGAAATTTAAGCGACCGCAGAACAGACATTTATGAATTGAAATATTTACCTGTTAAAAAAAATTCTTAAAAGAGGCTCGGGGCAATTGATTTTTATTTTCAAGGCACATGCAACTAAAGCTATTATACCCCACTTAATAATAAATCGCTACTAACATGTAATTCGTCTCGCAAACAATCTCTTTTTTTTCGATGAAATAATAGTAGCGGATAATACTTATCTCTTACAAAAAAAATCCGACTTTAGATAATTGCTTGCCGCAAGCATTTATTAAAAGTGGAGCTAAGCAAAAATCAAAGGCAATAACCCCTCCTTATTAAGCCTTTGAAATAAAATAAGAGCCATTCTTACAAAAAGAGTAATTATGATAAAGAATTTTTTACGCTTCCCGCTGTTGTTTATTTTTTTATTAAGCACATCAATCTTAAAAGCACAAACTGACAGCACAAAACAAAATGACTCACTAAATGCTGTTTTGTTACAACAGTATAGTCAAAAGCTTGTAGAGATAGAATCACAGCGAAAACAAGATTCAATTAAAAAAATTGAATTAGAAACGCAACTGCTTTCACTTAAAACAACAGATAACCTGAAGAAGGAAGATCTGCAAAAGCAATTGCAGGATTTAAATACTAAGGAATTACAAAGACTAGCAGAGAAAAAAGCAAGAATTGATTCGTTGCGTTCAACGGCGAAAGGCTTTCCGGTAAGAGGCTTTTTTAATGATACGCTGTTCTTAATTTATAACAGGTTGGGAAGCTTTTCACCTACCGACAGGGCTATTGCAATTTCAAAAAAAATCCGCAAGCTCGCAGATGTTTTTCAGTTCAGGCCTGATTCTTTAAAAGTTGCTGAATCAGAAACAACATTCGATATAGTTTTCGGAGAAGATGCTATTATGAGTGTTTCTGAAAACGATGCGCTTTGGAATAATTCAAATAAAAAAGATTTAGCACAAAAATATAAACAGGTAATTGGCAATGCTGTGGTGAGATATCAGACTGAAACAAGTTTCACTACACTTTTAAAAGAAATTGGTTTGGCTTTATTGGTGTTAATTATTTTAATAGCTATTATTTTTTATGCAGGCAAATTTTTTAAATGGACCGCACTTAAAATTAAACAACAGCAGGGAAAAAGAATAAAAGGAATTAAATTAAAAAAGTACACCTTATTCGATTCAAGAAAACAGGTTGCTGCCTTAATCTTTGTAAATACAATTATTAAATGGGTTACAATTTTATTACTCATCTATATTGCTTTGCCTATTCTCTTTGGTATTTTCCCATGGACAAGAGGTTTTGCCGATACGCTGATATCTTATTTTGTAACACCTTTAAAAAAAATACTTAGCAGTGTCTGGAGTTATTTTCCAAACCTTTTTACCATCCTTGTTATAGTAATCGTATTTAAGTATGTTCTTAAAGGAGTTCACTATCTGAAAACAGAGGTAGAAAAAGAAGCATTGAAGATCCAGGGCTTTTACCCGGATTGGGCAAATCCCACATATCAAATCATTCGTGTTTTATTGTACGCTTTTATGCTGGTGGTAATTTTTCCTTATTTACCGGGTTCCAACTCACCTATTTTTCAGGGCATTTCAGTATTTATTGGTGTGTTGTTCACGTTTGGTTCTGCAGGCGCTTTAAGCAATGTTGTATCCGGATTAGTGCTTACTTACATGCGTGCATTTAAAATTGGTGACCGGATTAAAATTGGCGATGTTACGGGAGATATTATTGAGAAATCTTTGCTCGTTACAAGAATCAGAACAATTAAGAATGAAATCATTTCTATTCCAAATTCAAATGTTATGAGCAGTCATACAACTAACTATAGCAGCGATGCGCCTGATAATGGTTTAATCATTTACACAACCATTACCATTGGTTATGATGTACCCTGGAAAGAGATACACCAGGCATTAATAGATGCAGCTTTAAGAACAGAATACCTTTTAAAAGAACCGCCACCTTTTGTGCTGCAAACAAGTCTGGATGATTTTTACGTATCGTATCAAATTAATGCTTACACAAGAGAATCAAATAAACAAGCGGTTATTTACTCGCAATTGCATCAAAATATTCAGGACTGCTGCAACGAAGCAGGGATTGAAATTCTTTCTCCGCATTACCGTGCCGCAAGAGATGGAAATGCAACAACTATTCCTTCAAATTATCTGAATAAAGATTATAAAGCTCCTGGTTTTAATATAAACATCAACGGCGAAAAATAATAATGGAGAAAAGTTTAACCGGAACGTCCGGAGTTATTATAAACACCAACAATAAAACATTAGTTCAGCTTCGATTCTCGGCAGATACGGCGCTATTGCCCCGCCTGCAAGCAATACCGAGTCGTTAGTGGGTATTGCAACCGCCCAAACAAGAATTCGTTGTTGGTAAAAAAATAACTGCTGGCCTTTTATACAAAAGCTCATTTAATAATATCAGTAATTAAATAGTCGTTTGCATAATTGTTTAAGCCAGCCATCTTGAAAAATGAAATGTAATTTTAAAATAATAAAGCTCTTTACAGGCCTAAAAATAGGTGCCCTGAAATATTTACTGGCAAATTTTAAAAGGTCGCATAAGCGACCTTTTTGTAAACAACTGATCATTAAGTGCCCACGAAAGGAATCGAACCTTCACTTTCTTGCGAAAACCAGATTTTGAGTCTGGCGCGTCTACCAATTCCGCCACATGGGCTTAAAAAAAGAGTGCAATAATACGTTGCCTTGTTAATTCAGCCAAACACATTATTGGCAACATTTCTTTTTTGGAAAAAAAATATTGCGTAAAACTTTTATAATTTTTTTTAGTAACTGCATTGTTTATTAACATCCAAAATTATGTTTTCGTCAGTTATCGGGTTAGTTTTGTAATCATCTTTATAAAAAATTTGTAATAAAATTTTGATTGGTGCTTTTTTTGAATGCTATAATTAAAATAAAACATGCAACAGGTAAAACAAGGTGATACAGTAAAAGTTCATTATCATGGACGACTTACAGACGGAACAATTTTCGACAGTAGCGAAGGCCGCCAGCCACTGGAATTCCAGGTGGGCAGCGGAATGGTTATAAAAGGTTTTGATGAAAGTGTACAGGGAATGAGTGTGGGTGAAAAGAAAACAGTTTCTATTCCTGTAATGATGCTTACGGCCCAAGACAACAGGAAATGGTTATACCGTTTGAACGCAAAAATTTTCCGCCGGATATTGAGCCCGAAGTTGGAATGACATTAAATATGCATAGCGAAGATGGCAACACATTGCCTGTTGTAATAGCAGAAGTAAATACGGATACAATTTTGCTCGATGCAAATCACCCGCTTGCAGGCGAAGATTTAATTTTTGATATTGAACTGGTTGATGTAAAAGGAAAAAGTCCGCTTATTATAATGCCGTAAATAGTTTAAGGTTTCATAGTTCAATAGTTGCATATTCTAACACTTACTTAAACTTTAAGCTTTAAACTTTTTTTCGGTTCAGCCACCAGCCAAGCCAGATGCCGGTTATTCCCCAGCTTACAATGTAGTCAATAAAATGTGCGCCCACGTCAAACGTTTCATACCAGATATGTTGGGTGTAAGCGCCATGCAAAAAAACAATCAGGCCGGTGAATATTGCCGCAAGAAAAGTTTTACCAAAAGAATTCATAGTAAAGCCGGCAACTATCCAGCAGAATAATAAAACCATTATAAAATTGGTAACAAGATTCTTCACCATATTAATGCCCATGCTTGAATTCTGCGATTGATGGTAATGAATCTGTGCCCATGGCTTGCCTTGCGATTTTTCTCATAAATGAATTGCATTTCATCTGATCGATGCGCCGGGTGGTGGCATTGGCATTAAATAACCTCCACTTGAATCGAATTGCGTATTTAAATAACTTAAGAATACTATCTTGTTTTGGCGTGTATTGTTGCGCAGCATCGATGCAGATTAAGTACACCCCATGAAAGAAACTGGAAAATAAAAATTATGATTGCGCCAACTAAAGCACCGGTAAATAATTTCATACAGCAAGGTTTTGATTAATGAAAATAAAGAATTTATTTTTTTACTGAAACAATTTATTTAAAGCTGTTTATTTGTTTTTGAAATTCATGTTATGATTGAAAACTATCAGCATACAGTTACAGAAAGATTTATGCGCTATGTGCAGATTGATACGCAAAGTGATCCCGAAAGCAACACGCATCCAACTACAGAAAAACAAAAACAGTTAAGTAATCTTTTGGCTGAAGAATTAAAGCAAATTGGTTTGAATGATGCACATGCTGATGAGTTTGGTTATGTGTATGCAACTATTCCATCAAACACAAATAAAAAAGTGCCGGTAATTTGTTTTTGCAGCCATGTAGATACAGCGCCTGATTGCAGCGGCACAAATGTGAAACCATTGCTGCATAAAAATTATGATGGAAAAGATATTGTGTTGCCTGATGATACAACACAAATTATTTCTGTAAAAGATTATCCGTATTTAAAAGAAAAAAAAGGTGATGATATTATAACTGCAAGCGGCTTAACCTTGCTTGGTGCAGATGATAAAAGCGGTGTTGCAATAATTATGGATATGGCGAATTATCTCGTTACAAATCCTCATATAAAACATGGCGAAATAAAAATTGTATTTACGCCTGATGAAGAAGTTGGCAAAGGCACTGCGAAAATTAATCTTGAAAAACTGAATGCAGATTTTGCTTACACATTAGATGGGGGAGAAGCAGGTGCATTTGAAGATGAAACATTTAGTGCCGATGGTGTGCGCATAACAGTTCATGGCGTGATTGCGCATCCCGGTTATGCAAAAGATAAACTGGTAAATGCTTTAAAAATTGTTGGTGAAATTCTTGCCGCATTACCTGCAAAAGAATGGAGCCCTGAAACAACTGAAAAGCGCGAAGGCTTTGTTCATCCGGTTGCAATAAATGGTATTGCGGAAAGAGCAAGCATTGATTTTATTGTGCGTGATTTTGATACAAACAATCTTTTAAAACATGAAGAACGTTTGCAATCCATCGCGGAAAAAATATTAAAGCATCATCCAAAAGCAACGATGGAATTTAAAGTAACAGAACAATACCGCAACATGAAAGAAGTGCTTGAACTTCATCCGCAGGCTTCATTGTATGCAAAAAAAGCATATGAACGCGCCGGTTTAAAATTGGTAAACGAACCCATTCGCGGCGGCACAGATGGAAGCCGTTTAAGTTTTATGGGTTTGCCTTGTCCGAATATTTTTACAGGCATGCAGGCAATACATAGCAAACATGAATGGATAAGTGTTCAGGATATGGAAAAAGCGGTTGAAGTATTGGTAAATCTTGTGCAGGTTTGGGAAGAGAATGAATTATAAATGATAATTTATGAATTATAAGAGTATGCGCTATTATTCATGATTTATAATTTATAACTCATAATTCATAACTCTTGTTACCTTTCGCAAAAAATTAATTACTTATGGATTTCTTTGCTAATTACTGGTGGCTGATTATTGTTGTGTTTATTATTTTCAGCGGACTTGTTACAGTTAACCAGGCCACAATTGCTGTTGTTACAATGTTTGGAAAATATCAGCGCATATTACGACCCGGATTAAATTTTAAAATTCCAATTCTCGAACAGATATATCGCCGCATCAGTATTCAAAACCGTTCTGTTGAATTAGAGTTCCAGGCAGTAACACAAGACCAGGCAAATGTTTATTTTAAAAGCATGTTGTTATATGCTGTAATGAATGCGGATGAAGAAACAATAAAAAAAGTTGCATTCAAATTCATCAGCGATAAAGATTTAATGCAGGCACTTATTAGAACGATTGAAGGAAACATACGTTCTTATGTTGCCACAAAAAAACAATCTGAAATTTTGGGTTTAAGAAAAGATTTGGTTGAATCTGTAAAATCAGAAGTGGATCATGTGCTGGAAGAATGGGGTTATCATTTGCTCGATCTGCAGATAAATGATATTACGTTTGATAAAGTTATATTGGATAGCATGAGCCGCGTTGTGGCAAGTAATAATTTAAAAGCGGCTGCAGAAAATGAAGGCCAGGCTTTATTAATTACAAAAACAAAAGGCGCAGAAGCAGAAGGAAATGCAATTAAAATTTCTGCTGAAGCTGAACGTGAAGCGGCACGTTTACGCGGACAGGGTGTTGCGTTATTTCGCGAAGAAGTTGCAAAAGGTATGAGCCAGGCTGCAGAACAAATGAAGCAGGCAAACCTTGATACCAATGTTATTCTTTTTAGTATGTGGACAGAAGCCATTAAAAATTTTGCTGAAGTAAGCAAAGGCAATATTATGTTTCTCGATGGCAGCACGGATGGTATGCAACGCACCATGCAACAGCTTATGGGTTTATTAAAAATGAATGAGAAAGATAAAAACTGATACTAATACCATAATATCTTTGAATGCGGTCAGACGCTTCTAAAGCGTCGGCCGCATTTTTTATTTATATCAAAATTATTTATGCTGCCTGAATAACCATTCCATCATGTGTTCATCGCTGTAAGCTGCAAGCCATGAAAAATGCCCGGTTTCAGGATAAATTGTAAGCCCCGGATGCGCGCCGGCTTTCATCAGCGCAGCATTCATTTCAACAGAATTAGCTGTATTAACTGCAGGATCTTCCGCGCCATGAAAAAGCCACATCGGAATATGTGCAATGGTTGATGCTTTTGAAACATCGCCACCACCGCAAACAGGCACAGCCGCCGCAAATAAATCAGGATAACGTTCAATCGCATCAAACGTTCCAAAACCACCCATTGATAAACCTGTTATATAAATGCGGTTTGTATCAACCGGCATTTTTGATATAGTTTGTTTGATGAGTTCAATCAATAATTGCATAGGCTTACTTGGCGTTGACTGCAATTCCATTGTTGTGCTGTTTGGCGTGCGCTTTACATTTGACCAGCTTGATACCATTTGGACATTGCGGCGCAATAACAAGTGCAGGATGCTCAACCATATTTTTATCGGTTGCAAAATTTTGCACGCCCCATTTTAATTGCGCTTCATTATCATTTCCTCTTTCACCCGAACCATGTAAAAAAATTACCAGCGGGTATTTACGCAAAGTATCAGCATCAGGAAACAACATTCTGTAATTTAAAGTATCGCCATTGCTGATGTATTGATTTTTACTGAAGCGTTCTATTTGTGCATTGTGAAGTAAAGAAGCATAAGCGTAAGCAACAATAATAGAGTTGCAATTTTTTCATATGCAATATTTATGATGAAAATAGAAAAATAAAGCAATCGTTTAGCAGTTATCATTGCAATTAAGTTCATTTCCGCACATGCGTTCAGTGCTTCGAACTGAGTTCAGTGCTCACGCAGTGAGTTCTCGGCTTAAACAGAGTTCATCGCTTCAACACTTGCATTCAAGGCTTCCGCACACGAGTTCACCTTTATGTGAGTCGCAACCTTGCTTTTACTGACTTCATTGCGATTTAAAATAAGTTCAGGCATCCACAGTAAAGCATTTTGCTTTAACAGCTTGATTCATCGTGTAAAAATTCCAGCATCTCATCCATATCTTCAACATCATTTACAACAAGAAAAAACTTTTTGGCAACCTGTTTTAATCTTGCTTTGTTGGTTGCTGTTTGTAAATATTGCATGATGTTTTTAAACACATCAGATTCAAAATAGGGAGAATCATTTTTATTGATGAAATAACAGCGCAGTGTTTGGTCTTTCAACGTCATCTTTTCAAAACCTAAATCAACTCCATCCCAGCGGCAACGCACAGTTGTAATCAAATCTTTTACTTCATTTGGAATTGGCCCAAACCTGTCGAGCATTTCTTTTTCGAATGATTGTAATTCTTTTTCATTCTCGCAATTATCTAATCGCGTATACAACGATAAACGTTCGGTTATACTTTCAACATAATCATCCGGAATTAGAATTTCCAAATCTGTATCAATTGTACAATCGCTTACAAAATCATCCTGCTTACTTATTTCTTCTTTAAATACATCTTTGAATGATGTGCGTTTTAATTCACGAATGGCTTCATCTAATATTTTCTGATAAGTTTCAAAACCAATATCAGCCATAAAACCGGTTTGTTCGCCGCCCAATAAATTTCCTGCGCCGCGAATATCCAAATCACGCATGGCAATTTGAAAACCACTTCCCAATTCACTAAACTGCTCTAATGTTTGCAAACGTTTTCTTGAATCTGCAGGCAACGTACTCATTGGCGGCGCAAACAAATAACAGAATGCTTTTTTATTACTTCGTCCAACACGTCCACGCAACTGGTGCAAATCACTCAAACCAAACTGATGCGCATTGTTTACGATAATTGTATTTACGTTTGGAATATCAACACCGCTTTCAACAATATTGGTTGAAACAAATACATCGTATTTTCTGTCAATAAAATCAAGCAAGCGTTCTTCAAGCTGATCGCCTTCCATTTGCCCGTGTGCATACGTAATGCTTAAATCAGGACAAAGATTTTGAATCAACGCAGCCATTTCAGCCAAACCATGCACACGATTATGAATAAAAAATACCTGTCCGCCGCGTTCGGTTTCATAATAAATCGCTTCACGAATTGCATCTTCATTAAACACCTGCACTTCTGTTTGTATCGGCTGCCGGTTTGGAGGCGGCGTATTGATAATGCTTAAATCTCTTGCGCCCATCAAACTAAATTGCAACGTGCGCGGAATGGGTGTTGCAGTTAGCGTTAAACAATCAACCGTTGCTTTTAATGTTTTTAATTTTTCTTTATGCGCCACACCAAATTTTTGTTCTTCATCAACAACCATTAAACCCAAATCTTTAAACTTAACAGTGTTTGCAAGTAAACCATGTGTGCCGATGATGATATCAACTTTGCCTTCTTCAACTTTTTTAAGTGTTTCTTTTTTTTGCTTTGGCTGATTTAAAGCGATTGATATAATCTATCGTTACAGGAAAATCTTTTAAGCGTTCGCTGAAAGTTTTATAATGCTGAAATGCAAGAATGGTTGTTGGAACGAGAACCGCAGCCTGCTTACCATCAACGCAAGTTTTAAATGCAGCGCGAATGGCGATTTCAGTTTTGCCAAAACCAACATCACCGCAAATCAAACGGTCCATCGGCGAAGCATTTTCCATATCTTTTTTTACATCTTCAGTTGACTTTGCCTGGTCTGGCGTGTCTTCATAAATAAAAGATGCTTCCAGTTCTGTTTGCATATAATTATCCGGCGTATGTGCAAACCCTATTTGCGCTTTGCGTTGCGCATATAACTTAATTAAATCAAACGCAATTTCTTTTACTTTGGTTTTTGTTTTTTCTTTTAAGCGATTCCAAACATCGCTGCCGAGTTTATTTACTTTCGGCGCTGTTCCTTCTTTACCTGTAAACTTTGAAATTTTATGCAGTGAATTAATATTTACATAAAGAATATCATTGTCTTTATAAATGATGCGCACGGCTTCCTGCAATCTTGCCATTCACTTCTAATTTTTGCAAACCGCTGTAAGTTCCAACACCATGATCAATATGCGTAACAAAATCGCCGGGCTGTAATTCTTTTAATGTGCGAAGTGTAAGCGCTTTGTTTTTATTATACGCCTGTTTAACGCGATACTTATGATAACGTTGAAATATTTGATGATCTGTATAACAAACAACTTTTAAATCTTCATCAATAAATCCTTCATGAATTGAAGTGGCAACAGGCGTAAATTTTATTTCAGTATTTAAATCATTGAAGATTGTATTTAATCTTTCCAGTTGTCTTGCCTGGTCTGCAAAAATGTATAAAGCATAACCCGCATTTTCATGCGCTTTTAAATCTTTAATTAATAAATCAAACTGGCGGTTAAATGCAGGTTGCGGTTTTGTATTTAATTCAATTTCGAAATTTGAAAGATGCGGTTTATAACCAAACTCAACAAATGATGTTGTTTAATTTCTCTTTCTAATAGTTGATGCAGGAACAAAATCTTTTAAATGAACTTCTTTCAAAATGGATGTATCATCATCGTCATCTTCATCTTTTTAAAAAACTGGTTTTATTATGTTCGATATAATCGCCTAAATGTTCTTCCTGCTCGTTAATTGTTTCTTTAATAACATCCCAATCTTTTATCCAGACAACAGTTTGTTCGGGCAAAAATTCAAGCAAAGAAATTTTATCATCACTTTCAAATTGTGTTTCAACATTTGGAATAATAGAAACCTGCAACAGCTTTCTTTCACTCAATTGCGTTTCAGGATCAAATATGCGTATACTGTCAACATCATTACCAAATAATTCAACGCGATAAGGTTTTTCATTTCCAAAAGAATAAATATCAAGAATGCCGCCGCGCAAAGCAAACTGGCCGGGCTCATAAACAAAATCTGTTCTTTCAAAACCATACATCACAAACAATTCAAGCAGGCTGTCAAGATTAAGCGTGTCATTTGTTTTTATATGAATGATATTGCTGCTTAATGTTTTTGACAGCACAACTTTTTCAAACAACGCTTCAGGATAAGTAACAATAATACCTGCGGGATTTTCTGATAGCAGACAATTTTGTAAGCGCTTCGGTGCGCAGCATTACATGGCTGCTGTTTAAATGTTTAAAATCTTTTTTGTTTTTAAATGAAGAGGGGAAATAAAAAAGATTTAGTGCCTGCGTTAGATTTTCTAATGTGTTATGAAAATAGGCTGCTTCTTCCGCATCATTTAAAACAACTAAATGTGTTGATGGATTAGATTTCTTTATTGGATTGATATTTATCAAACAAAGCAGCTAAAACAAATTCTGCACTGCTGCCCTGTAAATTTTTTAGAAAGATTTTTTGAGTATCGGCAAAAGAAAGCCTGTCCGCCAATTGAAAAAGGCGGGGATGTTCTTTATACTTGTTCAGCAAATCACCCAAATTCATAAACGCGGTGCAAAGTTACTGCGCATAATCTTAAAAAATAAATAAAGACAATGTTATGAAATGATTGAATTTGTATCTTCCTCAAAAATTTGCTATGCCAGAACCTTGGAGAACGGGCAAGTTTATCAGGATAGAAAAAATAACTGAACTAACATGGCGCTTTTGGATTGAAATTCCGGAAGTAGACAGATTCGATTTTAAGCCAGGACAATTTGTAACGCTTGATTTCCCATTCATGAAAAGCCGAACGAGACGATGGCGAAGTTATTCGATTGCTTCACATCCTGACGGAACAAATGTTATTGAACTGGTAATTGTTTTGCTTGAAGGTGGATTGGGCACGCATTATTTATTTAATCATGTTGAAGTTGGAACCGAAGTTCCGTTACGCGGGCCGCAAGGTGTGTTTACATTGCCACCGATTATTGATAAAGACTTGTTTTTTATATGCACAGGAACCGGCATTGCACCCTTTCGTTCAATGGCACATTATATAAAGTTGCATAATATTGAACATAAAAATATTTACCTGATTTTCGGTTGCAGAAAATTATGTGATAGTTTATATGGCGATGAATTAAAAGAATTAAGCAATTCATTAAATAATTTTCATTACATACCAACTTTTTCAAGAGAAGACAAAGAAAACGAAGCTATAAAGCATGGATATGTTCATGCGATTTATGAAAGCATTCTTACAGTCCGGAAAACCCGAAGCGCATTTTTATTTATGCGGATGGAAAAATATGATTGATGATGCCAAAAAAAATATCATAGCCATGGGCTATGATAGAAAAAGCATTCACCTGGAATTATACGGTTAAATTATGAGGCTTTGTGCGATATTATTTCAAGATCGGGATGTTGATTTCCTTTTTCAGGTTTAATATCAGCAATCTTTTTTTCCAAGGAAAGTATTTTTGCATGATTTGAAATCATTTCATCTTCAAGACTAAGAATTCTTTTACGTTGTTTGTAAATAACGCCTGATTTAAAAATAAAACCTAACGCAAAACAAACAATGGCAAGACCAAAAGTTACTTCCCATGAGTAGGAACTATCAATAAAAATTAAATTGGCAATCATATAACTTGGGGGGATTATAGTTATTGATTTATTATCTATTTGAATACGGATACGATTAGTTTACTGGTTTACTGTAAACGTAAATGTAAATTATATAATTATAATATAAAACGTTCTTTTAATTTTTCGCAAACAGCTGAAATGTTTATTCTTTCCTGTAACATAGTATCCCTGTGTCGTAATGTAACTGTGTCATCTTCTTTTGTTTGATGATCGATGGTTACACAATAAGGCGTACCAATTGCATCTTGTCTTCTATAGCGTTTTCCTATTGTGTCTTTCTCTTCATAAAAACAACGAAAATATGGCTTGCATTCATTAATTAAATTTCTTGCAATCTCCGGTAATCCATCTTTTTTTACCAATGGCAAGTACGGCTAATTTTATTGGCGCAATCATTTCAGGAATACGCAATACTACACGGCTATCTTCTTTACCATCTTCTTTTTTTATTATTTCTTCATCATAGCTATGTGATAAAATAAGCAGGAACATTCTGTCTAAACCAATAGAAGTTTCAATTACATAAGGTATATAATGCTGGTTGATTTCATTATCAAAATAAGTAAGCTTTTTATTGCTGTATTTCTGATGATTGCTTAAATCGAAATCTGTTCTTGAATGTATACCTTCCACTTCTTTAAAACCAAACGGAAAATCATATTCAATATCCAGCGCTGCATCAGCATAATGCGCCAGTTTTGTATGATTATGAAAACGGTAATTTTCTTTTGGAATGCCTAAGCTTAAATGCCATTTCAACCGTTCTTCTTTCCAGTATTCATACCATTCTTTTTGTGTACCGGGACGAATAAAAAACTGCATTTCCATTTGCTCAAATTCACGCATACGAAAAATAAATTGCCTGGCTACAATTTCGTTTCTAAAAGCTTTACCAATTTGTGCAATGCCAAAAGGAATTTTAAGGCGTGATGTTTTTTGTACGTTTAAAAAATTTACAAAAATTCCCTGTGCTGTTTCAGGTCGTAAATAAATTTCTTCTGCTTCGCCTGCAACAGAACCAAGCTGTGTTGAAAACATTAAATTAAACTGGCGGATATCTGTCCAGTTCATTGTACCGCTAACCGGCCCTTTTATTTTATTATCCTCAATTAATTTTTTTAACCCGGCAAAATCATCTTTTGCTAAAAGCGCATCCATAGTTTGCCAGTAATTCTTCAGCCTTTTTTTCTTCTTCACCGCCTTTTTCTTTTAAACGTATTTGCATAAGATTCTATAAGATGATCAACACGCTAGCGTTTTTTACTGTCTTTATTATCAATCATCGGGTCACTGAAATTATCCACGTGCCCGCTGGCTTTCCATGTTGTTGGATGCATGAAAATAGCGGCATCAATGCCTACAATGTTTTCGCGCATTTGCGTCATGCTTTTCCACCAATAATCTTTTATATTTTTTTTCAGTTCACTGCCATACGGGCCATAATCGTAAACTGCACTTAAACCATCATAAATTTCACTGGAAGGAAAAACAAATCCATACTCTTTTGCATGGGCAATAATTGCCTGGAAACGATTGTCTTGCTTTAAGCTCATGGGCGGCAAAGATATTTGGAAAATTAATGGATTCATTTATCTTTGCAATCCAATTTTAAAAAGGAATAAAATTTATGCTAATAATTGATTCAAAGGATTGCGAAAACATTGATAAAGCCTAAAAAAATACAAAAAGAAATTTGAAAAAAGTAAGGTTTTGTTACAACTTAGAGAACGCCAAACTTTTACCAAACCATCTGTAAAACGCCGTAACCAGGTATTGAAAGCAGTTTACAAACAAAAAATTGCCAGCGGAAAAATAGAGATTTAATATCATTAAATTATATTTAAAACAGCCATAAGGTAGTAACTTTATGGCTGTTTTTTATGGTATATACTCAATATCCGCAGCTTAATTTATTTCTTGATTACCTGCTCTTTCAAAAGCGTTATTCAAAACATACAATTATTGCCTATAAAAAAGATTTAGAAGATTTTTTTTTATTTCTTATAAATGAATTTGATTCTGCTGATGTTACAGCTTATTACTTCAGCAATGGTTCGTACATGGCTTGCAAGTCTTAAAGAGAAAAAATTACGTCAAAATCTATTAACCGTAAAATTTCATCATTAAAATCCTTTTTTAAATTTCTAATGAAGGAAGGTGTAATTGATGCAACGCCGATGAGCACTGTAATATCACCCAAAATAAATAAACGCCTGCCTGTTTATGTTGAAGAAAAAGATATGCAAACGCTTTTTGAATATGTTGAGTTTCCGGATAATTATACCGGGCAAACAGAAAGATTAATAATGCAACTTTTTTATAACACAGGCTTTCGTGTTAGTGAGTTAATTAATTTAAAAATCAGCCAGGTTGATTTTTCAAATAATTATATTAAAGTTTTAGGAAAAGGAAATAAAGAAAGAATTATTCCTGTGCAAAAAGATTTGCTTAACGCAGTTAAAAGATTATATAAGTAAAAAAACTGTTGAAGCGCAATCAAATGATTTGATTTTTACTTCTGAAAAAGGTAAGCCTTTATATGCAAAGCAGGTTTATAATATTGTAAAAAAATACCTGGCGCTTGTAACAACGGTTCAAAAGAAAAGCCCGCATATTTTGCGCCACAGTTTTGCAACACATTTAACTAATAACGGTGCTGATTTGAATGCTGTTAAAGAATTGCTTGGTCATAGCAGTTTAGCTGCTACACAGGTATATACACATAACAGTATAGAAAAGTTAAAAGAGGTATTTAAAAAAGCACATCCTAAAGCATAGAACGGCTTAAAATTTGTCTTTTAAGAGTTATAAAAACACGTTAAAATATTAAAATTTTATTTTAATATTTTACCTTCATAAAACTAAAAGCTAAACCTGAATGATTTTATATTGTGCTTATATTTTAGTTTATTTTCTCACATTTTTAAATGCTTTGATTATGAATTTAAACATTCAAACTGTACATTTTACAGCCGACGAAAAATTAATTGATTATGTAACAAAAAAAATTCAAAAATTAGACACCTTTCATGATCGGATTATTAAAGTAGATGTTTTTTTAAAACTGGATAACGTGGTTCATAACATTAAAGACAAAATTTCGGAAATAAGAATAACTGTTCCAAGACAAAGTTTTTTTGTAAAAGCCTGCACAAAATCTTTTGAAGAATCTTTTGATGCAGCATTAGATTCAGCCATAAACCAAATAAAACGAAAAAAAGAAAAACAAGCCGCCTGATAATTATAAAGCCACTTCATGTGGCTTTTTTAAATATATCTTCTGAACATCATTATTAAAAACATTTCTCAAAATTTTGTCAAACAAAGTTTTCTTTTACCTTTGCAATCCCGAAAAAATCGGTAATTTTTTTCTTTGAAAATAATTGTTTACCAGGATGAGCTTCTGGTATATGTAAGTAAGCCACTTTAGCTCAGCTGGTAGAGCAACTGATTTGTAATCAGTAGGTCGTTGGTTCGATTCCGACAAGTGGCTCTATAGTTTGGGCAGATGGCCGAGCGGTTAAAGGCGACAGACTGTAAATCTGTTCTCTCACGAGTACGCAGGTTCGAACCCTGCTCTGCCCACAGTTCTTTGAATTGAAATTTGAAATGGTGAAAAGCAGATTATAAGTTCTAATGAAATGATACCATTTCAAAATTTTAAATTACACATTGCGGGAGTAGCTCATTTGGTAGAGCGATAGCCTTCCAAGCTATAGGTGGCCAGTTCGAGCCTGGTCTCCCGCTCTAAGCTTGAGTCATCAGTCATTAAAGTTATCAATGATTCATTGAAAAGTTCTTTTACTAATGACTAGTGACCATTGACTCAAGACTTGAATAAGCCGTTGTAGCTCAGTGGCAGAGCACTTCCTTGGTAAGGAAGAGGTCAAGAGTTCAATTCCCTTTAACGGCTCTAAAAAAAATTAATAATATGAAGCTGAATAAATAATATAATGGCTGAAGCCTAAAGCTGATAGCTGAATTTTTAAAATCACAACAAAAACGATAAAAATGTCTAAAGAGACTTTTAAAAGGGATAAACCCCATGTAAACGTTGGTACTATTGGTCATATTGACCATGGTAAAACCACATTAACAGCAGCTATTACTACAATTCTTGCCAAGAAAGGTATGGGTAATGAAGCTAAAAAGTATGATGAAATTGATGCTGCGCCTGAAGAAAAAGAGCGTGGTATTACTATTAATACGGCACACGTTGAATATCAAACAGCTAACCGCCACTATGCACACGTTGATTGCCCGGGCCATGCGGATTATGTAAAAAACATGATTACTGGTGCTGCACAAATGGATGGTGCTATATTGGTTGTGGCTGCAACTGATGGCCCTATGCCTCAAACAAAAGAACACATTCTTTTAGCGCGCCAGGTGGGTGTTCCCCGTATGGTTGTGTTTATGAATAAAGTGGATCTTGGTTGATGATCCTGAATTGCTAGAACTTGTTGAAATGGAAATTCGTGAACTTTTAACTTTCTATGGTTTCGATGGTGATAATACACCAATTATCCAGGGTTCTGCAACAGGTGCTTTGGCAGGTGAAGAAAAATGGGTTAAAGCTGTTGAAGATTTAATGGATGCTGTTGACAGCTATATTCCGTTACCTCCGCGCCCAATTGATCAGCCATTCCTTATGAGCGTTGAAGATGTATTTTCAATTACTGGCCGTGGTACTGTTGCTACCGGTCGTATTGAAAGAGGTATAATTAAAGTAGGTGATCCTGTTGAACTGGTTGGTTTAATAGATGCGCCTTTAAGTTCTGTTGTAACAGGTGTTGAAATGTTTAAAAAATTACTTGATCGTGGTGAAGCAGGTGATAATGCAGGTTTATTATTACGTGGTATTGAAAAGAAAGATATCCGTCGCGGAATGGTTATCACTCAACCAAAAAGCATTACACCACATACAGAATTTAAATGTGAAGTGTACGTTTTAAGTAAAGAAGAAGGTGGTCGTCATACACCATTCTTTAATAAATATCGTCCGCAGTTTTATTTCAGAACAACTGACGTTACAGGTGAAGTTTCATTGCCTGCAGGAACAGAAATGGTAATGCCAGGCGATAATGTTAGTTTAACTGTAAAACTTATTCAGCCGATAGCAATGGAAAAAGGTTTAAAATTCGCTATTCGTGAAGGTGGCCGTACAGTAGGTGCCGGTCAGGTTACTGAAATATTAAAATAAGCTTAAGCTAATGAACTTAAGCTTTTAGCAAATGATTTTTTACATTTGCATACATATTTTAAAAGCTGTTAGTTTAATCGCTAATAGCTTTTAGCTTTCTTACGGGCATAGTTCAATGGTAGAATAGCGGTCTCCAAAACCGTTGATCTGGGTTCGAATCCTAGTGCCCGTGCAAGTTAATTTGATAATTGATTTTTGATGATTTTAAAATCTCATTCCAATTTCAAATTAATAGATTTTCAAATTTTCAAATTGAATGAATGAATAAAGTATCAAATTATTTCCGCGATTCTTACAAAGAATTAATGGAAAAAGTAACATGGCCAACATGGGCGCAGTTGCAGCAATCTACAGTTATAGTTTTATCTGCAACATTAATAATTATGGCCCTTGTTTGGTTAATGGATTTAGGAAGTAATGAGCTTCTTAAACTTATTTATTCATTCTTTACTTAATAAATAAAAATGGAAGATAATTCAGTTCAGGAAGCGCCGGTGCAGCAACAGGAAACGAAATGGTATGTATTGCGTGTTGTAAGCGGTAAAGAAAGAAAAGTAAAAGAATATCTTGATAAAGATGTTGCCAGGAGTGGTTATAGTGATGTAATAAAGCAGGTTTTTTTGCCAATGGAAAAAGTATATAAAGTGCAGAATGGCAAAAAAGTAATGCGCGAAAAAAACTATTTTCCCGGTTATGTAATGCTTGAAGTGTTAGATGGAAAACTTACAGATGATATGATTCATCATATAAGTAATGTAAGCAACGTAATGCATTTTTTAACGGATGGAAAAGGTTCAAAAGGTAATATCATTTCTCTTCGTAAAGCGGAAGTAAATAAAATGCTTGGCAAGGTTGATGAAATGAGCGATGCCGGCGGCATGACGATGAGCGAACCATTCATCATTGGTGAAACGATTAAAATTATTGATGGTGCTTTCAATGATTTTAATGGTGTGATTGAAGAAGTAAATGATGAAAAGAAAAAATTAAAAGTAATTGTAAAAATATTTGGTCGCTCTACACCTGTTGAATTAAATTATATGCAGGTTGAAAAACTAAGTTAGAATTTTTATTTAAAGCAAAAGCCCATCTGTACAGATGGGCTTTTGCTTTAAGAAAGTATTTAACTGATGTTTGAATAACTTATATTTGGCTATATGCTTTTTGCAAAATGAACCATATAAGTTTATACTGGTTTTGCTTGGTTAAAATTTTCACTTCAATTTTTGTTTTTTCAATCCTATTTTCCGGAAACACATTAGCACAATACACCATTTCTTCTCATCAGTTTTCAAATCTACAGTTTGGCCATCTTACAAACACGAATGGATTATCATTTGATGGTACAACCTGGATTTTAAAAGATAAACAAGGTTTTATTTGGATTGCAACCCACGATGGTCTTAATAAATTTGACGGCATTAATTTTAAAATTTACCGTCATGATGAAAAAAATCCAAATTCTCCGGCCAGCAACAATATAAGTATGATTGTTCCTGACAATAAGGGAAATAACTGGATGACTTCTGATGAAGGATTAATAGAATACTCGCCCATAACAGACAGCTTTAAAAATTTCCCTGTTACCACCAAATCAAAAAAAACTTCCCTTAATGGAATTTATATTGATAAACAGGAGGCAATTTGGTTTGGTGATGATGATGGTTTATGCAAATTAAATACTGATGGAAAAATCGAAACATTTCCGATTGTGCATTTGCTGAACAGGTTTTCAATTAGTTCAATTATAGAAGACCATGAAGGAATAATGTGGGTGGGAACACAACAAGGTCTTTATAGCTTTAATAAAAAAACGCACAAATTTCATCGCTTTGTATTCGAAAAATTTCCAAATGAGGCTAATACTGTTAATGATATTTTTCAGGATCATGAAAATAATATTTGGATTGCAACCTGGGGTCGGGGCTTAGGAAAGTTTGACAAACAACAGGGTACATTTAAAATGTACACTTATAATAAATCGCCCGAGAATTATTCAAGAGCCAATATTGTTCTGAATATTTATGAGTCTTCAAAAGACAATAACATGTTATGGTTGGGAACGGGCGATGCAGGGCTTGCAGTCTTTAATAAGAAAACAAAAACCTTCGATTTTGCCACACTCAATGATAATGATTCACACGCTTTCAATGCGTATACTGTAAACCATATTTATGATGATAATATCGGTACATTATGGTTTGCTACAAACAAGGGCGTGGTAAAACTTGATAGCCATTTACAACAATTTCGTGTAAATAAATTTGAACCTTCAACTTCAGCAGTTCACAGTTGGTCTATATCAAAAATTATTAGTGATACAGTTTCGCCACAAGGTATAATGTGGATAGCTACTTATGGCAGCGGGCTTATTCGTTATCAACCTCACACCGGCGATTATACATCATTCATACCCGGTATTGGAAACTCACATGGAAAAAAGGATGTGAATGATTTCTTACAGGATAAATCCGGTAGTATCTGGATCACAACCGAGGATGGTTTTTATAAATTTAATCCAACAATAAAATCATTCATTGGTTATAAAAATATTCCCGGTACAAATTCTCTTCCTGCAAATCGTGTTGGGAGTTTAATTCAAACAGAAGATGATAAACTATGGATGTCAGTTAAAGGAAACGGGTTTTGTTCATTCAATCCAAAAACAAAATGTTTTAGCTGGTATCGGAAAGTCTTTGATAAAGCCAATGATAGCATTAACAACTCTGTTTTTTGTTTAATTAAAGATCATAAAGACAATCTCTGGGGAGGAACACAATTTGGGGGGGTGTTTATGTTCAATCCAAAAACAGAAAAATTTATTATCTACAATCTGAAAAATGGGTTCACTAATCAAACCGTATATTCAATTTTAGAAACTACTGATCAAACTTTTTGGATCGCTGCTTACAATGGATTTTGGCACTTCAATCCCGAAACCGGTAAATTCCTGCATTACACAACAGGCAATGGCTTGCCAAATAATGAATGTTATGGATTGCTGGAAGATGACCATCAAAAAATTTGGATCATTACAAAAAATGGTTTGTCGGTTTTTGATCCTGCAAAAAAAAGTTTTCAGAATTATTCTGCCAGTGATGGACTGATTTCAAACGAACTGGACGTATCATTTGATAAAGGTGCAGATGGAAAATTTTATCTTGGCTTTGATAACCGGTATAATTATTTTGACCCGAACTACATTGTAAAAAATAATTTGCCGCCCCCACTTGCATTTACTTCTTTTAAAATTTTTGACAAAGAAATATCACTGCCTGAAAATAATTCTTTGAATGATCCGCTTCAGCTTAACTACAAACAAAACATGTTGTCGTTTGAATTTGCTGCGTTGAATTATACAGTGCCCCAAAAAAATGAATATGCCTATAAACTGGAAGGTGCAGATAAAGACTGGACGTACAGCGGCTCAAGAAGGCAGGCGACATACAGCAACCTAAGCGGTGGCGATTTTGTTTTTCATGTAAAAGCAGCCAACAATGATGGTGTGTGGAATGAAGAAGGCAAATCAATTTTTATTCATATTGCTCCGCCGTTTTGGAAAACATGGTGGTTCAGAATGTTAGTTGTTGCTGTAACTATTTCTGCTGTTTATATATTTTACCGGCAAAGAATTACACACATAAGGAAAGAAGAAAAAAAGAAAACTGCTTTTAATAAACAGCTTGCTCAAATAGAAATGAAAGCGTTGAAAGCACAGATGAACCCGCATTTTATTTTCAACTGCATGAACTCCATCAATAGTTATATTCTTGAGAACGACAAAAAGAAAGCATCAGATTATCTCACAAAATTTTCAACACTGATCCGTTTAATACTAGAAAATTCGGATAAACAAAAAATAAATCTTGCTGATGAATTAGCAATGCTTGAAACCTATATGCAGCTTGAGCAAAACCGTCTTGATAATAAGTTTGATTACTATATTGAAGTTGACGCATCCATTAAAACAATTGCATTTGAAATACCTCCTCTCATCCTACAACCTTTTATAGAAAATGCGATCTGGCATGGGCTGGTTCATAAAAGAGAAAGAGGAAAAATTAGTATCAGTATCAGAAAAGAATCAAATAAACTTATCTGCACTATAGAAGATAACGGCATTGGCAGAAGTAAGGCTGCAACACTCAAACAACAGCAAATGATAAAACATCAAAGTATGGGTATGAAAGTTACAGAAGACCGTTTAAAAATTCTCAATGAGCTTAACCTCAAAACACCTTCTGTAACAATTGTTGATCTTTTTAATAATGATCATCAGCCTTCAGGAACACGTGCTGAGATTGTTATTCCTGTTTAAAGCTTTTTTGATTTCCCCACTTGCATAATTTATTCCACCGTCTGCACAATTAATACCACCATTAATACAACGCAGCTTTCATTCTATATAAGTTGAGTTGAATTTCATGTAAACGATTTAAAATTATGTACATGAAAAAAATATACTTACTTCAAAAATGCTTTATAGTAAGCATCAGTTTCCTGCTGTGCAATTACTATGCACAGTCACAAAATATCTTTCCTTCATCAGGGCGTGCGGGTATTGGTACAACAACACCCAATGCATCATCGCTTCTTGAAATGGTTTCCACATCAAAAGGAATGCTTACACCCAGAATGACGAAAGGCCAGCGCGATGCAATTGCAACACCTGCTACCGGTTTATTAATTTATCAAACTAATAATACACCGGGCTTTTATTATTATAGCGGAACCGCTTGGAAAGCAATTACACCGAAAACAGGCTGGTCATTAACAGGCAATGCTGGTACCAATGCTGCAACAAATTTTATCGGTACTACTGATGCACAACCGCTGGTATTTAAAGTAAACAATCAAAATGCAGGATATCTCGGAACGCCTTCCACAACCAATACAGCATTTGGCTATCAAACTTTGAATGCAAATGCTTCAGGCGTTTCTAACATTGCAAACGGTTACCAGGCACTGTTCACGAACACAGGCGGTTCTTATAATTCAGCAAATGGTGTTCAGGCATTATATGCTAATACAACCGGGCACGATAATACAGCGAATGGTTTTTGGTCTCTTGTTTCAAATTCGATTGGTTATTATAATACTGCCACCGGCGGTTATTCATTATATTCTAATTCAGACGGTATCGGCAACACAGCAAATGGTATATCTTCTCTTCGGTTCAATACACACGGGTATGACAATACTGCTACCGGTGCGAATACTTTATTTTATAATACAACTGGTCATAGCAATGTAGCAATTGGGAGCAATGCTTTATTCAATAATACTACCGGGAATAATAATGTTGCTGTTGGAGATTCGGCTTTATATAACCAAAGTGGTGAAATAATAAATGGATTTATAACTGTAGGCAATACTGCTATTGGCTCTAAAGCATTATACAGCAGCATCGTTGGATGGTATAATACTGCGTTAGGTTGGAGGGCGTTATACTCCAGCACGGGTCCAAATAATACAGCTTCTGGTTATGGCTCTTTATTTTATAATACAGATGGAGCAGCTAATACGGCTTTAGGTTCCAGTTCTTTAACATCTAATATCCATGGGAATTATAATTCAGCAATAGGCTACTTCGCCGATGCTAATAGTGATAGTTATAGTAATGGCACTGCACTTGGTGCTAACTCCACAATCACAGCAAGCAACCAGGTGCGCTTAGGCGACAATAATGTAACCAGTATTGGGGGATACAGGGCATGGACTAATCTTTCTGACGGCAGGGTAAAGAAAAACATTAAAGAAAATGTTCCCGGTCTTGCTTTCATCAATCTCTTAAAACCAATCACCTATAACCTGGATCTTGATGCAGCAGATAAAATAGTACAACGTCCGGTTATTAAAGATAAAAATGGTAAACCTGTAATGCCTTCACAAGAAGAAGTGAATGCACGTAACGTACAGCAAAAAATTGTTTCCACTGGCTTTATTGCACAGGATGTTGAGGCCATAGCAAAAAAAATAGGTTATGATTTTGACGGGGTTGATGCCCCAAAAAACAGTAAAGACTTATTTGGGTTGCGCTACTCTGAATTTGTAGTTCCGCTGGTAAAAGCAGTGCAGGAATTAAGTAAGATGAATGATGTTAAAGATGCAAAGATTAGCGACCTCGAAACCAGGCTTGCAAAGCTTGAAGCAATGATGAATGTGAAACAATCGACAACAAACTTGTCTTCTGCTTCAATCGCTCAAAATATTCCCAATCCTTTTTCTAATACAACAACTATCAGTTACAGTTTGCCTTCAAATTTCAGTTCAGCGCAAATGCTTATTACTGATAATTCAGGAAAAGTTTTAAAACAGGTAAATGTTTCTGGCGGTGGTAAAGGCTCCATGCAGGTAAATGCTTCCGCATTTTCTTCTGGCGCTTATCAGTATTCGTTATTCGTTGATGGAAAACTGGTTGATACAAAGCAAATGGAGCTTCTGAGATAATAAATGCAACATCCCGGTTTTTATCGGGATGATTTTTAGCAAAATAGGGTTCAATTCTTCTGCAATATTCAGTATAAATCTTAAACCAAAAATACAAACGGAATAAGCCGAAAATCCAATACAAAGAGTAGGCAAATAAAATAACAAAAAATGGGTAACACAATAACAAGATACATCGTTTACAATCACGATGGAGGTGGTATAAGACATCACCATTTCGGAACTCAAAATAATATTATTAATGAAGCTTCCGGCACTGCCTCCGCGGGAGAACATATACCTGCTCTCGGTTTCGCTCACCTTGAATTCAATGGGCAGCTTGTTTCTTTTGCTTTCATGTCTGTAGTTGGAAATGCAGATGATAATCATCTTTATACCGAACCAGGTAACAGGGATGTTATTGCAGGCACTTCTGATATAACAATATTAGTTGTGTATGCACCGCCGGGTGGTATTGGTTCAGGAGGAGGGCCAGGCGTGTGGGTGGATGCTTTCAATGTAAATACCGGACAGTTCTCAGATAGCCCCGTTTTCATGCAGGTATTTATGCCGCCAACTCCCCCCGATTCGTTAGATACAAATAACACAAACGAAGCGAATGCAGAAGGTGATATTTCCACTGTAAATGCAGAGAATATGAGGGCTGATAATATAGTGGATGGCATTCCTTTTTTAAAGTGGAAAAAAATCGTACCGGTAGAAACGATTATTAATACACGGGATGTCTCACTCACTCAAAACGAAACCGGTGAGATTTGGTTTGCATTTTATCAATCTCCACCGGTAATAATACCACATCGTCCCAAAGATATTTATGAACAATGGCTTTATGTATCTGATGGCGTATTAATAGATGCAGGCGGTTTTGTCGTAGGTCCGGATGGAATACCACACCCTGTCGATCCTCTTGGTACATTACCGGCAAAGCTTTTAAGCACTGTAGCTTTACTTTCTCTTTCTTCAAAGATGAGTAAAGAAGTAAAAGCTGAGGCAATAAATCTGGCTGTTAATCATCTTTATTCTTTAGCTGAATCTATTAAAACGATGGAAATAAAATAAGGCTGAGCAATTATTAAAAATTATCCCGACACTACAATGCGTCGGGATAATTTCTATAGTTAGCAAAAAAGTAAAACATTCAACCATCAGATTGATGTAAGTTTTCTTTCACCAGGCTCTTATATAGTTGAAATTGTGGGCAGCAAACAAAAATGGTCTCAGGTTTTAATAAAGCAATAAATGATTCCATAGTCTTTCGCACCGGTTAGAACTCACAGTTTACTTAAGAAAAAATCAATAGTTAGGTATGATTAAGAAATTTTATTGGATTATTTATTTTGTTTTGATATCTGCTGCATCATTTAGTCAGGACATAACTATAGACTCATTATTACTAACCAGGAAAACGGATTCGCTCGACGGAAAAGTGAAAACGTATTATTCTCCGGGGAATAGAAAGATTGCAAGTGAACTGCAGGAATTGGTATCCAATGCCATTCTTTATTATGAAAAAAAGTATGACGTTACGTTTAATGTACAAATTATTGTATTAGACTCAACGCAATGGTTTAAAGAATTACTGCCTTATGGATTTGTTTTTTTTGATGGCACGCACTGGCTGGTATTAAATACCGGAATGACCTATGAAAATTTTAAATCGGTGTATGGCTTTAACAGCATTTCGCATCAACTTGATAGTTCATTCAAAGCAAATAAAATTGCACCGGAAGAAGTTATTTATGCCAGGTTAAAATTTTTAAGCTTACATGAATTAGGGCATTATTTTATTTATAATCTTTCCGGTTCTAAATCACCAAACTTTTGGACGAATGAATTTATCGCCTGGTATTTTGCAAATGAATATATCACAAAATATCAACCCGAAACAAAAAAAGGGTTTGATGTATTCTGCCGCACAGTTTCAAATTTTTATCCTGTTGAACATACAACCTTAAGCGACTTTAATGAACTATACAGCAAAGTAAAAATTGGAAATTTTGCCTGGTATCACAGCAGGTTTTATTTTTTAGCGGACGCACTCTATAAATGTGCAGGCGATTCCTATTTAAAAACATTTGAAACAAATTTTCCTGATCAAGAAGGGCTGAATTATAGCACGGACATAATTAATAAATTAATAGAAGCTAACTGTGATGGTATTGTTTCTAAATGGATTACTGCAACTGAATCGAACCGCAGGAATGAATAACGTTTTGCAGCAATCAAACACAATATTGTCTAAACTGAATCAATTTTTTTATAATAAACTAAAATCAACAACATGAAGCAAGTTTCAATTTTTATTCTGGCAATCACATTCGCCGGCTTATTAAGCACAGGGTGCGGCAGTAATAATACTGCTTCAACAAACAATAATAAAGACAGCACTTCCACCTTTGATGTTAATTCAATGAAAGAAACAATTAAAGAAAAAGACGATGCATTTGCAAAAGCATTTGTAACCGGAGACAGCGCAGGTTTGGTAAATGCTTACACTGAAGATGGCAAAATATTTCCGCCCAATTCTGATGGTGTAATTGGTCGCGCCGCCATTGCACTGCTTATATCACAATACCTGAAATACGGTATAAAAGAATTTCATGATGAAACCACATCTATTTACGGCAATGAAGATAACCTGATAGAAGAAGGTAATTATTTTATGGGTGATGGCAAAGGCAATACGATTGACAAGGGGAAATATATTGATGTATGGAGAAAGGTTGATGGCGATTGGAAGATTTATTCCAACATGTTTAACAGCAGTTTGCCTGCGGCCTCTGCAAAATAAAATTGTTGGCTCATATAAATTCATTGCTGGTAACAATTACTTATTAAAGCAATTAAATGAGACCTTTATTTTTTATCTCCGTTTTTTATTTTCATTTCTTACCAACATTCAATCACAAAACAATAATGCAATGGAACAAAAATTTATTGACCTTGAAACAACCTGGATGAATGCATGGAAAAATAAAGACGAGGCAACAGTAAGAAAAATTCTTTCAGACGATTTTACGCTTACCAGTTCCTTATCAACCGGTGATTTGGTTAACAAAGAAAGCTGGATTCAAAAACTTCAATATTATGATTGTAAAGATTTTCGTTTTGACAAAATTCAGGTACGTATTTATAATAACACTGCGGTATTAAATATTTGGTTTCACCAGGATGCAACTGCAAATGGTAAAGACTGGAGCGGTGACTTTTTAATTACCGATGTATGGGTTGAAAAAAATAACGACTGGCAAGTTGTAGCAAGACATGCAAGCTGGCTGCAAAACAAATAAATTTTCCAACCCTTCAATTTAGCAGTACTTAATTTCGAAAGATATAATCTCTACCCGTAATCACAAATATCGCAGTTACTTTCCCTCATGGTATTTAAAACTTCAAAATGGATTTGCTAAATTGTGCAGAAGAAAATACAGAACAAAAAACCATTTTGAAGGCAATTATTATTGATGATGAAGCACGAAGCCGCAAGGCTTTGCAAATTGCACTGAAAGATTACTGCCCAACTGTTGAAGTTATTGCAATTGCAGAAACACCTGAAAACGGAATAGAAGCTATTAATTCCTGCAAACCTGATATTGTTTTTCTTGATGTACAAATGCCCGGTATGAGCGGGTTTGACCTCTTATCTCATTTTGCTGAAATTGATTTTGATATTGTATTCATCACTGCACATGATCATTATGCAATTAAGGCAATCAGGTTTAGCGCTTTGGATTATTTATTAAAACCAATTCAAATTGATGAATTAATGGCTGCAGTAAAAAAAGCCGAGGAGAAAAAAAACTATAAGCATATTAACTGGCAATATAAATCGCTATATGAAAATGTACGAAGCAACCACAATACGTCGGGTTCTATTGCAGTGCCAACAGGTGATGGCTTACTTTTTATAAAAACGCAAAATATAATCCGCTGCGAGGCAGAAGGAAATTATGTAATCATTTACCAGGCAGGTAAAGAAAAAATGCTCATAACAAAAACGCTTGGTGATATAGAATCTATGCTTGATGCAAAAGAATTTTTCAGGGTGCATAATTCGTACCTCGTTAATCTTTCTCATATAAAAAAATATGTAAAAGGAGACGGTGGTTATGTTATCATGAGCGATAATGCCTCTGTAGATGTATCACGCAGGAAAAAAGATGAATTTCTGCAATGGCTGAATATCCGGTAATATGTGTTATTGTGAATTTGCAGTCTAACTGCTTCCCTGCTTGTATCTGATATTATATAGCAATAAATTAAAAACTTACCTTAATAACACTACATAAAAGATTTTTATTTTTGCAACTACAATTTTTACGTTTCTTTTTAAGATTTAATAATTAGCGCTTTAATAAATTTTTCTTATGCGATATTTAAAATCATTTGCTGTATTCATCGCGTTAGTTATTTTTTTAAATAAAACAAATGCACAAACAATTATTCAGCGGGATGCAGAGATAGACAGCATATTAAACCATGTTTCAAAAGATTCATTGCGTTCTTATATACACCAGTTGGTAAGCTTAAATACAAGAAATACTTTAAGTTCTGTAACGGATAAAGCAAAAGGAATTGGTGCCGCACGAAACTGGGTTTTGAATAAATTTAAAACTTATGCGCAACAATCAAATGGAAGAATGAATGCTTATATTGATACAACAACTTTACAGGCTGATGGTAAACGCGTAAACAGAAATATTTTATTGGGGAATGTTGTAGCCGTTTTAAAAGGAAATGATACCGCTGATAAACGTATATTTCTGATGAGTGGACATCTTGATAGCAGGCGAAGCGATGTAATGGATTCAACAGGTTTTGCTCCAGGTGCAAATGATGATGCAAGTGGTGTTGCAGCTGTTATTGAAGCAGCAAGGGTAATGAGTACGCACAGCTTTCCTGCTACAATAATTTTTATTGCGGTTAGCGGTGAAGAGCAGGGTTTATTAGGATCTGAATTTATGGCTGATAAAGCAGCTGAAAATAATCTTGATATTGAAGCTGTGTTGAATAATGATATAATCGGAAGCAATAACAGCAGCGGCACGAATATTATCAACAATACACAATTAAGAGTTTTTAGCGAACCATTTTCAGTTCTTGATACAGGCAGGGCTTTGCAACGTATAAGAAGTTTAGGTTTGGAAAATGATGGTAAATCAAGGCAGCTTGCACGTTATGTAAAAGAAATAGGCGAACGGTATGTTGATAATATAGAAATTGTAATGGTTTATCGCAGCGACAGGTTTTTGCGCGGTGGTGATCATATACCATTTGCAAACAGGGGTTTTGCTGCAGTACGGTTAACAGAAATGAATGAGAATTTTAATCATCAGCACCAGGATGTGCGAACAAAAAATGATACTGCTTATGGAGACCTTGAAGAATATATGGACTTTGACTATTTGCATAAAAACACTGAAGTAAATATTGCCAACCTCGCTAATCTTGCAAAGTCTCCGGGTGTTCCGCAAAATGTTTCAATAGATGTAAAAGACCTTACTAATTTTAGCAGTATATCATGGAACGCGCCGCAGTATGGAAATGCAAAAGGATATTATATTTTAATGCGCGAAACAACAAGCCCTATATGGCAAAAGAAAATATTTACAACTGCACATTCAATCAATCCTTCCTTATTCAAAAGATAATTATTTTTTTGCAGTGCAATCTGTAAGTAATGATGGAAATGAAAGTCTGCCTGTAATGACTTTGCCTTCACGTTAAATAAAAACTAATCAGTATGAAACATAGTATTTTTTATACTGATTTAGAAACATATCCTCTCCATTTTTCAATCAACATTTTCATATCATCCGGCAACGGCGCTTCAAAAAATAATTCCTTGTTTGTTTTGGGATGAATAAAACCCAACGTTGCAGCATGTAATGCAACACGCGGGCAAATTTCAAAACAATTATCAACAAACTGTTTATACTTGCTAAAAACCGTTCCTTTTAAAATTTTATCGCCGCCATATTCTGCATCATTAAACAAAGTATGGCCGATGTGTTTCATGTGCACACGAATCTGGTGCGTTCTACCGGTTTCCAGTTTGCATTCAACCATTGTAACATAATTAAATCGTTCGATTACTTTATAATGTGTTATTGCATGTTTGCCTACTTCGCCTTCGGGATATGCTTCAAACATTTTCCGATGCCGCTGATGGCGGCCAACGTGCGCTTCAATTTTTCCTTCATCTTTTTCAATATTGCCCCACGCTAAAGCGATATATTTTCGTTGCACTGTGTGATTGAAGAATTGTTTGGCAAGATGTGCCGCTGCTTCTGCTGTTTTTGCAACAGCAATTAAGCCGGTTGTATTTTTATCAATGCGATGAACCAATCCATATCTTGGTAAATCTTCTTCTGTTAAGTTTGGTTTTTGCTTAAGAATATGATACGCAATTCCGTTTAATAATGTTCCGGTATAATTGCCAACACCAGGATGCACAACCATATTCGGCGCTTTATTTATAACCATTACTTCATCATCTTCATACACAATATTCAGCGGAATATTTTCAGCTTTTACTTCTGTGTATTCAGAATTAATAAAACTCATCAAGCAAAATTTCATCACCCGGCTTAATCTTATAATTGCTTTTAACCTGCTTTGAATTCACCGTTAAAAAGCCTGCTTCAATTGCCTGCTGAACTTTATTGCGGCTCGCATTTTCTATTCTTTGCTGTACCCATTTATCAATGCGCAACGGCTGCTGGCCGGCATCAACTTTAAATGATTTTCTTTCATACAACTCATCAGCAGATTCTTCTTTTATTATTTCCGGTATCATCATTCATGCAACAAAATTAAGTGTATTGCCAAAGCGTTTTTTTGATTGTACTTTTACAGCATGCACGATAATTATTTTACAGGACTTAGGTGTAAGACCATACAAACAGGTTTGGGATTACCAGGAAAATTTATTGCAGCAAAAAATAAAAGCAAAACAAAACGGGATATTAAAAAATGATTATTTGCTTTTTGTTGAGCACATGCCTGTTTACACGCTAGGCAAAAACGGGAAAGAAAAAAATCTTTTGATAAACGAAAAAGTTTTATCAGAAAAAGGCATCGAATATTTTCAAATCAATCGGGGCGGAGATATAACTTTTCACGGGCCTGAACAATTAGTCGGCTATCCAATTCTGGATCTGGATAATTATAAAACGGATTTAGGGTGGTATTTAAGAAGCCTTGAAGAGGTGATTATTTTAACGATAAAAGAATATGGTTTGCAAGGTGAACGCAGTAAAGGTGAAACAGGCGTTTGGCTTGATGCAACTATAAAAGGCAGGGAACGAAAAATTTGTGCAATGGGCATTCGCTGCAGCCGCTGGGTTACAATGCATGGCTTTGCATTAAATGTAAATGTTGATTTAAATTTTTTCAACTTCATAACGCCTTGCGGAATTGCTGATAAAAAAGTAACCTCAATAGAAAAGGAAATTGGTGATAAAGTTTCAATGGATGAAGTGAAACAAAAACTGTTGAAGAATTTTGAATTGGTTTTTGATGCAGAAATTAAGCAATGAGAAAAATCTATCACATAGTAATTAAAGAAGAATTTACAAATTCATCTGTTTAAAATGTGCGTTCATTTTTTTGGGATAATCTGCAATAGCCGTTGTCGAATCAGCAATTTCAGGATGCCATAATTTTTCCCATTCAAAACTATAATAACCGATGTAATTATTTTTTGCTAACAAATCCACCGCTTCAAAAATTGGCGACGTGCCTTCACCTAAAAAAACATATTCCTCTTTCCCATTAACCAATTTTGCATCTTTTATGTGTGCATGCCGTATATAATTTTTCAAACTTGCATAAACCTTTGCCGGCGACTCTTTTGTAACAGACCACATATTGTATGCATCCCAAACCAAACCAACATGCGGATGAGCAACCTGCTGCATGATATTTAAAAGATCTGCAGTGTAAACAACTTTGCCATGGGTTTCAAGCAGTACAGAAACATTTTTATCACCCGCATAATCGCCAAGTTCTTTCAATCCTTTTACAATAAGCGTTATTGTTTCGTGGTGCGTTTGATTATCAGGAAAATCATTTGGAAAAACTCTAACGTTTGGACAGTTTAATTTTTGCGCCAAATCAATAAAACGTTTTGCTTCATCAATATTTTTTTGTCTTTCATCGCACCTTGTGTAAATGCAATGAGGTTGAAGAACCAAGGTCAACTACTTTAAGGTTGTTACTATTTAATTTTTGTATAGATGTTTTAATGTTTTCGTCGCTACTGAAAGACGGGCATTTTGTTAAATCCAATTCCTTTTGAATTCCGCGAAATTCGATTCCGTTATAATTATTTTCTGCTGCAAAATTTATAATAGTATCAAAATCCCAATCAGGGCAGCCAAGCGTTGAAAAGGATAGTTTTGGAACATATTTTTTTGGCCTGAATGAAGAGAATAAAAGCGCAGATAACAAAAGGCTTGAAGTGTTTTTTAAAAAACACCTTCTGGATAAGTCTTGTAACATGAAATAAAGTTAATGAGAAGAATTGTTTGTTTTTTCTTCCTCAATAATTTCGGCTTCTATTTTTTCTTTTTTGAGTGTAACGCGAATCCTGTTATAAATGCTCATGTAAATATTGGCAACCCATACAAGCGAAAACCCTGCAACTATATAACCTTTCCAGTCATCATACAATAAATGATATTTTGTAATGATGAGCATTAATACCGTTACATAATGGCTGAAACAATATTCACAGGTGAGCAGGTAGAAAAATTTGCGTAGCAATAGTGTTCTGCTTTTCTTACTGCAATCTTCACAGTAATTATGAACTTCTCTAAAAATTTCTTCATGCGTAAACGTCCATGCAATACAAGCAATGGGAATTGCCAGTATAAAAAGAGAAGTGATCTGATTGTTGATTGTTATCATTCAAAGAACGTTTGCAAAAACTATTCTTAATTTTTTAAAACGAATCGGTTATCTATACTGGCACGAAATTTAATCTATTACCCTAAACTTATTTTATGGAAGACAATAAACAAGTCATCGAAATTTTAAACGACCTTATTCAAATTAATAACGATAGAATTGCCGGTTATGAACGGGGATTGAAAGAGTTAAAAGATAATAGTTCTGATTTAAGAACGTTGTTCGAAGGTTATATAGACCAAAGCCGCAGGCTGAGAAATGAATTAGGTACCGAAGTGCAGGCATTACATGGAAAAATGGATGAAGGCACAACGGGCAGTGGTAAAATTTATCGTGCATGGATGGATGTTAAAGCCGTTTTCACAGGCCATGACAGGCACACCGTTTTAGAAAATTGTGAATTTGGGGAAGATGCTGCTCAAAAAGCGTATAAGTCAGCATTAAATACTGACGGCCTGCCTGCATATATTACAGAATTGATATCAAGGCAACAGGGCGAGCTAAAGGAAGCACATGATGAAGTGAAAGCCTTGCGGGATGCCGAACAAATTTGAGAACGCCTAATTTTTAAATCTCGAATTTACAACAAGTTCTTTACTGCCGGGTGTATATGTGTAAAAACCTTCTCCTGTTTTTGCGCCTAAACATCCGGCAGTTACCATTTTTATAAGAAGGGGGCAGGGAGCATATTTTGGATTACCGAAACCGTCGTGCATTACATTTAAAATAGACAGGCAAACATCCAATCCAATAAAATCTGCAAGCTGTAAAGGTCCCATCGGATGCGCCATTCCTAATTTCATTATGGTATCAATTTCTTCAACACCGGCGATACCTTCATACAAACTATAGATCGCTTCATTTATCATTGGCATTAAAATTCTGTTTGCAATAAAACCGGGATAATCATTTACTACGCACGGAATCTTACCGAGTTGTTTGGTAATTGCAATGATTGTTTGCGTAACAGCGGTTTCAGTCGTAAAACCATTGATTACTTCCACGAGTTTCATTACCGGTACCGGGTTCATAAAATGCATACCAATAACCTTACCTGCGCGTTTTGTTGCGGCGGCAATTTTTGTAACAGAAATAGAAGAGGTATTAGTAGCGAGAATAGATGAAGCAGGCGCCGCTTCATCAAGTTGCTTAAAAATTTTCAGTTTCAGTTCTGTATTTTCTGTTGCAGCCTCTATTACCAGGTCTGCATCTTGCACACCTTTTTTAACATCAGTAAAAGTTGAAATGCCGGCAAGCGATTGTTTTTTTTGATCTTCTGTGATAGTGTTTTTATTTACCTGCCTGTCCAAATTTTTTGCAATGGTTTGCAAAGCCGTTTCAAGTTGTGCAGCGTTTACATCAATAAGATTTACTTCAAAGCTGTTTTGTGCAAATACATGTGCAATACCATTGCCCATTGTGCCTGCACCTATAACTGAAACTTTTTTTATCATTCTAATTGATTTTAAATTTAGAAACAGCGAAATTTTGCAATTGAATTTTGTGTTCTGATGTTTAGCAGCCTCTAATTTCAAACTGTCTTTTTCAATTATTGCATTCCGGCAAGCATTTTTTTGCCTTCTTCTTTTATGGCTGCATCATCAAAAGTACGGTTTGGCAATTTTACAAGTTTATTTAAAACCTCAATAGCTTTGCCGGGTTGATGATCGTATTGATAAACTCTGGCAAGGTCGAGATAATCCAGCGCAAAGTATGGATCTGCAACACGGCTTTTTTCCATGTAATACGCAGCAGAATCAATTTGAGTATCGGGAATGCCACCATAAAAAGCTTTTATTGCTGCACGTTTAATCCATGATAATCTTATCAGTTCAAAATGCCATTTACCTAAGATATAATTTGCCTTTGCATGACCTGGATTTATAGCAAGTGCCTTGTCAGCATAAATTTTAATTTGCTTTACATCTTCAAGTACTTTTTTATTATCATCGTCAGTTTCCGTTTTTTTAGCTGCTACCAGTGCCATAGCATAACATGCGTCTGCATTTTTAGGGTTTGCATCATGCGCTTGCATAGCATAAGTTTTTGCAGACTCAAAATAGTCAGCTTTTAGTTTTTTATCTTTTTGTCTTTCACCCATACTGCAATTAAGCTCGGTACATTTTACAAGCGCTGAAACATCTGCAGGATTTTTCTGCGCAATTATTTTATATTTTTCAAGCGCACCTGCCTCATCAAATTTCAGTTCAAGATTTTTTGCTTCTTTCAACAAAAGGCTATTGTCCTGTGTAAAAACATTTACTGATAAGAAAATAAAAAAAATAACAGCGAAGGTTTTTTTTCAGATTGAAATAACGCATAAAGGAATTTAGAATTAAGAACGTTTCAAAGTATATTCTGCAGAAACTTTTCCATTAAAAAATGGTATTGGCGCATTAAGCTTTTTTATGTTTACTGATACTTCCAATATCTTGGAGGAAACGGATAAAACTTCGTGTGCGATTTCTGTTGCCAGTGTTTCCAGTAAACGCGTTCGTTTTTCCATACGCCTTCTCACCAACTCATATAACAGGTGTAATCAATCGTTTCATTCATATGGCGAACAGGTACAACAGCAGGTTCAAAATAAACCACAAGGTCAACTTCAAAGTTGCCGCCGGTTTTACTTTCTTCTTCATGAATGCCATGAAAGCCGTGAAATTGAAGATTGGATAACTCAATTTTCAACATGCGCAAATCTATATTGCATATTCAGAAACAAAATAAAAATCTTTGTTTACTGGCAGTCATCCTGCGGATTTAAATTTTCTTTATCAACTGTAAACGTGGCCTTTGCCATCATTAAAACTAACTATCCATATTGAATCATAATCATCATCACTCCATTTCATTCCTTTGGTATCTGCACCAAGTGCTTTAATTATATTGTCGATTTTATCATGTTGCCAAACTACAAGCGCATAACCATCTGTTTTTAAAATGGCATCTGCAACGTCTTTGGCATCATCCACCTCAAATTTCGAATCAATATTTAAATTGTATTTTACAGCAAACGGCGCTAAGTTTCAAGCATTCTTAACTGGCTTGTTGTTTTTCCGTTTCCTACTTCAGGCACAAAAATTTTATCAGGCAGCTTTAAACTTGTTGTATAAAACGGATGTTAATGCAAGCGAACGGTTAAATCCTTTGCACGATAAATTGTCTCCGTCGTCAGGTTTTTCTGCATGGCGAATAATCACAACCTTTTGCAAACCGTTGCCTTTATTTGTTTGTGCAAAACAAGAACATGCTACCATCATCACAATTATAGCAAACAAAGCTTTTAAATTTTTTTTTAATACACATCGTTTGTAAAGTTTTTAAAGACATTATATAGCAAAACCAATGCAATCTTTTCGGGTATCGTTATTTAATGTTGTTTTGTTTATTGCTTTTAAAAAGATTTTTAATTTTATAAATATGTTAAAGAACTATTTAAATATTCATAGGTTTGAAAGCATGAAAAAAATGTTGTTCATAATTATTTCATCGTCGCTTGTTTTAACATCATGCGCGCAAAACCATAAACCTATTGTCGGCGCGGGAAAAGAAGTAGATCCTTATCGTTACACATCAACAAAAACATTAACAAGCACACACGGGTGCGTGGTTAGTGCGCATCCGTTGGCAAGCGAAATTGGTCTTGCTGTTTTGAAACGTGGCGGTAATGCTTTTGATGCTATGATTGCTACACAGCTTGCACTTGCAGTTGTTTATCCTGCAGCAGGTAATATTGGAGGTGGGGGGTTTACCATTGCAAGAACGGCTATTGATTCTTTAATAGCGCTCGACTATCGTGAAGAAGCGCCCGGCAAAGGCAGCAGGAATATGTATATTGATTCTGCAGGCAATGCACGAGCAGATTGGTCGCAAAACGGGCATTTATCTGCAGGTGTGCCCGGCACAGTTGCAGGCTTGTTTGCAGAATATAAGTTTGCAAAACTTCCTTTTAAAGAATTAATACAACCGGCCATTGACCTTGCAGAAAAAGGTTATGTACTTACGAAAAGCGAAGCAGGCAGTTTCAATGCAAACAGGGAAGATTTCATACAGTATAATACAAAACCAACTGCGTTTATTAAACAGCAGGATTGGAAAGAAGGTGATACGCTGTTTCAACCAGAGCTTACAAAAACTTTAATACGCATTCGGGATTATGGAATGAAGGGTTTTTATGAAGGGGAAACAGCAAATTTGATTGTGGAGGAAATGCAACGGGGTAAGGGTTTGATTAGTGCTTCTGATTTAAAGAATTATGTATGTAAAAGTCGTAAGGCTATTCAGTTTGACTATCGTGGTTATCACGTTGTAAGCATGCCGCCATCCAGTAGCGGAGGAATTATTTTAGGTGAAATGCTGAAGATGATAGAACCTTATCCAATGCATAATTATGGTTTTCAAACAAAGAGAAGCGTGCAGTTAATGGTTGAAGCAGAGCGTCGTGCTTATGCAGATCGTGCAGAACATTTAGGTGATCCTGATTTTTGGAATGTGCCGCAAAATATTTTGCTGAGTGATGCTTACCTGAAAAAAAGAATGAGCGATTATGATTCAACAAAAGCAAGCAGGAGCGAGGATATTAAAGCAGGCAAAGTGCACGAAAGCAATCAAACAACACACATAAGTATTATTGACGATAAGGGCAATATGGTTGCTGTTACAACAACATTAAACAATGGATATGGCAGCAAAACGGTTGTTGGCGGTGCAGGGTTTTTTTTAAATGATGAAATGGACGACTTCAGCATTAAGCCCGGTGTACCGAATATGTATGGCGCACTTGGCGGTGATGCAAACGCAATCGCCCCGGGCAAACGCATGCTAAGTTCGATGACGCCAACTATTGTGTTGAAAGATCATAAACCATTCATGGTAGTGGGAACGCCTGGTGGTACAACCATTACAACTTCTGTCTTTCAATCTATAGTTAATGTGGTTGACTTTGGAATGAATGCACAAGATGCAGTCGACAAGCCAAAATTTCACCATCAATGGCATCCTGATACGGTAGTAATTGAAAAAGGCTTTGATGAAACAACTGCTGAACAATTAAAAACAATGGGTTATACCTTAGAAACAATCGGTGCGATTGGCAGAACAGAATTAATTAAAGTTTTACCGGATGGAAAATTTGAAGCCGCAGCAGACATTCGCGGCGATGATAGTGCAAGTGGATATTAATAAAAATAGTATGATAGAGCAAACATTTTTAGAATCGGCCGTGCGGAAATTTGAATTTCAAAAAGCATTGGGCGAAAAAACATTTGCCCAGTTAAAGGATAAGGACGTTTTGTTTAAGCCTTCGGGTGAAAGCAACTCCATTGCTGTAATCGTTCAGCACATGTACGGCAACATGCTTAGCCGCTGGACGAATTTTTTAACCGAAGACGGCGAAAAAAGCTGGCGCAGACGTGATGCAGAATTTGAAGACATGCTTCAAACAAAACAGGGCGTATTAAATGCATGGAATACAGGCTGGGATTGTGTTTTAAATACTTTGAAAAGTTTAAAACCCGAAGACTTATCAAAAATAATAACTATCCGTACGGAACCTTTATCGGTTGTTGATGCAATTATCCGACAGGTTGATCATTACGGTTATCATGTTGGCCAGATTGTTTACATCGGCAAAATAATTAAAGACGCAGACTGGCAAACACTTAGTATTGCAAAAAAGAAAAGCGAAGAATTTAATAATTCAATGAAGCACTTAAAATAGATTGCTCTCTTAAAGTAATAAAGATGTTTCCTGAAGCCGTAATTTTTGATCTTGATGGCACACTGATAAACAATAATCCATATCATATTGAAGCCTGGAAAGTTTTTTATAATAAAATAGGAAAGCCTTTTTCAAAAGAGGAGTACACAAAAAATATTAACGGCAGAATTAACCGCGACATTTTCAATTACATTTTTAATACCACGCTCAATCCTGATGTAATTGAAGAATACTCAAATGAAAAAGAAGCATTGTACAGAAAATTATATAAACCGCATATTAAACCCATTAATGGGTTAATTGATTTTTTAGATGAACTTGAAAACGAAAAAATTCCAAAAGCAATTGCAACATCGGGACTTGTGCCAAACATTAATTTTATGTTTGAGCATGTGCCGATAAAAAAATATTATGCATGTATTATAGATGCATCGCAGGTTACAAATGGCAAGCCGCATCCTGAGATATTTTTAAAAGCGGCGGCTTCTGTAAACGCAGAACCAAAAAACTGTGTTGCGTTTGAGGATTCGGTTGCCGGCATCCGCTCCGCAAAAGCAGCAGGTATGAAGGTGGTTGCTTTAACTACCACACATACGGCGGAGGAAGTATATGAAGCAGATTTTATCATAAATGATTACACAGAAATTTCTTTAAGAAAACTGCGGGAACTGCAAAGCAACTAATTTCGTTAGTGCTTAAATAAGTAAAAATGAAGAAAATATTTTTGCCTGGTGTTGCATTATTTGTTTTAATTACAAGTGCGTTTACCTGCGCTGATTCATCAATCAAAAAGAATATCACGGGTAATATAAATAATGACGGATTTGCAGTAGTAGAATTATTTACATCTGAAGGTTGCTCAAGTTGCCCGCCTGCCGATGCTGTGGTTGCGAATCTTTTAAAGGAATATAAAAATGATGTGTATGTTTTAGGTTATCACGTTGATTACTGGGATAATTTAGGATGGAAAGATGCATTCAGTAATGCAGTATATACAAGCAGGCAAAGAAATTATGCAAGGTCTCTAAAGCTTTCGTCTGTTTATACACCACAGGTTGTTGTTAACGGCGAAGAACAATTTGTTGGTTCAGATGAAACTAAACTGCATGCATCTGTTAATAAAGATTTGAAGCAAACGCCTGTGCAAAATTTATCTGTTACTGCAAAAATGGATGCCAGTAATAAGGTTAATGTTTCTTATCAAACAAATACAACCGGCAATAATTTAAATGTTGCCTTAATACAACTAAATGCAGAAACAAAAGTGCAGCGCGGTGAAAATCATGGCGCAACTTTACATCATGTGAACATTGTGCGAAACATTCAAACGATATCATTGAAAAATACAACCGGAAACCTTTTGATTGACCTGCCCCAAAGTTTATCTGCGAACGATTTCGAAATAATTGCATTTACACAAGATGCAGATATGAAAATTAAATCTGCTGCAAAATCAAATATTCAATTTTAAATCGTCTGTCATAGCTTATTTAATTAAAAAGGGTTTGCTATAACATCAAAACATGGAAAAGCAATTATATTTTGATATTAGCTCAGAAGGTAGCGGCGGCAGCCTGTATAAACTAAAAGATGAGGGCGGCAAAGTTTCTTTTCAATACGTTCATAGCATTTATGATGTTGACAGTGATGAAATAAAAATATTCGAAACTGCATATTTATGTTTCAACGATTTCTGGCAAAGCGTTATCAATGACAGCGAATGGTTTTATCAGCATCCGCTATATGTTCATCCTGAACAAAGAGATTTTATAAGAACAGAATTGCAAAAGGTAAACTGGTCTGTCCAGCCGGATAAAAAATGGCAGGATAGTCACCGGCGCCAATGGAAAAAAGTACTGGAAGATAAAGAAGATTATTATCGTTCAAAAATGTAAACGCACCTGATCAATGCGGGATCTATTATAATAAATAAAAAATGCTGCAAAGTAAACTTCACAACATTTAATTAATGGGGGTTAAAATAAACTTTGCGGCTTTACTGCTGAAGGTGATTATGGAAACTATTACCCATCGCGCGTATGCTAAAGCTGTCGCTTGATATACTGTTGTGCAAAGCTTTTGCATTTGTAGCACCATCTGCATCACCATCATACCAGCCTACTATTGGAAAATTTGAACTTGATAACTGATACGAAAAATATTTACGCAGCATTGAACCGGTTAATCTGTTCGATCTGCTTAACTGGCCCGTTTCATTCGTAATTACATTCATGCCTAAACTGGCATTTAAATAACTTACGCAACTATCCAGTGCGCCCGCAGTAACGGTTGTTGAATCGATATTATAAATTGAAAGATAAGGATTGCCCAGGCGTTCCTCGGCAAACTGAGAAGCTTTTAACGGCTCGTACCAGTGAATGTTTACATATGATAGCGATAATTTTGCATAATTGTTTATCATATATTTTCCCAGCTGTAAATAAGTTGCGATTAAAGGACTGTTTAAAGTGTTGTAAAAGTTTGGCGCCATTACATTGCTTGCCCAGTTATTTGCAGTTGTAACACCATATTTTGTTTTTAACCAATCCCATGTAAGCATTGTAAGTATATAACTGGTAATGCCACCATTTGTTACATTAATATGCCGGGGTGCACATTCGGCAACAGCCACTTTTAGCAGGTTAAGATATTTATCTGCGTCTGCCTGTGAAGTTATTTTAAAGTAGTTGGTATTTGTTTCTTCGTTTTCAACAACAACCAGTGCAGGTTTAAGCATTGGGTTTCTTGCCTGAATGGCATCCAGCACTTGTTTTAGAAACAATCCATAATTTTTTGCATCGGCAAATGATGTTGCGCCTGTTACGGCTGGGCTATGATAATTTACGTTTAGCAAAACTGAAAAACCTGCGTTATTCGCCGCTTCAAAGTTGTCTATGAAACCTTTGCTTCCGTTTTTATAAACCCATGCATCGTGGGTAATTGCCATTCTTATATACTTTACTCCATAAAAAGAGGCCAGCATAAGTTTCTTTTCAAAGGTTAAAAGAGCTAAAGTATCGGCAACATGCGGGTTTTGTCGTGGATATGCAGCATTAACAAGTACACCAAAATGCATACCGGCAGACGTAACATTTGCGTGATTGTCCGAATGAACTGCATTTGTATTCACGTCATCAGGATAATCCTTCAAACTTTTTTGACAAGACGTGCCTGCAACAAGGCATAATACTATACCATAATACAGGAGTGTAAAGTTTTTCATTATTGGATTTTTATTTTATAACTATGATGATATTGGATGTAAAGAGAAATCAGAATTTACTCAGCTTATAAATTGTTGAGTCAGCAAATCAATCATTACAGCTGATAATTCGATGCAATTAGTTTCGGTTAATATTAAATGTTGGTCTTTCATGGATTATGATATTGGAATTCGTAACAAATATAAACAGTGTAAACAATTAGTTAAGTAAGATATTAGCGTTTTGACTGATATGAGTACACAAAAATCGTTTGTATAATAAAGCAGGTTTGGGTTCAATAAGTTAGCAAATAACTTTATTCGTGAAAAGTGAGAGAAGGCAATTAAGTCGCATCTGGCGCAATCATGCACAAAAATATTTCGTGTTTATAATTTTATGCTAAACAATATCATGCGAATAAAATAAAAAATGATTTTATACAAAAGCTTATTTTTAAACCTAGCTGAATAAAATCTTTTGTTTTGTTTTTGAAGATCACAGGCAACATAATGTTCATAAATTTTTGTGTACATACATATTCGTATTTTTATCAGTTGCGTTAAATGCGCAGTTATGCAGCGGTAGTTTGGGTGATAATATTTTAAACGTAAATTTTAGTAATCCTCCATCAGCCTTTTGCTACGAAATATCTTTATTCGGGCGGTTGCCCAGAGCCTGGCCAATACTCTTTGCAAAATTTTCTTTTTGGATGTGCCCAAGATACCTGGTATGTAATTGCAGGTGACCACACAAAATTGCTTACAGGCGATGTAAAAAGTAATATAATGCTGGTAAATGCGCAGGATAATCCTAATATAGTTTTTCGTGATACGGTGAATGGCTTATGTGGCAATATTAATTACCAGTTTGCTGCTTATATAGCAAACGTAATGAAACCAAATGCCTGCGGGGGCAATCCTGTTTTACCTAATCTTTCATTTATTGTTGAAACAGATAAAGGCAAACCACTTGCAGATTATACAACAGGAGATATTAGCGGCTCTGACCAGATAAGGTATTTTCAATATGGCGTTTTTTTTACTGCACCAACCGATGGTGGCAGTGTAGTACTTACAATAAAGAGCAATCCTGTTAGTGGTTGCGGCGCTGTATTTGGTATTGATGATATTACTTTACAGCCATGCGGTTCAGCAGTTGCTGTTACACTTGATAGTCAACCTGACCCTTACACTTATGTTTGCGCTGGTTATAAAAACCCGTTTGTTTTACAGGCATCTTTTATAGGGTTTACAAAGCCTAAAGCATTCTGGCAGTATAGTACAGACACAGGCTTTGTATGGAATGATATTCCCGGCGCTACAACCAATACTTATACTATACCACGTATTGACTCCGGTGTAGTTTTATATCGTATTGTTGTTGCTGAAGATGTAAATATTAATTCACCTAAATGCAGGATAACCTCCCAGCCAATGTGGATACAGGTAAATCCAGCTCCGCCACATCAGCCTTTACAATATATTACCGGTTGTTTAAATAAAGATGTTACCATGCCTTTTATCGGTGGCGGAACAAATTATGATTGGTCGGGGCCAAATTTTTTTCAATCCATTTCATATACACCAGTAATTCAAAACACTCAGTACACGGATTCTGGTTTATACACATTAAAACTCACCAGCGACGAGAATTGCTCCATACTTGATTCACTGTATTTAAATGTTTATCCTTCTTCTACAGTTTCTGTAACACCAATTTTTTCAATTTGCGAAGGAAAAGAAATTCAATTTGATGCTTCTGGAGGAGAAACATATTTGTGGACGCCTTCAACAGGTCTTAGCAACGCTGCAATTCCGAATCCAACATTGCAGCCCAAAGATTCAATAAAATATAAAGTGGTGGCAGGCAATAGTTATGGTTGTAAAGATTCAGCTATAGTTGCAGTTAATGTAAACAGGAATCTGTTTATAAGTGCAGGTGCCGATAAATATATTTTGAGTAATGATACTGCTACACTTACACCTGTAATAAAAGGCACTTCTGTTAACTATTATTGGTCGCCTTCCGATTTTATGGATGATAGTCACTCATTAAATGCGAGGGTTAATCCGCCCGGTGAAAAGATTTATACATTGCATGCCTCATCAAATGTAGGTTGCGGAACGGCGGTTGATGATGTAAAAGTTTTTGTGTATAATGATGTGTTTGTTCCAAATGCTTTTACACCAAATGGCGATGGTAATAACGATATTTTCAGAATAATTCCGCTTGAAAATTATTCGCTTGAACGATTAGTAATTTATAATAGATGGGGCAGCGCTATCTTAAATACAAAAACACCGGGTGATGGCTGGGATGGTACATTTAACCATCTTCCTCAACCGATGGGCACATATATTTATTATATTCTATTGCGCTCACCTAAAGGAAAGGAAATAATAAAAAACGGAACCGTTTTATTGATGAGGTAATTATTTTAAATTCCCTGTGCATACGCACCTTCCTTCCCGCCCATCCCTATTTACGCAAGTTTATTTTGATTGATACAAATCATATTCAATATTTGTATTCACATTTACTTCTGTTTATGAAAAAAATATTCTCAATTTTTATTTGTTGCATTTTTAGTTATGGATTGTTTGCACAGATTGACGCCGGGCTCTTCCGATATCCGGATGTTTCTGCAACGCAAATTGTTTTTTCGTATGCGAATGACATTTGGATAATGCCCAAAGATGGCGGCACTGCGTTAAAATTAAGCTCGCCG
This sequence comes from uncultured Chitinophagaceae bacterium, assembly GCA_963759555.1. GTDB lineage: Bacteria > Bacteroidota > Bacteroidia > Chitinophagales > Chitinophagaceae > Parafilimonas. Next base: position 310,217 of record CAVWZV010000007.1, read on the forward strand.
CCAGGCGTGGAATCATATCCTAAATTTTCACCAGATGGAAAGTCTATCGCGTTTACAGGCAATTACGATGGCAACAGTGATGCTTATGTAATTTCTTCAAATGGCGGGGTTCCGGTTCGTTTAACAGCACATGGTTTTCCTGATCGTGTTGTTGACTGGACGAATGATGGCAAACGTGTTTTATTTGCTTCAATAAGAGAAAGTGGTAAAGCAAGATTCGATCAATTTTATACGGTTGCCGCAACAGGTGGTGCAAACGAAAAGTTGCCTTTTGCCTATGCGGAATATGGTTCTTATTCACCGGATGGAAAACAGATGGCGCTTGTATTTCGTTCGCAGGTTGGCAGAAACTGGAAACGTTATCGCGGTGGATGGAAGGCTGATATCTGTGTGTATAATTTTCAAACAAATACATCGGAATATATTTCTGAACCAAATGATGCAGGCTACGAATTTCCAATGTGGCATGAAGACTATATCTATTTTCTGAGCGACAAAGGTGCTGAGGAAAGAATGAATTTGTGGCGGTATAATCTTACTAAAAAAATATTTGAGCAGCTTACAAAGTTTTCTGATTACGACGTTCATTATCCTTCGCTTGGCCCTGATGATATTGTATTTGAAGCAGGCGGAAAGTTGTATTTATATTCTCTTTCATCTCAAAAACAAAAAGAGATTAATGTAAATGTTGTAACAGATGAGGCAGCACTTAAACCAAAACTCGAAAGCGTTGATAAATTGGTACAGCATGTTTCAATAAGCGCAGACGGTAATCGTGCATTGGTTGAAGCAAGAGGAGATATTTTTTCAGTGCCGGCTAAAGATGGCTACGTAAAAGATCTCACACGAACTTCAGGTTTTGCGGAAAGGTATCCGGCATATTCTCCTGATGGAAAAACAATAGCATACTGGGGCGATCAATCCGGCGAATATGACTTATGGATAGAACAACCTGATAAAGAAAACAGCGCAAAAAAATTAACTGACTATGGTGCAGGCTACAGGTATGGTTTAACCTGGTCGCCCGACAGTAAAAAACTTGCTTTTGTTGATAAGGCAATGCACATAAAAATTTATGATATAGCAACAGGCGCTACAACAAATGTTGATAAAGCCTTACGTTTCACTGACGGAGCCCTTGAAAATTTCTTATTTAGCTGGTCGCCGGATAGCCGTTGGCTTGCATATACACGAGACCTGGATAATCAGCACAACACTGTTTTTATTTACGATTATAAAAATAAAAAGCTGCAGCAGGCAATGAGTGGGTTTTATAATTGTTACAGCCCGGTTTTTAATGAAGACGGAAAGTATTTGTATGTTGTTATTAATACCAATTTTCAGGCTTATTATAGCGATATTGATAACTCTTTTATTTACGCAAACTCAGGCAAGATTGGTGTGATAAGTTTACAAAAATCCACGCCTTCTTTAATTGCTCCAAAAAACGATACCGTTGCCATAAAAGAAGATGAAGAAAAAAAAATCAGAATCAACAAAAGATAAAAAGAAAGAAGCAAAAGACACAACTGCTGATGATAAAAATACCGCGGATAAAAATATAGATATAGATTTTGATGGCTTCGAGCAGAAGGCTGGTAATACTTCCGTTGAGTGCAGGTAATTATGGAAAATTAGCTGCAGCAAAAGGAAAAATTATTTACCTGAAATTGCCTAATACGGGGTTGCCGGATGAAGTAAAACCTTCACTGAAGTTTTATGACACAGATAAGCGGGAAGAGAAAACTATTTTGGATGGTGTAGATAATTATATGCTTTCTGCAAACCGCGAAAAGCTGCTTGTTCAGGTTAATAATAATTATGCTATCATTACTGCAGGTGAAAGTCAAAAATTTGAAAAACCACTGCGCTTATCCGAAATGCGAATGATGATCGATCCGAAGCAGGAATGGCAGCAAATATTTACGGATGCCTGGCGTATTGAGCGTGATTATTTTTATGATGGAAATATGCATGGTGTTGATTGGAATAAAGTAAGAGAACGTTATTCCAAAATGTTAGCTGGTGCAGTGACGCGTGAAGACGTTGATTTTGTACTCGGGGAAATGATTGGTGAATTAAGTGCATCGCATACGTATCATGGCGGTGGCGATATTGAAGAACCTAAAAACGTAAACGTAGGTTATTTAGGTATTAACTGGGAGGCTGATGGAAACTATTATAAGATTAAAAAAATCCTTCGCGGTGCGGGTTGGGATGCAGAAGCACGTTCTTCTTTGGATGCACCTGGCAATAACATACATGAAGGCGATTATATTCTTGCCGTAAATGGCGTGCCGCTTACAACTGCGCAGGAGCCTTACACAGTTTTCCAGGGACTTGCAAAAAAAACTGTTGAACTTACATACAATTCAACGCCATCATTCGCAAATGCAAAAACCGCTGTTGTATTAACCATGGATAATGAATACAGGCTGCGCAATCTTGTATGGATCGAAGACATGCGTAAAAAGGTTGACAGCGAAACCAATGGCGAAGTTGGCTATATCTATGTGCCCAGCACCGGCCTTGATGGCCAGGGTGAATTGATACGGCAGTTCAGCGCACAATGGGATAAGAAAGCATTAATAATTGACGAACGTTTTAATGATGGCGGACAAATTCCTGATCGCTTCATTGAAATGCTTAACAGAACGCCGCTTGCATATTGGGCAATACGCGACGGGAAATCGTGGCCATGGCCGCCAAATGCCAATTTTGGCCCGAAGGTTATGCTGATAAATGGCTGGAGTGGTTCAGGCGGAGACGCATTTCCTGATTACTTCAGAAAAAAAGGATTAGGTCCGCTAATTGGTGAACGAACATGGGGCGGGTTAATTGGTATAAGCGGTTGCCCGACATTAATTGATGGTGGCGGCATTACAGTACCAACATTTAGAATGTATAACCAGGATGGAACGTGGTTTAAAGAAGGCCATGGTGTTGAGCCTGATATTGAGGTGCGTGAAGATTTGGGTGCAATGGCTAAAGGAATCGATCCGCAATTGGAACGTGCTATTTCAGAAATAAAAAATGAAATGAAGACAAAAGCATATACATCACCAAACCAGCCGGCATATCAAAACAGGACAAAGAATTAAAGTTGCAAAATTTTAAAAGCAGTTACATATTGCCGATATACATTTTCGTTTCATAATCAAACTGCACAGTATTATTATAATTGAATGAATCGAAAATATTTTTCAGTGATTCAATCATCGGTTTATGTTTCGAATGATTTTCATCGGGCGAATATGAAGAGGAGAGCAGCCTGCCTGTCAATCCCATAAAATCAAAAACCTGTTTATTGCTGAACGATTTTTTTATTACGCGATGTGGTGAAAAGAATGCTTCTATTTTTTCATCATCAATATTTTTATGATTCACTTTTCCATAATCAGTTGAATATTCAAACAGTAATTCTTCGTATGCTTTTTCAAATGGTGATATACTTAACCGTTCATTCCATATCAAACAGCAATAACCATAAGGTTTTAAAATACGCTTGAATTCTGCTTTTGTTTTTGCGGCATCAAACCAATGGAAAGCCTGTGCTGCTGTTATAATATCAACACTTTCATTTTGCAAATTTGTTTGTTCTGCAGTGCCATCCACGCTTTTGAATTGCGGATAATTTTTTAATAATTCTTCGGCTTTGTTTCGCATAGGTTTGTTGGGCTCTATACCGAAAACCGTATTACCATTATCCAAAAACATTTTACTTAAAATGCCCGTACCGGAACCAATATCAGCAACAATAAATTTGCTGTTGAACTGAATCGAATTTTCAAGGAAAGAAATTATTTCTTCCGGATAAGAAGGGCGGTATTTTACATAATTATCAACCCTGTTGCTAAAGCGTTGTGTATTGTCGTTCATAATCTAAAAAAAAGCCCCGCATTATGCGAGGCTTAAATCCTATTCGTCTCTGCCGTGGCAGTTTTTATATTTTTTTCCACTTCCACATGGACATGGATCATTGCGTCCGATTTTAGGCCCGACTTTTACAGGCTCCTGCTTAACAGGCGTTGGATCATAATAATCATTTTCATTTGCAGCATAGTCCTGGCCGGCATTTTCAACTTCACGCCTGTTTGAGCGCATTTTGCTCATATCTGTTTTTTCCTGTTGAGCTTCACGCGCAGGAACGTTTTGCTGTACCGGTAATTCTGCATGGCAAAGAAAACTTACAATGTTTGTGTTTACTTCGCTATCCATCTGCCTGAACAAATTAAATGCTTCACCTTTATATATTACTAATGGATCTTTTTGTTCGTAATGCGCGGTTTGCACACTTTGTTTCAAATCATCCATGGCACGCAAATGTTCTTTCCATGAATCATCAATTAAGAAAAGCGTTACACTTCTTTCCAGGGCGTTCACCAATTCGCCACCAGATGATTGCAATGTTTTATCAAGATTGGCTAAAACCTGTATTGCCTTTCTGCCATCAGTAAATGGCACCATTACATTTTGGATGTTTTGGCCTTGCGTTTCACGAATATTTTTAAAAACAGGTAATGCAACCTTCATTAATTCCTTTCGCTTGCGCTGATAGTTTGCAAACGCTTCTTCATATAATTTTTGTGCAAGCTGCTGCTCATTATCCTTTTCAAATTGTTCCGGAGTGATGGAAGTATCAAGCCCGAGGTTTACAATTGTTTCCAATTTAAATCCTTCAAAATCGTTGCGGTCTTTGAACGTATTAATCAAGCCTTCGGAAACATCATAAAATGCATTATCCAGATCAAGTGCAAGGCGTTCACCAAATAATGCGTGGTTGCGTTTTGCATACACTACTGTACGCTGTTTATTCATTACATCATCATATTCAAGCAAACGCTTTCTTATGCCGAAATTATTTTCTTCCACTTTTCTTTGTGCACGTTCAATGCTTTTTGTTACCATGCTATGTTGAATAACCTCGCCTTCTTTATAACCGGCAAAGTCCATAACCTTGGCAATACGTTCACTGCCAAACATGCGCATCAAATCATCTTCAAGCGAAACAAAGAATTGCGAAGAACCCGGATCGCCCTGCCTGCCCGCACGGCCACGCAATTGCCGATCAACGCGGCGGCTATCATGCCTTTCCGTACCAACAATTGCAAGCCCGCCGGCTTCTTTAACGCCTGCTCCCAATTTTATATCTGTACCACGGCCAGCCATGTTTGTAGCAATAGTAATGTTGCCGCTTAAGCCAGCTTCGGCCACTACCTGTGCTTCACGGGCATGTTGTTTTGCATTTAATACATTGTGCGGAATCTTTTTCTGTTGCAGCATGCGACTAAGTAATTCGCTTACTTCAACGGATGTGGTACCAACCAGCACTGGTCTTCCGGCATTACGCAATTCTTCTATTATATCGATGACTGCGCGGTATTTTTCACGCTTGGTTTTGTACACCAAATCCTGCTCATCTTTTCTAACACAAGGTATATTGGTTGGAATTGTAACAACATCCAGTTTATATATATCCCAAAATTCTCCGGCTTCTGTTTCTGCGGTACCCGTCATACCGGCAAGCTTATGATACATTCTGAAAAAATTCTGCAGCGTAATGGTTGCATAAGTTTGAGATGCAGCTTCAATTTTTACATTTTCTTTTGCTTCAATTGCCTGGTGCAAGCCATCTGAATAGCGGCGGCCTTCCATTATACGGCCTGTTTGCTCATCCACAATTTTTACTGCACCTTCCAGCACAACATATTCAACATCTTTTTCAAACAATGTATATGCTTTTAATAGTTGCTGCACTGTATGAATACGATCTGCTTTTGTTGAGTAATCATTTAATATAATTTCTTTTTTGCGAAGCTTTTGCTCGGTATCAAGTGTTGTATCGTTGTCAATTGCAGCAAGGTCAACGCCGATATCAGGCAGAACGAAAAAGTTTGGATCTTCACCGCCTTTTGTAATTAGCTGAATGCCTTTATCAGTAAGCTCAACAGAATTATTCTTTTCATCAATATAAAACCACAATTCTTCGTCAACCTTTGGCATTTCCTTCTGCTGATCGGCGAGATAATAATTTTCTGCCTTTTGCATTTTCACACGAACACCCGGTTCACTTAAATATTTGATAAGTGCAGTATTTTTTGGCAATCCGCGGTGCGCACGGTATAAAGCAAGTCCGCCGCTTTTAGGATCATCATCACCTTCCGCCACTTTCTTTTTTGCCTCGTTTAGAAATTGATTGATTGAACGTCTTTGTGCTTCAACCAACTTTTCAATGCGTGGTTTTAATTCAAAAAATTGCTGGGTGGTATCGTCCCGGCCAACGGGGCCGGAAATAATTAAGGGCGTGCGTGCATCGTCAATCAATACACTGTCCACTTCATCCACCATAGCGTAGTGATGTTTACGCTGAACCATTTCTGCCGGCGTATGCACCATGTTATCCCTCAAATAATCAAAACCAAATTCATTATTGGTGCCATAAGTTATATCTGCCAGGTATGCTTTGCGGCGATCTTCTGAGTTGGGCTGATGTTTATCAATGCAATCAACCGTTAACCCAAGCCATTCAAAAATAGTTCCGTTCCATTCACTATCACGGCGGGCGAGGTAATCATTTACTGTTACAATATGTACACCTTCACCGGCAAGGGCATTTAAATAAGCGGGTAATGTGGATACAAGCGTTTTACCTTCGCCTGTTGCCATTTCGGCAATTTTACCCTGGTGTAAAACAATACCGCCAATTAACTGCACATCATAATGTACCATGTTCCAGGTAACAAGCGCTGCCGCCGGCAATCCAGCTATTTTTAAACGTGGATTTATCACCATTGATTTTGATATAATCTTTTGTGACACTTAAATCGCGGTCGAGCTGGGTTGCTGTTGAAACAAGCTCTGTATTGTCTTTAAACCTTCTTGCCGTTTCTTTTACCACAGCAAAAGCTTCTGGTAAAATTTCAAGCAGTATTTCTTCTATTTTTTTATCGCGGTCTTTTTTTAATTCATCAATTTCTTTATATAACGTATCTCTTACCTGCATTTCCTCTTCCGGCAATTGTTCGGCTTCTGATTTTTTTGTTGAGATGACTTCATCAATTTCAACAAGATGCGCTTTTATTCTTTGCCTGAACTCAGTTGTTTTGCCACGCAATTCATCGTTAGAAAGTGTTTGATACTGGTTAAAGAAGTTATTTATTTCTTGTACCCGCGGCTCTATTTTTTTTACATCTTTCTCGCTCTTATTTCCACCTAAAATCTTAGTTAGAATATTCAACATTGTAATATTGTTAGTCTATTTTTAAATTGAATTGTAATGTTCTCAAAAATTATGCGCCGGTTTTGTAAGGTCAAACTGGCAGAAATTATGGGTTGCAAGTTAATACTTTGCAGTCAGTGGCGATATAAGTAACACATCAATATACATTAAAAAAAAGCCAAGAATTATGAAACGGATAATTCCCTAAATAAAAATATAATCCAGCTTTATTTTACGCTTTAAGTTATTAAAAAATCAATTATACACATCCATTTTTTTTGCATAAAAACTTAGCTTGTATGCCTTACCTTCGCGGCAAAAAATAAACACAGTTAATGGCAGGCCAGTTAAAAGAAGTACGTAACCGTATTCAATCGGTACAAAGCACTCAGCAGATTACAAAGGCCATGAAAATGGTTAGTGCAGCCAAGTTGCGCCGCGCACAGGAAGCAATTTTTCAAATGCGACCGTATGCACAGAAGCTGCAGGAAATGCTCAGCAATATTGTAAGTAATATTGACGGCGGCACAAACATAAAACTGGCCGAAGAAAGGCCCGTTGAAAAAGTATTATTTATTGTAATAACCAGCGATCGCGGATTAAGCGGCGCGTATAATTCCAATATAGTTAAACTGACCAAGCAGACCATTGCCGAAAAATATCAAACACAATATTCAAAAGGCAATGTTGCAGTTTGGAGCATTGGTAAAAAAGGATATGATAGCCTTACACGTTCTGGTTACAAAACAAGTGATGCTTATAAAGATATTTTTTTGAATCTAAAATTTGAAACAGTACAGGCTGCTTCACAAGCTGCCATGAAGGCATTTGAAAACAGGGAATTTGATGCTGTAGAACTGGTTTACAGCGAATTTAAAAACGCGGCAACACAGCGTTTTGCTGTTGAACAGTTTTTGCCAATACCCAAAGTGCAAAAGAAAGCAGGCGCAAAAAAAGCGGATTTTATTTTTGAGCCGGATAAAGAAGAACTGATTGCTGAATTAATGCCCAAAATTTTAAATACACAATTATATAAGGCAGTACTGGATGCCAATGCCAGCGAGCATGGAGCCCGCATGACGGCTATGGATAAAGCGAGTGATAATGCAAATGAATTGCTTAAAACCCTGCGTATTTCTTATAACCGTGCACGCCAGGCAGCCATTACAACAGAGCTTACAGAAATTGTAAGCGGTGCAGCGGCATTGCAAGGTTAAACCCGAATGTAAGGGGAGTTAATTATAACTTGTGAACATGTAAACTTGTAAACTTGGAACTTGCCGTCATCATACCACACATAGAGGCGCTCATCTTCGCCAGCGAAAAACCATTAACGGCATTAGACATTGTTGAGCTGATTAATAATGCGCTTGGGTTTATGGAAGAGCGTATAAATTTGGACCAGGTTGAAAGTTGCATTGAAGGCATACATGAAAAATATCAGTCAGAATTTTATCCTTTTGAAGTAAAGGAGAGCGGGGGCGGCTGGCAGTTTCTTACCAAAAAAGATTTTCATAAAACCATTGCACAATTAAACGGTGAAAAATTTTTAAAACGGTTATCAACCGCAGCAATGGAAACACTTGCGATCATCGCATATAAACAACCTATCACAAAAGGTGAAATTGAAGGCATTCGTGGTGTAAACAGCGATTATAGTATTCAGAAATTATTGGAAAAAGAATTAATTATAATTACAGGCAGAAGTGAAAATCTTCCCGGCAAACCTTTGGTGTACGCCACTTCACGAAACTTCATGGATTATTTCGGCATTAATTCTTCTGAAGATTTGCCCAAGATAAAAGAAGTTTTTGCAGAACAGTTAGTTCAACCCACTTTAATAAATGATAACGATTTTAAAACTGCTGAAGCAACAGGTGAACCAAATTTATCTGTAACTGAAAATGGCGATTTGGTTGGAGAAAGCAGAGAGGATGCAACTCCGGATTAGAATCATTCAGTCATTTGAATTGAGTTGTAATCAATCTTACTCTTTATTTTCGCAAAATAATTTTTATTCATGTCGAAAACGTTGAGCAGGCAACAATTGATTGATGCGGCGCAGGAATTTGGAACCCCGCTGTACATTTATCATGCGGAAAAAATTGAAGAACAACTGCACGAATTAAACAAGGCATTTAAAAATTGCAACGCAAAATTTTTTTATGCATGTAAAGCTTTAAGCAACATTAACATTTTAAAATTTGTTCGTCAGCTTGGCGCCGGTTTGGATTGTGTGAGTATTAATGAAGTACAGCTTGGATTAAAGGCCGGATTTACGCCAGACAAGATTTTATTTACACCAAATTGTGTTGACTTTGAAGAGATAGAAGCAGGAAAAAATTTAAATGTTCATCTTAATATAGACAGCATTTCAATGTTGGAACGTTTTGGTAATAAATTTGGAGGCACTTATCCTGTTTGTATTCGCTTGAATCCGCACATTATGGCGGGCGGCAATTTTAAAATTTCAACCGGGCATGTAGATAGCAAGTTTGGAATCTCTATTCATCAAATCCGCCATATCGAGCGCATTGTAAAATCAACAGGATTACATGTGCAAGGTTTGCACATGCATACCGGAAGTGAAATAAAAGACACAAATGTTTTTATTGCAGGACTTGAGATAATGTTTGAAATGGTAAACCACTTTCCCGGTATTGATTTTATTGACCTGGGCAGCGGTTTTAAAGTGCCATATTTTGATGATGATGTAAAAACGGATATACATGACCTGGGGAAAAAATTAGCAAGTGCATTTGCAAAATTTGAAAAAGAGAATAACCGCCAATTGGAAATATGGTTTGAACCTGGAAAATTTCTGGTAAGTGAAGCTGGTTATTTTGTAGTAAAGGCAAATGTTGTGAAGCAAACAACTGCTACGGTTTTTGCAGGTGTAAACAGTGGGTTTAATCATTTAATACGACCGATGTTTTATGAAGCATATCACCGTATAGAAAACATAAGTAACCCACATGGTGCGGAACGCATTTATACTGTGGTTGGAAACATTTGTGAAACAGATACGTTTGCCTGGGACAGGAAACTGCATGAAGTACGGGAGGGCGATTATCTGGTATTTTATAATGCCGGTGCTTATGGCTTCGAAATGAGCAGTAACTTTAATTCGCGGTTGAAGCCTGCTGAAGTTTTATATAAAGATGGAAAAGCGCAATTAATAAGAAAGCGCGACGTATTTGAAGATTTGATGCGGAACGAAATTGAAGTGTTATAACAAGAAACAATTTATGATTGAAATAAAAAACATAAAGAAAAGTTTTGGCGATAAAACAATTCTTGAAGATATAAGCGGCGTGTTTGAAACGGGAAAATGTAATCTTATCATTGGCTCGAGTGGAAGCGGAAAAACTGTTTTAACTAAATGCGTAGTTGGTTTATTTAAGCCGGACAGTGGTGAAATTTGCTACGATGGAAAAGCTATGCTTGATATGAATCGTGAAGAAAGAACTGAATTGCGCCAGCAAATAGGAATGTTGTTCCAGGGTTCTGCTTTGTTTGATTCAATGACGGTTGAGCAGAACATCGTTTTTACGCTGGATATGTTTTCTAATATGAGTATTCGTGATAAAAAGAAACGTGTAAATGAAGTACTTGAAAAAGTAGAGCTCACTGGTTCCAACAATAAATTTCCTGCAGAAATAAGCGGTGGTATGAAAAAGCGTGTTGGCATTGCAAGAGCCATTGTGCTGAATCCAAAATATCTTTTTTGCGATGAACCTAACAGCGGTCTCGATCCACAAACATCGTTGGTTATTGATAAACTTATCAAGCAAATTACAACCGATTACAACATTACCACAGTAGTTGTTACGCACGATATGAACAGCGTAATGGAAGTTGGTGATAAAATTATGTATTTATATAAAGGGCGAAAAGAGTGGGAAGGTTCAAACAAAGACATTATTTTCAGTAAAAGCCAACAACTGAATGAATTTATTTTTGCTTCAGAATTTTTACAAGGTGCCAAAGCTATCCGAATGCTGGAAGTAGAAGGAAAAATTGAAGAAGGCACCGCTATCCAGGAAGCCGAAAAATTATTGAAGGAAGAATAAAAATCAGCGGCTGAATTGTTTGAGTTGCTTAATTGTTTCCAATGGGTTCGATGAACTGAAGACTGTATTTCCAGCTACCAAAACATCCACGCCGGCATCAACTAAATCTTTTGCATTTTCAACTGTAACACCGCCATCCACTTCAATCAGCACGTTTAACTTCTTTTCATCAATCATTCTTCGCAGTTTTTTTATTTTTTCATATGAATGCGGAATAAATTTTTGTGCACCAAAGCCAGGGTTCACACTCATAACAAGCACATGATGCAAATCAGCTAAAATGTCTTCCAGTAAAAAAACGGGTGTATGCGGGTTAATAGCAACCGCAGCGTTCATACCCAACTCTTTTATTTGTTGAATATTGCGGTGAAGATTGGGGCAAACTTCATAATGCACTATAATATTATCGGCGCCTGCTTTTTTAAATGCGGGAACTAAATCGGCTGGCTCTTCAATCATTAAATGCACGTCGCAAATTTTATTTGTTGCTTTTCTTACATGCTCAATAACGGGAATGCCAAAACTGATGTTGGGAACAAAGCGTCCGTCCATAACATCCAAATGCAACCAACCCGCTTCGCTCTCATTTATCATTTTACATTCCTCTTCAAGTTTTAAAAAATTTGCGGCTAATAACGACGGAGCAACGATTGGCATAGTTTGATATTTATATTTTTAGTTTGCAGTTATAACTAAACAGCAAATTACTTCATACTTTTTATTTCCCATTTCATACTGCATGTTTTGGCGCTTATTCTGCGTTTAATTGCTTTAAGTGTTCAAGTGCTTGTGCCATTGTTGGATCGATTTGCAGTGATTGTTTAAAGGCTACTATTGCACTATCTTTTTTATTCATCATTTCGTAACACCGTGCCTGGTAATAATATGCATCAGCGTATAAATTATTTACTGTTGATGCCATTTGAAATACTGCAAGCGCTTTATCATATTGCCTGGCATCGAAAAAAATTAAACCCTTTTCAATGTATGCCTCCATGTACGTATAACTATAGGCAATACATTCATCAAAATATTTTAAAGCATTGCTCACATCATGTGTGCGGGCATAATACACGCCAATTATAAAGGCACAATTAGCATCGTAATCCCTGCCAAGCCCAAGTGCTTTCACACGGGAACAAAGTGTTATGGTGCGACTATTTTTTTGTTCTGCATACAAATTAGCAAGCGCCAGCAAAGCATCAGGCGATTCATAAATATGTGCCGCTTTTGAATAACTTTTTATTGCAAGCTGCGTATCCTGCGCATCTTCTGCAATATTTCCTTTTGCAAACCAAAGACCGTAATTTAAACTGTCTTTATTTGTGAGTGAATCCATTTGCTGCAGTGCCTGTTGAAATTTATTTAAACTGTCAAGCGCAAATGCATATTGTAAACGCAGGCCAACACTATCCGGAGAAGCGCTTACCTGTTGCGCAAACATTTTTAAATATTGTTCGGTTACATTGTTTAATGAATCGGAAGCCTGTTGTTTTTTATCACCCGCAGTATTGCAACCACAAAAAAAATAAGCAATTACAATAAAGGCAATTATTTTCTTCATTGATACAAATGTAGCTTTCAAAGTTTTTATGACGAATCTTTTACAAACCGAAGGTTGTGTTTGCTGTTACTTTTACAAAAATTTTATAGCCGTTATGTTGATAAAAATGAAAGTCATCACTTTATTCAACCTAAATCGAATATGTATTTACACATTTGTATTGTTTTGCTTTGTAAAAGCGAGTGCGCAAAAAAATGATAGTTTGCGGTATGCGAATGAAAGACATTTTAAAAACATTAAGCAATTAACTTTTAATGGCGATAATGCGGAAGCCTACTGGAGTTTTGATGACAGGCATATAATTTTTCAGCGTAAGAATGAACAGCAAAATATAGATTGTGACAGGATGTTTATAGGTGCAATTCCACAAAACGATGAAGACAGTTTTGTTTACAAACAACTGAGCAACGGTAAAGGCCGAAATACCTGCGGATATTTTTTGCCTGATGGAAAGCATGTTATTTATGCTTCTACTTATTTGGGCGGAGACAGTTGCCCGCCGGTTCCCGATAGAAGTAAATACAACAACCGCTACCTGTGGCCAATTTATGATACGTACGATATTTTTTTAGCCGATACATCAGGAAAAATAATTAAACAACTTACCCAAACAAAAGGCTACGATGCGGAAGGAACATTATCGCCTGATGGAACCAGGATGATTTTTACTTCTACGCGTAACGGTGATTTGGATTTATATGTGATGGATTTAAAAACAGAAAAAGTAACGCAGGTAACGCACGAATTAGGTTATGACGGCGGTGCTTGGTTTAGTGCTGATGGAAAAAAAATTGTGTGGCGTGCAAGCCGGCCAAAAACACCGGCAGAAGTTGCAGACTATAAACAGCTTTTATCGGAAAATTTGGTTGCCCCTACGCAAATGGAAGTTTTTCTTGCAGATGCTGATGGCAGCAACGCGAAACAAATAACACATTATGGGCAGGCAAACTGGGCACCAAATTTTACACCTGATGGAAAGCATATTATTTTCTGCAGTAACTATGAATATGCCCATGGATTTCCATTTAATATGTACCTGGTAAATTTTGATGGTACCGGCCTTGAACAAGTAACACACAGCAATGGATTTGATGCTTTTCCTATGTTTAGTTATGATGGCAAGAAGATTATGTTTTCATCTAACCGGAATAGCGGCGGCGGTTATGATATTAATTTATTTATGGCAGATTGGGTTGAATAGTTTATAGTTGAATGAAACCGGGTATTTTGCAGTTTGCGTTTCATAGAAACGATTCACGTTTTTACTTCATCTTTGCTTAACCAAAAACAGTGCTATGTATAATATATTATTAAGCCTTCATAGTGTTTTACGCTGGGTTATTTTAATTTTTTTATTGGTGAATTTGCTAAGGCACCTCATTGCAATAAATAAACCGTTTAATGAAACAGATAAAAAATTGGGTTTATGGTTAATGATTGCCGCACACTTAACGCTGCTTATAGGAATATACCAATGGTTTGCCGGGATGTTTGGCTATCAGAATTTAGTAAATCACGGCGTACGCGTTGTAATGCAAAATGGCAATTACCGTTTTTTTGCGGTTGAACATACAGTAGGCATGTTAATAGCTATCGCATTAATAACTTTTGCTAGAGGCGTTTATCGTAAAGATATTCCGGAAAAGAAAAAACACAGGCGTTGTATTACTTTATACTTACTTGCACTGGTAATTACACTTGCATTTATACCATGGCCGGGCATGGATCAAATAGGAAGGCCTTTATTGAGAAGTTTTTAATTGGGATTAAAAACCCTTAGATTTCGGCTTTGGTTATAAGGTTGTGCGAAGGTGGTTTTAGGGTTAACTACGGTTGATGTTAGTTGAAATACCCGTTTTTATATAGATCAAAAAGCACTGCTATTAAATTAAACGTGAAGTGGAAAACTACTCCATACCATATTGTGCCAAACCTTTTACGCATTGCACCTGCTAAAATTCCAAACGGAACAAGCCAGAATAAAGAAAATAGACTTAAATGGATTATAGCAAACATAAACGCTGTAATAATTACAACCAGTCTTTCATCCAAAAACGTTTTAAGATAAGTATAAATAATACCACGAAAGGCGAGCTCTTCTATTAATGCCGGGTTCAACGCTATTGAGTAAACCATTAATAATGCCGGCATTGAGTAAATGCTGTAGCGTCCATAATAACCTGCATCTGTTCCGAAAAAAGAAATATTTAGTTTGGATACAATTATATTAATTATTACCGAAGCAATAGCAGCAAGCGAAATACAACCGGTTAATCGCACAAAACTAATATTGCGAAAAATGAGTGCAGGTTTAAGGTTGCGGAAATTAGCACTTGCATATGCAATCGTAATAACCGCAAGCAATATTTCAATCCAGAACAAGCGGCTGTAATCATCAAAGAAATCAGTAAAACGCACAAACAGGCAAACAATCAGATAAATAAAAAAGAATGAAAATGCAGATTGCAGCCCCCGGTTTTGAAACAGGCTTTGATGCATACCATCAAACCCAAGATAACCGCCGCAATTATAACAATACCTGTGATAATTTTTTATTTCTTTATCGCATATTTTGCAGTAACCGTTTTCGTTTGTGTAACTTATATTCATTGCCTGGTTTGCAATTCCTGTTTCATTAAGGTAACACGATATGCGGCCTGCACGCCTTTTAATACAACGAATACAAGTGATAAACACAATAGCATCCCGATTAAACCTTCTGTTGTTGTAAATGATTGCTTTAGTTTATCAAAAATATTTATAGCAGAAAATGTAATTAAAATAATACATGCTGTAAGCATGGCGGATAATGGGTTGCTTTTGCTCCAGATTGCAAGAAAAAAAAATAAGCCGGACATTATTAAAGCCAGCATTGCAACAAGATATTTTGCACTGCTCTCCGAAAAAATAAAAAGAATTCCGGATAAAAGGAATAAAGCCATTACATATAAAATAATTCTCATAACCAAGACAGCGTTCTCCGCTTTAAACAGCAAGGCTTTTCTTTCTGTTAATTTTTTATAATATACATCTACTAATAATTTATCGTGCATCGGGTAACCGCAGTTGGTACAAAAAGAATATTCAAGCTTATTTATATAACTACAATGTGTACATATATCAGCAGCAATAACATTGCGTTTAACTTCGGGTAATAACGGATGAAATTTTTGAGCGGGTAATTTTTTATTCTGCATAAAACACGTGCCCTAAAACATTTACTATTTATAACGATTAGCTGTTAAAATATGTTTTCTAAAGGTAATATTTACTGCCATTCCTTTTTATCTTTGCCATGAAATTGATTTGAGATGAAGAAGTTTGTTTGGCTTTTTATTTTTTGCAGTTTATTTTTTTTAAAAACAAACAATGTTTCCGCGCAATGTTCCATCTGCACTAAAACTGCTTCGCAATTGGGCGAAAAAGCAGGCAAGGGCTTAAACACCGGGATAATTTATCTAATGCTTACACCCTTTGCAATTGGCGGTTTTATTGGTTTCAGGTGGTGGAAACAGGAGAGAAGTTTAAAGAATACAAACGAAAAATAAATTACTTCCATTATTAGTGCAAATACTTTGCAATATACTGGTATAAATTAAAATCGGCATTTTCATAATTTTCTTTTATTGCGGCTGTAAGGTTTTCTTTATGTATATCACGCATTCTTTTCTGTTCAATTAATTTATAAGCTTTTTCTGCAAGCAGTTGTATTCTTTTGTCATTGGTTCCGGAAAGATTCTGATGCCATTCAATTTTTTTTATTAACTCCGGTATACCTTTTTTCTCTGTGGCAACTGTTTTAATAATTGGTATTTCATTTTGTTTTAATTGAAACGCCGGTGCAAGCATTGTAAGCAGATTTTTTGCAAATTTTTCTGCATCGGGCCTGTCAGATTTATTAACTACAAACACATCTGCAATTTCCATAAGCCCGGCTTTCATTGTTTGAATTTCATCTCCCGCTTCCGGCACCAGCACTACAACTGTTGTATCTGCAAGGGCGGCAATTTCTGTTTCTGTTTGACCTACGCCAACTGTTTCAATTATTATTTCATCGAGCGGTGCCGCTTTCATTACATCAGTTATTTCAATTATTGCAGGATGTAAACCCCCTGTACTGCCACGCGTTGCCAACGAGCGTATATAAACATCCGGGTGGTTGTACCAGCTACTCATTCTAACTCTGTCACCCAATAAAGCGCCATGCGTAAAAGCGGATGAAGGATCAACGCATAAAACACCAACCTTTTTTTGCTGTTCAACGTATTCTGCAACCAGGCAATCAACCAACGTGCTTTTCCCGGCGCCGGGCGGCCCGGTAATCCCAATAATTTTTTTGTTTGATGATGGCAGTAGTTTCAATAATTCATCGCAGTTTTCATTTTCGATTTTTGAAATTGTTTTTGCCAGGGCTTTAAAATTCCCTGTAGTTATTTGTTGCAATATTTCTTTCGCAGTCATTTAAAAACGATATTATAGATTAAGCCAGCGATAAAAATCATCAAATTCATCACGCCAATATTTTTCGTTATGCTGGCCAAGCGGAAAAGTTGTATGGTCTATGCGACAACAATTTTTTTGTTTAAAAATGTTGAACATTCTTTGCATATCAATAACCATCCGGTTGCTTTCTTTTTCACCTGCATACAAATAAACCTGCAAACTTTTTTGCCACTTTACGTTTGTAACGTCATTGTATAGCTGCGGCGCAATCCAAAACGAAGGAGAAAAAACACCTGCGCCGCCAAACACATTTGGGTAGGCTATTAATGCATACAAAGAAATTAAGCCGCCCATACTGCTGCCTGCAATAAATGTATGATTCGCATCTTTTAGCGTGCGGTAATTTTTATCTACAAAAGGCTTAAGGGTATTGGCAATAAAATCTATGTATTGTTTGCCTTCACCTTTGCCATATTTTTCATTGTCGTAAGGGTCGTATTCATTCATTCGCTTATCATCACCATTATCAATTCCAACAACAATGCATTCTTTGTGTAATTGCGCAGCCAGGGTATCGAGGCATTCATCAACGCCCCATTCCATACCAAGGCCAGCGGTTTGTACATTAAATAAATTCTGACCATCGTGCATATACAAAACAGCATACGATTTATTTTTTTCTGTCTGATACGATGCAGGTAAATAAATCCAAATTCTTCTGTGCCTGTTTAGCTGCGGAATAAAAAAAGCGCTGTCTAATAAGTGCACATTTGCAGAAGCTGTATTTGGTTTTGGCTTATCTGGAAAATCGTCTTTCCAGCCGGCAATAGCAACTTCGAATGATGTATCGCCCGTAACAGTAAAGGTTCTGTTTTCAATGTCTCCACCTTGCGCATTTGTTTCAACTTTACTCCAGTCGCCGCGTGTAAATTTATATTCATATGTAGCAGCGGGTAGATTATCAAAAACAATTACGCGCCTGCCGCCGGCAAAGGGTTTTAATTTGGCGTTGTTGTCAGCAGCATTCCAGCTATTAAAACTTCCTGCTGCATAAATAGCATCATTGGGTTTTGTGGCAACTGTGCTTACAATAATGCGCACTGCATATTGCGCCTGTAAAAAAATTGGACAGAGTACAACTAAAAGAATTAAGGGCGATTTTTTCATTCAGTGAAAATAAAATGTTTGTAATAAAGTTTGTTATATATTGTTTTATTATTTCGACTGTTATAAAATCAAGATACTAACTTGTAAAAAAATATAAAAGCTTTTATGGGATTTACTGTTATTGTAAGCATGGTTCTGTTGGGTGGTTTAACGGCGGGCATATATTTTTATGATCGCATGTATACAAAGCTAACCAGGCAAAACAGGGAACTGGCTTATAAAAATAACCAGATAGATATGGAAACGAAAGCTTTCAGAACCCAGATGAATCCCCATTTTATATACAACTCATTTAGTGCGGCGCAGTATTTAATAATGATAAATGAAAATGAAAAAGCATTTAATTATCTATCGGATTTTTCGTTGCTTATGCGCCAAATGTTTGAGAACGCAAAAAAATCTCATGTTAAACTAAATGAAGAAATAGAATTTATAGAACGCTATATTGAACTTGAAAAGATACGCTTTAATAATAGCTTTACTTACAAACTGGAAATAACTGGTATTCAAGATGTGAAGAATTATAAAATTCCTACTATGATGGTTCAGCCTGTTGTAGAAAATGCAATCAGGCATGGGCTTGCGCCTAAAAAACAAAACGGAGAATTAGAAATAAGTTTTAAGCTTGAGGATGAATATATAATATGCAAAATTGAAGACAATGGTTTAGGTTTAAAGAAGGATGCACTGAATATTGTGAATAATGAAACTTCGGCTATGTATATTATTAAAGAAAGATTAGAAGTTATTAATACGTTTCACAATAAAAAAGGAAAATTAACGATTATTAATAAAACCGATACCACTGCTGATACCGGTGTTATAGTTGAATTATATTTACCATTTAGAGAAAATACTTAGTATTGTTTTTCTTTTGTTATCTTTAAATTACCAATGTCTTAATTATGAAAACAATTAAAGCTGCCATTCTCGATGATGAGAATTCCAACATCGAAATTTTAAAGAAAATTCTGCAGGATGCAAACAATGTAGAAGTTGTTTGGACAGCCAACAACATCCAGGACGGAAGAAAGAATATAGACGAACAACATGTTGACGTTATTTTCATGGATATTAAAATGCCGCCACATACTTCTTTTGAATTGCTTGAAGAAATAAGCGAACCTAAGTTTGAAGTAATATTTGTAACAGCTTACCAGGAGTACGCAGTGCAGGCACTTAAAATGGCCGCAATGGATTATATTTTAAAACCATTTAAGGCAAGTGATATTCTTACTGCACTCGATAAAGTTAGAAACAAGCAAAACAAATTTGGAGAGATTGCAGGATTAATGAAAAATTATTTTAATACTATGCCGGATAATTTTTCAAAAATTGTGGTGCACGTTGCTGACGGGTATGATATCGTTGATATAAATGATATCATGTATATAGAGGCACTTGACAGTTATTCTAAATTAAAATTAAAAGGTAATCAATCTTATGTTGCTTCAAAGTCTTTGAAGGATTTCGAAGAGCTATTAACTGAAAAAGGTTTTTACCGTATACATAAATCTTATCTTATAAATATCCGTCATATGATTAAAATAGTAAAAGGCATCTCTGCCTCTGTAATCATGACTAACGGAACATCCATCCCCATTTCGGCAAGAAAGAAAGATGTGTTTTTTGAAGAATTAAAAGGCGTTATTTCGTTTTAATCCCGAATGCGTTTCAGGTTTAGTTGATTTATAAGAATAAGTAAAGCTTCTCTTTTCACTATCTTTTACTATGCCTTTTTTATTGGAGAAGTTGAAGGTGAGTTGTTGTTATTTAACATACACTTCAATAGTCCCATTGGTTGGCCTTCTTGGTGCAAGAAAACTATCAACCTTTTTATAATACACCTGTAAACTGTCTCTTACTCTAAATGGGTAAAAGTTATTCAGTGAAGGTATATATTCATACAGCACTACATCATACTCCTTATCTTTTATTTTGTTGCAAAAAGTATCACATTGTTTATTAAACATGCAAACACCTAAATGATACCATAACGGATAATCCTCGCCTTTATTCAACTTGTATCCTAACTCATAATCAAGCGATGTTAGCTCCGTCATATTTAAAACATTGGCATTTTTATTTTTAAAAACCGGCATTTGCATTAACGCGCTGAACACCCGCAATAGTTGAAGGCGGAAGGTATATTTTATGAAATGACTTTAACCTGTCAATGGTTGTCCATGTGCTCTCATCTTCGTAAGAAGTTGTATCAAGATTGAGCATGTATGTGTGTTCATTTATTACATTTTCCGAATTTGAATTATTTACAGTTCCTGTTTGTTGCGGAAATAAGCGATTAGTTATCCTGCTGAGATATTGCCAATAAGAGCCAGACCACCAAAACAAAATCAATGCGAGTAAAGCAACCTGGTTACCCCAGCGATTAAAATCAATTAATGTAATTTCTGAAACGCCTTTCAAGATATATGCTATTGCAAATGCATGAAAAAATATGTTGTTATCCGGCGGTGTGTAGCTTGTAACCTTAAAAATGGAAGCTTCTAGAAGTATACCTAAAGTAAGCAATAGAAAGATTATTTCATTCCTGTTTTTGAAAAAACCCGGTTGTTTATAGATTTTATAAATAATAATAAGCCCAATTAATAAAAAATAAAATTTTATCCATTGTGAGCCGCCAAAAATTTCATTTAGCAAATCCGGTATAGATACCCTGGCTGTATGCGGTGGCTGGCCATGATTAAACCAATATCCAAAGCCATATTTTGTGAAAGGCAAAATTATTAGAAACCCTATCACTGCATATATTAATATAAACAATAAAACATCACTCCATTTTTTTGTGTAAAATGAATTGCATGCAATCAGCACAACTGCTATTGCAAATGCAAGAAAACCGCCATCCTGTTTTGTAAAAAAAGATATGAAGAGAAAAAAGCAGCTAAGAAAAAGATATAGGTAGCGGGACTTTTTGGTTTTTTCAAAAAAAGCAAATAAAAAATTTAGCGCAACTATTTCATAAATTATATCAGAGTTATTATACCAGGGCCAGAAATTAATTAAGATATAAGAAATGCAAAAGATTAAAATAACACTAATGCGCAATGCATCTGCCATTTTAAGCTTTTGTAATATTCCGCGAAATGAAAAGCAGGCAATGAGGTTTAAAAAAACCTGCGCTTTTACCAGGCTTAAAAAATACGGACCAAAGATTTTAAAAGATATAGCTGGTACAACCCAAAATGCGAAGCCCATCGGCAAGCCAAAATCGCGGTAAGGTACTTCGCCGGAATAGAGCCTGAATGCACCCTCCCACGATAAAAAAATGTTTACGCGGTAAGGAAAACTTAAGAATAGGGGGATAAAGCAAAAAATAAAAATTATAGCAATATCTGCGTTTCCAAGCCAGAAACGCTTAAGTGAATCAGATTTTATTATCACCGGAAAAGATTTTTCTTTTACAATTATAGCGTCGTTTAACCTGAAAAACGCTACGGATATTGAATAAATTCAAATGTTCACTAAACCCACTTGTTCACATCTGCAATCATCGCTAATTTAGTGCTGTAAAATCTAATAAAATAAATTATTTGCAATGAATTTTATAAACAAATCTGTTGAAGAACTAAAGAATTTTGCCCGCGAATATAAAACTGCTTATGCAACTGCCGATCCTTTTCCCAGTATTTATTTTGATGATTTCTTTAATGCGGACACTTTAAAAGGTGTACTTGAAGAATTTCCTGATCTGTCAAAAAACCCTGATTTAAAATTTAATGATGCAAACCAGGTTAAACTCGCATCCAAAGGTGAATACAGGTTTGGTGAGAAAACAAGAGAATTTATGCACTACTTAAATTCGCAGCCTTTTCTTGAATTTCTGACTGAGCTTACAGGAATTGAAAATCTAATACCTGACCCGTTTTATGATGGAGGTGGTTGTCATCAAATTCTTCCGGGGGGCATGTTGAAAATTCATGCTGATTTTAATAAACATCCAAGAACAAAACTTGACAGGCGTTTAAATGTATTAATTTATTTAAATGAAGATTGGAAAGAAGAATACGGTGGCCAGTTTGAATTGTGGGATCTTGATATGAAGGCATGCCGCAAATCAATTTTGCCGCTCTTTAACAGGATGGCAATGTTTTCAACAACCAGCACTTCTTATCATGGAAATCCAAATATTGTAAAGTGTCCTGAGGGGAGATCAAGAAAATCACTCGCACTATATTATTATACTAATGGCAGACCAGTAGAAGAAATGTCTGTAAGCGAAGCAGATCATAACACGATTTTCAAATACAGGAAAGAGGACAAAAAATCAAGATTTGTAAACACAGTAAAAGAAACTGTAAGGCTTATTACACCACCCATTCTTTTACACGGCTTAAATGGCAAGTCAAAAAATTAGCGCATACTTTCTAAAAGTAAGTTATGGAAGTACAAACACTACGCCGAAAATTGATTAAAGACGATTCTGTAATTAAAGACACTGATATTATAATCATCGGTTTGCAGGCATGGTACACCGATATTGGAAGCAACTGCAAAAATATTGCCCGTGAGTTTGCAAAAAACAACAGGGTTTTGTATGTGAATCCACCCCTCGACAGAAAAACAATTTTACATCAGAAGAGATGATGTGAATATAAAAAAGCATTTGAATATAATTAATAATAATGAAGAAGCACTGATTCACGTTGAAAATAATATCTGGAACTATTATCCAAATAAAATTATAGAATCAATTAACTGGATACCGCAACAGGCATTTTTTCAATAATCAAACAGAATAAATAATAAAAGATTTGCTGCAGATATTAAACATGCCGTTGAAAAATTGGCGTTTAAAGACTTTATTATTTTTAATGACAATGATATTTTCAGATCGTTTCATTTAAAGGAATTTTTAAACCCTAAACTTTATATTTATTACAACCGGGATAATTTATTAGGCGTTGATTATTGGAAAAAACATGGCGGCAAATTAGAACCAAAACATATTGCCAAATCTGATATTGCCATTGCAAATTCAAACTATCTCTACCAATTATTCACTGAAATATAATTTAAATTCATATTATTCCGGCAGGGTTGTAATATAGAATTATTTGATGGTCAGAAAGAATTCGCAGTACCGGATGAAATGCAAAAAATTTCGCAGCCGATTATTGGCTATATAGGTGCTTTAACATCTTTACGAATAAATGTTGATGTAATTAAAGCAATAGCAAAATCGCATCTTGATTATAGTGTAGTGTTGGTAGGACCTTATGATTTGCTGCAAGAAAAAAGTGAAATTGATTGTTTACCTAATGTTCATTTTTTAGGCAAAAAGCCAATCGAAACGTTGCCTTCATACATACACTCGTTTGATGTATGCATAAATCCGCAGGCTATAAACCCAATAACTATCGGCAATTATCCGTTAAAAATAGATGAGTATCTCGCAATGGGTAAACCAGTGGTGGCAACCAAAACCGATGCCATGACAATTTTTGGTGATTATATTTATCTTGCAGAAAAGCCCAGAGGATTATCCGGCATTAATTGATAAGGCAATGGCAAATGACAATATGGATTAAAAGAAGAAAGAATGACATTTGGCAGCTTATACATACCTGGGAAATTGCAGTAGAAAAAATTTATTCAGCTATTAATAAAACATTATCAAATTGAGTATCGAAGAAAAAATACAATCAAATCCGCGATTTAAAAATTTTGTATTAAATCTTTTGATGGCGCATGGTTCTGCAAGACCAAGATGGTGGGTAAGAAATTTATTAAACCCATTTTTTCATAAAAAAGGAAAAAAGCAATTATACGCCGGAGAACAAGAATTGATGTAATTCCATTTAGAAAATTTACAGTTGGTGAAAGAAGCATTATAGAAGATTTCACATGCATTAATAATGGAATGGGTGATATTATTATTGGTAAAAATTGTATGGTAGGAATTGGTAACGTGTTAACCGGTCCCGTTACAATCGGCAATAATGTAATTTTAGCGCAGCATGTAGGTATATCAGGTCTTAATCATGGTTATACAGATGTGCATACGCCTATACGCGATCAAAAATGTACTGTTGCAGAAGTGATAATTGAAGATGATAGCTGGATTGGAACCAATGTTGTAATTACAGCAGGTGTTACTATCGGCAAACATTCTGTTGTTGCAGGCGGAAGCGTTGTAACGAAAGATGTGCCGCCTTATACAATTGTGGCGGAAATCCTGCAAAAATTATTAAGCAATATAATCCGGAAACAGAAGAATGGGAGAGAACTGACGGCGTAAAAAATGAGATTATTAATATTGTTTATAAAAATGATCTTGGTGCAATCAAACCTTAACTACAACTTACAATTAATTAGAAAATGATTATTTCAGGCGAATTAAATAAAAATAAAATTCAAACACCATTGCCATATATAATGCTGATGCGTCCGCATCACTGGATAAAAAATCTTTTTTTATTCCTTCCATTATTTTTTGCAGGCGATATTTTTAATATTCACGATCTATTAAATACTGGTATCGGCTTTCTTGCATTTAGTTTTATTGCAAGCAGCATTTATATTATTAATGATTATAAAGATATTGAAGCTGATAAAAAACATCCTGAAAAATGTAACAGGCCACTTGGCATCCGGTGCTGTATCAAAATCAGCCGCAATTATTTTATTTATTGGTTGCTTATTAGCGGGCACTTCATTATCATTATTATTAATGCCAAAATTTATTTTTATTCTTGCACTCTATTTTATTATTAATCTTGCTTATTCATTTGGGTTAAAAAATATTTCTATCCTTGATATTATACTTTTATCAGCAGGATTTGTTTTGCGTGTAAAAGCAGGCGGTGTAATAGCTTCGGTTGCCATAACACAATGGTTAAATATTATGTTTTTTCTGCTTGCACTTTTTATGGCAACTGCAAAACGGCGCGATGATATTTTATTAAAATTGCAGTCAGGGCACGATATGCGTAAATCAATCAAAGGTTATAACCTTGAATTTATGAATGTAGTATTATCACTTCTTACAGCAATTATAATTGTATCTTATTTAATTTATACAATTTCACCGGAAGTAATGCAACGCTGGAAAACATATCGTTTATATTATACTTCTGTTTTTGTAATTGCAGGATTACTGCGTTACTTGCAAATTACTTTTGTTGAAAACAATACAGGTTCACCCACAAAGCTTTTATATAAAGACAGGTTTTTACAGATAACCCTTATACTTTGGGTTTTAAGTTTTTATGTGATTATTTATATGCCCGATATTTCAATTTTTAAATAGATAATGCAGATGAAGAAGAAAATTGCTAACTGGGGAAATTACCCTGTAATGGAAAGCAACGAAGTTGAATTCAGATCAATGAATGAATTGAAACAAATTGTTAGCTCCAGCACATCGGCAATTGCAAGAGGTAACGGAAGATGTTATGGCGATGCTTCTTTAAGCGATGTAACTATTTCAACTTTAAAGTTTGATAAGATCTTATTTTTTGATACAGCAAACGGAATTTTTGAATGCCAGTCAGGCGTTACATTTGATCAGATTTTAGATGTTATTGTTCCGGAAGGTTGGTTTTTACCTGTAACGCCGGGAACAAAGTTTGTTACTGTTGGCGGCGTTGTTGCTTCTGATGTACATGGAAAAAATCATCATGTAGATGGAGCGTTTTCAAGGCATGTTATTGATCTTAAATTAATGCTTTCAAACGGCGAAATCATCACCTGCAGTAAAAATGAAAATGCTGATTTATTTGAAGCTACTTGCGGTGGAATGGGTTTAACAGGGATTATTGTTTCCGTAAAATTTCAGCTTAAAAAAATTGAAACATCATACATTAATGAAAAGAAGATAAAGGTCGATGATTTAGAAGAATTGCTTGAATTGTTTGAAGCAAATAAACATTACACTTATTCAGTTGCATGGATTGATTGTTTAAAAAAAGGAAAAGGTTTTGGAAGAAGTGTTTTAATGTTAGGCGAGCATGCTAAGCTGAATGAATTAAGTGAGGCGCAAAAAGCAAAAGGTGCATTGGCATTGCCAAAAAAGAAATCAATAAATTTTCCCATCAATCTTCCATCTTTTGTATTAAATAATTTTACTGTTAAGCTGTTTAATTTTTTATTCTATCATAAAAATTTTAAGAAAGAAAAAAATAGCATTATTCCATATGAACCATTTTTTTATCCGCTTGATGCGATATTGCATTGGAACCGGGGTTATGGTAAAAAAGGATTTGTGCAATATCAGTTTGTTATTCCAATGGAAAACAAAGAAGGGTTAATAACGATATTAAAAAAGATTAGTGAAAAGGGATGGGGTTCATTTTTAGCCGTATTAAAAACTTTTGGTGAACAAACAGATTTAATTTCATTTCCAATAGCCGGTTATACACTGGCTTTAGATTTTCCGGTGCGTAATGGTTTATTTAATTTTTTAGATGAACTGGATGAAATTGTTTTGCAATATGGCGGCAGGATTTATTTATCAAAAGATGCCAGAATGAAAGCCAGTACATTTTGGAAAGGATATTCAAACTCAAAAAAATTTACTTCGGTTATAGAAAAATATAATCCGCAAACAAAATTTCAATCCGTTCAGTCTTCAAGGCTTTCAATTACAGCTCAGTAAAATAATATAAATGTCAGCAGTTCTATTACTTGGCGCCAGTTCAGATATGGCTACCGCAATAGCCAGGAAATTTGCGCAGGATAATTTGATATAATTCTTGCAGGAAGAAATGTTCAGCAACTTGCGGAATTTAAAACTGATCTTGAAATACGATATAAAGTAAGGGCTGAAGTTGTGCAATTTGATGCACTTGATTTTACGAGTCATGAAACTTTTTATAAAAATCTTCCTTTTCATCCTGATATAACAATTTGCGTATTTGGATATTTAGGCGATCAACAAAAAGCGGCTGCCGATTGGAAAGAAGCTGAAAATATTATTCAATCAAATTTTACAGGCGCTGTTTCAATTTTAAATATTATAAGTGAAGATTATAAAATGAAAAAGAGCGGAGTTATTGCAGGCATCAGTTCTGTTGCAGGCGAAAGAGGAAGACAAAGCAATTATATTTATGGAAGCGCCAAAGCAGGATTTACGGCTTATTTATCAGGATTAAGAAATAGCCTGCATAAATATGGCGTACATGTAATAACAATATTGCCTGGTTTTGTTTATACCAAAATGACGGCTGATTTAAAACTGCCACCTATGTTAACTGCAACGCCAGAACAGGTTGCTTCTGAAGTACAAAAGGCCGTACAAAAAAAGAAAAATATTGTTTATGTAAAATGGATGTGGCGATGGGTAATGCTTACTATAAAATCAATTCCTGAAGGCTTCTTTAAAAAATTAAAATTATAAAAGCAATGGAAAATGCAGGTAACGGCAATTGCTTTTTTTGATTTTGACGGAACGATAACTTCTAAAGATACGCTTGCCGAAATCTTAAAATTTGCGAAAGGTAAAAGAGTATATTATACAGGGCTGATTATTTTTGCGCCGGTTTTAATTGGTTATAAATTGCAGATTGCTTTCCAACCACCGGGCAAAAGAAATAATGTTGCAATTTTTTTTTAAAGGAATGGATGCAACAGAATTCAATGACATCTGTAATCAATTCACAAAAGAAAGATTACCGGCTTTAATACGACCACAAGCATTAAAAGAGATAAACGAACACAAACAGAATCATACAAAACTTGTTGTTATTTCTGCTTCTCCTGTTAACTGGGTTTCTCCCTGGTGTAAGCAATTAAATATTGACTGTATTGCTACACGTCTTGAAGTAAAAGATGAAAGAATAACGGGTAAAATTTCAGGGCGTAATTGCAGCGGTGAAGAGAAAGTAAGTTGTATAAAAGCAAATTACAACTTAGCTGATTTTTCAAAAATTTATGCTTACGGAGATACAAGCGGAGACCTGCCTATGCTAGCATTATCTACCCATAAATTTTACAGACCATTTAAAAAAAACCATCGGTTAAATCATAAAAAAAAACAAAGGAGTTTTAACTCCTTCGCTTTTAACTTTTATAAAATCCAGATAGTAAAAAGATTATTTCAACTGTTTATTTTGCTTTAATGAATTTCAAATTTGTTTTTTCAGTTGCCGTTATAATTTGTAAAG
This sequence comes from uncultured Chitinophagaceae bacterium, assembly GCA_963759555.1. Lineage (GTDB taxonomy): Bacteria > Bacteroidota > Bacteroidia > Chitinophagales > Chitinophagaceae > Parafilimonas. Next base: position 338,810 of record CAVWZV010000007.1, read on the forward strand.
AATATACACCCGCGCTTAAAGCTTTAATATTAAAAGATTCCTGCGTTTGATTAAGTGTTTTTAAAAATACTTTTCGTTTGTAACAAGCGCGCTTGTTCATCATAAATGTTTAATGTTACCTTACCTGAAATTTTTTCATTCAAGTTCACATTAATAACATCTCTTGCAGGGTTAGGAAACGTATAAATTGAATTTACTGGTTTTAATTTTTCAGCAGTTGCATGGCTGGGTACATAATTTTTTATGTTAAGCAAGCCAGTGTCGCACTCACTCTTCCAATAAATGCCAGTTGCAACATAATGAGAAGAAGCGCCTTTCCCCGTTAAAGGTGTGTTTCTGCAAATGGCATTATCGTCCGTAAATGTCATGTAAGTATTATATACCCGCACATTATAATCTGTGTTTGAGCCTAGTTTATTATTTTTCACTTTAAAAGTTAGCATAACCGGGTTCTGTTGTTTTGGTGACGGGATTGCTTGTATTCCTTGTGTCAATCATTATACTTGCCATCCCGTTAGCGGTTTTTCCGTTCAACATTCCGGAGTGATTAACTGTATTATTTGTAATGCGAATAATGCCCGAGCCAAGCGAATAAATACCGGTGGAGTATGTATTATCAATAAAATTATCATGCACATAAGCATGCGTATAACCGCCTAAAATAATACCATTGCCCTGGTAAATATTCCATTCGTAACCAATGTTGGTAATTGTGTTATTATTGATCTGGCTGCGGCCACTGTCTGCATCACTTAATTGTATTGCGCCACGGCCAGTGCTGTCAATTATATTATTATACACATGAATACTTCCTAAACGTATTGGCTTTGGATAAATAGTTTGTCCATTACATACGATACCTCGTGTGCCGATTTTGGATCAGTTGAACCTAAATACATTCCTTCCTGCTGGGCATGTTGTGAATATAATTATCATGTATTTTGAAATTGTTCAATACCCAATTAGGAAATTGAAAATTATTATCGCAATCAGCTTCATGTTTTATCCACATGCCACAGCCCTTATTATAGATATTCAAATGATCTATTTCAAAAAAAGCAGACCGCCCATATACATTAACACCAACGCCACGATTATCGGGTGTAGTAATTTTAAAGCCATATGTTGTAGAAGATCCTGTGCCTGTTAACTTCACATGCTGACAACTTTAAAAAGGTAAAGCCACCCGGTATAGCCGTCATCCACCATAATTTGTAAGTAAAACTTCACCACCCTCATTGATAATAACCACCGGGCATTCAGCTGTGCCTTTATCAAAATACTCCAGAGTGATATAACTGTAAGGGTTTTGGCTAGCCCTTAATACAATTGTATCACCGGCGTTATACGAATAGGAATGTCCGTTTAGATATATTCCATTATCACCGGGGTTTTTTATCAGGGTATAGCCTTTTCCCGTTACACGATTGCTCTGCCTGGCTTTTGGGATCAGCTATAAATGAGCTGTCGATTTAGACTTGCTGTTTGCGAAGAAACCGGTTTTACGGTACTAAACGTTTGCTGGAAACTTTGCGTGCTAATAAAAACACACAATAAAAGGGGTAAAATTGCCTTTTTCATAATGGAGGTTTTAATGATTTTAATTAGGATATTTGATGCAATTGACTGCTAAGCAACTTGAAATAAATAATGAAAAAATCTGAAAACAGGTCCTTTCAAAATGTACTTCCAATAAAAATGTGCTGAAAAGTGGTCAATTGTAAAACTTCCGAAAATTAACAGAAACCATGCCAGAAGAAAAAAACGAATTTGTTTTTCGGACTTTTTTCAAGACGTTTTAGACGCAATGCGATTTACCTTATCGATATCAGTAATATGGAAATTAGTTATAGCCTGCAGCGCCTTATCATTTCTAAAACCGTCTTCAGGAAAGTGTTCATAAATAATGCGCAGGTTTGGAAAGGATTGAATAAAAGCTTTTGCGCCCTCTATTGCTTCTACTTCCATGCCTTCCACATCTAACTTTAATATGATTTTGTCATTCACATTAATATTAAATTTTTTTGAAAGAGCATCGAAAGTTTCAATATCTACATTGGGTTCTTTTGTTTCGTTTCTATCGATATGGCTCGAGCTTTTTACATCATCCGGTATCATAAAATAAACTCTTTCTTTTATGTTACCCACGCCATAGTTAAATGCCTGTATATTGTCTTCCAAATTATTTAATATTATATTTTTTTTCAATGCCGCAAAACTTACCGGCTCAATTGCTATGCATTTCTTTCCCATTTGCGCGAGCCAGATGCAGTATTCTCCAATACAGGCGCCCACATCTATAAATACATCAAACGAATCAATATGTTTTAATAAATAATCTTTAATTGATTTTTCATAAGCATAATTTATAAATTGGAAGTCAGTAGAATTTTTTCGGATTGAAAATTTGCCCATTCCTGATTTTGTTTCATATTCATCTTGGGGAAGTTTATTATTGATTACATAGCGGAGAGACGCCTTAAGCGATTTAAAGTCATTATGCTTTATGTATTCCCAAAAATAATGGAGGTAAATAAAATATTTGTTCAGGTTTTTCCAGCTTGGATGATATACTTCTTCACTCATGATTATTTTGCTATTTGATGTTATACAGATAGAATTTAAATAAATCTTTTATGAGTATTTAAAAAACTGTTTACTCTCGCTGCCTTTTTTTAGATTTAAAAGCGTAAAATAAAAATTTATTGGTTTGGTTTTTGTGTTTGGCCACAATCTTTGCTCCAATTAATGCCTGCGTCAACTTTTAAATTTCCATTGTTGTTACAGATAATGTTTCCTGCTTGATAAGTATTCAAACTTCTGGAAATACGAATATTATAATCTGTATTTATGCCCAAAGAATTATTTTGAATGATAAATCTCGCTAACACTGGGTTAGGTTGGCCGGGTGATGGAATATTTGTTGGCCTTGTATCAATCATAATATTACTCATTCCATTTACTTTTTTGCCACCCAAATAACCACTGCTGTCAATATCATTATTATAAATTTTAACCAGTCCTGCACCAAGAGAAAAAATTCCGGCCGTGTAGGTGGTTCTAACATAATTGTCATGAATATCTGCATGTGCATATCCACCCAATACAATACCATTTCCCTGGCTGGTATTAAACTCAAAACCGCAATTGGTAACTGTGTTATTGTTTACTTCATTGTAGCCACTATCAGCATCGCATAATTGTATGCCGCCTCTGTTTGTACTGTCAATAATATTATTATACACATGAATATTACCTAACCGCATTGGTTTTGGCGAAATTGTTTTACCGTTACATTCAACTGTTCTTAAACCATTCGGGTCGGTTGAACCCAAATACATTCCTTCCTGCTCCATGTTATGAATATAATTATCGTGAATGCTTATATCATGCAATACCCAATTGGGGAACTGCAAACTGTCTGCGCAGTCCGCTTCGTGTTTAACCCAAACGCCGTAGTGTTTCTTATAAATTTCAAGATGATCAATTTCTATGTTTGATGAACGGCCTTGCACACTAATACCAACACCAAGGCCATCCTGCGAAATTTTAAAACCGTATTTATCTCCGGTGCCTGTGCCTGTAATTTTAAGATGATTGCATCCTGTAAAACTAAATCCTGTAGTTAATTGTACTTTGCCGCCTTCATTTATAATTACGACCGGGCAATTCTTTGTGCCTTTATTAAAGAAATCCAACGCAAAATAACTGAAAGGACTTTGTGAAGCTCTTAATACAATTGTATCCCCCGCATTATAAGAAAAGGAATTGCCGTCAATGTAAACGCCGCCATCAGCACTTTTTGTTATATAGATTTTTTTACCACCGCAATCCTGCGCAGCAGTTTGTATGGTTTGATTTGTATTCTCAATTCTTGAATATTGAAGCATCCATTGGTATATATTCATGCCAAAAGGACCAAACGTTGAATTTATATTGTATGCAGTGTCAGCAACAGTATGCCTTCCATTTTTAATTTCTATTAATTTATATTTTGCGGGATTATTATTGTTTACGAGCGTATCATACCGCCTCGCATTTGCAATCATTGCATCTGCAGTGCCACAAATATCTAAAACAGGCGTTCCATATTTTTTAATACCTGTTTTTAATTGCTGATCTTTTGAAAAATCTAATGCCACAGGACTTACGGCCACAACCGCTGCAATCTTTTTTGCGAAAGATGAATCTTCCGTTGCAATACAAGTATAAGCACCAAAACCTCCGGCAGAAATACCTGTTACATAAATTCTGGTTGTATCAATTCTGTATTTTTGTATAAGATACGGCAGCATTAGTTTTAGCTCTTTCTCCTGATAAGACCATTCATGTGCCTGCGGAGAGAAAACAATAAACTGATAAAGTTTTCCTTCCACTATCGCTTCAGGCTTTAAACCCTTTGCAATGGCTTTAGGTAAACCATCACCCAGCATAGATTTAATATCTGCACCTGCCTGCCCAACGCCGTGTAAATAAATTATAAGAGGATAGTGTTTTGCACTTTGTTCATAATTTTGGGGAAGGTATAATAACGCCTTTGCTGCTGCATTGTTTATGGGAACAGAAATAATATGTTGATTACCTGTTACTGATTGCTGAAAACAACTGTACGCACATATTGTAAGGCATAAAACCAAGAACATTGATTTTTTTATAAAGGCATTTGTGCGTAACTTATAACACGAAAAAATAGACAACGTTTTCTTTTTAAAAAAATTAAAAGCAAACTAATACTAAAATAATTGCCAATATATACATTAAAAGAATAGTCTTATACGGTTATAACTAAATTTAATAAAATACACAGATAATCATCACCGCACCGTTTATACAGATAATCTTTTTGTATGTTTGAAACCTTATTTCAATAATAGGTATTCTTAAATAAATTTTTCCAACCTCTTGCGAAAATACTTCTCATCATACTGGATCCGTTCTGCTTTTTTTTCTCTTCTTCAGCGGTTTTCTCTTTTAATATTTGGGTTAACCAACTTTATGGTTCTTATACGCGAATTAACCAAGGCTGAAATGGGAACATGGGCACTTTTTCTTACCATAACCACACTGTTTGAAGCAACCAAAAGCGGGTTGTTGAAGAATGCCCATATCATGTACGTAAGTTCAAGCGATGATGAGCATGAGAAATCTGTAATAGCGTCTTCTTCGTTTATTATTAACGTTTGTATCAGTGTTTTTTTTATTCTTCTTATTTTACTTTTTTCAAACTGGTTAGGCATAAAATTACATGCCGGTGCAGACTTAGGTATAATGCTGCGATGGTTTATTCCCGGTTTAATATTCATGATTTTCTTTTCACATTTTGAAGCAATACAACAATCTTTTCTTGATTTTAAAGGTGTTTTTGCTGGCTATATGGTTCGCCAGGTTGTTTTCTTCATTTTTATAATTGTACATCTTTTCGTTCACGAAACTTTTACATTAAAAGACCTGGCAATTTATCAATCTATCAGTGTTTTATTAGGTACCATAGTATTATATCTGTATACTAAAAAGTATATGGTTCATCGCTTCAATGTTAAGCGGCTATGGGTAAACAAAATTTTTAGCTACGGCAAATATATTTTTGGGTCAGGCCTTATAATAAACATATTTGCCAATTTCGATCAATTAATGACAGCTACATTTATGTCAAGCAGTTTTGTTTCTTATTACAATGTAGCATTGCGCATAAACAGTTTTATCGATATACCGTCTTACGCTGCGGCGCAAGTGCTTTTTCCTAAAACCGCCAAAGCATCTGTTGAAGAAGGAACAGAAAAGGTAAAATATCTTTACGAACGCATTGTAGGAATACTACTTTCGTTTACAACACCTATAGCATTGTTTGTAATAATATTTCCAAAATTTGTTATTACAATAATTGCAGGTTCGCAGTATTTGGCGGCGGTACCCATTTTACAACTGTATATGATTCTTGGTTTATTAAGGCCCATGCAAAACCAGGCCGCGAATACATTAAATTCAATTGGTAAACCGCAATTATGTTTTAAACTTGATGCGCTGGCATTGCTAATGAATCTTGGCATTAATTATATATGCTTAACAATTTTCGGTTTTTACGGAGCAGCCATCGGCACTTTTATTACCTGCACAATAACTACTTTTATTTGGTATTTTATAATGAAAAGGGAAATAAACTTAGAACTTTTGAATGTTGGCAATCATATTATACATTCTTATAAAACCGTGTACTCAGAAGCCGTAAACATACTTAACCGAAAAAGAGCTTAATCTATTAATGTACTATGCGAATAGCACATCTTATTCTTGCACACAAAAACCCATTACAATTAGAAAGGTTAATTATTGCATTGCAACATCCACACTTTTTTATTTATATCCATGTAGATGAAAAAGCAAGCATACATCAATTTAAATATTTAAGTAAATACGGCAACGTTTACTTTATAAAGAAAAGAACCAAAATTTTTTGGGCCGGTTACGGAACAATACAGGCCACTATAGATGGGATTAGAGAAATTCTTCCTGCTAAATGCGATTATATTAATGTAATCTCTGCACAAGATTTTCCATTAAAGTCGGCAGAAGATATTTACAATTTTTTCTTACAAAATGCAGGAAAACAGTTCGTAACCTGTGAATTGGTAGAAGATACCTGGCAGGAGGCTGAAGTAAGAATAAAAAAATATCATCTAATAAATTGGAGAATACCCGGTAAATTTCAAATAGAAAAAATCGTAAACCGCATTTTACCCGAACGAAAATTTCCGCTCAACTATACAATTGTAGGAAGGTCTAACTGGTTTGCAGTAACATTTGCTGCAGCAAAATATATAGTTGATTTTTTGGATCAGCACCCTGAAGTAGCAAAATTTTTTAAATTAAGCTGGGGTGCTGATGAATTGATTTTTTCAACTATCCTTTATAATTCAGATTTTAAAGATATGATTGAAGACAATTTTATTTACGTTGACTGGTCTGAAGGAAAAGCGCACCCCAAAATTTTAAAGACACATGATTATAATGCGCTTATAAATTCTGATAAACTATTTGCAAGAAAACTTGATACGGATGCGGATTCTGTAATACTTAATATGCTTGAAGAATCTTTAAAAAGAAAGTGAACCGGTATTAATAAAATCTTTTGTATTCAGTGAGCAAATAACCCGGTACTAAATAATCAAGTTAAAAGTAACGGACTAAGAGTGCCTATATGCTTGTTTATATTCCTGAAAGCATTTCTTATCCGGCCTATTCCCTCAGGCGTGGTTTTTTGAAAAACTGTAAGCGCTTTCTTATTAAAAACGCAGGTATAGTAAGGTGGTTTTTTTACTTCAACCGGGTTAAACAATTCTTTAAATCTTACGAGACTATCTGTACCGCCATAACTTATATTATAAAAAGCTTTATGCTCATGATAAAAACAATCCTGCATGATAAAGAGGTGCAGTTTGGCAGGTGGTGACTCATTATCTTTATAACCCTTAACTAACATGGCACTTGTAAAATGATAAAAACATAGCGCATCCTTAATAATAAGAACCGCATTTACCAGCTTACCATTTAAGTATACGCCGTATAAGTCGCATAGATTATGCTTTTTACCATTGTTATATATTTTAACCATTGAGGGAAAAGCAATATACTTATGACCCTTTATTTTTGAAACCTGGTTAAAAAGCGTTTTAACATCTTTTAATTGGGCAGCATTTTCTAACTTAACAAACGTAAAGGGAACTCTGCCTGCCAATACAATTTTTCGCCTGCATTGCCTTTTAAAACTTGCCAGCAATTGATCTTCGGGTTGATTATAAATATTCCAGTCAGATTGTTCTTTTTTATGATAAGGGAAAAATAATTCATTATTAAAACTTCCATCATCTTTCAACAAATTTTCCAATTGGGTATTGGCTGGCCTTATTTGCAAATGCATGTAACGCTTTTTTTGTGCAAATTTTTTAAGGTCTTCGAGCATTATTTGCAGGTTAGAATCTTTGTGCAGCATAATAGGGCCATCATCAATTACACCAACTCTAAATGGTGAAATTCCTATTTCGATTATTGCTGCAAAGGCAAGCTCTTTTCCTTCATCAACATATTTTATGAATATGCTTTTATAAAACAAAGAAGAGTATTCTCCGGTTAAATAATAAGGGTATTGAAATAACGTAGCGTTTGTATGTTTCAGTTTCTCATTCCAGCTATCAATTTCTGTTTTCTTTATTATTTCCCACTGCATTAACAGATTGTTTATAATAAGGTTTTTTAAATAAATTTAGCTGAGTTTAAGCTATAACTACATCAACACTCTACTTGATGTACTGTTGAGAATTGGCAATTATACTTAATAATTACGACACAACCTATATGATGTTATTAATTTGATTAAATGCCTGGGCAAGAAATTGTTTAATGAGTTTACGAAGGTTAAAAAATATCGTTACAAAGCAAGCAATGTTTTTGCCGCTATGTTTAAATTGACCTGTATATAAATGTGAAACTTAAGAACGGTCAGTTACCAACTCTTCAGACATCTTTGAATCAATATTTTTTTCGAATAACTCCCGGAATCCCTGTGCCCATTTATTCCAGTTAAGATGTTTTCCAAAATGTTCGCGGCTTGTAAAAATTAATTCGCGATATCTTGACTCATCAATAAAAAGTTCAGAAATAAGGGCAGCATAGATGTTTCCGGTTGCAGTGTAGGGTAAACAATATCCGTTTATCCCATCTTTTACAACTTCAGGTACACCGCCGGTTTCCGTAGTAATTACGGGTATACCGTAGGCATTCGCTTCGCCTGCAGACGGCAAAGAGCAATCTGCTCTTGTTGGCACAAATAAAAAATGTGCTTCAGATAAAATATCGGCCAGTTTATGTGCGTCTTCCTTTTTATTCTTATCTAATCCCGGAATTACTTCTATGTTCGAGCTTTCATATTGTGCCGGAAGTTTGCAACCGCACACAATGAGTTTAGCTTTTATGCCATGCGAGTATTTTAAAAACTTAAGTGTTTCAATAACAATTTCTCCGCCTTTACGATACCAATCATTACCCAGAAATAATAATGTTAGTTCTTTATTATTGAGTTTTTTATAAATAATATCCTGTTGAGGTATCTCGTCAATACTGGCACCCATCGGTGTTATTAAAACTTTTTCTGTAGGTACTCTATAATCATGTATTGCAGATTCTGCGGCCCAAATGGATGAATAGATAATCGAAGAACTTTTTTTCAGTGTTTTTCTTTCAAGAATGTTTCCTTCAATTTTTGAAATCAACGGAATTTTTTTAAACTCACTGTAGTAATGAGTAATTAGTTTAAAAGTGGTGTCAGTAAGATAAATTATAGGTATTTGTGTTTTTAAAAATGCAACCGCAGAGGGCTCTGAAGGCACGCAAATGCAATCATAATTTTTCCCTTTTAATTGTTTTGCAAAATGCCTGGAAGCATACCAGCTTAAAAATAGATTGCACTTTGCAAGATATTCTCTTTTAAAAATTACACGGTTAAATTTTGCAATGGCCCGTAAAAATTTATTTAGAATTTTCGGAGTTTTCAACGGACCAAACAGTTCTATTTCATGCCCGTAGTTTTGCAACGCCTTAGCTATATAATATATGCTGCCATCCCAGTAATTCTGGTCAAGCGGATCACTAATTGATAAATAAGCGATTTTCATTTTTGGGTGTTGTTGTTAATTTTTTCGCAAACGAAAAAAAAGCCGCCCGTAAAATTGTAAGGCAAAACATCGGCTATTTTGCAATCAATTTTCTGCAACAGTTTTATACGCTTTGCGAAAAATGAAAAAGGAAATACATCTTCTACAAAATTTGCTTTACCAAACTTTGTAATTCTTAAATTATTTTTTGCTGATAATTGCTGAATGTCTTTTTTAGAAAAAAATTGAACATGATCTAAATTATCTGCATCTGACTGTGTGGTTGTGCCTTTATATCCAAGCATGTTTTTGAACTTTACAATCAGTTTCCACACCCAGTTATTTTTATGCCTCAGCTTTAAAATAGGTTTTGTAACCAGGCTTTCCCTTGGCCCTTTGCCATTAGGAACAGTTATAATTAATTTACCGTGAGTTGAGAGTATTTTATTTAAAACCTGTAATAGCGATTCCGGATGATTAAGGTGTTCCAGCACTTCACTGCAAATGATGGCATCATATCGTTCCCCCGTCGCCATCAATTCTTCGGCACTTTTTGTAATAAACGACACGTTGCCAAGCGCATTTAGTGCATTTGCTTTTTCAATGGTTTTCTCGCTTACATCTATACCTGTTACATTGAAACCGAATTTACCCAGATGCCGGCTTATAACGCCGTTACCGCAACCTACATCTAAAACAGTTGCGCCTGCCGGTAAAGAATGTTTTAAAAAGCCGGTTATAAAATCAAGTCTTTTTCTGTCTGCCAGCCTGTCGTATTCGTAATATGTTGAAGTTGTTGTTTGCATGCTTATATTTAATTTTGATGTAAAACATCCAGATAAACGTTTTCAATTTTTTTCGTCATTTTTTTCACATCAAAATCGTTTAAAATTGTCTGTTGTGCTGCTATTGCTAATTCGTTTCGCAAAGAATTATTGTTGATTAATTCATTTAATAACATCAGCAAGCATTGGAATATTTTGTGGTTTAATCAATAATCCATTTTTTTTATTTTGAATTATTTCAACAGATCCATCAACCTCTGTAGCAATAACTGCTTTGCGCATAGCCATTGCTTCTAATAAAGCAATAGGAAAACCTTCCCATAAAGAAGGCAAACAAAAAATATCTGATGGAAAAGAGATGTCTGCTACGTCAGTCCTCGATCTTTGAAACACAACGGATTTTTCCAAACCAAGTTCTTTCGCAAGTGCAATGGCTTTTTCTTTTAATTCTCCATCGCCAACCATTAATAAAACGGCATTAGCGTTTGAAGCTGAAACCTCTTTAAATGCTTTTATAAGTGTAAGCGGATCTTTTTGTGCTGTCATTCTGCCAACAAAACAAACTACGCAGGCATTTTCTGATATGTTTAATTCGTTACGAAGATTTTTTCTTTTTGCGCAATCGGGATTAAATTTAACCAGGTCAATTCCGTTGTGTATAACGGTAGATTTAAAACCGGGGATATGTTTAAATCCTGTTTGCTGGTTTGATTCAGAAACAGAGATATTGCAATCTGTTTTTTTAGTTATCCATTTTTCAAAAAATATTCTTGCGTTTTTTATAAGGGTATTTTGATCATCATGAAAAGACCAGCCATGAATGGTATAAACAGTTGGCAAACCAAGATTTTTCGCTGCCCAATAAACATTGCTGGTAGCTCTTGTGCCATGAATATGTATCAGGTCAATGTGTTTTTCGCGCATAAATTCTTTCACGCTTTTCCATTTAGCTAGGTCAAAAGCTTTTTCAGAATGAATTACATAATTTTCAACACCCATATCGTTTAACTTATCAATCATTTCGCCATCGGTAAAAGATAATACTACCGGTTGAAAGTGTTCTTTGTTCAAATGTTTTACCAAATCAACAACGTGTGTTTCACCACCGCCCACTTTTCCTTGTCTTATTGCCTGCAATACTTTTATTTTTTTTGAATTCTTCATTATTCTTATGCGGCTTTTGCAAACCACTTATCATACCATAATTGAAAAACAAGTATGTTCCAAACCTTTTGATAATTTACCTGTTTGCCCTGTAAATACTCAGCGGTCAATTTTATAACAGGCTGAGCTGTTAAAGACGCCGCTTTCCTGTAAGTTTTTCTTCACTTAAATAATACTGCATTTTTTCTTTCAGTTCATCTTTAAACCACACAGTAAGCGGTGCAATAAATGGCATCTTGGGCCTGTCCATTAGCGCTTGCGGAACATATTTATGAACAATCTTTTTTAAAATGTATTTATTTGTTTTATTTCTTATTTTAAGATTTGCCGGCAACTGAGATACGAACTCAATTATCCGGTGATCAAGCATTGGTTCTCTGCCTTCAAGGCCAACAGACATTGTTGCCCTGTCAACTTTTACAAGATTATTATCGGCTAAAAAAGTTTTGTAATCAACAGCAAGCATTTTATTTAATGAATCAATATCTGTTGAAAAATTATTGGCGCAATCAAAATTGGTTGCATAATCATCATAATCTGAACCAATAAATTTTCTTGCTTCATCTTCAGTTATATACTGGCTGATATATTTTAATGCGGCAAGCGGCGTTTTATCAGCCCATATTCTCCGCATTTTTTCATACCGCGTATTAAAATTGTATTTTTTATTGAAGTAAGGAATGTATTCAGGATTGATTAAACCCATTACATTGCTAAAAGCAGACTGCATTAATTGCGGTACAGATTCTGTGTAACGAATAGATTGATTAAACTTATTATAGCCTGCAAAAACTTCATCCCCGCCGTCTGCTGACAGCGATACTTTTACATGCTTGCTTGCAAGCTGGCTTACCAATGCAGTTGGTACAACAGAATTATCGGCGAAAGGTTCATCATAAATTTCAGGAAGCTGATGAAATACATCTGCCGCGTCTGAAGCCGTAACATACCATTCGTGATGATCAGTGCCTAAATATTCTGCTATCTTTTTTGCTTCCGGCGCTTCGTTAAAAGCAGCTTCTTTATATCCGATGGTAAATGATTTTAATTTTTCGGTGCGGTTGCTTTGTAAAATAGCGGCAACACTTGTGCTGTCATACCCGCCGCTTAAAAATAAACCAACAGGTACATCAGCCACCATGCGGTAATCGTAGGCAGAGATGAGCAATTTTTCTACTTCATCAATAGCTTCTTCTTCAGAAATTTTTATTTCAGGTTTATTATAAAAGTCACATACATCCCAATATTTTGTTTGGGCAATTTTTTTTGTTGTAAGTGATAATTTAAAATAATGGCCAGGATTTAATTTGAACGTTTTTTTGAAAATAGAGTAGGGCGCAGGTATATAACTATACTGTAAAAAAAGCGAAAGACTGTTTACATCAATCTCTTTTACAAACAGCGGGTGCTGATGCAGGCTTTTAAGTTCCGAAGCGAAAAGAAGTACATTATCATTCCAATAATAGTACAAGGGTTTTACGCCGGCCCTGTCTCTGCAAAAAGTAAGCTCTTGTTTTTTTTCATCTAAAATTACATACACAAACATTCCGATGAATTTGTTTACAACAGCATCTCCCCAACAGTGATATCCTTTTAAAATCACTTCCGTATCTGAGCCGGACGTAAATGTGTAACCTTGTTTTATAAGTTCTTCTCTTACTTCTTTATAATTATAAATTTCACCATTAAAAATTATACTCAGATTTTCAAAATGCATTGGCTGGTGGCCGCCGCTTGAAAGGTCTATAATTGATAATCTTCTTTGGCCAAGGCCAACAAACGCATTAGGTGTATCAATTAATTTATACCCGGAATCATTGGGTCCGCGATGAATTAATACATCCGTCATTTTTTGAAGAACAGATATACTTGTTCGTTTATTAAAATCGCAAAATCCTGCTATGCCGCACATGAGTCCAGTTTTTTAATATTGTAATTCGATAAGTTCCATAAATAACCTCTCCAAAATGCTTTTAAATGTTTAGGCTCCCTGTTATATAAAAATGTGAGTGTGTTTTTTGGAATGGTGATGAACGTGTAATAAAACACAAAACCAAGAAAAGACCAGCCTTTTACATTTCTGCGCATAAATAAAATCCTGTTCCTGTTTAAATAAAAAGTTTTTAGCGTGCTTTTTTTACCTACCGACATTGACTCTTTATGATAGATTAAAGATTTATACTGATAATAAACCTTATACCCCTTTCTTTTTATTTGCTCGCACCAATCAAATTCTTCGTAATACAAAAAATATAATTCGGGCATTAAACCAACTTCCTCAACAACTCTTTTTGGAACCATCATTGCGCCGCCGTGGGCATAATGCGTGGTTTTAATTTCATCATACTGGCCATGGTCTTTTGTTTTACAGCCAACCATGCTGTTGCGGGCGGTAAAAGTATTTACCCTGTTATATCCGGCAAATTCAATTGTACCGGGTGAATCATAATAGTGAAACTTTGGGCTTACCACACCTGCGTCAGGATATTTTTCAAATATTTCAAGCAAGCCTTCAAAAATGTTTGCAGTTAAAACAGTGTCGTTATTTACAAAAAACAAATAATCTCCTTTTGCTGCTTTAATGCCTAAATTATTGCCCCCGGCAAATCCAAGATTTTTTTTACTTAAAATAATGTTCACCGCCGGATATATTTCTCTTAATTTTTCTGAAGGGTTTTCTCTTGAAGCATTATCCACCACTATTATTTCAATATTATCATAATTAATATAGCGGGCAGACTCGAGAAAATCACCTGTAATTTCTGCGTTGTTATAGTTTATTGTGATTATTGATATAAACGGCTTCTTACTCTCCATACATTTTATACAATGGATTTGTTATTTCATTTTTAGTATGAATAGTGTGTATGAATACTTTTTTTGCCTTTTTCATTCTAAATAAATTTCCAATCATCAGCATAATCGCACCTGGCAAATGCAACAAAGCATTCAATAATTTTTTGTTTTTTAATTCTCCGGGAACTGCTATTAACATACTTATAAAATATAAACCCAATAATAAAACCGTAGCATAAAATATTACAGGCAATTGTACAAACCAGCCTGCAATACATAAAGCAGGCAATCCTGCAATTAAAAAGGCCCTTGGCGGAACAAGATTGTTAGCCACTGCCAAATTGAAATAACTGATATTACCCCTTAATAATTGTCTGCATCCTTTAAAGAAATATTCTTTTAGATAAATGAACTGGCTTAATAACCATCTTTTACGCTGTTGTTTAAAAGCGTCAGGATTATCAACCTTTTCATCAAATATCAACGCATCTTCAAGGTAAATTATTTTAGTGCCTGATTCTGTAATTTTTAATTGCAGTGGTTTATCAAAGCCACTAATGGCAGATATTTTAGAAAGCACTGCACGCAGTGTATCAAATTCAAAAGCCATGCCCGAGCCAATTACAGATGATGAAATACCTAAGGCATTTGCACCTTTACGAAAGATATTATTATTAATAGCCTCACTGCAACCATCTAATATTGCAAAAGAAGTATCAAGGTTTTTTGCAACTCTTCTTCCCTGCACCGCTTGTGCCCCATTAAGAAATGCATCATTCATTTTCTTTAAAAAACCCTTAGCCAGCATATTATCTGCATCACATATTAAAGCAATATCGTAATGACAATGAATATTTTTAAAACACTCATTAAGTGATTTGGTTTTCGAACTGTTTGTAAAAGCAACCTGCAAAACGTTTACCGGCAGTTTTTCTAATTGTTCGATGGTTGTATTCTTAAAGGAGTCTGCTATTATATATATATCAAACAATTCTGTTGGATAATCCTGGCGCAAAATGTTTTGGGCTGTCGCGAGAATAATTTCATCTTCTTTATATGCGGGTACTAACACTGCAATTTTTTTTAAAGGCAAATATGTTGCCGCTGATTTGTCTCTTTTGAAAAACGTTGCCGCCATCGCAAACGTAAACAGGTACAAAACTGAAAAACTGCAGTAAATAAATACTACCCAAAAGAGTATTATTAGCACCTGATTAAACATTATTTTTCAGTATTAATTCTTTAGGAGTTCTGATTAAAATTTTCATGTCATAAAGAAAAGACTGTTTTTCAGCATAATCTATATCCATGGAAATTCTTTCATCAACAGAGAGATTTAAATTTGATCTACCTTTTACCTGCCACAAGCCTGTAATGCCAGCAGGTGCTAAAAATCTTTTAGCAGATTTATCAACCGTAATAGAGCATGCTTCATATAAAGGAAGCGGCCTGTTGCCCACCAAACTCATATCGCCTTTTAAAACGTTTATAAGCTGTGGTAATTCATCAAGGCTTGTTTTACGTAAAAACTGGCCAACTCTTGTAACACGCGGGTCATCCTTTATTTTAAAAAAATAACTGCCTTTGTAATCTTTATATTCATTTAGATGCTTTAAATCTTTAATCATATCTTCTGCGTTAACAACCATAGTTCTAAATTTTAAAAAAGTGAAGACTTTATAACCCGTTCCAGCACGCAACGATTTATAAAAAACCGGGCCTTTAGATTCTAATTTTACAAAAATGGCTATTAAAACAATTATTGGAGAAAGGATAATTAAAGCAAATGCAGAAAAAGTTATATCTATTAAACGTTTTAAAATATATTCTTTGTTTATGCCTTGTTCTGATTCAGCGTTTGCTGCACTTGGTAAATTAGTTTGAAAAAATTTATATTTTTTCAATATCATTATCTTATCTGTAAGGTCAGGTAAAGCCGTTTCTAAAGAAATGAAATCATCAACACCATGTGAAAGTGTACATAATTCAGCGTTTACTTTATTATCGTTCGTAAATAAAATAAAAGGAATCTGGCAAATAGTTTTGGTTGCAGATAAATAGCCGGCAAAATGCAAAATACTTTTTTCCTGTAAGCCAGCATCACAAATAATAGCATCAAAAAGCAAACTGCTTTTTAAGTTGGTTTCAATAATTTTTCTTGCCTCATGAATGTTTGCTGCATGAATTAATTCAAAGTCGCCGGCAATAAGTTTAATTTTCAGGCAAGCTTCACAACCAATTAATAAAATTTTTAGGTTGTTGGTTTCCGGGTTTAAAGAACTCACCCCTTCGTCTTTAATAGTTTTTACTGTATTTAAAACGGTAGCAGTTGTTGTCATAAAATTAGTTATTACTGAAAATTTGAGTATTGGCGCTTAAAACCTTGGTATTTATATAGCTTAAAAGCTTTAAGGGATCAAATGGTTTACTTATTGTTTTTACTGCCGGAAACATACGCATAGCTTCTGATTCTGCCATACTGGAAAGTATTATAACCGGAATTTTACTAAAAACAACACTGGTTGATAAGTGTTTTACAAATTCATAGCCATTAATATTTTCCATAATAAGATCGCTTACAATAACGTCTGGTTTTATGCCATTATACAAGCAGTGCAGGGCCTCAACGCCATCGCATGCAGTAAAAACAGTATATTCTTTCTCGAATATTTTCTTAAGTAGCTGAAGCATTACCTTGTCATCATCTACCAACAGCATTTTGTGTTTCATACTTATAATTGTCTGATTGTATGTAAATTTTTTTTTCGATTTAATAACAACCTAAAAGTAAGTTGAGGATAAATGTATAATATTGCAAGTTGGTGAACGTAAAAAAAATGCTCGTGAACGCAAAAAATAGGGGGCTGATTGTAATTGCATATTTTTGATATGTATTTATATAAGATTACTTTATGCTTTTTTGGGAGTACGTTTTTATTGTTTCTTTATTGCTTATACTATACAATTATATAGGATATGCAGTGATAGCTTTTATTATTAATAAAATTGCGCCTGCAACACAACAGCGGTTTTAAGCTTAAACGACCAACCTGATGTTTCTTTTATAGTTGCAGCCTATAACGAAGAAGATGTAATTGAAAAGAAAATTATCAATTCGCTTGAACAGGATTATCCGGCTTCAAAAATTGAGTTTATTTTTATAACAGATGGATCTACGGATAAAACCAATTCAATTATTCAAAACTATCGCTAATATCCGACTTATGTATAATGCAGAGCGACGGGGTAAATCTGCTGCATTAAACAGAGCTGTTTCTGCAGCAAAAAACAAATATTAATAATGAGCGATGCAAATACTTTTTTAAATAAAGAAGCTGTTGCTCATATTGCCGCACATTATAATTCGCCATCTGTAGGTGGTGTTGCAGGAGAGAAAAAGGTACTTACATATGCTAAGATGTAGAAGGTGTGGGTACCAGGGAAGGATTGTATTGGAAATATGAATCTTTTTTAAAAAAAATAGACTCTGATTTTTATTCTGTGGTGGGTGCAGCCGGAGAATTATTTTCTGTTCGTAGAAGATCTTTATGAACCAATACCTAATTCAGTTATACTGGATGATTTTGTAATATCGCTTAAAGTAGCCGAAAAAGGTTACAGAATAATTTATGAGCCAAGAGCTTATGCAATGGAGTTATCCTCTGTCTCTGTAAATGAAGAAAAAAAAAGGAAAATAAGAATTGCTGCAGGTGGTTTCCAGGCAATGGCAAATGCTTTTTTCATTGTTTTATTTTTGGAGGCATCCCCGCCTAAGTTTTTTATATATATCTCATCGCGTATTGCGCTGGACAGTAAGCCCGCTTTGTTTAATTACTTTATTTATTTCTAATGGAATATTAGCTTTTGATACAAAAAATTATAGCTATAAAATATTTTTTATTCTGCAGGTTTTATTTTATTTGGCGGCATTTTTTTCCAGATTTATTTCTGCCACATCAAAGTTTAAATTTTTAAAAATTGCCGGGTATTTCAGCTTCATGAATTTTTCTGTATTTCTTGGCTTTTTCCGCTTTATTTCAAACAAACAATCTTCAGTGTGGGAAAAATCAAAACGTCTTGGTGAAACTATAACTACACAGTCTTAACAATCGATTTTAACAGAAAATAGCTAATTAAACATTATTTATTTATCCAATGTGACGAACAAAAAATGTCACGCATTGATATTTTTTGCATTCACGAACAAAAACACATGCTTTACCAATTTGGGAAGATATAAGCTGAGCGAGTTTTTATTTTTACATTGCCAAAATTTTTTGTTATAAAATAAGTTCTCAACATGCAAAAGCTTTACATTCTTTTAATCGTTTTTTTGCCGTAAGTATATGCAACAATGGTTTTTCACAATCAGTAATGGATCCATCGGATCCAATCGTTACTTATGATGCTAAGTCATCCGCCAACACAGCCCGCCTGGGGACAGATTGGCAAATGGGTCAGAACTCCAAGATTGGGTTGGAATACCACGTTCTTATAAAGCTTATATTTATAAAGGCTGTGCTTTCAGGCTTAAATTTCCTAAAACATATAATCCTACAGCTAACGATGGAAAGAAATATCCGATGATGGTTTTCTTTCATGGATTGGGAGAAGCAGGTGACATTTATGACAATGAATTTCAGTTATATCATGGCGGAGATGTTTTTAGAAATGCTGTGGATAACGGAATGTTTGACGGATATATTCTTTGCATGCAAAGCACAGGTTATTGGGGTGCTAATCAGTACCAGGCTATAGCTGAAATAATAGACTACATGGTCACTAATAATAAATTAGATGCATTTCAGGTTAGTGACAACGGTTTGTCTGCAGGTGGCCAAGGCACATGGGAAATGCTTATAAACTATCCAACATATATCAGTGCAGCTGTGCCTATGTCTTCATCATCTATTAACTACGAAAACGCCACTACTGTTAATAAAATAAAATTTACCCCGATGTGGTTGTTTCAAGGTGGATTGGATGGTTCTCCGGCACCTTACACTTCCCGCCAGGTAAGAGATTATATACTTAGCTGCAGGAGCTGATTTTTCTTATAAAGAGTACCCGACACTTGGACACGGTACATGGGATTCAGTTTGGAAAGAGCCTGATTTTTGGCCTTTTTTGCTTAGAGCCTATGCGTCTAATCCATGGACTTTATTTGGAAGAACTGAATTTTGCACGGGTGACCCAATTAATCTATACGTATCGGAGTAGCACCAGGTTTTGATCAGTACCAATGGAGTAAAAACGGTGTAGTTATAAGCGGTGCAACAACAAATACAATTAATGTAACAGATACAGGTACTTATGCTGCAAGAGTTAGAAGAGGTTCGGTTTGGTCTGATTGGTCACATACACCTGCACATGTAAAAATTAAAGATCCTACCGTTACGCCACCAATTAATGTTTCCGGGTTAATGAGTTCAGCAATTCCGGCGCCGGATGGAAAAACATATGTAAATCTTGAAGTACCTGACAATGGATATATAACATATACCTGGAAAAAAGTTGGCAGCAGTAATACTATTGGATCTGACAGGATTCTTAAAGTAACCCAACCGGGCGATTATATTGTTGCTGTTACAGAACAATATGGTTGTTCAAGTCTTTTTTCACCGGCATTTCATGTAACTGATGCAAATGGACACATGCTCCCGAAGCGGCAAAAAGCTTAACTGCAATAACACTTTCAAATACTCAAATAGAATTAGACTGGGCAAATAACCCAAATCCTAATTATAATGAAACACTGTTTGAAATTTATCGTTCTTTAACTTCTGGTGGTTCCTATACCCTTACAGGAAAAGTGCCGGCTGATACTTTAATATTTATTGATAACGGGCTAACACCGAACGTAAAATATTTTTATAAAGTAAGAGCAATAAATAATAATGGTGCAGCAGCACTTTCGAACGAAGCCAGTGCTACTACACAATCGGATGATATACTTCCAACAGCACCCGACGCATCTTAGCAGTTTTATCAACAACCAATTCTACTGTAAGTTTAGAATGGGATTCTTCAACCGATAATGTAGGCATAGCTCTTTATGAAGTGTATGTAAATGGAGTAAAAACTTATTCAACAACACAAACTTCATTTAATGTTAGCGGCTTACAAGGTAAACAGCAGTTTACATTTTATGTAAAGGCGAAAGATGTAAGCGGTAATTATTCTGCTCAAAGCAACCAGGTAAGCGCTGCTACAATTATGCAAGGATTAGCAATATAAATATTATGAAGGCTCATGGACATACATTACCGGATTTTAATAAGCTCAGCTTTCGTAAAAACCGGCGTTTCTTCAAATACAAATATTATCAGTTGGAAACAGGGAAGATCAGTTTGGTTTCTTATGGCAAGGATTTATAACAATACCTGTTAACGGAACATATAAATTTGAAACTTATTCTGATGATGGAAGTAAATTATGGTTAAGCACTTATAATGCTTCTTCAACGCCACTTGTTAATAATGATGGTGACGCATGGCACTCAATATAAAGCTGGTACCGTAACACTTCAGGCAGGTGTTTATCCAATTTCATAGCTTATTTTGACAGGCCGGCGGACAGAACTATGCAGTTATATTGGACGTGTACTGCATTGTTTGGCGATAATAACAGGCATTTAATTGCGATCAATATTTTAAAGACACTTATACAGCGGGCGCAGTTCCAACCGCACCAACTACCTTGGTTGTTTCTGCTTTAGCTTACAATAAAATTAAAGTAACCTGGGCCGATAACAGCAATAATGAAACAGGTTTTGAAGTTTATAGATCAACAACGTTAACAGGCACAGTTACACATACTGTGTTATACTTCAAGTGCAAATGAAACAACCTATGCGGATTCAGCATTATCCCCATCAACAACCTATTATTACAAAGTACTCGCAATTAATAATAATGGTTCATCAGCTTATACCGGTGTAAAATCTGCAACTACGTTGGCTTTACCCGCAGCGCCTGCAGCGCCAACTAATTTGAATGCTAATGCGCAGTCATGCATCACAAATTTCCTTGTCTTGGATTGATAAGTCGAATAATGAAACGGGTTACACAATTTTCAGATCAATCAATAATCCTGATAATTTTAAACAGTTGGCTTTATTGCCGGTAAATAGCAATAGCTATATTGATTCATCACTATTTGCTCATATTACTTACTATTATAAAGTTGTTGTAAATGGAGTAGGCGGATCATCAAATTCTTCTTCTGTTGTTTCATGCTACTACAGTAATAATTTACCCGTAATAACAGATTTATCCAATAGAAGCGCACCTTACGGAGCCACTACAACTATTACCGTTACAGCAACAGACATAGATGGAGATGTCCCTCAGTTATACAATATTGCAGAGTCCTTCATTTGCAACATTTACAAGTAACAGTGATAATACTGCAACACTTACTTTAAATCCTTCTTCAGGCGATCAGGGTATTTATAATAGCATCAAGATTATAGTGGATGATAATAATGGCGGTAAGGACACTACAACTTTTGATCTTACAATAAATAATAATTTCAGTCCTGTAATTAATGCCATTTCAGATTATACATTAACAGAAGATGACAACTATAAACATTAACCTTACAGCACACGATCAAAATGCCGGAGATATTTTAACATGGTCTGTAAACAATGCGCCAAATGCGTTTACATTAACACCCGGAGCTAATGGATCTGCTGTATTAAATCTTCATCCAGAACTTTGCTGCTGCAGGTATATATAATGTGCAGGTATCTGTAAGCGATGGCAAAGGTGGAACCGATACAAAGCAATTCACCGTAACTGTTAATGATAAAAATCCAAATAGTACTGTATATGTTAGATTTTTGGATCAAAATTCAATAGGAACTCCATGGAACAATGTAACCGGTGTTAACCACCAATAATTTAAAAGATGCAAATAATAATGCAACCGGTATTGGCTTAGCATTGCAAACATCATGGTATTCTGTATGGCATGAAGGCCCTTCTACAGGCAATAATTCAGGTGTTTATCCCGATGCTGTTTTAAAAGACTATTATTATTTTGGAGTTTTTGGTGGACCTGAAACTGTTACAGCTAAACTTACAGGTTTAAATACTTCCTTAAAATATAATCTTACATTTTATGCGGGAAGTGCATGGGTAGGTGCTCCGGATAATGGCACTACTACTTATACAATCGGCTCTCAAACTGTTTCATTATACGTTCAGAATAATACAAAAAATACAGTTTCACTTAATAATATTGTTCCTGCACAAGATGGTACTATAACATTTACAATGGCTAAAGGTGCTAATACTCCTGTTGGATATATTAATGCGCTTGTTATTAATTCGGTTTACGATGATGGTTCGGCACCATTAGCACCAAATTCATTAATTGCACAAAACTTGCCTGGTCAGGGTGTACAATTAACATGGCAGGATGTGGCTTACAACGAAACGGGTATGAAGTATATCGCTCTGCAAGCCAGTGGCGGAACATTCTCATTAATAAATACAACAGCACCTAATGCAACAGGCTATGCAGATACCAGTGCCAGGGGCAATACACAATATTATTATAAGATCAGATCAATTAATGCATATGGACAATCTGCCTATACTGATGTTGTTAGAATATATAACTTTAGACAGAGTACCGCAAATAGCATCTATCAGTAATATATTGATGAAGAACAGACCAAACGTTAAATATTAATGTTGTTACTAACGATGATGCGACAGACCATGTTAGTTTAACAGCAACATGGGTTACCGCCTTTTGTAACTTTCACTGATAATGGAAATGGTACCGGCTCTTTAAATATTGCACCTACTGCAGGTGCTGCAGGTTATTATCCAGGTTTAATTATTACAGCTAAAGATAACAGCGATTCCAGTCGCTCAACATCTTTCAGCATTACTGTAACAGATAATAATGTGTCTTCTGTTTATCTTAATTTTTCTGATGGCACACAAGCTGATAAACCATGGAATAATCTTACTGCGTACCCGGTTGCAAATACCGTTTATTCAAATATTGTAGATGATAATAATAGCGCTACGGGAATTACAGTTAAACTTTTAGATGGATTCCAGGGTGTTGTTGCTTCAGGTATGCGCCCGGGTAATGGAAAAGGAATATATCCGGAAGTTGTAATGCGCACCGGGGATTTTGAAGGATCAACAAATACAAGAAGAATTCAAATTACAGGTTTAAGTACCAGCAAAAAATACAATTTTGTATTCTTTAATAGCCATGATGATGGTTTAAATTGCCTTACCAATTTTACAATTAACGGACAAACAGTTTCTTTAAATGCTACTTACAATATTGATAAAACAGTACAGATAAATGGTATTTCACCTGATGCAAGTGGCAATGTAACAATTAGTGTTGCAAAAGCAGCAGGCATGGATTATGCGTTTATCAGCTCATTAATAATTCAGAGCTATACCGCAGGTACATTCCTTGGTCCTACAGATTTAAGAGTTATTAATCCTAAACGCACATCACTTATGCTGCAATGGGCAGACAGGGCAGACAGCGAAACAAATTATGAAATATGGCGTGCAAATGATGGCGGTTCATTTTCTCTATTAACAACTGTTGGAGCAAACGTAACATCTTATACTGATGCAGGTCTTACTTCAAATAAAACATATTATTACCAGGTAAGAGCTAAAAAAGCGGGCAGTGTATATTCAAAATACAGCAATGTAGCAGGTGGCAGCACTTATGCATCCGGTGTGTATGTAAACTTTACCGTTTCAAATGATGCACCTACTCCATGGAATAATACAGATGCTCCTCCGCAATTAGATTATGTATGGAAT
This sequence comes from uncultured Chitinophagaceae bacterium, assembly GCA_963759555.1. Taxonomy (GTDB): domain Bacteria; phylum Bacteroidota; class Bacteroidia; order Chitinophagales; family Chitinophagaceae; genus Parafilimonas. The sequence goes on from CAVWZV010000007.1 coordinate 363,021, forward strand.
AATTTTTATGATGAAACAGCAGCACCTACCAGTGTAGGAATGGTTGAAACAGGAACATTTGCAGGATTGTACAGTGCAGGTATTACAACAGGTAATAATTCAGGAATATTTCCCGATAATGTTATGATTGACAGCTATGGATTATTCCCTGGTCAAAGTGCAACAATGAAAGTGACAGGTCTTAATCTCACTCAGAAATATGATTTTACATTCTTTGGAAGTTCCAATGCTTATGGAGATGTAAATACTGCATATACTGTAAATGGTAAAACATGCCTGTTAAATACTTCATTAAATAAAACCGGAACAGTAACAATGTATAATATTGTGCCGGATAATAATGGTGAAGTAACAATAACAATTGCTCCAGGAACAGCCGAGTTCACAGTTTGGATTAATTGGTGCATTAATTATTCAGGGTTATAATACATCTTCACTTCATGCACCGGCAGCGCTTTCATTAAAAAAAATGCTATTGCGTCAAGTCTGTAGAAAGCATGCAAAAGCAAACTTTACAACAAAATGTTGAGTGATGTACAAATAAAAGCATATCCAAATCCGTTTATTAGTAACTTTAATTTGTCTGTAACTACAAATCAGAATGAAGATGTGAGCGTAGAAATGTATAATATGGCAGGCAAACTTGTTTATGCAAATAAATTCAATAACCTGTTTAAAGGAGAAAATACGCTTAAAATCCAACCTGGTGTTACAGCAGCAGGAGAGTATATTGTTAAGATAATTTTCAGCGATGAAAAATTAATTAAGGCAATAAAAATCCTTAGGCACTAATATCTTATTTAAACCTTAATTATGGACTTTGTATATCTGTTGAGAGTATTATTAAAAAGAAAATGGATAATTATAGGCTCAACAATAATAGCGGCCGGTATTGCCTGGTTCTTTACAAGAAATGAAGAAAAGCAATACCGGTCTATATCACAGGTTTCAACCGGTTTTACCAATAATGATATAGTTAAGTTAAGCGACAATAATGACTTTTATGAAACCGATACAAAGTTTAATAATGTTGTAGTTACTTTTACTTCTCCTACAGTAATAAGTCTTGTTGTCTTACAAGGCAATGCTTGCATGATCTGCAAAATCCCGCGCAGCCATTCCGTACACTTACAGCCGGAACAAAAACAAACTCCGGTTTATCATGCAGATAAATGTTGAGCATGCTAAAATATTATTACAGCATAAGCTTGATTCTATGAGCATTCTTACATCGTATAAACCCGATGAAAAGAAGATGCTTGAGTATTTAAAGCTGTATAAATATGATTATAATTCAATCGCACAAAATTTAAGTGTATATCGCGTAGAACGTACAGATTATATTCAGATTAATTATGCCTCTGAAAACCCTGAACTTTCTGCATTTATGGTAAATACGGTTTTCCAGGAATTTGTTAGATATTATAAGTTTATTCGTACAGAAAGAAGTGAGGTGGCCATAGATACATTGCAAAGTTTATTAGAAAAATATAAAAACGAACGCGACCAAAAAAATGAAGCAGTAAAATCTACAGGAGGTGTAAATTCTGATAGTGGTACCGGCGGCACTTCTTACGATCAGCAATTGGCCGGTTTACAAACGCAATTGGCTGATGAAAAATCAAAACAAACAACAGCTTCTTATGCAACTGCAAAAAATTAATAACAAACTGGCAAGCTTTAGGAACAGTAACTACTCAAACAACAAGCAATGATGAATTGGTAGCCATTAAAAAAACAAAGAGATGATGCATATGCAGCTTACTTACAAAGCGGCTCTACAGATCAGAATTTATTAAATCAATATAACAGATTAAAAACACAATATTTAAATAAATTATCTCAGTTAAAGCAAGTAAAAATCAAAATTCTACAAACGATCAAAATACATTACTTGATAAAAAAAGCGATCTGGAAGTTGATATGAGGCAAGTACTACGCAAATTAATTATTTACAAGGTCAAATAAATGCTTTACAAGGCAGTATTCAAACACAGGCAAACAAAAATGCAACAGCGCAGATTTTATCTAAAGATGCAGATATTGCTGATAAAGAATATGCCGCCATTCAGGAAAAATATAATGATGCAATGGATATGAACAATGCTTCTGTAAATAATTTTCACCAGATACTTGTTGGTCAGCCCGCTATTGAGCCAGAACCTTCAAAGAGATATTTAATTGTAGGAATGGCCGGTGGTGCCGTACTTGTATTAGTTATTCTTGTAATAATATTTCTTACATATTTAGATTCATCTATTAAAACACCATTTATATTTTCACGCATTGTAAATCTGAAGCTTTTAAGCATGGTGAATTTTATGAACCTGAAAAATAAAATGCTTGCTGACGTAGTGGCTAATACAACAGTGCCTGAAGATTCAGACGAAAAAAACAGGAATAATGTTTTCAGAGAATCTATAAGAAAGCTGCAGGTATGAAATTGAACACAGTGGCAAAAAAGTTTTTCTTTTTACAAGCACAAAAAAAGGACAGGGTAAAACTACATTAATCCAGGCATTATCATACAGCTTAAGTTTAAGCAAAAAGAAAGTATTAATTGTAGATACAAATTTTTGTAACAACGATCTTACTGTACAATTAAGCGGTACGGCAGTTCTTGAACAAATTGTTGTGCCGGAAATAAATGACCAGATAATTCAAAATGTAAAAAATGCTGCGGTTGAAGTACGCGGTGGTGCTGTTTATATTATTGGTTGCGGCGGCGGAGATTATACACCATCAGAAATATTGCCTTCAAAACATTTATTAATGCATTTGCAAAAGCTTACAGAAGTTTATGATTATGTTTTTCTTGAAGGCCCTCCGCTGAACGATTTTTCTGACAGCAAAGAATTAACTGAATATGTTGATGGAGTTGTGGCTATATTTTCTGCACGGCATATTATAAAGCAAATTGATAAAGAATCTATTAATTTCTTTAAAAACCTTAATGGCAAATTTTGTGGTTCGGTATTAAATATGGTGGAGTTAGAAAACTTAAATGATGTATAAGGTATGGAGGGAAGAAAAATATCACTACATGAAAAACTTGTAACCCTTGCAGCAGCAGCGGCCTTAATTTATATATTCCTAAAAATTTTATTTTTTTAAAATGCCGCGGAGCCAGGTTATATCCGGAATAGAAAAATTCTGGAACACCAGTTTTATTGACCAGAAATTAAATAACTGGGTTGGCTACATTTTGTTTCTTTTAAGTGCAATTGTATTTGGTTACCTGTTCGCACATCAAACATTAATAGGCATTGGTTTAATCGGTGTCAATAATATCAGTAGCTGTTGTAATTGTTTGCCTTGTAAATACAGAAGCTGGGTTATACATCAACATTATTTATTCTTTTTTTGCATTTGCATTTTCGCGGTTTTTATTATCCTGATTTTCCCACAGGCGTTGCATCAGATGTATTAATTATTAGCCACACTTTTCAGCCTTTTTATAAAAAGAGTAAATTTAAAAGTTGACCTTTAATCAGTTTATGCGTAGCACCGGTTGTAATAGCGATTGCCGTGCTTTTTTTTTATTTAATGATTGAACTTTTTAATCCTTATGCACATTCATTTGACGGATGGTATCAAACATTCAGAAAATTAATTGATGCTGTATTTCTTCTTTTTATTGCGTATAAAGTTTTTGATAGTTATGCAAGCATAAAAAGATTTCTTACTTTATTATTTATTGTTTGCACAATTGCCGGAATGTATGGTTGTTTTCAGCAATGGCATGGTTTATTTGATAGCGAAAGAGCATGGGTTATGGCTGATGAAACACGCTTTGCGCTAATTTTTATTGACGGTGATTTCAGAAAGTTTTCAACCATGTCAGACCCCACTGCTTTTGGAATTATCATGGCTTCATGCGGCATTTTATTTTCAATAATTGCATTGAATGAAAAAAATGGAAGCGCACCAAATTTATAATTATCGCCGGCTTAATTTTTATGTTTTTAGGGATGGCATATTCCGGTACAAGGACTGCCAATGCTATGGCTGCTGCGGGGTTTGGAATGTTTATACTTTTAACACTTAATAAAAAAGCACACAAATTTTTGCAGTGATATTGGGTTGTGCATTTGTTGATAATAATGTATGCGCCAATTTATGGCAATCAAACTGTAAACCGCATTAGAAGCACTTTTAATGCAACTAATGATGAATCTTATAAAGTAAGAGAAACAAACAGGGCATTTATTCAGCCTTATATTTATTCTCATCCTATTGGCGGCGGATTATGAACAACCGGAGCAGCAGGATTGCATTATAATCCTTCTCATTATCTCGCAGGATTTCCACCCGATAGCGGGTATTTAAAAAAAGCTTTGGAAACAGGTTGGATAGGGATTAATAATAATATGTGTTTTATATTTTGTTATTTTGAAAAATTCAATTCGCGGTTATTTTGAATCGAAAAATCAATAATATAAAAATAATTTTTGCTGCATGTTGCGGCTGCTTATTTTCATTTTATATAGCAGATTTTGCCCAGGATGCAATAGGGCAAATAACAGATACAGTTGTATATTACCCGATAATTGCGCTAACATTAAGACTTAGAACACTTAATGCAGCGGTAAAGGAGAAATCCGCACTGAAAATTATTTTAAATTGTATTAAAATTTGTTTATCCTTATTTAATTAATTATGAAAAAACTAAAACTTACTGATGCTCTGGTTTTATTTGCTTTTATGCTTATTTGTTCTTTTAAAGTACAGGCGCAAAATACAGCAACCGACACTTCAAAATTGCATAAAGACACGATTGCCTTACAAGCAAAATAACAATCAGCAATATCTTCCTCAGTACTCTACAAAAAATGAACGTGCACAGGATTCTGTTATCGAAGTAAGACTCGTAGAGCTTGCATTGAAACAACCAAAGTTTGATGAAGCTGAAGCGCAACAGAAAAACATAGATCTGCAATTAGAAAAGCAAAGAAAAGCATGGCTTAAATCTTATTAAGCCTTTCATTGAATTATAACGACCAAACTTTTGCAGGTAAAACCAATACACAAACTGCTTACGTATATCCGAAATATTTTTTTGGAGTAACTGTTCCCCTTGGCTTAATTTTTTCCGGCGGCACTGATTATAAAATAACAAAACAATCCGGCATAATTGCCCACGATCAGGAATTGGAATTGCAGCAAACAATTAAAGCCAATGTTTTAAGTGATTATAAACAATACCGCACCTATGAAAAATTGATGGCTTTACAAAACCAGGCAAACGATGATGCACAGGCTTATTTTCTGCAGGTGCAACAAAAATTCAGCGATGGAACTGCTACACTTGAGGCTTATAATGATGCTTCTGCAAAATATAATGATGGCGTTGTAAAAACCATAAACCTGCAACTGCAGCAAGATCTTATAAAAGTGGATTTAGAAAGGCTTATCGGCAGAAGGCTGGAAGATGTTTTTAAATGATTTGTGCTGATGCAGAAAAAATCTATGCTGACTAAAAACAGCTATGTTATAATTATACTTTCAGTTTGCGCTTTATTTATTCCAATCGTTTTAACTGAGTACGGGGTATTAAAATTTTCCGGCGGAATTTTTAGTTACCCGCTCGATGATACTTATATTCACATGTCAATTGCAAAAAATTTTGCACAAAACGGTACATGGGGTATTAATGCACATCAATTTTCCGCGGCATCTTCGTCAATACTTTACACTATTTTATTGGCAGTGTTATTTAAAATATTTTCAGCAAATGTTTTAATACCATTTATACTAAATGCAATTACAGCAATAATATTATTGATTGTTATTCAGAAAAGACTTGCAGAAAGAAAATGTGGGTTTCCCAGGGCAATTTTTAATCCTGTTAATAGTAATTTTTTTTACACCACTTCCCGCATTAGTTATCAGCGGTATGGAACATACATTACAATGCCTGTTTTCTTTTTTGTTCCTGTTTAATTTTAACGACTGGTGGAATACGGCAAAAAATAATCAGCGTGAAAAGATACCGGCAAGCATGTATATAAATGGCATTTTAGTTTGTGCTATCCGTTATGAAGGATTATTTCTCGTTGCCATTGTTTGTTTTATTTTATTGTTGAATAAAAAAATTGTTTCGGCATTTATATTGGGATTTATTTCATTATTGCCCATTATAATTTTCGGTATTTATTCTATTTCCAAAGGCAGTTATTTTTTCCCAAATTCTGTTTTACTAAAGGCAACACCGGTTGAGGTTTCATCAAACGGCACCGTAAGTTTTATCAGCAATATTTTAATTGATAAACTAACCCTTTTCAAAAATGGCATTACTTCTTTAGCTACGCAAAGGTTGTTGCTTATTCTTCCGCTTACTTATTTAATGTTTAGAAAATTCGTAGGTAACAGGCACTCTTATTCACAGATAATTTTTGTGCTTACGGTTTGCACTTTGCTGCAACTTTCATTTGCATCAACCGGATGGTTTTATCGTTATGAAGCTTATCTCGTTTTATGTTCAACTGTAATTATTGGTTTGATTATTTATAAATATGCAAAACCTTTTATTTCGTCTGCCGGTAAAAAAATGTATCTGGCAATAATATTTGTGTTCCTTATTTTGATATTTCCGCTGTTGTTGCGCAGCGCTGCAGCTTTTACAAAGGCAAAGCAGGCATGCATTAATATTTACGAACAGCAAAATCAAATGGGTAATTTTATAAAAAAATATTACGATAGAGATACAGTTGCATTAAATGATATTGGTGCAGTTTCTTACTTCAAGCAAAATGGAATTGTTGATTTATGGGGCCTTGCAGATATTGATGTGGCAAAAAGCAAAAGAAATAATTACAGCACACCGGCGTTTCTATATAACCTGGCTAACAAAAAAGATGTAAAGCTCGCTGTGCTGTATGATAGCTGGTTCGATTCCTCGATTATTAAATAAATGGGAGAAGGTGGCAACATGGCAAATTAGAAATAATGTTATCTGCGGCGATAGTATTGTAAGTTTTTATGCAGTTAAAAATAATATCGCGCCGGCATTAAAAACAAATCTCGAAGAATATCAAAAATTGCTGCCTGCAGATGTTAAAGTGAAGTATTATTAATGAGTTCTGAACATGGATATATAAAAAGCCTGGATGGCATTCGCGCCATCGCAATTATTCTTGTAATGAGTTTTCATGCTGAAATAACTTATTTCGGCTGGATGGGCGTGCAATTATTTTTTGTATTGTCGGGCTTTCTTATAACCGGTATTTTATGGAAAGAAAAACAGGCCCAGTCATCGCTTCAATATAAGTTTAAAAAGTTCTGGACGAGACGTTCGCTGCGTATTTTTCCTTTATACTTTGGTTATTTATTATTCGTAAGCTTATCTTATTTGTTTTTTCATTTTCCATCTTATTACTCCTATTATGCGCCGTATCTTTTTACGTACACGTTTAACTATACACGCTCGTTACCGCAGTGGCACGGAAACCCGTTGTTCACACATTTGTGGTCGCTTTGCATAGAAGAACAATTTTATTTATTTTTTCCACTGATAATTTTTTTATGCCCACCGAAGTTTACTAAATATTTAATGCTGATACTAATTGCGCTTTCGCCAGCATCACGTTTTGTTTTGGGTGAGTATTATAAAAGTAAAGGCTTGCCGCCGGACGTTGTAGCAGATGCAGTTTACTGGAATACGCTAAGCCATTTAGATGCTTTCTTTATGGGTGGAATTATTCCTGTTTTATCATTAAGTAAGAAAATCAAGAAACCACATTTAATATTTGCTGCAACTATCCTGGTTGCATTTACTGCGGGATTGATAAATTTTATTACGATAAATTCAGGCCATTCTTATTTTAAGGATATTGGTTACGACCATGGCCAGAGTTTAATGTATCAGCATGTGTGGCAATATACCTGCCTTAATATTTTATTCGCATCTTTTATTCTTATGCTGGTTAGTAAGTATAACAATAAACTGATAGCATTTATACGCAAAAGTTTAGAACAGAACTGGATGGTTAGAATTGGGAAAGTTTCTTACGGCATGTATATATTTCACTGGGCAATACTCGTATATGTTTATAACAGGTTTTTCCATACGGATAATACTTATTTAAAAATTGCTTTGTTTATACCATACGTAATAATTGTTTACCTGTTTGCTGAAGTAAGTTTCAGATTGTATGAATCAAAGTTCTTAAAGCTTAAAGATAAATTTTCATTTAAAAAACAACCTGCCAGATGAAGTTTCAAAGGCAATACCAATAAATGAATCTGTTTTAAAAGAAATTCCAGATGGAAAATACACCGGTTAAAGAACAATCACTTATATCAAAAGCATTCAATCTTCCGGCATTGCAAAAAAGCCGTTTGTACTGGGTTGACTATTTAAAAGGAATTGCAATTATACTGGTAGTATACCGGCATTCGTTATTAGGCATTGAGCGCAGTGGCTTAGCTATACCTGATGCGTTTGTAAATGCAAACATGATTTTTTACAGTTTCAGGATGCCATTGTTTTTTATGCTGTCCGGAATTTTTATAAGCAGAAGTCTTGCTAAAAGAACAGTTGGCCAATTTGTTTCCACAAAATTTGAAACACTGTTGTATCCCTATCTTATATGGGTAACTATACAGGTTACATTACAAATTGTAATGTCCTCTTTTACAAATTCTAACAGAACGCTTATAGATTACACTTATATTTTTTATCAGCCGCGCAACCTTGACCAATTCTGGTATTTACCTGCATTGTTTAATGCAACAGTAATATTTGTGCTGCTGAAAAAATATGTAAATGGTAAATGGTGGTTGCAGGTTGCGCTGGGAATTGGATTTTATTTTTTATCGCCTTACCTGCAAAACATAAGCATGCTCTCCGACTGGATGGAATTCTACATTTTTGTTGCAATAGGAGATGCTATATCAGGGGTGTTTTTTAAAGAGCGCGTTCAAAACCTTTTTAAAAATTACCTCACGCTTATAGTGGCAACACCTGTTTTTATTTTTGCGCAGATATATTATCTCAGCCATCAAACAACACAATTGCAATTTTTATGTATTGCATTTATTGGATGTTTTACTATGCTTTCACTTGCATTTATTTTTCAAAAGCTAAATGTTCTTTCTTTTTTAAGAATAGTAGGTTATCATTCGTTGATTATTTATGTAATGCATGTAATGATTGCGGCACTTACAAGAATTTTCCTCACACATGTATTGCATATTGGCGATCCCATTGCTATACTGTTTATATGTATTATTATTGGTTGTGTTTTACCTGTGATAATTTATAATTTGCTGATACGTGATAACATTTTATGGTTTCTGTTTACGTATAAAAGAAAACACAAAAAACAACCCAAGCCTTCTGAAATAAATATTGCTCCTCCTGTAGTGCATGCGTCGTAAAACACCGGCGACGTATTCAGTAATATCCGGTAACATTTTCTTATTAAGTATTGCAGGCATGAATTTGGCTGGAGAAAAGGTAATTCATTTTAATCTTTAATAGCGCGGTTACAACAACGCAAATGCAGTTCTGCATTATGCTGTTTTTTTTGAATAATTAAACTTCACAAAATGGAACAATTAAATAAGCAGCCTGCAATCACACAAAGTCAACGAAGAAATTTTTTAAAGAATGGGTTAATGGCAACCTGTTCAGGAGTAATAGGCTTAAGCTTATTGCCCGGTTGTAGTGATGATAACGACGAAGACAAAGAGGTTTCACCACCGGAGGATTTAATGCAGGAGCATGGTCTATTAAAACGCGTATTGCTAATTTATGATGCGTGCCGCCTCCACCTGATGAATAACGAATCGTTTCCGGTTGAAGCAATATCTCAAGGCGCAAAAATTATAAGAACGTTTGTAGAAGATTATCACGAAAAACAGGAGGAAAACTACTTGTTTCCGCGTTTTAAAAAAGCAAACCAGTTAACAGATTTGGTTGATGTATTATATCAGCAACACCAGGCTGGAAGAAGAGTAACGGATGAAATAATGCAATTAACCACGCATAACCGAACGGCAGCAGATAATAGGAAACTGATTCAGCTATTGTCAGCCTTTAATACAATGTATAATCCCCACGAGGCAAGAGAAGATACCGTGTTATTTCCTGCATTTAGAAAACTGGTTTCAAAACATGAGTATGATAGCTTAGGAGAGGAATTTGAAAATAATGAACATAAGCTTTTTGGAGAAGATGGTTTTGATACGATGGTTAATAAAGTTGCCGACATTGAAAAACAATTAGGTATTTACGAACTTTCTCAATTTACACCTACCATATAATTTTAAGGGCCTGAACAACTATTAAACAGGACAAAGAATTATAAAACCCGCTCAGTTAAAATAGCAAAATAAATAGGCATAAATGCTGATAAAACATTTATGCCTAGATCTTCAACTTAAAGTTTGCTGCAAAATAAGCTCTATTACTGCAGGATCTAATTCAGCGATGTTTTCTTCCATAGTTGAATAATTTAGAATTTCAAATCTATAACACAGAAAACCTGGAGAAGTCGCCAAACGATTTTATAATAACCCGAAAAGTTTTTAAACAAATGGTTGTGTTAAAACTATAACACCTGGAAAGAAATATGTCACTAATATTGGCCTCGTATGAAAATTGCAAGCGGATTAACTCCTCGAGTTGGACTTGAACCAACAACCCTCTGATTAATCCCGCAAATGCGGGACTGTAACCAGCTGAGCTAAAATACCGTTAGGTAAGAACGCTGGATCAATAAGCTGCTCAATTAATTTCCGGCTTTTTTGTTGCTTGATAAATTTTTCAATTTGCATTGCTTTGCTTTCAATTTCATTACATTCAAATACTGTTTTTAAAATCCAGGGCCTGTATTTAGAAGTGAATGTGTTGAAAGGTTTTGTATTATGTTCAGCTAATCTTCTCCATGGATCGCTGGAATATCCAACGTAAAACTTATCAGCAGTTGGAGAATACAAAATATAAACGTAAAACATAAATTAAAAATCCCGCATTAAGCGGGACTTTGCTCCTCGAGTTGGACTTGAACCAACGACCCTCTGATTAACAGTCAGATGCTCTAACCAGCTGAGCTATCGAGGAATTTGTTTTCAGTAACCTTTCTGATTAATCCCGTAGATGCGGGCTTTAACCGGCTGCGCTACTGAGGAATGATAACCTTGTCAAGGGGTGCAAAAATAAAGGTTTCATTTTATGCAAACTGAATTTTTCAGAAAAAATATTCTGTTTTATACGGGTAACGTATTTTATATAATGTTCTCACTTTGTCAAGAATGCTATTCCGCAAAACATCTACATTTTTTCTTTCCGTTGCTGAAATAAATACAGCACTATTGTTTGTTGCTGCCTGCCATCTTTGTTCAAGATCTTTCAACATTTGTTTTTTAGTGTCCTCATCCAGCCATTCATCAAATGTATTTGTTTCATACATATCCATTTTATTAAAAACGGTAAGTGTTGGTTTATCAAAAGCATTTATTTCCTGTAAAGTTTTATTTACAGTGTTCATTTGCTCTTCATATTTCGGGTGTGATATGTCAACTACATGTATCAACACATCTGCTTCGCGAACTTCATCTAATGTACTTTTAAAACTTTCAATTAAATGGTGTGGCAATTTTCGTATAAAGCCAACCGTATCACTTAATAAAAAAGGCGTGTTTTCAAAAACAATTTTACGGGTAGTGGTATCAAGCGTTGCAAATAATTTATTTTCAGCAAACACATCACTTTTACTAAGTAAATTCATGATGGTGCTTTTACCAACATTTGTATATCCAACCAGTGAAACGCGTATAAATTCTCCTCTTTCCTTTCTTTGAATGAAGGATTGCTTTTCAATCTGCAGTAACCTTTTCTTTAATAAAGAAATTTTATCTCTAACAATACGCCTGTCAGTTTCTATTTCGCTTTCACCCGGCCCTCTCGTTCCAATTCCTCCACCTAATCTTTCAAGATGCTTCCACATGCCGCGTAATCTTGGTAGTATATATTGATATTGTGCAAGCTCAACCTGCGCTTTGGCTCTTGCTGTTTTTGCGCGGCTCGCAAATATGTCGAGAATTAAATCACTGCGGTCAATGGCTTTTATATCAAGCGCCTTTTCGATGTTCGTTATCTGGGAGCCGTTTAGTTCGTCATCAAAAATTATTACATCTGCAGTATGCGAAGCGGTATAATTTTTTATTTCTTCAAGTTTTCCCTTACCAACATAAGTACGGCTATCAGCATGTGGCAGTTTTTGTATAAATCTTTTTATAGTAACTGCGCCCGCCGTTTCTGCAAGAAAAGCAAGTTCATCAAGATTTTCCTGTATTTCCTGCTCGGTTTGGGTTTTATTAACTACACCAACAAGCAACGCTTTTTCCGCATTATTTAATCTTTGCTTAATATCGATCAAACGAGGTTTTTTACAAATTAGAATGCTGTAAAATTATGCCAGCTTTTAGGCACATTAAAGGCCACTTAATGTTATGCCAACAGAATATGGATTAATTGTTGGTCCGGTGCCTGCCTTTAAAAAATTTGATACCTGGTAAGAGCCATCCAGTGAAATATGGCCAAGGCCAATACGGCCTGTAAGCGCAACACGTGTATTGTTTATAAATTTCTTTTCGGATTCTTTTGAAATATATTTTGGATCGTAGATGCTGTGCCCTGAAGAATCAATTAAATTCTTGCCCTTGGTATGTGCAGAAAGTAATAAGCCACCTTTTACGCCAACCGCAATTTTAAAACCTTTATCTGGTTGTGCAGGATTGGTAACAAATCTTAACTCAAGCGGTACTTCAAGAAAAGTTGTAGTTAGTTTAAATTTATCAAAGTGATTATTTGCTGATACATTGGTAAATGGTAATGTAGGCGTGTTTGATTTAAGATTTACGTAAGTATTTGAAAAGAATATGTTGCTGCTTCCAATACCGAGACCAAACGCAACGCTGAATTTTGGGCTCGTTCTGAAAGGTTTATCAATCATAAGGTATGCGTTAAAATGCCTGGAGAAACCTGAAGTGTTTATACTGTCAGGCAAATTAGGCCACGCGTCAACACCATATTGTACCATAAAATGATCATTGGCCCTCGTGCTTAAATCCAGCTTGTTCCAATTCTTTTTTTCAGGAGATGATGTGTATTGTTGGGTTGTATCTATTACCTGGGATTTTGCTATAAAGGCGGATGCGGTCAGCAAAAAAATCAGAAAAAATTTTTTCATTAATGCAGTTTATAATCTGTTTTACAAGCGGCAAATTAAGTGAATTCAAATCACAAGCTGGTTAAAATAAAGCAAATAAATCATAATATTTATCTGGCATATAATTAGTTTTTATTTTTTTAATTTAAATATTAATTTCACTTTCCTTTCATCTTTTAAATATTGTATGAAATAAGTCATTAAAGTTTTAGTTTAAATAGCATCCGTCTCTATGAAACTTATAATGATTTCATGTAATAACAGAGAGAGCAAAAAATATACACATGAAAATCTTAATAGCTGAAGATGATGCCATGATGATGGCATCAATTAAATACCAGCTAAAAAAAGAAGGCTATTTTGTAAGCACTGCCAATAATGGGAGAGAAGCAATGATTGCTTTCGAAAAAGAAAATCCAGACCTTGTGGTAACCGATATTATTATGCCGCATACATCAGGCCTTGAATTTATTGGATTCATTCGGGCATCTTATACCCATGTTCCCGTTCTTGTTTTATCTGCGCTGGATGAAGAGGATACTGTTATAGAAGCTTTTAACCTTGGCGCTGATGATTTTTTAACAAAACCCGTAAAGCCCGGTGAATTATCGGTACGGGTGAAAAGATTGCTGAAAAAAGCAGGTAAATCAGCATAAGGTTAAAAATCCGATTCATTGTATTCTTAAAGTTTTTTTTACATAATTCAGCTTGCAATGGCAGGAAAATTGAAAATTATATTACATGAAATATTTTCTTTTTTCCTGTGTAATTTTAACCGTAACCTGCCATAACAATAATCTTCCGGTTGCAGTTAATAATACAGACACGAATATCATCCAAACGGATTCTATACCTAAAAAAGAATCGAAAAAAAATGAAACCCTTGCAGGTAAATGGCAGCTACAGCCGGTTTTGGCGTCTGATACCGCATCAGGCAGAATTCCAACATTAAGTTTCAATCTTTCGCAAAACAGGGTAACAGGTAATACAGGTTGTAATTCTTTTAGCGGAACTTTTATGCTTAAAGGTGATGAATTGAGTTTTAGCCATAACGGAATATCTACTAAAATGGCTTGTCCCGGCTACAATGAAAAAGCTTTCCTTGATAATCTTTTAAAAACGAATCGTTATCAAATTAAAAATGGCGTTTTGCAATTAATGTATAACACAACAATTCTTTCTAATTGGGTGCGCCATGCAGATACTTCAATTAGCAGGCAATTGTAACATTTAAGCATCATGTTCTAATAATAATGGCATGATGATTGGGTTATATAGGAATTGTTAACCAATAAATCTTGTACTATGAAAAAGATGTTTTTTATATGCTGCATAGCGATATCAGCTTTAGCTGTTAGCACATCGGCTAACACAAATAAACAACAAAGTGTAAACGGTAGTTATGTATTGAATGATACAGTTCCTAATACACTGGATACAACGAACAATAACTGGAATAGTGACAGTTCGAATCACAATATGGACACCAGTATGAACATGCACAGGGATTCTACGAAGTTGTAATTCAAAAATAAAAATGCCGCTGAATTTTCAGCGGCATTTTTATTTAAACTATTCAGCATTATCAAATACAGATTGCATTTTTTTTAGCGTTTGTTTCATATTTATTCCCTTACCAAGAACGCCTTTAAAAATATCCCCTTGTTCTCTTATTTTATCAACAGCGTTGAATATGGTAAATTGCTGGATCTTTAAACCTTTTTTTACTTCTTCCCAATGCAAAGGCATGCTTACGGAAGCGCCGGGTTTCGGGCGCAAAGAATACGGGGCAGCCAGTGTTGCCTGCGGACGGTTCTGTAAAAAGTCAAGATAAATACAACCTTTCCTTTTTTCTGTTAAACGCTCAATACTCGTAAATTTTGGTATTTGCTTATGTATAATTTTTACCAATACTCTTCCAAATTCTTTGCTTTCTTCATAAATATATTTTGCACCAAGCGGAATATAAATATGCAGCCCCGTACTGCCCGATGTTTTGCAGTAATTCGGTACATCAATTGCATCCAGCACTTGCTTTGTTACCAACGCCGTTTCAATAACCTGGTTAAAATTATTTTTATCCGGGTCGAGATCTATAATGCACCAATCCGGGTTATCCGGTTTTTTTACCCGGCTGCTCCACGGGTGCATTTCAAGACCGCCCATTGATGCAATGAATAATAAGCTTGCTTCATTCGTACAAACCAGAAAATTTCTGTTTCCGCCTTTGTCGCTTGAGTAAGGAAATAATTTTATCCATTCCGGCACTTTGCCTGTAACATCTTTTTGATAAAAACTTTCGCCTTCAATACCATTCGGATAACGGATTAGTGTTTGTGGCCGGTCTTTCATATAAGGCAAAATAAACGGCGCAACCTGGTAATAATAATTTATTACATCTCTTTTTGTAACTGCGGGCTTGCCATTAAATGCGGATAATAAATTTTATTTACATTGTTGAAAGTAATGTCATAACCATTAATATTTCTTGTTTGTGATTTATCTTTTGGATTGAGTAACGTTTTTCTTTGTGCTGCAGCCGGCGCTTTAAAAAGCTTGCTGTGTAATTCTTTGTCTTGCTTATTTTCTTTTTTATTTTGTTTTGAGGCAGGTAATTTCTTTGCCGGGCTGTTGCCATATTTTTTTTGTTTTGACTTTCAATAACTTCCTCAGTATGCTTTTGAGTTTCCTTCTTTACCTCTTTCGGGCTTTTATCTTCTCTTAATCCTTCAAAAGAAGGGTGGCGGATAGCGCCATCTTTTGTTTGTTCAGCATAACTGATTTCCGCAATTAATTTTGGCTTAACCCATGTTACTGTTGCCTTTGGCGGATTGGGCCTGAAGCGAGATGGCTTGTTATAATCGGGCACCGTTTTAAAAGGGCAATCTTTAGTAATAAGCGGTTTAAATGTTTCCAGTAATTCGGTTTGTAATTTATTTGAAAAGCCGGTTCCAACGGGTGTGATAAAATTAAAATTTGCCTGTGTCATCATATACACCCATTAAGAGGGCACTGAATTGTCGCGAAGTATTTTCATTTTTTGTATAGCCACCAATTACCATTTCCTGGCGTTGCTGAGTTTTTATTTTAAGCCACTCTTTTGTACGAAACCCGGGCTTATATACGCTTGTTGCTTTTTTTGCTATAATTCCTTCGAGATGTAATTTTTTTGCAACTTCAAAAAAATCTGTTGCACCGGTTTCAAAACTTTCACTAACACGTATAATGTTTAACTGCGGATCAATTGAATTTAGAATAACCTTACGTTCAGTAAGCGGCAAGCTCATTAAACTGTAGCCATCAAGCCATAAAATATCAAAGATGTAAAATATTAATTCACCATCTGCTTCGCTGCGCCAGCCCTGCAAATCGCTAAAATCTGAGATACCCTTATCATTAATAACAATTATTTCTCCATCTAAAACAGCGTTAATTTCCCATTGCTGCAAAGCTTTATAAATCGGGTAAAATTTCTCGTTGAATGATTTATTGTTTCTTGAACAAATGTTTATTTCTCCCTTATTCAAATATGCAACGGCCCGATAACCATCCCATTTTACTTCGTACAACCAGCCATCTTCATCAAAAGGTTTATCAACCAAAGTGGCAAGCATTGGTGCAATGTTTTTGGGAAATTCGGTTTTCTCAGCTTTTTGGAGCAATGCTTTTATTGAATTGTTTGAATTGGCATCAGGTTTTGTTATATGATTTCTGCATACATTATCAAACAAAATAATATGCCAAACATTTTCTATAGAAAATCCCTCAAAAAAACATTACGCATCATATATAAATGCAGCAGATCTTTCAGATAAGAATTTTGGAAGAAGCCACACAAAGAATGCATTCACTTTATTAATAAAGCCCGGTATCATTTCGGTCTTCTTTGCATACATTCCTCTTATTGCAATTGCCGCCACTTTTTGTGGTTGCATGTTAAATATGGCGGAAAGCCTTATCGTACGTGCATTTTTTATGTTTGCCCGGTTTAGAAAATCAGTATCTGTAGCACCTGGACATACAGCACTAACAGAAATATTTGTATGCCGCAATTCATATCGTAATCCCCTGCTAAAGCTTAAAACAAAAGCCTTACAGGCTGCATAAAGACTTAACCCAGGAACTGCCTGGTAGGAAGCAGTGCTGGCAATATTTACAATATATGCTTTTGGCAGATCCCTTAACTGCGGCAGAAATAAATAAATCAATTTAAAAGGTGTGAGCATATTCAAATACATCATATCAACATGTTCATTCAAAGAATAGTTTTCCAATTTTCCACTTAAACCATATCCTGCATTGTTTATTAATATGTTCACGAGGTAATTGTTAGAAACGCACCAGTTAAAGATTTGCATAGCGGAATTGCTTTCTGATAAATCACATACAAAATAATTTGCCTTAATTGCGTAGGTTTTAGAAAGATGCTGCGATAACGATTTCAATAAATCCGCGCTTCTCGCAATCAGCAACAGAGCAATTCCCCTGGCAGCTAATTCTTCGGCAATTGCTTTGCCTATTCCTTTTGTTGCACCTGTAATTAAAGCATAAGCCATAGTTATTCGCTTTGCTGTTCTAAAACTATTTTGTCAAGAACCGATTGTTTATACTTTCTGCGTTTTTTCATTGTATCATCATTTGCCAAAGTATTCATTATCTTATCCCAGAAAGTGAAATAAAAGCCGTAGTTATAATTCAATGTTGTATGATGCATATCATGATTAGTAACCGAGTTTTGCCATTTGAATACTTTGTGTTTGCGGAACTTCTCAGGCATAAATTCAAAGCCGCCATGACCAGCAAGATTTACCAGTATATTGTAAAACATGAAGATGATTAACATAATCGGATGAATTGGTATAAGAAAAAACATTACAGGATAAATAGAATATTCTATCAGCGCTTCTCCGGGCTGAAATGAAAAAATTGAAAATGGTGATGGATTTTTTGATTTGTGATGAACCAAATGAAAATATTTAAAAACCTTTTTTATATGCATAAAGCGGTGTGTCCAATAAAATAAAGCATCGTGAATCACTATTATGATAAAAGGACTAATTATAAAATAAAGCAAAGAATGTTCACTTATTTTAAAGTACATTTTAGTATAACCCAACAGAATACAGTAATACAAAAAAACTGAGATAGAAGAGAAAATAGAAATTGATAAAACTGAATATTTTATTTCGCGATTAATTTGTTTTGCAGATGGAAATTGACTTTGAATTCTCATGTATTTCCATTTTTCCCGTTTCCTCACATAAAATAAATAATACCATAAGCCTGCGGGAATAAAATAATAAACAGTTATTAATAACGTAAAAAAAACTGCATAATATTTTAGAAATAAAAAAATAGTTTCCATTATTAAACAGTTAATTCAGTTGGCTTATAATTCCATTGATGTATATATTTCATCCATCTATCTTCTACTTTTTTTATAGTATCCTGTTGCACCTTATATTGAAATTTCCTGTATTGCTTTTCTAATTGCAGTTGCATTAAGAAATTACCGGCGGCTTCTTCAACATTTGGTAAACTTAATTCTGAATAAATCTGTTTTAGAACTTCAATGGGGTTGGCTTCAAGTGCTTCGTATTGTACTTCTATAAGATGCCCTGCAGGAATTAAATTTTTATCTTTTTCATATTGTAAAGTCAAATATTCAAAATGCTGAAAAATAAGTTCTTCAATTTCAGTTTCAGAGATTTTCTGCAAACAGTATTTTTTTATAGCATTCATGTACATGTTTTTCATAGAATAAAAGAGATCAAAAGGACTGCGGTATATATAAATAAATTTTGCTTCAGGAAACATTTCAAGCAGATACTTTACGCGCTCAGTATTTGGAGGGTTTTTTAAAACCAACTGTTTGCCTTTATTTTTGAATGTTGTTTGCTTAAGTATATTCATATATGCTTTCTTCCATCGCAGAAGATAAGAGGCATCTTTAAATTGGAAAGAACAGTTAAGCCATTTTTGCCAACGTTCCGGAAAAACAAATCCCCAATAAGCAGTATATGCAGAGCCTTTACCTATAAGATAGCGATCTTCTTCACAAGGCTCTGTAAGCCGGACAATGCTATTATTAAAAAAAACATTTTTAATTTTTAATTTGTTTATGATAAACTGAATGAATTGTTGCATCCAATTTCCAAAAAATAAGTTTGTGTTCGGGCACACCATTTCGTAATTAGATAGATAGCCAAATTGTTTATCGCTAATCATTAATTTGTGCAGGTATGTAGTGCCGCTTCTATAATGCCCCAGTATAAAAACCGGCTGCTTTAAAATTTTAGTTTTGTGGATCTTAGCCGAAAAAAACAGGAACTTTAAGCATGCTGCCGGCAATGAAAAAATGAATTTGAGATAATATGCAAAAATTATAATTATTCCCTTAGATGATATGCCACCGCTATGCAGCAATCTTCTTGTAAGTTCAATGGGTGGTATATTCAGCAAGAACTTTTTCATAAACATTGGTTGTAACTTTTACATGTACAGGATTTAATTCTTTGCTAAAGATTCTGTAACGCTTATATAATTTTGCATGCAAATTCTCTAACTCGCGTACCATTAAAGAATTGGCTTCGGAAACCCATGAAAGCTCTGCGCCCGTAAATTTTCTTTTTATCCCCTCGATGATTGTTTTGTAATAAAATACTGCCTCTAATCCTTTTCTTCTATATGGCTTATTAATACCCATAAGCATTACACGTATATCAGTGATCTTATTTTTATTTAAAAGAAATTTTAAAAGCCCGAGCGGCAGAAGCTTTCCGTTCATTTTCTTTAATACCTGGTTTAGGTCTGGCAGTGCAATAGAGCAGGCAACTGTTTCACCGTTGACTTCCGCAAAAATGGCGAGCTCTTTTATTAAGACAGGCTTTAAAGACTGAGCGATGAAATCAAATTCTTTTTTATTCATGGGCAAAAAGCCCCAGTTATCGCTCATGTAATCATTAAACAATAAGCGTATGCGTTCTATTTCATTTTTAAAATCTTTTTTATTAAAATACCGAAATGAAATCCCTTCTTTTTGTACAACCAAATCTGCAATGCGTTTCAGCCGCTGCATAATTTTATCATTACTTAATATATCATCAGAAACATAAAAAGCCAGCAAGTCATGTTCTTTTATATATCCATACTCTTCTAATAAGTTTTTATAATAAACTGGATTGTAATTCATCTGCAAAATGGGCGAGCGATTAAAACCTTCAATCAGTATTCCGCATTCATTATTAAGAGAAAGGTTAACGGGTCCCCGTACTGTAAACATTCCCTGTTGCCGCAACCAATGATGCACTGTGTTTAGCAAGCTGCGTGAAATTTCTGTATCATTAATACATTCAAAATAACCGAAGAAGCCTGTCTTTTCATTGTAATGATTATTATGCTGATGATTAACAATGGCTGCAATTCTGCCAACTGGCTTTTTATTCTTAAATGCAATCCAGTACATTACCTCAGCATCATCAAAAAAAGGGTTTATTTTCTTATTTAATTGCCTTTTAAGATCAAACAATAAAGGCGGAACCCATAACCGATCACCGGCATATATTTTCCATGGAAGCCGAATAAAAATATTCCGATCTTTTTTTGTTTCTACTTCTTTTATTTCAATATTTTCCATCTTTTTTTTATTAAGTGATGTGAAGGCGATGTGCGGCAGTTTCAATTTTATCTAATGCATAATCTAATTCGTCTTTATTCAATAAAGCTGTAATTGATATTCTAATCCTTGATTTTTTCTTTGATACAACCGGATAAAAAATCGGGTTTACAAATACCCCTTTGTTATGCAGGTAGCTGCAAAAATTCAGGAGCTTTACTTCATCGCGAATAATAAGCGGAATGATTGCCGATGCTGATTCGTTTGGTTCAAATCCCATTAATTCAATATGCTTTTTAAAATAAAGAATGTTATACCAAAGCTTTTTACGTATCGAAGGTTCAGTCTCAAGCAGGCAGATAGCTTTCATTAACTGTGCCGTAATATTCTGGGGTAATGAAGTCGAAAAAATATACGGTCTGCACGCAATTTCTAAAAAACTCATTAGCTCTTTTGAACCCGCTGCATAACCACCCAATCCACCCATTGCTTTACCTAAAGAGCCCGTAACAATTTGTGCCTCCGGTTTTAGCTTATAATAATTCTGTGTGCCTTTCCCGTTTTCACCAATTACTCCAATGGCGTGTGATTCATCAATCATCAGCCATGCATCTTCTTCTTTTGCCAGTTGCATTATTCCATCAACAAAAGCAATATCACCTTCCATTGAATAAACGCCATCAATAATTATAAGTTTGTTCTTATACAAGGATGCTTTCATCAATGCAACTTTCAGGGAATCCGGATCATTATGTTTAAAGAAAATCTTATTGGTGTTGCAGCAACCATCAATAATACTTGCATGCACAGCAATGTCAAGTATTGCCACATCTGCTTTTGTTAATAAGGCAGTTAGTAATCCATGATTTGCGGCATAGCATGAATTGAACGTGAGCAACGATTCATAACCAATAAATGAAGCCAGTTTATTTTCGAGATTTTTATGCAGTGAAGTTGTGCCTGCAAGCATAGGCACGCTTCCGGAACCACTTCCAAATTCTTTCATCGCTTCAATTCCTGCATTAACAACAACAGGATGTTTTGTAAATCCAAGATAATCGTTGGAAGCAAGATTTACAGGTGAGTTAAAACTGTTATTTATCTCGCTTCCGTCAGTTTGTTTTATAAAGTCTTCATTTGTGCGGCGATAGAAATACATTTCATGTTTCTTCAGCTTTGTTACCATTTCATAACAGGCATATGTACGTTCTTCAAAACTATACGATGAAAAAACTTCTTTGTTCTTTAGATTGATATAATAATTATCATATAGACCGGAGATAATTTTATCTGTATTAATCAGCGCAGTATTTAAACAATTATGTTGCATAAGATAGTTTTGATTGTTATGGTTCAACGGCGAGTTGCTTTAATTGTTTGAAATGAGAAAAAAATGATTTAGCCCAGGGTTTATTCTGGTAAGGGGAAATCGAATTCTTCAGATGTATCTGAAAGAATCTGTGTTAGCCTAATATAATGTATGTGGCAAATACCCGGAAAAAAGTGGTGAATGGTATGTGTGTTTATTCCGCCGGTTAAAAAATTGGCAATTTTACTTTTACGCAAATAATCTGTTGTGCTTTCCAGCATTTGCACCGTCCAGTTATTTTTTATAATTCCATTATCTGCTACCTCTACAACTGTATTATGCTCATTAATATGCAACGGAAGCTGAATGCACATTTCGGTTGCGCTCATAATAAAATGGATACATAAAAAAGCAAGCAATATTTTCCACCACACAATACTTAAAAAGGTCATTGGCAAAATCACCGTATACGTAACGTAGAGAAGCTTAGATAGAATGAGAATAATAAAATGCTTTGCCGGAAATTTTTTTACTGCACGCTGACTGCTTTCTTTTGGAAAAATTCCTGAGTCCTGGAAGTCTCTGATAAAAATGAGATTAAGCGAGAAAAAAAGATAAATCACCGGCGCATAAAAATGCTGGTATTTATGGTGTGCTTTTTTAGGAATTAAATTGGAAAAACGAAGAAACGGCAATGCCATGTTTAATTCACTGTCTATAGGTGTAACATTTGGATAAGGATGATGAATAATATTATGATTGATCTTCCACATATAATGGCTCATGCCGGAAATTTCTATTGACCAGCTTAAAAAATGGTTGAGTTTTCTGTTTGCTGATAATGCATTATGAGCTGCGTCGTGACCAATATTCATTACAATGAGAATATTACTTAATCCGCAGATAAGTCCTAATAGAAAATCTACAGCGGGTGAAAATTTACTTGAGATTAATAAGCCATAAGAACCAAAAAATATAAACAATACCAGCATGATTTTTACTCCCAGTTTCCAGTTTCCAAATTTGGATATGCTGTTTTGCAAAAAATAATTGTTGACCCTTTGTTTCAGGGTTTTCATAAACAATTCATCCATTCCATATTTATTATACTTTATTGAAAGGAAGTTTAAATTCTCTGTTTGCGTTTTCATAATCTAAAAATTATTGTGGTACCTGAATAGAAAAAACTGTTGCGTTAATTCTTACCAAGATTGTCGTAAAGGCAGCTACATCATGTGCTTCCTTTATATTCCCCTCTTGAAAATTTATAACAATGTTTGCGTTAATTTTCTTTAACCAATTTCAGGGTTATAACTTTATTATTGTCAGTAATCGTTATAAAGTATGTTCCTGTTGCAAATTGTTGCATTGGAATTCGTATTTGAGTTGTATTTATATTCTCCATTTCCCAAAGAACTTTTCCACTGTTATCTGTTAGAATTGCATCAGCATTCTTTGCATTAGATAATTGCACCGTTGCCATGTTATGAACAGGATTTGGCGATACGGTTGCGCGTAAAGTGGCATACATTTCTTTGGCGATTGCTTTATTTTGCGTTTTATTTTCAGCAACAGCTTGTGTTGAGACATCACCTTCATACAATTCTTGACCGTATGTATAGGAATAGCCGCTGAAGAACAATTTATTTCCTGATGCAATTAGTTCATTAATGTTTGAAACATTCTGCAACCCAGCATCATTCACTTGCATGGTCTTATTGCCAGGTCCTGAACTCATCCAAAGTGCACCGTCTTTTAAAAAATATAATTTATTGTCTACAGCGCAAAAATTATAAATGTTGCTTGCATCACTGCCGGGCGTAATATCTTTTAATAAAACTGTGCCTGCGGGTTTGCCATTACTTGCCCATAGTTCATTTCCATGTATTCCATCATCAGCAGAAAAACATACAATGCCATTAACATCAGTAAGATTATTAATATAAGATGAATAATTTTGATTAATATCTTTTACCAGTTTCGTGCCTGCATGTGTACCATTGGTTACCCAAAGTTCTTCGCCCAGTGAGTTAGTTGATGCATTTATAAATAGCAATCCATTTGAAATACAATAAACTCTTTTAAGGCCTATATCATTAAGTTGTTGTCCCGCCGGCGCAATGGAAGCTACTTTTTTTGTACCAAAAAAAGTTCCGTCACTTTTCCAAAAATATGTAGCATAATCTTCATCCATAGCGCCAAAATATAGCTCGTTATTATAAGCAATCAAGCTATATGGATTTGAGCCGCCGGCACCAGCAAATAAATCGTTCACAATCCTCGTTCCTTTTACAGTACCATCACTTTTATATAATTCGTTTCCATAGTAAGTATCAACATTGGTAAAAAATAAAGTATTGCTGATAGTTACCATTTCTGTGGGACTTTGATTTGCTTTAAGAAAATAACTGCCTGCAGTTGTTCCATCTGTTCTCCATAACTCATACTGGTATAAGCTTGGATTAAACATTTGAAAAAATACGAGCCCGTTATCTGCAACAGCATATACATTTTGAATGTAATATCCTGCAGGCACTTCAAATAATTTTATCAATGTTTTTGTTGAGCTATTATACTTGTACAATGCGGGTATATAATTGTCATCATAATTCGTAATGAAATAAACGTCATCATTTATTGTTTTTAACGCATAAGGAAAACTGCTGAAATCACCGGAAAAAATATCAGCAACAATTTTTGTATTTGCTTTTGTACCATCCGAATAAAAAGGTTCAACACCATGCAGTATATCAAAAGCAGCAAAAACAACTCCGTTAGCGGCATTTGTTATAATATATGCTCCTATTGAAGAACCTGTACTTGTTTGATTGATATCTTTCGCTAATTGTGTGCCTGCTGACGTGCCATCGCTTTTCCATAATTCATAACCTGCAGCCTCATTCCGTGCAGAAAATAAAATGCCTGTTGACATACTGTATAAAAATATGGATATGAACTATAGATGCCAGGAAAGATATCTTTCACCATTTCAGTGCCTGCCTGCGTGCCGTTTGATTTCCACAATTCAAAACCCGCAGATGTGGAATATGCTTCAAAGAATAAGATGCCTGCTGAATTATAGAAATTGTAAAAGTTATAGCCATTGACTGTTGGGAAAATTTAATTGGCTTTGTATCTGCTTCGCTGCCTTTTGTTTTCCACAGCGTGGCGCTTCCATCTGTATTTATTACTTTAAAAGCAATGCCATTTTCATAGTTTGCTATTTCATTGGGCTGAATATTAGTGTTTTCATAACCTGGTGTAATGTCTTTAATAAGCACCATTCCTTCCGTACTGTCAGGACTATATTTAAACAATTCAATTCCGGTATTGCCAAAAGCATCATAACCTATAAAATAAAAGGTTTTGTTATGCTTAACAAGAGGCACATCACTGCTTGCACCATCATAAGATGGCAGAAATATATTGTTGTTATTTTCAATAGCTGTTGTACCATTAAAAGTTCCGTCAGAAACCCAAAGTCTCCGTCCCGTACCATCATCTGCAGAAAAATATAATTTCTTATTATAAGCAGTTAGTTGCTGGGGTCCATAATTATAATCATAGCCAACTTGTTTAACTAAAAAAGTACCTGCAAATGTGCCATCGCTGCGGTAAAGTTGCCTGCCATTTAAAAAATCAAGTGCTGTAAAGAAAAGCACGGTATCAACTGCTACAGGTTGTGAAAACTGGTTCCAGTTAGCAACTGAAGCTACTTGTAGAGTTCCTGCATCAGTGCCATCTGTTACCCACAACTGGTTTCGGCCAACAAAGAAAAAAACTTTTTCTTTTACCACTGTGTACATTTCGGGATAACCATAATTGGCAAAAGCACTGATGTCTTTCAATATAAATGTACCATCACTTGTACCATCAGAAATCCACGGTTGCGCACCGTTTACAGCAGTTGTAGCGGAAAAATAAATCTTGCCATTAGCTGCAGTAATATTACTAATACCCGAAGAACCTTCGCCGGGCTCTATATCTTTTACAATATAACTTCCTGCATCAGTTCCATCGCTTCTCCATAATTCGTTTCCATGTATACCATCGTCGGCGGAAAAATATGCAATGCCATTTAACACTGCATAGTGCTGGTTATAAAACTGTGGTTGATAATTTCCCCCGCCACCATCTGTCGCCTTGTTTATATCTTTTATAAGATGGAATATTTGGGAAGCACTACTTACTTCTTTATTCTCGTCAGCAGTTTTATCTAAGGCAGTTTGCTTAAATGAATTACCCGGATTGTTTTTTTGAGGCGAATACCAATTATATCTTTTGGCAGTAGAATCCCATGCAGCATACACACCGCCGGGATATTTATTTTTTGATTCATGAATAACATAGGGTTCTTGTTTTGATTGTGCAATAACCGTTGCCGGCATTAAAGAGCACAATAAAAATTTGATGATAAAATTCGTTCTCATAATTATTATTTTATAGTTGAAATGCGGTTTTGTATAAAGTACAATGATTTTTAGCGGGAACTTTTTTATAAATGTTTCACCTTGGAAACCTTTATTTATGTTTTGCATTAAGTGTTATTGCAAGGCCAAGCGAAATGCTGCCATTTGATATTGGTTGTGTGTCGTCACTCATTATTGTTTCTGTTAGCTGCATTACTACCTTTACATGTTCAAAGCCGCCGCGTAACATCAGTCCCGGCTCCCAGAAAAAATACGACCTGCCTTTTCGCAATGATTCTACATATTCATAATCATAATCATTATTTTCTTTTGAAAGAGTTGAATTATTTAAGCCCAGATTTACCAGGCTGAACTTTGAAGAAAATGCTACATCAAAATATTTGGTAGTAAACCCAAGAGATGGTTGCACAAAAAATTTAGTAATAGATGTTTTTGCTTGTTCCGTTATATAATTAGAAGTATTTTTAAAAACGTTATTTACACTTCCGAAACCCAGTCCCCCATAGGTTTCAAACACCAAACGGTTTTTTGCAAAAGGTTTAAAATACCCATATGCAGATTCAATATAATTTCCTGAACCTGAGCCATACTCCTGTTCGTTCTCGGAAGCATGAAAAAAGTTCAATTGCAATGCTGTATGGTTGCCAGCTGCATAAGCAGTTTGTATTTCAAAACCATCTGCAGCGTCATCAGCCTGCGCAGCCGTTGAAGTATATTGTGCCTGTATGCGTGCTTCACCTTTTTCTTTAAACAATGGTACGTTATTAGAACTCGGTGCATAATAGTAGTGAACGCAGGAACTATTTAAGAATATAATAATTCCAAGAATTAAAATATGCGTATAATTTTTCTTCATGATAACAGTTTTAAAAAATGTTATTAAGTTTTATAGAGGGTGCCTTAAGCACCCTTGTTGTTAAAACATTTTAATTACAGGAAGGCAACGGAGAAGGAGCGCTTGTTGTAAAAATGTTATCACTCCAGCAATTATTTATTCCGGAACCATCCCAAAGCAGATCAACACCCGGTAAAGGCAGATCAGGAATCTCCGGTGGATTTGAACCATTATTGCGAAGCACATTTTTAGTGATTTTTACTCCGTCGGGATTTGGTTCTATATCAGCTAAAATTTCTTCCGGCGGAACATCGGCAATTACCGCTAAAACAAGTGTACTAAAAACAATAATCCCGCTAAAATCATTTCCGGTTGCGGTATTGTTTTCAATTACCGTTTCGTCAGTTCCAAGAACAAGAATGCCAATGCCTGTTGGAATTGAAGCTTCTAATTCGCCGGGCTCACCAAAATTTTCGTGATTATTATTACGCACATTATTAAAACGTACATGCACGTTCGTTGATGTTTTTACATCTTTGCCCGGCAATAAATCTATCAGTATTCCAACCACATTATTGTAAGATTGATTAAATGCAACATCAACGTTAGAAGAGTTTTCTATTTCAAGGCCATTAACGTTTGCATAAGCTGTATTAAAAACCATTTTTACGTTAGAAGATTGGCCCACGTAAATCCCTGTATCAGAGGAACCAGTTGCAATACAAAATTCAACTATGCCGTGCGTGCAAAGCACAGGGAAAATCCCATACTCGCCGTCGTCAATTGCTTTTACACCTGATAAAATAAAATTGTCTACCCTTATAAGTATTATACCGTTATCCTCAAACCCTTTTATCGTTACATTCACAAGCGCAAATCCATGGCTCTCATCTGTTACGCTTATTCCATTTTCTTCTTCGCCAGGATTCTTAATAACCACTTCATCACCAGTCAAAGAAAATTTGCCGATTAATTTTATACTGGGTTTGGAAACAACGATTGCTTCTTTATAAACACCGGGCTCAATAAAAATAACTGCATTGTTTTTTGCTTTGTCTATTGCTGCCTGTATCGATTCACCTTTATGAACAGTAATATCAGGCAACCCCCATTTTGATATCAACTGATCGTTGCTTTGTGCTTGTACGCTTTGCTGCGATTGCGCAGGCGTGTGATTCTTTTTTGCAGCTAACAGAAAAAGAAAAAATAAAAGCTGTAATAATTATGTAATTGGTTACATGCTTTGGAAAAACAAATTTTGATTGTTTGTTTAATTTTTTCATAAAAACTCCTTTTTGTTTAAGTAGTGCAGGCAAAATTTGTCTGCATATTTACAGGTCTTTGAATTGATTGTTTATTACTACCCGTATGAAAACATTTAAGTTATTAGCTGCGTACTTACCACTGTTTGTATATGTATTTTTTAGTCTCACCGGGATTTTGCTTTAATAAGCATCCATCAGTTCGTGCAATTTCTATCGGGGCATTTGCTTGCATTTGTTTTGTAATCTTAGTACTTCCATCCCTGCTTCAGCCCGGCGCATAAACCACATAATTCCAGCAATCTTTAGAAAACTTACTTTTCTTAATATCTTTAAACATATTCATCCATTCATAAAAAACTTTATAAGAAGCTAATGTTGCTCCGGCGTTTAAACCAATGGAAGCTTTTTGAGCGTTTGCATAATTTATCAATACAATTAAACTGATAAAGAAGCATAGACTTGTTTTCACGTTATTTAGTTTTAGTGATGTTTAAGAAATAAATTTTAAAGAAAATTATTCATTGACATAAATTCAACCAATACAGAATTAATAAATGCGTTAATTGATTTTACCGTTCGCCTGAATCAAATGACAACTTATTTTTTAGGAATGATAATTACCACTTCAAAAACTGCACATCAAACTTACTTTTGTAAAAAGGCGAATCCTAATTGATGAAATGTGTAGTAACAGAATAAATAAATGAAAAATGCAAACGCATTACTATATCCTTACAGGCTACAACGATTTTAGTAAAAACCAATAAACCGATTGTTTAAGCAGTAAGTTTTTCGCAGAAAATACTAAACGAAGTCTAAGGAAGAATAATTAATTACTAAATAAAATAAAAATGAGTTATAGGAAATGTTCAAAGAAACAGTTGATACTTCACTAAATTTTTCCAAAGGTTGTCAGTTGGTTGTTTTTGCTCTTTTCAATTTCATCGTGTATCAAATGAAAAAATCCTGCCCTGAGTTTTTCGCCGCTCGTGTTTAACAGGATAGATTTTTGCATTATGTTCTTTAAAAAGTTGTAGTGATATGCAGTATGCGCTTCATCGCTTGTTGAAAGATAATTTAGATGGCTATGCACCATATAAGATATTCGGTTGCCTTCAATAGTTGCTAAATAAGAATTGTCACCAATAACAAAATCATTTACATATAAATTATATGGCACAGACTGACTGTTTTCTTTTTCACCCGGCATAAATTTTACACCAGCTTCGGCCTGGGCTTCTATATGATGAATCATGTTATGCAATTGTTCATATATTATTTTTAGTTCGTTATCAGACCTGAACATTCGGGCGGTTTTGTAATATTCAATCTGGTAAAGAGTTGTATGTATATTGCTTATGTTCATAATTTCCGAGCCGGGTAAAAGCGTATATTGTTTTGCAATTTTAGCGAAGATGTCTATGGCTGATTTTTCAAACATGTCACAATAAAAAGATCGATGAGAAAAAACCGGGAAATTTAATATGGTTTTCATCCAGGCGAAATTTTTAAACGCAGCAAGTTCGGGATAGGGGAAGTAATCAAAGATTACAATATCCTTGCAAAAGTGCGTGAGTTCTTTATGCTTAAAACTGTTTAAGAAAGTTAGTACATCTAACATTTTTTGCAGGTACTGCTCAAAATTGAAATTATCTGGCGTAACATAGTCCCCTGTAAAAATTTTTGCATCGGAAGTTTTTAAATGCAATAACTGATCAATAGATAACTTGAAATGCGCTGCTATCTTACTTATTTCTTCAAACGAAATCATTTTCTCTCCTCTTATTCTCCGGTAGGCGCTATCAATACTTATTTCTAACAGGTCTGCTACTTCATCAACTAATGAAAGATGCGATGGAAGTTTTGATTTAATAAACTGGAAAAACGTTATCTGCAGCTGATTGCTTTCCATTTTTTTAGCTTTGATTTTATATAGTATGGCTGAAAATCACTCCGGTTAAGGATTTTCTATATAAATATAAGTGAAAAATTTATAGGGAAGGAGGATTTAATCTTATGCTTAAAGCGCAAAAAATAAGTTGGTTTTTAACTTATTTCTTTTATCTTTTCTAAACCAACATTAATCTGCCGTTATGAAATTTATTGATAAAATTCTCCAGGAACCTTCGTATGGATGGTGTGATAAATATGGAGAACTTATAATTCCATCTGTTAAAGAATTATATAAAGAGGCGTTTAATAGAATCAATATATTTAAAACTAAAAAAAATTGGATTTCGTTAATTAACTGGCTTATTACTGCCTGCATGATTCCATTCTTTCTCTTGTTCGTTTTTAACTATTTTTCTTTTAGACTGTTTATAATAGTGGTTTTATATAGCATGATAATTATGAGTACGCATGCTACCGTTTGGTATCACAGGTACTGCTCGCATAAAGCATATGTATTCAGTCACCCTTTATGGAAGTTTATTATACAAAACATGGTGATAAGAACTGTTCCTGAAGAAATTTATGTGATGTCGCATCAAGTGCATCACGCTAGGTCAGATAAGCCCGGTGATCCATATAACTCAAAAGGAGGTTTACTGTACTGTATGCTGGCACACATTAATCATCAAAGTATTTCTAAAAACTTAAACGAAGAAGAATATATAAAGGCTGCTAATTTTATAAACCATACCGGTATTCAAATAAACAATTATTCTAAATACCTTAAATGGGGCTCCGTTAGCTGCCCGGTTTATACTGTGATTTTATGGTTGTTAAATTGGGCGTTTTGGTACAGTTTATTATATATTATTGGCGGGCATGCTTTGTCATGTGCTTTATTTAGTGCTGCAATGTGTTGGTTTATTTTGGTACGCGCCTTTAATTATACAGGGCATGGAAACGGCAAAGCGAAACATGTAGATGGCATTGACTTTGACAGGCGGAATCTGGCAGTGAATCAACTAAGACCAGGCTTATTGTGTGGCGAATGGCATAACAATCATCACCTTTATCCGCGCAGTGCGCGTGCAGGTTTTCTTTCGTATCAATTAGATATTTCCTGGCTGTTTATTTTTATTCTTTTTAAGTTAGGTATTGTTTCTGCTTATCGGAATAATAAAAAAGATTTTTTAAAAAGGTATGCACAAAGCATATAAATTTCATCAGACAATTTTTAAAAAATAAATGCACTAACATTTAGCTGCATCACTCAATAAAAAATTTACTGTTATACTAAAGAAAGCTTTTGCGGAATTATAAATCCATAATTATATTGTTTTACTTCTGGTTTAACGTGGTTTCTGTGTTTGCACAAACAGATACACTCATACTTTCTCCGGTAAATAATTTATTGCTTAACAACTACAACCTGCGTAAAATGGCTGTGGATAAAGAAAATAATTTATGGTTTGGAACAGATAAGGGCATTGTAAAGTTTGATGGAAATGATCTTACAGTTTTTGAAAAGAAAGAGGGCGATTCAAATACTTTATCTATTAATAGCCTTGGCTGTATTTTTTTTGATAAAGATGATAACCTGTATGTATTTGGCGTAAGCGCTTATATCGATTTCTTAAACACAAGAACAGGAAAAGTTTCGAGGCTCAACATTACACTTCGTGATGAAGACATTTCGAAAAGATCATTTCCGTGGGTTTTTAGCTCGATCTATATTGAAAACGATTCGTCTTTGTGGGCAGGAGTTTTTAATGTTGGATTTTTACATTTTAATCGCTATACAAGTAAAACAACATATTATTCTATTCCTAAAAAGTATGATTTTCAAAATGGGGAGGTTTATATTATAAAAAGGGATATTGATAACAAAGATAATTTATGGCTTGCTACTGATGATGGCATCTACTCATTCAATAAAAAAACTGAAAAGCTTACACGAAATTTCCGATGTTCAAACAGTAGAGATTCAACTAATGCGGATTTGCGAATTTTTAATATGGATACTGAAACCAAAGATACTATCTGGTTTACATCCAATGATCTTGGATTTGCATGTTATGATGTAAAATCAGGAGTTTATACAATGTTATATGACAAAGATGAAAAAACAGGGAGAATAATAAAACATGATATAAACATTAATGAGCTACAAAGAAAAAATGATCATGAAATTTATATGACTTCAGAGGAAGCGACACCAGGCGTTTTTAATACAAGAGATCATACCTATAACTATTTTACAAAGTTGAGGGATCAATACCCGGCGATACAACAAAAACATTATTTAGCAGACAAATTGGGAAATTTTTGGAGTCTTGCTTTTTACCAGCTCTACAAAGGAGGAAAAAGTAATAGAAAACTTCAAACAGTTATGTGTCCAAATAAAGACCGGAGATATTATTCAGACATATTTAAGCTTGCAGTATGGAATAAAAAAATAAATGGCTATTATTTCGTGTTCGACGAGAGGAAAGAGGTATTAGTAATGAATAAAGATATGAAAGCTGTTGGCAGTATTCCTGTTGATTTTAAAAATCCTGAAGACCCAAATGATGGCCCAGATATTCTTGATGCGTTGCTTGATAAAAATGGTCGCCTTTGGCTTTGCGGTTCAACTATATGGATTTATGATTCAATATCAAAAATGTTAATCCCTGTAACAACTCCGCAAAAAATAGATTTCACTTCCATGGAATTTCAGAACATGCAGCCGCGCGGTGATTATATTTATTTTCAGCCTTCAAAATATTCCTTTAATGCTATTTACAGAATTAATATCAACACCTTTAATTGTGATTCGGTTTCTCTTCCAAAAGAAATTACAAGCGATTCAACAACCATGAACCAATGGGATAAGCGAATGGATGTACTGGAAATGGACAAGAAAGGGGAAGTGGTTTATTTATGTTATGGGCTTAGTCTTTATCAATTTAACCTGCTTACAAAAAAAGTAAGAAAAATTATTACATATCCTCCTGTTGACAAAGAAGTAAAAGGTTATCAGCACTTCTATAATATGTTCTGGTACAAGCTTGATGATTTGCAAAACCTTTGGGTTGCCACACTTGAGGGAATCCAAATTTACGATCCTGTTACGCTACACGTGGTGAAACAAATTCCCAAAGAAAAAGACGCTTATCCTCTTGAGCTTTTTCATGCGGATAAAGAAAAAATTATGTGTTACCTGTATTCAAATGGAGTTATTCTATATGATTACATAAACAACCGGCAGTTCAGGCTAACGTTAACCGATGGATTAGCGACGATATTTAATTCGGGTATTACTGTTTCAAATAATACTTTGTTTATTGGTGCATTTGATTACTTCCATTGGGCGTCGTTTTCAGATATAATCAGCGATAAATATAAGAGAAGATGTTATCTCTCAAAAATCACTGTGTTTAATCAAACATTTACAACTGATTCTTTACCTGAATATCTTCATACGCTAACATTACCCCACAATAAAAATTCCATTTCACTCACATTTTCGGCAACAGAGTTTGACGAACCTGAAATACTGGAATACAGGTATAAATTAACAGGAATTGATAAAGATTGGGTGTATGCTAATTACCTCACCAGAACTACATCTTATAATAGTTTGAAACCTGGCCATTATACATTTTTGGCAAATATTAAAAATACAGATGGCACATGGAGCAACGATGGTGCAAACCTTAATATTACAATTGTACCGGCATGGTGGCAAACTATTTTATTTAAAATTTTAGTTGCTGTTGTAATAGCTGCGGTAATTTTTTTGTTTGTGCGCTGGCGTGTTAAATCAGTAAGAAAGCAAGAGCAGTTAAATGGTAAATATGAAAAAGAATTACTTGAACTGGAAGCTAAAGCATTACGTGCGCAGATGAACCCACACTTCATTTTTAACTGTATGAACTCAATAAAATCGCTCATACAAAAAAACGAACAGGAGAAAGCAGTTACTTACCTGACTATTTTTTCAAAATTGATACGTACTATTTTTCAAAATTCTGATAAAAGAGAAATTACATTGTACGATGAAATAGAAACATGCAAATTATATACGCAGTTAGAAAGCATGCGCTTTAGCAATAAATTCAACTATACATTTAATATAGATGAAATGATAGACCTTAAATCAGTTATGGTGCCTGCACTCATCATTCAGCCATTTATTGAAAATGCAATCTGGCATGGCATACTGCCTAAAGAAGATGGAGGCTCTTTAGTTGTAACTGTTCACAAAACCGATCACACAATAAGCTGTATTGTGGACGATGATGGGGTTGGCAGAACGATATCAAAACAAAATAAATTTTTAAGCACAGATTATTCGCATCAATCAAAAGGTGAACACTTAACACAAGCACGGCTTGATCTTGATAATTTATTAAATGAAAAAAATGCAAGGATTGAAATAATTGATAAGAAAGATAAAGACACTTCATCAAGCGGTACTATTGTAATTCTCTCTTTTACCGAATCATAACTACTATCAAGCATCCTTTGTAGTATAGATAGCTCTTATCAATCAAAAAACGAATTTTAGTTTGCATTTCTTCCTGTGCATACATAAGGCAAGAAAATAAGCAAAAGCAACGTTGAGTTATGTTTCGACCTTTCAACTGTGAACTTAAAACGTGTAACTATTAATTCTGAATTGCCCAATCATAAACTTTATTTATTTTATAGCTGTAAAAGAAAAGTGTTTAAATTAATAAACAAATAATGAAAGAAATTCTGTCTGTTTTCATTTTGTTTTTTTTCAACCAATATATATATTGCCAGTATTCCAATTCGGGAATTTTTAAGCAACCTAACCCTTCTGTTTTTCATATATCAAATATTCCAACTAAAGGTGTTGTATTAGATAAAAACTGGAAGTTTCATGCCGGTGATCTTTTGGATTGCGCAAAGCCAGATTTTGATGACAGCCAATGGCAAAATGTTAACCCAACTCATGATATATATGATTTACCGAAATTAAAGGATGCTGGTGTTGGCTGGTTTCGTATACATCTTTACATTGATAGTTCATTGTTTGAAAAATCATTGGCAATAATGATTCAACAAATGGGCGCTTCCGAAATTTATTTAAACGGAAACAAGATTTACAGCTTTGGTAACATAAGCAATAATCAAAATCAGATCTCAACATTTGATCCGCTAAATATTCCTGCACCTATTTATTTCACTAAAACAACTGCGCAGGTTTTGGCGGTGCGGTATGCTTATAAAAAAAATATTCCGTATTTCATTTTTGCAGGCAGGCCTAATTCCTGTTTGGTAATAACTATAAATTCTGCAAATCGGGCAATAAGCATTTATTCTTATTCTGAGACATCGTATAACCCTGACTTATTTAGAAGTGGATTATTTTTTATTTTGTCTATTTTACATTTTTCATTATATATTTTTTATCCGAAGAAAAAAGCCAATCTGTTTTTCAGCCTTTTTGCTATGGTGGCTGTTCCAACAAACATTATATATATAATTGCAACCAACACTCACAACACAGAATTGAGAATGTATTTGCTATGGCTGACCATTATTCTTTTTAATTTATATAACCTACTTTTTTTAAAAGCACTCGATACTGTTGTTCAAAACAAGAAAAAAATTATTTACAGAATTTTGTCCGCATGTTTTTTACTAAGTATCCCTTTGTATTTCTTTCCTTATCATTCAGGTTGGATTTTAGGGTTTACCATATTACCTAATGCCATTTTACTGGAATGTTCGCGAACCAGTTTTTTAGCAATGAAACGTAAACAGAAAGGAGCTATTATACTTACTATCGGCGCCATTATTTTTTTTATTTTCTATTTAAGCTTTTATCTGGCAAAATATGTTATTCCTTCCAGGTATTTAACCTCGTCTTTTTATGATATAACTTATATGATAGGAGTAATAAGTTTACCTATAGCCACCTCTATATTTCTCGCTCTTGAGTTTGCATTTACAAATCGTTCGTTAGAGACACAATTGGCTGAAGTTCAAAGATTATCAAGGAAAACAACTGCACAGGAATTAGAAAAACAGCAAATTTTATCCGATCAAAAAAGACTGTTAGAAAAAGAAGTTATAGAACGCACTGCAGAACTTACACAGCGAAGAAAGGAATTAGAAAAAACTCTGGAGAATTTAAAATTAACCCAATCTAAACTCCTGCGGTCTGAAAAAGAAAAAATGTTAGTTCAACATGAAAGAGCGTTACATGAACTGGAAGCTAAAGCATTACGTGCACAAATGAATCCACATTTTATTTTCAACTGCATGAACTCCATTAAATCGCTCATACAAAAAGATGAACAGGAAAAATCAATTCTTTATCTAACTACATTTTCAAAACTTATACGTACTATTTTTCAAAATTCTGACAAAAGAGAAATTACTTTATTCGATGAAATTGAAACCTGCAGATTATATATGCAGTTAGAGAGCATGCGTTTCGGTAATAAATTTAATTACACATTTAATGTTGATGAAAGTATCGATCTAAAATCCGTTATGGTTCCGGCGCTGATTATTCAACCATTTATTGAAAATGCAATCTGGCACGGCATTATGCCTAAAGAAGATGGAGGAACTGTATCTGTAACTGTTGATGAAACTAATCACACACTGCGTTGTGTAATAGACGATGATGGCGTTGGCAGAGAAATGTCAAATCAAAATAAATTTAGGGCGGAATCAGCAATATATGAATCTAAAGGTGTTCGCCTGACCCAGGCAAGATTAGACCTTGATAATTTATTAAATGAAAAGAAGGCCGGTATCAATATTATTGATAAAAAAAATGAAAACGGGCAATCTTCCGGTACTACCATAATCCTGCGTTTTGAATATTAATCAACTATAGATTGTGAATTCATTTTAGTAAATTGTTAGGTGAAACAGCTTATTTGTTATTCACGCGCATCAAGTACGTGTTAATGAGTATAACTTGTAGAACTCTATAATATCAATTATAATAACTGCATTAAACTTTACTATGAAAAAAATAATATTGTATTCAGCATCGTTGTTTTTTGGTATTCAATCCTTTTGTCAAACAACAAGCCCGGCATCTTCAAAAGAATACTATCTTAAAAAAAGTAAAACACAGAAAACGATTGGCTTTGTTATGGTTGGTGCCGGTGTGGCATTAATCGCGACAGGTCTTATTACAGAAAATCACCGGGTTAACAATGATCCGCTTGAGGCGTTAACTAACACCGGTCCTGCTATTCTTATAGTAGCAGGTTCTGGCGTAGCATTAGGAAGTATTCCGCTATTTATTGGTGCTTCAAAAAATAAAAAAAGAGCATTAGCAATCAGCTTTAATAGTCAGCCTGTTTACTTACCGCAGCAAAATGTGGTTGCTATAAAAATTCAACCAAGGGTTAGCTTAAAAATAAGTTTGTAAACGTGGGTATCGGCATAATACAAAACGCTGAAATTAGCAGAAAGCGTATTAAATGATTAAAGCAATTATTATAGACGATGAACAGCATTGTATAGATGCACTTAAAAATGATCTCGATAAATATTGCGCAAATGTAGATGTATCAGCTACCTGCTTATCTGGTAAAGAAGGAATTCTTGCAATAAAAAAATATAAACCGCGTCTTATTTTTCTTGATGTGGAAATGCCATGGATGAATGGATTTGAAATGCTGGAAATGCTTGACCACATTGATTTCTGCATCATCTTCACCACGGCTTACGATAAATTTGCAGCAAAAGCTTTTCGCATAAGTGCTGTTGATTATTTATTGAAACCGGTTGATGTAAATGATTTAAAAATAGCTGTAAAAAAAGCGGAAGAAAAAATTTTGGCATCTGAAGGCGTTATAAATATTCAGAATTTACTACACAATATCCGGCAACCATCACAACATCAGAAAATTGCTTTTCCGCAACGTGAGGGATATGAATTTATACCTGCCGAAAACATTTTGTATTGTGGTGCCGAAGGTGCTTATACATATATTCATCTTATGAACAATAAAAAATTTCTTGTATCGAAAGCGCTTGGTGATATAGAAGAGATGTTGCCTTCAGATATTTTTCAGCGCATTCACCATTCAACCGTCGTTAATTTACAACACATCACCAATCTTATACGATCAGATGGTGGTTATGTAATGTTAAACAACGGCGAAAAATTAATGATATCAAAGGCCAAAAAAGAAATGCTGCTGCAACGCCTCGGTTTAAAAAAAGATTAATCAGCAATTCTGGTACTTCCAGTTGCGGGACTTGCCTTCACTTATCCATTCAACAGCTGTTTCAATGCGCTTAACTTTTGTTGGTTCTGTTTTAGCTTCTGTTATCCATTCAATATATTCTTTCTTTTTGCCCGGTGTAAAATTTTCAAAAAGGCCCTGCGCTTTTTTATTGTTTTTTAAAGCGGCTGCAAAATCAACAGGCATTTCTAATTCTTTTACAGGCGCTTTTTTCCTTGGCGGAAGTTTAATATTCTCTTCATTTAGCTTTGCCGCCTCGTTAATGTAAGCTGCTAAAATTTTATCTGAAGGCAAATCTTTTAACGATTTTATATTGCCAAAGTTTCCCATTGCATCTCTTTCTGCAACCTGTAAAATTTTTTCAGGGTCTTTCATTAGTTTCGCTTTCCAGAACATAAACGTACAATGCTCTTTAAATGCAGCCATTGCGCATAAAACGCTTCCTTTATATTCAAAAAAAGGCATTCCCCATTTTATCGTTTCTTCTGCTTCGGCGCAGGCCTTATGAACAGTTTTTCTTAAATGGTTTAATATCGGCTTTGCAAAATCTGCTTTCTTTTCTATGTAAGCATCAATACGTGCATCAGTTTTTGGCATAAAAATATTTTTTATCAATTTTAAAAATACACATATTTTTTACAAGAAATTACCGTGTTAACCGTTATAAAACTATGAAGCGGAGATATATATTAATTGTGGGCTTGATATTTTGTTTTAATGCACTGTATAGCCAGTGCAAAACGTACCAGTTAAATTCGAAGCATGATACAATTAATTGTACAGACTTGCAGAACTATAAGCAGGGCTATTGGTACACACGTGTTGTGAATAATCATGGTGAACCGGGTTACCAGGAAGCAGGTTTTTATAAAGACAATAAAAAAGAAGGATCGTGGACGCGTCTAAATTTAATCGGCGATACCATTGCACAGGAAAATTATAAGTGGGGTTGTAAGAATGGTATGCAGCGATATTTTAATCTTATGGGATTAATTCGCGAAGAAAGCTGGAAGGCAATTGACCCGGAAAATCCTTATGATACGGTGCGTGTGTATGATTTAAATATTCCTGATAAGTATGATTTGAAAGTAGTAAAAGTAGACGCCGCCTCTGTAAAGCATGGTATATGGACGTACTACAATCCTGAACGAGGAACAATTGAAAAAACGGAAGAATATGTAATTGACAAGCTAATAAGTAATAAAAAATCTTTGGCTGCCCTGAATGATTCAATTAATAACGCCCAAAAAAGATTTCCTGACTCGCTTTCTGCCGCCAATAAAAACAAGCCTCCCGAAGTGCTGCAATACGAAAAGAAAAATGCTAATAAAAAGAAAATTAAAGTAAGAGACGGAGCAACTGGTGTGGATTAATCGTTATCTGTGTTAAGCTCCTGCTCGGGCGGACCATATACCAATACCTTATCAATACGGTTATTATCCATATCCATAATTTCAAACTTAAAGCCATGCCATTCAAGATTATCACCTTCCTGCGGAATGCGTTCCAGCTCGTTTAAAATAAAGCCGGCGAGTGTATCAAATTGTTCTTCATTTTCATCAAGATAATCTGTATGGTTGAAATAGCTTAAAAAATTATAAAACGGAATTTGTGCATCAATTAAAAAGCTTCCGTCATCACGCTTAACTATTTCGTATTGTTCTTCATCAATCTGCGGAACTTCGCCCACCAACGCATCCAGTATGTCGTTTAACGTAACCATTCCCTGCAGCGTGCCGTATTCATCAACAATAAAAGCTGAATGCGATTTTAATTCTTTAAATCTTTCCAGCAACTTGTAGGCGGAATTATTTTCGGGTACGTATAAAGCTTGCGTCATTACATCTTTTAACCGAGTTTTTGATTTTGCTTTTACAATATTTTTGATTGACACAATTCCTTTTATATTATCAATGTTGCCATCGCAAACAGGATATACCGTGTGCAGTTTTTCATCAGGCAGTTGATAAATATCATCAACCGTTAAATTCATATCCAGCCATATTATATCGCTGCGGTGCGTCATTAAAGAAGTGATATTTCTGTCGCCTAAATGAAAAAGCCTTTCTATTATTTCCTGCTCTGCTTCTTCAATAGCACCTTGTTCTGTTCCCTCATTAATAATTGCTTTTATCTCATCTTCTGTAACTGATGCGTCATTGCCCTTAAGCTTAAAAAGGTTCACAATAAAATTGCCAGATTTTGTAAGCAGCCATACAAACGGGTAGCTTATAAAAATGGCAACGCGCATAAATGGAACAAAAACCTTTGCAATATTTTCAGGATTGGTTAATCCAATACGCTTGGGAACAAGCTCACCCAAAACCAGTGTAAAATAGGTAACAATTATAACCACGATTGCGGTTGCAACAATTTCCGTATAACTTCCAATGAAGGTAAACCGCGTTAAAAAATGCGCAAGACTATCTTCAAGCGCAGCACCAGATAGTATACCATTTAAAATCGCGGTTAATGTAATACCAATTTGCGTGGTAGAAATAAATTTATCAGGATGGCTGGCAAGTTCCAAAGCTTCTTTTGCGCGTTTGTCTCCCCTGTTGGCCTGTGCTTCCAGCCTTACTTTGCGTACAGAAACCAACGCCATTTCAACCATTGAAAAAACTCCGTTCAGAATAACAAGGCCGAGAATAATAAATACGTCAATCATAAAGTTGTAAAACTAATCATTCGGTTTTGTTGATGAGAAAGCGATGGTTGAGTAATCACCATCTTACTAAAATTATGCCTGCCTTAAAGTCCCGGAAAGAAAAATTACAAGAAAAAGGATGGCCAATATTGAATTCGGTAGTCATGTTTAATGTAATAAGTTGGTGTTTCGAAACCGGCAATGGACTCATGGTATAAGGAGCGCCTTCGATTCGTTCCCGGCGTCCTTCCTGTTGCACATAATCTTCGTAAGTATAATGCGGTAATATTTTTACTGCGCTTTCCATCAGTCGGCAAAAATACAAATAAGATTTTTATACAAAGATTTAAGAATCCTGCATAGTTCTTAATTCAGGCAGCTTTATTTTTTTGTTGTAGATAAACGCCATTAAATATCCTATAATGCTTCCGATAATGGCGCCGCCAATAATATCTGTGGGGTAATGAACGCCAACATACACCTGGCCATAACTCACCGTGATTGCCCAGAAGAAAAAAAGCCACGCATAATTTTTTAAATACGGTTTTAATGTACAGAAGAAAAAAAACGCGGCTCCAAAATGATTGGTTGCATGTGAAGATGGAAAGCTGTTGCCGCCGCTGCAATGGTTAACGATCATGCGCACTTTATCCTGCATTAAAAAATCCTGGCAGGGCCGTAATCTCGGAACCCATTGTTTAAAAAATGTGCTGCTTAGCTGGTCAGTTATTGTTACGTTTAGTATAACGAATAAAATCCACGTCCACGATTTCCAGCCAAAATTTATCAATATAAAAAGCAACAAAAATAAATAAACCGGGTACCATGTCGTTGAATCTCTCCACCACGGAAAAACATGGTCAAGAAAAGCGCTTGTCCACACGCTGTTTATCTTGTAAAAGAAATAAATATCCCAGGTATGTAATCGTTCAAACATGTGTATCTTTATTAATAAACCTTTATATGAAATACATGATTCTTGCCGTAATAAGTTTAATGTTTATTTCAAATGTTTCTGCCCAATCAAATAATTTTAAAGATTCTGCTTCTTCCGGATATTTGCACAATAATTATTTCTTCAATCATACAAACCGGATACAGCAAAATAAGCATCCGTTAATTTTCAATTTTAAAAAAACTATGAAATCCATCGATCCCTCTGTTTTACTGTTGGAACAACCTAAATTAGTTTTTGCAGGAAATGTAAACCATTTTAATATTTATCAATCTTCTCCAGACAATATGGTTATTATAAAACCAGACAGCACTTTTTTATTTAATATGCCGGTTGCCGATAATAATTAACCTTTAATAACGAATTTTCCTGGCTATCATAATCATGCGCGGCGATTCTTTTACGTCGTAGGGTTCAAAAGTATAATCGCCAAAAACGTTTTCAATTATCATGCCCTGGTGTGACAGCATATCAGTAAAATCGACAAGGCTGAATTTTCTGACTTCTTCGGTATAAGTTTCTGAAATATTTTTTTCATCGTCTTTAATTTGTATGCGTTTATAAAGTTTATCTTCAGCAAGCCACCGATCCATTTTAAATAAAACGTTTCCCGCCTTTTTTTCTTCATGCTCAACTAAGCTATTTTCTAAATAGTGCGTATTCAAATAATCAATAACAAAAACGCCGTTTAATTTAAGACTTTGCGCAATGGTTCTTATAGCATCGTTGTGTTCCCGCATGGTTTTAAAATAACCAAAGCTTGTAAAAAAATTAAATGCGTAATTAAAATAATTTATCCAGAAAGGTAGCCGCAAATCATGCACAAAAAAATGCAGGTTATCACGCTCATATTTTTTTGCTTCAATAATAGATTCAACAGAAAGATCTATGCCGGTAACATTAAAACCTTTTGCTGCAAAAGCCTTGCTGTGCCTGCCTCTGCCGCATGCTGCATCCAATATTAAACTCGCTGTAGGCATTTCTAAGAATTCAATAAAATTATTTATAGAGGCAATCGCTTCTTCATCATTCCTGTTTTCATACAGCAAATGATAATACGGAG
Organism: uncultured Chitinophagaceae bacterium; assembly: GCA_963759555.1. Taxonomy (GTDB): domain Bacteria; phylum Bacteroidota; class Bacteroidia; order Chitinophagales; family Chitinophagaceae; genus Parafilimonas. Next base: position 406,445 of record CAVWZV010000007.1, read on the forward strand.
AATTGAACCATAACCTAAACCATTCTGTAGCAGCCATACATTTTAAATTTTAAATTTAAATCTTGCCAACATTATATACAACAGCTTGTTTTTTCTGTTATGTTTGCTTTGCAAATAACCTAAAAATGCCGTTGATTAAAAGTATTTCAGGAATTAGAGGAACAATTGGAGGCAAACCCGGCAATTCACTAAGCCCTGTTGACATTGTAAAATTCACATCAGCTTACGCAAGCTGGCTCAAAAATCAAAACAAAAAGACAAATTATAATGTTGTTGTCGGGCGCGATGCGCGCATAAGCGGCGCTTTTGTAATGCAGCTTGTAACAAACACATTAGTAAGCTGCGGAGTAAATGTAATTGACCTTAATTTAAGTACGACTCCAACTGTAGAGTTTGCCGTAGTGCAACACAATGCTGATGGCGGCATCATTATTACAGCAAGTCATAATCCTGCAGAATGGAACGCTTTAAAGTTGCTGAATGATAAAGGAGAATTTTTAAATGCAGAAGATGGAAAGCAGTTGCTTGACATTGCAGACGCAGATAGTTTTAATTTTTCTTCAGCAGAAAAATTAGGAAACATAACAACCGATGCAACCGCACTTGACAAGCATATAGAAGCTATTGTTCAATACAATCTTGTTGATACTGCCGTTATTAAAAAAAAGAAATTTAAAATTGTTATAGATGCAATTAACAGCACGGGAGCAACAGCGGTTCCGGCGTTATTAAAGGCATTGGGTGTAAAAGATATAATTGTTTTAAATGATGAAGTAAATGGAAAATTTGCGCATAACCCCGAACCGTTACCACAAAACTTAACACAATTAAGCAATGAAGTTGTAAAGCAACAGGCGCATTTGGGTATTGCAGTTGATCCGGATGTTGACAGGCTTTGTTTTGTTGGTGAAGATGGAAGCATGTTTGGTGAAGAATATAGTTTGGTCGCCGTTGCAGATTATATACTGCAGCATAAAAAAGGAAATACTGTTAGTAATCTTTCGTCAACAAGAGCATTGAAAGATATTACTGAAAAAAATGGTGGTAAATATTTTTCAAGCGCAGTTGGCGAAGTAAATGTGGTTGAAAAGATGAAAGCGGTTGATGCGGTAATTGGTGGTGAAGGAAATGGCGGAATTATTGTTCCTGATCTGCATTATGGTCGTGATGCACTGATTGGTATCGCGTTGTTTTTAACGCACCTTGCACAAAACGGAAAAACGGTTTGCCAGCTACGAAGACAATATCCTGATTACTTCATCAGCAAGAATAAAATTGAATTGGACAATAATGTTGATGTAAAAAAAATATTCTCAAATATTCAGCGCAAATACAAAAACAATCCTGTTAATACAGAAGATGGTTTAAAAATAGAATTTGATAATGATTGGGTGCATTTACGAACAAGCAATACAGAGCCGATTATTCGTATTTATGCTGAAAGTAATTTTGAAACAACTGCAAATAATATTGCGCGCAGACTGATGCAGGATATAAAGGAATGCATTTAAAAGAAGCTTCTTATTTTCGTTGAGCAATCAAACAATTAGAGATTACTGTATAATAAAACATAACCCTCTTTAATGCTGAAAAATTCTTTGATTGTAAGTAAAAGCGTTTTCATAAAATCTGTTTTAAATTGTTATAAATAATAGATTACTTCTAATCAATTTAATTTAATCAGCATTTTATAAATTGGTGTTAAACGCTTGCCTGCGCCTTAACAAAAGCTAAGCTGTTTGATTGTAGTATAAAGACGCAGCGCCGAGGATGCCACTGTTTTTTAATTCTGAAATTTCAATTTTTATACGTTCTGCTGTTTTGGTAAATACACATGTTTTTATTCGCTGCCACATTGTTTCTTTATAAAACTCGTAAGCATTTGCAACAGAACCACCAAGAATTATCAATTGCGGATCGTATGTGTACAGAATTAATTTAATGGCATTGCCAAGATGTATACCCATTTCAGCATATAATTTTAAAGCAGTTCTATCGCCTGCTTTTGCTTTTGTAAAAACATCTTCACCATCAAGATTGTACACATTTTTAAAAAATGAACCGCTGCAATAATATTCATAAACTTTATCAAGATAGTCGCAAATGCCAAACTCTCCGGCACCGCAATTTGCACCTTCGTATAATTTATTATTGATGATGATGCCGGCGCCTAAGCCTGTTCCAATGGCCAATCCAATTACCGAATTATAGCCTTTGCCCTTACCAAAATAATATTCGCCAAGCGCAAAACAATTCGCATCATTATTTACGAGCACAGGAATTTTATAACGCTCTTCTAATATTTTTTTCAAATGCACTTCCTTCCACGATGGAATATATACTACATCATACACAATGCCTTCTTCTGTATCTACAACACTTGGCACACCAATGCCAATTGCAGCAGTGGATTCCTCTTTTAGTTTATCAAGCAATGCAAAAACATCATTTAAAACTTCTTCTTGTGTTCCATTACTTTTTATGCGGTGAGACTTTATTTCTGAAATTTCATCTCCGGAAATAACTGCTCCGCGAATATTGGTTGCGCCAAGATCAATACCTATTATTTTTTTTGATTTCATGTTGGTGTTGAGTGATATTTGAAATTCTTTGCGCTAATGTAGAAGTTTAAAGCTTTTAACACAATTCTGTAGTTAATCAATTTTAAATTTTAAACAGGACAGGTTTTTGCTATTAGAAACTTTGATTCAGCAATATATCTTTGCACACTTCACAATTAAAATTCAGAATGCAGGTATTTAAGAGTATTAAGAAACATGGAAAAAAATATTTTGACAGGATACGCAACGAACGTCTTAAACAGAATCTGTTACAAGCAATTCCCTTTTGGATAGCCTCTTTAATTGCAGGGTTGATTGCTGTTTTTTATTCAAAAATTTTTTCCCTTGCAGAATACCTGTCATTATTCATATTTCATAAAGCATCGTGGGCAATTTTTATTAGTGCACCGGTGTGTTTTGTAATTGCGTGGATAATTATTATAAAATTTTCTCCGTACGCAAAAGGCAGTGGCATTCCGCAGGTAATGGCTGCCATTGAATTTGCAAATCCAAAGCAAAATTATAAAGTAGATAAGCTGCTCAGCCTTCGTATACTTATATCTAAAATTGCATCAAGTTGTATTATGGCTATCGGCGGTGGTATAATTGGTAAAGAAGGTCCAATTATTCAAATCGCCGGTTCCATATTCAGAAAAATAAATTCCTGGCTGCCTGAATGGTGGCCGAAGATTTCAAAGCGCAACATGATAATGACGGGCGCTGCAGCGGGTCTTGCGGCTGCATTTAATACACCGCTTGGCGGAATTGTTTTTGCTGTGGAAGAACTTACAAAAACGCATATCAGTTATTTTAAAACTGCATTATTTACTGCCGTAATTATTGCGGGGCTAACGGCGCAGGGTTTGTTAGGGCCATACCTCTATCTCGGTTATCCTTCTATAAATAATCCCGCCGGATCAATATTTTTTTGTGTGATTTTAGTAGCAATCGTTGCAGGTTTATGCGGAAGCTTTACTGGTAAATGGATGCTCCTGATACTTAGATGGAAGAGCAGGTTTAAAAATTTGTCGCAACACTTGCTATACGTGGTTGCATGTGCTTTAATAATTGCACTTGCTGCATTTTTTTTCGGAGATGTTGTATTAAACTCCGGTAAAGAACTTATGGTAAGCACATTGTTTACCAGTCAGAAATATTCTCCGTGGTTTTTCCCCATTGTACGCATGGGTGGCTCAATACTTTCGTTTACAACAGGCACAGCCGGTGGCGTATTCGCGCCTGCATTAAGTGCTGGCGCAAGTGTTGGTTCTGTAATGGCAGGATGGTTCCATCTTTCTGCAGTTAACAGTAATGTAATAATTCTTTGTGGCATGGTTGGCTTTCTAACCGGCATTACACGCACACCTTTTACGTCAGCTATATTGGTGCTTGAAATGACGGACAGGCACAATATCATTTTTCAATTAATGCTTGCGGGTATGGTGGCAAGTATTGTGTCAATGGTTGTTGATAAACATTCTTTATACGATCATCTTAAGGTGCAATACATTCATGATATAAATAAGGAAGAAGAAGAATCAGTAAAAGAAAAACAATTGGCAGAAGCGGTTTAGAAGGAGAAAATTTCTTTGCTCCTTTTTTTATCAAAAAAAGTTATCATTTTTTTATTGCTTTACTAATTTCCATGCATATTGCAGGTTTTCCTGTTGCCAAACTACACGATACATTCCCGCCGCAAGTTCACTTATATTTATTTGTTTGGAAGTGCTGTTACTGCTTAAATTTTCATGCAACACAATTTTTCCATTCATATCATAAACCATAATAACACATGATTTTGCACTTGCCGGTAATGTAATTGTAATATCGGTTTTTGCAGGATTTCGAAATATTGAATAAGCAGATAATGCCGAACCCTTTGCATCATCACCTGCAAAGTCAAATTCTTTGCCCGAGCAATTTTTAATAATAAATCCTTTTGACGTACTGTCGCAACCACCTAACCCATAAGTTAAACCGATAGAAATTTTACGGTAATCAGCAATTGTCCCGTGTGGCGCATGGTATGTTCTGCAGCATGAAACAAAAGACCAATAAGCGTTGACGGCAATTTCTTTCTGCCGACACTTCTATAACCAGTAAGCATTTCCTCTTTTGTTTCACTCAATTGCGTTAATGAAGCGTCAACCTGCGTGCTGAAATTTTCGAGTAGCTGGCTTACAGAAATATTATTCGCCAGTTTCCCTTCATTACTTAAATAGGTTAGTTGCCGTTCGGTTAGCGGTTCGTTTTTCGCATAAGTAAATAGCCTGTCAAGTACACCGGCTAAATGTTGTAAATGAAACCCCGGCGAAGCAACACCTGCAGGTTTTTCCCATAATTTTTGTTGAGGGAAATTCTGCATGATTGTATTTATTTCTTCTCTCGCCTGCAATAATGTGTGAGCAACCGGTTGCAACAAAGCAGGAATATTTTCAATGGCACCACGCAACCAAATTTCGGGGAGCTGTGTTGAATTCATAGTGCTTAAAACTAAAAATTGTTTAGTTAAACGGGTAATTATTTTTTAAAAAGCCAGGATGCCCGTAAGCCATAATTTACAAAATGCAAGCGGTTATAATCATTGTTTTTTAAGTAAGGTGAAAGGCTGTATTCAACATGCGGCCCTAATAAAATTGCGCCTTTGTTTTTTGTACTGAATTGGAAATCCAAACCGGCTGTTAGTTGAAATTGTGTATGACGGAGTAAACTATCATTCTTAAAAAAATTATTATTGTTACTATTATAAATAAACGATTTGGAAGAAATCATGTGCATTACAGACCCGCCTGCGTTATATACCACCGAAAAGTGTTTTATCTTAAAAAGACTGCTTTGAAATGTTGCAGGAAGCTCTATAAAATTAAAACTGTTGGTATAGGTTTTTACTGAACCAATCCTATAAAAATTAGATGCTGTATTGTTATTTTGTAAATAATCGGCAACAGCAACTAAAGCATAATTAATGCTGAGTGCTGTATTACTTTTTGAAGATAAATGAACGAAATTCAAACCCGAATTTATAGAACTGTTCTTTAAAATTTTTCTTTGAACAACGAGGCCAAAACTATAAGCATTGTTTTTATCATAAGGATTTTTTAAGGCTCCCGGGTTTGTCGCAGTTGGTCTCGGATTACCTAAAGAAGCACTTGTTTGCAACGATTTATCTCCGTTAAAGTTTAAAGCGTTATTAGTAAGATTACTTATGCCGTACATTGCGCTAACACCAAAATGCCACTTATTGTTTTTAATTATCTTTTTAGCTTGATTTTTTTTGTGTACGGCTGTGCTGTCTTTCCCTGATTCGTTGCTCAACTTTATCACTGAATCAATAGCTGTATCATTGTTTACTATGCTATTTTCAGCAATATAGTTTGAATCAGAACTTGCTTTTGTGATTGCATTAATACTATTATTTGGATTTGATAGTTGGTGATGTACAGTTGCATTTTTATCGGGAGAAATATTTGTAATCAAACCAGAATTATTTTCTCTGGCTGATGGCTTGTGCGCAGAAACAATTTCATTATCATTTAAATGCTTAACTACTGACACAGGGTTTTTCTTTGTTACTTTATGGGCAACGAATGGTGCCGGTTTTAACTGCTTTTCAGTACCGGAATCTTGTGTGGTATTTTCTTCGTGCGTTGTATTATCTGGTATTTCTTTTTTGGGTGAAGCTGTGGTAACACGATTAAAATTTTTGCCAGCATTTTGGTGAGCATGTTTTATATCAGTATAAAAAAAATAGCCGCTTACAAGTGCAACAGATACAAATAAAAAAAAGATCGGCCACACACGGCGCTTTTTTTCGCTTATGCGTTTTTTTACTTTTTCCCAAACAGGCGCAGAAGGAGAGAAGCGCAGCTCCTCCATCAGCTCTTTAACCTGTTTCTCAAATTCATTTTCCGGCATAACGTTTAATTTTAGTTTGCGTGCTTCTTTTTTCAATCCATGTTATCATAAGTGCTCGTGCTCTTGCGTATTGCGATCTGGATGTTCCTTCATGTATACCCAGCATTTCACCAATTTCCACATGCGTGTAACCTTCCACTGCATGCAGGTTAAATATTGCCTGGCAACCTGTTGGCAACTGCCGTATAAGATCTGCCAGTTCTTTTGCCTGTAAAATAATTTGGGGATTTTCTGCTGATACCGGGTGAAGCTTTATTTCATCGTACGATAGTTCTTCGCTGTAACGTTTATTCTGTTTTAAATAATTTAATGCTGTATTAACCAGTATGCGTCGTATCCATGCACCCAATTCTCCTTCTTCTCGATAACGCGGCAGGTTATTAAATACCTTAATAAATGCCTGTTGCAACACGTCTTCCGCATCTTCCATAGATTTTGTATACCGGTAGCAAATACCAAGCATAGGAGGTGCGAAATGATCGTATAACGTTCTTTGCGCTTCAGCAGATCCTTTCAGGCAGTCTTTTACAAGTTGTTTATAATCCATCCGGATATTTATACTAACAATATTTATTATATCAACGTTGCAATCATAAGCAGATTTTTAATAAACTGGCTTAATATTGTTCGATACCAGGCAAAAAAAAGAGCCGCTTTAAAACGGCCCTTTGCATCGAAAGATTTTGGTTTACCATTTATCTACTTCATCAGAAGCGGTTTCTGAACCTGCAATATCATCTATTGTTTCTATTTCCACAGCCGTTCCGTCTAACGCAGGCGCAGTTTCGGTGTATTCGTGATTATAAGAATCGAAATCAAAATCGGGCATTAATTCTGTTTTTACATAATCCACTGCCTCAGTTAAAGCTTTTGCAAACTTATTAAAGTCTTCTTTATACAGAAATAATTTATGCCTGTCGTAACCATCATCATTAAAGCGTTTGCGGCTTTCAGTAATCGTTAAATAATAATCGTTGCCACGGGTAGCTCTTACATCAAAAAAATACGTTCTTCTCTTTCCTGCTTTTATGCGTTTGCTGTAAACGCTTTCCATTTTTCTGTCATTATTTTCGTACGCCACGGTTTTTGGTTTTGGTGAATAATGTTACTTGTATAAGCAAATATAATATTGTTTTGCAATTACCAAAATTTAGGTGCACTTAATTTACCGGCTCTTCTTCATGTAATTGCAGGTTATACAATTCAGCATAATAACCATTTAATGCCAGCAGATCATCGTGCTTTCCTGCTTCAACGATTACGCCATCATCAAGAATAAATATTTTGTCGAACGGAATAGAAACAAGAATACGGTGTGTAATAATGATGGTTGTTTTATGATTTAAAAATTCATTCAGGTTATTTACAATTGTGTTTTCTGTTTTTGCATCAACGGCACTCAGGCAATCATCAAACAACATTATTTGACCTTCTTTTAATAAGGCTCTTGCAATGGAGACTCTTTGTTTTTGTCCGCCGCTTAAGGTGACGCCTCTTTCACCTACCATTGTTTCATATCCTTTGTCAAGCGATAATATTTCGTTATGTATGGCGGCATATTTTGCATATTGTTCTACTTCGTCGGCAGAACTATCTTTCTTTAAACCAAAACGTATATTGTTGGCAATTGTATCGCTGAAAAGAAAAATATCCTGCGGCACATAACTTATATAATTGCGCAAACTTTTAAGATTTACGTTACGAATATTTTTTTCACCAATAGATATGCTGCCTTCATCGGGATCGTAAAACCTTAGCAGCAGTTGTGCAATGGTTGATTTACCACTGCCGGTTTTGCCGAGTATCATAATTTTTTCACCTGCTTTTACTTCAAACGAAATATTATCTAAAGCTTTAACGCCGGTATGTGTGTAAGTAAATGAAACGTTTTTAAAAATTATATCGCCGCTTAAGGTTTCATCTTTTTTATTGTTTTTAAAAGGATCAGTAATAATAGGTTTTGTGTCGAGAAATTCATTTATTCTTTTTTGCGATGCTGCCGCTCTTTGCACCATGCTTGCTACGCTGCCAATGGCGCTTACCGGAAACATCAGCATATTTATGTACAGCACAAACTCCACGATAATTCCAACCTTATCAGGATTATGCAAAGCCATACTGCTGCCAATTAAAATGGTAAGCAATGTGCTTAATCCAACCAGCAACGTCATACTCGGAAAATAAATCGCTTCAACCTTTGCAAGGCTTACAGCATTTTTTCTGTATGCTTCGCTATTCTTACTAAAAAAACCAAGCATTGCTTTTTCCTGCACAAAAGATTTTATAACGCGAATGCCTGAATAAGATTCCTGCGCATTTGTTGTCAGGTCAGAAAGCAGCGCCTGCACCCTTTCACTTTTTTTATGAATGATATTGTTGATGATATAAATAGTTATTGCAAGTATGGGTAATGGCGCAACAACAACCAGCGTTAAGTTCATATCTTTTCGCAACATGTTTACTAAACATAATGTTATTAAAGCAACAAGGTTAGCTGTATACATTATTGCAGGACCGGTGTACATTCTTACACGACTAACATCTTCTGTTATGCGATTCATCATATCACCGGTGCTGTGCGTTTTAAAAAAGCCTGCATCCAGTTCCTGATAATGATTATAGATTTCATTCTTTAAATCGTACTCAATATGGCGACTCATTACAATTAGTGTTTGCCGCATAAAAAACATCAGTAAGCCGCGCAGTAAAGCAAGCAGTAAAATGGTAAGACTGGAAATAAGAACTATATTTTTAAAATTAAAATTCTGCATCCATTTAATAAATATGCCTATCGAGGCGCTGTAATTTTCTTTGGTTGAAGTATGATTGCCGGAAATATATTGCTGTACGCGGCTGATTACATAACCGGTAACTTCAGGTGCGAGCACAGCAAAATAGTTTGAAACGATTACGAAAATTATTCCCGCTAAAAAGCGTATACGATATTTCCAGAAATATTTATTTAAGGCAGAAAGATGCTTCATGCGGTGCAAATGTAAATATGTATGCGCTGATTTTTTGCTGGTTAGATTAGCTGCGTGTTCTTTGTGTTTTAATTACCAGGTTTAATGCTTAATAAATTCTCCGCTATAATATAAAATTGCCCGAAAATTTTTATGGTTCATTTCAAACGCTATTTTTGCCGCGGAGAGATGTCAGAGCGGTCTAATGCGGCGGTCTTGAAAACCGTTGACCTAAAAGGTCCGGGGGTTCGAATCCCTCTCTCTCCGCTGGAAACAAATTTCAACTTACTTCAATTAACAAAAAAGCTCGTGAAACGTAATGTGGACGAGCTTTTTTCATTTTTGCTAATTATATCCTTTAAATGATGATAAAACCAATTCAAGCTGGAACATAAACGACGTATGTGTTGATGGTGCAATGAAAGGCACACAATTAAAAACTGTACAGTCATACCAGTAATCCTGGCGGCATTCATGGAAAGAATTTCATCGACAAACAGAAGTGCTTAAAAGGTAAATGTTTTGTTTGGATTGTTCTAACAAGAATTGAATTTGTATAACAAATGCAGGGACAAATTCAAAAGAAGTGTATTCGCATGCAATAAAATTCGTTTAGAATCTATAATATTGACCCATTAACGATTTTAAATAATTTATTGAAGCCATTATTCTTAGCCTTATGGGAGATTTACAAATAAAAAAATCCGCAAAAATCTACGATGCGGTTATTGTAGGTTCCGGTGCGGGTGGCGGTATGGCTGCATATGTTTTGGCCAATGCAGGTGTGAAGGTATTGTTGCTGGAAGCAGGCCCTTTTTTCGATCCTGCAAAGCATTCCGCCCAGCTTAAATTCAGTTATGAATCTCCGCGTCGTGGTGCCAGTACAAAAACCCGGAATTTCGGCGATTTTGATGCAGCATTTGGTGGATGGGAAATTGAAGGAGAGCCATATACCAGAAAGGACAATACGGAGTTTGATTGGTTTCGCTCACGAATGCTGGGCGGCCGAACAAACCATTGGGGAAGAATTTCGTTGCGTTTCGGGCCAAAAGATTTTCAGCCCGATGATGGTGTTAGTGAACGCTGGCCGATCACTTATGATGAAGTAAAACCTTATTATGATAAAGTAGATCGGTTGATCGGTGTATATGGCACAGAGGAAGGGTTGGAAAATGACCAGATGGTATTTTTCTTCCGCCGCCAAAACCCCGGTTGCCTGAACTTTTCATCATGAAAGGAGCTGCAAAGCCGGTGTAAAAGTAATTCCGGGAAGAGGATCGGTTTTAACTGAAAAACTGCCACGGCAATAATGACCGTGGTGTTTGTTTTTTTTGCGAACAATGTGGCCGAAGTTGTAAGGTGTATGCTGATTTTTCGGCTTCCTCCTGTCTGGTTATTCCTGCTTTAAAAACAGGTAACTTGAAGTTGATCTCCAATGCAATGGTGCGGGAAGTATTAACAGATAAAAACGGACTGGCAACAGGTGTATCATATGTGAGCAAAGACGATTTGCAGGAGTACCAGGTGAATGGAAAGACTGTAGTGCTTGGTGCCAGTTCCTGCGAATCAGCGCGGATCATGCTTAATTCCAAATCGCAGCTCTATCCGAACGGGCTTGGCAAACAGCAGTGGAGTTGTTAGGAAAATATTTACAGGATTCTACCGGTTCTTCCCAGGTCAGGTATGCTTCCGCAACTGATGGACCGTAAACGTTTTAATGAAGATGGTGCTGGGAAGTATTACATATTTATGCTCCGTGGGTGCTTGATAATAAAAAGCTTGATTTTCCCCGAGGATATCATATAGAATTTGGTGGTGGAATGGGAATGCCGGGTTATGGCTTTGGTGGCAGTGTACCGAACTTGAATGGCACAGTTCCTGGCAAACGATGGCAAAATGAAAGAAGCGGGTGGTTATGGTGCATCACTGAAAGATGATTACCGTCGTTTTTATGGAACCACATTTGGTATGGCGGGCCGTGGTGTGGGTATGGCAAGAATATGATAACTATTGCGAGATTGATCCAAATGTTGTAGATAAATATGGTATTCCTGTTCTTCGTTTCCATTACAAATGGAACAATGATGAGATTAACCAGGCAAAACACATGCAGGAAACTTTCAACAGCATCATGCATGAAATGGGTGCAATATGTAACCTGGTCGCAACACGGTCCGGAAGATATGTGGGGGCTGGAAGCGCCGGGACGAATCATTCACGAAGTAGGAACTGCAAGAATGGGTAATGACCCACAAAAAATCAGTGCTGAATAAATGGTGCCAGGCGCATGATTGTAAAAATTTGTTTGTGGTAGATGGCGCACCCACTGTGCAACAATCTGATAAAAATGCTACATGGACCATCCTTGCTTTATCTATGCGAACAGCGGAGTATATCCTGGATCAAAGAAAAAAACAAAACATTTAATCAATTCTTAAAACATTATTATGAACAGACGTGAATCATTAAAAGCAATAGGCATTACCAGTCTTTCAGCCGCAAGTTTATTAGTAGAAGCTTGTAAACGACAAAGACAAATTCCAAAGCAAGCGGTTACTGCCAGCTAATGAAGCTGACCGCTGACGCAGCCAATTGAAGTTGAAAGAGATAAAAAATTGAATACAGAGAAATTTTTTACCACTGCATGAAATGGCAACTATAACCGTACTTGCGTGATATTATCATTCCAAAAGATGATAAATCAGGAAGTGCATCAGATGCGAGCGTGCCGGCGTTTATTGAATTTATTGTAAAAGACATGCCCGAACATCAAATTCCTATGCGTGGAGGATTACGTTGGCTGGATATTGCAATGCCTGAAACGCTATAATAAATCTTTTATTGATTGTTCAAAACAACAGCAACTGGAAATGGTGGATGAAATTGCTTATCCTGCCAAAGCAAAGCCCGGAATGCAACAGGGCGTTGCCTTTTTCGACCGGATGCGAAGCCTTACTGCCACCGGCTTTTTTACCAGCAAAATGGGTATTGAAGACCTTGGTTATGTTGGTAATCGTCCCAATAAATGGGAAGGTGTTCCGGCAGATGATATATAAAACAATATGGATTGGAAGATGTAAAATTCGGGTAACCCCGGGTATAAAATCCGTATAATAAAAAGGTTCCCTTCTCCGAATGTTTCCTCGAATAGGAACCACTGCAAAAATATTCCTCCACACCGGGATTGGATATTATAACTTTTTTGAGTTGCTGGTCTTCTCATTTTTAACCGGTAATGCTGATATGCATTTGAAAAACTTCTCTTTAATTAAACAACCCAGCTTAGGTGTGGTATTGTCACCTGCCTATGATCTTGTTGCAACTAAACTTGTAAATCCTGCAGATGATGAAGACCTTGCACTTACATTAAACGGCAAAAAGAAGAAGATAAAAAAAGCTGATTTTGAAGCTGCATTTAAAACACTAAAAATAAAAAGGCAAACAACAGGAAAATATTTTTAATAAAATGTATAAAGCTAAACCAAAATGGATAAAACTAATTGATGCAAGCTTCTTAAACAAAGCCTATAACATCAGTTTCAAACAACTATTGGAAGAGCGCTTTAACCGGCTGAAATAAATCCAATTCATAGTTACCTTTACTTTTCTTTAAGTTCTTTGGGTTATTCTCAAATGGGCTCCGCAAATCGTGTACTTCAATAAAAACGCAATATTTAGTTCGCTGATTTTTAAAGGCAAAGGGCTTGGGTTTATATCCCTTTCTCTCCGCTAAAGGGATAATACATAATTATCCCTTTTTTATTTCAAAAGGTCACACTCCAGGCCCAGCAACAATTTTTAAAACATTTCTTAACAGAACTATTTTGGCGCGTTACATAACTAAATTATCTTTGTTGCTAAGATATTTACCGAATAAGATACAAATGGATAAGGACGTAATAAAACGAATACGAAAACTACATCAACAATACGCATACACTTCTATTCAAATGCACGAAGCTGTTGCCCGAAAGGCAGGGCTTTCAGGAACTGACCATAAATACCTGGGATTTTTAATTGAAAGAGGGCAAATGACAGCTGGCGAGCTTTCAAATTTAACAGGGTTAACTACAGGTGCAGTTACCGGATTAATAGACAGGTTTGAAAAGAAAAACCTGGTAAAAAGGCGGTTTGCTGAAGATGACAGGCGGAAGGTTTTCATTGAGCCAAACACCGAAAACATAATGACATTGTTACAACCACTTTATAAAGAATTCAGAAAGGAATCAGAAAAACTTATTGCTTCATTTTCAAACAATGATGTCAAAATCATAGAAACCTACTTTTTAAAAGCAATTGAAGTAATGAATAAAACAACAAACGCATTGCGTTCAACGAAACCTTAATATGAATGGGCGGATTTAAACAAACACAATAATAAATAAGTAAAAAAATATGCCGAATAATATCAGCGCAACTTCCTGTGTATTTTGCTTTCAGGATATTGATAAAACAAAACCGCATCTTGTTGGAGGAAAGGGCGCAAACCTTGGTGAGCTTTCCAAAATAGAAGGAATACACGTACCCGATGGCTTTTGTATTTCTATTGAAGCGTTTAAAAGAATTATTGACGAAACACCAGTAATACACGAATTACTTGATCGGTTATCGCTGCTGAATGCAGAAGACCGGGGTAAGATTACTGAACTTAGTGGTAAGATTCGAAAGCTTATCGAAAAGATAACCATTCCTCAGGATATAACAAAAGAGATTACGGATCATCTCACGAAATTCGGAGAAGAAAATGCTTATGCAATACGGTCGAGCGCAACTGCAGAGGATTTACCAACTGCTTCATTCGCAGGTCAGCAGGATACCTATTTAAACGTTATCGGGAAAGAGGAAATCTTAAGGCATATCAGTAAGTGCTGGGCATCGCTGTTTACGGAAAGAGCTGTAATCTACCGCTTGCAAAACGGATTTGATCACAGAAAAATTTATTTGTCTGTTGTTATTCAGAAAATGATTTTTCCTGATGCAGCAGGCATAATATTTACCGCTGACCCGGTAACCTCAAATAGAAAAGTACTTTCTATTGATGCCAGCTTCGGACTGGGTGAAGCTTTGGTTTCCGGAATTGTAAATGCTGATAATTATAAGGTGCGTAACGGCCACATTATTGGTAAAAAAATCTCAATCAAAAAACTGGCTATCTATACTTTACAAACTGGCGGTACTAAACAACAGGAAATTGAGCCTGAACAGCAGAACAGGCAAACGCTCAGGGATGAACAAATTTTACAGCTTGAGCGCGTAGGCAGGAAAATCGAAGAACATTTCGGTTGCCCGCAAGACATCGAGTGGTGTTTGGCTGATGACACATTTTATATTGTCCAGAGCCGGCCAATCACCACTTTATATCCCACTCCTGAAGCAAATGACCAGGAAAATCACGTATACGTATCTGTCGGTCACCAACAAATGATGACTGATCCTATTAAACCATTGGGAATATCGGTTTGGATGTTAACAGGTCCCCGACTCACGTTTACCGGTGGTGGAAGGCTGTTTGTGGATGTTGCGACAGGCCTTGCTTCACCGGCTGCCAGGCAAAATTTACTGGATGTTTTAGGGCATTCTGATCCGCTCATAAAAGACGCGCTTATTACCATCATAAAGCGCGGAGATTTTATAAAATCGGACGCAAATGACAAAAACGAACCGGGACCTATTAAAAGCCATAAGGGTATGTCTTCTGCCGAGATTCTGGCAGAAGCAGGAAACGATCCGGCAATTGTTGCTGATTTGATTAAGAGCAGTGAGGCATCTTTATCAGACTTAAAACATAACATCCAAACGAAATCAGGATTGAAAGTATTTGATTGTATCCTGGAAGATATGCAGCAACGAAAGCAGCGTGCGTTTGATCTGAAAAATTTGAATGTGATTATGGCCGCAATCCATGCTTCAGCATGGATCAATGAAAAAATGAGTGAGTGGTTAGGTGAAAAAAACGCAGCAGACACACTTTCTTTATCTGTACCTAACAACATTACTTCCGAAATGGGCATGGAGTTACTGGATGTTGCAGATGTGATTCGTCCCTATCCTGAAATAATTGAGTATCTGCAACGGATAAAGGATGATAATTTTTTAGTCGGGTTGGTTCAATTTCAAGACGGGCAGCAGGTGCGTGATGCTATTGCTGCTTATCTCGACAAATATGGAATGCGATGTGCCGGGGAAATCGATATCACAAGAACACGCTGGAGTGAAAAACCCGGTATACTGATACCTATGATACTCAGTAATATCAAAAACCTTGAGCCCGGCGCCAGCAAACGAAAATTTGAGCAAGGCCGGCAGGAAGCTTTGAAAAAAGAACAGGATTTATTAACCCGATTGAAACAATTACCAGATGGCGAACAAAAAGCGGAAGAAACAAAACACATGATCGATCTAATACGGAATTTCATCGGTTATCGTGAATATCCGAAATACGACATTGTTAGCCGCTACTTCGTTTATAAGCAGGCTTTACTAAAGGAAGCACAACGGCTCGCAGAACTCGGCATTCTTCATGAAAAAGAAGATATCTACTATCTTACTTTTGAAGAATTACAGGAAGCCGTACGCATGAATAAACTGCATTACCAGGTAATCGACAAACGCAAAGAAGAGTATAAATTATATGAAAAACTAACTCCGCCACGTGTTATCACCTCTGATGGCGAAATCATTATGGGTGAGTACAAACGGGAAAATCTTCCAACCAAAGCAATTGTAGGCCTGGCTGTTTCTTCCGGAATTATTGAGGGACGGGCACGTGTTATTTTAAACATGGAAGATGCTAACTTAGAAGATGGAGATATATTAGTTACTGCGTTCACCGACCCGAGCTGGACTCCGTTATTTTTGTCCATAAAAGGTCTGGTCACCGAAGTCGGTGGGCTGATGACACATGGAGCAGTCATCGCACGTGAATATGGCTTGCCGGCGGTGGTAGGAGTAGAAAATGCGACCAGGTTGATAAAAGACAAACAACAAATTCGTGTTCATGGAACAGAAGGATATGTAGAAGTGTTATAAACAGCAAGTATAAAACAGGCTTGATAGACACCAGGCTTTCGATTTCTAAAACTTTATCCAAAAGTTTTTTCACAGAAATTTGGATTATTAAAAAATTTACTTTTAAATTTGAAAATGATTACGTATTCATAAACGAATTGCAGCTTATAACAATTGAAAAAAAATTATACTTCAGAAGATGTTGCTAAACTGGCCGGCGTTTCACAATCAACCGTATCCAGGGTTTTTGCCGGTACTATAAATGTTTCTGAAAAGAAAAAGAAAAAAATTCTTGATGCTGCTGTGAAATTGGAATACAGGCCAAATGCACATGCCAGGAGCCTTATCACCAGAAAGAGCATGATGATAGGAATTATTATGCGTAACATACGTAATCCTTTTTATTCGGCGGTGCTTGAGATTTTTCACAATAGATTATCTGCACTTGGCTATCATCTTATATTTATTAATTCAGAAAACGAAGAAATACAGGAAAAAGAAATTTCGAAATTATTAGAGTATAACGTTGAAGGTGTTATTATAACTGATGCGTTGCTGTCATCATCCGCTTCACAAAAATTAAAGACATATGGTATAGTGGTGATACTGTTTAACCGGTATACACAAAAGCCCGGCACCAGCGCTGTTTTTTGTGATAATTACCTTGCAGCCAAGCAAATAGCTGCTTACCTGGTTGAAATGGGCCATAAATCTTTTGCTTTTATATCAGGGCCATCCGATACATCAACTACTATCGACAGGCTTAAAGGTTTTAAAGAAGTGCTTGCAGAAAGAAATATAAAAGATCTAATAATAGAACCGGGTAATTACACATATGAAAGCGGTTTTAGTTCGGCCCAGGAATTAATGGTTAGAAATAAAAATATTGACTGTATTTTTTGTGGTAATGATATTATTGCTTTGGGTGTAATGGATGCTATAAGAGTTATTGGCTTAAAAATACCCGAAGACGTTTCTGTTGTTGGCTTTGATAATATTCGTATGAGTGCGTGGCCGTCGTACTCGCTTACTACGTGGGAGCAGCCAATTGAAGAAATGATAGATAGTACGGTCAAACTACTATTTGAAGAAATCAATGAAAAAGATGTAAAGCCACAAACAATAATGATGAAGGGCCATATAGTTATACGTAAATCGGTAAAAGAAAAAAGTCTATAATTTTTTTCTTATGCATTTTTTTGACTACGTAGTCAAACGAGATTAATGTTGCGTGATAAATATTTTAAACCGGGTCTTAAAAAAGCTTGCTACTATAATACGAAAGATTGCTCAATAATTTATAAAACTAAAAATCTGCATATGCTTACAAAATTCTATTGCTGTCTTTTTAAAATTCGAAAACTGTTTTGTTTTACAAATTTGCTGCTGCTGTGTGCATTAGCATCGCAGGCAAAACCTGCGGTCACAAATAAAAGAACCTGGCAGGATACAATACCCTCTTTTGTTCTGCACGGCATTGTGCACGATGAAAACAACAATCCAATTCCGTCTGCCTCTGTTAGGGTAAAGAGTACAAATAATGCAATACAAACCGATTTGGAAGGCAAGTTCATTTTAGAAGTTAAGAGCAATGATTCCCTTGTTATTTCTTATATCGGTTATTTAACGAAAACCATTCTTGCTGGTAGCAACCAAACTGCAACTATTAGTTTACAGCCAAATATTGAAGGACAAAAACTGAATGAAGTTGTGGTTGTAGGTTATGGCACGCAGAAAAAAACAACGATGGTTGGTGCTGTAGCTACGGTATCAGTAAAAGATATTCAGAAATTTTCAACGCCATCAATTACCAATGCTGTTGGTGGAAAACTTGCTGGCGTTATTACCAGGCAAACTTCCGGTGAGCCGGGTTATGATGCTGCCAAGATATTTATACGCGGCCAGGTTTCGCAGTCAGGCGTTAATTCACCTTTAATAATTATTGATGGCGTAGAACGCGAATTGCAGAGTTACTGGACAACCATGAACATCCAGGATATTGAGAGTTTCTCTATATTAAAAGATGCGTCTGCCACAGCGGTTTATGGCAACAGGGGTGCAAACGGTGTTGTCTTGATTACTACTAAAAAGGGAAGTGTAGGCAAACCGGTAGTTACGCTTAGATCAGAAGCTGCTGTTGTAAAACCTTTGCGGATACCTGATTATATTGATGGTTATGATTATGCGCAGTTAGTAAATGAATCGCTTATAAATATTGATGAAGCGCCAAAGTATTCTGATGCCGAACTTGCAGAAATATAAAGATGGCAGCGATCCTTATTTATATCCGAATGTAAACTGGGAAGACATGGTTTTACGGAAGCATACAAAACAGTCAATCAATAACCTGGGTATTTCAGGTGGCAGTGAAACTGTAAGATACTATGTAAACTTAGGTTACACCCTGCAGCAAGGTATATACAATGAAGATCCGGATGTTCCTTATCCCACAAACGCAGCGCTTAAAAGATATAATTTCAGATCGAATACAGATTTTAAACTTTCAAAATCATTCTCATTATCGCTAGGTATTTCAGGCATTATATCAACTACCAATTTTCCGGGCAGGTCTGCCCCGCAAATTTTCCAGGCGTTGATGTTTACACCTCCAAATGCCTACCCGGTTGTTAACCCCGACGGTTCAAATACCGGTGGTTTTGGCAATATCCAGTTGAATCCATATGCAGTTATAACACAAACCGGGTATACCAAACAGTATTATACTACACTGATGAATAATTTATCAGCTAAGTGGGATTTGTCATCCATAACTAAAGGGCTTTCTGTAACGGGCGTAGCAGCATATGATGTAGTAGATATCACACAAAATGTACGGCAAAAAACACCCGACTTATACAGCTATACAAAAGACGCTGATGGAAATGATGTTTATACTATCGTTTCAACGGAAACACCATTAGGTTTCTATCTTCTAAATGAAAATTATAAAACCGTTTATTTTCAAACAGCAGTTAATTATGCCCGTTCTTTTGGTAAACATAGTGTAAGCGGATTGGTTGCAGCAGAGAGAAGAGAATACACAAATGTAAATACAACCAGCTCCGTTGATAACCTGCCGCAAAGAAGGCAAGGCATTATAAGCCGGTTAACCTATAACTATGATACACGTTACTTGTTGGAATTGAACGGAGCCTATAACGGCTCGGAAAATTTTCCCAAAGGAAAACGTTACGGTTTTTTCCCTTCCATTGGTGCAGGCTGGGTTGTTTCAAATGAGAACTTCTGGAACAGAAACATCATCAACACACTTAAAATAAGAGGCAGTTATGGTTTGGTAGGAAATGACCAGATTGGAGGCGATCGTTTTTTATATCTTTCAACATATAATAAATCAGCAGATGGTTATACTTTTGGAATAAATCAAAATGTAAACCCGGGCGGTAAAAGCGAAGCGAGGATAGGCAACCCGAACTTAACGTGGGAAGAAGCGTATAAAAAAGACCTGGGTTTAGACATAGAATTTTTGCAGGGAAAAATTGCGCTTACTGCTGATGTTTTTCATGAGCGCAGAGAAGGTCAGCTTTTGGCAAGAGCTTCGGTACCAGCATATGCAGGTTATCCTGGCGGTACACTTCCTTATGCTAATGTGGGTATTACAACCAATAAAGGTTTTGATGGAAGTTTTCAATTTAGAAATACAACACAAGGCGGATTTTATTATTCAGTCAACGGCACATTTACATACGCCAAAAATACTATTATAGAAAATGATGCGCCGCCTGCTTTATATCCGTGGCAGGAGCTAAGAGGTTATCCGATTGGCGCTAATTTAGGTTATGTAGGAATCGGTTTTTTCAAAGACCAGGAAGATATAGATAAAAGCCCCAGCCAGACATCTCTGCAGTCAGTAATAAGGCCAGGTGATATTAAATATAAGGACATTAATAACGATGGTCAGATAAATAATGCTGATATGACTGTTATCGGAAATTATGGTTCCGAGCCGCAGATGATGTTTGGTTTTGGGGCAACTGTTGCGTGGAAGGGTGTTGATGCATCTATATTTTTTACAGGGGCTGCACACCGCGATTACTTTATGTCTTCCGGTAACCAGGCATACACCGTATGGATATTTTCTGCAGGTGCCGGTAATTATAATGCTTTAAGTGAAGTGTATGACAAACGCTGGGTTCCGGGAGCCGATAATAGCAATGCAGAATTTCCTGCCGTAAGACCGCAAAGTACCAATAACTATGTAGGCTCTACAGTATGGCAAAGAGGTGGTGATTACCTGCGCATAAAGAATGCAGAGATTGGTTATACACTGCCTGTAGCTATAGCAAAAAAATTAACGCTGAAAAATGTAAGAATATTTATACAGGGCACCAACCTGGCAACCTGGGATAAAATAAAAATAGTTGATCCTGAATCCAATTTCAGCACGGGCGCATATCCCATCACTGAGAATTACAATTTTGGATTAGATGTTAGTTTTTAACCACAAAGCTTTAATCATGAAACTGAATACAATAACTACTATAATTTTCGCATCGCTTTTTGTTTTTTCATCCTGCAAAAAAGATTTTCTTGACAAAACACCTGATGGTGATTTAACGCAGGAGCAGGTGTTTACAAACCCAACCTATGCAGAGCAATATCTTACGAATATATATACCGGTTTGCCTTATGAACTGCAAATGGTGGATAATCCGCCGGGAGGCAGCGCGCCGTATAATCCATTTACCGGCGCTTCCGATGAAATGGAAATGAGTTATGAGCCAAACTTTACCAATAACATGAATATTGGTAACTGGAACCCCACTTCTAATGTAGACGATATATGGGGCCAATGTTACATAGCCATAAGAAAGGCGAATATTTTTCTTGAAAATATTGGGCAGTTGCAGCCCTCGCCATTAGCGCCTGCAGACAAAATCAACAGGTGGCGCGGCGAGGCCATTTTTCTCAGGGCTTTTTATCATTTTTTGCTCATCAGGGTTTATGGTCCTGTACCAATTATTGATAAAAGTGTAGGTTTAGATGCAGACTTCCTGGATTATAAACGTCAGCCGATAGTTAATTGCGTTAATTTCATCACCAGCCAATGTGATTCTGCTGCAGCTTTACTGGAACCTAGGATTACAGCGGCTAACGATTACGGGCGGCCTGACCAAACAACAGCACTCGCTTTAAAGGCAAGAGTGCTTTTATATATGGCAAGTCCTTTATGGAACGGCGGAACTTCTTTAACAGATAAAGATGGCCAGGAACTTTTCCCCAGTCATGATGATTCGAGATGGCAAACCGCCGCAACTGCTGCAAAAGCTTGTATTGACCAGGCAGAATCTGTAGGGCATAAACTATACAGGTCTCCTTCGGACAATCCAGAATTTAATTACCAGGAAATATTCTACAATAATTTTAATGATGAAGTTTTTTGGACAAGAGATGACCCGGGTTATCAAAACATTGATGCCTACAGCGAACCAAGAGGTATGCCAGGTGCATTTTGGCCGTTGCAGACTCCAACACAAAATATTGTAGATGATTATCAAATGGCGAATGGCATACAACCTATCCTGGGATATAATGCGGACATGACGCCAATCATTAACCCGCTTTCCGGCTATAATGAAACAGGCCAGGCAGCAACTGAAACCGGTGACTATGTTGCGGGCACACGCAATATGTATGTAGGCAGGGAGCCGCGGTTTTACGCCAGTATAATGTTCACTGGTCAAAAATATAAATGGGGCGCTCCGCAAAACAGAACTACACCTTTAGAGTTTTGGAAATTGGGCCTTGATGGAAGACCATTTTCAACCGGCGATAATTATAGCAAAACGGGTTATATGTTGAAAAAGCTTACGAATCCTGCATTTGTTATGTCGCCAAAAGCTGACCCAATAAGAGTTTGGATATTCTTTCGCCTTGGCGAACAATACCTGAATTATGCGGAAGCGTTAAATGAAGCTCAAGGCCCAATTGCCGATGTGTACAAATATGTAAACCTGATACGCGAAAGAGCCGGCTTGCCGGATTTAGCGCCGGGTTTATCAAAGGATAATATGCGTGAAGCAATTCATCATGAAAGAAGAATAGAACTGGCTTTTGAAACACATCGTTATTTTGATACACACCGCTGGATGACTGCCCAGGCTATCGATAATAGCAATATCTACGGTCTAAACATTAACGGCATGATAAGCGATAGTGAACCTTATACAATGAGCAGCGATGATTTTTATAAAAGAACAGTGGTTGAAAAGCGCGTTTTTGAAACTAAGCACTATTATTGGCCAATTCCTCAAAGTGAAATCGAAAAAAATCAGGATTTAGTGCAAAATCCGGGCTGGTAATATTCAGCATACCATCTGTAAAAACGAATTGCATGGCAAAAAAATCACTGCATATAACTTACGTAATAGTATTGTGTTTTCTTACTATAAGCTCCGGTGCGCAACAGCTTTTTGAAATACCTGAAGATGCAGATACACGATGGATAAGTTTTGAAAATCCTACCGGCAAAAAGGGCGTAGGCGCAACGGAAAATAAAGGCGCAAAAGGAAACGCCAGCCAATGGATAAAAGCTGGCGACAGCATTGTGCTTGTTGATTATACAGGTGCGGGAGTTATCAATAGAATTTGGATGACTATTATAGACCGTAATCCAAAAGCATTAAGAGCTATTCACCTGGATATGTATTGGGATAATGCATCTAAGCCTGCAGTATCTGTACCGTTAGGAGATTTTTTTGGAATTGGATTAGGGCGAATGGCTGCCTTTCAAAGTGCGTTGTTCAGCGATCCCGAAGGCAAATCATTCAATTGTTATGTTCCAATGCCTTTTAAGAATCATGCAAAAATTGTTTTTGTAAACGAATCAGAGCAAAACCAGTTACTTTTTTATGATGTTGACCTTACAGCTTTAAAAAAGCCGGTTAAGAATCTTACTTATTTCCATGCATACTGGAACAATAAACACAGTTCTGAACTCGGACAGGATTTTGAAATATTGCCTGAAATAAAAGGAGAGGGAAGATTTTTAGGCTCGAATATAAGTGTAAAAGCAGATTCGGTATATGGCGATACGTGGTTTGGTGAAGGTGAAGTAAAAATGTATATAGATGGTGATAATGAACACCCAACGCTGGCTGGTTCTGGTACTGAAGATTATATCGGTTCTGCATGGAATCTCGGCCCGTTTAACCAATTGTACCAGGGAGCAACAATCGTTGATAAGGTTAAGAAAGAATATGCTTTTTACCGCTACCATATTCCGGACCCTGTTTATTTTCATAATGATTGCCGAATTACGATTCAGCAAATGGGTGGCGCAGGAAGAGATTTAATTAGAAATATTATCACGGCTGGAGGAAAAGCGAAACCGGTAAGTGTAATGACTGCAAACGGGCTGATTAAATTATTGGAAAATCCTGATTTTCCTGGTTTATTCGATGATAAATTTCCTAAAGATGAGTGGGTGAATTTTTACAGGATAGACGATTATTCAGCAACTGCTTACTTCTATCTTAATAAACCTGAAAGCGATTTGCCGGGTTTGCCATCACTTACAGAAAGACTCAGAGATTTGTGAAATTTATAATGTTACATGGATTGGTAGCGCAGAAAGCAGAACAATATATTTTTTCATTAATGCAGTATAATCAATTATGAATTGGAACCAGCCAGACATTTGGATAATAATTGGTTACTTGGTTTTAATGTTTGCCATGTCGCTATGGCACCGGAAATTTTCTTCTGCAAACATGGAGAACTTTTTCTTGGGAGGACGCAAAATACCAGGCTGGCTCAATGGTATATCTTATACGGCAGCTCTTGTAAGCCCCGATGCAGCTACAGGTTATGGCGGTCTCGGCGTTGTAACCGGAGCATTTATTTCCTGGTGGTATTTAAGTCGTTTTGGGCTGGCGCTTTTTTTTGGCGGTGTATTGTTTGCCGTTTTCTGGAGAAGACTGAACCTGTTTACATCACTTGAATTCTACGATTTACGCTTTCCTAAAAAAGCAGCATCAGCCATGCGCCTGTGGATTGCCTTTCGCACCTCGCTTATTGCTATGCCCGCCTGGACTGGGATAACCTTGCTGGCCGCATATAAAATTATGGGACCGGCTTTTGGACTTACAAAGCTTGAAACCATGTATCTGGTGGTGCCCATATCTTTTTTGTTTGTGTTCTTTTCTGGCTATAAGGGTGTGGTGATTTCTAACTTTATCCAGATGATTATTTTTTTTATAGGTACGGTTGCCCTCGCGTGGATTACGTTGCAACATTTTGGTGGCCCACAGGCAATGACGGCAAGCCTTAGCCATTTTTTTGGCAACACACATCCCGAAATATTACAAATGACGCCTCCTAAAAATCATGATGTATTTCCACTCGCCGCTGCTATGGCCTGGTTGCTTGGTCAAAGTATTGGTTATGGTGGTGATGCTGCGCCTATGGGTGGCGCGATGGAAGGGCAACGTATTTTGTCAACACGTACTCCTTCGGAAGCGCTAACCATGTATGTTGTTACAGCAATAACTATGTTTATTCTTTTATTGCTGGTTACGCTGCCCAGCATATCAGCTACTATGTTATGGCCTGATTTACGCAACGCCGGTGCAGACCGCGAATTGGTATATGGTCGGCTGATGAAAATGATGCTGCCTGCAGGCGCCATGGGTTTATTGGTAGCTGCAATGATGGCGGCTACAATGTCCACGGTAGGCGATAACCTGAATTTTGGTAGCCAGGTGTTGGTTAGCGATATCTATCGCAAATGGCTGGTGCCAAAAGCATCTGAAAGACACTACCTGATAGTAAGTAAAATAGGTATGGCAATCATTATTTCAATAGCGATAGCTGTTGTATTTAATGTAAAAATCATCACCGATGTAGCCATTTTTATGTTACAGTTGAGCGCTGCAGAATTGCCGGCTAACTGGGCTCAATGGTGGTGGTGGCGCTTTAACGGACCTGCACGGATTGCTGCTTCTTTTGGCGGAGCGCTCATTTTTTGCATAGTAGTATTAGGTCCGAAAATGTTAGCGTTTTTTGGTATTGCAGCAGCCCAAAAAATGATGCTGCCTTGGTGGTGGGGAACCTTGTTGGTTATGGGAATTACGACCGTATTGTGGGTGACCGTAGCGCTATTAACCAAGCCAGACCGGGATAAACTATTAAATAATTTTTATAAACGGGTGCATCCTTTAGGTTTTTGGAAACCTTTCAGAGCCAAACACGAATCAGCGCCTCCCGGCAACATAATTAAACCCATCTTTTGGGGTTTAGGTGTTGCGATAATAGGATTCGCGGCTACTTGTTTACTCATACAAGGATTAACAGGAGCCTGGTTTGGCTATTATCAAACAAGCATTATTGAATTAATTATATCAATCCTGCTTTTTATAGTATTTAAAAAAACATCAAAAAAATACCTGGATTACCTGGCGCTTCGCACCGCCGGAAATACGGAAGCAAATACAGTTGCTAAGCCTCATTTATCGGTAATTGAATAACAAATAAATATTAAAACATACGCGTAGTAATTTATGAGAGCAAAACAAACAACCAGGTCAAAAGAAGAGCATGTATTATATCTTGGTGACTGGGTATTTCATGTTGGTCCAACCTTTATTGAAACGCCTTTTGGAACAGAAACAAAAGATGCAGACCTGCATTTTTATGGTGAGCGCCTTACAGAGGCACTGGAAGATGAGGTTGATGTAACACCGCTTGCAAACTGGGAATTATATCGTCTGCAACCCGGTGGTCTTGAAAATTATTTGGAAGAATCAACCTGCCTTATCATCAGCGATGTGGAAGCTAAATGCTTTCATTTATATCCCAGTTTTTTTGACAGGGCAAGGCGTGAAAACCGCGTAGTTACTTTTCCTGACAGGCTAAACGTGATTAAAGAATGGATACATAATGGCGGTGGAATGATGATGTTAGGTGGCTGGTTATCTTTTAGCGGCGTGCAGGCAAAATCCGGCTGGGGACGCAGTTCATTAAAAGAAGCTTTACCCGTTGAATGTTTATTGGTTGAAGACCTGGTTGAATCGTCTGCCGGATTTACGGCTGAAGTGATTGAGCCGGAACATCCTGCTGTTAAAGGGCTTGCCTGGGATAAATTTCCGCCCATATTTGGATATAATGAAGTAAAAGAAAAACCGGAAGGCGATGTGCTGGTTCGTGTAAAAGAAACAGGTCATCCGTTAGTTGTAGCCGGTGAATATGGCAAGGGGCGTGTATTTACTTATATGTCTGACCCGGCGCCGCACTGGGGCATCAATTTCGAATTATGGGAAAGCTACAATGCATTCTGGCTGCAAGCTTTAAACTGGGTAAAAAAGAAAAGTTAGTCAATGAAAGAATCACCGTTACAAGCCGGAGCCTGCAGTTACAGATATTACGCCGCCGCTGGAAGTGGGTTTACTTACTTCATCGGTTAACGGCACTTATGCTCCCTTTGAATCTATAAGATTGCCATTAAAGGCAAGGGTATTGGTTTTACGCTTCGCTGATGAATTGATGGCAATAGTATCGCTGGATTTATTGGCTTTAAATGATACATCTGTTGATGGTTGGGAGAAATTTAAAGCAGGCATGGCTGACCAAATTCAAGCGGATAAAATAATATTGACCTGTACCCATACGCATACCGCACCTGAGTCGGTGGCTTTATCCAATCTTTATCTTACAAAAGCTTATAAAAACTGGTTATACGATGTACAGCTAAAAATTAAAGAGGCGATTAATTCGCTGATTGAGTCAACTGAAGCCCTGCAATTTATCGGTTGGTACTGATACACTGGAAGGCTTTAATATGCAAAGGCGCATTTATAAAGACCGGCATATTGTTATGTCTGATTCACTGCAACCAATAGGAGAAGGATTGCTCAACCGCGGACCTGTTGACAGGCGTGTAAAAGTGCTTCGGTTCTATGATGATAATGGTGATGTTATCTCTACAATAGTACATGCGATATGCCATCCTGTTCATGAAATGTGCATGAAACATATATCGTCAGATTTTCCGGGAGAGATGTGCCTGCAGTTAGAATCGCTGAATAAAAATGGTTTGCCCATGTTCTTAAATGGTGCTGCAGGTGATACCAATCCACCTACCGTTTCCATGGGCTCATGTTTTGCACATAAACACGGTGTTGCTTTGGCTAACGTCGTACAGCAAATGAAAGATATGACGCCGGTGGATACTTCAGTATTTAAAACAACTAATAGTGTTTTGCAACTTTCAATAAGACAGGAAACGGGCATCACTAATCCACAGGATGCTATAGCACGGTTTAGTGCTCTGCGTATTGGTTCAATGGCGTTTCTTTTTCTTCCGGGTGAACCATTTATAGAAACTGCATGGGCAATTGAAAAAGATTCGCCTTTTGAACACACAGTTATTATAGCTTATAGCGAAAATAATATCGGTTATATACCAACAGAAGAAGCATTTGATTTAGGCGGATATGAAGCGGGACCAGGTAAATGGTCATACCTGGAAAAAGGAACTGATAAACTAATATATAAAGAAGCCATCAGGCTTTTACATGAGCTGAATAATTAAACGATTAAGGATTATAAACAATAAGATGAAATGAGAATAAATAGAACTATACAATGGTTTTTCTGCTTAAGCATGCTTGTGTCATGTCTTGCTTTAAAAAGTTATGGAACAGGAAGAGAGCTTTATTTTTATGGAAGTGAAAAAAATGACCTCTTTCAACTTTTAAAGCGTGAAGGATACGTTGTAAAAAAATTCAATACGCCACAGGAAGCGGTGAATGCTGCGCCCGAAAATTCCGGCGTGTTTATTATTGCAAAAGCATATCCTGAAATGGACCCGGTAAACAGCATAACACAGCAGTTACTGGATGTGGCTGCAAAAAAACAGCTTCGTCTGTATATTGAATATCCTTCGTCTTTTCCCGGTTTAAATATTCCGGATAAACCAATAGAAACACATCTTGAACGCGGCGTTATTACTGCTGATGTATTTGGCAGCAGCCTGCAACCTATGGATTTGTTAGGCATTAACAACAGTTACATATTATCCGTTAATGTTGACAAGCCTTTAATTGTGCTGGCAAAGGTTGTGGGTTTTGATAAAGCAGTATATGGTTTAAAAGATACTAAGGCATATCCGTTGTTGTTTGAACAAGACGGCGCCTTAATAAGTATGACTGGTTTAAGTAATTTTGAAACAGGTCGCTATGGACCACAGCAGTCAATAAAAACGGTATGGAAATACATTCTTTCCCGTATCACTTCTCAAAAAATAGAACATCTTGATAAATGGGTAGAAGACGTTAAACCCATGTTTCAACGAAATGATGTACTGCCCGCCAATGCCAGGTTAAACAGCATACAAAAAGGTGTGCAATGGTTTAACAATGGTCGTTTCTTTATTGATTCAAGCTGGAAAGCAGATTGGTTGAAATATGGTGCTGACGGATTAAAGCCGGTAGGACCTCCTGTAGCACAGAGTAAACCAGTGGGCGACGGAAGCCTTGGTATTTTGGAAGGTCATACATCTACTATATATTATGATGGCACACAACAATACCGCTATTGGATGCGTGCCGATGTTCAGGGCGAAGCAAGCATGGCGATTAGCTGCTGCCGGAGACCTCTTGCATAACAAGGAATACCAAACAAAATCAACTAACCTTATCAATTTCCTATTCAATACTTCTAACCTGCGTTCCGGTGAAAAAAACGATTCTTCAAGTTCGGCATTCGGTCTTTTAGGATGGGCAACAACCAATGCAGGTACATTTTACGGTGATGATAATTCAAGAGCTATTTTAGGTATGATAGCAGCATCCGCTTACCTGCACACTGATAAATGGGATAAGCAACTTGCAGAAGCGATTATGGGCAATTTCAGAACAACAGGCAAAGAAGGTTTTAGGGGTGAACGGCTGGAAGAAGCAGATATTATTAAAAATGGATGGTCTTATTATTACAACAGGGATGTCACACATATATCACCGCATTTTGAATCATGGATGTGGGCTTGTTATTTATGGCTATATAGTAAAACCGGCTATCAGCCATTGTTGGAAAGAACAAAAGCAGCCATTAAAATAACGATGGATGGCTATCCCGATAAATGGTTATGGGGCAGCAGCATGCAAACACAACGTGCCCGTATGATTTTACCGCTTGCCTGGCTGGTAAGAGTGGAGAATACAGAACAAAACCGCCAGTGGCTTGATAAAATGGTAAATGAACTGCTGAAATACCAGGATTCAAGTGGCGCTATTCAGGAAGAACTTGGTAAAGGAAAAGGCATGTTTAAAGCCATTAAATACAAACCAGGATTATGGTTCTGATGAAGGTTCGCTGATAGACAAGAACGGCGAAAAAGTTTCCTGCATGTTATATACCTGCAACTTCGCTTTGTTCAGTCTGAATGAAGCGGCAAAGGCAACAGGAAATGAAAAGTATAAAACTGCAGTTGATAAACTGTCCGATTTCTTAACCAGGATTCAGGTGCAAAGCACAAAGCATAACGATTTGGATGGAGCATGGTTTCGCGCTTTTGATTATGGACGTTGGGATTACTGGGCTTCCAATTCGGATGCGGGCTGGGGTGCCTGGTGTACACTTACAGGGTGGATACAAAGCTGGATTGTGACAACTCAAATCCAAATAGAAGAAAAAGAAAGTTTTTGGGATGTTACCAAAAAATCAAACCTAAAAAGTACCGGTCAGGCTGTAATCAACCAAATGATGAAAACAACCCAATAGCAGATATAACCGCGATGATTATAAAATCTTTTAAGAAGAACAGAAATCTTTGGAAATAAGGCGAGGGAATTTTAAAAAGCTATCAATAATACTGGTAACCCATTTGGCAGTGCTATTAAGCGCATGTATAAGGGACACATCAGCCCAATCAATTGAAAGTGCAAACAAAGATTCAACGTTTCAAAATCCTTTATTACCCGGCGGTGCAGACCCATGGGTGATAGAAAAAAACGGCGTGTATTATTACATGAGTACAAACGGAGGCAATATTTCTATCCGGAAAACTTCAGCCATAACGGATGTTGGTCATGTAAAACCGGTTATAGTATGGCAGCCACCCTGCAAGCGGCGTTCATTCCAGAAATATATGGGCGCCGGAATTGCATTACCTGCAAGGAAAATGGTATTTATATTATTCCGCAGGAAGTACTTCCAACCTGGCAACACAACGTGTATTTGTACTTGAAAACAATTCTGCTGACCCAACCAAAGGAACATGGATTGACAAAGGTGAAATTCGTGATACTGCTGCAAATCATTTTTCAATAGACGGTTCTGTTTTTCAATATAAACACAAAACATATTTTATATGGAGCGGCACTGCATCAGACACTGATAACATACAGCGTATTTATATAGCTGAAATGAAAAATCCCTGGACATTAAAAAATCATCGTATCCAAATATCTGCGCCAGAATATCAATGGGAAAAGATAGGCGGACAAGTAAATGAAGGTCCGGAGGCAGTTATAAATCCATCGGGTGATTTGTTTATTACATTTTCTGTCAGTCAATGTTCTACAGACGATTATGGATTAGGTGTTTTAAGACTTAAATCAGGAGGTAATCCTTTAAAACCTGCCGACTGGATAAAAAAGCCCGCGCCTGTTTTTAGCAAAAGCATTCAACACAAAGTATTTGGTCCTGGTCATAACGGATTCTTTCAATCAAAAGACGGTAAAGAAAACTGGATTATTTATCATGCTAATTCTGAAAGTGAGCAGGGTTGTGGCGGTGCAAGAAGTCCGCGCATACAAAAATTTACGTGGAATGCTGACGGTTCCCCTAATTTTGGTGAGCCTGTAAGCACATCACAAAAACTAAGAAAACCTTCTGGCGAATATTAAATTAATACTTATGGCAAAATATAGCAAACAAGGGAAAAGTGAAACTGATATCAAAACAGAAAACTCAGAAATTAAAAGAAAAGTAGAAGCAATTATAAAAGAGATAGAGACAAAGCGGGATGTTGCGGTAAGAGAATATTCAAGGTTGTTTGATAATTGGTCGCCCGATTCCTTCCGGCTTACCGATGAACAGGTAAAAGAAGTTATGGACCGCGTGCCCACACAAGTGATCAGAGATATACAGTTTGCGCAACAACAAATTAAGTTTTTTGCGGAACAACAGCGGGATTCTCTTAACGATATTGAAGTAGAAACTTTACCCGGCGTTTTTCTTGGTCATAAAAATATTCCGGTAAACAGTGTAGGTTGTTATATTCCCGGTGGGCGGTATGCGATGGTGGCTTCAGCGCACATGAGCATCATTACAGCTAAAGTGGCGGGCGTAAAACGAATAATCGCCTGTACACCACCTATCAACGGGCAAATACCGGATGCTACTATTTGTGCTATGCATTTAGCCGGCGCAGATGAAATATATATACTTGGCGGTGTACAGGCTATTTGCGCAATGGCAATAGGTACTGAAACCATATCGCCGGTTGACATGATTGTTGGTCCCGGTAATGCGTATGTAGCAGAAGCAAAGCGACAATTATTCGGGCGTGTAGGTATTGATTTGCTGGCAGGTCCAACAGAAATACTGGTGATTGCCGATGAAACTGCAGATGCCGAAATGATTGCATGCGATTTATTAGGGCAGGCAGAACATGGACCAACTTCTCCCGCTGCTTTAATCACAACTTCAGAAACTATAGCAGAACAAACTTTACTTGAAATTGAGAGACAATTGAAGTATTTACCTACCGCTGAAATTGCAGGTAAAGCATGGAAGGATTATGGTATAATTATGCTGGTTGAAGATGAAGCTGAAGCAATACGCGAAGCTGATAATCTCGCTTATGAACATGTGGAAGTGCTTACAAAAAATCCGCAAGTTTTTCTTGATAACATGACGAACTACGGTGCCTTATTCCTGGGACCTGAAACCAATGTTGCGTATGGCGATAAAGTAATTGGAACCAATCATACATTGCCTACAATGAAAGCAGCCAGGTACACCGGAGGGTTATGGGTAGGTAAAGTTTTTAAAGAACTGCACTTATCAACGCTGCACACCTGAAGCAAGTGCTATGATTGGTGAATACGCTATGCGTCTTTGTGAGCTGGAAGGATTTGCTGCGCACAAAGAACAGGCTGCTTTGCGGGTAAGAAAATACAATCGTAAAGTAAGTGCTATTTAAACAGGATTAAGACATGTTATTAAGAGTGTATAAGAGAAATCACCTTGCAGGTAAGAATTATGAATTGATTACATTGCCAATGAGATTTATTAAAGATGAATAGACGTAAATGGTATATTTTTTTATTGACGGTGATAACGTGCTTGCCCTATAATTCGCCGGCACAAAACAACGTCCAAAAAAAACTGCCTGTTATACCAACAGGATATGACGCTTTTACAATGTGGAACCTGTTACCGCAGCAGCGTATTGGTGTAAGAGCATACATGCGCAGTACTTATGACCGCAGTGGCGGACCACTTGATGCGTCTAATTTTTTGTTCATGAAAAAAGAAGATGAAAATGTAACCCTCGATGTAAAAGGGAAAGGTGTTTTATATTTTTTCAGGGCAAATCACTGGCATGGTACGCCGTGGCATTTTATAGTTGATGGCAACGATAACATAGTGAAAGAAACAGCTACCGACGACCCTGTTGACGCAGATAAAAAATATAAGTCTACGGAATTTATTCCGGCAAAACCTTTTCCACAACCATTAGCCTGGACATGGGGCGTAACCAAAGGTGCAGATTTACTCTGGATACCGATGGCTTTCAGCGATTCTCTGCAGATTGCATATTCGAAAACTTTTTATGGAACCGGTTATTACATCTATCATTTATATGCTAATGAACAAACGCTTTCCAAGCCACTCAAAACATGGAATATTCAGCAGGCTCCAGATGAAGATGTAATAGATTTAATTAACAAAGCAGGAACTGATATTGCTCCACATGATATTAAAAAAATAAGTGGTAAACTTAATCTTGACAAAGAAAAAATAGCGCTTGCAAATATTCAATCACCTGGAACAATAAGGGCTTTAAAAATATCACTGCCCCTAGATAAGGCAGAGCAATTAGAACGCATTCGTTTGCGTGTTACATGGGATGACGCACAATATCCCTCAATCGATGCGCCGCTTTGTTTGTTTTTTGGCGCAGGAACATTTTTTAATCGCGAAAAAAAGGAATACCTCGTAAAAGGGCTGCCCATAAATATCCGGTATAATTATGCAAAGAATACAATAGAGCTCGCCTGTTATTACCCAATGCCTTTTTTCAAATCGGCTAAATTTGAATTGACAAATATTACTGCTAACGATGCAGCGATTAATTATGAAATCCAGTATGAAGATTTAAAACATTCTTCACCAAATACCAGCAGTTATTTTCACGCCACTTACAGGGATTTTCCAAAACCCGAATATGGGCAAGATATGGTGTGGCTGGATACAAAAGGAATAGAAGGACATGAGGATTGGTCAGGCAACTTTATGGGAACGTCATTTATATTTTCTCACAATGCCAATTTAAACACACTCGAAGGCGACCCGCGTTTCTTTTTTGATGATAGCCAAACGCCGCAGGCTTATGGCACGGGCACAGAAGAGTGGGCTGGCGGAGGTGATTACTGGGGCGGTGAAAATATGACCTTGCCTTTTGCAGGTCATCCTTGCGGTTCAACAGAAAAGAAAACCGCTGTTAATGATAAAGATTTAATTCAGTCGGCTTACCGTTTTCTCTGGGCTGATTTGATGCCCTTTGGTAAAAGAGCCGTTATCCGTTTTGAGCACAGCGAAAACGTTTCGCAGGAACATTATGAAAGCGTTTGTTACTGGTATGGTTTGCCTGCGCCATCCTTAATCAAAACAGATTCACTCGATATTGGTAATGTGCCGGATGAAAAACGCCATGAGTATTTATCACCGGAAGCATCTGCGGTGACGAGCATTTACTCAAAATATGAATGGGGCGCTGATGTTTATCCTGCAAGCGCATGGGGTTACGACCTTTCAAAGCGTGAGGAATATAAAAATCTGATTGGAAAAGAAATTTATCCCGCACATGATGAAGACGGACGCACTACATCAGGCGTATCAGAATTTAACCTGCGTCTCCAGAAAGATAATGTTGGCGCTTTATTGCGCCGGACACTTGATTACAGTTACCCTAATCAAATGGCTGAAGTTTTTGTTGCCGATGTATCGCATAAAAAAATACCCGTTGAAAGTGACTGGAAAAAAGTTGGCATCTGGTATTTGGCAGGTTCCAATACCTGGGTAAGTTCAAGACCGAAAGGAGAATTAGATTCACGAGTGTATGAAGTAAAAACTTCAAACCGGCGCTTTCGTGATGATGAATTTTTAATACCAGCTGCTTCAACAAAAAATTGTTCTGATATAAGAATCAGGATTAAATGTGTGCCCGATAACCAGGAATTATATCCGGGTTATCCTTTTCCTGAAAAGAGTGCATGGAGTGAACTGCGTTATGATGTGTACAGCTATGTGATTCCTTCCTTTAAATAAATTCATAGAATAGTTATGAAGCATGGTTCATTCATTATTTTATTATTTATTTCATTTTATGCAAAAAGTAATATCAGGTTGCCTGATGTTATAAACAATAATATGGTGCTTCAACAGCAAAGCGAAGTAAAACTCTGGGGCTGGGGCGAACCAAATGAAAAAGTTACCATAACTACTTCCTGGGATAATAAAAGCTATGCACCGGTTATAGTGGATGGCAATGCTGAATGGAAATTAAAAATTAAAACACCTGTAGCCGGAGGTCCATATCAAATAAATTTTAGTGGCAATAATAAGATATCACTTTCTAATGTAATGATTGGCGAAGTATGGGTTTGTTCCGGACAGAGTAATATGGAAATGTGCGGTAACTGGGGCTTGCAGGATATAAAGCAAGAACTGCCCGTTGCTAACCATTCTAATATCCGTCTCTTTAAAATAGCAAAAGCTACAGCATCAACTCCTCAAAAAAATTGTACGGGTAAATGGCAGCTTTGCGATAGTAATACTTTAAAAGAATTTAGTGCGGTCGCTTATTTTTTTGGAAAGAATTTACACCAACAATTAAACGTTCCGATTGGCTTAATAGAAGCAGCATGGGGCGGCACTTCAGCAGAAGTATGGACACCGGATAGTATTATTCAGCAAGATAATTTTTTACGAGAAGCTTCAACGAAAATCGCAGCCAATGGTCAGTGCCCTAATTTGCCAGGTTATACTTACAATGCAATGATAGCACCCATAACTAATTTTTCTGTTGCAGGAACAATATGGTACCAGGGAGAAAACAATACAATTAATGCATACGCATATAAACATCTTTTTACTTCAATGATTGATGCATGGCGAAAAGCATGGCATAACAATATGCCTTTCTATTTTGTACAGATAGCACCATTTAATTATGCGTTAAAGAATACAGGAGCGCTTTTACGTGAAGCGCAAAGTGAAAGTTCGAATTATACTAATGTTGGTATGGTAGTTATAAATGATCTTGTAACCGATGTGCACAATGTTCACCCTGCAGATAAGCATGATGTTGGATTACGGTTAGCCAACTGGGCGTTGGCTGATCATTATAAACTTCCTGGTATTGTGTATAAAAGCCCTGAAATAAAAGGTTTTTATATCAACAAAAACAAAGTAATGATTGCTGTTAATAATGCACCAAATGGTTTAAAATTAAAAGGAGAAAAAGCAACTGAATTATTTGTTGCCGGAGCCGATAGTATATTTTATTCTGCCGAAGTTGTTGTAAAGAAAAATGTAATTAAAGTATGGAGCAAACAGGTATCCAAACCTGTAGCAGTAAGGTACTGTTTTTCTGATACAGCAATTGGAAATATTTTCAATACAGAAGGTTTGCCTTTGGCGCCTTTTAGAATAGATAAATGGCCGGTTAAAATTGAATAACAAAGAAATTTTTGATTAAATAAAAGCTCTTGTGCCATAAGCATTGTAAGCTTCTCTGAATTCCTTTGGTGTACAACCTTTTTTCTTTTTAAAAATGCGGTTGAAATTTGAAATGTTATTAAAGCCGCATTTGTAGCAAACTTCGGTAATAGAGTGTGTCGTATCAATCAGCATGCGCGAAGCCTGCCCCAAACGTATATCGTTTACTGTATCAATAAAGGTTCGGCCTGTTCTTAATTTAAAAAACCGGCTAAAAGAAATATCTGTCATTGATGCAATGTGTGCGGCTTCTGAAAGGCTGATATTTTTACTGAAATTATGGTTAAGATACTCCATGATTTTTTCAATGCGGCGGCTGCCATACGATAAACCCTCACTGGTACTGAATGAAGCGTCGGACAAAATTCGCATGTTTCTTGAAGTAGAAAGATCGTGCAGTACAGACATCAAATCCAGCACTGAATCAAAACCATGTTTTTTAGTGAGTGCAATAAGCCGCGGCATTATGGTTATAATTGTTTCTTTCGAAAACAAAACGCCGCGTAAAGATTTTTCAAACATATTTTTAATGAAATGCATTTGGTTGCGGCTTAAAAATTTTTCGTCAAAAAGATCACGGTGAAACTGGATCGTGATTTCTTTTATCACTTTCGATTTGCATTTATTGTTAAACCATCCGTGCTGTAAATTGGGACCAACAAGCACCATTTCATAATCATCGATTATTTCAATATGATCGCCAATAATGCGTTGTGCATTCTTTGCATGCTGAATAAAATTTAATTCAAATTCTTCGTGGTAATGAAGTGGAAAATCAAATTTTTCCTTTGTTCTTGAGAAGATAGTAAAGCAATCATTTTTTGTAAGCGGAATAATTTCGTGCAGTAATTTGGTTGGCATTGATTAGTTTTTACTAAAACAGCAGGAGCAATAATAGTTAAAAAAGTATCAGCTCTATTTTTTTTATGTGTAAAAAAAACACTTAACTTGATTTTCCTGCATTTATGGGATTGTTGCTAAAGTTACTAAAACGCCGGAAAAGCATAAAAATACACAAAAGAGATAAAAAAGTATTATGGTTTAATGCGGATATAAAAATAGATTTGCCTAAATATTTGCCATATGAACCAACTGCTACTAAAACCAGGGTTAACTTTTTTTCTATTATTTATACTACTGCAAACTTTCGCTCAAACAAAAACAATCTCCGGTACCGTTACAGACAGTTCAAATAATCCACTATCGGGAGCAACGATTACTGCTGGTAGTTCAAAGCAGGCTGTTGTAACAGATGCAAGTGGCAGCTTTACTTTAAACGTTCCGGCAAATACAACAACAATACAGGTGAGTTATATCGGGATGGAAACATCTACTGTTTCTATTCAAAACGCATCATCGGTAACTGTAGCATTAAGGCCTGCTAATACACAATTAAATGAAGTTGTTGTAATTGGTTATGGAACGCAAAGGCGCAGGGATGTAACCGGCTCTATTAGCAGTGTAACCGCCGCAACTATTGCTAAAGTACCTGTTACTACAGTAGACCAGGCTTTGCAGGGAAGGGCAGCCGGTGTTCAGATAATAAATAATGATGCTGCACCTGGAGGAAATGTGAGTGTATTGATAAGAGGAATTGGAAGTCTTGCCAGCGGAGGTAATACCCCTCTATATGTTGTAGATGGTTACCCTACAACTGCAGGTCTCAATAATATCAACCCGAATGATATTGCCAGCATAGACGTGTTGAAAGACGCATCGGCTACAGCGATATATGGTATTCGCGCAGCTAACGGAGTTGTAATAATAACTACAAAGAAAGGAATTAAGAATAAGGTACAGGTATCTTTAGATGCTTATGTGGCAACTCAAAGCAAACCTGAGGAATATAATTTGTTAAATGCACAGGAGTGGGCTACGCTTTCTAATGAAGTTGAGGATGCAGATTCAACGCACAGTTATCATGGGTTACCGGTTTGGCGTACGCCACAGGCGCTTCATAGCGTAGATTGGCAAAATGCTGT
The DNA here is from genome assembly GCA_963759555.1 of uncultured Chitinophagaceae bacterium. GTDB lineage: Bacteria > Bacteroidota > Bacteroidia > Chitinophagales > Chitinophagaceae > Parafilimonas. The sequence continues at coordinate 444,842 of CAVWZV010000007.1, forward strand.
TTATAGAACTGGCTTAACACAAAACTATACGGTTGGCATTCGTGGAGGAAGTGATAAAGTTCAGGCTGCAATGTCGTTTGGTTATTATGATCAAAAAGGTATTATAATAGGTTCGTTTTTTAAAAGGTATAGTCTTAATCTGAACCTCGATTACCAGGCGACTTCATGGCTCAAATCATCAACAAGCGTGAAATATTCTTACCAAAATGCAAACAATCCTCTCAATGGATTTAATCTTTTAAATGTATCGACTAACCCCCCTACCATGGACAGCGGTAGCAGGCTCACTACGCAAATAAAAGATCCAAACGGCAATTATGGTTTTTACAACCCTCTTAATAATGTTGTGAGTGGCTTTGGTAACCCTGTTTATTCTGTTGAGACGAACCAATATCAAAATATTACCAATTACATATTAGCCACTTCTTCTTTGGAAGCAACTATTTACGACGGACTAAAGATTAAAACGAACGTGGGAGCGAATGTAAATAATTTCTCAAGCTTTTATCTTCAGCCGGAAGATAACAGGGCCAGCCTGCAATATGCCGGAACAATTGTAACACCTGCAAATTATCACCAGACCATGAACAAGACTTTTGAATGGTTGTGGGAGAATACTATATCGTATGATAAAACTTTCGGTTCACATACCATCAATTTTGTGGGTGGCGTTTCTGCGCAGAAAAATACATGGACAGGTATGGGAGGTGGCGGTATTCCTCCAAACAGTGTTACCAGGGATTTATCGCTGGTTTCAAACCTTGTGCTTGATCAGAATACTCCTGGCATGAACAACGGCAATGGTCAAAACGTTTATACCCTGGCTTCAGAATTTGCAAGGATAACGTACCAGTTTGCAGATAAATACATGGTAACCGGTACTATAAGAAGAGATGGATCTTCCAAATTTGATACAGGGCATAAATACGGCACATTCCCTTCTGCTGGGGTTGGATGGAGAATAAAAAATGAATCGTTTTTAAAAAATGCTAATTGGCTTTATGATCTGAAGCTCAGGGGCAGTTAGGGTGAAGTAGGAAATGAGGCTCCCATAGGGTTATTCCAATACCAGTCGCTGTATGCAGGAAATTATCCATCAAATGTAAATGGCGGAGGGCTTGATAATCTCGGTTATCCATTTAATAAAATATACCAAAATGGGATTGCACAAACTCAGCCTGCCAATCCAACCCTGAAATGGGAAACCGATAAGCAAACAGATATTGGCATTGATGCCGCTTTTTTGGATGGTGCTTTAACTTTTACTGTTGATTGGTTTAATCGCGACTCAAAAGATTTCCTGCTAAGGCTTGCAGCGCCTGCACAAACCGGTTATAATTTCATTACCCGCAATGTGGGAAGTATGAACAATAAAGGCTTTGAGTTTGCCGCCAATTACAACGGTAGTGGAAGCAAGGATTTTCATTATGGTATTGGAGTAACATTAACTACAATTAAAAACAAACTTACGAGCATCACATCAGGGACAGAGTTCGTAACGAATTTTGGCGGCTTAATTTTAAATGGTTTCCAGGGATGGGATGAATATACCCGTTCCTATGTAGGGCAACCTGTTGGAGAGTTTTTTGGTTATAAAGCAATCGGTATTTTTCAATCCCAAAAACAAATTGATGATTTAAATGCAAATGCTCCCGGTGGTATATATCGTCCCGGTGCTGTTGCTGTGCCCGGTGATCGTTATTTTGCAGATATTACCGGAGATGGTCTTGTAAATGCTGATGACAGAGTACCTATCGGAAATCCTCAACCTAAATTTTTTGGTGGGCTGAATCTTGATGCCACTTATAAAGCATGGGATATCAATTTATATTTTTATGGTTCTTACGGAAACAAAATATTGAACTATGTTGAAAGTAACCTTGAAAGCTTTGCACGACGGGGTGGAGTTGGTTCTGAGAATGTAAATGAAGTATATTACCAGAATCACTGGACGCCAACCAATCCATCAAACAGGTATGCAAGGGCGGTTGGTACTCCTGGCGATAACAGTTCGATTAACAATGTTCCATCCAGTGTATGGATTGAAGATGGAAGCTTTTTGAAACTTAAAAACGTTTCAATTGGTTATACTTTGCCAGCAAGTTTATTGAATCGTTTTTCTATATCAAGGATAAGGCTATATGTATCTTCTCAAAACCTTTTTACTATTACCAAATACACAGGGCTTGATCCGGAAATAGGAATCCAGGGTGGAAATGCAACTCAAAACGGGGTTGACAATGGAACATATCCTTCATCCAGGTATTTTACTTTTGGATTAAACGTAACATTTTAAATAAAGACCAAACTCAGCGATATGAAAAGAATTAAAATAATAATCATAATTAGTCTTATAGCTCTTCCCTGTGCAGTTATTCCCCTGTCGTGCAGTAAAAGCTTTTTAAATCAAACCAACACATTTGGAATCTCTCCTGATGCTGCTGCCAGTAAGCCGCAGCAGGTGATTTCCCTGGTAAATGCTATTTATGATACATATCAGAATAGTGACCTGCTTAAAAAATGTATCTGGTATAGAGCCAATTTTGGAACGCATGACTTCTTCAACTGGGGTGCAGATGTATTTTGGAATAACTATCAAATCCCGCCAATTTTTGTTGGGCTTATTACTTTCTGGAACCAATCTTATATTGGTATTGCAAGAGCAAATTCTGTATTTGCTGTTATTACAAAGGCAGAAACCGACGGGGTGATTGATCATGCGTTAGCAAGCCGTTTAAGAGGAGAAGCTTTTTTCTGAGAGGCATGACCTACTATTACCTGGCTGCTTCTTTTGGTGGTGTTCCATTGGAAACAGATACTACAGGCACTTTAAATCTTGGTTTAAGGCCCAGAGATTCCCGGGATTCTGTGTTTCAACAAGTAGTGTCAGATATGCAACAGGCAGAAGCTTTATTATTATCAAAACAGCAATTATCATCTGCTGATTTAGGAAGAGCAACCAAAGGTGCCGCATATGCTTATGACGGTGCAGCTCGTATGTGGCTAAAAGATTATGCAGGAGCTTTAACAGCTTTCAATAGCCCGGAATTTGATAACTATCACTTGATGCCAAATTTTGCAGATGTAAACGAATATAATCATCAGAATAATGATGAATCTATTTTCGAAGTTCAGTTTTATTTAAAACCAGGCGATCCGCAGGATTGGGGCGGAAGCTGGCAACCGCCTGGAGCTGAACTTGGCTGGATAGACAGTTTTAGCTGGCCAAATGAAATAACCCAACAAGGTTACGACTATGGTAACCCTGCACTTTGGAATTCTTACCAGGAAGGAGATAAGCGTAAATATTTACCATTGTAGGTCCCGGCGATTCATTGCAAAGCCCCGGAATTATTGCAAAATGGGGTGGAATAAAAGGTTATCCTCCTGTAGTAGGCAGGTTTTGCTACTGGTAATCGACTGAAAAAAATATATACAGGCGGATAATGGTAAAATAATAAATACAGTTGGAACCAAAACCAGGCCATGGTATGGAGATGACAAAGGTCGTACAGGATATGTTTGCGCAAAAAAATGGAGAGACCCAAATCTTACCGGCAATTATAATAGTCCCAGCGATAATACCGCACATATTTTTGGAGACCAAAACCAAATATTGATGCGTTATGCTGAAGTTTTGCTAAGCAGGGCTGAATGTAAAATTCGCACAGGTGATGTTCCCGGTGCAATGGCTGATCTTAAATTAGTAAGAGATAGGGCATGGGGCGGAACTGCACCCGCTAGTAATGAAAGACAGTGCTAATTATGATGGCACTCCCGGCCAAGCCATTACAGATCCTTTGCAAATGGTATTAAGCGAATACAGGCATGAACTTACCGGCGAATATTCTACTTTTTTTGATCTATGCAGAGCAGGTACAGATGTAGCTGTTGATTTTATAAACAAGGCGAATGGCACTAAAGAAAGCAGCTATAACCCTGTTCCCAATCCGGCACCAGGCCCAACACATGATGGGCAGATACATGGTTTATATAATACTGCGATTACACCGAACTGGACTCTTTTGCCAATACCACAAGGTGCCAGAGCGCTTAATCCAAATCTATCACAGAACCACGGGTATTAAAATAATTAATAGAAATTGTAAAAGGGCTTCTCCAACCGAAACCTTTTTTATTTATGACTTATCTATAATTTTACGTAAATACTTACGAATTATATAATATGAAGTTTGTTCAATTATTATTCTGTTGTTTTATTTTTTACTGTTTCATGCTTGTCAAAAACAAGCACACCTTATTTGAAAAAATTTCTTCATCCCATTCAGGAATTACATTTCAATAATACAATTACCGAGAACGATTCTATAAATCCGCTGGATGTTGTAAATATTTATAATGGCGGCGGCGTTGGCATTGGCGATTTTAATAATGATGGATTGCAGGATATTTATTTTACCGGCAATATGGTTTCCTGCAAACTATATCTTAATAAAGGGCAATTTTAAGTTTGAAGATATAACAGAAAAAGCCGGTGTTGGCGGCAGGGCAGATGGGCAAGAGGTGTATCTGTTGTTGATATAAATAATGATGGGTTACTGGATATTTATGTCTGCAATACCATTTATAAAGATTCGCTGAGAAGGCGCAATATATTATACATCAACCAGGGAGTAGATAAAGACGGTATTCCACATTTTAAAGATATGGCCGCAGAATATGGATTGGATATTCATGTGCAATCAACCATGGCCAGTTTTTTTGATTATGATAATGATGGCGACCTTGATATGTATCTTACGGTTAATGAAGCTTCAACCGGTTATGACCAATCTGTTTTTGGCAGCCGTAACGCTGCCACAACAGGCAGCAAGTATCGGAAGACTTTACCGCAACGATTGGAATCCGGCATTAAAACATCCGGTATTTCATGATGTTTCTGTGCAGGCAGGAATAACATTTGAAGGTTATGGCCATGCGGCAACCATTTGCGATATCAATAATGATGGCTGGAAAGATATTTATGTTTCAGATGATTTTTTATCAAATAATATTCTTTACATCAATAACCATGACGGCACATTTTACCAACAGAGCAAAAGAATATTTTAAACATACTTCTTTCAATTCAATGGGGCAGGATATAGTGGATATTAATAATGATGGCTTGCCGGATGTAATTGAGCTGGATATGAACCCGGAGGATAATTATCCGAAAAAAAATGATGATGGCTGCAAACAGTTATATCACTTATCAGAACTTTGATCAGTATGGTTATCAGTATCAGTATGTGCGAAACACTTTGCAATTAAACCAGGGGCCGGCGATTGGATGAAAATGATCTATAGGTGCACCTGCTTTCAGCGAAATTGGTTTTATGAGTGGTATTGCGCAAACAGACTGGAGCTGGACGCCGTTGATAACCGATTTTGATAATGACGGTTATCGCGATATTATCATCACTAACGGTTTTCCAAAAGATGTAAGCTGATCATGATTTTATTGCCTATCGGCAGGATGCTACAAATCTTGCATCAAAGCAACAAATCATTAACAAATACCGGAGATCAAAATGCATAATTATGCTTTTCATAATAATGGCGATCTTACATTTAGTGATGTAACCAATAATTGGGGTTTGTCTGTTCCTACTTTCTCAAATGGTGCTGCATATGCGGATTTTGATAATGATGGCGCAATGGATATGGTCATCAACAACATCAATGATGAAGCTTTGTTATACAGGAATACTTCGCGCGATAAAGATACCATCAACACGCATTATTTAAACATACAGTTTAAGGGCGATGCGCAAAATATAAACGGCTTGGGCGCAATGGCAACAATTTATTACAGCCATGATAAAAACCAGGTTTATGAAAACAATCCTTATCGGGGCTATTTATCAACCATACAAAATATCGCGCATTTTGGTTTAGGTAAAATAACGACGGTTGATTCGGTTGTAATAAAATGGAATAATAATAAAAAGCAAACAATTAAAGATGTAAGCGCAAATCAAACCATTATTGCAAACATTGAAAATGCAAACACAAATTATTCGTATTCAAACAATGCAACAGATACAACTGCATTATTTAATGAGGTAACAAAACCATGTGGAATTAATTACAAGGATAGCACGCCCGAATATATAGATTTTAATATTCAAAAATTATTGCCACACAAATTTTCCCAATATTCACCGGCATTAGCAACAGGAGATGTTGATGATAATGGCCTCGATGATATCATAATCGGCGGCAATTCTTACAAGCAGGCAAAGATTTTTTTGCAGCAGGCCGATGGAAAGTTCAGACAAAAAGATCTGTCAGTCAACCAACCCGGAGTTTAATGCTTATAAAGATGAAGGCATACTGATATTTGATGCGAATGGTGATGGGAAACCTGATGTATATATTGCCAGCGGTGGATACGAATATGAATCCGGCAGTTCAAAATACCAGGACAGGTTATACATCAACGATGGCAAAGGAAATTTTAAATTGGATTCTTTTGCGCTACCTGCAAAATTATACAAGCAAATTATGTGTGCGTGCTTTTGATTACAATAATGATGGTAAGCTTGATTTGTTTGTTTCTGGCCGTGTTGATCCGTGGCATTATCCCAAGCCGGTTAGCAGTTTTATTTTAAGAAACGATTCAAAAGACGGCATTGCAAAATTTACAGATGTTACAAATGAAGTTGCTCCGGCTTTAAAAAATATCGGTCTTGGTTTGTGATGCTTTGTTCACTGATTTTGACGACGATGGACAAACTGATTTAATACTTGCCGGCGAATGGATGCCGGTAACTTTTTTAAAAAATGCAAACGGTAAATTTCAAAATGTAACAACATCAACGGGACTTGCAGATAAAACAGGTTGGTGGAATTCAATAGTTGCCGGCGATTTCAGGCATACAGGCAAAACAGATTATATTATTGGCAATGTTGGTTTGAACACTTTGTACCAGGCAAGCGATAAATATCCGGTTTATATAACTGCAAAAGACTTCGATAATAACGGAAACTATGATGCAATACCTTCTTTATTTCTTCCTGATAGAACATGGAACGCTAAAAGAATTTCCCGCTTTCGGCAGAGATGATATGATTAAAGAAATGATTAGCATAAAAGAAAATTTCCAACTTACAAATCTTTTGCAACGGCAACAATGGATAGCATTATATCGACCAAAGCAACGCGAAGGCGCATTACGATTAAAGGCCACCATGCTGCAATCGTGTTATTTGCGAAATGATGGCAATGGAAAATTTACAATGATTCCATTACCGAATGCAGGCGCAGTTTGCTCCATTGAATGGAATGATTGCAGATGATTTTGATGGTGATGGCAATCTTGATGTAGTAATAAATGGTAATGATTTTGGAACTGAAGTTACAACAGGAAGATATGATGCTTTTAATGGTTTATTATTGAAAGGCGATGGAAAAGGAAATTTCAAGCCATTATCAATTTTGCAAAGCGGCATTTATATTCCTGGTGATGGTAAGGCATTAATAAAATTGCAAAGTGCGCAAGGTAAATATCTTGTTGCAGCAAGCCAGAATAAAGGCGATTTAAAAATATTTCAACTAAGAAAGAATGTAACAACAATTAAAGTAAATCCTGATGATATGAGCGCAATTATTCATTATAAAAACGGTGGCATTCAAAAGCAGGAATTTTATTATGGCAATTCTTTCTTATCCCAATCATCAAGATTTTTGCAGGTTAATAATTTAGTAACTGCTGTTGATATGATTAACAGCAACGGCGTTCGCCGTTCGGTAAATCTTCCATAGAATTTATATAAATGTTAAGTTGAATCATGACATTAAATAAGTTTATTAAAAGAATAAAAGCACGTTTCTGTATAATCTTATGTCTAAGCCCTGGTTTTTTCACGCAAAAATTATATGCACAAACGGAAGTTGAACCATGGGGAAATATTACAGGCATTCGCGTTGACGGACAGTTAATGGAATTTGAAACAAGCTTGCAGGTAATTAATAACGACTGGTCGCAAATAAGGGCAACAGCGCAGGAGCGGCAACAGCCAAAATTTATTCGTGACGGAAACAGGCAAACCATTACAACAAATCTTGACAGTTTTTATTTTAAAGAAGATGTAATTGAAAATGTTCTGCAGCACGAAGCAAAAATTATTGTGGGTTTCACTTCAAAAAAAGCAACTGATTCATCTCAACTTTATTTCTGCATTCAACTTCCTGCGTTATATTTTAAAAATGGAACGCTTGACATAACGGATGATAATAACCAGCACAATAAAGAACATTTTATTGTATCGTCGATCGATAAAAATATACAGGCAACTGCAACAAAATTAAATTTTGCATCGGCGCAACGTCAATTGCAGATCACGCTCGATTCATTTTCAACTGTAATTATTAAAAAACAAAATGATGATGATATTTCACTTTACATTCCATTGCAAAAAAACAGCATACAAAACGAACAAACCGGTGAAAAAACATTTGTAATTAAAGCATCGGGTACTGTAGATAAAAAACCAATAACACTAACTTTAAATACAAAAAGTCAAGGCTCACTGTTTGCGGGTTTTGGTGGGAACTTTCGTTTACAAAATCCAAAACTCGATCCGCAGGTAATTGATTATTGTTTGGATAATATGCGTGTTGCGTGGGGCCGTGTTGAAATGCCGTGGATGTTATGGCAACCTGTTGAAAACAGTAGCCCTATTGATTCTGCGAAAGCTGGCAAACTTCATCCGCATGTAAAAGAAAGCATGGAGATGGCGCAGCGATTAAGCAAAATGAATATTCCTATAATTCTTAGCGCATGGTTTCCGCCAAAATGGGCTGTAGTTGGAGATTTGCATTTTCGTCATCAGCCCGGCGAGCCCTGGGGCAATCCCCTTGATTCAACAAAATCACAGGAAATTTATAAATCAATTGCAGATTATATTTTGTATTTAAAAGATGCTTACAATGCTGATGTGAAACTATTTTCATTTAATGAATCTGATCTTGGAATAAATATTCGTCAAACAGGAGAGGAGCATGCTGCATTAATTAAAGGGCTTGGCGCTTATTTTGCATCGCATGGTTTAACAACAAAAATGTTGCTGGGTGATAACTCTGATGCAACAACTTATTCATTTATTTATCCTGCGATGCGAGACACTGCAACGCATCGCTACATCGGCGCCATTTCTTTTCATTCATGGAGAGGATGGGATACAGAAACATTGCAAAAATGGAGAGATGCGGCAACACAAATGCGTTTACCGTTAATTGTTGGTGAAGGAAGTATAGATGCTGCTGCATGGAATTATCCGCAGATATTCCAGGAACAAATTTATGCTTTGAAAGAAATAAATCTTTATACAAAATTAATGGCTGTTTGCCAGCCGTTAAGCATACTTCAATGGCAGTTAACTGCAGATTATTCGCCGCTGATTGGTGACGGAATTTTTGGTAACCCTGATTCATTGCATCCTGGCCAGCGCTTTTGGAATTTGAAACAGTTAGCTTCTGTTCCTGAAAATTTAGACGCAATGCCTGTTACAACGGACGCTTCATTTATAACATGTGCTGCACAGGGGGATAACAAACGAAATGCTTATGCCGTTCACATTGTAAATAATGGTGCAGAAAGAATGGTTACATTAAAAGGGTTGCCATCTGTTGTAAAAAAATTATCTGTCCATACAACATCAAAAAATAAAAATATGAAAGAGGAAGAGCCGGCTGCGGTTAAAAATGGAGAAGCAAAATTTAAAATAGATGCAGTTAGTTATACAACTGTGGTGTGCGAACAATGATAAACCTTTTATCTATGTTGTACACAGGTATAATCTCAAAATCACATAAAAAAATGGATATAAAATCACTGCCAAAAAAAATAACGCTATTCATTATTGTAATAGCTTGTTTGGGTTCGCAAGTTATTGCACAGAACAAAAGTGTTTTTTACAACGTAAAAGATTTTGGTGCAAAAGCAGATGGTAAAACGCTGGATAGTAAATCTATCAACAATGCAATTGATGCTGCAGCAAAACATGGTGGCGGTACTGTTTATTTTCCCGCAGGAAATTATTTCAGCGGTTCTATTCATTTGCAAAACAATATCACCTTATACATTGATAACGGTGCGACAATTATTGCTGCTCCTGTAAATGCTGCAAATGGTTATGATGAAGAAGAACCGGGCGCAAACAATGCGTATGAAGACGAAGGACACAGGCACTGGCATAACAGTTTAATTTGGGGTGATAGCTTACATGACATTGCGATTATAGGTCACGGATTAATTAATGGAAAAAATTTATACCATGATTGGCCGCATGGTAATAAACAAAGCGCAAACAAAGCAATCGGACTTGTACGATGCAGAAATGTAATCATAAAAGATATTTCGATTTTGCATGGCGGATGGTTTGGCATTCTTGCAACAGGCGTAGACAATTTTACGTTAGATAATGTAAAGTTTGATACGAATCGCGATGGTGTGGATGTTGATTGTTGTCATAATGTGCGCATATCAAATTGTTTTGTAAACTCGCCGTATGATGATGGTATTTGCCTGAAGAGCAGTTTTGCATTGGGTTATTTCCGTTCAACAGAAAATGTAACCATCACCAATTGCCAGGTAAGCGGTTATGACGAAGGCACCTTATTAGATGGAACATATCAGCGCAGCGATAACCCGGCTTATCATTTTTCGCCAATAGGCAGAATAAAATTCGGCACAGAATCAAACGGCGGTTTTAAAAATGTTACGATTTCTAATTGTGTGTTTGATTATTGCCGCGGACTTGCATTGGAAAGTGTTGACGGCGCTTTGCTGGAAGATGTAACCATCAATAACATTACAATGCGTGATGTGGTAAACGATCCCATTTTTATACGGCTTGGTGCCCGTATGCGCGGGCCTGCAAATACACCGGTTGGCGAAATAAGAAGAGTTATTATCAGCAATCTTGTTTCTTACAATTCAAGTAGTAAATATGCATGTACCATTACAGGCATTCCCGGGCACGATGTAAACGATATAACGTTAAGCAATATCAAAATGTATTTTAAGGGCGGCGGTGATAAATTCCAGGCTGATTCAATTCCCGAAAAAATAAATCAGTATCCTGAGCCAGGCATGTTTGGTGAAAACCCTTCGTATGGTATGTTTATTCGTCATGCAAAAAATATTAAGTTGTCTGATGTTGAAATTAATTTTATAAACGATGATGATCGCCCGGCATTTTATTTAGATGATGTAAAAAGAATTTATATGTTTCATGTAACGCCGCAGAAAAAAAATGATCTGCCGTCAATCATAAAAAACAATGTTTCAGACATAACAATTGTGCAAAGCCCGGATTTGGAAAAATAATTCTTTGATGAAAACTGTTTTAAAAATGTGCAACATTTATATAAATAATAAACTGTCACCTCGGCGTTAGAAGATGTCTTTCGAATTGCAGATCATGTATTAGAGTTTTCTCCTGTCGTCAAAATCACATCAACAAAAAATTATTAAGATTACAAACCTTATCATGAAAAAATATTGCTCTGTTTTGTTTCTGTTTATATCTTTTCAATTGCATGCACAACAAAAGCAAATGCATTTAAATGATAAAGAATATTTGGAATATCAGGGCGTAAACGTAATGCTTGCATGGGACTTTTATCCTGAAGGCCACCAGGGCGGCGTTGGTGTAATACAAAACGGTGAACGCGTAGCAACAAACGGTGATATACGATTAAACCCAACGCCCGGGCAATGGCAGCCGATACCAAAAGTTGGAAAGCGCATGGTTGATAAAACAACAGGAGCAATCAGCGTACATATGGAATATCCGAACGAAGAAATTGAATCGCAAAGGTTTAATCCGGTTATTTATCCGGATTTAAAATTTAGTTATACCATTCATGTTGTGCCGGCAGGAAAAGCATTTAAAATAATTGTTGATCTCGATAGCACGTTGCCTGATAACTGGATTGGTAAAGTAGGTTTCAATTTTGAATTGTTGCCTTCGGTATTGTTTGGAAAATCTTATTACATGGATAATGCGTTTGGCATTTTTCCGCGACAGGCAAACACACAAAATTATATTGATGATGAAGGTGAGACACAGGTTGACACCAATGGCAACAGGTAATAAACTAACTATTGCTCCGGAAAGCGATAAACAAAGAATGACGATTGAAAATCTGAATGGAAACAATTTGCAATTATTGGATGGAAGAGGCAAGTATAACAATGGTTGGTTTGTTGTTCGTTCACTTATTCAAAAAGGAAAAACGCAACATGCAATTGAATGGCTTGTTACACCACATGCGATTGATGGTTGGATAGTCGAAGCCGGTTGTGCAGGTGTCGCAGGTTGGTTATCATCCATCACAACAAAAAATTGCAGTGATCGAATTAGATGCAAATGATAAAACAAAATCAACTGCATCGTTACTGCGCATTAATGAAAATGGGAATTATGAAAATGTGTTGCAAGCAACACCAAAAGACTGGGGCAATTTTTTGCGTTATCATTATTTGCAATTTGATTTCTACGCAAATAAAAAAACCGGGCATGTATGTAGTGAAATATGGAAATGATACAACAAATGTTTTTCAAATAAGCGATAGTGTTTTTGCAGAAAATGTTTGGCAGCCAACGCTTGAATATTTTTTACCGGCGCAAATGTGCCACATGCGTGTGAATGATAAATATCGTGTGTGGCATGGCTTCTGCCACATGGATGATGCACGCATGGCGCCAATTGATTCAAATCATTTTGACGGATATATTCAGGGCGCATCAACACTTACAAAATATAAAAGTGGTGAAACGGTTCCCGGTTTAAATGTTGGTGCATGGCATGATGCAGGTGATTTTGATTTGCGTGTTGAATCGCAGGCAGAAACAGTTTATGGATTAACTTTAGCTTATGAAACATTTGATGTGAAGTATGATAACACAAGCATCAATCAGCAAACACATGTTGTAGAAATTCAGCAGCCTGATGGCAAACCTGATGTGTTGCAGCAAATAGAACATGGCTTGTTATCAATTGTTGGCGGTTATAAAAGTATGGGCAGATTTTATCGCGGCATTATTGAACCAACGCTGCAGCAATACACTATACTTGGTGATGCAGCAAACATCACAGATAATAAATTTTATAATGATGTGAAAGCAAAGCGAAAGAACAAATGAAGTTGGTTTGCCAAATTCACCTGATGACCGTTGGGTTTTTACAGAAGATAATCCTGGCAGAAGTTTGGAAGTTGCCGGCGCATTAGCTGCTGCTTATCGTGTAATGAAAGGTTATAACGATACAATGGCAAATGATTGTTTGCAAATTGCAGAACAGGTTTGGAATGATACAAAAGAAAAATATCCGGGACAAAGAATTGAGCTTGCAACAGAATTATACATTACAACAAAAGAAAAAAAATATGCTGATTTTTTAATTGCGAATAAAGATGTGATTGCAAAACAAATTAATAATTATGGTTGGATGGTTGGTCGTGTGTTGCCGATGATAAATGATGCATCATTTACCAACACAATTACGAAGTGCTGTAAAAATCTTATTTGATACAATTAAAGCACAATCAAAAGAAACACCTTACGAAGTTCCTTACAGACCAAATATCTGGGGTGCAGGTTGGGATATTCAGCACTTTGGTTATAAGCAATATTTTCTGCATGCAGCATTTCCAAATATTGTTACTGATGATTACATGTTAGCTGCATTGAATTTTATTTTAGGTTGTCATCCCGGGCACAACACAGCTTCATTTGCATCAGGTGTTGGTGCGCATTCAATGATTCCGGCTTACGGTTTTAATCGTGCGGACTGGTCTTATATTCCCGGTGGCATTGCCTCAGGCACAGCATTAATACGTCCTGATTTCCCGGAGCTGTTACCGTTTCCATATTTATGGCAGCAAGGCGAATATGTTTTAGGTGGCGGCACAACAGATTACTTGTTTTTAGTGTTGGCGGCAAATAAAGTGTTGAATGAAAAAAGTGAAAAGTGAAATGTGAAAAGTAAGCTGTAAAAAGTAAAATGCTTTAAACATTGCGTATTCATGTTTAAAGCATTTTTTATTTAAATTAATAGTTACTGTTTAAACAAAATCATCGCAATCTCTGTATGCTTTAACCAAAGCATCTTCACCTTCTTTTCCCGGTTTTGAAATACCATGCTCCATTCCTAATACACCTTTATAGCCTTTTTCATAAATGTGTTTAAAAATGTTTTTATAATTCATTTCACCGGTAGTGGGTTCTTTTCTGCCCGGGTTGTCTCCAATCTGAATATAAGCAATTTCATCCCATGCATCATCCATGTGTCTTATAATATCTCCCTGGTTTCGTTGCATGTGATACATATCATACAATATTTTGCATGATGGACTATTTACCGATTTGCAGATATGATAAGTTTGATCTGAGCCTCTTAAAAACAATTCAGGATTATCACTTAAAGCCTCAAGTACCATAACCAAATTATGCGGTTCCAGAATTTCAGCGCCTTTGCGCATAGCCGCAATCACATTGGCTGTTTGCATATCGAGTGATTTACTGTGATCAAAATCGCCAGGCACAACAGTAACCCAAGTAGCATTTACTCTTTTAGCAACTTCAACAGCCTGCTTACATCCTTTCAAAAAAATATCAACATATTCCTGCTTACCGGTTGTTAGCGAATTAGCATCATTGCCACCTTTATCAACTACAAAAACGCCCATCTTCATTCCAAGCTTTGCAAGTGTGTCACCAATTTTTTGTTGCATATCTGCCGAACGGCCAACCATACCATTATCTTCAATAGATCTAAAACCAAGATCATAAGCATATTTTATCTGGTCGATAAAATCATTGCCTGCATTATTTTTAAACATGCCATCATGTGTAGCATAATTCAAATGAAATGGCGCATTATCAATTTTGTTTTTTGTTGATGTTGCTTTGGCAACTGATGCCGCAAATAAAGAACTGCCGGCAAATGCTGATTGTTGTATAAAACGTCTGCGTTGCATATGTTATGCTTTAATTAATTAAAATGAAAAGTAAGACTGGCTCAGTCTGTCGAGACTGAACCAGTCTATAAAAACTATGCTAAATATTTTGTAACTCCGGGAGTGGCACAGGCATACATTCCATTCTCATCAGGCTTAACAGGTGGCATTGCATCAAAGCTGAATGTTGAAGGCATGATGTTGATGCCCGAATTAATGGCTTTATCCCATTCAACTACTTCACCTGAATAAGTAGCCATTCTTCCAAGTATAGATGTCATAGTGCTTTTAGCGCCGCGTTCTGCATCCCAAAATTTATATTCACCTTTTGCAATAGCATCAAACAATTCATCATGCTCATTTTGATAAGGCTGGTTTTCTTTTGACTTATCAAATTGATAAATCACTTTGCCTTTAAGATCAGTTATGTTGGCTGCATCACAAAAAACTTTTCCTTTCGTGCCAATTAATAATTCATCCACTTTACTCATAGTGTTTTTTTGATGACGGCACTGGCTGTTTAAAATAGTTCCATCCGCATAATGAAATTCAACATAATGATGATCGAATATTTCTCCATAATCTTTTCCCACTCTAACCTGTCTTCCGCCCATGCCTTGCGCACGAACCGGGTAACTATTTTTTGCCCAGTTAATCACATCAAGATTATGAATGTGTTGTTCAGTAATATGATCTCCGCAAAGCCATACAAAATAATACCAGTTGCGCATTTGATATTCCATTTCAGTTTGATCCGGTTTGCGTGGATTACCCAAACACCATCATTATTCCACCATGCCTGTGCTGAAGTAATATCGCCAATTGCTCCATCTTCCACACGCTTTATTAAATCGCGATAAGAGGTTTGATAACGGCGCTGCAATCCAACAACTACATTTAATTTTTTTTGTTTTGCTTTTTCTGCAGCAGCTAAAACTCTTTGTATTCCGTTAGGATCTGTAGCTACAGGTTTTTCCATGAACACCTGCTTATTATTATTGATCGCTTCTTCAAAATGAATTGGTC
Source organism: uncultured Chitinophagaceae bacterium (assembly GCA_963759555.1). Lineage (GTDB taxonomy): Bacteria > Bacteroidota > Bacteroidia > Chitinophagales > Chitinophagaceae > Parafilimonas. The sequence goes on from CAVWZV010000007.1 coordinate 460,843, forward strand.
TGAAACCCGGAGGCGTTGCAAGAATAACCACATCTGCAAGTGCAATGGCATGTTTGTAAGCATCAAAGCCAACAAATTTATTTTCTTCTTTTACCTGCATGCGATCTTTTTTATCCTGGCAGTGCTTCGAGCAAATTATTATAACTATCATCAAGCCTGTCTTTAAAAGCATCAGCCATTGCAACCAATTGCACATTTTGTTTGGTGCTTAATGCCTGTGTTGCTGCGCCGGTTCCTCTTCCGCCACAACCAATAAGCGCAATCTTAATTACATCAGAAGCGCCTGAAAAATAATTTGCACCTGATACAAATGGAGCTGCCATTATTCCACCTGCAACAAGTGAAGTATTTTTAATAAATGTTCTTCGGTCTTGTTGCTTTTTGTTTTCATGCGTAGTCATAATGATAGTATTTTATTTTAATGAAAGATATTGTGTAAAAAATTGATCGGCTTCTTCAGCAGATGGTTGTTTTACTGGACGCACAATGCGAAAGCCAATAAATGGTGCATCTGCATTCCACCATTTGCTGCGTGGTATTTGTGGATCGCGGGCATTCCATTTTAAATCAGATTTTATGCGTGCTGCACATCTGAGTTTTGCACTCTCATCTTTAAAAGTTCCGCCCTTTAAAGTTATTGGATATTTGCTTGTTGGTTTGATGGAAGGATTATTTGTGTTGGTTTTAATCTCTTCAAAATAATTTTCTTTATATTGATCCAAAGTCCATTCAGCAACATTACCCAGCATATCATACAAGCCCAAAGCATTTGGTTTTTTTTCTTTTACGTGATGATATTTATTTTCACTATTGTTGGCATACCATGCATATTCAGAAAGTTTGCTATCATCATCTCCAAAAAAATAAGCTGTCTCTGTTCCTGCACGCGCTGCATATTCCCATTCAGCTTCTGTAGGTAAACGATAAAAAATCCCGGTTTTTTTATACAGCCATTTGCAATACATTAAGGCTGCATACTGGCTCATACTGTTTGCAGGAAAACCACCTGCTTTTCCCATGCCTAAAGTAAAATCAATGTATGGCGGACTTGGCCGTGTAATTCCATCCGGTTTTGGTGCTGCGTCAAATTGTTCGTCGGCAAACAAAATATATTCATCATAAGTAACCTCATGTTCTTCCATCCAGAAAGAATCCACAAAAACTTTTACGGCCGGACCTTCATCCGCCTGGTGATTTTTTTCGTTGGCATTACTTCCCATCATAAAGCTGCCGCCTTTAACCGGTATCATTTTGAATGAAATATTTGTTCCTTGTATCGCCTGCTCATAAGGCGCAAATGTGGTATCAGTAAAAAATAAAAAAGATAAAAATGATAAGAAGCAATACGCTATCATTAAGAGGCTTTAAAGTATTGGCGAAATCAATCGTTATTATAAAATTGTCAGAATAACAATTATTTCAAAAATAATAAGTTTTAAAAAGAGGGGAACTTTTCTTTTTTATTTTTCCATTTTTATTTTCTGTAATTAATATTGCTGCTCCATTTATTTTTTTTACCAGGCGCATGCTTTGTTTTGTTGAAAGCACACTGCATGCAGTAGATAACCAATCTGCAGTTGTTCCATCTTTTGCAATTGCAGTTACATTTTTTTGATGCGTTAATCCAATGCCTGTTTTAGGATTAACTATATGAGAATATTTTTTTCCGTTAAGCTCAACATATTGATAAATGTCGCCGGATGTAGAAACCGCCATGTTTTGTAATGAAAGCATTTGCGGCAATATTTCAATTTTTTCTTCAGGTTGATTAATGCCTATAATCCATCCTTTCTGATTATCGCGGCGCATCTGCAGTAACAATTTTACCACCGGCATTTACCATAGCTTGATTAAACCACTTTTCTTTATAAGGTCTAATGCAGCTTGTGCTACAAATCCTTTACCAAGGCCGCCTACATCCAATAACATTCCTTTCTTTTCGAGGTAAATACTTTGATGTATTGTATCGATATGAAGATATTTATAACCTGTTTTTTGCAATGCGAGCTTTAAAGAATCTTTATCAGGAAAGTTTTTTTCTTTTCTTGCTTTACGCCAAAGTTTTACTACAGGGCCAATTGTTATATCATATGCACCATCAGTTAATATTGCAGCATTTTGTGCCTGCACTATAATATCATACAACGGTTTTGAAACATGTATATAAACATCTTTTCCTGATGAAGCACTTAAGCGGTTTATTTCACTGCTGTCAATATAATCACTTAGTATAAAGTTTAAACTATCTGCAAGCTCAAATGCTTTTGCAGCAATTTGTTCCGCTTTTATTGAATCTTTTGTATAAATAGAAATTGTAAATGGTGAACCCATTTTTGGTTCTTCGAATAAATATTTTTTTTGAGCAACAGAAACTATGCATACGAAAAGAAATGCGTTTACCAACCAATACTTTCTTAACATAAAATGTATTTTTTACACTTCAAAAAAATAATTGTGGAAATGACAATTAAAATTTTTTTGTTTTAACAACTCTTTTATATTTGGACTGCCAATTGAATTTTCGCTAATAAATGTGCTAGCTGTATTAGTTACCCAATAATTTAAATCAAAATAATGCCATGAAAAAATTTACTCGTCAAAAGATGTGGTTCATCGCCTCCATTGTTTTTTTCTTAGCTCTTATCAACAACTCTGTTACTGCGCAAACAATAAGAGGTAAGGTTACGAATGAGAAGTCGGAACCTGTTCCAAATATCAGCATATTAATACAAGGCACAACCACAGGTGCCACAACCAATGATAATGGCGATTACATAATTAAAGTTCCTGATACAAGCGCAATACTTAATTTTTCATCTATCGGTTATGAATCGCAGCAGGTGAAAGTAGGGAACCGTACAACAGTTAATGTAACACTCAAAACCGCTGAAGCGGGAAAACTAAGTGAGGTTATTGTGGTTGGTTACGGCACACAAAGAAAGGTTACTGTAACGGGCGCAGTAGCACAGGTAAAAGGCACCGAACTACAAAAATCTCCGGCTGTAAATATGTCTAATTCTTTAGCTGGCCGTTTGCCTGGTGTAATCGCCACCAACAGCAGTGGTGAACCCGGCTATGACGGAGCAACTATCCATATTCGTGGCACTAATTCATTGGGAGATAACAGTGCTTTAATTGTTATTGACGGTGTTCCGGCAAGAGCTGGTGGTTTAGACCGTATAAACCCCGCAGACGTGGAAAGTTTTTCTGTATTGAAGGACGCTTCAGCCGCAATTTATGGCGCCCGGGCCGCAAATGGCGTTATACTTATTACTACTAAACGTGGTAAAAGCGGCAAGCCACAATTATCTTATAGTTTTAACCAGGGATGGGCCCAGCCTACTACTATTCCCGAAGTACTCGATGCCACAGAATATGCTACCATGGCAAATGAGATAGAGGTATATAAACTGGACCCTTCAAAATGGGCAGATGCTTTAGCAGCGTTTAAAACAACCGGAAAATACACTGATCCGTCTTCAGGCAGTGTTGCCACTGCTCCTTTCCAACCGGCAGATATTGAAAAATATGCAGATGGTTCAGATCCGTGGGGACATCCAAATACAGATTGGTTTGACGCCACTTTAAAAAATTGGTCTCCACAGGTACGTCATAACATTCAATTAACAGGGGGGTCTGAAGCTGTAAGATACCTGGCTTCTATTGATTATCAAAACCAGGACGGATATTATAAAAACTCAGCAACCGGCTACAAGCAATATGATTTTCGCATTAATCTTGATGCAAAAGTGAACAAATACATTAATGTTTCTCTCGGTGTATTGGGACGTCAGGAAGACCGTTTCTTCCCTACAAAATCCGCCGGCTCTATTTTTAGAATGCTGATGCGTGGATATCCTTATAAGCCTGCTTATTGGCCAAACGGATTACCCGGACCGGATATTGAGAATGGCGAACAGCCTGTAGTAATTACTACCAACCAAACCGGCTATGATAAAGACACGCGTTATTATCTTCAGTCAAATGGCAAGGTTGAAATTAGTATTCCATGGGTAGAAGGATTAAAGGTTACAGGTAATGTAGCGCTGGATAAGTATATACGGCAAGGAAAAACCTGGAATACTCCATGGTATATCTATAGCTGGGATTACACTACCTACGAAGATGATGGCGTAACACCATTATTGACCAAGGTACAAAAAGGCCCAACTACCCAGCCGACACTTAACCAGTACACAGAAGATGAGTTAAGTTCGCTGTTGGAAGGAATAATCTCATACGATCATAGCTTTGGTGATCATCATGTTACAGCGCTCGCCGGGATAACAAAAGAACAATCGAACAGTAACTTTTTTAACGCTTTTCGCCAATATTTTCCATCCACAACAATTGACCAGTTAAATGCCGGTGGCCCGGTAGACCAAAAATCGAACGGTAGCGCCTGGGAACGTGCCCGTTTGAATTATTTCGGACGTGTAGGATACAATTATAGAGAAAAATATATCGCTGAATTTTTATGGCGCTATGACGGTTCTTATAACTTTCCGGAACAAAAAAGATTTGGGTTTTTTCCGGGTGTTAGTGCAGGATGGAGAATTTCTGAGGAGAAATTTTTCGCCAACAATATTACATTCATCAATTCTTTAAAACTTCGCGGTTCATGGGGCAAGTTGGGTAATGATGCTGTATCTGTTAATAACAACTTAGTGGAGTATAGTTATCTTCCAACTTATGCTCTTACCTCAACTGGCTATGTTATTAACAACCAGGTTGCTGCTGCATATCACGAAAACGGGATACCCAACCCGGATATCACATGGGAAGTAGCCAATAACTATAACTTAGGGTTGGACGCTTCTTTATGGAATAACAAGATAACTGTTGAACTGGATTATTTCCAGAACCGCCGTTCGAGTATTTTATGGTTTAGAAACGCCTCTATTCCCCGAAGTGCTGGTTTAACATTGCCTGCAGAGAATATTGGCAAGGTTGCTAATAAGGGTTACGAGTTTACAGTGGGGTATCACGATCAGGTTGGTGACGTTAGATTTAATGTAAGTGTAAACGGCGGATATGCTAAAAACAAAATCACTTTCTGGGATGAGACACCAGGAAGGCCAGTTTATCAATTATCAACCGGACATCCTATTCCGAACGATATAACAAACCCGGATAATAATCTTGTATACATTTATGACGGTGTGTTTAAAGACCAGGCAGACATAGATAAGAACACCCTGGATTACACAGGTGTTGGTGGCGCCGGTAAACTTTTTCCAGGGAGTATGAAATTTAAAGATGTAAATAATGATGGAAAAATTGATGCAAATGACCGGGTAAGATCGGATAAAACAACAACACCAACATTCCAGGGTGGATTAAATATTGGTATTCAGTATAAGAGTTTTGATTTATCGATTTTGTTTCAGAATGCAGCAGGTGGTGAATTGTTTTTCCAAACAGAGTCAGGTACTATTGGCAACTATACGCAATATAGTTACGATCATCGCTGGACCATTGACAATCCAAGTTCCGTAGACCCACGCACAGTTGATAGAAACAACCAGTATTTTTCTAACCGTAATACTTACTACATGTTAAGCACCAACTATGTCCGGTTAAAGAATGTTGAAATAGGATACAATCTTCCTGCACAATTGGGAAAAAAAGCAGGTGTTAATAATTTAAGGATTTATGCCAATGGCCTTAATTTATTTACCTGGGCCAAGCAAGACATTTTCGATCCGGAATCAGTAAACAGCAGTTTACAATATTACCCACAGGCGAGAGTCATTAATTTAGGAGCAACTATCACCTTTTAAATCTTATCAAATGAAACGAACAATAAAAAATTTACTACCCGTTGTAATTTTAAGCATAGTGTTTGGCGGATGCAAGGATGATTTTCTAAACACGCTGCCGTTAGACAAACCGCCTGCAGATGCTGTATGGGCAGATCCCAGCTTTGTCTGAAGCATTTGTAACGGATATTTACAACGTATATCATGACGGCCTTTTAAACCAGGAAAGTATGGATTGCAGAACCGACAACTGTTTATACAATTTTGGCAGAGAGGATATAATGGAAGGCAATATCAGCCCGGATCACGTCGGTACGGTAACTAATACCTACGAGTGGGGCGAAATGTATTTTCGTATAAGGGCAACCAATCTTGCATTGGAAAACCTTGCTACAGTTACTTTTGATCCTTCATTAGCGGACAGATTAAAAGGAGAAAGCTACTTCCTGCGTGCCCATTGCTATAACCAGTTATTGCGTTATTATGGTGCCGTGCCGATCATTAAATCATACTTATGCACTAAACACTCCCGATTTTAGCATAGCCAGAAATACCTATGAAGAGTGTGTTAATTCAATAGTTAGTGATCTGGATTCTGCCGCACTACTGCTCGATGGCAAAACATTGGGTTTGGGCCGTGCTACAAAAGAAGCAGCTATGGCGCTTAAATCAAGAGTATTGCTGTATGCTGCAAGTGATTTACATGATATACCTACAGCAAAAGCAAAATCATCATTGATTGCCGGTTATGCAAACCCGGAATTGCTGGGCTATGTAAGTGGTGACAGGATTGCACGTTGGACTGCAGCCCGTGATGCCGCAAAAGCAGTAATTGATTTAGGTGAATTTGGATATAAACTTGACCTTACTGCGCCTTCTACGAAAGATGTAGCCATTGCCGATTATACCAATGTTTACCTGTCAAGAGGCGGTGGAGAAAAAGAAACTATTCTTGCCAAATACTATGTAAATGCTTCCACCGATGACTGGGGTTCATGGTATGTGAGGAATCAGAGCATGAATGGTTATCATGGCTGGACTTCTACTGAACCTACGCAAAACCTTGTTGATAATTATGAGATGATGGATGGTACTAAATTCGACTGGAATAATCCTGCAGAAGCAGCCGCACCATACGAAAACAGGGACCCGCGCTTTTACGCATCCATTTTTTACGACGGTGCCAAATGGAAACCACGTACGACTGACGGAGCCGGCACAGACCCGTATGGCGAAGTACAATTTGGTACTTATGAAGTGGGAACGGCAAGTTCTCCCACTACCTATTTTGGGTTGGATACAAGAAATAGTTCTATTGAAAACTGGAATGGTACACGCACTGGCTATTCTATAAGAAAATTCAGTAATGATGATATGTCGCTGGTGGATATGAATAACAGGCAGCAGGTGCCTTCCGTTCAAATCAGGTACACTGAAATTGTGTTTAATTATATTGAAGCTTTACTTGAGCATTGCAGCGATGAAGCAACTGCAAGAACTTGGTTGAATAAGATCCGGTTCAGAGCCGGATTACCTGCCACTAATGAAACCGGCACCGCACTCGTAGACCGATATAGAAATGAGCGCAATATTGAAATGCTGGCAGAGGAGCAACGTTTTTATGATGCCCGCCGCTGGATGATTGCTCCTGAAACTCTTGGTCAAAAAGTTCGTATTATGGTAATTACGGGCAAGCTTAAACCCGGGAAAACCGTTACTACGTACAGGTATAGCAGGGATAATTATGATTATACTTACCGGGTTCAAGACATAGAATCCGGTGTAGAAAACCGGGCATGGGACGATAAACTTTATTTTCCACCTATACAGTCGGATGAAATAAATAAGAACAAACTGCTTATTCAAAATCCGGGTTATTAATAATAATATAGACGATTAATACAATTGCGCCGGCTATATGTCGGCGCAATTGTTTAGTGTACAGTTAAGGCAGTGGAAATGACAACGTTCTAATTCAAAATAACTCATATGCTCCCGCAATTATTTTAAATAAGAATATTATATTACCTGCAGTTTATTGCATCGCTTTATATGCGGTCAGAGTTCATAAGTTGCCTGGATTACTTTTTAAAATTTAAACAATAGTCAATTGAAGGCTAAATCTATTTGGAATTGTGTTATTACATCGTGTGTGATGATGCTAACTGCTTGTGGCAACAATGAAAATTTAAAACCGGGTAGCGCTGCAGACACTCTACATTTATTTACCCTGTTACCACCCGATAGCACGCATATTGATTTTAGCAACGCGCTTGAAGAAGGACTAAATACAAACGTTCTGTTGTACGAATATTTTTACAATGGTGGTGGCGTTGCAATTGGCGATGTAAACAATGACGGGTTGCAGGATGTTTATTTTTCAAGCAATATCGGCGATAATAAATTATACCTGAACAAAGGCAAAATGCAGTTTCAAGATGTAACGTCGGCAGCCAATGTTGCAGGCAGGCCTGGACCATGGAAAACAGGTGTTTGCATGGTTGATATAAATGGCGATGGCAAACTTGATATCTATGCATGCCATTCAGGAATGTTGCCAAGTGAAAAAAGAACTGATGAACTTTTTATAAATGATGGAAATGATGCTGCCGGCATTCCTCATTTTAGCGAACAGGCTGCACAATATGGCTTAGCCGATACAGGCTTCAGTACACAGGCCTTCTTTTTTGATTATGACCGCGATGGCGATCTTGATATGTTGCTATTGCATCATAACCCTAAAAATTTACCGGTATTAAATCCAACAGCAACTGCACAGTTAATGAAGCAGCCTAATGCTGCTATCGGCCTTACATTATACAGGAATGATAAAAATCGTTTTAAAGATGTTACAACTGCAGCGAATATTAACAGCAGTATTTTAAGTTATGGATTGGGTGCAGGTATTGCTGATATAAATCGCGATGGCTGGCCGGATATGTATATATCGAATGATTATGGCGTGCCCGATTTTTTATACATCAATAATAAAAATGGAACGTTTACAAACGATCTTCAAAATTGTCTCGGCCACATTTCACAGTTTTCAATGGGTAATGCAGTTGCAGATATAAATAATGATGCATTGCCAGATATTTTCACGCTTGATATGTTGCCCGAAGATAACCGTCGTCAGAAATTATTATTTGCTCCTGATAATTATGGAAAATTTGATGTGTTGCTGCAATCTGGTTTTTATTATCAGTACATGCGCAACATGCTGCATATAAATAATGGCAATAATACTTTTAGTGAAACAGGTCAGTTGGAAGGAATATCAAATACAGATTGGAGCTGGTCGCCGTTATTTGCCGATTTTGATAATGATGGATGGAAAGATCTTTTTGTTACAAATGGTTACCTGCGCGATTATACAAATTTAGATTTCATCATGTACATGAATGAAGTTGAGCAAACACATGAACGGTTAACAAAAGAAGATGTGTTAGACATGATTCAAAAAATGCCTGCATCAAACGTTGTAAATTATCTTTTCAAAAATAACGGGCTTAACTTTTCAAATGTTAGCAACAGTTGGGGAATAAACCTGCCATCAAACAGTAATGGTGCAGCTTATGCAGATTTGGATAATGATGGCGATCTTGATCTTGTTGTAAATAATATTAATCAGCCTGCATTCATTTATCAAAACAATGAAAACAAAAACATCAATAATCATTACCTCAAAATAAAACTACAAGGTGAAGATGATAACACATCAGGCATCGGAACAACAATAACATTATGGTGCAAAGGCAAAAAACAATATCTTGGAACAGCAACCATCACGCGGTTATCAGTCAAGTGTTTCTCCTGTATTACATTTTGGATTAGGAAAAGATTCACTTGTAGATTCAATGCAGGTTGTATGGCAAAATGGTAAGCAACAAATTTTAAAAAACATTAAAGCAGATCAGCTATTAACGCTTCAACAAAAAGATGCTGTTACAAATTTCAAGTTCCAGCAACCTCCCAAAACTTTGTTCACGCAAATTAAATCACCTGTATTTTTTTCAGATTCTTCAGCAGATATTAATGATTTTAAACGGCAGCCTTTACTAACTAATCCGCTTTCTTTTGTTGGTCCTTGCATTGCAAAGGCAGATATAAATAATGATGGATTAGAAGATGTGTATATCGGCGGATCAGAAAATGAACCCGGCGCTGTTTTCCTTCAGCAAAAAAATGGATCATTCATTAAAAAATCACAAGCCGGTTTTGAAATAGATAAACAATGCAATGATGCAGATGCTGTTTTTTTCGATGCAAATAAAGATGGATTTATTGATCTGTATGTTGTAAGTGGTGGTTATAATAATTACGCAGTTGATGATGCAATGCTGCAAGACAGGTTGTATATAAATGATGGCAAAGGAAATTTTGCAAAAGCAAATAATGCGTTGCCTGAAATGCATGTGAGTAAAAGTTGTGCAAGAATTGGGGATGTAAATGGCGATGGCTTTCCGGATATTTTTGTTGGCGGAAGAGTTATTCCCGGAAACTATCCGCAAACACCGCAAAGCTTTCTGCTTATTAATGATGGCAAGGGACATTTTAAAGATGAAATATCAACGATAGCGCCGGCATTGCAAAAAGCAGGAATGATTACAGATGCTGCATGGATAGATGTAAACAACGATAAAAAAAATGATTTGATTGTTGTAGGTGAATGGATGCCTGTTACTTTATTTATAAATGATAACGGTAAGCTTGTAAATAAAACCAAAGATTATTTTGATAAAGATTATAGTGGCTGGTGGAACAAAATTTTTGTTGGCGATTTTAATAAAGATGGAAAGCAGGATATTATTATTGGCAACCAGGGATTAAACAATCAATGTAAAGTGTCAGATAAAGAACCAGCTGAACTTTATTATAAAGACTTTGATGGTAACGGCACAATTGATCCGATACTTTGTTTTTATATTCAAGGTAAAAGTTATCCTTACATATCAAGAGATGAATTGATTACGCAGATTGCCGACATGCATAAAAAATTTGAAGATTATAAAAGTTATGCCGATGCAACTTTAAATGATTTATTTACTAAGGATGATTTAAAAGATGCTGGTCATTTGCAGGCAAATTATTTTAAAACTGTTTTGTTTGAGGTGAATGAAAATGGAAAATTTAAAGAAAAAGAATTGCCATTACAGGCGCAATATTCGCCGGTGTTTACTATTACTTCTCTTGATTATGATAAAGATGGAAACGAGGATATTTTGTTATGCGGAAATATAAATCATGCCCGATTACGCTTTGGTAAATCAGATGCTAATTATGGTGTGTTATTGCATAATGATGGAAAAGGAAACTTCTCTTATGTGCCGCAAAATATATCTGGTTTTACATTAAAGGGAGATGTGCGAAGCGCTGCAATTATTAATGACATGCTGCTTATTGGTATCAATCAAAAACAAATTGAAGCATATAAATTGCAATAGCACTCGATAATTTAAATCAGTATAAAATAAGAATAAGTTTATTATTGTTGTTAATTGAATTTAGAAAATGAAATCAAAAATCTTTATAGCATTTGTGTTCATTTCTTCTGCAGCAATCGCACAAACTACCAATCTTGATACAATCAAACAACAAATGCAATACGCGGCAAAGCAAGGATTGCTGGATGAATATTATCCACGAAATATAGATACAGTTGATGGCGGTTATTTAAGTACTTTCTCTTTCGATTTTAAACCGGTTGGTGAGCAGGATAAAATGATTGTTACGCAGGCAAGAAATGTTTGGAGTACAGCAAAGGCTGCGATGTTTTATCATGATACATCATACATCGCAATGTCTCGCCATGGTTTTTATTTTTTGCGTGATAAAATGTGGGACAAAGAATATGGTGGCTTTTATAATTTAGTTACAAAAGATGGCACGCCAAAAAGCACAATCAAAGAAGCATACGGAAATGCATTTGCAATTTATGGTTTAAGTGCTTATTATGAATGCTCACATGACACAGCAGCATTGAACCTTGCAAAGACCGCTTTTATGTGGCTTGAAAAAAATAGTCATGATTCAGTTTATAAAGGTTATTATCAGCATTTGAACAGAGATGGTTCACATGTAATTAGAACAGCCGATATAAAGAGCAATGCAGAAACAGGTTATAAAGACCAGAACAGTTCTATTCATTTATTGGAAGCATTAACAGAACTATATAAAGTTTGGCCGGATGCTTTGGTGAAAGAAAGATTGGAAGAAATGCTTGTATTGATTCGTGATAAAATCGTAACACCAAAAGGTTACCTGCAATTATTTTTTACTTACGACTGGAAGCCGGTTACGTATCGTGATTCATCAAGAAGCTGCAATCATGCAACATAAAAATTTGGATCACGTATCGTTTGGTCATGATGTAGAGACGGCTTATTTAATGCAGGAAGCATCTGAACTTTTATACGGGAAAGCCAGATGCAAAAACTTTAGCCATTGGAAAGAAGATGGTTGACCATGCGTTGCATAATGGTTGGGATAGTTCTGCCGGCGGATTTTATGATGAAGCGTTATTATTTTAAAAATAAACCCGGCTGCACAATTATTAATAATGGAAAGAACTGGTGGGCGCAGGCAGAAGCATTAAATACTTTACTGATGTTCTCTGAAATGTATTCAAACGACAACAACCATTACTTGCAGAAGTTTTTTAAAGAATGGCAATACGTTCAAACCTTTTTAATAGATCATGAACATGGCGATTGGTATGATGAAGGAATAGATACAGATCCTGCTGCCAAAATCAGGTTAAAAGCGCAGATATGGAAAACAACCTATCATAATTTTCGGGCACTGATGAATTGCATTGACAGGATAGAGGGGGGCAAAAAAAATCAGTGAAAGATGTAAAATTCATAGCTCTTAGGATAAAAAAGTATCGAAGCTGCAGTGTTTATACAATGAGAGATAAATACTTTCACCATTTAAAATAATGCTACAGAAAATATAAAGAATAGATAAAAAAGTATCACGCTTTGATGCCCGTTAAAAGTATTTTTGTAAAATAATTTATCGCCATATGACTAAGCTCTTGAGAAAATGCTTCATTGCTATTTTATTTTCCGGTATTACACTTTTTTCATTCGCCCAAACAAAATCAGTTACAGGTACAGTTACAGATAGCACGGGAAACCCGCTTGCCGGTGCCACAGTTGCTGTAAAAAATTCAAAGGTTTTTGCGCTAACCGATTTAAGTGGAAAGTTTACAATCGCACTTCCGCCCGGCGCTCAAACGCTTACAGTAAATTATGTAGGTATGAAACCGCGTGAAATTGCCATCGGTAACAACGCTTCTTTTTCCATTACACTATTGCCTGCTGCATCTCAATTAAATGATGTGGTAGTAATCGGTTATGGTACCGCTCAAAAAGCCAATTTAACAACCGCGCAAACCACTGTATCTGCAAAAGCAATTGAAAAAACAGTTAATACCACGGTTGAACAGGCTTTGCAGGGCAGGGCTGCAGGCGTATATGTTACCCAAAACTCGGGTCAGCCAGGTGGTGGCATATCAGTAAACATAAGAGGCGTAAGTTCCCTGAACGGATCAACGCAGCCGTTGTATGTAATTGATGGAGTACAAATACAGAACAGTGATGTATCTTATGGCAATTCGAGCTCTTCTAATTCCCTGGCGGGATTAAATCCTGCCGATATAGATGACATCCAAATTTTACAGGGTCCTTCTGCGACCGCTATCTATGGTTCCCGCGGTACGAATGGGGTTATATTAATTACCACCAAACGTGGTAAAGCTGGTGATTTTAAAGTTAATTATTCTTACCAGTACAATCTGCAAACACCGCCTGATGAGCTGGATGTAATGAACCTGCAACAGTATGCAAGTATGGTTAAGCAGTACCATAATCTTGCAGGTGGAACTACTCCCGGGGAGTTTTTAGATTCGTCGTTATTGGGAGAAGGCACCGATTGGCAAAAAGAGATATTTAATAATGCCGCCATGAATAAACACCAGTTAAACCTGAGTGGTGGCAGTGGAAATACTACTTATTATTTATCGGGTGAATATCTCAACCAGGATGGTGTGGCAGAAGGCTCAGGATTTAAAAGATATGGCATAAGATTAAATCTTGATAATAAGCCAAGGCCATGGCTTACTATTGGCGTTAATCTTAATTATAACCAAACAAATGAAAATCTTATTACCACCAACTATGGTGATGCCGGAAGCCCTCTTATTGCAAATGCTTTAAGATTAACACCTCAAATTCCGGTTACCAATTTTGATGGCAGCTGGGGTGGAAGTGACCCGGTTAACGGTGCTAACCAATTTGCTCCTATAAACCCAATTGCACTGGCAAACCTCATCACTAATAAAAATATGAAACGACAGTTTTTAGGAGGAATAAATATCGGGGTAACTATTTTAAAAGGCCTTACACTCAGAAGTTCATTTAATGGAAATATCGGCAATGGTCTTTCTACTTATTATACACCAACTTACCAGATTGATCAGTGGCATTATAACAGTGTTGCTGCTTTAACTACGGGAACATATACAAGCACATACTGGAACTGGAACGAGTTACTGGAATATAACAAACAGATTGGCAAACATAATTTTACTGTTATGGCCAGTCATGAAGCACAGGGCTCAAAATGGCAGGCAGTAACTGCCGGCAGAACAGGATTTCTTACCAATGATATTATAGATGTGGATGCCGGCGATCCGCTTACTGCAACCAATAGCGGCGGCACTTATCCATGGTCTATGGAATCTTATTTGGGAAGAATTAGCTATAACTATGATAACCGTTATTTGTTAAACGGTACTTTTAGAAGAGATGGTTCACCAAACTTTGGCGCCGAAAACAGGTGGGGTAATTTTCCTTCTGTATCTGCTGCATGGAGAGTTAGCCAGGAAAAATTCTTTGATATTCCTTTTATAAGTGAATTAAAATTAAGGTACGAAACCGGTTTAACAGGCAACCAGGGTGGAGGTTCAGGTATTTACGCGCCACTTGCTACCGGCGCTACAGAATGGGGTACGGGTTTTTTGCCATCCACCTTTACAAACCCCAAACTTCAATGGGAGCCTACAAATACCAACAACTTCGGGCTTAATGTCGGCTTCCTGAAAAACAGGATTACGCTTGAAGCGAATTATTATACCCGAAAAACAGATAAACTGCTTATGACAGCGAGCCTGCCCTGGTACATGGGTACAGGCGGCAGCCCGGGTTCTCTTAGTGCACCATGGGTAAATGCAGGTTCTTTAAAAACAAAAGGATGGGATTTTACAATCAATGCCAACATTATTCAGCATAAAGATTTTACCTGGCAAACCAACCTTAATATTTCGCACTACAAAACAAACATTGAGTCACTCAATTCAGATAATGCATTTATTGAAAGAATTTCGTGGTGGATGAATAACTGGACACAACGTTCCGCTATCGGTTTTCAGCCATGGCTATTCAGAGGATATGTTTATGATGGATTGTTTACATCAGTAGAAGATATAGCAAAAAGTCCTGTGCCGGTTGATAATAGTGGTAACAGGATAGAAGCAGACCCCAACACCGGCCTTTGGGTAGGCGATGTGAAGTATAAAGACATAAACGGTGATGGTATTATTGATGTAAATGACATGACGAATATAGGCAACCCATGGCCAAAATTAACGGGCGGGTTTACCAATACGTTTACTTATAAAGGATTTGAATTAAGCATTCTTATTGTTGGTACTTATGGCAATGATGTTTATAACTACATCGCTCAGGATGCCAGCAATCCTAACAATATCAACCTTAGCAGAAATTTATTTACCAATACCATGAACTATGCAAAGCTTGCAGATGACGGCAGTGGGAAGATAGTGTTGGCTAATGAAGGAACCAACATTCCACGCATTACATCAGGCCAGGTAGCAAGTGATAACGATTATGGTAAAATTTCAAGCAGGTTTGTTGAAGATGGCTCGTACGCAAGATTAAAAAATGTTTCTTTAAGTTATGATATTCCCGCAAAATGGCTGGGTTATACAAAGGTGATAAAAGGCCTGCGTGCCACTGTTGCTGCACAAAACCTTTTAACGCTCACACATTACAGCGGGTATGATCCGGAGATAGGGTCTTATGTAGGCACAGGCTCTTCTTCGGGAAACCAGGCCATCGGCATAGATTTCGGGCGTTACCCGCTTACAAGAATGTATAATGTATCGGTAAGTGTAAACTTTTAAACTACTTCTAAAATGAAAAAGACAACATATATAAATTATCTCGGAACGCTTTTGCTTGCCATCGCTGCTTTATCAGGTTGTAAAAAAGACTTCCTCGATAAACCACCTGAAAGCGCAATCGTTGATGCCAATTTTTATAAAACAGACGAACAGGTATTGGCTGCCACCAGCCTTTTGTATAGCGAAGTTTGGTTTGATTATAACGATAAAGCTTCTTACAACCTCGGAGATTTCAGAGGCGGTACAGCATTTTCTGCCTGGAATGACAGGGGAAATGTACTGTTCAATACCACAGGTGATAACGGGGAAAATGGTGCTGCGTGGCGTGCATTCTTTACGGTAGTTGCACAATCGAACCTGGCCATCTATAATATAAATACTTTTTCCGGGCCTGAAGTTACTGAAACCACTAAAAAAATAGCTATTGCCGAAGCAAGGTTTATGCGGGCTTTAGCTTATCGCTATCTTGTTATGAACTGGGGCCCTGTGCCCATTGTTGAAAACAACGTAGCGCAATTGTTTGACACTTCTATAAGCCGCAATACAGTGCCCAGCGTATGGCGTTTTATTACCCGTGAAATGCGCGCTGCTGCCGAAGACTTGCCAGAAAATCCTTCACAAGAGGGCAGGCTTACCAAATGGTCTGCAGAAGGTATGCTCGCCCGCTTTTATTTAACAAGAGCAGGTGTTGAAGCGAGTAGCGGAACAAGAAACCAGCAGTTTTTAGATAGTGCAAAATATTATGCTGCAGATGTGATTAACAACAGTGGTAAAAAGTTACTGGATAATTATGCAGATCTTTTTAAATATCCTTACGATAATAACAGTGAATCTTTATTTGAATTAGAATGGGTTTTCTCTGGTGCGAATGTTTGGGGAACCGCTAATAGTATGCCCGAATATTTGGCATACAGTCCTGATATTTCTTTTGGTGGATGGGGCGGCGATAAAGGTTGCACATGGTGGTTGTTAAACCAGTATGATGGATTTTCGTTGCAGCCTGATGGAACACTGAAAGGCAGAACATTGGACCAGCGACTGCATGCAACATTTATGTTGCCGGGTTTTGCTTATCCTGAAATTACAATGATGGGTAATAAATCAGAACTTGTTTATCCATTTACAGGAACAGACAATAATTTTTTAGCTGTGAAAAAATATGTTATTGGCTCACCGCTTGATTTGGCCGGCATAGCTGCGCAGCAACACTATCCTAATGATACTTACATGATGCGTTTGGCCGAGTTGTACTTAATTTATGCCGAAGCAGCTATTGGCAACAGTACATCTACTACAGATGCTACTGCCGTAGAATATTTTAATACTGTACATACAAGAGCAGGTTTACCTGCTTATGAAGTGTCTGGCGTTAACGGCAGCGGACCGCTTACATTGGACAAAGTTTATGCAGAAAGATTTAAAGAGTTCGCAATGGAAAGCATGTCGTGGTACGATTTTGTAAGCCTTCATTACTGGAACCCGCAAAAGGCATTTGCTATGCTGAATGCACAGGACAGGGGTTTATTCTTTGCTCAGCCTGATCAAATGCCAAGCCCAACGGTATGGACATTCACTAAAACATCATGGTTTACAGAAAGGCAAATCACTGCAAACGAAGGCAATTTCTTATTGCCAATACCAAATGCAGAATTAAGCCAGGCGCCTAATCTTGGCAAACCAGCCGTTGATTATCCATAAAACAATTAAGAAACAATTTTTTGAAAAAAATAATTACTTCAATGAAACCGAACATAACAAAAATTTTTAACGCGCTGGCAAACGGGTATGTAAGGTTCCATCCGGCAAATGAAAAATCAAAAAACATTCGGATGAAATCTATCAATAAAACCATAGTTCTGCTGTTGATGCTGGTTGCAGCGGTAAGTGTAATTACTTCCTGCAAAAAAGATTCATCATCAGATGCAATGCCTACAGTTAATTATGTACGAATCACCAGCCCTCAATCTTCTGATTCGTTACTGGTTGGTGCAGGCCAGGGCCAGCTTATTGCTATTGTTGGTACCAACCTGCAGGACGCACAACAGGTTTGGTTTAATAATCTACAAGCCAGGTTAACGCCAACATACATCAGCAGCACATCTATACTGGCATCTGTTCCCAGCCAGATACCGGATTCTATCACCAATATGCTAACCATTATTTTTAAGAATGGTTATAAACTTGAATACCCGTTTGAAGTGCAGATAAGCAAACCTGTTGTGAGCAGTATGCTTTGCGAATTTGTGAATGAGGGTGATGTAGCCACAATTTTAGGCAACTATTTTTATGAGCCGGTTACCGTTACATTTACCGGCGGTGCCACTGCTGAACTGGTTTCTGTAGAAGATGAGCAGGTTAAATTTAAAATACCTGCAAATGCGCAACCCGGGCCAATTACCATTAAAACAAATTTCGGAGAAACTGAATCTGATTTTTGGTTCAGAGATTCAAGAAATATATTTATTGCCAGCGATCCTTTTGAAGGCTGGCATGAAGCAAATCTTGTAGTAACCAATCCAGGGCCGGGTGATCCTCCAAAAATTAGCGGCAATTATATCCGCGTAAATAAAATGCTCAGTGCCTGGAGTTATAATGAAATAGCAGACGGCCCGGCCGATGCTATGCCATCGTACAGCAAAATTATTCCTGACGATGCCATTCTTCATCCTGATAAATATTATTTAAAATTTGAAGTAAATACATTGAAGCCGTACAATAACAGTATGATAAGAATTAATGCAGGCACCTCAGCGCAGGATAATGCAAATTATCAGTGGGCGCCACCGTTTGATACAAAAGGTCAATGGCAAACAGTTGTTATTCCTTATGAAGAAGTGTACAACAGTTATACAGTGAAGCCGGTTGTAAACCCTAATGGTTATTGGACAATGTTGCTGATACAAGGCCCCGGCGATTTAGATGCCGATATAAGCTTTGATAATTTCAGAATTGTTCCAAAAATTGATCAATAATATAAACCAATCATACAACATATAGCATGAAAATAATTTATAACGTGCGCTTGTTAATACTAACTGCCATTGTTGCCTGCCTTTCTTTTTATGCATGTAAAAAAGATACGGCTGATAAAACATCCGCCGAAACCGTATTACTAAGTTTTGGTCCAACGGGTGCACAACCCGGCGATACTATTCGCTTCTTTGGTAATAATCTTGATAAGGTTACTGAAATAGATTTTCAAAACGCAACTGTTTCAGGCAGCGATTTTATTTCGCAATCCAAAACAGAGATTTATGTGATAGTACCTGAATCAACGGAGAAAGGATATGTTACATTAAAAATTCCTTCAGGTGATATTACTTCAGAAACGCAATTCAATATTGGCGTTGCAGCTACGGTTTCTTCCATAACAGATATAGCGCGCCCGGGAACTAACATAACTATAAAAGGTAATTATCTTAACTGGGTTACCACGGTAACTTTTAACGATGGAAAATTGGTAGATAGTTTTGTAAGCCAAAGTATAAATGAATTGGTGGTAAAAGTTCCTGCAGATGCACAAACAGGAACGTTGGTGCTTGCTTATGGCGGCACAGATTCCAGCACTGTTGAAACAGAAGATACTTTGCACGTAACATTGCCCTGGGTTACATCGCTTTCACCAAACCCTGTTAAACACGCAGATGAGCTTACCATTACAGGTACCGATCTTGATTTGACAACAAAAATTTATTTCACCGGCGTTTCAGATGCGGTTACAGAATTTGTAAGCCAGTCTTCAACACAAATTGTGGTTAAAGTGCCGGCATCAACACAAAATGGTAAAATAACATTAGAAGCAGCTTCTGGTGTACAAACCGTATCGCCGATGGATTTGCAGGTGTTGTTGCCATCTGTTACAACAATGTCTCCTAACCCTATTGATCCCGAAGCAGATCTTACTATTACAGGAACAAACCTTAACCTGGTTGCGTCTGTTGCTTTTCAAAACGCAGATCCTGTAACAACATTTGTAAGCCAGTCAGCTACGCAAATAGTGGTAAAGGTTCCAAAAGGCGTTACACAGGGTAAAATAACATTAAATGTATTAAACTCAACGCTTACAGTTCAATCATCCGATATATTAAACATAAACGGAGCAGTTCCGCCGCCTGTAATCGCATTGCCAATTTATATGGATGCTGTTACAAGTAACTGGACAAGTGCCGGCGGATGGACCGGAGGTGGCTGGGGTGGTTCTGCAGATTATGCAAATACCACACCTGTAAGAGAAGGAGATAATTCGGTAAAAATTAGTTATGATGGCGGCTATGGTTCTCCTTTGCAACTTGGTGGCGCCAATATTGATTTAACGTCGTATACCACTTTCAAAATTTCCATTTATGGTGCGCCGGGCAGCGGTGGAAAAACGGTTAGTATAGCCTTAAATAGTACTAATGGACTATTTAACGTGAATGTGGTAGAAGGCAAGTGGACTGATTACTCTATACCTATTTCAACGCTTACAGGTTCAGCTACGTTAAGTGATATATGGGTACAGGAATTTAGTGGTACCGGTGGGTTTACTATTTATGTTGATGACATTGGTTTGAATTAAGAAGTAAATAATTCCGATGTCAAAAGCAATTTTAATAAGCTTGATAATTCTTTGTTTAAAAGGAAGTATTACAATTGCTCAAACTGCTTTGCCTGCAGATAAACATGCAACACAAGAAACCATTAACCTGTATAATAATTTAAAAAAGAATTTAGATAAAGGTGTAATGGTCGGTCACCAGGACGATTTAGCTTATGGTGTAACATGGAAATATGAAGATGGAAGAAGTGATATTAAAGATGTGACCGGTGATTATCCTGCGGTAATGGGTTTTGAATTAGGCAGAATAGAATTAGACCATCCTGTTAATTTGGATAGCGTTCCTTTTGATAAAATGCAGATGTTTATAAAAGATGCGCACAAGCACGGCAGCGTTATTACAATTAGCTGGCATTTAAATAATCCTTTAACAGGTAAAACTGCATGGGATCCAGCACCAGGTTCCGTTGCATCTTGTTTACCTGGTGGCGAAAAAAACAGTTTATATAATTCATGGCTTGATAAGGTGGCTGCATTTTTTTTAAGTTTAAAAGATGATAATGATAAATTCATTCCAATCATCTTTCGTCCATTTCATGAATTAAACGGAAGCTGGTTTTGGTGGGGCGGAAAAAATTGTACGCCTGATGAAATAAAACAGCTTTATCAATACACTGAAAAATATTTACGCGACACAAAGCGGGTGCATAATCTTTTGTACGCATTTAATACAGACCAATTTTTTTCTGCAGATGAATTTCTTGAAAGATTTCCCGGTGACGATTATGTTGATATGATAGGCTTTGATATTTATCAGCGTGGCAGCAATGAAGAATTTTCAAAAAATGCAAACAATATGCTTTCAATGCTTAATAGCATTTCAGATGCGCACAAAAAAATTCCTGCGCTTACAGAGTTTGGTTATTTTTCATTGCCCGACAGTACGTGGTGGACAAATGTTTTACTGCCTGTTTTAAAAAATCATAAACTGTCTTATGCATTGGCATGGCGCAATGCCGGCGGAAAAGAGGGATATTATATGCCATTCAAAGGCAGTTCATCATCAGCAGATTTTATTAAGTTTTGTGATGATGAGAAAATTTTATTGCAAAGAGATGTTGAGAAAGAGAAATTATATCAATAAAAAATAACAAGTGCTTTTTTTACAGAATACAAGCAAAGCCTGTGGTTTCTACCACAGACTTTAATTTGGTTTTATTTTCAGTCAGCTTGTATCAACATAAACAAACATGAGATTACATTTTATTGACGTTGCCATATTAATCGCTTACCTCGTAATGATGGTGCTGCTTGGCTTGTTTTTACGCAAGAAGGCAAAGGCCAACAAGGAAAGTTATTTACTGGGTGGAAAAAAATTGCCGTGGTATTTATTAGGCTTAAGTGATGCGGCTGATATGTTTGATATAAGCGGTACCATGTGGATGGTTTCATTATGTTTTGTGTATGGAATGAAAAGCATTTGGATTCCGTGGTTGTGGCCGGTTTTTAACCAGGTTTTTAATATGATGTTTATGGCAAAATGGCTGCGCCGCTCAAATGCAAATACCGGTGCAGAATGGCTTGGTACACGGTTTGGATTACAGCGGCAAAGGTGTTAAAGCTTCGCATAACGTTGTTGTTGCTTTTGCATTGATTGGTTGTCTGGGTTTTCTTGCTTATGGTTTTATCGGGCTTGGAAAATTTATTGAAATTTTTATTCCATGGAGTATCATCCAGCCATATATTCCTTTACACATAGCCCCTGAATATGTAGCACATTTTTACGGAATAATCTTTACCTTGTTTGCCATGTTTTATTCCGTGTTGGTGGCATGCATAGTATTGTTTTAGGCGATTTGATAAATATATCATTATGACAGTTGGTTGCATTGCTATTGCTGTTATAGCAATGCAGCATCTTGGCGGCAACAGTACATATTAAATGTTCCTAAGGTTGGGGCAATCCTTTTTTTGGATGGCATTTAAATCTTGACTGGAAAAATATTATTCCTGCTGCTAATAAAAAAATTGCTGAGGATGGTTATGATTTGTTTGGTTTCTTTTTTATGATGATGTTATTCAAAGGCGTTTTTGCTGCGTTGCCGGCCCTGCACCAAATTATGACATGCAGAAAATTTTATCATCACGTTCACCAAAAGAAGCATCCAAGATGACGGGTTTGTTTCCATTATTTTATTGCCCATTCGTTATTGCATGGTTATCGGCTTAACAGTGTTAGGCGTTACTTTATTTCAACCAATTAAATTTAAGCCAGCGATACAGGGCGGCGTTGACTTTGAACGAGTGCTCCCTGGCAGCTATCAATAATTTTTTACCTGTGGGAATTTTAGGTATTGTATTAACAGGTTTGCTCGGTGCATTTATGGGCACATTTTCAGGCACATTAAATGCAGCCCAGGCTTACATTGTAAACGATATTTATCTTAAATACATCAACCCATCATGCACCAACAAAAAAAATAATTACCATGAATTATTTGTCAGGTGTTATTACAGTTGCAGTAAGGATAGTGCTTGGGTTTTTTGCAAAAGATGTAAATAGTCTTTTACAATGGATTGTTGGCGCTTTGTACGGAGGTTATATTGCCGCAAACGTTTTAAAATGGTATTGGTGGCGCTTTAATGCCAATGGATTTTTCTGGGGCATGTTTGCAGGCGTTGCAGCCGCGCTGATATTTCCTTTTGTTTTTCATGGATTACCATTATATAACTGGCCCCTGCTTTTTTTAATTTCAATTGCGGGTTGTCTTATCGGAACTTATACAGCACCGGCAACAGACATAAACGTTCTCAAAAAATTTTATGCTATCAGTAAGACCATGGGGTTTCTGGAAACCGGTGCATCAACTTGTTATAAAAGAGAATCCGCAATTCGTTCCCAACAAAAGATTTAAGCTTGACATGTTTAATGTTGTTATTGGAATAATTGGTCAGTGTTGTCTTACAATCCTTCCGATGTATCTGGTGCTGTGGATGAAATTACCGCTCTTGATAACTGTTATCTTATTAACCATAATTGTAATCATACTTAAAAAAACATGGTGGAATAAACTGGAAGATTAAAAGCAAGCAAACGTATGGGTAAAAATTTTAAACAACGTCTTCGTTATCTCGAAGACAGTTATAACAAGGTTATTAATCTTGATAATGAGCCGGCAAAAGAAAGCAATGGCATTTTTACAAGATATGTAAACCCCGTTTTAACTGCACAGCATGTTCCGCTTTTTTGGAAATATGATTTGAATGAAAAAACCAACCCGCTTTTAATAGAACGTTTTGGTATAAACGCCGTGTTAAATGCAGGTGCCATTAAATGGAACGATAAATATTTGCTAATGGCAAGAGTTGAAGGGACTGACCGTAAATCTTTCTTTGCTATTGCAGAAAGTTCAAATGGTACTGACCATTTCAAGTTTTGGGATTATCCTGTTGTAATTCCTGAAACAGAAAATCCTGACACAAATATTTATGATATGCGCTTGGTACAACATGAAGATGGCTGGCTTTACGGATTGTTTTGCACAGAGAGAAGGGATACATCAGCACCTGCAGGAGATCAAAGCGCTGCCATTGCACAGTGTGGTATCGTGCGCACAAAAGATTTGAAAAGCTGGGAACGATTGCCGGATTTAAAAACTAAATCACCGCAACAAAGAAACGTGGTTTTACATCCTGAATTTGTAAATGGCAAATATGGATTTTATACGAGACCACAGGATAATTTTATTGAAGCAGGCAAAGGCGGCGGTATTGCTTTTGGTTTGTGTGATAAAATAGATGGCGCGGAAGTAAACGAAGAAATTATTGTTGACCCTAAAGTTTATCACACCATAAATGAACTAAAAAACGGCTGGGGTCCTGCGCCTATTAAAACAGAATATGGCTGGCTGCATTTAGCACACGGCGTGCGCAACACCGCCGCAGGATTGCGTTACACGCTATACATGTTTATGACAGATTTAAATGATCTTGCTAAAATTATTTATAAACCTGCCGGTTATTTTTTAGCGCCGCAAGGTGAGGAGCGAATTGGCGATGTTTCGAATGTTGTATTTAGTAACGGATGGATTGCCGATGATGATGGTACGGTTTATATTTATTATGCTTCTTCAGACACGAGAATGCATGTTGCAGTTTCAAGCATTGAAAAGTTGCTGGATTACGTGATGAATACGCAGGCAGATGGTTTGCGCTCTGCAGCATCTGTACAAACAGTAATTGAAATTATTGATAAGAATAAAAAGTTGATGAAATTGTCAAACATGAAACGTGAATCTTCAATTGTGAATGATAAGTAACAAAGCCTTTAATTTGTGATTGCAATTTCTAAAATGGATTTAAGTGATTACAAAAAACAAACTGAGCAAGCATTATTGTCCATTCTTGAATACTGGATGCAACATGCAACTGATAATGTAAATGGCGGCTTTGTTGGAAAAATTGATAACGAAAATAATGTTGATCCCGCTGCGCCAAAAGGCGCTGTTTTAAATACAAGAATTTTATGGGCCTTCTCTGCGGCTTATAATCAATACAGCAACAAAAGATATTTAGACACTGCAACGCGGGCTTTTGACTACATAGAAAAACATTTTTTTGATAAAGAGTTTGGCGGCGTGTTTTGGACGGTTGATGTAACGGGAAATATGCTCGATTCAAAAAAACAAATTTATGCACAGGCATTTTGCATTTATGGTTTGAGTGAGTATTATGTTGCTTCAGGAGATAAAAAATCTTTAAATACTGCTTTGCAGTTATACGAGTCAATTGAAGAATATAGTTATGATACGTTGATGAAAGGTTATCTTGAAGCATTTACAAGAGAATGGGTTGAGCCCGATGATTTACGTTTAAGTGAAAAAGATGCAAACGAAAAAAAAACAATGAATACGCATCTGCACTTGATTGAAGCCTATGCAAATTTGTATAAAGTACACGCTTCTTCTGATTTAAAAAATAAAATAATTCAGTTACTCGAATTGTTTAATAAGTATTTCATCAGCCAGGAAACATATCATTTAAAACTGTTTTTTGATGAAGCCTGGAATGAAAAGCCCGATGTAATTTCTTATGGGCATGACATTGAAGCAGCATGGTTGTTGTTGCGTTGTGCCGAAATAATTCAGCATGAAAATTGGATACAGATATTTAAACAAAATGCCATAAAAATCACTGATGCTGCTGCACGAGGTTTTGATACAGATGGAGGTTTGTGGTATGAATATAATTCATCACATCAAAAACTAATAAAAGAAAAACATTGGTGGGTACAGGCGGAAGCGATGGTAGGTTTTTTCAATGCTTATCAAATTTCAAACAATAAAAAATATTTGAATTTTTCAACTAATAACTGGCATTTCATACAGCAACATATTATTGATAAAAAAAACGGCGAGTGGTTTTGGGGAATAAACGAAGACTATAGCATTATGCAGGAAGACAAGGTTGGTTTATGGAAATGCCCTTATCATAATGCAAGAGCTTGTTTAGAAATTGCACAACGCATCAATAACATTAATTAAATTTTAAAAACATCAGCCATGCGATTGATTGCTCTTATCTTTTTTCTTTCAGGCATTATTCAATTGAATGCACAAACTGTACAGGAACATGGTGCTTTGCATGTACAGGGAACGCAACTGGTTGATGAACACAACAAGCCCATTGTTTTGCGCGGAATGAGTTTTGGATGGAGCTGTTTTCATCCAAGATTTTATACTGCCGGCGCAGTAAATACTTTGGTACACGATTGGCATTGCACTGTAATAAGAGCCGCATTAGGCGTAGAGCCGGAGCATGGTTATAAACAAGATTCGGCAACACAAATTCAGTTAATAAGAAATGTTGTTGAAGCATGTATTAAACAAGGTGTGTATGTTATAATTGACTGGCATAGTCATAACATCAACTTAAAAGAAGCCAACGCGTTTTTTAAAACAATGGCAACAGATTATGGAAAATATTCCAACGTAATTTATGAGTTGTATAATGAGCCCGATTATGAATCGTGGGACAGCGTAAAGATTTACGAAAAAGAAATTATTGCAACCATCAGGGCTATCGATCCTGATAATCTAATTTTAGCTGGTTGCCCGCATTGGGATCAGGATATAAATCTTGTTGCTGCGTCTCCTTTAACCAATGTTTCTAACGTTATGTACACCATGCATTTTTATGCAGGCACGCATAAACAATATCTGCGTGACCGTTGCGATAGTGCATTAAGCAAAGGCGTTCCAATTTTTATTTCAGAATCTGCAGGCATGGAAGCAAGCGGCGATGGACCAATCAGCGATGAAGAATGGAAGCGATGGATTGACTGGTGCGAACAAAATAAAATAAGCTGGATAACATGGTCGGTTTCTGATAAAGATGAAACATGTTCTGTGTTACAGAAATCTGCATCATCAGATGGCGGATGGAAAGATGCGGATTTAAAAGAATCAGGAAGTAAAGTAAGAAATATGTTGAGAAAGTATTAACCTTAAGCATTCATTATATCAATTTATCAATATGAAAAAAATTGTTCTTTTAGCTTTGCTTGCAGTAAGTTTAAAAACGTTTGCACAAAAATTCGAAGGCCTTGCGCCAACGCCGCCGATGGGCTGGAATAGCTGGAACACGTTTCAAACAAATATTTCGGAGGATTTAGTAAAAGGCATTGCTGATAGTTTAGTATCATCGGGAATGAAAGACGCAGGTTATACTTATATTGTTTTAGATGATGGCTGGATGACCATGCAGCGCGACAGCATTACAGGAAATTTAATTCCTGATCCGAAAAAATTTCCACACGGAGTAAAAGCGCTTGCAGATTATATTCATTCAAAAGGATTAAAATTTGGCTTATACAATTGTGCGGGAACAAAAACATGTGCAGGCTATCCCGGCACTCGCGGATATGAATACCAGGACGCCCGTTTTTATGCATCGCTTGATATTGATTATTTAAAATTTGACTGGTGTTATGCAGATAGCTTGAATGCGCAGGAAGCATATTCAACCATGAGTAAAGCATTGTTCGCCGCAAAAAGACCTATTATATTTAGTTTGTGTGAATGGGGCAGTCATCAGCCCTGGTTGTGGGCTGCAAAAGATGGACAGTTGTGGAGATCGACAGGTGATATTGGTGTATGTTTTCAGGGTGATACAGTTATTAGCGGAGGATGGAAACCAAACTGCGTAATGAAATGTGTTGATTTAAATGAACCGTTACGGAAATATGCTGGCCCTAATCATTGGAATGATCCTGATATGCTTGAGGTTGGAAACGGGATGAGCGCTGCAGAAGACAGAACACATTTTTCTTTATGGTGTATGATGGCTTCACCGTTAATCGCAGGTAATGATATAAGAAAAATGAAAATTGAAACACGTTCAATTTTAACGAACAAAGATGTTATTGCTGTTGATCAGGATTCGCTCGGTGTGCAAGGTTTCAGGTATGTATCAAAAGACAGTGTAGAAACATGGTTTAAGCCTTTAAGTAACGGTGAGTGGGCCGTGTGTTTTGTAAACCGTTCAGCGCAACCACAGAAAATGAATTTTGACTGGAAAAGCGAAAACGTAAACGACACGCTTTCATCAAGACAATTAAATGCAGGAACAACAACATATAAAATAATGGATTTATGGACAAAGAAAAATATGTCAACCACAGCAAAGCCTTTAAGTACAACTGTTGCTCCGCATGATGTGCTGATGTTGAGATTATCAGAGTAACAAAGCCAACCCGTTTATATCGCTGGATTTTTTTAGTGCTATTATTCTTATAAAACAATAACCATGAAAAAAAATTCTATTCTTCTATTTGCTTGCGCAGTTTTTTTTTCTGCTAAAAACCTAGAAGCACAAAAACCTGTGTTTAATTCCGTAACTGCAAACGCTGCAAGCATAGCTACGTATGATAAATTTGAATTAACGATTGATCTTACTGCGTCTTACACCAATCCATATAATTATGATGATATTACAACACAATGCATCTTCATTTCACCTTCTTCAAAAAAAGATACCGTGGATGGTTTTTTTATGGAGAACTATTCATTAAACACAACAACTGGTGCATTAACAGATTTGGGTACGCATAATTTTAAAGTACGATTTGCACCCGCAGAAACAGGAACATGGAGCTACGTTTTATCCGCAAAAAATTCAAGCGGAATAACAACAAAAGGTGCCGCTACATTTCAATGCACAGCTTCATCTGCAAAAGGTTTCATCAGAAAAAATGCAACTAATTATTTAAGTTACGATGATGGCACGCAATACATTCCTGTTGGTGAAGACATGGGCTGGCAGGATAATAACGTTGTAACTGATTATAATAACTGGTTGGGAAAACTGTCTTCAAACGGCGGCAACTTTATTCGCGTATGGATGAGTGACTGGGCTTTTGCGCTGGAGTGGAAAAACGGTTATAACGGTTATTCAGGCCTTGAACAATACAAACAAACGAGTGCATATTATTTAGATTGGTTGCTGGAGAAATGCAGCACTTCAAATATTTATATGATGCTTTGTTTAAATCACCACGGGCAGGTTTCATCTGGCGTAAATCCTGAATGGAACAATAATCCTTACAATACTGCTAATGGCGGCCCGTGTGCTAACACATGGGATTTTTTCACAAATGCAACAGCAAAATCTTATTATAAAAACAGGCAGCGGTACATTATTGCGCGTTATGGTTATTCAAAAAATATTCAGAGCTGGGAATTGTTTAATGAAGTTGACTGGATGGATGATTTTGAAAATAAACAAAGCGATGTTACAAGCTGGCATAATGAAATGTCAACTTACATTAAATCGAAAGATGTGAACAAACATCTTGTAACTACGAGCTATGCTTATGATACCAATGATCCTGACACCTGGCAATTGCCAAACATAGATTTCACACAAACACATTATTATGTAGGCGCACCTAACTTAGAAACGGTGCTTGCAAATGGCGCACAGAATTATTTATCATCTTATCATAAACCCGCGTTAAACGGCGAATTTGGTTTGAGTGGTGATCCGTCTTCTTTAGATACACTTGATCCAAACGGAATTTATATTCATAATTCAATTTGGGGAAGTGCTTTAAGCGGTGCAATGGGAAGTGCTATGACGTGGTGGTGGGATAATTATATTGAGCCGCAAAACTTATATTATCATTACAAACCTTTATCATCTTTTCTTGCGAATATTAACCTGAAAGATGATAACTATAAAACAGTTAAAGCAACAATTAATGGAGGCGGTGCATCAGACCTGATTGTTTCGCCAGGTAAAAGTTTTGAAAAAGCAACCGCCAATGATTTTACAATTGATGCAAGTGGAAATATGACGCCTGATGCAAACAACCTCAGCCAGTTTATATTCGGCAGTCAATACAATACGCAGTACAGAAATCCGCCTACTTTTCATGTTACCTATAAAACTGCGGGTCAATTTAAAGTAACAACAACCGGAGACTGGACTCAAACCACATCGCCTAAAATAAGTATTTATGTTGATGGCTCATTGGTGTTTAATCAAAACGCAATTACTAATACCACGTATTCAGTAAATATTGCAGCAGGTGCACACGATATTAAAGTAGATAATCTTGGGGTTGACTGGGCACTGATTTCTAATTACACATTTACGAATGCCGCACCTGCATTAGAAAATTTTGTATTAAAATCATCAGATAATAATAATGCTGCCGGCTGGCTGCTGAATAAAAAATATAATTGGCAGTATGTACATTTTACAGGAACGCCTCCACCAGTAACGGGTAGTAGTCTTGTAATACCAAACATGACAAATGGAAATTATACCGTTAATTTTTATAGTTGTTCAACAGGTAATGTTTTCAGCACAACCAATGTAACAGTAAGTAATGGTACGCTTTCAGTTAATATATCTTCTGTTGCGTGGGATGTTGCTTTTACTGCGGTAAACCAATCGGTGTTGGCGGTTGATCTTTCAAAATTTTATGGCGAACAACAAAACAATCAAAACATTTTACACATAGAAATGGCACAGAGCGAAAATGTAAAATCAATTAAACTGGAACGAAGCAATGATGGAACTCATTTTAATACATTGAGTGATTTAACTGCAGGCTGGAAATCTATAAACGGCGCACATGTATATGCAGATGGCCGACCTTTAAACGGAGACAATTTTTACAGGTTGAATATTATTGATAATGATGGAAAGCAATCCGTTTCGCAGATAGTTTTATTGGTGAATAATCAATTTGCAAAAATCAGTTTATATCCAAATCCATTTAAAGATTATATAATACTAAAAGCGGATGCAGGAAAATATTTTGTTCATATTGCAGACATAAAAGGCAAAAGTGTTTATACTAATACACTACATACGAACGGCGATGACACAAAAATTCCGTTGCGCGGTTTTTCTAAAGCCATTTATTATGTTACAATAAAAGATGAAGATGGTAAAACAATCTATAACCAAAAATTGTTAAAACAATAAGTATGGATCTCCTTCGGGGAGAATAGTAACGTACTTCGCAATGCCGTTTCTTTTTTTAATTGTATAAATTCATTTCTATATTCGATGAAATTTTTTTTAACGCTTAAAGCTTATTTGTGATTTATATTCCTGCAGAAGACCGTTATTCAAAAATGCAATATAACCGGTGCGGAAAAAGCGGGTTATTGTTGCCCGCAATATCGTTAGGCTTATGGCATAATTTCGGTTCTGTTGATGTTTTTGAAAATGGCAGAAAAATAATTCATCATGCATTTGATAATGGTATAACGCATTTTGATCTGGCCAATAATTATGGCCCGTTGCCTGGCTCTGCAGAAGAGAATTTCGGCAAAATATTAAAGAAAGATTTCACCGGCCATTTACGCGATGAACTGATTATTTCTTCCAAAGCCGGTTATTTAATGTGGCCCGGCCCTTATGGAGAATGGGGTTCACGAAAATATTTGATTTCAAGCTGTAACCAGAGTTTACAGAGAATGGGGTTGGAGTATGTAGATATTTTTTATTCGCATCGTCCTGACCCGGAAACACCGATGGAAGAAACAATGATGGCGCTTGATGCAATTGTTAGACAGGGCAAAGCTTTATATGCAGGCATTTCAAATTATGATGCGGAAGAATCAAAAAAGGCAATTGAAATTTTAAAACAATTAGGTACACCTTGTTTAATTCACCAGCCAAAATATTCCATGTTTGTACGTTGGGTTGAAGATGCTTTTTATAATGGACAAAATTTATTAGATGTGCTTGAAGAAAATGGTGTTGGCTGCATTCCTTTTTCTCCGCTGGCCCAGGGCTTACTTACAGATCGTTATTTAAATGGTATTCCGGAAGATTCACGTGCGGCAAAGCCAACAGGTTTTTTACAAACCAGTGAAGTTACTGAAGAGAAAATTTCAAAAGTAAAAGCGCTTAATACATTGGCTGGCAAGAGAAATCAGTCTTTATCACAAATGGCTTTAGCATGGTTATTAAAAGATAAAAGAATTACAAGCGTACTTATTGGTGCAAGTTCTGTTGAGCAATTGGATAATAATATTAAAATGCTAAACAATCCTGATTTTTCCGAGGAAGAATTATCTGCAATTGAAAATATTTTACGCAGCGTAGTAATTAAATTTGTTGCTCAACTGAGAAACGGCATTATGTTGATTCAAACGTGTTTTAAAAAATAAAACCCCGCCTAAGACTAAGCGGGGTTTTTCAACCCTAAACCCTTAAAAAACAGAATAAAGATAATGCACAATGATTTAATAAATCAAAATTTTTTTAATCTATTTCAAAAAATCTTACGTCTCAATTCTTACCTGCGATTTAAAAATAAAACTCTTACAACCTTTTACTGCAGGGCTTTTGAGGGTTAGGTCAATAATTTTATGCGCATTAATTAAAGCGCATTGTAATAAATTTTTAAGTAAAGGCATTTGTATGCCAATTCATATTTCTTCTATATGTTTTTAAAAAAATTTGGTAGCTTAAAATATTATTTCATAATGATAGAAGCGAATGTGATTTTTTTTTCAACATAACAAACAAATGAAGTATTATATAAGATTGATGCTTATTTTTACTGTTAAATATTTAATTTATGAAAAAAATCTTCACTCTGTTCATTGCTACAACCTGCGCTGCGATTTTAACCAGTGCAGCTTTTGGTGCGTCAATTGTAATTGTACCCGAAACAACACCCGCAACTGACGTTACCGCAACGGAAGGTATTTATACCAATCCTGAATCTCCGTTACCTGATGCTATTACGCTTAAATCTGCTGTTGATGATTTTAAAAATATTTCAAAAGCAGAAAGAAAGCATCGTATTAAAGAAGCTAAGGCTGCATTTAAAGAATTTAAAAAAGAAAAGAGAGAAGGAAAAGCTGAAGGCAGGTACTAGCACTGTTGCTTGAAGTTATTCTTACAATTTTAATTCCCCCTGTAGGTGTTTTAGTGCATGAAGGCGGAATAAACAGCAAATTCTGGATTGATCTTATTCTTACACTTTTATTTTATGTTCCCGGTTTGATTTATGGTTTAATTGTAGTTTTAGGCTAACAAAAAATTTTAAAATAAAAAAGGAGAAAGTAATCGCTTTCTCCTTTTTTATTTATACCCTTATATATATTTTCTTTCTATCAAGCATATAACCAACCAGCCAGCAATAAAGCATATAACAAATGGCAAATAAAAGTGAGCCAATATATAAACCTGCATGGCTGAAAACATTTTGATAGATCCATGTAAACAACGGCGTTCCATTTATATTTATCATGTAAAGAATAATAACACTTAAGTTCAGAAACGAGATAAATAAACAACGGATTTTTTCCAAACACTTCAAAAAACCAAACACCGTACGGTGGTTTAAAAAATCAACATAATACATAATGCAGGCAAGTATCATACAATCAAGTCCAACGGTATGCAATACAAAACTGCTTGTCCATAATTTTTTGTTGATGGGAAAGCCATAGTTCCACCAAAATGCAATTACAAAAAGAATAAAGCCCGCCATAAATAATTTTGCAAGACCTTCAAAGGTTTTCCCGTTTTTCTGTACATACCTGCCAACCAAATATCCGCCAACAACATTACCAATTGCAGGAAACGTGCTTAAAAATCCTTCCGGATCAAACGGAAATCCTTCACCTGTATACAAATGTTTTGTTCCGATAAGCCACGTATCCAAACGCAGTACGGCATTGGTATGTGCATCCAGAGGATCGGCACCTGTTCCAAAATATACCATTACAGGCCAATATAAAATAAGAATGATTGCTGTTATAATAACGGTTGCTCTTGTTCCTAAAAAATAAAGCATCAGCGAAGCAAAACAATAACCCAATGCTATGCGCTGCAACACACCAAATATGCGTGTGTTTGCAATAGGAGATAAAACAAGATGATGCTGATCATTATATCCAAAAAAAGGAAACCAGTACATTAAATATCCAAGCAGAAAAATAATTAGTGTGCGTTTAAAAATTTTTGCAAGTACATGGCCTGTATTGCATTTCATTCCACCGGCGCATTACAAAACTCATGGCATTACCAACCGCAAACATAAAAGAAGGAAACACTAAATCGGTTGGCGTAAAACCATTCCAGTGCGCATGTTTAAGCGGTGCAAAAGTTGTGTCTCCGTTGCCCGGCGTGTTTACAATTATCATTAAGCAAATCGTCATTCCGCGAAATACATCCAGAGCAAGAAATCGTTCAGAGGTTTTTGATTGCATAGCAGTTATTTAGAATTCTAAAGATAGAAGTTTGATTGAACAAAAATTTTAGAAGAACTTTTTAAAAATATTTATTAATAACGTTAATAGAACACTGATTATAATCATGGTTGTTATGGGAAAATAAAACCGGGAATTTTCTTTTTCAATCCTGATATCTCCGGGTAATTTACCAAGCCAGTTTAATTTATCATGAAAGAAATAAATTATTATTCCGATAACAACAATTAAAATTCCTGCAATGTATAATCCACTTGCCTGTTTGAGAATTCATACAATCAATATTGAATTATAAATTTACTTTGTTACACAAAATTGTATTGCTTATGATTAGAAAAAAATGGTTAAGAGTTTTATTGCTGATATTGCTGTTCTTATAATAATTTATTTGTTAGGCCCGCATCCGAAAGCACCGGTTTATTCAAAAGCATTACCGCAGTGCCTGCAAATGCAGACATCACTTAGAAAATTATATTAAGCAATAATGAAACATCAGCATAAATTAAAACCTAATAACGAAGCAAGAATTGTTTGGTTCGATTCATCAAAAACAAAAACAGAATATTCTATTGTTTACCTGCATGGTTTTTCTGCCAGCCAGGAAGAAGGCCGCCCGATTCATACAAACATTGCAAAAGAATTTGGCTGCAATTTATATTTAAGCCGTTTGGCTGAACATGGAATTGATACAACAGAACCCATGATAAATTTAACTGCAGATGAATTATGGGAAAGTGCTAAACAGGCTTTGCAAATAGGAAAACAGTTAGGCAATAAAGTAATTTTAATGTCAACATCAACCGGCGGAACGCTGGCATTAAAACTGGCTGCAGATTATCCAAACGATGTATATGCGTTAATATTAATGTCGCCAAACATTGCGATTAATAATGATAAAGCATACCTGCTTAATAATCCATGGGGTTTGCAAATAGCACGTGCAGTAACAGGAAGTCATTATGTAACAGCGAAAGATTCAAGACCCATTTATAAACAATATTGGTATTGGCATTATCCTTTGGAATCTACAGTGCAGTTGCAGGAATTGATTGAAACCAGCATGACGAATGAAACATTTAAAAAAGTAAAACAACCTGTATTAATGCTTGTATTATTATAAAGATGAAGTGCACCAGGATAGTGTGGTAAGTGTGCCTGCAATGCTAAATATGTTTAAAGAATTGGGTACGCCGGCAAACAAAAAAGTTGAAGTGGCAATGCCTTATGCAGGTGATCATGTGATGGGCAGTTATATAAAATCGAAAGATCTTTTAGATGTGCAGCAATCAATAGAAAAATTTATGCAGCATACTTTAAAGATGCAAAAATTGACAATAATCTGTGTTATTAACGTTACAGTTCAGATTAAAATCTTAGTACGATTCATGTCTTATAGTAAAAACTTCTGTAAAAGCAGGCATACTCTTTGGTTTCAAAATAGTTATACTTACTGATTATATTTTTAAAACATTTTTTTGATGAATGGAACTTATATTTGTCATTCTTAGTCTTAACCTTGTTGGCTTCCAATGAATGAAGTATTATTAATAATAGCCGCATATCTCATTGGTTCAATTCCTACTGCAGTTTGGGTTAGCAGATATTTTTTTGGAATTGATATACGCGATTACGGAAGTGGTAATGCCGGCGCCACAAATACTTATCGTGTATTGGGTTCACGCTGGGGAACTTTTGTAATGATAGTTGATATGGTAAAAGGCATAATCGCAACTTCGCTTTACATTTTACTTCCTTATTATTTAACCAACGATTGGGACAGAACAAATTTTATGATTGGCCTTGGGCTTGCTGCTGTTGCCGGTCATATATTTCCAATATGGGCAGGTTTTAGAGGCGGTAAAGGTGTAGCCACTTTATTTGGAATGATACTCGCCATTCAGCCATTGGTTGCCGTTTGTTGTGTTGGTGTTTTTCTTTTGGTTTTATACTTAACAAGATTTGTTTCTTTAAGTTCCATTCTTTCAAGCATAGCATTCGCTGTATTTATACTTTTTATTTTTAATGATGATGTAACGCTGTACAGAATTTTTTCTGTTGCTGTTGCATTAATGGTTATACTTACACATCAGAAAAATATAAACCGTTTATTAAATGGCACAGAAAGTAAAGTGCCAATACTAAAACATAGAGACAGGCGCAGAAGGCTAAGAAAGAGAAGATAATGCTTTGGTATAAATCTTGCCATTTGATTGCAAAACTGTATGCAGAAATTTTTTTTAGCACTTATATTATTATCCGGAATTATTGCCTGTACACGAAATGCTATTACAGGCAGAAACCAGCTTACATTGGTTTCAGAACAACAAATGGAGCAATTGTCTTTAACGCAATACAAACAATTTCTTGCAGAGAATAAAGTTGTGCCTGCTTCAAAAGATAATGCGGAAATGGTAAAGCGTGTTGGCAGCCGCATTGCAAATGCTATAACTGAATATTACAAACAAAAAGGGCTTGCAAATAATATTGCTGATTATAAGTGGGAGTTTAATCTTGTTGAAAGTAAAGAAGTAAATGCATGGTGTATGCCCGGTGGTAAAGTAGTTGTTTATACAGGCTTGTTACCCATAACACAAAATGAAAATGCACTTGCAATTGTTTTAGGGCATGAAATTACACATGCAGTTGCGGGACATGGCAGAGAAAGAATGAGCCAGGCTTTACTTGCGCAAGGCGTGCAGGTTGCAGGTAATGTGGCGTTGGGCAGTGATACAAAAACAGTGAATATATTTAACAACATTTACGGGCCAACTGCACAGTTAGGTGTTTTATTACCAAACAGCCGTAACCAGGAAACAGAAGCAGATCATTATGGGTTAATATTCGCAGCTATTGCAGGCTATAATCCGCAGGAAGCAATACCATTCTGGACGCGCATGATGAACTTAAGTAAAGGGCAGCAGCAAACTCCAACATTTTTAAGTGATCACCCAAGCGATGCTTCACGCATAGAAAAATTAAAACAATTAATGCCCGAAGCGCTTACTTATTATAAACCCGGCGTAATAAATAATCATACAACAGTTAGTTCATAAAAATCTTCAGGCTGTAAATATTTATTGGCAAGCTGTTGCAATTCTTCGCTTGTAATTTTTTTTATGGTTGATATGCTGTTATTAAAATAATCAGCAGATAAATTATTCAGTATATAATTTTTCCAGCGGGCAATTATTTGGAAAGCGCCATCAATATCGCCAAGAATACTTCCTATCATATAATTGCGTACAAGATGCAATTCTTCTTCATCAACAGGTTCATCGCATAAACGTTTCATTTCTTTATACACTTCATTAATTGTTGCCTGCTGCAACATCGCGTCCTGCTTCAGTAGAAATCATCCATGCACTTTCGTGAATATGATTTTCAAGATAACTGTGAATACCATAAGTGTAACCTTTGTCTTCACGAATATTACTCATTAACCGCGAGCCAAAATATCCGCCGAAAATATTATTCAATACCTGCACTTTTATAAAATCAGGATGATGCCTGTTTGGAAAATGGTCTCGCAATTCTTATAGCTGACTGCACACCTTTTTCATCATTTATTAAATTTTGTTTTTTTGTTTCTGAAGGATTGCGCAGCATAATTTATTGGAAGTCATTTCTTTTTTGTTTAAAGACAATGAACCAAAATATTTATTCAATAGTTGTTCAATATCGGCAGGTAAATTTCCTGCAATAAACAAAGCGCATTTTCCATTTATATAGTAGTTATCATAAAAACGAATTAAATCATCGCGCTGCAGGTTATCATAATCATGTATTGAGCTATATCTTCCGTAAGGATGATGTGAATCCATACAAATTCTCATCTATTAGACGGTTTGCAACAAAATCACATTTCTTAAGATTTACTTCAAGACCTTGTTTTTGATTTTGTTTATAAATCGAAAGCTCTTCTTCAGGATAAATAGAATCAATTAATAATTCTTCAACTACAGGTAACAATTCAGGCAAGTGCTTACTTAAACTATGCAAAGTAAGCGAAGCAGTTTCGTGATGCGAATGCCGGTTAAGATAAGCGCCATAAAATTCAAAATGTTCATTAATAGCAAAAGCATTTTTATTGCGCGTTCCATTTTTTAATAAATAATTTGATGCGGCAGCAACAATATTTTTTTCTTCATAACAATTACCTGCAAAAAATAACCATTCAATTAAAAGTACTTCCTGCTCCGGTGCATTAACTGCATAAACAGGCACGCCATTATCAAGCGTAAAATACGTATAGGGCTTTAAATGAAGATTAAAATCAACAGCATCAATTATCGTAGGTTGTGTTTTTCTATTCAGCATAATTTATTGCGTGCAAAAGTAAAGGAATGCGGTTAATGTGCTAATTAGCAAATATGCTAATTTGCTAATTAATATGGAACCAGGCATAAGAGAATTTTTTAAAAGAATAGTTACAACCATTTCACTTTTGATTTTGTGGATGATGATAAACTGTAACGATTGGCATAAAATATAATTGTGCTTTTTTTGAAACAAAAATTCGCTGGTACAATATTGTTTTTTATATATGGTTTATTGCAAGCCTTGTTGCATTAATCTGGTTTTGTATAAAAATCTGGCAAAAACCAATTGAAAATTTACATGATTAAGTGTAACGAATTTTGTTTTAAATCGTTTAAAATAACTTATTATGTTTAAACAATCATGCATGCATTTTCTTATTTTTAATTTTATTCAAAGATTTATGCAGCAACTAAAAAGTTATTCACGCATTATTGTTATAAGCGGAACATTATTAATATGGATTATTAAATTTTTTATACGCCCTTTTAATTTATATGCAGATTGGTTAAGCCCGTTTATTGGATTTGCGCCTAATTTAATTGGTACATTTTTGTTGCCGTTTGGTGCATACTGGTTATTTAAAAAATATTTTCTAGTTGCGGAATAATTATGATTTAAGAATAACCTGCGCTTTTGGTTTGTTGCTTGTTATTATTAATGAATACTTGCAGTTGATTCCGATATTCGGCCGCACGTTTGATTATCTTGACATTTTTGCTTCTTTCTTCAGGCATATGTATTGGTTATATTGTTTTTGCAAAATTGATGTTAATATTTTCATCCGGCATTACCAGCGAAAATATTTATGAAGCTAACTCGTATGATCAACCACAATAACCCATTTGTCATTTATTTTTCTAAATAATAAAGTGAAGTAACCACCAATATTTCCTATCACTTCTTGTTAAGATGCCATTCGCCAATTACAAAATAATATTCGGGTGAAAGTGGTTTAAGGTTTATAAGATTAAAAGAAAGTTTACCCATTGTTGCAGTATCAGGATAATTCTTTTTATAATTTTCAAGTGTGGTTTGCCAGCCATATGTTGGCGCACGTGCTTCCAATAAACATCAGCTGAATCGCTCTTCCAGTACGTTTGCATAAATGTATCTATATCTCCATTGTTCCATGCTTCAATTTGTTTATTCATTGCATCGCGAATTGCACTTGAATCATCTTGTGCAAACAAATAGTTTGAACAAATCATCAAACAAAGAATGATAAAAATTTTTTTCATAAAAAAATTATTATAAAAACAGGTGCTAAAAGTTCTCTCTATCGGAGAGGGATTTAGGTGATGCTTTATATCACCACACCTGCAAACTGTTTTAAAAAACGCACATCATTTTGAGAATACAAACGCAAATCATTTACACGGTATTTAAGCTGGCAAATTCTTTCAATGCCCATTCCAAATGCAAAGCCTGTATACACTTCAGGATCAATATTAAAATTCTCCAACACTTTCGGATGCACCATTCCGCTGCCTAAAATTTCTACCCAGCCTGTGTGCTTACAAACATTGCAACCTGCACCACCGCAAATCAAACAACTAATATCCATTTCTGCGCTGGGTTCTGTAAAAGGAAAATAAGAAGGGCG
This sequence comes from uncultured Chitinophagaceae bacterium, assembly GCA_963759555.1. GTDB lineage: Bacteria > Bacteroidota > Bacteroidia > Chitinophagales > Chitinophagaceae > Parafilimonas. The sequence continues at coordinate 501,023 of CAVWZV010000007.1, forward strand.
AAAACGAATGCGCACATCTTTGCCAAACATTTCCTGCACAAAAAAATAAAGCGTTTGTTTTAAATCAGCGAAGCTTACATTTTCATCAACATACAAACCTTCCACCTGGTGAAAAAAACAATGTGCTCTTGCACTAATAGTTTCATTTCTATAAACACGGCCCGGGCAAATAATTCTTATTGGCGGTTTTTGTTTTTCCATTACACGCGCCTGCACACTGCTGGTATGTGTGCGTAATAAGCCAATCAGGATTTTGATGTACATAAAATGTATCCTGCATATCTCTTGCCGGATGATTTTCCGGCATGTTCATAGAAGTAAAGTTGTGCCAGTCATCTTCAATTTCAGGTCCTTCAGCCAACACAAAACCCAAGCGGCTGAAATATTGAAACAATGCGATTGCGCACAATGCTTAACGGATGTCTTGTGCCGATATTGATATATTATCGCCGGGCAATGTATAATCAATGTTATCTTCGCTTTAGCTTTCTGCGTTGAGCTTGCAGCTTTTAATAATTCATATTTTGCTTCTGCAGTTTGTTTAAAATCATTCAGCAGTAAACCAATTTCTTTTTTCTTTTCATTCGGCACATTTTTCATTTCCTGCATCAGGTTTTTTACAATGCCTTTTGTGCCGAGAAATTTTATACGGAATGATTCTGCTGTTTCTCCATTATTAGCTTGCAAAAGATTCAATCTCTTTTTTATACTATTCAATTTGTTGTAACAATTCTTCCATACAGACGAAGATAAGAAATGTGTTTGCTATCTGCATATTAACCGGTTGATGGCTAACAGGTCAATTAAATTTGATTTTGCATTTTCATTTTCATGCTTACATTTGCACTCAACAATGAAATTTTTCACACATACACATCATCATCATTTATCCTTACATGGGTAAGCTGTGATTGTATGTAATTACAAATAAATCATTAAAAAAGGCTTACTACACAGTGAGCCTTTTTTATTTATATTAATTACAACATGAAATTAAAAATTGCTTTACAAAAATCAGGAAGATTGTACGATGATTCCGTTTCTATTTTAAAAGAATGCGGAATAGAATTGCAAAATGGCATGAATAAATTATTGAACGAAGCCATTAATTTTCCTTTGCAGATTTTGTTTTTGCGTGATGATGATATTCCGCAATATGTGCAGGATGCAGTTGCTGATATTGGAATTGTTGGCGAGAATATTATTTTTGAAACAAATAAAGATGTTGAGATAATTGATAAGCTTGGTTTTGGCAAATGCAGGCTTTCCATTGCTGTTCCGCGAAATGAAGAATTATAAAGATGTTTCTTTTTTGCAGAATAAAAAAATTGCAACCAGTTATCCTTTTTTATTGCAAAAGTTTTTAGATGAAAATAAAATCAATGCAGAAATTCATGAGATAAGTGGTTCTGTTGAAATAACAACCGGCGTTGGCCTCGCTGATGCAATTTGTGATTTGGTAAGTTCAGGAAGTACATTATTTTCAAACGGATTAAAAGAAACAGAAGTAATCTTAAATTCTGAAGCAGCACTTATTAAGAACAAAAATATTTCAGAAGAAAAAAAAGCGATTCTTGAAAAATTATTATTCAGAATAGAGGCGGTAAAAAAATCAAAAAAGTATAAATATATTTTATTGAATGTGCCGAATAAAAATCTTGAAACGGTTTGCAAAATTATTCCGGGTATGAAAAGCCCGACTGTTTTACCACTCGGTATTGAAGGATGGAGTTCATTACATTCTGTTGTGCATGAAGATGATTTCTGGAATGTAATTGAAAGTTTAAAAGAAAATGGTGCAGAAGGAATTTTAATTGCACCAATTGAAAAAATGATTTATAATGATGCAGTTGATAAAATATCCGCCAAAAGAAAATTGGAGCGAATTATTAAAACGTCCACAACAGGATTATGCTGATATAAAAGAAAAAGTTCAGTCATATAATTGATGATGTAAAAATTTCAGGTGATGAAGCTGTAAAAAATTATACAAAACAATTTGATGGAGTTGAATTGGATAATTTTGAATTACAGATCAAACGAGTGGCAAGCAGCAGAAACAATTGATGAAAATTTAAAACAGGCAATTAAAACATGCAATCAAAAATATTACATGCATTTCATCAATCACAAAAAGAAGAAGTAAAAAAGATTGAAACAATGCCCGGCATTACCTGCTGGCGAAAATCTGTAGCCGATTGAAAAAGTTGGTTTATATATTCCCGGCGGAACAGCGCCACTTATTTTCAACTTTAATTATGCTTGCAGTTCCCGCAAAAATTGCAGGTTGCAAAGAAATAATTGTTTGTACGCCGCCGCAAAAAGATGGAACAATTCATCCTGCAATTTTATTTGCTGCAAAAGAAATTGGTATCAATAAAATTTATAAAATTGGTGGTGCGCAGGCAATTGCTGCAATGGCATATGGAACAGAAACAATTCCAAAAGTGTATAAGATTTTTGGCCCCGGAAATCGCTTTATCACTTATGCAAAAATGTTGGTTGCTGCTGAAGGAATTGCGATTGATATGCCTGCTGGTCCTTCAGAAGTTGCAATAATTGCTGATGAAACTTGCAATGCAGAATTTGTTGCAGCAGATTTATTATCGCAATGCGAACATGGAAAAGATTCGCAGGTTTTATTAATCAGCAATAATGAAAAAATAATTGATAGAAGTAAATAATTTTTTACAGAAACAATTGAATGATTTACCAAGAAAAGAAATAGCTGAACAATCTTTAAAAAACAGTAAAGCAATTTTGGTTGAAACATTAGAATGAAGCAATTGAATTAATAAATGAATATGCGCCGGAACATTTAATTATTGCTTGTGATAATGCAGTAGAACTATCTGAAAAAATTATAAATGCAGGTTCTGTTTTTATCGGTAATTATTCACCGGAAGCTGTTGGCGATTATGCTTCAGGAACAAATCATACTTTGCCAACAAATGGTTTTGCAAAAGCATATAGTGGTGTTTCGCTTGATAGTTTTTATAAAAAAATTACATTTCAGCAATTAACAAAAGAAGGATTTGAACAATATTGCTGAAACAGTTCAATCAATGGCAAATGCAGAAGGTTTACAGGCCCATGCAAATGCAGTTACAATAAGAATAAATAAATAATTATGAAGGAATTTAATCTTGAAAATATTATAAGAGATAATATAAAGAAGCTTATGCCGTATTCTTCTGCGCGTTCAGAGTATGAAGGTGATGCACAGGTTTTTTTAGATGCGAATGAAAATAGTTTAGGTTCAATATTGCAGGAAAATTTTCATCGTTATCCTGATCCGCTTCAGAAAAAATTAAAAGAAAAAATCAGTGCTATTAAAAAATATAAACACTGAAAATATTTTTATTGGAAATGGAAGTGATGAAGCTATTGATTTATTGATTCGTGCTTTTTGTAATCCGGGAAAAGATGATATTTTGATTTTTCCGCCAACTTATGGCATGTATGAAGTTTCTGCTGCAATTAATGATGTGGAGATAAAAAAAGTTTTACTCACTGATAATTTTGAATTGGATATTCCTGCAATTAAAAAATCAATTAATATAAAACAAAAATCATTTTTATTTGTTCGCCAAATAATCCAACAGGGAATTCTTTTAAGACAATGAGATGTAGAAGATTTATTAAACAATTTTAATGGTATTGTTGTTATTGATGAAGCATATATTGATTTTTCTGATAAAAATTCATGGTTAAAAAAATTAAATGATTATCCAAATCTTGTTATTTTGCAAACGCTTTCAAAAGCCTGGGCGCTTGCAGGTTTAAGAATTGGAATGGCTTTCGCATCAGAAGAAATAATTCAAATCTTAAATAAAATAAAACCGCCGTATAATATCAGTGCTGCAACACAAAAATTAGCACTTGCAGGTTTTGAATGATGAAGAAAAGGCTTATCAAAAAATAAATGTTATTAAAGAAGAAAAAGAAAAACTGATAGAGTGATTTAAAAGCGTTTGACTTTATAAAAAAAATTTATCCTTCAGATACAAATTTCTTGTTGGCAAAAGTGAACGATGCAACAAAATTGTATAAATATTTGTTGGCAAAAAATATTGTTGTTCGCAACAGGAGTAATCAGCCGCTTTGTGAAAATTCGTTTACGTATAACTATTGGCACACCTGAAGAAAACAAAGTTTTATTACAAGCTTTAAAAACTTATAACGCATGAGAAAATTGTATGTTAACATTGATGCTGTGCTTATTTTTTTAAACAGTAATGATTTAATATTTCAAAAAGATGTGATTCATAATTTATATCACATCAACAAACAATTAAATTACGATTTGACAATAATTGTCAGAGGCTGATAAACTTCCGGTTGTTGCAAACGCATTTGATGTTTTGAAAAATGAGAGCATCAAATTTAGCGTTGCGAATAATTATCAATGACTGATTGAGGAACGATGTATATATTACAAAGGAAATCTTACAAGTTGGAATGAAGTGTACAAAAATTTGAAATCTTTAATGCGTAAAACTTCGCATACAAGAAATACAAACGAAACGAAAATTGATATGGAATTAAATCTTGATGGAAAGGGTATTTATCAAATTTCAACCGGACTTGGATTCTTTAATCACATGCTTGAACAGTTCTCAAAGCACAGCTTAATAGATTTAACTTTAAATGTGAAAGGCGACTTGCACATTGATGAACATCATACAATTGAAGATACAGCCATTGCGCTGGGAGAAGCAATTGCACTCGCATTGGGAGATAAAAAAGGAATGGAGCGTTATGGATTTTTGTTGCCAATGGATGATTGCCTTGCCCAGGTTGCAATTGATTTTGGCGGCAGAAACTGGCTGGTTTGGGAAGCAGAATTTAAGCGTGAAAAAATTGGCGACGTACCCACTGAAATGTTTTACCATTTTTTTAAATCATTCAGCGATGCGGCAAAATGCAATTTGAATATTAAAGCAGAAGGAACAAATGAACATCATAAAATTGAATCAATATTTAAAGCATTTGCCAAAGCGGTTAAAATGGCTGTTGCAGTAAATTATGAAAGCAATGTGTTACCAACAACAAAAGGGTTTGCTATGAAAATTGTTATCATAAAATATAATGCCGGTAATGTGCAATCGGTAGATTATGCTTTGCAACGATTAAATGTAAATGCAATTCTTACTGATGATGCAAATGAAATTTTAAGCGCTGATAAAATTATTTTTCCCGGTGTTGGTGCCGCTGCACCTGCAATGAATTATTTAAAAGAAAAAAAACTTGATGATCTGATTAAAAATATCAAACAGCCATTTTTAGGTGTTTGCCTGGGCATGCAGTTGCTCTGTAATCATTCCGAAGAAGGAGATACAAAATGCCTTGGTTTATTCTAATCAACAGTAAAAAAATTTACGGGCAAAGAAAAAATTCCGCAAATGGGTTGGAACAATATTTATGATCTGAAACCGCCTTTGTTTAAAGATGTTGATGAAAATGCTTACATGTATTTCGTGCATAGTTATTATGTTGAATTAAGTGATCATACAATTGCAAAAACGAATTATACTGTTGAATACAGTTCGGCTTTGCAAAAAGATAATTTTTATGCGGTGCAGTTTCATCCTGAAAAATCAAGTGAGGCAGGAGAGAAGATTTTAAGAAATTTTATTGAGCTATGATTGAGATAATTCCTGCAATAGACATTATTAATGGAAAATGTGTTCGCCTTTCGCAAGGCGATTATCAAACACAAAAAATTTACAGTGAATCACCGGTTGACATTGCAAAGCAATTTGAGGATGCAGGTATAAAACGATTACATATTGTAGATCTCGATGGAGCAAAAAAAGGAGCCATTGTAAATATTAAAGTGCTTGAGAACATTGCATCACAAACAAATTTAAAGATTGATTTTGGCGGCGGAATTAAAACAACCGGCGATGCACAAAAAGTTTTTAACGCCGGCGCATTTATAATAAATATTGGAAGTATTGCTATTAAGACAACCAGAAATCGTTGTTGAATGGATAGGGAGATTTGGCGCAGAAAAGATTTTATTAGGCGCAGATGTAAAAGATGAAAAGATTGTGATTAATGGCTGGCAGCAATCAACAGAAATAAATATTATAGATTATTTAAAAGATTGGTCAACCAAAAAAATGAATAATATTTTTTGTACAGATGTTTCTAAAGATGGAATGTTGCAAGGCACTTCTATTACTCTTTACAAGAAAATTCTTAAAGAAATTCCAGACACTAACTTGATTGCCAGTGGTGGTGTTTCATCAATAAACGATATTGAAGAATTAGAAGCAATCGGCTGCTCAGGCGTAATTATTGGCAAAGCTTTGTATGAAGAGAAAATAAAATTAATTGAGCTGAAAAAATTTATTTACTGATGCTTGCAAAAAGAATTATTCCATGCCTCGACGTTAAAGACGGAAGAACAGTTAAAGGCATCAACTTTGAAAATATACGCGATGCAGGCGATGCAGTTGAACTTGGTGCTTACTATGCAGGCGAAGGCGCTGATGAATTGGTTTTTCTTGATATTACTGCCACTAACGAAAAAAGAAAAACATTAACTGAGCTTGTAAAAAAAGTTGCTGCTGCTATAAATATTCCGTTTACAGTTGGCGGCGGCATTTCTTCTGTAGAAGATGTAAGCGCTGTTTTAAATGCAGGAGCTGATAAAGTTTCGATTAATACGGCAGCCGTAAAAAATCCTGCTTTAATAAAACAGTTGTCTGATGAATTCGGCAGCCAGTGTATTGTGTTAGCAGTTGATGCAAAAAATGAAAATGATAATTGGTTCGTGTATTTAAATGGCGGAAGAACGGCAACAGATATTTCTGCAATTGATTGGATAAAGCAGGCAATAGATTTAGGCGCCGGCGAAATTCTGTTAACTTCCATTAATCATGATGGAACAAAACAGGGATTTGCAAATGAACTGATTTATGAAGTGGAATCATTTTCGCCTGTTCCTGTTATTGCAAGTGGTGGTGCGGGTAACATGCAGCATTTTGCAGATGTATTTAATGCAGGCGCAGATGCAGCGTTGGCGGCAAGCCTTTTCCATTATAAAGAAATGAGTGTTGTTGATTTAAAACAATTTCTCAAACAAAAAAATATTGCCATAAGAAGTTAAACGTTCTTTTTATTACCGTTCCCGCAAAGGGTCGGGGTGAGGTTAAACTATAAATATGAAACCAGATTTCAATAAATTTCCCGATAAGCTTGTTCCTGTAATCGTTCAGGATGCAGCAACCGGCAAAGTTTTAATGTTGGGTTATATGAATGATGAAGCATACAATCAAACAATCATCCATCAAAAAATAACTTTTTATAGCCGCTCGAAAAAAAGACTTTGGGAAAAAGGCGAAACAAGCGGCAATTATCTTTTTGTAAAAAAAATTTTGTTGGATTGCGATAACGATTGTTTGCTGATAAAAGCAAATCCCGCAGGGCCTGTTTGTCATACGGGCGCTGACACATGTTTTAATGAAACGAATGACGGGAACTTTTTACACCAGCTTGAAAAAATTATTGAATCGAGAAAACAAACAAAACAACAAAACTCTTATGTAAACAGTTTGTTTCAAAAAGGCATTAATAAGATTGCGCAAAAAGTGGGAGAGGAAGCAGTTGAACTTGTTATCGAATCAAAAGATAGTAACGACGAACTTTTTATGAATGAAGCTGCCGACCTTTTATTCCATTATCTTATTTTATTAAATGCAAAAGGCAAATCTTTAAGTGATGTTGAGCAAACTTTGAAGCTCCGGCATAACAAATAAGTTACATAAAACTGACAATTCTATAAGGCAATCGTTTTATCGTCGGCTGCGGAAGCAGTATATTTGCACGTTATGTTGCAAACACTCGACATTTTACAATCTGCACATTTAAATACGGTTGATTACCGCATGAACCTGCTGGAAATGCGGGAATATTGCGTTCCCGGTTCTGCACGGTATGTTATCCGCAGGTATGAAATGCCGGAATTCTGGGCAGCACAGGATTCAGGTATGCTGGTTTATCATTTCGAAAAAAACAATGCAGAAGAAAACTTTTTCGAATTGCGTTTTTGTATATCAGGAAACAGATATTGTTCGGAAAAAAATTGCATGGCTTGCAAAGAAGATAACGCGCAGCCATGTAAAAGTCATAATTCGCTCGATGTTTTTTCTTTTCATTTTTCATCATTGTTTTTATACCAGTTTGTACATAACATAAAACTTACAAGTCGTAAAGATGAAGTGCTTGCATTTAAACACACGTCATCATTTCATAAACTGTTCCCGGTTTGCAGCCGCAAAAGAATTTCGCTCGATGCGCTGCTGAATAATAATTTTAATGGCGCAGCAGAGAACATTTACATGAATGCTAAGGTGCATGAGCTTTTATTATACAGTGTCGAATGTTTAATTGATGATAAAGACGAAGGATTCGCCTGTAAATTTTTAGATGATGAATCTGGTCGCGACAGGATATATAAAGCGCGTGAAATTTTATTGCAGCATATCGGCAACCCGATTACCATTAAAGCACTCAGCCGCAAAATAGCGATGAATGAATGCTATCTAAAAAAAGGATTTAAGGAAATTTTTGGAACCACCATTTTCGATTTTTACCAGCAGCAACGTATGGAACACGCGAAATATTTGTTGTACGAAAAAGGTTTAAGCGTAACTGATGTTTCGGATTTGCTCGGTTATTCTTCCATCTCACATTTCTCCGCCGCATTTAAAAAACACACCGGTTTAAAACCTTGCGAGTTGTTGAAGTAGTTTGTTCGTCTTTGCGAGGCACGAAGCAATCCTCTTTTTGAGCGGTTAGCGCTTCATCCATAATTTATAATTCATCATTTAATTATTATTTGGGGCTGTCACCGTTAATTTTTCTATCAACCGTAGTACGGGCTTTACATTACAAGTCCGGCACAAGAGCAAATCGCACAAATCTTCACCGGGCTTTTCATTCCAATCCCGCAGCCATTGGTCAGTAACAGTTCTATTAAACAGCTTTACAAATCTTACAATAATTATAGCATCTCAATAAAAAATATCAGATTCCCGTCTGCGCCGAAATGACGTTTACAGACGTTATACTGCCTGCATTAAGATAAAGTAAAAATAAACACAACAGCTAACACGTCATGCGCAACTCGATTGGGCATCTGCTCTTAAATGTGTACGTGCTTACTTCAAATAAGACAGTTAAGGTTCTAAAATCATATTCTGACTTGGCGGGAAGACGTCGAATCGTCTTAATATTTTCTTACATCAAGAATACAAGAATAGAGCTCAACCCTTAATCGCTCGATACTAATTTATTTATAAACAGAAAAATTCTAAAAAATTCTTTCACTTTGTACATTGCAATAACACAGCAATGGGCATCATTTCATTTATACTAATAGTTGTCAACGTAATTGTTTCTTACCAGGGATTTAAGAACAGTGTATTTTATAATAAATATAAATTCAGAGTAGATGCAATTCTGTGGCATAAAGATTATAAGCGCCTGGTTACCTCCGGTTTTTTACATGTAAACTGGATGCATCTTATTTTCAATATGCTTGCTTTATACTTTTTTAGCGGTTCGTTGGAGTTGTATTTAGGCGCGGTAAAATTTCTGCTTATATATTTTTTAAGCCTTATTGGCGGCGACCTTTTTTCATTGTTCATTCACAAAAATGATCCTGATTACGATTCAGTTGGTGCATCAGCAGGCGTTAACGGGGTAATATTTGCATCAATTGCATTATTTCCCGGCATGAGCATAGGTTTATTCTTTATACCCATTTCAATTCCCGGCTGGCTATTTGGTCTTGTGTATGTTTTGTATTCTATTTATGGAATAAGGTCACGTAAACATAATATTGGGCATGATGCACATTTAGGCGGCGCTTTGGTTGGATTGATTGTTGCCATTATTATGCAGCCATCGGCATTAATTAATAATACCTGGGCAATTGTCATCATAATGGCTCCATCTGTATTTTTTATTTACATGATAATTACACGGCCGCATATTCTTCTTATTGATAATTATTTTTTTAAAAAGCATTCAGATGCTATTACAGTTGACCACAAATACAATATTGAAAAGATAAACAAGCAACAGGAATTAGACAGGATACTTGAAAAAATTCATAAAAAAGGAATGCATAGCCTCACCAAAAAAGAAAAACAAATGCTGAAAGAGTATTCAAAGTAACAAATTGATGCAACTAGTTTTTAAAGCCACATCTCTCACCGGTTACCTTTGCATATAGCTCTTTACACTTCGGCATAATTTTTTATTAATAAGTTTGAACTTTAAATTATATGTAATGCAAAAGCATGCAATTGGTTTTTTAGCATTTCTTATTATAACAGCCTTTTCTAATTGCCGGAGCGGACTTATTACTACCACAAACAGCTGTTACAAAGCCATACAAACCGGTAAAGCAGATAATGCAGCAGGCAACTATAATGATGCAGTAACGCAATTTGATAATGTGTTAAAGCAATGCGATGCGTATGACGCTAAAGAACAGGCTTATGCCGGCAAGGCTGCAGCATATAATGGTTTGAAACAATATTCAAGTGCGCTGGATGCGGCCAGTGCAGGTTTAAAAATAAAAAGTTCAAGCCTCGATAACTTATTTGAAAAAGCCAATGCAGAATTGGGTTTGAATATGGATGCAGATGCAAAAGCAGATTTGGCTAAAATCGCTGATCTCACCGCACAAAACCGTAATGTAAGCGAACGTGCAACAATCTACGCAAAAATGGCTTCAATAGATAGCCGGAATGGAATGTATGATGATGCCCTGAACAATGTTGCTTCAGCAATTTCTCTTGATAACAAAAATGCTGACTTATATATTTTGCAAGGTGATATTTACACAGCGATGAACAATCATACTTCAGCGCAAACATCTTACGATAATGCATTGGCAAATGGTGCAAGTACATCAAAAAGTTTGGCAGGCAAAAATCGAGTCTGAGATAATTTCATTACAAACGAAATATGGTACACAGGATGCGCAGCAGATGGCAAATAAAATTTCACCGAACGATAAAACATTGCTTTGTGCTGACATTTTAAAAGCAAAATCTAATAACGTTAAAAACATAAACATTGACCTGTTGCAGGCCGCTGTTTGCAAATAAAATCACATGAAAAAAATTATCTTATACGTTACCGCTTTCAGTTTAATTATAGCAAGTTGTAAAAGTTTAAACAACACACAAAAAGGAACTGCCATTGGTACCACTGCCGGTGCGGCAACAGGTGCAATAATTGCAGGTAAGCACAACACTGTTTTAGGCGCCATTATTGGTGCTGCCGTTGGTGGCGCGGGTGGTTATGCCATTGGCAGGTCAATGGATAAGCAGGCTGCTAAAATTAAACAGCAGGTTCCCGATGCGCAGGTTGAACGTGTGGGCGAAGGCATTAATGTAACTTTTAATTCAGCTTTGTTGTTTAAAATTAATTCCAGCGATTTAAGTGATTCTGCAAAAGCAAGCCTGAATAAAATGTCCGGCATTTTTAATGAATATCCTGAAACAAACATTTTGGTCGAAGGACATACTGATGATACCGGCACTGATGAATTTAATATGCAGTTGTCGGAAAAAAGAGCAAAAGCTGTTGCTGACTACCTTGAAACGAAAGGTGTAAGCAATACAAGGTTTTCAGTAAAATGGTATGGTGAAACTGAACCTAAATACGCAAATACAACTGATGCAAACAGGCAATTAAACAGGCGCGTTGAACTGGCTATTATTGCGAACGATCAGATGAAGAAAGAAGCAAAAAGCGGCGGCCTGGATAATCAATAACAGCATTTATGTCCCACTTTCTATTCCATAGTTACGGAGTATCGAGTGCTTTAATCTGCGCTTTATATTCTGCCGGAAGTATAAGTGATTTTATAAAACCATCCAGCTTCATTGCCCTGCTGATTTTATAAACAGGAATAATAAACTGCATTAGCGAAAACTTTCCAAAGCCAAGCAGTTGACTTACTTTTTTTGTAACCAATAATTTTTGGGCTTCAATCAATATTTTATAACGAAAACTTCCAAGATGCTTTTTATACTGTTTGAATAAATCAGTCGTAAACCTGCTTTTTTCTAAATCGTTTTTTAGGTGTTCAGCATAACTTCTTTTCCATTGCTTATAATTTTGATGGCAGCGCTTTTAATTTCATTCCATTACCAACTCTATAAAAAACCTTGAACACTTCTTCTTTTTCTTCCGCCGTAAGCTTTCTTTCCAGTAATTCGTAAGATGCAATTGAATAATGAATCAGCATATATAAAACATCGCGGTAGGCCCACTCAGGAATTGAAGCCTGGCGATTATCTTCAACAGCTGAATGAATGCTTGTAATTTTATCAATGGATTCGTTAGCGGTATCGAGGTCGGAGAAAATAATTAAACGGGAATAAGTAACAGTTGAAAATAATCTTCCGATTGGATCGGCAGGCAACTTGCCGGTAAAATAAAGCCAGTCAACAGCCTTATTCAATGCGAATTCTGCTGCCGAGCCTGCAAAAATAAACATCACCGTATCTGCCTTGCCCCAGATTTTTCTTACGATTGAATCTCGTTTAACAAACGGCACGTAATGTTTTTGCTTCAATCATTTTATCAATAATAATAAATACGCAAATAAAAATCTGCATTTTAAAAAATCTTTAATAATTATTTATAAACGTTAATTGTGAAAGCGTTTAAACTTTTCGTTCTTTACGGCGTATAACACCAAATGGCTAAATTCAAATCAACTCTTATTCTAATTTGTTATTTCAGTTTCCTGTTTTTCTCAAAAAGTAATGCAGCAGTTTAAAAGCCTGGATGAAATTCAACACACTGTGATACAAACAAAATGGCATTTATTCATTTGCAGGCAATTTATATGGCGGCGGGTTATTTATTGCAAAAGAAAAAAGCAATAATATAATTGATTCAGGAATTGTTTTTCCAACATCAAACCCAAACATTGTGCTGGTTAGAAAAATAGATGATGCACATGTGATAAAGATGGATTGGTATGGAATAAAAGACAGCACACAAAATTTTATGCCTGCATTTAAAAAAGCAACGAAATATCTTGGTGAAAAAGGCGGTACAATTTTGTTTAGCGCAGGTACATATTTGGCGGAACCATATTTTACAATTGATGCAAATAATATTACGGTTAAAGGTGCCGGCATGAATGCAACATTTATAAAAGTTTCAGACAAGGCCGGTGCAGGTTTAATGATAAATTCAAATTATCGTGATGCGGGCTGGTTGCTGAATGCAGACGATATGATGACTTATAAAGATGATGGTCTTAAAACAGGCCAGCGTTATATTGATTTGAAAATTAAAAACGATAAAAATAAATTATTGCCCGGTACAATTATTTTTATAAATGGCGGCGCAAATTATTTTGATCAGAATTATGGTGAGTTTAATATGGTTGATCATTGCAATTTATTTGGCAGAGTTTTTTTGAAATACCCGCTCAGCAGAAGTTATACAGAAAGTGTTAGTTCATGGGCTGCAACATTAACGTCAAATTTTACACCACCTGCAGAAGGTGGAACTGCAACTATTTATTTTTCCGGAACACAACCACGCGGCGGTACTGCAATTTCTATCGGCAACAATTTATATAAAGTTGTTTCATCAACAGCAAATTCTGCTGTTGTAATGAATGTAAAAAATAAAGGCAACAGCAATACAATCATTCCTGCGGGCACACATATTTTTAAATACCGTGCAATTGTTTTAACACCAGTCGTTGTATATAATGTTTCTGTTTCAGATATGACAGTAACAGGGAAAAGAAAATCAATTACTGTTAGCAATACATTTAAAACATCTTTTAAAAACATGCGCTTTAACTGGTTGCCGCAACCATTAAGTGCGGGTGGTATTTGGTTAGATGGAGATGATGGCAGGGATTTTAAAATGAGTGATTGCGAAATCAATTGTCCTTATTTATTTAGTTGCCAGTTTGCAAGAAGTTTTGCAGATATTTATATTGATCACACAAAATTTAATGATGCAGGTATTCAGTTTACAGAATACAACATCAATGCAAATGTTACAAACTGCGAATTCTTTTTAACCAATCATAACTTGCCGCAGGAAATAAATAGTTCTGTTATTTTATTGGGCAATACATGCAGCGCAATTAATTTTACTAATAATATCATTCATGCAAATAATATTGGCGGAAGTTTATTTTACAGTGGAGAAATACAGGGAACAAAAGCAATTATTCATCCACATTAAATATCACCGACAATACAATTATTTGCAGCAAAGTTGGAACGCTGTTTTCGGGATCTTATTCAGGAAATGTGAATGTAACCAATAATAATATTTCAGGTTCGGTAAATTATCTTTTCAATATTCATTCTTATAAATCTGCAAACAGTCCTTATAGCAATGCCGGTTTGTGTTTTTAAAGACAATAAATTTTCCGGTTACATTGATGGCTTTGCTGCTGCGGCAACAAATGTGCAGTACATAAACAATACATATAAAAAGAATTGGTGCTGCAAATGCTTCAAATGAATATAATGTTTGGGGAAATATTTTATATACGCATTTTGTAAAGGACACAAACGTTGTGAATTTTGTTTGCAGAGACAATGACATTTACTAACTGGAATTTATTGCGTAATTCTTTTAGTCATTATTGGCCACTAAACGGCAAAGTAAATATCAGCAACAACCATTTTTATAATTCGCCCAAAGACACTGTTGTTTCACTGTCTTCGGTTTTACGATAGGAAATTTAGTGCAGAAAACGTATTAAGATATTATTCTCTGTGCGCCTGGGTAAGTTTCCGAAGCATTTCAGGAGAAGTACTTTCTGATGAGGCGCCATAGCCTGTAACAAGAACGCCTTTTAATCCATTAGAAGATTGAATGGCATAAACAGCTGCTTCATCACCGGGATCTGAATCGCCTTCATACCGATACACATCAACAACTTCAAAATCATTGGCACTAAATTTTCCAATGTTGCACACAATAGCATTCTCTTCAAGATTAAAGTCAGTTGTATAACCTTGTTTGTGCAATTCGTCAATGGCTTTTGAAACTGTTTCGTAATGTGTCTGATGTTTCATAACAAATTTTAAGATAAAAAAAAATAAAGATAAACATATTTGAAAAAGAATTACTTCCACGCATTTTTCAGAAATCTTAACCAGTTTCCGTACATAATATTTTCCATGTCTTTATTTGAATAACCACGTTTATTTAGCATTGCCGGAATTTTATTTAAGTCTTCAATCGTTTCTAAATCGTAAGGACATTGTTCTTTGCCGAAAGCACCATCCAAATCAGAGCCAATGCCAACATGTAATGTATTGCCCGCAAGCTGGCAAATATGATCTATGTTATTTATTACTTTCTCTAAATCGCAATTCATTTGTTGTGGTGTAGATGAACCGCGTTTCCAGTTGGGAACAAGCATCCATGCATCAAATGCAGCACCTATAACAGCATTTCTCCTAATTAAAATTCTTATTTGTTCATCACTAAATTGCCGGTTGTGATTTACAAATTTTCTGCAATGATTGTGACTCGCCCAAACATGTCCCTGAAACAAATCCATTGCATCCCAAAAAGCATCATCACATAAGTGTGTCGCATCTAAAATTATATTTAAGCGATCCATTTCTTTCAGCAATGCTTTTCCATCTTCATTTAAGTGACCGGTTGCATCTGTTCCGTTTGCATAACGTCCCGGCCCGTAATGTGCAGGGCCAATGGCGCGCAAACCATAACTATATGCACGTTCAACATAACTAATATCAACCAAAGAATCAGCACCTTCTAAACTTAAAATATAACCGATTGGTTTTTGTGTATTGCTATCATCCATCCATAAATCAACATGTGCGTTTAATTCATTAACATTTGTAATCATTTTCATTTCACCACAAGCTTCCATTTCTTTATACCACGCAAGCTGTGCCTGTGTTTGCGCCCATGCCTGTTGTGGCGAATGCCAGCCGGGCAAAGTATTTCCGTGTGCAACATATCTTGCAATTTGTGTTGCTACAACCAAACCAATATTGCCTTTTCTTAGTTCGGGAAATGCGACTGTTCCTTTTGATCTGTCAGGTTTATCATTTAGGTTTTTTTCCCGTTCTCTTATTTCAAAAACAGTCTTACGCAGGTCGCGGTTCCATTCCATTGCATTCATGCTTAAATCCAAATGAGCATCTATTGTAAACATGAAATTGTTTTATTTATCCAGAAAACTTTTTGTGTTGCCATTTGAATCTGTTGTTTGAATTTCAGGATTCCCTTTTTTATCTAAATAAATCTGAAACCTGATTTTTCCGGTTGAATCAGCCATAAACAAGCCGTATTCGTTTTTTTCATTTTTCCCGATGAAAAGCCTGTTCTTTATACCTTCTTCATCTATCAGTTTTCTTATTTTTTGTTTGCGTTCGGTTGAATCGCTGATTTTTTGCAATTCATAATATTTCTGCATCGTTGCATCAAGGGTTACACCAAAAGGAATTGCATTAATTGCTAACCCTCTCCTGGTTTCATGCTGATTGTTTTGGTATACCTCATCATTTGTTATTTGAACAACCTGGTCGTTATGATATTGATCCATAGTAAACGACATTCCCGAATTCGTGGTTCCGTTTTTTTTGTTTGCATAAGAAAGTAATCCGCCGCATTCATCGCCTTCATTATTGAAAAAAATTATTCCGGCCGGCCTGTTTCGCTTTTGTAAATCTTTGCCGTTTGCTCTTCCGGAAAATTGCCTTGATTCGTTACTGAGCACCATTCTTAAACTTCCATCTTCGGCCAAAATATTTATTCGTTTCACATTAATTTCATCGAAATCATTTTTGCCTGAATTTCTAAACGAACTAAAAATAAAAATTGAAAATATTAAAGTACTGATAATGGCATAAGCTGTAAGTGCCTGCACTCGTTTTTCTAATCTGTTATTCATGACTTATTTTTGCAAAAGAAAATATCAAAAATTATGCAGGCAAGTGTTTGAAATTAGTTATATCGAAATTTTTTTATCTCTCGCTATAACTTTCCATTCATCAACTGCATTATTATTTTCAACCACAACCGCTCTCTCATACAAAGCAACAGTCGGGCAAATATGATAAGGAACTCCATACAAAACATCACCAATTTTATATTCAGAAGAATCGTCAACTTTTAAAACCAAATGTTCTTCACTCTGACCAACGAAATCAACATCGGGCGCATTTAAAAAATGAACACGTTTATCTATTGTATTTTCTGCAGCTACAGATTTATGCCCAAGATCTGTGCAGATTGTATGTTCATCAACAACAGAAATAATTCTTGTAATAACCAGCGCTGCAAATTCAAATGGTTCATCAGCAAATTGTGTTTTATAACCCTAATCCCAAAACACAAAAGTGCCCGGGCTGCATTCAATATTTTGTCTTTGCGCATGAACCGGAAAAGTAGGAGAGCCACCGGCAACAATGTTTAATTTTTTTTGTGTTGATGATTCAATTTTGTTTGCAAGTTCAATAACACTTTGGAAAGCTGCATCTGCATTGTGTTTTCGTTTCTCCAAATTTGTGTCACGAATTTGCCCGTCATATGCATGCAAACCAATAATCGTTATTCCTTTTAAATCTTTGCAATCTTCAAAAAGTTGCAAAGCATTTTCAGGCTTAATACCGGTTCTGTTTTGACCAACATTTAAATCAATATAAACATCGAGTGTAAGATTATTTTCTGAGAAGATTTTAGAAATATGTTCTGCATTTTCGCTGTCATCAATTAAACAGGAAAAATGCGTTTCCGGAAATTTTTTAACAAGCGCAGCTAAGCGCTTGGCTTTTGCAGGTGTGGGTTGATAAGCCAATAAAACATCCGGTGCATTTATCATTCCTAGCATTTCTGCTTCTGCAATGGTTGCACATTTAAATTTTGTGATCCCTGCATCCAGCATCATCTTACATACTTGCGCAATCTTATTTGTTTTTACATGCGGACGAAATGTGCAACATCTTTCATCTTTATTAATGATTGAATATTTTGCTGCACACGTTCTTTATAAATAATTAATGCAGGTGAATCAATTGTTTCAATATTTTTTATTTCGTACCAATTCATACGTCAAATTAAGCTATCATAACAAATTTCGTATTTTTAATTATGGAAGTTAGAGAACCTGCGATAGCATACAGTCAGCAAAAAATTTCTATAGAAGAATATTTGGAAATGGAAAATGCTGCTGTAGAAAAACACGAATTCTATAAAGGCGAAGTGTTTGCCATGTCTGGCGCAAAGTTAGCGCATAACGAAATATGCGTGAATTTACTTGTTACCTTAAAAAATAAATTAAAAGGAAAGTCATGTAAGCCTTATAATAGTGATCAGCGCATTCACATTCCATCAAACACATTATTTACTTATCCTGATATTTCGATTATCTGCGGTGAAGTGATAACACTGAACAATGATGAATACAATGCATTAAACCCAACCGTAATTATTGAAGTGCTTTCAAAATCAACAAAAAATTATGACCGCGGTGAAAAATTTAAATTGTACCGTGATATAAAAACTTTAAAAGAATATATTCTTGTTGATTCTGAAAGTTTGCACATTGAAGCATTCAGGTTAAACAAAAACAATCATTGGGAACTTGAAGAATATAACAATGCAAACAATTATCTTGAAATAAAAGCTATTGATGAGAGCGTATTAATTGCAGAGATTTACGAAGGCGTTAAGCTAACAGTCTAAGGGCTTTAAGTTGTATAACCGTTAAGCCAACTCAAACACAGCTTCAATTTCAACAGGAATATTATCAGGTAAAGAACCCATACCAACCGCACTGCGAACGCCCACACCATTATCGTCGCCCCAAACTTTCGCAAACAGTTCACTGCAGCCATTTATAACATAAGGATGTTTTTCAAAATCCGCAGTACAATTCACCATGCCGAAAACTTTTATAACTCTTTTTATTCTGTTCAACGAATCCAGATTTTTTTTAAGCGTTGCAAGAATTGCCAAACCAACTTGCCCTGCTGCAGACTTTCCTTCATCCATAGTAAGCGTATCGCCAATGCGGCCAATAATTAACGAGCCATCATCCTTAACGGTTCCATGCCCTGACACATACACAAGATTGCCAACAATTAAAAAGGGTTTGTAAACGCCAAGCGGCTTTGGTGCGGGCGGCAATTTTAAATTCAATTGCCCGAAATTTTCATCTGCTGTCATTTTATACGTTTTTATTTTTATGTTTTAAGTTTACTAATATTCATGAGTGGCGTTGACGATTCACTGTACTAATGTATGAAACTGTTCAGTACAAACACGCCAATCAATCCAATAACAGACACGATTGTTTCCATCACACTCCATGTTAAAAAAGTTTCTTTTAAGTTTAGATTAAAATATTCTTTGAATAACCAAAACCCACCATCATTTACATGACCAAAAATTAAACTGCCTGCGCCCGTAGCCAGCACCATTAAATTTGGATTAACGCCACTCGTTGCAATAATCGGTGCAATAATGCCTGCTGTTGTTAAACCTGCAACAGTTGCAGAGCCAAGCGCAATGCGGATTACAGCACTTATCGTCCAGGCGGCAAGTAACGGGTGCACATGAAAATTGTTAAGCATCGCAGCAATTTGTGTATTGATACCTGTTTCCGTAAGAATTTCTTTCATGGCGCCGGCGCCTGCGAGTATCAATAAAATAACAGAAATATCTTTTGCAGCATCAATTAAATGCGTCATTAAAACCGGCATCGATTTTTTTCTTTTCAAACCCAAACTATACAATGCATAAAACACGGCAATTATCATGGCTATAGGCGGGTTGCCAATGCTGATAAAAATTTTTGCTGCAACATTTTCGGGAGGAAGAAAAAGCTTGCTCACCGTTGCAACGGCAATTAAAAGTACCGGTAAGAAAGTTGTAAAAATACTATTGAATAAACCAGGCAATTCTTCATCTTTTAAATCTTTTGGTACAAACGTATCGGGCGGCAGATTTTTATATTTTTTTAGAGCAGGTGCAAACATTGGCCCTGCAATAATTACTGCAGGAATTGCAATTGCTAATCCATAAATTAATGTCATTCCAAGATCTGCATGATATTGCGCAACCAAACCTGTTGGTGCAGGATGCGGCGGCAAATAACCATGTGTTACCGATAGCGCAGCAACAGCAGGCAGGCCTATATAAACCACCGGAATATTATAACGTTTGGATACAGAAATTAGCAGTGGCACCATCAACACAAAACTTACATCGAAGAATAACGGAATGCCTACAACGAATGCGGTTAACACCATTGCCCACATAATATATTTTTTACCAAAAAGATTTACCAGGCTCGTTGTAATTTTTTGTGCAGCACCGCTTTCAGCAATTAATTTTCCAAGCATGGCGCCCATGCAGAGAATAATGGTTAGCGAACCAAGAATATCGCCAACGCCTTTTTGAACGGCCGTTGCAATGTGGTCCATGTTCAGGCCATTGCAAAGTCCCATTAATATTGAAACAACAAGAAAAGCAAGAAAAGCATTGAGCCTCGCCCATGTAAGCAAGAGAATCAATAAAATAATTCCTGCAATCAGAATGATGAATGACATGTGTGATGTATAAGCGATTAAAGATAACTATCAGTTAGCAGTTACTGTTAAGGTAAACTGTAAACATTTACCTTTATCGCATAAGCTTGTAAATTATGAACAGAAGAAAATTTATTCAAAACACATCAGCCGCAGCAGCAGGCGTAACCATTTTAAATTTCCCTGTGTTTGGAAAAAATGCACCATCCAATAAAGTTGTATTAGCAGTAATGGGTGTAAACAGTCGTGGCAGTTATCTTGCTAAGTCTTATGCATCGTTGCAGAATGTTGAGGTAGCTTATATCTGTGATGTAGAAGATGGCGCCATTAAAAACGGGTTGGATGCATTAAAGAATGCACCGCGCAAACCAACCGTTGTAAAAGACATTCGTGAATTATTAAAACAAAAAGATTTTGATGCGTTGCTTATTGCTGCGCCCGATCACTGGCATACACCGGCTGCAATTATGGGCGTGCAAAATGGCAAACACGTGTATGTTGAAAAACCTTGCGGGCAAAATCCGTATGAAGGCGAATTGGTTTCGCAGGCATATTTAAAATACGGCAAACATATTCAAATGGGCAACCAGCGCCGCTCCATGCCAACATTAATAGAAGCTGCAAAGCTTGTTCAACAAGGCGCAATTGGTAAAGCATATTTTGCAAAAGCATGGTACACCAATAACCGTGCGTCAATCGGAGTTGGAAAAGTTGTTCCTGTTCCCGCAACATTAAATTGGGATTTGTGGCAAGGCCCTGCGCCGCGAAAGATTATAAAGACAACATCGTACATTATAACTGGCATTGGTTCTGGCATTGGGGCACAGGTGAAGCCTGCAATAATGGTACGCATGAAATAGATTGTTGCCGCTGGTTTTTAGGCGCTGAGTATCCAACAAAAGTTACATCCGCCGGCGGACGTTATGCATTTAAAGATGATTGGCAAACAACAGATACGCAGGTTGCATGCATTTGAATTTGGTGATGATAAATCAATAACATGGGAGGGAAGAAGCTGCAACAATTATCCTGTTGAAGGCCAGAGCCGCGGATTTATTATTTATGGTGATGGAGGAACATTGGTAAATGATGGCGGCGGTGCATATAAAATTTTCGACATAAAAAATAAATTAGTAAAAGATGTAAAGACAGATGTAAAAGCTGAAGCAAATAATTTGGTAAGCTCAACAGGCAATTTGGATTTATATCATTTTCAAAATTTTGTTGATACAGTTCGCGGTGATGCAAAATTAAATTCACCGGTAAATGAAGGCAGCAAATCTGTTTTGCTTTGTCATTTGGCAAATGTGGCGCAACGTTCAGGAGGTCTTTTACATTGTGATCCTTCAAACGGGCACATATTGAATAATGATGAAGCCATGAAATTGTGGAGACGTGAATATGAAAAAGGGTGGGAGCCGAAAATTTAATTCTTAATGCGGCCTTGCAAAAATGATTAGTACTTAAAGCGCTTTATAAAATATACGTTGCAGCTCTTTATGGCAAACGTTTTTCTTTCTGCAGCATGGCGTAATCTTATTATGGCAAATTATGTTGTTGAGCCTTCACTTTTAAAAAACTATTTGCCTTGCCACACTGAATTAGATACTTTAAATGGAAACCATTACGTAAGTCTTGTTGGATTTTTATTTAAGAATGTAAAACTGCGCGGCATTGCATTTCCTTTTCATACAAATTTTGAAGAAGTGAATTTGCGTTTTTATGTGCGTTATAAAGAAAATAATATTTGGAAACGGGGTGTTGTATTTATGAAAGAAATTGTGCCGAGAAGAATGATATCGTTTATTGCAAATACATTGTATGGCGAAAATTATTCAACGCATAAAATGAAACATGAATGGATTGAAAAAGAAAATGAGTTATCAGTAAGTTACAAATGGAAAGTTAGGGAGGAATGGAATCATATCAGTTGCATTGCAGAAAAAAGTCCTGAACATATTATTAAAGATTCAGCAGAAGAATTTATTACAGAACATTATTGGGGTTATACTTTTATTAATAAAGAATGTACCGGTGTTTATGAAGTGCAGCATCCAAAGTGGAGAATACATAAAGTAAAAAGTTATGATATTGTTTGCAGTACCAAAGAATTATATGGAGAGGCATTTGGAGAAACACTCAATCAAAAACCAAAATCTGTTTTTCTTGCAGAAGGTTCAACAGTAAAGGTGATGAAAGGCGCAAAAATCTTAAACTCCTTACAATAATTTATAGCATAATAATTTTAATAATCACCATAATAATTATATCTACAACTGCAATAACAATAATTGTTTTATATCGCTCATAAAAATTTAGTATAGTAATAGCAAGTAATGAAACGGATGTAAATAATCCGGCAATTAAAAACGGTTTTATTTGTGCAAATTGTAAATCGGCAGTTGAATAATATTGCAGTCGCAACGGTTCTGCAACCGTTCTTATTAATGCAAGGAAAAGAACAACAACAGCAGCTTTTGAAATCTTTTTTGCGTTCATCTTTATAACATAAGTTTTAAAATTAACTGCTTATTCATTTGCCTGTTTAAAATTTTTATTGTATATTATCCCTGTTGTCGAAAGGAAAAGCAACGTATTTCTTAATTTAAAAAAAGGACGAGTATGAACACACAGATGAATGGTAATGGAAGAGCAGAAAACAATAACAACAACGAAAACAACCGTACGGGCAATCGCAATGATTCACGTATGAACGAGTTTTTTAAAGACCAGTTAAAAGATATTTATTGGGCTGAACAAAAGCTGGTGAAAACGTTGCCTAAAATGCAGGATGCTGCTACGAGCAAAGAATTAAAAAATGCTTTCTCATCTCATTTGCAACAAACAAAGCAGCATGTAGAAAGGCTTGAAAAAGTATTCAATATGATAGGTGAAAAACCTGAAGCTGAAAAATGCCCTGCCATGGATGGTATAGTAACGGAAGGTGAAGAAATAATCAGTGAAACGCATAATGATACTGCACAGCGTGATGTTGGTTTAATTTTCGCCGGGCAAAAAGCCGAACACTATGAAATAGCCACTTACGGCGGATTGGTTTCTTTAGCAAAATCATTAGGTAAAAATGATATAGCGGATGTATTGCATCAAACGCTTACTGAAGAAAAAGATACCGATAAGTTGCTGACACAGATTGCTGAAAAAAACATCAATTATAAAGCGACCCGTGAACCGGTAGAAGCATAAATTTTTTTCAGAAAAAGGCTCAAAGCTGTTTGCATGCGCAGGCAGCTTTTTTTATTGTATTATCATCAAAAGTGGCGGTTTGCCTGTCTAAACATTCAAGTCACCGATAAGTGATGTTTAATTTTTTTTTACTTTAGACCAACTAATGATTTAAAATATTCATCATGCCATCAAAAAAATTTCTGCTTTTTATTTTCGGTTTGATAATAACGTTCGGCATTCATGCGCAAAAAAATCAACCAGTTAAAATTGAGAAAAGTAATAACAAACCGCTTAACGTAATTTTTATTTTGTGTGATGACCATCGTTACAACTTTATGGGATTTACAGGAAAAGTGCCGTGGCTTAAAACACCAAACATGGATAAGATGGCACGAGAAGGTGTTTGGATCAGAAATGCAACGGTAACAACATCATTATGCTCACCCAGCCGTGCAAGTATTTTAACCGGCATGTATGCGCATAAACATACAGTGGTTGATAACAGTTCGCCGCTGCCGCCAAATCTTATTTTCTTTCCGCAATATTTACAGCAGGCAGGTTATAAAACAGCATTCTTTGGCAAATGGCATATTGGTGAAGCAGATGATAAACCACAAAAAGGTTTTGATGAATGGGAAAGTTTTCGCGGCCAGGGCGTTTATTATAATCCAACATTAAACATTAATGGAAAAGAAACAACGTACGGTGACAGCACATACATCACTGACCTGCTTACAAACAACGCCATCAACTGGCTAAAAAAACAGGATACTGCAAAACCATTTTTTGTTTACTTATCGCATAAAGGCGTGCACGCAGAATTTTATCCGGCAAAAAAATATAAAGACATTTATAAAAATGAACCGATACCTTATCCATCAACCATAAATCTTACCGTTTGTGATTCAAGTATTGTGTATGGAAACACAAAGCAATCGCCCACCGGCGCTATGGTAGGAAAAGATACAAACTATAATATCGCTGATATTCCCGAATGGGTTTTTAAACAGCGTTACAGCTGGCATGGCGTTGATTATTTATATCACGGGCAAATTCCTTTCGATGATTTTTACCGGCGTTATTGTGAAACATTATTAAGCATTGATGAAAGTATTGGTGAAGTAATGCAGTATTTAAAAGAAAGCGGGAAAGATAAAAACACTGTTATTATTTACATGGGTGATAACGGTTTTCTTTTAGGAGAGCATGGTTTGATTGATAAACGTAATATGTATGAAGAATCAATGAAAGTGCCGTTGCTGGTTTATGCGCCGGGAATTATAGACGGAGGAAAGACGTTGGAAAATATTATACAGAATATTGATATTGCTCCAACAATATTAGACATGGCCGGAGTAAAAGAACCGCAACAAATGCAGGGGCAATCTTTTTATCCGTTATTAAAAGGCGAGAATGTTGCCTGGCGCAACAAAGCTTTTTATGAATATTATTGGGAGTATGCTTTTCCGCAAACACCCACTACATATGGCATTCGTGAAGGTGATTATAAGTTTATTTTTTATCCGGGCATTTGGGACATCAATGAATTTTATGATTTGAGAACTGATCCCGAAGAAAAGAAAAATCTTATACGCGTTGGGGCTTATCAACCACTAATAAAAAAGATGCGCGCTGAGATGTACGACTGGCTTGAACAAACAGGCGGCATGCAAATTCCGTTGAAGAGATTGAACAATAAGAAAGGCGATAATTTGTATAAGAATACGTACTAATTAATGTGCCAGTTTCTTATTTGTAATTCCTGTTGAGTAAACCCTGATAAAGCTTTTTTCAGATATATTAATCCAATGCCTTTTGAATAATAAAATAAATATTCTTCATTGGTATAAGCATAATTGCCACCAGACGATTTTATTTTAGGAAGCATTTTTATTTCATACACGTTAGCGAATGCTTTTCCGTTTATTGCAACAGTTGCATTGTTGTTCAAACATGAAAATTCATATTTGAGATAAATTATAGTGCCATCTGTAGTTGTATCAATGTATTCAGGAGATTGCCATGCTGAATTGTTGTTTAAATTTTCTTTCAAAAAAGGAATATCTGCATACACGGGTTTTTTATATTGAAAAAATGTTGTGTATTTATTCGGTGCTGCATACTCAAAATATTCAGAACCAGATTTGCGATAAAAGTATTGATATGGTCCCCCAAAACGAACATCTTCATTCATTACTTTATAAAAATTATTATTGATGTTCGTTGAATCAATTACTGTTTCTTTAATTGTATCGCCGGTGTCTACAAGATCATCATAAGTCCAGTAACTATTTGCTGATAGTGGAAAATAATCACTACCACTAAAAGCCATAGGAGCTAAAACACTTACATCAAAACTACATATAGAAATACCTGTATTCACTGTAAACGCATCTGTTTCTTCATTCAATGGTGTGCCTTTAGCAGTTAGAAAAATTGATTGCACACCAGTTTGCAAAAATGTTCCTGATGCTGAAAAATTATATCTATTTATTGTATCTGTATGTATAGAATATGCTCCGGCAGAAATAACATTCACTTCGATTTTAATTTTAGAATTTGAATCTAATACTACGTCTTTTATATAGCTTCCGAAAATAGAATAATTCATGCAGGCGCCGGGAGCACCCTCCAGTGAAAACACAGCAGCCTGCTGCGCAGTATCAATTACTATCACTGTTGCTTCGCATACAGATTCGTTATATGTTATTGTGAAATGATCCGTGCCTGCAATAACCGGATTCCCGATGGCGGATAATTTTACAGTTGCTGTTCCGTTATTTTCAAAAACACCGCTGCCACTGAATGAATAACCATTAACTGTGTCGGTTGTTATTTCATATGAACCGGGCAATATAATATTTACACTTACTTCAATATAATTGCTGTCGTTAAGTTGCCCACCTTTAATAAACATTCCTGATATAGTAACCGGCGCACAGTTGCCGTTATTATCTTTTAAGAGTGAGCCATTAGAAACTGAATTGAGAAGCGGGCTTATTCCGCGCTGACAGGAATAAAAAAATGCAAACGATAAAATAAAAAGCGAAGCAAAAGCGAAAACCGTTTTCATATTTAAAAGTCGTTTGCATTGGCAGCTAAACTACTTAGAGAGTTATTTTAGTTCCTTTATTTTTATACTTCTAAAGCTTACTTCATTACCATGGTCCTGTAAAAGAATATGACCTTCTTTTGCTTCACCAAAATGATCCCAGATTTTATATTTGCTGATAGCAACCAAATCTTCAAATTCTTTTGAGCCGCGTTCATATTCCAACACTTTAATTCCGTTTAACCAATGTTCAACATGGTTATTTGGATAAACAATTATTCTTCCCCGATTCCATTCTCCGGGCGGATTGAAATATCTTTCATTTTTATTTGCAGGAATTAAATCGTACAGCGATGATAATGTTCTGTTACCGTTTCTTCCAAGCTTTGCATCGGGATGAAGTTTGTCATCAAGTACCTGGTATTCCAGACCAATAGCAGAGCTGTCGCTTTTTTCATTTAGCGATACAAAATATTTTACACCACTGTTGGCACCGGGCGTTAACTTAAATTGAAATGTAAAATCAAATGCACTGTATTCGTTTGCTGTAACAACATCTCCGCCATTTTTTCCCTGTTCGCCATTTGATTTTAAAACAGTTATTGCACCACTATCAATTTTCCACCCGTGATCTGGAAACCCTTTTTTAAAAGCACCGCGCCAGCCATTGGAAGTTTTTCCATCAAACAATAACTGCCAGCCGTTTTGTTTTTCAACAGTTGATAAATTATTTGGTATCATGTTCACCACGAATACATCTTTTGGAAACGGTGTTGATGTAAGGTCAGTTGTTTTTATTTTGATATTTTTCCAATACATTTTCTTGCCTGCTAATGATGGATCAGTAACTGCATGCACCTGCAATGCAATAAAACCTTCGTGCGAAACCGAATCAATTAAATATGCAACAGGAATATTATTCAGCCATGTTTTAATCGCGTTACCAATGGCTTCGATTTTATAATGATTCCATTCACCAATTTTAAATGCATTTTGTGCAGACGGATTTAATGTTACAGGATACAGCCAGCCTCTTCTCCCTTCTTCGTAAATGCCCGCACTCCATTTTCTGGAAGATGGATCTTCTTCTATTTGATAACCGTATACTCTGCCTTTAGTTTTGCCATTAATTTCATCCGCGTTAAAATGACTTCTTATTTGTACGCCTGAATTACTTGCGGTATCATCCACTTTTGCATCAAATTCTAAAATAAAATCGCCATAATTTTTTTCTGTTGTAAGAAAAGTATTGGGTGAACCTGCAACGGTTGTTCCCACAATCGTATTATTTTCTACTGTGTATTCGCCTGCGCCAATAACACGTTTCCAACCGGTTAAGGTTTTGCCATCAAACAAATTTGTAAAAC
The DNA here is from genome assembly GCA_963759555.1 of uncultured Chitinophagaceae bacterium. Taxonomy (GTDB): domain Bacteria; phylum Bacteroidota; class Bacteroidia; order Chitinophagales; family Chitinophagaceae; genus Parafilimonas. Next base: position 529,228 of record CAVWZV010000007.1, read on the forward strand.
CATTTTGTGCGGATAATGCAGCAGAGATTATTAAACAAATAGAGAAGAAAAAGTATTTTTTCATGCGGCGACTTTTATACCGCGAAAGGTAGGAATGTTTTTTAAAAAATAAATATGATAACACAATCATAAAATTTTTATAAAAAAACTAATTTTTCGTTTTACTTTGAATTACAAAGTACTTTTAGATTTAAAATAAAACATGTCTACTTCAAAAAACTGGATTGCGCATTTTAAAAGCAATGCAAAACAAAAAAGAGTTGACTGGAATTTGGTACCTGAAATTTCAGAACCGGAAATACAAGCTGTCCTGTATTCACTGCAGGCATGGCAATTGGGCGAAACTTCTGACGGGACTCATTTAATAAAAGCATCTGAGCAATATGCAGGAAGAATTGGCGACGCAGATTATGTTGAAGCGGTAAAACTTTTTATTAAGGAAGAGCAAAAGCATGGCAATAATCTTGGCAAATATTTAGATTTGATAAATAAACCAAGAATTAAAAATAACTGGGGAGACAGTTTGTTTAGAAAAATACGGTATTTCAACACGAGCATGGAAATCTGGACACTTGCCGTTATAACAGTTGAAAGTACAGCGCAGATTTTTTATCAATGTTTAAAAAACGCAACAGGTTGTAATCTTTTAAAACAAGTTTGTACGGATATTCTTATTGATGAAGCTTATCATATAAACTTTCAGACAGAAAGATTAAAAATAATTTTCGAATCAAAACCTGCAACGGCAAAATTCTTATGGAATAAAATTTACACAGTCTTCTTTTTTGCAACAGCAGTTGTTGTTTGGATGGCGCACAAAAGATTATTTTTAGCAGGAAATGTAGACTTTAAAAAATTTATGTGCAAAATGAAATATAAGTTTACAAAAACGATTTACGCTGTTGCATTTTATAAAAATGAACCAGCATATAATTTCATACATTAAAATTAAACCCATTAAATTCTACCGCTCAAACGAAAACAATTCTGCATTTGCATTTTGCTTTCCGCAAATAATATCACATAAAATTTCTGCAGCAACTATGCTAAACGTTATTCCATTGCCGCCAAAACCCAATGCATAATATGTGTTTGGCGTTTTTTTATATGCACCTATATAAGGCAATGAATCTTTTGTTTTACCAAATGTGCCGCTCCACACAAATTCTTTTTTTAAATCCAATTGAAGGGAAAACTTTATTAAAATGTTTTTGCAGTCGGCGTGCTTTTTTATCAAGCAAAGTTTGTCGTGTAAATGAATTGCTGAATGGTTCATCCCGGCCGCCAACAATTACTCGATTATCTTTTGTAAGCCGCATGTATAAATAAGGGTCATCGGTATTCCACATCATTACATCATTTTTCCAAAATTGTTTTTTTTCTGGTGACTGTTCTGATGCAACTGCATAAGTGCAATAAAAATCAACTATATCTTTTGAAATAAAATTTACAACTTCATAACCTGTAGCATTAATAATATTATTTGCTTTGATTGTATAGCCATCTTCTGTTATAAGCGTTATATTTTTTTTAGAATTAATTTTTTTTATTGCGGTTCTGTCGAAAACCTGTAACCCTTTTTTAGTGCTGTGCTGAAGCAACGCATGCGTTAACATGTAAGCATTGGTAATGCAACCTTTTTCTGAAAGGATTGCATAATGCGCTTCCATCCCATATTCATTTTTTAGTTCATTCCTGTTTAAAAATGAAACATGAAAACCTGCATTTTTTCTCGCAGTAAATTCTTTCAGCATAAATTTTTTTTCAGATGGATGCGTTGAAAAAAATAAACTGCCTGTGCTTTGATAGTCTTTAAAATTAATATCATTCATTATTTGCATAATGGTATCAATTGAATCGCCACATAATTGATATGCTCTTTCCGCATTTTTTTCTCCAATCTTTTTCTTTTAAAATATGCAGTGGCATATCCAATTCATATTGCAATAACGAAGTACTTGCACAAGTGCTGCCAAGACCAATAGTTCTACCATCAACCAAAATGCAATCAATGCCTGCGTTAGTAAGATAGTATGCAGATAAGGCGCCGGAAATTCCGCCACCAATAATAACCGTATTGGTTTCTGTGTTTTGTAGAAGTTTTGGATAAGCAGTTTGCAGGCCGTCTTTAATAAGATAAAATGGAGAACCGCCGGTTAAGTGCATGTGACATTAATGTTTAGAAAACTGGATAACATTAAAACAGGATAATTTGTTCAGAAGTAAGTATTTTGATGGTTACTTGCGATTATAAATATTTCTTTATTGCATCAACCAATTCAGTTTTGGTGATGGGAATGCCCATTACTTTATTATAACCTTTTGCATCAACCAAAAACTTATCACGTATAATTTTTATAAGTTGACCATTATTTATTTCAGGAATAATAACCGTTTCAAAATTTTTTATAATTTCTCCAAGATTTTTTGGCAATGGACGCACATAACGCAAATGCGCATGACTAACTGCATAACCTTCACTTTGTAATTGTTGCGCCGCGCTTTTAATTGCACCATATGTGCTGCCCCATCCAAGCATTAATATTTTTCCCTTATCTGGCCCGCTATCTAAAGTTTGCAACGGAATATAATCAGCAATATTTTCTACTTTTTGTTCACGAATGTTTATCATCAGTTGATGATTCTCCGGCTCATAATTTACATTACCCGTGATGTTTTGCTTTTCCAAACCACCAATGCGATGTTCCAAACCTGCAACACCGGGAATTGCCCATGCACGCACTAATTTTTCATCGCGTTTATACGGCAAGAAATGTTTCTTCATCTTCATCCAAACCTTTTTTAAAATTCACTTTTATTCCAGGTAGATCTTCGGTTTTGGGAAAACGCCATGGCTCTGCGCCGTTTGCAATATATCCGTCACTTAAAAATATAACCGGCGTCATGTGTTCAATTGAAATACGCACCGCCTCAAACACCGCATCAAAACAATCACTCGGTGTGCGTGCAGCAATTACAGGCATCGGGCATTCGCCGTTGCGGCCATAATAAGCCTGCAGCAAATCGCTTTGTTCTGTTTTTGTTGGTAAACCTGTTGAAGGTCCGCCACGCTGCACATCAATAATAAGTAAAGGAATTTCAAGCATTACCGCCAAACCCATTGCTTCAGATTTTAACGCCATGCCTGGTCCTGATGTTGTTGTAATGCCAAGACTTCCGCCATAGCTTGCACCGATAGCTGATGTAATGGCTGCAATTTCATCTTCTGCCTGGAAAGTTTTTACGCCGAATGATTTATGCCTGCTTAGTTCATGCAAAATATCTGATGCAGGTGTTATAGGATAACTGCCAAGAAATAGTTGCAAACCGCTTTTTTTACTCGCTGCAATTAAACCATAAGCCAAAGCCTGGTTGCCCATAATACTCCGGTACAAACCTGCATTTAGTTTTGCTCTTTCAACTTTATAGCGTGTAGTAAAGGTTTCAGTTGTATCACCATAATTATAACCGGCCTGCAAAACTTTTACATTGCTGTTAAATATTAATTCCTTCTTACCAAATTTTTCTTTTAAAAAATTAATCGTGTTGTCTAAACTGCGGTTATACATCCAGTATAAAAACCCAAGCACAAACATATTTTTTGCGCGGTCTTTTTCTTTCATGCCTAACTCAGGAAATTCTTTCAGCGATTCACGTGTGAGTTTAGTAACATCAATTTTTATTAAATCATAACTTTCCAAACTTCCATCTTCAAGCGGATTAACACCATCAGCATAATTTGCAAGACGTAAATTTTTTGCATCGAAAGCCATCAACATTTACAATAATTTTTCCGCCGGGTTTTATATTTTTAAGATTCGCTTTCAGTGCTGCTGCATTCATCGCCACCAATACATCGCAAATATCGCCGGGTGTAAAAATTTCGTCTGATGAAAAGCGCAATTGAAAACCGCTCACACCAGGCAAAGTGCCTATGGGTGCACGAATCTCTGCCGGAAAATCAGGGAAGGTTGCAAGGTCTATTCCAAGTAAAGCAGTGTTATTGGTAAACTGCGTTCCTGTAAGCTGCATGCCATCGCCACTGTCACCGGCAAATTTGATTACAACATCATTCAGTAAAACATCTTGTCGTTCTATCATAGCATTAAGAAAATTCGTACAAAATTACTATTAAAGCGAGAAGTGAAAAGTGAGAATTTCTTGTTTCGCGATTGAGGATTCACATGAATTATTTAATATTAATCCAAACTTCAAGTTGCCCTGTTAGGCACTTTATATTTTGAAGACAATATGGGCACAATTTTAAAATCAGTATTAAAACTTGCTTTTGCCAAAGCCGCACATCGCTCTGCTAATTGCTTATCATCTGCATTAAAATATTTTACAATATTGTTGTAATTACCGTTAACCTTATATTGAATGCCTGGTGCAATCCATTGCTTTGATTTTAATGTGTCTTGAAAATTTCTTACTTTATCAGCTGCGGCGCTATTATTATACTGTATATAACAAAATTTTTTCTTAAATGAACTGATAACATTTGCCTCGGTTGCATTTTTGCTTTGCACAAGCGGCTGAAGATTGTTTACTGCAGCTGCAGTTAAGGGAATGTTTTCGATTAGTGAGTTTGCTTGTATCAATTTTACTTTGACTGTATTCAGTAAGTATAAGGTTTGCTTCTGCCGTATCGTATTTATTTAGAATTTTAAATGGAATTGAACTTTCAAGCGAAAAACTTGAATCATCATGAATTCTTTGTCTTAAAATTGTTTCTGCAACTTCTGTTATATAAGCTTTGTCTCTTTCAAGATTTTTATTGTCTTGTTTTGAAACAAGATATTTTTCCAGCGAAAGCAGCGCCACATCGTTACGGCTTTCGGCTTGCTTTGTAGTTAAATCTTCAATTAAAGACTGTATGATTTTACTTTCTTCGTTTGACTGCGCTATGCGTTTTGAGCCAACATCCAGAACAAAGGCAATTACTACCAGTAAAAAACCGGTTGTAAATTTTGAAAGTATATCCAATATATCCCAAAAACTTTTTGGTTGTTTTGCAGCAGGAGTTTCGGCCATAAAAAAGTTTTAGCTACATAAATATCCAATAATTTGATAAATATTTTTATTGTATTTTAAGGATGTTATTCTTTAATGTAAATTTGTATCTTAAAATAAAATTGAATATGGCACTTTCACAATCGGGTAACCCGACATTATCTCAAAAAATTTTCGACCGTTCATTAGAACAAAGTGATGGCTCTGTAATGACGGTTCGTGGCGCAATAAATAAGTTTGGATTTTTATTGTTCATGGTTATCGCCGGCGCAGCTTACACGTGGCATTTATATTATACCAATCAGCAACAAACAATGATGACGCTGATGTGGGTTGGTATTATCGGTGGTTTAATTTCTGTAGTTGCAATCGGCTTTAAACCAACACTGGCAAGATATCTTTCACCGGCTTACGGAATTTTGGAAGGCTTTGTGCTTGGGGCGCTTTCTGCCATTTTAAATGATGCGTTTGCAGAAAAATATCCCAACCTTGTAATACAGGCAGTGGGCTTAACTTTTGGTGTGGCAATCGCTATGTTTTTATTATATAATTTTCGTGTGATAAAAGCAACGCAAAAATTTAAATCGGTTGTTTTTACGGCAACTGCAGGTATTGCTATTTTCTACGTGCTCACGCTTGTACTTCGCTTATTTCATATAAATATTCCATTCATGTACGATAGTTCAATGTTTGGAATTGGGTTATCAATTTTTATTATAGCAATTGCTGCATTAAATCTTATTATAGATTTTGATATGATTGAGCAAGGCGCAGCAACCGGTGCTCCCAAATTTATGGAATGGTATGGCGCGTTTGGTTTGCTGGTAACTATGATTTGGCTGTACATTGAAATATTAAGATTGTTAAGCCGTTTTGCAGGAAGGAAATAATTAATCAAAAAAATTATTGTAAAGCCGTTCTAAATTGAGCGGCTTTTTTTATGCTTCGTTTTTACAAAGCGGAATGTTTGCATAGCAATGATTTAAATATAAACGTTGATTGATTTATAATGAAACATATTTTTGTTTTGTGAAACTGATTGTTTTTTTCTTTTTACTTTTTTCTTTTTCAATTGGGCGGGCTCAGCAATTTGGTGGCGAGCCTTCTTCTGTTAAATGGAAACAGGTAAATACAGATACAGTTCGCATCATTTTCCCTCACGGTTTGGATAGCATTGCAAAGCGCATCGCTGCTATCACTTCAAAAGAGCAGCAGCAATACAGCAATACAATTGGCAACAGGCTACATAAAATAAGTATTGTTCTGCACAATCAAACAACCTTTTCAAATGCGTTTGTTGCATTAGGTCCGTGGCACAGCGAATTTTCTTTAACTCCACCGCAAAATGCTTTTGAATTAAGTGCTTTAAGCTGGAATGATTTATTAAGCATTCATGAGTATCGCCACGCAGAACAATACAGCAATTTTAATGTGGGTCTATCACATACCATGAAAATTTTATTTGGCGAAAATGGGCAAGCGCTTGCCAATGCCGCTGCCATTCCTGATTGGTTTTTTGAAGGCGATGCCGTGTATAATGAAACTTTATTAAGTGAGCAGGGCAGGGGGCGGCTGCCTTTATTTTTAAGCGGGTATAAAGCCTTGTATTTGCAGAACAGGCATTATAGTTATATGAAACTGCGCAACGGCTCTTACAAAGATTTTGTGCCGGATCATTACCCGCTTGGTTATATGCTGGTTGCATATGGCAGAGAAAAATATGGAAATGATTTCTGGAAAAATGTTGCGCACTATGCGGCTGGCTATAAATCACTTTTTTATCCAATGCAAAATGCGGTTAAAAACTATGCACATATTTCTTTTAATGAGTTTGTAAATGATGCGCTTAATTTTTACCACCAACAATGGAGTAATCAATCGCTTTCAAATCTGCAGTTTATTAGATTCAGTTGAAAACAATAATGTGGTAGATCAAAAATATCCCTACGCAACAAATGATGAAGCTATCATAACCTTACATAAAAGTTATAAAGACAATCCATATTTTGAAATAAATCATCTTAATGGTAACAAAGAAAAAATTGCCAGGCAGGATATTACTTACGATGATTATTTTTCTTACAACAACGGCAAAATTGTTTACGCTTCATATAAATCTGCAGCACGTTGGGGAAATAAAGAATACAGTGAAATAAGGTTGCTTGATATTAATTCTAAACGGGAGAAAAAAATTACTTCAGGAACAAGGTATTTTTCGCCTGACATTTCGCACGATGGAAAAATGATTGCAGCGGTTGAGTTATTGCCAAATCAAAGTTCAAAACTGGTTTTGCTCGACGTGGATGGAAATATTTTAAAACATATTCCAAACGAGACTGGTAATATATTTTCTTATCCGAAATTTTCTGCTGATGATAAATTTATTTATGTGTTCGATAGAAATGCTGCAGGTGAAATGAGCATTTTAAAAGAGAGTATTGATGGTGAAAGTTCAACTGAAATCCTTCCTTATATAAACAGGATTATTGGTTTTCCGGTTGTTCAGAATGACACATTGATTTATTCATGTTCAAGTAATGGCACCGATGAAATTTGGGCATACATCAATTCGCAAAACAAAAATTACAGAGTGGCAACCGCTGCAACCGGGTTATACCAGGCAACATCAATAAAAAATAGGACTCTCGCTTCGGCATTTACAGCAAATGGTTACCGGCTGGCAACTGTTTCAGCTTTATGGCAACCCATAGATAATAACGATACGTTACAACCTTTATATGTTTCAAAGCCCTTTCAAACATCATCAAATCAACTGCTCCAAAATATTTCTTTGAGAAATTTTGATGTAAGTAAATATTCAAAGGCTTCAGGTATTTTTCATTTCCATAGTTACAATCCGTATTTTGACGACCCGGACTATTCATTTATTTTATATGGTCAAAACGTATTAAATACTTTTCAGAGCCAGTTGTATTATACATACAATCGCAATGAAAATTTTCACCGTGTTGGCTACACAGGAATTTATGGCGGGTGGTATCTGCAACCGTTATTAAATATAAATCAAACCTGGCATCGTTCTGCAACATTAGCCGCTGACACAACTTTACATTGGAATGAAACAAAATTTGCAGCCGGCTTTCAGCTGCCTTTAAATTTCACCAGCGGGAAAATGTACCGTTATCTAACTTTAAAGTCTACCTATAATTTTCTTGCTACACAGTGGACAGGCCTTGCAAAACAGTTGGTCAATAATTCGAGCTTTAGTTATTTAGAAAGCAGGATTAGTTATAGTCAGTTTATTCAACAGCAAATTCAAAATATTTATCCGCGGTTTGCACAATCTGTTTCGTTGCAATACAGAACGGGAAGTACGGCGCATCAATTTTTGGTGAACAGCAATTTCTATTTTCCGGGATTGATAAAAACGCACAACATCATTGTAAACCTGGCATATCAATTCAGAGATACTTCCGGTACCTATTATTTCGATAACAATTTCCCTTTTTCCAGAGGATATAATGCAGTTGATTATCCAAGGCTATTTAAAGCCGGTTTTAATTATCATTTTCATTTGTTTTACCCTGACTGGGGTTTTGGAAACATTGTTTATTTTTTGCGAACCCGCGGCTAATATTTTTTACGATTTTACACAAGCCACCAGTTTAAGATCAGGCAATCATTTTAATTTTAATTCTCTGGGCGGTGAAATCTTTTTTGATACAAAATGGTGGAATCAGCAACCGGTTAGTTTTGGAATTCGCTACAGCAGACTTTTAGATGTTGATGTAAAAGGTGCAAATCCTAACCAATGGGCAATTGTATTGCCCCTAAATTTCTGAATTTGGTTAAATGAAATTCGATTTCTGCTTGCAAGTTTGGCGTATAAACAAATCAATATTTTATAAAATGGTTCTCACTTACAATCTCTCGAAAAGACAAGAGGTTTTTAGTAATTTCTATATCTTTGCGCTCCCAAATTTATGTCCAAACAGCCTTTGATTCAACAAGACGGAAGTATAATTGAAGCACTCGGCAACGCCATGTTCAGGTTAAAGTTAGAAAACGGGCATGAAATTCTGGCGACAATTTCCGGCAAGATGCGCATGCATTACATACGTATTCTGCCCGGTGATAAAGTAAAAGTAGAAATGAGCCCTTACGATTTATCAAGAGGAAGGATCATTTTAAGATATAAATAATAAAAGCTGAAAGTAAGTTTTATGAAAGTAAGAGCTTCAATTAAAAAACGCAGTGCAGATTGCAAAATCGTTAAACGAAAGGGCAAGCTGTATGTTATTAACAAAAAAAACCCGCGTTTTAAACAAAGGCAAGGTTAACAGTAAGTCTAAAATCTAAAATCGCAAATTAAATTATGGCCCGTATTTCCGGAGTTGATTTACCAAAGAATAAAAGAGGAGAAATAGGTTTAACCTATATATATGGAATCGGACGTTCAACTGCCCGCTATATTCTTGATAAGGCAAATATTGATTATGATAAAAAGGTGAATGATTGGAACGATGATGATCTCAATCACATTCGTACCATTATTACCGACGAAATAAAAGTGGAAGGCGCTTTACGTAGTGAAGTACAAATGAGCATTAAGCGCTTACTGGATATTGCCTGTTATCGTGGCCTCCGCCATCGTAAAGGCTTACCTGTTCGTGGCCAGCGTACGCGTACCAATAGCCGTACCAGAAAAGGTAAACGTAAAACCGTAGCCGGCAAGAAAAAAGCACCTAAGAAATAAAAAATATAAATGCGAAACCGAAGTAAAATTCGGGTTTCAATATTCAGATTCGAACTTTCAAATATTTATGGCAAAAGCAGCAAAAGCACAGGCAAGCGCTAAAACCGCAGCAAAAAAAAGAATCGTAAAAGTTGATAGCTACGGCGATGCGCATATCAACGCCACTTTCAATAACCTGATTGTTTCATTAACCAATAAACAAGGCCAGGTAATTAGTTGGTCATCTGCGGGCAAAATGGGATTTCGTGGTTCAAAAAAGAACACCCCTTATGCGGCACAAATGGCTGCACAGGATGCAGCAAAAGTTGCAGTAGATGCAGGCTTAAAAAGAGTTGATGTTTTTGTGAAAGGCCCCGGCGCAGGCCGCGAAAGCGCAATCCGCGCTTTAGCAACAAACGGAATTGAGGTTTCAATGATAAGGGATGTAACACCATTACCGCATAATGGTTGTCGCCCACCAAAAAAGAGAAGAGTATAATAATTCAGATTTATGATTGCAGATTTCGGAATAGAAATCGGCAATCTTATTTATAACCGGGTGCAGCATTTATTTTAAGATTTTTACTGATGCTGCATCGTCACTAAAAAATCAGTACATACATTATGGCACGTTACAACGGTCCCAAAACAAAGATCAGCCGCATTTTCGGCGAGCCTATTTTAGGTAATGGAAAGTGGTTAAACAAAAACAGTAATCCTCCAGGTCAGCACGGCGCTTCACGCAAACGTAAAACTTTAGGTGAATACGCTATTCAGCTTAAAGAAAAACAAAAAGCAAAATACACATATGGTGTGTTAGAGCGCCAGTTCCGCAAAACCTTTGAAGAAGCTTCACGTTTAAAGGGTGTTACCGGCGAAAATCTTATTAAATTACTGGAAGCTCGTCTTGATAATGCAGTGTTTCGTTTAGGTATTGCACCGTCAAGGCCCGCTGCACGCCAATTAGTTTCTCATAAACATGTAACTGTAAACGGCACTGTAGTTAATATCCCTTCTTTCCAGTTGAAACCCGGTGACAAAGTATCAATGAAAGAAAAGAGTGGAAACAACTCTTCTCTTACAAGCCAGGTACGTGGTAAAAATCCCAAGTTTAGCTGGCTCGATTGGAATGAAGCCGAAAAACAGGGAACGTTTATTACTTACCCTGAAAGAGAAAGCGTTCCGGAAAACATAAGAGAACAACTGATAGTGGAATTATACAGTAAATAACTTCTGATTGATTTTTGAAAATCACTTACAAACAATAAAACAAAGGAATATAAAATGGCCATTTTAAATTTCCAGAAACCAGACAAAATCATCTTACAAAAAGCAACTGATTTTGAAGGTTCATTTGAATTTCGCCCTTTGGAACAGGGCTACGGTTTAACAATCGGTAACGCATTACGCAGGGTTTTATTAAGCAGCCTTGAAGGTTATGCAATCACCGGAATTAAGATTGAAGGTGTTGATCATGAGTTTGCAACCATAAAAGGTGTAACAGAAGATGTAACTGAAATTATTCTTAATCTTAAACAGGTTAGGTTTAGAAAAACGGTTGAGCATGATGTTGCAAACGAAAAAGTAATGATGAGCATTAAAGGCAAACCTGAATTTAATGCCGGCATGTTAAACGAAAGCATGCAAAGTTTCCAGGTTATGAACCCGGAGCTTGTTATTTGCACAATGGATAATTCGGCTAAGCTGGATATTGAATTAACGGTATCAAAAGGACGCGGCTATGTGCCTTCCGAAGAAAACCGCGGCAAAGATTTACCGCTTGGTTACATTCCTATTGATTCAATCCATACACCGATTAAAAATGTTAAGTACGCAGTAGAAAATTATCGTGTAGAACAAAGAACAGACTATGAAAAGTTGTTGCTTGATGTGGCTACTGACGGAACGATTCACCCTGAAGAAGCAGTAAAACAAGCTTCAAGAATTATTATTCAGCATCTGATGATTATTACTGATGAGAACATTACGTTCGACAATAAAGAAGATCATAAAGAAGATGTTGTTGATGAACAAATGCTTCAATTACGTAAAGTATTAAAAACGCCTTTGGAAGATTTAGATCTTTCAGTGCGCGCATTCAATTGCCTGAAAGCTGCAAAAATTAATAGCTTAAGCGAATTAGTACAATACGAGCAGGAAGACTTAATGAAATTCCGCAATTTTGGCCAGAAATCTTTGAGCGAAATTGAACAGGTGTTAGGCGAAAGAGGCCTGCATTTCGGAATGGATTTAAGCAAGATGGGTTTGGATGATATTGGATAAGATAAAGTTAATCAGCTATTGGCCATTGGCTAATGGCTCTTTTTCATAACAGCCTTGTAATTCCCTGACCACGGTACAAGGCTAAAAATTTAAATCATGCGTCACGGAGATAAAATAAAAAATTTAAGCCGCACAAAAGCACACAGAGATGCATTACTTGCAAATCTGGGCAGCCAGTTAATCGTAAACAAACGAATTGTTACTACGCTGGCAAAAGCAAAAGCGTTAAGGGTTTATGTTGAACCTTTAATAACAAAAACACGCAAGGGCGAAAGCCAGGAACAGATCATGCATCAGCACCGTGTAGTGTTTAGCTATTTAAAAGATAAACATGCAGTAAAAGAATTATTTACTGTTGTTGCGCCAAAAGTTTCTGGTCGGCCCGGCGGTTATACACGAATTATAAAATTGGGTACACGTACCGGTGATAATGCAGAGCTTGCTTTAATTGAGTTGGTTGATTTTAATGATGTGTATAACAAAGCAGCAACTACTGCTGAAGCAGGCAAAAGAACACGTCGCGGTCGCAGCAAAAAAGCTTCTCTGCTAAAGCTGAAACAAATGCAACCATACCCGCAGAAGTTGCAAATGAAACAAATGTGAAACATCAGAGGCAACAGCAACTGGAAGAAACTACGCAAGCTCCTGTTGAAGGTGAAGCAAACATTGAAAAAGGAACAGAAGAATAGTCAGAATTTATTTGCGATAATGAAAAAGGCAAAATCAAAAGATTTTGTCTTTTTTATTTATTATTAATGAGAGTTACAATTTTTTCAGCAAATCAACAACACCTTCTTTTTTTAAATCAGATAACCAAGCCTGTCGTTACTGATACCTTCTTTTAAATTATAATTAAAATAAAGCTGTTCGTCTTTTACTTCCGTTTCAAAATACCTGAACTGAATATTTGGATACTGTTTCAGCGACTCACCGATTTCATATAAATGTGTTGAAAGAATAAATAATGCATTATCAATTTTACGCAAACCTTCAATAACAGTAGTACTGCACTTCATTGCATCCTCAACATTCGTGCCTTTAAATAATTCATCAATCAATACAAGCCATGTTCTGCCATCCGTTATTTGTTCAATGGTTTTTCTTATCCGCTGCACTTCATTAAAAAAATAACTTTCCCCTTTAATTATATTATCAATAACATGAATGTTGCTGATTAATCCATCTAAAAAATTTAATTGCAAACTTTTCTGCAGGCACGCCCATACCAATATGTGCAAGATAAGCACTGACACCAACCGCTTTTATAAAGGTGCTTTTACCCGCCATGTTTGCGCCGGTAAGAAATAAAAAATTTTGCCCTGGTCATTAGTGTGATATCATAAGCTACAGGCGTTGTTAATAATGGATGATACAATTGCTTTGCTTCAAAATGCGGAACAATATTTTGTGTGAATCTGGGAAATGAAAAATTGTATTTTATATGTGCAGTTGCAAGGCTATAAAATGCATCAAGCCTGCTGTAGATTTCCAGTAAATCCTGCGCTTCCTGCTTTATAATATTGCGAATAAAAAAACCAAAATGCAATACGGTTTGCCTTGAAATATTTTTGTGATTTTTTATAGTTGGATAATTTGCTGTGCAACAGGTTTATTGATAAGAATTTTTATACGTTGAAGCATTACATCTAATGCAGCAGGATTATTTTCTTTATTCAGCAATTCATATATTTTTGACATGCCATGCAGAAAATCTATAAAATGTGAAACTGAATATTTTACCAATGAAAAATCAGCCGCATAAAAAATTTTGTAGAGATTACTGTTAACAATATTTGACTTGTGAAGGAATACTTTCAACCTGTGATTCATAAAATTTTTCAATCATCAACACAGAGCCATTTGAAATATGATGTTGGCCAATCTGCCTGCACTTCAATAATGCGCTGCAGTAATTGTTGCCGTTCATTTATTTCTTTAACTGATGATAATGGATGTTTTAAGATAATGCTCCAGCCATAATTTGCCATTGCTTGTTTTGCAAAAATCAAGATGATGAAACAACGATCTGCTCTTCATTATTATCGAGTATAGAAAGATCGTATAGATGTTGTTTTATCAATCAGCATATCAGTTTACACTTACGTTACGTCATAAAGCGGTACGCTTGTAAACTTTGCATCTACCTAAATTTTAATCTCATTCCTTTATTAGATTCATTAAACACACCATTTTCATAAACTAAATTGCCATTTATTAAAGTATGTGTAACAGAAGATGGAAAAGTGAAATCTTCCAACGGGCTCCATCCGCATTTATAAAGAATATTTTCTTTTTTTACGGTGAAAGGTTTATGCAAATCAACCAACACTAAATCTGCAAAATAATTTTCACGAATAAATCCACGGTCTTCAATTTCAAAACAGGTTGCAACTGCATGGCTCATTTTTTCTGCAATTTTTTCCAGCGTAATTTTCCCTTCTTTATAATAATGCAACATCAGCATTAAAGAATGCTGAACCAATGGCAAACCTGCATGTGCTTTTTCATAAGGTTCATTTTTTTCTTCCCATGTATGCGGTGCATGGTCGGTGGCAATTACATCAAGCCTGTCATCAAGCAAAGCATTCCATAATGCAGTTTTATTGTTGGGTGATTTTATTGCCGGATTGCATTTTATTAAATTACCTAATCGTTCATAATCATCACTTGTAAAATGTAAATGGTGCACACAAACTTCAGCAGTAATTCTTTTTTCTTTTAAAGGAATTAAATTAGTAAATAATTGCAATTCCTTTTCTGTGCTGATATGTAAAATATGTAAACGGCTGCCATATTTTTTTGCATATTGAATGGCTCTGAATGAAGATTCAAAACAAGCTTCTTCATTTCTTATAATAGGATGATCTGATGCTTCAAGTGTTCCTTTTTCCGCTTTTAGTTTTGCAAAATTTTCTTTAATAATTTTTTCATCTTCGCAATGTGTGGCAATCAATAATTCTGAATTTGAAAAAATTTTATCTAATGCCAGCGGATTATCAACCAATAAATTTCCTGTTGATGAACCCATAAAAATTTTTACGCCGCAAACATCTTTTCGCTTTTCATTGCAACGCATTACTTCATCATAATTATTATTGCTCGTGCCCATAAAAAAAGAATAATTAGCAAGCGAAGTATGCTTTGCAATTTTGTATTTATCTTCTAACAGTTGTTGTGTAAAAGCCGGCGGCTGCGTATTCGGCATTTCCATAAAACTTGTTACACCACCTGCAACTGCGGCTTTTGATTCTGTATAAATTGTTGCTTTATGTGTTAAGCCTGGCTCACGAAAATGCACCTGGTCATCAATAGCACCGGGAAATAAATATAATCCCGCTGCATTAATTTCTTTTATAGAATAATTTAAACTGATGTGCGGCGCAATCTTTTCAATCCTTCCGTTTTTAATCAACACATCACTTTGAAAAATCTTATTTTCATTTACTATACTTGCATCTTTAATCAGATAATTCATACTTGCTGTGTGGAGCTTTACCTGCAAATTAATAATACTCGCATTGCATCAACTAAAGAAATAATTATCGCTTTAAATATCTAACCGACAATAAAATTCTGCTTACCGAAAATTAATATGCAAAAAAAATTTCTTTCAACTTTGCGAAGCATAATTAAAAAATATGGCAAAAGAACGTAAAGCAGCAGTAGGATTTATTTTTATTACGTTGTTGATTGATACAATGGGATGGGGACTTATTATTCCTGTGTTACCAAAACTAATTGCAGAATTAAAAAATATTTCGATAAGCGAAGCAAGTGCTTATGGTGGTTTATTATTATCAACTTATGCCATTACACAATTTTTATTTGCGCCTGTAATTGGAAATTTAAGCGACAAATACGGTCGCCGGCCAGTAATATTATCATCGTTGCTTGGCTTTGGAATTGATTATATCATTCTTGCATTAGCACCAACATTCGGATGGTTATTTCTTGGTCGCGTTATAGCAGGTATAACCGGCGCCAGTTTTACAACAGCATCTGCATACATTGCTGATGTAAGCACACCCGAAACAAGAGCAAAAAATTTTGGAATGATAGGCGCTGCATTTGGTTTGGGTTTTATTATTGGCCCTGCATTAGGTGGTTTATTGGCAGGCTGGGGGATAAGAGCACCTTTTTATGCAGCAGCAGGTCTTTGTTTATTAAATGCATTGTATGGTTATTTTGTTTTGCCTGAATCATTAAGTAAAGAACATCGTCGCCCATTTGATTGGAAAAAAGCAAACCCATTTGGTTCTTTACAATTTTTAAGAAAAACACCAGCTATTAGTGGTCTCGCGCTTTGTTTTTTTCTTATCTATTTAGCTGCACAAGCAGTACAGGGCAACTGGAGTTTTTTTACTATGTATCGCTTTCACTGGACGCCGGGACTGGTTGGTATTTCACTTGCTGTTGTAGGTGTGCTTGTTGGCGGCGTACAGGTTGGTTTAACACGCGTACTTAATCCAAAAATTGGTGATGAAAAAAGTATTTATCTCGGGTTGATTTTATATACAATTGGACTTGTGTTATTTTCTTTCGCTTCTTCTACATGGATGATGTTTGTATTTCTTATTCCTTATTGCATGGGCGGTGTTGCAGGACCTTCATTACAATCAACACTTGCGGGACATGTTGCACCAAACCAGCAAGGGCAATTGCAGGGTGCATTAACAAGCCTCATGAGTCTTACTACTATTATTGGTCCGCTCATTATGAATAACCTGTTTACTTTTTTTACCTCACCTAAAGCTCCGTTTCAATTTCCGGGAGTATCTTTTTTATTAGGTGCAGTGTTCATGTTGCTGAAGTCTTATAATTGTATGGGCTGTTTTAAGCAGGGAGAAAAAACCTGCGTTGCAAAATTGAATGTATTAATAATTTGGTTGGCTGAAGTGATTGCAACTATTTTTATTGTATAGATTGAATTTCTCCGTTACAATCTTTATAAAATATATTTTTTTATTTTCAAGATAATCAGGAATGAAAGAAGTTTTTGAAAGCCTGATGGGTGCAAAATCATAATCATTGCAAACGGTATAAGAAGTATCAGAAATATTATTGATAAAATTATCAGGATATTTTAAAAGCAATTTTGTAAAATGATACATGCTTTCAAATCCTTTAAAAACCATATCACTTGGTCTTGCATAAAAATTGTTTTATATTCTTCTGTAAGATTATTTAATGTTGCCGTGTGCGTAAATAATTATATGATGTTGAAATAATTATTTGAATTTTTTCAGAAGAACTTCCAATTGTTTCATGTCATGCCACTCCATGTTGGCATGCCGGTTACAATGGTTGAATAAGAATCGCCATTATCATTTAATGTTTTAATTAAAGCTTCTGCCAAAATTTTCATTCAAGCTTCCGCAAACAACAATGTTTTGTTTTGTGCTGTCAAGATGTTTCAACACATCTGCATCAGAAAAATTATCACTTAAAATAATGGTTGAAAAATTTAAGCTGCGGTTTTTATTCAGCGACGAAAATTCTTTGCTTATTGCTTCTTCAAGCGAACCTTTTCTTGTAAAGTAAACAATCTTTTGCCTGCTTGTAATTACTGTCAAGATATTTATAAATCGCATCAATATGTGTTCTCCATGTTGGATTAACCATTACAAAAAAAGGATTGTAATTAAGGTATGCATCTGTTGGATATGTTTCAGAAATTACAGGAATGCTGTTTCTTGCCGAAAAATCAGACACATATCTTTGTTCATTTAAAGAAGTAAAAGAAGCAATAACCAGCGAAAAATTTAAAGGCTGCATTTCACTAATTAATTGCTGTATGCTTTGCCCGCGTTTATGCGTATCATAAATCCATACTTCAATGTTTGCATTTTCTTTTTGCAATGTATCAATTGCCAGCATTACGCCATTATAAAATTCAAGCCCTTCTAAAAAAAATTGCGGAATTTTTGTATTGCTTAAATCATATTCATAACCGTTAAATGCAGAATCAAGATTTAAAGGTGCAAGCACAGCAATGCGTACCGGTGAAAATGTTGTATCATTTGCAGAAGCAATTTTAAAAAAAGAAATAAAAACAATGAGCAGGGAAAAAATTTTCTGATGTAATAAACGCATAATTAATGGTGGGTTCGAATTCAAATTTAATGCCTATTCCCATTCAATTGTTGCAGGCGGCTTGCTGCTTATATCATACACAACGCGGTTTATACCACGAATATTATTTATAATTTCACTTGAAACATGTGCAAGAAATTCATAAGGCAAATGCGCCCAGTCGGCGGTCATTCCATCAACAGATGTTACAGCCCGCAATGCCACTGTATATTCATAGGTGCGTTCATCGCCCATAACACCAACACTTTTTACAGGCAGCAACATTGCAGCGGCCTGCCAAACTTTATCGTAGAGTTCTTTTTCTTTTAATGCACTGATAAAAATATCATCTGCCTGTTGTAACAGTTTAACTTTTTCTTCAGTTATATCACTCAAAATTCTTATTGCCAAACCAGGACCGGGAAAGGGATGACGATGAATCATTGCATCAGGAATACCTAATTCCAAACCAACTTTTCTTACTTCATCTTTAAATAAAAAACGTAAAGGCTCAACCAATTTAAGATGCATTTTTTCCGGCAGGCCGCCAACATTGTGATGCGATTTAATCGTCATAGAAGGACCATGCACACTTACACTTTCAATCACATCAGGATAAATTGTGCCTTGTCCTAAAAATTTTGCTTCACTTATTTTCAATGCTTCATCATGAAACACATCAATAAAAGTTTTACCAATTGCTTTGCGTTTTTCTTCAGGATCAACTTTATCTTTTAATGCTGAATAAAATTGCTCTTTTGCATCAATGCCTGTTACATTAAGCTGCAAGTTGTTTATATGTTTCTAAAACAGATTCAAATTCATTTTTACGCAATACACCATTATCAACAAAAATTCCATGTAAGCGATTGCCAATTGCTTTGCTGATTAATGTTGCAGCAACTGTACTATCAACACCACCACTCAAAGCCATTATCACATGTGCATCGCCAATTTGTTGTTTTAAATTTTCAACTGTTTCATGAATGAAAGAAGCCGGCGTCCAATCCTGTTTACATCCGCAAATATTTACAAGAAAATTTTTAATGACTTTTTTCCCTTCAGTTGAATGATAAACTTCAGGATGAAATTGTATTCCGTATAAAGCGGTTTAGTACCGTTGACTGTTCGATCGTTCTACTGCTAGATTGTTTAAACGCCGCAACAGGAATACTCGCTGTTGTTGCCAGCAATTCAAAATGTTCAGGCAATTGTGTAATCGTATCGCTATGGCTCATCCAAACCTGGCTGTCATCAATAACATCATTCAATAAAATATCATCTTTTTGTTTATGCAATTTCGCCCTGCCAAATTCTCGCTTATTTGATTTTTCAACTTTGCCACCAAACTCTTTTGCCGTTAATTGTGCACCATAACAAACACCCAAAACAGGCGTTGTTTTTATAAAAGAAGGAATATCAACATTCGGCGCATTTGCTTCATTTACACTAAAAGGAGAGCCGCTTAAAATAATTCCTTTTAAAGATTTATCAGTTGAAAATTTTTGATGATACGGAATGATTTCGCAATAAACATTTGCCTCTCTTACGGCACGTGCAATTAATTGTGTGTATTGACTTCCAAAATCAAGAATAAGAATTTTTTCCGTCATAGAAAGCTGCGAAGATAACACGCAGTACGAAATACGAAGTACGGGGTATAAAGCTATTTGCACGTCGTATTCACATGCTGTGTATAATGCGCATGAAAAATTTCATACATGAAAATTCATTTTAAATTAATCAAGCGATATATTTATATAAACTTACCTTTCCTTTAAAATAATTATTATGGATAACACTACCAATGCACTTAACTGGTTTGAAATACCGGTTACAGATATGCAACGCGCCAAACATTTTTACCAGGTTGTTTTTGGCATTCACATGGAAGAATATGAATATGCCGGAAATGGGAATGGAAATGGCAGGTTTTCCAATGGAGAATGGGAAGCGGTAAAGCTATCCGGTGCGCTTGTTAAAAGCGATTATCACAGACCTTCAAAAGATGGTGTTGTTATTTACCTGAATGCTAACCCCGATATGAGAGGAAATTCTTGAACGCATTGAAGCTGAACATGGCGGAAGTAGTAATGCCCAAAACACAAATTTCGCCGGAGATTGGTTACATGGCTTTCTTTATTGATACAGAAGGAAACAAGGATTGCTTTGCATTCGCAGAATTAAAACAAAAGACCTGTTAGGTTTTCAATAAAATCAGTAGTAGGTCTTGATATATAAATTAAAATCTTTATTTCAACGTAAACGTCGCCGCCTTTCGCATCTCTCAAATTACCAACAATGATTACATTAAATTTTCGGGCTCTGTAATTAGTTTTAAATCTTTATCATAAAACATTAAATCGCTATGATTGATATTAAACACAACTTGTTACTTATGTGTTGGCTTACGACACCAACCTATAAGTAATATTGAGCATTGAAAATTTTTATTCAATCATCTTAATTCCTTTATCTGTCAACTCTATTTTTCGTTGTTTGTATAAAGCACCGATCGTCATCTTAAACGTTTTTTTACTCATTCCAAAAACAGTATAAATAATTTGCGGATCGGTTTTATCATTATAAGGCAGAAAGCCTTTTTTCGCTTCTAACAGGTTAAGTATTTTTTCTTCTTCCCGGCTAACTTTTTCATAGCCTGGTTTATCAAGAACAAGATCAATTTTATTATCCTTGCGAATTGTTTTGATGTAGCCTTTTATCCTGTTGCCAACATACAATTTTCTGTACACTTCATTAGCATGTAATAAGCCTGTATGTTTTCCATTAATGATCATTACATACCCAAGATCAGTTTGTCGTTGTACATGCAGATCAACTTCTTCTTTTTCTTTAACCGTAAGCACATCATTGCTTATTTGCTTGTCAATTTTTTCAGTTGCAGCTACACGTCCAGTTTGTTCATCGATATAAATTTTTACAAGGTATTCTCCTCCTTTATACATTCCCGTAAGCTGCTGTGATTTCGCAACGAAAATATCTTTCATCAAACCCCAGTCTAAAAAAGCGCCATGCTCTGTTGTACTAACACATTTTAATGAAACAATATCACCAACAACACCTTTGGGTTCTTGTGTTGTAGCAATTAAACGATTGTCTGAATCATGATAAATGAACACTTTGATTTCATCGCCAATTCGTAATCCTCCTGGCACAAATCTTTTTGGTAAAAGAATTCCATCTTCACCATCATCAAGATAAAAACCAAAATCTGTTTTACGCGAAACTTTAAGCGTATTGTAATTGCCAACTTGTATCATGATGTATAATAATTGAGTAAAGATAAATGGTGATTAAAATAAAAAACCTATTAGGTTTTAAAGCCTAACAGGTTTAATAAATAGATAAGATGCTCAGATTACTTCAACGTAAACGTCGCACTCTTCACATCTCTTGAATTACCACCAATCATCACATCAAATTCTCCGGGCTCTGCAATTAGTTTTAAATCTGAATTATAAAACATTAAATCGCTGTGATTGATGTTAAACACAACCTGTTTGCTTTCGCCTTTCTTCAACATTATTTTTTGAAAACCTTTTAATTCTTTTACCGGCGGAGTAATGCTTGCAACTTTATCATGCAAATACATTTGCACTACTTCTTCGCCATCATAATCACCGTTATTCGTAACCGTAACTGTTGCAGTTAAACTTTCAGTTCCGCTAATATTTGTTTTGCTTAAACGAATATCACCATAAGAAAAATTCGTATAACTTAATCCATAACCAAAAGGATATAATGGTTCATTGGTTACATCCAGATAATCTGATTTGAATTTATGTCCATCGCCCGGGATTAAAGGACGACCTGTATTTTTATGATTATAATAAATTGGAATTTGCCCAACATTCTGCGGAAACGTTGTACTTAATTTTCCTGAAGGATTATAATTGCCAAACAACACATCAGCAATTGCATTGCCCGCTTCTGTTCCCGGAAACCAAACATCTAAAATCGCCGTTGCAACTTTATTTTCCCATGGCAATACCATTGGTCTGCCATTAAATAAAACAACAACAACCGGTTTGCCTGTTGCTATTAAAGCCTGCAATAAATTTCTTTGACTTTGCTGCAACCTGATATCACTCATGCTGCTTGCTTCGCCGGTCATATCTGCAGCTTCGCCCAAACATGCAACAACAACATCTGCTTTGTTTGCAGTTGCAACAGCTTCATCAATCATTTGCTGTGGCGTGCGTGTGATCAACATCAATTTCTTTTGCAAAATTATTTATGTTGGTTACAAGCATTGAATCATCACTGATGTTTGCGCCTTTTGCATACAAAACATTTACATCATTGCCCGCAATATTTTTTATTCCCTGCAAAACAGTAATGTCTTCATTGTATTCTCCGCGAATATTCCATGTGCCCAGCATGTTTCTTTGATTATCTGCCAGCGGACCAATCAATGCAATGGTTCCTGATTTTTTTAAAGGCAAAATATTATTGCTGTTTTTCAATAATACAAAAGAATGTTCAGCAAATTTTCTTGCAGCCAAACGATTACTGTCAGTTAAAATTTGTGTTGATGCACGTTGCGCATCACAATGACGATAAGCATCATCAAACAAACCCATTTTATATTTTGCTTCAAGAATTCTTCTGCATGCATCATCAATTTCTTTTTGCGTAACCTTTCCTTCCTGCAAAGATTTTTTTAATGTGTGTAAGAAATCCTTCAGCAACCATATCCATATCCAAACCTGCTTTTAAAGCCTGCGCAGAAACCTGTTGCAGATCACCAATGCCATGATTTATCATTTCACTTACTGATGTATAATCACTCACCACAAAACCTTTAAAACCCCATTGATTGCGCAACACATCAGTCAATAAAAATTTATTTCCTGTTGCAGGAATTCCATCCACTTCATTAAAAGAACTCATCACACTTCCAACACCTGCATCAACTGCAGCTTTATATGGTGGCAAATAATATTGATACATTCTTATGCGGCTCATATCAACTGTGATTATAATCACGACCTGCTTCTGCAGCGCCATATAATGCATAATGTTTTACGCAAGCCATAACGGTATTGTTCGCTGTTAAATCATTTCCCTGGTAACCGCGAACCATTGCTGCAGCAATTTTTGAACCGAGATAAGGATCTTCGCCTGCAACCTTCTGAAATCCGCCCCCAGCGCGGATCGCGGGCAATATCAACCATTGGTGAATATACCCAGTTCAATCCATCTGCAGATGCTTCTGTTGCTGCAATGCGTGCACTTTGTTCAATCATTGGAATATCCCATGAGCATGATAAGCCAAGCGGAATCGGAAAAATTGTTCTGTGTCCATGTATAACATCCAAGCCAAAAAATAATGGAATATGAAGACGTGAATTTTTTACTGCAATATCTTGTGCCTGCCGTATTTGATCTGGCCCGTTTATACCAAACAATCCACCAACTTGCCCGTTGCGAATTTTATTATCAACATCTGTACTTACAACAGAACCCGTAACTGCGCCGCCGGGTGTAACAAGATTTAGTTGACCAATTTTTTCATCCAGCGTCATTTTACTCATCAGGTTGCTGATGTACGAATTCATCTTTGCATCTTCTTTATAATTGTTTTGAGAAAATGAAAACGCTGTAAAAAATATTGAAGTAAAAACAAGCAGATAGATTTTTTTCATGGCAATAATTTATTCATTCAAATATAAGAATGCTGTTCATCAAAAAAACAATAATGCAGTTGTTGAAAAAAACATTTAATGGAATGCGATTATCGCATAACTGCTAATCTTTCTAAACCAGGAGAGTTTTTTAAAAATCGATGTGGCACTATGTTTGTCTTTATTTATATATTTAATACATTGTACAAACTGCTTTGCCTGATATCATTCTTAAGTGTTATAACGGGTAATTGTTTTGCCCAGGTTAAAACTCCCGATACTTCTCAATTTAAAATTATCAGTGCAGGAGCGCAATATAAAAAACCGCATTTTTACCAATGGCTTTGGGGCAGTAACCGCACGTAAAGAATGGACAACACCAATTCGTGTTCCTGTTGTTATGGCTTGATAGTGTTTATGGCGGATTAAAGCCAAATAAAATAGGTGGCGGCAATGAAACAAAAACGCTTCAGTTAAAAAATTCATGCCGGTAAAGAGTATACGTTGCGTTCAATTGATAAATCAAGAAATGATGTAGTGCTGCCTGAATTTAAACACACGTTTATTGAAGATATTATTAATGATGGTGTTTCGATGTCTTATCCGTATAGCGCATTTGGTTTGTCGGTAATGGAAGAACAGGCCGGCATTTATCATACGTATCCGCAAATTGTTTATGTGCCCAAACAACCTGCGCTGGATACTTTTAATGATAAATTTGGTGATGATCTTTATCTTTTTGAACAAAGATTAAGTGGTGACTGGAGTGATGCAGATAATCTGGGTGATTTTAAATATTTCACCGCAACAGATGATTTAGTTGAAAAACTTGGAACAGATAATACAAGCCGTGTAAACCAGTTTGCTTTTTTAAAAGCAAGGTTGTTTGATATGCTGATTGCAGACTGGGACAGGCATGAAGATAACTGGCAATGGGGTTCTGCAGATACAATTGCAACAGTTTACAATGCTGTTCCGCGTGACCGTGACCAGGCTTTTTATACATATGATGGCGTACTAATCAATCGCGTTATAAAGATCCTCAGATTTAGGATTTATGCAAAACTTCAGCAATGAAATTCCGAGCGTAAAAATGCTCAATTATGAAGAGCGCAATATGGACAGGTTTTTTTTAAATGAAATGAATTTGAATGATTGGATAAATGCAGCAACATCAATTCAAAAAGAATTAACGAATGATACTAATTGAAAAATCAATGCAACAATTGCCGCCCGAAATATTTGCAATATCAGGCAAAGAACTTATAGCAAAACTTAAAGTGCGGCGGGATCATCTTATTGATTATGCAAAAGAATATTATTATTTTCTTGCAAAACAGGTAGAAATTACGGGCAGTAAACAAAGAGAATATTTTTATGTGAATACATCAGACGACGGAAAAACAACTGTAAAAGTTTTTAGAATTGACAGTACCGGAAAAAAATCTGATACAGCTTTTTATTCAAGAAATTTTAATCCTGCAGAAACAAAAGAAATAAGATTATATGGTATTGATGGTGAAGATGTGTATATAATTAATGCAGTAATAATCGCATTCATATTCGCATTTTTGGCGGCCCGGCAAAAGATTCTATTATTGAAAACAGCGGCACCGTTAAAACAGATATTTATGATGATGAACACAATATTTTTGAAACACACCATGCTTCATTGCATTTAAAAAAAGACAGCATTGTTTATACTTACAGGTACGACAATTTTAATTATAATAAAGCCGGCTTTAAGCCTTCTGTTTTTTATAATAATGAAGATCGGCTTTTTATTGGGCTTGGATATGGAATTACTACTTATTCATGGCGCAGCTTTCCGTTTGCATCAAAACAAAAAGTTGATTTGCATTATTCAATTTCTCAAAAAGCAATCAGCGCAACATATTCGGCAATATTTACCAATCTTATAAATAAATGGAATTTTACTTTGCTTGGCAATTTTGATGCAATACGATGGACAAATTTTTTTGGTTTGGGAAATGAAACTTCGCGTACTACAACCGATAAAAGTTATTTCAGGATGCGTACAAGAGAATGGCTTTTGAACGCAGGTATCAACAGGAATTTCGGAAAAAGTAATATTGCAGCAACTGCATTTTTTCAGAGTGTAAAAATTTTAAATGATACAGAAAGATATGTTAGTAAAGTTTTTTGGCCTTTAAACCATGATGCACTTGAAACAAATAATTACACCGGCGTACAACTAACTTATACTTATTTTAATGTTGATGATTCTGTTGTGCCTGTAAAAGGAATTACATTTTATGGCAATGCAGCTTATACAGTTAATACTTCACACGCTGAATTCTTTCAGAAATATTTTTGTAAGGCGCAGGTTTATGTGCCGTTATTTAATAAGTTTTCACTTGCAATAAAAGGTGCAACTGCAACAATAGCCGGCAACAAAAACATTTTAAACAGTGCAGAGTTTTATGAGCATGCAGTAATAGGAGGGCCGGAAAGTTTGCGTGGTTTTAAACGCGAAAGATTCTGGGGCAAAACATCATTTTATAATAATAATGAATTGCGTTATATAACGAATATTAAAACACATATGTTAAACGCAAAAGCAGGCCTGCTTGCTTTTTTTGATGATGGCAGGGTATGGATTCCGAATGAAAAATCAAATACTTTGCATACAGGTTATGGAGCAGGAATTATATTGGCGCCTTTCAATAAATTTTGCGGTACAATTACATACGGAATTTCAAAGGAATCAAGTCTTGTACAAATTAAAATCAATAAGCTTTTTTAATAGCTGCACGCTTCATTCAATCCAATCAATCTTCTCTATTCAGTTCTTAAACTTTTTACAGGATTCGTTAATGCAGCTTTTACTGAATGAAAACCAACAGTGCACAATGCAATTAAAGTTGTAACAATTGCTGTTACAATAAAAACATATAATTGTACCGGTATACGAAAAGCAAAATCCTGCAGCCAGCGATTACCTGCCCACCATGCAAGCGGTATAGCAATAAGAATAGCAATACCTATTAGTTGTAAAAAGTTTTTTGCAATCAGCAACGTAATGCTGCTGATATTTGCGCCTAATATTCTTCTTATTCCAATTTCTTTTGTGCGTTGTATAGTAGTAAATGCTGCAAGACCAAACAACCCAAGACATGCAAGTATAATAGCGAGTGCTGCAGCAACAGAGAACAATAATGACGTACGCTGATCAGCGAGATAAAGCTTATTATAATTATCATCAAGAAAATTATAAGTGAATGGTCTGTCGGGTATGCGTTGTTTCCAAACAACTTCAAGATTGGCCAATGTTTTCTGCATATTATTTCCGTTAATGCGAACCATAAAATCACGGGAATAATCTCTGCCCTAAAAAAATAAGCAGCGGACCAATTGGTTCATGCAGACTGGTGAAATTAAAATCTTTTACAACACCTACAACAGGCCCTGTTACGCCTCTGTTCAATTGTTCTGTTGATGGATTGTTGCGGCGTCCAGCCAATTTTTTTTGCCAGCGTTTCATTTATAATATAAGGCATATGAAAATTTGCATTGTTGTTATTAGTATCCATCAATGCAAAATCTGATTGCTGAAAATCACGACCGGCAAGCAACTGCATCTTCATTGTTTTTATAAAATCCAAATCAACAGGCATTGCATTTAATGATATTTCATGTTTTCCTTTTTCATCAATTGCAGTAATGCCATCACCCCATCCAACATCTTCAGGTGTTTCATAAGATGCGGTTACACCTTCAACACCGGGCACTTGTTTAAATGCATCTTTCAGGTTTTGAAAATTATTCAGCATGTTTCCACCAACAGGCAATACCACAACATGATCTTTATCATAACCGAGATTTTTTATTTGCATGTAATGCATTTGTTGCAGAATAATGATGGTATAAATAATTAAGAAAACAGAAATGCCAAACTGCGCTACAATTAAAACTTTGCGCAATAAATTGTTGCCGCCGGTAAACGTAAAACCTTTTTTAAGCACACCCATTATTTGTGTGCCTGATAAAATAAGTGCAGGGTAAATCCCGCAAAAAAACTTACCAGTATTGTACAAACCTAATAAAGCACTTAATGGCAATGGTTGCATTAATATATCGGGCGTAAATTGTTTGCCGGTTATATTATTGAAAGAGGGGATGAGAAATATACTTAAAACAAATGCAAGTATTGCGGCAATAAATGTTACTAAAAATGATTCGCCCATAAACTGCATAAATACCTGCCGCTTTGATGCACCTAAAACTTTGCGCATTCCAATTTCGCCTGTGCGGCCTGCAGATTGTGCGGTGGCAAGATTTGTATAATTGGCACATGCAATAATTAATATTAGTAAGGCAATTACAGCAAACATATAAATGTATTTAATGCTGCCATTTGGTTCAAAACCTTCAAGCGAAGAATATAAATGCACTTTTGTGAGCGGTTCTAAATGATAAGTAAGATAATCGTTGCCCTGCAAGTCCTGCATCGGTTCTGATAGCAGGCGTTTTCATATAAGCAGAAACCTGTTGTTGTAACACAGGAATATCTTTTTCATCCCGCAGCAAAAAATAAGTTATCCAGTTTGCAGTCCACCATTGTTCATCTTTTACGCCATTGCCAAGATTTAAAAACTGCGTTGCAAAATCAAATTTAATTTGCGAGTTCTGCGGCACATCTTCACACACGGCTGATACACGTAAATCTTTTCCGCCAGATGTAAGCGTTTTATTCAATGCATCTTCATCACCAAAATATTTTTTTGCCATGCTGCGTGTGATAACAATTTTATCCGGCGCATCCAAAGCTGTTGCTGCATCACCTTTAATAATATGAAAAGAAAATATTTTGAAGAAAGATGGATCAGCATATAAAATACGCGGTTCATCAAACATTTTATCACCGCTTTTTACTACGTTATGGCTAATAAATGTGCGTGCATATTCTTCAACTGAAGGAAATGTGCGTTTAAATTGCGGGCCAACTTTTGTACCGGTTGTAGCCGTTGTATTTACAGTACCGGCGCTGCCATATTCCATTGTTGCACGTACAATACGCTTTGCGTTTACATTAAATTTATCATAGCTCAGTTCATGAATTATATATACGCCAATCAGCAGGCATGCTGCAAGCCCCATCGTTAAGCCAAAAATATTTATGGCACCGTATAATTTGTTTTTACGCAGATTGCGGAATGTGGTTTTAAAATAGTTTCGAAACATATGATAAGTTTAAAGTTCAAAAAAGTTAATAACCTTGTTTTTCTGAGGGTTCATAATCGTAAGGCAGCATTGTTGCTATACGTTGCCACCAGCCCCAAAAACCTTCATACAATAAATGCGGTGCATTATAATAAGAACCATCAGCAGAAATAATTACGGGTTGATTGTTTACTAAACTTAACACAGATGAAGCAGAATCTTTTGCGTCAGGATTTGCCCATTTATATCTTAACGGTATTTTTTGCGTTGTATAATTTACGATAATATGATCGGAAAAAGTTAGTGTTTTTAGCGAATCATTTTCCGTGCTAACAATACTATCAGCGGAAAGCAAATCATTGCTTACAACATCAATTGTGTCCGGCTGAGACATAACTTTTTTATAATAAGCAAACTCAGTTGATGATAAGGATTTTTCATAAGGATGTTTCTTAATATTGCGGGAATGCGTGCTATCATAACCCAATTCTTTTATGCGCATTTCTTCTTTTGCAATGTTGGCAACATTTGTATGTAATCTGTAAACCATATAATTATTTTCAACTAATTTATTTGAGTACAATGCCCGGATAAAACGCATAATAGAAAGCTTATACATTTCTTTTCTTTGTTGTTGCCAATAAAATTGTTTGCGAACATCGCCATCCATTTCACTAAATAAAGCATAGCCGTTAAAGGATAAATATCTTGAATCGTAATCGTACGTAAAATCCTCGAGTTGATATTTGATAGAATAACCCAACGCTTTATTTTCAATAATGAGCGGCTGATTTGCAGAAGCAGTAAGCGCATTTTTTTTCTGCGAAAAAATAAACCTTATTACACTTTTGTTTTTAAGAATACATTGCCGGGCTTCTTTTGATGTACCAATAAAGTTATCCAGAAAAAAATTTCCATATTTAAGCCAGCCATCTTCCACTATTTCTTTTTTTCTATTTCCAGATATCACAACATCATTCAGTTGATTAATTTTTGATTTCAGCAAAACGGTAATATAGCCTGTATTATTATTGATTAATATCGTTTTTGAATAAGTAGTATAGCCCAGGCTTGTAACAACAAACGTATATGTTCCCTGCCTTGTTATACTTAGCTTAAAATTTCCTTTACTGTCTGTAACCGTTCCAAACGAAGTATTACTTAAAAAAACAGAAGCTGCCGCAACCGGTTCGTGTGTTGAATCATCATATACAACCCCTTTAATTGTTGATTGTGCATGAATGATATAAATTAAACTGATGAAACAGCAGCTTAACAGTAATCTTTTACAACCCATACCGTAAATGTATGGAAACAAAAAAGTTTGCTATTTTTCTAATGAAAATTTATTCTGTTCTCAAACTTTTTACCGGGTTTGTTAATGCTGCTTTCATTGCCTGGAAACCTACTGTAAGCAACGCAATTAATATTGCTGCAAATGCAGCTAATAAAAATACCCACCACTGTATGCCTACGCGATAAGCAAAACCCTGCAGCCATTTGTTCATTACATATCCTGCAATGGGAAACGCTATAACAGCGGCAACAATAACAAGCTTTAAAAAATCTTTTGACAGTAAAGCCACTATCGTGCTTACGTTAGCGCCTAATACTTTTCTTACGCCAATTTCTTTTACGCGTTGCGAAATTGCAAATGCAGACAAGCCAAATAATCCAAGGCATGCAATGAAAATAGCTATACATGCAAACACAGTAAATATTGTTTCCTGCTTTTGTTCAGATTCGTAAAGTTTGGAAAATTTTTCATCCAAAAACGTGTATTGGTAAGGATAGTCAGCAAGATATTTTTGCCATGTATCTCTTACTGTTGCCAATGCAGAAGGCATATTGCTGCCGGCAATTTTTATGGAGATACTGTTATAAAAACTGTTGTTAGGTGTATTTGCAGGCATGATTAAAATAAGCGGTGCAATAGTTTGATGAAGCGATTCAAAATGAAAATCTTTCATTACGCCGATAATATGCCCGGTTAAAAAACCATACTTGAAATTTTTTCCAACAGTTTGTTCGGCAGATTTCCATCCAATGGCTTTCATTGCTGCTTCATTAATAACAAAGTTTGACGTATCAGTTCCATACTCACGTGAAAAATTTCTTCCGGCAGCCATGCTGATACCATAGGTGGGAATAAAATCATAGTCGGCCGCAACATACCGTATATCAGCTTTTACAGGCGTCATAGAATCCGAGCCGGGTGCAAAAGCACCCATTCCGTCGAGTAGTCTTCCAGTGGGAATTCTTGAAGAACGACCAACATCTTTAATTCCTGAATTGCGAAGCAAAGTATTGCGGAAAGATTCGTATTGATCATTCAGCGAATTGTAATAAGGAAGGGTAACTATATGTTCTTTATTATAACCCAACGACGCTTTCTGCATATACCTTAACTGCTGAAAAACTATCATTGTTGTAATAATAAGAATAATAGAAATCGCAAACTGTGTTACTACAAGCACTTTGCGAAAACTTATACTGCCGCCACCTGCTTTGAATAAACCTTTTAGTGTTTTTACAGGTTGGAAAGATGACATGAATAATGCCGGGTATAAACCTGAAATTGCACCTATAATAAAAGGTGATAGTAACAGCGGCATCAATACTTCCCATCTCATTAAAATATTTACGGACAGGTGCTGTTCAGAAATTTTATTCAACCAGGGCAGCAACAGGTATAACAATAAAAACGCTATAATTATAGCAGCCCATGTTACTAAAACAGATTCGCTGAGAAATTGAATGATTAATTCTTTCTTTCTTGCACCAACTACTTTTCTTATACCGATTTCTCTTGCGCGTAAAGCAGAACGTGCAGTAGAAAGGTTCATATAATTAATGCAGGCAATCAATAAAATAAATAAAGCAATAGCCGAAAAAATATAAACGCGGTTTATATCGCCATTAGGCTCTGCTTCATAATCAGTATGCGAGTATAGATGAATATCTGTAAGTTTCTGTAAGTCGAGTTTAGTAAGTTTTGATGGTTGTTTGACGCCATATTCCTCACTCATATGCTTATCTATAAAAGCAGGAAACCTTGCTTTCATTCTTTCAGCATTATAATTTTTCGGCAACATGATATAAGTAAAGAATGAATTATTACCCCAATTGGTGCGCAAGTTTTCTTCACCATACACAGCAGAATCTTTTAGTGTATTAAATGAAACGAGCATGTTAGGATGCATGTGTGCATTAGAAGGAAACGGTTTATAAATACCTGTTACTTTCACATCAAACTGGTTGCCTGCTCGTATAACTTTATTTATTGGATCTTCATTGCCGAAATATTTTTTCGCTGTCTCTTCCGTCAGCATTACAGAATAAGGATCTTTCAATGCAGTTTTTGGATTTCCTTTAATTACATCAACAGTAAAAACATCAAATAAATTCTCGTCACCGTAATAAACGTTCTCTTCGTTTATAAGTTTGTCTTTATAACGCAATGGTGTTGTACCAACGTTCAGCAACCGCGTCATTTTTTCAATCTCGGGAAAATCGGTTGGCAGATAATAACCAAACGGTGGAGCAACCGTACTTAAGTTAAGTGTTGCCTCACCATTCCCGTTATAAAAAGTTCTTGTTACCCGATAAACCTGGCCGGCATTTTTATTATACTTATCATAACTCAATTCATTTAAAATATAAGTAAGAATAAGCAGGCAGCATGTTAAGCCAACCGTTAAACCAAACAGGTTGATGAAGGAAATAAATTTATGCTTCGCAAGATTGCGCCACGCGATTTTGAAATAATTTTTTAACATACGATAAAAATTTCTGTTTCTTAAGCAACTTTAAGTGCTGTATATAACACAACGCTCATTAGGCATTTCAATGCTTGTGCCAATGCCAAAACGCTTTGTAGATAAAGGATTTATCAGCGCATATTTTAATTAAAAGTGTACGATATCGAACAGCTTTTGTACATACACGTACAATATAATTAAACAGACTTTCACATAAAATAAAAAAGCGAAGCTTTTGACTTCGCTTTTCTTAATAATAATTAATATTAATAACCGGGGTTTTGCGGCGTTAAATTTGGATTGTTCTGCATCTCTGCAGTAGGTAAAGGAAACAGCAAATTCTTCTCTGTTAAAGTAGCGCCGTTGTCCGGAAATTTATGGCCTACGAAATCGTCGAAACCGTTGGTAAGTTCGTTATACACTTTATGCAAACGCACCATATCAAACCATGTTATTTGTTCATAACACAGCTCATGCCAGCGCTCTCTCAGCACAGCTTCATCAAACGTTGCTTGTGAAAAACTGCTTAAAGGGGGCGTAGTTAATTGAGCTCTTGAACGTATTGCATTTAAAGCATCCCACGCAGCCTGGTTTGGTGCCCCCTCTGCTTTGTTCTGTGCTTCAGCATAAGTAAGTAATACCTGCGCATACCGTATGTTGGGCCAGTTTAAACTGCTGGTGGCTGTGCCTGGTGTACCTGCTGTTCCGTTTGCAATAACATCAAAAAATTTATAGATATACGGCGCTGATAAATCTTTTAAGGCGCCGCTTCCTCCATCATAATAATGCGTATAAAAAAATCCTTGCCTGTCAACAGTTCTAAGATCGCTGTCTTCATACGAATTATAAAACTGCAGCGTTGGAACAGTTGAACCGATCTCCGTTCCGTAAGCAGAAACTTCTTTAAAATTCGGCAACAAAATGCCTTGGTTTGGATTATCGGCAACACCGGATAAATATTGTATTTCAAAAATGTGCTCCTGTTTATTTTCGGTAGCAGTACTGTGCAAATCAAAATAATTATCAAACAGAGAAAAGCTGCCATTGTCAATTACTTCTTTTGCTTTATCTGCAGCTTTCTGATAATACGCCTGTCCCAGGCTTAAAGGAAACCCTGCCATTGTAAGATATACTTCGGCAAGTTCCGCTTTTACTGCGCCTAAAGAAACGCGGCCAGTTTGGTCAGCCCATGGAAGCCCTGATGCTTCAGCTGCGGTAAGATCACTCACTATCTGCATATATACAGAATCAACAGGCGTACGGGATGGATATAACTGCGGCGATGTGGCATCTACTATCGGGTCTAAAATTAAAGGCACATCGCCATACAAACGAACAAGATAAAAATAGCTCCAGGCGCGCAAGAAATTTGCTTCACCCAAAATGCTCTTCTTTTGCGCTTCGTCCATGTCTTCAACGCCGGGCACTTTAGCCAGCACCAGGTTTGCCTGTGCAATTACGCTGTATGGTCCATTCCACCAATTTCTTACAAAAACATTATCGCCGTTGTACGAAAGACCGATAAGATTATTTAAATCGGTGTTTTGGCCCGTTTCTGTTTTTGCTGTGCCGGTAACCATTTCAACCATAGAAAAATTATTGGCAAAAATGCCTGCACCGCCATTTATAAACCTTGTTTGGGCATACGCCGCCGCTATCGCAGCCTCTGCCTGTTCTCCCGTGGTATAATATGTATCGGGTGAGAGATTGGAAGGATCTACGTCCACATCTTTCAGCCATTTAGTACAACTTGTTCCAATCATTATCATTGCAAACACTAACAATAATAAATTGATATATTTTAAGTTAATTCTCATGATTAATATTTTTTTAGATGAATGAAAGATTACAGCCCAAGATTAATTCCAAAGGTGTAAATAGTTGGCTTTGGATAATCGAAAAAGGTTTGACCTTGTGCAAACGCATCTCCATAAGTTGTAACCTCAGGATCATTACCCGAAAATTTAGTTATCAAAAAGAAGTTTTGTGCAGATACATATATTCTAAACCTGCTAAGATGCATTCCTTTTATAGCCGATGCAGGAAGCAGGTAGCTGAGTACGGCGTTCCTTCCCCGAATAAACGAACCATCTTCTATCCAATGAGTATCAACATTTGTAACATAACCTGCACGTGTATCGCGAAGCGCGGCAATCATTGTATTGTCATTTCCTTTTGCAGGATCCCATGCATTTAATACACTTGCAAAACTGTTGGCAATGCCCACACGGTCTTCACCGGAGTGGTGCGTTTGATTTAATACATCATTGCCATACATGTATCCAATATCAATTAACAGGTCAAACTGTTTGTAGCGGAATTCATTAATAAAGCTACCCCAGCCATCCGGATTACCATGGCCAATAATCATGCGGTCTGCGTCATTAATTGCATAATCTCCATTTACATCTTCGTATCTTAAATCGCCGGGTAATATGGGTTTGCCGCCACGATAACTTGCAAACTTTGCTGCTTCATCTTTATCGGCTTCCGTCCAAACACCTATGCGGTGCAAGCCCCAGAAAGAACCTACAGGTTCACCAACTTCTATAATACCCGTATTAGATAAGAAGTTTGGATTGCCTGAGAAAATAGGTGCCGGTGTTGCAAGAGATAGCACTTTATTCCTGTTCATGGAGATATTAAAGGTTGTATTCCATGTGAAATTTTTTGCATCAATATTCACTGTATTTATGCTCAGCTCTAACCCTTTATTTTCCATGCTGCCGATATTTTGCACAATTGAAGAGTAACCGCTGGATTGCGGCAACGGGGCCGACAACAACATATCGGTTGTTTTTCTGTAATAAATATCTGCTTCAAGTGATATGCGGTTTTTCAATAAACCTAATTCAATGCCTGCATCGTATTGCGCTGTTTTCTCCCACTTTAAATCAGGATTTCCAAGCCTGTTTGTACCAATGCCTGTAACTCTTGAATCATTAATAATCGCCGTATAAGATCCTAAAAGCGGATCTGAAGAATAAGCGCCTATTTCTGAGTTACCGGTATTGCCAATGCTTGTGCGTAATTTTAAATTGGATATAAGACTGCTGTTCTGCAAGAATTTTTCATCAGAGAGTCTCCATGCAAAAGCTGCAGAAGGAAAGAATGAATATTTATGCAGATCACCAAACTTTGAAGAACCATCAGCACGGCCTGTAACAGTAAATAAATACTTGCCATCCAATGTGTAATTAATTCTTCCGAAATAAGAATTAAAAGCAAAACCGCTTCTGTTTGATGAGCCTGGATTTTGCTGGCTGCCTGCACCAATATTATTAAACAAGAGATAATCAGAAGAAAAATTTTGGGAAGAAGCACCGATACTATAATAATTTGTGCCCTGCCATGACAAACCTAACAAACCTGTAAAGTCATGCCGGTCGCCAAACTTTTTATTGTACGTAAAATAGTTTTCGGTTGACCAATAAGTTTCCCTGCTATTGCTTACACTGGCCGTTCCGCCTTGATCTTTTGATAGCTGATCGAGTGTTCTGCCACTGTATTGATTGTTTCCTCTATCCACAATACTTACACCTTCCTGGTTTCTGAAAGTTAAACCGGGCGCAAGATTTATATCTGCATAAAAATTGCCTAATGTAGTTTGTGTAGTAACAATAAATTTCCTGTCCGTCATTATATGTACAGGATTAGAGCCACCTTCTGCACCGGGATATTGCCAGTTTTCAGCCCAGGTGCCATCAGGATATTTTACAGGCAAAAAAGGAAAAGCTTCTGTTATCATTCTAACAGAATTTAATGCGCCTGTGCTTTGGTCAACTATATTTTCTTCCTGGTTATTGTAGCTTAAACTACCACCAATCTTCAGGTAATCTGTTACCTTGCTATCTAACGTGAGTCTTGCTGAATAACGCTTGAGGTAAGAGTTCAACAGCAAACCATTTTCATCGCGATAGCCTAAAAATATACCATACGTTGTATTATCACTGCCACCTGTTAAACCTAAATTATGGTCCTGCGATAACAGGCTTTGTGTTGATTCTTCTAACCAGTCTGTATTATATAAAGGACTACCATTTGCATCAAATAACAGTGGCAAATCTTTTCTTTTTTCCCTCGGGTCAGGAACTGTTGCATAATTGCCTGCTGCCCATCCCTGCGGATCGTAAACTTTAATATTATCGTAAGCTTTGTTTTCAACATCAATATATTGTTGTGCGTTTAACATGTGTACCCGGTGCGGGCCAATGGTGGTGGTAAAAATATTTCCATCATAACTTAGCCGGGGCTTGCCGGCAACGCCATGTTTTGTTGTAATAAGCACAACACCGTTTGCACCACGAGCTCCATAAATAGCTGTAGCAGATGCATCCTTTAATATCTCAATAGAGGCAATATCATTTGGGTTAATATAATCTATTGCATTACTGTTTTGCGTTTGTGTTCCTGTGGGCAAAAACACACCATCAATTACATATAGGGGATTGTTAGATGAATTGATGGAACTAAAACCGCGAATACGAATATTGGTTTGCCCACCCGGCCTGCCCGAGTTTGTATTTACCTGCACTCCGGCTATTCTGCCGGCAAGTTGCTCGTTCAGAGATGCCGCCGGACGCTGTTGCAACTGGGCTGACTTAACAACGCCAACCGCACCGGTTAAATCAGATTTTCGTGCAGTACCATAACCAATTACTACAACCTCATTCAGTGTATTACCAGATTGCCTTAACTGTACATTGATGTTTGTTTGATTTGCAACAGGCACCTGCTGCGTCTCCATACCGGTGTAACTGATAATTAATGTGGCCGAAGAATCCGGAACCGTAATCGTAAAATCGCCTGATGCATTTGTTGCGGTTCCGCCAGTACTGTTTTTAATTTTTATGGTTGCACCAATCAGTGCATTTCCGGCGCTGTCGGAAACTTTTCCTGTTACAACTTTTGTTTGTGCGCGCACAAAAAGAGAAGTGAACAATAACAGAACTACACAAAAGCATGTCTTTAAAGTAGGGACTAATTTCATAGACAAGGTATTTTTAAGGTTAATAAATAAATCAATTAATAAAAAGATGTTAGCAACAATTACATAGGTAGTAGCTGGAACAAAAATAACATGATTTACAAAAACGAAACGATTAATTTAAAAAAATATACGAATAACAATTTTTAAAATAAGGGGGACAAAAATGTAAGCTGATTTGCTGCATTAAGGTAAAAAATCAAATGTGTGAGTTACGCAAGTACTATTTTTATTAACCTTTATTCCGAAACATTGTGCTTTTATTTTGCTCACTCTGTTCGTAAAGACTTAACAGGGTTTGCTAACGCAGCTTTTATTGCCTGGAAGCTCACTGTAATAAATGCAATACCCAATGCAATGATCGCGGTAATAACAAAGACCCACCAACTGATGTTAATGCGATAAGCAAAATCCTGCAGCCATTTGTTCATAAAATACCATGCAACCGGTGATGCTATTACTAATGATATTACAACAAGTTTTATAAAATCTTTTGATAGCAGCAATACAACGCCTTGTGTGGTTGCGCCCAATACTTTTCTTATGCCTACTTCTTTTTTTCTGCGTTCTGCTGTGTATGCTGCAAGACCAAATAAACCAAGACATCCAACAAAAATGGCGATAACTGTAAATATCCAAAGCAGTGATTTTAATTTATCTTCTGCATTATACATCTGTTCAAAATTTTCATCGAGAAATTTATATTCAAG
Organism: uncultured Chitinophagaceae bacterium; assembly: GCA_963759555.1. Classification (GTDB taxonomy): domain Bacteria; phylum Bacteroidota; class Bacteroidia; order Chitinophagales; family Chitinophagaceae; genus Parafilimonas. The sequence continues at coordinate 567,582 of CAVWZV010000007.1, forward strand.
CGGATATTCCGGCGAGAATTTATTCCATACATTTTTTATTGAATTGATAGTATTTGATACGCCTGCCGTTTTCATTTTTACGGCAACCTTCCATGCTGCATCAGGAAAAATCTGCAGCACAGTTGTCTCTACTTTATCATATAAACTTTTATAATTAAAATCTTTTACCACACCGATTATTTTTCCTGTTTTTAAAGAATCAGGATTTGTTGCACCCCAGGGATGCCATGCTAAATCTTTTCCGAGTGCATTTTGCGGCGTTCCAAATCCTAATTGTTTAACTGCAGTTTCATTAATTATCCATGCATGATCTTTATCAGTTTGCATTTCTCTGTGAAAAATCTCTGCCTGCAACCAACTGCAATCCTAAAGTTTTTATATAATCATAATCAACCATTAATTGCGTTGCAGATTGTGATATATTCTCGCCGTTATGCGGAACAATTATTTCATCGCCTGCAACTGCATCGCCCGGAAAACCATAACCAATAGAAACTGAAGAAACACCGGGTGAGCGTTGCAATTCATTTTTAAATGCGTCAACATTTTTAAACATGTTATCGCCGCGCATTGGAAAAAACATAATCTGCTCTTTATTAAAACCAAGATCTTTATTATGCAGATAATTTACCTGGTTAAAAACAACAATAGCACTGATGATTAATAAAACTGATAACGCAAATTGTGTTATTACCAGACCATGCCGCAGCCATGGAATTTTTCCGGGCGTTTCATCACCTGATATACTTCCTTTTAAAACTTTTACCGGTTTAAAGCCGGATAATACAAGTGCGGGATAAAAACCAGCAATAACACCAACTATAAATGTTAATGCAACAAGTAATAAAATCACAACAGGATTTATAAATAATGCAGATGAAATATTCTTATCTGTAAAATTATTAAGCCAGGGCAACAATAAGATGTGCAAGAATAACTGAAATCAACACGCTGATAAAACTTAGCAAAACCGTTTCGCCAATAAATTGAAACATCAGTTGTTTTCTGCTGGCGCCAATACTTTTACGTACACCTACTTCTTTTGCTCTTTGTAAAGATTTTGCAGTAGCAAGATTTATAAAATTGAAACAGGCAATCAGCAAAATAAAAATGGCGATAATGGTAAGTGCATTTACATAAGTGATATTGCCGCGTTGTGCAGCATCAAATTTAAAATCCGCAGAATATAAATGAATATCTTTTAAAGATTGAAAGAAAGGTTTATCAGAAGAAGCCGCATCGTTTTGAAATGCTTTCGATTTTTGTTTTACATCGGCTTTGAAATTTTGATTGCAGTGCAGCAATGTTTGTTCCTTTCTTAACTTTTACATAATTATAAAATTGATGCCAGCCCCAGCTTTGCATTCTTTCTGCAGGTATTTGCGCTGCTGCCAGCGGAACTAAATAATTAAACTGCAAATGAAATTTTGGATTTTTTTCGAATACTGCTTTTACCTGGTAAGGCACTTTATCCATTAATATTTGTTTGCCAACAGGATTTTCATTTCCAAAAAAACGTTCTGCCATTTCCTGCGAAAGAACAATAGATGAAATGCCATCAAGAGCTTTTATAGAAGTGCCATATTTTAATTTCAAGCGGAAACACATCAAAGAAAGTTGAGTCAACAAAAAAACCGCTTTCTTCATATAATTTTTTATTGCCTGATTCAAATAATGTTTTGCTTCGGCGGCAGCATCATTACACGTGCAGTTTTTTCTACTTCAGGAAAATCCTGTTGTAATGTAACGGCAAACATAGGAGAGGAGACAGCCAGCGTTTGCGTGCCATCATGATTCGTATATTCATCATATACACGATAAACCTGGTCGCCGTCAGGAAGAAATTTATCATACTGATTTTCATCCCACACAAAAAGTCCGATTAAAATGCAGGCCGTTAATCCCAGCGTTAATCCTGCAATATTTATAAATGAAAAACCTTTGTGCTTTGTAATATTTCTGAATGCTGTTTTGAAAAAATTTTTAAACATGTATGTTTGTTTGGCTAACAGCTATCAGCCATTAGCTGTTAGCTAATTTTTATTCTGTTCTCAAACTTTTTACGGGATTTGCCATCGCCGCTTTTATTGCCTGGAAACTCACTGTTATAACTGCAATCAACACTGATAAACATCCGGCAACTAAAAATATCCATCCATTTACTTTGAATGCGATATGCATAATCCTGCAACCACTTATTCATTGCCCACTATGCAATTGGCGATGCAATAAAAATTGAAATGATAACCAGCTTTAAGAAATCTTTTGAAAGCATAGTTGCAATACCCGAAACACTTGCGCCCAAAACTTTTCTAATGCCAATTTCTTTTTACGCGTTGTTCTGCTGTAAATGCAGAAAGCCAAATAAACCAAGGCATGCAATTACAATACTTAGTATAACAAGTACAATAAAAATTTTTTGAAAATTAGTTTCAGCTTTATATAGTTGCGCAAATGTTTCATCCAGAAAAAAATATTGAAATGGTTTATCCGGCGCAAATGACTTTCCATTGATTTTCTATTTGAACCAGTTGTAGCAGAAAGATTTTTTGTTGAAAGTTTTACAGTAAGATTAGTAACTGCGCGACGCGGAATTGCAACAAAAGCAAAAGGCTTTATTTCATTTTTAAAAGATGCAAAATGAAAATCTTTTGCAACGCCAATCAAGTTTTGCATAATAATTGTATCACCATCTGTACCCCATAAAATTCTTTGCCCGATTACAGGAGAAGGAACACCCAAGATCTTTAACAGCTTTTTCATTTAAAATAATACTTCCAATATCTTCCTCGAGATTGTCCGTTTGAATACATCAGTCATTGTGTCTGCAGGAAAATCAGGAGAAAAGCCACGCCCTTCTTTTAATTTAATATCCAATACATTTAAATAGTTATAGCCAACACTTAAAAAATTAATCAACTGCTCATTCTTTGACCCTTTTACATTTAAGCTTGTTGTCCAGTTTTGCCCGCCAATAACACCATCAGCAGTTGCGGCATCTTTAACACCCGGAATTTGCAATAATGCATTTTGAAAAGAATTTTCAGTGGTGCCGATAACCCGGCATAATCGTGTAATTATAATTACCTGGTCTTTATTTAAGCCTAAATGTGCAGCACTGTATATAATTAACCTGTTGATAAATTATCAGCGAACCTGCAATTAAGCGCAATGGAAATTGTAAACTGAAGCACAACAAGCGCTTTACGGAGATTAAAGACGCCTTTTTCATTTATTTTATTTCCTTTTAAAATAATAATAGGTTTGAACGAAGAAAGATATAAAGCGGGAACAAGTCCTGCAAGAAATCCTATTAACAACGCAACTGCTAAAAAATATACAGTAACATAATTACCTGCTGCAAAATAAAGTCAGATGCTTCTGCGTAATATTATTTACAACAGGCAATAGCAATTGTGCTAAAATTAACGCTACTGCAGATGCAAGCAGGCACGTGATTATAGACTCAAGTAAAAATTGTTTTATCAAAGAAGTTCTGTATGCACCCGAAACTTTTCTGATGCCAATTTCTTTTGCACGCAAAGATGACCTCGCTGTTGTAAGATTTATATAGTTGATTGCGGCAATAAGAATGATAAGCAAGCCCACTATAGAAAAAACAATCACATACAATCTTTCGCCGTTTGGTTCCAGTTCCCATTTAAGATTTGAATCGAGATGAATTTTGGTTAATGGCTGCGTGTAATAATACATTGGTTTCGTTTGGATTATTACGTTTATAAATCGCCTGAATTTTAGATTCTACACTTTTTATGCTAACATTCGGTTGCAGTTTTATGTATGTATAAAAATTATACCATCCCCAGTTTGCCATCTATGCTGCCCTGGAACTTTCTTATCGGTATTAGAAAATCAAAATGAAAATGCGCATTTCCGGGAATATCTTTCAATACACCCGAAACCATCATATCACCTAACACATCAATATGCAATACTTTTCCCATTGGGTCTTCATTGCCAAAATATTTTTTTGCAGCGCTTTGAGTAAGCATGATTGAATTAACTTGTTTGAATGCGCTCTTTGCATTGCCTTCAATAAACGGAAAACGTAAACACATTAAAAAAACTGCTGTCAACACGATACAGCTTTTCTTCGTAAATATGTTTGTCTTTGTAAGTGATTAAAAAATTATTACCCCAGCCGGGAAAAACTCTTGTTACATTTTCAATGCCCGGTATTTCTTTTTGTATGGCAGGGCCGGCAGCGGGAGGTGTTGTGGCATCTGGTAAATGGCTGCCATCTGTGTTCACAAAATCCTTTACTACGCGATAAATTTGATCTGCATCTTTATTAAAACGATCGTAGTTTAATTCATCTGTAACAAATAAAAAAATCAGCAGGCTGCATGCCATACCTGAAGCAAGACCGAAAATATTTATAAAGGACAAGCCTTTATTCTTCCATAAATTACGGATCGCAATAGTGAGATAATTTTTAAACATGAAGAAAGTTTAATTTGTTTCAGGTTTTAGTACAAACATTCGTCATTTTAAAGTGTTTAGCGTAACCTTAAAAATGGCTCAACGGTTATGCCAATGCCAAAACACTTTGTGAATAAGGAGTTTATAAATTATCTTTTTAAAAAGTGTTCGAAAGTGAACAAATTTTGTGCGCAGGCGCACAAACAAATGGCACACATTAACCGCTGATGATGATAAACCTTTGATGAAATACATTAATTCGATTGGACGGGGTCGTCACAAGGAGACCCGTTAAGTAGACATCTCTATCTACTCAAGAGACAAAAAAATATTTAATTTATTCTGTTCTTAAACTCTTCACAGGGTTTGCTATCGCTGCTTTTATTGATTGAAAACTTACAGTGCAAACCGTAATGAATATGGCCATAACGCCGGCAACCGCGAACACCCACCATTGTACGCTTACGCGATGCGAATAATCTTCCAGCCATTTGTTCATCGCCCACCAGCCAACAGGCACTGCAATAAGAAATGCAATTATTACAGGCCTGATAAATTCTTTGCTTACCAGTGTAAAAATGCTGCTTACAGATGCGCCTAATACTTTTCGCACACCAATCTCTTTAACCCTTTGACGAATTATGATGGAAGCGATGCCGAACAAGCCCATGCAGGAAAGTATAATTGCAATTGCCGCCGCTATCATAAAAAGATTTGCCATTATCTTTTCTTCTTTATACAAGCGATTAATATTTTCATTTACATACGAACCCTGGAATTCTACGCCTGGTTCGATGGTGGCATACACTTTTTTAATCATATCCATTGTAACTACAGGATTAGCCGTAACTACTTTTACCCATGCATAATTCATGCTTTTTTCCTGGCTTAAATAAATAACCACGGGCCTTTGTTTATCGCTAAGCGATTGTATTTGTATATCGGGAATTACACCGGTAATTTTTATCGGTGGCTGGGTGCTGTCAACATAATAAGAAAATCCTGCAATACTTTTTTCCCCAAATTGTGCGGCATAACTTTTTGTAGCAATTACCTGTGTACCTGTATCACCTGCATACTCCATTGAAAAATCGTGACCGGAAATCTGTTTAACATTTAAGGTTTTTAAGAAATCATAATCAGCTCTTATTACCTGCCCGCAAATATTTTTATCACCGTAAGTAAAACAGGTTATAGATGTGCTGCTTGTATGGTCTTCGCCTATACCAAGATTAACATCACAGCCCGAAACAGAAAGTACAGATGGCTGCGATGCAAGCCGGGTACGCATTTGCGCTATAATATCTTTTCCTTTTTCATCATTTTTTATAGGAATACTTATAATAGAGGTAGTGTTATAACCGAGCGGTGCCGAACGCAGGTAATTAAACTGCTGGTAAATAATAATAGTACTGCAAATAAGCACGATAGCAATTACAAATTGTGTTACGATTAATGCATTGCGCAACATGCCTGGTTTCTTTACCGATATTTTTCCCTTTAAAATTTCTACGGTTTTCAGTTTCGACATTACAGATGAAGGATATCCCGAAGCGATGAATGAAACAACTATGATCAATGTAATTAAAATGATCAGAACAACCGGATTGAATAACATGGATATACTCATGCCCGCATTAAAGCTCTGGTTAAAATTTTTTATTAGTAATGCCACAATGCCAACAGCTACGAGCATGGAAACAAAAACCACGATAAAACTTTCGCCCCAAACCTGCAGCCATATTTGTTTTTTACCGGCACCAAGACATTTGCGTATGCCTATTTCTTTCGTGCGGGTAAATGATAATCCAACATTAAGGTTTACAAAATTGAATGATGCAATTAAAATAATAACACTGCTGATAAGCATGAGCATATATAAGAATGCTTTGCTTGTGTTGCCGCCGCTGCCAAGTTGTGGATTAAAATGTTGTTCAGTTAATGATATTAAATGCAGGCTGTTATAATCGCCGTTATTGTCAGGTTTATAGCCGTCTTTTTTTAAAGCTGCTGCATCATCCGGCATATATTTTTTTACAAGGCTTCTCAAGCGGTTTTCTGCCTGTTGCTCACTTGTATTGTTTGCCAGTTGCACATACACCGGGTGATTGCGACTGTCCCATGTATCGCGCATGTCTTTATAATAAGGATAGAGTTCTGTGCGTGCGAGCAGTGAGAATTTAATGGTTGAGTTTTCCGGAAAATCTTTCACTACTGCAGACACAATTAATTTATACCAGTTCCCATCAAGCTTTACTTCAACAGATTTACCAATGGGATTTTCTTGACCAAACAATTTTTCTGCGCTTTTTTCTGTAAGCACTGCATTGCTTACACTACTTAAAGGATTGGAAGTATTTCCTTTCACCACGGGAAATGTAAACATGCTCAGGAAGTCAGCATCAACCATCGTAGTGCCCATATCAAGCGTTTTATCTTTGTAACGTACAAGCTTTCCATCATTAAGAATACTTGTAGCTTTTACAATGCCAATATTTTCCGCTTTCAATGCAGGCGTTAAGGGATATGGCATTGACGTTCCTGTTTCTTCACCATTTGGGCCGATGGCATAATTATATATTTTATATAGTTTGTTTTTGTTCAACTCAAACTTATCATAGGTAAAATGCCGGTATACCATCAATACAATAAAAATACTGCACGCAAATGCCACCATCATTCCGCCTGCATTTATAAAAGTGTGCAATTTGTTTTTGCGCATATTTCTTACCGCGAGAAGAAGATAATTTTTAAACATAGTTTTTGTTTTCGCTAATAGCTACTGGCCATTAGCTGTTAGCTAATAATTATTCTGTTCTTAAACTCTTTACAGGATTTGCTATCGCTGATTTTATTGCCTGGAAACTAATGGTTACAAATGCAACAATAACCGAAGCAATACCTGCAAATACAAATACCCACCAACCAATGGCTGTGCGATATGCGAAATCTGAAAGCCATTTATTCATTGTCCACCATGAAACCGGGAACGCAATAAGCGCGGAAATTACAACAAGCAATAAAAAATCTTTCGACAACAATTGCACAAGCTGCATTGCATTTGCACCCAGCACTTTTCTTATACCAATCTCTTTAGTGCGTCGCGTTACAGTTAATGTAGAAAGTCCGAACAAACCCATACAAGCAATAAAGATGGATAGCGCTGATGCAATTTTTACAACGGTTGCGCTTTTTTGTTCCTGTTCATAAGCACTTGCCAATTTTTCATCCAGGAAATGATATTCAAAATCCTGTGTTGGCGCAACGGCTTGCCATGCTTTTTTTAGTATAGTGATGTTGTCTTGCAAATTGCCCGCTTTCATTCTTACCGAGATGCGCGGCTTGGGTGAGTTAGCGAATGAAATACTGTTTGATTGCCGTGCTATTGTATCAAACTTTAATGAAAGAACCAGCGGTTCAATTTTAGTGTGTAATGATTCGTAATTAAAGTCTTTCATTACACCAACAATTCGTTGCGAGTATACACCAAACTTTTTTCCAACAGGGTCTTTAATGCCGTATTGCTTCACTAAACTTTCATTTACAATAATACTGCTGTTTGTATCTGCGGGATTTTCCGGTTGAAAACTTCTGCCCTGAACTATTGGTATTTGCATGGTTTCAATAAAAGATGCATCTATCTCATTATACTGAAAGCTGTGAAATTTTTTTTGTTCATCTGAATAACCAAACGAAGCCCATGGTGTTTCTGCAAAACTGAATGTTGCAGCACTCACACTTTGCATCTGCGGATATTTCAATAACTCATTTTTATACAATTTTGATAGTGCATAACCCTCAGCTCTTTTTTCATTTGTAGGTACTACGATTACCTGGTCCTTGTTGTAGCCAAGGTTCTTATGCTGTAAATAATTCATTTGCTCGCCGATAATCATCGTGCAAATAATCATTACAATCGATGCAACAAATTGCCCTACTATCAATCCCTTTCTGAATAAGCCCGCATTGTTTTTTAAACTTAATTTTCCCTTCAGTACTTCAACCGGATTAAAGCCCGAAAGAATAATTGCAGGATAAATTCCGGCAATCACGGCGATAATTGTAATGAGTAAAACGCAGAATAAAATGAACAGCGGGTCAAAATGAAAAACAAGATGCCTGTTGATGATATTGTTAAACGGCGTAACCAGTAAAAAAGCAACAATCAATCCTAATATTACAGATAAAAGTGTTACAAGTAAAGCTTCTCCCCAAAACTGGCGAATCAATTGTTTGCGCTCTGCACCCAATGCTTTTCTTACACCTACTTCCAATGCCCTGGTTGTTGAGCGACCAATTGAAAGCGTGATAAAATTGATACATGCAACAAGTAGAATCAAAATACCAATGGTTCCAAGTATGTAAGAATATTTTGTATTGCTTATGGGTTGAATTCCTTCAGGCAAAGTATTGTCAAGATGAATTTTTACCAGCGGTTGCAAATTCATGTAAAATTCTTCCGTTCCATAATCTGCTCCTAATTGCTGTTTGAGCAGTGCCGGAAATTTCTTTTCAATATTTGCAGCATTTGCGTCACTTCGAAGCATCACATAGGTTTCATTAAAAATATTAAACCAGCTGTGCAACATGCCTTCACTAAAAATTAAGTTGGCATTCGTGTAAGAAATAAGTATGTCATACTTAATGCTTGATTCTTCCGGTGCCTGTTCTGCAATGCCTGCAATGGTGAATAATTTTTTTTCATCTCCCAACTGCATTTCAAAAGTTTGACCTGTTGGATTTGTATTTCCAAAATATTTTTTCGCTATGGCAGCGGTAACAATCACAGAGTTGCTGTTGGGAAAAGGATTGTTGCGATTACCTTGCAGCAACTTAAAATCAAACATTTTAAACAAGGTCGGATCAACCATGGTAATATTTTCGTTGAAAGAATTATTACCAATTTTTATCAGAGTGCCGTTTTGATAAACACGACACATTGTTTCTACTTCAGGCAAACTATTTTTCATCGCAGGTCCCATAGGCAGCGGTGTAAACGTGTTCACAAAATCTTCTCCCTGGAACTTTTCTTCCTGCCACACACGATAGATGCGATTTGCCTTCGTGTTAAAAAGATCGTAGCTAAACTCGCTTCTTACAAATAACATAATCAACACGCAACATGTAATACCAACAGCTAAGCCCAGGATATTTATGGCAGTATATGTTTTATACCGCATTAAATACCGCCATGCAATTTTTAAATAATTGTTTATCATAAAAGTTATTTTGACTAATAACTATCGGCCATTAGCTGTTAGTTTAATTCCTATTCTGTCCGTAAACTCTTAACAGGATTTGCTATCGCTGCCTTGATTGTTTGAAAGCTGAGGGTTATTAATGCCAGTAACAACATGAATATTCCCGCCAGTGCAAAAATCCACCAGCTCATTGCAGTTTTATAGGCAAAATCCTGCAGCCATTTGTACGTTGCCCACCAAGCTATCGGTGCTGCAATAAAAAATGCAACACAAACGAGTTTCATAAAATCTGTTGAAAGCACTGAAAGAATATTTATGACCGATGCACCAAGTATTTTTCTGATGCCGATTTCTTTTGTGCGGGTGTTGATGGTATAAATTACCAAACCCAGCAAGCCAAGGCAACTTATTAAAATCGCAAGACCTGTTGCCCATGTTAAGAGTGTTGATGTATGTTGTTCTGATTCGTAAAACTTTGCAATCGTATCATCAAAAAATTTATAATCGAAATCTTCGCCGGGGTAAGTGTTATTATATGCTTTTTGAATTCTGTTAATCGTATTCGTCCATAAAGAACCATCTGCATTTTGCGGCTGCAGCAAAACATGGAAAATGTAACTCCTGTCATCAAAACTTGCAAATACTAACGGTCCAACGGCAGCGTGGAAAGACTGTTCATGGAAATCGTGCATCACACCTGCAATTGGTATTTTCATTCCATTAAAATCGAGTTGTTTATTTATTGCGTCCTGCGGCTTTTTAAAGCCCAGTGATTTTGCATACGTTTCATTTATCAAAAATTCTTTTATCGTATCACTTTCCTGCACATTTCTTCCGGCAAGTAATTTTATATCGAACAACTTCAAATAATTGCTATCGCCCCAGCGCAACTGTACACTTTCTTTATTATTATTGGCATCACCAGCATATGTAATATCAGTAAATGCGGCACCATTATCCGCAGGTGTAAGAAAACCCCTGCTTGCCATTTGTACACCCGGAATATTTTTTATAACTGCTAATAATTGTGTGCGATGACTGGCAACGGTATCTTCACGTGGCACATCAAAACTAATGATGGCATCTTTTCTAAAACCCATATCAGCATTTAGTGAATAACTGATTTGCTTGCTTACCATCAAGGTGCCAATAATAAAAAATTGCGCTATTACAAACTGTGATACCGTTAATGTTTTTCTTACCCATGCGTGTCTTGTTTCGGCACTGTTAAGTGTTGACTGGCTTTTTAAAACAATAGCGGGCTTATAACCGGATAAAATCAGCGCAGGATACAATCCTGAAATACAACTTACAAATAATGTAAGCAGGAATAAGAATAAGAAAATATATGGCTGATGAAATAAATCAAATTGTAAACCCGGCGGCGTAAAATCTTTAAATAAATTAAGCAATACCGGTGTTAATACAACTGAGATAATTGTTGCAATGAATGTAACAAAAAACGTTTCGCCCAAAAACTGCAGCACCAATTGCTTTTTTGAACTGCCCATTGTTTTGCGGATGCCAATCTCTTTTGCACGCTGTGTTGCATTTGCAGTTGTAAGATTTATAAAATTGATACAACCCAGCAATAAAAGAAACGCTGCAATTGCAAGCAAACCATATAAAGTTGGCAGGTGCGCTACGCGCTGATTAAAACTTGCATATAAACCATTAAAATGCACATCGCTTAAAGGTTGCAAATGAAGGCTCATATTATTTTGCGCATCCTTATATGCATCCTTATTATATTTTGAAAGCACTGATTTTAATTGCGCTTCCACATTTACTTTGTTGGTACCTGCCGAAAGTTTTAGGTAGAGTTGCGAATATGCCATCCAATCGTTCCACACATTCATCATAAAATTATCCTGCAAATGTGTTTGTGCAATTGTTGTGTATGATATAAATTCAACTGCAGTAAAAGTGGTATGCTCATTTAAATCTTTTACAATACCGGAAACAGTTGCAGTAACATCATCATTATACTTAATTGTTTTACCAACAATATCACTTACCGGTAACGAAGGAAAATATTGATGCGCCCTGCTTTCGCTTAAAACTACATTGAATGGATTTTTTAAAGATGTGCTTGGTGAACCAGTTATCCATTGATGTGGCATCAAATAAAAATATTCCGGATTGGTAAAAACAATATCTGCCTGTTTTTTGAAAACAGTTGGCTTTTCAGTGCCATCTTTTGCAACACTTACTTCAGCAGTTCCATCGCCCTGGAAAGTCATTACAGGAACAGTTTGTTCAACACCTGTTACTTCATGTTGCACAGCATTTGCCAGCGGCGCCATTACGGCAGCGCTATGCCCATCATTACCATTAAACTTCATATCCATCACTACGCGATAAATTCTGGCACCATCCGGTTCAAACTTATCATAACTCAGTTCGAAATAAACAATCAGGAAAATTACCAGCGCCGCACTGATGCCGATAGATAAACCGAACACATTAATGAGAGAGAAAACTTTGTTGCGCCAAAAGTTTCTGAATGCAGTGGTGAAATAATTTTTAAACATATTTTTTTGTTTGAGCTAATAGCTATCAGCCATTAGCCATTAGCTAATTTTTTATTCCGCTCTTAGACTTTTCACAGGGTTTGCGATTGCTGACTTTATTGCCTGGAAGCTGATTGTTATAAACGCAATCACTATTGCCATAAAAACAGCAGCAATAAAAATCCACCAGCTTATATCAATGCGGTAAGCATAATCCTGCAGCCATTTATATACACTAATCCATGCAATTGGTAAGGCAATAATTGAAGCTATTAAAACATATTTCAAAAAATCTTTTGAAAGCATGCCAACAATATTTTGCACTGATGCGCCCAACACTTTGCGTATCCCTACTTCTTTTAATCTTCTTTCAGCAGAGTAGGAGGCAAGGCCAAACAAACCAAGACAGGAAATGATGATGGCTAACACGGCAAGCACGCCAACGATTGAACTTACCTGCGAATCTGCACGGTATACATCTGCAAAATGATCATCGAGAAATTGATATTCGAAAGGATGATCAGGAAAATTTTTTTGCCAGACAGATTGTATAAACGCAAGCGCATCTTTTGCTTTGTTGCCATTTATTTTTACCGACAAATTACTGAAACCCCAATCTTTCTGATTGAACATAAACATGGTTTCAATTTTATAATGCAGCGAATTAAAATTGAAATCTTTTGCTATGCCAACAATTGTTCCTAGAGAATCAAAGCCAAAATGTTTTCCAAGCAATGATTGCATTTGCGCTTTAGGATTATCCTTTAATAATTCTTTGGCGAGTGATTCATTAATAATATATTCCTTTCCATTCTCATCGGATCCGGAGAAAAATTTTTGCCCAGCGCCAACTGAATTTTATAGAGGTTAAGATAATCATGATCAACAATTAATCTTGTTGAAGTAAGTTCCCGCTTAGGTCCGTCGCCTTTGAATTCAATTCCTGATTGATCCAAATGGCTTCCCAATACATCCTGCGAAGCCGTAACTGCAGATACTAAAGTATTATTTAAGAGTTGCTGTTTTACAACATCAAATTTTCTGAATGTTATCTCATCAAGCGGAATCGTTACAATTTGGTCGCGATTAAAACCAGGATCGCGGCTTTGCATATAGTTTAATTGCTTCACTGCAAAAATAGTTGCTATCATTAAAAATATAGCGCTTGAAAACTGAACAACCACCAAAGCATTTCTTAATGCTCCTTTATTTTTTCCTGTTTGAATAGAACCTTTCAAAACTTTCACAGGCTGAAATGATGATAAATATCCCGCAGGATAAAGACCGGATAAAACACCAATTAAAACTGTTCCTGCAATAACCGAAATTAAAAGCAATGGATTGGTGAAAAGAGGAAACGTAAGATTCCGCTGACTTAAATTATTTACATAAGGAAGAAATAATGCAACAAGCATAAGAGCGAGTACCAATGCGAAAAGCGAAAGAATTACGGATTCGCTGATAAATTGTGTTGATAACTGCCAGCGATGTGCACCAACCGATTTTCTTATTCCAACTTCTCTTGCTCTTTCTGCCGAACGCGCAGTAGAAAGATTCATAAAATTAATGCAGGCAATAAGCAGCACAACCAGAGCAATTGCAAAAAATATATTAGTATAATTCTTATCAAATTTTTGATAGTTGAGATAATCAAGACCAATATCGGTTGCGCCTGCATGCACATCTTTAAAAGGAAGAAGAAAGAGTTCATAATTTTTCCAGCCATCACCTTCTGTCATATATTTTTTCAAATATGCCGGGAATCTTTTTTCAAGTGCAGCTATGTTTGTATTTGGCGCTAATTCAAAGTAAGTGTCGAGCCAGTTACCGCCCCAGTTAGTAAACATCCATGGCTGATAAATTGAACTGAAAGAATACAAGGCATCAAACTGCAGTTGCGAATTTTGCGGCACGTTTTCCAAAACGCCGGTAACAACAAAGCTTACCGTATCACCCGCATAATGCGTTATTCTTTTTCCGATAGGATTTTCTTTGCCAAATAATTTTTCTGCACTTGCCTGTGTTAAGATTGCACTGTTTGGTTTTTGCAAGGCTGTTGTGCGATTTCCTTTCAGCAATTTAAAATCGAAAATTTGCAGAAAAGTAGAATCAACAAAAAAAGATTCTGCAAAATAGATTCTTTTTTCGCCAGCAGTCATTTGGTATTTATTGGTCCAGTGTATGCGTGTAAAATTTTTTATTTCAGGGAAATCGTTTTTCAGCGTTGGCCCCATGGGAAACATTGACAACGCAACCTTTTGTGATGATACCATGCCTTCAAACTTTTGCACTTCATTCAGGCGATAAATATTTTTTGCATGAAAATTATCAAAGCTTTTCTCATAAGAAACAAACAGCATGATAATGATGCATACAGCCATGCCAATGGCAAGACCAATAATATTTATTGAAGAAAAAGTTTTGTTCTTCAATAAATTTCGCAATGCGGTTTTAAAATAATTTTTAAACATAGTTTCTTATTGTGCTAATAGCTATTGGCCATTAGCTGTTAGCTAATTCTTATTCCGTTCTTAAGCTCCTCACAGGATTTACCAATGATGCTTTTATACTTTGATAACTTACCGTTAACAATGCAATGCAAATGGTAGCAAAACCTGCTGCAATAAACATCCACCAACTAATATTAATTTTATAAGCATAGTTCTGCAGCCAGTTGTTCATAGCAAACCATCCGGCAGGAAAAGCAATTAAAAAAGCAAGCACAATTGGTTTCAGAAAATTTGCCGACAGGAGTTTTACAATATTGGAAGAAGATGCACCAAGCACTTTGCGCACACCAATTTCTTTTGTGCGTTGCTCTGCTGTAAATGTTGCCAAACCAAATAAGCCAAGACATGAAATAAAAATGGCAAGAAATGCAAAGATGTTAGCAAGCTTGCTTACTACATTTTCACTTGCATACAACTTTGCATATTCAAGGTCTGAAAACTGGTAAGTAAATGGAAACTTTGGGTTGAGTTGTTTACATAATTTCTGCAAACCGGTTATAGCCTCTTTTGCTTTACCTGCTTTAACGCGCACAAGAATAGTTCCCCAGTTCCAGTTCTCATCAAGCCGCATAATTAATGGCTCAATGGTTTCATGTAATGAAGTAAAATGAAAATCTTTCAGCACACCAATAACTTTTCCGGGATGATTGCCCCATTTTATTGTTTGCCCAACAGGATTTTTAAAACCGATTTTTTTAACTGCTGTTTCATTCAATAAAAAGCTTGCAGAATCTGTTCCGAAATCTTTTGAAAAATCACGGCCTGATTGCAACGGCAGATTCATCGTTCTGGCAAAATCATAGCCCACAACACCATCGGCAAACGATACGGTTAAATTTGGATCTTCACCCGGCCATGTAATGCTGTTTGTATGATGAAAAATGCCTGTCGGTGAATTACGCATCTTTGAAACATTCACAATGTTTGTATTTGATAAAGCCTGCTGCTTAAACAACTCATAATTTTTTACAAGGCCACCTTCAATCGGGATGTATAAAAGATTATCCCGATTGTAACCAAGATTTTTTGTTTGTATATAGTTTAATTGCTTGTACACAACTATCATTGCAATGATCAAAAACACAGACAATGCAAATTGAAATACAACCAATGCTTTTCTGAAAAATGTTGCACTCCAGTTAAACTTTAAACTACCTTTTAAAACGCGAACCGGTTTTAATGATGATAAGAATAATGCAGGATAACTGCCTGCCACAACACCTGTTGTTAATAGTAAAGCAATTATTACCGTCCAGAAATTTGGCTGCGCAAACGGAATGGCTAATTGTTTTCCTGTAAGATGATTGAATGCAGGAAGCGTAAGCGCTGCAGCTAGTATGGCTATAATAGGCGACAAAGAAGTAAGCAATATTGCTTCACCAATAAACTGTGCAATTAATGTAGAACGTAATGCGCCCACCACTTTTCGTATACCAACTTCTTTTGCACGTTTTGCAGAACGGGCTGTAGCAAGATTCATGAAGTTGATGCAGGCGATGAGTAAAATAAAGATTGCAATAATGCTGAAAAGATTTACATATTCAATTCTGCCGCCACTTAGATAACCGTCTTTAAAATTCGAATGCAAATATTTTTCTGAGTAAGGTTGTAAAGCAAGCTCTGTAATAAAACTTTTGTCTTTCTGTTTATAGTTATAAATAAAATCTTTAATCTTCGATTGAACTTTCGCCGCATCTGCACTATGCCTTAATTGTATAAATGTTTGCGGATCTGTATTACCCCAGTTATGCACCCAATCATTTTGTTTCACAAAGTCAGTCCATGTTCTTAAAAAATCAAATTGCTGTGAAGAGTTTACAGGAATGTTATCAAACACCGCTGTTACTTTTAATTCTTCTGCATTTTCAAAACGTATCGCTTTCCCTATTGCGTTTTCTGCACTTCCAAAAAAATAGTCTGCCATATTTTTTGAAATAGCAATGCCGCCTGGTTCTGTTAATGAAGTTGCTACGCCGCCTTGCAATAAATGGTAGCTGAACATTTTAAAAAGATCTTCACCGGCAAACATGCCATTCATCTTTGCAATCTTTTTCCCTACCTCAAATGTGCTGCCACTGCCAGGTGCAGATGCATATTCCAGGCCGCTTGCATATTGAATTTCCGGAATAACTCTTTTCAACTCTTCTGCCAGCAAACCTTGCGTGGGATAATCGGCAGTAATCTTCCCATCAAAATAATTTCGTTCATAAACCTGGTATAAATATTTTCCGTTTGTATGAAAAGCATCAACACTTTTTTCATCATTTACCCAAAGCATAATAACCAGGCTGCAAGCCAAACCCAATGCCAGGCCCATAATATTAATAACAGAAAATCCCTTGCTGCGAATAACGTTTCTCCACGCTGTTTTTAAATAATTTCTAAACATGATTCAAAATTTTGCTTAATAAATATTGTTACCGGTTAAGTTGAGACAATATTTATTTTATTTAAAGTCACTCCGTTCTCAAACTCTTTACAGGATTTGATATGGCAGCTTTTATTGCATGAAAACCTACAGTTAACAACGCTACCATCACTGCAAATAACCCGGCTATCGCAAACAGGGTCCACGCAATATTTATCCTGTACGCATAATCCTGCAGCCACTTATTCATAAAATACCATGTAAGCGGTGAAGCAACAATCAATGCAATCGCAACAAGCTTTACAAAATCTTTTGAGAGCAATGCAATGATGCCGGTAACAGAAGCACCCAGCACTTTGCGTATTCCAATTTCTTTTGTGCGATTCACAGCAGCCAATGCCGCTAAACCAAACAAACCTAAACATGCAAGAAAAATAGAAATGCCTCCCGCCCAGCCAACAATACCGCTCCATCGGTGCTCTGATTTATAAAAATTATCAAGGCTTTCATCAACAAAAGAATATTGCAATGGATAATCAGGTACGAGTTGTTTCCATGCTTTTTCGATGGCAGCTATTGCAGCAGAAGGATTGCCTGGTGGCGTGCGGACAAAGAAATGATACGGCGCATAATCTGCAAACTCATGAAACATTTGCGGTGCTACCTTTTCACTCAGTGGCCGAAAATTAAAATCTTTTATAATGCCAATTACAACAGGCGTTTTAGTATCAGAATATCCTTTTAGCTGTTGACCAATTGCATTGTTCATCGTCCAGCCAAAATCTCTCATCATTGCTTCATTAATAATAACAGACGTAACTGTATCATCAGCATGATGCATATCAAAATTTCTGCCCGCCACAAGGTGCATACCCATCACTTTCAGGTAATCATTATCAATAAAAAATTCGAACACCTCTTTTTGCTTGCCTTTATATTCAAAACCAGACCGGCTCCAGCCCTGGCCTTCGCCTAAACCAAGCTCAGCACTGGCAACACCTGAAATATTTGTATTTGATAATAGTACCTGTTTGAAAAGCGGGTAGATTTTTTTAGTGTCAACATCTGAAGCATCAACCATCACCACATTACTTTTATCAAAGCCCGGGTTTTTACTGCTCATATATTTTGTTTGCTGCATGATAACTAATGTAGCGATGATTAACCCAATGGATAAAGTGAACTGCAGTGTTACCAATGATTTTGTAAACAGGTTTGCGCCACCGATTCGGATTTTACTTTTTAAAGCTTCCACAGGGTTAAAACGGGAGAGGACTAATGCCGGGTAACTTCCGGCGAGTAAACCAGTTAATAATGTTACTGCAACCAGCATCCATATTATTTGTGGATACATTGAGAAAGAAAAAATTAATTCTCTTCCTGATAATTTATTGAAATAAGGCAACAATAATCTTGCGATTAATAAGCCAATTAATGCAGATAATACGGCAAGCAAAACCGCTTCTGATAAAAATTGCCGGATCAATTGATTTCTTTCGCCGCCAATAACTTTTCTTACGCCAACTTCTTTGGCCCTGCCTGCCATTCTTCCTATTGCAAGTGTTGTAAAGTTGATGCAGGCTATTAATAACAAAGCAGCAGCAATACTTAAAACAATCCAGATATTTTTTGCTTCAACGCTTTCAACAGTTACACCACCTAACTTTATGTTGGTATGCACATCAGTTAATGGCTGCAGCTCATAAACAGCAAATGGTTTTGTGTGATCCCATTTATAATTTTCTTTTGCCAGCTCTGCTTCCTCATCGGGATAGTATTTCTTTCTGAAGTTTGTAAACAGTTTTGTATTACCTGGCAAACCGCTGCCAGGGCGTAATTGCACAAATGTTTGCAGCGAAGACCGGTGCCAGTTATTTACAGATTGCTTACCATTTTCAGTTGTTTCCAAAAATTGAAAACTACACAACAGGTCATAGTTAATCGATGAATTGGGCGGCACATTTTCTGTAACAGCACTTATTGTAAATGGCTGAAAAGTATTATCTGTTTTTATCTCTATTGTTCTGCCAAGTACATTGGTTGTACCAAATAATTCTTTTGCTTTTTTTTCTGTAAGCACAATATTCTGCATGCTTTGTAACGCGGTTTGTGCATTACCATAAATAAATTTGAAGCTAAATATTGAAAACAGCGAAGGGTCAGCATATGAAACTTTTTGCCGCATTATATTATTATCGCTGAGCTTTATAAAGCTTTGCCCCCAGGCGTCTTGTATCCGCACAGTATTTTCTACACCGGGAACATCCCGTTTCAATGCCGACGCTAATGGCATTGGATGATAAGTGCTGTAATGCATATCCTCGCCACGCTGACCTTGCACCTGCAGGTAAACACGATATATGTTTGCAGCATTCTTATTAAACTTATCGAAGCTGAACTCATTCAGTGTATATAAAAGAAACAATGTGAAGCAGGCAATGCCCAGCGACAAACCTATAATATTAATAAACGCAGGTACTTTCTGTTTTTTCATGTTGCGCAATGCAACTTTAAAATAATGACGAAGCATAAAGAAGTTTTAAGTTGATTTATGTTCAGATGTATTCACATTCATGTTCTTTATTCCGTTCTCAAACTCTTTACAGGATTTGCTATCGCTGCTTTTATTGCCTGAAAACTCACTGTTATCAATGCAATAAACAATGCAGATAATCCTGCAACGAGAAATATCCACCACGAAATATTTATGCGGTATGCAAAACTTTGCAGCCATTTATTCATTGCCCACCATGCTGCCGGAAAAGCAATAAGCGATGCAATCAATACAAGTCTTAAAAATTCTTTTGAAAGCATTTGTGTTACCTGTGTAACACTTGCGCCTAACACTTTTCTTATACCGATTTCTTTTGTGCGTTGTTCTGCTGTGTAAGTGGCTAATCCAAACAAACCAAGACAAGCAACAAAAATGATAAGCACTGAAAAAATATTTAAAATGGTTCCTGTTTTTTGTTCAGCGGAATATGTTTTGTTATACAAGGTCATCCATAAAACTATAAGTGAATGGTTCATCTGTATTGAATGCATCCCATTGTTTTTTCATAGTTGAAAGCAAGCCTGGTACATCTGTGGTTTTTATTTTAAATATCAAACCACCTTCCGGTTCTAATGTCATTAGCAACGGTGTAATTGGTTCATGCAATGATTTAAAATTGAAATCTTTTACTACCCCAACAACATGAAACGGAACGTTTGTGCCTTTATCACTATTTACTCTTATTACAGTTTTACCGATTGCATTCATTGTTCCCCAGCCAAAAGCTTTTGCAGCGCTTTCATTAATAATCATACCCAAAGAATCTGTTGCAAAATGCAGGAGAAAAATTTCTGCCTGCTGCCATCTGCATACCTAATGTTGGAATGTATTGTTCATCTATATGATACTCCACCGTTTTCATTGCCTGGTCATCATGTCCTTCAGGATATGCCATTGCATTGTTGCTGTTTGTTGGTCCTGCAGGCTTATAAAATGAAGCGGTTGCATTTACAATACGCGGGTCTTTCAACAATTGTTGTTTATAAACCTGCTCATTTTTTCCCAAGCACATAAGAGTTTGGCAGGGTTAAGATTTGTTCTTTATTATAACCCAATTTTTTATTTTGAATAAACTTCATTTGCTGGTAAACAACGATGGTACTTATAATTAATCCAACCGAAATAAAAAACTGGAACACAACAAGGCTGCTTCGTAATCCAAAACTTTTATTGTTTGCTGTTAGCTTGCCTTTTAATACAGCAATGGGTTTGAATGAAGAAAGATAAAATGCAGGATAAATGCCGGCGATGATTCCAACCAATAATCCTAATGCAATAAATGCGAGAACAGGTTTTACATCGAAGCTTAATTGCTTGCCTGAAATATTATTAAACGCTGGTAATGCAATTTGTATTAATACCAATGCAATGACTAATGCGAACAGTGTAATCAATATTGATTCTGATAAAAATTGACTGATGAGCTGCAATCTTCCTGAACCAGCCACTTTTCTTACACCCACTTCTTTTGCACGTTTAGATGCACTTGCCGTTGACAGATTAATAAAGTTGATGCATGCAACTATCAACATAAATATGGCGATGCCACCAAAGATGTACACATAGCTTGCATTGCCGCCCGGCTCTAATTCAAAATTGGTATCTGAATATAAATGAATAGAAGTTAATGGCTGTAAAATGAAGCCGAGCTCATTACCTTTTGTTCTGAACTGCGCTAAACTTAATCCCATTTGCTGCTGTATTTGCGGACCCATATATTTCTCAACCATTGCTGGAAATTTCGCCTCCAGCTTTTTGTAATCATATCCTTTTTTCAACACGATGTAAGTAAACATGCCTGATGACATCCATGATGGGTCTCTCGCATAAGGAAGGTCTGACAAGGGAACAAAGAAATCAAAATGAAAATGGCTGTTCGCAGGTATGTTATTAATAACGCCGGTTACTTTAAATGCTTCATTATCTATTTTCAGTAGTTTACCAATAGGTTCTTCTGTGCTGAAATATTTTTGCGCCATATCTTTTGTAAGCACAATATTGTGAGGCTCCATCAACGCTGTTTTCGAATTGCCCTCTATAAATGGGAGAGTGAACACGCTGAAAAAATTCGAATCCACTATAGCCAGTTTGCTTTCTTTAAATGTCTTGTTATTATATGTAATTTTCGTATCGCCATTCAGGTTAAGTCTTGTGGCTTCTTCCACTTCAGGATAGTCATTTTTTAAAGCTGCTGCTACAGGCGGCATTACATTACCCTCCAATATTTTGCCTCCGTTCATATTGGCTTTGAAAGCAACCCGATAAATTCTTTCTGCTTTTACATTAAAGCGATCATAACTCAATTCATCCTGCACATACAACATAATAATAAAGCATGTTGCAATGCCAATAGATAAACCAAGAATATTAATGAAAGAAAAAAGTTTATTTTTTCTAATGTTGCGCCAGGCGGTTTTGAAATAATTTTTAAACATGTTTTTTATTTTAGCTAATAGCTATCAGCCATTAGCTGTAGCTAATTTTTATTCTGTTCTTAAACTCTTCACAGGGTTTGCTATCGCTGCTTTTATTGCCTGGAAACTCACTGTTAGCTAATGCAATAAAAATGGCAAACACACCTGCTATTACAAAAATCCACCACGTAATATTCACCCGATATTCATAATCCTGCAACCATTTATTCATGGCATACCATGCAACAGGACGAAGCAATAAGCATTGCAATCAATACAAGCATTAAAAATTCTTTTGAAAGCAAATTAAACAACGTTAGCAGGGCTTGCACCCAATACTTTTCTTATGCCAAATTCTTTTGTGCGTTGTTCGGCAGTAAACATCACCAAGTCCTAATAAACCAAGACAGGAAATAAATATGGCAAGAAATGCAAAGTAGTTGGAAAGCTTGCTTACTACTTGTTCACTTCTGTAAAGCTTTTGATATTCTTCATCAGAAAATTTATAAGTAAACGGAAATTTTGGATTGAGTGTCTTTACAGATTTTTTCAAGACTTGCTAAAGCTTCTTTCGTTTTGCCTGGTTCTGTTCTTACCAATGCTATACCCCATCCAATATTTTCGCCGAGACGAAGCACCAACGGATTGATAGCCGTATGCAGCGAATTAAAATGAAAATCTTTTACAACGCCAATGATAGTTCCTTTCTTTCCCCAGAAGGTAAGCGGCTTGCCAACCGGATTTTTATAGCCTATTATTTTTAACGCGGTTTCATTAATAATATATCCAACAGAATCTGTTGCAAAATCTTTTGAAAAATCGCTGCCCCTGCAGCCATTTGCATATGCATTGTTTTTGATAAAATCATAACCAACTGCAGCCTGTGTAAATCAATATTTGAATTTGGATCTTTTCCTTCCCAAACAACACCGCCAGTTCCATTATCAATTTGCGTAGGATGTATTGGCTCATGCGTGTTATGTCTTTTATGCCCGGCATATTCAAAGCCTGGTTTTTAAATAATTGCATATTTGCTGGTAAGATCGCCTTCCAACGGAATATAAATAAGATTTTCCCTGTCATAACCAAGATTAATGGATTGTATATAATTCACCTGTTTACTTATAACAATTGTTCCAATAATAAATATGATGGAAAGCATAAATTGAAAAACAACAAGTCCTTTACGAAACCATAAAGCACCCTGGCTGAAATTTTAATGAACCTTTTAATACACGTACAGGATTGAATGATGATAGATATAATGCAGGATAACTGCCGGAAATAAAACCTGTAACCAATAACAAACCTGCAATGCTTAACCAGAAATACGAAATATTGTAAAAGGCAATATGAATTTGTTTTCCTGTAAGCTGGTTGAATGGCGGTAACGACAAGCATAACAATTAGCCAA
The DNA here is from genome assembly GCA_963759555.1 of uncultured Chitinophagaceae bacterium. Lineage (GTDB taxonomy): Bacteria > Bacteroidota > Bacteroidia > Chitinophagales > Chitinophagaceae > Parafilimonas. The sequence goes on from CAVWZV010000007.1 coordinate 590,999, forward strand.
TGCAATATAATTGCTGATAGCATTACTATCAGTAAAGCTTCGCCGATAAATTGCCTTATCAATGCAAGAACGAACTGCACCAACCACTTTTCTTACGCCAATTTCTTTTGCACGTTTTACTGAACGTGCTGTTGTAAGATTCATGAAATTGATGCAGGCAATCAAGTAAAATAAAAATGGCAACAATGCTGAAGAGCTGTAACATACTGAATTCTGCCGCCGGACAATTCTCCGTTTTTAAAATTGGAATGAAGATAAATATCTCCATAGTGTTGCAATGCCCAACCTTACATAATCATTTGGCGTTTGTTCTTTATTATAGTTATCAAGAAAACGGGTTATTTTGGTTTCAAACGCTTTTGCATCTGTTCCCTTGCGCAGCATGATATAACACATAGCGGTCCGTTATTCGTCCAGTCTTTTGCCCAACTCATTATTTTCTAAAAATGTTTGCCAGTTAATAATATAATCAAACTGTGCTGAACTGTTTTTTGGCACATTATCAAATACAGCGGTTATTTTTAAATCTTTTTTGTTTTCATAGCGGATGGTTTTTCCGATTGCTTTTTCAGGTGAGCCAAAAAAATCTTCTGCCATTTTTTTTGAAATGGCAATATCCAGTAGGCGATTGCAGTGCAGTGATTGCATTTCCCTGCAAGAAGAGGATAAGTAAACATTTTAAAAAAATCCTGCCCTGCATAATTGCCATTTTCTTTAATTATTTTATTATTTGCTTCAAAAGTGCTTAGGTCATTCCATGCATAGTTGGTTGCATACTGAACTTCCGGCAATACTCTTTTCATTTCATCAGCCATTAAGCCTGGTGATTGCATGATCGCAGCTTATTTACACCATCATGATTCTGGCGTTCATACACACTGATATAACTGTGCTCCGTTTTTATGAAAGCATCAACATTATATTCATCATTCACCCAAAACATTATTAACAGGCTGCAAGCCATGCCCAATGCAAGACCCATAATATTAATAACAGAAAATACTTTGTTTTTCCATAAGATTTCTGAAAGCAGTTTTGAAATAATTTTTAAACATAAAGTATTTTATATTAAATTGTTAATTGCTATTTTTCAGTTTCCATTTTCAAACTGTTACATTTCAATTTTTATTCCGTTCTCAAACTTTTCACAGGGTTTGCAATTGCTGCTTTTATTGCCTGGAAGCTTACTGTTATTAATGCAATCAACAAAGCTGCTATTCCTGCTAAAGCAAACATCCACCAGTGTATATTTGTTCTGTATGCATAATCCTGTAGCCAGTTATGCATAAACCACCACGCAAACGGAAAAGCAATAACACATGAAACGGTAACTAATTGTAAAAATTCTTTCGCCAGTAAACCTGTTAATCCGCTAACAGAAGCACCGAGTACCTTACGAATACCGATCTCTTTGGTGCGGCGTTCAGCAGTGTATGCAGCTAATCCAAATAAGCCAAGACAAGAAATAAAAATGGCAAGCATTGCAAACACTCCGGCTAATTTGCCAATAAGTGTTTCAGAAGAGAACATAGCATCAAAATCTTTATCAGCAAACTTGTATTCAAATGGAAACCCCGCGTTTTCAGATTTCATTACCTGTTCTGTTTTATCCAAAGCATGCGACAAATTCACATTGGATTTAAACCGTACTGCCATTACTGTAGGCGAGTAACTGCTGTTAATTAATATAAGTGGCGAACCCTTGCCATAAACATCGTTGTAAATAAAATCTTTTATAATGCCGACAATAGTTAATTTATAATCTCCTGAAGTAATCACACTTCCAAGCTTTCCGTCTTTGCCCATAAGGTTTGCCATGCTTTCATTGATAATAATATTCCCGCTGTCTGCATTGTTGCGATAGAAATCTCTGCCAGCAATTATCTTTCATATGCATGGTTGAAATATATTCAGAGCTTACAACATTTGAATGAATAGGCAATTTGGCGTTCGGATTTTTGCCCTGCCAGGTAAAGCCGTCGCCATAACTATAAACATGCAAAGCATCATGCAAACTTGTTGCTGCATTCTCAACATAGCCTGTTGCAATAAGACTATTTTTTATTTCGCTGAAATGGTCTTTCATGCTACCCTGCAAATCCATATAAATTAAATTGTCTTTACTATAACCAAGGTCTCGGTCTTTAATATGTTGCACCTGTTTGTAAACAATAATGGTTGATATAATAAGTATAACCGATGCAGTAAACTGAGTTATCACAAGCCCTTTGCGAATGAAGATCACGGCGATAGAACTCTTCAGCTTTATACCTTTTAAAACTTTTACAGGATTAAATGATGATAAATAAAATGCAGGATAGCTGCCGGCAATCAAACCTGCAAACAAGCCAATGGTTAACAGGCACACAAAATGCAAGGGATTAAATAAACCAACTGATAATTGCTTTTCTATAAGCTCATTATAAAACGGCAACAGTGCATACACCAACGCAACAGCCAGGAGCACAGCAATAAATGACATCAGCAGCGATTCGCTGATAAATTTTCCTATTAATCCTTTTTTACGTGCGCCCATTACTTTAAGCACGCCTACTTCTTTCGCACGCTGCTCTGAGCGGGCAGTTGAAAGATTCATAAAATTGATGCAGGCAATGAGTAATATAATGAGCGCTATCGTGGAAAAAAGTTTTACATATTTAATATTACCGCCATCCTGCAGGCCATTTACAAAATTGCCGCGCAGATGCCAGTCGTTCATGCTAAACAGAAAACACTGATTGGTATTTCCATCTGATTTAGTGCTTAGATAATTTTTTAATTTTTTATTGATGGATGCAGTATTAGCAGTTGGCGAAAGCTCAACAATTGTTTCTGTAAGATTATTGTTCCATGGTTTTAGCCAGTCGTTTGCATTCTCCCATGTTGTATATGGTGAAAGCCATTGAAAATGATAATAACAATTTGAAGGTAAATCCTTAAAAACACCTGTAACAGTATAAAGCCCGTCAACACTGTATGCCCCTTTGGCATTCATCTTTATTACTTTGCCAACAGGATTACTGTTACCAAAAAATTTCTTAGACATTGATTCGCTTATCACAACATCATTAGGATTGTTTAATGCTGTTGTACGATTGCCATAAATAAAAGGCAATGTGTACATGGAAAGCACTGAAGGGTCAGCATACATTCCATTTTCCTTAATTGCCTTATCACCAACTACTGCTAACTCATCCATTGCCCAACTTAAACGACCACTGTTAACAATGCCCGGTATTTCTGCTTTTAATGCTGCAGCCAGTGGACCCGGTGTTGAACCATTGGTAGATACGCCTGCATCACTTTTCTCATTTTGCATAATATGATACAGGTAATCACGCTTTGCAAAATTGTGATTGAACGTAAGCTCATCTTCAACCCATAAAAAAATAAACGCAGCACAGGCAATGCCTACAGCCAAACCAAAAATGTTTAAGAAGCTGTACGTTTTGTTCTTCCATAAATTACGAAACGTTGTTTTGAAATAATTTTTAAACATAGTTTTTGTTTTGGCTAATAGTTATTGGCCATTAGCTGTTAGCTAATAATTATTCCGTTCTCAAACTTTTCACAGGATTTGCAATCGCTGCTTTTAATACGTGAAAAATAATTGTTATCAACGCTATGCCTATTGAAAGCAAACCGGCTGCGACAAAAATCCACCACTGGATACTGATGCGGTATGTATAGTTATCAAGCCATTTTTCCATAGCGAACCATGCGATAGGTGAAGCAACCGCAAATGATATAATAACCAGTTTTAAAAAATCTTTTGATATTAAAGATGTGATGTTAAATACAGAAGCGCCCAGCACTTTGCGCACACCAATTTCTTTCGTTCGGTTTTCTGCTGAGTAAGCTGCAAGCGCAAACAAACCAAGACAGGAAATAAAAATAGTAAGCGCTGCAAACAATGAAGCTAATCTTCCTGTACGTTGTGTATCGGCAAACTTAGTTGCATAAGCTTCGTCAGCAAATACAGATTCAAACGGATATTGCGGATTATATTTTTTAAATATTTTTTCTATGGTTGCAAGATTGGCGGCAGTGTTGTTTGCTGCGTTTAATTTTAAATGAATAACATATCCGCTGCTACTGCCAGGTCCAAAAATCATCATCGGGCTTATATTTTTTTGATATGGAGATTCGAGGATAAAATCTTTTATTACGCCTACTACATGCCATTGTTCGTTGTCATCAGTTAACTTTATTATCGTACCTACCGGGTGTTCCAGTCGCATAATTTTAACCGCAGATTCATTCAGCATAACGGCATTGCTGTCTGTTGAATAATTGAAGATGTCAATATCCCGACCTGCTATTAATTTTACACCAATTGTTTTCACAAAGTCAGCATCGGTACCAAGCGCTACAAAATCAGTTTTCTCATCTTGTTTAGTGCTGCCCTTCCATGCAAATCCCCAGCTATCGCTCCACCTTCTTGTAATAGGGTTTGCACATCGTGTTGCAGAAACAACGGCACCGCTGCTTAGTAAGTCGTGCTTTATTAAATCATAATGTTTATTTACATCACCCTGCCCAAACATGTATATCAAATTATTCCTGTTATAACCTGCATCCCTGTTTAATGTATATTGAATTTGCTTTTGTACGATAAGTGTGCTGATGATAAGTACAGTCGCAAACGCAAATTGTGCTACCACTAACACTTTGCGCGGATTAACTGAAGCCTCCGCTTTTTTAAAAGTTCCTTTCAAAACTTTTACAGGTTTAAATGCTGAAAGAAAAAAGGCAGGATAACTGCCTGCAAGTATTCCTGAAAACAAAATGAAAACCAGCGCAAACAACCAGAATGATGGATTAGCATAATTGATAAAAAGTTGTTTGTTTACTAACGTATTAAAACCGCTTAAACTTATTTCTACAATGAATAATGCTATTACAAAAGCAGCGAAAGAAAACATAATGCTTTCACCAATAAATTGCAGAATTAGTTTTTCACGCTGCGCACCCATTACCTTGCGAATTCCCACTTCCTTTGCACGCTTTTCGCTGCGGGCCGTGCTAAGATTCATAAAATTGATGCATGCAATCAGTAAGATAAAAGCAGCGATAATAATAAACAATCTTACCGTTTCTATAGGGCCGTCAACTAAAAGTCCGTTTTCAGATTTTGAATACAGATATGCTCTGCTTAATGGTTGCGTAAATACTTCTGTTGTAGATGGAGAGCTTGCATCTTTTGAATGATTGATGGTAATATTTTTCACTTTTGCATCGAACGCTGTTTGTGAAGCGCCGGGCTTTAATAATGCATATGTAAACACACTGTTGTTTCCCCAACTGCTGTCGCTCCATCCAAGTTTTGCCATATACGACCAGGGCAATAAATATTCAAAATTGAATTGCGTATTGTTGGGAAGGTCTTTCAGCACGGCAGTTACCGTGCAATTGTTTACACTGTCAATACGCACTGTTTTTCCCATTGCACTTTCATTGCCAAAAAATTTCTTTGCCAGTTTTTCTGTAAGAACAATATTATAACTGCCGCTTAAAGCATGTTGAATGTTGCCCTCTTTCAACGGCAAATCGAATACATTCAGAAAGCCGCTATCAGCAAAAGCGCCCTGTACATTCAAATGCTTTTCGCCTTGTGTAAGCAGGAAGGTTACGTTGTTAAAACGTACTGCATCTTCTATTTCAGGGTAATCATTTTTTAAAGTTGTTGCGAGTATTTTTGGTGTATTCGGCCATGCAAATTTATTTCCTTCTCCATCTTTATCACGATTGTACATTACATAAATCCTGTTTTCTTTTTGATAAAAACGGTCGGTGTTTAACTCGTTTTGTACCCATAATAAAATAAGCATAGCAGCGGCCATGCCTGCAGCCAGTCCCGAAATATTTACGAATGCAAAACCTTTATTGCGGCGAAGATTGCGAAATGCAGATTTAAAATGATTTTTGAACATAGCTGTTGATTTCTGATGTACGATTTTATTTTGGTTAATAGCTGTTGGCCATTAAATGTTTTTTACTCCGTTCTCAAACTTCTCACAGGGTTTACCATTGCTGCTTTTATTGCACGATGCGCAACTGTTATCCACGCGACTAAAATTGAACTGATAATTGCAAGAATAAATATGGAAGCGCTCAGCGGAATTCTGTATGTGTAATTTTGCAGCCATTTATGCATAATAAAATATGCAACGGGCGCAGAAATTATAAATGCAATAATAATTAGTACAGTAAATTCTTTTGATAATAAATAAATAATGCTGCGTGCAGATGCGCCAAGCACTTTGCGGATGCCTACTTCTTTTGTGCGCTGTACGGCCATAAAAGAAACCAACCCGTATAAACCAAGGCAGGAAATGAAGATGGCTATACCTGCAAAAATTTTATACAGTTGTGATAACTGATCTTCCTGTTTATAAAAATTTTCTATTGTCCTATCGAGGAATTTGTAGTCGTACACATTATCAGGAAAAGTGCTTGTCCATAATTTTTCTATGTATGGCAATACCGCTTTTTCTGAGCCGGGTTTGATTTTAATATTAATGGTTTGATAAATATCTTTCCATGTACTCAACACAACAGGCGCCATCGGTTTATCCAATGAATAAATATTGAAATCTTTTATTACCCCAACTATATTTCCAACTTTTCCACCATCCCAAAAATTCAGTTGTTTACCGATAGCCTCTTTAGGGTTTGAAATGCCCAATTTTCTTAACAGCGTTTCATTTACTACAAACTCCCGAACCGAATCGCTTGCATAATAAGGTCTGCCTGCAACAAATTGCAGACTGTACGTTTTAAAATAATCAACATCGGCCCATTTTAAATTCGCATTGAAGTCAGTGTTTTTAGTCTGAGTGATTATATTTAAAATCACTGTTCCATCCGCCGCCTGAAGACGGAGCCCGAAAGCTAAAACTTACATTGTTTATAGCGGGGTTTGCAAGCAATTGATTGCGCATATAGTCAATTTTTGTATGACTGGTGCTATCACCGGGAACCGGCACATTGATGACATTGGCTTTATCAAAACCCAGCGATGCATTTCTAAAAAAATTCATTTGACTAACTACGACAAACATGCCGATGATTAAAATTTGTGCGATTACAAATTGTAAAACAACCAGTGTTCTTCTTAATGAAATTCCGCCAATCATTTTAGCAGTTATCTTACTCTTTAAAGCGGTAATTGGGTTAAAGCCTGATAAAATAACAGCAGGATAAATACCTGAAAGAAGTGAAACTATAATTCCTGTGGCAAAAACAAATAATATTAAGGTTGGATTTGCGATGAGGCTCACAGTCATCTGCACTTCGAGCAAATTATTTAAAAAAGGCAAGGCAAGTGATGCAACGCCGACAGCAAGTATCAATGCAATAAAAACAATGAGTGCCGTTTCACCTAAGAATTGCAGCCCAAGCTGTTTGCGGTTGCTTCCTAAAACTTTTCTTACACCAACTTCTTTTGAGCGATTCACAGCTTGTGCCGTTGCAAGATTTATAAAGTTTACACATGCAATCACTATAAGAAAAATTCCTATTAACGATAGCACTTTTATAAGCGAATGACTGAATGTATGTTCATTAAAATTTCCAAACCTGTCATCGTAATGAATTTCAGATAAAGGTTGCGCGATGAAAACATCATTTGCATAGTGCGCCGGTTTATGTTTTTTAGCGAATACTTTCAGTTCAGCATTCAGTTTATTTACAGTCAAATCCGGCGGCAATACAACGAATGTATAAGCTTCACTATATGTGCTTACCCAATCGTTTAAATTGCTTTGTATGTTCGTGTTTTCAAGAGCAGAATAAGCAACCACCACACTTAACGGGAAATCAGAATTGTGTGGCACATTTTTTAAAATTCCCTTTACTGTATACAATTCTTTGTTCTCATACTTGATTGTTTTGCCAAGTGCATTTTTCCAACTGCCAAAATATTTTTCTGCGGTTGCCTGCGTAAGCACCGCACTGTTTGGATTATTCAATGCAGTTTTTACATCGCCTGCAAGAAATGGAAAGTTGAACATGCTGAAGAACTGTGGTTCCGCATAATAAAAATTATCCTCCTGTAATTTTTTTTGTTGTGTAGTTCCATCTTCAACAGTTATTTGCCCGCCCTGTTGAAAAATAGAAGCCACTTCTTTTATCTGTGGAAAATCAACACGTAAACCTTTTGCAACGGGAAAAGCAACTCCTGAGGAATAGCTTACTCCGCCAGCGTTATGAAATTCGGTACTTATACGATAAATACTATTTTTTTTAAGATGAAAATTATCGAAGCTGCTTTCAAATTGCACCACCAAAAAAATAAGCAGGCAGGCGGCAATGCCCACGGCTAAACCGAGTGTATTAATAAGCGCATAGCTTTTATTACGCTTTAGGGTTCTAACAGCGGTTTTAAAATAATTTCTAAACATGCTATTGGTTTTTGGTTTTCGATTTTGCAGGACGGGTATTGCTTGCAGACCAAAAAATGTTCATACCAGTACCACGCATAAGTTTTGTCTCAACGGTTATGCCAAGGCCAAAACCCTTGCTACACAAGGGTTTTAGAAAAATAACTGCATGAAAGTGTTCGAAAATGAACAGCAGACGTACGAATATGTTCGGATTAACTTATTCGGTTCTCAGGCTTCTTACCGGATTTTTTGCAGCCGCTTTAATAATCTGTATGCAAATGGTTATGATGGCAATTAAAAAAGCCATGGCACCTGCAACTGCAAATACCCACCATGCAATATTTATGCGGTATGCATAATCCCGCAGCCAGGTATTCATAATATACCAGCCAACTGGTATAGCAAATAATAATGAAACGAAAATGAGTTTTAAAAAATCTCGGGATAAAAGAATAAGAATACTTTGCAATGATGCGCCCAACACTTTACGAATACCAATCTCTTTAGTGCGTTGCAAAACATTGTAAGCAGATAAACCCAGCAAACCAAAACATGCTATAAGTATGGCAAGAAATGCAAATACACCAAACACTTTTCCAAACAAAATATCTGCTTTGTATTGCTGGCCAAATGATTCGTCAAGAAAAAAATAATCGAATGGGTCTTTTGGAAAAAATCTGTCCCATGTTTGCCTGAGCCTGCTAATGGTTTGCTGCATATCGCCAGTGCTAACTTTTAAAGAATAAAAATTTGATATGTTGGGTCTAAGCACGAGGATCATCGGGTCAATACTTTTTTGTAACCCCAACTGGTGAAAATTATTTGTAACACCAACTATCGTAAGTGTATCGCCGCGAACAATTTTTTCGCCAATCGCATCGGCCGCATTTTTAAAGCCTAATAATTTGGCGCCATTTTCATTAAGTATCACTGTATTTTTATCCGTGCCAAATTGCCGCGAAAAATTTCTGCCGGCTGCCATTTTAATATCATATGCAGGAATAAAATCATAGTCAATTCCAAGATTATAAAGCGTTACAGTGCTTTGATTAGAGCCAAGCCTTTTGGAACCGTTTGTCCAATAAATTTCGTCGCCCGGGATACTTGTTGATGCAGCAATGCTTTTTACAGAAGGTTGTTGCAGCACTGCAGATTTAAATGGCTGGTAAACGTTTTGATATAATGAATCCGCAATTGTTTGCGGGCCTTTTACAATTAAGGTTTGATTAATGTTTACTCCCAGGTTTTGATTGCGCATATAACTTACCTGCTGAAAAACAATAATGGTTCCTGCAATTAAAACAACGGAAGTAACAAACTGCACTATAATTAAACCTTTGCGCAACAACTGACCGCTGGTTGTATTTTTAAAAGCGCCTTTCAAAACAATTACCGGTTTAAAGCCAGACAATACAAAAGCAGGATATAAGCCTGATAAAAATGTTCCGAAAAGAAATACGCCAAAAAACATCATCCAGTAACTCCCCGTTAGCGTAGTGCCGGTATAATTACTTCTGCCCGTAAAGACATCGAAGGCATGCAGCAGCATGAAAAATGTAATTAATGAAAGAAGGAGTGCGATAATATTCAGCAGAAAACTTTCGGTTAAAAACTGCCTTATTAATGTGCCGCGTAAAGCACCCAATACTTTGCGCACGCCCACTTCTTTTGCGCGCTCCACAGATCTTGCCGTAGCCAGATTGATATAGTTTATCCATGCAATACAAATAATAAATATCGCAATTAAAAAAAGAAAAGATACGGCTTGCCCATTGCCATTTACTTCCGCTTCCTGGTTATAATTTGAGTACAGGTGTATATCGCTTAATGGTATAAGGTGCAACTCATCGCGCCTGTTATTTGTTTTCATCCACTCCTTACTGTTCATGTATTTATCAGTAAATGCGGAGAGCTTTGCTTCAAGTTTTTTGTAATCAGTGCCCGGCTTTAATTGCACATAGACATAATAATCATACCAGCCCCAGGCTGTTTCGCTGGCATTTGAACTGTCACCTTGAAGCTGTAATTCTTTGCCGAGTGTTGCATAAGAAACAAGGTATTGGAGTATTAAATGCGAGTTTGACGGGAAATCTTTGTATACGCCCGTTATTTCAAATGGCTGAATATGTTCGCCACTTCTGTTTACCAGCGTTTTACCAATTACATCAGTATTACCAAAATATTTTTTCGCTGTTGATTCAGAAAGAACAATTTTATCAGGGCCTGTTAGTGCTGTTCGCGCATTGCCTTTTGTAAAATGCAAATTGAACATTTCAATTGTGGCAGGATCGGCATAGTAACCTTTATTCTCGGAAAATTTTTTGTTTGACGCATCATTTGACAGCAACAGGTTATCATCAATTAACCTGCAGAAATTTTCTACTTCGGGAAAATCTTTTTTCATGGTTGGTCCAATAGCCGGGTAAGAAGTGGCCGACTTATACGCAAGCACGCCTTGCTGATAACTATCAAGCCTTACGCGAACGATTTGTTTCGAATCGGGTTCAAACTTATCATAGCTTTTTTCATACGAAACATAATGAAATATTAGAAGGCAGCAACTCATTCCAATGGTTAGGCCTGCAATATTCAATAAGGAATATCCTTTTCTTTTAAAGATGTTGCGAAATGCAATTCTTAAATAGTTAAACATAATAGTATCCTCCTTATTTCCCCAATGGCGGAAATAATTTTAGTTGGTATAATTTAATATTGTTCATATCATTTAGCGTTTAAAAACGTGCTGCAATTGATAACTTGCTACTCCGTTCTTAAACTTTTTACAGGGTTTGCAACTGCTGCTTTTATTGTTTGAATACAAATCAGCAATACAGTAACAATAATCATAAATACAAATACAATAATAAAGGGATTTACTCCAATCTGCGTGCGATAAAAGTAATTGTTAAGCCATTGCTTCATTATAAAATATGCAACCGGAAATGCAAAAAACGTTGCAAAGACAATCAGTATTAAAATATCCTTTATAAATAAAACAAGAATATTCGAAACTGATGCGCCTAATACTTTTCTTATGCCGATTTCTTTTGTTCTTTTAGTGATGTTTAATGCTATTATGCCAATAATGCCAAGAAGCACTATTATTATTGCCAGTATTGTTGCTGTATAAGATGCCTTTTGTAATTGCAATTCTGATTTATATGTCATTTGTAATGTTTCACCCATAAACGCATAATCAAATGGCGCATCAGGCATTAATGCAGACCATTTTTTTTGAATGCCCGAAATTGTTTGTTCAATATTTCCTGGTTTAATTTTAATAGAGATAAAACGGTACACCTTGTCATTGTAAATATTAAAAAACACTAAAGGTTTTATAGCGAGTTGTTTTGATTCAACATGAAAATCTTTTACTACGCCGCAAACAGTATAACTTTTATTGTCATCAGGAGTAATTAAAATTTTCCCTATTGTATTACCTGCATTTTTCCAACCTAAATCTTTTACTAGTGTTTCATTAATTACAATTGATGCAGAATCTTGTTGAATGTGTCTTCCGCTAAAAAACTTTCCTGCAACCACTGGTATTTTAAACGTTTCTGCATATTTATCATCGCTAATAATTCCAAATACTCCGACAGCCGTTGAAGAATCTTCGCCCTGCCTGTAGACCGAAGAAGAACCAGAACTATTTCTGTCGGGATAGTATAATTCACAGATGCCTGTATAACACCAGGTAATGTGGCCAATTCATTTCTTACAGTTTCCATTTGTTTTATACCATTGTTAGTCCAGTTACGTGGCAACGGCACATTTAATATTTGCTCTTTATCAAAGCCTAAATCAGTATTCATAACATACGATATCTGTTTTGAAATAATGATAGATGCTATAAAAACTATAATGGCAATAAGAAATTGAAAACCCACAAGTGCTTTTTTGAAAATAATATTTTCATTTACAGATTGTAATTTTCCTTTTACTGATTCAGAAATTTTCACCGACGACAATATCATTGCCGGATATATCCCGGACAGCAATCCGATTACAATTACAAACAAAGTGAGAATGCCAATAAAATAAAAAGGGAATGATAATAATGAAGGAATGCTTTTGCCAATAAAAATGCTGAAAACAGGCTGCAGCAATTGATAGAAAATTAATGCGAAGCCAACGGCAATCCCCACAATAATAAACGATTCAATAAGGAATTGAAAAACCAATTGCTTCTTTACGCCACCAAATACTTTTCGTAATCCTATTTCTTTTAATCTTGAAGTTGAATTACCAATTGATATATTTATAAAATTTGCAATCGCCATTAACAGTATAAATAGAGCAGTAAATGAAAGAGTGTACATCATTTTTCTGACTGCACCGTTATTAGCATCCAGATAATAATCGGCCAACGAAAGAAAACGTACCTGTAAATTCTGTTGAACATCTGCAGAAGTATTTAATTTAAGGATTTGCTGTATTGATTTAGTTATTTCTGCAGGCGTTACATTTTTATTTAATTGAATGTATGATGTGCGCCAAGTATTCCAATCCTGTGCATCATCTTGTCCGTAGAGTGTTTCCAAAGCAGCTAAAGAAACAAAAATTGCATTTGAGGATTGTTTATCGGCAGCCTGTGTAGCAGTAACAGAATTAGAAGGAAGGTTTTTTAATACGCCTGTTACAATAAAATCATGTCGTACACCTTCATTATTTTCAATGGTTAGAATTTTACCGACTGCGTCTTTTGTACCGAAAAATTTTAAAGCTTTTTCTTCTGTTATTACAACCGCATCGGGGTCTTTAAAAACTGTGTTCGCATCACCATACAATAATGGAAACCTGAACATACTTATTAACGTTGTATCGCCTATTTGAACGTTTTCTCTGAAATGTTTCTTGCCGTTTAATACAATTGTGCTTTTCCATAACCAGCGGTAATAATTAGTAACAAGATTTGGAAACTGTTCTTTCAAAGTTTTTGAAAGTGGATTAGGCGCAGCATTTACAAAATCACCTTCATCAGTTTTATATTTGAACTGCAATAAAAAAATTCTGTTCTCCTTGTTTATTGTTTTGTTTACCTGTAATTCGCTCCACACATAAGCAGCGATTAATAATGTAAAAGCAATACCTGTTGATAAGCCAATAATATTTACAACTGAATAAAAGCGGCTTTTAATAATATTCCGCCAGGCAATTTTGAAATAATTTCTTATCATATTTTGTTTTGGCTGCTAACTAATAGCCATTAGCCTCCTGGCCACTGATTTATTGTTATTCCGTACGTAAAGATTTAACAGGATTTGCAATTGCCGCCTTAACAGATTTTATACTTACAGTTACCAATGCTATCAGCAGTGCAATTATACCTGCAACCACAAATACCCACCATTCAATATTAATGCGATAAGCAAAATCGTTTAGCCAGTTATTCATAAAATAATATGAAAGCGGTGTGGCAATTAAAGTGGCAACCGCTACAAGCGCTGCAAAATCTTTTGAAAGCAGCACAACTATACCGGGTACATTTGCACCAAGCACTTTGCGTATGCCGATTTCTTTTATTTTTCTTTCAACCACAAATATGGAAAGGCCAAATAAACCCAAACATGCAATAACGAGCGACAAGCCTGCAAACGCATAAAATATACCCTGCATTTTTTGTTCATTGTTATATTGTTCTTTAATGCGGTCATCAATAAAGGAATATTCCAGCGGAACTTCCGGCACCATTGCTTTCCATGTTTTTTTTACATGATTAAGCGCTTCATCAATATGCTTTGCATCTATTTTTAAAGAAATTTGCGAACCTTGTCTTGCATAATCAATACGTAAAGCTTCAACAGGCTTATGAAGTGCTTCAAAATTGAAATCTTTTACAACTCCTATTACATATTGTGCATTGATGCCGGTATCAAATCTTTTACCTATTGCATTTTCAGCAGTCTTCCAGCCAAACGTTTTAACCGCAGCTTCGTTTACAAGCACAGCTTTGGTTGTATCACTTGGAAAATCTTTAGAAAAGAATCTTCCGGCAGCGAGCTTCATTCCATAAGTATCGAAATAATCTGCATCAACACTCATTCCATAAAGACTTGTTGATATTTCCTTTCCATTAATATCTTCTGTGGTCGTCCAGCCGTTACCAAGACCACCAACGACATTTGCATTGTGGCGGCAAACATTTAAAATATACGGGCTTGATAACAACTGGTTGCGTATGGAGCTATACCTGTTTACCACATTGTTATCTCCATAAAAATTTATATCAACTACCGCATTGCTATTAAAACCAAGAGATTTGTTGCTGATGAAATTCATTTGCTTTGAAATAACTATTAAAGAAGCAACCAATGCAATCGTTATTGAAAACTGCACTACTACCAATGTCTTCCTGATGAGATTTCCTTTTAAGCTGTGTGTAAAATTTCCCTTTAATGCCAATGCAGGTTTAAAAGAAGAAAGGATAGAAGCAGGGTAAATGCCTGCAATAATTGCAATGAGCATGATAAAACCAAGAATCAGTAAAATATTTTGTATGTCGAGATTGAAAGTATAAACCTGCCCAAGCCATTGTGAGAAAAATGGAAGTAATATTTTAAACAATGCAACACCTGTTAAAACCGCAACCGCAGAAAGAATGAGCGTTTCTGTAAAAAATTGTTTTATCAGTTGTTTTCTTTTAGCGCCGATTACTTTTCTTACTGAAGTTTCTTTTGCCCTTTTAATTGCACCGGCTGTTGTGAGATTTATATAATTAATGCAGGCAAGTAATAAAACAATAATGCCAACAATGGCAAAAATATTTACCCGTGCAAGGCTGCCATTATTTGCTGCATCGTAACGCAGGTTTGATTTTAGATGAATGTCTTTTAGTGGTTGTAAAAAATAGTTGTAAGACATTTTATTTTCCTTCCATTCTTTCTCAGATTTTTTTGCCGCAATTTTGTTAATCTCAGTTTCGTCTTTTTTCCAGTTTGCAGGATTATTCAAGCTGTACATATGTTCGCGGCCATCCGCCTACCCACAAATTATCTATGTCAAACTTGTAGTCGTCCATCAGTTGTTTTTTCTTGAAAGAAGCGGGCAGTAAAAAGTCAAATTGTATGTGTGAATTTACCGGCGCATTATCGGCAACTGCTGAAACGGTAAAAGAATGTGTATCGTCGAGCAACAATGTCTTTCCGATGGCATTATCATTACCAAAATATTTTTTTGCCATGTTTTCAGTAATCACAATATTGTTTATCGATTGCAGGCACTGTGTTGGATTACCTTTTTTTAATTTAAAACCGAAGAAGCTAAAGAAATTTGAATCGACAGAAATTACATTCGATTCAATAAACTGGTTATTGCCCGACTTAATTTTATATGCATCGTTGAAAATGCGGCATGCGGATTTTACAGAAGTCAGCAGCTTTGGAAGTTGTGCACCAAATGCAGGCCCGCTGGGTGCCTGTGAAAAAGATTCACTTTCACTTTTAAAAGTGTTTGATAATCTGAAAATGGCATTACCGTTTGGATGGAAATTATCAAAACTTAATTCACGTTGCAGCCATACGCTCATAAATAAACATACAGTAACGCCAATGGCAAGCCCGGTTATGTTGAGCAGCGTGAAAATCTTATTTCTTGAAAGATTACGCCATGCAGCAGTTAAATAGTTCTTAAGCATAAAAAATTTTTAATACATTATAATTGATACCAATTCAATATCACAATAGTCAACTCGTCATCATGATGGTATTCCAAAATCTTTTTGAATCTTATATAGTTCTTTCCAGGTGTTATCTGTTTTCTCGTTTGGTGATACAATAAATAAGAGATAACTTTTTTTAGCAGCAAAATTTTTCAGCACTTTCACCTCCAAATTTAATTTTACAGGCGCGCCATCTGCAAAAACACCAAATGCGTTTACAACAGCATTATAAATGGTTTCATCTGCCGCTGATTCTTTTTTTTCAATATCAACTGTTATTTCGGTAGTATCAATTATAAGCTTGCGATCGTGTGCCGTACTGCTGCATAAACCTTTAAAATACATAAGCAGGTAATTATTGATATCGGCTTTAGAAACAGACGTTATATCATCAAGCTGCGCAACAAAAGCATAAGTAAAATAATCTACTGAATCTTTATTAAACATACCGGGCGAAAAACGCAATTCTTCCGCACCTTTATATGGAAAGTTAGGCGCAAATCCAGGCGGCAATGTAAACCGCTCAAACTGCCATGTGGCTGGCTCTTTTAATAATTGTGGTACACTTTGCTGTGCACGCATTATGCCAGGTGCAAAAACTGAAAAAATTAAAACAAGAGATATCCTTTTCATACGATTGTTAAAAATATTACGCTGTTACATTTCCACACCATCCATTTTATGTTCTTTCGCATTGCCACTGTTTTCTACTTTGCCGAGAAATGATTGCTTTAATTTTTAAATCCTTTTCAACATGCACATCAGCATTTCCCACACCTGAATTATCAATATCCATTGTTTGAACAATCAAATTTTCACCATCAAATTTTCCTACACCTCCATTGATAATAATGGCATCTGAGGCACTGCCGGTAAGCGTAATATCGCCAACACCTTTGTTATTAACGGTTAGCTTATCAGTGGTTAATTGCAGTTCTATATTGCCAACATTTTTGCTGTCAATTTTAAATGCGTCAACTTTTAACGGAGTGGTGCACCGAACAGTTCCAACGATTGCCAACAGTAAGTGCGTTTAATTGTTTAAACGTTACGTATACTTTCAAATTCAGTTTATGCTCATTTTTTTCATCACTGAAATTTATATTATTGTCTTTGAGCTTAGGCATGTCAATAACAAGCGTAGCGCCATCATTTGATACTTTAAACAAGATCCTGCAAATTATCATCAGCTTCTATTTTTACTGATTCCTTATCACCTTGTGTTAGTACAAGCTCATACAATCCTCCAGCGCGGATTGAATTAAATGAACTGACATCAACGTTTCTTGTAATTATGTTGCCACTTGGCTTAATGGTTCCTTTCTTTTGTGCAACCACTAAATAAGAACAAAACAAGAAAAGGAGTGAAGACATTATTCTTTTCATAAAAATATTATTTTAAAAATTATTTAGATATTTTTTATGTTGAATACAGATTTACCTTAATTAAAGCTTACATTAATCTTTCCACCAGTTGAACGCACATTTACCATTGTGCCACCTCCATTCAGTTTTCCTTCTATAGATTTTTCTTCTACTGAGCCACTAAAATTTTTCATTTCCATATTAATTTTATTTGCAGCCAAGTCAAGATTGAAACCTTTATTTGATGGTAATTCAAGACTGATATTACCGCCTGAATTTTTAAGCTTTACGTATTTTGTTGCGTCTTTAATTGATGCATCAATTCCACCGCCGCTCGTTTCTGCATCAATACTGCAATACAGATTGCTAAGCTTAATACTGCCGCCTGAAGTACTTGTTACAAGTTCTCCTTTTATACCATCAGCATTTATACTGCCGCCGCTGGTTTCAGCATCAATAGTTCCATCAAGATCGTTCAAGGTTAACGAACCGCCTGATGTTTTCAATCTTAAATTTCCTGTACAATTCTTCGCATCAATACTACCTCCGCTTGTAACAAGATCAATATCATTCGAAGAATTGCTTACGTGAATACTTCCGCCGGAACCCCTGCCTTTCATTTTGCCTTTTACATTATCAACAGATATGCTGCCACCGCTCGTTTTAAAATTTTGTTCGCCGTTAAGATTTGAAAGTGCAATACTGCCGCCACTTGTTTCCAGTTCGGTTGTAATATTTACCGGCAGATAGGCTTTGAAAGAAACATTTACAGATTTTTTCCAGTTCATATTAAGCATATGTTTTTGCTTAACTGATGCGATAAGCTGGTTGTTGCTTACGGAAATATCCAGCGTATAATATTCATCAAGCCGTTGTTTCAATTCATCTTTTGAAAGATTTTCATTGTTGTTTGCAGTTACAAATACTTCCAGCCGTGCTTCAGAAGCATTTACACCTTTAACAGTAATGCTGCCGCCGGATCCATTAATTTTTGCGCTGTTAACAGATTCACCCGATAAAGATTTTACAAGATATGGTTGCTTATCAGATTGCGCTTTTACTGCAGCACCGCAACAAATTATTGCAAGAAAGAGAAGATATTTTTTCATGATTTTGTGTTATTGGTTATGATGATTTTTTTTATTCTACCCTTAAATTTTTTACAGGATTTGCAATTGCTGCTCTAATCGTTTGAAAACCTACTGTAATAAATGCAATGATTAACACCATTGCACCAGAGGCTGCAAACATCCACCAGCTTATATTAACCCGGTAAGCAAAATCCTGCAGCCATTTATGCATGACGTACCAGGCAACAGGAAAAGCAATGATGGAAGAGATTAAAATCAGTTTTAAAAAATCGGCTGAAAGCATCGCTGTGATATTTGAAACACTTGCACCCAGCACTTTTCTTATTCCTATTTCTTTTATTCTTTGTTGTACAGTGAACGCTGTTAACCCAAACAATCCAAGGCAGGCGATGACTAAAGAGAGTACTGAAAAATAAAAAAAGAATTTTGAAAACCTGTTTTCTGCGAGATACTGATCGTTAAGTTTTTTATCCATGAAACTGTACTCCATTAGCGCACCAGGAAAATCCTTGTTCCAGTTATCCGTAATCCATTTAACTGCTTTTTGCGGATCGATCATACTGATGCGTATAGATATTTGTGAGAAACGCTGACCGGGCTGGCGAGGCATGATAACAAGCGGCTCCACTTGCTGATGGAGCGAATTAAAATGAAAATCCCTGACCACACCGATTACTCGCCCTTCTTTTCCGCTTGTATTAAAAGGTTTATTAATGGCATCCTCTGCATTTTTCCAACCAAAAGATTTTACTGCCGCCTCATTAACTATATAAGCTAAAGAATCTGAAATAATATTTGCATAAAAATTTCTTCCGGCAATCATCTTCATTTCATACACATCAATATAATTCTGATCAGCTTTTAAATTGTATAAGATTGACGTTATTTTATCTCCACTGCCGGAAATAGTGATAACACCGCGATTACTTAATCCGCCAGCCAATATTGCATTAGAAGTAGCAACACCGGTTACAAATGGTTTAGAAAGAACTGCATTTTTAAAAACTTCAAAATTTTCGATTACATCAGTATTGCCATTTGTTTTTATAGTAATTAAAGCATCTTTTTTATATCCAAGATCTTTACGTTGTATATAAGATAGCTCAGCATTAACAACAAATATTCCTGCAATAAGAATAATAGAAATGGTGAATTGCAGTACTACAAGTGATTTGCGTAATCGTGCACCTGCTGAAGTTGATGCCAGTTTACTTTTTAAAACTTCTGCAGGTTTATATGCAGTTATTAAAAAAGCAGGGTATACACCGGAAAGAATTCCGAGTACAATTGTTATGGCAAATAATATAAGCAGTAAACCCGGTGATTGAAACGCCAAAAACTTTTTGCCACTTAATTCTGTGAAAACAGGTTGAAGCAAGTATGTCAATAAGAGTGCAACTGAAAAAGAGAGCAAAGTAATTGTGAGCGACTCGCCGAGATGTTGAAAGATTAGTTGCAGTTTCTGCGCACCCAAAACTTTTTTTACGCCTGTTTCTTTTGCACGTTCAGATGCACGTGCAGTAGCCAGGTTCATGTAATTGATACAGGCGATGAGTAAAATAAAAAGACCTATCGTTGCGAAGATGTAAACATTTTGCATGCTCCCTGTCGATGATATCTCATATCGCAAATGAGAATCAAGATGAATTGATGTAAGCGGCTGCAATGAAAAATCCAGGCGCGTGTTTGCATCCTTCATATATTTTTCAGTATGTCTCTTTGCAAATGAGGGAAGCTTTGCCTGTACTTTTTTTATATCTGATTTATCTCTTAATAGAAGATAAGTGTAATAATCATTTTTATCCCATTCTGCAGCAGCTTCTGGTGCGTAGGTTTCAAACGTTTTAAACGAAACAAGAAAATTAAAAGTAAAATGTGCGTTGATTGGCGCATCGGGCATTACACCAGTAACAGTATAAAGAGCTCCTCTGCCGGTACTGTCATACAAATAAATAAGCAAAGCTTTTCCTACCGGATTTTTATTTCCAAAATATTTTTTCGCCATCGATTTGGTGAGAATAATACTATAAGGATCATTTAATGCGGTTGTTGCATTGCCTTGCGAAAGATGGTAGTCAAAAACGTTAAAAAAAGATGGGTCTGTCAATAAAACTCCATCCTCATCAGATTGGTTGTTATTAAATTTTACAATCGCACCTTTTTGTTCAAAGCGAACAGTGTTCTCAATTTCCGGGAAATCTGTTTTAAGAGCACTTGCCAAGGGCGCTCCGGTAACCGCCTGGTCAAATCTTTCTGAAGGCGTGGTACTTTTTGATACTACGCGAACAATCCTGTCTGCCTTTGAATTAAAAGTATCATAACCTAATTCATCTTTTATCCATGAAGCAATAAAAATAAAACATGTTAGCGCTGCCGCAAGCCCCGTTATGTTTAATAAACTAAAACCTTTATGCTTTGCAAGGTTGCGCCAGGCACTTATGAAATAATTTTTAAACACGATATAAGTTTAAGTTTTATGTTTTAAGTTATTAGTCTTTTCATTTTCAATTGGCTAAGGACGAATCAATTATTCCGTTTTTAAACTTTTTACCGGATTTGCAATTGCTGCTTTAATTGATTGAAAACTGATGGTTATAAATGCTATCAATAATGCTGCAATGCCGGTAACAATAAAAACGTACCAACCAACATTTACTCTGTAGGCGAAATCCTGCAACCAATGATTCATAAAATACCATGCAACAGGTGAAGCGATAACAATCGCTATAATTACCAGCTTTAAAAAATCTTTCGAAAGCATTGTGGTAATGCTTATAACCGATGCGCCTAACACTTTCCTGATGCCGATTTCTTTTGTGCGCTGGGCAACAATGAATGTCATTAATCCTAATAAACCAAGGCAGGTTACTAAAATTGCCACTCCGCAAAAAAGAGACATGAGTGCTCCTGATTTTTGTTCTGTACGATACATGGCATCATATTCATCATCTAAAAACGAATAGTTGAACGGACGCATAGGCACATAACTTCTCCATGTTTTTTGTATGCCTGATAAAACGCCCGGTAAAGCGTTTGGCGCAACATGTACTAATACGCTTCCGAAATATTGCGGGTTATTAAATAATACAACAGGTTCAATTTTATCGTGCAATGAACTGGTATGAAAATCTTTCATCACACCTACAATATTTCCTTTGCCGGTTAAACCAAGCAGTACTTCTTTACCAATAACGGCGTTTGGTTTTAACTGGTAGTGTTTAAGAAAAGCTTCATTTACGATATATTCATTTACGGTGTTTTCACCTTTTATTTTTGAGGCATCAAAATTTCTTCCTGCCAATAACTGAATGCCCAGCGTTGAGAGATAATGTGTGTCGCCGGCAATGCCACCCACAACATGCCATTCATCATCAGAGGTTGGATTGGGATTGATGGAAAAGCCATTGCCGGTAACTGTTTCAAAAGGAGAGCGCCATGTTAATGCCACATCCTGCACGCCGCTTATATTCTTTATTTTTTCAGCAAACGCACCGAGCTTATTATTCAGATCCGCGTTGCCATGAATCAACAACACATGATCTTTATCTAAACCTAACTTTTCTGATTGCATGTATTGCAATTGCGAACGCACGATTAATGTTCCCAGGATTAACGCAACAGAAATAGTAAACTGAAATATCACCAGGCTTTTTCTTAGTGTTACACCGGAACCGCCGGTTTTAGCAAATGCTCCTTTTAATGTTTGTACAGGCCTGAACCTCGAAAGTATTAATGAAGGATAAAATCCTGCAAGCAATGAAATTAATATAATGCCTGCAACAAGACTTGAAATAAAGCCGCTGTCAAAAATGTAAAAAGGAATATTCTTCCCTAATAAGTTATTCAGGTAAGGCAACAACAGATCAACGGCTATAACAGAAATAAAAACTGCAAACAGTGTAAGTAAAAAAGACTCGGTAAGAAATTGTGTGAAGAGCTGCAAAAAACTTGCGCCAATGGTTTTTCTTATACCGACTTCTTTTGCACGAACAGATGCTTTTGCCGTAGATAAGTTTATATAATTTGCGCATGCAATCAGTATAACCAATATTGCGATGGTAATAAAAATATTGATGTACTTAAAATCTGTTATAACCAGCGTGTTTTTGAAATTATAAACCTGCGTATTAAAATGCACATCTTTCAGCGGTTCTAATTTTAAATGAAGTGCGTTTTGTGAAGCAGATTGATTTGACTGCACAGGCGGATTTACCCATGCATCAATTTTTTTATAAAGCAAATTAATATTTGTTGCAGGTTTCAGTAAAAGAAAAGTAGTGTAGTTTGGATTATTCCATGATTCCTGCATTTCAAGGCTATCAAATCCTTCAATGCTATAAAATGAAGTGAGAAAATCAAAACTAAAATGCGAGTTTGAAGGAATGTTTTCGGCAACAGCAGAAACCACAAATTCTTTCTTATTATTAAATAATAATACCTGGCCAACGGGATTTGATTTACCAAAATATTTTATGGCAATGCTTTTTGTAATTACAACGTGTTGGGTTTATTGAGCGCTGTTTGCAGGTTACCGGTTGACAGCTTTAAAATCAAAAATTTTAAAAAAATTTGAATCAGCATAACAAAAATTGGTTTCATCAAAAAGAATATTTCCGTGTCTTATTGTTCGTGCTGTCCATTCAGGGGAAAAGCGTGTGGCATCTTCTATTTCTGGAAATTTCTTTTTAAGTTGTGGCGCAACAAAAACCGGAACAGATGGAGAAACAGTTTGGCTGCCGCCCATCAGCACATCATAATTAACCCTGTAAATTCTATCTTTTTTTATATGAAACTGGTCAAAGCTTAATTCATATTTTACAAAAGAAAGAATCAGCAGGCAGCATGTAATACCAATTGTAAGTCCTGCTAAATTTGTAATGGCATAAGGCGGATCTTTTTTTAGCGATCTGAATGCGTTAAGGATATTTCTTTTAAACATAAAATTGATTTTTATTCAATTTTTATATTTCACGTTTCAATTAATTATTCCGTTCTCAAACTTTTCACAGGATTTGCAACCGCCGCTTTAATTGTTTGAAAGCCGAGTGTAAGCAGTGCGATTACAATCATTATTGCTGCACCTGAAAAAAATATCCACCAGCTTATTTCTGTGCGAAATGCAAAATTCTGCAGCCACCGGTACATGCCAATCCATGCAAGCGGTGCGGCAATTAAAAATGCAAACAATACAAGCAGGATAAAATCTTTTGAAATGAGTGAAACAATTTGCGATACCGATGCGCCCAGCACTTTACGCACACCAATTTCTTTGGTGCGTTGTGTTGTTGTATAAATAACCAGGCCTAACAAACCAAGGCAGCTGATAAAAATTGCAAGCCCTGTTGACCACTTTAGCAGGCTGGAAATATTCTGTTCGGCTGTATAATATTTTGCAATGTCTTCATCAAAAAAATTGTAGTCAAAATCATCTTCCGGGTAAATTTCTTTAAATGCTTTTTCTATTTTGGCGATAGTTGTTTTCCATGCAGTACCATCTCCATTTTGCGGCTGCAGTGCAATGCTGAAATTTTTCTCAATATTATTCCAGCTTGCTATTGCAAGTGGTTTCACAGGCTCATGCAAAGATTTCTGAATAAAGTCTGATACAACACCCACTATTTGTATTTGTTTATTACTCCATTGAATATATTTTCCTATTGCCTGCTGCGGTTTTTGAAAACCAAGAATATGTGCAAACGTTTCATTTATTACATATGATGTTACAGTATCTGTTGTAGAAATATTTTTTCCTGCCAGCAATTTTAATCCGTATAATTTTATGTAATTACTATCTCCATATTTCTGTTGTACATCCGATTCAATTTCTTTTTTACCGTCTTTATATTTCATAGTGCCGCTCCATGTACTGCCAGATGATGGCGGGTTGGTGCATAAGCTAACCATTGCAATTCCAGGTATTGCTTTAAGCTTATCCAGCAATACATATTTATGGCTACGCACAGTATCATAGTAATTGGTATTAAAATAAAGAATGGCATCTTTTTTAAAACCCATATCCTTGTTTAAAGAATAATGTATTTGTTTGCTTACAAGCATAGTTGCCATAATAAACACCTGCGCAATTACAAACTGCGATATGGTTAATGATTTACGCAGCCATGCTTTGCGTGTTTTACCGGTGCCGGCATAAGCCTGGTTTTTTAAAACAAGTACAGGTTTATATCCTGAAAGAATCATTGCAGGATAAAACCCGGAGAGTAGTGTTACAACAATCATTAACACCACGAGAAATAAGATGATGTAAGGTTGCTCCGTTAAATTAAAATGTAAACCTTCAGGAATGAATCCGGAGAACGCTTTTAATATTAAAGGCGTAAGTGCTGTTGATAATAATGTAGCAAGACATGTAAGCAAAAAAGTTTCTGAAAGAAATTGAATAATGAGTTGCTTCTTCGAACTGCCCATTGTTTTGCGGATGCCTATTTCTTTTGCGCGTTGTGAAGCATGTGCAGTAGTAAGATTGATAAAGTTGATGCAACCCAATATGAGCAAAAATGCTGCAACGGCGAGCAAGCCGTAGAGTGTTGGTTTATTACCAACCGGTAAATCATAACCACCGTAATCAGCATTGAAATGCAAATCACTTAACGGTTGTAATGTGTGCCATGTAACGCTGTGGTCGCCCGGCTCTCTTTTTTCATACTTTTTGTAGAGCTGACCAATTTGCTTTTCAACTTGTACCGGGCTTGTGCCTGCAGAAAGTTTTACAAACAATTGCTGAGCGCCGTTTGTACTAGTCCAGTCATTCCAGTTTCCAGGTTTTAAAGAGGTTTGCTCCAGGGTTGCATAAGCAATAAATGTTTTAAAGGTGAAGTCGGTATTTTCTTTTATATCCTTCACAATTCCTGTAACGGTTGCTCTTACCGTATCATCAAAATATATTTCTTTACCTATAACTTCTGACGGGCCCAGGTTTGGAAAATAAAGTTTTGCATTTGCTTCTGTAAGCACAGTTTGATAAGGATTGCGTAAAGAAGTTTTAGGTGAACCGGCAATCCATGTATAAGAAACCAAATTGAAGTAGTTACTGTCTGCAAAAATTATATTTTTCTGATGCTTAAAAATCTTCGGTTGTTTTTTATCAACTGATACGCTAATCTTTGCATCGCCATTCCATGTGCGAAAAGGCGCAGTAGCATCAAGCCCGGTAACTTCTTTATGTATGGCTGCAGCCATAGGATCTGCAACACCGGGGTTACGATATACTTCGCCCGAAAAACTAAAGTTGGATACAACTCTGTAAATGCGTTTATTATCCTTTTCAAACTTATCGAAATTGAAATGATAATTCACGAGCAGGAATATTACCAGTGATGCACTGATTCCAATTGCAAGACCAAGCACATTGATGCTGCTAAACACTTTATTTTTCCAGAGTGTTCTGATAGCAATGGTGAAATAATTTTTAAGCATAAGCTCCCTTCTTATTCCCCGCGGGGAAGGATTTGAAAACTGTTAATTAATTATCATACAATTTTTATATGAGCCTTTAGGGCGCTTTACTCCGTTCTCAAACTTTTTACAGGATTTGCAATGGCTGCTTTTATCGCCTGGAAGCTTACAGTAATTAATGTTATAATTAATGCACCTAATCCTGATAAAATAAAAATCCAGAAGGATATTGTTGTTCTGTAATCGTATTGCTTTAACCAGCCGTTTAAATAATACCATGCTAACGGAATTGCAATAAAACAGGATATAATTACAAGCAATGCAAATTCTCTTGATAGCATTTGCCAGAGATTATAAGTTGATGCACCCAATACTTTGCGCACACCAATTTCTTTTTTGCGTTGTTCTGCCACAAACGATGCAAGCCCGAATAAACCAAGACAGGAAATAAAAATGGCCAGTATGGTAAAGAAGGTTGCAAGCTTGCCTACACGTTGTTCATCAGCAAATTTTTTTGAATAATCCTCATCATTAAAAGTGTAATCGAAAGGCGCTCCGGGATTATATTTTTTAAAAACTGTTTCTATCTTACTTAATGCATCTGTTACAGGTGTGCCGGCTTTAAGTGCAAGTGTAATTACGTTTGCCCAATTGCGATCATACAAAAAGATAGTTGGCTGCACCGGCTTATAGGGCGATTCCATTATCATATCTTTTATCACGCCAATAACCTTATAATTTCTATCGTTGAATTGTATAGTTTGCCCGACAATATCCCCCTTTATGCCCACTTGTTTTACGGCAGATTCATTCAGTATCATTCCCAGACTATCTGTTGCAAAATCTTTTGAAAAATCCCTTCCTTCTTTAATTTGCCATCCGATAGTTTTGCCAAAATCTTCAGTTACTGCAATGGTGCCAAAAGATGGCAGTGAGTTTGGATCCATACCTTGCCATTTAAAGCCAATTTGATTTGACCAGACCCCTGTTGTAGGGCTTGAAGATTCAGCCATATTATCTACAACGCCTGTCGCAATTAAATCACTTCGCAAAGCATCATAGTGTCCGTATAAATCCGGTGTTGACATACTAATTGTAAGTAACCCTTCACTTCTGTAATTTACCGGCCTGTTTTTGGCAAACTGAATTTGTTTAAAAACGATAATGGTGCCGATGATTAATGCAATCGAAAAAGTAAACTGAACAATAACCAACACTTTGCGGGGTAACGATGCAAACCTGCCTACACGAAATGTTCCTTTTAAAACTTTGATGGGTTCAAATTTTGAAAGATACAATGCAGGATAACTGCCGGAAATTAATCCTGTAATAAAAGTAAATGCTAATGCAAGCAGCCAGAATACAGGAGTACCCCATGGCAGCTCAATTGTTTTATCGGCAAGTTTATTAAACAACGGCATTAATAAAACAACAAGCAGTATAGACAATATAAAAGAAACAAATGCTACTAAAATTGACTCGCTTAAAAATTGCTTTATTAATTGTGTGCGCAAAGAACCAACTGTTTTGCGAATGCCTACTTCCTTTGCTCTTTTTTCGCTGCGTGCAGTGGAAAGGTTCATAAAATTTATACAGGCAAGCATTAAAACAAATACGCCGATAATTGAAAACAGCCAGATAAATTGTATGCGGCCGCCTTCTGCTTTTCCATTTTTAAAATCGCTGTATAAACGCCATTTGTCCATAGGAAACAAAACAGCTTGTTCCCTTCCGTCAGTCTTTGCATTTTTATGCACCATTACAATATCCTTTATCTTCTTCGTTTCCTTATCCATGTTAATGTTATCAGCAACCTGTACAAAAGCCTGCCATGAATGGTTGTTCCATTGTGTGGCTGCGTCTTTAAGCCATTGCTCGGTGGTTATATATTTTTTCCATGGCAGAAAAATCTTCGCATCATATAGAGTTGTGTTATGCGGAAAGTCTTCAAAAACGCCGGCTACTTTATAATTGTCTTTGTTATCAAGTTTTATCATTTTATTCAGCGCATCTGCATTGCCAAATAAAGTTTTTGCCATGGAAGCGTTGATTAAAATAGACGAAGGATCAGACAATGCATTGATATTTCCTTTTATCATTTTTAATGAGAACATAGAAGGAAAATTGGAATCAACCCACATACCACTACCCGTAATTTTTTTGTCGCCAACAGCCAGCACATGTCCAAAATTCCACGAAGCCATTGCTACATTTTTAAAATCACTCCCGTATTTAGCGCGCAGTTCATTGCCAATAGGCAGGCAGACAGCCTGGCCTGTTTCCATCCCGCCATCATTATCTATAAAAGTGGTCATAACCTGGGCGAGCTGTTCATGATTGGTATGGTATTTATCGTAGGTAACTTCATCCCATATCCACAAAGCAATTAATATTGCAACCGCCATACCTGTTGCGAGACCAAGAATATTAATAAGAGAATATACTTTGCTCTTTACAAGGTTTCGCCATGCGATTTTAAAATAGTTTTTAAGCATACTATAGTTTTTAAGCTCTATGTTTTAAGTTGTAAGTTTTTATTTTCAAATTGTCAATTATCATTTTCCAATTGTTTTATTCAGTTCTCAAACTTTTTACAGGATTTGCAATTGCTGCTTTAATTGCCTGGACGCTTACTGTTATTAATGCAATAAGTATCGCAGCTATACCAGAAAGCAAAAACATCCACCATTGTATTTGTATGCGGTAAGCAAAATCCTGCAGCCATTTATTCATGGCAAACCATGCAACCGGAATAGCAATAACAGTTGCAATGCTTACAAGCTGTATAAAATCTTTTCCAAGCAATGTTGTTATAGAAGTAACAGATGCACCCAACACTTTCCTGATGCCAATTTCTTTTCTACGTTGCGCGGTTGTAAAAATTACAAGACCCGTTAAACCTAAACATGCAATTATAAATGCGAGCATAGTAAACACAAATGAAAGTTGCTCCTGCCTTTGTTCTGCAGCATATTGCTTTGCAAAATTTTCATCGAGGAAATGAAAGTCTGCTGTATTATTTGAATCAAATTTTGCAAACGAATTTTTTAAATAAGCGAGTGCCTGCGCAATTTTTCCTTTAGTAAGTTTTACATATAGATTATCCTGTTCTCTGTCTGCAGGAGGCATCATCATTACAAGCGGTTCTATTTTATGTTGTAAAGAATATGTATGGAAATCTTTTACAACACCAATAATTACCCGGTTATCTGTTTCTGTATTTTCATTTATTTTAAACTGCACTTTTTTCCCAACAGCATTTTTATAACCAAGTTCTTTCATCAATGTTTCATTAATAATAACAGCGCCGTATTTATCTGTGGGCATATCAGCAGAAAAACTTCTGCCCTGTAACAGTTTAATGCCTGTTGTTTTTAAAAAATCCTGGTCTGTAAATAATTGTTCCGCCATTTGCGTTGATTGCTGCATTACACCGTTCTTTTCAAAATAAAAATCATGTCCGCCCAAATCATTGTTGCCGATAGGGTTGCCTGCAGCAGCAACGCCTTCTATTAACGGGCTTTGCTGCAACGCGTGTTTTAGCTCAGGTATTTTACTGCGCAGTTTTATATCATCAATATGAAATGTAACAACCTGCTCTTTGTTAAAGCCCAAATCTTTTTTATTTACATATTGAAGTTGTTTGTAAATAATGAATGAGCCACTTATTAAAAACACGGCAATTACAAACTGAAATATTACAAGCGATTTGCGGAAAAAAATATTTCCCTGCATGTTGCCCAACTGGCCTTTTAATGATGGAATTGTTTTAAAATGCGAAAGGAAGAATGCGGGATAACTGCCACTTATAAAACCTGTAAGTAAAGCAAACAATATAATAAATGCAGTAGTATTAAAGATACCAAAGCGCCAGATGTTTAAAGTCTTTCCTGATAGCTGGTTAAAAAAAGGTAAACTTAGCTGCACAAATACACAGGCAACAATGGTTGCAACAAAAGTGAGAAGTATTGCTTCTGAAATAAATAAAGCAACGAGATTGCTGCGTGCCGAACCAATTACTTTTCTAATACCGATTTCTTTTACGCGCATTGCAGAACGTGCTGTAGATAAGTTCATGTAATTTATGAGTGCAATGAGCAATATGAGAACGCCGATTACAATAAACATGTACACACGGCTTATGTTACCGTTAGTGCTTAATTCATAATCAAGATTGGAATGCAAATGGATAGAAGTGAGTGGCTGCAACTCCATGCGATAATCTTTTATACCCATTTCTTTTGCAATCGTTTTTGCAGCAAATGCGGGTAACTTTTTTTCGAATGCTTTTACATCTGTCCCTTTCTTTAAAAGCAAATAAGTGTATAAATAAAAGTTCTGCCAGCCATCCTTATCCAATGCATTACCCAGGGAACGGATACCACTGAACTGCAGGTGCGAATTTTGTGGCGCATCCTGTATAACTCCTGTAATTTTATTTGCATAATTATCAGAACCGAATAATATTGTTTGATTAAACGCTTTGGATGCATCACCAAAGATTTTTTCAGCAAGGCTTTCAGTAATAACAATTGACTGTGGCTGTGTTAACGCGGATGCTGCATCTCCGTATAAAAAATGATAATTAAAAAGTTTGAAGAAAGAATTATCAGCAAAGCAAATATCGTTTTGCTTTAAAGTTTTATCACCGTATTTAATTACGCCGCCGCCTTCAATATCTATCCGCACCGCATCTTCTATTTCCGGAAAATTTGCTTTTAACTGCGGTGCAAAAGGCGCAGATGTGGGAACAATGTTTAAGCTGCCACCTTCCCAGCTTGCGTGCTGAACAATGCGATAAATTTTGCCGGCATTACTAAACGAACGATCAAAACTTAATTCATCAGCAACATATAAAGCAATCAGCCAGGTGGCGGTTAAGCCAATAGCTATACCTGCAATATTAATTGCAGCATAAATTTTATTACGCTGAAGATTACGCCATGCAGTTTTGAAGTAATGTTTAAACATGAGGTTTTGTTTTGGCTAATAATTGCTATTAGCTGTTAGCAAAATGCTATTCCGTTCTTAAACTCTTCACAGGATTTGCTGTAGCGGCTCTTATTGCCTGGAAACTTATCGTAAGCAATGCGATAGCCAACGCACCTAAACCCGCTGCGGCAAAAAACCACCATTCAATATTTATGCGATAAGCAAAATCCTGCAGCCAAGTATGCATTGCCCACCATGCAAGCGGTGCTGCAAAAACAAATGCAATGGCAACAAGCTTCATAAAATCTTTGCTCAGCATCTGCACTATACCGTTTACACTTGCACCCAATACTTTTCTAATGCCAATTTCTTTAGTGCGCTGTTCCGCAATAAATGTTGCCAATCCAAACAAGCCTAAGCATGCAATAAAAATGGCAAGCACAGAAAATATCATTGCAATTTTCCCTACGCGCTGTTCGGCGCGGTACATTTCATCAAAAGACTCATTTAAAAAGCGATAACTAAATGGTAAACCCGGTGCGAGTGTTTTCCATTTAGCTTGTATTGATGACACCAGATTTTTAATGTCTGCGGTATTCACTTTAAAAATACCGGAGCCACCACCGCCGCCCAGGCGAAAACATAGCGGGCCAACATCCTGGTGCAATGATTCAAAATTAAAATTCTTAACTACACCTATAATTGTATATGATGCTGTATTGCCCTGCGCATCAGTACTTGTATAGATCTTTTTACCAACCGGATTATCATAGCCTAAAATCTTTGCTGTTGTTTCATTAATTACAACCGCAGACGAATCGCCGCCAAATTCCCGTGAAAAATTTCTGCCCTTAATAATCTGCATGCCCAATGTTTTGATATAATCATAATCAACATACCAATTCTGCATATCAAAACCATTTTGCGGCGTAAGTACAGCTTCTTTTGAATAGGTGTTATCGCTTCTGTAAGAATTGCTGACAGGTAAAAAACCGCTTACTGTTGCGCCTGTAACACCATGCATTTGCAACACTTCATTTTTAAATGCATCAACATTTTTATTGAGCGCTGAAATGCCGTCAATAACCAAAACCTGGCCTTTATTATATCCAAGATTTTTTGTTTGAATGTAATTGAGCTGTTTATATACTACGATGGTTCCAACAATTAATATGATAGAAACGGCAAACTGGAACACTACAAGCACACTTCTTAAACCGCCGCTTTTACTGCCCAGTTTTAATTTACCTTTTAATATTTCTATCGGTTTAAATGCGGATAAATAAAATGCCGGGTAACTGCCTGCCAGTAAGCCAACAACAAAGGGCAGTATAACCAGCAATGGTAACGTATAGGCCGTGAATAAACTGCCCAGTTCCATTTGCTTGCTGGCAACATCATTAAACAAAGGCAATACAAAATATACGATAGCAACAGCGATAAACAGTGAGAAAAATACGGTTAAAGTTGACTCAAAAAGAAACTGTGTAACCAGATTGCGCTTTTCTGTACCGAGCACTTTTCTTATACCAACTTCTTTTGCACGGTTTGCAGAATGTGCGGTAGTTAGATTCATGAAATTAATGCATGCAATGATCAATATAAATAAAGCAACGGCTGAAAAAATGTACACATATTGAATATTGCCGCCCGGACTTAATTCAAAAGAACGGTCGGAGTATAGATGAATTTGAGTTAAGGGCATCATTGTATAAACAAGACTGTTGCCGGCTTTTTTAAAATCGTCGATGCTGTTAATGTTCATGAATAGTTTTGCTGCCGGTATAACATATTTATCAATATACTGGTCAAAGTTTTTTTCGAACGCTTTATAATCTGTTCCTTTTTTTAACCTTAAATAAGTAAAAAAATTATGAGAAGTAATTTGCCCCCAGTTATAATCAACGTTTTTCATTGAAAAGAAAAAAGTGAAATGGAAGTGCGCATTCTTTGGTATATCTTTTACAACCGCGGTTATTTTATAAACCGGATTATTATCATCTTTTGTTTCAATTGTTTTTCCCAGTACATGCGTTGTGCCGAAGTATTTTCCTGCTGCTGACTCAGTTATCACCACCGTGTTTGGTTCATCCAAAGCATGTTTTATATTTCCTTCTAAAACGGGAAGCTGAAACACATCAAAGAAAGTTGAATCAACGTGGGCAACTTTGTCTTCATCAATATAATCGTTGCCTTTTTTTATTAGTTTATCGCCGTTAAATGTATAAATGCGCGTGTACTGCTCAACCTGCGGGTAATCTTTTTTTAACAGCGCACCCATCATATCGCTTGTTACCGGCATGTGCAGGTTTGCGCCGCCAAATTTTATATCTGAATTAATGCGGTAAATTCTGTCTGCGTTGGGATAAAAGCGGTCGAAGCTTAACTCATCCATTACATACAATGCAATTAATAAAAAGCAGGACAGCCCAATTGCCAGGCCTGTAATGTTTATAATGGAAAAGGTTTTATTTTTCCTGATATTTCTCCAGGCGATCTTCAAATAATTTTTAAGCATTACCCATAAATTTAGTTGTAGCATACATTTTAACTCAACGGATATGCCAATGCCAAACTCTTTGATACTAAGAGGTTAGTGAAAGAAAAATTATACAAGGTGTTCGAAAATGAACACCTCTTTGTGCGTTGACGCACATAACCTATTTTGTGCCCAATACATTACAATGCCTGCTCAATCGAAAAACAGACGAGGCAATATCTTGCTGCACATGCACCCTTTGCAAAGAATTGCCATCAGCATTATCTTATCTGCACTAACTTATTTCTTATTACCAAAAAATGAAAATATCCTTATAAGAATAATAAGTCTCTGGATTGTCTTTTCTTCTGCCTATCTTATTATGAGCTGGATAATTTTATTTAAAAAATCCATCGCTGAAATAAAAGGAACTGCAGCCAAGGATGACGGCAGCAAGATCTATGTTTTTTTAATGATCTTACTTTTTTCATGCGGCAGCCTGTTTACAGTTTTATTGTTATTGATTTCAAAAAATGTAAGCCCTTCTGAAAATGGTTTTTTTATACCTGCAACTGTTTGCGGCATGATGCTTTCGTGGGCAATGGTGCACACTTTATTCGCATTTCATTATGCGCACGATTTTTATAGCCCTGATAAAAATAATAGAACAAAATCAGTGGGCGGACTTGAATTTCCCGGTAAAGATGAACCTGATTATATTGACTTTGCTTACTTTGCTTTTGTTATAGGTTGTACGTTCCAGGTTTCGGATGTAGAGATTTCTTCCAGAAAAATCAGAAGGCTTGCTTTTCTGCACCAGCTAATTTCTTTTGTCTTAAACACTTTTGTTGTTGCGCTCACCATTAATCTTATTGCAGGGTTGAGTAAATAATAACTAAACCATCATTCCCATAAGCGGATCGCTTTTACTTTCTTTTCCTGTTTCAACATGGCCTGCATATCTTTTTTCAAACAGGTTGTTATCATTCATTGTTATGCTTAAGTCGTACCAGCCATAACTTTTATCAAGATAAAGCACCACGGTTTTTTCAAGGTTTTTATTCAATTGGAAAGTTTTTGTTGCCAAACCATATGCATTGTCTTTTATTTCTATTGTGTGATTTTTACTGCCGTTATTTTTAAACGTAAACACGACATTTCCCGTTAAATCATTTTTTAAATCTGTATGATAATTTAAAGAAACATCAACCTGTGGATCGTTATTGCTGCCTGTAAATTTTCTATAAAAAGCCATTTGGTGCAAATATTTCCAAATGATAAATGTTGCGTTTTTAAAGTCTGCTATAGTCCATGCGTCATTCAATTCATCTCCTGCGATTAACGCATAATTTCTTTCTGTAAAGTCATTGTTTAAATAGTTGCGTGCATGTATAATAAACGGCGAACCGGCGGCAGCATTTTTAAAAAATTGATTGTTTGCTTTTCAGATTAACTTCAAATATTTTTCCTGCTGAATTGATGTTTCCATTTGCATGCAATTCGTATGGCAATGCGCAGGCTGGCCTTATTCCTTTTTCCTGTTGCGGTATATAAGCGAACTTTGCGGATTTTTATTTACTTCATCAATTTCATTTGCAGTTAAAGCTTTATAGTTAGCCGGTACATTTTTAAATTTTGCTTTATGTATGCTTTCAATAAACGTTTCTTTTTTAAGAAACGGAAGTTCGTGTAATTTTTCACCGTTATACGGACGAAATGTAGAAGTTAAATCACCGCAAATCGTTCTTCGCCATTTTGTGATATTTGTTTCTGCAATATTTTTTGCCAATTTTTTATTTAAAAATGTTTCGAGAAACTGCAGGGTAGAGGTGTGGTCAAACACCTGCGAGTTTACATAGCCGCCGCGGCTCCACGGCGAAGCAATTACAAGCGGCACACGAAACCCAAGACCAATGGGTCCTGCAACATCTTCTTCTGATTTTACATAATCCAGTCTTGTATCAATACCTTCTGAAGCTTTACCTGTTTCAGGTTTGTTATGTACCGGCGGAATAAATGTTGGCACATGATCGAAGTAACCGTCATTTTCATCATAAGCGAGAATAAAAATTGTTTTCTTCCATACTTCAGGATTTTTTGTAAGTATGTCCATTGTTTCAGAAAGATACCAACTGCCAAACCAGGGCGCAGCTTGGATGATCTGAAAAATGTTTCGGCGCTACCAGCCACGATACAGTTGGCAAAGCGCCGTTATTTACATCTTCTCTGAATTGATACAACACATCGCCTTTGGGAATATTTATTTCGCGGCTTGTAGAGTCATCAGTATAATTTAATGGCTCAAGTGAATGCTGATGCGGATCGTTTTGAATTTATGGTAAACGCTTTACGGTGAATATTTTTTTCGTGATCTGGATAAACTATTAAACGCTTCAGCAGTGTATTTTTTTTGATCCGCTTCGGCATTTTTTAAAGTATTTTGTTTTTGTTTTATGCGCTCCTGCATTTTTTCATATTCATCTCCGCCCGGCGTTAATCCAGAAAGTTTTGACTGAAGATTTGCAATATCTGTTTGTAAGTAACTAATTCTTTCAGGCAAAAAATCTACATAACTTTTTAAATGTTTTACATTGTATTGCGTAAAATATTCAAGCACATTATCACCAAAATTCCCAAGCCAAGCATCTTCTTCATCCGTCATTCCAATATCAAGGCTTACCTCGTTCTGGTACACTTTCCAGCTTATATTATTTTCTTCCAGTAGTTCAGGAAATGTTCTCCATCCACACCGTTTTCAACATCGCCATTATCTGTAAATGTGTGTGAATTTTCATTATGCTCTGCTCTTATGTTGCCGCTCCAGAAATGAAGTCTGTTGGGATCTGTGCCGGAATAATGCAGAACAAAAATTTTGATCACAAACCGTAAACGCATCTGCAAGCGCATAATAAAACGGAATATCTTCTCTTATGTAATAACCCATTGTTAAGGGCATATGCGCATAATCTTCATCGCTGGCATTTTTTGCCTCAAGCCAGTTATCATTTCTGCCGTTATTACTTGCATCAACCTGGCTTTGCCGGCCATGTGGCAAAGAACCCATCCATGTAATCTTTGTATCTTTTATATCTAGCCTGAATGGCGTATAAGTTTCGCCTGCTTTATTGGTTTGCAGCCACACAAGATTATTATTTGGTAACCGCATGGCTCTTGGATTATTAAAGCCACGTACACCACGCAATGTTCCATATGTATGATCGAATGAACGATTCTCCTGCATTAAAATAACAATGTGCTCCGCATCAAGATAGGTGCTTCCTGTTTCCGGATTTATAGCCAATGCTTTTTGAATGGAAAGCGGCAAGCCGGCAATACCTGCAGCACCGCCAAGCATCATTGCCTTTCTTAAAAATTCTCTTCTTGAATCATCCATAGGTGGCAATATATTTAAGAAAAGGCAAACAAATATTAGGATATTGATAAGTTCTTAGAGACTTAAAGAGCAATGTAATTATCAAGCAAAATCATTAATCGTTTTCGAGGATGTGCGCAGCAATTTTTTCAAGCCACTCCCTGTTATCATGTACAAAAGTTAAACCCGCCTGGTAGAGATTATTTATATTTTCTTCGGTCGCGATATCCATCTCAGAACAGGCTTCTTTTAAATCGGGCTCAAGCCTGTAATAATTATGCTGGTTCTCGGCATCGAGTGTAAGATACATTTGCGTTAACTGGTAAGCAACCGTTTCAGAGTTGCCGCTCATTAAAATATCAATTACCGGTTCAAGCCATTTTATTTCACCCGCACTTTTAAATTCATCGTACCTGTACCTTTTTTTTACTGAACCTGTGCCAAGCGAGAGAATTATCATATCGGCAGCAGTTGGTTTATCTTTCTTTTCAGGATTATTAAACAGTTTTGAGAATTCTAGTTTTCTTGCTTCGGCGTACGCGCATAATGCAGGATTATTTGCAAACATGCCGCCATCAACCAAAGAAAAAAGTTGCCCGTTCATAGATTCAATATGTGCCGGGGAAAAATAGGTGGGCGCCGCAGACGTGGCTCTTGCCACATCTCTTACTTTAAAATTATACATCTCATCTGTGCGGGCATCTGCACTGGTAAAAAATATGGCACGGCGGTCAGTAATATCATAAGAAGTTATCAGGCTTGGCTTGATTAATTTATCAAGTGTTACATCACCAAAATAAGTAGTGAGTAGTTCATAAATCGGATCTTCAGAATATTTTTCATGCAGTATGCCGCCCATACTCATTAGTTTTTGCGCTAACGTTCTGTCGAAAATTGTATGGCCATTTTTTATGTAGAGATCAACCGCATCCTGCGCTGAATATTTTGCTTTTCCATCATCACCCGGCATTAAATAAATGCATGATAAAATGCCGCCTGTGCTGGTACCGGCAATCATATCAAAGTAATCGCCTATTTTACGATCACTGTTACTTTGCCTTTGTAAAATTTTTTCTAATTGTGCGAGAATAGTTCCCGGAATAACACCACGAATGCCGCCACCATCAACAGATAAAATTCTTATTTTTTTCATGTGATAAGTTTTGATTTGCCACATGAATTCGCATAATTTTTTTAATTAAAAATTTATGGCTCATTTCATAAGCAAGTTTTAAGATTTAAACTTAGGTAAGTTTATTTGTTTAGAGAAATAAATAAAAACATTACAGTGTATTCTGTAAAGAGCGTTGCGTTGAACGTTTATTGTCTCCTGGTTAATGTTTCATTTCCATAACCGGAGATGGTGGACATTATCGTATTATCCCCCGTTTTTTTAAACGTTGTAGCATTGTATGTTCTCTGGCCGTTACTGGTTCTTACAATGTGATTAAGCGTCCAGGTTGTATCTGAAGTTTTCCTGAGATCCTGCCAATAGTTTTCGCCCACTACAAAATCAAAACCGGTATTATCAGCAGGCACTTTTGTACCTTTTGCATAATCGCTAACGCCATCATAATAAGCTTCGGCACCATTTAGATAAGTCCAGTATCCTTTTAGGAAATTTGTGTTGGTTTCGCCGCCATCTTTTTTACAGGAGAATGCAAAAACCATTAAAACAAAAAACACGAAAGATTTAAATAACCTGTTTAAGCCAGCTTCGCTAATTAATAATGGTTTCATTTTTGAAAGATTAATAGTACATAAATTTTGGATTTGATAAACCAACTTTTATGTTTTCGTACGCAAACACGCAGCTATTATTTGTGTACTTTATGTGCAATGTAAGGCAAATAATATTGTTTGCGATGCATGTTCTTTTTATGGTGCTTATCGTGTGGAAAATTTCTTGCACCAACGAAAATATTTTCATAGCAAACTTCATAAAGCACAAGCGTTCTAATAATAATACAGGCAAAAAAAGAGAACTGTAAATACAGTTCTCTTACTTAGAATTGAAATAATTTTTTATTGTGTTTTGCCTGTTTATTTTACATCATCGCCCTGCACTTCTTCGCATTTAAAACCAATTTCTAAAATTTGTCCTGCACCCGGAGGGCCGATGCCCCATTCTGATACATATATTTTTCCATTAGGTCCGAAAGTCATTGCAGTTGGAAAATTTAATCCGCTTGCAATTATTTCTCTATGCCCAAATTGATCAAGCCGAACAATATCTCCTGTGCCGGGTGTTAAGCCACCTGCAGCAGTATTTGTTTCTAATACATACAGCCTGTCGTGGTTATCAAATAATAAACCCAGCACGTTTGTAAAGCCTGTAGCATATGTTTTTATTTGCCCGTCTTGCGTAACCTGGTAAATACTTGCGCTGCCCGGTGTAACAGGAAATACATTGAGATTACTTATCCAGAATAATCCATCATGATAAGTTAAAGCAGTGGGAACAATGTGCCCTTGTGAAGCGGAAATATCAATTACACGGCTAACATTGCCACCCGGCGTAATCTTATCTAATTCGCCGTGGTTGGGTTCAACCGCATAAAGATTGCCCTGCACATTTATCATGCTCCACCATGTGCCGTCTGGTTCAAAATCATCTTCTTCCGGATTTTGCACCGGGTGGTTTTTTATAAAGTGACTTAGGTTGGCAATCATGTTCCAGCTTCTGTCTGGATTGATTTTTATTACTCCGTTAGGAATACCGGGTACGCCATGCGAACAACCTGCGCCAGCAAAAATTGCATACATGTTTGTACCCATAAAAGCAACATCCGCCACGCCGGAAATACCGCTTCCGGCTTCGGGCTGCGTCATACTTGAAGGAAGGTGATCTACATAAGTAGTACGGTTACCATGCCAGTCAACTCTTGAAATACGGCTGCCTGTGTCGCTGCCGAAATAAGGACCAACCGGCGGAATTACCTGCATACATGCATCCGAAGTTTGTGTGCCGCCAATGCCGGCTTCTGCAACATACAGGTTTCCATCTGGACCAAATTTTAACCCGCGTGGATCGTTAAAACCTGTTGCAAAAACTTTTGTTGTAGTAACCGTTGTGTCATTTGGGCTACCACAAAGCGGTGGAAAATCATGTTTTTTACAAGACACAAATAGCAGTGTACCTGCGGCAATTGCAATAATGCTCCGCAAGGATTTTTTTTTCATAAGGCCTCCTTTGTTTTTAGTGAAGTGAAGTAGAATGGAAATGAATACTAAAGTATACAATTTATTTTTTTAAAAAATGATTTCAGGCAGAGAAATTTTATACAAAGACAAGAGAACTGTAGACACAGTTCCCGTTTTCTTAATTGCTTGTTTATGATCTAAAAGATTGATAAAGCTTTATATATTTAACCAGTCATCCGCTTAATGCCCGCCATTATCATGCAGTCTCATTTCACCTATCCTTGTTCCTATAATTCCTGCCATTATTAAACCTGTGTTTATTGAAACATGGTAATGAATGCCGCCATAAAGCCTGGAAATTCCTGCTTCCCGGCCTGCACCGAAAATTGTAGAAAAACTCCTGGGAGCCCAACCTCTGAAATCGTATGTATGATCAGTTATACTTACATCATAACCTAACACGCCAGATACTGCCTGCATTACCGAACCCGTTACTATCGCATGCGCTGCTGGATATTCCGGATGCGGAGGTGTAACAATAAAAGGCACCCATGCTGTGTCTATTACTTTTTTGATATAAGTTACTGGTCTCACAAGTGTGTATTTATATTTTGATCTGAAGCAAATAATGGTTGCATCTCTTTCTGCTATGCCTGCTTTTGCATATGCTTCGGCAGCTTTCCGCAAACCGGAATGTGTTTGCTCAATCGCTTCTGTTACAAGATACATATCATGTCCTGCAGGTGTATAACCAACACCGTCGCCCTGGTCAATCCAATACAATGCAATGTTTTTTTGTTCATCAGTTAAGCTCCTGGAAACATCATACACTTCTTTTGCAATTTTATAATAAGCAGATTTAGAATTTTCTAAATAAGGTGCAGGAAACGGAGGCGCAACACCATTTAAATCAGCAGCAAGATACGTGCGTGCAGTTCCGATGTAAGGTAACACCGGCGGGTTTACATAAGCAGGTGGTGTAGGCACCCATGCACCAGGAAAAACAGGAGAAACATATCCAACATTAGAAGGATTAAGATCATCGGTTAAAAACCAATCATGTATCGCCGTTGCAATGCTGCGCCCATAAGATTGGGAACGTGTAAACTCATCATTACTGGTGCAATGTGTGTTTTGATTATATGCATTTTCCAATGAATCTACGCTTGCTAAATCCGCTGTTGTTAATCCATTATAAAATGAGCGCACCATACTTGCCATGGCTGCATTTGCACTTACCTGCCAGTTATAACTTTTGTTATTTTCTTTCGCGGGCATCGCGGGCATCTGGTATAATTTGTCGGAAAGGCTTATAGCATTCGGCATACCGTTTCTAACAGATTCATACAAACCAATACCAATATAACCAAAGTGCATACCATTTGACAATGAAGCATTCCTTTCAAGCAAAAACCGTAGCTGCAACTTATACCAGTCTGTTGCAACAGAAGCGTCGTATTTTTTAAATCCAAATAAAGATTCATCAGATGAACTGCCCGGAATAGTTGATGTATCATTAATGTTTTTCTGACAACTGCCGAGTATGAGCATAATAAATAAAAAAGACAGCAGGTAGAAATTTCGTGCTGATTTTTTGTAAGCCAAAATTTTAGCACATGAAGATGTAAATGAAGTTTTCATGATTGTTTGATTTTGTACATAAACATCATGTACAATAAACCACTTAAATTTTATATTCTACTGTTCGGTTGTTACAATAGATACATAACCGGATTATAACACGTGATAGCCTTTATCGGCGATGAATGGCATTGAGCGATGAAGCAATTACCTCTAAAGAACTATAATTAACTTTAAGAACAATTTGTAAAGCGGCTGTAAAAGAATTTTTATAAAAAAATATAGTTTCAACT
The DNA here is from genome assembly GCA_963759555.1 of uncultured Chitinophagaceae bacterium. Classification (GTDB taxonomy): domain Bacteria; phylum Bacteroidota; class Bacteroidia; order Chitinophagales; family Chitinophagaceae; genus Parafilimonas. Next base: position 632,717 of record CAVWZV010000007.1, read on the forward strand.
AATGTTTTCCATCGACACAAATGTTTACTTGGTTGAAAAAAACATAGTTGTACAGGTTTTGTAACTTATTTTTAAAAAGAAAAGTAATGTATTGGTAAGCTCATTCATATTTTCCAGTAAACCTTTGCCACGTATTACAAGACATCTGGTGTTTTGGGGATTGTATTATATGCGCTTTGTCTTACTTAGTCTGCCTGATGTAAAAATAAAAACACTTGCAGATCACGATGTTTATTTAGATGCCTTGCACAATGCACTTAACTATCTGCCTGTTTACCTTCTCGCTGTTTATGTTACGCTCTATTTTATTTTACCAAAATATTTTGCGAAAAAAAATATTTTATTTCTCATTGTATCCCTTCTCGTCTTAATCATAATTACAATCGGGTCAGCTTATTTTATTTACGTTACAAATTTTAAGAAAAGCGGCGAACAATGGAGTGAAATAGATATGCTAACATCAATATACAGATGCCTGGCAAGCTTTATAGCAATTACAAGTTCCGCAGCTATTATGAAAATTATGAAAGATTATTTTTTAAAGCAACATGAAAACGAAGTGCTGGCTATTAGAAATGCCAGGAATAGAGTGCAGTTACTGAAAATGCAAATACATCCCCGCATTTTGTTTGAGTGCTTGCATAATATTTATGATGATATAAATGCAGGAGCCTTGTATGCGCCGGAGATGATTTTAAAATTATCTGAATTATTAAGCTATTTGCTCTATGAAGGAGAATTGAAACAAGTGCCTTTGACAAAGGAAATAAAGATGATCCAAACTTTTTTGGAATTGAAAAAGTTAGAATATAAAAACAAGATAGATATAGATATTGAAGTGAGTGGTGAAATGGATACACATTATATTATACCTGTTTTATTGCTTCCTTTATTGGAGGCGGCAATTATTCCTTTTGAAAAAATGGAAAAAGTGCTTACTGTTTTTCTGGAACTAAAAACCATTGAATCCAAAATTTACTTCAATTTAAAAACGAATGTTACGGGCACTCAAATTATAAAAACGCCTGCTGTACAAACAGCGTTGGATAGTACAAAAAGAAGATTACAAATCTCTGGGCTATATAAATTCAAATTAGAACTTCAATCTGCTTCAGACAGCCTTACTATTATACTGCAATTTGAGCCGGATAAGTTCAGCATCCGCAAAAAGCATAATATTCAAAATAGCGATAACCTTGTGTATGAGCATATATGAATTAATATTTTCCAATCAGCCAAACCAACGCATTAAAAGACATGCTTTGTTATGGATTATCTGCTATATAATTCTTTTGCTCAGCTATCCGCCTAACAGTAGCTATGGTTCTTTGGGTCACCTTAATAAAGATGGTTTTTTTAAATACTATGAAATGGTGATGATAAGATCAGCTTTTTACCTGCTTTGTTTACTTGCATTTTTTTATGGCGTTGTTTATTTTTTGATGCCGGTTTTTTTCTGGAGAAAAAAATACTTACAATTTATTTTCATGTCTTTACTATTATTAATGACAGTTTCTTTTTTTAGGTATGCCATCTTTCTGTATATCTATAATCCCATCATGAAAGAGCTGGGGTTGTATGTTAATTCACTACACGAGATTTTAAGATTTAGCATTATCCTCAATTTCGATGGCCCCGCCTTTTTAAGCTTTGCGCTTATTTCAATTAAATTTTTTAGAGACTTGCAACAGAAACAACAGGATAATTTTAATCTTCAAAAAGAAAATTCAAACGCAGAACTGCAATTATTAAAAGCACAAATACATCCGCATTTTTTATTTAACACACTCAATAATATTTATTCATTTACGCTGAATAAGTCTCCTAAGGCAAAAGACATTCTGAAAAGACTTGAAGAAATTCTTCATTATATGATTGAAGAGTGCGAACAGCCTCTTGTTCCTATAAAAAACGAAGTGAAAATTATTGAGGATTATTTTGAACTGGAGCGCATACGTTATGGAAACAGCTTAGACATGCAGATAGAAATAACCGGTGATTATAATTATAAAGTAATTGCGCCTTTGCTTATGATACCGTTTGTAGAAAACAGTTTTAAGCATGGCACCAGTAAAATGTTAAAAGAACCATGGATAAAATTATTTATACAGGCCGATGAAGACGTTTTGCATTTTTCATTAACCAACAGCAAACCGGCAGATACAATTATAAATAGCAAAGGCGGAATTGGCTTAAACAACGTAAAAAAAAGATTGGAGCTTTTGTATCCGCAAAATCATTTATTGACCATTGAATCAACAGCAAATACTTTTACCGTAAACATGCAGGTTCCTTTACAAAAAATTGAAAAAGAAATTGTAGCTTGAACAATATCTAAGCATTAGCCAATGCCTAACGATAAAAAAATAATTTGTCTTGCAGTTGATGATGAGCCACCGGCATTGCAGGTGATTGAAAAATATATTGCTGCTGTGCCTGTATTGGAATTAAAAGCATCCGTTAATAATGCAGTGGATGCTTCGTCAATTTTGCAGAACAATAAAATTGATTTGATATTTCTTGATATACAAATGCCGCAATTATTAGGTACTGATTTTATTCGGTCACTTATCAATCCACCGAAAGTAATTTTTACAACAGCTTTTAGAAAATATGCTGTTGATGGTTTTGAATTAGATGCTGTTGATTATTTATTAAAACCCATTTCGTTTGAACGCTTTTTAAAAGCTGTAAACAAAGCGATGCGTTTAAATATTATCGCAACTGAAAGTGATTTATCTTTTAAAACTCCGCAATCACATATCTCTACAGATGCTTTCATTTACCTGCGTGCTGACAGAAAAAACATTAAGGTAAATTTTGATGATATTTTATTTATTGAAAGCCTTAAAGATTATATTAAAGTGGTTACAAAAGATAAAATAATCATTACCAAGCAGGCAATTTCATCTATAGACGAAAATCTTCCTAAAAATTTATTTATCCGGATTCACCGTTCGTTTATTGTTTCTGTAAATAAAATAGAATCTTATACCAACGAACTTATTCAAATCGGCAAATATGAAATACCTATCAGCCGAAGCTACAGGCACGAGGTTGAAAAAGTTTTGCAAACACATAAATAGTTTTCCTGATTGGCAAACGAAAATTGTATCTTGCATTCGAATTATTCACAATGAAATTTCTCTCCGGTAATTTAGACCTGCTTAATCACTAAGTTTAAATTGTTGTTGGTCAGCGACCAACAATGGAAGCAGCTTTGTGTGCTGCAATTATTTTCACATTCACTTCTCGCATTCACTTTTAAATTTACTTATTATGCTTACGCATACACTAACCGATAAAACAAATCGTTACTTACAGCTCGAGGAAAATTTTGGTGCGCACAATTACCATCCATTGCCGGTGGTTTTGGAAAAAGGAAAAGGTGTTTTTGTCTGGGATATTGATGGAAAAAAATACTTTGATTTTTTAAGCGGATATTCTGCCGTTAATCAAGGGCATTGTCATCCACGGATTATAAATGTACTAACTGAACAGGCACAAAAACTAACGCTTACATCACGCGCATTTTATAATAATCTTTTAGGTGAATACGAAAAATTCATTACAGCATATTTTGGTTATGATAAAGTGCTGCCAATGAATACCGGCGTTGAGGCTGTTGAAACTGCTATTAAACTTTGTCGCCGTTGGGCTTACGATAACAAGGGCATTAAAGATGGTGAAGCGAAGATTATTGTATGTGAAAATAATTTTCATGGAAGAACAAGTACGATAATTTCTTTTAGTACAGACCCGCAGTCTTACAACAGGTTTGGTCCATATATGCCGGGTTTTGTTATTGTTCCTTTTAATGATATTGAAGCGTTACAAAAAGCGATGGAAGATAAAAACGTTGCCGGTTTTTTAGTTGAACCAATTCAAGGTGAAGCAGGCGTTGTTGTGCCGGATGACGGTTATCTTTCGAAAGCAAAACAATTATGTGAGGCTTATAATGTTTTATTTATTGCGGATGAAATTCAAACAGGTTTATGCCGGACAGGAAAAATGCTTGCCTGTGATTTTGAAAGTGTGCGGGCTGATATTTTAATTCTTGGTAAAGCATTAAGCGGCGGAACATTGCCTGTGTCTGCGGTTTTAGCAGATGATGAAATTATGCTTACAATAAAAGCTGGCGAACACGGTTCAACGTACGGCGGAAATCCACTGGCTTGTGCGGTTGCTATAGAATCTTTAAAAGTTTTGCAGGAAGAAAATATGGCAATGAACGCAGAAAAAATGGGAGCGTTATTTAGAAATGAACTACAAAAACTTAATTCACCATTTATATCTGTTATACGTGGCAAAGGGTTGTTAAATGCAATCGTGATTAATCATTCAAATAAAGATGCAGCATGGGAACTTTGTTTAGGCCTGAAAGAAAATGGATTGCTTGCAAAGCCAACGCATGGAGATAAAATTCGTTTTGCTCCGCCGCTTACCATCACGCAAAAACAAATAATGGAATCTGTTGAAATTATTGATGAATCTTTGAAGGAGTTAGGAACGAGATAGGAGACAGGAGAGAAGTAAGGTTAGCGATTACTTTCTTCTGCCAAGAGGAAGTTAGAAGTTATTGCTAAATGCAGACGCCTGTATTCCATCTCTTAAATAATCAATACAAATGTTCCTGCAATAATTAATAATGCCCCAATTGCAGTTTGCCAGCTTAGTGTTTCATTTAAAAAAATGATAGATAAAATAATCGTTAATGCAACACTCAACTTATCAACGGGTGCAACCTGCGAAACTTTTCCTATCTGTAATGCCTTAAAATAAAACAGCCATGACAAACCCGTTGCCGAACCGGAAAGAACAAGAAATATCCAGTTTTGTTTATTAAAGCTTTGGACCGTTGGAATTGTGCCTTTATATAAAACAATTCCCCACGCCAGTATTAATATAACTATCGTACGAATTGCCGTAGCCAAATCAGAATCAATATTCTTAACACCAACTTTTGCGAAGATTGCTGTAAGCGATGCAAAGAATGCAGAAAGTAAAGCGTATATCCACCACATAATTTTTTGATAAATATAATTACACTTATTTTTCTGCACTTATAAGTTGTACGTTGCCGGCAACTGCGCCTGAAATTTAATATACAAAGCAGTGCGCCTTTAAAATATTATACATGCTCGATGCCAGCCCATTTATTAAGCCTATTATTTTTTTCTTCGTTTTACTTGCCGATATTCGCATTTAAGAATTGCACCCGTTTATGCGCCTTTCATTCAACAATACAGAAACCGCTTTCGCCTATAAAACAAATAAGGAATTACAAGCCGGACGATTTCTTTTCGGTACAATGAATTATGCATGGTTTGCTGCCATTGGTGTAAGGCTTACCCCGTTTTTAATGAAGACAGGTTTACCGGTGCATGGTGCAATTCGTAAAACAATTTTTAAACAATTTGTTGGCGGAGAAACGCTGGAACAAACTGCTGCGGTTGCAAAGCGATTGGGTGAATACGATGTTCAGGTAATTTTAGATTATGGTGTAGAGGCAAAAGAAGGTGAAGATAATTTTGACCATGCCAGGGATGTATTTATCCGTGTAATAGAATATGCAGCAACCCAACCAAACATACCTTACATCAGCGTAAAAATTACAGGTATTGCAGGTATTGATTTGCTGGAAACATTAAATTCAGCTCCGCGGTTGCGCAGCGGCGTTCACGACCATGAACTGGAAGATGCAAAGTGGGAGCGGGTACGGGAACGCATGTATGATATTTGCGAAAAAGCTGCCGAAAAAGATATCGGAGTTTTAATTGATGCAGAAGAAAGCTGGATACAAGATCCCATAGACAGGCTTTCGATTGAAATGATGGAAATTTTCAACCGCGAAAAGTGTATTGTGTTTAATACCATTCAGCTTTACCGCCACGACAGGATGAACTTCTTAAAGATGTATCACAACATCGCGAAACAAAGAGGGTTTATGCTTGGGGTAAAAATTGTTCGCGGTGCGTATATGGAAAAAGAACGGGCAAGAGCTGCACAGATGCGTTATCCATCACCCATACAACAGGATAAATCTTTTACCGACGGTGATTTTAACAGCGCGGTTGAGTACTGCATCGATAACATTGAAGAAATTGCTACAGTAATTGCCACGCATAATGAATACAGTAACCTTCATGCTGCAGAGTTGCTTGATGCGAAAGGCATTCCACATAATCATAAGCATATACATTTCTCGCAGTTATATGGTATGAGTGATAACATTACTTTCAATCTTGCAAAGGCTGGTTATTCGGTTAGTAAATACTTGCCTTTTGGCCCGATAAGAGACGTGATACCATATTTAATGCGCCGTGCACAGGAAAACAGCAGCATCAACGGGCAAACAAGCCGCGAATTGTTATTGATAAAAAGTGAATTGAAAAGAAGGAAAAAGCTAAGAGCAGTTACTCAGCATAAACCGCAACCAGCCTGATTCAATTTAAAAAACATTATTCTGATAGTCGTTGTTTAGCTGTATGATATCCGGCGCCCGCACATAATTGCTGTTATACCTGAACTGAATATTTATTCTAAGAAATGCCGCGAATGAATTTCTTTGATTTGCCTTTCGCGGAAAAAAAACACCCCTCAATTCCACAGTTCTGAAAACAAGGTTTTCATTGCGCAAACGCAACCCTCCACCTACGCCATAATACCAGCCTGTTCTGCTAAAATCTTTTTCAGGAGTTAAAGCTGTAACATCTGCGAAAGCAAAAGGCGAAAATTTAAATCCAAACATTTTGTAATTAATAAAACTTATCGATTCTGAATGCAGGCTTATTCGCTGATTTCCCCGCACAGAGTCATCCCTAAAATATCTTATACCAAACGTATTATTTATGCTCAACGGATCAAGACCATTGCGATAATATTGTCTTGCAAAACTTAATTGTTCATATTGCCTTAATTTAAAATTGTCGAATAAAAATAACTTGCTGAAACCTGATGCGCCAAACAACAACGAAGCATCCTGTATTTTACTTTTATTCCAAAAAGTGCCAGCTCTTAAAAAATACTGAACAATATGCCCTTTAGCATAAATCTTATAACGGTTTGCATCAATACCGGCATAGGGCCTTGAAAGATTTGCCTGTTTATAATATCCCGACGTAAATGCAATGTTGTAGCCATAAGGAATATCTTCTGTTGTACCAAATCCGAAAATGTAATTGGTTTTATAGTATTCCTGTTTAAAAAAAGTAAACTGTGCAAGCCAGGCTTCTCTGTCGTTAAAGCGAAAATTTAATGTGCCCGCAACCTGTTCAGGTGTATTTTTAAAATTAGTATTAAGATAGCGAAAGCTAATAAACTGTTTATCCTTGCGTGTTGGATTTTTAATAAATTTTTTTACACCTAGATTGTAGCCAATCCATGCGTCAAATACCGTGTATTTATAATCATAAAAGATATCAGTCGGTCTTGAATAACTGTTGTACGATTTGTAAAATCCGGCTGTAACGCCGCCTGCAACATGTGAGTATTGTGATATAAGATTTCGTTGTAAAGAAAAATAGGTTGCATGTTCATCGTTTGTGCCATCGCGCAAATCACCATTAATAGTTGTAAATCCTGCGGAAGCATCAATAAAACTGTTCTTGATATTATACTTTGTATACATTAGACCGGCACCCGCAGTTGGATTTCTGTCTTTCTGAATTAAAATACTTGCCTGTAAATTTTGCGCTGCGCCGAATAAATTTACATCACCAATTTTACCCTTAAACTTTCCCGGGCTTAAATTATTTACTTCGCCATTTAAGCTAAAAAAGTCTTTTGTTACCACATAAATATCTACAGAATCTATTGTGTTTTCAACAGGTGTTACCAATATTCTTGCATCCTGTACATAATCAAGGGAACGCAGATACCTTTCGTTATCTGCGAGCCGGTAGGCCACAAGTTGTGTATTTTCTTTAATAAATAACGCATCTCTTATTGCCCATTCACGCGTATTCTTATGCAGTTTGTTTAATAACCTGGTACCGGAATAATTTATAACCTTCGCAGTATCTGTAAACGTTTTTTCAAAACCATACCGGTTAATAAGAATATGCCTGATTATTTTTCCGTTATACGGGGTAAATGCTTCTTCGCTTTTTGTAGTAAGCAGGCCTTGTTGTGTGTTGGTATCTGCACTATTTCTTTTTAGAAAACGTAAGGCGTAGTGAAATATATTATTGCGCTTTGCCTCATTGAGGGTGTCCTTCAACTGGGCTGAAGTATTAAAACAGATAAACAGCAGGCATGTAACCGTTAAGAGTTTTAAAATATATTTCACTTGCAATGCAATGCTACATAAAGCACATGAGATTAATTAATCAGTTTTTGTAATAATTGCAGAAAATCTTTTCTTTCAATCATTTTAGCACCCATACTTTGTAAATGCTGCGTGTAAACCTGGCAATCTATAAGCTGCACGCCTTCGTGCTTTAATTGTTCAACATAATTTATAAGCGTAAACTTACTCGCATTAGATACCTCGCTAAACATGCTCTCACCAAAAAATACTTTTCCTAAACGAATACCATATAACCCGCCGGCCAGGTTATTGTTTTGCCAAGCTTCTGCACTAAAAGCATAATTTTTTCTATATAAATTGATATACGCTTTTTCCATATCATCTGTAATCCATGTGCCTTGCTGATCTGTGCGGGCAATGTTTTTACACGCATGCATAACCGTTTCAAACGCTGTGTTTATTCTAAATTCGAATTGATTTTTCCCAAGCACCTGTTTCATGCTTTTACTAATTTTTAAATCTTCCGGCAATAAAACAAACCGTGGCTGCGGACACCACCACAATGGAATTTCATTTTCAAACCATGGAAATATTCCGTTGCGGTAAGCCAGCAATAAACGTTCCTCACTTAAATCGCCGCCAATAGCGAGCAAGCCGTCTTCGTTTGCTTCGCTTGCAGGCGGAAACCACAATCTTTTATCAAGAACGTAAACAGCCATATAAAAATTGAATAATTACTGCAATTTAGCAGGAGAGGAGCAGAACTTTAACTTTCGACTATTTCTTCAATGGTTGCATTTATGCCGCGATCTGTAATGGCTTCGCGCATGGGTTTTAAGGTTTCATAATCGCCTTGCTTAACTGCGTATTTGCCGTGAAAATGTATAATGTATGCACACTGTTCTGCCTGTTCGTGTGTGTGGCCGCAAATTTCAACCAGTGTTTCAATCACCCACTCAAAAGTGTTTACACTATCATTCCAAACCACTAAATTAAAAGAATGGTTAAGCTCAAGAAGTTCATCTGTAATAACATCTTCTTTAAACCCTGTTTCCGTTGCTGCACTAACTTTCATGCTGCAAAGGTAATATGTAAATTATTTATGCAGCACTGCTTTAACCATCCTGTTTTTTTGCTGAAGATCTTTTTTTATTTCCACGGGCTGAAAGCCATTTTGCTGTAAGAGATGTACAATTTCATTTGCAAAGTTTTCATGTACTTCAAAATATAAATTACCATTTTCTTTTAAATGTGCGCGTGAAAAATTGCTTATCGCGTTGTAAAATAAAAGCGGGTTTTCGTCAGGTACAAATAATGCAAGATGCGGTTCGTAAGCAAGCACATTAGCATGCATTTCTGCGGATTCACCTTTTGTTATGTATGGCGGATTGCTAACAATAACATCAAATAAATCCATGTTAATATTTGTTTGATCTTTTAGAATATCAGCTTTAAAAAAAATTATTTCAGCATTGTTTTGTTGAGCATTTAATGCGGCAACTTTTAAAGCGGCTTCACTTACATCTAAAGCAAATACTTCTGCATTTTTTATTTTCTTTTTTAAGGCGATGGCAATACACCCACTGCCGGTACCAATGTCAAGGATTGTGAATAGTGAATCGTGAATCGTGAACCGTAAATCCTGGATAATCCAATCAACCAATTCTTCTGTTTCTGGTCGTGGAATTAAAACATTCTCATCAACAAAAAATTTCATTCCCGCAAACCATGCTTCATTTAAAACATATTGAACCGGTTTGTGATTCATCAATTGCTGCAAATGCTTCTGCAAAATATTCACCCGGCCATCATTAAGCGTCTGGTGTCTGTTTAAAATCCTTTCCGTTCCTTTTAAGCCTGAAATACTTTCAATTACAAGCGCAGCAATGTTTTCAACTTCTTTTGCATCGTAGATGTTTGCAAGATTATTTTTTAAATGCTGGTATGCTGAATGAATTGTCACGCTGCAAAATACTTAGTTTAATTATTTTTGACTGATGCACGAAGAACATTACTATTACATGCTGCGCTGTTTGCAGCTTGCAAAATTGGGAGCGGGGCATGTTGCGCCCAATCCAATGGTTGGTGCTGTGTTAGTGCATAACAACAGAATTATCGGTGAAGGTTATCATGAAAAATATGGCGAAGCACACGCGGAAGTGAATTGCATTAATTCGGTTAAACAAGCTGATAAAAACCTGGTTCCGGAATCTGTTATGTATGTTTCTTTAGAACCGTGTGCGCATTATGGAAAAACGCCGCCTTGCACAGATCTAATTATCCGGAATGAAATACCAAAAGTTGTTATCGGTTGCAAAGATGTTTATACTGAAGTAAATGGAAAAGGAATTGAGAAACTTAAGCAGAACAATATTAATGTAATTGTTGGCGTGCTTGAAAATGATTGTAAGGAGTTAAATAGAATATTTTTTACTTACCAGGCTTTACAACGGCCTTATATAATTTTAAAATGGGCACAAACTGCAGATAATAAAATTGCCGGCGATGGTAAAGACAGATTGTTAATAAGCGGAAAAATTGCCAATAAAATGGTGCACAAATGGCGCGCTGAAACGGCCGGAATTTTAATCGGAACGAATACGGCAAACGCAGACAACCCGGATCTTACAAATCGTTTATGGAACGGAAATTCGCCGGTACGTTTGGTAATGGATTTGAGTTTACGTCTGCAAAGCGATTTAAACATTTTTAATATAAATGCACCAACGATAATATTTAATACGCATAAACATTCGGCTGCATTTCATGAACCTTTAAAACGCCAGGTTTATTATTATAAAATAACCGGTGCAGAAAATACAATTACAGAAATTTTGCAAGCTTGTTACAAACTAAAAATTTCCAGCGTTTTGGTTGAAGGCGGAAAAACATTACTGCAATCTTTTATTGATAAAAATTTGTGGGATGAAGTAAGGATTATAACCAATACAAAAATGCTTACCGGAAAAGGATTATCTGCGCCTGAACTAATTAATGCGCAGTTATACAAGCAAGACTCGTTGGTTGATGATTTGATTTCCATTTACAGAAAACTATAGTTTTCCTATAATTAATATTATGTTAAGTTGCCCGCACAAGGCTGTGAGTAAAGAAAAAATAAAAGCCTGCGCACTATAGAGCGTGGGAACTTCAACCCTGTTTAAGGTTATATTAGCGGAAACTTAAAAATCAAAACTGCTGTTATGAGTTTAGATGAAATTACTTTGAAGACCGAAAAGAAATTGAAAAATTAATTAAGAGCAAACAAATGCACCTATAATAAACGCTAGTGATATTGAGAATAACTTGAAAAAAGAAGTTGCGGAAATGAAAGTTGTATGAAATTATAGACCAGCGAATAAACTTCGAAACAGTAAAGGATTACTTTACTGTTAATCTAAAGTATAGAATACTCAAAATTAAATATACAGGCATCCATACTTGCATTTTCTAAATTTCCTAAATGATGTTTCTTAGCAACCATTCGTCAACAATCAAAAAGTTGCCATTCACAGCTTACTATCAATCTAATATGTAAGATTCTGCGAGGAGTAGAGAAATTCTTTGCGAATTTCAGTTGTTGCGCTAAGGCGCAATTTCCTATTAATTTTATTTTTTCTTTGCCTTAGCTGCCCTTCAGCTACAAAGATTTGTTTGAAGAAAAATATAAGATATTTACGCCCCAAAGCCGCAACTCAAACATAATATGAGTTATCGTCATTTTGCTGAATAATATTAAAATGGCGGGGCTTATGAAGGATTTTTCTTAGGCATTATAAATTTGTTATTTATTTGCAAGAAAAATCCTTCATAAGCCCCGCAAAGGACAGCAAAAGCCGATAACAAATTTTTATGTTAAGTTGCCCGCACAAGGCTGTGAGTAAAGAAAAAATAAAAGCCCTCCCGCTGTAGAGCGTGGGAACTTCAAAGAGTGATTATGTTATTGAGAGCGTTAACATAATAATATGAAAGTTTTACGCCAAATAACAGACTTTTTCTTTAATAACGATAATCCGAGTTTGTTGTTTAATGTAATTGTATTTATAGTATTGGTTGAAATTTTGATTAACTCGTTACTAAGAGAAAAGAACAAAAGGTAATTTTCATACTTTTAGCAAAACTGCTATATGAAAATTATCAAACCGATTTAAAATTCGTATGCGCCTGCGCTGTATATTCATCATTTGTTTTGTAGTAAAAAATAATGAGGTAAACTTTAATAATAGTCACTTTGACAATTGTGTGTACTTTTTGGATTTGCTTTGATTATTTACACAGAGAAAGCGGAAATACGTTAGCTATTGAATTGGTTTAGGAGTGACTATAATTGGATGGTTTGCAATAGTTATTCACAAAATAAGTTGGATAGCGATAAAACGAAAAAGGAATTAAGAGTTAAAAGTTTGATTAATACTTATTCGCGATAAGAGAATTCTACTGATAAATTCTTTGACACCACGGTGAAAGCGCATCGACAGCTATATTTATGGTAAATATTCAGAAGCCGCATTAGGACAAATAAGTTTATTAGCTGATAGTAAACAATACGAATAGCTCATCAATATATATTAGGCAATCATGAGGACGCTTTGCCGCTCTAGAAATCCTTAAGGGATGAATTAAGAAAAGAATTAAATTTTACGCCTGTACCGAATAATGATAGTCTTTATGAATGATAAGCTACAGAATGTTTAGAAGAAAGCCCCAAAATGATATCACTTAGTCTTCAGAACAAATTTAACTAGTAATTAAGTTAAGTGAAATAAATCAAGAGTTTTTTAAATAATGTTATGGCTGTGGTAAGGAAATTCACGAAAGCCGGTGTGAATTTCAGGATTTCTTTTTCAAAGAAATAAGCCATGAATTTTATTTTTTCTTTGCCCGCCCTGCCCTTCAGCTCTCAGAAATTTGTTTAAAAAACTTACAAATTTCCTATTCTATTAACCTCGGCTCTCCCTGGAGAATTATAGGTGCTGAGCAGAACGACTAAGATTTACACAGTGCAATAATTGCCATTACAAGTGCAACAACCGAGATGCTTAGAGAAAGCCAAAATCGAAATTTTAATTTTCTTTTTTTAGCACTTATCATTTCAGACACATATAATCGCTCCTGAGTCTTGCGTAAATGATTCATAGTTCATATCACGTTTAATGCAAGCCTTTTGAGCGGCGCAAATGATTAGAACACTCGTCTTCAGTATGGGATACGGAATGCTCTACAATTAAGCTATCGCCGCGTGTAAGCCGTTAAATTGGTATTAGATGTATATACGCAATATTGTTACCCAAGGTCTAATTACCTTCCTTTGCTCTTTTACTGATACAGTAAGGGGCTTAAAATTAAGGAGAGTTTTTAAATTCACGGTAAGATAAGGCGGTATGTGACAGCAGCCCAAATACAAAAGCCCTTCAGTTTATACCGAAGGTGTATTTATTTTACAGACAGATAGTCCTCTTTTTCGAAAATGCGCTCTTTATTCAATTGCCGTTTGGACTGTTCATACCTTTCATTCATTTCTTTAAGTTGTTGCTTCTGATCTTTTAGAACCTGCAGAATTTTAAATACAAAAGGGACTAAAATGACTAATACTGCCAGTAATAAATTGTTCATGAGTACGGTATTGAAAGATGTACGGATTATAAGACCAAAACAAAAAGAATTACCCAATAAAAGCAACCCATTTATAGTAGCTTAGTATGAGTCATTTAAAGTATTCTGCGTGTTGTAATTCTAAAATAATGCCAATTATTATTTCTCTCAAGCGAACACTATCTGCATCGGGTGTGTAGGTTTTTGATTCACCTCTGCGTTGTTTATTGAATAAACAAAAATTACCGCACATGCATGAAGTTGTGGAAAAATCAATCCATAAAAAAAGCCGCCAAAAAACTTAGCGGCTTAAATTTTCAAAAGGAATTTTGTTATTGATACGTGTTATGCTCAGCATCGTATTTTTTATACAATGCATCATATTTATCATAGTCTTTATTATTGCCGTTTACTTTTGTTTGATCCCGCTGCCAGTAATTAATATTCGCAAGATAATCTACCGCACGGTTTAAACTTATCGTTTCAGATTTCGACCTGTCTTGTTTTGCTTTTAAAGTATTGTAAGCTTTTTCCAGCCATTGTGCAGCCGTATCAGCATACGCCATTTCCTGCTTTGCTATTTCTGCACGCTTTGCTTTTAAGGTGGCGCTTTCACCGCGGTTTGCATTATACTTGTCATCTAATTCACTGTAAATACTATAATAAATAACGCCGGCATTAAATGCATATAAGCCAGCCGTATCATTAAGTTCATATGCTTTGGCAGAATGCCTGCGCTGCAGCATGCTTTAATTCCGTTTTTTGCGTGCTGTCTAATTTATCCAATTGTTCTTTATCGGTTGTGGCAAATGCCTGGCCGTAACTTGCATATTTTTCTTCATTCATATTGCCGGCTGCAACATCCTGCTGATATTGGGCAAGCAGTTTAGGTAAATCAGCATTCGTCTGTTAAATTACCCATTTCAAATTGCGTCCAAACGGCATTATCATTCGGATATAATTCTTTTGCAAAGGCAAGATATTTCTTAAAATTTGCATCATCTTTTTTATCAGAATAATATTGTATAAGAAATTTATAAATGTCTTCATAATCCGGTCCGCTAACTTTTAAATCTGCGAGCATGGAATAATATTTAGCAGCAGTATCTAATTGCTTGCGAATTTTGCGCAGAATAAGCAGTATACAAAACAGTTACTGTATCAATAGTAGCATGTATTTGAACTAAGTTTATGATTGCAACAAGAACTCTCCTAATTTTTCTGACTGTGAAAAATATTTATATGCAGTTTGCCAGTCTTTTGCTTTGAAAGCATTTTTTCCTTTATTAAAAGAACCGGAATAAAGATTGCCCACACCAACAGCAAAATTTTGTCCTCTCATTTCTTTAAAGAACGATCAAGCGCCACATATTTATTCAATGCATCCATTGCCTGATCGGCTGCATCAGGATATTTCTGAACTTAATGAAGAATCAACATATAACTGGCTATAAATATCCAGTTTCCAGAGATAAGCAGTGGGCTTTTCTTTATCTTTTAATTTTGGATCAGCAACCCATTTATCGACCTCTGTTTTCGCTTTCTCCCAATTTTTTTGCTGTCGCATATAACTGAATCACTGCTTCATCCTGCGCATTTAAATAAACGATACAAAAAGCCAATGCCAACGTTAGAAATATTTTTTTCATATTGTAGGTTTTATTTTTTACAGCAAAGCAAGTTTATAATTAATGTTTGAAAGACGCATCGACCCTGTATTCTTTTGTTCCTGATCAGGATTTTCGTCTTCTGTTTTTTCTGCTTCATCCATTTTTGAAATAGCTGCAATTTCGTCACCATCATCAAGCCTTATTAGTATTACGCCCTGTGTTGCCCTGCCTGATTCTTTTATGTTAGAAACAGATGTTCTTAAAATAATTCCGGATTTGCATGTAATAAGTAAATCTTCTTTTTCCTGTACATTAAGAATGCCAACCAGGCGCCTGTTTTTTCTGTTACGTTGATGGTTTTAACGCCTTTTCCGCCACGGTTTGTAATTCTGTATTCATCAATCAGGGTACGCTTTCCAAATCCTTTTTCACTAACAACCAAAACCGTTTTTTTTGTTTCACCCTTTCCGACACATATCATGCCAATTACCTCATCGTTTTTATCATCAACTTCAATGCCCGAAACACCAATGGCACCGCGGCCTGTAGCCCTTACTTTACTTTCAGGAAAACGAATGGCCCTGCCGCTTTTTACTGCCATCATAATCTCGCAGTTTCCATCGGTAAGCATAGCATTCAGTAACTCATCTCCTTCTAAAATTGTAATAGCATTTACACCGTTTGCACGTGGGCGGCTGAAAGTCTTCGAGAAGTGTTTTTTTAATAACGCCTTTTTTAGTGCAGAGCACAATATTATGGCTGGTTACAAAATCTTTATCATCGAGGTTTTTTACATTGATGATGGCTTTTATTTTATCATCCGGAACAAGCTGCACCATGTTTTGTATTGCCCTGCCTTTACCCTGTTTTTCTCCTTCCGGAATTTCATACACCTTTAACCAGTAACACCTGCCCTGTTGTGTAAAGAAAAGCATGGTATCATGCGTTGATGCAACAAATAAATGCTCTACAAAATCTTCATCTCTTGTTTTACTGCCGATAGCACCTCTGCCGCCTCTGCGTTGCTGACGGTATTCTGAGGCGCTGGTTCTTTTAATATATCCCAAATGCGAAATGGTGATAACCACATCTTCTTTTTCAATTAAATCTTCAATGCGCATTTCATCTGCGAGATATTGAATTTCCGTTTTGCGCGGCACACCAAATTTTTCTTTTACTTCAAGCAATTCTTTTTTTATAAGATCATAGCGTAGCTGTTCATTAGCCAATAATTCTTCCAGTGCTGCAATTTGTTTTTGTAACTCTTCGTACTCTGCTTTAATTTTATCACGCTCCATGCCGGTAAGGCGTTGCAGGCGTAATTCCAATATTGCTTTTGCCTGAATTTCATCTAAACCCCATCCTGCATTTATTAAATTATCTTTTGCAATATCCGGTGTGGCAGAATTTCTTATTAAACGAATTACTTCATCAAGATGATCAAGTGCAATGAGATAGCCGTTTAAAATATGTGCTCTTTCTTTTGCTTTACGAAGTTCAAAATTGGCGCGGCGTATTACCACTTCCATTCTAAATTCTATAAACTCACTGATAAGATCTTTAAGATTTAAAATTTTTGGTCTGCCTTTACTAAGCGCAACATTATTTATTCCATAACTGGTTTGCAGTTCAGTAAATTTGTATAATTGATTTACAATAACACTTGAAACTGCATCGCGTTTTAGATCAACTACAATACGCGTTCCTTCTTTGTTATTGCTTTCGTTGTTTACATGTACAATGCCTTCAATTGTTTTTTCATTTACAAGCTGGCCAATTCTATCTGTTAAGTGCATCGCGGCTTACCTGGTAAGGAACTTCTGTAATTATAATTTGTTCTCTGCCGCTGGGCTTTGTATCAATATGGCATTTACCACGAAGCACTACCCTGCCGCGACCTGTAAGCATTGCCTGCAGCACACCTTCCATTCCATATATTGTTCCGCCGGTTGGAAAATCAGGTGCCTTTACATATTTTACAAGGCTTTCGGCATCTATATTCCTGTCATCTATATAAGCAATACAGCCATCAATAACTTCACTTAAATTATGCGGCATCATGTTGGTTGCCATGCCAACTGCAATACCACTTGAACCATTTACCAATAACTGCGGAATACGCGTTGGTAATACAACAGGTTCTTCTAAAGAATCATCAAAATTCAATTGAAAATCTACGGTTTCTTTTTCAATATCATCAAGCATGCTTTCTGCAAAACGTTGCAACTTTGCTTCAGTATATCGCATAGCTGCCGGTGGATCTCCATCAGGGCTGCCAAAATTTCCCTGTTTATCAATCAGCACATGATTCATATTCCACTCCTGCCCCATGCGCACCAATGCATCATACACGGCTGTATCGCCATGCGGATGATATTTACCCAACACCTCTCCTACAATACGCGCACATTTTTTATAAGAGCGGTTAGCATTTAAACCCAATTCATTCATGGCATATAATATTCTGCGATGCACGGGTTTAAAACCATCTCTTATATCAGGCAAGGCACGGCCAACAATAACCGACATTGAATAATCAATGTAGGCTGTTTTCATTTGCTCTTCAATATTTACCTGTACAATTCTATCGTTATCTGAAGTTTCCTCGGGGAGTTTATTTTCTTCCATTCCGTTATTTGAGAGATATAAATCTGAATAATTTTTTAAGCCTGCAAATTTAATCTTTTACACCTGCATTACCGCTTTATTTAATGTGTTTTTTACTGATGAATTTGTTAAGAAGTTTCTGCAGAAAAAATTTTTTATTTGAACTTCGCTATTAATTAAAAATTGCAATGAAACAAATAAAATGGTTCGAAAGAAATTTTGACTTTGATTCTGCGCAAAACATTTTCCCTTCGATTATTGAACGACTTGCAGGAACACCTGTACGGCTTGAAGAGAAACTTAAAAATATACCTGCAAATATATTATCGGTAAGATTAGATAGTACATGGACAATAAAAGAAAATATTGGTCATTTAACTGATCTTGAACCGCTCTGGCAAGGCCGTCTTGAAGATATTTTAAATGGTAAAACAGAACTAAGGCCAACGGATTTACAAAATAGAAAAACGAGCGAAGCAAATCATAATGCCGTTGCAATTGAAAGATTATTAAATGATTTCAGACAAATAAGAAATCAAACAGTTAGCATTCTTGAAAAGCTTAGATGAAGCAAGAGATATTTATGATCTGCACTTCACCCAAGATTAAAAACGCCAATGCGCACCATGGATTTATTTTTATTTGTTGCGGAACATGATGATCATCATTTGGCAAGAATAACGGAATTGTAAAAATTATTAATAAACTCAAATAAAATTTTATGAGTAAAATTCCTGAAGATTATCCAACAGTAACACCTTATTTAATTATTAAAAATGCTGCAGCTTTTATTCAATTTACACAAGATGTTTTTGGTGCAGCATTAATTAATAAATATATGCGCGATGAAAACATTATTATGCATGGCGAAATAAAAATCGGTAACAGCATAATAATGTTTGCAGAAAGCACGGCAGAATATACACCAATGAATGCCGGTTTATTTATTTATGTTGAAGATGCCGATGTAACTTATAAAAAAGCACTTGATAAAGGCGCGACCGCTGTTACACGAATTAGGCAATCAATCTTATGGCAGAAGCGGCGGTATAAAAGATGCTTTTGGAAATACATGGTGGATAACATCTGTGATTTAGTTTCTTTGCCTCAATGAAAAATGCACTTATCCGTTTGCACACCGCAGTTTTTTTATGGGGCTTTACCGGCGTGTTGGGTCGTGCAATAAGTTTAAATGAAGGCTGGCTGGTTTGGTGGCGCATGTTTATTACAGTAATCAGCCTGTGGATTTTATTTTATTTTTTAAAAATCATCCGCAAAATTTCACTGAAAAATTTTTTAAAGATTGCATCTGTTGGCACCGTGCTTTCGCTGCACTGGCTTACATTTTATGGCAGTATAAAATATGCAAATGTTTCAATTGCGCTTACCTGTTTAAGTACAACAGGCTTATTAAGCGCTAGTTATTGAACCTTTATTTTTTCGCCGCCGTATTAATATGTATGAAATTATTTTGGGTGTGTTTGCATTAGGTGGTATTGCATTAATTTATGTAACCAATCTCTCCTACTCTACCGGAATTTATATTGGTCTTCTTGCAGCAGTTTTAACTGTGTTGGTTTCTGTAATGAATAAAAAATTAATTGCCGGTTATCAGCCTGAAACAATAACATTATACCAATTAACAGGTGGTTTTTTAGGATTAAGCATTTTAATGCCGCTTGTATGATTTCTTATTTCCTTCAATACAAAAAACACCGCAACATTATGATTGGCTCTGGCTGCTTAATTTTAAGCTGGCTCTGTACTATTCTAACTTTTATGCTGTATATAAATGCATTAAAAAAAGTAAGCGCATTTACAATGAACCTTACACTTACACTCGAGCCTGTTTATGGAATTATTCTCGCCTTTATTGTTTTTCACGAAAATCAAGCCTTAAGCAAATATTTCTTTTTTGGTTTTGGCCTGATATTATTTGCCGTGTGCCTGCAAATGTTCACGGCTGGTAAAACAGCACAGAAAATTACCGTGTAACGCCATTATAGTACTGTAATACTATATTAAGCTATTATAGTATTTAAATACTATATTAATTTATTATAATGCTATAATACTATATTATATAATTATAGTACTACAATACTATATTGCACAATTATAGTATTATAATACTATATTTGTAAAAATAATCAGGGTGGCTAAAAATATTAATGCTGTTATAATTACAGGCGATATAGTTGCTTCAGCTAAGTTTACGCCTGTAAAAAGAAAGAAGCTGCAAAACATGCTGAATACATTTATTAAAAAAATAACTGCCGGTTACCCGGATTTTAAAGCCGAGCAATTCAGGGGAGATAGTCTGCAGTCTGTATTTACAAAAAATAAATCGGTTGCCTTACGTACTGCTCTTTCGCTGTATTGTTTTTTAGCAGCAGAAAATTTTAAAATAAGGCAATCAGTTGGTATTGGCGAAATAAGTTTTAAAAGTGATAATATAATTACTTCAGATGGAACTGCTTTCAGGCTTTCGGGTGAAAATGTAGATGAACTTAAAAAAAGAAATGAACTTATCAGCATTGCATTTGAAGGCGCAGCTTTTAATGAAGAATGGAAAGTGCACAATGCCACATTAAATTTTTTACTGGAGCGCTTAAGCAATGCACAGGCAGAAGCATTGTATCTGCAAATGCAAAACGCAAAACAGGAAGAAATTGCAAAAGCATTACATATTTCGCAGCCTTCGGTGCACCAGCGGTTGCAGGCTGCAGGCTGGACTGTAATAAATAAAATTCTGCAGCGGTTTGAAGCTGCTATAACTCGCGCTTTAATTATATTTAACGCATGCTTGTTTTACTTTTTCAATGGCTGGCAGTACATTTTTTTGCAGATTTTGTATTGCAAACAAAAAAACTTGTACAAAATAAAAAAGATCGATAAAGCGGCTTCGTGGTTTTTATACGTGCATTGCTTGTTGCATGCAGGTTTAGTGTATTTGCTGCTGCCTGATAAATCGCTTTGGCAAATTCCGGTAATTATCTTTATAACACATTATTGCATTGACCTTTGGAAACTATATCAAAAAGAAAATGTTTTTACGTTTCATTGCAGATCAGTTACTGCACATAATTGTAATAATAATTATTTGGATGATCTGGTACCAGCCGGTTAACTGGTTTACTGTAGCATATATCAAAATTGCTTAATGATTATAATTTCTGGTTAATAACAACCGCTTATCTTATAACCATTTTTCCGCTTGCATTTATACTTGGTTTTGCCACGCAGCGATGGAGAAAAGATATTGAACAAAGTTTTCAGCGTTCAAGCACCAGCTTAAGCGAAGCCGGTAAATGGATTGGTATTTTTGAAAGAATTTTAGTACTCACATTTGTTATTAATAATCATTTTGAAGGCATCGGTTTTCTTATTGCAGCAAAATCTATTCTGCGCTTTAATGATATTAAAGGTGATACTATGCGCAAAGAAGCGGAATATATTTTAATTGGCACTTTAATGAGTTTTGCTTCATCAATTATTATTGGAACTATTACCAACCTGCTTATAAAATAAAGATCTCTATTTATTTTTCAATCATCGCACTTCTCAACATTAACCTTAATAAATAAATTATACATGCTGAGTATATGTAGGATATTTTTGAGTTCGAGTACAATGAAACGTTCACGCAAACAATTTAAGATTATACTCAATTATGTAATTGGCCCGCTTGTTGTTTATTATATTGGTGTTTATTATTTATTCAAAAATTAAAAATCAATCCAGATCTTAATGAGAAATTGCTTATTGTAAAAGGCATTTTCACCAAGCAAAATATTCCTACAACTTATTTTTTTATTTGTATTGCTTTGTGCCAACTGGGGCATTGAAAGCCGCAAATGGCAATTGCTTATGCACCCGATAGAACGGGTTAGTTTTTTAACATCTGTTAAAGCAGTATTATCAGGACTTGCATTGTCTTTATTTTTGCCAAATGGTTTTGGAGAATACCCTGCACGCGCTTTATATATGCAAGAAGGAAACAAGTTGCGTTCCGTTGCACTTAATATTGCCGGCAGTATGGCGCAATTAATAATTACATTACTTGCAGGAATTATTTCTTTGGTTTATTTACGTAATTATAGTTGGCAAACAAAACCGCAAATGCAGGGCTTATCTGTTCTTTGGCTTGATGGAATTATTTCTATGATTATTTGGGAACAGTGTTATTAATAATCGCATATTTCCGTTTATCATGGCTTACGCAATTAATTATAAAAATTCCGTTTGTTTTCAAACACAGGTATTTAATACAAAGCCTTGAAACATTTCACTGGAAAGAATTAACAAGAATATTAAACTTATCCTTGTTACGTTTTATAGTTTTTGTTGTTCAATATATTGTTGTGTTGCAATTATTACATGTAAAGATTGATTTATGGCGATGCGGTTTGCACAACTTGCGTATTATTTTTAGTGCTTGCAATTTTGCCTACTATTCCTTTTGCAGACGTGGGTATAAGAAGTGAAGCTGGTACACAATTATTTGGTTTGCTTACTCCGGATGTTTTTGGTATTGTTGCAACAACATCTTTAATATGGTTTATAAATCTTATCATTCCGTCAATAGCAGGAAGTTTGTTTTTATTGAATGTAAAAATTTTTAGAAAGCAGCATAAAAATTAATGTGAGAAGATTTTTATTAATTATAGCAAGCATATTTTTTTATTTTAAACTTTCTGCGGGAGATGATTTTTGCGGCATCCGCAATACTGCATTTTCTGCAAACGAAACACTAACTGTATAATGTATTTTATTCTGTAATTGGATTGTATGTAAATGCAGGCACAGCAACGTTTACAAATGCATCTTGAAAAACTTAACAATAAACCTGTTTATCATGTAGTAGGTGTAGGCAATTCCAATTCAAGCTACGACTGGATTTTTAAAGTAAGAGACAGGTATGAAACTTATTTTGATACAATGTACTTACAGCCGCTTAAGTTTATAAGAAATGTAGATGAAGGCGGGTATAAAAAAATTGAAAACGTAACGTTTAATCAGCAAACGAATACAGCTACTACATTAAAAGGAGATTTTAAAGTGCCTAACTGTGTTCAGGACGTTTTAAGTTCTATTTATTATGCACGTAATGTTGATTTTAATAAATATAAAGTAGATGACAAAATTCCTTTTAGTATGTTTTTGGATAATGAAGTTTATAATCTTTATATACGTTACCAGGGAAAAGAAACAATTAAAACGCGTTACGGAAAATTTCATGCGATAAAATTTAAACCGCTTGCTTGTTAAGGGAACTATTTTTGAAGGTGGCGAAAAAATGAATGTGTGGATAAGCGATGATCCTAATCACATTCCATCTTCGCATAGAAAGCCCTATTGCTGTTGGCAGTGTAAAAGTAGACATGATGCAATACAGGAACCTGCGTTACCCACTCTCCTCCACGATTAGTGTAAGATAATTATTACTTACAACAACTTTTTTTCTACAAGGTATTCTGCAATCTGTACTGCATTGGTAGCTGCGCCTTTTCGTAAATTGTCGCTTACAATCCAAAGATTTAAAGTGTTTGGCTGCGTTTCATCTCTTCTTATTCTTCCAACAAATACTTCATCTTTTTCATGTGCCCATAAAGGCATCGGATAAAGTTGCTGCGACAAGTCATCCTGTACTACAACTCCCGGTGAATTTTTCAGCGTCTCAATTACGTCTTTAATATTAAACTCATTTTCAAATTCAACATTTACACTTTCGCTGTGGCCGCCAATAACGGGAATGCGTACAGTAGTTGCTGTAACAAGAATATTATCATCCCGCATGATTTTTTTTGTTTCACTCACCATCTTCATCTCTTCTTTAGAGTAACCATTTTCTAAAAAAACATCTATCTGCGGAATGGCATTTAAATCAATATGGTATTTATAAGCCATAGGGCCATCGTTAATGCCTTTTCTTTCATTAAATAACTGGTCAACTGCTTTTTTACCCGTGCCACTAACACTTTGATAAGTGCTTACAACAATCCTGTTTATTTTATATTTTTTATGCAACGGATTTAAGGCAACTACCATTTGTATGGTTGAGCAATTTGGATTAGCAATTATTTTATCTTCTGCAGTTAATACATCTGCATTTATTTCCGGTACCACTAATTTTTTTGTTTCATCCATACGCCATGCGCTTGAATTATCAATTACCGTAATACCTGCTTCCGCAAATTTAGGCGCTAACTGAAGTGAAGTACTTCCGCCGGCGGAAAACAAAGCAACAGCAGGTTTTGCGGCAATGGCATCATCAGCCGAAACAACTTTGTATTTTTTTTGTTTAAACTCAACTTCTTTACCAATAGAACGTTCACTCGCTACCGGCAATAATTCTGATAACCGGAAAATTTCTTTCTGCCAATACCTGCAACATTTTTGTGCCAACCAAACCGGTTGCACCAACAACTGCAACTTTCATAAAACTGTTTTCGATTTTTATAGTTAATTAATGCGATAAAAATTTAAATAAAAAAAGCCCTCCGTTTTTGGAAGGCTTTAGTTATATCAGAACATACAATTCTATACACCTTCCCTGTTAAAGAAAACCTTTGTACATTTTGTATGTTTACAAATCTTCATCATTGATGCGCGAAAGTAATATGATTAATTTTAATCAAAAAAAATTATTACCAAATCTTTATTCTTGTGCTGTCTGGCACAAACATTTTGTCTCCTTGTTTTACATTAAACGCTGCATAAAACGGCGGAAAGTTTGAAAGCGGCCCATTTACCCTGAACTTTGCAGGCGAATGCGGATCAAGATTCGCATAAAGCCTTTGCGATTCAGGTTTTAATTTTTCACGCCAGATTTGTCCCAGCGAAATAAAGAAACGCTGATCAGGCGTAAAGCCATCAATCTTTGTTGTGTCTTGCCCTTCCTTTGTCATTTTAAACGCATCGTAAGCAATAGCAAGACCGCCCATATCAGCAATGTTTTCACCTGTGGTTAACGCGCCGTTTACATGCACGGAATCTATAATGACATAATTATTATAGAGATTAATTACCTGCTTTGTTTTTGCAACAAACTTTGCGCTGTCTTCTTTGCTCCACCAGTTTTTTAAATTCCCATCCTGGTCAAATTGTGCGCCCTGGTCATCAAAACCATGCGTCATTTCATGCCCGATAACCATTCCTACACCGCCATAATTTATTGCATCGTCTGCATTTGGATCAAAGAACGGAAATTGCAAAATACCCGCTGGAAATACAATTGCATTTAGATTTGGATAATAGCCGGCATTAATAGTAGGTGGTGTCATGTCCCACTCATACTTGTCAACCTTTTTTCCAATCTTGCCAAGCTGGTATTGATATTCATTTTTAGAGCACGAAACAAGGTTTTCAAAATAGGCACTTCTATTAATGGTAACGTTACTGTAATCTCTCCATTTATCGGGGTAACCAATTTTTTTTATAAACGCATGAAGCTTGTTAATGGCTTTTGTTTTTGTGCTGTCGCTCATCCAGTCAAGATTATGTATTCGTTTTTCAAAAGCTTTTTGCAGGTTATTTACCAGGTCAAGCATCCTTTGTTTTGCATCTGCGGTAAAATACTTTTTTACATATATCTGGCCCAGCGCATCACCCAAACTATTATCTGTGTTACCTACCATTCGCTGCCACCGCGGTTTAATTTTCTGCTGGCCGTTTAATGTTTTTACATAATCAAAACGTGCATTTACAAACGGACTGCTTAAAACGTTTGAATTATCTGCCACCAAATGAGCGCGCAAATAAGTTTTCCATGTATCAATTGGAACCGAGCGAAGAAGCTCATTTAATTTTATATAATAAGCAGGCTGGCTAACGTTTACTGAATCAACATGCACGCCAACCGCAGCGAGTGTACTACTCCAGGCAAAAACAGGCATTTGCGTATTGAGATCTGCTATTGCCATTTTATGATAATTGCTTTGCGGATCACGAAGCTCAACCTGTGTTTTATGACTTGCTGCCATTTGTTTTTCGAGCTCATACACTTCAGCAACTTCAATACTTGCTTTAGTAGAATCATCACCAGTTAACATGAATAATTTCTTAAGGTATGTTTTGTAAGCATCAACTACTTTTTGGTTTTCTGCATCTGTTTTAAAATAATAATCCCTGTCGGGCATACCCAGGCCTGTTTGAAAATACACTGCAATGTTTACAGAGCTGTTTTTGTCATCCGGCCCAACTGCCTGGCCAAATAAAGGATTTCCATTTTCCATTTGTAAAAATTCTGCGTATTGCAAAACGCCATTTGCATCTTGTATAGAGTCAATTTTTGCGAGGTAAGGCTTTAACGGATCATAACCAAGCCTTTCAATAGTTATAGAATCCATGCCTGACGCATAAAAATCCCCTACTTTTTGCTCAAGCGTGCCTGGTTGCTGACTGCCGTTTGAAAGTGAGTCCAATATAGTTTTAAGATGCTCTCTTGTATTAACAACTAAGTCATCAAATGATCCAATACCGGCTTCCGTTTCCGGAATTTTTATTGTATCAAGCCATTTGCCATTTATAAATTCAAAAAAATTGTCGCTGGGTTTTGTCGAAGAATCCATATAACGGGTTTCAATAAATTTTTTTGGAGGCTGGTCTTTGGTATTGCATGCAGCAAAAAGAATTATTATAAAAGCCATTCCATAAAGCAGTATTCGTTTCATCAAATAAATTTTGAAATTGGAAAGTAAAACATTTGAGTTAATCAAAAACAGATATTTTATAAGCGTTCAATGCACTTAATTACAAAGAAAAGCTGCAGCAACAATACCTGCAGTTTCTGAGCGTAGCCTGGTATGTCCTAAATCAACCGCTACAAAATTATCAGCAATGGCCGTATCAATTTCCGTTTGTGAAAAATCACCTTCAGGGCCAATCAGAATTAAGGCATTTTTATTTTGAAATGCTGGTTGATGAATAGCAGCCTTATCGCCTTTCCTGCAATGCGCAATTAATTTAGTGCCTTCAAAATCCTCGCTTAATAAAGTCAGTATATTTTTTTGGTTGATAAAGTTGCGGTAAAAAAACCTGCTGGCTTTGCAGCATAGCTGAAATAAGAATACCACTTATTCTTTCATACCTAAAATTCTCTTTTGCTGTATGCTCGCAGATAAGTGGCTGAATTTCATAAACACCTATTTCTGTAGCTTTTTCCATAAACCATTCGAGCCGCGCTGGATTTTTTAATAAGGATATCGCAATAGAAACATTTTTTGTTTGCCGTTGATAGTTTATACTTTTTTCTATTCTTACTTCACAATTTTTTTTATTTGCTTTCGTAATAACTGCTGTATCGAGATTGCCTTTACCATCCGTAAGATTAAGTTTTTCGTTTTCCTTCATACGTAAAACCTGAATGCAGTGCCTGCTGGTTTCTTCGCTTAAAGTATATTGCTGTTGCACAATAGATGGTTCGTAAAAAAAAGGCAGATTCATAATATTATTTGCAGCCTCATATTAAGGAGTTACTGCAATCACAAAAATAGTTGCTTCAACTTTTTAAAGCTGCAAATAAATACCAGTGGCCATTAGTTCAGTAAAAAAATAAATTTTAAACTGAACACGCATTAAAAGGGCCCGGTTAAAAATAACGGGCCCTACAACAAACCATACTGAATAATGGAAAATTATATCATACCGCAAAAGCAGTATCAATCCTATTTTTTAATTATTTTTTCCTTTGTTACTACAACATTTGCATGTTTTACTTCAACAAAATAAATTCCTGGTTTTAACTCACTTCCAAATGAAAAATTTGCTGAACTGATTTTGCTGTCTCGTATTAGCCTTCCATTAGCATCATAAACCGCTAAAGAAAATTGATTACTATTATAAGCAGGAATTGCAATATGAAAGTCATTAGCAGAAGGATTAGGAAAGATTTCTATTTTATTTGCCGGAAGCTTTGCTGCAATTGAGTTTGCGCAATTAATTTCTATTATTGTGGCGGCCGAAGCTTTACTGCATCCCGTGGTAGTTTTAGTTACTACTACTTTATAGTTGCCTTCTTTTTTTGCAAAGTAAATGCTGGATGTAGCACCCGGAATGTTAACCCCATTTCTTTTCCACTTGTACGTATTTGAACTACCGGTATTGGCTTTAAGTTTTATACTGTCACCAGTGCAAATGCTTACTGTGCCTGCAGGTGAGATAGTTGCACCTGGCAATGGATTTACGGTAACATTGATTGTATTCGAAGTTGCAGTTTTCGCGCAATTGTTTGTAACCACTAAAGTATAACCTCCGGTTGTTTTGGCGGTGTAATTTGCGTTTGTTGCGTTTGTAATAGCGGTTCCATTTTTCTTCCATTGATATGAAGTAAAAGAAGATGAGACATTTGATTTCAAAACCACAGAACCGCCCTGGCAAAATGTAGTGGCAGAAGCTGCAGAAATACTTGCGCTTATCTGTGGGCAAACAACTGTAAAATCGCCCTTCATGCCCATTGCGAAATGAAAAGTGCATTTATAATTATATATACCCGCTTTGGTTGGAACGTAAGTGAATGTGGTGCTTGAAGAATTAACCGGATGATCCCATGCAGCAGCGCCTGTTGGTATCGTAAGCGATGTGGTGGTGTGCGTGCCGGCAGCGTACACCCACTGAATAGTATCACCAATGTTTATTGTAAAAGTAGCCGGCGAGAACGTAAAATTTTTTACACTCACTATTTGTGTAAATGAATAGCCGCTTAATGTAAATAACAGGCAAATCGTTACAAGTGATAAGTATTTTTTCATTTCAGCATTTTTAGGTTTATAAATGGTATGGCAGCAGAAAAGCTTCTATGTTAGCACAAAACCGGCTTATTATGATAATGGGTTGCTTCTGCTAAAAAATAATTACATGATTTCGTAATAATTATTTATGCCTGTACAACATTAATTTATAAGTTACCGCAATGGGGAGGTAAGGCTAAGCGTTACCTGTTATTGAGATAAAAAAGCAACTGCATAACGTTAAGCAGGATGGTATGTGGAAAAGCTGATTTGAAATTAAGCTTGTTCAGAAAAAATATATAAGCTTAACGATATTGCCTGAGGCAATTTAAGATATCGGGGACAACATATGAACAAGCGATTAATCGTTTTTATATGTTATAACTATAATGTCCATTGCAAAAAAAAATGAACGAAAAACAATTCGTTTTCATCAAAACGCTGTTTCGTTCATTCGCAATATTGTTAAGCATTCGGTGGTACGCTTTGCAAAATTTAAACAACTTTATTACCTCTAACAGGTAAAAAATTATTTTAGCTGGTATTCATATGCTTCAAGCGCGTCGCCTATTTCTTCAACAAGGTCTCCGGAAATCGGAATAATATCCTGTTCATTGGTTACCCAATCTCCATTACCAGCTTTTTTTAGAGTAAAAAGTTTTTCACAGGTTGTAAAAACTTCATATAAAGTACAATCAGCTTCACGATAAGGTTTTATTATGTATGTTACATTATTAACCTTTATTGTAAAAGATTCAGGCTGCGCCATAAAAAAGAAAAATTAGCTGAATTTTTTAAAGGTTTCCTTTAAATCAGGCGAAAATTGATCGTAAATTTTTTTACCTTTTTGTTTGAACTTATCTACCAATTCTTTTTTTTCTGCTTCACTCATTTTAGAATATTTATAAGCAGCAAATGCAGCAGCGCCGGTTAACAGCAGGAAAGAAATTTTGCCCATAGTTTTAATTTATGATTAATGCTTAAAGAATCATGCCATTTTATTATAAAACAAGTTTTTCGGCCGACATTCATGAACAATTATTCTGACAGAGAATTTATATTCATCTACCCTTCCATATCACCTCTGCAACATGCAGTTCCTGTGCAGTAAAACGGGCCAGTACAAAAAGGTAATCGCTTAAACGGTTAAGATATTTTATAATGATGGGTTCTATAAAAACGGAATGCTGTTGCATGTTTACAGAAAGCCTTTCCGCACGGCGGCAAACACAACGCGCAACATGCGTAGATGCAACTGCAGTATTATCTCCAGGAAGAATAAAATTTTTCATCTCCGGCAGCGTTTCGTTCATATTGTCTATTTCATTTTCCAACATGCTTACATCTTCTTCTTTAAGATCTGGAATGTGCATGCCGGTTTGTTTTTCAGGATCACAGGCAAGTGAAGAGCCAATTACAAATAACCTGTTCTGCACCTGTACTAAAATATTACGCTGATGTTTACCAGGCGTGTAACCTGCTACAAGACCAATATGAGAATTAAGTTCATCAATCGTACCATAGGTTTCGATACGGATATCATTTTTGAAAACTTTAGTTCCGCCAATAAGTGAAGTTGTGCCTTTATCGCCTGTTTTTGTATAAATTTTAATTGCCATTAACTACAATTTTACCTAATGAAATTACTGTAGTGCAGTTTCAAGCTCTCTTACAGAATCACTTTCTATAACGCCATCGCGTAAACGCACCACTCGTTTTGCATAAGCGGCAATATCTTCTTCATGCGTTACCAAAACAACCGTATTACCTGCAGCTTGTATAGAACTGAAAATATCCATTACTTCAACTGAAGTTTTTGAATCAAGATTGCCCGTAGGCTCATCGGCCAGCAAAATTGCGGGATTATTTACAAGGGCTCTTGCAATAGCCACACGCTGAATTTGCCCGCCGCTTAATTCATTTGGTTTATGATGGCTGCGATCTGCAAGCGCAACTTTTTTAAGAGCTTCCATTGCACGTTCCATTCTTTCTTTCTTTCCTGTGCCGGCATAAATAAGCGGCAGCGCCACATTTTCCGCAGCAGATAACCTGGGCAATAAATTAAATTGTTGAAATACAAAACCAATTTCTGTATTACGCACTTCAGCAAGATCGTCGTCAGACATTTTACTTACATCTGTGCTATTTAAAATATAGTTGCCGCTTGTTGGCGTATCAAGACAACCAAGAATGTTCATCAATGTGCTTTTGCCGCTACCGCTTGGACCCATTAACGCTACGTATTCATTTTTAAAAATATTAAGCGAAATACCTTTCAACACCTCGAGCATATTGGTGCCCATAAAATATGATTTGCGTATTTCCCTGAGTTCTATTATTGGCTGCATATAGTAATGTATTCAGTTATTTTAGTGTGAATGATTTTTTTTAATAACCTTAGGTACAATAAAAAAATTACCGTCTGTTTGCGGCGCGTTTAATAAAGCTTCTTTCTTTGTAATCGTTTTTTCTGCAACATCTTCCCGCAAAACATTTACGGCATCTGTAATATGCATTAAAGGTTCAACGCCTGTTGTATCTACCTCTTTAAGTTTTTCTACAAAACCGATCATTTTTTCAAGATCCTGTTTTAATTCGGTTTTTTCTTCATCTGAAAATTCAAGCCTCGCCAAATGTGCAAGATGATTAATAATTTCATCCGTAATTTTCATGTGTAAAACTATTTTAAATACGATGGAATTGTAATAGGATTAATCACGATAAAGTTTGTCCTAATCTTACAGCTCATTTTAAACAGCAAAAATAGTTTAAGCCGGCGAGCATAATTTTAAAAATGTAAAAGCGGTAAATTTCTAGTTTAAATTATTCCTGTTATTAAGCATGTAAAAAAAATAATGGTGGCATATATTAAAAATATTAACTTGCATTTTTAAAATCCGTCTTATGCTAAGAGAAACCGTATGTATATATGTGGTTGATGACGACGTGCTTTATTGTTCAGCATTAGCACATTATTTATCGCTTAATCCTGACTACCAGGTGAAAACTTTCCATTCTGCAAAAACTTTAAAAGCAAGTTTGCATGAAAATCCTGATATTGTTACATTAGATTATTCGCTCCCTGATATGCGCGGTGAGGACTTGCTCACGCACATTATACAAGAAAGCCCGGAAACAAAAATCATTGTTATTTCAGGACAGGAAGATATAAAAGTTGCCATAGATCTTTTTAAAAAGGGAGCGCATGATTACATACAAAAAGACAGCGATACCCAGGAACGTTTATGGATGGCAATTCAAAATTTGCGCGAAACGATTGAACTTAAAAAGCAAGTTGAGTCTTTAAAAAAAGAAGTTGAAAAGAAGTACGATTTTCAACACATAATTGGCAACAGTAATGCCATTAAAAAAATTTTTAGCTTAATGGCCAAAGCAGCTTCAACAAATATAACTGCATCTATAACGGGTGAAACTGGAACGGGAAAAGAACTTGTAGCTAAATCAATTCATTTTAATTCAGAAAGAAAAAAACATGCTTTTGTTCCCGTAAATGTTGCTGCTATTCCAAGAGATTTATTAGAGAGCGAATTGTTTGGACATGAGAAGGGTGCATTTACCGGTGCAGCTAACCGCCGCATAGGTAAATTTGAAGAAGCACACAACGGTACATTGTTTCTTGATGAAATTGGTGAGATGGATTTAAACATGCAGGCGAAATTATTACGTGCGTTGCAGGAAAAAGAAGTTACCCGCATTGGCAGCAACGAAATAATAAAAATAAATGTGCGCATTATTGTTGCAACCCACCGAAACCTACAGGAAGAAATTGCCAAAGGTAATTTTCGCGAAGATTTATATTATCGTTTACTCGGGTTGCCAATTGCATTGCCGCCATTGCGGGAAAGAGAAAACGATATACTGCTTATTGCAAAATATTTTATTGACCAGTTTTGCAAAGAAAACCGGCTTGGTAAAAAACATTTATCGCTTGAGGCTAAGCACAAATTAATGTCGTACTCATTTCCAGGTAATATTCGTGAATTAAAATCGTTAGTAGAATTGGCATGTGTAATGGCAGAAGAAGAAGAGGTTAATGAAGAGCATCTGCAAATTTATCTTACGCCCGTTAAAGCGCTTACGTACGGTAATGGCAATTATACTTTAAGAGAATACATGCGTAAGCTGATACAACAATACCTTGATGAATATGACTATGACGTTTTAAAAGTTGCCGGTAAGCTGGACGTAGGTAAATCAACCATATACCGAATGATTAACAGCCAGCAACTGAAAATTGCAAAGAGAAAAATAGACGCTTAATACAATCCAATATATATCCATGAAAAAATTGTACAACACCGAAGCAATACTGAAAACACATTATGGCGACGAAGAATTTGTAAAAAGCATGGCAGAGTTGTTTATTGAACATTTGCCTGAAATGAGTGCAGAATTACAAAAAGCTTCTACAAGAAAAGACTGGGAAAGTCTTTACTTCTACGCCCATAAAATGAAAGCGACAATTGATTTGTTTTCAATTGAGTTACTAACTGATATCATCAGGAAACTGGAAAAACAGGGTAAAGCTGCTGCTGATTCTAAAACTTTAAAGCAGGACGTAAACTATGTTGCAGATATAATTAATGCCTGCGTTGCCCAATTGAAAAATGATTTCGCGCTTGTAGGCCATTAGTTAAGTTATTAACTTAAAATTTTATTGTAATCCTTCGCCCGCTATAAGTTTAGCGGGCTATTTACTTTTGATTTAGTGCATAATGTTCAGACAAAATTTCTCCTGTCGGCTTCTGATGAAAAAATAATTGTCTCATTCATACCTTAATGCGGTTATAGGATTTAGTCTTGACGCTTTAACCGCGGGCCATATTCCCGCAAGCAATCCTACACCGGAACAAATAATAATGCCTGCAATTACCCATGCCCATGGCACTGCAAAGCCTGCATTAAGAAACATGGCAAATACATTGCCGATAAGTACACCGAGTATAATTCCAAAAAGTGCACCCAATAAACTTATAATAACAGATTCGAATAAAAATTGGTGGCGTATATTTTTTCGCTTACCACCCAATGCTTTTATTAAACCCACTTCGCGGGTGCGTTCATTAACTGAAACCAGCATAATGTTCATTAAGCCAATGGCCGCACCAATCAGCGTAATTAAACCGATGGCACCTGCCGCAGCTTGTATGCTGCTTAATAAGCCAATAAAAGTTTCAGCAAGCTTGTCGCTTTTTTCAATTACAAAATTATCTGCATCGGTGGGCATTAGCTTGCGCACACTTCTAAAAATACCAGTGGCTTCATTTACCGCACCGTCAATCTGTGATACATCGTTTGCAAGCACACCGATAGTAAAAGAATTGCCGCTAAGCCCTGTTCTTCTTACAGTATTATAAGAAGTTATTATCACATTATCTGCACGCAGTAAAGCACTCGAGCCTTTAGGCTTTAGCACAGCCACTACACGGTAAGGTGCTCCACCAACAATAATAAATTTATCAACGGCATTGTCTTTATACTGGCCAAAAAGTTTTGCTGCTACGTCGCTTCCAATCATGCATACATAACGCCCTGCCTGTACATCAATTGGCGTAAGATTTCTTCCTGTTTCAATACTAAAGCCATTAACGGCAAGATAATTTTCATCGCCGCCAACCATGCGCACGTTGGGATTTGTTTTTTTATCTTTGTAATGCACTTCATAATTTCCAAAACCGGATAACGAGATACTTACAAGTGAGGGATATTTGAACCTTTGCTTAAAGTTTTCTGCTTCATAAACTTTAATATATTTATCAAGGTTTGATTTTTTTGATTTCTTGCTCTTGTCAACTTTCTGGTTGTTGTTATCATCGTTAAAGCGAAAACGTTCTTTATAAGAAATCGTAAAACCGTTTGCACCCATAGTAGAAAAGCTATCACGCAAACCTTCGTTCATTGCCTGGATGGCAGTAATAATTCCAATTAACGCCATTATACCAAAAGCAATAATGGCAACAGTTATCCCTGTACGCAATTTATTACTGCGAACTGTGCGATAAGCAAGATTGAAAGAATCTTTTAATGTCATGTACGTGAATCGTTCACACTTTGTGGGGTGAAACGTGAAGGTAAGAGTTGATTATTATTTACAATTGAATTTTATGTGAAAGGCAACAGGCAGTACGAAGTATAAATATGATGTACGACGTCAGGCACCATTTACTTAAACTTTCGAAACACTAAACTAAAAATATAACCAGTTAAAAAGTGTTTGTGGTAATACACCAATAAGAATTACAATAGCAGCTAAAATAATCAACCCAAATTTAAAACTGCCGGTTATAATTTCGGTTTGCGGCTCACCGGTTTTAAAATACATAGCCTGTATAACACGGAAATAATAATACACACTTACTGCTGCAAATAAAACGGCAACAACAACAAGCCATATATAGTTTCCTGTTTCAACTACTGATGCAAGCATATAATATTTTCCAAGAAAGCCTGCCGTTAATGGAATGCCTGCCAGCGAAAGAAGAAATATCGCATTGGTAGCTGCCAGTACAGGTTGTGTTTTAGCAAGCCCGTTATAACCTTCAAATGTTGCATCTTTCATTTTTACCAATACCGCGAACAAACCGATTGTTGCAAGACTGTAAGCTGCAGAATAAAGCAGCAAGCCTTTGCTTCCGAAATCATTTAAACTAAATAATGCAAATAACATAAAACCTGCCTGCGCAATACTTGAATAAGCCAGCATGCGTTTAACACTTTGCTGAAATACTGCTGTAATATTTCCAAATAATAGTGTTGCCACAATAAGAACAGCAAACAATAATTTCCAGTCAATAGCAGTTGAAGTTGCCGTCATTCTTATATAACACAGTTTAAGAAATGCAACAAAGGCTGCAACTTTTACAACTGTAGCCATGAACGATGTTACTGCAGATGGTGCACCGTCATATACATCGGGTGTCCAGAAATGAAAAGGTGCTGCTGAAACTTTAAACGCCATTGAAACCATCAAAAACAATAGCCCGATAATCTCTAAAAACGAAACGCCTTTATACAAGCCCGTTTCTGTTCTTACAACATCTAAAGAAAAAGTGCCGGTACCGCCATACATCAACGCAATCCCCATTACCATAAGTGCAGTTGAAAACGAACCCATCAAAAAATATTTTAATGATGCTTCATTGCTTTTAAGATTGCGTTTATCACTGCCGGTAAGAATATAGAGTGGAATAGAAAGAATTTCAATTCCAATAAACAGCATTAGTAAATTGTTGTAAGAAGAAAGAATGGTGGCGCCGCATAGTACAAAAAATATCAGTATAAAATATTCCGCAACGTGATTGCCGATGCGCTCAATATCTTTCCCGGTAAGCAAAACAAAAATTAGTGTTGAACCAATGATAATTGAATTAAAGAATAAACCGAAACGCGTATAAGAAAGCATATTGCCCGCATCCACGTGAAAAATTACGATGCCATTTGTGTTCATTACGTTCACAGCCAGTAACAGCAGCAAACCAATAGCGGCAATATGCCTGAAGCTTGATTTGTTGCGAATAAGAAAACTGCAAAACATCATAATAACGCCCCAGCCTGCAGAAAATATTATTGCGTTCATACTTATTAATCTGTTAAGGAATTTTGGTGATAAAAAGTTTTGCACTTTCCTGTGCCAGGTTTAACATCGGTTGCGGATAAACGCCGAACACAATTATAACAATCACCAATATTACCAATGCTGCATTAATGTTGAAGCTGCTGTCATGCGCATGCTCGGTTAATGCAACCGTATTACCATAAAATATTTTTTGAATCATATTAAGCGTATACACAGCAGCCAGTATAATGCTGATTCCTGCAATGCCCGCCATAATCGGATTATATCTGAACAATCCATTAAACATTAAAAACTCGCCCACGAATGAATTGGTTAATGGTAATGCAACGTTTGCCAGGCACATCACTAAAAATAAAATGGCAAGTGTAGGTGCTTTTTGTGCAAGTCCGCCAAGCTCGCTGAATTTTCTTGTGCCCAGTTGCTTTTCTATTGCATCAGCAACAATCCACAAACCAATTATATTAATGCCATGGTTGAACATTTGAATAAGCACGCCCTGCGTTCCAACCTGTTGATTGGAAAATAATGCGGCACTCATTAAACCAATATGTGCAATGGATGAATAAGCGATCAATCGTTTCATATCATCCTGTCTTATTGCAATAAGGGAAGCGTACAATATACCAATTACAGAAAGTGTGATAATGATTGAACTGTTAGATTGCGATGCCTGCGGAAATATTGGCAACAACCAGCGTATTGCAGCAAACACACCCATCTTTACCATCACGCCGCTTAATAACATTGTAACCGCTGTTGGCGCCTGTTCGTATGTATCAGGCTGCCATGTATGAAAGGGAAATATGGGCATCTTAATGGCAAGCGCAATAAAAAAGAACCAGAACATCCATTGGCTTTGCGATGCAGAAAGTTTTGCATGGTAAAAAGACTGCATCGCAAAAGAATGGTCGGCAGTTTTGAAATAAATAAATAAAATAGACACCAGCATTAATAGTGAACCAACAAATGTGTACACAAAAAATTTAAATGTGACCTGTATACGTTTTTCTCCGCCCCAAAACGAGCAAAGAAAATATGCCGGTATCAATGCAAGCTCCCAGAAAAAATAAAACAGCAAAGCATCCATTGAAAGAAAAACGCCAAGCATTCCTGCCTGGCATAAGAACATCAGGCCATAGAATTTGCCTGGATTTGAATAGGTGTTTTTATAAGTAGCAGTAATAATTATTGGTAATGATATTGCCGTAAGTAATGCAAGAATTTTACTCAACCCATCCAAACCCAGTGTAATGCGGCTTCCTAAATCCGGCATCCATGCTGCATCATAATGCAGTTGATTGGTTTGATTTGAATAAACGCCCAGCAGTGCAACTATTAATGTTATAATTGAAACAAACAATGAAAAGCCTTTTGCACTGTTTTCATTCTTAATAAATAAAGTAATTAAGCCGCCAATAACAGGAACAAGTATGAGTAATAAAGCAATCATGCCTATTAAAATATTTTTTGAAAAAAGCTGGTTATTGTTGTTTGATTCCAGAATATCAGCCACAATACCAAAACTGAAAAAACCATCAGTAAAATATAGCTGCCCACTTTTCCGTTTTGCACCAATCTGATTCTGCGCGATGAATATTGAATAAAAGTACCGACGCCGTTTACAAAACCATCAATGCCCGACTTCTCAATTACATTTTTTAAAAAAATACCGAGATAAGAAAGCGGGTTTACAATAAGGGCATTATAAATTTCATCAACATACCATTTATTGGCTACCACTTTTCCCAAACCTGTTGCGTCATTTAATTCTGGCTTCTTAATATATTTTGCTAACGCGATGATAATGCCAAGCAATGCAACACCAACAGAAATTCCCATCAGCATATAATCTTTGCTATCGGTTAGTTCCTCTATCTTTTCTGTTTTTAAAACAGGCGATAAAAACTGGTGCAGGCCTGCTTTGCCGCCAAGTACTTCCGGCACATTTGCAAAGCCGCCGATAACAGCAAGAATTGCTAAAATAAAAAGTGGCGTTGTTATGGCTAAAGGACTTTCATGTAAATGATGTTTTTGTTCTTCTGTTCCGCGAAATTCACCCAAAAAAGTTGTTGCGTATAAACGGAACATATAGAAGGCCGTCATTCCGGCACCAATAACACCAAGCACCCAATAAACAGGGCTTTTTGTATATGCAGCTGCAAGAATTTCATCTTTAGAAAAGAAACCGCTGAACGGTGGAATGCCCGAGATAGCAAGGCATGCGATGAGAAAAGTAATATGCGTAACAGGCAAATATTTTTTTAATCCGCCCATATAACGAATGTCTTGCTGGTTGTGTATAGCATGAATAACAGAACCTGCGCCAAGAAATAATAATGCTTTAAAAAACGCATGCGTCATTACATGAAATACAGCGCCGGTGTAAGCACCCACGCCTAATCCCAAAAACATATAGCCTAACTGGCTAACGGTTGAATAAGCCAGTACTTTTTTAATATCATTTTGTTTGATGGCAATTGTGGCGGCAAATAAAGCTGTTGCTATTCCGATAATGGCAACAAGGTTTTCGGCAACAGCACTTAAAGAATATAAAGCATTGCTGCGCGCCACCATGTAAATGCCGGCGGTTACCATTGTTGCAGCATGTATTAAAGCTGATACAGGCGTTGGGCCAGCCATTGCATCAGGCAACCAGGTGTATAAAGGAATTTGTGCACTCTTGCCCATCGCACCAATAAATAATAAAACAGTGATGCAGGTTATATCTGTTGGCGATAGTTGGGAAACGTTCGCAAATACATCATTATAATTTGCTGTTCCAAGTTTTGATAACAGCCAAAAAATCCCAAGTAAAAAACCAAGGTCGCCAATGCGGTTCATTACAAAAGCTTTGGTTGCCGCATAGTTATAATTATCATTTTTAAACCAATATCCGATTAATAAATAAGAACAAAGGCCAACGCCTTCCCAACCGATAAACATAATTACATAATTAGCACCCAGCACTAATAAAAGCATTGAGAAAACGAACAAGTTTAAGTAAGCAAAATATCTGGCAAAATGTTCTTCTTTTTCATCATGCATATAAGAAGTTGAATACACATGAATAAGGAAACCGACACCGGTTATTATCAATAAAAATAAAGATGAAAGCTGGTCAACCTGGAAAGCAAAATCAATTTTAAATGAAGCAATATTTATAAATGGAAATAAAGAATGAACTGGCAAAGCGCCGCCAGCTCGTACATCGAAAAACAAAACACAACTTATGATAAACGATGCAAGAATTGTTCCGCAGCCAATAATACTAACAAGGCTTTTCGGTAAATTTCTGAACAAACCATTCAGAAAGAAACCAAGCAAAGGAAAAAGCGGAACTAAGTAAACTAACATAATGAAAAGTACCCCGCAGGTGCAGGATTAATTTTAATTCTTCAATCTGTTTAAAAAATTCACATCAGTTGAATGTACGTTTCGGTACATCATTACAATAATTGCCAAACCCACGCTTACTTCTGCTGCTGCCACCACCATTATAAAAAAAACAAACAATTGTGCATCTGTGCCAATGTTAACGGGCGTACCGGTATTCGCTGTATTACCCAACGCATAATGCATTTTAGAAAAAGCAACCAGCATCAGGTTTACAGAATTCAGCATTAATTCAATACACATAAAAACAATAATGGCGTTGCGGCGAATAAGCACACCAGCCACGCCAATGCAAAAAAGTGCTGCTGCTAAAATTATATAATACTGAATCGGCATAAATTAAATTAGTCGAGTGTTCAATTTGACAATTAGATAATTCCTTTGGTGAATATCGAATTGCTGAATTCTATTCTTTCTTTCCAATTACTACCGCACCAACCATTGCACTTAAAAATAACACGCTGCTTATCTCGAATGGAACAACATATTCCGTAAATAAAACCTTACCTAAATTTTCTATTAAACCAATACCACCCTCATTCATGGTTGCCTGGCTCCTGCTTATTTCGCCTGCAGAACGCACAGCCGAAATCATTACAAATAAAAGCAAACCACCGGCGATAACGCCCGCAAATTTTATCAGGGAATTTTTTTGCGGTTCTGTACTGCTGTTTAAATTCATTAGCATAATAACAAAAAGAAACAGCACCATAATGGCACCTGCATATACAATTAAATTTACTATAGCGAGAAACTGTGCGTTTAATAAAATGTAATGGCCACTGATGGCGAAGAAAACAACGATAAGCCAAAGCACGCTGTGTACAGGATTTTTGCTTGCCAAAACCATTAATGCGCTGAATAATGCAAGTGCGCTTAAAAACCAGAATAATATTTCGGTAGCAGCCATTAGAAAGGTTCTTTTTTTGCTTTTTGTTTTTCTCTTAAACCTTTTGCTTCTGCAAATTCTTCGGGTTGTGTTTTCGGATCCGGAATCAGCAGGTCTTCTTTAGTGTAAATAAAATTTTTACGATTATATGCCGCCGGCGCAAAAGTTTCGGTAAGATAAACGGCATCTTTAGGGCACGCTTCTTCGCAAAAACCACAGAAGATACAACGCAGCATATTTATCTCATACTTAGCTGCATATTTTTCTTCGCGATATAAACCTTCTTCGCCCGGCATGCGTTCTGCCGCTTCCATTGTAATTGCTTCTGCCGGACAAGCCAATGCACACAAGCCACAAGCTGTGCAACGTTCTCTGCCTTCTTCATCACGATTCAAAATTTGTACGCCGCGAAACACCGGGCTAAAGGGCCGCTTTTCTTCAGGATATTGAATCGTCGCTTTCTTTCTTAAAAAAATGTTTGAGCGTGATCATCATTCCCTTAAAAATATTCCATAAGTAAATGCTTTCAAGAAAAGTCATTGGCTTACGATCTACCGGTTTCGCTCTGTTCGTTAATGTTATCATTCTAAAAATTCAAAAGTAAAAAGTAAAAATCAAGAAAGCCGTATATAAAATGTTTTTGAATTGATTAATTTTTGACTTGTCATTTATGCAACCACAAAATTACGCCACCAGTAATAAGCATGTTTGCAAGTGCCAACGGAATTAATTTTTTCCATCCGAGATTCATCAACTGGTCGTAACGAAACCTTGGTACAGTCCACCTAATCCACATAAACATAAATATAAAAATTGCAATCTTTATCATAAAGCAAACAACGCCAGCAACAGCCAGCCAGTTACCCCAATTTGCGTGTGCTGATTCATTAAAGAACGGGATATCGTAGCCGCCGAAAAATAGTGTTGCCATAATTGCGCTGCTGATAAACATGTTTACATATTCAGCAAACAGATAAAAACCAAGTTTCATGGAAGAATATTCCTGGTGGTAGCCCATATTTAGTTCACTTTCCGCTTCAGATAAATCAAAAGGTGTGCGATTACATTCAGCCAAAGCGCAAACAAAAAATATTAAGAAAGCTAATGGCTGATATAAAACGTTCCAGTGCGATTGCATTTGCTGTTCAACAATGGTTTTTAAACTAAGTGTGCCTGTCATCATTAACAGGGCAATCAATGAAATACCCATTGCGAGTTCATAACTTATTACCTGGCTTGCTCCGCGCAAAGCCGCAAGCAAAGAAAATTTATTGTTTGATGACCAGCCGCCAATCATTATACCATAAACGCCTAAACTAACAACGGCAAACACATACAGAATTCCAATGTTTACATCGGCAATTTGTAAGGCGATGTTTCTGCCAAATAACTCTATATTTCCACCCCATGGCACTACAGCACACGTCATCATTGCTGTAAGCATTGCCAGCGAAGGACCAAGAATAAACAAAACTTTACTGGAACTGCTTGGAATGATTTCTTCCTTGAAAAATAATTTCGTTCCATCTGCTAACGGTTGCAAAATTCCAAATGGACCCGCGCGGTTTGGGCCTCTCCTATCCTGCATAAACGCTGCAATTTTTCTTTCTGCGTAAGTTTCATACATGGCAATAAAAAGTGAAGCCATAATGATTATTGCAATAAGAATTAATTTTTCGAGTAGCAAAATCCAGTCTATTGTTAGAAGATGAATCATTCAAAACTTATTTAATTATTTCTTTTCGTTTCTTTCCTCATCTGCTTCTTCAAAGTCCTTGCTGTGTGCCGGACCTTCAATTAAATCCAACCTTACTTCAGGCTCGTTTACTTCGCTAACCTTATGTATATCGAGCATGTACCGTTGCTTTACACCATCCATTACTTCCTCAAGAAATTCCGGTGGCTTTTTTAAACCAACATATTTATTTTGTGCAATTACTGATTGCCTGTTCACTTTTGTTGTGCCT
Source organism: uncultured Chitinophagaceae bacterium (assembly GCA_963759555.1). GTDB lineage: Bacteria > Bacteroidota > Bacteroidia > Chitinophagales > Chitinophagaceae > Parafilimonas. The sequence continues at coordinate 675,353 of CAVWZV010000007.1, forward strand.
TCAATTACCCAGTCAATAGTATTCTTTTTTTCGAACCGGCATTCATTACAAATCCAACCGGTTTTACCATTTGAACTATCGCGGATTTCACCCCACTCATCTTTGCGTGCCGTAACGCGAAACACTTCATCGCCGCGCATCCATAATCTTACTTCGCCGCAACATTTCGGGCAATCACGATGCGCATCAACAGGCTTGGTAAACCATACACGGTTTTTAAAACGAAATGTGCGATCGGTTAATGCACCTACGGGACAAACATCGATTACATTTCCTATAAAATCATTGTCTAAACTTTTTTCAATGTATGTAGCAATTTCAGAATGTTCACCGCGATCTAAAATTCCATGCTGTCTTGTATTCGTTAACTGGTCTGCTGCAAACACACAACGATAACACAATATGCAGCGTGTCATGTGCAATTGAATGTACGGGCCTAATGTATGTTTATGAAAAGTTCTGCGTTCAAATTCATAACGCGTTCCTCCTCTCCCATGATTATAACTTAAATCCTGGAGATCGCATTCACCAGCCTGGTCGCATATCGGGCAATCTAACGGATGATTAATTAAAAGCATTTCAACAACGCCCTTTCTTGCTTCGATTGTTTTTTCTGAAGTAATATTTTTTACTTCCATTCCATCCATCACTGCTGTTCTGCAACTTGCAACAAGTTTGGGCATTGGTCGCGGGTCTTTATCAGAACCCTTGCTCACTTCAACTAAACACGTTCTGCATTTGCCACCGCTATTCTGCAATTTTGAATAGTAGCACATGGCCGGCGGCGCAACATCGCCACCAATCATTCTTGCAGCATTTAAAATAGTTGTACCCGCAGGCACTTCTATTGTTATATTGTCAATTGTTACTTTAAAGTTTTGTTGTTATCGGGCATAATTAAAAATAAAAATTAAAAATAAAAACTAAGCCAATACCAACTCATCAGCATAATGTGCCAAACCATAATTTCTTTGTTGTGATTCATCGGGATTCAACACATGCCATTCAAACTCATCTCTGAAATGCCTGATAGCTGCTGCAACCGGCCAGGCAGCAGCATCACCTAAAGGACAAATTGTGTTCCCTTCAATCTTGCTCTGAATATCCCACAATAAGTCTATATCACTCATCTTTCCTTTGCCGTATTCAATATTCTTTAAAATTTTTTCCATCCAGCCTGTTCCTTCACGGCAAGGTGAACATTGTCCGCAACTTTCGTGGCGATAAAATCTTGCTAATGTATATGTATGACGAACCACGCACTGGTCTTCATCAAACACAATAAAACCGCCACTGCCCATCATGCTGCCGGTTGCAAAACCGCCATCAGCAAGGCTTTCATAATTCATCATGCGGGTTTCACCTTTAGCAGTTTTTAATAACAAGTTTGTAGGAAGAATGGGAACTGACGAACCGCCGGGAATGCATGCTTTTAATCTTTTCCCGTTTGGAATGCCACCGCAATATTCATCACTGAAAATAAATTCTTCAACAGAAATTGTCATATCAATTTCATACACACCGGGCCTGTTAACATTACCACATGCAGACATCAATTTTGTTCCGGTTGATTTGCCCACACCAATTTTTGCATATTCATCGCCGCCCATATTTATGACAGGAACAACTGCTGCAATTGTTTCAACATTGTTTACAACTGTAGGCCTGTCCCATACTCCCCTGATAGCAGGAAACGGAGGTTTAATTCTCGGGTTGCCGCGTTTGCCTTCAAGACTTTCAATTAATGCAGTTTCTTCGCCGCATATATAAGCACCGGCACCACGATGCACATAGATTTCACAATCGAAGCCGCTGCCTAAAATATTTTTACCAAGCCAGCCATTATTTTTCGCTTCAGCGATGGCTTGTTCAAGAATGTCAACTATCCATGCATATTCTCCGCGTATATAAATGTATGTTACGTTAGAGCCGAGCGCAAATGATGAAACAATCAAACCTTCAATTAACAAATGCGGAATAAATTCCATTAAATACCTGTCTTTAAAAGTACCGGGTTCGCTTTCATCTGCATTACAAACTAAATGACGCGGAACGCCTTCCGGCTTTGCAATAAAACTCCATTTCATTCCTGTAGGGAAACCTGCTCCGCCACGACCGCGCAAACCGCTTTTCTTTACTTCATCCACAATATCAGCAGGCGACATTTTGAAAGCTTTTTCCAAGCTTTTATAACCACCCTCCCTGCGATAGGTTTCATAAAAGCGAATGCCTTCAACCTTATCTTTTTCTAATAATAATTTTTGCATCTACCTCGATAATTTTTTATTCAGCTTTCTTGTCTTCATGATTAAACATCCAGTTCACACCAAATTTATCCTGTAACATTCCAAATGTTGCACCCCAAAATTGTTTTGCCAAAGGCATTGTAACTTTTCCACCTTCAGACATTTTATTAAACACTTCCTCAATCTTCTTTTCATCGTCTACTTCAACAGATAACTGTATGTTTCCTTCTTTGGAAGCAAGTTGTCCATTATGCGAATCTGAAATCATTAACAGGTTGTTGCCGAACTTTAATCTTGAATGAACAATTTTGTTTTTCCAATCTTCATCTACTTGCATAGGGCTATCGCCGTAACGGCTGATTACAAGTATTTCACCATCTAAAACATCTTTATAAAAATTCAACACTTCCTCAGCGTCGCCATTAAAATGTAAATACGGTACAAGACGAAACATAATTTTATTTTTTATGAAGTATGAACATTGCAGCCAGGTTGCCGGTTATTATTTTTCCATCACCATCTAACTGCGTTAATATTGAATCTGTTTTTATGTATTTTGTTATATGTTGTTTTTCATTTACCAGGTACAAAGTATCATCTGTGTGTATGCTCCAGGTTCCCGTTTCTTTTAAATGATTATTTGTACTGTCGCCACGCGTGCCTTTATAAAATGAATCCATTATAAAACTTGAATCGTTATTTAATTGAAGCGAAACATCAATGCCTTCACAGTCTGCACAGGGTAACGTACCAACATAATTTTCTGCATTAACAAGCGCTGTTTGCGGCACAACTGTTTTGAATGCGCTGTCTGTAGAAGCAATGCCGTTTTTATTTGAATTGCACGAAGTAAATATTATCAATAGTAAAAAAATTAGTTGTCTCATTTAATTCAGGTTACCTGATTGTGTTCTGCACTCTTGAATAATCTTATCAATTTTTTCTTTGGTTAAATGTTCCCGATATGTTTTTCCAAATTGCATCATGGGTGCATAACCACAGGCACCTAAACATTCAACTGTTTTTAAAGTAAACATTCCGTCAGCAGTTGTTTCGCCGGGTTTAATGCCCAGCTTCTCTCTTATATATGCAATAATATCGTCGCTGCCGTTTAACATGCAGGGACCTGTCTGGCAAACTTCAAACATATATTTACCAACAGGCTTTAAATTATACATGCTATAAAAAGTCGCCACCTCGTACACTTCTATCGGCTGAATATTTAAAAGCGAAGCAACATAATCCATCACAGGCACATCAAGCCAGTTATCAAATTCTTCCTGAGCAATATGCAATATTGGAAGAATAGCGCTTTTTTGTTTGCCTTCGGGATAATGGCTTATCAGTTCATTAACCTGCTGTAAATTTTTTTCTGAAAACTGAATCATTTTATATCAATCGAATTATTAACTGTCCATTTCGCCTGCAATTAAATTGAGGCTGCTCATTACAATCACTGCATCGCTTAACATTGCACCTTTCACTAATTCTTCATATGCCTGGTAATATATAAAACAGGGTCTGCGGTAGTGTAAACGATAAGGTGTTCTGCCACCATCACTAATTAAATAAAATCCCAATTCGCCATTACCGCCTTCAACACTATGATATACTTCACCTGCAGGCATATCAATTTCACCCATAATAATTTTGAAGTGCCAGATAAGCGCTTCCATTTTTGTGTAAACATCTTCTTTTTTTGGAAGATAATATTCGGGAACGTCGGCGTGATAAACTTCTGCTTCAGCACCTTTAAATTCCTGTACTTTTTGGTAAGCCTGCCTGATAATATTTAATGATTGCCACATCTCCTGGTCGCGCACTAAATAACGATCATAACAATCTCCTGTTGAACCAACCGGAACCGTAAAATCAAAATCTTCATAACTGCAATATGGCGAGTGAACACGCACATCATAATCAACGCCGGCTGCTCTTAAATTCGGCCCGGTAAAACCATAATTCAATGCACGTTCTGCACTTATCGGCCCGGCACCAATTGTGCGTTCCATAAAAATGCGATTGCGCATTAATAAATTATCCAGTTCTGTTAAAGCTTTTGGATACTCATCTAAAAACTTTTCTAATTTTTCAAAAGCCACGTTTGGAAAATTTCTTTCAAATCCACCAATGCGGCCAATATTTGTTGTTAAGCGTGAGCCGCAGATTGATTCATAAATTTCATAAATCAATTCACGGTATTGCATCACATAAAGAAAACCTGTGAACGCGCCAGCATCAACACCAACAACAGAATTACAAATTAAATGGTCTGCAATTCTTGCCAATTCCATGATAATTACACGTAAGTAATCTACGCGTTTAGGTGTTTTTATTTTGAGGAGCTTTTCGCATGTCGTTTCCCAACCCATATTGTTTATGGGGCTGCTGCAATAATTCATCCTGTCTGTAAGCGGCGTAATCTGATATAATGGTCGGCGCTCTGAAAGCTTTTCATAAGCGCGGTGTATGTAACCAATGGTTTGTTTTGCAGAAACCACACGCTCCCCATCCATCTCTAAAATATTCTGAAATACGCCATGTGTTGCGGGATGTGTTGGACCGAGATTAAGCGTTGTAGTTTGCTTCTCAATCGAACCATCCGGAAGAACTATATGTTTATCTTTTATTGAAACTACGTCTTGCATAAATCAATTTGACAATTCGTCAATTTGAAAATTTGAAAATGTATTAAACCAACTTATCACCAACAGTGCTTTTTTCTAACCTGCTATTGTTACCACTTGTTTTTACTTTTCGAATTTGCTGCTTGTCAATAACTCTTTCAATTAAACCTAATATAATTAATATAACAAAAAAGAATCCACCAATATTTAGTTCCAGTACAGGCTGCCAAAATTATTACCCATGCAGCAATGCCTTGAAAAAGATGCCTATGTTTTAAATAATACTTCAACTTATACTAATTTATCACCAACATTATCTTTTTCAGATTCTGCGATGGTTGTATCGTCACCTGTTTTTACAGTTCCATACCCAATTGTTCCGCCGCGGCCAAACATTTCATCATCCTTATCTTTTCTTGTCTGATCTTCTAACGGATACTCTTTGCGTAAAGGAAAATAATCCATCTCATCAACATTTAAAATGCGTACTAAGTTTGGATGACCAATAAAATTTACGCCGAAATAATCATACGTTTCGCGTTCAAGCCAATTAGCAGCTTCATATATTTTTGTTGCTGTAAAAATATCGGGCTTGTCTATATCAAGATAAGCTTTAAAACGAATTCTTATATTATCTGTAAGATTGTGCAGGTGATAAACCATTGCAAGTTCTCTGCCTCTATTATCCGGATAGTGTACGGCGCAAAGTGTAGTAAGGAATTGAAATTTTAACTCTTCATCGTCATACAAAAACTGCATAACTTTTAGATTCATATCTTTTGGCACTTCAAAAGTGAGCATGCCGTAAGGCTCTTCAAAATTGCTAACCTGTTCCCCAAATTTTTCTATCAGTCGCTGTTTAATTCTATCGTTTGTTAGAGACATCAATTATTCAATTTGAGATGATATAATCCGACAATTGATATTAGCCAATTTACTAAATAACAACTTGCAGAATTTACTGTATTCCATAACTGCCTAATAAAGCTTTATAATGCTCGCTGTTTCTTCTGCGCAAACTTTCATTGTGAACCAGGTCCTGAATTCTTAAAACACCATCAATCACAGCTTCGGGCCGTGGCGGACAGCCGGGCACATATACATCAACCGGAATAATTTGGTCAATACCCTGCAACACAGAATAAGTATCATAAATACCGCCTGATGAAGCACAGGCTCCCATCGCCAATACCCAGCGCGGTTCTGCCATTTGAATGTAAACCTGTTTTAAAACGGGTCCCATTTTTTTTGCAATCGTTCCCATCACCATTAATAAATCGCATTGCCGCGGCGTAAAGCCTAAACGCTCCGAACCAAAACGTGCAAAATCGTAATGTGCACCCATTAACGCCATAAATTCAATACCGCAACATGAGGTTGCAAAAGGTAAAGGCCATATAGAATTCTTTCTTGCCAAACCAACAATCTTTTCAAAACTTGTTGCAAAATAACCTTGTCCTTGTTCTCCTTCCGGCATTTCAGCAAGGGCAATATTCTCGTGTATGTCTGTTCCTTTCGGGTGTATATTAAATCTAACTGGTCTTGCCATAATTTTAAATTTTCAAGTCACATTTGTCAACTCACAATTTTAATCTTCCCATTTTAAAGCACCTTTTTTAATGATATAAATAAAACCGATTAAAAAAAATGCAACAAACAAAAGCACCTCAATAAAACCATTCCAACCGAGTGATCTGAAATTTACCGCGTATGGATAAAAGAAAATCACTTCCACATCAAACAAAACAAACAGAATAGCTACTAAAAAATATTTAATCGCCAGAGGGTGCCTTGCATTACCGTGACTTTCTATACCGCTTGCAAAGTTTTCAAGTTTTTCGGCAGTTTTTCTTTTTGGGCCGATGAAATGCGTTGCAATCATCATGGTGGCAACAAAACCCGCAGCAAAAATTAGCTGAATGCCTATGGGTGCATAATCCGCCGAAGTTCCCGGAATATTTGTATCAAGCAAATAAAAAAAAGAGTTCATTAAGGACTTTTGACATGCAAAAGTACGAGCCGAAAATTATAAAATGAAAACAGAGTTTAATACTTAAGATTTTGTTTGAATTGCGTTAACGTTTAATCAGTTTACAAAATTCCACCATATGCCAACTCTGAACCATAAGGCACGTGATGGATATAACGGCGCCACGTAATTATATTTTGTAAACGAAAAACCGTTGGACGGGTCGGCAGTGTCAAGATTTTCTAAACGGATAAACGCTTTAAAACTTTTTATGCGAAAATTGAGATAAAGATTTATGTCTGGTCTTGTAGTGATAGTGGTTGTATCCTGCACATAAAATTGCCCGTTTAAAGGCGAATAGCCGGGTGCCTTATACGGAGTATAATAGCGCACTTCAATACCCGTTGATAAAAATAAATTCTTAAAAAAATTACCTTCAAAAGCAAAACGGCTTCTTGCCAAAACCAGCGGCATGTTAACCGGCGGGTTACCCGTTGTTTGCTGCAGGGTTCCTTCTAAATACCAGTTAAAAAACTTACTTACTTTAATTGCCTTTTGTGCCGTTACGTGCAAAACATTAAAAACAGATGATGTTTGTGTTGCTGAATATAAACTACTGAAGTAGGTATAATTTGTAAAAAGATAATACTCGCCTGTTAACAGCAAATTTGCAGGCGGCACATTTATAATGGCAAACAACCGGGTAATGTTTTCTTTATTGAAATTACCTTCTTGTAAAACCGGGAAATCTGTAAGCGATTGTCTTGATTCAATTTGTTTGTTATTAAAAGAATCAGTTAGAAATGATGGAATATATTCACTTTGTATAAACGACGGCGTGCGGTTTACATTTTGAAAACCAACCTGGATTGAGCCAATATTTTTACGCAGCGATCGCTTAAAACTTATGTACGCTGAATAATCGCCGGCATAATGGCCCGTTACATATAATTTTCCGGAAGCTTCCACATCATACAACTGGTTGCGCGTACGGTTTCTGTATTCAGCGGCTGTGTAAAGATTATTATAGTTGACAGTATAAACATTCAAGTTTCCTTTAATCATTTCATAGCCTGCATTCAGTTTTAGAAACTGGTTTAAATTGTTTTTTTGCGGATAAGAAATTAAGGCGAAATCGTTTGTAAAGTTTTGCCATTTGTCGTTAAATTTAATTGTGTCTATTCCGCTATTTCCGTTGAAACTGGAAACGGGGTTATAATCTAAATAGCGGACATAGTCGGAATCAGCGGGTTCATTATCATGATACTCGTAATTATCTTTTGTATATTGAATCGTATGCTGCAGGCGGAGACGCGGATAAAATAACTTATAGGTTACAGAATCCTGTACGAGTGAATCCTTTTGTCCAAAATCGTAACTATGACGCATTAAAAAAATGGCCTCTTTGTACTGTGTGCCGATAGTAATGTTCTGACCAAAAATATTACGACTAAACTGGCCAAGTTCACTGCCAAGCTTTGTGCTGGCACCAAATGGATCGTTAAAAGAAAGACTGTCAAGATTTTGGTTAGGCTTTAAACCGCCGTTTTCAGAAGCAAGGATTTTATTATTAATAACAGCAAAATAATTAGTATAGCGTTTATTATTGCTTTGAAAAAAAGTATTCAGGCGCAGGTTACTGTTGTTTGTATTTTGATTTTTAAACGAACCCGGCGAATTAATAACCCTGAAATCAAACGCTATATTAAAATTGCTTTTGCGGTTTTGCGTGTGAAATAGTTCAATCATCTGCTCTGCCCGGCTGCCCAGCAAATAAACGGTTTCAGAGTAAGGCCGTGTGGTTTGAAAAAATTTTGTGTTTTCAGGCGTATAACGATAAATATCATATGCATGAAAGCCAGCATCAAAACCCGGTTTCATATTGGGTTGAAAAATTAATGAATGCGCAGCGGAGCCAAAATTTCCCATATCAACATACCACCACGGCACAGGATAGCGTGTATAAAAATCGTTTATGGAAGAATCAATCTTATTGATGCGGGTAGAATCCCAATAGCGGTAAAAAATGGTGATAGAATCTTCATAAACATCGCGATGCTGCAGTGTTTGATTTGCACTGTCAACTTTTATTGGTCGGCCATGGCTATCGTATTGGTAGTTGCCGCCGGGAATTGTATCATACACCTGCGTTTTTGCGGTAGCACAGCACAATATCAGTAAAAAAATAAAACAGGTTTGTTTAAACAATACCGGCGATTAAAATTTGTAATAATGCAAAATAATACCAAAGCTGTGAATGAAAAGATAATTAGAATATATTATTCAAATGAACTGTGAAAGCCGTATTACCTGTATCTTTCGAAGCTATAATTTAAACACGGTTCTTAACTGCTTTTATGAGAGCTATTATTTTTACTGCATTCATTTCTATTTGCAGTATGCATCACGCAAATGCGCAGAAAAATTTATCCGGCGAATATTATTTACAAGGTGTAATGGAAACAGCATCCGGTTTAAAATTAAATACAGATTCAAGTTTTGATTTTTATTTTTCTTATGGAGCGTTAGACAGGTATGGTTCCGGCAAATGGTTAGTAAATAAAGACAGTATTATTTTAAACAGCAAGCAATATCCCGGCAAAGATTTTAAACTGGTTAATGCTGTTGCTGCTGCAAATAACGTATCGGTTCTTAAAATTGAAAATCAGAATACTAATCTGTACCGCATGGTGTATTGCCGTTTTAAGTCGGCAGGTGCCGATACGATTATTAACTTCGATGAAGACGGAACGTTGGTTTTTCCTTTTGCGGCCGATTCAATAGAATTGTTGAGCGAATTGTGCAACGAAAGGTCTTCATCATTTACTGTTAGCAAAAACCCTTCTGTATATACTTTTAATTTTGAGCCCTGGATTGCAGAAGTATTTTTTAATAACGCACTACATTATTCAAATGATTACCTGGAAGGCAGGCATCCGTTGCTTGATGATAAAATCTACCGTTTCAATAAAGAAAAGTAACAGCACGTTACAATTCAACCTTTCCCTCGAAAGTTAAGACAGCAGGCCCGCACAACCATATATTTTTAAAACTCGTTTCCCCTGTTTTATCAAATTCTACTGCAAGGCGGCCACCACGTGTTTTAACTTCAACACGGTTAAAGCCATTATCGTTATGAGCAAAAACCAATGCTGCGGCGGTAACGCCTGTGCCGCAACTCAATGTTTCATCTTCTACTCCGCGCTCATATGTGCGTACACAGATATCTCCTTCTTCATCAGTTTCAGCAAAATTTACATTGATGCCTATGGTGGCAAAACGCTTGCTGTAGCGTATTTCCCGGCCTTCCTTTACAACATCGTAATTCCAAACATTGGTTACATGTTTTACATAGTGCGGTGAACCTGTATTTAAAATATAATCTGAATAATCAGAAACGTCAACCATACTTACATCTTTCATTTTCAAATTAATCCAGCCGTTATCTTCTATAGTAGCTATATGCTCGCCATCTGTGGCGGTAAAGCAGTATTCACGTTTATGCAAACCCAGGTCATATGCAAATTGAACCATGCAACGACCACCATTACCACACATGCTGCTTTCGTTTCCATCAGCATTATAATATTTCATTTCAAAATCATAGTCATTATGATTGTTCATCAGCATTAATCCATCCGCTCCTATACCGAAATGACGGTCACATAATTTCGTTACCTGTTCTTTTGACAATTGAATATCAACTGAGCGGTTGTCAATAATAATAAAATCATTGCCGGTGCCATGATATTTGTAAAATAGAAATGTCATTAAAGATTCTTTTAGATTGATTCAATTATTTCCAGTGTTGTTGTGATTAATTTCTCCATTGATTCAACTGCATTCTTTGAAAATTGTTTTGACACACGGTTTGCAACAACTGAGTTTAAGCTTAAACAATGGTGTCCCAATAATTTTCCTAATCCATAAATAGCAGATGTTTCCATTTCAAAATTAATGATATGATAATTTCCATATTGAAATTGTGTAAAAGCATCAATCAGGTTAGGAAAAGCCAAACCCAACCTGAGCACCCGGCCCTGGGGGCCATAAAAACCGGGACATGTTACTGTAATTCCCTGATGAAAACCATTCACAAAATTTTTTAATAACGCTCCCGAGGCTGCAGCGATATAGGGTTGTGAAAACTTTTCTGTTAACTGTGTATGATTAATAAAATGTTGCAGAATATTTTTTTCTTCTTCGTTATTATCATGCACATAATAGTTAAGCAAATTGTCAATTCCAACGGCATGTGTGGCAGCAATAAAACTGTCAACAGGAATATAACGCTGTAAGGCACCGCAGGTTCCTATGCGAATAATATTCAGAGACTGTAGTTGCGGTTTTATTATTCTTGAGCCGAGGTCAATGTTCACTAAAGCATCCAGCTCATTTAAAACAATATCAATATTGTCTGTACCTATTCCGGTTGATATAACAGTAATTCTTTTTTTTCCTATTGTTCCGGTATGCGAAATAAATTCACGATGTTGCTGCTTTACTTCGATAGAATCAAAATGTTTGCTTACCTGCTGCACACGTCCTGGATCGCCAACGGTAATTATTGTGGAAGCAAGTTCTTCCGGCAAAAGATTTAAATGATAAACTGTACCCCTTTCATTAAGAATAAATTCGCTTTCCGGTATATCGCATGCGGTGAAATTATACGCGTTAATTTATAATTTATTTGCAACTTAGTATTTGTTTTTGCGGGCTTAGTGGCTTTGTTTTATTTTCGCAGACTTTTATGGTTTCGTGGCCGAGTGGCTAGGCAGAGGTCTGCAAAACCTTTTACAGCGGTTCGAATCCGCTCGAAACCTCTCAATTCCCTGCTGCTAAGCGGGGAATATTTATTTATATGAAGTATTCTCAGTTATTTGGAATTATTGCTGTTGCTGCGCTGGCAGGAATTTGTTATTTGCCATGGAGCTATATCGCTGAAAAAAATATTACTGTTACAGGCATGAGCGCCCCCGGAACTATGTTTGGGCAACCAGGTCTCATGCATTTTGTTTTAGCTGTTCCTTTAATTATTTTGTTTCTTGTACCAAAAATTTGGGCCAAACGGATTAATGTATTTATGGGTGCTATTAACCTTGCCTGGAGCGTTCGCAATTATATTTTACTCACTACCTGTTTTATGGGCGAGTGCCCTCAACTAAAAGCTGGACTTATTCTTTCTCTGGCACTGTCCGCATTTATTCTTGTAATGACCTTTTTTCCAAAAGTTAAGATGCCTGGCAGGTAATACTCTAAAGTTTCACTTTAGAAGAATGTTTTCACAATTTGTTAATATTATAATTAAATAAATGTAAACTATTTGTCTAGTTTCAATATATATTTTATATAATTGCCTAAAATATATAAAATTTAAAATTTTTTTATATTTGTTTGAACGATTGCTTGATTCTGATGGATATTTCTTTCATCAAAATGTGAAAAGAATATTGTTTAACATTAAAAATCAAGCTCATGCTTAAGAAAATTGGTTTAACTGGTTTAGTGTTCCTTTATTTTTACTCTTTCTTGTATGCACAAACAGATTCGACAAAAAGCTCTTCCCTCCCAACCATTACTGGTTCTGTAGACGGTTATTATCGTTTCAATTTCGCTGACGCGAAAGACGCAGACGGCCACCCCATAACAAACAATTATACTGCTTTTACCAACTCTCAAAACTCTTTTGAGCTTGGCATGGCAAGTATAAAAGCTGATCATAGTTTTGGGAAAGCCAGCGCTACTATTGATTTAGGTTTTGGCCGAAGAGCAGAAGAGTTTTCATACGGTAATCCCGAGCACTCTACATTATTTGCCGTAAAGCAAGCTTATGTAAGTTATGCCGTGTCTGATAATTTTAAACTAACACTGGGCAAATGGGCAACACATATAGGCTATGAATTAACCGATGCGTACCTAAACCGTAATTACAGCATGGATTACATGTTTTCTTATGGCCCTTTCTCGCACACCGGTTTAAAAGCAGATATAGGCTTAGGCGGAAAAAGTGCTTTAATGTTGGGCATAGCCAATACATCAGACTTAGTTACTACCACTTCGTCGCGTAAATATGCACTGGCACAGTTTAGTACCGGTTCCTCCGATGATAAAATAAAGGCGTACCTCAATTACCAGGGAAGCTATGGCGGCAGCTATAATTTAAGTCAAATTGATTTGGTGATTACAGGCTCTGTTTCGAGCATGTTCAGCGTCGGTTATAATGGTACGGTTCAGTCAATAAAACCGGATGGTGGTAATGGAGATAGTTGGTGGGGTTCTGCTTTATACTTTAATGTTGACCCGACCAGCAGTTTCGGTATTACATTAAGAGGCGAATATTTTGATAATAAGAAAGAAGTGGCGCTGGCACCTGCCACCAGCATATTTGATATTACACTGTCGCCAAATTTTAGAATCGGCAATCTTACCATTATCCCCGAATTGAGATTAGACAATGCGAAGGACGAAATATTCACTGACCACGATGGCAACAGTACAAAATCAACATTCACAGGAATATTAGCGGCCACCTATCATTTCTAAAACAAATCGTTCATTATTTAACCAATAATATTTAACTGTATGCGATTCTTTAGAGTAAGCAAGGAATATAAAAATTCAGTATTTCAAAATAATACAAGAAAGCAATTAATTAAATGCTTCATTGCAATTGCTGTAATAGGCTGCGTAATAATGGCAAGCCCGCTGCTTGCACAAGATCCAACGGGAGCTAATACGGGAACTATCAATGACGTGTCCGCAGCTACCGCTGGTAAACCCACTATCGATGAAATTGGTGCGCAGGCAGGTCATAATAAGATTGCTATAAATATTATGTGGACTTTAATTGCGGGTTTTCTTGTAATGTTTATGCAGGCCGGTTTTGCACTTGTAGAAACCGGGTTTACACGAAAGAAAAATGTTGCTCATACGATGGGTATGAATTTTCTGGTGTATGCAGTGGGTATGATTGGCTTTTGGATTTGTGGTTTTGCTTTTATGTTTGGAGGTGGGTTAAATGCAGCAAGCTTAGGTGGTGCACCTGGCGTTATTCCGCATGAATATGCAATTACGCTTTTTGGAAAGCCTTTTAATATTATAGGTTATGCGGGTTTTTTTCTCAACAGCAAAGTGTATGATGTGGGTGTTTTTACATTATTCCTTTTCCAGATGGTTTTTATGGATACTACTGCTACAATACCAACCGGTTCTATGGCAGAGCGATGGTCTTTTAAATCCTTCCTCATATTTGGTTTATTTATCTCAATGTTTGTTTACCCGATTTTTGGCAATTGGGTTTGGGGCGGCGGATGGTTATCCCAGCTTGGTGTAAATTTTGGTTTGGGGCATGGTCATGTAGATTTTGCGGGCTCTTCTGTAGTACATCTTGTAGGCGGGGTAGCTGCTTTGGCAGGTGCAATAGTAATTGGTCCGCGCATTGGAAAATATGGAAAGAACGGAGAGGTAAATACTATCCCTGGTCATAATATACCTATGGCCATTTTAGGAACATTTATTCTTGCACTCGGATGGTTTGGGTTCAATCCCGGATCTACATTGGCTGGTGGTGACTTTAGAATAGCCATAGTTGCGGTTAACACAATGATGGCAGGCACTGCAGGTACTTTATCCGCATTATTTTATATGTATGCCAAAAGACAAAAGCCTGATCCGGGAATGTTATGTAATGGTTTACTGGCAGGGCTTGTTGCGATTACTGCACCTTGTGCTTTTGTAAATTCAATCTCTTCTGTAATTATTGGTGCTGTCGCCGGCGTTCTTGTAATTGTTACTTATAATTTTTTAGACAGGAAATTGAAAATAGACGACCCGGTAGGCGCATTTGCGGTGCATGGCGCCAATGGTGCATGGGGTTGTTTAGCGTTAGGGCTCTTTGCTGATGGTTCTTATGGAGATGGATGGAACGGTGTATCTGGCACCGTAAAAGGGTTATTCTATGGAGACTCAGGACAATTTTTCGCAGAATTAATTGGTGTGATTACTTGTTTCGTTTTTGTGTTTGTTATAATGTACATTTTCTTTAAAATATCCAATAAAATTACGCCAATAAGGGTGCCTGCTGCAGCTGAAGAAGCAGGTCTTGATATACCTGAAATGGGTGTAATTGGTTATGTTGATTAACTTTTAAGAGAACAGGTTGATGAAACAACATCAGCCTGTTTTTATAGCCCGTTTTAAAGCCAATTCCCGTAATGAAAATACTTATAAAAAAAGCATTTAATCCTTTAAAAATATTTATTTCAGATAGCAGGTTTATTGGTATTCTGTTAATCTGCTGCACACTTTTTTCATTAATTCTATCAAACTCTAACCAAGGTGAATGGTATCGCCAGATTTTTAATATTGATCCGGATTATGGGCTGCCATTAAATCTTCCTGATACGGGCTTAAAATGGATTAATAATTTCCTTATGGCATTTTTCTTTTTGTTCGCCGGCATGGAAATAAAACGTGAATTGCTGTATGGTGAACTTTCGAGTTTTAAAAAAGCAATTCTTCCTTTTGGAGCAGCTTTAGGTGGAATGATAGTGCCGGCACTTATTTATTCTGTATTCAATATAAATTCAGATTTTTCACATGGATGGGGAATACCTACGGCGACAGATATTGCTTTTTCCATTGGCATTGCATCATTATTCGGTAAGCGTGTGCCTGCCAATTTGAAAATATTTTTAATGGCACTTGCTATTATCGACGATTTGGGAGCTATAGTTGTTATCGCACTGTTTTACGGTAATCAAGTTAATTGGATGCTTCTTTTTATTGCCACTTTTGTTTATGGTTTACTTTGGCTTTGCAACTATAAAAAGCTTAAACCCGGCGCATTGCAAATAATTCTTTCACTGGTATTATGGTATTTTATTTCTAACGCCGGTATTGAAGGAAGCATCAGTGGTGTACTTGTGGCATTTGCATTGCCGGTAAATGTTTTACCAAAGTTTGAAATTGTGCTTCAAAAGGCGGTAAACTTTTTTATTCTTCCTGTTTTTGCTATTGCAAATACAGCTATTTTAATTCCGCATAATATTCTTGATTCTTTAAAAAGCACAATAGGTATTGGCGTCATAATCGGACTTGTAATTGGTAAGCCAATCGGTATTTTTATTTTTAGCCGAATGATGCTTTCTTTTAAAATTGCCAGGTTGCCTACCAATACAAACCTGAGGCAATTACTAGGTATTGGCTCACTTGCAGGCATTGGTTTTACCATGTCTATATTTACAACTTCACTTGCCTTTGATGGAGAGCAATATAAAGACACTGCAAAAATTGCAATTCTTATCAGTCTTATTTTGTCTATGGCGCTTAGCTGGATTTATTTTTTAATTCTTGATCGAAAAGCCGGTGAGCCGGGATATAAAAAACGCCGTTCTATCTATTTGCCTGAGCTTACTTTAAATTAGATTAAACATAAAAATTGCGGCCGTAAATTAAAAATCAAATGTCGACCATATTAATAATAATTTTCATTCTTATAATTGTACTTGCCTGTATTTTTTTAGCATGGCGAGATGATAAAATTGGCGAACTTGAAAAGCGCATTGAATTTCTGGAGCAGAAAACAAATAAGAAAATTGTAAGCCGGTTATTTTTTGTTGAATTGAAATCAATAAACAGCGTATTGGATACCTTAAATAATTGCTTTTACCAGATTGATAAAAACGGCGACTACGATATTGATACCGAATACAGGCTCGAGGATGTAACCGATGAATGGTGGGAATCTTTATCTCTTGGTGATCTTGAAGTTGTAAACAAAATAAAATAAGCACTCCGCCTTATATAAAAGCAATACGAAATTGCTTTATATGGAAGAGCCAACAGGGTTAATTTACACGTTTCCCAAGTGCACACTTTATCAACAAAAATATATGCAATTTAAAAAAATATAAATTATTTGTGAGCTTTTAGGCAATAAAGTAATAAAATTGTCAAAAATTTTTAAAATAATTGCATTAGTCACTCAAAAATTTGGTATGAGAAAGCTCACATTTAAAAATTCTGCCCCTTTCATTATTTTAGGTATTGTAGCAATTGGCGCCGCTTTTGTGCCTGCATTACCCAATTTTGACGATGGGAAATATAATGTTGCAGACATTGCCTGGATACTCGTGGCTACTGCCCTTGTATTTTTAATGACGCCCGGTTTAGCCTTTTTTTATGGTGGTATGGTAAACCGCAAGAACGTTCTTTCTACCATGATGAAAAGCGTGGTGGCTGCTGGGGTAGTGGGCGTATTATGGATTGTGGTTGGCTACAGCCTGTGTTTCGGTGATTCTATAAAAGGATTTATCGGCGACCCGGCAACAAACTTTATGTACAAGGGTGTTGCTTCCGGCGAACCATGGTCCTTGGCTCCTACCATACCGAAATCGCTTTTCTCCATGTTCCAGCTAATGTTTGCAATCATAACGCCCGGGCTGGTAGTGGGTGCCATAGCGGAAAGAATGCGGTTTACAGCTTATGTGTTGTTTACTGTTTTATTTAGCTTACTGGTATATGCACCGTTGGCACACTGGAGCTGGAATCCGGGCGGATTTTTATTTAAAATGGGAGCCCTTGATTTTGCAGGAGGCACTGTGGTACATATTTCTGCGGGCTGTGCTGCGCTGGCAGGCGCTATTGTACTTAAACGCAGGAAAATGCATATTCAACACAAGGAGACCGTACCTGCTAATATTCCTTATGTATTAATAGGAACGGGATTACTGTGGTTCGGTTGGTTTGGCTTTAATGCAGGCTCTGCTTTAGGCGCTAATGCTCTTTCTGTATCTGCATTTTCGACTACAAACACTGCCGCTGCCGCAGCAGGGCTTTCCTGGATGTTCTTTGATGTTTTAAAAGGCAAAAAGCCTTCTGTTACCGGTTTCTGTATAGGTGCCGTGGTGGGCCTTGTAGCCATTACACCTGCAGCAGGTTTTGTAGCCATACCGCAAAGTATTTTTATAGGCGTTGTTGCTGCGGTAATTTCAAATCTGGCAGTGTATATAAAATCAAAAAGTGCATTAGACGACACACTCGACGTTTTCCCCTGCCATGGAATTGGTGGTATGGTGGGTATGTTGCTCACGGGAATATTTGCTACCAAAGCAGTAAACAGTGCCGGTGCTGACGGGCTGGCTTACGGAAACCCTGGCTTCTTTTTTACACAGGTTAAAGCCATGTTTTGCGCGGTGGCTTACAGCTTCATTGTGTCATACCTCATTTTTAAACTCATTAATTTTATCGTACCACTTCGGGTAAGCGATGTGGAAGAAGAAAGAGGGCTAGACTTAAGCCAGCATGATGAAAAATACATGCACATAAGCATGTCTGTTACAGGGGATGGACTTGAAATAGAAAAGATTTAATCATTCTGTATTTTCGATTTACCTGAGTTTACAAAGGAAGCTGAATGGCTTCCTTTTTTTAACAGGCATTGTAAGTAATAAAATTCTAACTTCATGCTTCATCAAAAATTATTTTATGCATCATTATACAGAACAAAACGGTCCAACTTGTGGCAATCCTAATTGCACATGCGAAATTTGCACGTGCGAAAATTGTTCCTGCAGCAATTAAGGGCAGTGTGTATAAAAAATTTAAAGCCGGCTTATGCCGGCTTTTTGTTTTACCAGTTTTAATGGAAAGAGAATTTTAAATGAAGTTCTCTCTATTATTCATTCAATAAATTCGCGTCATTGTAATCCTGTATACTATCCGGCAGTCCTAACCTTATTACCTGTTTCTTTTTAACTGGTTTTAACTGGGCAAACCATTCTTCCACAGAAGGATGAGTTTTGTAGTATTCTTTAAGGTTTTCCAGTAATGAAGGCGTAACC
The DNA here is from genome assembly GCA_963759555.1 of uncultured Chitinophagaceae bacterium. GTDB lineage: Bacteria > Bacteroidota > Bacteroidia > Chitinophagales > Chitinophagaceae > Parafilimonas. Next base: position 694,038 of record CAVWZV010000007.1, read on the forward strand.
GAGTACAAAATCCCGTTCTCTATTGTTTCATACCGTTGCTTTTTTGCAGTAAACTGGATGCCCGGTGCTGATGATTTTTTGTTGCTGTTATCTTCCATATTTGTTGTTGGTGTTACTACTTACGATTACTGCATCAAAAATAAACATTAAGCAGCTTAAACACAGTTGCCGCGTGCTTTTTGTAAATCACTCAACATACTGTCAGCCACCAACTGCTCGTTATTATTCTGTTCTCAAACTCTTTACCGGGTTTGCAATTGCTGCTTTTATTGCCTGGAAGCAAATTGTAATGAGCGCAGTCAACAAGACAGCCATGCCCGCGGTAAAAAATATATCCCATGTTATTGTTATACGATATACATAATCCTGCAGCCATTTGTTCATTAACAGCCAACCAAGAGGCGTTGCTATAACAAGAGAAATAATAATCAGTCGCATGAAGTTGCCGGTAAGCAGTGCAAAAAGGTTTGAAACAGAAGCGCCCAGCACTTTGCGAATGCTTATTTCTTTGCTGCGTTGCTCTGCCATAAACGCTGATAAAGCAAACAAGCCAAGGCATGCAACAATTATGGCCAATATAGAAAAACCAGTGAAGATGTATTGCATACGCGTAACATCTGCATACATAGCCGCATAACTTTGGTCAAGAAAATTGTAACGCATAGTTTGATTTGGCAGAAATTCTTTCCATACTTTATTAATGGATGCAAGCGCCGCTTTCATATCAGCAGCATTTACTTTTACTGAAATAATGCTGTTGCTGTTTCCAAGAATCATAAGCAGAGGATTAACCTGCTGCTTTATACTTTCAAAATAAAAATTATCAACTACGCCAATAATGGTTAAGTGTTCACCACCGTTGGTAATCATTTTTCCGATTGGATTTGTATAACCCAGCTTACCTGCCATTGCTTTATTAATGATTGTTGCAGCAGAATCTGTATGCATATCTCTTGAAAAATTTCTGCCCGCAATTAGTTTCATGCCAAGCGTTGGAACATAATTTTCATCAACTACCCAATGTTGTGTTTGAATACTGTTCTCATCGTTTTGTCCACCCTCCTTCCAAAATGTATTGCCGTTTCTTTTTGTATTGGCAACAGGAAGAAAATCACTCACAGAAACATTTTCCACTGCAGGCAGGCGCAGTAATTCATTTTTAAATGAAGCAGTTTGATCACGCAATGCATCAGCCCCCTGTATCATCACGACTTCATCTTTATTAAAACCAATTTTTGAGTTGAGTATATACTGCATCTGCTTATAAATAACAGATGTACCGATAAGTAGTATGATGGAAATTGTAAATTGCATTACAACGAGTGTGCTGCGCAGTCTTCCATTTTTACTACCCAGGCTTAAATTGCCTTTTAATGTGTTAATCGGTTTGAAATATGATAAATAAAATGCAGGATATAAGCCCGCTAATATTCCTATGACAAAAGCAGACGTAATAAGTAATGGCAACAGCCACCATGCATTCCATGGCAGGCTAAGTTCAATACCAGAAACTTTATTAAACAAAGGCAACACAAGTATGGCTACTATCAATCCTATAAAAAAAGAAAGAAAACTATACAGCATCGATTCTGTAAGAAATTGCCTGATAAGATTGCTGCGGCTTGAGCCTACAACTTTGCGCAAGCCAACTTCTTTTGCACGGTTTGCAGAACGCGCTGTAGACAGATTTAGAAAATTAATGCATGCAAGTACAAGAATAAAAATTGCAATGGCTGCAAACATATAGACGTATCGTATGTCGCCATGTTTAGTATTATCTTCCTGCAGATTGTAAGAATGTAAATGAATATCGGTAACCGGCTGTAAATACAATTTTGCGCTCTTCAAACTTTCCTTCACATTTTTTTGACCTTGTGCCATCAGTGCAGGAATCATGTATTTATCTAAAATATCAGCAGTAATCTTTTTAGTGAGTGCTGCCACGTTTGCGTTTGCTTTTAGCAGAAGATAAATTTGATAATTGCTCGCTGTCCATTGTTCTTGTTCACCATCCCAAAAGTTTATACCTGCCAGCGAAATAAAGCCGCGATACTGCAAATGAGATGTGGAAGGAAAATCCTGCATAACGCCACCAATTTTTATTGGCATTTTTGCATTATCATTAAAGATGAGTGTTTGCCCAACAGGATTTTGATTAGGAAAATATTTATCTGCCATGCTCTTGCAAATGACAACAGAAGATGGCTCTGAAAGCGCCTGTTTCCTGTTACCATAAACCATGCGCACATTTAAAATATCAAGTATAGAAGTATCGGCAAAACAAAACCCTGATTCATAGGTATCATTCTGCTGATCGGATCTTCGTACCTGGTTATTAGCACCGCCAAATAATTCGCTGCTCATTGTGCGGCCCACATTTTCAATTTCAGGAAAATCGTTCATTAAAGCTTTGGCCATGGGTGCAGGAAAGCTTATGCCATTGTGTATTTCACCGTTTTGATTGCTTTCACCAATCACCCTGTACACACGATCTTTATTTGGATTATCCCGATCGTAACTTAATTCATGCTGTATATATAATGCGATGAGTAAACAGGCGGCAATGCCAATTGCAAAACCGCCAATGTTAATAGCGGCATACATTTTTTTCTTTTGCATATTGCGCCATGCAATCTTTAAATAATGTCTTATCATGACAGTGTGTTTAAACAGTTTAAAAATTCCGGAAAAGGTCAGGACAAGAATAGAGACCGGAAATATTTTGGCAACGTATATGCCAATGTGAAACTACTTTACCTACAGGGATTTAGCGCGATTATAAATTTTACAGTGTTCGAAAACGAACAATTTTATGTGCGGTTGCGTTCAGGGCTTTTGTACACAAATTAGCTCTCGTTTACCAATTTATGAGTAAGTATTAAAGTTGATTAAAGAGGGTCGCCTGGAAAGGCGACCCGTTAAGTAGACTCTTTATCTACTTATGAGACAAAAAATATTAAGTTATTCCGTTCTTAAACTTTTTACAGGGTTTGCTATTGCTGCTTTTATTGATTGAAAACTGATTGTTACCAAAGCAATCAATATTGAAATCAAACCTGCAATAACAAACACACTCCAGCTTAAATTTATTTTATAAGCAAAATCCTGTAGCCATGCATTCATTAAATACCATGCAATCGGCGTTGCAATTACAATGGCAATTACAACAAGCTTTACAAAGTCTTTCGCTAATAATTGAATAATGCCTGACACACTTGAACCCAATACTTTTCTTACACCAATTTCTTTTGTGCGCACCTGCGCTGTGTATGCCGCTAAACCAAACAAACCAAGGCATGAAATAAAAATGGCAATGCCTGCAAATATGTTGAAGAGTAAACCGGTGCGTTGTTCATCTTCATATAAGCTTTTGAATTTATCATCAAGAAAATTATAGTTGAAAGAAAAATCTGCATTGTATTTATTCCATGCTGTTTTTGCTGCACCAATTACGCCTGCTAAATTTTTTCCTGTTGTTTTTACATAAAGATGTCCATATGTTTTTGTGTGATTATAAAAAACTGCAGGTTTTATTTTATTGCGCACAGATTGAAAGTTGAAGTCTTTTACAATGCCTGTAACGGTTCCCGTAGTTTCCCAAAGCCTGATGCGTTTGCCAATTGGGTTTTTTAAACGCATCGCAGCAACTGCGGTTTCATTCAAAATAAAATGTGTGGAGTCGGATATATCACCAACAAAATTTTTTCCTTCAATCAATTTCATTTTAAAAAAAGGAATGAAATTTTCCTTAATATTTATCGGGCTTAACATAACCGTTTCACCATTCTGTTTGCCATCCCAATCGTTATCGCCTGTTTGCCCGCCAAGGTCAATAATATCACCACTTGACCATGTTACATCTGTTACACCATGTTGTTTTAATAAGTCCGCACGAATCGCATCAAGATGCGTAGCCATGTGAATCATCGGCATCGTTAATACATTCTCTTTATCATAACCTAATTGTTTTGATTGAATATATCTTAGTTGATTGCCGATAACAATCGTTCCTGTTATCAATACAATTGAAAATGTAAATTGAATAACCACTAATATTTTTCTAAACAGCACACTGCTGATGCTTGCAGAAATTTTTCCTTTTAATGCTTTGATTGGCTCGAATGAAGACAATAAAATGGCGGGATAAATACTTGCGATAACAAGTGTCCCAATAATTGATGAAAGTATTACAATCCAGATGTGATAATCTGCGAAATTGATTACAATTTCTTTACCTGAAACCTGGTTAAATAACGGCAACAAGGTATACACAAGTATCAATGAAATAACAACTGCAAAAGCAAAGAGCAATGTTGTTTCAATAATGAACTGAAGAAACAATTGAAACTTTGCTGCGCCAACAATCTTGCGTAAGCTAACTTCTTTTGAACGCAGCATTGAACGTGCAGTGGAAAGATTTACATAATTAATACATGCAATAATTAAAATAAGGATGGCTATAATCATGAACATGCGCACAGTGCTTGCCCCACCTTCACTTCCATCGCTGTGATATAAATGAATCTTTTCAAGCGGTAACCAAACATAGCCTATATCTGTATCTTCCGGCTTAACACTTAAATGTATATCACGTAACTTTTTAGCAAAACCATTAAATGAAAAACCCGGTTGCAATAAAAAATAAGTATCAAAATCAAACTGTGCATAATCGTTATAAATGTTTTGTCCGTCTGTGTTGCCTGCATATCTTTTTTGTGCAAGCAAACTCATCGGGAATAACATATCTCCCTGTATGCTTGAGTTCTTTGGAAAATCTTTTATAACACCGGTAACTTTAAAATGAGTGCTGTCATCTGCAGTAATCACTTTTCCAATCACATCATTATTACCAAAAAATTTCTTTGCAGTGGTTTCTGTAATTACAACAGAATAATTATCAGGAAAAGGGTTGGTTGCATTTCCTTTTATTATAGGAAAATTAAACACGTTAAAAAAAGATACATCCGTAAAAAGATTTCTTTCATCACTAAACGATTTATCCTTGTACTTATACAATGCATAAAAATAATTTCCGGTGATGCGTACTACATTTTTAATACCCGGAATCTGTTGTTTCGCAGTTATACCAATTGGCGCAGTGGTTTCTGTCCACAATTGGCGGCTTGCATTGGTGCCCACCATGTTTTCCAGCTTAATAATATGCTTTGCATTCTTATGAAAACTATCAAAGCTATATTCATCCTGCACCCATAACAAAATCAAAATACCAACAGTTAAACCGAGCGTTAAACCTGATATGTTGATGAAAGAATAGAATTTATTCTTCACCAAATTTCGCCATGCTGTTTTGAGATAATTTGTAAACATAGTTCTTGTTTTAGCTAATAGCTATCAGCCATTAGCTGTTGGCTGAATTTTACTCCGTTCTCAAACTCTTTACAGGGTTTGCTATTGCTGCTTTGATTGCTTTATATCCCACCGTTAACCAGGCAATGATTACGGAAACTAAAATCGCAGCAATAAAAACAAGCCAGCTTAAGTGTATATGATAATAAAAACCCGCAAGCCATTCATGCATTAAATAATATCCAATTGGCGCAGCAATTAAAAATGCAATGCCGATAAGAACAATAAATTCTTTTGAAAAAAGGTAAACAATACTTTGCACTGATGCTCCCAACACTTTTCTTATGCCTACTTCTTTTGTTTTTTGTACTGCCATAAACGAGACTAATCCATACAAACCCAGGCATGAAATAAATATGGCAAAGAATGCTGCAATTTTGAATAGTGTTGAAGCCATAGCTTCTGATGTATAAAAATGTGCAATGCGTTCATCCAGAAAATTTAAGTGTGTACAAATAAGTTGGATAAATATGCGCAAATGTTTTTTGCATTTGCGGCAAGGTGAGTTGCATACCTGCCTGGTTTATCCTTAATCCAATATAATTGTAAGTGTGAATATTTGTTGCAAGCACGAAAGGCGTTATAGGCTCCTTTAACGATTTGGAGTTGAAGTCATGCATTACACCAACAACAGGAAATTTAATATTGCCATCAAACGAAATAGTTTTGTTCAAAATATCTTTATCATTTGCAAAGCCTAACTTTCTCACCAGCGTTTCATTCACTAATAATTCATGCATGGTATCGGTTTGATAAGGAATGCGACCTGCCATTAACTGTATGTGAAATGTGTTTACATAACCTGTATCTGCAAACTGCAGATTAAGAGTAAAATCTCTTTTTGTTGTTTCATTATTAAAGTAAAATGCTGCGTTGTTGGAAGCAGAACTGGCTGGTGCATCCATCATAAAACTTGCAGCTTCAATGCCGGGCACTTTTAGCATTTGTTCTTTTAAATAAGAATATTTAAGCTGGTCTAAACTATCGCTTGGCAGCTCGATAAAAGCAGTTGTTTTTTTATCATAACCCGTTGGCTGATTGCGAAAAAATTGCATTTGCTGCAACACAACAATAGTTCCAATAATTAAAAACTGTGCAATTACAAACTGAAAAACAACTAATCCTCTTCGTATCGAAATGCCGCCAATATTACTTGTGTTGATTTTACTTTTTATTGCTTCAATCGGTTTGAAGCCAGACAACACCAAGCCGGGATAAAGGCCTGCTAAGAGGTTTACAACAATACCTAATAAAACAATGAACCAAACAATTGAAGGATTATGTAACAGGTTTAACGAAAGCGGTTTGCCGGTAAGATTGCTGATGAATGGAAGTGCAAGTTTTGAAAATAAAAATCCAAGCAAAACAGATATAATGGTGATGATGGCCGTTTCATTTAAAAACTGTTTTAGTATTTGAGAACGGCTGCTGCCAAGCACTTTTCTTACACCAATTTCTTTTGCACGATTCACTGATTGCGCTGTTGCAAGATTGATGAAGTTTACGCAGGCAACGAGTAATAAAAAAAAGCCAATCAAACCGAGCGACCACAATTCTGTATGCGTTAAAGCATCGCCTTTATAAGTGGAATAATCTTCATTCAAATGCATATCAGTGAGTGGCTGAAATGCAAGTGAAACTTTTGAATGACCATTTATTTCAGGGGGAAAATATTTCTTTACAAAGCTTTGCAGTTGAGTGTGAAACTGATTTGCATTACTTCCCTTCGGTAACAGCAAAAAGCATTCATTATACCACATTGCTGATTCCCAATTATCATGCGTAAAACCATAATCATTTAACTGGCGGAAAGTTGAATATGAAGCACCCATTTTTACTTCCATATCCGTATGATGCGGTAAATCTTTAAACACACCAACCACCTGCAACGGAACTCTGAAACTCCACATCTGTATGGTTTGTCCCACCGCTTTTTTCCAATCACCAAAAAATTCATTGGCTAAACTTTCATTCAACACACAGGTATGCGGCTCATTTAAACGCTTTGCATTTCCGGTGAGCCATGTATAATCAAACATGTCGAACAAAGCAGGCTCAGCAAAGTAGAGTCCTTCATTTTCTTTTAAAAGTTTTTCATCTGAAGCTTTTTTTCCGGCAACAGGAATATGCATTTGTGCACCGCCAATATTCCATACTGCCGATACTTTTAGCTGCGGAAAATCGGTGCGCAATGCGGCAGGCAATGCAAGCGTAACGCCACTTTCATGCCCGGTTACTTCACCATTACTTGGATTTGTATAAGTTGTTACAACACGACAAATTCTATCTTTATTCGATTCAAAACTGTCATACGAATTTTCATAATGAATCACAACAAAAATCAAAAGACTTGCTGCAATTCCAACAGCTAATCCAATGACATTTATAGCAGCATACGCTTTATGGCTTTTAATATTTCGCCATGCTGTTTTGAAATAGCTTTTAAACATTGTTTTTGTTTGAGCTAATAGCTATCAGGCATTAGCTGTTGGCTGAATATTTATTCCGTTCTCAAACTTTTCACTGGGTTTGCAATTGCTGCTTTTACAGATTGAAAGCTGATGGTGATTAAAGCAATCAGTATGGCTGAAATACCTGCTGCTAAAAATATCCACCAGCTTATCTCAATCCGGTATTTATAATTCTGCAGCCAGCTATGCATCATTAACCATGCAACCGGAAATGCAACGATGCATGAGATGAATACCAACAGCAAAAAATCTTTTGATAGTAGTGTTGTGATGCTCGTAACACTTGCACCCAACACTTTTCTTACACCAATTTCTTTTATTCTGCGCTCTGCGGTGTAAGCTGCCAAACCAAATAAACCTAAGCATGAAATAATGATTGCTAACGTTGCAAACACTCTTGAAAGTTTGCTTATCAATTGCTCATTCTGAAACATCTGGTTAAACTGGTCGTCAACAAAATGATAGGTGAAAGGATACGAAGCATTATCTTTCTTTAATACCGTTTCAATTCGTTTTATAGCAGTTTCAATATTGGCATTTGGTTTTAAGCGCACATACAAATTTGATGCGTCAGGCGTGTTAACGCAGAAAAACATGACAGGGTCAGACTTGCCATACATATCTCCATATACATAATCATTCACTACGCCAACAACATTTACAACTGCGCCGCTGGTATCACCATCCCAATGCAAAGTTTTGCCAACAGCGCTGTTATTGCCCATTATTTTTTCTAATGATTGCGTAATTAAAACGTTTATCTTTTTTGACTGCGCACTATCGGTTTGCACAAGGTCTCTTCCTTCTAAAATTTTTATACCCGACGTTTTCATATAACCCGGCGATACATAACGCATAGAGATCAAAACCTGGTTGTTGGATTTTTTTCCTTCCCAAACCAGGCCACCGGTGTTATTGCCATTATACAAAGTATTATAATTTGAAACAGCAAGGTTTTCAACTGAACCTGTATTCAATAAATCCTCTTGAACAACCTGATAATTCTTTGTCATTTCACCGTTCATATCAACCTGCAAAAGATTGCTTTTATTAAAGCCAAGACTTCTGCTTTTTACATGTTGTATTTGCTGATAAATAACAATGGTGCTTATAATGAGTATGATGGAAATACTAAACTGCAACACTACCAAGCCCTTTCGTATGATTGCGGCGCTGCTGCCTTTCACCTTCAATCCTTTTAAAACAAATACGGGATTGAATGATGATAAGTAAAGTGAAGGATAACTGCCGGCAAACAATCCGCATATTATTGTAATGGAAAGTAATGCTGCAATATGAAGTGGATTATTTAAACCCAGCACAAGATTTTTCTGAACAAGCAAATTGAATGCAGGCAATAAAAGCGCCATAATAATTACAGCAACCACGGCAGATAATGCTGCCATAAATATTGCTTCACCAATAAATTGAAAAATGAGCATGCGTTTTCCTGAGCCCAACACTTTTCTTACGCCCACTTCTCTTGCACGTTTTTCACTTCTTGCAGTTGCAAGATTCATAAAGTTAATGCAGGCAATTAATAAAATTATCCATGCAATAAATAAGAAGAGATGCACATAAGTTATTCTTCCGGCGCCTGTTTGCACACCGTTATCAAAATCATCGCGGAGGTGCCAGTCATGTGCCGGCCATAAAAATGGTCTTGCAATAGATTTAGGTTCGCGCTGCTGTATAAAATTGTAAAGAATTTTATTTACTGATGCTGCGCTAACATTAGGTTTTAGTTCAACATAAGTTGAGAGGTCGTTATTGCCCCAATATTGCGCCCACGATTTGTTCTGATCATACCAAATTTGAAAAGGCGCCGCCCATTCGAATTGTACAGTTGAGTTTTTCGGAATATCTTTTATAACACCTGTAACAACATAATCTTGCCTGCTATCAACACGCACTGTTTTTCCAACAACGTTCTTTTCATTGCCAAAAAATTTTTTTGCAGTTGATTCCGTAATAACCATTGAATGCAATTCTTTAAACGCTGTTTTTGCATTGCCTTGTACAAAAGGAAATGTAAACATGCTGAACAGCGAAGCATCCACATAACTGCCACCTGCATACATCGATTTATTGCCGATAGTGATAAGCTTTGTGTCCAGGCCGTTAATGCGGCAAGTATTTGCAATACCGGGAATTTCCGCCTGCATTACCGGAGCCATTGGTGCAGGTGTAGAACCAAATGTTGCGGTGTATGCATCATACTTTTGGTTCTCGCGAATAAAATAAAGCCGGTCTATTTTTGTATTAAATTGGTCGAAGTTCAATTCATCTTCCACCCACAAAAAAATTAAGCCTGCACAGGCAATACCGATTGCCAAACCGAAAATGTTTAAGAAACTATAACCTTTATTCTTTAACAGGCTGCGAAATGTTGTTTTAAAAAAGTTTTTGAACATAAGTTTTATTTTAACTAATAATTTTTTACCATTACCTGTTAGCTGCTCACTAGTTTGCAAAAACTCAAGAATATATAGTATTGCTCCGGACGAAGCAGGTTTTGCTTCAAAGCTGTTTCAATGGTTATGCCAACACTGAAACGCTTGCTGGATAACGATTGCAGAAGATAATTCTAAAAGAAGTGTTCGGAAATGAACACTGTTTTGCCCGCAGGCGTTCATAAATGCAAGGGTGAAGAACAGGATGTTTGCTTTGTTGGTTGCCGGTAAATAACAAAGGTAAAAAGGCCATAGCTGCAGTTATTTAACCATAATCGCTTACTGGCAGAAACGAAATTAATTGTCTTCGCCCTTCCATGTATAATCGTCTCCCATTTGTTTTATTAAGGCATCTATTTGTGTGGATAAATTAGCTGGATCAAAATCTTCATCATAGTATAACGCGCCCATGGCCATTTCTGAGGAAACGTCTTTTGTATCCAGATTAAAAGGCCCTGCACCTGCCAGCGAATAATTAATGTCATCATCTTCTCCATAGCTTACTTTGTAAAAAAAGAAACGCGCCTGCCTTCCCTTAAAATTTATCGTTTTTTGCGTAAGATAAGTAAGGTCTGAAGGTGCATCGTCATCGGAAGCAGCCACATATACATAGCTTTCCGCAAAATATTTTTGTGTAAGATATTGCCGCGGGAAAAGTTTTTCTTCATGATAAACTTTCAAGCTGTCATAAAATTCCGTACGGGTATTGTTATCTTTTGCCAGCAGACTGTATAACCACCGGGCTAATGGCTTGTTTGTTCTTTAATAACATTTCCGCAGCGTCCTGCTGAAGAAATATATTTTTTGTCATGCTCCATTTCTGCAGCATCGCATTACATTCTGAATTATTCATTCTACCCAGCAATTTTACGAGGTCAAAGGTCGTGGCATCGTAATCGTCCGCATCATTTTGCAAGGCTTTATATTTCTTCGCGCATAATTCAAGAATATATGGCTGGTAAGGTTGCAGCAATGCGGCTTCCATAAGTTCTTTGTCAAGTAAACGGTAAGATATTTTAATTACCATCGGCGCCATGTTTGTATCTTTTATTAAAGGCAACAACTCAGGAAATACAGTGGCACTCAGTTCAAGGGTATCTTCAAAACTTGCACGAAGACTGTAACCGGGTGCTGTATGCGGCGGCTGGTGTAATAACAGGTTTTTTATATCATTGAAATTTTCACGTGTAGGAAAAGAGGCCATGATGGACAACATCATTTCTTTTGTTTCATCATCTGCAGCAGCATAGTGTTTTTTTGCAAACTGATAAGAAGATGTGTCCTTTAAACCGGTAATAACTCTTCTCAGCGTATTTTTCGTTTCATTATAATCGTATTCATTTTTTGGAAAGTTTTTTAACAACGCTGCATGCAGTAAAGGCAGTTCATTTGTTGTAAATGGTGATGTTTCCAAACGTGCAAGTGCTGTACTCCGCGTAGCAGAATCTTCAGACGTAATGTCTTTAAGCAGCACTGGTGCTTTTGAGATAAACAGGCTGTCTTGTGATGTTACTGTTGTAAAACGAAAATCTTCAAAGAAGCGGTTATTGTTTACGTTGTTAATTTCTGATGCAGGTTGTGCAGTAAGTAGTTTATATATGCGGTTACCATTCAATAACATTCTCAGGCGCCTTATATTTTGGGAACCATGTTGCTGTATCAATATCTCGTAACCTTTCGATTCGCCGTTGCTTACCGGCTTCTTTGATAATAAGGTGTCATTATATTTCAGGGCCTGGTCAATCATAGCATCCCACAGGGCAGAATCGCTGTTTTGCCAATAATATTTTGTGAATTCATGCGTCACAATACTATAATTATCGCCGCGGGTGCTGTCGTATGTTTCATAATTAAACAACGAATCTTCATCATCTGTAGCTTTAGTAACATGTCTGAAAGGTGCGGGTGCCCATGTTGTAAACACGTTATCGTTCGGTGTGAGGCTTCTCCATGTTTGCGGCGTATAATCGAGCATTTCAAATGAACTAAAAAAATTATCTTCCGCAGTATGGTTTTTAGCAGTATCATACATGGCCACCATTGCATACCACCGATTGCCGCGGAAAATATACCGGACGCGCATCATTAGCGGAAATTGTTGCATTATACCTGCCAGTTCCATTGTTTTACGCCCTTCATTTGTATAAATGGTATCAGTTGTAAAGGCCAAAAACTTATCTTCCTGCGATTTTTTCATTCCAGATAACATTGCACTATCGTTCTGAATATAATAGCCGGGCGCAGCCTCGCTGCTTCCAAAAAAAAGGTAGGCACCGTTTGCCGGATCACTTACCACGTTTAATTCTCTGTTGATAGTGGAATCTTCGGAAACGGAGGCCAGGTCACCTGCCGGTTTAGGCTGCGCCGGAACGTTTAGGCGATAGGCTTTTGCGTTATTGACATAATTAACAGCACCTGAATTTTCACTGGCTATATCATGCAATATTTTAAACGAATGCATGAAGCGGTTAATTGAAGATGCTCCGGAAGTGTCCGCCTTCAAACTTATTCCAATCGCAATGTACATAACGCCATCTTTGTTGAGAAGATAACCACGCGTGTATGTTTTTTTTGCAGAAAATAGCTCTCTTCCCATTACGCCGTCAATGTTTACCGGTTTGCCTTTTGCGTAACTGCCTTCACCAAAATAATAAGATGACAGACCTTTAAGCATACTGTCTGCCATGTGTGGCGTATAAGGCGTTTTCATTGCAGTAGTGATATAAGCAGTACTGGTAAACACGTCAAAATACATTTTCATGGTAAGTATTCCATATAAAACCAGGTCTCCCGGTTTGCCGGGCATGGACACTTTATAAAACCCTGCCGGATCTTTTACATCCTGCCACGGCAGCTTGATGTCTGCTACTTTATAATTTTCTGATTTAATTTTTTTAGATGAGAATACAGGCTCAACGGTAAAACCTTTTTGTTTTAATAAAGCGATTAGCCCTTTATCGCCGGGTAAATGCGCAGCACCTACAGCAAACACCATACTGCGTATATGCCCCAGGCTGTCCATTCGCATAGCCATTTTCTTATTGCGTTTTACCAGCAAGGCATCTTCGTACAGGCTGTCACCCAAGTTAGAAATACTATCAATTGCATTTAAATTGTTATCAAGATATATTTTGATAAATGTATTTTGCGAGAGGTTATATTCTTTTTTCGTTTCCCTGTTGTCATCGTTCAGCGCCAGTTCTTCAATATCAGATTCATCCACCAGGTCTATAAGTCCTTCCTGGTCCTGGATGTCCTCCACCCCACCAGTCCATTTTCCCTGTCTTCTTGCTATATCAAAAAGATAAACGTCAAGAAAGGTTTGCATTTTACCGGTGCGGTAACTATCGCTTATCCATTTATTTTTTTCGCGCAATACGTCGGCAGTAGTAATATCATCTGCATTCTTATTTAGTTTTTTAGCCAATATTTTTCCATACCGGTTAAATTCTGTACGGCTCATTTTATCTTTCAGCCTAACCGATTGCATTATCGACTTTTTAGTTTCATCAATCATGAAAGGCGTAAATTCCTGCGGGTCAATTTCTGTGGCAAAACCTTCACTGTTTTCAATAGCCTTATATACCGAATCACCAAGGTTAAACAGGCGTTCATCCGTTAAGTGCATGGTGCCATACAGGTAACTTGGTTTTTGTAAGTTGTTACCGCTGATTCTCCATAATAAAGTAGAAGGTAAATTTTGCGCAATAATAAATTGAACACAGGCAATACCCAGTAGCAGCAGCAGGCTTTTCTTATACATAAGCGGGTTTAAAGATTTATAGCAGTTATTAGTTTTGGAAAACAAGGCGTAGCCGCCATGCGTTTCGGCACAAAATTAATTAAATAAAGCAAGTAAAATAATATTGCAAACAAAAAGATTACGTGCAGCCAGCTTAGATATCGTGTTACCGATTAAAAAACTTCGTTGTAATTTACCGGCAATTGAAAACGTAAACCAACATAGATGAACATTCAGCGTAGACAAGCCGACAGGAAAATCATCTGTGATGTGTGATTTGTGAAGATTGACTAATAGCTATCAGCCATTAGCTTGGCTAAAGTTTTACTCCGTTCTCAAACTCTTCACAGGATTACCTGTTGCCGCTTTTATTGTATTTAAACTTACTACAACCAATGTTAATGCAAACATGGCAATGCCTACAACAACAAAAAGCCACAAGTTTATGTTGATGCGGTATTTATAATTTTCAAGCCAGTTACTCATTAGCCAATAAGTAAGAGGCGCGGCAATTACAAATGCAATTGCAACCAGCTTTAAAAACTCCTTCGATATAAGCATAAGCAATTGCTGTACACTTGCACCAGCACTTTGCGCACACCAATTTCACGAAAACGTTTTTCAATGGTAAATGATGCTAAGCCTGCCAACCCTAAACAACAAATAAAAATTGCCAACCCGGAAAAAATATTAGTGAGTTTACTGATTAATTCCTCTGTTAAAAATTTCTTTTGAAATTCCTGGTCAACAAACTTGTATTCAAAAGGTACAGATGGATTATTTTTTTTAAACACGGTTTCTAAAAACGCAATCGCTTTTTGTGCAGGTACTCCTGCTTTTATGCGCATTGTATTCATGCTTGAACTGCTTCCATCAAAAACCAATAGCATCGGGTAAGCCGGCTCGAAAGGAGAAGTCATAATCACATTGTCTGTAACACCAATTATTGTATATGTTCTTCCATAACGCATTTGCATGCCAATGGGATTTTTTAGCTTCATCGCATCAACCGCCGCTTTATTTAACATCATTGAACTTGAATCAGCAGGCGTTCCTGTAAAATCGTGACCCTGCAAAATTTTTACACCCATCGTTTTCGCAAAACCAACATCTGTAGCTAAACCACCCATGATGATTTGCGAATTGGCGGGCTTGCCTTCATAATCCGGCGCACCGGTATTCCACCAAACTTCTGTGATAGGCGATGAAGTTCTTGTAACGCCTGTAATAACGCCTGATGCAAGCAACTGGTGTTTGATAGCAGTAAAATTTTTATCTGTATCCGGTGTGGAAGGAATCATTACAAGACCATTAGGATTGTAACCCATGTCACGGTCTTTTGTATGTTGTATTTGCTGGTAAACAATAATGGTGGCTGATATTAGTAAAATGGAAATTACAAACTGCGCAATAACAAGCACATGTCTTGGCAATATTGTTTTCTTGCCTGACACAATTGTTCCTTTCAAAACTTTTACGGGATTGAATGACGAAAGATATAATGCAGGATAACTGCCGGCAACAAATGAGGTAAATAAGATTGTACCTAAAGCCATCATCCAGAACGCAGGCTGCATTATGTTTAAAGAGAGCTGTTTATCAACCAATAAATTAAATGACGGCAGCAACAAAAAAACTGTAATAATGGCGAGCACAAAAGCAATAAATGTTAAGATGAATGATTCGCAGAAAAATTGTGCTATTAATTGTTTTTTATTTGAACCGAGTGTTTTTCGTATGCCAACTTCTTTTGCACGCTTTTCACTTCTTGCAGTTGAGAGATTCATAAAGTTGATGCATGCAATCAACAAAATAATAATTGCAATGATTGAAAACAAACGCACGTACTCAATCATGCCGCCGGTGTTTTTACCATTTTCAAAATCACTGTATAAATGCCAGCGGCTCATCGGGAAAACAAAATAGCTGCTGATTTCATCATTGCCATGCGACCTTTTTATTTTCGTGATGCTCTTATTTAATAATGCTGTATCTGCGTTGGGCACTGTTTGTAAAAACACATTCCAAGAAGAGTTTATCCATTCATTCATTGAATTTTTTGTATCAGGGTCATTGAAGTTGAAAGGCGTTATCCAGTCAAACCGAAAGGTAGAATTGCCTGGTGCGTGTTTAACGATTGCAGTTACTTTTACCGTTTTGTTGTTATCAATAGTAAGCACTTTATTTATTGGGTCTGCATCACCAAAAAAAGCTTTCGCCGCATTTTCCGTAAGAACAATGGAATTAGGGTCATTCAACGCAGTTGCTGCACTTCCTTTTACAAACTGCCATGAAAAAACATCAAAGAAATGATCGCTTACTACATACCCTTCTTTCTTTAATTTATTATTGTTATATGCAAGAAGTTTTTCTTGTTGGTATGTTGTAACCACCGCATGTTTTATCTGCGGTGAACTGTTTTCGAGTGCACCGGCAAGTGGCATTGCCATGCTTCTGTCGGTAAAAACCTGGTTATTAAAATCGCGGTTAGCGATAACCTGGTAAATGTTATCGTAGTTTTTTTGAAACTTATCATAAGTAAGTTCATCATATACCCACAACAAAATAAAAATGGTGCACGTAATACCAATGGTTAAACCAAGAATGTTTGTAATGGAAAAACCTTTATTTCTAAAAAGATTTCTCCGTGCTGTTTTGAAATAGTTTTTAAACATAAAAGGAAATTAAGCTGTATGTTATTTTGATTTATGGCACACCTGTAACTCCGGCAAAAAGAACACAACGGTTATGCCAACGCTGAAATGCTTTGCGGGCAAGGCTTCTGGAAATATACGTTTAAAAAACTGTTCGAAAATGAACAATGCATTGCTTATTTACGCACAGAATAGGTTGGCGTAAAAAGGAAATAAAAAAGGCTCCATTCATGATGAACAGAGCCTGTAGAACCCCCGAAGAAGATCAACTAAGTTTTACAATTACATAATTTGTATACACCCAGTCGCCATTAATGTTTTTAAAACGCAGCAGGTAATACATGGTGCTGCCTTTTACGTTTGAATCGCTAAATGAATAGTTTTTTTTCGCTGATGAATTTCCTGTGACATCTATTGCCTGCGCTGTACAAAAGGTGTTGGGTGAAGCGCTGCTCATTAATTCTATCCGGCTTATGTTTCTTGTTTCCACTGTAGAAAAACTTATCGAGATATGATCTGATGCAGCCGGTTGTGCAATCATATCTTCTACAGTAACATCCGGATTTTGAAAAAATACGTTTTGGTTGACGGCCCCTTGCGGCGTTGAAAGCTGTTTAGTACACGAGACCAGGCTGATAGTTGTTGCAATGATTACGAAAAACTTTTTCATTTTTTATTTGATTAAAGTTTTCGTAGAGACGGAGTAAAAACGGGTATTGCATAGTTGCCAAAACAAATGCCAGTAGCTGCCGGATAGCGTAAATGATTGATTACAAATTGTTTTGTTATTTGGTATAACAGCGATTTTTTCCAACATTGAAACAGAAATTCCTAAACTGATTCGTATTATATAGTGCCGGTTGTAAAACGGTTGGGGAATCACTGATAGTAGAAGGCCACGTGTTTAGAGCTTTGGAGTTAAAAACCGTTTGATAACCATTCTGCGGTTTTTCTTTATGTAATTAAGCGTAAATCGTGGGTATACGCAAACACTTGCAGGCTTGCGATAGTATGCAGGGTACTAACAGATAAAAATCATAGCTGCTAATTGCGCCCGGTAAAAATCCTGCGCAGTAAGGCTACAATAAATGTAAAGATTGCTGAACCGATGACTGCCCATACAACGGGGAATGGGCGTCCTTCAACTGAGATAGCAAATATGGTTGGCAGCCCAAACCTGGCAGCAATCCACACGCCAATATAGGCTCCTATAAAACCAACAACGATTGATACAAGGCATCCTCCCAAATCGTAACCTGCGAGCGATTGTCCTATGGCTCCGCAAATAGCGGCTATTAATAAAAGAATTAAAAATCCTATTAAAGTCATGGAATAAATTTATTAAAAGTAAAAATATTTCCTGTTTGCAGTAATCACATATAAAAAATCTATCCGTCTCTCCCACCACTGAAATACATGAATGATACACATAAAAAAGATGAAGCAGGTACTTCATCTTTTTTAGCAATTATTTTAATAACGCTGCACAATCCTAAACAGGAATCGTTGCGGCTCTCCTATTACGCCACTTGCTTTTCTTCTTTCTTTCAGCGCATCAGATTTGTAATAGGCAAAAGCCTTTGCGGTATCTGTGATAGCTGTTACCAGCGATACCTTTTTATTGTTGTCGGGGTCATAACCATAAACTCTCAATGTTATGCCGTTATCCAATCTTTCCTGTTTCCCATCTTCGAGTGTTTTTTGAAATGCATCCCAGTCTTTTACTGTAAATGTGGTTCTCGACCGCAGGGCTGAACCGATATCAGCTGTATCCTGGAACACTGCAGTAAAAAAGGAAATTGAAGGCGTGCCCGTTACACCCCCTTTTTGCATTGCTTTTTTCAGGCTGGGATCTTTGGAAAACGATTTGGCTTTGGCAACATCATCTATTTTCAATGCAACCATTACCATATTGGAATCGTCTATACCCCGTGCAATTACATAATTGTGAATTCCATAGGCCAGCCGCACAGAATCATGTTCATCATAAGCGGTTTTCCATTTTTCAAAGTTTGGTACTTTATGCATTACTGTCATCATGTTTTGCGGCGTGGTGATAATAGTATTTGCATCGGGCATCATCGTGCTGCTGGTGGTGTCAACAGTGCTGGAGTCCGTAGTGTTTTCGTCTCCTTTTCCAGTGCCGCAGGAAGTTAAAAAAAATGCCATGGCTGCATATAACAGCAAGGCCGTAAACGTGAACCGTTTCATTGAATTTTTAATTTAATAGTGAATAATAAAAGGCGGAGGGGAAGATTGTTATACAGGGTTTTGGGAAGATTAAATGTAATCTATATTAAACTGCCTGCCTAATTTATTCTGTAGTGTGTAAACGTTTATTTTATCCGCATTGAATTGCATGCAATGATTAACGGCTTTCCTGCAAAATTAAAACGGGCATTATTCGGAGCATTTACAGGTAAGGTTTAATGTCAATTAATGGTGTGCCATCTATCACTTCCAGGTTTGAAATTTTTATTTCACCCTTATCATTCACAGATAAAATTTCAGCGATATGGATGCCAATAGGATTTGGCCTGTCCGGCGACCTGGTTGCAAATACACCTTTGTTAATTGCGGCAGGGTTATTTCTTGGTTTTGTAGTGAGCACATTTCTGTCGCCTTTATGTAACCACGTAAACACAAAAATTTTATCTCCGGTTTTCAACCCCGACATTGCAATCCTGTATTTCTCATTTACAATTACTAGCGCTTGCGGAGCGCCTTCGTTTTCCAATAAAGGGCAATCATTAATTGCTTTTAAGATGAATGTATTTTGCCGATGTATTTAATGGCTTCCATTTTTAAACGGTTTGATTTTTTTAATCTCTGTAATAATGATCGGAACCAATAAAAGGGGACGGTTTAAAAAAATATTTTGTTATGTTGTCCAGTTTTGGTTTTCCCGGTTCTTATTTGTTATCGACAATAATAAATCAGACAAAAATCATGAAAGAGAAAACTAAAAACAATATTGAATTACACAGTAAATAAATTAGCGAAATATTTTTCAATGGAATTTCCACAGGCCGACGATATTAAAATTGTAAACACAGTAAAAGATGATTTGAATACCGTGTTTTCGTTTTTTGAAGAGGCTATGCAATTGCAGGGAAAAAATGGCTACAAAGTTTGGAATGCTATAGACAAACCGTCATTGGAAAAAGATATCGAAAACAAACTGCAATATAAACTTACCAAAGGCCATGATATCTTGTGCATTTTCAGCATTCAATATAACGACCCTTTTGTTTGGCGTGACCGTGACCGGAATGACGCAATTTATTTACACAGAATTGTTGTGAACCGAAAATTTAAAGGACAAAGAACATTTGCAAAGGTTTTGGAGTGGGCAAAACAGGTTGCTCTTAAAAACTATTTGAAATTTGTGCGAATGGATACCTGGGCAGACAACGAGAAAATAATTAATTACTATAAATCATTTGGTTTTAAGATTGCCGGTAACTATCAAACAGGTGATTCACCGGAACTTCCAATACAAAACCGAAATCTTAAGGGAACTTTATTAGAAATGGAAATAACGGATAAATAAAACAAGTGAATAAATTTAGTTGTGTTAAACATTAATGCTTACAGTCGTTTATCGCCATTCTTTTAAATAGCTTAGGATAGTTCGTTAACAAACCAAGTTCATCAACTGTTATCACCGCTTCAAAATCATTCGGTACATTCTCATATTTATACTTAAACTCAGAAAGCCTGGTATAGTACTGTTGCACCGCACTTAATTGCTGCTTAAAAATATCTATATAAAAAACATTAATTTTTTTTGACTCGTTCTTCAAAAGATGAAGCCTGTTAACAGGTAAACTATTCGTTAGTGGCGTTACGGAAATATCAATATCAATACAACCATTAAATTGTTCGCAATGTTTACCGTTCGTTATCCAATTGCCTTTACCGTCGCTTTTATAACTGAGTAACTGAACGCGGCTGTTAAGATTACTTTTAATTTCAAAGAAAATCGTTTCCCATTGTTTATTGGTTTTTATAAAATATTCAACCTTGAAAATTATGTTATGGTACAGGCCAATTATTACGGCGTTTATTTCTGTTCCATTTTTGCCAGTTAATAAATGGCAATTCTCTAAAGATTTATATGCCTGCCCTTTCCATAGTATGTTTTTGTGCATTACAATGTTGTATAATTTCTAAGACACGTTAAAGATATTTCAGCCACCATTTTTTATGCATTGCTTTGTATTTACCAAACCATTTGCATGGCTTATATAAAACAGCTGCAACTGCAAGCCATGTTAAGTAAACGGTCCAAAGTGGCAGGCCGCTTTCTACATTTTTTGGCCTTCCGAAATTGCCCGAAGCGAAATCGAGTTGAGACCAGTGAAATCCCTGCAACAACATCACAGCGAGCATAATAAGATGAATAAGAAAAAAGTGAATAAGGAAATAAAACAAAGGAACCTTTCCATACACAGATGTAATATTAATAAACTTGTTCTTCAACTGGTCTGCAAATGAGAGAACTAAAAACATTATTCCCAGCGTAACCAAACAAAATAAAAGCGAGGGAGGATATTTGGTGATATTCATGAATGAAAGGAATGTAAATACATAATTTTTTTGTAGCGACCACCCAACCGGATCTCCATATATATTTATAAAGCGAACGATAACAAATAAGAGCAGGGCACTTATTCCAATTTTCGCAAAAAGGCTTTTTCTTTTGAGATCGGGTAATTCAAAAAAAATTCCTGATGCAAAACCAACCAGCATAATACCCAGCCACGGAACGGGTGGATAAGCCATAACAAAAACAGCATGTGAAAAAGGGAATGCGGCGGGAACAAACAGCGGTGATAAGATTGTTTTTATAACTGAATCCTGAGAAAAAGGAAGTAGCGGAAATAGATTATGACAGCATATTATAACTAATCCAATAACACCAATTGTTTTTTTTGATAATCCGAGCAATAAAGAAAGAATGATAAATCCAGACCCAATGGCAGCAATTACTTCAAACAGAAACGTATGAAACCCGATGTCAAAAAATAAAGCAAAATTTACAACAGCAAATTCAAGCACTATCAAATACAATCCTCGTTTTAATAAAAAATTACGGCTTTGAATAATACTATTATTTCTAAGCGATATGTATGCAGATGTGCCCGCAAGAAAAACAAACGTGGGGGCGCATAAATAAGTTATCCAGCGGGTAAAGAATAATACAGGTGTTGTGGTAGCAAGATCTACGGGGCTTTGCGTGATAGAATTTACATGCATCATATCTCTCACATGGTCCAATGCCATAATTATCATAACAACGCCTCTTGTAAAATCAATACTGTAAATTCTTCTCATAGCTTATTACTTAATAAAATGCCTGTTTTTTGATTTAATTTTGGAACCTACGTTATTTAATCGCTGCTGATTTTTTAATGTAAGCGATGACAAGTGCGGTACCGCAAAAAAGCAATGCATCAAATGCACTTACCACTTTATTTCCGTTACCCGGTCTGCCATTTCTGTTTTTAATTCATCATTCATTTTTGAATCAATTGCTTTTAACTTAGCCTGGTATTCTGATTCATCTTTATAAAAACTTATTTGAACCAAAAGATTTTTATCCTGGAAAACAGGCCGCAGCAATAAGATAAGTTTTACTATTTTCAGATTAGTGAGGTGCCAGTTAAACGGACAATAACACATTGTACTTTTCAGCGCGGTTATTTGCACTAAACTATTACGGGTTTTTCTTACCATCGCTTTAAAAACTACGTTTTTTACAGGCGTTTACTTTACTTTCAATGTATTTTATGGCAAAGGAGTTTAGAAATAAAGTTTTGGATGATTTCAACTGGGAAATAATCCGCGAATTGCAAATGAATGCAAGAATTACAATTGTTGAAATTGGAAAACGAATTGGTTTATCTGCACCTGCGGTAGCGGAACGAATAAGAAAACTGGAAGAGGAAGGTTATATCAAAGGCTACAGAACAATTGTTGATTACGATAAACTCGGCCTTACTGTTCCTGTATTTATAAGTTTTAAAGCCACTAAAATAACGCATAGTGAAATGTTGAAGATGGCAGATAACATGCCTGAAGTAGTGGAATGGTACGGCATTACAGGAACACATTGTTCAATACTAAAAGTAATTGTAGCTTCAACAAAAGAGCTGGAAACGGTGATAGAAAAACTACAGGAATTTGGTGAAACCAGCACTTCAATAATTTTATCAAGTAACCCGGTGCCAAAAGCTGTTACGCCACCCAATTAATTTTCAGTTGCGTTTTAAAAACAATCAGAATGGTTTATTTATGGTTCATTCCGTTTTCTTTAAATCGGTGGTTAAATCATATCCCTGCACAGAAAAATTCAACGTTAGAATATCATCACTCAATTTACCTGTAATGTGCGTCATAACTCCTTGTATAGGTACATCAAACGAAAGACTGTCTGCATTGATTTTGCCATTACTGATATCTGAAACAGAACCATCATAATGCGTATCTTTTCCCGTTAGTGTATCACCATGCACCTGGAAGTCGTAGGTAATATTATACTGATCCATAACTTTCCCTGTCCAGTGTCCTGTAACATCCTGCGCCGAAACAACCGATACAGCTAAACCAATAAATAGAGTAAAAAACAAGATTTTCTTTTTCATATAATAATTATGAGATTCTGGTTACATAAATGGTAAGCGAACCTGAAAAGCAGCGGTGCGCTTTATTTTAGTTCTTCGATCTTAATATTTTTCCATCTCACTTTTATGCCGCCGCCTTCATGAATTTGCAAAGCGATAAAACCATCGCCCTCGCCTATCTTTTCATCTTTTATATAACACATCTGGTGGCCGTTTAGCCATGTAGTTACTTCATCGCCGTTTACTTTTAATTTATAAGTGTTCCATTCGCCCATTTTTAAATATTTTTCGTCTTCAGCTTTTGGTTGCACAAGCCAGCCTCTTCCGTATGATTCATAAATGCCGCCTGTATGTTGTCCTGCAGGAGCAACTTCTGCCTGCCATCCGCTAATCTTTACGCCTTCCGGAATTTGAGAACGAAAAAATACGCCGCTGTTGCCATTGGCTTCCTGTTTAAATTCTAAAGTGAGAATGAAATTTTTATAATTCTTATCGGTTGATAAGTAACCGTACTGTTTATCAGGTCCGCTTTCACAAATTAATTCGCCATTTTCTGCATACCATTTTTCGGTGCCATGAATAGTCCAGCCGGTAAGATCTTTGCCATTAAAAAGGTTTACTGTTTTTTGTGCCGATGCGATCATGCTTATACATGTGCATAAGCAAACAACAAATACTTTCATATTAAAACTGTTTTCAACGAAGATACATATACACCGTTCAATGCAATGTTGAATAATTTGATAAATTGGATGCGCAATAACTTTTTTTTATTTAAGAGATTAATTATCCAAAGAAGAACATTTATTAAAAGCATTAGATGCTCAAAGAATTTTCCTGCCGGGATTCAGGTAATTTAATCTTCAATGGTTATTATGGTGGTGGTGTTATGTGTATACATCTCAATACGCTTTAATACTTTCAGAGAAATAATTAGCCACAGTAAGCCGGTAATATATCCTACGGCCACATCACTGGCATAATGAACCCGTAAGTATACACGGCTAAAACCTATTAGCTGAACAAACGTAGCCAGCGAAATAATCAGCAACCATTTGACTGGTTTGTTTTTGATTGTTTGCGAAATAATATAAATAAGTAAGCCATAAAATGTAACGCTCATTATAGCATGGCCGCTGGGAAAACTTAAGCCCTTTGCCGCTTCGAGCGGATAAAGCGGGCGTTTTCGTTTAAACAGGTATTTTAAAAGAAACATCAATCCCAGGCTGCTGATGGCAATAGAAGCAACGCGTATAGAAAACCATGAATGTTTTCTTTTTACCAGAAAATAGAAAATGAGAAAAAGATTTGCCGGTATAAAAAAATTGTGTGTACCAAAATAAGTAAAGAATGACATGAGCTTTGTGTTTCTTTCATTCGTATGTGCTTTTATCAATTCAAATATCTTCAGATCTGTTTTCTTATGTTTACGCATACCCGGGCGTATTAAATAAACCAAACCTGAAAATATTCCGGCAAATAACAACATGTTGGTAGTTACTTCCGCAGACACCAAAGCTGCTCCCGGCCAGAATTGAATTTTCTTTTGCGCCATGCTTCATCTGAGCAAAGAATATGCGAGAGTTTTTTTATAATACACATTAAAGCGGCGAACAACAGGTTCTTCTTTTTTATTCGCTTTGCCAATAATTAAATTCATTATTTTCAATCCCTTAAAATCTGCTTATGCTTTACAGGATAAACTTTCTATTTCTCTTCATATTTTTTTTCAGTATTAGTTATGGCCAGCAAAAAGGCTATTACCGCAATCCGTGTGTTTATCAGAATACAGTAATATTTACAGCTGAAGGCGACTTATGGAAATATGATATAGGTACAGGCTACACGCAGCGCATCACCACAAACAACGGTTTGGAAACAGACCCGTGTATTTCACGGGATGGAAAACAAATTGTTTTTACCGGTCAATATGAAGGCAATTCTGAATTATATATAATGAATATTGACGGCGGCGTACCGAAACGTATCACATATAATTTTGATGGTAATGTTACGCATGCATGCGGTTGGACAAAAGACGGAAAAATTCTTTATCGTACAGCAGCGCATAGCCCTGTGCCTTCAACTCAACTTTTCAAATTGAATCCGGTAACACTCGCACAGGAACCCGTTCCTTTATGGCAGGCGTCGTATGGTTGTTATGATGATGCCGGCATTTTATACTTTACGCGTTACCCTAAACAAGGCAGTTTTACCAAAAGATATAAAGGCGGTGATATAGAACAAATATGGAAATTCAATGGAACGCAGGAAGCAATTAATTTAACCGGTGATTTTGACGGCACCAGTACTTACCCGATGTTGTATGATAGCCGCATTTATTTTTTATCAGATCGCGATGGCACGATGAACATCTGGAGCATGGATAAAGATGGCAAAGATTTAAAGCAACAAACATTTTCAAAAGGCTGGGATATTCAAACGCCATCGGTTAGTGATTCAAAAATTGTTTATCAGAAAGGCGCTGACATATACCTGTATGATGTTAAAACAAGTGAAGAAAAATTGCTTGACATAAATCTGGTATCAGATTTTGATCAACGCAAACCCAAATGGATAAAGAGCCCGGTAAAAGAAATTTCGTATGCGGATATTTCGCCCAACGGAAACTATGCTGCTATTATCAGCCGTGGACGCATATTCGTTTCTCCGTCTAAAAGTGACCGCTGGGTTGAAGTGGTTCGCAGAAGCGGTATACGTTTTAAAGAAGTGCACTTTATCAATGATAAAAGCATTGCAGCTTTATCTGATGAAAGCGGTGAGTATGAAGTATGGAAATTGAATGCAGATGGCAGCGATACGGCAACACAAATAACCAGGAATACAAAAACACTTATTACCTTCTTTAAAATATCTCCTGATGAAAAATACATTGCTTATAATGATAAAAACGATGTTTTGCATATTGCAGAAACTGCAACCGGTGAAATAAAATTTAAATATGACAGTGCTTATGCCGGTATCAATGATTTAACCTGGTCGCCGGATAGCAGGTTTTTAAATTTCACACGGGGCCTGGAAAATTTAAATGCACAGATATGCGTGGTTGATGTGCATACAATGAAGATGGTGCCCATAACCACGCCAAGGTTAAACAGCTATAATCCTGCATGGTCATCAGATAGTAACTGGATATATTTTGTTTCTGAAAGATATCTTGTTTCTGACATACGATCACCATGGGGTTCGCGCCAGCCGGAACCTGTTTATACCAATGCTGCAAACATTTATGCATTGGCAACAGACAGTGCAGCCGCGTTTCCTTTTCTTCAAACAGATTCATGGCTTACGGATTCCGTTTTTAATCCATTGATTAATGATAAGGAGTCTAAAACTAATAAAAGCAAAAATAAAAAGCCAAAACCTGTTATAAAAAACTACAATTGGAATGATATAAAAAGCAGGTTGTACAAGGTGCCTGTAAAGAATGCAAACATTGGCAACCTGGCTGCAGCTGATGGTTATTTATACTGGCTTGATGCGCCTTCAAATCAGAATAATAACAATGACGGGGCAAAAATGTATGCGATAAAAATTGAAGAAAGTAAAAAGTATGAACCAACGGAGGTGGCGTCGGGCGTTAACTCGTTTAACCTTTGTTCAAACGGGAAAAAACTGTTAGTGAATTACGCCGATGAAACAATTGCTATTACAGATGCCGATGGTTCTAAAATAGATAAAGACAAATCAAAGCTTCAGTTAACAAACTGGAGTTTTGTAATTGAGCCGCAACAGGATTGGCAAGAAATGTTTAATGATGCATGGCGAATGATGCGTGATTATTTTTATGATCGGGATCTGCATAAAGTAAATTGGCCCGCCATAAAACAACAATATGAACCGTTGCTTGCAAGAGTAACGGATCGGGATGAACTGGATAATTTATTGGGCCAGATGGTAGGCGAATTATCCGCGCTGCATACGTTTGTTTTTGGTGGTGATAAACGCAGATCGCAGGATATGATACAGGCGGGATTTTTAGGCGCTTCATTTTCAAAAGCGGCAAACGGTTTGCGCATCGATCATATTATTAAAAGTGATCCTGATTATCCTGAATTTTCATCTCCTTTAAATAAACCGGAATTAAAGATTAAAGAAGGCGATATTATAACCGCTGTAAATAATATTCCGTTGAATAACGTAACAGATATTGCTGAACTGCTTGAAAATAAAGTGCAGGTACCTATAAAGCTTAGTTTGCTTGATAAAGATGAAAAGTCTTATGAACAAGTGGTTAAGCCATGTTCTGCACAAGACGCGTTTACCTTACAGTATGAAGAATGGGAACTTAACAATCGTAAAAAAGTGGATAGTATGAGCAATAACACGATTGGTTATGTACATTTAAAAGCCATGACAGGAACGGACATGGATGATTTTGTAAAACAGTTTTACCCGGTGTTTAATCGTGACGGACTAATATTAGATGTGCGTGACAATTTCGGCGGCAATATAGATAGCTGGGTACTTGAAAAATTATTGCGCAAAGCATGGATGTACTGGCAGGGAAGATCAGGCGGACCGATCTGGAATATGCAATATGCATTCAGGGGCCACATGGTAATATTATGCAACCAGCAAACATCGTCTGATGGTGAGGCGATAACGGAGGGCTTTAGAAGATTGGGATTTGGCAAAGTGATTGGTATGCGCACATGGGGAGGTGAAATCTGGCTTTCTGCTGACAACAGGCTTGTAGATAACGGCATTGCTACTGCAGCAGAAATGGGTGTGTATGGACCGGAAGGTGAATGGCTTATTGAAGGCCGGGGCGTAGAACCGGATATTACAATAGATGATCTTCCTTACGAAACATATAAAGGCAAGGATGCACAACTTGAGTATGCTGCGAATTATCTTGAAAAACAAATAAAAGACAACCCGGTTAGTGTACCGGCAGCACCAACGCATCCTGATAAGTCTTTTAACTACGAGGATCATAAATAACTAATACTGGATATTTCTGCCCCATGCTTATTGGTTTGAGGCAATATTGACGACGAACAAATGATTATGCAACTGGTTTTGTATGCATTAAAGTTTCTGCCAAACGTTTACGTTCAGGAATAAAATTTTCGACCGAAAATAAATTATCTTTGTTGCCGTTATAGAGCAAACAAGTACGTTAAATCCACTTCCCCCGAATTATGAGAAAGTATTTTTCTGAAAAAAATGCACTTACAGTTATTGTAAGTTTTTTTTGCCTGGCCATGCTAATTGAGAGCATTTTAACCCAGCAAAGTATCTGGCAGATTGTAGCTTTTGGTCTTGCGTTCAGTTTTTCCGTAGAAATAATATGCCACCGCGCAAAAGAAGAATAGATGTATGTTTTTGCATGAACATCGGATTAAGTTTCACCTTGGTTAAGAATTAAGCTCTACCTGTTTATTCCTCTCTTCCGCTGTTCCTGCAACGTATAGCGGAAGCAGGCACTTTTAAAGTGAATAAGGTATATGCCCGGAATTTGTTTTCAACAGTTGTTTTCCGGCAACTTGATTACGCGTTTTACTCCTTCTTCCTTTTCTTAATTTCATTTTCATCATCATTAAGTACATGCTCTATTGAACCAGCGCCAATGTGCGATTTTTTTTTCTCAAGTGAAGCAGAAAGCGTTTCATAATATGCTGACAGTTTGCGCAGGTCTTCCTCGGTCATGTCCTCTGCTTTTATAAGGCGATTACTTGCGTTTTCGTGGGAAGCAACAAGTTCATTTAGCTTTATATTCATTACAGTCGAAAATTTGTTCTGCATTTTCTGAAGGATAAATACCATAAGGAATGTAAAAGAAAAAATAAGATCATTAATAATCCCATGCCAATCGCTTGCATGAATAACATCAAGACTTATCCAGGCTATAACAATTAGTATGGCGAAAAAAAAAGTAAACGAATGGCCCAGTACAACGGCGATTTTTTCTGTAAACAATTCAAACTTTTCTTCGAGAAAGAGAATAAGCTTTTTCATTTTTAAGATTATAGCATGCATACTAAGCAATTTTTAGATACATACTCATCTTATCGCTCAGGCAGTAATACTTTCCAAATCCTGTGATTTAAGATCAACAGCCGTTTGATAAAGTGTTTCGTTATACAAAGGATGATTTTTTACTTGTTAAAGTTCCGGCTATACGGCAACTGATTTTTTGTTCAAACTGCCAACATGTGTGCTCATTTGCAGGGTAAATAAATACTAAACTTTGCACCTTTGCCGGGCTCACCTTCAGCCTTAATAAAACCATTATGGTTTTCTGCAATTTTTTTACACAACGCAAGGCCGATACCCGTACCTGCATAATCATGTTTGCCGTGTAATCGCTGAAATAAAGAAAAAATCAGTTTATCGTATTGTTGTTCAAAACCAATTCCATTGTCTTTAAAATTTAGTTCGTAGTAATTGCGGCTTAATAAAACCGGCGCATTCGTTATTTCATTCTTTGCTACAATTCTTGCCGTTATTTCAATAAGCGTATTTCCTTCTGAAAACTTTAAAGAATTACTTATGAGATTTGAAAACAATTGTCCTAATTGCATATAGTTGCCTACAACCGTTGGAAGTTCTGTACTTGTTATAATTGCATTTTTTTCTTCTATCAACAGTTCAAAGTCCTGCTTTGCCTCGGCAAGAATAGTGTTGAGATCTACTTTCTCTCTTTCCGACTTGTCTTTGCTGAGACGGCTATAATTTAATAGTGATTTAACCAGCAGTACCATTCGTTTTGCCGATGCATTCAGCTTGTCAAAATACCGTTTCACAAATTCTTCATCGTTATAATTTTCACGGATTAATTCTACGAACGTTTGAATTTTTCTCAAAGGTTCCTGCAGGTCGTGCGAGGCAACGTAGGCAAATTGTTCCAGTTCCCTGTTTTGTATTTCAAGTTCAGCGGTGTAAGAAAGCAATTTTTCTTCCGCTATTTTTTTATCTGTCAGGTCGCGGGTAACTTTTGAAAAACCGATAACATGGTTATCCTGGTCATGTAAAGCGGTAATTACAATGGTGCCCCAGAAGCGTGAGCCATCTTTTCTTACGCGCCATCCCTCATGTATAGCTTTGCCCTGCTCCCGTGCCAGTTGAAGCAGTTTATCCGGCAGGTTATTCTCCTGGTCTTCTTTAGGGTAAAAAATACTAAACCGCTTGCCTACAATCTCATCACTCTTATATCCCTTAATTTTTTCTGCGCCGGCGTTCCAGTTTTGTATATACCCGTTCTCATCCAACAGAATAATGGCATAATCCTGCACTTCAGCAATCATGCGGTGATACCGCTCTTCGCTCATTCTTAATTTATCTTCTGTCTTCTTTTTATCGGTAAGATCCCTGGTAACCTTTGAAAAACCGATAACATTTTCATCTTCATCATGTATTGCGGTAATGGTTATGCTGCCCCAAAATTTTGTTCCGTCCTTTCGTTTTCTCCACCCTTCCTGTGCCGCCTTTCCTGTTTTTGAGGCTATCTCTATCAGTTTTTGCGGCAGGTTATTATCAAGGTCTTCCTGTAAATAAAATATACTAAAATGCTTTCCCAGGATTTCTCTTTCAGCGTATCCTTTAATGTTTTCGGCACCCTTATTCCAGTTTTGAATAATCCCATTTTTATCCAGGAGAATAATAGCATAATCCTGTATCTCTTCTATCATTTTTTGATAAAGATTACCAGAACTGTTTATTTTAAAATCTTGTTCCTTTATGTTTTCAGGTCTGTGTATAGTACGCATTAGGTTGATAGGATTAATTGTTTAAGATAACAGACAATGTTTGTTTAAGCACAGATGGGCTGGCAGGTTTAACAATAAAATCGGTGGCACCCAGTTTCTTGCTTTTTTCTAAAATAGATGTGTCTGAAGTAGTGGAATACATAAAAACTTTACAATTATTTAAGTGCTCAAGGTTTTTTATTTTTTGTAAACATTCAATACCATTCATTTTGGGCATGTTTACATCCAAAAAAATATAATCCGGCATAAACGCTTTCTCTCCTTTGAGGATTGACAATGCTTCTACCCCATCACTGGCCGTTAAACATTTAATATTTTTATTGATTTTTGCAAGCGTTAATAGAAACACTTCCTGGTCATCCAGGTCATCATCTACGAGAAGACATTGCATTATATTTCGGTTTAAGTTATCAAAGCCGTCGGACATCATGCAAAATTTACTGTTTTAACGAATAAAAACAAACTAAACACGTGCCGGTTAAATTTTTTTTACATTTATAGTAATATTTTATGCAGAATAGCGCCTGCAGGCGTGCAATCTTAACAACACATTCAAAGATTAGTAACCGTTTCCTTAGATTTTTTTAACCAGGTTTTTATTCGTCTGCTTGTTTATTGCTTGCTAATCAAAAGCTCTTTATAATATCTCTGTAATCTCTGCCGATAGGAATGTGTGAACCATGTACTTCAACCATGTCAGCATTATACGAATCTATTTTATGTATTGAAATGATAAACGACCGGTGAATGCGTTTAAAACGACTGGTTGGTAAAAGCGCTTCTATTTCATGCGTACTGATTTTTGACAGGTATTCTTTTTTTGTTGTAACGATACGGATATACTCACGCTTACTTTCGATATACAAAATTTCCGAAAATAAAATTTTCACCTTTTTCTTTTGAACATTTAAAAACAGGTAATCTTTTGCGTCTGGGTTTTCATTCACTGATGGCGCTGTGCTTTTTGCGGTTTTTACTTTATTTACTGCCATTAAAAAACGCTCAAATTCAATTGGCTTTAATAGGTAGTCTGTTACATTTAGCTCAAATCCTTCTACTGCGTATTGATGATAAGCCGTTGTAATAATTACTGCAGGCGGATTTACAAGTGTTTTTAAAAAAGCCATTCCCTTCAATTTAGGAAGATGTATATCCAGGAATATTAAGTCAGTGCTGTTATTGTGTAACCATTCAGTTGCGAGAATGGCATCTTTAAATGTTGACTGCAATTCAAGAAATGGCACCTCGATTATATAATCACTCAGCACTTTTACGGCCAGGGGTTCGTCTTCAACTATTATGCATCTAAGCTTAAACATGGCTTGCAAGATTAATTTTTAAAGATGCTGTAAAAACAGATTCGCCTTGCCCGACAGATAAATTGTAATCAGTATAAAGCAGTTCAAGCTGTCGTCGTAAATTAGAAAGGCCAATATTCTCTTGTATGCTTTCTTCTTCATCATTCACGCCAATTGAATTTTTTACAATGAATGATAACCGCCTGTTCTTCGCTGAAAGATGAATATCAACAAAGGGATGATTTCTTGTTTCCGACACACCGTGTTTAAATGCATTTTCAACCAATGGCATCAGCAACAACGGAGATATGGCCTGCTTCATATCTTCAACATCATAATTAAAACTAATGCGCAGCGATTCATCATACCGCAATTTTTCAAGCGCAATATAATCACCGATAATTTTCAGCTCCTGCTCTATTGCTATATACGCGCCCCCAGCTTCATATAACGTAAAACGCAAAATTTTTGATAGCCGCATGATAGATTCGGGTGCAAGGTCGCTCTTGTCTCGTGCCAAAGAATAAATATTGTTGAGTGTATTAAACAAGAAATGCGGGTTGGTTTGTGAGCGCAAATAATTTAATTCCGCTTCCTGTTTTTGAATACGCAATTTTTGCTCTGCCTGTTTTAATTTGATATAATTATAAACATGCCTGCTGATTCCAAACAGAAAAATCGAACCTGCGCTATACGCCATTTGATTTTGCAGTGCTGCATCTAATGAAGCGTAAACTTTTAGAGCAGTATAAATATGCAACTGTATTCCCAGCAACCGCCATACATACGAACCGTAAGAATAAAATATCATGTAAACGAAGGCAAGCAGAATTCCCGCAAGAATGTTATAAACAATACTTTTTCTTTTCTTAAGTACCAGTGGAACGGTATATTCAAACAATATAAAATTGATGGCAGTAACATAAACAACTCCCCAGATATTATTAAATACAACAGGAAAAAATTTGCCGGGATAAGTTCCTAAAGTATTAAACACGCCAAGAAAAAAATAACCAACCGCAACCCATAAATAAAATTTTACCATTCTTGCGTTAATTGATTTTTTTATTTTCTCTTTCACCAGATAAATATCGTCAATTCTTTCTCTTAAGATTTTTCAATCTATAGAATTGCTTTTGTAGTAAACAAATAACCTGAAAGCGTCAATTAAATTAAGTGTTTGCGCTTTCACATGCTTCTTCATTTCATTATACAATTTTTTAAACAAGCTTGAATTACTCTTTCATCATTGACTATTAATTACTGTTTGTTTACCATTACCTGTTGTTTGTTGAGCCTCCGTTTCTAAACCTTTTTTAATCAGTTAGTCTTGCGGCAGAAACTTATATCACAATAAAAAAATACAATTATGAAACACTTTATTCTTTCGCTTGCTATCAGTTTTATTGCAATTATTGCAGTGGCTCAAACAACTTTAAAATATAAGCCATCAAATTATGAAGCCACCAACTGGAAAACATGGTTATTAGACAGCGCGCTGTCAATAGCAATAGCGGCTTCACCAACTGCTGCGCAGTCACAAGCTGAATTGCTGTCGATTAAACAGCAGATGAATAAGCTTGATGAAAAAAAATCAGAAGCTATAAAATACTGGGACGCGGGAGCGCCCTCTTATCGCTGGAACCAAATTGTAATTGACCTGCTTTCGCAAAAATTTGATGTTCAGCTTCGCATGCCTGCATCCTGGATGAATATTGCTATTTATGATGCAACGATATTAGCATGGAAAGAAAAATTAAAATATAAAAGACGGCGTCCAAATGTTTTAGATTCCTCGTTAAAAACTGTCATCAATGCACCGCAAACTTATTCTTATCCCTGTGAGCATTCTGTAACAGCGGCAGCAGCAGCATATGTGCTTGCTTACTTTTTTCCTGCAAAAACTGATTCGATTATACAGATGGCTCATGAAGCTTCGCAATCCCGTGTTGATGCAGGCGTACAATTTCCAAGCGATGCAGAAGCAGGATGGGAATTAGGTAAGCAGGTTGCCATGCAGATAATTGAAAAAGCAAAAAAAGATGGATCGGCTAAAGTTTGGGATGGTTCAATGAATAAAGACACAAAAAAATGGACGGGCAAATACCCGATGGGAATAACCCTGTCTTCATTTACACCGATAGTTATTAAATCTGGCGACCAGTTTAGATTGCCGGCACCACCCGATTTTGAAAATGATATGAATGAAATGAGAAATTTTAAGCAAACGTTCCATACCGCAGCCCAGGCATATTATTGGGCAACAACCGGCCCTGAACTATGGTTTGATCTTGCCAGCAAAAAAATGTTTGAATACCATATGATGGATGACGCACCTGCAGCTGCCCGTATATACACGGTGTTGAATGTTGCTTATCATGATGCGGCAATTGCGATCTTTGATTCTAAATATACATATTGGGGAATAAGACCAAACCAATATGACACTACATTTAAGCCACTGATAGATACGCCACCATTCCCCGGTTATCCTTCGGGCCATGCAGCAGGTGCAGCCACTTCAAGTGCCGTAATGAGTTATTTCTTTCCGGATGACGCAAAACAGTTTCAACAGCTTGCACAGGAATGCGCAGATTCAAGGTTCTATGCCGGTATCCATTTTCGCACAGACAATGAAGTTGCATTGAAAATGGGTGATGCTGTTGGAAAATATGTGGTTGAAACCTGGATGAAAAAATAACCTGATACATAACAATGCGCATCTACACTATCACAAAGTTTAAATGAAGAAAAATGAAGTCAATCAAAGCAATTGCACGAACCGGTGGCTTACTTTACCTCATAAACATAGTTTTAGGTGTCTGGGCAATCGGCTATGTGCCCGGTACAATTATAGTAAATGGTAACGCCGCTGCTACCGCACATAATATCATCACACATGAACAATTATACAGGCTGGGATTGCTAGCGCACATTATCATACTTCTCACAAATATTCCACTGGCAGTAATTTTTTATGAGTTGTTTAAAGTAGTGAGCAGAAGAATTACATTACTCGTGGTATTATTTACTATTGTGGGAACTGCGATTGAGTCGGTTAATTTATTAAATCAGTTTGCCTCATTGATACTTTTAAAAAGTAAGAATAATTTAAGCGCATTTACGCCGGAGCAGCTACACTCAATTATATATAAGTTTAATCAATTGCAGGAAACCGGGTTTAATCTTGCTCTTGTGTTTTTTGGATTTTACTGCATCTCTGATTGGATACTTAATTTTCAAATCTACTTTTCTGCCTAAATTAATCGGCGCAATGATGGCATTTGGAGGAATGTGTTACCTCTTGAATAGTTTTGCAAGTTTTCTGTCACCACAATTTGCTGCACACTTGTTTCCTTATATTCAACTTCCGTCAGGATTAGCAGAATTAAGTTTTTGTTTGTGGCTATTGATAGCAGGTGTAAAAAAGTTGAAATGGGAATATAGGTTACATTCAAACGTTCAATAAATCTTTTAATGCAATGTGCTGCATATTTGCTAACTAACTGTTCATTATTTTTCCTGTTTATTATTTCGTCAATAAATATCTTTATCGCGACTAAATAAAACCTTTTTGGATTCACTCACACATATTGCCCTTGGTGCCTGTATGGGTGAAGCGTTTGCAGGGAAAAAACTTGGCAGGAAAGCAATGGTGTGGGGATTGCTTGCGCAAAGTTTTCCCGATATAGATTTTATTGCGACCACCTGGCTCAATACTCCATCCGATTTACTGGCACACCGCGGCTTTACACATTCCATTTTATTCGCTGTAATTGTTGCGTTGATAATGGCAGTACTTGCCAACCGGTGGCATCGTCCGCACAATATTTCGCTTAAACGTTGGATGTTGTTTTTCAGTGCAGCAATCCTGTCACATATTTTTATAGACGCATTTAATAATTATGGTGTTGGCTGGTTTGAGCCCTTCAACCATGACCGGATATCGTTTAATACTGTGTATGTTGCAGACCCTTTTTTTCTGCGGCGCCGGGTATTGCACTTATTATGTTACTGTTGCTAAAACCGCGTATTAAAAAGAGAGTATTCTGGTGGAAGTTTGGTTTAACTATTAGTGCTCTTTATCTCTGTTACTGTGTTATAAATAAATCCATCATTAATTACGATGTAAAAAAATTACTGGCAAAGCAGCATATACCGTATTCAAGATATTTTACCACACCCGCACCTTTGCAAAGCCTGTTATGGTTTGTAGTTGCGGGTAACGACACCAATTATTACGTTGGCTACAGAAGTGTATTTGATAAAACGCAGAATTTATCGCTTGAGAAGTTTGCCCGAAACACTTCACTCATTGATACGATGCGAAATAAAAAAGAAGTGCAGCAGCTCATCCGCTTTTCACAACAGTTTTACAGGATTGAAAAAAAGCAGGACACTTTGATATTTAACGACCTGCGTTTTGGACAAATTATTGGATGGCAAAATCCAAAAGAGGAATTTGTTTTTTACTATTACCTGCATCCTGATGTTGACAATACGCTGGTTGTGCAAAGAGGGCGTTTTGCAAAATGGAACTGGGATGTGATGAAATCACTTGCAAAACGGGCAGCAGGAAATTAAGTAAAAACTTTTATAAAGAAGGTGAAAGCAACCTTGCAATTTTCTCCGGAAACTGTGTTAATAATGAACGTTTGTACCAATGCCTTGCATCTAATTTTTTTGCGTGTTTAATATCTTCGATAAATACCTTTTGCAACTTCTTCGCAAATGGTTTATCATACATAATAGCGTTTACCTCAAAATTTAATTCAAAGCTGCGGTGATCCATATTCGCTGTCCCAACCATTGATAATCTGCCATCTACCACCAGCGTTTTTGCATGTACAAATCCTTTCCTGTAAAGGTAAATTTCAACGCCCGCCTGTAACAACAAATCGTAGTGTGCCTTAGAAGCGGCATTCACTATTCTTGAATCAGATTTATCAGGTACCAGCAGCTTTACAACAACACCACCAAGTGCAGCAATTCTTAACGCATTTGTTATGCTATCACCGGGAATAAAATAGGGTGTTGTAATAAGTAATTCTTCCTTTGCAAGATTAATCGCCTCTAATATTGAAAACAAAATAGAAGGTTGTATAGAATCAGGCCCGCTCCCTGCTATCTGAACCAATGCACCGCTTTTAATATCATTGCAGGGAGTAAAAAATTCTTCCGTTGGTTTTAATTTTTTCGGGCAACAAAAGTTCCAGTCTGTTATAAAAATATATTGCAGGTAATATACTCCGGGGCCATTGATGCGCACATGGGTATCTCGCCAGTAAATTTTATTTTTCTTAGTGTTCACATACCGGTCACTTACATTAATACCACCTACAAAACCTGTATGTCCGTCTATTACCACTATTTTACGGTGGTTACGGTAATTAATACGGTTGGCGAGTAAATAAAAAATAACTTTAGAAAAAGGGTAGACCTCTATGCCTGCCGCCTGCATTCTTTTTTCTGTTTTCTTTTTAATAGAAGGGCTTCCGAAATCGTCGTATATAAATTTTACCTGCACACCTTCTCTTGCTTTTGCTATTAATGTTTCTATAACGGCCGTACCTGTTTCATCCTGTTCAAAAATGTAATACTCGATATGAATATGATGTTTGGCTGCCTGCAGGCTTTTCAGCAGCTCCGGAAATTTTTCTTCGCCATTTATTAAAAGTGTTACCTCGTTATTTCGTGTGAGCGGGCTGTGCAAGTCTCTCAATAACATGCAAGCGAGTTCCGCATTATCTTCCTCTTCAATTTCCTTTGGCTGGATTGTACATTTATTGTATTCAGGAATATTTTTTTTTAGCTCATTCAGCATCTTGTTATTCTCATTCATTTTTTCTGAATACAATTTATTTTTCCAGTAGTTGATGCCGAACGCGAGGTAAAAGAGTATGCCGAATACCGGAACAAAAATGCAAAGCAAAATATAAGCAATCGTTTTAGTGCTGCTGTGTGTATCATATAGTATACGCAGGCAGATAAAAACTAAAATCGCTCCATAAATAATTGATATAATAAGCTTATAGTCCATTAATATTTCCTGCGTTATGATTTAACGGCAATGTATTTAACTAAATTGAAATACTTACATTCAAAAACATTAAGTGCGTGGAATTTTGTTAGTCAATAAGCCTTATCTTCTGAACCATCATCAATAACGAACGTGAATGAACAAAGTTTTTCTGATAAAGATTATTGAATGGCGTGATGGTTTACCTGCAAAAAGTTCTGGAAATAACTACCACATAATATAAGTAATGCCGTTAATCAACTGACGCTGATAACCAGATTTTATCGCACCCTGGTATTCTCTTCTGTCTGAAGAAGTATACCATATATAACGGGCAGAACCAATGCTCTTTACTTTGCCTTTTGTCAGTGTATCATCAAAGGAAGAATAATAAGCAATTAATGTTGTTGCTATCATTTTAAGTTTGCCTTTAAAAGCATCGTTTTCAAAGGCGGTATAATAACCAATGGAATTGGTACCAATGTTTTTTAATTTACCGGCTGTTAAAGCATCCTGGAATTTTTCATAATAATCAAAAGCAAGACTGCCTGCAGATTTAATTTTGCCGGCTTTTTCCGGCTTATCATACGAAGGGTAATAGGTGAAAAAACAAGACCCGATATTTTTTATTTTACCTCTGTAAGCTGAGTCTGCACTTTGGTCGTAATAAGTTACACTTCCTGCCCACGGTACTAATTTTGGTGCAAAATAATTGCTGTTATAGTTAGAATGTTCTTCTGTTCCATACTCAAGTATTTTACCATTGTCAGAAATTCTTACTAAAATGTTTTGATTGGTTAAGATGGAAAACCATGAAAAAGCAGTGCCATTGGAAAAAGTTACCTGGCTTAACTGCTGTGCGTAACTACTGCAACATGCTATTAAGCATATGGCGATTAAATAAGTTTTCCTCAAATCATTTCGCTGATGCCTCGCAGGCGATTTTAAAATTTTGGTTAAAAACATAAAGCGCGATTTTTTAGCAGTTAAAGATATCAGTTATGGTTAGCGCTGTATAATTGTTAGAAACCGAAGCTACATGTAAGTGTTGGCAGTAACAAATAAACGACTGAATATAATAACATAAACTGAAGTATGATATTTTACTCCCCGTACGCTGATACGCAGCAATTTAAAAAGGCTGTTATACTAAAGTGAGTTTTTAACCCTTAAATAAATATCAGAAAGCCGGTTAAACATTTCATCCATCATATTGCGGCAATCGAATTCAACCACCCACGGTTTAAGAGCGGTGTTGATTATATTGAACACAGGATTTGGCAACGCAAAAATTTTATCAGTTAAATTAATTTCTTTTATGTTCTCAATTATCTGCTGAAGAATTTTTTTTTCTTCAAAATCATCTGTTTCATCCAGTGTTTTGCCATTAAACCTGATTACGGAGCGCAAATCTTCTTTTGACGGCAAGATCTTATATTCCAGCAATTTTAGTAATTGATTACTTAATGCTTTGTGCATGGCATTGCTATCGGAATTTATATTTAGGTTAGCTGTCATACGATCAAATATCAATAAAATTTTCTGTAAAAAAACCATTTACGATGCAAGATTTTTAAAAGATTTTGAAGCTTATTATCTTATTGGCAGTTAGGTGTAAACATATACTAATAATCCCTTTAATTGGTGTACAAATAGTCATTAAAGGGATAAACGCTTATACCATCAATATTAAAAATCCGCCGCTATTCACTTAGAAAATTTTTTTAAGTAAGAATTTATACTTTTAATAAAACACAAAATGAAAAATAATATAACACTATTATTGTTGATTGCAATAATGCCGGCAGCGGCTATTGCGCAAAAAGCGGTTACAGCTGAATCTCTAATAAACCGTATCAACAACCATGAGGCGGTGTCTTTATCCGGTGTGCAGGTTACAGGCGATTTTAATCTTACTAAATTAAACAACATGAAACTGCAATCGCAAAATTCTGAGAACAAATCTGATAAAATTTACATCAGTACAGTAACCGCTTCTATAGATTTTAGCAACTGCAATTTTACGGGTAAGGTACTTGGATATTATAACCCGGATGAGAGTAAGTCGTTTGTACGATCAAGCACTATTTACAATACAAATTTTAATGCAGATGTTCGTTTTGAAAACTGCACATTTGAGCAAGATGTTAACTTTAAATATTCTGTTTTCAATGCTAAAACTTCCTTTGCTGCCAGCCATTTTAATGATGAGGCATTTTTTAAATATACTAAGTTTGAGAAAGGCCCGCAGTTTGCGGGTGCGGTTTTTAAAAAAGATGCAATATTTAAGTATGTTGAATTCCCTTCAGATTTTGATTTTAGTAATGCAGTATTTGAAGGAAATACTGATTTTAAATATGCCAGATTAAATAACGGCGGCAGTTTCGCTAACGCTGCATTTAAAAATGGCTCAGATTTTAAATATGCTGCTTTTAGTAAATCAGTTAGCCTGAAAGGCGCAAACTTTAATGGTTCCAATGATTTCAAATACACAACACTCGATAATCAGCAAACAACATTCTATGAACTTACGAATAACAGGTAACGAAATCAAAACACAAAACAATTCGCCAACGATGCGACTGCGCTGAATTATTTAGTAAGGTTGCGATAGAATTATAAGAGCGCAAAGAAAGTCTAGGCCTGCATAAATGTCTTATTTCTGCGGCCGCCCCGTGAACGATATTGCATTAACGGCTTTGCCGGTAATGATAGACCAGCATCAGCCATTTGGTATGGATGATTGTTTATAACCGGAATCGATTGGGCGATAAGTTTATGAATTTCGCGGAGCAGCATTTTTTCTTCCATCCCGCAAAAAGAAATGGCTTTACCACTGGCGCCGGCACGTCCTGTACGTCCAATACGATGCACATACGTTTCGGGAATATCAGGTAACTCAAAGTTTATTACATGAGAAAGGCTTTCAATATCAATTCCCCTCGCCGCTATATCAGTTGCCACTAAAACTCTTATACTTTTATTTTTAAAATTTAATAAAGCTCTTTGTCTTTCTGCCTGTGATTTGTTGCCATGTATTGCCTGCACTTTGATATTTTCTTTTTTTAATGCATGGCATAATTTATCAGCACCAAACTTTGTTTGCGTAAAAATTAATGCGGACTCGATTTCATTATTTTTTAGCAGATGTATAAGCAAAGATCTTTTATCTGATTTTTCAACAAGATAAACTGCCTGCTCTACGGTTTCTGCTGCAGAAGAAACGGGCGTTATTTCTATTTTGGCAGGATTGTTTAACATGCTTTGTGATAGCCTCACTATTTCCGGTGGCATCGTTGCTGAAAAAAATAGCGTTTGCCTTGATACAGGTAATTTTCTTACAATCTTTTGAACGTCTGTAATAAATCCCATGTCGAGCATACGGTCTGCTTCATCTAAAACAAATATTTTTATTTGCTGTAATGACACATATCGTTGCATTACCAAATCAAGCAGCCTTCCGGGAGTCGCAATTAAAATGTCTATGCCTTGCTGTAAATGTTTTACCTGGTGGTATTGTGAAACGCCTCCATATATTGCCAGGTGTTTTAAACCACAATTCGCACCATAATTTTTGAAACTTTCCTCAATTTGTATAGCTAATTCGCGGGTAGGTGTAAGTATTAGCGCTTTAATTCCGTGCGAAAGTTTACCTGCTTCTTTTTGCTGGTACAACAACTGTATTATGGGCAACGCAAAAGCTGCTGTTTTGCCCGTTCCTGTTTGTGCGCAGGCCAGCAAATCCTTGTGTTGCAATACTGCAGGTATGGCTTGTTGCTGAATGGGTGTAGGTTGTGTGTACTGTTGTGATTCCAATGCTTTTAATAAAGATGCAACCAATTTTAAATCCTTAAAATCCAAAATGTATTTTTTAATTTTTATTTTACTGCACCTGCATGTAGCAGTGATAAAGATTGGTTTGTTAATTGCTTACTTCTTCTTCTTCAAGTGCAGGTGATTCTTCAGTTTGTTTAATTAAGCCGTTATTTTTTATTTGTAACTGAAATTTGCTTGTAAAGGTAAATGTGTAGTCATTTTTTGAAAGATGATTACTTATTGTTTCATCGGTTTGTAAAACAGATATAAACGTTTGAACCAAATCATTTCCGCTGAATAAAGCATCGGGCCTGCCATTTACAAAGTTTACTATAAACCTGTAACCTGATTTTCTTGTTCCACCTGCTCTTTCAAAATCAATGCGATTTAGGTCAAGCACTTGTTCTGCTGTTGCTGATTTTTTTAATAAAATTCTTATTATTGGTAAGTATTTATTCCAGACAGAAAAATAAAAATTATGTTTATTATTCATACATGCTATTTAGAAAAATTCTTTTTGTTTGAACGGGAATAGAATTTCTAACCACCTGAACGTTTTCTTTTTCTCGTGCTAAAGAAACAGAAAGCGGGCGGCCTTCAATTTCTTTCTGATTTAATCCTGATAAGGCAGCATTACCTTCTTCTTCCGAAGGCATTTCTACAAAAGCAAAACCACGTGACTTGTTGGTTTCTCTATCCATAATAATTTTTACAGAAGTAACAGTACCAAATTTGAAAATAAATTTTTCAGATCTGCTTCACTTGTATGGAAACTTAAATTGGAAACATAAATGTTCATAAAAAAACAATTTAATTGATAAATATTTTTTGAGTAAGTAAAAACAGAAGTGAGAGAAGCTAAAATTTACTCAGAAAGTAAAAGATAAAATTATCTTAAGTATGCTTATACAGCTCAATTAATTATCAAAGATAATAAAACTAAACCGATTAGCTAGTTTAATAATGATTTGATATGATAATGCAGGAACAGCTAATTATCATGCTTTTAGTCGCCTAAAAATTACATAAGCAATACTATTTATTAAATAAATTACCCAATCCACCCAATTTACCAGACAAAGATTTTGTAATGCTTTCAGTTGTTATACTTGCTGTCATTAGGATCGTTTGCTTTATGTGCAAACTTTTGCAACAAGCCCGGTAAAGCACCTGCAATGGCACCTGTAGCCATTGGCGGCAAACCAAACTTACTGGCAAGACTGCTTACAAGTCCGCCTTCAATTGCGTTTGTAACAGGACTGCCTGACGCAATAGCATTTTGAAGCATAGATAACAAACCACCCGCACCGCCTTGTTTAGCCGCCTGGTTTTGTAAACCATTTGTTACATGGCTTGCAATTTCCTTATTAACTGCTTCTTTTTTATCTGCAGGAATTGCTGATGAAATTTGCGGGTTATTACTTATGTGTTCTTTTACGAGGTCTAATATCTGATCAAACATAATTTAATGTATTAATAATTATTGTAAGCAGTAAATGTAATGAATTATACGTGCTCGCTTCCGGATATGAATTTAGACGATAAAGGACTTGAAGTTTCAAAAAAATTATAGTTTGTATTTAAATTATGTAGGTGGCTAAGACAATCGGCTAACGTTACTGTTAGGCGGAATTTATCTTGATGTAGCTGTTCTTGCTTTCGTTGCGGCAATGGGCACATTTCGCTTTAAAAATTTGCACGCGTATTTTAAAAATGAACACTAAATAAAATTTAGCAGCAGCTTCATTTAATAGGTTAATATGATTCATTATCAGAAGGGAAATTGCCTGTTTTTATATCTGTAATATATTGCTGTACTGCGCTTGTTACCTGCTCGTATAAGATTCAAATATTGGCGCAAAAACCGTGGCTTAAATTCTGTGTTTATACCGAGCATGTCATGCATTACCAGAACCTGGCCATCACAAAATTTACCGGCACCTATACCAATTGTTGGTATGGTTAAACTTTCGGTAACTTCTTTTGCAAGTTGTGCAGGAATTTTTTCAAGCACTATTGCAAAACAACCTGCTTCTTCCAGCAACTTGGCGTCATTGCGTAACTTATTAGCTTCGTCTTTTTCTTTTGCACGCACATTATATGTTCCGAATTTATAAATGCTTTGCGGTGTTAAACCAAGATGTCCCATTACAGGTATTCCGGCAGAAATAATTCTTTTCACAC
Organism: uncultured Chitinophagaceae bacterium; assembly: GCA_963759555.1. Taxonomy (GTDB): domain Bacteria; phylum Bacteroidota; class Bacteroidia; order Chitinophagales; family Chitinophagaceae; genus Parafilimonas. The sequence goes on from CAVWZV010000007.1 coordinate 738,407, forward strand.
TTTCCATCACTTCTTCACCGCCTTCAAGTTTAATTGCATGTGCTCCGGTTTCCTTCATAATTCTTATTGCAGAAGCCAATGCAATTTCAGAATTGGATTGATATGAACCGAACGGCAAATCAACTACAACCAAACAACGGTTAATGCCGCGTATTACAGACGAAGCGTGATAAATCATTTGTTCTAATGTTATAGGTACCGTTGTTTCATGACCAGCCATAACATTACTTGCGCTATCACCAACAAGTATTACATCAATATTTGCGCTGTCAATAATTTTTGCAAACGAAAAATCGTACGCAGTAAGCATGGAAATTTTTTCTCCTTTTGCTTTCATGCGCTGCAAAGTGTGCGTGGTAATTTTTTTTATTTCTTTTTGTGCGGAAGACATCTGAATAAAAGTTAAGTGGTAAATAAAACTGAATATGGTCCTGCCTTAGAATAAAACATATCCAGATGTCAATGCAAATATGAGGATTGAATTTAAATTATTTCTTTTTTATTTCTTCATACAAATTTTGAATCAATCCATCGGCCAAACCAATTTTCGGAACATAAATTTCTTCTATTTCTGCCCAGCGCATAATGTTTACATAAATACGCAATGCAGGTACAATAACATCGGCGCGGTCATCTTTTAATTTATAAATGCGTATGCGTTCTTCAACGGTAAAGCTTGATAATTCTTTGTAATAATCTTTCAGCAATTCAAGTGTAAGCGGCTTGCCCTCTTTCCGTTTACTGATAGAAAAAACTTTATTAATATTTCCGCCCGAACCAATGGCAACAACAGGCAGTTTGCTTTTGATATTTGCTTTTATCTTATCACGCATAACATTCCATTGTTCTTCATCAACCATATTTTTCAGCAATCTTATGGTGCCAATGTTATACGATTCTTTATAACATAATTTTCCATCAGCAAAAAAAGTAACCTCGGTACTGCCGCCACCTACATCTATGTACACGTAAGCATGTTCTTTATCCAGGTTTTCTGCAATATGATTTTCATAAATTACAGATGCTTCTTCATCCCCGCTGATGATTTCAATTTTAATTCCCGTTTCAAGCTTTACTTTTTTTATAATTTCGGGACTGTTGCGTGCATCACGCATAGCGCTGGTAGCACACGCTTTTAAATGTTTTACATCATATACTTTTAAAATATAATTAAAGGCCTTCATGGTTTGCAACAACATGCTGGTACGCTTGCTGCTGATTTCATTTTTTTCAAACACATCGAAGCCCAAGCGTATGGGTACACGAATAAGGTTAAGCTTGGTAAATGAAGGTTTATAGTTTTCTGTTTCTGTAACTTCAGATACCAGTAAACGCGCTGCATTGCTGCCTATATCAATTGCTGCTAACTTCAACTGGTTTTGTTATTTTTTTATGCAGGTAATTATATATTTCAACTTGTGCGCGAACTTTTTTGCTGCCTGTGGAAGATACATAGTTATTTTTTAGCTCATTGTCAAGAACGCGTGCTTTTACATTATCTTTTAGCTGTATCCCAATTATGTCTTTCAACTCTTTACGAAGCGATTTTTTTGTAACAGGAACAGCAGCTTCAATGCGGTGATCAAGATTTCTAATCATCCAGTCTGCCGAAGAAATAAAAATCTTTTCTTTGCCTCCGTGATAAAAAAGCATAATACGTGAATGTTCGAGATACTCATCAACGATGCTGATGACAGAAACTCTGTTTTCCCATTTTTTCTCTTTAAATTTTGCAGAACAAATCCCGCGAATTATTAAACGCAGTTTTACTCCCTGCTCCGCTGCGTTGTAAAGCTTTTGTATCATCTCAGGGTCGCTGAGAGAATTTACTTTTAAATATATGTACGCTTCTTTACCGGCTTTTGCATTTTTTATTTCAGTGTTTATTAGTTGGGATAATTGTTCCCGCATCATAACAGGACAAAGCATTAACGTTTTGCAAGCGCGTAAATGCTGCACTTTTGACTTCGGATTTTCAAGGTATTTAAATATGCGGTTTATATCAGCCATAATATGTCTGTTGCTGGTAAGCAGGCATTCATCGGCATATAACTTTGCTGTTTTTTCATTCAGGTTTCCTGTGCTTACAAAACCGTACTGAATTACTTTTTTGCCGCTTTTCTTTTTAATGATGCAAAGCTTCGCATGCACTTTCATGTTGGGAATACCAATCAGCACTTTCACACCTTCCTCTTCAAGCCTTTCCTTCCACATCAGATTTGCTTCCTCATCAAATCTTGCTCTTAACTCAAGCATTACAACAACCGTTTTGCCATTACGCACCGCATTAATTAAAGCGTTTACCACTTTAGAAGTTGATGCAAGCCGGTATGCAGTTATCTTAATAGAAATTACTTCAGGATCCATTGCTGCTTCGCGTAATAAATCAATAATTGAATCAAAAGAATGATAAGGAAAATGCAGCATTACATCCTCCTTTAAAATAACATCAGTAGCACGGGAAGTTTCTTTAAGTAATGGATGAATTAAAGCTTGCCGCCGGATACTTTTTTGATGGAACACATCCGGAAAATCCATAAAATGCCTGAAATTATGAATGCGTCCGCCGGGAATAATATTATCCTTTCGTGAAAGATTCAGCTTGCGCATAAGAAACTCGAGCAGGCCTGCATCAATTTCTTTATCATACACAAAACGCGTTGGCTTGCCAATACGCCGGTTTTTTAAACCTTTTTGAATTTTCTGCACAAACGAAGTGGTTAAATCATTATCAATATCAAGCTCTGCATCTTTTGTTACTTTAAAAACATACGAATCGAAAGTTGTATAATTAAAATAAGAGAAAATATATTTCAGGTTAAAACGAATTACGTCTTCCAGCAAAATAATATGTTGCTGCGCATCCGGCGCGGGCAATTGTACAAAGCGCCCTACAAACCTGCTGGGCACTTCTATTAAAGCATACTTCTGCTGATACGCGGTATCTTCCCTTCGCATAACCACGCCAAGGTAAATGCTTTTTTCCCGCAGATATGGTAATTCGGAAAGGCCTTCAATCATCAGCGGAATTATGTTGGTACGTACTTCCTCTTCAAAAAAACTTTTTACAAACTGTTGTTGCTGACGGTTTAATTTCTTTTCATCAACCAGGAAAACATTTTGTTCGGCCATTTCTTTTAATATGCCCTGCCAAATTCTGCTGAACTCACTTTGTTGTTCTAATACGATCGTTTGAATATGCTCAACAATCTCTGCGGGATTATCTTCAAGATGCATATTGCCTTTTTTGCCACCGAGTTCTATCATGCGTTTTAAAGTGGCAACGCGTACACGAAAAAATTCATCCATATTGTTTGAATGAATACCCAAAAACCTGATTCTTTCACGCAATGGCACAGAAGCATCACTTGCTTCCTGCAATACTCTCGCATTAAAACTCAGCCAGCTTATATCACGCGGAATTAAATTCTTCATATCAGCATTAAACTCAAATTTAAATATCAATAAAATGTACTGATATTAAGTTTTTAATTGTTAAGCAAGCGCAATAAATTTGAGTGCATTTAATCGGCAGGTTGAAAACACTAAAGTTTTTTTATCTTTTCAATTATACCCGTTGTAGAGAAATTTTGTATTAGCGGATTAATAATAACTCTTCCGCCGTTTGCTATAACTTCTTTTGCGCCCACAACCGTTTCCACTGTATAATCACCGCCTTTTACTAAAACATCGGGCATGATTTTTTTAATGAGTTCAAGCGGTGTATCCTCTTCAAAAATTACAACCGCATCAATAATTAATAAAGATGCGAGAATTAATGAACGCGAATGTTGATTGTTTATCGGACGATGCTCACCTTTAATTTTTTTTACGCTGGCGTCTGCATTTACGCCTACAACTAAAAAGTCAGCCTGGCTTGCGGCCTGCGATAAAGAATAAATATGCCCTTCATGCAAAATGTCAAAGCAGCCGTTGGTAAAAGCAATAGTTTTGGCAATTAATTTTTTTGCGTTTACCCAACTTTCAATTTTATCAAGCGGTATTATTTTTTGCTCAACAACGTTAACGTTTTTCATCCTTCGTAATTGAAATTTTTACTTCGTACTTATAATTTATTCCCTTCTTTCGGAAACACTAACCACGGCTTAAATTTTTTAGCTTCTTCAAAGTCCATGGTTGCATAAGAAATAACAATCACCACATCTCCTACTGCACCCTGTCTTGCCGCCGGTCCGTTTAAACAAACAGTTCCGCTTCCGCGTTTACCTTTTATGATATATGTTTCAATTCTTGAGCCATTGTTTACATTCACCACCTGCACCTTTTCATTTTCAATTATATTGGCTGCATCCATCAGGTCTTCATCAAGCGTTAAACTGCCAATATATTGCAGGTTTGCTTCTGTAATAACTGCCCTGTGAATCTTCGATTTTAAAATTTCTATTTCCATTGCGGCGCAAAATTAGTGAACTTAATTCTATTGCACATAAAGGCTTATTTTAGTATTGGCTAAATATTTACTACATCAATGTCAGGCAATTCATCTTTTCTTATAATAATCGTTCCGGTAATTATCGCACTCATAATTATAAGAAGGAGGAGGCGATAATTCTTTTCTGACTTAGTTTAAGTTTGTATTGATGGATTATCAGCTAACATTCAAAAAGATTTTTTCAAGTCAATATTTATTTACCGGGTTAAGAATAACAGCCGCTGCAATTATACCTGCACTCATTTTGTACCATTATAATGTTTTAGGTTTGATGACGGCAATTCCGCTCGGTGCGCTTGTTGTTGGCTCTACAGATAGTCCCGGCCCTTTCGCGCATCGCCGCAATGCTATTATTGCAAGCATTTGCATAAATTTTTTGGTGGTGGTTATTACAATTTCTTTAAATCACAATCCTGTTTTAATCATCCTTTTTATTGTTTTATTTGGAATGTTTTTTTCCCTAATCGGCATATATGGCACACGGGCAAACTCCGTTGGTTTAATTGCGTTGCTTGTTTTTATTTTTAATATTGACAGTAAAGCAAGTTTTGGTAGTGCATGGTTTAACGGGTTGTTATTTACAGCAGGTGGTGCCTGCTATTTTGTAATGAGTTTAATCTTACACCGCCTGCGCCCCTATCGTTACATACAATTACAATTGGGTGAAAGTTTGCGTGCCATTTCTGATTATACGGAAACCATATCCGGTTTATTCAAAACAAATCGTGATGACGATTATTTATTCAGCCGTTTAAGACAGCAGCAAATTACGATACAGCAGCAACAGGATAGCTTACGGGAAATGCTTTTAAGCACACGCGAAATGATTATTGATTCCACTGCAAAAGGCAGGATTATAATGATGATGTTTCTCGATAGCATTGATTTATTTGAGCAACTTATTTCGCTGCAGCAAGATTACAGTGATGTACACAAAGCGTTTGATGATACGAAAATTATACCCGCAATTAAAGAAGCATTGCAGAAATTTCAACAGGAACTTAATGCCATTGGTTATGCTGTACAATTTAACCAGCGTTCACATGCGCATGCTGATATCGATAACGTGATGCAGACATTATTTAATGTTTTCCTTGATGAAAGAAAAAAACATCTTAGTAAAAACACACTGCCTTTATTTATTAAACTGCGGCAAATAATTTATGCTTTACAGGATGTGTTTGAAAGAATAAAAAGATTGCACCGTTTTTCAGGTTACGAAAAAATGTCTGCAAGGCAATACAAACAACCCGGGGAAGAATTTCGGATAAAAACAAATGAAATTTCGCCCTCTTTATTACTTGAAAGTATAACGTTAAAATCAAGCCAGTTTAAACATGCACTAAGAGTTACGGTTGGTTTATTGGTGGGTTACGGTATTTCATTTTTCTTTCCCCTCGGGCATGGGTACTGGATATTAATGACGATAGTAATAATTCTGAAACCCGGTTACAGCATATCACGCACAAGAAATAAACAGCGCTTGCTCGGTACAATCACAGGTGTTATTGCAGGTTTTACATTTCTGTATTTTGTAAAAAATAATACACTTGAATTTTTATTGATGACATGCGCGATGATTGTTGCTTACAGCTTATTAAAAATTAATTATTATATAAGTTGTGTTTGTATTACGGTATATGTTTTAATCAGTTTTCACTTTTTAAATAATTCGAACTTTACTGTTGTTGTTGAAGACAGGCTGCTCGATACTTTTATTGGTTGTGTTATTGCGTTTGTTATTTCTTTAGCTGTCTTTCCTGTGTGGGAACATGAGCAGGCAAAAGAATTAATATCTAAATTGATAAATGCCAATAAAAAATATTTTAACGCTGCCGCATCACCTTTAAAAAATAATGCCGCACAACAGGATTTATACAAACATGCGAGAAAAGAAGCGTTTGTTGCACTCGCTAATCTCAGCGACAATTTTCAGCGTATATTATCAGAAAAAAGAAAACAACCAAACCTTGCATTTTATCACCAGTTTGTTTCGAGCAGCTATATGTTAACGGCACACATTGCGTCGTTGTCAACTTTAATAAAACGATACGATGATAATTTGCACGATACTGATTTTGTTCTTTTAATTAATAATATAAATGAAAAATTTAAACGCACAGAATGTGTGCTCAAAGGAGAGCCTTTGAAAACAGTTGTCTCTAATCGTAATGCGCCGATTATGAATAAGGTTCAATCATTGTTACAGCAAAGGCAAAAAGAAATTGAAGAAGGAAAATCAGAAATTCAAACGCAAACACGCAGCTTATTAAGTTCAATTAAAACAGTTACAGATGAGTTTGAAATTATTGACAGTATTTTAAATGATGAAATAAAAATTTTGCAGAAAATAATGAAATAAAAATCCCGCTTTATAGCGGGATTTTAAAGCAAGCATCGGGCTTATTAATTTCTCGTATCGCGGCCCTTTAGCCAATCAACTAACTGGTCGCGTGTTTTACCTGTTTTATTTTGTATTCTTCCCCATAGTTCATCGTCTTTTCCTTCTTCATATGTTAAGTCATCATCAGTTAAATCACCGTAAGCTTGTTTTAGCTTTCCTTTCCACTCATTCCATTTGCCTTTTACTTCTAAGTTGTCCATAAAATAATGTTTTAGTTAAACAATACAATTATTGTTTCCATAATTATACCAGAAACTGTTAAACGTTCTCAGTCCATTTATCTCTTTCATCGGGAGAAAATTTCCAGGGCGCAAAGTTGTTTTCGATATTGCTGAACATAGCATTCCATTCCTGTGGTGCATTGCTTTCTTCCATCACTAAAAAACGACGCAATTGTATAATGATATCCAGCGGATTTATACTTACAGGGCATTCTTCTACACAGGCCTGGCAGGTAGTGCAGGCGCGCAATTCTTCAGGTGTTATATAATCGTGTAACAAGGCTTTATTATCGTCAACAAAATTTTTATTTGTGTTGATGTTGCGCCCAATTTCTTCTGTCCGGTCGCGTGTTTTCATCATTATTAACCGCGGACTTAAAACTTTGCCGGTAATGTTTGCCGGGCAAGCGGCTGTACATCTTCCGCATTCGGTGCAACTGTAAGCGTCCAATAAATTTTTCCAGCTTAAATCAAAAATATCTTTTGCACCAAATTTTTTATGTTGTTCGTTTGTTGAATCTGCCGGAGCAAGTTCAGGTTGCATGGCATATAAAACTTCATTCTGAATTTCAGGCATATTATCCAGCTTGCCTTTTGGCTCAAGATATCCATAATATGCATTGGGAAAAGCAAATAAAATATGCAGGTGCTTCGAATAAGGCAGGTAATTTAAAAAAGCAAAAATTCCAACGATGTGCAGCCACCAGCAAGCTCTTTCAAGTATCATTAAAGAATGATTGCTCATGTTTGCAAACAAAGGCTGCAGCCAAACTGAAAACGAAAAGTTACCTGTTAAATGTTGCGCGTATTCACCATAACCGCGTTGCTGCAAAGCAGTATCTGCAGCATTCATCGTAAGAAAAAAACTCATCAATAAAATCTCGATGATGAGAATATAATTAGCATCGCTTTTAGGCCAGCCGTTTAGTTCCTTCATCCACAAACGCTTTACGTGCAGCGCATTTCTTCTTATTAAAAAAATAACACAAACAGTAAACACGCCAACTGCTAAAAATTCAAATGCATTAATCAACCATGGATATAAAATGCCCAGCGATTTTGCAAAAATCCTGTGTGTTCCAAACAAACCGTCAATTGCAATTTCAAGCACTTCAATATTTATAATTATAAAGCCCGCATAAATTATAAAATGCATTACAGCAACCAGAGGGTTACGAAACATTTTTTTTTGTCCGAATGCAAGCAGCACAACATTTTTCCAGCGCAGGGTTTTATTATCAGTTAAATCCTCATCTCTGCCCAGCAAAATATTTTTTCTTATCCGGCTTATTTTTTTTGCAAAAAGCCAAACGGCGAGAATGGTAAGCGCAATAAATATCAATTGCAAAATAATCTGCATAAAAAATTTATTTTTATGTTGCGAAGATAAAGTTTTGCGTTTACGCCTTTCTGTAAAAACGCTTGCTTATTTTTGGTTATGGAAAACAGGACAATTCTTTCCGGCGAGGTGGTTGCTGAAAAGCTTCACCGCATGGCGCTTGAGGTGGCGGAACAACTAAGCGAAGACAACACAGAACTTATTATAATTGGCATTGAAGGTGCGGGAAAATTTGGTGTGGAAGGCGCCGGTAAATTTATTGCTTCGCAGGTGGCAGGAGACCTAAAAAAATATATTTCATCTTCTATAAAAATGATTTCGCTGCATTTGGATAAACACAAACCCGCTGTAATTACTTTAAGTGAAGAAATGAATTTTGACAATAAAAATATTTTGCTGGTTGATGATGTAAGCAACACCGGCAAAACTTTATTATATGCACTAAAACCGTTTATGCAGTTTCATCCCAGGCGAATACAAATGTTGGTATTGGTTGAGCGGATGCATAAACAATTTCCGATAAAACCGGATTATGTTGGATATTCTATTGCCACAGCAATGAATGACTATGTTCGCGTTGAAGAAACGGATGGCAATATTTCTGCGGTACTTGTATCGGGCGAATAATATTTTTGAAATTAAACTTCATTATTCAACAGGCTTGGCTAAACATTTGTAAGATGTTAAAAAAGACCTGATTGAAAAACATCTTATCCATTATTTTTTTATTTGCTGTATTTACCGCACACACGCAAAGCATGAGCGGTATGCAAACTTCTAATCCTTTATTTCCTTTAAGCGAAAAAAGTAACGAAGCAACTAAGAAACAATTGGCTTTTGCTAAGGCTGAGGGTGATTCTGTTGATAAATGTATTGACTGGATTCTTGCACAAACAAATGGCATCAGCGGTAAAATACATGCGGGCGAATACCTTATAACTTATGCTGTAACCGCACCGGAAGGATGGTATGAATATGTTGATCATACTGCACATTGGGTTGCGCCTTCTGCGGATGCAATTGCTCACTTATGGGTTTTTGTACAGGATGCAACAGACAACCGTGTGGTTCCGGATCTTGATATACAGGCTGATTTTTTAAATGATTCAACCAGTGTGGCGGAAAGCATAAAACTTCCATTTGCATGGATGCCTTTGATCAATGGATATGGCAATAATTTTTACCTGTCAAAGAATGATAACTATATTTTGCAATTAACTATTAAACCACCGTCATTTCACAGGCATGATCCATATAATGGAGATCGCTTCACTAAACTTACTGCCGCAAACATTTCTTTAAACTTCAATAAAAATAATATCGGGCAAATACAGTTGAGCGACCAAATGGAAAAAGCACAAAGCATTTCTAAAGCTGCGGGTAATGCATATGTAAATACACTGCAGGAAATGTATAAACAGGCAACTGATGGAAAAGATACCATTGCCGGTGATTATTTTGTTGCAGTGGCAGATGAATATTCTGAAGGTTACTGGCTATATGATAATAAGTTCAGGTATAAAATGGAAAACGAACAAAGTAGTGAAACGAATGCGCATATTGAGGTGGCTGTTTTAGATGCCAACACAAAACGCTTTATGCATAACCTGCATGTAACTGCAACTATATATGATGAAAATGAGAAAAAAATAAATTCAATGATGGAGCATTTTATGTGGCATCCGTGGCTATACCATTACGGTGATAACTGGCGTGTGCCTTCAGCGGGAAAAAAATATCATATACATGTACACGTTGACCCGCCTGCATATCGCCGTTATGGAAAAATATATGGTAAACAATTTACCGCATCTGAGGACATTGACTTTTATAATATTGAAATAAAGACAGGACAGAAATAATGCACAGGAAATTTTATTATATCATTTTGATTTTATGTTGTGCAGCAACATATTCTCATATACAAGCCCAGGAATTGTTTTACCGGGTTTATCAATTTGAAACGCCGCTCGGCGGACATATAGAAGCAAATCTCTGGAACACATACATTGCCAACAGTGATTTAAAATCTGATTATTTTAATAAAACTGTAACGGATAAAAATTTATGGGCGCATGCATTGGAAGCGGAGTATGGAATTACAGATCATCTCTCGCTTGCTGCGTATGCAGATTTTGAAGATCCGCAACATGCAAATCTTAATTTTATTGAATCAAGAATTGAAGCACGATATCGTTTTAAAGAACGCTATGATAATTTTATAAATACAGGCTTTTATGTAGAATATTATTTACCCAATCATGCATATTCCAATTCACAGGAAATGGAAGCGAGGATAATCTTGGATAAAGACCTTGAAGATTTCCGCATTGTTGCCAACCCCACAATCAGTAAATATATTTCTGGTGATGAAGATAAATCCTGGCAACCCGGTTTATCAGCAGGCATTTATTACAGGCGCATACGATTTATTCAACCCGGCGTTGAGTATTATGCAAACTATCACGAGAGAACAGGCGTTATTTTTCCTACAATAATTTTACATCCGGCACATACAATTGAATGGACCATCGGTGCAGGTTTTGGATTGAATAATGAAACGGATAAACTGATTATAAAAAGTGTATTCTCTATTGATTTGATGGCAATTCGTCCAACCAAACTATTTGGTGAAAAGGGCCGTTAGCAGAAGAAACCCGTTTAGAAAATTCCTATTAATTCTTCTGATTAATAAAACGCTGCCGGATGATTTTTCAAATAATAAAACTTCATGTTTTAATAAATTAAGATTGTTTATTTTGCAAGCAAACAATAACAATATGGATGCATGCCGTGAAACAAAAAATAGATACCTGGCTTAAAGGCAATTACGACGAAGAAACAAAGAATGAAATTAAAAAATTGCAGGATAGCAACAATGAAACAGAACTTACAGAATCTTTTTATAAAAATCTTGAATTTGGTACCGGTGGCTTACGTGGTACAATGGGCGTTGGTACCAACCGCGTAAATAAATATACGGTTGGTATGGCAACACAAGGCTTTGCAAACTATCTTAAAAAAACCTATGGCGATGCGGAAATAAAAGTTGCTATTGCGCATGACAGCCGTAATAACAGCCGCTTTTTTGCTGAAACAACAGCAAATGTTTTTGCAGCCAACGGCATTAAGGTTTTTTTGTTTGAAGCATTGCGGCCCACACCCGAATTAAGTTTTACAATCCGGTATTTAAAACTGAATGGCGGCGTTATAAATACAGCTTCGCATAATCCAAAAGAATATAATGGTTATAAAGCGTACTGGAACGATGGCGGCCAGTTGGTGCCTCCGCATGATAAAAATGTTATCAAAGAAGTAGAAGCTATAAAGGGAATTGATGATGTGAAATTTAGCGGCGGTGAATCAAACATTACAATTATTGGCAAAGACATGGATGACGCGTATATAAAAATGGTAAAAAGCCTGAGCGTTTATCCGGATGTGATTAAAAAGCAGCATGATTTAAAAATTGTTTATACACCGATACATGGTACAGGCATTACACTTGTTCCGCAGGTGTTAAAAGAATTTGGTTTTGATAATGTAACCATTGTTGAAGAACAGGCAACGCCCGATGGAAATTTCCCAACGGTTGTATATCCTAATCCTGAAGAAAGCGAAGCAATGAGTATTGGTTTAACAAAAGCAAACCAATTAAAAGCAGACATTTTATTGGGCACAGATCCAGATGCTGACCGCGTTGGCATCGGCATAAAAAATCATAAAGGCGAATGGGTTTTAATGAATGGCAATCAAACTGCCGTGCTTGCTATTTCTTATATGCTTGAAGCAAGAAAAGCAAAAGGTATTGCCCAGCCAAACGACATGGTTATTAAAACAATTGTTACCACAGAAATGATTGATGCCATTGCCGAAAAAAATAGTGTTGCCTGTTATAATGTGCTCACCGGTTTTAAATGGATTGCCGAGTTAATTAAAGAAAAAGAAGGCAAAGAAAATTACATCATCGGCGGTGAAGAAAGTTTCGGTTTGATGGTGGGCGATAAACTGCGCGATAAAGATGCGGTTTCAGCCGTAGCATTTTTGTGCGAAATGGCTGCATATGAGAAAAATGAAGGACGCACATTGTATGATAAGCTGATTGATTTATATATTGAATATGGATTCTATTATGAAGAACTCATCAGCCTTACAAAAAAAGGCATGCGTGGCCAGGAAGAAATCGCAGAAATGATGCAGGCTTATCGTGATAATCCGCCAACACACATAAACAATTCTCCTGTACTTGAGATACTGGATTATCAAACACAGCAGGGTAAAAATTTAAAGAGCGGCATAAATTGGCAAATTGATTTGCCAAAAAGCAATGTGCTGCAATTTAAATTAGAAGATGGAACAAAAATTTCTGCGCGGCCAAGCGGAACGGAGCCAAAAATTAAATTCTATTTCAGTGTGCATACAACGCTTGAAAACAAAAAAAACTTTGATGAAACCTTACAAACACTTAAACAAAAAATTAAAGATGTGATTTCTGATATGAAGCTGAAATAAACCGGTTCAGCATTTGTTTTTTCCCGGTTAGTTTAATGCTTTTAATTTAATGCCTCATTAAAATTAACTTTAGCCGGTTGTTGTTCACAGAGAAATTTATCAGTTTTTTGTTCATAAATATTTTGCTTAGATTAGGTAACTGCCTCGCCCGTAAGCGGGGCAGTTTTATTTTTGCACAATGCGAAAACTAAGCATGGATGAGTTAAACCGTAAAACGGTTGAAGAATTTAAACAGGCGGAAAAAAATAAGATTATTGTTTTGCTTGATAATATCCGGAGCGCATATAATGTTGGCAGCATCTTTAGAACAGCGGATGCGTTTTTAATTGAAGCCATTTTTGTTTGTGGATATACACCGCCACCAACACACCGTTCCGTTCATAAAACCGCACTTGGCGCTGTGGACACGGTTGACTGGATGCAGTTTGCAGATATTCAAGATGCCATCCATCAGCTTAAAGAAAATAATTACCGGGTGTATGCAATTGAACAGGCAGAACAAAGTATTAAGCTTGATAAATTTCAATCATCCCCAAGCCAAAAAACAGCCGTTGTTTTTGGCAATGAAGTTACCGGCGTTCAGGATTCTGTTATGCAAATCTGCGATGGCTGTATAGAAATCCCCCAACAGGGCATGAAACATTCATTGAACGTTTCTGTTGCGGCTGGCGTAATTTTGTGGAAATTAACGGAAGAATTTTATCGCCAGGGAAGCTAAAAGCCGCCCGGCCGCTAACAATACATACATGACAGCAGTAAAGAATTATCTCTCTCTCGTAAAATTTTCGCATACCATATTCGCAATGCCTTTTGCACTAATTGGATTTTTTTTAGGCATGATGCAAACCAGTTTCACGCTAAAAAGTAATTATCATTATTCAATTACATTAACGCTTGGCGATCTGGTTATAAAATTTCTTCTCGTGCTTATCTGTATGGTTACAGCCCGCAGTGCAGCCATGGCTTTTAATCGTTATCTTGATAGAACCTTTGATGCAAAAAATCCGCGCACAGCAATTCGAGAAATTCCGAAAGGAATTATTTCGCCTTCCAGTGCATTACGCTTTGTAATATTCAACTGCATTATTTTTATTACTGCAACCTATTTTATAAACACAATTTGTTTTTTGCTTTCACCGGTTGCATTATCCGTGGTATTGTTTTACAGTTACACAAAACGCTTTACAGCTTTATGTCATTTGGTGTTGGGTTTGGGTTTATCCCTCGCTCCTATCGGTGCTTATCTTGCCGTAACCGGCCGCTTTGATATTTTGCCCTTGTTATTTTCTTTCGCGGTAATATTTTGGGTTAGCGGCTTTGATGTTATTTATGCGCTGCAGGATGTTGAGTTTGATCAATCGCAACATTTATATTCTATCCCGGCAACAACGGGCAAGGCAAAGGCTTTACATATTTCTGAGTTGCTGCATATACTTAGCGCAGCCTGCGTTATAGCCGCCGGTTTTTATGGCAGTTTTCATTTTATTTACTGGATAGGTATCGCAGTTTTTTGCGGCATGTTAATTTATCAGCATTCAATTGTAAAACCAAACGACTTGCGAAAGGTGAACCTTGCGTTTATGACTGCCAACGGAATTGCCAGCGTAGTATTTGCGGTGTTTGTAATTGCAGATTTGTTTTTAAATTAAAAGTTATCGATTAACTACATGCCAAGGATTCTTTGTATAGATTATGGAAAAAAGCGAACCGGTATAGCGGTAACCGATCCGTTTAAATTTATTGCCACTGCATTAACAACAGTTGAAACGTCATCTTTAATTAACTTCTTAAAAAAATATTTTAGTGAAGAACAAGTAGAATTGGTTTTAATTGGGGAACCAAAAAACCTTGATGACAGCGATACACACGCAACACCTTTGGTAAACCAGTTTATACAAAAATTTAAAAAAGAATTCCCTGCCATGAAGATGGAAAAAGTTGATGAGCGTTATTCGTCTAAGATGGCTGTACAATCAATGGTTGCAATGGGCATGAAGAAAAAGGATCGGCAAAAAAAAGAAAATGTTGATCAAATAGCGGCTGCCATTATGTTACAGGAATATTTGAGAAGTTTGCCCTAAATCTCCAAAGGGACTTTTTATTCTCTGTTTAACATCCTAACTTTTATCTTCGCGAACAAAATTTTGAGTTATTAATCTTCCGTTCAGGAGGGTTAGGAGACATTAATATGATTTTACCCATTGTTGCATACGGAACACCGGTTTTGCGCCAGGTTGCAAAAGAAGTAACACCCGACTATTCTAACCTTGATAAATTTATTGCAGACATGTGGGAAACGCTGTACGCCAGCAGTGGCGTGGGTTTAGCGGCTCCGCAGGTAAATAAGGATATTCGTTTGTTTGTTGTTGACAGCATGCAGCTTTTTGCTAACCAGGATGAAGAAGATAAAGGAAAATATCCTGATGAACCCGGCTTTAAAAAAACTTTTATCAACGCAAAAATTAAAGAATTAAACGGCGAACCGTGGAATTATAATGAAGGGTGTTTAAGTATTCCAAAAATACGGGAAGATGTTATGCGCCCCGAATCTGTAACAATTGAATATGTTGATGAAAATTTTCAACCGCACACAGAAACTTTCAACGGCATTACAGCGCGCATTATACAACACGAATTCGACCATATTGAAGGAAAACTTTTTATTGATTATCTGAAACCTTTTAAAAGAAAACTATTACAGGGCAAGCTTTCAGATATAAGTAAAGGCAAAGTAAAAGTTGATTACAAAATGACTTTCCCCAAATGAAATTAATTTATGCGGCTATTTTTTTAATCCTGTTGCCTGTAAAGTTTTTTGCCCAGCAAAAAGATTCTTTTATTGTTGAAGGAAAAGATACCACCCTCATAATTGACAAGGGTACATTCACCCTAAAGGAAGTTATTGTGCGCAATCACATGGATTATGAAAGCTTATTGAGGCGCATACGGGAAGATACTACTTTTTATAAAGCATTTCGTAACCTGCACATCGTGGAATTTTCTGCCTACAACGATATTCGCATGCTGGATAAAAACAGTAATGTACAGGCAAGCTATAATAGTAAAACGTATCAGCATCGCGAAAACGGTTGCCGCTCTACACAGGTACTCGAGCAAAAAACCACAGGTGATTTTTTCGATAAACACGGCGATTACAATTACGTAACCGGTGAAATGTATGCTTCTATTTTTTTAACTAAAGGCAGAATTTGCGGGGAAGATAATGTTGTTGCAGGGCGAACGTTTAATCCGTCTGAAAAAAGCGGCATGGAGAAACATAAAGAACAATTAAAGATGTTGTTCTTTAATCCCGGCAGAAAAATTCCGGGCATTCCATTTATTGGTAATAAGCTTGATTTGTATGATGATCATGCACATAAATTGTATAATTATACACTTGATTACGACACATACAAAGGCAACTATGCTTACGTGTTCTCAATAAAACCCAAAGAAGATCTTGGTTTTTTCAGGCGTGGTGATATTGTTGTGGATGAGATGACCACCTGGTTTGATGCAAAAACAATGGAGGTAATTGCACGCACTTATTCTTTAAGCTATAAAGCCGGCCTTTATGATTTTAATGTAAGTATGCAGGTTGAAATGACGAAGATTGGCGATTTGTTAGTACCGCAGACTATGCGTTACAAGGGAAACTTTAGTGCCGTAACTAAAAAGCGTGAACGCGGTGAATTTACTGCTACGTTGTTTAACTTTAAATAATAAACGCACAGCCTCAATCATGAAACCGCCAACGCAGCGGCTTTCTGTGCATAGCTTGTATTCAGGTTAGGATTGTTTTTTTCAGCTGCCTCAATAATTGAATAATCAGAAAGTATCAACGCTTTATTTTTCTTTACGCAAACATCATGTTCAAAATGGGCGGATGGCTTGCCATCGCGTGTACGCACCGTCCAGCCATCCTCTTCGGTATAAACATCTTTTGTTCCCATATTTATCATAGGTTCAATAGCCAGCACAACATTTTCTTTTAGTCGCGGCCCATTGCCACGTTTGCCATAATTGGGTACCTGCGGGTCTTCATGCAAACTTCTTCCCAAACCATGGCCAACCAATTCTCTTACCACACCATAACCATGTTTGCGTTCAGTATGTTCCTGTATAGCAAAAGCTATATCACCAACACGGTTTCCTGCCAGGGCTTTTTCAATGCCTTTGTATAAAGATTCTTTTGTTACACGTAACAGTTGCAGCACATCTTCATCTGCCTCTCCAATTAAAAAAGTATATGCATGATCGCCGTGCCACCCGTTTAATATCACGCCCATGTCAATAGAAACGATGTCCCCTTCTTTTATTGCATTGTTATTAGGAAAACCATGTACCACCACATCGTTTACAGAAGCACAAATTGTGTACGGATAGCCGCGGTAATTTAAAAATGACGGGATTGCTTTATGGTCGCGGATAAATTCAAAGCATAATTTATCAAGCTGAAAAGTTGTAATACCCGGTTTTAGAACTTTAGCAACCTCGGTAAGGGTTTTACTCACCAATACTGCACTTTGTTTCATCAATTCAACCTCTGCATCTGTTTTATATAAGATCATATTGTATCTCCTGCTCAATAACTGCAAATGTGACGAAAAAAATCAAACATACTGCATTGTACTAAAACTTAAAACTCTGCGTTATTATGCGGCATGGACATGCTGCTTAAAATTTTTAAATTCGGGATTGTTGGCTTTATTGGAATGCTTTGGGATTTCCTGATTACCTGGCTGCTGAAAGAAAAAGTAAAAATCAATAAATACGTTGCCAACAGTATCGGTTTTACCTGCGCCGTAATAAACAATTTTATTCTCAATCTTTATTGGACTTTTAATGTTTCAGGCAACACCACCAATTTTTTTATACGGTTTGTGCTGATTTCAATTGTTGGTTTGGGATTGAATAATTTTTTTGTATGGCTGTTTAATGAGAGGGTTGGAACTAATTTTTACGTAGCAAAGGCGTTAGCTGTGGTATGTGTTTTTGCCTGGAATTTCTGCGCAAATAATTATTTCAACTTTGGCGCCTGATCAAGCTCATGCGAAACGGAAAAAAAGCTGTATATATTGAAAGATAAATATTCAATAGTCAATAACTCAATATTCAATAATCAATTTTAAACAATATTTGAGCATTGGCTATTGTGTATTTAATAATGATTGTTTTCATTTAACGATTGACCATTCACCATTCAGATTTTCATCACTTTACATTCGCCACAACCTTTGCTCCTGCACGTTTTGCAGATTGCATAACGCGAAAAACTTCGCCATAGTAAGAAGACGTATCTGCATTAATTACAACAGAAGGCGTATCAACCATTGACTTGTTTTTATTTACTTCAAACTTTATTAAACTATCAAGATTATTAGGATCAATCTGGTGCTGGCCAATATAAATATTCTGGTCTTTATCAATTGAAACAACAATGTGTTGTTTTGCTTTTGTGTCTTTTGTTCCCTTGGGATTATTTACCTTAATAACATTCGGGTTTGCAAGTGTTGAAATAATCAAAAAGAAAAAAAGCAATATAAATAAAATATCATTTAAAGTGCCTGCGTGCACTTCGCCATGCGTTTTATATCTTCTTCTTATATTCATTTGTAATTGTCGAATTAATTAATCGTCGAATCACCTCGTTGGCTCCTGTAAAATATCAATAAATTCCGCACTGGCAACTTCCATTTTATTTGCTGTTTTATCTATCTGTGTATTTAAAAAATTATATGCCACATAGGCCAGCAAACCAATAATTAAACCAGCGGCGGATGTTATCATTTTTGTATAAATACCTCCTGCAATTTCACCCAGTTCCAATTCACCTTTTGCAGCAATTGCCGAAAACAATTGCAGCATACCTACGATTGTTCCCAAAAAACCGAACATTGGCGCAATGCCTGCAATTAACGAAAGTATATTTAGGTTGCGTTCCATTTTATACATTTCAAGCCGGCCCACATTTTCCATACTTTTTTCAATCGCATCAATTGGTTTGCCAATGCGCTGAATGCCTTTATCAATTATTCTTGCTACAGGATTTTCTGTATTGCGCGCAAGATTACGCGCTGCGGTTACATTGCCGGTTATAATATTATCACGAACAATGTGCATAAAATTCGCATCAATTCTTGAAGCTTTGCGAATAGCAATCAGCCTTTCAAAAAAAACAAATATGGCGGCGGCAAGCAATATATACAATGGATACATTATCCAGCCACCTTTATTTAAAAGGCTCCAGAGATTTAAAGTTTGCGGTTGCTGTGTAACAGTATTTACAATTTGTGTGGTATCAATCTGTAAGAAAAATCCCATTCTTAATTTTTTTTGATGAATGCAAAGTACGTTCAACCACAAAACAACGGTTGCCGTGTGCATAAATTACGTTACAATGTTATTTTAAGAAACATTTTGCAGGATGCGGGCAGGCGCTTTCAAAGCGTCTGACCAATAAAAAGTTTATTTTGCCTTTATGTTTGCATGCAGACAAATTTCACTCACTCAGTTTCGCAATTATAGTTTTGAGCAATTCAATTTCAAACAAAACATAACCGGCATTTTTGGCAAAAACGGAAGCGGTAAAACCAATTTGCTGGATGCGATATATTATTTGTGTTTTACAAAAAGCAGTTTTTACAGCAGTGACGGTCAAAGTACGCGGGAAGGTTTTGCAGGTTTTCGTATAGAAGGGAGTTTTATAAATGAATCAATAGAAAAAAAAATAGTTTGTGTGCTGCGCGAAAACAACCGTAAAGAATTTTCTGTTGATGATATAGCTTATCAGCGCTTTTCCGAACATATCGGAAAATTTCCCTGCATTATGATTGCGCCTGATGACGTTTCATTAATTACCGAAGGAAGCGAAGAACGCAGGAAATTTGTTGATACGCTGATTTCTCAGTTGCAGCATGATTATCTTGAACAGGTAATTGCTTACAACAAAATTTTACAGCAACGCAACAGCTTTTTAAAGTTTGCAGCGGAACGCAATTCATATGACGAATCCTTGCTTGAAATTTTAAATGGCCAGCTATTTGAAAAAGG
This sequence comes from uncultured Chitinophagaceae bacterium, assembly GCA_963759555.1. GTDB lineage: Bacteria > Bacteroidota > Bacteroidia > Chitinophagales > Chitinophagaceae > Parafilimonas. The sequence goes on from CAVWZV010000007.1 coordinate 758,389, forward strand.
AAATTTTATTTATGAGAGAAGAATTAATTTTCTGAAAACATTTTTACCGCAGGTTTTACAACAATATATTTCAATTGCCGGCAGCGATGACAGCTTATTGCTTGAATACGACAGCCAGCTAAACAACCAGTCTTTTAAAGAACTCCTGATACAAAATTTTCAGCGTGATTTATACTTGCAACGTACCGGCTGTGGCATTCATAAAGATGATGTGTTGATTGAAATGCGCCAATCAAATTTTAAAAACATTGCATCGCAGGGTCAACGTAAAAGTTTATTGTTTGCATTTAAACTGGCTGCGTTTATAACATTAAAGGAAAATAAAGGCTTCCCTCCCATTCTTTTGCTCGATGATGTTTTTGAAAAACTTGATGAAAAACGTATGCAGAATTTATTGGAATATGTTTGTATGCAAAGCGGTGCACAGGTTTTTATAACCGACACGCATAAAGAACGTTTGCAAAATGCATTTGCGAAAATTGATAAAGATTATGATTTGATTGGACTATAAATTTGTTTTATGACAAAGTATTTACTTTTTTTTACTTTTTGCTTATTACTTATTACTTCAGCTTTCGCACAAAGAAAACAAACTTTTACGCATGCAGATACATTACGCGGAAGTATTACACCCGAGCGTGCCTGGTGGGATGTGTTGCGATATGATATAACAGTAAAGCCGGATTATAAGAGCAAAACAATTGAAGGAAATACATTAATAACATATAATGACCTTAAACCAGGTTACTATAAAATGCAAATTGATTTGCAAGACCCTTTAATAATTGATAGTATTTTTTCTTATACGTGTTTTGAACAAGCAACCGCGGAAGTAAAAATATCGGATAGTTTAATAAAAAAAGAAGGCAATGTCTACGATATCAGCTTTTACAATTATTTCCCTCAGGTAAAATTTAAAAACTATTTAAAAGTTTACTATCACGGCAAACCACGCGAAGCTATTCGCCCACCGTGGGATGGCGGATGGATTTGGAAAAAAGATGCACAAGGCAGGCCATGGATGAGCGTTACCTGCCAGGGTTTTGGTGCAAGTGTGTGGTATCCCTGCAAAGACCACCAAAGTGATGAACCGGATAATGGCGCTTCACTTTCTGTAATTGTTCCTGACACTTTGGTTGCTGTTGGTAATGGCAGGCTCGCATCAACGCAAAAAAATAATGATGGTACAACAACCTATAAATGGGAAATTAAAAATCCGATCAATAATTATAATATCATCCCATACATCGGTAAATACGTAAACTGGAGTGATACCTTACATGGCGAAAAAGGAATACTTGATTTAAATTATTGGGTGCTTGATTACGATTTGGATTCCGCAAAAGCACAATTCACGCAGGTTAAACCGATGCTGCATAATCTTGAATACTGGTATGGACCTTATCCTTTTTATGAAGACGGATACAAGCTGGTCCAATCGCCGCATTTGGGTATGGAGCATCAAAGTGCAGTGGCGTACGGCAACGGTTTTCATAACGGCTATCGTTTAGGCAAAAGCTGGATTGATTTATCTGGAACAGGCCTTGGTTTGAAATGGGACTTTATAATTGAGCATGAAAGCAGCCATGAATGGTTTGGGAATAATATTACTTCAAAAGATTTGGCCGATATGTGGATTCATGAAAGCTTTGCCAATTACAGTGAAACTTTATACACTGAACGTTTATTCGGTAAAGATTCCGGCAATGCCTATAATGTTGGCACCAGAAAAAGAATTGAAAATGATGAGCCTGTTATTGCATCGTACAACGTAAATGCAGAAGGCAGCGGCGATATGTATTATAAAGGCGGCAATATGTTGCAAACAATTCATCATATAATTAATGATGACGAAAAATGGCGTAACACTTTGCGCGGATTAAATAAAACGTTTTATCATGAAACAGTAACAACAAAACAAATAGAAAATTATATAAGCAAAAATGCCGGCGTTGATTTAAGCAAAGTGTTTGATCAATATTTACGCACTACGGAGATTCCTCAACTGAATTATTATTACAGTGATGACAAGAAGCAGGTTTATTATCGCTGGGATAGTTGTGTTTCAGGTTTCAACATGCCATTAGTTTTAATTCATGATAAAAACATGCGTATTTTTCCAACACAACAATGGAAATCACTTAGTAATATTTCTTTTTTTGATACTGCGTGGATTGAAAACAATTATTACATCAAACTAAAGGAAGTACGAGATACGAAGTAAGAACTACGAACTATAGACTACAAACTATAAACTATACATGGCCGGCATAAGAAAACAAACCATACAATCAAGCATCATTGTTTATTTCGGCTTTTTGGTGGGTGCTTTTAATATGTATTTGTATTCAATGAAAGGCTCTTTTACAACAGATGAATTTGGTTTAACACGTTTGTTTATTGATTTTGCGCAAAACATTTTTGCGTTTGCAAGCCTCGGAACTATTCCTGTTTTATATAAATTTTATCCGTATTACAAAGACAATCTTTCGCATAAAAACAACGATTTATTGGGAAGAATTTTAGTGATGTGCGTTGTTGGTTTTATTGTTGTAACGCTGGGTGGTATTGTGTTTGAGCCGTTGGTTGTTCAGAAATTCGGCGAACGTTCAAAATTATTTCTGCAGTTTTATTATTATTTATTTCCTTTCAGTTTAGGCTATTTATTTTTTGCAGTGCTGGAGGGATATTCGTGGGCTTTGCAAAAATCTGTAGTAACAAATGCTTTAAAAGAAACGATAATCAGGATAATTACAACTGCATTTATTTTATTATACTTTTTTAAGCTGATTGATTTTAAAACGTTCATGTATTTGTTCTCTGCTTTATATCTCATCATCGCGTTAATGCTTGTATTTTATTTATGGAACATAGGCGAATTATACATTACAATTAAACAAAGCATCGTTACAAAAAAGTTTAAAAAGAAAATGTACGGCCTGCAATTTTTTGTTTTTGGCGGAATATGTTTAAACGCAGTTGCCATAACCATCAGCGGTATTTTAATTGCCAGTAAAATGGGCTTAACTGCAACAGGTGTTTACAGCCTCGCGGCTTATACCGCAAGCTTGATTGAGGTGCCGCAACGCAGCATTGTTTCTATAACAACCGGTGCTCTTTCAAGAGCATGGAAGGACAAAAATTTTTTTGACATCAACCGTATTTATCATCGTTCCAGTATAAACATGCTGCTGCTTTCTATTTTTATTTTTGGAAATGTTTGGCTGAATGTGGCACAAGGCATAATGGTGCTTCAGGTTCAAAACGCTTACCTCGCAGGCCTTTCAGTAGTTTTTATTTTGGGCATTGCAAAAATTATTGATGCGGGCACCGGTGTTAATTCAGTCATCATTGCCACTTCAACATTTTGGAAGTTTGAATTTTATACAGGTGTTGTTTTATTAAGCCTGCGCATTCCTTTGGCATATGTTTTCATTCAGAAATATGGAATTATAGGGCCGGCGTATGCCGAACTTATTTCACAGGCAGTTTACAATTTTATTCGTTACGAATTTCTGCGCAGACGATTCAAGATGCAACCATTTAATCTTGAAACATTATATACTGTTTTACTGGGCATTATTGCAATTGCCGCCACTTATTTTTTATGTTATAATGTCGAAGGTTGGCTTGGCATCATTATTCGGTCTGCATTATTTTCCGGCGTTTTTATAGGTGGAATGTTTCTGCTAAAACTTACCCCCGATGCTATACAGTTAGTTGATGCTGCAAAAGCAAGAATACAGGACTGGAAAAAATAGCCTCACCAATATTATCTGCATTTCATTTCATTAAATTTTACTGTAAACTTTTCTGAAGTTGTTTACCTGTTTAATTCTTTAAACGATTAATCATTCTGAAAGCCAAAATGCATTATTAAAACAGGCCTCCCCCCATTACCATCCGCTTAAACAATTGCGCGGATAACATATAATCCACTTATAAAACGAAAAGCATTTTTCATAAGAATGATTTAATGGCTTAATAAACTTTTTATAACTATAATTTTTTTACAATGAAATCAAATGAACAAAAAGAACTGCAATTTAAAGTCCAGTTCGATGGAACGCCAAATGAAGCGATTACTTACCAGGTAATTGTTTTCGACCGGGATAAAAAAACTATTTATCAATCACCGGTTCGCGATGAAAGTTTCTCATTACCATTTTCTCCGGAAGATTTAAAAGGCAAGCGTATTTTTCTTGCGCCGCACACCGAAGCGAGAAAAACATCCGCATCGCTTGATTCACTTGAAAAGGGAAATGGATTTGAAGTAAACGTACCTGCAGCTATTAGTCCTAATGAACCAATTCTTGTGAGCACAATACCGCAATATATCTGGTGCTGGTGGCTATATTGTTTCTGCCAGGTGCGTGGCCGTGTGTTTAACTTTTGCGGCAACGAATATCAGCCCATTTACAAAGCACGGGTGCATATTTGCGAAGTAGATCCCGTTATCTGGTATATTCAAAAATTGCCCGACTATGAAATTTTTAAATTAAGAGATGATATTCTCGGCAAAATAATTCACTGGCATTTGCCTGATCCTGCACCCGATCCTTTTAAGAACATACGTACAAACGCGGTTGCACAAGTTGCATCAACACAAGTAAACCGTACCGAAAGCTTACGCAGTAAGCGATTCGACAGGGAATCTGTTACAGATGGTAAGTCACTTGTTGCACCAACACTTCCGTATGAAAATCTTGCATCGTTTTATTCTGATTCATCAACGCTTATAAGAAATTACCTGGTTGATAATTACAGGATTTTATATCCTTATTGGTGTTGGCTGAGTCCGTGGTTTTTAAGATGCGATGAAGTTGCTGTTTTAGAAACAGATGCCAATGGTTGGTTCAATACTAATATCTGGTATTCATGCTGCGGTGATAAACCTGATCTTTATTTCTGGGTTGAATATTACATTAACGGTGTATGGACAACCGTTTATAATCCGGGTTTACACTGTGGTACGCACTGGGATTATGTATGCAATACAGAAGTTGATATTTACCTCGATGATCAACGTATACCTTGTACTGTTCCGCAGCCAAATATTGGTTATAAAGATGTTTTTGTTTTCGGTATTGGTAACGATGTAAGCGTAACAAAAGTTTACCAGGAAGGCTCGATGAAGGGTCAAACAATGCCCGGAACGCCTTTTGAAGAAGGCTCACCTTTTGGCGGAAGTATTGAACCGCGTGTTTATTTCGGCAGTTATTTATGTGATAGTGTTGATGGTGGGAATAATTATTTCTATAAATGGTCTTTCCGTAAAGAAGGCACATCAACATGGAATGAAATTATTACAGATACATTCAGGCATTATCTTGTTGAAACATCTGACGGACCAATATTCCCTGTTTACAGAATTGGCGCGAATGCTGATAAATTATATCAAATACTCCGTTATCATTTGCCGGTTTCTCAAGGCGGAAATGATTTGTGGGTGGTTGACAGCAGAACAGATACAGCCAGCACAAAATTCATTACATCTGATCTTGACAATAATGGAATTGCAGATGATTTCAGCCTCAGCGATGGTGTATATGAAATGAAAATGGAATTGTATAAATATGTTGCAGGTGTTGCAACAAGAGTTAACTGGACTGCAGAAGGCATCAATCTTTTTGTGCCTGATCATACATTAACTTCTCCTTTTGGTGATGTTACTGTTAATCATGAAACTGATAATACCATTATCAATAAATACAAATATTCCGAAGGCGGAGATCTTTATGGTTTTACAATGAAAATATTTATTGATAATATGGCGCCTAACCTTTCACTGGAAGATGTTAGCATAACAAATGCTGATGCTACAACAGGCGTTGCGGGCCCTTGCGGATTCATTGAATTCAAAAACAGGAACACAAGCATGGTTAATTTCAGTTTCAACGCATCGCAGCAAAATAATTTTGCAACATTTGGTTTTGGAGTCATGAAAGGCAACGGCACAACTGATACGTTCAGTGCAGGTGCACGGGTTGGTGTTTCTTCAACATCGCTGCTGCATAATGGTTTGGCATCAGGAGAAAATATAAACCTTGTTAGCGGCGATTATGAGTTGCATGTTTCACCAGGTTTCTTATTGGGCAGTTGCG
>CAVWZV010000008.1:0-16879 GCA_963759555.1 uncultured Chitinophagaceae bacterium
CCTGTTACTGATGTTGAATTGCTGTTATTATTGTTATTATCCTGCGGCGTACTTACATTATGAGTACAGGATATAAGCATAGTTGCCACAATTGCAAGAAGGCGCGCTGCTTTTTTCATATTGTTTTATTAGCTGTAAAAATGCCTGAATAAAAAAATTGCGCGAAACGAATTTATATGAGCAGGAAAAAAACAATGCTGAAACAGTTATCAGTCGCCACCAAGCCAGGCTTTAAATGCGGCGGATCTTTCCGTGCTTACGATAGTATCGAGTTTGCTGGGAGGATTTAATTTGAGCAATACCCTGGACTTAGAATACGAAAACATTTCTGCAATAGACGAATAACCTATTATAAACTGGCGGTTAATGCGGAAGAATAATTTTGGATCAAGCATGCCTTCAAGCTGGTCAAGATTGTTATCTGCGAGATGTCGTTTGCCATCTTTTGTAATTATAAAATTCGCCTTATTCTCCGTATAGAAATAAGCAATATCCGGTACTTCAATTATTTTCATGTGCTCACCTATGCGCAACACAAATCGCTGCTTATACTGTTGTGTTTTTTGCAAAGCCTGCAGCAGTTGCTGCAGGTTGGTGCTTTCAGCTTTTTTATCTGAATAATGAATGTACTTAAATTTTTCAATGGCTGCACCAAGATCTGTTTTCTTAATTGGTTTTAATAAATAGTCAACGCTGTTAAGTTTAAAAGCATTAAGTGCATAAGCATCATAAGCCGTGGTAAATATTACAGGGCTTTGCGTATCAACCTTTGTGAAGATGTCAAAACTGGTACCATCATTCAACTGTATATCTGCAAAAATTAAATCAGGATGTTTGTTTTCAGCAAACCATTCCAGGCCTTCTTTAACACCGGGAATAATCGCTAAAAATTCCGCGTCGGGTAAAATTTCTGATATAAGTTTTTTTAGCCTTGTTGAAGCTACGTCTTCGTCTTCCAGGATTAAAACAGTAATCATATTATTTTTTTATTAAAGGGATTTTGACTATAAAAAAATACTCATCACTTTCAATAGTAACTTTTTTTACCTGCAGCAGCGCATATCGTTTTTGAATATTCTGCAAGCCAAGACCGCTTCTTCTTTCGGGCTGCATTTTTTTATTGATATTATTGCGCACTGCAAGACAGTCATCACCCACATCATTTATAAAAATGGTTAACGGCGTTTCTTTTGAAACAATGTTATGTTTCACCGCATTTTCAACCAGCATCTGTAAGACTAATGGCGGTATATACGACGATTCAATTACATCCGGCTTTATATCAACATGAATTTCAAGCCCCGAAGCAAATCTTTTTTCCTGCAGGAAAATATAATCAGTCAGCGTGTTCAGTTCATCTTCCAGCGGAATAATATCTTTTTCCCGGTGTTGAATAAGGCTGCGATAAAAATCAGAAAGCCGCTCTGTATAAATTACAGCATCTTCCGGATTGTTTTCAATTTCTGATACAAGTATATTAAAACTGTTAAACAAGAAATGCGGGTTAACCTGGTTGCGCAATGTTTCAAGCTGTGATTGAATCTTATGATTCTTTAATGCGTTTAGGTTGTTGATGCGTTTTTCTCTTTGTTTAATAAAAAAGTATAATAATGCGCCGGTAATTAAAGCTGCCGTTATAATAAACCAAACCTGCATCCAGAATGGCTTTTGTATAACAAAAGAAAAAGTAGCTTCAGAAGCATTATTAAAATTTTTGTTGAGTGAAACTCTTATTCTGAAAGTATAATTACCCGGCGGCAGGTTTGGAAAATTTTTTACTCGGTCTTTTGTCTCTACCCATTCTTTATCATAGCCATCCAGTTTATACTGGTACTGCATCTTCTCAGGCTCGGAATAATATATTCCCGTAAAATAAAAACTAAGGTTATTCTGGTTATGATTGAATTTATAACTGCTTTGAGTTTGGATATCATTTAAAAATAACTCTACCTTATCTATACTAACTGTTGGCTGTTGCGCTGTTTCGGCATTAACATTATAACCGTAAATGGTATTACCCGAAATAAAATAAATACTCCCGGTTTTGTCATTTGTACAGGCATTCAAATCTGTATTAATATCAAGCGCAGTAAATGCTTTATCAATGTAAGTTATTTTACCACTCGCGGGATTAATAATGTCAATCGTATTTTTATGTATTACAGCAATGTAATTACCCGCATTCAGTAAGCCTGAAACAGACATATCACTTAAACCCTGGCTGGTGGTAAAAGCAGTAAAGTTTTTGCCATCGTATTTAATAACACCTCTATCATATGTAGCATACCAGATATTTCCATATTTATCCTGGATAATTTTATAAACTACATTACCGATATAACCCTTACGGTTTTTGAAATGAGAAAATTTTCCATAATTATCAAGCATGGAAATTCCATCCCCATCCGTTGCAAACCAAACACGTTTGTAATTATCACAAAGAATATTATAAACATATTTATTTCCGATGCCGGTAGTATCAGTAAAGTTTGTGTATGTGTAATTATCTTTAGTTTTTATACGAACTACGCCTTCCAATCCCGATATCCAAATGAAATCTCCGCCGCCCGTAATGCTGATTGTATTGCTGTTTACAAGCAATGGTTCAGATAATTTCTGCAAAGTTTTTTTCTCATGATTAAAAACTGCAATGCCTTTTCCCAGGGAACCCGCCCAGATATTATTGTGCGGATCTTCATACAAAGCGGTGATGGTTGTGTTTGTAAAACCGGGAAGCATAAAGTTTTCAATTTTCCATTCACCATCGCTTTTATACAATCTGGCAAGCCCCGCCGCCATATTGAACCATAGCGCTGAATCGTTTGTAAAATGAAGGCAGTGCACTTGTTTTGCCTGTTCCGGGCTAAGTTTAAAAATCTGCTGCAAACCCGCTTTTCCAATGCGTAATAATTCGTTCTCACCGGCAACCCAAATATTCCCTTCCCGATCTTTAAGCAGGCAGGTTGTTTTTGAAATAGTATTATCTGAATAAAGTTTGCTAAATGAAGATTTGTTTTTATTATAAGTGAAAGCTACTAAAGACGAATCTTCAGTTGCTACATAAATTTTTGATGAGGCAACAAGCAAATCATTAACCTGTCCATAACTCCATTCTGCAAAACGAGCACTATTTGCAAAGTTTTTATCAAGTGCCGCAATGCCTGCATCCTGCATTCCTATCCACAGGTTATTTTCATCAGCAAGAAAAATGCTTCTTACAATATTATCGGGTAATCCTTTTTTCGATGTATAAGTGCTTATATATTTTTTCCCGTTATTAAGTCTGCAAACATTAATGCCCCTGTCTGAAGATGCAATAATTCCGTTTTGTGGAAAATATACCAGCTTATAAATGTAATTATCGCTCAGGCCGTCATCTTCATTAATATTATAGAGCTTATTATTTTCTATGTAGTAAACTCCCTCCCCTGCTGTGCCCAGCCATACAGTACCACTGCTATCCTGCGTAATGGATTTAATTGCAACCTTTGGAAAACCTTCTTCAAACTTTAATAATTGTATTGTATTGAATTTAAGCTCGCCAATATTACCATTGTTAAAACCAAGCAGCGTGCGCTTATCCTTTGTTTCGAAAATGGCAGTTACTGCTGCATTAATTTTTTTCTGCGCTGCGTACGGAAAAAAATCAAAGCCATCAAACCGGTATAAGCCTTTTGTTGTACCGCAAAGTATTAACCCAGCGTTATTTTGATACAGCGTCAGGATTTTGGGTTTGTCGGCCTCATCGTTTTCAACCAGGTATAATTTGCTTTTAAAAACCTGCGCAGGCAGCGAAGAAGTATTTGCAATAAATATTGCCAATAAAATTATAGGCAGGTAATACTTTTTCATCTTGCTTCCAGCGTTGCATTTACTTCCACTTTAATTTCGTTAGCGAGTTTCTGATTAACCACTGTAGGAATTGGAATATTATGATCGCTTAATAAAACGGTAAACGCACTATGCACTGTAATAATATGTTGCTTAACCATTACATCACTTTGTATAATTCTTTCCTGCGGTACATTGTGTATAGTTAAAATACCTTTTGTGCGTACATGGTAACTGCCGTCAATGGAAAGATCAACATCTTCAATAATTTTTCCCTTAAATGAAGCTTCGGGATATTCATCAGATTCCATATAATTTTCATTGAAGTGTTCTTTCTGCAGCGGGCTGTTAAAACCCTGGAAAGAATGCACATTTATTTTAAAAGAAAAATTTTTTTTCTCAATGTCCATCAAACCGATTAGGTCGCTTGATGAAGCGCGTATTATTTCAAGTGGCGCATCGCTTTTAAACGAAATTCTTCCACTGGTAGTTTGATAAAGCTGTGATGGTTGCTTCTTAAAACCTAAAGCTATCATCATTAATATAAAAAGAAAAAAGCCATAACGTTTAAGAGGCAATAATTGAAACATGAACTCAAGTTAATTATTACATTTAGACAAGCTACATTTTAGGCTCTTTTGGCTTCTTAATTGTAAATACGCGTGAAATATTAAAACCAAAATGAATATCTCCTTTATTCCAGCGTCCTGTGTTTTCAGCAATAAATGTTCTTTCTGTCATACCTGTTGAATTACTTAAGTGTAACTGAAACACATGACCGCCCGTTTCAATTTCGTAACCTATTGAAAAAGTATTGTGAGTGCCCGGCAATTTACTTCCCGGCAACTGGTAGTAGTACTCAATATTAATGCTCGTACGCTGCGTTAACTTAAATCTTGCACCGGTTCCAACTGAAAAAAGATCATTTGGATTATGTGCACTATCAACAATATTTTCATGAATTAAAGTTGGCACTAACTGTAAGGAAAAATTGGGGCTGAATTTTCTACCTACCAAAACCTGGTAAGCGTATGAAAACTTATCTGAAGTTTTAGGACTTGCAGAAATTTTCTTTTCTGTTTTTAATGCTATTGTATCTGTTTCAAACATCACAGACGACAAAAGCGTAACCGACACCGGGACATTTTTTTTGCCTTGTGATTGCCAGAGTAAGCGATACTTTAAAAAACCATCATATTGCTTTTCGAAAGTGCTTCTGCCGCCGCCAACCGTAAGCCTGTTTGTAAGACCATAATCAAGACCAATACGCATAGATGCAACATCAAATCCAAACATATTATAAAAGCCTTCGTTGAGTTGACCAAACCGATGCGATACTTTTAAATCAAGTACACCACCTTGTGTAGTTTCAACAGTATGTCCATCTATCAAACGTGTTGTTTTAAAAGTAGCTTCGGTACGCTGTACATTCGATTGATTTTTTTGCTTCATCTGCACATCAAGCATCGAATCAAGATTTACATCCTGGCTAAAAGCTTCTGCAGAATAAAACATCATTACTAAAACGAACAGCTTAAAATTATTTCTCATGATATCAGTTATTGTTTATCGTATTGGCAATTCACAGTTATCTGTATGTCTTCAGATATTTTTTTCTGAACGAACGATTCACCAATAACATTATAATCTTTTCTCTTTATGGTGAACGTTGAATTAACAGTAACACCGCCTCCTTTTACTGTTACAGTTCCCTGTGCGGATACTTTTTTTGTTACATCACGAATAGTAAGATCACCTGATACAGTAACATTATATGTTCCATCTTTCGAAAAATTAACTGCAGATATGTTTGTTATTTTCCCCTTGAAACCAGCTTTCGGATATTTTTCCGAAGCCATATAATCGTCATTATTAAAATGATCTTCCATAGCCGTTTTTACAAAATGAAAGCTTTTTACAGCCACTTTAAACTCAAGATCACCTGTTGCACCATTTAAAACACTTACAGCTTCATTATTTTGCGCCTTCACGTCTTCCAATGGTGTGTGTGAGTAAAAAGAAATATTGCCATTACGTGTAATATAAGTTTGTGCAAAATCATTTTTTGCAAAAAAGAAAAGCAACAAAAGGGCTATACTAGTTTTTTTCATTTACTATATTTTGTTTTTGATTAATTATTTTGAGCGCCGCTATGTACCCATGCAGCAATTTTATTTATATCACAATCCTGCAACATGGGTCCATTCTGTGGCATAAATGGTGCACCGCCCTCGTGCATTACAGCAGAGAGTAATGTGCCGTATGTAAAATTTCCATCCAATGCCAGCGAAGAAATTGTTTGATAGTTGTATAAATCAAATCCACTTATAGGAGAAGAACCACTATGACATTGTTTGCAATTGGCATCAAGTATTGCTTTTATTTCTACGCTGTAACGAACATTTGTTGTATCACAACTTGCCCCTGATGCTGGATACTGCACATCGGCTTTATCGTAAAAACATCCCTGAAATATTATTACACAAACAAGAAGGCTTGTAGCAACTAAAACAATTTTTTTAATCATGAATTTTTTAATTAACTGCGTTTAATTTTATTTTACCAACACACCTTCATTCAAAATCACATCACTTAAATAGCCGGTACATACACCTTTAAAAGTTATGGTTTCTCCCTTCTCAATTTTTCCGGGGTCTTGTTTAAATGTGCAATTAATACCAAAAACAGGATCGTGCGATTGCAGATAAACTACTGTATTGCCTGCCTGGTTCGTTTTTACATTGGTAACTTTACCCGTTACTTCAACCGCTTTATTTAAGAAAGAAACATTTGCCGCCTGCTCATTATTTTCAAAAGAGTCAAAAATTGCAACTGCGGTTAATTTAATTCCTTTTTCGTTTGATACGTCTCTGGCCGGTTTGTTCCATATGTAATAAGCGTAGCCAAATCCCGATATTATTATAACTACAACTACTCCAAGAATCAATTTTTTCCAACGTCGCATTTGCAAAAATTTATTTGTTTTTGCTTGCCGGGAAATAAAACAGGTTCAATAAGAGTATTAGTTGCCTGAACGGGAAAAAAGTTGCTCTGAATTAACAATGCATTATTCTTTCCGGAGATTTAAAAGCAGATCAATCAGCTTATACATAAAATATAAATCATACTTCGTTAGCGGTGGCTTTTACTTATGGTGCAATGTGATTTGATGTTTACAGGTAGAAGTTCTTATACTAAAAGTTTTTTGCCAAGAACTATTTTTTAAGCCAGGTTCTTGCCGGTTCATCGTATAATTTAAGTGATGCATCGCGCGTAAAATTAAAAAATACAAACAAGCCACATGCAACCGGAAGAACTTGTTGAGGTATTGGTTTAGTTTTTTATCCAAAATAATTCCTGTGATTTGTAAACTATTTTTCAGCAGGTAAATAAATATTAAAAGTTGAGCCAACGCCCGGTTCTCCTATCGCCTCTATAAACCCATGATGATTCTGAACAATTTTTTTACAGATTGCAAGCCCTATACCTGTGCCTTCATATTCGCTCCTGCCATGCAGGCGTTGAAAAAGTTCAAATATCTTGTTGGCAAATTCCTGTTCAAAACCGATACCATTATCAGATATTTTTATCATCCAGTATTTATCGTGTGTAACTGGTGTTTGCATTTTTACTTCATCTGCACTAATAATTTCGGCGCCTATTTTAATTACCGCGCTTATATCAGGCTTCTTATATTTAATAGCATTAAGTATAATATTTGCAAAAAGCTGGTTAAACTGAAGCGGAATAATATTTAATATGGGCAGTGATGACGCTTCGATTTTTACATTATCTTCTTCTATCAACTCGCTTAAATTATTTTTTACTTCTTCTATAACGTTATTTAAATCTGTTGGCACCAGTACAACTTCTGATGTATTTGCGCGTGAATAATTAAGCAAAGCCGTTATAAGATTTTGCATGCGCTTAGAAGCTCTGGTTATGCGCTGAAAGTAATCTTTTGCATTCACCGAAAAACTTTCGTATTCGTTTTCAAGAATGCGGTTTGAAAAGGTCTGGATTTTGCGCAACGGCTCCTGCAGGTCGTGAGAAGCAATATAAGTAAACGAGGCAAGCTCTGTGTTACTTTGAAGAAGCTCAAGATTTTTCGCCTCCAAATCTGCCTGGTATTTTAAAATGAGTTCTTCATTTTTTTTCTTTTCAGCAAGGTCAGTAATAATAACACCAACTGTAGCAAGCTTTGGCTGCAGAGACGTGAGTGAAATATAAACAGGAATCGTTTCACCGTTAACAGCTAAACTAATTTCGCCCTTACTGTTTCCTTTCAAAGCGCGCTGAAATAACTTATTAAATTTTTCCTTTGATTCCGCATGAATGAAGTCAATAAAAAAAGAGCCAACTACTTTTTCATAAGATAATTTAATCAGCTCAAAAAAATAAGTATTCGTATAAACTATTAAACCATCTTCTGTTAAGTTTAAAGCGCCTTCACCAAATTTTTCTATTAAAACGCGATAAGCATAGTCGCCGCTTTGCAACGTATAAACTTCTGCATTATCATCGGCATTAACTGCAAATGCATCTACTTCGCCTGCCTTTATTGCTTCAATTAACTGTTCAGATTCCGCAAGGCGATTTTCAAGTTCTTCAATTTTTAATAAAAGTTCGTCCTTCGATTTTACCTCCATAATTTATTTTTTGAAGGTGATACCTAATGCCTTTATTACTCTTTCTGTATCAGAAAAATTACCAACAAGTGTTTTTTTCGGTAACGGAAGATTTTTAATAAGTGAAGGGCTAAAAACAATTTGTTGCTGGGAAGCCACTTCAGGGTTCTTATATATATCTATTATTTCAAGTTCAAAAGCATCTTTCAGATATTCATCGCATAACTGTTTTATATTCTCTATTGCTTTCATAGACTGTGGTGACATACCTGAAACGTAAAGCTGCAGAACCAGTTTTTCTTCAACAATAAGCTTCGCATTTTCTTTTTTTTTCATGCTTTTGTTTTAACAGACAAAGGCCGAATGTTTAAACCAACAAGCACCCGTTCTTCATTAGAAAGATCACCGATAATTTTTCTTATTGGCTGGGGCACTTTGCGCACCAGTGTTGGAATTGCAAATATCTGGTCACCTGCCGCCAGTTGCGGGTTTTTCAGCAGGTCAACTACTTCAATAGAATATCTGCCCTCCAGATGTTCCTTACAATATTTGGTTATGTTTTGTAAGGCGAGAATCGATTTAGGTGTTTGACCTGCGATGTATAATCTAAGTTCCCATCTTTGCTCTTTTGCCATATATATTTCGGTTATTATGCCCGCTATTTATTATCAATTACCAGGCAATTTTTTAATTAACATATGTAAAGTACTAAGCTCTTTTCTTTTTGTTTTTATTGGTTGATGTTAATGCATTCGTTTTGTTGTCACTTTGATCGGTTTCAGTTTTGGAATTTAACTGTATTCCTTTATCAGTAATTGTAAACTGCCATAGTTGATTGGAATGCGCCATACCGCGTGATTTTACCACTAAAAGTGTTCGCACCCTGTCTCCGCTTTTTTCTGTATTTTTTACTTTTATCCACGTGTCTGCCAATGAAGAAACAGCGTCAACCGACAAATCAATGCCTGCATTCAGGGGTTGATGCGTCAGTGCCGTAAAAATTGCATTTATTTCGTTTACTTTAAGCATATCGAGTAATCTTACAAGCATTGCTCTTACTTCACTGCCTGAACCAATTGTAATTAAACTGCTGATGGGATCTACGATTACAGTTTTTGGTTTTAAACTATCAATTAATTTATGCAATACCAACAAATGCATTTCAAGACCCTGTAACGATGGGCGGGAAGAATGAATGCGTAACAATTTCGATTGAACGTAAGGCTTAAGATTAATGCCTACAGAAATCATATTTCTTATTAATTGATCCGGGGATTCTTCGAAAGAAAAATAAAGAACACGCTCTTTGCGTTTGCAACTGCTTAATGCGGAGTATGCAGCCAGTATTGTTTTAGCGGTGCCTGCTGAGCCCGTTATCAAAGTGCTGCCACCCTTATAAAATCCATTTGCTCCAAATAATTTATCAAGCGCCGGAAGCCCGGTTGAAATTATTTCCGTTGAAACTGCATGATCTAAATTTAAAGAAGTAATCGGTAAAACTGAAATACCTGTTTCATCAATCAAAAATGGATATTCGTTTGTGCCATGCGTAGAACCTCTGTATTTAATTATGCTTAATCTGCGGGTGGCAATTTGATCAATTACACGAAAGTCTAATAATATTACGCAGTCAGAAACATATTCTTCCAAACCATGCCTCGTTAATGAACCTTCTCCCCGTTCACCGGTAATAATTGTGGTAACACCTTTATCTTTCAGCCATTGAAAAAGCCTTCGTATTTCTGAACGTAATAAGCCTGCATTATCAATTCCGCCAAATAAAGATTCAATCGTATCAAGTACCACGCGTTTAGCACCAATTGAATCAATCGCATGATTTAATCTTATAAATATTCCTTCAAGATCATATTCCCCGGTTTCTTCAATTTCGGTTTTTTCAATCCGAACATAATCCATTCTTAGTTTATCATCATTAACAAGCTTATTTAAATTAAACCCTAATGAACTTACATTCTGCGCTAAATCTTTAGCAGTTTCCTCAAAACTCATAAATACACCCGGCTCATTTTGCTCAATAATTCCTTTTACAAGAAACTGCATTGCCAGTAAAGTTTTGCCGCAACCTGCGCTTCCGCAAACAAGTATAGGTCGACCTTTTGGAAAACCGCCGTCAGTAATTTCATCGAGTCCGTTAATACCCGTAGGCGTTTTTGGAAATAATCGTTTTTGTTGTTGTTTCATTAACCGGATCTGTTTTACGAATAAATGTAAATATATAAGAATGTGAACGCACGAAATGCATTACTTAAAAAATTACAACGATAAAAAAATATATACCGGCACATGAAGAAAGCTAACTTAAAATAAATCGAAGGCGGCATTTTTAAATGTAGCTAAAAAGGGCGACGTGAAGACTTCGCCCCTTAAATGGTTTTTAAATTTTTTACTTTGATGCAAACTGAGACGTTGCAGGCGACACCGTGAAAAAAACCTTAACCGGTTCGGATAGTTCATCTTTATTTTATAGTGTTAGTGCAAATCCTGCGCATGGCAAGTTAACAGGCACAGCGCCTAACCTTACATATAAACCTAATAAAACTATAACGGTAAAGACCAGTTTAGTTTTGTGGTTAAGACAGGTTGTATCGCCTGCTCCGGCGGTTTAACAACATAATTGCAGTAGTCAATCAATATAATTTTTGGACAAAACCTTTGTATATGTTA
Source organism: uncultured Chitinophagaceae bacterium (assembly GCA_963759555.1). Classification (GTDB taxonomy): domain Bacteria; phylum Bacteroidota; class Bacteroidia; order Chitinophagales; family Chitinophagaceae; genus Parafilimonas. Next base: position 11,145 of record CAVWZV010000008.1, read on the forward strand.
ATTTGAAAAATTAATAAAACACCAAAACAATTTTTCTTGTTACAGGCGTTAATTTTAATACATATACATTTTTTATGAAGTCCATATTTTGGGTATCCATCTTTTTGATCGGGTACCTATTTTTTTGCATGTCATGCAATACAACCAAAAACAAATTAGCTGTTTCTTATAAAAATTTTTCGGGTGAAATTGAGCAACAGCAAAATCTTGTGTTTGCTTTTAATAAAGACATTTATCCTGACACTCTTTTGCAATCGTGGGACAGTACAGATTACGTTGAATTTAAGCCGGCAGTAAAAGGCATGTTTAAATGGAACAGTTCAAGCGAGCTGACGTTTTCGCCGGCACAAGGTTTTCAACCGGGCACAGAATATACTGCAACACTTACACCTGCTTTACTCAATCACAGCTTAAAAAAATATCCATTTGATAAAGCATCATTTCATTTTCATACAGCGCCGTTACGCATTACGGGCACGCATCTTTCTTATACAAGAGGAAAAAATTCGTCTAATGTAATGGTGCAGCTTGATGTGAACTTTAATTATGAAGTAAAATTGAACGATGCTGCAGCACACCTTAAACTAAGCGCAAACGGAAACAGCGTTAGCGTTATGTCAACAAATGAAGGCGCGGGAAAAACTTTGTCGCTGCAGTTTATGCCTGTAAATAATCTTGATGAAGAAACGCCGCTTAAAATTGTAATGAATAAAGGTATTGCGGTAACACACAGCAAGTATATTTCTGCAAACGATACAACTATCACCGGCTCTATTCCTTCAAGATTTGATCTTGCAGTAACAGGCATTACTGCCAACCACGATGGCAGCGAAGGAACAATCACAGTAAATACTTCTGAGCCGGTATTTGAAGACAGCCTGAAAAGAATGATTGATATTGAGCCTTCAGTTCCGTTTGAAGTGAGCTTGAATGATGCCGGGTTTACAATTACGAGCAACAAGCTTTCGCCTGAGAAAACTTACCAGCTAAGTGTTTCTAAAAATATTGAAGGTGCTTTTGGCGGTAAAATGAAAACAGATTATTCCGGCTCTGTTTTTTTTGGGAAATTAAAGCCATCTGTTTCTTTTATAAATCAAAAAGGAATGTACCTCTCATCAGCAGGTTATAAAAATCTTGCTTTAAATATTGTAAACGTTCCCGAAGTAAAAGTAACTGTTGTAAAAGTGTATGAAAATAATCTTGAACATTTTATGCGCAGGGAGAAAAGTTATGGTTATGGGTATGAAGAACGTAGCGACAACGACGAAGACGGCGACGATTATAATGGCGGCGATTATTTATATTATGATACAGAAAATTTAGGTGATACAATTTTTAAGAAAGATTACAGCACGTCGAAACTTCCAAAGCAAAATGTTGCTGCTGTTCTTCATCTTGATTTTTCAGATCGCATAAGAGATTACAATGGCGTGTACGTAATTACTGTTGCATCAAAACAGCATTACTGGGTTCAGCAATCAAAAGTGCTTTCTGTTTCTGATATCGGGTTAATTGTAAAACAGGAACAGGATAAAATGTATGTTTTCGCAAACTCCATAAAAGATGCCGCCAACATGCAAAACGTAAACGTTTCTTTCTTCAGCACCAACAATCAAAAATTGTACAGCACAACTACGGATGCAGAGTGGCGTTGCTGTTTTTGATGATATTAATATTCATTCGCCCGGCTTTGAAGTTGGAATGATAACAGCCAGGAAAAATGACGAGTTTAGTTTCGTTTGGCTTGACAACAGTTATATTCAAACATCGCGCTTTAATGTTGGCGGAAGAATGCCAAATAAGTCAGGACTTAACGCAATGATTTATGCAGAAAGAAATTTATACAGGCCCGGCGAAACCATGCACGTAACGGCCGTTGTGCGTGATGAAAAATGGAATAATCCCGGAGAAATTCCCGTAAAGTTTAAACTCATTATGCCCAATGGCAAAGAGTTTACAACTATGAGAAAAGTATTAAATGAAGAAGGTTCAACTGAAACTTTATTTACAACACCTGTAACAGCATTAACCGGCGAATACAGTTTGCAACTTTTAACAGGAAATGATGTGTTGCTGAATACTTATGATTTAAGTGTGGAAGAGTTTATGCCTGACAGGATTAAAGTAAATTTCAATATTGATAAAACGGAATATCGCCCGGCAGATAGTTTACGCGCCACTATACAGGCGGATAATTTATTCGGAACGCCGGCAGCCAGCCTGAATTATCAATGCGAATTAAATTTGGGTAAAGCAGTATTCACTTCGAAAAAGTTCCGGGATTACGATTTTTCTATTGTGAATAATTTTTCTTTTAATCCCGATTTACACAGCGCAAAAGTGAATGAGAATGGTTCAGCAAAAGAAAATTTTCAGTTACCAAAAGACATTGGAAACATTGGAATTTTAAAAGGCGATTTAATGGCGACGGTTTTTGATGAAACGGGAAGACCGGTACATCGTTATCAAAACTTTACAGTTTATACACAACCGGTTTTTATCGGCATAAAAAATAATGCAGAATATGTTGATACCCGGAAACCTGTGCGTATTGGATTATTGGCGATTGATAAAAACGAGAACATACAAAACGCTGTTGTACAGGTTGAGGTTGTAAAAAAAGAATGGCATACAGCTATTCAGCAGGACGGAAATTCTTTCCGGTATGTTTCGCAGCAGCAAGACAAAACAATTTCGCAGCAAAGACTTACCATTAACGGAGCATCAACCGTTTTTTATTTTACACCGCAACTCAGCGGCGATTATGAAGTGCGCGTTTTTTACGGCGGTTCTAACAGCTATGTGGCAACTGAATTATATGCATGGGGTTTTGGAGATACACAGTATACATCGTTCGAAGTAAATAACGAAGGCAATGTTGACATAACAACCGATAAGGAAAAATATCAAAATGGCGAAACTATCAATGCATTGTTTACAACTCCGTTTGATGGCAAAATGCTGGTAACTGTTGAGCGGGATCATCTTATAAAATATTATTATCTCAATGCAAAAAATAAAGCTGCTTCGCTTTCTCTGGCAGCGAATGATGATTACCTGCCCAACGTTTACATTTCAGCAATCCTGTTCAGGCCCATGGATGAAAATGACATGCCGTTAACTGTTGCGCATGGAATAAAATCTGTACTGGTTGAAAACATGGCAAATCATTTACCGGTGAATGTTGACATTGCCCCAAAATCAAGATCAAAAACAAAACAAACTATTACTGTAAAAACGCAGCCCGGCGCTTTTGTTACTATTGCTGCGGTTGACGAAGGAATATTGCAGGTTAAGAACTATACAACACCTGATCCATATGATTATTTTTACCAGAAAGAAGCGCTGGCAATAAACAGTTATGATATTTATCCTTTATTGTTGCCCGAAATAAAAACTACAAAATCAAGTACAGGTGGTGATGGTGGTGAAGAATCAAAAATGCGTGTTAATCCTGTTTTTGTAAATCGTGTAAAATTAGTTTCGTTCTGGAGTGGCATTGTGCAGGCTGATGCAAGCGGTCTTGTACATTATAATATTGATGTGCCGCAGTTTTCAGGCGATTTGCGTGTGATGGCTGCAGCATATAAAGGCAAAAGTTTTGGCAGTGCGGAACAACATATGAAAGTGGCGGACCCGGTTGTTATCAGTACAGCGCTTCCAAGATTTTTAAGTCCGAAAGATAAAGTTGTGATGCCGGTATCGCTGAGCAATACAACAAATAAAGATGCAAGTGCAGTTGTGTCTGTGCAACTTTCAGGGCCGTTGGGAATGGTAAGTGACAAATCGCAAAACATAAATCTTGGCGCAAACAAAGAACAACGTGTAGTATTTAATATCAGCGCACAACAAGCCATCGGCGCGGGCAAAGTAACTGTTTCGGTAAAAACAATGAATCAAACTTTTGCCGATGAAACAGAAATTGGTGTAAGGCCGCCTGCATCATTGCAAATAATAACAGGCAATGGCTCTGCAAATGAAAATGCACCTGCTTCAATTAACCTGCAGAATAAATTTATTCCTTCAACGCTTTCATCAAAATTGATTATTGGCAAATCCCCGTTGTTGCCATTCTCAAAAAATTTGTCGCACCTCATCAACTATCCTTATGGATGTGTTGAGCAAACAACCTCAACAGCGTTCCCTCAACTCTATTATTATGACTTGGTAAAAAGTATTTCCGGTAAAGCAGATAATGATGCGAACCCCGCATACAATGTGCAACAAGCCATCAATAAATTACAATCTATGCAATTGCCTGATGGCGCATTGAGCTACTGGCCCGGCGGTGGTTACGAAAGCTGGTGGGGCAGCATATATGCAACCAATTTTTTAATTGAAGCGCGCAAAGCAGGTTATGAAGTGAATAACAGCGTTATTGATCGTTTGCTATTATACATGCAATACAAATTAAACAGCAAGGAAACTGAAACATTTTATTACAACAACAATCAGTCGAAACGCATTGCGCCGGAAGAAGTGGCTTACTCTTTATATGTGCTGGCATTGGCAGGTGAGCCACAACCATCTTTTATGAACTATTATAAAGCGCACCAGGAACTGCTTACGCTCGACAGTAAATATTTGTTGAGTGCGGCTTACGCACTTTCAGGACAAGCGAAGCAAGCGAAAGATGTTTTACCGGCGGCATTTGAAGGCGAAAAACCAAACACTTCTTTTGGCGGAAGTTTTTATTCTTATATACGGGATGAAGCTTTGTCATTAAATGTTTTGCTTGATATTGACCCGGGTAATCAGCAGGTAGGCGTTATGGCGAAACAACTTTCTGAACAATTAAGAAGCGCTTATTATTTAAACACACAGGAAAATGCATGGAGTATTTTGGCACTCGGAAAAATTGCCCGCATGAGTAATAATACAAATGCGACCGCAAGCATTGCAGCAAATGGAAAAACAATCGCAAACACAACAGGTGCTGACATTAAACTTAACGCAAAACAATATGCAAATACTTTAATGCAATTGAATGTAAAAGGTAAAGGCAATTATTATTATTTCTGGGAAGCAAGCGGTATAACCAGCGATGGAAGTTATTTGCAGGAAGATAAATATTTAAAAGTGCGCCGTACATTTTTGGATAGAAATGGCAATGTAATAAGCAGCGGTAATTTTCATCAGAATGATTTGGTTGTTGTTCGTCTTACGCTTGAAAGCCAATACAACAGCGATGTTGATAATGTAGTTATCACTGATATGTTACCAGCAGGTTTTGAAATTGAAAACACAAGGCTTACAGAAATGCCGGATATAAAATGGATTACAGATGCATCAACAACAGATTACACAGACATACGAGACGATAGAATTTTAATGTTCACTTCTGCCACCGGGCGGTCTAAAAATTATTATTATATGGTTCGTGCTGTATCGCCGGGAGAATATCAATTAGGTCCTGTGCAGGCAGACGCAATGTATAACGGCGCTTATCATTCTTATAATGGCGCAGGAACAGTAACTGTTTCAGATAAATGATTTTAAATATTTAATGTGCTGTTTGTTATCAAACCTTAGTAGAAATAGTACAGCTTCTAATCAAACCTTATTATTAGATATGCGAGTTTGTAAATATAATAAGGTCAATAATTATGAAGGGATTCTCATTCTATTAAGGTTAAAGAATTTAATAAGATTATATAGTATTTGAAATAATGTTATCGTTACTTATTTCAAATTCATATGAATTAATTGGAATGAAAAAAAAATTATCGAAAATA